>NZ_JAHKRT010000003.1 GCF_018863195.1 Sphingomonas quercus | reverse complement strand
GAGGCTGGCCTCAGCGGTCGGGCCGTTGCCGACCAGCGTGTGATAGTCGCCGCCGGTGTGGATGTCGCCCAGCGCGCGCACCTTCAGGTCCGGCAGCACGCGATAGGGCAGGTCGCGCGCCACCGCCGCCGCCGCCGCCGCCCCTTCGCCGGAAAGGGCCGCCCCGGCTGCTCCCGCCACCAGCGCCTTGCCGAAATCGCGCCTGTTCACTGATCCCTCCAAAGCTTGCCGAACAGCCCTCAGCATGGACAGGAAAGGGGTTCCGCCGCAATCCGCAGGCGGAACCCCGTTCGATCAGAGCTCGAAGCGCGCGCCGATCACGAAGCGCCGCCCCAGCGTGTCATAGAGCGTCGGGTTGGTGCCGTTGCTGATCGGCAGGCTGCCGAAGGACGGGTTCGGCGCCGGAGCCTTGTCGAGGAGATTGGTGATCTTGAAATAGGCGGCCAGCCGCCGGCCGTCCTCGCGCTTGAAGATATTATAGGTGCCGGCGATGTCGAGATAGAGGGCGCCGGGCATGTGATTGTCGTTGATCGTCTGCGCGGTGGCGGTGGCGACCGGGCAGCTCGATTGGCATTCGATATAGCTGTTGTCGATCACGCCCGAGCTGAACCAGCGCTCGGTGAGCGTGAAGTCCCAGCGGTCATTCGCATAGGTCTGGGAGACGTTGAGGCGCCATTTGGCGATCGAGCCGCTGTTCTGGCCGGCAATATCGGTGATCGGCTGGCCGGGCAGGCCCGGATCATTCTTGTAGTGGAGAGTATTGGTGGCGAGACCGCGGAAGGAAATGGTGCCCGGCACATTGTCGAAGATATCGGAGAGGTTCTTGGTATAGGCGACCTCGATATCGATGCCGTTGGTGTACACCTTGGCGAGATTGATCTTCGCGACGGCGACGACGGCGGGCGGCTGGTTGGTGACCTGGCTGACCGGCAGCGTCGGCGAGCCGTTGGGATCGCTGGCGCCGCCGGCGGTGGTCCAATACTGGATCAGATTGCACAGCGTCGGATTGCCGGTGTCGGCGCACAGATCCATCTCCTGCTGGGCGCCGATGGTGCCGATCGCGTCCTTGAGAGACAGCTGGTAATAATCGACCGACACGCTGAGCCCGGGCAGCCAGTCGGGCTGATAGACCACGCCGGCCTCGTAGGTGCGCGACACTTCGGGCTTGAGGTCCGGGTTGCTGAGCGTCGGGTTCTTCACGATGACGTTGTTGGTCACCGAGCCGAACCGGCCGACCACGCCGCCCGTCGGCGTCGAAGCGGCGGCATAGAGGTCGTTGAGGTTCGGTGCGCGGATGTCGCGCGACGCGATGCCGCGGAAGCGCAGGCCGGGGACGATCGGCGGCGCATAGGTGATGCCCGCCTTCCACGTCCATACGCCTCCCGACGAGCTGTAGCTGGCGTAGCGGGCGCCGAGGTTCAGATCGAAATCGCCGGTCTTCTCGCCCTTGAGCAGCGGCGCGAGGACTTCGACGAACCCTTCCTTCACGTTGAACGTGCCGCGCGAGGGATGGAAGTTGCCGGAAAACCAGTTGTTCTCGGCAAGCAGCAGCGGATTGTTGCACTGGGTATAGGAGCAGGGATCGGCCTGCTGGCGGAAGGCTTCGCGGCGATATTCGCCGCCGAACGCCAGCGACACCGGCCCGGCCCAGGTCGAGAAGGGCTCGCCGTTGAAGGACAGGCTGGCCGCGTCCTGCCGCAGCCGCGTCTTCAGCCATGCCGTGCCGCTGAAGTAGCGCGCCGCGGAGGGATCGCCGACGCCGGTGCCGAAGATGTTGTAAGGCTGGCAGCCCTGGCCCTGTGCCACCGTGTTGCGGCACATGACCGTCCCGTTCGGCCCCGGCACGGCATCGATGGCGGCGTTATAGAGATTGGTAAGCGTCTGGCCGATATTGTTGTTGGTGATGTGGTTCAGGCCGATGGTGTAATAACCGTCCCACTTCCATTCCGTGCCGAGCAGGTTGAATTTGCCATCCCCGCCGAACGTCCAGCGGTACATCTTGCGGATGTTCTCGACCTGGATGCTGGGCAGGTCGACATTCATCGTGCCGACCGTCAGCGTATCGTTGGCGGTGCCGCAGGCGGCCGAGATGCCGGCAGGCAGGAACGGATTGTTGCAGTGGACCGTCAGGTTGCCCGGCTTGTAAGTGCTGAGGAAGGCGATGTTATTGGTATAGACCCGCGCGAAGTTATAGGTCGCATAGACGTTGATGAAATCCGAGAAATCGTAAGACACACGGCCGTAGAAGGTCTGGCGGTTCAGCCTCGTATCGAGGTCGGCGACGCCGCCCTCGTCGGAATTCTGGTCGCCGCCGATCATCCACGGGCTCACCTGCGCGCCGGTCGCATCGATCGGCACCCAGCCGCGTTGCAGCCGGGCCAGCGAGCCGCCCGCCCCGAAGGTCGTGTCGATCAGGCCGCGTGCCGCGGGGTTGCTGGTATTGGTGATGATCGCGCCCGGCGCGAGCAGGAAGTTGGAGACGTTGGGCGAGGCGATGTTGAGCGGCGAACCCGCCGGCACCCGGCCGATCGGATAGCGGATCAGCTTCCAGCCCCGGTACCAGTCGCGATTGGCGGCCGGCCCGCCGACGCCGCTGTTATAGGCATATTCGCCGCTGGCCTCGATATGACCACGGCCGTCGGCAAAGCTGGTGCCGGCGGTGAGCTGGAGGTTGAAGTTGCGGCCGTCGCCATAGGTCGTCTCGCCGGCGCTGACATTGCCCTTGATGCCACTGAAATTGTGATCGAGGATGAAGTTGACGACGCCGGCGACAGCGTCCGAACCCCAGGAGGCGGAGGCGCCGCCCGTCACCACGTCGACGCGCTGGATGAGGCCTTGCGGAAACTGGCTGATGTCCGTGCCGCCGGTGGTGTCGACGCCGATCACACGCTGCCCGTCGAGCAGGACGAGCGTGCGGTTCGCGCCAAGGCCGCGCAGATTGAGCGTGGAGCGGCCGTTGGTGCCGGCGCTGCTGCTGGTCGTGCCGGTCGAGGTCGCGGCGCTGCCGGCGAGCGCGGGGATCTGGTTGACGACGTTGAAGATGTTCGGCTCGGCCTTGCGCTCGATCTCGGCGATGCCGACGACGGTGGTCGGCGTCGGCGCGCTGAAGCCGCTGCGCGTGATGCGGCTGCCCGTGACGACGATCTCGCCCCCGCTGGCCGGGCCCGCGTCGGCGGCGGCGGGGCTCGGCGGGGCGACATCCTGGGCGAACGCCGAGGTGCTGGCGATCGAAAGCGCTACCAGCCCGACGGTCGCCAGGGCGAACTGCCGCGTCGCATGGCCGTGGCGGGTGTTGCGGAGGATGAGCTCCGACGGGCAAACCGGGTAGGTCATGTCTTCCCCTCTCGATGACGTCACTTACGTGACATTCTTTTTGGAATATTCAGACGCAATTTAACTATCGCCTTGGCAATACTTGCCAAAAGCTATGTCAGGGACGGATCGTCCTGACGTGCATTGACGTGTATGTGCCGGAGGAGCCGCCTGTTGTTGAGCCGCTCCCCAGGCCACAGTCCGACAACCAGCCCGCTCAACGTCGGGACAGGGAGACTGTGTTTGAGTAAGTATGAGCTATATCCGCCGCGCTTTTCCATGCTGACTGGCTCATGAACCTATGCGCGGAATGAAGGTCGCCATTATGCGGCGCCGCCGGTACAAGCGTTGGTCAGACGGTGTCCGACAGGAATCTCGCGCGAACTGGGATAACGGGGAGCGCGGATCGCCGCGCTCAGGGAATTACTGCGGGGGGCGGCCGGCCCGTCGCCCCGGCACCCTGTCGGCTCCTCGGGATATTTGTCGACGCGATGGCGCCGTTTTACTCGAGACGGGGATGGGTGCTGAAATGCAGGAAAGGGTTCGGCAATGAAGTCCATGACCTTCGCAGCATTGGCCGTCGCCTTGATATTGAGCGGGCCAGCGAACGCGGCGGACGCCGCCAGGGGGCGCATTCTGCTGGTCGCGTCCAGCGTCAACGCGATGACGCTGAAGGACGGGCGCAAAATCCCCACCGGCTATTTCCTCAACGAGCTGGCCGTGCCGGCCCAGGCCTTCATCCGGGCCGGCTATGACGTCGTGGTCGCCACGCCGGACGGCAATGCGCCCGCCGTTGACGCCATTTCGCTGACCCCCGAGCTGTTTCGCGGCGACGAGGCTGCGCTCACGAACGCGCTGAAATTCGTGCTGACCAATCCCTCGATCCAGAAGCCGCAGCGGCTGGATGCGGTGGTGAAGGGCGGGCTGGACAAGTTTGCGGCGATCTACGTGCCGGGTGGCCGGGCCCCGATGGTCGATCTGATGGAGGACCGGTCGCTCGGCGCGGCGCTCAATTATTTCCACAAGGCCGGCAAGCCGACGGCGATGCTGTGCCATGCGCCGGTCGCCTTCGTCGCCACCGTCAAGGACCCGAAGGCATTCCGCCAGGCGCTGGTCCAGGGCGACACCGCCCGGGCGAAAGCGCTCGCCTCGGGATGGTCCTACGCCGGCTACAAGATGACCCTGCTGTCGACGGCGGAGGAAATGCCGAAGGAAGAGGCGCTCGGCGGCAAGATGCCCTTCTATATCGAGGATGTCGTCCGCGTCGCCGGCGCTGAGGTGAGCGTCGGCCCGCCCGCCAGGCCGTTCGTCGTGGTGGATCGGGAGTTGATCACCGGCCAGAACCCGGCCTCCGACCACGAGTTGAGCGACGCGGTGCTCGCGGCGCTCAAGGCCAGGCCCTCCCGCTAGGCGGCCGGGCTGAACTCCCCGGTTCTCGCCCGCGCGCTCGACCATCATCGGCGCGGCGAACTCGGCGCGGCCGAACGCGGATATGCCGCCGTGCTGCGGGCGGCGCCGGAGGATTATGCCGCCCGCTTCTCATTGGGCGTGCTCAAGGCTCAGCAGGGCCATGTGGATGCGGCGATCGATCATCTCGGCAAGGCGGTGCGCCTCCGGCCGGATGTCGCCGCGGGCTGGCTGAACCTCGGCGCATTGCTCGGCGCCGCAGGGCGGTTCGCCGAGGCGCTCGACGCGTATCGCCGGGCGGCCGCGCTCCTGCCGGACGATCCCCAGGCCCATCGCGCTCTTGCCGCCGCGCTGCTCGATGCCGGTCGCGTCGAGGAATCGCTGGCGGTGTTCGACCGGGTGCTGACCCTGGCGCCCGGCGACCTCGAGGCCCTGAAGGCGCGCGGCTCTTTGCTGTGGAGCCTTGGGCGGCCGGAGGAAGCACTTGCCGCGCTGGACAGCGCGCTGGAACGCGCGCCCCACGATGTCGAGACGCTCAACAATCACGGCAACGTGCTGCGCGACCTGCGCCGGCCTGAGGACGCGATCGCCAGCTATGACCGGGCGCTGGCGCTGCGGCCGGGATCGGCCGAGATTCACAATAATCGCGGCGTCGCCCTGGCCGAAACGCGCGACCGGCCAGCAGCACTCACCGCCTATGACCGGGCACTGGCGCTCGATCCGTCCCTTGCCGATGCCTGGAATAATCGCGGCCTCGCCCTGCACGAGGCCGGCGAGATCGCGCCGGCGCTCGCCTGCTATGGCCGCGCGATCGCCCGCAAGCCGGACTTCGTTGCCGCCCTCAACAATCGCGGCAAGGCGCTCTGCGAGGACTGGCGCGTGGCCGAGGCGTTCGCGTCCTTCATGCAATCGGCGCGCATTGCCTTTGGCGACACGCTTGTGATCGACGGCGGCGAGCGGCTGGCCGGGGCGGCGATCGATCCGGGCAATGCCGTGGCGGCGGAATGCGCGTGGCTGGCGGCGGACCCTCATAATGTGGTGATCGACGGCTTGCTCACGCCACCGGCGCTGGCGGGTTTGCAGCGCTTCTGCTGGGGCTCGGCGATCTGGCGCCGCGCCTATGCGGCCGGTTATCGCGGCGCGTTCCCGGAGACCGGGTTCGCCTGCCCGTTGCTGGCGCAGGTGGCGGAGGAAATGCAGGCGAGCTTTCCGCGCATCTTCGCCGCCCATCGGCTGCGCTATCTCTGGGCGTTCCGCTATGACCAGTCGGGCACCGGCACGCATGTCCACGCCGACGATGCCGCCATCAACGTCAATTTCTGGATCACGCCCGACGCCGCCAATCTCGACCCGGACAGCGGCGGGCTGATCTTCTGGGACAGATGCGCGCCGGCCGACTGGGGCTTCGCGGATTATAATGATGACGCCGATGGCGCGATGGCGTTCCTTGCCGAGACGCGGGCCAACCGGGTGAAGACCGTCTATCGCGAGAACCGGGCGGTGATCTTCGATTCCGGCCTGTTCCACGCCACCGACGCCTTCCGCTTCAAGCCCGGCGATCGCAACCGGCGGATCAACGTGACGATGCTGTTCGGCCGTCGCTGACCCTAGGGCTCGCGCTCCTCCCCGCGGCGGAAGTCGCGCGGCAGGATGCCGTAGCGCGACAGCTTGTCGTAGAATGTCTTGCGCGGGATGCCGAGTTCCTTGATCGCGGCGCGCACGTCGCCGCCTTGGGAGGCGAGCGCGGTGCGGATCGCCTCAGCCTCAAAGCGCCGCGTGCGTTCCGGCAGAGTCAGCGTGCTGCATGTCGGCGGCGTCGTCTTCACCTCCAGGACAAGGCGCTCCGCATAATGGGCGAGCTCGCGGACATTGCCGGGCCAGTCATGGCTCAGCAGATAGGTGCGGGATTCGACGTCGAGCTCGGGTTGCGGCAGGCGATAGCGCTTCGCCGCCTGCTCCAGCAGATGCGCGAACAGCAGCGGGATATCGTCGCGCCGATCCCGTAATGGCGGCAGATGCAGGCGGACTGTGTCCAGCCGGAAGAAGAGATCCTCGCGCAATGCCCCGCGCGAGACGAGCTGGCCCGCGGGCCTGGCGACGGCGGCAACGAACCGCACGTCGACGGTATAGGGGTGATCGCTGCCGAGTGGCGTCACCTCGCGTTCCTCGAGCACGCGCAACATGCCGGCCTGCAACTCCAGCGGCATCGCATCCAGCGCGTCGAGGAACAGGGTGCCGCCGTCCGCCGCCTCGATACGGCCGGTGCGCGACAGCCTGAGCCCCGGGATGACGCCGTCGCGATGGCCGAACAGTTCGCTCTGGGCGAGCGGCAGCGGCAGGGCGCCGCAATCGAAGGTCAGGAACGGGCGCCCGCGCCGCCCGCTCCAGCGATGCAGCAATGTCGCGACGAGTTCCTTGCCGGTGCCCGTCTCGCCCTCGATCAGCACGTCAACATTGGTGGCGGCGAGCTGACGCAGCGTCTTGCGTAACTGGATCATCACCGGAGTCTCGCCGACCAGCGGATCGCCGTCGGCGGCGACCTCCGCCGCGGTGCGCAGCGCGCGGTTCTCCAGCACCAGCCGCCGCGCCATCAGCGCGCGGCGCGTGCTCGCGACGAGCTGGTCGGAGGCAAAGGGCTTGGTCAGGAAATCCCATACGCCGTCCTTCAGCGCCGAGACGGCCATCGGCACGTCGCCATGGCCGGTGACGAGGATCACCGGCAGCTCCGGATCGACGGCCTTGAGGCGGCGGAACAGCGCCAGCCCGTCCATTCCCGGCATACGCACATCGGTGATGATGACGCCGGGGAAATCCTTGTCGACGCAGGCCAGAGCCGAGGCAGCATCGGCATGCGCCTCCGCGTCGAGATTGGCGAGGGCGAGCGTCTGGAGATTGGCGGCGCGCACCATCGGATCGTCGTCGACGAACAGCACGCGGCGAAGTTCGCGATTGATCATGCGCGCATCAGCCTCAGCCGAAAGGCGGTGCGCCAGGGTGGACGCGCCTCGATGACCTCCAGCTCGCCGCCGAATTCGCGGGCGATGTCGCGCGCGATGCCGAGCCCGAGGCCGAGGCCGGCCGGCTTGGAGGTGGTGAAAGGGGTGAACAGCGTGTCGGCGACCTCGGCGGCGATGCCGGTGCCGGTGTCGTGGAGCACCAGCTCGACCATCTCGCCGCATTCCGCCACCGACAGCAGCAGGCGCGCCGGGCGCTCCTCCTCGAACGCCTCAAGGGCGTTATGCAGCAGGTTGACGAGGATCTGTTCGAGCCGCAGCGGATCGGCCAGCACCTCGACGGCAGTGTTGCCGTCGCGCTCCAGCACGATGCCGGCGTGGCGCAGCTTGTGGCCGGTGAACAGCAAGGCGCCATCGATCGCCGCCTCCAGCGGGGTGCGGCGAAGCTCGCCTGAGCCGCGGCGGGCATAGGAGCGCAGCTCCATCGTGATCGCGCCGATCCGCGCCGTCAGCTCGCTGATCGTGCCGAGATTGGCGAGCGCGCGTTCGCAATCGCCCTGGCGGAGCAGCTCCCCGGCATTCTCCGAGAATGACCGGATCGCGGAGACCGGCTGGTTGATCTCGTGGGCGATCGCGGCAGTGATCTGCCCGATCGAGCCCAGCCGATTGGCGTGGGCCAGCCCCTCGCGCGCCTCGCGGAAATGCATCTGGGTGCGTTCAAGCTCCTCGGTGCGCAACGCCACCTGTTCCTTCAGTTCGACGCGGGTGACGGCGGCGAGATCGGCGCGTTCCCGCGCGCGCAGCCACAGGAACAAGGGCAGCGCCAGGAACACGGTGGCGGCGATCGTCGCCAGTCGCGCCGTCGCCAGGTAAGCGGAGCGGATCGGCCGGATCGGCTCCAGCGCGGTCAGCGTCCAGCCGGCGACCGGCACGGCGACGTTGGCGCGTGCATAATGGGCCGGCTCGTCGCTCTCCAACGCCATCAGCTCGGCCGCCTCCGGCCCGATGCGGAGCGGAGACAGCACGGCGCTGCCGAACTGGCGGGTGTTGCGCATCTCGGCCAGCCGGCCGGGCCGAAGGCTGCGAGTGGTGTGAAAGCGCCACGCCGGGCGGTTGGTGATCAGCACGACGCCGTCGGCGTCGGTGACGAACGCCGGCTCGGTGGCCGACGCCCACGCCCTCTCCACCGTGTCGAAGCCGAACTTCACGACGATCACGCCCGAATGCCGGGCATCGCTGACGGCCCGCGCGAAATAGAGACCGGGCTGGGCGCTCACCGTGCCGAGGCCGAAGAATTCCGCCGTGCCCTTTTCCCGCGACACCGTGAAATATGGACGGAAGGCATAATTCTGCCCGATGAAGCTGGTCGGCAGATGCGCGTTGCTGGCGGCGATGGTGCGCCCGTTCCTGTCGAGCAGGTAGAGCGCCGAGCTGCCGATCATGCGGGCGATCTGTTCCAGCTTGTCGTTGAGGCGCGCGGCGGTCGCGCCGCCGGGCGAGGCGAGGGTGGTGTGGACGTCCGGATACTCGCCGAGCACGATCGGCATCAGCCGATATTTCTGAAGTTCGCTGATCAGCAAAGAGGCGCGTCCCGCCGCGCTCGATTGCGCCAGGCGCAGGGCCTGTTCGGTGGCATGCGCGCTGGCCCAGCGATTGCCGCCCCAGATGATCGCGGCGACGAGCATGACATAGGTGATGGCGACGAGCAGCAACCGGCGCCGCGCGGCACGGGACCGGCCAAGAGCTATTTCGGGGGAGCGGAGCATCATTCAACTATAGTCTGAAGGAAACGCCGCCGTCTGCCACCGCGCCCCGAAGGAGGACATGCATCCATGCCCCATTCGATCGGGGACGGGCATGTCGATTGTGCGGATTTCCGCACTCTGCGCAATCTCCTGCGATGCCGGCAAAGCTCGCATGCGCCGCCCGCTGGAATAAAATCGTGCGATAACAGAAGGATGTCCCATATCTGTTTTTCCTCCGATTCCCGAGAGCGGCTTTCTAAGCTTTGCCAAGAAGCACGGTGCTACGTGCTCGCAGGTGAGAGGATAGAAAAATGATCGACATCGTTCGTCTGCGACGATCCGCCAGTCAAGCCATGACCACGATCCTAACGGCAGCCTCCGCTTACGTATAGTCAGCGTCTCGACCAGCGGAGACATTGTAAAATCGTGCCGCAACAGGCGTGGCGCGGGCGATGAGTTCGGCACGGCATTTTGCCCTCATCATCCCGGTCGCCAGCCAAAGGTCAACGCCGCCGCGCCGCTCTGGTGGAGTCTAGGGTAATTCCCGAGGCGCGGAGTGCGACAGCGTCGGAGGGGATGCGCGTGGATGTCGAATGGCTAGAAGATTATCTCCTGTTGCTGGAGGAAGGCGGTTTTTCGCGGGCGGCAGACCGCAGGGAACTCAGCCAGCCGGCCTTCAGCCGGCGGATACAGGCGCTGGAAAGCTGGATGGGAACGCCGCTGCTGGTGCGCGGCTCGCATAAATTGACCCTGACGACCGCCGGCGAGCGGTTCCGGCCGCTCAGCGAGGCGTTGTTGCTGCGCATCAACGCTGCGCGCATGGAAGTGCGCGAAGCAGCCGCCAGCAGCAAGACGGAAGTCCGCTTCGCGTCGACGCCGGCGCTCTCCCAGGCCTATTTCTCCTCGTGGATCAGGGGGCTGGAGGCCGGCGATCCGCTGCAGTCGATGGTGCTCTCCGTCGATACGCTGACGGCCTGCGAGCGCTCGCTGCTGCACGGCGAAGTCCATTTCGTGCTGTGTCATCATCATGAAGATGTCAGGACTCCGCTCGACACGTCCGAGTTTCTCACTGCGCAGATGGATGACGATCCGCTCGTCGCATTATCTGCGCCGGATGCCACCGGAGCGCCCTTGTTCAAGCTGCCAGGGACCGAGAACAGGCCGGTCAGGTTCCTCAACTATACACGCGAATCCGGTCTGTTTCGTATCATCGAGACGGTGCGCAACAATAGTCGGCTGAACGTCAATCTCGACCAGGTCTTCGCTTCGCCTTCTTCAATGGTGCTGGCGGCAATGGCCAGGGATGGGCGCGGCGTGGCCTGGATACCGCGCCTGCTTGCCCAGGATGACATCGCCGCCGGTCGGCTCGTGCCCGTAGGCGATGCCCGGTCGGACATCGCGACGGAAATCCGCCTTATCCGCCCGCGGCATCGCCAGAGCCAGGCGGCCGAGAATTTCTGGAGCAAGGTTATCAAGTACAGCAAGATGAAGCACTAGTCTCCACAACACGGAGACGGAAAAGCGGGCGCTGATTTGTCGGGCATTAGCGGCCGTCAGGCAACATGTTACACGCGGCATGCCCCATCAGCAAGGCTCCGGCCGCATGATTGTATGCGTTTGACGGCCGTGCCCGCCTATTCGATCAGAGATATGCTGGGCTGACCTCCAATAGCTTGGACAAGTAAAGCGGAAGATTCAGGCGAAAATGATAATCAGGGGAAGGTGAGATGGACAGGCGGGAATTTGGCAGGAGCATTCTCGGCGCGGCGGGTGTGGGCCTTGCGGCGGGCATGCCGGCGCTTGCTGCCGCGCAGCCGTCGCGCCGGGTCGGGCGTCTTGGTCCGGGGCAGGTGTTTGCGGATCTTAAGGTGCGCGTGAACGAGGGCTTCAACCTGGGCGGCGATTATCACAGCGTTGCCGGCGACGCGCCGACCGACAGGAAGAGCCTGGAGTTCTTCAAGCGCTACGGCGCCAACCTGGTGACGATCACCGCCAGCCGCAACCTCGCCCAGGTCGTCGGCCAGCCGGTGCCGAGCGAGCGCAGCGTCGAGGAGCTTGGCCCATGGGACGGCGATGCGCTGAAGCGGATGCAGGATGATTGCCGCAAGATGGACATGGTCCTCGAATGCGTGCGCATGGATTCGGCGTTCATCATCATGAAGACCAATGACGATCGCCGCCGCTGGCTGGATCGGCTGAAGGACAATATCCGCAAGTGCAGCGAGGCCGGCGTCACCTCGATCAGCTATCACTGGTGCATGATCCCGCAGCAGCGCAACAAGCGCGCGGTGGTGCGCGGCGGGGCGACCCATAACGGCTTCACCCTGCCGGCCAACTGGCGGACGCTGCCGCCCGATTATGCCGGGGTCGTCTCGCTGGAGGAATATTGGGCGCGGATCGAGATCTTCCTGAAGGACATCATCCCCGTCGCGCGCCAGTACAAGGTGCGGATGTCGCTGCATCCGTTCGATCCGGGCGGCCTGCCCGCCGGCTATCTCGGCGTGACCAACTATGATGCCGACTTCGCCAACGGCCTCAAGCGCTATGTGGCGATGGTCGACGATCCGCATAACGCGCTGTCCTACTGCGCCGGCGTCGGCGGGGAATCGTTCAAGAACCCGAACGACCAGCTCGAGATCATGCGTTACCTGCTCGAACGCAACAAGGTCACCCAGGTCCACATGCGCAACATCATCGGCGGCCAGAACGACTTCCAGGAAGTGTTCCTCGATATGGGCGACATCAATTACTACAACATCACCCGCCTGCTGCGCGACACCGGCTATGCCGGAACGATCCTGCCCGACCACAATCCCCGCCACCCCGACGACCCCAAGAGCCTGCAATCCTACGGCTTCGCCAATGGCTACCTCCTCGGCCTCAAACGCGGCGTCAACGAAGAGGCAAAACTCATCCTCGGCCAGGCGGCCTGAGCCGCTCTCTCAGCCCTCATTATAGTTCAAGGATCAAAGTCGATGATGTTGACCAGGCTCGGCGTGGGCGGCGTGACCGCCATCGCACTTGCGACGGCGGCGCCCTTGCGCGCCGCCGATCTGCCCCCGGGGCCGGGGCAGGATATCGTCAACCGGGCATGCACGGGATGTCACGACAGCAGCATGTTCACCTCGCAGCGCAAGGATGCCGCGGGATGGACCGATACTGTCAACGCCATGATCGCCAATGGCGCGCCAGTACCGCCGGCGAGCGTGCCGACGGTGGTCGCCTATCTCGTCCAGAATTTCGGCGCGCCTGCCGCTGCCGCCGGCGCCGCGCCGCCGCGATCGAAGAACCTGCCGCCGGTATATGTGCCGATCCCGTGGCAGCGCACGCCGGGCAAGCCGATCGACCAGCGCACGCCCGAACGTCAGGACAATGCCGCGGACTTCCCCGGCCAGTATCGCGCGCCCTACATGACCGCCAATGTCCAGTACAAGACGGAGGTGATCACCAACAAGCTGGTCCGCCCCTGGGCGCTCCAATTCCTGCCGAGCGGCAAGTTCCTGATCACGCAGCGCATGGGCCAGATGGTCATCGTCGATAATCAGGGCAAGATCACCGAGCTGAAGGGCATCCCGGAAGTGGCATGGGAGGGCGGGCAGGGCGGCCTGCTCGACGTCGCGCTGGATCCGGACTTCCGGACCAACCACCGCATCTACTTTGCCTTCAATGAGCCGACCGGGCCGAAGGAGGGCGTCGGGCGGGACGGCGCGCAAAGCCGCATCGCCGTCGGCCGCGCGGTGCTCGACGAAGCCGGCGCGGCGCTCAACGACCTCAAGATCATCTTCCGATCCAAGCCGACCGTTTCGATCACCCTTTATCCGACCAAGCAGGGCAGCCGCATCGTCTTCGACAAGGCGGGACTGATGTATGTGTCGATCGGCAATCGTGACAGCACCCGCCTGCAGCCGCCGCCATGGAATGTCGCGCAGGACATGCAGACCCATCTCGGCAAGATCATCCGCATCACCACCGACGGCCAGGCGGCGCCCGGCAATCCGTTCATCGGCGTGCCCGATGCCCTGCCGGAAATCTGGGCGCTGGGCACGCGGAGCCAGGAGGGGCTCGCCTTCGACAGCAGCGGCCGACTGTGGGAAACGGAGCACGGCCCGCGTGGCGGCGACGAACTCAACATCATCAGCAAGGGCAAGAATTATGGCTGGCCCCTTGTTACCCACGGGATCGACTATCCGGGCTGGATGGTGACCACCGCGACGCACAAGACGGGCCTGGAAGATCCCCGTTATTTCTGGGATCCCAATATCGCCCCGTCTGGCCTGACCTTTTACTATGCCGATCTGTTCCCGGCATGGAAGGGCAGCCTTTTCGTCGGTGGCTTGCATGGCGGGTTGCTCGATCGGCTGACCATCGCCGGCGACAAGGTCGTCGGCGAGGAGCCGCTGCTCACCGAACTCAACAGCCGCATCCGCGACGTCCGCGTCGGCCCGGAGGGCGGTCTCTACGTCCTCACCGACGATACGAATATGCTGGTGAAGGTGACGCCGAAATAATCTCGCCTATGTTCGCCGACGGCCCTCCCCCGTCGGCGAACAAGACACGGCCATCGCCGCGATCGGGAAAAGTCTATGTCGCCACGGATTGAGATGGACCCCGCCGAGTGACGGGATGATTAAAGTCTGACGCATAGGATCATCTGTGAGATGCCATAGCCCGATAGCAGGGCATGTCCGTATCTTCTCCGATGTGTTCGCTCTGGCGCCCGGTTGCCAGGATTCCACAGCGATGGCGGAGGCAGTCCGCCGCGAGCGCAGAATGCATGCATGAGGGGGAGACAATGCCGATGAGGTTCCTGAAGCAGCTCTACGTGCAGGTGCTGATCGGCATTGGCGCCGGCATTGCGGTTGGTGCTTTCTACCCCGACCTCGGCGTGCAGCTGAAGCCTCTCGGCGACATGTTCATCAAGCTCGTCAAGCTGGTGATCGCGCCGGTGATCTTCTGCACCGTCGCCGGCGGCATCGCCCGGATGAGCGACCTCAAGGCGGTCGGCCGCGTCGGCGGCAAGGCGCTGATCTATTTCGAGGTGCTGTCCACCCTGGCGCTGGCCCTCGGCTTGCTGGCAGGTCATGTGCTGCAACCGGGACGCGGCTTCAACATCGATCCGGCTACGCTCGATCCGTCGGTCGCGGCGGGCTATGTCGTGAAGGCGAGCCACGGCGGATCGCTTGTCGAACATCTCATGGATCTCGTCCCTGAAACCTTCTTCGGGGCCTTTGCCGACGGCAATCTGTTGCAGGTGCTGATCCTTGCCATCCTGGTGGGGTTCGGATGCGCGCGCATGGGCAGGATGGGCCAGCAGGCGGCAGCCGCGATCGAGGGCATCGGCAGGGTCTTCTTCGCGGTCATACATATCGTCGTGATCTTCGCGCCGATCGGCGCATTCGGCGCGATGGGCTTCACCGTCGGCAAATATGGCGCGCGCAGCCTCGTTCAGCTCAGCTATCTGGTCGGCGCCTTCTACATGACGTCGATCGTATTCATCGTCGTCGTGCTCGGCGCGGTGGCGGCCCTGTCGGGCTTCTCCATCTTCAAGTTCGTGCGCTACATTCGCGAAGAACTGCTGATCGTGCTGGGCACCAGTTCCTCGGAATCGGTGCTGCCGCAGATCATGGAGAAGATGGTGCGCCTCGGCGCGTCGGCGCCGGTTACCGGGCTGGTGATCCCGACCGGCTACAGCTTCAATCTGGACGGCACCAACATCTACATGACGCTGGCGACCCTGTTCCTCGCCCAGGCGACCAATTCGCACCTGAGCTGGGGACAGGAGCTGGCGATATTGGGCGTGGCGATGCTCACCTCCAAGGGGGCGAGCGGGGTGACCGGCGCCGGCTTCATCGTGCTTGCCGCCACCCTCACCGTGGCGCCGCAAATTCCGATCGCGGCCCTCGCGGTGCTGGTCGGTGTCGACAGGTTCATGAGCCAGTGCCGCGCGTTGACCAACCTCATCGGCAACGGCGTGGCGACCCTCGTCGTCGCGCGCTGGGAAAATCAGCTCGATCGGGACAGGTTACGGTTCGAGCTGGAGCAGGACCGGCATCGGGCCGGCACCGCCGGCGATCTGGTGTCCGACCCGCCAGGCTGAGAAGAGCGCCCCCGCGCGCATCGCGGGCGGCGGTTGTCGCCGGTCGGGAACAGCGCTTGCCCCGGCGTCTCGAAATGGCCCTGGTCCATCCCGACATCATCCCCGCCGCCGCCGGCAAGACGGGCGCCCGCCGTCGGATCACGCAGACCTTCGGCGTCAGCTGGAACAGCGGGACGAAGATCGCTGCCGGCGATCCGGGCTTCGATCGGTCGCCGAGAGGTTCTGCGATCGGCCGGCGTGGATAGCCGTGATCGGTGGCGTCGGCCCCGCCAACGGCTCCGCCGCCGTCACTATTTGTCGGGACGGTCTACCCGCCACTCCAGAAGAGTGACCCCACCGAGCACGACCATGAAGATGAGGGCGCAGACGATCGAAAGGTAGAGGAAATAATCTCCGAGGGTGTCCGACATGGCGATGTCCCGTTTATGGTGCGGCTCCTCCTTCGGCCGGCGGACGCGATCGCGCCTTGACGATGGTCAAACCTGCCGATGAATCTTCGGCGGCGGGGAGGGCAACCATAAACAGGGGCCGCCTGCACCGGAGCAGCGGCGACGAGCACGGGCTCGATCGCCGCCGCTCCCGGCGGGGGCGGCGGGCGTTCTGGCGAAGGCGCGCGCCTATTTTTTCTGGAGCGTCACCAGGCCGTCAGCTTCCCGGCCCTTCAACGTCGCCGTCAATTCGGCCAGCGACAGCGGCGTGAACTCGCCAGACAGGAAGTCGCGCATCTGCAGGATCGTCATGTTGCCGCGATCCACCAAATACTGGAACTCGGCCATATACTCGTCCGGCAAGCCGGGGCCTGTCGGCCGCGGGCCGCCGCGCGTCCCCGGCGCCGGCGCCTTGGGGCCGCGCTTCACGATCAGGCTGGACGCCTCGCGCTCCTCTGCCGTCAATGCCGGCTCCGCCGCGGAGACGCGATGCTGGGCCGCCTCCAGCTGATAGGTGGCCTTCGCCTCGGCGAGGAGCGCTGCCGCGCGCCTCTCGATCAGCGGCTCGATCGCGCTCGTATTCTTCTTGCCGGAGGCGGCGTCGGTCCACATCACATTGGCCGAGCGGATCACCGCCTTTTCGATTTCCGCCTGATGGCGGATGGCGATCTGCGCTTCCCGATAAGCGCGCGGCAGATCGGCCGGGGTGGCATCGGCGATATAGCCGAGGCCCTTAACCTGCGCCTCGCCCATGCGGCCGGTGCCGCGCGCCAGATTCTCGGCGACGACGCGGGCGGCCATGTCGTCGGTGCCGTTGGACAGTGCCGCCAGCCCGCCCAGCGCCACCACGGCGGCGCGCTTATACTGGGTCGGATCCTGCTTGTCGGGCGTGTCGTCGGAGGAGTGATACCACATGTCCGGCCAGGTGATGAACATCACCGCCGGGATGCCATGCTGCATATAGGTGACGTGATCCGACGAGCCATAATGCTTGTCGGTCTTGATGTAGAAGGCGTCCTTGGAGCCGTGCACCGATTCCACTGGCTGGGTCGGCGCATAGCCGTTGATCGAACGGCGGAACCGCACCCGCTCGCGGGTGATGTCCGAGACATATTCCATCATGCTCTGGGCGATGTCGTTCAGATAGGACGGGAAGGTGTCCGGCGTGCGCTGAAGGATCCAGTAGCTGCGGCTGGCGGCGACGCGGATCGCCTCCATGTCGAAGTTCAGCGTGCCGATCATCGCCCTGGCCTTGTCGGCATGCTTGTTCAGATAGGCATTGGTGCCGGAAATCTCCGGTACGAACTGGAAGTTGATGGTCCGCTTGGGCGGCGGCAGCTTTCCTTCCTTGATCAGCTTGATGTAGGCGCGGCCGACCTCGAGGATCATCGCGCAGCCGGAATTGTCGTCATTGGCGCCCTGCTTGATGACGCCCTCGAACAGGTGGCAGCTGATGCCGACTTCCTGGCGTGTCGAGCCGTCGCCGGGGATTTCGGCGTGGACATATTCGCTGCGGCCGGACACTTCCGTGCTCTTCGTCACCGAGCGGATGGTGAGTTTCTCGCCGCGCGCCATCAGCGCCTCGAGATAGCCGCGCGCCTCCGGCGTCACCGACCACGCCACCGTTCCCGGCTTGGCGGTGAGGTAGGATGCCATGATCTGGCGCGGGTAATCGATCGCCCGCTGCGGGCTGTTGGCGACGATGCCGAGCACACCCAGCGCGCCGCGCTCGACGGCGAGATTATAGACGGCGGTGGTGTTGCCGGACGTCAGCACGAACTTGCCCTTGACGTCTTTGCCCTCGAAATCCTCCGGCCGCCCGGCGCCGAGGCTGATCAGCTCGCCGGACAGATCGCCATTGGCGTTGAGCGAGACGAGGCTGAGCGGGATGTCGTGGATGTCGAACAGCTTGATGCTCTTCGGCGTGGTCAGCCACAGCTCGCCGACCGTCGGCTGGAAGGCCTTCTTCTCATCGTCGAACGTCTCGACGCTGATGTTGGAGAAGCCATATTCCTTGGCGAAGTCGGTGATGACCTGCGTCTCGCGGAACTTCTTGTCATAGTCGCCCGGCAGGCGGACACGCTGATAGGGGACCAGCTCCAGCACGTGCTGCATCGCGCGATCTCCGGACACCTCGTTGATGATCGAGGTCATCTGCGCCTGGCTGAGCAGGGTGCGATCCTCCCGCTCCTGCGCGAACACGGATGTCGAGGCGACCAGCGCCAGGACGAGGCCGACCCGGCCGGCCCGCTTGAATTGCATCACAATTGCCCCCCTGTGCAGCAGAACTGCATCATTGTTGTCTGCGGAAATCCGCCGATTTTTCGGGCTATACATCAGAAATCGTCGGCCGATCCACCCCTCGCGCCCGAGCCGCAACGCCGCCGCGGGGGCGTTGCGGGCTATCATACGGAGGCGGGGATGCGGCGGCGCCGCTGCGGCCGTTCAGGCCAGCTCGTCGCCGAGGATCACGGTCCCGTCCCAGTCGAGGCCGAATTCGAGCTGATCGGCGGCCATGTCGCAGATCAGCTCCATATTGTTGACGATGACCTCGTCGATGGTCCGCTCGCGGCCCGTGCGCCACCAGCAATCCAGAAGCTCCGCCTTGAGCATGACGACCAGATCGGTCGCCTTGGTCGGGAGCAGGATGACTGTATCCGAGAAGGTCATGCCGGTTGAACGATCGACGCGCCTCGCCGGGTCCGTCCGGTAATCATCCGCGCGTGCCGAGATGCGAATAAGGGTCGGTCTGGCCGGCCAGCCACGGGTCATGGGTCGCGGCCCGCATGGCGCGCAGCCGCTCGCGCAGCTCCGCCAGCAGCGCCGCCGCCGCCCGCCGGCCGGCAATATTGGTCAGCTCCTCCGGATCGGCGCCGAGATCGTAAAGCTCTTCGGCCGGGCGCCTGAGATAGGCAGCCTGGGTCCGCCGGCCGAGACGGATGGCGGGATCGGCGGCGATCGCCCGCCAGCTCGGTGAGGAGGCGACATCGCCGGCGATCGGATAGGCGAGCGGCGCAGCGAGATTGAGGATGTAATTATGCGTCCTCGTGCGCAGCGCCCGCATCGGATAATATTGGTTGATCTCGTGGAAGTCATGGCTGGCGAACACCGCATCGCGCCCCGGCCCGCCGGCCCTGCCGAGAAGCGGCAGGAGCGACGCGCCGGACAGCTGGTAGCCGGTGGGCGGTGGCGTGCCGGTGAAGTCGAGCAATGTCGGCGCGATATCGACCCAGCTGACCATCGCATCATTGACCGCCGGCCCCGTGCCCGGCGCCCGGATGATCAGCGGCAGATGGAGGCCGGGATCGTAGAAATTGGTCTTGGCACCGGGAAATGGCCGGCCATTGTCGCTGAGGAAGACGACCAGCGTGTCCTCCGCGTGGCCGCTCCCGGCCAGCGCGTCGAGGATCATGCCGACGCCCGCGTCGAGGCGGCTGATCGATGCATAATATTCGGCGAGGTCGCTGCGCACGGCGGGAAGATCGGGCAGGTGCGTCGGCAGCGGCACGCGCGCGGGATCATAGGTGGTGGTGCGCACGCCCGGCCAATCCCGGTCATTGCCGTAATTGGCCTCGGCGCGATGCGGATCGCTATAGCCGACCGTTACGAAGAAAGGACGGTCGCCCGAAGCGCGGATGAAATCGGCCGCGGCCATCGCCAGCGCGCGCACGTCGCGGATGCCGGAGCGTTCCGGCACCAGCTCCGCCTCATAGGGGAAGGCCGCATCCGGCCCGACATGCTTCTTGCCGACCAGGGCGGTGGCATAGCCCGCCCGTCGGAGCATCGCCGGCAGCGTCTCGATGCCGTCGAGCAATGACTGGTGATGCACGTCGTGTTGCAGGCCGTACATGCCGTTCTGATGGGTGAAGAGCCCGGTGTTGATGACGGCGCGGCTCGGGCTGCACGAGGATACCGCCGCATAGCCATGGGTGAAGCGCGTTCCTTCGGCTGCCAGCCGATCGATGCGCGGCGTGCTGATCGGCACGCCGTAGCAGCCGAGGTCCAGCCCCTGATCGTCGGAGATGAGCAGCAGCACGTTGCGTCGGCGGGGTGCCGCTGCGCGCCCCGTGTCGAGGGAGGTGGCGGCGGCGGCCAGCGCCGCCGCCTTCAGGACCGTGCGGCGGTCCACGTCATCCTCAGAAGCTCATCTGCGCGGCGAAGCGGAACGAGCGCCCGAGGATCGGCCGCGCCAGGATCGGCCCGCTGCCCTGCGAGCCGATAATGCGCGGATTGCCCTCGGTCAGGCCGATCTCGTTGGTGAGATTGTTTCCGGTCACCTGCAGCCTCAGCCGCTCGCCAATATTCACCGCGACACCGGCGTCGAGCTGATAATAATGCGGCAGCAACTGGTTGTTCTCGGGATCGGAGAAGCGGTCGCCGGTATATTGCAGCGTCGCGAACAGGGACGGGCGCAGGCCGCCCAGCTCCAGCTCATAGGCCGGCGTCACCCGCCACATCCATTTCGGCTGGCGCTGCACGCGGTTGCCGGTGTTGTCGATGGTGCCGTTGCCGGTGAAGAAGTCGCGATACGTGGCGTCGAGCCACGTACCGGCTGCCGACACGCTGAAGCCCGCGAACGGCCGCACCGTGCCTTCCAGCTCGACGCCGGTCGCCTTGGCGCCGCCGATCTGGCTGTTCGGCACGCCGTTGATGATCTGGGTGGTGGCGAGCCCGTCGAACTTGTTGTGGAACAAGGTCGCGTAGAGGTTGAGCCACGGCATCGACAGCTTCAGCCCGCCCTCATAGGTGTCGACCTGCGCGACGATGGTCAGCCCCTCGCGCAGATTGTCGAATTGCGGGAAGCTGTTGCCCCGGCTGTAGCGGGCGAAGATGCCGATCTGGCTGGTCAGGTCGTAATTGGCGCCCGCCGTCCACGACCATTCGGACTGGCGGTAGCGGATATTGGTCGCCGGCCCGAACGTCGCGGTGCCATTATCGTAGAGCGTGGCGGCATTGCCGTCCTGGTCGATGCTGGCGCTGGACGTGCGCACCCGCGCGTCGACCGCGTGCCGTTGCCACCGCGCGCCGCCGTCGATGCGCAGCTGATCGGTGATCTGCAACTCGTCGACCGCATAAAAGGCATAGTCGCGGCCCTTGTAATAGGCATCGACGAGGAAGCTCGGCCCGCTGGTGAAGCCGTCCCGCGTCGCCGCGCGCCCGTCGCCCAGCGTGAGGTTCAGCCGCCGCGCATTCTCCTCGGCGGTAAGCAGCACCTGGTTGCCGAGCGCCCAATTGTCGCGCGTCGTATAGTCAGCAAGGTAGAAGCCGCCGGTCAGCTTGTTGCGGCCAGTGGTCAATTCCAGCGCCATGTCGTTGACGAAGGAGTCGATATCCTTGCGGACTTCCCAGATGCCGGCCTGCATGACCTGCTGATTAGGCCCGGCAACGCCGCCGCCATTGGCAAAGGTGAGGCTGCCCACGGTGGCGCCGGTCCCGCCCAGCGTCACCGCCATGTCGCCCGCCGAGACCGGCGCGCCCACCGGGACCAGCCCGACCGTGTCGGCGCTGCCCCACAGATAGCTCAGCCGCTCTCGCGCGCGCAGCCCGTCGGCCAGCTCATAGTCGAAAGCGACGCCGATATTGCCGATCCTGGCGCCGCGCCCGTCGGCGAGATCGACGGTGCGCCCGCTATTGTTGGTGGTGATGCGCGTGTCGCGGCTCGGCAGCGCGCCGGTGCCCGCGTCGAAGCCGGGATAGGCGCTGATCTTGCGGCCCTGCTGGATGATCGGAATCGGCAGCAGCCATTGCCCGCGGTCGTTGAGATAGCGGCCATAGATCAGAACCGATCCGCGCCCGGCGAAATCATGGCGCAGATTGGCGGTGATCTGTCCGCCCTTCTCGGCGCGGAACTGCGGATCGCGGATGCCGTTGCCCTGCGCATAATAGCCGCCGACCATGAAGCTGGTGTCCTGGGAAATCGGGCCGGATATCCAGGCATCGCCGCGGATCTCGTCATAATCGGTGTAGGAGAGTTTGGCGAGGCCGTGGAAATCGCGGCCCCCCTCGCGCTGGACGACGTTGACGGTGAGGCCCGGCTGGCCGTTCGAGAAGAGCGAGCCGGTGCCGCCGCGCACCGCCTCGACCCGCTGCACCGTCTCGTCGAGCCGGATCAGCTGGCTGTTCTCGAGGAAGGACAAGGTCGACGGCGGGAAGATCGGCACGCCGCCGAGCTGGAAGGTCACGAACTGCGCATCGCCGCCCGAAGGATAGCCGCGCACGAAGATGTTGGCGCCGTTCTGGCCGCCGGAGCTTTCCGCGCTGACGCCGGGAATGGTGCGCAGCAAATCCGCGGTGCTGTTCGGCGCGGCACGCTCGATGGCGTCGTTGGTCAGCGTCGTCACCGCGAAGGCGGCGTCCTGGCGGCGGGTGCCGCCGCCGGCGGTGCCGACGACAACGATCTCGTCGGTGGCATTGCCGGCCGCCGCGGCATCGCCGGGGGTGGCATCCGCCACCGCCGCGCCGGGCGTCGACTGGGCTTGAGCGGGAGCCGTGACAAGCATGGCGAGCGGTGCCGCGCTCAACAGCAGCAACGCATGACGGGAACAGCACTTGTCCATAAATCCTCCTCTGCGATCGGCGTCTGATGCGCCTTATCTTTCCGAGGTCCGCGACCATTCAGCGCGTCGCAGACCGCTGAGCGTCATCCGGGGACGCGATGCGGGTGGAATCATCCGCGCCCGCTTTTGTTCCGGAAGGGGCCCGGGGGAGGAGGAATGAGGAGGTGCCGCGGGCCTTATTCCCGGGTTTTATTCAGGCATGGCGAAGGCGTCCGCGCGCTGGCCGAGCAGCGTCACCTCGACCCGCCGGTTGCGCCGCATGCCGTCGGCCGTGCTGTTCGGTGCCACGGGATCGGCCTCGCCATGGCCGGCGACGACGAAGCGGGCCCGCGTCACGCCGAGCCCGATCAGGGCGGCGCGCACGCTTTCCGCGCGTCGTTCGGAGAGGCTCTGATTGTGGGCGTCGGTGCCGCGCGAATCCGTATAGCCGTCGATCGCCACCCGCACGCCGGGATTGCCCGCGAGATAGCCGGCGAGCGGTCGCAGCCGGTCGACCGCATCGGCGCGCAGCACGGCGCTGTCGGTGGCGAACAGCACATCCTCCTGCATCGTCATCGTCGCGCCGCGCGGGGTCTGGCGGAAGCGATAGTCGCGCATTGCGCGCCGATCCCAGCGCGGCTGGCGGAAGCCGGCGTCGCGCGCGTCCCAGTCGAAGCGATCACGGCGCGGGCCGGCCAGGCGGGCGAAGACGCGATTGGCCTCGTCTGCCTCGGGCGGCGTGATCAGCCCGTTCCGGTCGCGATCGAAATTGCGCATCACGAACGCCCGGCCCCGCGCGCTGCCGCGAAGCTCGGGAAAGAGCAGCCGCGCGCCCGGGCCGGCGAGCCGGTAATCCACGCCGCCGGGCCGCCCGCCGCTCCAGTCCCATCGTTGCTGGGCGGGGGCGATGGCGAGAGTGCCGACGCTGGCGGCGGCGGCGGCAAGAATGGCGGTCCGGTTCATCAATCCTCCCTTGGCGAACGGGCGCCCTCCTGAGTCGGGCGGCTGTGTCCAATCAACATATTGAAACATGGTTTTGTCTGAATGCACGATTTCCACATTCTCGACGAAGCGGACGCCGGCTGCGCGGGGACTCAGGCCCGGGGAATGAGCGAGCGGTGGGTAGGTCTGGCGCATCCCGCATTGTCCTGCCAATGCAGATAATCCATTTAGTGCATTGATAGGGGAAGGGTTTTTTGATGATTGCAACCAGGTCAGGGCTCATCGCGGCGGCGGCGCTTCTGGCGATCGGCCAGCCGGCCTTGGCGAAGCCGTGGCGTGTGCTCGGCGTCACCGAGACAATGCTCGTTTCCCTGGACGCCGGCAGCGTCGAGAAGGCGGGCGGCATCGCGCACGGGTGGCTGCACATGCTCCGCTGGCAACCGACCGACCTCTCGGAGATGCGCGTGTTCATGGAGGTGGATTGCGGCGGCGCGCGGGCGCGGATGCTCCGGGCGGAAGCGCGGCTCAACAAGGAAACCGACCCGGTCATGATGGACGGCGCATCCGAGTGGCGGTCCACCGCCGACGATCCCGAGGGCGCGATCACCCGGGACGCCCTTTGCGACGCCAGATTTGACGCCCGTGGCAGCAGGGATTGGGACGATTATGACGCGATGGTCGCCGCCCACCGCGATCTGCCGCGCGACAAGTGACGCCGACGCCGGCCGGCGGGCGATGAATATGGGGATGCAATAGCGGTCAGACGCAATGTATGAGAAATTGCGTTCAGCGCGTCGTCAGACCGGACGCCCGCGACGGCGCAGGAGGCGATAATGGATTTCGAGCAGCCCTTTGACAGCCTCTACCTACAACCTCAACGCCTTGCGCACGATGTTCGTGGCGACGGAGGAGATGTGGCAATTGCCCCGCTTCTGGCTCACCTCCTGGTGCGATCTGATCGTGGATAGCTGGGAGGAAGCGCGCGATCTCGACCGGGGAGACTGACGCGGCGCTGCGGCGCCCGCGCCACGGCTGACGACAAGGGATCATCCCCAAATGCCCGACAAGATGCTTACCCTCGGCTTTCACGGCGCGGCCGGAACAGTCACCGGCTCCTGCATGGAATTCCGCCTCGGCAAGCGTTGCCTGCTGGTGGATTGCGGGCTGTTCCAGGGCTCGCGCACGCTGGAGGAGCTGAACCTTCGGCCATTCCCCTTCGACGCATCGCGGGTGGACGCCGTCATCCTCACCCACGCCCATATCGATCATGCCGGGCTGTTGCCGAAGCTGGTCGCAGACGGCTTCGCGGGCGATATCTGGTGCACCGCGCCGACCGCGGACCTGCTTCAGTTCATGCTCGCCCATGCAGGGCGCATTCAGGAAAGCGAGGCCGCCCGCCGCAACCGCCGCCGCGATCGCGCCGACCGCCCGCCGACCACGCCGCTCTACACCGAACGGGACGGTATGGAGGCATGGGGACGGACGCGCCCCGTCGCGCTGGGCGAATGGTTCGAGCCGGTAGGGGGCTTTCGCGCGCGGCTGTGGAATGCCGGCCATATCCTCGGCTCCGCCTCGGTCGAGCTGGCGGCGGGGGGCACGCATCTGCTGTGCTCGGGCGATCTCGGCCCGGAGAACAAGGCCTTCCATCCCGATCCGCAGGGCCCGGCGACGTTCGATCATGTCGTCTGCGAATCCACCTATGGCGATCGCCGCCGCGAGCACCTGACCATCGCGGCACGGCGCGACAAGCTGGCCGACGAGATCGGCGCGGCGCTGGCGCTGGGCGGCAATCTGGTCATTCCCGTATTCGCGCTGGAACGCACGCAGGAGCTGCTGCTCGACCTCGCCATGCTGATCGACGGGAAGCGGATCCCGGCGGTGCCGGTGTTCATCGATTCGCCGCTCGCCAGCCAGGTGACCGGGGTGTTCGCCGCCCATGCCGAGGAGCTGGAGGACGTGGGCGGGCGCAACCCCTTCCGCCATCCCGCCTTCCACTTCGTGCATGACGCGGCGGAATCGATCCGGCTCAACGCCATGTCCGGCGCGATCATCATGGCGGCATCCGGCATGTGCGAGGCGGGGCGCATCCGCCATCACCTCAAGCATAACCTGTTCCGGCGGGAGTCGACTGTGCTGTTCGTCGGCTTTCAGGCGGAGGGCTCGCTCGGCCGCGCGATACTGGAGGGGGCGGGGCGGGTCCGCATCTCCGGCGAAGATGTCATGGTGCGCGCGCGCATCCGCGCTATCGACAGCTATTCCGCCCACGCCGACCAGAGCGATCTCGTCGCCTGGATCGACGCCCGCCGCCCGATAGCGGGCAGCCTGTTCCTGTCCCATGGCGAGGCCCGCGGCATCGAGGCGTTGCGCGGCCTGGCCGAGGGGCGGGGTGTCGCCTCGGTGATCGCGCCGGAGCTGGACGAGGTCTATGGCCTGCCGCCCGGCCAGCCGGCGACCCGCCTCAAGACCGGCGATCCCGCGCTGCGCCACGCGGTGGGCTGGGATTGGGAGAACAGCTATGCCGATTTCACCACGCGGCTGAAGCATGACCTCGCCCAGATCGAGGATGCCGAACGGCGCGAGCAGGCGATCAGGGAGATGCGCGCCGTGCTCGCCAGCTATAAGCAGGCGCGCGCGAAGCAGGCCTCAGCGCGGCAGCGTGAACGCCAGCCCAAGCAGCGACGCCACCAGCGCGGCGAATAACGGCGCCGCGGCGCGTCCGCCCTCGCGCCAGCCGGCGATGGCGATGGTCATCGCGCCCTTGACCGCGGTGTTGGTGAGCACCGGCACGGCGAGCACCATGCCCGCCGTCGCCCCGTCGAGCGCGCTGTCCGGCAGCCCGGCCAGCGCCATCACCGCGGCGTCCACGTCCATCATGCCGGTGAGCCCGAGCGCCACCGCCAGCCCCTCCCCGCCGAAGGTCGCCTGCGCCCAGCGCGCGACCACCGACAAGATCGCGACCAGCCCGGCCAGCAGCAGCGCCGGCGCGAAATCGAACGGATTGCCGAGCTTCACCGCCGCCGACGCCGTCGCCCGCTGGCGGCGCCAGACGAACAGCGCCAGCCCCGTCGCCACCACCGTGGCGGGCGCCATGGCGAGCGCCAGCGCGGGCAGCGCGCGCGGCGCGAGCGCCGCCGTCAGCACTTGCACGCGCACGAACATCACGATCGAGGCCAGCGCAATGCCGGCGGTGAGGGCGCCGCGCGCCTCCGGTTCGCCGCGCAGCCGGCGTGCATAATCCGCCGTCACCGCCGTGGACGACACCATCGCGCCCGCCAGCGCGACGACGACGATGCCGTGATCGCTGCCCAGCCGCCGCGCCGCGACATAGCCCGCGAAGGACAGCGCCGCGACGAGCACCACCACCATCCAGATCCGGCGCGGATTCCACGCGCCATAGGGCCCGTAATCGGCATCCGGCAGCAGCGGCAGGATGACCAGCGCGACCAGCACGAAGCGCGCCACTGCCTCGACCTCGGTCTCGCTGAGGCCGCGCAGCAGCGCGTGCATGGATCGCCGCGCGCTGAGCAGGATGAACGTCGCCGCCGCCGTCCCGAGCGCCGGCACCGGGCCGACGTGCACCGCCGCGAAGCCGATGGCGAAGGTCAGCATGCCGGTGATGCTGGTGGTGGCCGAGAGCGCGTCGGCCGTCGCCGAGCGCGCGTAGCCGATCGCCAGCACCAGCATCACGCCGAGCCCCAGCGCGGCGGCCATCATGTCCGGCGCCAGCCCGGCGACCCCGCCGGCAAGGCCGATCAGCCCGAAGGTCCGGAAACCGGCGACGCGCCGGCCCGGCGCCAGTGCGCGCTGGCTCCAGCCGCGCTCCATGCCGATCAGCAGCCCGGCCGCTCCCGCCGCCGCCGGGCCGGCGACCATGTCCAGAAAGGGCGGGATGGCTTCAGGCGAGGCCTTCCTCCTTGAGGCTGCGGACCACCGCCGGCCGCGTGGCGATCTCCCCCCTGAACCGCAGGATATTGGCGTAGGGCGCGAGATCGAGATCAATATGCCCGGCCCAGCCGAGCAAGGTCCAGAGATAGATGTCGGCCACGCCGTATGTCTCGCCGACCAGGAAGGACTTGCCGGCCAGTTGCCCGTCCACCCAGCTCAGCCGCGCGTTCAGATGCGCGCGGTTCGTCGCCCGGGTCTGCTCCGGCGTGTCCGGGCGGAAAAGGGGCCCGAAGCTCTTGTGCAGCTCGGTCGCGATGAAGGCGAGCCATTGCTCGACCTTGTAGCGGGCGAAATCCCCGGCCGGCGGGATCAGCCCGGCGGCCGGGTTCAGGTCGGCGAGATACTGGACGATCACGGATGACTCGGTCAGCGTCCCGCCATCGTCGAGAACCAGCACCGGCACATAGCCGTTCGGGCTGACCGCGAGCAGATCGTCCCCGGTGTCCGTCGCCTTGGTCCGGCCATCGACCCTGACGAGATCGACCGCGATCCCGGCCTCGTTCGCGACGATGTGCGGGGCGAGCGAGCAGGCCCCCGGCAGATAGAAGAGCTTCATCGGACAAACTCCGGCAATGGCCTCCCGACGGCCGGTCGGCTCTCAACGAGCGGGATCGATAGAGATGTGTATCGCCAGTCGTCAAATATCCAATCGCCCATGCTCGCTCAGGCCGTGCGGCGCGGTCGCGGCCGGGCTCTTGCAAGGGCGAGGCGGCGGCGTTTCGTTCCAAGCTTCCGCGTGGCGGTCGCCAGCGTGCGGGGGCCGCGATCGCCACGGTCCGCCAACAAGAATGGCACAGAGACGATGCAGAGAGACGGAGATTTGCATCAGATTAAGCATATCTTCAGCGTAATGGTGTGTCGTGGACGCATGACGCGCCATCATCGCCCCGCTGCCATATCGTCCCGTCGCCCGGCCGGCGCGCCCGCCGGGTGGGGGGCGCTCGTCCGCAACGAGCGGGGCGCCGTCCTGCCGATTGCGGTGTTCGCGTTCCTCATCATTCTCGCGCTGCTCGGCAGCGGCCTCGATCTCGGCCGCGCCTATATGGCCAAGTCGCGGCTCCAGCAGGCGTGCGATGCCGGCGCGCTCGGCGGGCGAGCGGAGCTTTCGCTCAAGGAATGGGCCGCCGGCCCGCACGACAGCGCCGACGGGCTGTTCCGGGAGAATTTCCCGGCCGGCGTCTATGGCTCGGCCAATCTCCAGTTCGCCTACATCGCGACCGATGACGACAACAAGAAGGTCACCGGCACGGCCTCGGCCGACGTGCCGACCACGCTCATGAAGATTTTCGGCTTCCGCAAGATTTCCGTCTCGGCCGAGTGCACGGCCGAAGTCGAATCCAATTCGGTGAACAACGACTTCATGTTCGTGCTGGACGTGACCAGCTCTATGGCCTGCCCCGCCGACAAGAACGTGCCGTGCGGCGCGACCGTCCAGAATACGGTGAACGAGGAAGCCCCGTCGGATTCGCGCATCAAGGCGCTGAAACAGGCCGTGCTGGACTTCTACAAGACGGTGGAGGCCGGCAAGGGCCAGGACACGCAGACGCGCTATGGCTTCGTGCCCTATGCCTATAACGTCAATGTCGGGCATCTGCTGAAGCGCGATTGGGTGGCTGATCGCTGGACATACCAGTCACGCAGGCCGGTCGGGATGCTGACGCCGCCGCCCGGTGAGCAGGTGGACTATGTCACCCTGTCCGTGACCTATACCGGCACGTCGGACAGGCTCGACTGGATCAATGAGCCCGTGTCGGGATCGGAGGGCGGCGTCAATTGCGCTCCCCCGCCGTTCAACACCTATACCGGCGGGAACCCGGACAAATGGCAGAGCGAACCGCAGACCTATACCGGGGGCGACATGACGGTACATTTTCCGGACGGTGACTACATCATCCCCGCCCAAAGATTCATCGATAATAATATACCCGTCGGCATGCAATTCGACGTGACGTTCGAAAGCACGATGAGCAATCCCCTGAACGGCTATGAATATTACGACTCAGGCTTTAATTCCGATGACAAAATGTGCCACTATGCCACCATCACATATAACAATCGTGGTGTGGTAGAGAAATATCTTCGGCCATACCGGGCCAGGCCGATGATGTACTGGCTTTATTCGCCACTCTCTTACAACATCAGCGGATTGAAGGTCACCGATGCGCAGGGGAACCTCGTCCCTTATGCCCAGCCGCTCAAGGTGAATATTTCCGATTGGGTGTCCGGCCCGGTGCAATTCTTTCTGACCGGCGAACTCGATGGGCCGTGGGTGCCCCCGTCCGAATGCGCGACGCTGATCTGCGTCGTGGGCGGCAACATGCCGGTGGGCTGCGGCGGCGTCACCATCTTTTCGGTTCCGTTCGACGTGATTCCCACGCGCGCGCCCTGCACATTGCCGATCGCCGACAATCCTTCCTCCGGCGTGCCCTTCCTCGGCGCCGAGAGTTGGGCACAGACCTGGCACAAGGCCGGCTCCGAACCCAATCTCCCGGACAGGTCGGCTGGAATCTTCTATCAGAACTTCGTCTTCAATTTCCATCGGGCCTTCTGGAACGGCTGCATCCAGGAGCGTGCGACCGTCCCCGAATATCGCGGAAGCAATGTTCTCACCGGCAGCAGCAACGTTCCCGATGGCGGCCCTTATTGGGATCTGGACATCGACACGGTGCCCAATCCCGCCAATCCCGCCACGCAATGGGGCATGGCGATCCCGTCCCTGATCTGGACGCGCGGCACGGATTATAACTGGAAGGAGCCAAGGATGAACAGCGGCTCCGTCTATGAGTATGAGGAAAGGTGGTATTACAGCGATAATTATTATCTTACCGGCAACGAATGGGATATTGACGGCGATCTTTGGGGCCGGAAGATGATCGGACTGACTGCCTGCCCGACCGAGGCGCGCAAGCTCTCCGCGATCACCGAAAGCGAGCTTGCCGCCTATCTCGACAAGCTGGACGGCAGCGACTGGAGCGATCCCGAAGATCGCGCGCGGCATTATTTCAAGCGCAATGCCGGCACCTATCACAGCATCGGCATGATCTGGGGCGCGCGGCTGCTGTCGCCGACCGGGCTGTTCAAGGACGAGAACGCCACCGCGCCCAATGGCAAGGCGATCCAGCGCAACATCGTCTTCATGACGGACGGCCGGATCGAGATCAACGGCATGTCCTACAATGCCTATGGCCTCGAAGGGCTAGACCTGCGGCGCTGGGCGCAACGGGAAGGCGTTTCCGGGTACGATCTGGGGGACGACCCATTGCGAGGAGATGGCATCTTGCACCGGGTCGAGGAGGCGCGCTTCCAGATCGCCTGCACCAAGGCCAAGGCCAAGGGCATGAAAGTGTGGGTGATCGCCTTCGGCACCGATCTGACGCCAAGCCTCAGCCAATGCGCGACGGACACGTCGCACGCCTTTCAGGCGGACAATGTCGCCGAACTCGCGCAGAGCTTCGCGCAGATTGCCGGCAGCACCGGCGGCCTCAGGATCACCCACTGAGCCGGCGGGCGGGAGCGAGCCGAAACAGCGCCGCCGCCGGCGGGATGACGGCGTTCAGGCGCGCCTGTCGGACCCGAGCAGGCGGTCCAGCGACCACGCCCCGCCGCCCCGCGCGATCAGCGGAAGCAGCAACCCCGCCCAGCTCAGGTGCGTCGGCCAGGCATCGGGATAGACGAAGATCTCGATGACCGCCGTCATGCCGAGCAGCGCCAGCGCCGCGGGCCGGGTCAGCAGCCCGAGCACCAGCAATGCCGGGAAGAGATGCTCCGACCAGGTCGCGACATGAGCGGCGACATCCGGGTCGATAAAGGGCAGCGCATAGTCCGTGCGGAACAGCTCATAGGTGGCGTCGGTAATGTGGATCACCCCATCGACCTTGGTGCGACCGGACAGGAAGAACGGGGCAGCAATGCCCAGCCGCGCGACGAGCAGCAGCAGCCTCTCCGGCAGCACGCGGCAGGCAAGCGCGGCGGCACGGGCGTGCAGCGCGATCAGCAGCGACATCGCGGTCCTTTCGATCGTGGGGCGCCGCGCCGCCGCCGTCTCGTGCGGTCGCGGCCGGGGCTCAGGCCTTGGGGGAGAGCGATCCCGCCCCCTTGGGCGTCATGATCGTGGTGCAGCTGCCGGCCTTGACCAGCGTCCACGCATCGCCCTGGTAATCGACCCTGGAGGTGCCGGCGCAGCTGGTGCCGGCGCCGGCCTTGCAGTCATTCTTGCCGGCCAGCGCCACGCCATAGCATTTCTCCATCGGGGCCTTTGCCGGGGCGGCGGCATGGGCGGCGCCGGCGGCGAAGGCCAGGGCGAGTGCTGCGGCGGCGGCGGCGGCGGTGTGGGGGCTGGTCATGATCGGGTCCTTCCTGAATGGGGTGGCGGCCGGGCGGCGCCGGCGACGGAAGGGCTTACGCGGGGCGGCATCGTGCGGTTACAATCGGACGATCGGCGACGCGGCTGTAACCGATCGCGCGCGCGGGCCGTAGTCCCCGCCGGGAGCGCAGATGCAGACGGGCGAGGACCAGCTCAGGACGTGGATGACGGCGGGACTGGACGGCGACGCCGCCGCCCATGAGGCGTTGCTGCGCGCGCTGGTGCCGCTGCTCGCCGCCTTTTACCGCCGCCGGTTGCGCGGCGCCGAGCATGATGTCGAGGATCTGGTGCAGGAAACGTTGATCGCCATCCACACCCGCCGCGCCTCCTATGATCGCGACCGTCCCTTCACCGCATGGCTCTATGCGGTGGCGCGCTATCGCCTGATCGATCACTTCCGGCGGCAGCGGATGACCGTGGCGATCGAGGATGTCGAGGCGATCCTCGTCACCGAAGGGTTCGAGGATGCCAGCTCCGCCCGGATGGACGTCGACACGCTGCTCGCGACCCTGTCGCCGAAGCAGGCGCGGGCCATTCGCGACACGCATGTCGACGGCCTCAGCGTCGCCGAGGCGGCATCGGGCGCCGGCATCGGAGAATCGGACGTGAAGGTATCGGTGCATCGCGGCCTCAGGGCGCTCGCCGCCCGCATCCGTGGGGAGCGCGTATGAACACCGAACAGCTCATCGGCGATCTGAGCCGCGATGTGCCGGCGGTGCCGCGTCACGCGCTGGGGCGGCGCATCGGTGTCGGCATCGTCGCCGGCGGCTGCGTCACGCTGTTGCTGGTGGCCGCGGTGCTCGGCGTGCGGCCGGATCTGGACGCGGAGATGCGCGGTTTCTCCTTCTGGATGAAATGGACCTACACCACCTCGCTGGGGATCGGCGCGGTGATCGCGGTGATGCGCCTGGCGCGGCCGACCCCGGTGGCGCTGAACAGCCTGTGGCTGCTGGCGATACCGGTGTTGCTGCTCAGCGGGATCGGCATTGGCGAGCTTGCCGGGACGCCCTCGCGCGATTGGGTGGTGATGTGGCTGGGCGCGAGCTGGAAGGCGTGCCCGTGGCTGGTGCTGGCCTTGTCCATGCCGATCTTCATCGGCCTGCTCTGGTCGTTCCGCCGGCTGGCCCCCACCCGGCTGCGCGCCGCCGGGGCGGCGGCCGGGCTGGCGGCGGGGGCATGGGCGGCGACGCTATACTGCCTGCATTGCCCGGAGGTGTCGGCGATCTTCGTGCTGACCTGGTACAGCCTCGGCATCGCGCTGGCCGGCGCGTTCGGCGCACTGGTCGGCCCGCGTCTGCTGCGCTGGTGAGCCTGTAACCGCGGGACCGCCCCGCCCGTAGGAGGGAAGCCGATCCGGCAACCCTTTCCAGGAGATCATCATGACCCGTTCCAAGTCCACGGCCGGCTTCGCCGCCGCCGCCGCGCTGATCGCGCTGTCCGGCGCCAGCTTCGCCGGCACGGCGCAGGCCGCCGGCGCCAAAGCGGTGCATTGCTATGGCGTCAATGCCTGCAAGGGCCAGTCCGACTGCAAGGCGGGCAATCATGACTGCAAGGGCATGAATGATTGCAAGGGCCAGGGCTTCAAGGAGCTGACCTCCAAGGCCTGCGCCGCGCAGGGCGGCAGCCTGACCGCGCCGGGCAACTGACGCGATGGTCGACCGGCATCTGTTCGGCCTCGGCCTGCGCAAGCCGCATTATGGCGCGTTCCTCGACGGGGCGGAGCCGGTGCCGGTCGATTTCGTCGAGGTCATCTCGGAGAATTTCATGGTCGAGGGCGGGCGACCGCTGGACGTGCTGCGCCGGGTGCGGGCGCGGCATCCGGTGGCGCTGCACGGGGTCTCGATGTCGATCGGCTCGGCCGACGGCATCGATGTCGACTATCTGCGTCGCCTGCGGGCGCTGGTCGACGCGGTCGAGCCGCTGTTCGTCTCCGATCATCTCAGTTGGTCGCGGATCGGCGGCTTCAACGCCCACGACCTGCTGCCGCTTCCCTATACCGGGGATGCGCTGGCGGTGGTCTGCGCCAATATCGACCGGGCCCAGGAGGCGCTGGGCCGGACGATGCTGGTCGAAAACCCGTCCAGCTACATCCATCTGCCCGGCGAGATGCCGGAATGGGAATTTCTCGACATGATTTGCCGGCGCACCGGTTGCGCGCTGTTGCTCGACGTCAACAACATCATTGTCAGCGCCAGCAACCACGGCTTCGACGCGACCGCCTATCTCGCCGGCATTCCTGCCGCGCGCGTCCGCCAGATCCACCTCGCCGGCCACAGCCAGGGCCGGGCGCTGCTGATCGACACGCATGACCGGCCGGTGCCCCCGTCCGTCTGGTCGCTCTACGCTGCCGCGCTGGAACGGTTCGGTCCGGTCGCGACTATGATCGAGCGCGACGATGACATTCCGCCGCTTGCGGAGCTGCTCGACGAGCTCGCGCTGGCGCGGGACATCGCCTCGGACCGGGAGCGGCGGGCGGCATGACCTTGCGCGCGCTGCAGCACGGCTTCCGCGACTGGCTGACCAGCGAGAGCGGGCCGCTTGCCGGCCGCTATCCGGCGGGGCTGGCCGTGTACCTCAACACCTATCGCGCGCAGCTCATGGCATGCCTGTCGGATAGCTATCCGATGCTCGTGGCGTGGCTGGGCGAGGCGGCATTTGCCGCCGCCGCGGCAACCCATATCGACGGGTCGCCGCCGCATGGCTGGACGCTCGACGCCTATGCGCTCGACTTCCCCGTGACGCTTGACGGCCTCTATCCGGAGGACCCCGAGGTGGCCGAGCTCGCGCGGCTGGAATGCGGGCTGGGGCTCGCCTTTGTCGGCCCGGACGCGGCGGCGGTCGATCCGTCCCGGCTCGGCAATGTCGATTGGGAGGCGGCGGCGCTGCATCTTGCGCCGACGTTCCGGCTGCTGCCGGCCACCACCAACGCCGCGGCGATCTGGTCGGCGCTCGCAGCCGGCGAGCGGCCGCCGCCGGCCGAACGGCTCCCACAGGCCGCCAGCATCGCCATCTGGCGCCAGGGCTTCACGCCGCTGTTCCGCACGCTGGAGGCCGAAGAGGGCGAGGCGCTTGCCTTGATCCGCGCGGGCCACGGCTTCGGCGCGCTGTGCGCGGCTCTGGTCGAGCGCCTGGGAGAAGAGCATGGTCCGGCGCGCGCCGGCGCGTTTCTCGGACGATGGCTCGGCGATGGATTGATCGTGGATGTGAACTGAGGACCGGGCCATGGACATTGCAGGCAAGCGCATATTGATCACCGGGGGATCGAGCGGCATCGGACTGGAGATGGCACGCCGGATGCTGCAGGCGGGGGGCCGGCTGGTGATCACCGGCCGGCGTACTGCCGCGCTCGGCGAGGCGCTGGCGATGCTGGCCGAGGCGGGCGAGGTGACGGGGCTTGCCGCCGATGTCGCGACCTCAGAAGGCCGCGCCGAGACCATCGCCGCCAGTCTCAAGGCGCTCGGCGGGCTGGACATCCTCGTCAACAATGCCGGCATCGTGCGCGGCGGACGGCTGGAGGACGTCGGCGAGGACGAGATCCGGGCGATGATCGAGGTCGATCTCACCGCGCCGATCCTGCTCACCCGCGCCGCGCTGCCGGCGTTGCGGGCGAGCGGGGCCGGGCTCGTCGTCAATATAAGCTCGGGAATCGGACAGGTGGCGCTGCCCTTCTACACCACTTATGCGGCGGTGAAGGCCGGCATCGCCCATTTCGGCGAGGCGCTGCGCCGCGAGCTGGCAGGCGAGGGCATCAGCGTGCTCAACGCCTTCCCGACCGCCACCGCCACGCCGATGATGGCCAGCGCCAACGTCCCGTCTGCCGGGCTCGAATCCGTCGAGGAGGTCGCCGCGGAGATCGTGCAGGCGATCATCGAGGACCGCCGCGAGGTGGTGCGCGGCGGCCCGGAGCGACTGGCGCTCGTCGCCCGCAATCGCACCGAGCCGGATGCCGTCGATGCCGAGATGCGCGAGCGCAAGGCCGCCATCGCGGAGCGCGCACGCGCGCACATCGCCCTGTGAGCGCGAGCAAGGCCGCGTTCGCCGACCGATCTCGCTATCGTCAGGCCGGCGAAAGCCGATCCGTTTTTCCGGTGCCGGAGGCGCAGGCACAGTTCGGAAAGGGCCGGCCGGCCCCCTGTTGAGCGGCCCGGCGAGGCCCGCGGCAGCACCGCGGACGAGCGCTGTCAGCCCGAGAATGGCGAACCGCAGGAAGCCGAAACGGAGTTCCTTGGCCTCGCGACCGTCAAGGGATTTGCCGAAGCATGAGCGTCGGCATCAGCGCCGCCAACCAACCCGAAGGCGGCGCGGCGTTCACATTGTCGATCGGGTCGAGGCCGATCGTCGGCCCGCGACGGCGGAGGATTTTGGTCAGGCGCCACCCTGACCGCGGTTTCGCCCACCGCCGCCGCTGCGCCGTGGCACCTGGGCCCTCGCAGGGCATTTCGCCGGCTCGCGGGCGCTCTTGCATTCCCGCCGGGAGCGAGGCAGTTCCATCCGGATGCCGGACGAGCCCGAACTGGAGACGGTCCTGCTGGGGCCGGTACTCGCCGATCGAAGCTGCGGCGGTTGCACGGCATGCTGTACCGTCCTCACGGTCGACACGCCCGATTTCAAGAAGCCCGCGGGAATGCCATGCGCGCAACTCACGGCCAATGGGTGCGGCATCCATGATGTGCGCCCCCCTGTCTGCCGAACGTGGTTCTGCGCCTGGCGCAGGGTCGCCGACATGCCCGACGAGGCTCGCCCCGATCGCTCCGGCCTTCTGGTTTCGCTCAATTTCGAGCGTGAGCCGCGCAACTGCTTCGAGGGTGTCTCGATCAACGTCCGCAAGCTCGCCGGCAGCAACGCGATAGAGAGCGGCATGGCCGCAACAATCCTCGACAGCCTGTGCAATCAGCTGGTGCCGGTCTGGTTCAGCGACGGATCGACAAAGATGTTGATGCATCCCGAGGACGACGTCGCCCGCCTCGTCATCTCGGGAGACCCGGCGCCGGCGCACCTCAGGGACGAAGTGGCGGCATGGCGCGGGCGCTACGGCATGTTTTCTGAAGGTGCGTGACAAGCGGGAATGGCAGCTTGCGGGATCGGGAGCGCGGCCGTCGCACCTTCGGAAACGCAGAATGCCATCGCGCGCCCTGATTCAGCCGGAGGCAATCCGGGCATATCGCATCGGCGGCATCCCGACGTGACGGGCGAAGGCGGTGCTGAACGTGCTCGCCGAGCCATAGCCCACCTGTGCGGCGACATGTTCGATCGCCAGCTCGCGGCTGCGCAGCAGGCGTTTGGCAAGCGCCATCCGCCAGGTGAGCAGATATTCCATCGGCGGCAGTCCGACGACGCGGCCGAACCGCGCGAAGAAGGCCGAGCGCGACATCGCCGCTTCCCCGGCGAGATCGGCGACCGTCCAGCCATGTGCCGGCCGCGCATGCATGGCGCGTAACGCGGCCACCAGCCGTTCGTCGGATAGCCCTCGTGCCACGCTCGGCACCGATGCGATATCAATGCCGCAGCGAAACGCCTCGATCAGCAGCACCTCGAGCAGCCGTTCCAGCACCAGCTCGCGTCCGGGGCGCGACTGCCGGGTCTCGTCGCCGACCAGATGGAGCAGTTGCGCAAGCCGCGGCTCGCCGCGGGCCACGACCATCGAGGGTAGCAGGGAGACGAGCAGGGCCGCGTCGGGCGATGCGAAGCTGCATAATCCGACCTGCATCCTGAGATTGACCGGCTCGCCGGCCGGCCCGATCCGGAACCGGCCTTCACCGAGTTCCGTCGGCAGCATGGCGACGCCATGCGGCGGCGCCTCGATGCTCTCGATCGCCTGATCGTGAGTGGATGGCGACAGCACGAAATCGCCGGCCCGCACGATGATCGGCGGGCGGCCGGCGGTGACCACGCGGCACTCGCCGTCCAGCACGGCGAAATAGACGGGCTTGCCCTCGACATCGCGGTTGATCCGCCAGCGCCCGGCATATTCGACGAGTTTCGAGAAGCTGGCCGAAGGCTGGAGCAGCGTCACGATCTCCGCCAACGGATCAATGGTCATATCAGGACTATCGCCAATTGATTCGAGACGCACACGCATAGGAGGTCCTGGTGTGCGTGGCTACCTCCAGACCTGTCGACCATGACCCGGAGTTTCTCATGCCCACTGTTTTCATCACCGGCTGTTCCTCGGGCTTCGGCCTCGAAACCGCGAAGCTGTTCCTCGACAAGGGCTGGAAGGTTGTCGCCACGATGCGCGATCCGAAGGACGACATTCTGCCGCAGTCCGCCAACCTGATCATCCTGCCGCTCGACGTCACCGATCCCGCCAGCATCGCCAGCGCATTCGAAAGATCCGGCGAGGTCGACGTGCTGGTCAACAATGCGGGGCTTGGCGCCGCGGTCCCGATCGAGCTGATCGAACCGGCCACGGCCCGACAATTGTTCGAAACCAATATGCTCGGCACGCTGGCGATGATCCAGGCGGTGCTGCCCGGCTTCCGCACGCGCCGGAGGGGCACGATCATCAACGTCACCTCCTCCGTGACGTTCAAGCCATTGCCCCTGGTCAGCGTCTACCGGGCGAGCAAGGCGGCGGTGAATGCGCTCACCGAATCGCTCGCGGTGGAGATGGAGCCGTTCGGCGTGCGCGTGCACATCGTCCTTCCCGGCCGCTCCCCCGAGACCAGCTTTGCGAGCAATGCGATGCCACACCTGCGCGGGCTCGATAACCCCGACTACAAGCCGCTGATCGAGGGCATGATCGCCAATTTCCGCAGCGATAGCGGCCCGGTCACTCACGCTGTCGACGTTGCCGACGCAGTATGGCGGGCGGCCACCGACCCGAGCGCACCGCTGCGGATTCCGGCGGGCGAGGACGCGGTGCAGTGGATGGCCGAGGCCCACTGAGCTGGCTCCCGGAGGGCGGAACGCCAGTCCGGTCCGCGCGCTCGACGCGGACCAGACGAACTTGCCGGCGAGTGCCGGCGGCGGCCGCGTTCATCCATTGTCCGGCTCGCGCGATCCGGGACCGGGCACTGGCTGCGCGCCCGGACAGCCGAGCAACAACGACGCCGCGATTGCGCGCGCCCGCGGCGCCAGCTCCTCGTCCTCAAGCTCACGCGCCGCCCAGAACGACAGCACGCCGCGAAAGGCGAACGCGAGCTGTTCGGCCAGCCCGCCCTGTTTGCCGATCTGCTCTTCCAGGACGGCATCGTCACCCGCGGCAAGCGCAGACGCCCAAAGGGCGGTTGAGTGCGTCAGCACATGGCCGGGCGTCGCGCTGGCCGCACCGATCCACCCCATGACGGCGCGGTTCACCTCCGGCTCGGCCAACATCACGGCGACGGCCGTGTCGATGGCAAGCATGACGCGGTCCGTCGCGCGGACAGGTGGCGGCGCCTCGGCGAGGCGCCTGATCATCAAATCAATCCGCCGTCCGGACAAGGCAAGCATGATCGCCGCCTTGCTGCCGAACTGATTGAACGGCGTCGCGAAGCTCACCCCTGCCTCCGCCGCCAGATCGCGCATCGAAAACCCGGCCTTTCCTTGCCGGAGAAGCCTTTCGGCGGCGTCGAGGACGCGCTGCCGAACGGGCTCCCCGCGTGGAGAGGCATGGGCGTGGGAGCGGGTCTTGTCGCGCGACATGGCTTTCTATATCATGATATAAATATGGATCACAGGACGGAGTTTAACGTGTCGATCAGTCCTTCGAAGGTATTTCTGATCACGGGGGTCAGTTCGGGCCTCGGTCGCGCCTTCGCGGCCGCCGCGCTGGATGCCGGCCACCATGTCATCGGCACGGTGCGGCGCGCGTCCGACGCGGAAGCGTTCGGCGCCATGTCCCCGGGCAGAGCGCACCCGCTTGCTCTGGACGTTACCGACTATGATGCGATCCCGGCGGCCGTGATCGAGGCCGAACGACAGGTCGGCCCGATAGATATCCTCGTGAACAACGCCGGATATGGCCATGAGGGGGTGGTCGAGGAATCCTCGATGGCCGATCTCCAGCGCCAGTTCGCGGCGAACGTGTTCGGTCCTGTCGCAATGATCAAGGCCGTCCTGCCGGGCATGCGCGAGCGTCGCAGCGGTCACATCATCAACGTGACGTCTATGGGCGGCTTCATCACCATGCCCGGAATTGCTTTCTATTGCGGCAGCAAGTTCGCGCTTGAAGGCATATCCGAGGCGCTGGGCAAGGAAGTCGCGGGCTTCGGCATCCGCGTGATCGCGCTCGCCCCCGGGCAGTTCCGGACAGACTGGGCGGGCCGGTCCATGGACCGCACGCCTCGCAGCATTGCTGATTATGATTCCGTGATGGATCCCATTCGCGCTGCACGCCAGGCGAAAGACGGAAACCAGCCGGGCGACCCCGCCAAGGCTGCGCAGGCCTTGCTCGCGCTGGTCGCCGCGCCTAATCCGCCGGTGCGATTGTTCCTGGGTGAGGACGCGCTCGGGCTGGTCGAGCAGAAGCTCGAGGCAGTTCGGGCCGAACTGGCGCAATGGGATGAGCTCTCCCGCTCAACCAACTGGGTTCCCTGACGACCGATGGCATTTGGCGGCGGGCCGGAAAGGGATCAGGGCGGGTTGCGCGGTCGGGCCTATCCGGCCTCCTTTCCGGACGCCCCTATGATGAGAGGCCGCTCATGGTGATCGCCTACCGAGATGCCGTTGAAGCTGATCTCCCGGCGATCGTGGCCTTGCTCGCCGACGATGAACTTGGCGCGGAACGTGAGGACGTCGCCGCCCCGCTGGTGGCCTCATATGTCGACGCTTTCCACGCAATCGCGGCGACGCATCACCTGCGGCTGATCGTGGCGGTCGATGGCGAGCGGATCGTCGGGACGATGCAGTTCTTGCTGATCCCCGGCCTCTCATCGCGGGGGAGCTGGCATGGGCAAATCGAGGCGGTACGTATCGCCGCGGACCTGCGCGGCCAGGGGCAGGGCGAGGCGTTCGTGCGCTGGGCGATCGAACAATGTCGTCTGGCCGGCTGTGCTTCCGTGCAACTCGTTTCACATGAATCCCGCCGCGCCGCCCATCGCTTCTGGCGCAAGCTCGGCTTTGTCCCGAGCCACGTCGGATTCAAGCTTCATCTTTAACGCGCGCAGCAGCCTGCCTACGCGGGGGGCGCGGGAGGCATGTCCGTCCCATCGGGAGGTTCGCAGCGCCAAGGCGGGAGATCGTCGAACGACGCTGCCAGTGTCATGATCGACCGTGCGTGGCGGCGGGCGACCGCCATGAGGTCGGCCCCGTAGCCTCCGCCCAGCGTACTCGCGAGCGGAATGGCACGGTCTCTGGCGAGGGACGCGACCAGCCGGTCCCGGTCGATCAATCCCTGGTCGGTCAGGGCCAGGCGGCCGAGGCGATCATCGACGTGCGGATCGACGCCGGCCTGATAGAGGATGAGATCGGGCGCGAATGCGTCCAGCACCTCCGGCAGTGTCTGGCTGAGCACGGTCAGATAGGCGTGATCGCCAGTGCCATCGGGTAGCGGCACGTCGAGCGTCGAGTGGGCCTTGCGATGCGGGAAATTGCGCTCCGCATGGATCGAAAGGGTGAAGATATCGTCCCGGTGCGAGGTCAAGGCAGCGCTGCCATCGCCCTGATGGACATCGAGGTCGAGGATCAGGACGCGCGCGACATCGCCCTCGGCGATCAGCCGATTGGCGGCGATGACGAGATCGTTGAACACACAATAGCCGGCACCGGTCTCGGCCAGGGCATGATGGCTGCCGCCGGCGGCGTTGGCGGCATAGCCATCGACAAGGGCAAGTCGCGCGGCGCGCCATGTGCCGCCCGGTGAGAGCAGCGCCCGCAGCGCCACGCGCTCGGTGATCGGAAAGCCGATGCGGCGCTCCTTGGCTCGGGGCACGTTGAGGGTAAGCACCTCCTCGACATAGACAGGGTCATGCACGGCCTCGATCCAGCGGCGGGGCATCGGTTCGGGCGCGTGGAGGGTGAAAGGAAGCTTTGCCTCACGCAGGGCTTCCATCACCAGGTGATATTTGTCGAAAGACGAGCCCGTGCCCGGTGCGCCAGATGCGACATAGCCGGGATGATGGACGATATGCATGGGTTGTTCGATCTGCCTGAACGTCGGCAGGAAGCAATAGGGGGCGGTCTCGCCGCGATCGGCTTCGACGACAGCCGCGGTCATGGCCCGCGCGCCACCGCTACCGGCTCGTTCCGTCTGCGCTCCGATTGAGGACGGGTCGCTGTGGCGATGACACACGGCAGGACGCCGCCGGTCCATCGACCGGCGGCGTCTGCGTTTCCGCGCTGCTGCTGTCAGGCGAGGACGGTTGCCGTCCGCCGGCGGTTGCGCAGTCCGTATCCCGCGAGCCCGAAGCCCATCAGCATCATGGCCCAGCTTGCCGGTTCCGGCACAGCCCCGGCCGGAGCGGACTCCCTGAGGCGGATCTGGCGGACATCACCCACGCCGGTCCCGTTGAAGCTCAACGAGACGCTGGCGATGGTCTGGCCGTCAATGCCCTGGAAGCCGAAGAAGTTGGAACCATTCCCGAGGGCCTGGACGAAGTTGAACACGACGCCCTCATCGTCGGTAAGGACGAACGTCGCCGAGGTGGCGCCGCCGCCGAAAACGTTGAATTCAAGGTCGTTGAACGTGTTGCCGCCCACGAGGGAGAAATTAAGTCCGCTCAGCGCCAGCGTGTCGTTGGGGTTTGGGGTGGCGCCGTTAAGGGCGCCTTCCACTTGCGCCTGCCCGCCGCTGGCGCGGATTATATTGCCGCCACCCACGGTCGAGCCCGTGAACGCAACGGTGGTTCCGCCTTGGGTGAACCCATTGACGGTGGTGCCGGTCTGCGTCCCGACGTTGAACAGGACGTTGTCCCCCTGGATCGAGCTTGCGTCGACCAGAATGATGGTGGCGGAAGCCGGGGCCGCCGCAGCGGTGGCGATGGCAGCCAGCGCCATCGCGCTTCGGAAATGAGTCATGATTTTCTCCTCCTCCTGATTTTTGTGCAGCAAGACTTGTGCCAAAATTCGAGAGTGGAGGTTGTGCGCCAACTCCCTGTCCGCGTCTGATAAGCTTTGCCCGCTCCTGTAAAAGATATCGACATTATGGAACCAACGGCGTTCACGTTCCGGGCTTTCTGCGAATGAGAGCAATTCGCAGCTGTAAACCGCAGTGAACCTTCATGGCAGATCGCAGCCATTTCCTAGAATCCCCGGGCCGGGGAAGGCCCAACCCGGACAACTTTGGCACAGTTGTAGACATGTAAGTTGATCCGACGCCGGTTCCTGATCGCAAAGCCGGAATCCGATCGTATCGCATCGTGATTGCGACGGGGCCGATCACCATCGAATGGCGGCAGCACGCGTCCACGTTGCCGCCTCTACGGATGACGATCGTTCCACGTCGCGCAGGCGCTGCGACGCAAGCGGTTGCCGGGAACGCTGCGGAACGGCGCGGGTTGAATGGAAACGCAGTTGAGAAGGATTTTCGAAATGAGTAGCGACGCCAAGGCTGTTTACCAGAGCTCACTCTCCGCAACCCATGCAGCAGAGAAGCAGGGTCTGCAGATGATGGAGACGCAGCTTACGCACCTCCAGAATTTTCCTGACTATGCCGCCGTCCTCGAAGCCCATTGCGCCACCACTCGCGAGCAGATAGCTCGCATCGAGCGCGCCCTGGAGGAGACCGGCAGCAGCCCGTCGACGATAAAGGAGGCGGTTACACAGACCGTCGGCACCGTCGGCGCGGCGGTGCACACCGTGTTTCCCGACACGCACCTCAAGAACATGTTCACCGGCTACGGCTACCAATTCTATCAGATCGCCGCTTACACCTCACTTGAGGCGCTGGCCGAGGCTGCGGGCTTCGCCCATCACAAGGCGTGGATCGAGCAGTCACGTCAGGAGGAGCAGCAAGCGGCTGATCGCGTGAAGCCCCTGATCGCCTCGGTGACGCTCAAGTATCTGGAGATGGAGACTCAGTCCAAGTAGAGCGGCGCGGCCGGCACCTGCCTTCCCTTCGGCTTGTCGATGGCGGAATCCCGCTTTGGCAGCTCGGGGACTGGCAGCGTAGCGGTGCCTTGCCAAGGGACTTCAAGCGCATCTTGATTCAGCACCACCGAATACCTCCGCATCGCTGCGAGCGTGCCCTAGTTGGACGGCCTATCGTGCTGCCGGCGATGCGCGCGCCCGTTGCGGGCGGCTACGCTTGCCCCTCGCGCACCGCCTTTGCGAAAGGGCATGGTGCCTGGGGCTCCGGCCAATCGTCATAATCCATGTGAAGTCGCCGCCTGGCGCCGGAACCCACGCGTCTCCATCCCGGTTCTAAGGCGAGCAACCGGCATGGAAATAGTGATGGCGACACGCGCCCTGAGCCCCGAGATCACTGCCCCCTATGTTCTCGCGCTTCGAGAGAGGTTGCCGAAGAGCAGAGACGCGCCGGTCGCGGCCTCGATCGAGGTGACGGACATCACGATGCCCGCCGAGAGCATTGCGGACGCGCAGGCGCATGGCCGCATCATCCCGATCTGGAAACCGGCATGAAGCGCCATGTCGAACTCACCGGCAAGCGCGTGCTGGTGACCGGCGGGACAACCGGCATCGGCCGGGCCACCGTCGCGCTGCTCGCCGCGGAGGGGGCGAAGGTGCTGACCTTCGGCCGGGATCGCGCGACGGTGGATGCGGTGCTCTCCGATCATGACGGCGTCGCCGGCCTCGCTGTCGATGTCGCCACCCGCGCCGGGGTCGAACAGGTGTTCGAGGCGGTGGACGCCGAGCTCGGCGGCATCGATATCCTCATCGCCTGCGCTGCCCTTGGCGCCGAGCCCATTCACGAGATGGAAGAGGATGACTGGCGCTACGTCATCGAAACCAACCTGATCGGCTATCTTGCCTGCGCTCGGCAGGCGATCGGGCGGATGCGAGCAGCCGGCGGCGGCCACCTGCTGTTCGTCGGCTCGATCAGCACGGAGATCAAGGCTGCCGGCGAGAGCGTCTATTCCGCGACCAAGGCCGGAGTGCAGGCATTCGCCGAAACGCTCCGCAAGGAGGTCGCCGCAGAGAATATCAAGGTCAGCGTCATCCAGCCCGGCTCGGTGGCGACGCCAATGCAGGAGTGTAGCGACGAGGAGAAGCGCGAGGCGCTGGCCGGTCACGAGATGCTCCACGCCGAGGAGATCGCCGAAGCGATCCTCTTTGCGCTGACCCGCTCCGAGCGCGCCGATATCGTCAACCTGCGCATCGAGCCGCGGCTGCAGAAGACGTCGTGATGACGATTGCGTCATGACTTCCGCTTCGCCCGTAACGCTCCACGTCGGCACCTATGACAAGGGCGGCGGCGAAGGCCTCGTGACGATCGGCTTCTCGCCCGATGAGGGATGGAGCGTCGACGCCACCATCGGCGAGATCCGCAACGCCTCCTACGGCGCCAGTTCGGCGCGCTTCGGCCTCCATTATCTGGTCGACGAGCAGGCCGACGGCGCGCTCCTGGCCTGCCGGGAAGGCCGCCCGTGGCGGGTGCTGGCCCGCCTCGCCACGCAGGGCGCCGAGCCGTGCTATGCGTCACTCGATCCCGCGGAGCGCTGGCTGGCGGTGGCCAATTACGGCAGCGGCGACATCGCCCTGTTTGCGCTGCATCCCGACACCGGGCTGCCGCTGGTGCCGCCGACGATCCGCCGGCATCACGGCAGCGGTCCGGTCGCGAGCCGCCAGGACGGGCCGCACGCCCATTGCGTCCTGTTCGCCCGCGACGGGCGCGTGCTCTATCATGTCGATCTTGGCAGCGACGTGATACTCGCCCACCCCGTCGATCCGCGCGCCGGCTTCGTTGGCGAAGCGAGGATCGCCTATCGCGCACCGCCCGGCGCCGGCCCTCGCCATCTCGTGTTCCATCCGCACCTTCCGCTCGCGCTACTGGTGTGCGAACTCGCCGCGACCCTGACCTTGTTCGACGTCGCCGACGGTCGCCTGACCGAACGCGTCACCGTTGCAACCGCGCCTCCGGGCTGGACGGGGGAGAATCTCGGCGGGCACCTCGCCCTGAACCAGGCGGGCGACCGGGCCTATGCCACCAATCGCGGCCATGACAGCGTCGCCGTATTCGCGCTCGACGACCATGGCGCGCCGACGCTGCTCCAGCATGTGCAGAGCGGCGGCGTATCGCCGCGTCACTTCCTGCTCCTCGAGACGGCGGGGCTGCTGGTGCTGGCCAATGAGGAGAGCGCGACCCTGTTCGCGTTCCGGATCGAGGCGGACGGACGGCTGTCCCCCTGCTCGGAGCCGTTTCATCTGGCCGGCGCGGCGTTCGTGCTGGCGGCGCACGCACGGTCATGTTCGAGGGAGAATGATCGATGACCATGTTGGATGGCAAACGGATCCTGATCACCGGCGGTGCCGGTGGCGTCGGCCGGGCAGTGGCCGAGCGAATGCTGGCGGCGGGCGGCCGCGTGCTGCTCAGCGACCGCGAGGATGCCGCCTTGCGTGAGCTCGCCGAGCGGCTCGGAAGCAGCGGCGGCGAGATCGCCACGGCTACCGTGGAGCTATCCGACCCGGCCGGACCCGCCCGGCTGTTCCAGCGCGTTGATGAATGGCTTGGCGGGCTCGATATCCTGGTCGCCTGCGCGGGCGTCGGATCCGGGCCGCTCTCCGAAATGGACGATGCCGGATGGCGCCACGTCATCGACAGCAATCTCGTCAGCTATGTCGCCTGCACCAAGGGCGCCGTCGAGCGCATCAAGGCCGGCGGCACGCGGGAGGGCATGATCATCCTCGTCGGCTCGATCAGCGTTCACATCAAGGCCGTCGGCGAGAGCGTCTACAACGCTGCCAAGGGCGGCGTGGCAAGCTTCGCCGAGACGCTGCGCAAGGAGCTGATCCCCGACGGCATCCGCCTGACGCTGATCGAACCCGGAGCCATCGCCTCCTCGATGCAGCCTTTCCCGCCGGAAGAACGGCAGCGGATGATGGAAGACAACAAGCTGCTGCCGCCGGCACAGGTGGCCGAAGCAATCCTGTTCGCCGCAACGCGACCGGCCGGTGTCGATGTCGTCACGCTCCGCATCGAACCTCTCGACCAGAAGATCTACTAGCCGGCGCACAGCCATCAGACCCCGGATAAGGCCCCGGGGAGGAACCGGCCACGACATGTCCCGCCCTGGCTGCCGAGGGATGGACGGCGCAACTGCGCCCGCTCCTGCTCCGTTCGCCGACGCCTGTTGAGCGCCTGCCGGGTGGGAGGCAGGTTGCCGCCTTCGCAGCCCATGTCAGTCATTCCGCTCCTGACTGGGCGGATGAACGGGTGCCGAAACAGTAAATTACAAACTTAAAAACTGCGAATAATTCGAGACTGAATTAACATAAGTAAGTTTTGGCTTAGAACCTGTGTTGATTTCCGTTTTTATTTGGATGTTGCAACTCGGCGCGTCTCGATGAGTTGTGATTCACAATATCGGGAGCAAGCTAATGGCCGATCTTCACAGGCGATCCAGCCCGATGGTGACGGTCGTCGCGGTCATCGCCATCCTGCTCGCGCTGGCGACGATCGGATGGCGCGCGACCCACATCATGGGCCGCATCGAGGGATCGGGCTCGGCGGCGTCGTCGAGCTTCCTGGCGTGGTGCGTGGTCGGCCTTGTCATCATCGGCATCGGTACGGCCTTCTTCTCGATACGCAGGCATCGCGGCGCCGGCGAAGGCAATGAGCGAGCGGCATGGATCACCATTGGTGTCTCGATCGTGGTTTTCGTCCTTGCCCTGACGGCGACCGCGTGAGGCGGCGAGACAATGGAGAAAGAGATGAATGCCAGGATCGCCAACCCCGTCCTTCTGTTCCTCGCCGCGGCGGTCGCGGTCTTGCCCGGATGCAGCGGTAGCAACGGCGAGAAGAGCGCGGTCATCAACAACGAAGGCCAGTCCACCGAAACCATGGCTCCCGCTGGCGGCGACAACATGAGTGACATGAGCCAGGCCAACAGCGCCGCGGAGCAGGGCGCCTATGCAATGGACGGCAACACCACCAACAGCACGAGCATGACCGACGCCGCCGGCAACAACAGCGCGCAACCGCGCTGAGCGCCGGCTGAGGCTTGATGATCGCATGCTGAAGGTCCATCACCTGAACTGCGGGACGAGCTGCCCCTGGGGCGGCCGGCTGTTCGATGGCACCAGCCCGGGCTGGCTGACCGGCCATATCGTCTGCCATTGCCTGCTGATCGAGACGGATGCGGGGCTGGTGCTGGTCGATACCGGGTTCGGCATGCGCGATGTGATCGAGCCGCGCCGCCTCGCCCGCTTTTTTCGCGTCCTCAACAATATCCGATTGCGGCCGGAGGAGACGGCGATCGCCCAGGTTCGCGCGCTCGGCTTCGACCCGCGTGATGTGCGCCACATCGTGATCAGCCATCTCGATTTCGATCACGCCGGCGGCATCGAGGATTTTCCCAACGCCACCATCCACCTCACCGCCCGCGAAAAAGAGGTGGCGGATGAGCGCCGGGGCGGGGCCTTTGTCGGCACGCGGCGCTATCGGCCGCGGCAATGGGACGAGGCCGCCGACTGGCGCCTCTATCCCATGGGCGGCGGCGAGCCCTGGTTCGGCTTCGACGCGGTCCGCCAGCTTGAGGGGCTGCCGCCGGAGATTTTGCTCATCCCGCTTGCCGGGCACACCTGGGGGCATAGCGGCATCGCGGTCGATGCTGGCGGCGGCTGGCTGCTGCATGCCGCCGACGCCTATTTCTTCCGCGGCGAAATCGGATCGGAGCAGAGAGCCTGTCCGCCGGGCATGCGCGCCTATCAGCGCATGATGGAGGTCGATCGCATAGCCCGGCGCAGCAATCAGGCGAAACTGCGCGCGCTGTCACTGGGGCATGCGGCAGAGGTGCGCATCTTCTGCGCGCATGATCCGGTTGAGCTGAGAGCGCTACAGGCCTAGGGCGTGAGCTCGATAGTGGCGATCGCCGCGATTGCGCTGGAAAGCGCGCTGGCAAAGGGCTGCGCACAACGCTCCCCCCGTTCGCGATTAGCGATCGACTTCGCCGAACACGATATCCAGCGAGGCGAGGATCGCGGTGACATCGGCGAGCAATAATCGAGCCGGTCGAAATAGGGGATGGTCTGGAGCTAGGGCTTGGTTTCGATGAACTTCTCAGTGCCGCGATGGAGGAATCCCACGTGCGGGTCGACGCGGTCGACTAGCTCGGCGTCGAGTTCGAGGACCAGGCGGAGCACGCCATGGGCGGCCGGATGCTGTGCCGAAATTGATCGTGTAGTGATTAATCTCGATCCCGGCATCCGGCTCCGCAACAGGCGTCAGCCTGTCGTCTGGATTGTCCGGCGCGGCGACAGCCCCCGCCATGGGTTAGCCTCCCCCCGGCAGGGCGCGCAGCGCGTCGATATGCCGCTGCACGATCGGTACCGCCTGACCTGCGACGCGGCGGAGCGCGGCATTGTCGCCATTCGTCGCATAGTCGCTATGCAGTGCCAGCGCCTGGTCATGGGCCACGCGCTGCTGCCGTAGATAGGCCGTATCGAACGCCTGCCCGGAAAGCCCTTGCAGCTCCTGGATCATCGCCTGCTGTGGCGGCTCGAGCGTTGGCGGCTGCGGGGTCATGCCGGCGGTGTGCGCCGCTTCGATGACCTGTTTCGTCGTCATCTGATGATGCTGGATCATCATCTGGCCGAACTGGCGGACCTCGTTGGCCGCGGCCTTCTGCAGGGCGAGTTGCGACGATTGGATCTCGTAGAGATCGCTCGCGCCGGCCTTGGCGACGTAAAGGGCCGGATCGCCCGACGCCGCGGCAGCGGCCGGCGGCGTGGTCTGGGCCTGCGCAGCGCTGGTCCATGCCGCGACCGCGACCGCGATCGAGCTGAGGATGATCAGCCTCATGTTCCTCTCCTTGTCAGCCCGTCGGTCAGCGCGGGCGCGAGCTCTTTTTGTGCGACGTCGTATTGGGGTCGGTCACGCGATCGTCGCCGACGCTGCTGTTGTTCTGCATCGGCGTGTCGGCCCCGGAATGACTGCCGGCAGGTGCGGGCGCCTGAGCGCTGGTGGAGGCGCCGGGGCCCATGTCCGGCCGATCCGCCCGGCCTGACGCGCCGGGCCCGGTCTGGATGCCGCCCTGGCTTCCCGCCGCGCCGGGGGCGGTCGCCGGCTGAGACATGCTCGAGCTTCCCGGACCCTGACTCAGGGCATAAGTCGGCGTCGCGATCGCGATCGCGACCAATGCAAGATCGATGGTGCGCACGTCTCTCTCCTCGATTGGAGATCGATTAACCCGCCGCGATCTTGTTGTATCCGATCAACGAATAATAATAGTTGATAATCAACTTATGTTACGTGTCGCAAAATACGAGTGAGATATTCACGTATGTTAATGCTCGTTCAAACCGTACCTTCGATCGGCGAGCCGCGCCGAGGTTGAACCAGATTATGTCTCCCGGCGCGCAGAGCAGGAGTTCGAGCACGCGCAAGCTGTCGATCCGGCAGCATCATGTGCTGGCCGCGGCCTGCCTGGACCTCATCCAAAGCGTCAGCCGCAAATCAACCACTCAGCGGATTCGCATGCAATATGGCTGGATCACCGACCGCATCCTCGGCCACTACGGCAAGCGCGCCCCGGCGTTCTTGGCGGCCTGTTCTGCCGTTCAGTTCGTCAACGGCGGTAAATTGCCGGGCCGGGCGGTGGTAATCTTCTACCGGCCCCTCATAATAAGGCCTGATTTCAGCGTGGTGACCCTGATGGGACAGGTTTCGAACTCTGTCAGGATGCCGTCGGCGGAGTTTCGACGATTGCTCGAAAATTACAAGGCCGCGTTTAGGAAGGCGGCCGGAAAGCGCTCGCGAGCAGGGGCCGGGGGGATTTACAGGCCCAGCAGGTCCGCCAGGGCTTTCGCGGTCACGATCCTCGTAGTGCCATGGGAGACGAGGTCGAGGAGATCGCTCTTGTCCCCGGTGGCAAGGAATTCGGCCTGGGCGGCTTCGCTGAGCGCCAGCAGGAAATCGTCACGTGGATCGGGTGAGCACCGCGTGGCCGGGAGCCGTTCGGGCATCTCGGCGACGGCGGCGATCCGATTGACGAGTCTGCCGGCTTCGGCGGGCCGGATGAGAGTCCGGATTTTCTCCCGGCGCGATACTTCGCGAATTTCGTCGAGCTGCAAGGCATGGCTCACCAGGATGAAGCGACGGTCGATCCAGGCGTCAAGCAGCCGCGCTGGCGTTCCCGAAGGCGACAGCAGCGCGCTGAGCAGGATGTTGGTGTCGAGGATGACCCGCACGAATCAGACGCGTCGGCCAGCCCAGAACCCCGGCGCCATCTCGCTCAGCGCCTCATCGACAAGGCTTTCAATCTGTGCTGGCCCAAGGTCCTTGTTGCGCGCCCGGACCTCATGAATCGTCTCGCGGAGGATCTCGCGGTTCACCGCCTCCTCCACGAAGCGCGACAGATCGCCCTTCCGGCCGCCACGCGAGGCCAGCAGTGTACGCAGCGCGATATCCGTATCGCGCGAAACCTTGAGACTCCAGCGGCTCAGTTCACCCATTTGCGCGCCTCAAAAACGTCCAGACGCTTATACGTATAAGCGTCCAATTGAGCAACCCCGGCCAAAGGGCAGCTCGCGTCGAAGCCCGGCTTCTGCTCTTGGGCACGCCCCCTCCGCGAGAGGGGCGGTGCTCAGCCGGTTCAGCGCATCGTAGAAGTAGGCAATGGTGTTGCCGTTGCGCAGCCGGCGGACGCTGACATTGGACGCCGGGTCATAGGTCAGCTCCTCATAGTCGGTCGTCGAGCTCCCGCCGCCGGTCTGGTTAGGGAAATAGGTACGGAACGACCGATCGAACCGATCATAGGTAAAGGTCGTGACATTGCCCTTGCCGTCGCCGAACGCCTGCTGTCCAGCGCTGGGAATTCCCGGAGCGAGCCAGTTGAGGTTTGGGATGTGCTTCGCCTTATCGATGCCGATGTTGGCGGAGGCTTAAATCCGGAACGAGTTTAGCACGTGCGGCTGGGTGTCGAGCACCTCGAACATGGCTCCGACGTCGATCGCGTCGCCAACTTCAGCGAGGCCGATGTCGAGCGGCTGCTCCAGGATCAGGGCATCGTCCGCCACCACGGCAAGATCGCCGCAGTCATCAACTATGCCCGCCGCGCGCAGGAGCTGATCCGCGCGGAAGGATCGTTTGCTGCCTATATCTGGCGCTTCGAGCCGGCGGCGGAGGCGATGCCGTCGCCTCCACCTCGGCCGCGTCGATCGCGTTTTCCAGGAATCTGAAGAAGCGCGGATGAGCCTTCGTCGGCCCCGTCAACGTGCACGCCTTCATGCAGGCGATGGGCCTGGTCAACGATCATGTCGAAGGCTGCATCATCCGCCAGCGCGCCGCGGCGGCGCGAGAGACGATGGCGCTGCCGGAATAGATCCGGACCCTTGTCCCGCCAATATCTTCATTCCGGACTGATTCGGCCCGTTGCGTCCCCATAACGGAGACGGAATAAGCATCATATGCGAGGGTGGGGCAGTTTGGCGCGGATGGCCTTTGTGGTCCTCCTCGCCGTCGGGGGGGTGGGATGCTTGAGCTGCTGACCGCGCCGGAAGGGGCGATCTTCACGGCGGCGCTCGTGCTGATGTTTGCGATCGGTGCGATTGAGGCGCTGGGCCTCGGCGCCAGCGGTCTCGGCGTCCACCTCGGACTCGACGCGGATCATGACGGGCTGCTCGGGTCGCTGGGCGTCGGGCGCGTTCCCCTGCTGATCCTGCTTACCGCGTTTCTCGCGACGTTCGGTGCAATCGGCATGGTAGGGCAGCAGTTTGCCGCCATATTCACCGGCGCGTTCCTCTCGCCGGTCATCGCCGTCCCCGGGGCGCTGGTTGCGGCGGTGCCGCTGACGGTGCTGGTCGCCCGTGTTCTCGCTCGTGTACTACCGCGTGACGAGACCACCGCGATCGGTGTCGACGAACTCGTTGGTCTCACTGGTACGGTCATGATCGGCAAAGCGGTGACGGGATCGCCGGCGCGGGCGCGCGTCGTCGATCGTCATGGACAAGCACATCATGTGCTGGCCGAGCCCGACATCGAAGGCTCCTCCTTTGAGGAGGGCGACGTCATCCTGTTGGTGCGTCGCGACGGGCATCAATTCCGGGCGATCCTCCACGATCGCCCGCGCTACTCCGACTGGAGCATTTCATGAACGATCTCGTCGTCCAATCCTCCGGGGTGACCAGCGTCCTGCTTTACGCCGGCGTGCCGCTGATCGCGCTGATAATCATCGGTGTCATCATGGCCCGGCTCTATAAGCGCGCCTCCAAGGAGATCGCGTTCGTGCGCACGGGTTTCGGGGGGGAGAAGGTGGTGATGAACGGCGGCGCGCTGGTGCTGCCCGTGCTTCACGAGACGATGCCCGTGAACATGAACACCGTGCGGCTCGCGGTGGAGCGCCGCAACGGGGATGCGCTGATCACGCTCGATCGTCTGCGGATCGATGTGCGTGCCGAATTCTATGTGCGCGTGCGGCCCGACCGGGAGGCTCTCGCCACCGCCGCGCAGACGCTCGGTCAGCGGACCATGCATTCCGAGCAGCTAAAGGAGCTCGTCGAGGGCAAGTTCGTCGATGCGTTGCGTTCCGTGGCGGCGGGCATGACGATGAACCAGCTCCATGAGCAGCGCAGCGATTTCGTCCAGAAGGTGCAGCAGGTCTCCTCCGCCGACCTGGCGATGAACGGCCTGGAGTTGGAGAGCGTGTCGCTCACCGGCCTCGACCAGACGTCGATAGAGCATTTCAATGCGAACAACGCCTTTGACGCCGAAGGCCTCACCAAACTGACGGAGCAGATCGAGCTGCGCAAGAAGACGCGCAACGACATCGAGCAGGACACGCGTGTCCAGATTGAAACGAAGAATCTGGAGGCGAGCCGTCAGTCCTTCCTGATCGCGCGCGATACGGAGTTCGCCCGGCTGGAGCAGGAGCGCGAACTCGAAGTCCGCCGGGCCGAGCAGGCGTCGGAGGTGGCGCGGCAACAGTCGGAGCGGCAGCGCGAAGCCGATCAGGCGCGCATCATTGCCAAGCAGCAGACGGACTCCGCGCAGATCGAGGCCGATCGCGCGATCCAGCAGGCGCGCATCGCTCAGACCCAGGCCATCGAGATCGCGAGACAGGAACAGCAGATCGCCGTCCAGAACAAGAGCCGCGAAGAAAGCCAGGCTAAGGCGCAGGCGGATCAGGCCCGCGCCGAGGCGGTGGCCGCCGAGGAGCGGGTGGCCACGGCTCGCGAGACGGAAATCGCCGAGCGCCAGAAGCGGATCGAATTGATCGATGCCGCGCGCGAGGCCGAGCGCGCAGCCATCGCTTTGAAGGTCCAGGCGGAGGCTGAGGCCCGTGCCGCCACCGATCGCGCGGCAGCGCTTCGGGCGGCAGCCGAAGGCGAGGCAGAGGCCGAAAAGCTGCGGGCCGAGGCAGCGCGCGTCCGCTTCGAGGTGGAGGCGGCCGGTCAGCGCGCGGTTAACGAGGCGGCGAACCTGCTGTCGAACGACCAAGTGTCGCTGCAGACGAAGTTGGCCTTGCTCAAGGTCCTGCCCGAGCTGGTTCGCGAGGCGGCGAAGCCCATCGAGGCGATCGACAGCATCCGCATCGTCCAAGTCGACGGCCTGACCGGCCGCGGCGGGGCCGAGGGCGGCGTGCCAGCCGCGGGCGGCAATGACGGCAATCTCGCCAACTCGGCGGTCGCCGCGGCGCTGCGCTACCGCGCTCAGGCGCCGGTCATCGATGGTCTGATGAAGGAGCTGGGCTTCGACGGCAGCACGCTCGACAAGCTGGTCGGCGGTGCCGTCGGTCAAACAGCGCCGCAGCAGCGCGCGAATCCCGACGAGCTGGTGCCGCGCGGGAGCTGATCGGACCACGCGGTGGAGCGCGTCTCGCCGCCTAGCTCACTCGTCCGGTCCGGTTTCGCCGCGCCTGCCGCTGGCCGCCGTCCCGGTCACCGCGCGTTGTGCCATCCGCTGTCCTGAACAGGATCGAGTTGAGGCGGGGTCGATCAAGCGGCTATCTGTGTCCGATGAGCGGTTCGGATGCTCCGTGATGCTGAAAACCCCGCCCGCATGACTGAACGCGTAGTCAACGGCGACCGCCAGCTTCTCCATCGCGTCCGGCTGGTCCGCGATCGGTAAGGTGCTGAGATAGCCTAGTAGGTCGACGGGATCGGTGACGCGCAGCTCGTCATCATACCTGACCACGTCGACGCTGGCGAACACGCTTTGCATGAGCGTGAGCCCCTGCTCCGATGACAGCGGCTCGGGCCGGGGATCAGGCTCTTCCTCGAACGGCGCCCGCACTAGCGCCGAAAGCTCCGCCATCGTGCCTGCCGGGTTGAGCACGACGGCCACAGAACCCCCGCACGCGTGATCCTCGCCATCTCCTTCAACCCCGCCAGGGGGTCGGCGAGATGGTGAAGCATGTGGACGGCGATCGTCGTGTCCACGCAGCCGTCGGCAATCGGAAGGGCGCCCGCATCGGCGACGCATGCCTCAACGTCGTGCCACCGCTGCATGGCCGCGACGGAAGCGCGGGCTGCGTCCACCATGCCTTTGGATATGTCGAACAGGCGCAGCTTCAGATCGGACGGCACAATTTGCGGTGCGTTCGTCCAGAACGATCCCGCCCCGCATCCCACGTCGGCGACTATGCCACCCTTGGGCAGCGGAACGTTGGCGGACAACCATTCGAACCAGTCACGCCGACCGTAGCGTGTATGCAGGATTGACCGCGCCTTTAGCCGATCTGGGAAGCGATACTGAACATCGCGAAGGAAGCGCTGCTCACCATCTGCCATCAAGCCCTCGTTGATGAACCGCGCGAAGTTCGTCGCGCGCATTCGATCGCGGGGCGATCCCATGCTTCCTCGTTGGAAACCCTTAATGGGCAAGCCGGCCCAGATCGGTCTCTCCCACGTCTCTTGTGATGCCGCTTCCCCAGAGCTCGTTGCTAGAGGCGCCTGCACGCCCGCCTTTCTGGTTGAGCAAGCGATTCCCCGATCATGAGGCCGGTACGCGAAAGATTTGCCGCTTGGCCGAGGTGGCTGGTTGTTGAACCCGTCATAATGGGGCGTACCGGATCCTCACGGGTACAGGAGTTCACATGACTGAAGAAAACGCCGCGGCCGGCCTGATCGATCTCACCGCGGATATCGTCGCCGCCCATGTATCCAACAACACTGTTCCGGTGGCAGAGCTGCCGGCTCTGATCAAATCGATCCACGATGCGCTGGCCGGCGCCGGCAGGGTGCCCGAGACGCCTGCCCCCGAAAGGCCGAAGGGCGTTGTCTCGGTGCGGGCGAGCATCAAGCCGGACGGGCTTATTTCGATGATTGACGGCAAGAAGTACCAGACGCTCCGCCGCCACATCGTCCGCCAGGGCTATACGCCGGAGAGCTACCGCGAGGCCTTCGGGCTGCCGCACGACTATCCAATGGTGTCGGCCGATTATTCGGAGCGCCGCCGCGAAATGGCCAAGAAGGTCGGGCTCGGCCGAAGGCCCATCGTCTCCGGCAAGGTGCCTGCCGCGGCCGCTCTCGCCAAGGCGCGCCGCACATTGAAGATCGCCACGCCGAAATGAGGAAGGGGGGGAGCGCTCGGCTCTCCCTCCTCGCATGTAGCAGCGAGGTGGGTGGAGCCAAGCGGAGGATGCTCGCTACCATAAAGCGGTCGGCCTGTTCCCGTTTGACCTGCCAGTCCGCGATGCGCCCCATTCCAGTCGTCTGAAGTCCACACTCCGCGTACCGGAACCTGCCGTTCATCATCAAGCTCATCGCACTGCCGTGAATGGCCGACATGGGCGACTTAGCCGACCGGCAGCTATGGGGAGTGCCGAAGCGGATGGCTCCCGCTCGCTAGGTCCTCGGCCGTCTGAGAAGGACCGAGTTTTGGGATGCGCACAGCTTCCCGAAGCCCGTCACAGGCGGAAAATGGGGATTGTCGCGTGCTAGACGCGACCCGTACGCGAGGCTCTGGACCAATCGAGACGGCCATTGACCTCGGCATCGCGAGCGGCTTGCTCCCAATCATACTCCACCGACAGAAGCTCGGCAGCCCAGCGCCCCATTTCCTTCGATAGCACCGCATAGCGCGCATGGGGTGATCCGCTCTCGACCAGATGCGGATAGGGGCGATCGTCCTCGTAGGCCGGAAGGCCGACGCTGCCCGGATTGACGATCATGCGTCCGTCATCAAGGGTCATGACGCGCTGAACATGTGTATGGCCGCAAAGGATCACGGCCGCATTGGCGCTGCCTGCGCGTTGTTCAGCTTCTTCGCGAGTGGCTTCACGGAGCCCGTCTTCTGTCACGGTCTCCAGAAAATATTCCAGCTCGCTGTCCGGCGTGCCGTGAACGAGCAGCACATCATCGGACAGGCGTGCCAGGATCATCTGCCCACACCCGGCTATCGAAGAGCTCCACGCCGATGCGAACCGCGCGAACGCGATACTCGGCAAGGATGTTGGTCCGCAGGTCGCCAGATCGTCGCTGCAGCTGAAGCCGACCCGCGGCTGACCATCGATCATCTCATAGCGCAGACGCATCGATCCGCTCACTGTCAGACCGTCGGCCTGCTCTTGCGCCTGAACAGGCATCGGTGTTGCGAGGAAACAGGCGGTCGCGAAAGAAGCTCCACCCATAAAGCGCGTAGTCATTGATATAAGTGTTCCGTCGATTCGACATTGGTGATACATATGCATCATCATGACGACAACCGAGTCCGCCGATTGGCTTGCGCTGCTTCACCAGCTCCCCGCGAGGCCGCCCTATCTGCGTGTGAAAATCTGGCGACGCTTGCAGGCGATCGGTGCAGTGCCGCTCAAGAACGCGGCGCATGTCCTCCCTAGGACTGAGGCGAACCGGGCAGCCTTTGCCGAGCTTCTCGATGAGATTGTCGCGAGTGGTGGCGAGGCGACCTTGCTCATCGCCCAACTCGTGGCGGGCCAGAGCGACGGCGATGTCAGGGGGCTCTTCGATGCGGCGCGCGATGCCGATTATGCGGATATCGCAGACGCTGCGCGCCGCCTGATCGACACCGGCCCTGCAAGTAGTCAGGACATTGCGCGCTTGCAAAAACGCATGGAGGAGGTCGGACGCCTCGACTTCTTCGGCGCGCACGGCCGACAGGATGCCGAAGCTGCGCTCGGCGACCTCGATCGCCAACGCTATCAGCATCCCGACGTTAGCCGGACCGATCCTGCGCCGACGCTCCAGCCCGCCGATCTGACGGGCAAGACCTGGGTCACGCGCCGAGGCATCCACGTCGACAGGATCGCCTGCGCCTGGCTCATTCGCCGCTTCGTCGATCCGACGGCATCGTTCCGCTTCATCGACGGCAAATCGAATCAGCCCGAACCGGGCGAGTTGCGCTTCGACATGGCCGACGCCGAGTTCACGCATGAGGGCGATCGCTGCAGCTTCGAGACGATCGTGTTGCGCGCCGGTCTTGCCGAAGACGCTGGCCTAGTCGCCATCAGCGAGATCATCCATGACCTCGACATTGCCGATGGAAAGTTTGCGCGGCCCGAGACGCCCGGCGTGGGTGCGATGCTCTCGGGCGTCTGCGCATCTACCGATGACGATCTGGAACGTGTCGCGCGCGCGAGCGATGCTTTGGATCAGTTCTACGCCTATTTCTCCAGCAGAAAGATTGAGCGATGAACGCCACCGTCGCGACCGCCGAAGTAGCTGCACCTCCGCACGATCATGGCATATCGTTCGGCGAAGCCGTGCGGGTCTGGGCGCGGATCGCCGCGTTGAGCTTCGGCGGGCCGGCGGGTCAGATCGCGGTGATGCACCGCATCCTCGTCGATGAGAAGCGCTGGATCGGTGAGGACCGGTTCCTGCACGCGCTCAACTATTGCATGCTGCTGCCCGGCCCCGAGGCGCAGCAGCTCGCTGCCTATATCGGTTGGCTCCTGCACAAAACGAAGGGTGGCCTCGTGGCGGGCGCTCTGTTCGTGCTGCCCGGCTTCCTTGCAATCCTCGGTCTGAGCTATGTCTATGTGCTGTTCGGCAAGACGCCGCTGATCGAGGGGCTGTTCTTCGGACTGAAGGCCGCCGTCTTAGCCGTGGTGTTTCAGGCCGTGGTGCGGGTCGGCTCGCGGGCGCTCAAGAACAGCGTCATGCGCGGGATCGCCGCCGCTGCGTTCGTCGCGATCTTCTTTCTCAATGCACCGTTCCCATTGATCGTCTTGCTGGCGGGCTTGATCGGCTTTCTCGGCGGTCGTGCGGGCATCACCGCATTCAAGGGCGGCGGGGGTCACGGCGCGACGGGTGGCGAAATCGGCCACGACCGAGACACCGCTCTCGGCGAGGCACTTCCCGAGCACGCCAAGCCGAACCTGGGCTGGTCGCTGCGCATCTGCGCCGCCTTCCTGATCCTGTGGCTCGCCCCGGTCGGCCTGTTGTTCGTGCTTGCGGGGCCAAGCAACGTCTTCACGCAGATCGCCGGCTTCTTCAGCCAGATGGCGGTAGTGACGTTCGGCGGCGCCTATGCGGTGCTTGCCTATGTCGGCCAGGAAGCGGTCGGCACCTATCATTGGGTGGCGCCGGGTGAGATGCTCGATGGCCTCGGGCTTGCTGAGACGACGCCGGGTCCGCTCATCATGGTCACGCAGTTTGTCGGCTTCCTCGCCGCGTTCCGCGACGTTAGCATGCTGCGGCCGCTGGTCACCGCGACGCTGGGCGCGGTCCTGACCACTTGGGTGACATTCATGCCCTGCTATCTGTGGATCTTCGCCGGCGCGCCGTTCATCGAGCGGATGCGCGGCAACCGAGCTCTGTCATCGGCGCTCGGCGCGATCACCGCGGCGGTGGTGGGCGTGATCCTCAATCTCGCGCTCTGGTTCGCGATCCATACGCTCTTCAAGCAAGTCGAGCCTTTCCGGATCGGTGCCATCAGGTTCGATATGCCGATGCTCAGCTCGATCAACCTGCCGGCGCTCATCCTGGCAGCGGGAGCCGCGATCGCCGTATTCCGCTTCAAGGCCGGGATGATCCCCGTGCTTCTCGCCTGTGCCGGTCTGGGCGCAGCCTATGTCCTCATTGTCTGACCACCGGACCACCGGCGTCGAAAGGAGCGTGCGATGAAGAAGTTCGCGTTGATCGGTCTTGTCGGAATGCTGGCTGCTGCGATGCCCGGACAGGCCGCGGAGCCATGGGGACAGGCTATCGCGACCGCCGTCGGGAAGCCGGGCACCGTGATGCCGGGCGGCGTCTATCGGATCGGGTTTCCGCGAAGCGATCTCAAGGTCACGCTCGAGGGTGTGCCATCAAGCCCGCGCTCGCGCTCGGCTCGTGGGTGGCCTTCATAAGCCACGGCAACGGCCAGGTCATGGTGATGGGCGATCTTGTCCTGACAGACACCGAGGTCAACCCGGTGATGGCCAAGCTCATCGCCGACGGTTTCGAGATCACCGCGCTCCACAATCATCTGCTGCGCAACACCCCGCACACCATGTACATGCATATCGGCGCGACGGGCGACCCCGCCAAGCTCGGCGCGACGATCCACGATGCTCTGGCGCTCAGCAAGACTCCGCTCTCGGCCGCGCCAGTCCAAACCGCTGCCGCCCCCGAGACGATCGATCTCGACACCGCCGCCGTGGACCGGATCATGGGCTACAAGGGCAAGATCGGTGGCGGGGTTTACGCGTTCGGCATCCCGCGCGCCGAAGCGCCACGCGACGCCGGTATGGCGCTGCCGCCGGCGATGGGATCGGCCATCGCGATCAACTTCCAGCCCACCGGCGGCGGCAAAGCGGCGATCACTGGCGACTTCGTGCTGGCAGCGTCGGAGGTGAACCCTGTCCTGCGCGCGCTACGCGAAAACGGCATCGAAGTGACGGCGCTCCACAATCACATGCTCAACGACGAGCCGCGCATGTTTTTCATGCATTTCTGGGCGAATGATGACGCGCTGAAGCTGGCGCGAGGCCTGCGCGCTGCGCTCGACCGCGTCGCGGTCAATCACGGCTGATCGCTGAACGGCAGCTAACGGGTCGTAAGCCGTCGCTTCGAGATCAATCGCCAACGGCAGGTATGTCCCAATGTCGGTCGTCCGGCTAGGCTTTGGGGTCTGTCTGCTCTTGGGCGAACGAGATCCGGTCTCCAATGACCGAGATGGGCGGATAGCGGGCATATCCGCTCGGGCTTCGTGCCCGTCGTTCCGGTCTTGTTGCCATCGCCCACTCCCGGAACGGGGCATGGCCCGTCCATCGTTCGTCGCGCAGCCCTGCATCGACGTGAAGCAATGGCTAACTCCGCTGTTCCAGCTCCTGAGCAACGACAGTGACTGGGTAGGTAGCCCGTTTCCCAGAGGGAGAGGGCGTGGGATGAAGGGCGAAGGTCAGCGGAGGAGAGAGAGGATGGCTCGACCACGCAAGGGAAAGCAGCACGCCACGCGGCGCTCCGCTAGAGAGATGCTCGACGGTCTCAGGAAGGCGGTGCTCTACGCTCGCGTCTCGACGCAGGAGCAGGAGAGGGAAGGCTTTTCCATCCCGGCCCAGATCAAGCTGATCCACGGCTATGCCGATCTCAACGGCATCGGCATCGCCGCCGAGTTCATCGACGTCGAGACCGCCCGCAAGACCGGCCGCACCCAGTTCGGGCTGATGCTCGACTATCTGCGCAAGCACCTCACCGTGCGCGGCATCCTCGTCGAGAAGACCGACCGGCTCTATCGCAACCTCAAGGACTGGGTGACGATGGATGACCTCGGCGTCGAGATCCATTTCGTCAAGGAGGGCGTGGTCCTTTCCGGCGACTCGCGATCCTCCGAGAAGTTCATGCACGGCATCAAGGTGCTGATGGCCAAGAACTATATCGACAACCTGTCGGAAGAGGCGCGCAAGGGCATGAAGGAGAAGGCCGAGCAGGGCTATTGGCCGACGCTGGCGCCGCTCGGTTATCGCAACGTGCGCGGACCGGACGGCCGCAAGATCATCGAGATCGACCCGGAACGCGGTCCCGTCATCACCCGCCTGTTTGAGTGGTGCGCTACCGGGCGGTTCACGCTGCGCGAACTCGCGGACAAGGCGCGCGAGGCGGGTCTCCGCAATCGCACCGGCGGGCGGCCGGTCAGAGTCAGCACGCTCCACCGAATCCTGCGTAACCGGGTCTATAGCGGCGTCTATGAGTGGAAGGGCGAGTTGTGTCAGGGGCATCATGCGCCGCTGGTCTCGGCGGAGACCTGGGACAATGCGCAGGAGGTGCTCGACGCCCGAAGCGCCACCAATGTCCGCGCTCGGCCGATGGAGTTCCCGTTCACCGGCCTGATGACCTGCGGTCATTGCGGCTGCGCGATGGTCGGCGAGATCAAGAAGGGCCGCTACATCTATTACCACTGCACCGGCTTCCGCGGGAAATGCGGCGAGCCCTATGTGCGACAGGAAGTGATCGAGGAGCGCTTCCGCGAAGTCCTTGGCCGCCTGCACTTCGACGACGAGATCTTCGCGCTGATCCAACAGGCGATCCGCGAGGGTCATGCGGACGAGCGCCGCGAGCACGACGAGCGAATCGAGCGCCTGCGCGCCGAGGCCGATCGCCTGCTCCAGCGCATCGACACGCTCTACATGGACAGGATCGAGGGCCGGATCACCGCCGAGCTCCACGACCGTCTGGCGCCGGTCTGGCGCGAGGAGCGGGCGCGCTGCTTGCGCGATATGGAGGCGTTGTTCGGGGCCGAGGACGCCATGATCGACGACGGCCTGGCGCTGCTGGATTTCGCCCGGAATGCCGCTTCGGGCTTCGAAAAATGGCCCTTGGCGGACAAAAGAAGCGGCTGAAATTGCTACTCTCGAACTGCTCCTGGGCGAACCAGGAACTGCGCGTCGAGTTCAGGCAACCCTTTGCAATGCTTGAGAAAATTGGTGATTCGGGGTCGCCTGACAACACCTCCGAGGAAGGTGATTCCGACCACGTTTCGCGTTTGGTGACCCCAACGGGAGGGGCTTTAAGCCCCATCGTGTCACCATATTTCAGTCGCTTAGAGGTGCCTACCTTCTGGCCAGTATCACAGCTGCGCTGCCATTCCCAGCGGATAGGTTGCAGGCCCGTGCAGTTGCCTCGGACTGTCGGAATCGGTTCATTCCCGTCGTTCAGGCAGGCTTGCTCCGAACCTCAAACTGCCATTAGTGCACGCCATGGCGCCTCAGGTGAGGGAGTCTCGGTCTGACCGCTTGGGGAGACGAAGGGCTTTAAGTGGCGCACAGCTTACGGCGATGGTTAGCGCCGGCTATCGTGAAATCGGGGTGCCCCCACCACCAGGGGCTATTTTGGGGGGAAGAGTGACGGTCGAGATCAATTCCTACCAGGCTCGTGTCGAGGAATGGCTCGATGCGTGCTTTCCGCCGGCAGTCCGGTCGAATCGCGGTGAGCGCAACCATCGCTTCCTGGAGGAGGCGCTGGAACTGGCGCAAGCAAACGGCTGCTCACGTGAGGACGCGCTGGCCCTGGTCGATTACGTTTTCCGCAGACCGCAGGGCGATCCTGCCCAGGAGGTCGGTGGCGTCATGGTCACTCTGGCGAGCCTCTGCAGCGCGATAGGCCTCAACATGGACGAGACCGGCGACGTCGAGCTTGCCCGAAACTGGGATAGGATCGTAGCAATCAGAGAGAAGCAGCGGTCGAAGCCCCACGGTTCGCCGCTGCCGCAATGACCGGATGCCGGAACGATCACGGTCCTGACGGCGGCATCGGGCCCACCGGATCGGCGTTTCCCCGGAGCTTCGCTCCTTGATTAATATCACGTTCGAGGGTCAGCCGCTGTACGACATCTGCGCCGATCTCGAGCAGGCGGAGCAGGCCTACGGCAGCGTGAGCGCTGGCGCACTCGTGATGTTTCTCTCCGACGCGCGGTCGCTGGAGACGGTCGAAGAATTGCTCGACCTTTTCGGTGACGACATAAAAATCGGAGCGGACGATTCCCTTTCCGTAGCAATTGGTGCAGATTACCGCGCGGATTTGGTCGTGGTCGGGACACGCCACTCGCGCGATGGGGCGGGCCGGATCGCATGGGCAAGCGTTACGAGGTTGAAGCTGTTGGCGATTTCGAGGGTGCCGTGACCGACGGACAGGAATTCACCCCCGACTGGTTCTCCAAGCCAGGTGACTCGCTGCGTGCCCTCATGGTGCGCAAAGGCGTGGCGGCGCAGACGGTGGCCGACCGTCTCGAGGGCGGGTTGGAGACATTGCGGGGCCTTCTCGACGGTTCGCTTCCGGTCCATGACGGTCATGCGGACACGCTGTCCACGTTGGTCGGTGGCACCTCATCCTTTTGGCTGAAGCGCGAGGCCAACTACCGGGAGGGCCTTGAACGTGCCCTAGATCGCGCGATGTCCGAAGCGGACGACTGGCTCGCCCTGCCTATTCCTGGTGCGCGCCCCCGGGGCCGTCTGAGCGGGGATCGGCGGCGCGACGAGGTGCGCCGGCGTCTTGCCTTCTTCAACGTGGGCACAATGGCCGCCTGGCAGGCGCGTTACGGGCGCATCTGCTCAGAGACTCTCTTTCGTACTACGAACGCTTTCACCTCCGACGACGGTGCAGTGTTGATGTGGCTCCGAAGCGGGGAGCTCGGCGCCGACGTCGTGGACACGCGCCCGTGGAACGCCGAGAATCTCCGCGACCGGCTCCGTGCCATCAAGGGATTATCGAAGATAAGGCACCCAGAGCTGTTCCTGCCGAAGCTGCGCGCTCTCTGCGCCGAGGCCGGCGTGGCGGTGGTGACCAAGCGTGCACCCGAGGGATGCCGCGCGTCGGGGGCGAGTCGGATGATCGCGCCGGAGAAGGCCATGGTGCTGCTGAGCTTCCGCGGCCTCTCCGACGACAAGTTCTGGTTCACGCTGTTTCACGAGTTGGCCCATCTGATCCTGCACGGGCAGCGAACCTTTCTCGATGCTGACCTGGATGACCACGACGAGAGCGAGCGCGAGGCCAACGAGTTCGCCGCCCGAATGATCGTTCCGGAGGGTCGGGAGGAGGAGTTCGCTCGCCTACCTGCGACGAAGGAGGACGTAGTCCGCTTCAGCGTAGGCGTTGACGTGGCGCCCGGCCTCACCGTCGGGCAGATGCAGCACCGCAAGATGATCCATCCCAAGCGGCTCGACTTCCTGAAGCGGCGCTGGAAGTGGGAGCAGCTGCGGGCCTTCGTTGAGTAGCTCTTAGGGAATCCTGATGCACGACATGAGGTCGTCACACATCGCATAAAAATACCGACCTGGCTCCGGAGACATCTTTGGCTTGTAGGGGCCCGACGGCCAGGTGGATTTGCGCTCGTAGTCCTCGAAGCGGAGTGAGTGAAACAGGTCCTCGTCCATGTAGATTTCCATTCGAGCATGCTCGCCCGCCCGGATAGCCCGCCTGGCCGCCGCTTCGATCAACGAGATTTGGGCGAAAGGCAGGCCGAGGCTGTTTAGGGAGATGTGGTTCCGGAATTCGGATATATGGAGCAGGGGATCGTCATAATACTCGTTCGACCCCTGGGCGAAGACGCCATAAATTTCGAGCCCGAGCGTAGCCCGGTAAAGCCCCTGTAATTCCTTGAACAGGCGGAAAAGCCCTTCCGGGGCGTAGGTATATTTTACCTCGGTATCGACCATGCCGACAGTCCAATTCGTTTTTATGAGCAGGCTGTCCGCGAATGAAATGAACGAAATGTAAGGGTGACGCGCAGCGATTTCGTCGAGCGCATCCCGCAAACGGATGACCTTCTCGTGCGAGATCGCCCCGGACTTGATGGCATGGGTCATGTCGACAGCGTCGATCATTGCGAAGATCGAATTCGAACGTAGATGAAGGGCTCTGAGCCAGGTGGCACGGACAAACACGCTGACCCGTTTCTCGTATTCGTAGGCGAGAGCGGCGGCGACGAACGCATCTCGAGGAAGGAAGGTCTTGATCTCGTGGAAGCGATCGGCCGTGTTGGCATACCAGCTGATCTCGGCGCCAGCGGGCGTCACTTCGGCAATGTGGATCGGCGTGACACAACCCACTTTATATGGCGAAGCGTCCTCGTCACCTCCGATGACCTTGAGCCAGACGGTTTCCCATTCAACCATGTGGGCCTCGTCCATGACCCAGGTGTCGCGCTCGAGCGGCAGCTCATCGAGCGTGAACTTCCGAAACGAGTAGCTTGAGAAGGGCATCGAACCTGCTGATTGGAGTTCGGAAAGATCAGCCGACGTAGTGGACGAAGTGCTGCGGCGACTTCTGCCAGTTGCAGAGCGCATCTTCCATGACGGCCATGCCGACGTTCAGCGTCGCGTCGAGTTCGTTGAGCGTCGCCTGGATGGCTGCATTACCCGTCGCGCTGGTAGGGTTGCCATCGACTAGCAGCCGCGCTCCTCGGCCCGGTCCCGTTGCGCCATCGAGGTAGGCCGATCCGGCTTCGATTGGCGCCAACCCGTAGCGGGAGACGAGTGACAGGTAGTCGAACTTCGCAAGTCGGCCGAACGATCGAATCTTCATACTCCGGTAGAGGTGGTCGAAGATCGTGTGCGGATCGTTGCCGGCCGCATGCACCACGTTGGTGAAGAAGGTCGCGTGCCCTGCAGGACCGATCCAGGTCAGATAGTCGGCGATTGCACGTTTCATCGGCCGGCTCTTGGTCGGATCGAGGCTTTCATACTTGCGGTGATTGCCGAAGCTCCCGCCGATCGCCTGCCAGTTGCCGGCGATCCAGTCGTAGAAGGCGTCGGGGTCCGCGACGACCGTCGCCCATTCCCATTTGCCCGCGCCGAGCCGGCCATAAACATCTTTCAGCCGGCGCCAGCCGGAGACAGGTCGGGCGAAGTGGGTCATCAGGAAAATGAGCCAGCCGGCCTCCTCGACGTTACCCTGCTGCATATAGTGGGCGACCGCGCGCTCGGGATCGAAGGATGGATTGTTAGGATTGGCCCGGTCAGCACCGACAGGTTTAGCCTGGACTAGCTTGTAGTATTCCTCGCGTCGGAGGCTGGCGACGAACTGTAGTGCGAGCGTATCGATCGTCGCTTGGTCGGGAAGCCCTTGCAGACCCAGCGGCGTTCGGGCGTCAGCGAGCGCCGTCGCGATCCGCGCACGTTTGGTCTCCTTAGACGGCCACATCGGCGCCTCCGTCGAACGGTTGCGCCGGCGCGCCCGCGCTGACGACCCCGCGGCGGGCGAGATGAAGCCGGCCGTCCACGAAGGGGCGATAGAGTGCGTGTGCCAACTCGGTCCTGAGCCGCTCAAGCGTGCCGGTCTGCGTCTCAGGCCTCTCCTTCGCCCAGAAGACCTGGAGCAGGCGGACAATGTCCGCCCAGTAAGAATCTCCTGTCTCGGCCTGCGCGTCCAGTTCCTCGCCCGCGCCCAGCCGGGCTTCGATGGCCAGTAGCCCGTCGACGCGTCTGAAGGGATCGCCCTCGGGCATCGCGGGCATCTCGACGGTCGCCTGGAAGCCCTCCTCCACGTATTTATCGATGGCCTCGATGTAGGCGTCGTAGACGTGCATGCTGCCAACGTACTGATAATATTCGCCCAGCTCCACGCCGAGGCGCCGCGCGATCATCTCCTGCAGCATGGTGAAGCAGAAGACATCGTGTGGTAGTCCGAAATACGCGTCATTGGAGCGCATTGTGACGGAGAGGTGCAGCAGGCCTTCGCGCAGATGAAACTGCAGCGTGGTCGTGCACGGAATCTCCTTGTGATCGGCGGCTATGTCCTCCGCATTGAAAAGCTGAATCACCGCACGGCGCGATCCCTGCTTCTCAGACAGGAGTCGGTGGATGCTATCGAGCTGGTTGATGCTGCCGCGCATCGCGAGGAGTCGCGGGCCGTAGGCACCTTCGATGATTCCGTCGACGGCGTCGTCCCGGTATGCAGGTACATACCGCGAGATGAAGTCGAGCTTGTTGGAACCGGAAAGATACCAGAGCAGCTCCCCGATCGCGCTGAAAGGCTTCCCGCGGTTCTCCGAAGTGCTGATCCGCGCCCGAGGCTTCAGGATGCGCAGCGAGACGCCAAGCAGCTCCAACGTGTCGCCCCGTGAGCCTTTGTGTGGACGTCCGTGCGTCCTGATAGCCTGGTAGAGGTTGTAGAGAACCCCATCCAGGCTGTCGGCCTGTATTTCCATGCCCCTTCGCCGCCCCCGGACAGCGCCCCCAGCCATTCCTTCGCGCCGCCACGATCGAACCGAAACGCCCAATGGTCAACCCGGCGGAGCGCAAACCCCACCACAATGGAGGGAAAGCCGATCAACCTTGGCCGCCGATAGAGCATCTCGCTTGGAAAGGGGGTTGATGGTCCGAAGGTGCTTCGACCATCATCGAATACCCCGCTGCCGACCGACTATGCAATTAATTGCACGTCACTAGGATGCCCTTCATGCGGCTTTTAGGCTCTGATAAGTGTGGATTATCAGGGGTTGATCATCGCTCGTGTTTGCATCAGCCAGGATGCGGGTCACGGCTGAAGTCCGTCATCCCGCACCCGTCGTCATGCCGGACTTGTTCCGGCATCCACCCAGCCACGAGCCTCGAGGCCAGGAGGATGAGTGGACCCCGGAACAAGTTCGGGGTGACGGTGGAGATGTCCGCTTCCCCCAATAGGTGTCTGCCAAGTCCGAGGGGGCAGTTCGGGCAGGCTCTCTCTAGCAAGTGGGCCGGCACGCCAAACGCGGTCGTGACTCTAGGCGATCGTTGGTGGTAGCTCGGCTGTAATAGGGATTTGTTCGTGAGGGCTTGTGATGTCTGAAGGGTGTGGCGTCTGATGGCGACGATCGAGGTCGTGTCGGCGCAGCGTGGCATACCATCCGTTTGGGTGGAGATCGACGGAATTGACGATCGGCAGGTGACGGAGGCGAAACGGCATTTCGACGAGCTGCTAGAATCTGAGAAGCAGATTTCGGATGCGGTGGCGCTCGCGTTCGTGAACATCGTGAATGTGTGTCCAGCGGCGAACCCGTCCGATCTGTGGCAGCATGTCATCTACCGGCATGCATGCTATCTTGGCTTCTCTGATAACAGATGGAAGCGGATTTCCGGCTACGCCTTGGAAAGAGCGCTCGTGGCACTCTACAAGAGCCGTCTGGAGACCCATGGTATCCGTATGAGGATCGTCGACAAGGATGAGGCGAACCGGCTGCTTGAGAAGCTGGGTGTCGCGGGCGTCCGATCCACGAAGGTCGACATCTTTATCGAAGGGTATCGTGATGACCGTTGGGTGGTGTTCGGCGGTGCGCATGTGAAGGCGAGCATAGCGGAGCGGATCGTTGATGACGTGCCCGCTAGCTTGGCATTCATGCAGCGTGGGCTTCTGTCGGTCGCGCTGACTATGGATTCGAAAAGCTATCCGCCGCCGCACGGTAATGGTGTCAATTGGGGGGAATTCGGCGCCCGGTCCGCTGGAGTTGAGAAGGAGCGCCTGAAGCGAGGCTATATCGAAGTCGCCGGCAATTTTGATGGGCTGTTCTCGTATAACCTTCGGACACCACCAAGTCCGGCCAATACGCAGTCAGGCAAACGGATTTGGACGCTGTCCCTCGCACAGAATCCTGATCCGTTTGTCGATATGCTGGTGCAGCGCTGGGCTTCTCACCCGAACGCCATCGTCCCTTGAACCTGGTTCGCGACCGCGCCGTTGGCGATAGTCGTCATCGTCGCGTCTAGTTCGAAGCCTATATAGTGGTGGCCCATACTGGCCGCCGCGCGCGCGGTCGTACCGCTTCCCATGAATGGATCGCAGACGACTGCAGTGGTGCCATCCGGGATGCCTGCGGCACTGATGCATTGGAAGGGCAGGTCGAGCGGGAATGTGGAGCAGTGAGGTAGCTTGTTTGGTGTCATCGTCAGCTTCCACACCGACCCTACGGGAGGCTTTACGCGAAAGTGGTGCTTTTCCTCCTTCGCAAAGATGTAGATGCCCTCATGGCGACGATGCGGCCGGCGGCAAAGGCCCTCGGGTAGCGGTCGGCTCTTCTCCCAGATGACTTCACCGCGAAACAGGTGGCCCTTGTCGCCCATGGCAATGACGATGCGGTAGGGCACGGCGAGCAGATTGCCGTACTGGAGCCAGCCGGCTCCCTTCTCGATGAAAGCCTTCCGGCGCCCGCGGTTCTTCGTATAGGCCGAGTTCGTCGCTGGTAGACCCTTGCCCTCGGCGCCAAGAGAGCTGTGTGTGTAATCTTCCTCGCGCCAGTTAATCGGCGTATTATATGCGTCACCAACGTTTAGCCAGAGCGTTCCGGTCGGCTTGAGGGCTCGCATGGCCTCGTTTAAAATCTCGACCAGATTGGCGACATAGTCTCGGGGATCGGCCTCGGAACCCAAACCTCCGGCGCCGCGCTGGCCCCAATAGGGTGGCGAAGTGACGATGACGTCGAGGCAGTCATCGGGCAAGCCGCGTAGGCCCATGAGGCAATCTACGTTGTGGGTCTGATCGAGTTCCCATTTGCCGAGCTTGTCCACGTTCGAATTGTCTAGTGCCACCGTTAACCTCGTCAGATTCGATGTTTCCATTTCGTGCCAGCTGGCGTCCTGGGTCAAGCCCACATGCGACGATGGGAAATTGCCGTGTAGTTCTGCCCGATTATGCTGACGTTCAGCGGGGGCAAAAATCCTCTCAAGAGTGATTGAAAGTACCAAGGCTTGCGAGGCCCTGTCTCGAGCAATAGCGTCTCGCTTTTGAAGGTGTCGTTCATAATATCGCTCCCGCCGCGTTGTCGGTGAACATATCGCCGTCGCGGATATAGCGGATCAGCATCGCGTCGGAGGCATGGCGGGTCTGCTGCCGTATTTTCCACATGGACGCACCGGCCACGGCGGCGCTGGTCGCGAGGCCCGCGCGTAGGCTGTGGCCGGAGAACGCATCGGGTGCGAAGCCGGCGGCTTCCATCCGCTTCTTGACGATCGTCGAGATCGCCCCGCCGGATAGGCGTCCCTTCGCGATACGTCCGTGTCGATCGATGCTGCGGAAGATCGGCCCCCGTTCGATCCCCGCTAGGGCGAGCCAGTCGGTGAGGTGCTGGACCGGGCACCAGCGCGTCCGTCCAAAGGGGATTGCGATCTTGCGGCCTTGCCCTGCCTGGTCGGTTTTAGAGCGGCGCAGATGGAGCACGACCCCTAGCCGGACATGCTCGATATCCTCGCGGTCCAGTCCGACAAGCTCAGACCGGCGGAACGCACCCGCGAAGCCAATGAGCAAGAGGGCCTTGTCACGAACATCGATTGGGCGACCGCCGATCCGCTCCAGCACCACAAACAGGTCGTCGCGCAGAAGGGCCCGAGCCTCGCGACGCGCCATGCCCTCGGTTCGCCTGATCCCGCGCATCGTAGCCGCCACGATCTCGGCTTTGGTGGGATCGGGGTAACCGCAAGCCCGATGTGCTTTGGCGATGGCGGCGACCCGTCGCTGGATCGTCGTGACGGCATGGGTTGTGGCCATGTCAGCGAGATAGGACGCAAAGGCTTCAGGGGAGCAGGGGATGTGCCCGCCGGAGGCCTTGAAATGCGCCAAATCCGCCGCGTAGGCGCGTTTGGAGTTGGCGGAGAGGGAGTGGGCCAGGAGATGGCGGATTGCCTCTGGAAGTGGGGATGCCGTCCATTCCCGAAATGCGAGCAGGTCGCCCATATAGGCGGGATCGTTCGTGCAATTAATTGCACAACTAGGGTCGAGAGCCTTCTCCGACATCATGCCGCGCTCCCTCCGTTCGCCTGGGCGGCGAAGAGGCGATGGCGGATGACGTTGAGATGATCGAGATTCGCCCGCACCACCTCGACTAGCGGCTCGATGCCCGCGCGTGGGCAGCCAATCTTGAGCATGTCGGTTTCGAGGCCAAGCGCTTCCAGCTCATGCGATCTGCTCCACACCAGGCGGCGCGCGATCGGTGTGGCGTCGGCGTAGAAGGCCGCCATCGCGGCTATGTCTCGCGCGCGGAAATCCGGAACATGCTCGGATAGCACGGCATCGACAGCGACATTCTCATGGATGAAGCGCGCGATCGCCCGCTTACCGAGCCGGGTATGCTTGTCGAACGTCCAAAGAGGAACACCCCGGCAGGACAGTGCGGCTGGCACGCTCACATCTGCGCTCCGACGTTCCTCGTCACCTTCACGCCATAGCGCCCAAAGCAGCGGCAGCATGACGACCATGGGTTCGCGGCTCTTTCGCGCAGCGGTCTCGATGATGGAGGAAAGCGGATGGGGAAGGCCCAGCAGATCGAAGCCGTGAAGCAATAGCGGCAGATTGCTGGGCCGGACCACACGTGGGCCACCGCTATTGACGCCCGAAGCATGCCACGTCGCGATGGCGCGTCGAATGACCGATTGACCCCGGTCAACGGCGGCCGCGATCTGCTCGTCCGTGGACAGCAGCGCGACACTCTCGCGCTCTTGTTCATATTCAGGGTGCTGGATCGCGGCACAAGCCAGATAGTCGCTGGACCGATCCTTCGGAGCCTCTGCCAGACGCCGGGCGAGGTCGGCCGCGACCTCCTCGTCCGTGCCGAAGGGCTTCCGCACAGTGCGGTCGATCCCCACCAGCGTGACATGCTGGACAAGGTCGAGATCAGCGATTCCGACGTCTTCGCACGCGATGATGAGGAAGCGCCCCCAGATGCCGGTGCCGCGCTGGCGATGGAGGGCCTGCGCCGCGCGGACGGCGTGCTCGACCTCCCCCCGGCGGATCGCCTTCTGGAGCAACGAGCTGGCAACCCAAGGGTCGAGGATCGCGGGAATTTCTGATTGCATGGTCTGCCTCCTGTGAGGGAGGTCGAGAACCGAGTGACCCACCATGATCGTTAGCTTCGATAGCGGCGGGGCCAATAGAAATCCGCTATATCGCTCGTTTGGAAACCCACCGCTGATCCCCGCATATTCGGGGTGGCGGTGGAGCGGTCGATCCCCCCGGGAATGCGTCAGCAAGGCGGCTGGGGATGCTGAAATCGACGAGTCCTTCGAAGTGTCTAGAGACGGGGCCCACGCCCATCTGAGACAGGCTAGAGACAGCAGCAGATAGCGATGGCGGTCCGTCTTTTTACTGGCCGAGGCGTCCCGGAATGGGACCCACAACCAGGTCGCACGGCTCCGATCGAATGACGCCTTTGAGATAGATGGCCTCGGCCAGCACGGACAGGATCACCACCAAGATCGCGGCGATGCCTACCAGCCACCTCCGTCTGATTCTCCGGTTGCGGTCATCGGCTTGCAGCTTCCTGCGCAGCTCACGAACAGCGTCTGACAAGGCTTGCTCCATTGTGCGTGGGTTCCCCGCGGGAGCCCCGAAGGAACTTACTTGTGCGTCGAGGAGTTGCAAATAGATTACGATATTCTCCGAAACTAGAATCCACGTCGGTGATGGAGAATCGAATACGCCCCTAACCATGCCTTGGAGGCAGGGGCATGGACGATCTACGCCGCAGGTTCGGAAGGCTGGTCAAAGCGCATCGGGCGCGCTTAGGGCTGACCCAGGAAGCGCTGGCCGAGCGCGCTGGTGCTTCCACCGACATGATTTCGAAAATCGAATCAGGAGCCACGGGCGCGCGGTTCGGTATGATCACCCAGCTTGCCCAGGCCCTAGGCGTAGACCCCGCCGAGCTGTTCACGTCCGAACTGCCGTCCGGCCAGCTTCAGCGGGCTGCCCTCAACGATATCACCATCAGGCTCGCCGGCCTTGGTGATGGTGAGCTGCGGTGGTTGGGGGAGTTGATCGAAGCTGCACTGAGGCCTCGAGCCTAACTCCTATTGAGCTTTCTGCAGATGGATTCGTGCCAGCTCGGTAATAGCCTCTTCCTTGCCTACAAGCCCTCTCCCGCGCTTGCGGGCGTGGCACGCGATCAACGCTGCCTCGACGAGGGCATATTGCTCGGCCGATAGGCGTAGGAGGACGGCGCGGGTCGTAGCCGCCGGGGCAGCGTCGTGGAGGGTGAGGGCGGCTGTGAGCGCGTGCGCTGTCGTTGTCAGGGCGGTCTGAAGTAGGGCCTCTACATCCTCGGGGCTGACCTTCTCCATGCTTTTGACGTGCTGGGCAACGATGCGGAGCTTGGTCCAGCCGATCCGTTCGGCCCGCTCCTCAGGGATGCGGTAGCCGTTGAGAAGCGCACCCACGCTCAGCAGATAGAATAGTGCCCGGAGTTTGATCCCGGCGACTCGTTCCACATCATACAGGACTGAGCGATCCTCCTGATATTCCGCCCACAACGCGAGGGCGAAGGCGTGGAAGCTCTTGGTGGGCTTGGCAGCGAGCGTCAGGGCTTCCTGTTTGAGGGAGGTGATATCGGAAGTGTCTTGGGCTGACATAGGCGCTTCTGCCTGGGGCTGAGCACCCGGACTTAACGCCTGGGTCTTACGGAGGAGTTAAGTGCAATTAATTGCACGAGCTGGTCGCGCGCGTAAATTTCTTCTTTGATATCGTATCTATCGTCTCATCCTTTCCCGAGACCCAGGGCATGGCCTAGGAGCGAAGCGACTAGCCATGCACTGATATGTCCGTTTCTCTCTCCCCGTGGATATATCAGTGTATGGACTAATATAACTGTAAGAACATGGGATAAGAGAAACAGACATTTTTGCGCTATGGGGTGCTTTGGGGCTCCAAGGTGGCTATCTTGGCGTTCAGCCTGGTGCTCTCGATGAGGTCGATTTTCCCTCCCTCTTGCACGATGTCGAGATACGCCTGCAGGGCAATATCAGGGTTGCCGGCGATCGGACCAAGGGTTGGCCAGTGGTAATATTTGTCTTCGATCCGATCCGCGATCTTCGTGTAGGATATGAACTTGTGCCAGCCGTTCCAAGAGGTGAGGCAGGCGATAGTGGGAAAGGCGTCGTCGCCCAGCTTCTTCACACACTGGCGGAGCAAGCCCATTTCGTGGGGCTGCACGTTGTAAGAAATGCGTTTGCCGGCCTTCAGTTTCTCCAGCGCAGGCGCCCATTTTTGAGCGTCCTCGATACGCTTCAGTAGTCGCTTATGGGGTTTGCCAGCGTGCTTCGCTCTGATGGCGTCTGTCGGCCAGATTTGCATCGCTGCCTCGTTGAAGTGCGCCAGTCCGCGGACCCACACGGCGCGGAGCCTGTACATATGATCGGTTTCGCAAGGCTCGGTCCCGAGCTTCAGCAGAATGTGCTTGCCGTCCTCGGACGTTTGCCGATGGATGTAGTGGAACGGTGGTTTCTGAGCATTACGCGCGATCGTCTTTTCATTCACGCCCAGTTGACTGGCGATTCCGCCGAACGTGCTTGAAAGCCAAGTGAAGCCCTCGAACTCATAGTCCGCATGCTCCAATATCAACTCGGCGAGCTTCCGGGCGGTGCGCTTCAGATGCCCTATGACGACAGCGGGCGGCGGGGGTGCAGATTTCTGCACCTTGATTTTGATGGCCACGGTTCTTGCTCCTTTCGAGTTGCGTCGAGAGGGGCGCGGGACGTAGGAATGCTGTTGTAGATCAGCGTCGTCTCGGCGCTCCTGAAAGCTCCCGCCTGGCCGGGCGGGGGCTTTCTCGTTTCAAGCGTGATGCCGTTGCGGGTGTGGCGACGACGCTGGGGCTTGGTTAAGTCAGCCCGCGCCAGAAGCTGGGTCGGCTAGCTCGCTGGCGGCGGGGGTAGTTTCACGCCCACGGGTTTCACTTTTGCCATGCCCTTGACGAGCTGGAACAGAGAATGGCCGTTGCCGTAATGGTCGGCGACGTCCTCTCCGCCGTGGCCCATGATCTGGCGTGCTACGCCCTCAGGCACGCCGCAATGGCGGGACAAATCTTTGAAAGTATGGCGAAAACTGTGGAATACGATGCGCTTGTCAGTAATCTTTATAGTATTACGTAAGTAAAAACTCCACCATTCGCCCCATTTGCTGCCAAATCGCCCGTAAGCTCCTGGCTTGAGCAGGTGGAACAGGCGAGTGTGCTTGGCATCCTGTTGGGCCTTTACAAATGTGAGGAAGCCGAGCGCTTCCAGCACAGGATGCACGGGCACGAGGCGTTCACTGTCCACGGTTTTGACCGTGGTACCGTCCTCACCATCGACCTCGAGAATCTTGATGAACCAGCCCTGCTGGGTCTCACCCTCACCGTCGATATAGGCACGTTGGGCCACGTCATGGGGGCGAAGCTGGGCCATCTCCTCCAGACGGGCTCCGCTGAACAACGCCAGCAGGGGAAGCCAGTAAGCGGCTTCCCCGCGTCCACGAAGGGGGCGTTCGCCATCCGCATGAACGGAGCCGGCGAATATCGCATTGAGGTCGTCGGAGCCGAAGGGCTGGCGTTTGTCCTTGGACTTCTTGGGCACCTTGATTGTGATCCCCTTTGCGGGGTTGGCGGCAAGGTGGCCGTTTTCGGTGGCCCAGCTCAGCACGGTGCTAAGGCGTCCCAGCCGGGTCTTGATGTTCGCGGGGCTTTGGGCGCGGGCTATCAGGGCTGCCTTATAGGTCAGCACATCATCCCGTGTGATCGCCCCCACCGCCTTGGTGCCGGTGTGAGCAAGAAACTTGCGGGCTTCGCTCCGATGGCTGTCTATCGACTTCTGGGAGGGGCGGCGCTCTGCCGCCCAGGCGTCCACGATGTCGGTGTCGAGTACGGCCGTGCTGGTCGGAGCAGGGGCCTGTGCGGGATCAAAGAGGACGTCGTGGAAGGCTTTGCCGTTATCGTCTCTGAGTCGTCCGATGCGACGCCGGGCGACTTCCACCAGGCCCCGCCGCACGACTTCAGCGAACTGGGCGATCAGCGCGGCGTCGGTCAGGTCCACGCCGTTAGCGTGAGCGATGCGGTCGGCAGCTAGCGATACGAGTTCGTCCTGGCGTGGATCGGCGGCATTGGTCAGGATTCCGAGTTCAATTTGGGCATCCTCCAACCTCCCCGCTAATTTTTGCTCGCTATCGGCTGGAGCCAGCGCCAGGCGCTCCGACGCCTTACGATCCATCGTCTCCACGGTTTCGCGCACATAGCCCGTCAGAGTATCCAGCGACACGCCAGCACGGCCCGAGCCGGGCCTGATGCCTTTTTCCGCAGCTCGGAACATCGCATCCGCGCGAGCATCTTCAACGACGCGGCGGCGACGCGCTTCCTTGGGGCTGTCGGTGCCCAGCGCCTTCCGAATGAATTTCTTGCCTACTATGTCGACGAGGTCGAGCGGGACGCGGCGGTGATAGTGGAAGGTATCCCCGCGCTTCAAAAGCCGGTGCATGTCAGCCATCTTTTCCATGCCTCTTTGTATCACAAAATTGTGACCCACAGGCACTTATAACTGACTGAAAACCGCCACTTTGGCCCAATCTCTGGGCTTTCGGCGAGCTTTGGTGACCCCAACGGGACTCGAACCCGTGTTTTCGCCGTGAAAGGGCGACGTCCTAGACCGCTAGACGATGGGGCCGTCGCGGTGAAGCCAGCCGCTTAGGGGAGGCGCGGCGCCCGGTCAACCGCAGCCATCGGCGAACGCCGCATCGTCGATATGGAGCTCGGCAGCCTCGCGGCCGGTCCATTCGTCGCGTCGTGCGCGGCCGGCCAGCCACAGCCAGCGTCCCGGCCCGGCGCCGAGCAACGCCTGGCCCAGCGCCGTGTCGCGCTGGCGGAAGGCGACCGCCTTCAGGCTGCGTCCGTCGGCGCCGGTGGCGACGACGCGTACATGCCCGTCGCCGACCGTGTCGGCACGGGTCAGCCGCACCCGGCCCGCCGCCACCCGCGGCGCCGGCCAGCCCGCGCCATAGGGCCCGCCCGCATCCAGCGCGTCGACCAGCGCGCCGGTCACGCCGCCCGGCGCTACCACCGCGTCGAAGGACAAGGCGCGATCTTGCCGCGCGCGCCCCACCGCGTCTGACAGCCGCGCCTCGAGGCACGCGCCGAGCGCCTCCAGCCGATCCGCCGCCACCGTCAGCCCCGCCGCCATGGCGTGTCCGCCACCGGCGACGAGATGGCCCTCGTCCTTCGCCGCCAGCACCGCCGCGCCGAGATCGACGCCGCTGATCGAGCGGCCCGAACCCTTGCCGGTGCCGCCCTCCATCGCCACCACTAACGCCGGCCGGCCGAACCGCTCCTTGAGGCGCCCGGCGACGATGCCGATCACGCCCGGGTGCCAGCCGGCGCCCGCGACGAGGATGACGGCGCGATTGTCCTGGCGCAGCGCCTGCTCGACCGCGGCCTCGCTCACCGCCTGCTCGATGGCGCGCCGCTCGCGGTTGAGGGCGTCCAGCTCCGCCGCGATCGCCGCAGCCTCGTCCTCGTCATCGGTGGTGAGCAGGCGCACGCCGAGATCGGCGCGGCCGACGCGACCGCCGGCGTTGATGCGCGGTCCGAGCGCGAAACCAAGATCGCTCGCGGTGGCGACGCGCTTGAGGCCGGCGGCACGGGCCAGCGCCACGAGGCCGATATTGCCGCCCTTGTCCATCACCTTCAGACCCTGGGTGACGAACGCGCGGTTGAGCCCACGCAGCGCCGCGACATCGGCGACCGTGCCCAGCGCCACCAGATCGAGCAGCGGCAGCAGGCTCGGCTCCGGCCTGTCGGCGAAGCGGCCGCGCCGGCGCAGCTCGCGCAACAGCGCCGCGCCGAGCAGAAAGGCGACGCCGACCGCGGCGAGATGGCCATGGGCGGCCCCCTCGGCGCTCTCGTCCAGCCGGTTGGGGTTGACGATCGCCACCGCGTCCGGGAGCGCCGTCGCGCATTTGTGATGATCGACGACGATGACGTCGAGGCCCACGCCCTTTGCCTCAGCCAGCGCTTCGAAGGCCTGCGCGCCGCAGTCGACGGTGACGACCAGCCGCGCCCCCTCCTGAGCCAGCCGAACCAGCGCCGCGCCGGACGGGCCATAGCCCTCCATCAGCCGATCCGGGATATAGGCGCGGGGGGCGGCGCCGAGTTCGCGCAGCAGGCGGATGAGCAGGGCCGCGGAGGTGGCGCCGTCGACGTCATAGTCGCCGAACACCGCGATGGCCTCGCCTGCGTCGATCGCATCGGCCAGACGGGCTGCGGCGCAGTCCATGTCGCGGAACCGGGAAGGATCGGGCATGAAGCCGCGCAGCGTCGGCTGACGGTGCAGGCCGAGGGCGTCGCGCGCGCAGCCGCGGGCGATCAGCAGCCGGTCGATCAGTTCGTCGGGCGCGAAGCCGTCGTCACTGTCCGCCGCCGGCCCGCGCCAGCGCCACGCCTGGCCGAGCACGGATCGCGTCACGCCGCAAATGGGGGGAGGGCCTTGCATCCCCCCTTCCTAACAGCCCGGGGGCCGAGGGGGAATCGCTCAGTCGGCGCGTTTGGCCGGCAAGGTCAGCACGGCGCGAAATCCGCGCTCGCCCGGCCCCGCGACCAGCGCGCCTTCGGTCCCGTAGAGCGCTTCCAGCCGGCGCCGCACATTGGTGAGGCCGGTGGCGGTGCCTTGCGCGTCGGGGCTGCCATTATTGGCGATGGCGTCGTCCTCGACGCTGAGGATCAGCTTGCCCGCGTCGACCAGCGCCCCGATGCGGATCGTCACCGGCTCGCGCGATCGCGACACGCCATATTTCACCGCATTCTCGACCAGTGGCTGGAGGAGGAAATTCGGCACCAGCATCTCCGAGGCCTCGGGCACGCTGTCGATGACGACGACCAGCCGCTCGCCGAAGCGGACGGATTCGATGTCGAGATAATCCTCGAGCAGCGCCAGTTCCTCCTCCACCGCCACCAGTTCGTTGGGATCGGCGTCAAGCGAGGCGCGCAGGAAGGCGCAAAGCTTTTCGGTCATCGCCTCGGCTTCGTGGTTGCGGCGGGTGACGATCATCGCCGAGATGGCGTTGAGCGTGTTGAACAGGAAATGCGGATTGAGCTGGAAGCGCAGCGCAGCGAGCTGCGCCTGCTGTGCGGCGGAGCGGGCGCGAACGAGATCGCGTTCCTGTTCGGCCGTGCGGATGCGCGACAAGGACAGGTTGAACAGCGCCACGTTGACGCCATAGGCGCAGACATAATTGTAGATGGCGCTGTAGAAACGGCTGAGATCCTGCGGCACTTCCGCCCAGCTGGGCTTGAAGTTCGACGCCACGAAGCGGGTGAACTGGAAATCCAGGATGGTCTGGAACACCGACACCCCGGCCACCGAGGCGGCGATGACGACCGCCCGCTGCCACGTCGCCCAGTCCTGGGTGGCGCGGAAGATGGCGAACAAAGGCATCGCCAGCACCATCGACAGGAACACGGTCGAGAAATCGAGTGCGATCGAGGTCCAGTCGTCGTTGAGATGGCGTTCGACCAGAATCGGCAGGAAAGTCAGCCCGACGAACAGCCACAGGGCCACCGTGAGCATCACGGCCCGTCGCCAATAAATATCGAGCAGAGGCATTTTCATCGGTCCGCCCGCCACTCCTCTGCCGGGCCTATCGGCGTTCAGCCACCCTTGCGATGCTCGCCCTTCACCCAGCGCACCGTGCCGGAGGAGGCGCGCATCACCACGCTCTCCGTCGTCATCAGCCCGCCGGCGCGACGCTTGACGCCGGCCAGCAGCGATCCGTCGGTGACGCCGGTGGCGGCGAAGATCGCGTCGCCCTTCACCAGGTCCTTCAGGCGATAGATGCGGTCGAGATCGGTCACGCCCCATTTGCGGGCGCGGGCCTTCTCGTCATCGTTGCGGAACAGCAGCCGGCCCTGGAACTGGCCGCCGACGCAGGTCAGCGCCGCGGCCGCCAGCACGCCCTCGGGTGCGCCGCCGGAGCCCATATACATGTCGATGGTGGTGTCCGGATCGGTCACCGCGATGACGCCCGCGACATCGCCGTCCGGGATCAGCGCGATGCCGCAGCCGACGCCGCGCAGCTCGGCGATCAGCCGGTCATGGCGCGGGCGATCGAGCACGCAGACGATGATCTCGTCCGGACGGACGCCCTTGGCCTTGGCCAGCGCGGTGACATTCTCGGTCGGGGTGCGATCGAGGGAGACGATATCCTCGGCATAGCCCGGCCCCACCGCCAGCTTGTCCATATAGACGTCCGGCGCGTTGAGCAGCCCGCCTTCCTCGGCGATGGCGAGCACGGCGAGCGCGTTCGGCCCCGACTTGGCGGTGATGGTGGTGCCCTCGAGTGGATCGAGCGCGATGTCGATCCTCGGGCCGGTGCCGCGGCCGACCTTCTCGCCGATGAACAGCATCGGCGCCTCGTCGCGCTCGCCTTCGCCGATGACGACCGTGCCGTCGAACTCGAGCTCGTTGAAGGCCTCGCGCATCGCCTCGACGGCGGCGGCGTCGGCGGCCTTCTCGTCGCCGCGGCCGGTGAGCCGGGAGGCAGCGATCGCCGCCGCCTCGGTGACGCGCACCATCTCCAGGACGAGCACCCGGTCCAGCGCGCTACTCGGCTTCACCATATTCCTGCCACCCTCATAAGCTGTTTGGGCCAGCGCATAGGCTGGCGGGATTTGGATGTCGAGAAGCCTTCCCGACATGCCCGTCGCGAATTCCGGCGCTTTGGTCGGGTTTATCGGCCTTCGTGATTCGTTTCGCGGATGGCGACGCCGGTTCAGCGGTGCCGAACCGGGGTCAAAGATCCAGAATGTGCATCAGCATCGGCCGCGCCGTCAGGCTCTGCGATCCGCGCAGCCGTTCCAGCGCGTCGGCGACGCAGCGCTCAGGCCCCTCATGGGTGACCATGACGAGCTGCACCGCCCCGTCCACCGCGGCGCCCCGCTGGATGACGCTTTCGATCGAGACGTTGGCGTCGCGCATTGCCGCGGTGATCTCGGCGAGCACCCCGGGCCGGTCCGCCACGGTGAAACGCAGATAGGCGCGGCCACGACGCTCGCCGGCCTGGGCGATTTCCGGCGCGGCGAGGCTCGCCACGGGCATGGCGAAGGCCGGCCCGCCCTCGCCGCGGGCAATGTCGATGAGGTCGGCGACGACGGCGCTCGCGGTCGGCCCCTCGCCGGCGCCGCGTCCCTCGAAGAACAGCCGCCCGACGAAATTGCCTTCCGCGACGATGGCGTTGAGCGACGAGGTGACATGGGCCAGCGGATGGGTGACCGGCACCAGGCAGGGGTGGACCCGCTGAAACAAACCGCCCGGGCCGGCCTCGCCGACGCCGACCAGCCGCACGCGGAAGCCGAGCGCCTGCGCCTCGGCGATGTCGATGGCGAGCACATCGCGGATGCCGGTGATCGCCACCGCGCCGAAATCAATGCGCGTGCCAAAGGCCAGGCTGGCGAGGATCGACAGCTTGTGCGCGGCGTCGACGCCGTCGATATCGAAGGAGGGATCGGCCTCGGCATAGCCGAGCCGCTGGGCGTCGGCGAGCACTTCGGCGAAATCGCGGCCCTCGGCCTCCATCGTCGTCAGGATGAAGTTACAGGTGCCGTTGAGGATGCCGTAGACCCGGCTGATCTCATTGGCCGCCGCACCCTCGCGCAGCCCCTTGATCACCGGGATGCCGCCGGCCACCGCCGCCTCATATTTGAAGGCGATGCCGGCCTCCTCGGCAGCCTCGGCAAGCTCAAGCCCATGATGAGCGATCATCGCCTTGTTGGCGGTGACGAAGGCCTTGCCCGAGGCGATGGCGGCGCGCGCGAGCGTCAGCGCCGGCCCGTCCGATCCGCCGATCAGCTCCACCACCGCATCGACATCGGCGCGGCTGGCGAGGGAGGCGGTGTCGTCCGTCCAATCGAAGCGGCTGAGGTCGACGCCGCGGTCGCGCGCCCGGTCGCGTGCCGAAACGGCGACGATCTCGATGCCGCGCCCGGCGCGCCGCTTGATGAGGGTGCGGTTCGCGTCGATCAGCTTGATCACGCCCGCGCCGACCGTGCCCAGCCCCGCCAGCGCGACGCGCAGTGCTTCACCCATCAAAAATCCCCTTCGCCTATGCCGATTTGCGCTGGCACAGGCGGAGGGGATCAATCAAGCCCGGTGGCATATTCGCTCAGATCACCGAGAGGCAAAATCCTCTTTGGGAGAGGAGCATTCCTATCGGCATTTGACGCCGCCGCGGTCCACCTCCCGGCCGAGCAGCGCGCCGCCGCCCGCACCGAGCACGGTGCCGAGCGTCGAGGAGCGCCCGTTGTCGAGCGCATTGCCGAGCACGCCGCCGAGCACCCCGCCGAGAATGAGCCCGGTCGTGCCGTCATCCCGGCGGCAATAATAACGCCCGTCCCCGCCGCGATAGATGCGGTCGTTCCGGCTCAGCGTGCGCGTCCGGTAATAGCGGCCGTCGCGATAATAGCGTTCGGCGTAATAGCCGTTCGACCCCGGTTCGCGGCGGTTCCAGTCATAATCGCGGTAGCGACGCCAGTCGCGGCGTTGCGACTGCCGCAGATCCTGTCGTGCCTCACGCACGTCGCGGCGCTGTTCGCGTACGTCGCGCCGGGAACCATAGGCCTGGGCCTCGCGCAGTTCGCGCTGCTCCTGGCGCAGATCGCGGGCGGCATCGCGCGTCTGATAGGATTGGGCGCCGGCGGCTGTCACCAGCGACCCGGCAAGCAAGGCGATCATCCCCGTGAAGACCATCCGTCTCATCTTTTCCCTCCATATCCGGGGTAACGATGCAGGGCCAATGCGCGGCGGCGCGCAAAGGTTGCTTGTCCGGACCGTGGGAGGTGTCGCCGGCGGCGGGCTCAGGCCGCGGCGCGCTCGGCGGAGATGATTTCGCGGGCGAAGGGCACACACTGGCCGCACTGGGGGCGCCGGCCGAGCGTGGCATAAGCCTGACAGGGGCTCTCCGCTCCGGCGCGCGCGGCTGCCCGCACGTCCTTCTCACGGATTGCATTGCACACGCAGACAACCATCGACTCGACGTCCCCGCTGGTGATGGCGGAGAAGTAGCGATACTGAGACTAACTCGCAATAGCTTTCTGACGAGGCTGGCCTCGCATCGCCGGATGTCGCGGGACAGCCAGAATGGCCCCCACCGGATACGTGCGCCCGGGTACCCCGATTCGCCGGGCGTTCGCATCGGGATCGCCGGCGGCGGACCCTGGATCAGGCCCGCGCGACATGCCGGCGGCCGGAGTTACTTCACGTGCGCGGAAACGTGCTTGTTCATCTCGAACATGCTGACCTGCTTCTTGCCGAAGATCTTCTCGAGCTTGGCGTCGGCGTTGATCTGGCGCTTGTCCTTGCTGTCCTGCAGGTTGTTTTTCTTGATATATTCCCACAGCTTGCTGACGATTTCGCTGCGCGGCATCGCGCCGGCCCCGACGATCGCGCCGAGATCGGCCGACGGCGTCACCGGCTTGTGGATGCCGCCGGTCTTGGCGGCCGCAGGCTTCTTCGTAGCTTCCTTAGCCATGAACTTCCCTCCGTATTCTGGCGGTCGCGGACGGCTCGCGGGCCACCATCTGTTCATCGACGTGCCGGCGGTTCCGCCCCCTCAGGCATCGTCGTCCGTTGCCGTTCTATATTGCGACATTTCCTGTCGCGCAGCCACTTTATGCTTCGGGTGTGCAAACGGGATATCATGAATCTCGCCCGCTATGGCGGCTTTAGGGCAGTTGTGCCCGGTTACGAGTCGTTCGCGAGAGTCTTCACAAGGTCCCGGATGCCTCCCCATCCGTTCCGCACCAGTAATCAACGGTGGCGCGAAAAGGTTGCATCAATTCTCGTTCAGCCAGCTGGCGATACGACGCGTCAGCATGGCCGAATCCCCTGCCAGCAGGAGCAGCTTGGCGCGCCCTGTCTCACCGGACAGGATGGTGACGGCGCGCGGCGGGATATCCAGGCTTTTCGCGACGAAGCGGATCAGCGCCTTGTTGGCCGCCCCCTCGACGGCCGGGGCCGCAACGCGCAGGCGGACGACCAGCCGTCCGTCCGCCGCCTCCGCCACGCCCTCCACCGCATCGCGCCCGGCGCGCGGCGTCAGCCGCACGGCCAGCCGCAGCCCGTCGGGATGCGGCGATACCGGGAGGCGCGCGGGATCAGCCGTCGGACTGGCGCTCGATATCGGCGCCGACGGCGGAAAGCTTCTCCTCAAGCCGCTCATAGCCGCGGTCAAGATGATAGACGCGGTTGACCTGCGTTTCGTCCCCGGCGGCAAGGCCCGCCAGCACCAGCGACATAGACGCGCGCAAATCCGTCGCCATCACCGGCGCGCCGACCAGCCGCTCGACGCCGCGCACCACCGCCGAGCGCCCGCGCACCTGGATGTCCGCGCCCATCCGCGCCAGCTCCGGCACATGCATGTAGCGATTCTCGAAGATCGTCTCGGTGAGCACGCTGGCCCCGTCGGCCAGCGTCAGCATGGCCATGAACTGGGCCTGCATGTCGGTGGGGAAGGCGGGGAAGGGCGCCGTGGAAATGTTGACCGGCTTGAGCCGCCCGTCCGCGCTGACGCGGATGCCGCCGGCCTCGGTTTCGACGATCAGTCCGGCGTCGCCGAGCCCGGCGAGCACGGCGGCCATGTCCTCTTCCCGCGCGCCGGCGAGCAGCAGTGAGCCGCCGGTGATGCCAGCCGCGCAGGCGTAGCTGCCGGCCTCGATCCGGTCCGGCATCACCATGTAGGTGGCGCCGTGGAGCCGCGGCTTGCCCTGCACCACGAGGCGCGAGGAGCCGATACCGTCGATCTCCGCTCCCATCGCCACCAGGCAGCGGCAAAGGTCGACGATCTCGGGCTCGCAGGCGGCGTTGTCGATCCGCGTCTCGCCGTTGGCAAGGGCGGCCGCCATCAGCGCATTTTCGGTGGCGCCGACGGAGACGATCGGGAAGACGATATGGCCGCCCTTGAGGCCGCCGTCCGGCGCGGTGGCGCGAACATAGCCAGCGGCGATCTCGATGACCGCGCCCAGCGCTTCCAGCGCGCGCAAATGGAGATCGATCGGGCGATTGCCGATCGCGCAGCCGCCGGGCAGCGACACCGTCGCCTCACCGGCCCGCGCCAGCAGCGGCCCGAGCACCAGGATCGAGGCGCGCATCTTGCGCACGATGTCATAGGGGGCGACGGTGGAGCTGAGCCGCGCGGCATGGATCGTCATCGTCCGCCCGAACGCCGACGGATGGGTGCCGGCGATGGCGGTGGAGGCGCCGAACTGGTTGAGCAGGTGGCCGAAGCTTTCGACGTCCGCCAGGCGCGGCAGGTTTTCGAGCGTCAGCGGCTCATCGGTCAGCAACGCGCAGGGCATCAGCGTCAGCGCTGCGTTCTTGGCTCCGGAAATCGGCACGTCGCCGGACAGGCGGTTTCCACCGCGGATGATGATGCGATCCATGGGGCCGCTTCTATCGGCTCGCCGACGCCGCGCAAGGTGGCCCCGGTCCGGTGCGCGGCGGAACGCCTCGGCCTCGCCACGGGATATTCGTCTATCTGATCCAGATTAAAGCGAAATCTCCGGGCGTTGCGTAGGAAGACGCCCCGCCCGCTGGGGGGGCGCAGAGGGGGTGTTCGTTTGCCTGACGGGGCGCTGGCCGAACGGCTGGCTCGATATATGAAGCTGACCGCCGGGGAGCGGGACGTCCTGCGCGTGCTGGAAAGCCAGCGGCGTACCGTTTCGCGCGGCACCATGCTTCGTCGCGAACGCGACCCGGCGGACGGCATGTGGGTATTGCAGTCCGGCTGGGCGGCGAGCGCGCTGGGCATGCCGGACGGCAGCCGCCAGATCACCAAGGTCCATCTTCCGGGCGATGTCGTCGGCACCCCGGGCGGCGCGCTGAATGGCGGGGTGGAGACGGTATCGATGCTGACCAGCGGTATCGTCAGCCCGTTCCCGCGCAGCGTGCTGACCACCGTGTTCCGCGATCATCAGCGGCTGGCCGCCCTGTTCTTCGTGCTCGTCCAGGTCGAGCGGGTGTCGCTTTCGGATCGGATCGCCTCGATCGGGCGGACGGATGCGCGCGCCCGGGTGGCGGCGTTGCTGCTCGATCTCACTCACCGGCTGCGCCTGACGAATCCGGCGATGGAGGACCGGCTGTCGCTGCCGATGACGCAGGAGGATATCGGCGATACGGTCGGCCTCACCGCGGTGCACGTGAACCGGATGATGCGGGCGCTTGCCGATGACGGGCTGATCGCGCGCGGGCCGGGATCGATCCGCCTGCTCGACGAGCCGGGGCTGGCCCGGATCTCAGGCTATATCAGCCGTTGGTCGAGCCCCGACACGAGCTGGCTGCCGGAGCCCCCGGAGGACGCCTGAGCGCGCAGGCCGGTCAGGCCTTCTCCAGCGTGCATTGGAGCGGGTGCTGGTTCTGCCGGGCGAAATCGACGACCTGGCTGACCTTCGTCTCGGCCACCTCGTAGCTGAAGATCCCGCACACTCCGACGCCCTTCTGGTGGACGTGGAGCATGACCCGCGTCGCATCCTCCAGGCTCATCCGGAAGAAGCGCTGCAGGCACAGCACGACGAATTCCATCGGCGTGTAATCGTCGTTCAGCATCAGCACCTTGTAAGGTGTCGGCTTCTTCGTGCGGGTGCGCGTGCGGGTGGCGACGCCGAGTTCGGTGTCGCCCGACTCGCCATCACGCGGGCCGGCCATGCCGACCACGGAAAATTCATCGGCGGAAGTCGCGTCCGACAGCATCAAATCCAGTCTCCGGAAAGCCGAGGATATGGCAAGCGACGGCGGCGGGGCAAGAGGCTGGATCACTTGGGGAAAACGCATCGCCACGAAAATGGCCGCGCCGACGATGCCGGCGCGGCCATTTTTGGATCGGTTTCCCGACGCCGGGCATGCCTTAGAGCGAGGTGGCCTTCACCTTCTCGGCGGCGACGGCGAAGCGCGAGGACAGCGGCTGGGCGATTTCGCCGGCCAGCTTCACCAGCTTCTCCGACACGCGCGAGCTTTCGGCGACCATCGCGTCGAACGCGGCGCGGGCATAATCGCTGTGCAGCTGCAGCAGCTCGGTCGGGGACTTGGCGGCCGCGAGGCTCTTGAAGGTGGCGGTGGCCTGCTCGAGATTCTTCTTGCCGAAGGCGGCGGCGTCCTGGCCCAGCGTCTCGGCGGCCGAGGCCGCAACCTTCGAGGAGGCGATCACCGCCTCGATATTGCCCTTCGTGAAGTCGCCCAGTTCCTCATAGAATTTGGCGCTCTTCTCCAGCGCCGCCTTGGTGCGGCCCTGAACGTCGGTGAACGCGGTCTGAAACTTCTCGGCGGTGTTCTCGGCGGTGAAGGTCGGATTGGGCGTGGTGGCCATTTTGGAGATTCCTTCGGCTGCGATTTGCTTGACTGGCTGGGGCTTCACAACGGCTTTGGCGGGTTCGGCGACCGGCGCGGCCGGGCTGGCCGCGGCCGGGACGACCGGCTTGCGCACCGGCGTGGCCATCTTGGACTTTACCGCCGCCTTGGCGACGGGAGCCGGGACGACCGGGGCCGGGACGGGCTTTGCCGCGACCGGCGCGGGCGTCGGCGACTCGGGTAGCGCCTTCGCCCCCGCAGGGGCCGGGGCGGGCTTGGTCTCAGCGGCAGGCTTCGCCGCGAGAATCCTGGGCTTTTTGGGATCCAGCATGCACAACTCCGCTGATGTTGCATTGCACAATATGCAATCCCGGCGGCGTTTGCAAGTAGTTTTTTGTGCGTTGCAACATGCCTGTCACACGGCTCGTCTCACCGCATGCGTACATATCGCCCGGGGGCCGGTTCGATCGCCTTGAGCCTGCCCTTGCCGGGGATGCGCGCGCGCTTCGCGGGCACCTCCTCCCCCGACAGCGGCAGCAGCCACGCCAGCCAGTCCGGCCACCAGCTCCCCTTGGTTTCGCTGGCGCCGCGCAGGAACGCGTCGAAGCTGCGCACCTTTCGGTCGTTCGTCCAATATTGATATTTGCCGGCGGATGGCGGGTTCACGACGCCGGCGATATGGCCCGATCCGGCCAGCACGAAGCGCAGCGGCCCGGCGAAATGCTCGGTGATCTTCCACACGCTCTCGGCGGGCGCGATGTGATCCTCGCGGCCGGCCTGGACATAGGCCGGCGTCCGAACGCGGCTGATGTCGATCGGCGTGCCGTCGACGGTCACGGCGCCCGGCTTGATCAGCTTGTTGTCGCGATAGAGATCGGTGAGATAGGCGAGGTGCCAGGCGGCCGGCAGGTTGGTGGTATCCCCGTTCCAGTGGAGCAGGTCAAAGGCGGGATAATCCTCCCCCAACAGGTAATTGTTGACGACATAGTTCCAGATCAGGTCGCGCCCGCGCAGCAGGTTGAAGGTCAGCGCCATGTAGCGGCCGTCGGTATAGCCATTCTCCGCCGACAGCTGGCGGATCATGTCGAGCTGCGCGTCGTCGACGAACAGCTTGAGATCGCCGGCCTGTGCGAAATCGACCTGCGCGGTGAAGAAGGTGGCCGATGCCACCTTGTCCGCCTGCCCACGCGCCTCGAGCAGCGCGAGCGTGGTGGCGAGCGTGGTGCCGGCGACGCAATAGCCGATCGCGTGCACCGCCTCGACGCCGAGCCCTTCGCGCACCGTGTCGATGGCGTCGATCTGCGCCTTCACATAATCGTCAAGCACCACCCCCGCCATGTCGGCGTCGGCCGATTTCCAGGAAACCACGAACACGGTTAGCCCCTGTTCGACCGCCCAGCGGATGAAGCTTTTCGCCGGGTTGAGATCGAGGATGTAGAAGCGGTTGATCCAGGGCGGAAAGATGATCAGCGGGACGGTGCGCACCTTCGGCGTCGTCGGATCATATTGGATGAGCTGGTAGAGCGGCGTTTCGTGGACGACCTGGCCGGGCGTGGTGGCGATGTTGCGGCCGAGTTCGAACGCGCCCTCGGCGACATGGCTGAGCTGGCCGCGCTCAAGGTCGCCGAGCATGTGCTCGAGGCCCTTCAACAGATTCTCGCCGCCGGTCTCCAGCGTGCGGGCGATGACCTGGGGGTTGGTGCCGGCGAAATTGCTCGGGCTCATCGCGTCGACGAAGGCGCGGGTGGCGAAGCGGATCTGCTCGCGCTGTTGCGGGTCGAGCCCGTCGAGCGTGTCGACGCCCTTCAGCATATGCTCGGCGATCAGCTCGTAGCTCTGGCGGATCATCGCGAACAGCGGATGGCCCTGCCATTCCGGCGCGGCGAACCGCCGGTCCGCGGGCCTGTCTGGCGCCGCCGCTGCCGCCGCGGCCGGATCGAGGAAACGCTGCCACAGCGCGATGCTCTCCGCCCAGAAGCTTTCCTGGCTGCGCGCGAACGCCGCCGGGTCCGGGGTGGGGAGGGCGGGCATCGCCGGCATCGCCAGCTTGTCCGTCGCCAGCGTGCCCGGCGTGGCGCCAAGCCCCTTCAGCCCGAATTCCAGCATCTTCTGCTGCATGCGCCCGATCAGCCATGTCCAGTGCTGCATCTGGGCGAGGTCGGGAAGCGGCCATTCGGCAGCCTTGTCCGTCCTGGCCCCATTTTCTTCGGCCACGCTGCTCTCCGCTGACATTGCTGCCTCAAAAGGTCTATAGCCGTCTCGGCGCGAGCCATCCACCACCCTGGAAGGGAGAACAATGTCCACCGATTTCTACCGCATCCGCAGGCTGCCCCCTTACGTCATCGCCGAAGTCAACGGCATGCGGGCAGCGGCGCGCGCGGCAGGGGAGGACATCATCGACCTCGGAATGGGCAATCCGGACCTGCCACCGCCGCCGCACATCATCGAGAAGCTGGCGGAAGTCGCCGCCAATCCATCCGCCCATGGCTATTCGGCATCGAAGGGCATTCCCGGCCTGCGCAAGGCCCAGGCCGGCTATTACAAACGCCGCTTCGGGGTCGACCTCGATCCGGAAAGCGAGGTCGTCGTCACGCTCGGCTCCAAGGAGGGGCTCGCCAATCTCGCCCAGGCGATCACCGCGCCGGGCGACGTCGTGCTGGCGCCAAACCCGAGCTATCCGATCCACACCTTCGGCTTCATCATCGCCGGCGCCACGATCCGCTCGGTGCCGACGACCCCGGACGAGCGCTATTTCGAAAGCCTCGAGCGGGCGATGCGGTTCACCGTGCCGAAGCCGTCGGTGCTGGTGATGGGCTATCCCTCCAATCCGACTGCCGAGACGGTCGATCTCGCTTTCTACGAGCGGGTCGTCGCCTTTGCGAAGGAACATGGGCTGTGGGTGCTCTCCGATCTCGCCTATTCGGAGATTTATTTCGACGACCAGCCGACGCCATCCATCCTGCAGGTGCCAGGGGCGAAGGACGTGGCGGTGGAATTCACCTCCATGTCGAAGACCTACTCGATGGCCGGCTGGCGCATCGGCTTCGCGGTCGGCAACAAGACGCTGATCGCGGCGCTGACGCGGGTCAAATCCTATCTCGATTATGGCGCCTTCACGCCGATCCAGGCAGCGGCCGTCGCCGCCATCAACGGCCCACAGGACATCGTCGAGCAGAACCGCCAGCTCTACAAGCGGCGCCGCGACGTGCTCGTCGAGAGCTTCGGGCGCGCCGGCTGGGAAATCCCGCCGCCGCGCGCCTCGATGTTCGCCTGGGCGCCGCTGCCGCCGGCGCTCGCCCATCTCGGCAGCCTCGAATTCTCCAAGCAGCTGCTTACCCATGCCGGCGTCGCGGTGGCGCCGGGCGTCGGCTATGGCGAGGAAGGCGAGGGCTTCGTCCGCATCGCCATGGTCGAGAATGAACAGCGCATCCGCCAGGCGGCGCGCAATGTGAAGCGCTATCTCCAGTCGATGGGCGTCAACACGCCGGCGCGGGGGCTGGCCGGCTGATCCGATCCCCGTCCGGGCACGGCGCCGCCGGCCCGGACGGGACATCCTCTGATGATTGCCATATGCAATAACGGCGTCATTTATCCGCTGTATTTAAGAGTGACTTGCAGCGCCCTGCGATAATCGGTCGCAGATCAGGAAATGCTTGCAAATCGCCCACGCATGACTCATCCACTTGCGTCATGAGCGGCCCTATTCACGTCGATATCCCGCACCAGCTCGGCAAGGAGGGCGCGCGTGCCCGGCTGTCCGCCAATGCGCACAAGCTGGCCCGCCACGTGCCCGGCGGCATGGCCGAGGTGACCACCGGGTGGGAGGGCGATCGCATGACGATCACTGTCGCCGCCATGGGCCAGACCGTCACCGCCTATGCCGATGTCCGGGAGGACGTGGTGCATGCCGAGATCATGCTGCCCTTCCTGCTCTCGATGTTCGAGGCGCCGATCGCCGCCGCCATCCGCAGCGAGGGGCCGAAGCTCCTCACCTGAGTCCAATTTCTCTCGGAGAACATGCCATGAAGGGCGACGAGAAGGTCATCGAATATCTCAACATCTGCCTGAAGAACGAGCTGACGGCGATCAACCAGTATTTCCTGCACTATCGCATGCTCGACCATTGGGGCGTGCAGCGTCTCGCCAAGTTCGAATATGGCGAATCCATCGACGAAATGAAGCATGCCGACCGCCTGGCCGAGCGCATCCTGTTCCTGGATGGCTTGCCCAATTTCCAGCTGCTCGGCCGGCTGCGCGTCGGCGAGACGGTGGAGGAGGTGCTCAAGGCCGATCTCGCGCTCGAGGAGGAGGCGATCCCCGCGCTGCGCGAGGGCATCGGCCATTGCGAGACCGTGAAGGATTATGTGACCCGCGAGCTGTTCGTCTCGATCCTCGAAAACGAGGAGGAGCATGTCGATTATCTGGAGCGCCAGTTCGACATGATCCGGCTGATGGGCATCCAGAACTACGTCCAGCTCCAGTCCAAGCCGGCCGACGCGGAGCGATAAGCGGACGTCGGAAAAGCCCTCTCCCCGATGAGAGAGGGCTTGGTCGGATCAGCCCGCGGCAGGCGCCGGCTTGTTGAACTCGATATCGAGCAGCAGCTCGACCTCGTCGCCGATCGGGCCGAGGCGCGAGGTGTAGCCGAACTCCGAACGCTTGAACTTCGTCGTGCCGGAGAAACCGACGACCGAGGCGTTGCGCGCCCCCTTGCCGGCGCCGACCATGCGTGCGTCGACGACGATCGGCTTGGTCACCCCCATGAAGGTGAAGTTGCCGGTGATCTTGCCGGTGGTCGGTCCGGTGCGCTGGATCGAGGTGGAGGTGAAGGTCGCCGTCGGATATTTGGCGACGTTGAGGAAGGTGTCGCCGATCAGCTCGTCCGCGAAGCCGGCGATCGGCGTCTGGATCGACTTGACGTCGACCGTGACGTTGACCTTCGAAGCCTGCGGCTGGGCAGGATTCCAGTCCAGCGAGCCGGACACCGTGCCGAAGCGGAAGGTGCTGAGCGAGGAGCCGCCGCCATGGCCGATGCGCGCGATCACCGAGGCGTGGCGGCCGTCGACATTATAGGTTCCGGCGGGCGCGGCGGCGGGATCCTGGCTCACCTGCGCGATCGCGACGGCGGGGAGCGCAGCCATCGCCGGGGCGAGGGCGAGCAGAAGGGCGGCACGAAGGGTCATTATTTGCTCCTTGCGGTGGTTATCGGTTGCGGCGCGTCGGCGGTGATGCGGACGTTGACGGTGACGAGCGCGGGCACATCGTCGGTTGACGCCCATTCGCCCTGGCCGACGCCGAAGCTGGTCCGGTCGATCTTCACCTCCCCCGTCATGCGAGCCGTCTTGCCTGTTATGGCAAGCGTGAAGGGCAGCACAAGCGGCCGCGCCACGCCGCGCAGGTCGAGCGTGCCGCGCGCTTCATAGCGCTCGCCGCCTAGATGGCGGAAATCGCTGGCTGTGAAGGTCGCCCGGGGATGCGCCTTGACGGCGAACCAGTCATCCTCGGGCAGCGAGCTTTCCGTGTCGGTGACGCCGGTGTGCGCCGAGGCCATGTCGATCGTCACCTTCACCGATGATCCGGCGAGCGCGTCGGGATGGAAGCTGATCGTGGCATCCCAGCGATCGAAGCGCCCGTCGATCGGCCCGCCCGACCAATGCGAGGCGAAGCCGAGCGACGAGCGGGCGCGGTTGACCGTCCACTTCACCGGCGCGGCCGGGCCGGCGACGGCGGCGGGCGGCGGCGCGGCCAGCGGCTCGGCTGCCGGCGGTGCAGCAGCGGGCGTCACGGCCGGAGCGGCAGGTGCCGGTTCAGGCGCGCGGGTTACCGCCGCCTCGGCCGGCGGCGGCGCCCCCAGCGGGATCGGTTTCAGATGGATGCGGTTGCCGATGGCTACCAGCGCCAGCGCGATGCCGATCGCCGAGATCGTGATCGAGGCCAGCGCTCCGCGATCCGGCGTTCCCCTGCCGAAGATCGGCACCATCCGCGCCATATCCCCGCCGCGATCGACGAACTGGTGCTTCAACGCGCCCAGCACGTGCAGCGCGACCAGCGCATAGGCGAGCCACGCGAGGGCGTGATGGCCGAAGCCGGCGGCTCCCTCGACGCGCGCCTTGCTGACCGCGTCCAGCGTCGCCACGGCCGGCACGTGCGGCCACGGCCACAGCCCGTAAAGCACGGTCGGGATCGCTGTACGGCTCGCCGAAACGAGCAGCCAGCCGGTCAGCGGCATGCCGATCAGCAGCACGTAGAACAGCACATGCACCGTATGCGCCAGCCCGCGTTCCCAGGGATGCAGTGTCGGCGGGAATGGCGGCGGGCGGCGGGTGAGCCGCCACGCCAGCCGCAGCAGCGTCAGCATCAGCACGGTGATGCCGATCGACTTGTGGAGCTGATAGACGGCATAGGTTTCCGGCCCGCGCGGCCCATCCATTCGCCAGCCGAGGCCGATTTCGAACAACAACAGGGCGGCGATGAGCCAGTGCAGCGCGATGGCGACGCTGGAATAACGAAGATGGCGCACGGTCATATCGGTCTCGGCCTGCCTTATCCCCTCACCCTAGCCCGACAGCCGGACAAGCTTATGTCATTACAGACATATCCGTCATTGTCCGACTGGCCAGCAGATAGGCGCCGACCAGCCCCGACGGCTCGACACAGGCGGGCGGCGTGATCAGTCGCGTCACCGCCGCGTGCCCATCCAGTTGTGCGATATAGCCGCCGAGAAGTTCATGGGTGCGCCTCCGGATCGGCTCGATCAGCGCACCGCCGCTCATCACACCGCCGCCGAGGATGATTCGCTCCGGCGCCACCGTGAAGACCAGATTGGCGCAGAGCTGAGCCAGATAATCCGCCTCCACGGTCCAGAAATCATGATCCGGTGGCAGTCTGTCCCCTTGCGCGCCCCAGGCGGCGAGCACCGCCGGCCCGCTCGCCAGCCCCTCCAGGCAATCGCCGTGAAACGGACAAATGCCGGCGAAGTCGGCCTGCGCCGGATGGCGGCGGATCAGCATATGCCCGCCCTCGGGATGGCCGAGGCCGTGCACCGGCCGGCCTTCCAGCACCAGCCCGACGCCGATGCCGGTGCCGACCGTGACATAGGCGAGGCTGGCGAGCGGCCGGCCCGCCGCCGCCGCCTCGGCCAGCGCCGCGGCATTGACGTCGGTGTCGATCCCGGCCGGCACGCCGAGCATCGCCCGCACCCGCCCCAGCAGGTCGGCGCCGGCCCAGCCCGGCTTTGGGGTGTGGAGGATGCGGCCATAATCCGCGGCCCGGGGATCGACGCCGAGCGGCCCGAAACTGCCGATGCCGGCCGCCGCGATCGGGCCATGCCGGGCCGAGGCTTCGGCGAAGAAGGCGGCGACATCGGCGAACGTCGCCTCCGGATCGCGAGTCGGCATGGTCCGCGTCGCCAGCGAGGGGCCGCCCGAGGCGGGCGCCACCCCGCAGACGAACTTGGTGCCGCCTGCCTCGATCCCTGCCAAAAGCCGTGTCTCGCCCATCGCTCATCATTGCCCCGATCGGGGGCGGGATGCCAAGATGGCCCGCGAAGGAGACAGAGACCGTGCCCCAGCCCCCGTTCGATTGGGAAGACCCGCTGCTCCTCGACGAACAGCTCACCGACGAGGAGCGGATGATCCGCGCCACGGCGCGCGATTATGCCCGCTCGGCGCTGCTGCCGCGCATCGTCACCGCCAACCGCGAGGAGCGGTTCGACCGCGAGATCATGGCCGAGATGGGCGCGCTCGGCCTGCTCGGCGCGACGCTCCCTGCCGAGGAGGGCGGGGTCGGGGCGAGCCACGTCGCCTATGGCCTGATCGCGCGCGAGGTGGAGCAGGTCGACAGCGGCTATCGCTCGGCGATGAGCGTCCAGTCGTCGCTCGTCATGCACCCGATCCACGCCTATGGCAGCGACGCGCAGCGGCGGAAATATCTGCCCGGCCTGGCGGCGGGCGAGCTGGTCGGCTGCTTCGGCCTCACCGAGCCGAACCATGGCTCCGATCCCGAGGGGATGGAGACGCGCGCGGAGCGCGACGGCGCCGGCTATCGCCTCACCGGGACCAAGACGTGGATCACCAACGCCCCCATCGCCGACATCGCCATCGTCTGGGCCAGGCTGGACGGCGTCATCCGCGGCTTCATCGTCGAGGCGGGCACCCCCGGCTTCTCGGCACCGAAGATCGAGGGCAAATTATCGCTGCGCGCGTCGGTCACCGGCGAGCTGGTGATGGACGGGGTCCGCATCGGCGGGGATGCGCTGCTGCCCGGCGCGAAAGGGCTGGCGGGGCCGTTCGGCTGCCTCAACAAGGCGCGCTACGGCATCGCCTGGGGGGCGCTCGGCGCGGCGGAGTTCTGCTGGCACGCGGCGCGGCGCTATGCGCTGGAGCGCCAGCAGTTCGGCCGGCCGCTCGCCGCCAATCAGCTCGTCCAGCGCAAGCTGGTCGACATGCAGACCGAGATCGCGCTCGGCCTGCAGGCATGCCTGCGCGTCGGCCGACTGATCGACGAGGGACGTTGCCCGGTCGCCGACATCTCGCTGATCAAGCGCAACAGTTGCGGCAAGGCGCTGGCCATCGCCCGCGACGCGCGGGACATTCATGGCGGCAACGGCATCTCCGACGAATATCACGTCATGCGCCACATGGTGAACCTGGAGACGGTCAACACCTATGAGGGCACCTACGACATCCACACGCTGATCCTGGGCCGCGCCCAGACCGGGATCGCGGCGTTCGCGAACTGAACGGCATCGGTTCGCTCCGGCGAGGCTGCGGCTCGCTCAGCCTCTGCTCGGGGCGGGCGGAGGCCGCCTAATCGGCCGCGACCGGCCCGGAAGGGGCCGAAGGGCGCCGCGACAGCCAGACCAGCGGCACCATCGCCAGCGACAGCCACGCGCTCGCCGCGAAGATGTCGACCGAGGACAGCAGATAGGCCTGCCCGACCATCTGGCGGGTGATCGCCGCGGCCGCCTGAAGTTCGTTGAGGCCGAGGCCGTGCAGCCCCTCGGTGGCGATGCGATAGCCCTGCGCGAACGGCGTGTGGATGTCGGCCAGCCGGCTCTGGTGCAGCGCCTCGCGCCGGTCCCAGATCGTCGTCACCAGCGAGGCGGCGAAGCTGCCTGCGGTGATCCGCGCGAAGTTGGAGATGCCGGTCGCCGACGGCACCTTGTCCGGCGGGACGCCGTCGAGCGAGATCGTCACCATCGCCACGAAGAAGGTGCTCATCCCCATCCCCTGCACGGCCATGGGCAGCATGAAGTGATAATAATCCGCCTGCATCGTGTAGCCGGCGCGCATGAAGTAGGAGGCGGCGAAGGCGATGAACGAGAAGGTCGCCATCCACCGCGCATCGACCTTTGACGAGATGCGCGCCGCGAACGGCGTGCAGAACACCGCGACGATGCCGCTCGGCGCCGCCACCAGCCCGGCCCAGGTCGCCGTGTAGCCGAGCTGCTGCTGGAGCCACAGCGGCAGCAGCAGCGTGTTGCCGAAGAACACGGCGTAGCCGAGGCAAAGCGCGATCGTGCCGAGCGAGAAGTTGCGGCCCTTGAACAGCTTCAGGTCCACCGCCGGCCGCGCGTCGGTCAGCTCCCAGATCAGCCAGGCGAAGAAACCGATGCCGGAGAGGATCGCCGCAACGGTGATGAACGTCGAGTGGAACCAGTCGTCATTCTTGCCGAGGTCGAGCACCGTCTGCAGCGCACCGACCCAGAAGATGAGCAGCGCGATGCCGACCAGATCGAGCGGGATCTTCATCGTCGGCGTGTCGTGTGCCTTCAGCGCGCGCCACGTGATCGCGGCCGTCAGCAGGCCGACCGGCACGTTGATCAGGAAGATCCAGCCCCAATGGTAATTATCGGAGATATAGCCGCCGAGGATCGGCCCGGCGACCGGCCCGACCAAGGTCGTCATCGACCAGATGGCGAGCGCCGTGCCCCTCTTCTCCGGCGGGAAGACGGCGAGGAGCAGCGCCTGGCTGCCCGGGATCATCGGTCCGGACACTGCGCCCTGGATGATGCGGAACACGATCAGCGACGGCAGGCTCCACGCGATGCCGCAGAGGAACGAGGCGAAGGTGAAGGCGAGCACCGCGGTGACGAAGGTGCGCACGACGCCGAACCGCCGCATCAGCCAGCCGGTGAGCGGCACGGTGACGCCGTTGGCCACGGCAAAGGCGGTGATCACCCAGGTCGAGCTGTCGGTGCTGACGCCGAGATTGCCGGCGATGGTGGTCAGCGAGACGTTGGCGATCGTCGTGTCGAGCACCTGCATGAAGGTGCCCAGCGCCAGCGCGATCGAGGTGACGGCGAGCGCCGGTCCCTTGAGCGTGATCGGCCCGTTCTGGCCGGCGCCGCCACTCACCGCGCGGCCTTCCCGCGATTCTCGGCGATGATCTTGTTGATGCGCGCCTCGACCTCCGGGCCGCCGGTCTGGCTGGCCTGGACGGCGAAGGGCTGGGCGGCGGCCGCGCGGGCGATCGGCGCGCCCGAGTGATCGCGCGTGTCGACCTTTACCGTCACCGACAGGCCGACGCGCAGCGGGTTCTGGCGCAGCTCCCCGGAATCGAGCGCGATGCGCACCGGCAGGCGCTGCACGATCTTGATCCAGTTGCCGCTGGCATTCTGGGGCGGCAGCAGCGCGAAGGCGTTGCCGCTGCCGGCGCCGAGACCGAGCACATGGCCGCGGAACTTCACCTTGCCGCCATAAACGTCGCTTTCGATTGTCGCCGGCTGGCCGACGCGCAGGTCGGCGAGCTGGGTCTCGCGGAAATTGGCATCCACCCACAGCCGGTCGAGCGGCACCACCGCCATCAGCGGCGTGCCCGGCTGCACCTGCTGGCCGAGCTGCACCGTGCGCTGGGCGACGACGCCGTCCACCGGCGCGGTCAGCCGCATATGCCCCTGCACGATCGCCGCGCGGCGCACCGCGGCGATCGCCGCCAGCACGTCGGGATTGGTCTCCACCTTGGTCCCTTGCACCGAGGCCTGTGCCTGCGCGCGTCGGCTGCGCGCGAGCGCCAGCGTGGCGGCCGCGGTGCGCACCTCGTCGGCGGCATGCGCCACCTCCTCGCCGGACACGGCGCCCTCGCGCGCCGCCGACTGGCGGCGACCGAGATCGGCGCGGGCGCGGGCCAGCTCCGCCTCGGCGCGAACGATCTCCGCGCCATATTCGTCCACCTTGGAGAAGTCGGAGCGGACGTTGCGCACGGCGCGCGCCAGCTCGGCCTCGGCCGAAGCCATGGTCGCGTCGGCGGCGGCCGGATCGAGCTCGATCAGCGGCTGGCCGCGCTTCACCGCTTCGGTATTGTCGGCGTGGAGCGCGATGACCGTGGCCGCCTCGCGCGCGGTGATCGCGACCACGTCGCCCGCCACATAGGCGTCGTCGGTGCTCTCGGACGGCGGTTGCATCAATTCATAGGCGCCGAACGCCGCGCCGCCGAGCAGAACGGCCGCGCCCAGCACCAGGAAGCCGCGCTTGCGGGCTCTGGACGCGCCGGCGGGGGCGGCGGGGGCCGGGGGCGGCGCGGCGGGTGCGGAGCGGGTGCTCGCGCCGCCCGCCTCACCGGCGTTGGTGTCGGTGCTGCGATCGCTGGTCTCGTCGAGCTTCATGGAACCTTACCTGTTGCTGACGGCGGCGGAGCCGGCCGATGCGGTCTGCTGGGGTGCTGCCGGCGTGAAGTCGCCGCCGAGCGCGATAAGAAGCTGGATGCGGCGGATCGCGCCGTCGGCGTCGAGATCGACCAGCGACTGGCGGGCCGCCAGCAGCCGGTCGCCCGAGGCGAGCAGGTCGACGCGCGGGGCGAGGCCGGTGCGCAGCCGCACTTCGTTGAGCCGCACGGTCTCGCCGAGGCTGGTGACGACGCCGCGCTGCTCCACAGCCTGGCCGGCGATGCTGTCGATGCTCGACAGGGCATCGGCAGCCTCCTTCACGGCGCCGAGCACGGCGGCGTTATAGTCGGCGATGGCGACGTCGATGCCGGCCACGGCGCCCTGATAGCCCGCCTTCAGCCGTCCGCCCTCGAAGATCGGCAGATGCACCGCCGGCCCGGCGCCGAACGCGGCGGCGCCAGTGCTGAACAGATTGCCGATGCCAAGCGCCTGCAAGCCGATGAACGCCTTGATGTTGACGTCCGGATAGAAATCCGCGCGCGCGACGCGACGATTGGCATCGGCGCTCTCGATCCGCGCGCGGGCGGCGAGGATGTCGGGGCGGCGGCCGATGAGATCGGCGGGCAGCGCGTCCGGCACCGGCAACGCGGCATCGAGCTTCACCTGGGTGGCGGCGATGGTCGGGTAGTAATCGGGGCCGCGTCCGGCCAGCGCGGCCAGCGCATGGACCATCAGCGCCCGCTCGCCATCGGCGCGCACGGCGGCGCGGCGCGCGTCGGCGAGCAGGGTCTCGGCGGTGCGCAGGTCGATGTCGCTGGCCAGCTGGCTGGTGACGCGCGTGCGCGTCAGCCCCAGCGACTGTTCGCGCGAGGCGACGAACTCGTCGGCGATGCGCTTCTGCAGCTCGGCGCGGGCGAGGTTGACATAGGTCTGGGCGATGGCGCCGGTCAGCATCACGCGCGCCGCCTCGACGTCGAGCGCGGCGGCCTGGGCGGTGGCGCGGGCGCCTTCGATCGCCGCCTTCTGCTTGCCGGCCAGGTCGAGCGACCAGCCGAGATTCGCCTGCGCCGTACCCACCCAGCGGCCGGTGCCGCCATAGGGCGGGGGGATGATATATTTCTCGCTCAGCCGCTGCGGCACTTCCTCGGCGTCGATGCCGAGCTGAGGCTGGAGGGCGGCGCGCTCGATGGCGATGCCCGCCTGCGCCTGAGCGACGCGGGCGGCGGCGGCGGCGAGTCGCGGGCTGCCGGCAAGCGCGTCGGCCATGATGCGGTCCAGTTGCGCGTCGCCAAGCGCCGCCCACCAGTTGGTCGCGGGCGGAATGTCCGGTCCCTGCGCGATGCCGAGCTTGTCCGCGCTGAGCGCGGTCAGCCGCGGCCCGTCATCGGGTATCGCGGCGCAACCGGCGAGCAGCAGCGCGGTGATGGCGGCGGCGAAGGCTGGCCGTGCGACGCGCCGGAGCGCCCGGGCATGGGCCATGGATTGTTTCCCCAAATTTGATGCTGCCGCGCCACATAAGCTCTGTTGCGCCGCCGGATTATATAGCGCGCGTGCACAACACTTATGGCGAAGCGGCTCTAATCGGTGGTTTCGCGCCAATTTATATGGGAAGCCTGCCGGAACGCGCCAAGTCCCTGTTCTCGCGCGGATTGGGGCCTTCCGGTCACAAGTGAGTTTTCGGATTGACACTTATCATGGCAGACTTCCTGCCCTATCTGGCACCCGCACCCGTCCGGATATTCCCCTCAACCCTCATTCGGGCGGGTGCACCGGCAGGATCTGAGCCATGACGAAGCTCTATCGTACGCAGGCCACCGCCATTGGTGGCCGCACAGGGTCTGCCGCCAGCGCCGATGGCCGCTTGCGCGTGCGACTCGATCTTCCGCGCTCGCTGGGCGGGCAGGATGGCGAGGGGACCAATCCGGAACAGCTGTTCGCCGCCGGCTTCGCCGCCTGCTTCCTGTCCTCGATCCGCCGCGTCGCCAAGGATGAAGGGCTGGATATCGCCGCCGACGGCAACGTCACCACCAACGTCGAGATCGAGGAAGGCAATCTGCGCGTCGTGCTGCTGGTCGACCTGCCCGGCCTGGATGCGGAAACCGCCCAGCGCGTCGTCGCCGCCGCCGATGCGCGCTGCGTCTATTCGCGTGCGGTGCGCGGCAACGTGCCGGTGGATATCCGGCTGATCTGATTCCCCCCTTAGCGCTCGACGCCGCGCGCCCAGGGCTGGCTCGAGAAATGCTCGCGCAGGAACTCCAGGAACACGCGCACCCGCGCCGGCCGCGCGCGACCCGGCGGCGTCACCACGCAGATCGGCCCGGGCGGCACCGTCCAGTCGGCCAGAACCAGGCTGAGCGCGCCGGCCTCGATCTCCTCCCAGACGAAGAATTCCGGCATCAGCGTGATGCCGAGCCCGGCCTTCAGCGCCGGCAGCATCGCCGCGGCATTATTCACCCTCAGTCCGCCGCCGACATGGACATGGGCCACCTCGCCGGTGATGTTATGGGTGAATTCCCAGTTGCTGCTCCACGGCACATGGGTCGGGATGATCACCCGATACTCGGCGAGCTCGGAAGGATGGCCGGGCACGCCGTGGCGCTGCAGGAAGGAAGGTGCGGCGACCAGCGGCCGGCGCAGCGAGAACAGCCGGCTGATGCGCAGCGAGGAATCGATGTTGCCGCCGATCTGGATGGCGAGATCCCAGCCATCGGCGATGAGATCCACCCGATCCTCGGTCAGGCACAGCTCGAGTTCGATCTCCGGATAGGCTTCCATGAACTCCGGCAGGGCCGGCGCCAGCGCTTCCAGCCCGAAGCCGGTGGTGGAAGCGACGCGAAGCTGGCCGCGCGGCACTGCGGCCTCCTCCAGGATGTCCGCCTCGATCGCAGCGCCGTCGGCGAGGATGCGCAACGCCCGGTCCAGCGACAGCCGGCCGCTCTCCGTCAGCGACAATTTGCGGGTCGTGCGGTGGATCAGCGTCGTGCGCATCTTGGTTTCCAGCCGCGAAATCGACTTGGACACCGTCGTCTTGGCCAGGCCAAGCTCGTCCGCCGCCTGGCTGAACGAGCCGCGCTCGGCCACCTTGGCGAAGATCGCCCAGGCCTCGAAATCCGGCAGATGCGGCATGCGCGTTCCACCTCCCCCTCGCCGCGCGCCTTAGCACGGGGCGGCGCGCGTCTCTAGCCGGGCAGCTTCGCGACCGGGAAATCCGCCCAGCAGGCGTCATAATCGGGCTGGGCGGTCGCGAGCGCGTGGGCGGTCGGGCGATAGGGCCAGCAGCTCTCGACCATGAAGGCAAGCGTTCCCTCCAGCCGGTGCGGGGCGAGGGTTGCCTCGCTGGCCGCGCGCCAGCTCGCCACATCGGGGCCGTGCCCGGCCATCAGATTGTGCAGGCTGAGCCCGCCCGGCGCGAAGCCTTCGGCCTTGGCGTCATAGGTGCCGTGGATCAGGCCCATCGCCTCGCTCATCACATTGCGGTGGAACCAGGGCGGCCGGAACGTGTCCTCGGCGACCATCCAGCGCGGCGGGAAAATCACGAAATCGGCGTTGGCGCGGCCGGGCACGTCGCTGGGCGAGGTCAGCACGGTGAAGATCGAGGGATCGGGATGATCGAAGCTGACGGTGCCCATCGCATTGAAGCGAGCGAGATCATAACGCCATGGCGCCAGATTGCCGTGCCAGGCGACGACGTCGAGCGGCGAGTGGTCGAGCGTCGTCGTCCACAGCGTGCCCATATATTTCTGCACCAGCCCGAACGGCTGGCGCACATCCTCATACCAGGCGACGGGCGTCTCGAAGTCGCGCGCGGCGGCGAGGCCGTTGGCGCCGATCGGACCCAGCTCGGGCAAGCGGAACAGGCTCCCGTGATTCTCCGCGACATAGCCTGCCGCCCGTCCATCCGGCAGCAGCGCGCGGAAGCGCACGCCGCGCGGCACCAGCGCGATCATGCCGGGTCCAACCTCGATCCGCCCCAGCTCGGTAAGCAATGTCAGCCGGCCGGCCTGCGGCACGAACAGCAGCTCCCCATCGGCATCGACGAACGCGCGCGCCGTCATGTCGCGGCTGGCGGCGTAGCGATGCACGGCCACGCCCTCGAGGCTCGCCGGATCGCGATTGGCGAGCATCGTCACCATGCCGTCGATCAGGTCGACACCGTCTTCATCCGGCGGCATCGGATCCCAGCGCAGCCGGTTGGGCGGCAGCGGCGCCTGCTCGGCGCCAGGCGCGAACAGCTGCGCGCCCTCATAACTGCGGAACGGCGGATGTGCCGCACTCGGCCGCAGACGGTACAGCCAGCTGCGCCGGTTCTCGGCCCGCGGCGCGGTGAAGGCGGTGCCGGAAAGCTGCTCGGCATAGAGGCCGAAGGCCGGGCGCTGCGGCGAATTGCGGCCGATCGGCAGGGCGCCCGGAACGGCTTCCGTCGCGACATGGCCGGCAAAGCCGCCGACATAGGCATCGCCCGTGATCATCGTCGCTCTCCTTTTCGTAACAAATGATACTGTCGGCGGGAAGCGTCAACCGCCCCTTTACCCCGGCGGCCTGTTTCGGGCAGGTGGAGGGGTTTAGGGGAGGAAAGAGGGAATGCCATGCAAAGGGCAACCGACGACCAGGACGAACGGCAGCTCATACTCGCGGATTTCATCCCCTATCGTCTTTCGATCGCAACGCATCTTGTGAGCCACGCCATCGCGCGCGCTTACGAAACCCGATTCGGTCTCGGCATCCCGCAATGGCGGGTGGTCGCGGTGCTGGCGGAAAGCGGGCCGTTGATGTCGATCGACGTCGCCCAGCGCACCCGCATGGACAAGATGACGGTGAGCCGCGCGGCGGCGGCGCTCGTCGACCGGCGGCTGCTGGTGCGCGAGGCCAATCCCGGCGATCGCCGCTCGCATTTGCTCAGCCTGTCGCGAGAAGGCGAGGATCTTTATGCCGAGGTCGCGCCGGCAGCGCTCCGTCTTGAGCAGCAGCTCCTCGACGGATGCAGCGACGACGAGGTGGCCGGCTTCGTCGCCATGCTGCATCGGCTGGAGCAAGCTGCCGCGGCGCTCATCAATGCCGGGCTTGAGCCGGTCTGACGCCGCGAGGAGGCGCAGACATGCTCTCGCTTATGGCAATTCGCGTGATTTGCCGCTAACGCGCTCGGCCTGCCCGCGGGCCGTTTGCGGCCGATCGTCTGTTTGGGAAGGATATGGAAGCGAGTGGCCTGGAGGCCGTGTTCCTTGGCAATCGCGCGAGGCTGCTGCGATTCCTCAAGGCGCACGGCGCGGGCGACGCGGCGGAGGACCTGCTGCAGGAATTGTGGCTGAAGCTGCAGGCGAGCCGGCCCGGGCCGGTGGCGCAGCCGCTGTCTTACCTCTATCGCGCCGCCAACAATCTGATGCTCGATCGCCATCGCTCCCTGGCCCAGTCGGCCAAGCGCGAGCGGGATTGGAGCGACGTGACCGGCGGCACCGTGCCGGGCCGATCGGACACGCCGGCCAGCGATCGCGCGATGATCGCGCGCGAGGAACTGGCCCGCGCCCAGGCGGCGCTGAGCGCGCTTGGCCCGCGTGTCGAGGCGGTGTTCCGCCGCCATCGCATCGAGGGCATCGGCCAGAAGCAGATCGCTGCCGAGCAGGGCGTCAGCCTCAGCACGGTCGAGAGCGACCTGCGCAAGGCCTACAAGGCACTGGTCGAGGTCAGGAGGTCTCTTGACGATGGTTGAGCATCCTGTGCCAAGGCACCCGCCCGGCGTCTCCGTCATGTCGATGGAGGCGTGATGATGCAGTTGCAGGGCAATGATCCGATCGGGGAGCAGGCGCTGGGCTGGCTGGTCCGCACCGAAGACCCCGCATTCGAGGATTGGGAGGGCTTCCAGGACTGGCTGGAGGCCGATCCCGCGCATGCCGCGCGCTACCACGCGCTGGCGGGCGATGCCGCGACGATGGCGGAGCTGCTGGCCGAAGCCCCGGCGCCGGCGCGCCCGGTGCCGTCGGCCGCGCCTGCCCGCATCGGCCGGCGCCGCGTCCTCGGCAGCATGGCGGCGGCCATGCTCGCGGTCGCCGGCGGCTGGATGGTGTGGCAGGAACGGCCCGATCGCTATGCGGTCGAGACCCCGTCCGGCGTCCGCCAGACCGTCACCCTCCGCGACGGTACGCGTATCGCGATGAACGGCGGTACCCGCCTGATGCTGGATCGCAGGGATCCGCGCGCAGCCACATTGGAGCATGGCGAAGCGCTGTTCACTGTCGTCCACGACGCCGCTCATCCCTTTCGCGTCGCGGTCGGCCAGGATCGGCTGGTCGATCTCGGCACCGTGTTCGACGTGACGCGGGAGGGTACCGTCACCACCGTTTCCGTCGCCGAGGGCGCGGTGATGTGGAATCCGGAAGCCGAGGCGGTGCGCCTCGATCCGGGCAGGCGGCTGCGCGCTGAGGATGGCGGCGCGCGCGCGGTGGTCGGGGCGGTGCCGCTCGAAGCGGTGGGCGGCTGGTCCCATGGGCGGCTGATCTATGGCGGCGCGGCGCTCGGCGATGTCGCCGCCGATCTGTCGCGGGCGCTGGGCGTGCGCGTGACGGTGGCGCCGGCGCTGGCAGCGCGGCCGTTCCGGGGCACGGTGTTGCTGGATGGGCTGAAGGAGGATCCGGCCCGCATCGGCGCACTGCTCGGCCTCGCCATGCGAAAGCAGGCGGAGGGGGGATGGCTGCTGACCGGCGCGTCCTGAGCCTTTCCTGTGCCGCAGCCCTGCTGACCCTCGCCGCGCCGACCCGGGCCGCGGCGCCTGCCCTTGATGTGCCTGCCGGATCGCTTGGGCAGGCCGTTCTGGCGCTCGGCGCGCAGGCCGGGGTCAGCATCGTCGTCGACGACGCCCGGTTGTGGCGGCGCCCGGTGCCGGCGCTGCGCGGGCGAATGGAGGTGCAGGTGGCGCTGCGCCGGCTGCTCGGCAGCGCGCCGGCCGAAGTGCGCGCCGCTGGCCCGCGCGGCTGGCGGATCGTCGCGCGCGAGGCGCCCGCGCCGATCGCCCGGCCCGCCTCCACCCTCGCCGATCCGGACAAGGCGGAGGCCGAGGTGCCGATCATCGTCACCGCCAGCAAGCGCGACATGCCGCTCCGCGACTTCGCGGGCACGGCGACGCTGATCGAGGGCGCCGATCTGGCGATGGGCGGGGCAGGCGGCACCGACGCGATCCTCGCCCGGCTCGCCACCGTTTCCTCGACCCATCTCGGCGCCGGGCGCAACAAGCTGTTCATCCGCGGCATCGCCGACTCGAGCTTCACCGGCCCCACCCAGTCGACGGTCGGCCAGTATCTCGGCGACATCCGCCTCAGCTACAACGCGCCGGATCCGGATCTGCGCCTCTACGACATCGCCTCGGTGGAGGTGCTGGAAGGGCCGCAGGGCACGCTTTACGGCGCCGGCTCGCTGGGCGGCATCATCCGCACCGTCGGCAACGCGCCGTCCCCCGACCCGGCAGGCGCCATGTGGGCGGGCGCCTCGCTCACCCAGCATGGCGATCCGAGCGGCGATCTCGGCGGCATGGTCAATGTGCCGCTGGCGCAGGGCGTGGCGTTGCGCGCGGTCGGCTACGGCATCGTCGACGGCGGCTATATCGACGATACGCTGACCGGCAAGAAGGACGTCAACCGCACCCGCACCGCCGGCGGCCGCGCCACGCTGCGGCTCGAGCCGGCGGAAGGGTGGACGGTCGATCTGGGCGGCGTCATCCAGGACATTCACGGCGCCGACAGCCAATATGCCGACAAGGGTGCCAGGCGGCTGACCCGGGCCAGCGATGTCGATCAGGGTTTCGATGCGCGCTATCGCCTGGCCCAGCTGGTCATCACCCGGGACTGGGGCGATCTGCGCCTGCGCTCGTCGACCGGCCTTGCCGACCAGCAGCTTTCGGAGCGTTACGACGCCAGTCTGCCGACCGCCCCGGTCATCGCCCAGGTGCGCCTGCTCAATCCGGGCGTGATCTTCTTCCCGCCGACCCTGCCGGCGTCGCCCGGCCAGTCACGGCTGTTCGTCCAGACCAACGACACCCGCTTCTTCAGCACCGAGACACGGCTGTGGCGGCCGATGGCGGACGGGTTCGGCTGGGTGGTGGGGGTCAGCTACATCCACAACCGCACCCGGCTGGGCCGTACCCTCGGGCCGCCCAACCTGCTCATCCCGGTGACCGGCGTGGTCAATCGCATCGGCGAGTTCACCCTCTACGGCGAGGCGAGCTACCAGCCCGCGCCGATGCTGACGGTGACGGCCGGCGCGCGCTACACCCGGGCGCGGCTGGCCGGTGAGGGAATGGACGGCAGCGCGCTGACCCTCAAGCCGGCCGTCGCCTTCAGCCAGGCCGAGATCGTCTCACGCGAGGCGATCGTCGCCGCACGCACCGAGCAGAGTCTGCTGCCCTCACTCGGCATCACCGCCAACGTGCTGCCGCGCGTCACCCTGTACACCCGTTATCAGGAAGGGTTCCGCCCGGGCGGGCTGGCGGTCGAGAGCGACTATGTCACGCGCTTCCGCAACGATCACGTCGCGACGCTGGAGGCGGGCATGCGCCTCGGCGCGACGGGGCGCGACCCGTTCGACCTGACGGCCAGCCTGTCCTATACGCGCTGGAACGATATCCAGGCCGATTTCATCGACTCCTTCGGCCTGCCGACCACTGCCAATATCGGCGACGGACGCATCTGGTCGCTCGCCGCCACCGCCGGCTGGCAGCCCGACGCCAATCTCCATGTCGACCTCGGCTTCGCGATGAACAGCAGCCGCGTCACCGATCCGCAGCCGGCGTTCAGCACGCTGGCGCTGTCGCGGATGAGCCGCGTGCCCAATGTCGCGCGCTATGCCGGCCGCGCCGGCTTTGACTGGCGCCACCCGCTGGACGGGAACGGCACCGACCTCCATGTCAGCGGCTGGGCGCGCTATGTCGGCCGTTCGCGGCTCGGCATCGGGCCGGTGCTGGGCGAGGCGCAGGGAGACTATGTCGACACCGCGCTGAACCTGCGCATCGGGCGGCCGACGCTGGGCGTGACGCTGGGCGTCACCAACCTCGCCGACTCGGTCGGCAACCGCTTCTCGCTCGGCACCCCTTTCCGCGTCGGCCGCAGCCAGATCACCCCCCTGCGCCCGCGCACGCTCCGCCTCGGCGTCGACGCCGCCTTCTAGCTGCCGGCCCCGTCAAGGGCCGTAACGGTCGCCTCCGTCCTATCGCCAGAACATGGCCAAAAGGGACAACGAATGCGCCGTCTGCTCGCTTCCACCTGCTTCCTCGCGATCGCTGCTCCGCTCCATGCCGAGACGACGATCACCACCAAGGTGACGAATGGCGTCCAGACTTCGAAGGCCACCGCCTCCGGCAGCGCCGACGATATCCGCATCACCTCCGACGGATCGGTGATTCCGACCGGCGGCACGCCGGTGCTGATCGATTCCGCCAATAAATTCACCAATCAGGGCACCGTCCAGATCACCAACGTCGACGGCGCCAGTGCCGTGCTCGGCAATGCCGGAACCGGTGGCGACATCCTCAATTCCGCCAAGATCATCGTCAACGAGACCTATACCGCCACCGATACCGACAAGGACGGCGATCTCGACGGCCCTTACGCCGCCGGCACCGGCCGCGCCGGCATCCGCACGCTCGGCGCCTATAACGGCTCGATCACCAACGACAGCGCCGGCAGCATCGCTGTCAACGGCAATGATTCCTACGGCGTGCGGCTCGGCGGCAAGCTCAACGGCAATTTCACCAACAACGGCACGATCACCGTGGTCGGGGATCGCGGCACCGCCATCTCGCTCGGCGAGGTGAGCGGCGCTGTCCGCCTCGCCGGCACCGCCTCGGCGCTGGGCGCGGGGGCGACGGCGGCGCGGATCGGCGGGACGATCGGCGGCGCGCTCGTCGTCCAGGGCACGCTGACCGCGACCGGCTATCGCGACACCACCGGTACGCTCGATGCGACCAAGCTCGATGCGGACGATCTGCTGCAAGGCGGCTCGGCGCTGGTCGTCGCCGGCGACGTCGCCGGCGGCATCATCCTCGCTGTGCCGCCCAAGGACAACAGCACCACCGACAATGACGAGGACAAGGACGGCCTCACCGATTCGACCGAGGGCAGCGCCGCCGTCACCGCCTATGGCGCCGCACCGGCCATAGTGATCGGCGCCGCCGACCGCAGCGTCAGCATCGGGCCGGTCGCCGGCACCGGCACCGGTTTCGGCCTCGTCATCGACGGCGCGGTCACCGGCAGCGGCGTCTATGCGGGCGTCGACGCCACCGGCATTGCCGTGGGCGGGCTCGGCCAGGCCGCGTCGATCGCCGGCGGCATCGGCGTCAACGGCACCGTCACCGCCATCTCCAACGGCGCCAACGCCACCGCGATCAGCATTCGCGCCGGTGGCGCCACCCCAGAGATCCGCATCGCCGGCACTGTCGCGGCGAGTGGCGGAGGGACGGCCGCGACGAAGGCGACTGCCATCGCCGTGGAGGCCGGCGCGGCCGTCCCGACCATTCGGGTCAGCGGCAAGCTGACCGCCACTGCCGGCGCCGGCGGCACGGCGATCGGCATCGTCGACCGCTCCGGCACAGTCAAGCTGATCGAGAATAGCGGCGCCATCGCCGCGACCGGCGCCACCGCCGGCGCCGGCCGCAACCTCGCCATCGATCTCAGCGCCACCACCACCGGCACCATCGTCCGCCAGACCGCCGTCGCCAGCACCGCGACGGCGCCGGCGATCATCGGCGACGTGCGCTTCGGCAGCGGCGACGATGTCTTCGAGCTGGCCGACGGCACGATCACCGGGGACACCAGCTTCGGCGCCGGCAAGGACCGGCTGACGCTGTCCGGCGACGCAGCCTATGCCGGCAGCATCGCCTTCGGTGCGGACGGCGGCGACAGGATGGAGCTGAGCGGCACCTCCGTGTACCAGGGCCGGGCCGATTTCGGCGGCGGCGCCGACACCCTGAGCGTGGGCGGCACCGCCCGCTTCAACGGCCAGCTCGTCAATGCCCAGGCGCTCAACGTCGCGATCACCGGCGGCACGCTGCAACTGACCAACACCGGCAACGTGGCGATCGGCAGCCTCGCCGTCACCGGCGGCGGCACGCTCGCGGTGACGCTCGACCGCAGCAACCAGACCATCGTCAACGTCGCCGGCACCGCCAGCTTCGCCGCCGACTCCAAGGTCGCGGTGAAGCTCACCAGCCTCGACAATGCGGAGGGTCGTTACGTCATCCTGCGTGCCGGCACGCTCACCGGCGCTGCCAATATCGGCTCGACGACGACGTTGCTGCCCTTTCTCTACAAGGGCAATGTCGTGACCTCGGCGGCCAATGAGCTGTCGGTCGACATCATCCGCAAGACCACCGACGAGCTTGGCCTCAATCGCTCGCAGGCGAGTGCCTACAGCGCCATCTACGCCGCGCTCGCCAATGATGGCGATGTCGCCAAGGTCTTCCTCAACCAGACCGACGGCGACGGCTTCCGCGCCCAGCTGCGCCAGATGCTCCCGGAGCATGCCGGCGGCACGTTCGAGGCAGTGACGTCCGGCTCGCGCGCTCTCGCCCGCATGCTCGCTGATCCCAAGGGCCCGTTCAAGGACGAGGGCCGCTGGGGTTACTGGCTCCAGCAGGTCGGCTTCGGCCGCTCCAAGAGCGTCGGCGACACCGCCGGCTACGACGTCACCGGCTGGGGTCTCGCCGGCGGCGCCGAATACAAGACCGGGTTCGGCAATGTCGGCGTGTCGCTCGCCTATCTGTGGGGTCGGGAGGCGGATGCCGGCACCAACAACGAGGTCGATGCCGGTCAGTTCGAGGTGGCCGCCTACTGGCGCGCCAAGTGGAACGGGCTGCAGGCCAATGCCCGCGTCGCGGCGGGGACGATCAACTTCGACAGCGAGCGCGATTTCAACGGCACGGTCGGCTCCGACTCGGTGGCGCGCAATGCCGACGGCAAGTGGAACGGCCGGCTCGTCTCCGCTTCCGGCGCCGTCTCCTATGAGAGCTGGCTGGGCATGATCTCCCTCCGCCCGATCGTGGCCGTCGATTATTATCGGCTGCACGAGGGCGGTTATACCGAGACCGGCGGCGGCAAGGCCTTCGACCTCATCGTCGATTCGCGCAATTCGGACGAGCTGGCCGTCACCGGCAGCGTCGCCGCCGGCCTTGATTTCGGCGGTGCCTATCAGGATGACGGCTGGTTCCGCATCGAGCTGGAGGGCGGCCGGCGCGAGATTGTCGGCGGCGGCCTTGGCGTCACGACCGCCCGGTTCGAGGGCGGCCAGAGCTTCCGCCTGACGCCGGAGGACCGCACCAATGGCTGGGTCGGGCGGGTGCGCGCGATCGGCGGCAATGCCAGCTTCCGCCTCGGCGGCGAGTTCGGCGCCGAACAGCAGCAGGGCCGGCCCGCGCTCTCGCTGCGCGCGACTCTCCAGATCGGGCTCTGACCGGCGGCAGGCGGCTCGCCGGAAAACGAGCCGCCTCGCCGTTTTCGACTCCGATTCCGGCAACTTTGCGCGGACGGGCTGACGAACCCGTCGCGCGCGCCTATTCCACCCGGATGGTGGCCAGCGTTTTCGAGCTCTTCAAGATCGGCGTCGGGCCGTCCAGTTCCCATACCATGGGGCCGATGACGGCGGCGGCGGATTTTGCGGCCGCGCTCGCCGATCTGCCGGTGGCGCGGCTCGGCGTCGCGCTCTACGGCTCGCTGGCGCTGACCGGCCGCGGCCATGCCACCGACCGGGCGATCCTGCTCGGGCTGTCCGGGCACCGGCCGGACACGGTCGACCCGGATGCGATCGAGGCCATCGTCGACGCGATCACGCAGCGGCGCTGCCTCACGCTCGCGGACGGCCGCATGCTCGCCTTCGATCCGGCGACGGATATCGACTGGCGCTATGGCGAGCGGCTCGACTTCCACTCCAACGCGATGCGCTTCTCCGCACTGGACGCGGCCGGGATGCTTCTCGCCGAGAAGACCGCCTATTCGATCGGCGGTGGCGCGGTGCTCGATGCAGACGCGGTGCGCGGCAATGCCGGGCCGGCGATGCTTGTCGATCCGCCGTTTCGCTATTGTTCCGGCGCCGACCTGCTCGCCATCGCGGAGCGCGAGGGGCTGAGTTTCGCCGAGATCCAGCGCGCCAACGAACTGGCGGCGATGGACGACGCCACTCTGGCCGCCCGTCTGGCGGCGATCGCCGCCGCCATGTCCGACTGCATCGACCGCGGCCTGCGCACCGACGGCATCCTGCCCGGCGGCCTGAAGGTGAAGCGGCGCGCGGCCACCGGCCGCCGCCTGATGCAGGAACGCCAGGAGCGCGCGCTTGCCGATCCGCTGTCGGTGGTGGACTGGATCAATCTCTGGGCGCTGGCCGTCAACGAGGAGAATGCCGGCGGTGGCCGGGTGGTCACCGCGCCGACCAACGGCGCGGCTGGCATCGTCCCGGCGGTGCTGCGCTATTATCAGCGGCTGGTGCCTGGCGCCTCGATCCGTGGCGTCGAGGATTTCCTGCTCACCGCCTCAGCGGTCGGCTCGCTGTTCAAGGAGAATGCCTCGATCTCCGGGGCGGAGGTCGGCTGTCAGGGGGAGGTGGGGGTGGCGTGCTCGATGGCCGCGGCCGGGCTCGCCCATGTCCTCGGGGCGACGCCCGCCCAGGTCGAGAATGCCGCCGAGATCGGCATGGAGCATAATCTCGGCCTCACCTGCGATCCGGTCGGCGGCCTCGTCCAGGTGCCGTGCATCGAGCGCAACGCGGTCGGCGCGATCAAGGCGATCGAGGCGGCGCGGCTCGCGCTGCTCGGCGACGGCCACCACCGCGTCAGCCTCGATCAGGTAATCGAGACGATGCGACGCACCGGCCTCGACATGGGCGAAAAATACAAGGAAACCGCGCAGGGCGGGCTCGCCGCCAACGTCGTCGAGTGCTGAATGGTCGCCCGCGAATCGGCGGGGGAGGGCGAGGGCCGGACGCGCCAGTTGCGCGACGGGCCGAGCCGGCGTTACACTGGGGCACATGAACAATCGACGCCGACCCGCCGGAGGCGGAGAAGCGATGATGCAACGGGTCCGGATCGGATTGACCGGACTGGCCTGCGTCTTCCTTCTCGTCGTGCTCGCCGCCTCGCTCTTCGGCCTGGTCGGTGAGGACCGCTTCGCCGACAGCAATGGCAGTGCCGCGGTTTCCGTGAAAAACGAAGCCGCTCCGCCCAAGGAGCCGCTCGCCGAACTGGGCGTCGCCCCTGGTAATATGCCGGACGATACCACCAACTCCGTCCAGCCGCTGGCCCGCGCCGCCCGGCGCTAGGGGACAGCCCCGACACACACCCATAACGTCACGCCGGGCCTGTTCCGGGGTCCGCCTCGCCACGGCCTCCGGCGTGGGGGCCGGTGGATGCGGGAACGAGGTTCGGCATGACGGTGAGGGCGCGCGCGCCGCCCCTGAAGCCCTGAGTCGCCCGGCAACCGTCCCGATTTGCGGCAGGCCATTGTCCCTCACACCCGACACACATCCCCATGCACATCCGCGCACAGAGTTATCCACAGATGTGGAAAGGCGGAACATTCCGTGAATACTGGCTGGTTTCGGGGTTGCCCGGGGCGATAGTCCGCCCCGACATTTAGCTCAGTGGTAAGATTTCCCACTATAGTGGGATTGAGTTCCACGCGTTCCCAGCTTATCCATTGGGCATCCGGGGAAGTCGTATTGGGTGCGCTGCTGGCGTGCCGCCTCACCGGATTGTGCCGGTCCGGGGCGGTCCGCCGGCCCGCGTAACTGGGGTTCCGGGTGTGGAATTGAGGGCATTTTTCCACGGTCGGTTTTTGAACGCGGTGGACGCGAAGGGACGCGTTTCGCTGCCCGCCGACATGCGCGACGTGATCGCCCAACGCGCCCGCCGCATCGCCCAGACCGAGGGTGAATATGTCTCCGACAAGGCGCTCTATGTCGCCGCCCACCGCACGCTGCCCTGCCTGCGCGGGTTCGACATGGGATATCTTCCCACCCTGTTCGCCCAGACCGAGGAAGGCGTCTCCCATCTGACCGGCGCCGAGCGGCTTGCCGCTTCCGAGGCGGAGCAGGCCAGCCTGTTCGCCGATCTGGAGAAGACCAGCTTCGACGATCCCGGCCGCATGGTGCTGCCGCCGCAATCGCGCCGCCTCGCCGGGATCGAAGGCCAGGCGCTGTTCATCGGCGCCGGGCAGACCTTCCAGATCTGGAAGCCGGAGACCTATATCGCCTGCGAGGCGATTCCGGCGATGGATCGCGAGCGCGCCCGCCTGCTCGTCGAGGGCAAGGCATGAGCGCCGCCGCCGCCCCCCACATTCCGGTCCTTCTTGAGGAGGTGATCGCCGGCCTCGCCCCCGCGGCCGGCGAGGTCCATGTCGACGGCACGTTCGGCGCCGGAGGCTATACCCGCGCCATCCTCGCCAGCGGGGCGACGGTCTATGCCTTCGATCGCGATCCCGATGCGATCGCCGAGGGGCGCGCGCTCGAATCGGCAGAGGATCGCCTGACGCTGGTGCCCGAGCGCTTCTCGCGTCTGGACGCGGCATTGGCGGAGCGCGGCGTCGACGCGGTGGACGGCGTGGTGCTGGATATCGGCGTCTCGTCGATGCAGCTCGATCGGGCCGAGCGCGGCTTCTCCTTCCAGTCGGACGGGCCGCTCGACATGCGCATGGAGCAGGCCGGCCCCACCGCCGCCGACTTCCTGAACACCGCCGACGAGGCCGAGATCGCCGACGTCATCTATCGCTATGGCGACGAGCCGAAGAGCCGGCGCATCGCCCGCGCCATCGTCGCCGCGCGCCCACTCAGCCGGACTTCGGAACTGGCCGCGATCGTCCGCAAGGCGCTCGGCCATCGCCCGGGCGCGCCCAAGGATCCGTCGACGCGCACCTTCCAGGCGATCCGCATCCATCTCAACCGCGAGCTTGGCGAGCTGGAGGATGGCCTTGCCGCCGCCGAGCGCGCGCTGAAGCCGGGCGGGCGGCTCGCCGTCGTCACCTTCCATTCCGCCGAGGATCGGCTGGTCAAGCTGTTCTTCCGCACGCGCTCCGGCGCCACCGCCGGCGGCTCGCGCCACCTGCCGGCAGCGCCCGCCAGCGCGCCGGCGCCGAGCTTCGAGGCGGTGGCCAAGCCGGTCCGCGCCGGGGCCGCCGAAACGCACGCCAATCCGCGCGCGCGCTCCGCCACGTTGCGTGTCGCGCGGCGCACCTTTTCGCCCGCTTGGGGCCAGTCCGCAGGAGTATCGCCGTCATGATCGCCAGTCGCTTCCGGGCCGTGGGCTGGGTCGCGGGCGTCGCGGCGGCAGCGCTGTCCTGCTACCTCGTCTCGTTGCAGGTCGCTTCCGAGCGCGCCCAGCTGATGTCGATGGAGCGCAAGACTCTCGGCGCCCGTCAGGACATCCGGCAGCTTCGTACCGAGCTGGACACACGTTCGCGCCTCGTTCAGCTGGAGCGGTGGAACGCCGACGTGCTCGGCTTGCAAGCGCCGCAGGTCAGCCAATATGCGCAGGGCGAGATGCAACTCGCCGCCTATGTCGCGCCGAAGGCGGCGCCGCACGTCATCCAGGCCTCGCTGCAGGCGCGGCCGGCAGCGCCGGTGGTGACGCCGGCCGCCCTCCGGCCCGAAACTGCGCCGGCACCGGCACCGGCACCGCACGTCACGCCGCTGCCTGCGCAGCGCGTCGCGCCGCACGTCGTCCTCGCCTCGGCGAGCATGCCGTCGCGCGGGCTCGCCGAGCTCCAGCCGATGATCCGCCGCGCCACCTACTCGCCGGCCTCGCCGGCGCGCCTCGCCGATCTTGAGCCGCTGGTGCAGAAGGCGGCGCTGGTCGCGCGCGCCGCGCCGCCGGGCTCGGGGGTCGCGAAACTGGCCGGGCAGACCGGCCCCCTGCTCGGGGATGATCTGATGGGTGATATCGGGCGCCGCGCCGCGCTCGAAGCCAAGCCCAAGGGCAGATAATATGGCGTCATTGGCCCAGACCGGTCGGGTGACGCTGGCCGGGCAGCGTCATCAGACGCTGCAGGTCGCGCATTACCGGCTGATGGTGATGATGCTGCTGTTCCTGGGCCTGTCCGGGATCGTGGCGCTGCGCCTGACCTGGCTTGCCGTGTTCACCGATGCCCCGTCGCGCGGCACCGACCCCAACGCGCTGCTGCCCCCGCGCGGCGACATCGTCGATCGCAACGGGGTGCCGCTCGCCGTCACCATCCGCGCCTGGTCGATCGCGCTGCATCCCGACCGTGTCGATCCGGTCAACCGCGTCGAGGTGGCGGAGAAGCTCGCGCGCGTGCTGCCGGAGAAGTCCGCGGCGCAATATCTCGCCATCCTCCAGTCTGGAAAGAGCTTCGTCTATCTGCGCCGCCGCGCGCTGCCGGCCACGGTGGAGCAGGTCAACGCGATCGGCTCGACGGCGATCGAGCTGACGCGCGAGCCCGAGCGCCTCTACCCGCAGACCGGCCTCGCCAGCCACGTGCTCGGCTTCGTTGGCCGTGACGGCATCGGCATGAGCGGCATGGAGCGCGTGCTGGATCATGAGCTGACCGACCCGCTGACCCGCGGCAAGCCGGCGATGCTGTCGATCGACAGCCGCGTGCAGGCCGCCGTCGAGGGTGAGCTTGCCGCCGCCATGGCCAAGCATTCCGCGATCGGCGCTGCCGGTCTGGTGCTGGACGTGCGCACCGGCGAGGTGCTGGCGATGGCCTCGCTGCCCACGTACAATCCCAACGCCGCCGGGCGCGGCGATCCCGAGGCGTTGCGCAACAACGTCACCCAGTCCGTCTATGAGCTTGGCTCGACCTTCAAGGCGATCACCATCGCCAACGCCATCGAGAATGGCGTCGTCACCTCGATGACGCAGAAGTACGACGCCACCGCGCCGCTCCAGATCGGCCGTTACCGCATCAAGGACGACCACCCGGAGAATCGCTGGCTGAACGTGCCGGAAATGATGGTTCATTCGTCGAACATCGTCACCGCCCGCATCTCCGAGCAGATCGGCGAGGAGCGCATCAAGGCGATGTTCACCAAGCTCGGCTTCGACACCCCGCCCGCCATCGAGCTGGTGGAGAAGGGGCGCCCGCTCTGGCCGGTCTATTGGGGTCGGTCCGCGGTGATGACGGTCGGCTATGGCCACGGCATCGCGGTGACGCCGCTGCACCTCGCCTCCGCCTATGCGGCGCTGGTCAATGGCGGCACACTGCGCCCGGCGACGCTGCTGAAGCGCGACGCCGCGCACGTTCCCGAGGGGCGCAAGGTGATCAGCGAGGCGACCAGCTTCCGCGTTCGCCAGCTGCTGCGCATGGTCGTCATTCCGGAGGCGGACGGCACCGGCAAGTCCGCCGACACGCCCGGCTTCCGGCTCGGCGGCAAGACCGGCACCGCAGAGAAGCCGCGTGCCGGCGGCGGCGGTTATGACGGCAGCAACAATGTCGCCACTTTCGCGGGGGTCTTCCCGATGGACGAACCGCGCTATGTCATCATCATGATGCTCGACAGCCCCAAGGGGACCAAGGATACCTACGGCTTCAAGACGGCCGGCTGGACGATCGCGCCGGCGGTGAAGAAGGTGCTCGGCCGGGTCGGACCGATGCTCGGCGTCACCCCCGATCAGGGCCGCGACATCGACCTGACCGAGCTCTTGCCGCTGGTCTGGCATCCCGGCCAGCCGCCGGTGCCGGGGGCCGCCGCCCCGCTCGCCGCGCCGCCCGCCTCGCTTGCCGCCGGGGGGCAGTGATGCGGCTCGGCGATCTTGTCCCCGGCGCCGGTGAGGCGCGCGTCACCGGCTTCGCCATCGATCATCGCAAAGTGGCGCCGGGCACCGTGTTCGGCGCCTTTCGCGGCGCGCGCTTCAATGGCGAGGATTTCGTGTCCGCCGCCGTCGCCGCCGGCGCCGTCGCCATCGTCGCCCGGCCGGAAGTGACGGTGACGGGCGCGCTGCACATCGCCGACGCCGAGCCGCGCCGCGCCTTCGCCGCGCTCGCCGCACGCTTCTTCGCGCCGTTCCCCGCCGTCACCGTCGCCGTCACCGGCACCAACGGCAAGACTTCCACCGTCGAATTGCTCCGCCAGCTGTGGCGGCAGCAAGGCCATCATGCCGCCTCGATCGGCACGCTCGGCGTCACCACCGCCGACGATCAGGTGTCGACCGGCCTGACCACCCCTGACATCGTCACCTTCCTCGCCAACGTCGCCGGCCTGGAGCGGGAAGGGGTCAGCCACCTCGCCTTCGAGGCGTCCAGCCACGGCCTTTCCCAATATCGCACCGAGGGCCTGCCGGTCCGCGCCGCCGCCTTCACCAACCTCAGCCGCGATCATCTCGATTATCACGGCACGATGGAGGCCTATCTCGAGGCCAAGCTGCGGCTGTTCACCGAGGTGCTGGACCGCGACGGCACCGCCGTCGTCTGGGCCGACGATCCCGCCAGCAGCCGCGTCGCCGAGCTTGTCGCCGAGCGCGGCGCGCGGCTGATGACGGTCGGCACAAGGGGCGAGGCACTGCGCCTCGTCCGGCGCGAGCCGACCCAGCTCGGCCAGACGCTGACGGTCGAGGCGGGCGGGCGGACGCATCAGTTGAAGCTGCCGCTGATCGGCGCCTATCAGGCTGCCAACGCGCTCACCGCGGCCGGCCTCGCCATCGCCACCGGCGGTACGGTCGAGCAGGTGTTCCCGTTGCTCGCCCGCGTGCAGCCGGTGCGCGGCCGGCTGGAGCGCGCGGCGATCACTGCCAGAGGCGCGCCGGTCTATGTCGACTATGCCCACACGCCGGATGGGCTGGAGGCCGCGATCGAGGCGCTGCGCCCCCACGCCGCGGGGCGGCTGATCGTCGCCTTCGGCGCGGGCGGGGACCGCGACACCGGCAAGCGGCCGGAAATGGGCGCGGTGGCGCTGCGCCTCGCTGATCAGGTCATCGTCACCGACGACAATCCCCGTACCGAGGATCCCGCCGCCATTCGCCGCGAGGTGCTGGCCGGCGCCCCGGGCGCCATCGAGATCGGCGACCGCCGCGCCGCCATCGCCGCCGCCATCGCCGGGGCGGGCGCGGACGACATCGTGCTCATCGCCGGCAAGGGACATGAGCAGGGCCAGATCGTCGGCGACCGTGTGCTGCCGTTCGACGACGTCACCGTCGCGCGGGAGTGCGCGGCATGACCGCGCTGTGGACCGCCGACGCCATCGCCGCCCAGACCGGTGGCCGCGAGCAGGGTGATTTCGTCGCATCCGGCGTGGCCTTCGATTCGCGCGAGGTTGGTCCCGGCGACCTGTTCGTCGCGCTCAAGGGCGAGACCACTGACGGCCACCGCTTCGTGTCGCAGGCGTTCGCTCAAGGGGCGGCCGGCGCCGTCGTCTCCGAGCCGGTCGACGGCCCGCATGTACTGGTTGACGATACCGATGCCGCCTTGAACGCGCTCGCCCGCGGCGCTCGCCAGCGCATGCGTGGCAAGGTGATCGGGGTGACCGGCTCGGTCGGCAAGACCAGCGTCAAGGAAGCGCTGTTCGCCGCCCTCGAGCGCGCCGCCCCCGGCCACGCCCATCGCTCGGTGAAGAGCTACAATAATCATGTCGGGGTGCCGCTCAGCCTGGCGCGCATGCCGGCGGCCAGCCGCTATGCCGTGCTCGAAATGGGCATGAACCATGCCGGCGAGCTCGCCCAGCTCACCCGCCTCGTCATGCCGCATGTCGCGCTGATCACGGCCATCGCGCCGGCACACGCCGAATTCTTCGCCGACGAGACCGCCATCGCCGATGCCAAGGCGGAAATCTTCCAGGGCCTGGAGCCCGGCGGCACCGCCATCCTGCCCTATGACAGCCCCCACCGCGAGCGGCTGATCGGCATCGCGCGGCGCTATACGGACAGCATCCTCACTTTCGGCACCAGCCGCGAGGCCGACGTCCGCGCTTCGGATACGATGCGGCTGGAGGGCGGCAGCACGCTGATCAGCGCCCGACTGCCCGATACGATGCTGACCTTCACGCTCGGCATGCCCGGCGCCCATTGGCTGGCCAACGCGCTGGCGGTGATCGCGGCGGTGTTCGCGGCCGGCGGGGATCTTGCCGCGGCGGGACTCGCTCTCGCCGAAATGCGCGGGCTCCCCGGCCGGGGCGAGCGCCACACGATCACGCTTGCCGAAGGCGAGGCGAGGCTGATCGACGAAAGCTACAATGCCAATCCCGCCTCGATGGCGGCGACGCTGGCGATGCTCGGCCGCGAGCGGGGCCGGCGCATCGCCGTGCTCGGCGAGATGCGCGAGCTCGGGGCCGGCTCGGCGCGCTTCCACGCCGGGCTCGCCGATCCGATACGGGAAGCCGGCGTGGAATTGGCACTGCTCGTAGGCCCCGCGATGGCGCCGCTGGCCGAAGCACTTGAGGGCGTCACCGAATTCGTCCATGTGGCCGACGCCCGGGCGGCGGAGGACAGGCTGCGCGCCATCCTCGCCCCGGGCGATGTCATCTTGGTCAAGGGGTCGAACGCCGTGGGTCTGGGCCGCATGGTCGAGGCGCTGGCGGGGTCGCGTAAATCATGCTCTATCTGATCGCCGAGCATCTGGGCTTTCCCGGAATCCTCAATCTTATCCGCTACATCACCTTCCGCGCCGGCGCCGCGGCGGTGACCGCCCTGTTCCTCGGCCTGATCATCGGGCCGAAGTTCATCGGCTTTCTGCGGGTGCGCCAGGGCAAGGGCCAGCCGATCCGCGAGGACGGCCCGCAGACCCATCTCGCCAAGCGCGGCACGCCGACCATGGGCGGGCTGATGATCCTGACCTCGGTCACGGTGTCGCTGCTGCTGTGGATGGACTTGCGCTCGGCTTATACCTTCGGCGTGCTGTTCGTGACGCTCGGCTTCGGCGCGATCGGGTTCATGGACGATTACGACAAGGTCAAAAAGCGCAGCAGCGCCGGCGTCTCCGGCAAGGCGCGCCTCGCCATGGAGTTCGTCATCGCCGGCGTGGCCAGCTGGATGATCGTGCGTTCCAACGGCACGCACCTCTATCTGCCCTTCTACAACGGCGCGGTGATCGATCTCGGCGCCTTCTATGTGCTGTTCGCCGCCTTCACCATCGTCGCCTTCGGCAACGCCGTGAACCTGACGGACGGGCTGGACGGGCTTGCCACCATGCCGGTGATCATCGCCGCACTGGCTTTCTTCGTGATCGCCTACATGGTCGGCAACGTGAAGTTCGCCACCTATCTCAACATCCCGCACGTGCCCGGGGCGGGCGACCTCACCATCTTCTGCGCCGGGATCATCGGGGCGGGGCTCGCCTTCCTGTGGTTCAATGCGCCGCCGGCGGCGGTGTTCATGGGAGACACCGGCAGCCTCGCGCTCGGCGGCGCGCTCGGCGCGGTGGCGGTGACGACGCATCACGAGATCGTGCTCGGCATCGTCGGCGGCCTGTTCGTGATCGAGGCGCTGTCGGTCGTCATCCAGGTGTTCTTCTACAAGCGCACCGGGCGGCGCGTGTTCCGCATGGCCCCGATCCACCATCATTTCGAACAGCTCGGCTGGAGCGAGCCGACCGTCGTCATCCGTTTCTGGATCATTTCCTTCATCCTGGCGCTGGCGGGTCTCGCCACGCTCAAACTGCGGTGATCACCAGCCCGATCTTTGCGGGGAGGCGCTTCGCGGTGCTCGGGCTCGCGCGCTCCGGCATCGCGACGGTGGAGGCACTGGCCGCGTTCGGCGCCGAGGTCGTCGCCTGGGACGGCAAGGCGGAGGCGCGCGCCAGGGTTGACGTGCCGCTCGCCGATCCGCTGGAGATCGACCTTGCCGGCTATGCGGGCGTGGTCGTCTCGCCGGGCGTGCCGCTCAACCGCCATCCGATCGCCGCGCGGGCGAAGGCCGCCGGCGTGCCCGTGGTCGGGGATATCGAGCTGTTCGCGCAAGCCCGCCCGGGCCTGCCGGCGCATCGTGTCGTCGGCATCACCGGCACCAACGGCAAGTCCACCACCACCGCGCTCATCCACCATATCGTCGCGGCCGCCGGCATTCCCGCGGCGATGGGTGGCAATATCGGCCTGCCGATCCTCGCCCAGCAGCCGCTGCCGGAGGGTGGCGTCTATGTGCTGGAACTGTCCAGCTACCAGATCGACCTGACCTTCGGGCTCGACTGCGATGTCGCGGTCCTGACCAACATCACCCCCGATCATCTCGACCGCTATGACGGCTTCGCAGGCTATGCCGCCTCCAAGGCGCGGCTGTTCGCGATGCAGTCGCCTGCTCATGCCGCGGTGATCGCCACCGAGGATGATGAGACGCGCGCGATCGCGGCCTCGCTCGCGGGCCGGGCGCTGATCACCGTCGCGTCGACCGACGTCGGCGACCAGTCCGCCTGGCCTTCCCTCCAGGGCCCGCACAACGCCCAGAATGTCGCCGTCGCCCGCGCCACGGCCCGTGCGCTGGGCATCGCCGACGATGTCGTCGAGCGGGCGCTGCGAACCTATCCGGGCTTGCCGCACCGCATGGAGCGGGTGGCGGAGCGTCACGGCGTGCTGTTCGTCAACGACAGCAAGGCGACCAACCCCACCTCGACGGCGCCCGCGCTGATGGCCTATCCGGCGATCCACTGGATCGCGGGCGGGCTGGCCAAGACCGACGATCTCGACGCCTGCGCCCCCGGCTTCGGCCATGTCCGCGCCGCTTATGTCATCGGGGATGCCGCCAATCTGTTCGAGCGGCTCCTGGCGCCTCACATGCCGGTGATCAACGCCGGCACCCTCGACGCCGCCGTGCGCGCCGCTGCCGCTGCCGCCCGGCCGGGCGAGACGGTGCTGCTGTCGCCGGCGTGCGCGTCGTTCGACCAGTTCAGCGACTTCGAGGCGCGGGGCGATGCGTTCCGTGCCGCCGTGGAGGCGTTGCCATGACCGGCACTGTCGTTCCCCAGCCGGCCCGGCGCCGCCGCAGCAAGTTCACCCGCATCGGCGGGCGCGGCGACATGAGCGCGATCGGCCGCTGGTTCTGGGAAATCGACCGCGTCCTGTTGCTGCTCGTCACGGTGCTGATCTCGGTCGGCCTGCTGGCGGTGGCGGCGGCCTCGCCGGCGGCGGGCGCGCGCTATTCGGGCGGGGCCGTACAGTTCGCGCCGCTCCATTATTTCTGGCGGCAGCTGCTGTGGCTGATGATCGGCGTGCCGGTGATGATCGGCATCTCGATGCTACCCAAGGAGACGGCACGCCGCTTCGCGCTGGGCGGCGCGGCGGCGTTCGTCGTGGCATTGATGCTGGTGCCGCTGCTCGGCGTCGAGGTGAACGGCGCCCGGCGCTGGATCGGCGTCGGCCTCGCCCAGTTCCAGCCGTCGGAATTCCTCAAGCCCTTCTACGTCGTCAGCCTCGCCTGGCTGCTGTCGCTTCGCACGCAGGACCGCAAGCTGCCGGTGCTGTGGGTGTCGGCGGGCTTCACCGCGCTGATCGGCGGCCTGCTGATGCTCCAGCCGGATTTCGGCCAGTCGGTGATGTTCGCGCTGATGTGGGGTGCGCTGGTGATGCTGTCGGGCGCGCCGATGCGGCTCATCGCCTGGCTCGGCGGCGGCGCCGTCGGCCTTGTCCTGGCGGCGTATGAATTCTACCCGGTGGCCACGCTGCGCATCAACAACTTCCTCCACGGGCAGGGCGACACCTATCAGGTCGACATGGCCCATGCGACGATCACCGGCGGCGGCCTGTTCGGCACCGGGCCGGGTGCTGGCATCGCCAAATTCCGGCTGCCGGAGGCGCATACCGACTATATCTTCTCGGTGATCGGCGAGGAATTCGGGCTGGTCGCCTGCCTCGCGGTCGCCGCCCTCTATCTCGCCATCGTCGTGCGGGTGTTCGTCAAGCTGCTCGACCAGGAGGATAATTTCCTGCTCTACGCCGGGGCGGGGCTCGCCGTGCAGTTCGGTGCCCAGGCGCTGATCAACATGGCCGTGAATGTCGGCATCGCGCCGTCCAAGGGCATGACCCTGCCGTTCATCAGCTATGGCGGCTCGTCGATGATCGCGCTGTCGATCGGCATGGGGCTGCTGCTCGCCTTCACTCGCCGCAACCCCTATTTGCAGCGTTCACCCTATGTGACGGTGCGGACCCAGGCATGAGGATCACCCAAAGCTTCGTGCTCGTCGCCGGCGGAACCGGCGGCCACATGGTGCCGGCGCATGCGCTGGGGCAGGAGCTTATCGCGCGCGGTCATGGCGTCACCCTGATCACCGACAAGCGGGGCACCCGCTTTCCGGGCCTGTTCGAGGGCGTCGACGTGCAGGTGATGCGCGCCGGCCGCGTGGGCAGCGGCCCGCTCGGCTGGCTGCGCGCGCTGGGCGACATCGTCGCCGGCCGCCGTATGGCCGGCCGTCTCTACAAGCGGGTGAAGCCCGCCGCGGTGATCGGCTTCGGTGGTTATCCCGCGCTGCCGGCGCTGCTCGCCGCCACTGCGCGCGATATCCCCTCGGCGATCCACGAGCAGAACGCCGTGCTCGGCCGCACCAACCGCCTGCTCGCACCCCGCGTCGAGGCGATCGCCACCGCCTATGACATCGTCCAGCGCATCAGGCCGCGCTGGCAGGGCAAGGTCGAGCTGGTCGGCAACCCGGTGCGCGCCGAGGTGCTCGACCTGCGCATGCGGCCGGCGCCGCGCCTTGAGCCGGGCGGCCCGTTTCGCGTGCTGGTGACCGGCGGCAGCCAGGGCGCGACGATCCTGTCGACGGTCGTGCCCGACGGTCTCGCCGCGCTGCCCGAGCCGCTGCGCGCGCACTTGTCGGTCGTGCATCAGGCGCGGCCCGAGGATGCCGATCAGGCCCGGGCGCGCTACGCCGCTCATGGCATCGCCGCCGAGGTCCACACCTATCTCGCCGACATGCCGGAGCGACTTGCCGTGTCGCACCTCGTCATCGCCCGCGCCGGCGCCTCGACGATCGCGGAGCTGACCGCTGCCGGTCGGCCCGCGATCCTGGTACCGCTGCCGAGCGCGATGGATGATCACCAGACGTTCAACGCCCGGGAGATGGCCGAAAGCGGCGGCGCGCGCATGATCGCACAGGCCGACTTCACCCCCGCCAGCCTCGCCGCCGCGATCGCCGACATGGCCGCCACCGCGGACACGCTGGCCGAGGCCGCTGCCTTCGCGCGCGCCGCCGGCCGGCCCGACGCGGTGGAGCGGCTCGCCGATCTCGTCGAGCGGCTCGGCCGCACCACCGATCTCGACCCGCTGCCAGCGGTCCCCATTCCGGTTCGCAAGGAAGCTCTCGCATGAAGGGTGTCGCCACCGACATCGGCACGATCCATTTCATCGGCATTGGCGGCATCGGCATGTCCGGCATCGCCGAGGTGATGCATAATCTCGGCTACAGGGTGCAGGGCTCCGATGTCGCCGAGGGATATGTCGTCGAGGGGCTGCGCGCACGCGGCATCCCGGTGGCGATCGGCCACCGCGCCGAGAATCTCGGCGATGCCGCCGTCGTCGTGACCTCGACCGCGATCAAGCGCGGCAACCCCGAAGTCGAGCTGGCGCTGGAGCGGCGTGTGCCGGTCGTCCGCCGCGCCGAGATGCTGGCCGAGCTGATGCGCCTCAAATCCACCGTCGCGGTGGCCGGCACTCACGGCAAGACCACCACCACGTCGATGGTCGCTGCCCTGCTCGACGCCGGCGGCGTCGATCCGACCGTGATCAACGGCGGCATCATCAACAGCTATGGCTCCAACGCCCGCCTCGGTGCTTCCGACTGGATGGTCGTCGAGGCCGACGAGAGCGACGGCAGCTTCCTCAGGCTCGACGGCACCATCGCGGTCGTCACCAACATCGATCCCGAGCATCTCGACCATTACGGCTCGTTCGATCGGGTGAAGGACGCCTTTGTCGAGTTCGTCGAGAATGTGCCCTTCTATGGTGCGGCGCTCCTCTGCCTCGATCACCCGGAAGTGCAGGCGATCATCCCGCGCGTGCGCGACCGGCGCGTCGTCACCTATGGTTTCAGCGCGCAGGCCGACGTGCGCGGCGTCAACGTCACGCCGGTTCCCGGCGGCAACCGCTTCGAGACGATCATCCGCCATCGCGACGGCACCACCCGCTCGATCGAGGGCATCGAGCTGCCGATGCCGGGACGCCACAACGTCTCCAATGCGCTCGCCGCGATCGGCGTGGCGCTGGAGATGGGCATCCCCGACGAGATCATCCGCACCGGCTTCGCCAAGTTCGGCGGGGTGAAGCGCCGCTTCACCAAGGTCGGCGAGGCGAACGGCGCGGCGATCATCGACGATTATGGCCATCACCCGGTCGAGATCCGTGCCGTGCTCGCCGCTGCGCGGGAGGGCGCCGAGGGGCGCGTCATCGCCGTCGTGCAACCGCATCGCTTCACCCGGCTGCGCGACCTGATGGACGAGTTCCAGTCCGCCTTCAACGATGCCGACATGGTCTATGTCGCCCCGGTCTATCCGGCCGGCGAGCAGCCGATCGAGGGTGTCGACGCCGCCGCCCTCGTGCAGGGCCTGAAGCAGCGCGGCCACCGCTCCGCCAACGTCATCGAGGACGCCGACGCCCTCGCCGGGACGCTGGCGGCCACGCTCCAGCCCAGGGACATGGTGATCTGCCTCGGCGCTGGCGACATTACCAAATGGGCAGCCGGGCTCGCCGCGGCGATCGAGGCGAAGCGGTGACCGGCCTGCCGGCGATCCGGGGCACGGCCGAGCCGGGCGCGTCGCTCGCCGACTTCATCTGGTTCCGCACCGGCGGGCCGGCGGAATGGCTGGTGCGCCCGGCCGACGTCGCCGATCTCGCCGAATTCCTGAAGGCGCTGCCGGCCGCCACGCCGGTGATGGCGGTCGGTGTCGGATCGAACCTGATCGTCCGCGACGGCGGCGTGCCCGGCGTCGTCATCCGCCTGCCGAAGAGCTTCGCCACCGTCGGTATCGAGCCGGGCAACCGCGTCCGCGCCGGCGCCGGCGCGATGGGCATCACCGTCGCCAGCGCGGCGCGAGACGCCGGTATTGCCGGCCTTGAATTCCTGCGCGGCATTCCCGGCACGGTCGGCGGCGCGGTGCGCATGAACGCCGGCGCTTATGGCCGCGACGCCAGCGACATCCTCGTCGAGGCGACGCTCGTCACCCGCGATGGCCGCGTCGAGACCTGGCCCGCCGCCCGCCTCGGCTACACCTATCGCCACTCCGAGGTGCCCGCCGACGCCGTCGTCGTCGAGGCGCTGTTCGAAGGTGGGCCGGGCGATCCGGCCGCGATCGGCGCGGAGATGGACCGCATCGCCGCCGAGCGCGAGGCAAGCCAGCCGCTGCGCAGCCGCACCGGCGGGTCGACCTTCAAGAACCCGGACGGCGACAAGGCGTGGCGGCTGATCGACGCCGCCGGTTGCCGCGGTCTGACCGTCGGCGACGCCCAGGTGTCGGAGAAGCATTGCAACTTCCTCCTCAACCTCGGCGCCGCCCGCTCCGCCGATATCGAGGCGCTGGGAGAGGAGGTGCGCCGCCGCGTGAAGAGCGCCAGCGGCGTCGAGCTGGAATGGGAGATTGCGCGCGTGGGGCTGCCGGCATGACCGAGGCGCTGCACGTCGCCGTGCTGATGGGCGGTTGGTCCGCCGAGCGCGAGGTGTCGCTGACGTCGGGACGCGGGGTCGCTGCGGCGCTGCGCAGCCTCGGCCACCGCGTCACCGAGATCGACATGGATCGCGACGTCGCCGCCCGCCTCGCCGCGGCGAGGCCGGACCTGGTGTTCAACGCGCTGCACGGTTCGCCCGGGGAGGACGGCACGGTGCAGGGCATGCTCGACCTGATGGGCGTCGCCTACACCCATTCCGGGCTGGCGACTTCGGTGATCGCCATCGACAAGCAGCTCACCAAGAACGAGCTGGTGCCGCATGGCATCCGCATGCCCGGCGGCAGGATCGTCGCATCGGACAGCCTCTACGCCGAGGACCCGCTGCCGCGCCCCTATGTGCTGAAGCCGGTCAATGAAGGCTCGTCGGTTGGCGTCGCCATCGTCACCGAAGGGGGCAATTACGGCTATCCGATCGGGCGCGATACCGAGGGGCCGTGGCGGCATTTCGACGCGCTGCTGGCCGAGCCGTTCATCCCCGGTCGCGAGCTCACCGTCGCCGTGCTTGGCGACGCGGCGCTGGCGGTGACGGAGCTCAAGCCCAAGTCCGGTTTCTACGATTACGACAGCAAATATACCGACGGGCTCACCGTTCATGTCTGTCCGGCGGAAATTCCGGCCGCCATCGCCGAGGCGGCAATGGCGATGGCGCTGAAGGCGCATCGCGTGCTCGGCTGCCGCGGCACCAGCCGTTCCGATTTCCGCTGGGACGAGGCACGCGGCGAGGCCGGCCTCTACCTGCTGGAAGTCAACACCCAGCCGGGCATGACCCCCTTGAGCCTCGTCCCGGAACAGGCGAGACATGTCGGCTTGACCTACGAGGCGCTCGTCCAGCGGATCGTGGACGATGCGCTCGATCACCATCGGGGGGCGCGTTGAGCGACAAGGCCACGATCAGGCGCGGGGCGGCGCCCCGCCACAAGCGGCCGGTCACCCAGCCGCCCCGGCGCGGTGCCACTGCGCGGCCCTCGCGGGCGGCGGCTGCTGCTGCCGCGCTGCCGATCACCGTCCCGGTCGAGAAGATGAAAACCGGCCTGCGCTGGCTGGGGGTGGTCGGCGCGGTGGTGCTGGCCGGTGTCGGCCTCGGCTATGCCGGCGTGCCGGCCATGGCCGGTCACGCGCTCGGCGACGCGCTCGGCGCGGCGGGACTGGTGGTGAAGCGGGTCGAGATCACCGGCCTCAAGCATATGGACCGGCTCACCGTCTATTCCGCGGCGCTGGATCAGGAGACCATGGCGATGCCGCTGGTCGACCTGTCGGCGATCCGCGAGAAGCTGCTGCGCTATGGCTGGATCGCCGATGCACGTGTTTCGCGCCGCCTGCCGGACACGCTGCTCGTCGATATCGTCGAGCGCACCCCGGCGGCGATCTGGCAGAACCAGGGCAAGCTGATGCTGGTCGACGGCGGCGGCGTGCCGCTGGAGCCGGTGCGCTTCGATCACATGCCTGACCTGCCGTTGGTCGTCGGCCCCGACGCCAATATGCAGGTGGCGGCGCTCACCCGCCTGATCCAGGCGGCGCCGTCGCTGAAGGCGATGTGGTCCGGGGCGACCTGGGTCGGCGGGCGGCGCTGGGATGTCCATTTCCAGTCCGGCGAGACGCTGGCCCTGCCCGAGGGGGAGGCCGAGGCGCACGCCGCCATCACCAAGTTCGCGCGCATGGATCAGGCCGCATCGCTGCTCGGCCGCGGCTTTCTGCGCTTCGACATGCGCGTGCCGGGCAAGATCTACGCCCGCACCGCCGCCGAGCCGGGCAAGGTCGCGGCGCCGATCGCGCCGCCCGCCAGCGAGGCACCGCCAATTCCGCCGCCGGGCGCCACCGCGCCGCGCGACGCGACATAACATAAGAGGAAAAGGGGCTTTTCGTGGCACAGGCGCATGGCGGCAACCTCATCACCGCTCTGGATATCGGGTCGTCCAAGATCTCGGCGCTGATCGCCGAAGTGGACGAGGCCGGCCAGCTCACCGTGCTCGGCACCGGCCAGCGCGAGAGCCGGGGCGTGTCGCGCGGCTATATCGCCGATATGGGCGCGACCGAGATGGGCATTCGCGAGGCGGTGGAGCAGGCCGAGCGCATCGCCGGGCTCAACATCGAGAACGTCTGGGTCGGCTTCTCGGCCGGCGGGCTGGACAGCGCCATTGCCCAGTTCGAGGTGGATCTCGGCGGCCACCGCGTCGAACAGGCGGACATTGACGATCTGCTTGCCGAGGGCCGCCGCGCCATTCATCCCGACGGCCGCATGGTTCTCCATGCCCAGCCGACGCTCTACACGCTGGACGGCCTGACCGGCGTCAAGAACCCGCTCGGCCTGCACGCCGATCGACTGGCGGTCGATATCCACGTTCTGTCTGCGGATGCCTCGCCGGTGCGCAACCTCGATACCTGCGTGCGTTCGGCCCATCTCGACGTCAAGCTGATCGTCGCCTCGCCGGTCGCCACCGGCATGACCTGCCTGTCCGAGGAGGAGCGCGAACTCGGCGTCGCGCTGGTCGAGCTGGGCGCGGGCGTCACCAACGTCTCGCTGTTCGCCGGTGGCGTCCTGGTCGGCCTCAGCACTATCCCGATCGGCGCCGCCGACGTCACCGACGATGTCGCCTCCGCCTTCGGGACGCGGCGCCACCATGCCGAGCGGATGAAATGCTTCCACGGCTCGGCGACGACCAGCCCGCGCGACAATCACGACATGATCGAGGTCGCGCCGATGGCCGGCCAGGACGAGGCGCAGGGCGAGCCGCACCGTATCACCCGCGCCCAGCTCATCGCCGTCATCCGCCAGCGTCTGGAGCAGCTCACCGCCGAGATCGATCGCGTGCTGAAGATCCACGGCTTCACCGGCCCGGTCGGCCGGCAGGTGGTGCTCACCGGGGGCGGCGCGGAACTGAAGGGCATTGCTGATTATCTGCAGGGCGCGCTCGGCCGCGCCGTACGCATCGGGCGCCCGCGCGGTCTGATCGGCCTGCCTGAAGCACATTCCGGCCCGGCCTTCGCGACATTGGCCGGTCTGGTGCGCTATGCCGCATCGGATGCCACCGACCTGCGGGACCTCACCCTCGGGCCGCAGACGGTGGTGAGGGCGAGCGGTGGCGGGCTGATGGGGCGGCTGATCGCCGCCTTTCGCTCCGGTTATTGAAGAAAACTGGGGGCGAAAGTGATTTTGGGTTGGCGTACCCGAATCACCTGATTCATAGTCAAGTTGGGAAACCCGAAGCTTTTCGGAACGGGATTTGGGAGTGAGCGCATGAGCATCGAGTTCGTCCGTCCGGAAGTCGACGAGCTGCGTCCGCGGATCAGCGTGATCGGCGTCGGCGGCGCGGGCGGCAACGCCATCGCCAACATGATCCATTCCGCGGTCCAGGGTGTCGATTTCATCGTCGCCAACACGGACGCCCAGGCGCTCAACGCCTCGGCGGCGGAACGCCGCATCCAGCTCGGCCTGCGCATCACCCAGGGTCTCGGCGCCGGCTCCCGTCCGGAGATTGGCCGCGCCGCCGCCGAGGAAACGCTGGAGCAGGTGGAGAAGGCGCTGGACGGCGCCCATATGTGCTTCATCGCCGCCGGCATGGGCGGCGGCACCGGCACCGGCGCGGCGCCGGTCATCGCCAAGGCGGCGCGCGATCGCGGGATATTGACGGTGGGCGTCGTCACCAAGCCGTTCAGCTTCGAGGGCAATCGCCGCATGAAGGCGGCGGATGCCGGCATCGAGGAGCTGCAGAAGCATGTCGACACGCTGATCGTCATCCCCAACCAGAATCTGTTCCTGATCGCCAACCCGTCGACCACCTTCAAGGAAGCGTTCGCGATGGCGGATGAGGTGCTGCAGCAGGGCGTGCGCGGCATCACCGACCTGATGGTCATGCCCGGCCTCATCAACCTCGATTTCGCCGACGTCCGCTCGGTGATGAGCGAGATGGGCAAGGCGATGATGGGCACCGGCGAGGCCGAGGGCGACAATCGCGCCATCGAGGCCGCCGAGAAGGCGATCGCCAACCCGCTGCTCGACGGCGTCAGCATGAAGGGCGCCAAGGGCGTCATCGTGTCGATTACCGGCGGCGAGGATATGCGCCTGATGGAGGTCGACGAGGCCGCCAGCCACATCAAGGAACTGGTCGACCCGGACGCCAACATCATCTGGGGCTCGGCGTTCAACAACGATCTGGAAGGCAAGATTCGCGTCTCCGTCGTCGCGACCGGCATCGAGGCCGACCCGGCGGCGATGGCCGAGCCGGCCAAGGTATTCGCTTTCCCGCCGGCCTCGCGCGCACGCACCGACAGCCCGTCCGCACCCCCGGCCGCCCCCGCCGCCCCGCAGGCCACGGCCCCGGTCGCGCCGCCGGTCGCCGAGGCCGCCGCCGCGCCGGAGCCTGCCGCCCGCGTCGAGGAGGACGAGGATGAGCTGGTGCTCGGCGCCGACAGCGTCCTGCCGCCGGCGGCCCCGCAGCCCGCGCCCGCTCCGGTCGCGGCCGCCGAGACCGAAGGCGGCGCCACCCGTCGCTGGCTGAATGAGGAGGCCGCCGCCGAAGGCCCGCGCGCCACCCGCGCCGCCCCGCGCGAGGGCGATACCCTGTTCGAGCGGATGTCGAAAATCGCCCGCGGCGCCGCCAAGGCGCAGGTCGACGAGCAGCCCGGCGCGCGTGCCGGTACCCCGCTCGATCTGCCGGGTTTCCTCAGCCAGCAGAATAACCAGTAACGGCCGGCGGCTCGTCCTTGCGCCGACACGGTTCGGCGCAGGCGGCCGCGGCCCTTCTGGCTGCGTTCAGCTCCGGCGACCATAGCCATTGGACGCCATGATCCGCCAAGCCATTCTCTTCCTGTCGCTCGGCGCCGGGCTCACTGCGCCGGCTGTCGCCCAACCGCCCGCCGCCGATCCATTCGCGAAGATGCGTTTCGATTCCGCGGGCGATCCCGCCGATCGGCTGGCCGGATATCTGCGCACCCTGTCGAATTCGCCGCGGGATGTCGGCGCGCTGATCGGCGCGGGCCATGCCGCGCTCGATGTCGGCGACGCCAATGCCGCGGTCGGCTTCTTCGCCCGCGCCGACAGCCTTTCGCCCAAGACCGGGTCGATCAAGGCCGGCCTCGCCACGGCGCTGTTGCGCATGGACAAGCCGCGCGAGGCGCAGCGTCTGTTCGACACTGCCGTCGATCTCGGCGTGCCGGAGGCGCAGATCGCCAGCGACCGTGGGCTTGCCTGGGATCTGCGCGGCGAACCCAAGCGCGCGCAGAAGGATTATCGCCTCGCCCTCGCCGCCGGCAGCGATGCGGAGACAACCCGTCGCCTGGCGCTGTCGCTCGGCATCGCCGGGGATCGCGCGGCAGCGGTGCAGATGCTCACTCCGTTGCTCTACAAGAACGACGCGGCGGCGTGGCGCGCGCGCGCCTTCGTGCTGGCAATGACGGGGGACGTGCCCGGTGCCAGCGCCATTGCCTCCTCGGTGATGATGCCGGCGCAGGCCGCCGCGATGCAGCCCTTCTTCGCGCGGCTTGGCGCGCTCGATGCGGCGGGCAAGGCGCACGCCGTCCATTTCGGCGAGATGCCGTCGGACGGCACCAGCTACACCGCCGCCGAGCTCGCCGGGCTCGGCGCCTCGGCGCCCGCCGCCACCTATCGGCCGGAAACGGCGCCGGCCAATTCGCGCCGCGCACGCGCCGCCGCGGCGACGATGCTGCGTAACAAGGCGGCGGACGATAATGCCCCGCCGATACCGCCGCCGCTTACCGAGCGCGCCGCCCGCGAAAGCGCCGAGGCAGCGCGCGTCGAGGCCGAGGAGCGCGCCGAGAAGCAGCGCGAGGCCGCCGAGGCCAAGGCTCGCAAGGTCGAGCCCAATCCGTCGCGCATCTGGGTGCAGGTGGCGAGCGGCGCCAACCGTGGCGCCATGCCGAAGGCGTGGTCGGCGGTGAAGGGGAAGAACGCCTCCGCCCTGCGCAATCGCACCCCGGCGCTGGCCCGCGCCGGGGCCACCAACCGCCTGCTCGTCGGCCCGTTCACGTCGGAGAAGGAGGCGCGCGCCGTCGTCAACAAGGTCGCCGGCAGCTTCATGTTCACCAGCAGGAAGGGCGAGGAGATCACCACCCTCGCCGGTGCCAAGATCCAGGTGAAGGCGCCGGCCGAGCCCGGCCGCAAGGCAAGCTCCGGCCGCAAGACGGCGTCCTCCAAAAAAGCCACGTCGCGTAAATCGACCACATCCAAGAAGAGTGCTGCGACGAAGAAGAAGGCGGCCCCCAAGAAGAAGGCCGCCACCACCACCAGCAAGAAAGCGGCGCCGAAGAAGAAAAAGAAGTGAGCGGCCTCGCTTCCTACGCCAGCGATCCGGCGCGGAGCCGCGGTCGCCGCCATGCCGAACAATCCGGCGCCCGTGGCCCACGCGATGCCTTTCAGCGCGATCGCGATCGCATCGTGCATTCGATCGCCTTCCGCCGCCTGCGCCACAAGACGCAGATGTTCGTCGCGCCGGACGGCGATCATTTCCGCGTCCGCCTCACCCATTCGCTGGAAGTGGCGCAGATCGGCCGCACCATCGCGCGCGCCCTCCGCCTCAACGAGGACCTGACCGAGGCATTGTGCCTCGCCCACGATCTCGGCCACCCGCCCTTCGGCCATGCCGGGGAGGATGCGCTGAAGGCGGCGGCGGCGGCCACAGGCGGATTCGATCACAATGCCCATACGCTGCGCATCCTGACCCGGCTGGAGTCGGTCTACCCCTATTGGGACGGCCTCAATCTCAGCTGGGAGATGCTGGAGGGGCTGGCCAAGCATAACGGCCCCGTCGCCAATCCCCCCTGGGCGCTGGCCGAGGTCGATGCCGATTATCCCCTGGAGCTGGATCGCTGGCCGTCGCTGGAGGCGCAGGTGGCCGCCATCGCCGACGACATCGCCTATGACAATCACGATATCGACGACGGCCTGCGCGCCGGCATCCTGCCGCTCGACCGGCTGCTCGTCCAGCCGCTGGTCTCGCACGGCTGGGCCGAGGTCTGCGCGCGCCTCGCCGACGTCGCCGAGGCGCGCCGCCTGCGCGAGCTGATCCGCGACCAGATCGGCGCGATGGTCAACGACGTCATCGCCGAAAGCCGCCGCCGCATCGTCGAGGCCGGCATCAACTCCGCCGACGCGGTGCGGGAGGCGGGCCGGCCGCTGATCGGCTTCTCGGCGCCGATGGCCGCCGAAGAGCGCGCCTTCAAGCGCTTCATGTATGACGAGCTCTATCATTCGCCCCCCCAGCTGGAGGTGGCGGCGGCCGCGGCGCGGGTGGTGTCGGGGCTGTTCGCCGCCTATCGCGACGATCCCGCCCGCCTGCCGCAAGCGTGGCGGGCGTCGATGCCCGCCGACGCGGAGAGCGCCGGCCGCCACATCGCCGATTTCATCGCCGGAATGACCGATCGCTACGCCATCGCCCGCTATGAGGAACTCATCGGCCCGGCCTGCCTGCCGGAAGGCTTCTGACCGCGGAGAGGAACAGCGCCAGGACCACCGGCGCCAGCGCCAGCACCGAAAGCATCGCCACGCGCAGCGATCCGGTCACGTCGCTGGCCAGCCCCACCCAATAGGGGCCGAGGCCGAGCCCGATCAGGTTGATGGCGAGGAACTGCACCGCCACGCCCAGGCCCCGGATGCGCGGACTGACGAGGTCCTGCGCGGTGGCGAAGACGGGTCCCAGCCACATCGTCAGGAACAGCGTGGCGAGGCCGTGCGCGGTCAGGAACACGGCCCAGCTGTGGCTGGTATATTGCACGGCAAGGCACAGCGTCGACAGCATCACCGCCGCGCACGCCACGAACACCCGTCCGCCGGCATGGCGCCGGTGCGCGGCATCAGCGATGACGCCGCCGAGCGCCGTGCCGCAGCCGCCCGCCACCGCGGAGATCGCCCCCAGTACCAGCCCGTCCGCCGGCCCGGCGCCGAGATAACGGGTGGCGTAGAGCATGAGGAACGCCGACAGCCCGTAGCTTCCCAGGCTGAGCACGCCCCCGCCGACCGCCAGCGCCAGGAAGGCCTTGTTGCACAGGATCAGCGCCGTCGCTTGCGGATCGTGGTGGCGGAGCGCGGCGATCCAGCTCAGCGAGGCGTAGAGGCCGAGCGCGATGGCGCTCCACTGGATGAGGTTGGTGGTGATGGCGATGCCGGCGAGGTACGCCACCGCCGGCCGCCGCGCGGGGGAAAGCAGGCCGTCCGTCACCGCCGTCACCGCCCACGCCCCCACCGCGCACAGGAGCAGCAGCGTCAGGTTGCGTGCCAGCCGCGGTCCGCGGAGCCCGAGCAGGCTGAACGGCGGCATCAAGGTCGCCGCCACGCCGAGCGCGGCGCGGAACGGCTCGGCGTCGCCGGGCTGCGGCTCCCCGTCGATGGCCCCGCGCACCGGCTCGCGCACTGTCGCCCAGCAGAGCAGCGCCAGCAGCAAGCCCGGGGCGCCGACCAGCAGATAGGTCGCCTGCCACGCGGCAAGGCCAAAGGGCGGCGCCTCCGGCCAGCGCGCCTGCCACCAGGCGACGATCCGCCCGCCGAGCATCAGCGACGCGCCCATGCCCAAGTAGATGCCGCTCGAATAGATGGCGAGTACGGTCGCGCGCTGCCGCCTGGGGAAATAATCCTGCAGCACCGACATCGCCGCTGGCGACGCCGCCGCCTCACCGATGCCGACGCCGATGCGCGCCAGCCCGAGCTGGGCGAAATTGCCGGCGAGGCCGGACAGCATCGTCATCCCCGACCAGAGAGCGAGGCCCAGGCCGAGCGTCCGCACCCGGTTCCACCCGTCGGCCAGCCGCGCCAGCGATAGCCCGAACAGCGCGTAGAACAGCGCGAAGGCGGTGCCGAACAACAGCCCGATCTGCGCGTCGGCAAGGCCGAGCGCGGCCTTCAGCTCCGGGGCGAGGATCGACACGATCTGCCGATCGATGAAATTGAACGCATAGATCAGCGTGAACAGCCCCAGCACATAAGCGCGCCGGGCAGGCGAGGGGGAGGGTTCCATTCCGCCGCCCTTAGAGGCTTCCCCGGCGATGCTGAACCGCTTTCGACATGATGCGCGACCGCCCGCGCCGCCCGCCACCGTCATGCCCCGGGATTTGATCAGGCCGATCAGGGCGGGCGGTTCGGCCGCCCTATTTACAGGGGCCGACCAGCTTGTCCGTGCCGGTGAATTTCATCGTCATCGCCTGCGCGCCGGACACCTTCATCATGCCGCTGACGTTGTAGGCGGTCGGCGTGAAGCTGCCCGCGCTGGTGGGCAATTCCACATCGGTCACGGTGCTCGTCACCTCCCACAGGCCGGGCTGGATCGCCTGCTGGGCGGCGGCGAGCGTGGGCGCGAGCAGAATCATCGCGGGCAGCATGAGGCGCATTTGCGAACTCTCCCCCCGGTGATTGCAGCGGGGCGGACGGTTTCCCATATCCCGATCAATGGCAATCCAGATTCGCACCACGCTCGACGAGCCCGAGACGGGCCAGACCTTCGTCCCCCACCGGCCGCAGCGGCCGGACAAGGCCGAAGGCGGCAAGCCGTTCAAGCTGGTCTCCGAATACTCCCCCTCCGGCGACCAGCCCACCGCCATCGCGGAACTCGTCGCGCAGGCCGGGCAGGGCGAGCGCGATCAGGTGCTGCTCGGCGTCACCGGCTCGGGCAAGACCTTTACCATGGCCAAGGTGGTCGAGCAGCTGCAGCGCCCGGCGCTGGTGCTCGCGCCGAACAAGATCCTCGCCGCCCAGCTTTACGGCGAGTTCAAGAGCTTCTTCCCGGACAATGCGGTGGAGTTCTTCGTCAGCTATTACGACTATTACCAGCCCGAAGCCTATGTGCCGCGCACCGATACCTATATCGAGAAGGAAAGCTCGATCAACGAGGCGATCGACCGCATGCGCCATTCGGCGACGCGCTCGCTCCTCGAGCGGGACGACGTGCTGATCGTCGCCTCGGTGTCGTGCCTTTACGGTATCGGCTCGGTCGAAACCTATTCGGCGATGATCTTCGACCTGAAGAAGGGCCAGACGGTCGACCAGCGGGAGATCGTGCGCAAGCTCGTCGCGCTCCAGTACAAGCGCAACGATGCCGCCTTCGGTCGCGGCAATTTTCGCGTACGTGGCGACAATCTGGAGATTTTCCCGTCCCACTATGAGGATTCGGCGTGGCGCGTCGTGTTCTTCGGGGACGACATCGAGGAGATCATCGAGTTCGATCCGCTCACCGGCAAGAAGGTGGCGAGCCTCGATCACGTCCGCATCTACGCCAACTCCCACTATGTCACGCCCGGCCCGACGCTGAAGCAGGCGACCGAGGCGATCCGGCACGAGCTGACCGAGCGGCTCAAGGAATTGCAGGCCGAGGGCAAGCTGCTCGAGGCCCAGCGGCTGGAGCAGCGCACCAATTTCGACCTGGAGATGATCGCCGCCACCGGCAGCTGCGCCGGCATCGAGAATTACAGCCGCTTCCTTACCGGCCGCCTGCCCGGCGAGCCGCCGCCGACCCTGTTCGAATATCTGCCGGAGAACGCGCTGCTGTTCGTCGACGAGAGCCACCAGACCGTGCCGCAGATCGGCGGCATGGCGCGTGGCGACCATCGGCGAAAGATCACGCTCGCCGAATATGGCTTCCGCCTGCCGAGCTGCATCGACAACCGGCCGCTGCGCTTCAACGAATGGGACGCGATGCGCCCGCAGACCGTCTATGTCTCGGCGACCCCGGGCAGCTGGGAGATGGAGCGGACCGGCGGGGTCTTCGCTGAGCAGGTGATCCGTCCCACCGGCCTGATCGATCCGCCGGTCGAGGTGCGTCCGATCGAGAGCCAGGTCGACGATCTCGTCCATGAATGCCGGGAGGTGGCGAAGCAGGGCTATCGCGCGCTCGTCACCACGCTGACCAAGCGCATGGCCGAGGACCTCACCGAATATATGCACGAGGCCGGGCTCAAGGTCCGCTACATGCATTCGGACGTCGAGACGCTTGAGAGGATCGAGCTGATCCGCGACCTCCGGCTCGGCGTCTATGACATCCTCGTCGGCATCAACCTGCTGCGCGAGGGGCTGGACATCCCGGAATGCGGGCTCGTCGCGATCCTCGACGCGGACAAGGAGGGCTTCCTGCGCTCCGAGACCTCGCTGATCCAGACCATCGGCCGGGCCGCGCGCAATATCGACGGCCGCGTCATCCTCTATGCCGATCGCATCACCGGCTCGATGGATCGCGCCATGGCGGAAACCTCGCGCCGGCGGGAGAAGCAGCTCGCCTATAATGTGGAACACGGCATCACGCCTGAGTCGGTGAAGCGTAGCGTCGCCGATATCGTCAGCCATCTCGCGTCCAAGGATCAGGTGACGGTCGACACCGGCATCGAGGATGTGAGCCACATGGTCGGCCACAATCTGCGCGCCTATATCGAGGATCTCGAGAAGCGGATGCGCACCGCTGCCGCCGATCTCGAATTCGAGGAGGCCGGGCGGCTGCGCGACGAGATCCGCCGGCTGGAGGCGGACGAACTCGGCCTGCCGTCTGCGGAGCATCGCGCGCCGATCAGGGCGAACTCCATTTCCGGCAAGCCCGGCACGCGGACCACGCGCTACGGCAAGGCGAAGACGGCAAGGGCTGCCAAAAACATGCGGGGCCGCTAAGAGCCCTGCTGTGACAGGTCGCCTCGCTCTCCTCTTCCTGCCGTTGCTCGTTGCCGGCTGCGTCGCCCCCAAGGCGCCGCCGCCAGTGGTCACGCACGCCGCGCCCAAGCCGCCGCCGCCTGCGCCCGTCGCCCGCCCGGCGCCGCCGCCCGCCGCAGCCGAGGATTGGCGCGACGTCGCGCTGACGCCGGGAACGTGGCGCTACACGCTGGGCAAGGACGGCTCGATCGCCGCCTTCGGTGCCGATCCCGGCGCGCCGCTGTTCGTCATCCAGTGCGCCGTGGCGGGGCGCGAGGTGATCCTTTACCGGCCCGGCGTCACGATGGCGGCTGCCGCGACGCTGACGACCTCGTTCGGCACGCAGCCGGTGGCGACGGGGGCGGTGATGGGCGGCGTCGGCTGGCGAATGGCGGCACGCGATCCGGCGCTGGACCGTATCGCCTTCAGCCGCGGCCGCTTCATGGTCGAGGGGATCGGCCCGCGCCTCGTCCTGCCGGCCTGGGCCGAAGTCGCCCGGGTGATCGAGGATTGCCGGGGATAATTGCGTGCTGGCGAAGCGTTGAAGAAGCGGCAGGAAAAGGAGCCGCCGCCATGATCCGCAAGCTGAAATCCGGCGACTATCGCCTCTATTCGCGCAAGAAGGATGAGAAGACCGGTAAGCGCCGCAATCTCGGCACCTTCGACACCAAGGAAGCCGCCCAGCGTCATGAGCGCGACGTGCAATATTTCAAACGGCATTGAACGCTGCGCGGTGAAGCGGGAGCCGCGGCGCACGCACAAGGCTGCTGATTCTGACAGGGAAAAAAATCAAGTTCAAGTCTTGTTCTATCGGCCCCGGCGACTCACATTGGTGGTGTCGTTAACAATGCGAAAGGAGGTGATCCGATGTCTCATGGTTCAGCCGAGAGGTCGGTTCGGTCCGTTCGGGAGATGGCGCGCTAGTCCGCAGCCCTAATTCTTCCGGGCCGGAACCTCCGGCCGCTGACCATGTAAGAGGGTCGCCGGGGTGAAAGCCCCGGCGGCCTTTTTCATTGGCGGCGGCCGAGCAGCCAGCGATTCGCCGCGCCCTGGCGCTCCAGCTGCTCGGTGCGGATCTCCGTCATGTGGATGGCGAGCCGCACTTCGAACAGGAACAGGATCAGCCCGGCTACGAACAGCAGCATCGACAGCACGAAACACAGCGCCAGCACCGTGCCGAAGCCTGCCCCGGCGACCTGGGCCACGAACAGCGCGGCGACCGTCAGGCCGAGCATCGCCCCCGACGCCGTGCAGCAGATGACCGACCAGTTGGCCATCTTCATCCGCCGGTCGATGACCTTCAATTCCCACACCGCGCGCCCGCGTTCCTCGCCGGCGAGGTTGGAGAATACCTCCTCGATCGCCCGCGCCCGATCGACCGAGCGGACCAGCCGGCCGGCCAGCACATTGAGGAAGCTGCCGATCCCGGCGAGCATGAACAAGGGCGCCACCGCCAGCTGGATGGTGTGGGCGATGTTGGCCGGATCGGGTGCCGCTTGAAGCATGGCCGGACGATACCGCCGGAAAAGGCCCGGTCAACGCCGCACGGTTGCGCAGCCTGCAACCGCCGCGACATTTTTTGCGATTGCGATGCTGCAACGCAAAACAAATACTCGATCCCAGAACAGAACAGACCTGAAAAGCATGCCTCATCATCCTTGAATGGAGATTGCCATGCGCTTCCTGATCGCCGCCATCGCCCTGGTTTCCGCCGGCACCGCCCTCGCGGCTCCCGTGCACACTGTGCGCGACGGTACCCATGTGTTTCACTACACCGCAACCCGCAACGCCGACGGCACGGTGACGCTTTCGGGCGAAGAGGCGTTCAGCCGCACGCCGTTCGCCTTCACCGTCACCGGGGCCCGCGTCAGCGGCACCATGGACGGCCAGCGCGTTGCCTTTGCCGTGCCGCGCCGGACGGCGCAGGCGCTGCAGGAGCAGGTCGGCGACTGATCCCGCATCGCGAGTATCCCCGATATCCCCGTTATCCACAGGCGCGACACCTCATTTTCCGCTTGGCGCGACTCGGCCTCCGGCGTGACCATCTGGATGTGGATGAGACGGATAAGCCTCTGGAAACAGGGATGAAATCCTGATCAGAAGCCGGTTCTCGGCGATGTTGGAGCGCAAGCACCGATCATCGCGGCGAACTGGGCGCCGGAAGAGGCGCCGGGTAGCCGGAATGGCGCAAGCCGGACCAGCACCGGCGCCCCAGGAAGGGCCGCTGACCAGCACGAGGCCGCGAGGCCATGCGCGATGCAGCGACGCCTGAGCAGGCGATGCACGCTCCCGTCCGGGAGCAGCGCTGAGCCTCGCTCGGCGCAGTGGGGGCCGATCCTTCGGGACCGGCCCCCATTTACGTTGGAGATGGTGGGGCTCACCGATGCGCCGTTACTGCGCCGCGCCTCAGCCGCTTTCGCCTCTGCCGCCGCTACTGCCGCCTTTGCGCTGCGAGGCGCTATCACCGCAAACAGCGCGTCCGCAGTTGCCGCGCCCCGCCCTCGCTCTTCAGAGGGTCGCGCATCGACGAGTCCCCGGCAAGCCGGTGCTGCGTCGCAAAAATATCGCCACGCACATTGATTTCAGCCCGCCTTGTTTACCTTTCCTTCGCCCGGCCCTGCCATGGTCGGACTGGGTGACGGGCGCCGGTCGTTCTTCCTTGGCGCGAGCCGGCGCCGCCCGGGTTCAGTATGAGTTGCTTTGCGTCACGACAGGTGGTGGGTCAGGCTGATCTCCGCCTTGAGGAGCTTCGACACCGGACAGCCGGCCTTGGCCTCGGCGGCGATCTCGGCGAAGCGATCGGCGTCGATGCCGGGCACGGAGGCGTTCAGTTCCAGGTCCGAGCGGGTGATGGTGAAGCCGGCGCCGTCCTGCTCCAGCGTCACCTTCGCCCTGGTCTCCAGCGTGCCCTCGGTGAAGCCTTCCTTGGCGAGCGCAAAGGACAGCGCCATGGTGAAGCAGCCGGCATGGGCTGCCGCGATCAGCTCTTCCGGATTGGTGCCGGGCTCGTCGCCGAAGCGCGTGCCGAAGCCGTAGACCGTATCGGACAGCACGCCCGACTGGCTGGAGATATGGCCCTTGCCGTCCTTGCCCATGCCTTCGTAGCGGGCGGTAGCGGTGCGCGTGGTCATGACGATGAGCCTCCTTCTGGTGTGGAAGGGCCAGCCTAGCATGGGCCGGCGACACCGGTGCGACGGAATGTGGCCGCCTGTACGAAGGCGTGACGCGCAACCGGAGATCGCGCTGGCCCCCATCCTTTATCGCAATATCGGCGCGTTGATTGTTTCCCGACACCGTCCGCGATGTCTCCTTGTCGGAGAGTCGCCGGTGTTCCGGGGGATCGGCTGAATGGTCGGGACGCGGAGCCTTCGATCGTCGGCGGATTGGCTCCCGCCAGGTCTTACTCCGCCGCCACCCTCACCGCGCTCTTCACCCCCAGCAGCGGCTTCAGATACCGCCCCGTATAGCTCCGCTTCTCCTTGACCACCTGTTCCGGCGTGCCGGCGGCGACGATCTCGCCGCCCTTGTCGCCGCCTTCCGGTCCGAGGTCGATGATCCAGTCGGCGGTCTTGATGACCTCAAGGTTGTGCTCGATCACCACCACCGAATTGCCCTGCTCGACCAGCGCGTGGAGCACCTCCAGCAATTTCCGGACATCCTCGAAATGAAGGCCGGTGGTCGGCTCGTCCAGGATATAGAGCGTGTTGCCGGTGGCGCGGCGCGACAGCTCCTTGGCGAGCTTGACGCGCTGGGCCTCGCCGCCTGACAGCGTCGTCGCCTGCTGGCCGACCTTGACGTAGCCGAGGCCCACCTCGACCAGCATCAGCATCTTGTCGCGGATGCCGGGCACCGCCTTGAAGAATTCGGCGGCGTCTTCCACCGTCATGTCGAGCACGTCGGCGATCGACTTGCCCTTGAAGGTGACTTCCAAGGTCTCGCGATTGTAGCGTTTGCCGTGGCAGACGTCGCAGGTGACGTAGACGTCGGGCAGGAAGTGCATCTCGATCTTGAGCACGCCGTCGCCCTGGCACGCCTCGCAGCGGCCGCCCTTGACGTTGAAGCTGAACCGGCCGGGCTTGTAGCCGCGCGCCTGCGCCTCCGGCAGACCGGCGAACCAGTCGCGGATCTGGGTGAAAGCCCCGGTATAGGTGGCCGGGTTGGAGCGCGGCGTGCGGCCGATCGGCGACTGATCGATGTCGATCACCTTGTCGAGATGCTGGAGCCCCTCGACCTTCTCATGCCGGCCGGCGATGACGCGCGCGCCGTTGAGCTGGCGCGCGGCGGATGCGAACAGCGTGTCGATGGTGAAGGTCGACTTGCCCGAGCCCGACACGCCGGTGACGCAGGTGAAGGTGCCAAGCGGGATCGAGGCGGTGACGTCCTTGAGGTTGTTGGCGGTGGCGCCGCGCACGGTCAGCTTCTTGCCAGTGCCCTTGCGGCGCTTGGCCGGCACCTCGACGGCGCGGCGGCCGGAGAGATAGTCGCCGGTGAGGCTGGCGGGGTTGGCGAGGATGTCGGCAAGGCTGCCCTCGGCGACGACGGCGCCGCCATGCACGCCCGCGCCCGGCCCCATGTCGACGATATGGTCGGCGGTGCGGATGGCGTCCTCGTCATGCTCGACGACGATCACCGTGTTGCCGAGGTCGCGCAGGCGGCGCAGCGTCTCGAGCAGGCGGTCATTGTCGCGCTGGTGGAGGCCGATCGATGGCTCGTCGAGGACGTAGAGCACGCCCGACAGCCCTGAGCCGATCTGGCTGGCGAGGCGGATGCGCTGGCTCTCGCCGCCGGACAGGGTGCCGGAGGTGCGATCGAGGTTGAGATAATCGAGCCCGACATTGTCGAGGAAGCCCAAGCGCTCGACGATTTCCTTGAGGATGCGCTCGGCGATCTGGCGCTGCTGGTCGGTAAGCTTTTCGGGGAGCGAGCGGAAGAAGGCCAGCGCCGGGCCGACGGCGCGGCGCGTGCTCATCGAGATGTCTTCGCCCGCGATCTTCACCGCCAGCGCTTCGGGCTTGAGGCGCGCCCCGTCGCACACCTCGCAGGGCGCGGAGGACTGGTATTTGGACAGCTCGTCCTTCATCCAGGCACTCTCGGTCTGGAGCATGCGGCGTTCGAGATTGCCGATGACGCCCTCGAACGCCTTCTTCACCTCGTAGGATTTGCGGCCGTCGATGAAGCGCAGCGTGATCGCCGCGCCCTTGGTGCCGTGGAGGATGGCGTTCTGATGCTCGGGGGCGAGATCGCTCCACGGCGTGTCGAGCGAGAAGTCGTAATGGCGGGCGAGGCTGGCCAGCACCTGCATGTAATAAGGCGATGGCGGGTTCGACTTGGCCCAGGGGACGACGGCGCCCTTCTTGAGCGAGAGATGCTCGTTGGGGACGACCAGCTCGGGGTCGAAATAAAGCTTCTCGCCGAGGCCGTCGCACGCCGGGCAGGCGCCCTGCGGCGCGTTGAACGAGAAGAGGCGCGGCTCGATCTCGGGAATGGTGAAGCCGGAGACGGGGCAGGCGAACTTCTCGGAGAAGGTGATGCGGTTGCCCGGCACCGAGCCGACGCCGGCCGCGGCCGAGCCCTTGGCGGCACCCTTCTTGCTGGCGCCCTTGGCCTGGGCCTCGCGGCCGGGGACGGTGGCGTCGACGAGATCGACATAGGCGAGGCCCTCGGCCAGCTTCAGCGCCGTCTCGAAGGACTGGGCGAGCCTTGTTTCCTGGCCCTCGCGCACGACGAGGCGATCGACCACCACCTCGATGTCGTGCTTATACTTTTTGTCGAGGGCGGGAGCGGCCTCGATCTCGTATACCTCGCCGTCGATGCGGACGCGGCTGAAGCCCTGCTTCTGCCACTCGGCCAGCTCCTTGCGATACTCGCCCTTGCGGCCGCGCACGACGGGCGCGAGCAGCAGGAAGCGGGTGCCCTCGGGAAGCTGCATCACCCGGTCGACCATCTGGCTGACGGTCTGCGCCGAGATTGGCTCGCCGGTGACCGGCGAATAGGGGATGCCGACGCGCGCCCAGAGCAGGCGCATATAATCGTAAATCTCCGTCACCGTGGCGACGGTGGAGCGGGGATTGCGCGACGTCGTCTTCTGCTCGATCGAAATGGCCGGCGACAGGCCCTCGATATGATCGACGTCGGGCTTCTGCATCAGCTCCAGGAACTGGCGCGCATAGGCCGACAGCGACTCGACGTAACGGCGCTGACCCTCGGCATAGATGGTGTCGAAGGCGAGGCTGGATTTGCCGGAGCCGGACAGGCCCGTGATGACGATCAGCTTGTCCCTCGGCAGATCGAGGTCGACGCCCTTGAGATTATGCTCGCGCGCGCCGCGGACGGAGATGTGGGTCAGCATGACCGGCTTTGTTTCCTATTTGTTCGGTATGGGCAAGCGGGAATCGAGAAGGGGAGATGGGGTGCGCGTGCCCCCGCGAAAAGCCCCTGTGCCATGAGGGGGCAGGCGATCGGAACGGACTTGGCAAGATGCCGCCATTCCGTTCATATCGGATGGTGCTCACCGCCGGGGGGACGGAGAACACCACCGATGAGCGATCCCGTCGCGGCCGTGCCCGCGTCACCCAAGGCCTATCCCGAGGCGCTGGACTGCGTCCAGAAGACCGAGAAGATGATGCAGGTCGTGCCCGGCCTGGTCGTGCTCGTGCTGGTCGGTTTGCCGGTGCTGTCGGAGCTGGCGCATCTGCGCGTCAGCAGCGCGATCACGATCGGCGTGATCATGCTGATCATCGCCGGCTTCGTCGCCAAGGGCGTGACGCGCTTCATCCTCTCGCCGATCCGTACGACGCGGTACAAGGCGGTGGCGAACCAGCTGGCCGAGGGCGTGCGCGCGATCCCGGCTTCCGTGTCGCAATGGCGCTGCTGGTGGGAAGGCGCGCCCGGCGCGCTGGCGGTGACGCAGGCGGGCGATCTCGTGATCGTCGATCGCTCGACCAATTATGAGGAGCTTTGGCTCCGCCCCTCGCAGCTTGCCCATATCAGCGTCGAGCGCGAGGCGGTGCAGATCACCAACACCAAACATGGCGGCCGCTTCACGCTGGGCGGGGCATCGCGCGGCGGGCTGTTCGGCGGCTATACCTTCGGCGGCAAATCCCGCTCCGTCACGCATATGCAGGAAACCGCCTTCCTCGAAATCCGCTATCAGCTGGAGCGCAACGGCATGACCTATACCAGCGTCATTCCGTTCGGCGCCGACCGGCGCGGCGCCGACGCGCTGTGTGCCACGCTGGTGCGGCTGGAACAGGGCTGAGCGGCACGGTACGGCCGATAGCGTCACGAAGCGGGTTCGCGCGTTCCGACACAGGATGCTGGAAGGAGGGCAGGCCATGCGGCTGAACATTCGTGCCGAGCTGGACTATTATTTCGCCGAGGCCGCAGACGTGCTGCTGGCGCTGGAGGTGGCGCCGATGGCGGACCAGCGCATCGTCGAGGATCTGCTGGTGGTAGACGGCGCCAACGGGCCGCTGCTGCCGGTACCGGGCGAGGAGAGCATCGGCCGGCGCACCTGGCTCGAAGCGGAAGGGCGTTTCCTGGCGACCTATACCGCCACGGTCGAGGTGGAGCGGGCGACCGACCCGATCGCCGGCCTGCCCGCGGCGTCGCGGCGGGCGCTGCCGGCGCTGGTCGTGCCCTATCTGTGGCCGAGCCGCTATTGCGAGGCGGACCGCTTTGCGGCTTTCGTCGCCCGGGAATTCCCCGGGCTGGAGGGCGGCGATCTGGTGCTGGCGATGGCGGCGTGGATCGGCGAGCATGTCGATTACCGCCCCGGCACCAGCGACGGCACGACCACCGCCGCCGACACCTTCATCAGCCGGCAGGGCGTGTGCCGCGATTTCGCCCATCTGCTGACCGCCTTCGCGCGGGCGGGCGGCCTGCCGGCGCGGGCGGTGTCGGCCTATGGGCTGGGCGTCGATCCGCCGGATTTCCATGCGGTGGTGGAGGTGTGGCTGGCCGATGGCTGGCGGCTGGTCGACGCCACCGGCCAGTCGCAGGCGGACGGGCTGGGGCGCATCTGCGTCGGGCGGGACGCCACCGACATCAGCTTCATGACCATCTTCGGACAGGCGCAGCTCAACCAGCAGACGGTGACGGTGACGCGCGGCTGAAGGCGTTCGTCGCTACGGGTGGATGGTTCGTCGGCGCGCCATGCCGTCGGGCGACGCCAGCCGCTGCCCGGTCGACGCGCGCAGGCGCGGCGGCTGCTCCCGGCCTATGCGGGAATTGCGGGCGGCCAGCCGTTCGGGCCTGCCGCCGCAACCGCCCATATTTCAGGGAAGGAGCAAGCCGATGCGTGTCACGACCCTTATCCTCGCCATCTCGACGACAGTCACCGCCTTCGTCGGCCAGGCCGATGCCGCCCCGCGCCAGAGCAGTCCGGTCGCGGTCAGCTATCATGATCTCAACCTCGCCACCGACGCCGGCCGCGCCGCGCTCGATCGGCGCATCAGGCGCGCGGCGGACCGCAGCTGCGGCTGGTCCGGCGCGGGCATCGCCGTTCGGGCGATGGACAGGAAGTGCCGGATCGCGGCCATCGCCGGGGCGCAGGCGCCGATGGAGCTGGCGGTTATCGCCGCGGAACGGCGGCAGCAGGTGGCGGCGGTCGCTTTCACCGGCGCACGTCGCAGCCGGTGAGGAAACCACCTTCAGACCCTCTCCCAAGGGGGAGAGGGTCTTTTTCTAGCGCCCTGCCAGCTGCTTGACGTTGGGCAGGTAGGTGCGGCCGATGCGCAGCATGGTGCCATCGGCGAGCGCCATCGACCATGTGCCGAGGCCGTCGTGGAGCAGCCTGGCGACGAGATCCCGGCGGACGATCGCCGAGCGATGGACGCGGATGAAGCGCGCCGGATCGAGCCGGCGTTCCAGCTCGCTGATGGTCTCATGAAGGAGGAAGGAGCGCGCGCCGACGTGCAGGCGCATATAATCGCGCTCCGCCTCGATCCGGTCGATATCGGCGGCGGCGATGCGCACCATCTCGGCGCGCCACGGCACCCAGAATTCCTGAGCGTAATCGGAGGCCGCCCGTTCCGGCGGATCGGCCAGCCTCGCGGTGACGCGATCGACCGCGCGCGCCAGGCGATCGGCCGCCACCGGCTTCAGCAGGTAATCGACCGCTGCGACATCGAAGGCGGACACCGCGAACTGATCGAAGGCGGTGACAAAGATCACCGCCGGCGGCCGCGCCGCCCCTTCAAGGGCGCGGGCGACGTCGAGCCCATCCAGCCCCGGCATCGCGATGTCGAGCAACAGCAGATCGGGCGCCAGTGAGCGAGCGAGGCGCAGCGCCGAATCGCCGTCGCTCGCCGTGCCGACAAGATCGATCGCGGGCAGGCGCGCGCAGAGGATCTGCATGCGCTCGATCGCCAGCGGCTCGTCATCGACGACGAGGGTGCGCAGGCGCTCAGCAGCCATGGTGCACCAGCGGCAGTTCGATGGTCACCGCAAAGCCTTCCACCGGCAACGGCCCCCAGTGGATGCCGGCATCGTCACCGAAGCGGGCGGCGAGGCGGGCGCGCACGTTCCTGAGCCCGGTGCCGGTGCTTTCGACGGCGTGATCGAAAGGCGCCGCGATGGTGTCGGCATTGCCGGTGGCGGGGCCGTCGTCGCTGACGGTGATGGTGAGCCTGCCGGGCAGCACCGAGGTGGCGCGGATCGACAGCGTGACTGGCCGCGTCGCGCGGCTGACGCCATGCTTGATGGCGTTTTCGACCACCGGCTGGAGCAGCAGGCCGGGGATGCAGGCGTCGGCCAGGGCCGGGGGCACGTCGATGGCGATGCGCAGGCGGTCGGGGAAACGCACCGCTTCGATATCGAGATAGAGACGCTGGAGGCGGATTTCCTCGTCAAGGGCGAGATCGTCGGCGGCGTCGGCGGTCAGCGAGGTGCGGAAGAAGGTGGAGAGGTTGAGGATCATGCGCTCGGCCTCTTCCGGGCGATTGCGCATCACCAGGGTCGACAGCGAGTTCAGAGTGTTGAACAGGAAGTGCGGGTTCACCTGATAGCGCAGCGCGCGCAGCTCGGCGTCGCGCGCGGCCGCGCGGAACGCCGCGGCCCGCCGCTCGGCAAGGCGGACATCCTGGGCATAGCCGAGCGCGATGTGCAGCGCGGCCCAGGCGGCAAAGAAGAAATACCAGGTCACCGCGCCATCGGCGATGACGACGTGCGGCTGCATCATCATCTCCGCTTCCTCGCCCCAGCGGGACTGGCCATTGGAGGCGGCGCCGTCCTTCTGCCGCGTGGCCGCGGCCGGCTTCATCGGGTCGAGCGCGTAGAAGGCCGCCCAGTTGAACGTCGCGAACAGGGTGGCGAACGGGACGGTGAGCAGCGCGGCCGCCGCCACCTTGCGCGGCAGGGACTGGCCGGCGAACGGGCGTAGCGCCGCATAGAGGCCGAAGGTGAGCACCGTGCCGACCAGCGCGACGACGAGGCGGCGCCCGACCATGTCGAACTGGCCCTCGAAACCCATCACCGCCGCGCGCAGCGTGACGATGGCGAAATAGAACAGCCAGAAGCCGATGATCGAGATGGTTGCCGTGCGCAGGTCGATCGGCCGGGCCGGCACGGCTGCCGCTGGCAGGGGAGGAGCCATTGCGCTGCCTAGCATGGATGCGCCGGGCAGGCCCGGAGGTTCGTCGCTCGGAATGGCGGTTTCGTCGAAAGGAACGCGGCCGCTCACCGATCGTTTTTTTGCGAGGCGGAAGAGGATCAGTACAATGGACATTCACGAGGACGGACCGGTGGCCGACAGCGCGCTCGACAGGCTGAGCGTGGCGCCGCCGCCGGAGGGCGAAGGGTCGGCCGAGCAAGGCAGCGACGACGCCCGGCCAGCGCCGCCGAAGATCCGCACCGGCCACGATGCCAGCGACATCGCCAAGCTGCGCCGCGACCCGTCGAGCGAGGACGGCAAGCTGGACGTGGCGCTGGACGAGACGTTTCCGACATCGGACCCGCCATCCATCACCCAGCCCAACCGCAACGAGCCGGCGCCCTCCTCGGGCTATGACGAGGAAGCCGAAGGCGAACGCGAGCGGATGAAGGCGGGGGAATAAACCGGATTTCGCCACCTCTCACGCGTGACGAGGACGCCCCCTGGCGGTATCGGTCGGGGGGCGGGTGAAGCGAGGCGATCGGGTGGCTCCCGGTAGGTCGCATTCCGGCGCGCGGAGGTCTCGCGCGCCACCACCACGGGGCAGTTCGGCACGCTATTCCAGCAGCGCCATCGCCGTCGGCATCGCCTTGAGGCCGGTGCCGGTAAGCAGCGCGACCACCGTCTCGCCCGGCGCGATGGCGCCCGTCGCGAGCAACTCATCCAGCGCCGCGACTGCCAGCGCCGCGGTCGGCTCCACGAACAGCCCGGTGCGGGCAAGGTCGAGCATCGCGGCGCCGATCGCCGCATCGGCGATCATCACCCCGGCGCCTCCCGAGCGGCGGACCGCCGCGACGATCTCCGTCGGGCGCACCGGCTGGCGGATCGAGGCGCCCTCCGCGATGGTGGTGGCGAAGGGCGGCGCCGGCGTGCCGGCGATGGCGGCGGCGAGCGGCGCGCAATTGGCCGGCTGAGCGGCGTAGAGGCGGGGCAGCCGGTCGATCTGGCCGGCGGCACGCAACTCGCCGAAACCGATGTCGCAGCCGAGCACGTTGCTGCCGGCGCCGCACGGGATGATCACCGCGTCCGGCGCGCGGAAGCCGAGATCCTCCCATAGCTCGTAGGCGGTGAGCTTGGTGCCCTGGAGGAAGAAGGGCTGCCAATTGTGGCTCGCGTAGAAGCGATCGGTCGACTGGCGGATCGCCTCAGCTTCACAATGCTGGCGCGGGCCGGCGACCGTCCGCACATCGGCACCGTAAAGCCGGATCTGGGCGAGTTTGGCCGGCGAGGCGGCCTCGGGGGCGAGGATGCGGACGTCGAGCCCGCCCGCCGCCCCGTATGCGGCGATCGCGGCGCCGGCATTGCCGGAACTGTCGGCGACGAGCGCGGCGACGCCTTGCTCGCGCAGCACCGACAGCATGATCGCCGCGCCCTTGTCCTTGAAGCTGCCGGTAGGACCGAACCAGTCGAGTTTAAGGAGGACATCGCGGCCGCCACGGCGGTGGGCGACGAGCGGGGTGCGCCCCTCGCCGAGCGTGATCGGGACGGCCACCGCAAGCGGCAGCGCGGCGCGATAGCGCCACAGGCCCGGCGCGGCGGCATCGATGTCGTCGCGGCCGATCCCGGGCAGCGGCGTGATCATCAGCGGGCCGCCGGCATCGCCGCGCCAGCGGGGCAGGTCGATGGGATAGGCGGCGCCGGTGGCGGGCTCGACAAGGCGGGGTGGCAAAGGGTGATCCTGTCAGCTGCGTTGGTCGAGGAGATTATCGCTCCGGTCATCCGCGTCGTCACCCTGAACAGGGTTCAGGGGCCGCTCCGCCGCGAAGTTTCGGGTTCGTGGACGTAGGGATGCTGAAACACGTTCGGCATGACCAGCAAAGACCATGTTTCGGCCCCGGGCTAGTCCTGCGGCGGCTCGAGCGCGCGGAGCTTCTCGCGGGTGATGGTGCTGGCGAGGTGAACCATCGCCTCCACCGCCATCGCCTTGACCCAGTGCATCTGCCGCTCCCACGGCTTGTTCTCGCCAGCGAAGAGGGCGGTGCCCTCGATCGAGGCGGAGATGTACATCGCCACCGCCCGGCTCTCCTCCGCGTCGAGCGCGGGGTTGATGGCGCGGATCGTCTCGCCCATGCGGGTATGGGCGTGGCGATAGAAGCCGAGCACGCGCTCCTCGATCACCGGGTTGCGGTTGGCGAGCGCCCATAGCTCGGGGAACAGGCGGGTGGCGCGGCGCGAGCGGATGTCGTCGAGATTGAGGTGGAGGAGCGCCACCAGCCGCTCCTCCGGCGGCATGTCCAGCCGGTGGACGAGATCGTCGAACATGTCGCGATAGCCGTTGAGCAGCGCGTCGATCATCTCGACGACGAGCATCTCCTTGGTCGCGAAATGATAGCTGAGATTGCCCACCGTCAGCCCGCATTCGGCGGCGATGCGGCGGAGCGTGAAACTGTCCCAGCCTTCATTTTCGAGCACGCTGACGGCAGCGCGCAGGATGTGCTCGATCGTCTCCATGCTGCAGGCATAGCCCTGCGGCCGGGCACGAATGACGAAGGCAGGAATCTCGTTCAAACCGCCGCTCACCCCCTGATTCAGCGCGTATTCCATACACGCGAACAGGGGACCGGCGATAGGTCGGTTCTGAATTAAAACGTTTCAGAAATGCCGGATCACCGATCGAGGCGGCGGATCAGCGACGAGGTGTCCTGACGGCCGCCGCCCATGCGCTGGACCTCGGCGTAGAATTGATCGACCAGCGCCGTGCCGGGCAGCGACAGGCCCTGGCGATGGGCCTCGGCCAGCACAAGGCCCAGATCCTTGCGCATCCAGTCCACCGCGAAGCCGAAGTCGAACTCCTTGCGGGCCATGGTCGAGCCGCGATTCTCCATCTGCCAGCTCTGCGCGGCACCCTTGGAGATGACGTCGAGCACGGCGTCGACATCGAGACCGGCCTGCCCGGCGAAATGCACCGCTTCCGACAGTCCGAGGAGCACGCCGGCGATGCAGATCTGGTTGACCATCTTGGTGAGCTGGCCATTGCCGGCCGGCCCGAGGTGGCGGATGCGCTGGGCATAGGCGGCCATCGCCGGCTCACCCTTCGCGAAGGCATCGGCGTCGCCGCCGACCATGATCGTCAGCGCGCCGCGCTCGGCGCCGGCCTGGCCGCCGGAGACCGGCGCGTCGAGGGCGAGCAGGCCGCGGGCGGCGGCCTCGGTGGCAAGCTCGCGGGCGATCTCGGCGGAAACGGTGGTGTGGTCGATGAACAGCGCGCCGGGCTTCATCGCGGCGAAGGCGCCTGCCTCGCCCAGCGTCACCTCGCGCAGGTCATGGTCCGCGCCGACGATGGTGATGACGATGTCCGCGCCCTCGGCGGCGGCGGCGGGGGTGAGTGCGGCCTTGCCCTTGTGCTGCGCCAGCCACGCCTCGGCCTTGGCGGGGGTGCGGTTGTAGACGGTGACGTCGTGGCCGGCGGCGGCAAGATGGCCGGCCATGGGAAAGCCCATGACGCCAAGGCCGATGAAACCGATGCGAAGACCCGTGGTGTCGCCCATGCGCCGTGCCCTTCCCGACTATCCCGTATGCACCGCCTTTGCGGGACCGGGGCCGCGGACGTCAAGCCGGCGCCACGCCTATCTGTCCGTCTCGTCGCCGCAGCGGACCATCGGCACCGATGCGTAATCGAGGCGGATGGCGGAGATGGACAGGGTGAGTGCGCCTTGCGCGGCGAGCGCGATCGGGCCGGTGATGCGGCTGACGTCGAGGCCTCGGCGACGGAAGCATTGCAGCGGCACGGCGAGCGTCTGCCAGCTGCCGACAGCGGTGCCCAGCGTGCGGGTGACGGGCAGCGCGATCGTCTTGCCGCCGCCGGCCATCGACAGGGTGACCGGGCCCGTCGGCGCGCGATCGAGGCGGTAATCGACGACGAGGCTGATCTCCCCATTGGTCTCGCGGCCGAGGTCGATCGGCGCGGACGGGCGAATGAGGAAGCGGGCCGGCCCCGTCCAGGCGAGGCGGCGCGAATCCTCCTGCCCGGCGCGGTCGACGCCGGTGACGGCGAGGTTGGCGCTGCGGCCGGTGACGGCGGGGAGGGCGACATCGTCGGCCGAAGCCGTCCAGCCGTCCGGCAGGCGGCCGCGATGCCAGATCAGGCTGACGGCGCCGGCCGCCATGCCCTTGGGCCGCGCCTCGTCGAGCTGGGGGACATGGGCCGGCGCGGCGTAGCCGAGGCCGTAGCCGATCGGGAACAGCGGGTCGTATCCGGGATCGCGGCGATTGAGGACATATTGATCGGGGCGCTTTGGCCAGGAGAAGCTCAGCCTGCCCCGGAAATCATAGGCGATGCCGCCATCGGCCTTGCGGAACAGCATGTCGGCGACGCCCCCGCCCTCGCTGCCCGGCAGGAAGGCGGCGACGAAGGCGTCCGAGGCATTGAGCTCCGCATTCACCCAGAGCGGGCGACCGGAGAGAAACACCGCGACCACCGGCACGCCGGCCGCCTTGAGCTTGCGCAGCAGCGCGAGGTCGGCCTTGTCCTCGGGGCTATATTCGAGATTGGGGCGGTCGCCGCGAAATTCGGCATAGGGCTGTTCCCCGAACACGACGATCGCCGCATCGGGCTTGGTCGCGTAGCTGCCATCGGGTGCGTAGGTGGCGGTGCCGCCGGCGGCCGTCACCGCCTGCCGGATGCCAGACCAGATCGTCTCGCCATTGGGGAAGGCGGAATTGGCGACGCCGGCCCCCTGCCAGGTGATCGACCAGCCGCCCGCCGCCTGGGCGATGCTGTCGGCGGCGGCACCGGCGACGAGGATGTTGCCGCCCGGCTTCAGCGGCAGCAGGCCATTCTCGTTCTTGAGCAGGACCATGGATTCGCGGACGGCGCGGCGGGCGAGCGCGCGATGCTCGGCCGAGCCGATCAGCTCGAAATGGCCGGCAACGGCGCGCGACGAGGGACGGCCGCGCTCGAACGTGCCGGCGCGCAGCTTGACGCGCAGGATGCGGCGCACGGCGTCGTCGAGCCGGGAGGCGGGGATAATGCCGGCCTTCGCCTCGCGCAGGCTGTTGTCGTAGAGCTGCTTCCAGCCAGGGCCGGAATACATGAACATGTCGAGCCCGGCATTGATCGCCGCGGGGCAATCCTCGTTGGAGCAGCCCTCGACCTGGCCGTGGCTGTTCCAGTCGCCGACGACGAAGCCGTCGAAATGCATGCGCTCCTTCAGCACGCCGGTGAGCAGGCTCTGGTTGCCGCTCATCTTCGCCCCGTTCCAGCTGGAGAAGCTGGCCATCACCGATTGGGTGCCGGCGGCGATCGCCTCCGGGTAGCCGCCGAGATGGACGTCGCGCAGCACCTCCTCGGACACGCGCGCATCGCCCTGGTCGACGCCGCCGGTGCCGCCATCGCCAAGGAAATGCTTGGTGGTGGCGATGACATGGCGGGGCGACAGGAAATCGGGCGTGCCGACCTTGCCCTGCACGCCCTCGATCATCGCCGCGGCATAGGATTTCGGGATGGCGGGCTCTTCGGAATAGCTTTCATAGGTGCGGCCCCAGCGGTCGTCCTGGACGACGGCGAGGGTGGGGGCGAAGGTCCAGTCGAGCCCGGCCGCGGCGGTTTCCAGCGCCGTCACCTCGCCGATGCGGCGGATGAGGTCGGGATCGCGGGCGGCGCCAAGCCCGATATTATGCGGGAAAAGCGTGGCGCCGACGATGTTGTTGTTGCCGTGGACGGAATCCGTGCCCCAGATGATCGGCACCACCGGACGCCCGTCCGAGCGCTTGACCGAAGCGTCATAATATTCGTCGGCGAGCTGGAGCCATTTCGCGGGCGGCGCATAATCGTCGCCATAGGGCCCCGAATTGCCGCCGGTCAGCACCGAGCCGAGCTTGTAGGTGAGGATGTCGGCGGGGGTGATGCTGCCGATATCGACCTGGATGAGCTGGCCGACCTTGTCCTCGATGGTCATGGCGGCGAGGATCCGGTCGATGCGCGCCTCGATCGCCGGGTCGCGTTGCGGCTCGGCCTTGACCTCCGGCCATTTTTCCGGATGGGCGACGGGCGACAGCGGTGCGGGGCCGGCCCCCGCCAGCATGAGGGCGAGCGCCGCGAGCGGCAGGGCGAAAACGGTGTTCATCGCAAGGTCCGTTGCTTGAGGCGCGCAGGTCAGGCGTCGACGCGGGTGCGATCGGCCAGATGCGCGCGGGGAAGGAGGAGGCGGAGCAGGGGGCCGGTCATCAGCGTCGTGACCACGGCCATCACCACCAGCATGGTGAACATCGTCGGCGGCAGGAAGCCGAGCTCGCGGCCGATATTGAGCACGATCAGCTCCATCAGCGCGCGGGTGTTCATCAGGGCGCCGAGCGTCAGCGCCGGGCGCGGCGCATAGCCGGAGGCGCGCGCGGCAAGATAGACGGGCAGGATCTTGCCGCCGATCGCGGCGACGACAACGACGAACAGCCAGCCGATGTCGGCGACGGTAAGGCCGAGCAGATTGGTGCGCAGGCCGGTGAACGTGAAGAAGATCGGCAGGAAGAAGACCAGCACGAAGCCGCCCACCTGCCGCTGCCATGCCTCGGCCAGCGCGCGGTGGCGGTGGAACAGCAGGCCCGCCGCGAAGCCGCCGAAAATGGCGAAGATGCCGAGGCGGAAGGTGCAGATCGCCAGCACGAAGGCGAGGCAGAGCAGCACCGCCAGCAGGTTGGGCGGGATTGTGCCGTCGCGCACCGGCATGCGCGCCACCAGCCGATCGGCGAGCGGCATCAGTGGCCAGCGCAGCAGCAGCATGAACAGCGCCAGCGCGCCGAGCGACAGAGCGGCATGGGCGCCGGTGAGCGTCGCCGTCGCATAGGCGGAGATCAGGGCGAGCAGCACCCAGCCGACGACGTCGTTGATCGCGGCGGCGGAGATGGCGACGACGCCCAGCTCGTCACCGGCAAGGCGATATTCGACGAGGATGCGGCCGAGCACCGGCACCGCCGTGATCGCCAGCGCGATCCCGCAGAACAGGCTGTAGATCAGCCGGTCCATGCCCGGCGCGAGGCTGGCGGCGGACACGATGCCGATGCCGAAGCCGAGCGCGAACGGCACCGCGATCGAGGGGATGGCGACGAACAAGGTCGCGCGGCGCAGGCGAGCGCTGCCGAGCTGGCCGAACTCGAAGCCGCAGCCGATCTGAAACATCAGCAGGACGAGGCCGATCTGGCTCAGCACCGTTACCGCCGGCTGCGGCGTGGCGCCGAACAGCGCCACCGAAGCCTGCGGAAACAGATAGCCGAACAGCGACGGGCCGAGCGTGAGGCCGGCGACGATCTCACCCACCGCCCCCGGCTGGCCCATGCGGCGGAACAGCGAATTGCCAATCCGCGCCGCGCCGATCATCACGATGAGCTGCAGCAGCACCGATGCGAGCAGCAGCTCCGTCTGATGGACCGACCCGGCCATCCCGGGCTCAGGCCTCGACCGCCGGATGGGTTCGGCAATAGCGCGCGAACACCGCGATCAGGACATAGCAGAGCGCCGGCACGATCAGCGCGAAGCGCAGGCCCGAGGCATCCGCGACCCGCCCGGCGAGCAGCGGCACGATGGCGCCGCCGACGATCGCCATGCAGATGATGCCCGAGCCCTCCGCCGCGCGAGGGCCGAGCCCCTCGCTGGCCAGGCTGAAGATGGTCGGGAACATGATCGCGTTCATCAGCCCGACGCCGAGTAATGCCCAGCCCGAGGCGAGGCCGGTGGTGTTGGCCGAGATCAGGATCAGCGCGATGGCGCCGACCGCGACCGAGGCCAGCACGGTGCCGGGATGGACGATACGCAGCACCGCCGCGCCGATGAAGCGGCCGACCAGCGCCCCACCCCAGTAGAAGATGAGATGCTTGCCGGCATCCTCCGCGCCGATGCCGAGCACGTCCGGCTGGATCAGATAGTTGACGAGCAGCGAGCCGATCGCGACCTCGGCGCCGACATAGAGAAAGATGCCGAGCGTGCCGAAGGCGAAGCGCGGCCGGCGGAGCAGCCCGAACGCCTGGAGGATATTGTCCTTCGCCTGCACCTCGCGCAGCCGGTTGCGGCGCAGCCAGACGACAGCGGCGATGATCAGCAGCGCAGCGGCGAGGCCGAGATAGGTGTGGACGATGGTGCGGGTCTCGGCGGCGCGATAGGCGGCGAGCGCGGTGCCGGAGAGCGAGCCCGGGTCGACGCTGGCGAGCGAGCCGAGGATCAGCACCGAGCCGACCGGTGGAAAGATCGTCGTGCCGAGCGAATTGAACGCCTGGGCGAAGGTCAGCCGGCTGTGCGCGGTGTGGGTGTCACCGAGCATCGAGATCAGCGGATTGGCGACGACCTGCACGATGGTGATGCCGGCGCCGAGCACGAACAGCGCCGCCAGGAACAGCGCGAAGGTGCCCGAGCCCGAGGCCGGGATGAACAGCAGGCAGCCGGCCATCATCGTCAGCAGGCCGATTGAGGCGGTGCGCATATAGCCGACGCGCTGGACGATCATCGCGGCGGGCAGCGAGACGATGAAATAGGCGGCGAAGAACGCCGACTGGACGAACATCGCCTCGTGATAGCTGAGCGTGAACAGCGCCTTCAGCTTGGGGATCAGCACGTCGTTGAGACTGGTGATGCCGCCGAAGATGAAGAACAGCGCGAACACGAACCAGCGCAGATCGGCGACCGATCCACTGGTGCGCGCGGCGTGCTGATCGCCGGAGGTGGGGCTCATGGCCATGATCGTTCCTTCTGTCGCAACCGGACGATCAGCGTGCCAGCCGCGCGGGCGCCACGTCCAGCGTCATGACAAGGGCGCGATCGGTCGCCGAACGAGCGACGGCGACGGCGCGGGGGCCGCCCGCGACCACCCAGGCCCTGGTCGCCGGATCGAAGCGCGCGAAGGTTCGCCGATCGAGTGGCACGGTAACGCGCCGCGTCTCGCCGGGTGCCAGAGTCAGGCGGGTGAAGCCGGCCAGCCGCCACGTGACGAGGCCGCCCGCATCTGTCGATTGCATGTAGATTTGCGGCACGTCGGCGCCGGCGCGCGCGCCCGCATTGGTGACGTCGAGGCTGACCGAAGGCGTCTCGCCGCCGCTCGCCGTGGCGTTGGCATAGGTGAAGCGTGTGTAGGACAGGCCGTAGCCGAACGGGAAGAGCGGGGTGCGGCCGGTCTTCTCATACCAGCGATAGCCGACATTGGCGCCTTCGGGATAATCGACCGCGAACGGGGCGATCTTCGCGGTCTTGTCGCCGGCCTCGCGGGCTCTCTCCATGGCGTGGAGGTTGGCGAGCCCGACAGGCGCCGGGCGCGGCGCCTGATCGGCCGACACCGGCAGGGTGATCGGCAGGCGACCGGACGGATTGACATCGCCGAACAGGATGTTGGCGATGGCCTCTCCGCCACGCTGGCCGGGATACCAGGCGTGGAGCACCGCCGGCACGCGAGCGATCCACGGCATCAGCACCGGGCCGCCCGTCTCCAGCACGACCAGCGAACGCTTGTTGGCGGCGGCGACCGCCTCGATCAGCGCATCCTGGTTGTCGGGGAGCGCCAGCGTCTCGGCATCCTGCGCCTCGGTCTGCCATTGCCAGGCGAAGACGATGGCGAGATCCGCGTCGCGCGCGGCGGCGGCCGCGGCGGCCGGATCGCTGCCGTCGATGTAGGTGACCTCGGCCTGCGGGGCGAGCGCGCGGATCGCCTTCATCGGCGAGGAGGCGTGCCAGGTGATGCGCGCAAAGGAGGACGCCTCGCCTCTCGTCAGCGGAATCTCGACGGGGGCGCCGCCGGTCGAGCGGACCTGCGACGAGCCGCCGCCGGAGAGCACGCCGACATCGGCATGGGCGCCGATCAGGACGATCCGCTTCGCCGTCTTCGCCAGCGGCAACAGGCCGCCCTCGTTCTTGAGGAGGACGATGCCCTGCTCGGCGGCCTGCTGCGCCACCGCGGCGTGGGCGGCGAGATCGATCGGCCGGGGTTTGGCCGGCGTCGGATCGTCGTAGAGACCGCTGGAGATGACGCCGGTGAGGATGCGGCGGACCATGTCGTCGAGCCGGGCCTGCGGGACGCGGCCGGCCTTCACTGCCTCGGCGAGCGGCTTGCCGAAGAACATCGCGGAATCGAGTTCCTGGCCGGATTGCTGGTCGAGGCCGGCATTGGCCGCTTTCTCGGTGGAATGGACGCCGCCCCAATCGGACATCACCCAGCCCGGATAGGCCCAGTCGCCCTTGAGCACGCCGTTCAACAGCGCGTCATTCTCGCACGACCAGTCGCCATTGACCTTGTTGTAGGCGCACATCACCGAGCCGGGACGGCCGCGCTCGATGGCGATCTCGAAGGCGAGCAGGTCGCTTTCGCGCAGCGCCACCGGGTCGATGCGCGCGTCGAGGATCTGGCGGCCGGTCTCCTGCGCGTTGAGCGCGAAATGCTTGACGGTGGAGACGATATGGTTGCTCTCCACCCCCTTGATCGCCTCCCCGGCCATGACGCCGGCGAGCAGCGGATCCTCGCCGAGATATTCGAAGTTGCGGCCGTTCCACGGATCGCGGGTAAGGTTGACGCCGCCGGCGAGCAGGATGTTGAAGGTCTTGGCGCGCGCCTCCGCCCCCGCCATCGCGCCGCCGGCGCGCGCGATCTCGGGATTGAAGCTGGCGGCGGTGGCGAGGCCGGCGGGGAGCGCGGTGGCGGTGTCGCCCTTGCGCTGCTCGACCTGATTGGCAACGCCGAGGCTGGCGTCGCTCTCGCGCAGCGCCGGGATGCCGAGGCGCGGCACGCCCGGGACGAGGCCGGCGGACGGGATCATGTTCAGCGAGGCCGGCACGCCCTTGGCCAGCGGCGGGAAATAGCCGTGGACATAGGCGAGCTTCTCGTCCTGCGTCATTGCCGCGACGAGCAGGCCGGCGCGCTCGGATGGAGAGAGGCTGCGGTCGGCCCAGGGCTGGGCGGCGCCGGCGGCGGTGCCGGCGAGAAGAGCGGCGAGGATCAGGGCTTTCATCATGTCCTTCAGGCGGCGAGGCGCAGCTGGTCGAGCAGCGCGCGATGGCTCGGGAGGGCGGCGACCGCCTGATCGGCGGCCTGGCGCACGCGGATGAAGGCGGCGCCGGCGTCGGCGTCGGCGGGAGTCACCGCCAATGTCGCGGCGGGATCGGTGCGGAAGCCCATGCCGTAGAGGATGAAGCGCCAGCTCGCCGACAAGAAAGTCTCGTGATCGACGACGAAGTCGAAGCGCGAGGGCGGGCGGTGGCGCCACTGGGCGAGCTTGTCGCGCAGGCCTTCGGGCCAGGTGGCGGGATCGGTGTTGTCGCGCCAATAGGCGGTGTCGCGCCGGCCGCTGATGCAATAATGCAGCTTGAGGAACTCGACGATGGCGGCGAAGCGGGCGGCCATCAGCTGGTTGAACTGGCGCGACGCGGCAGCCATCGCGCCGGCATCGAGCGCGGGGGCGGCGAGGAAATCGCCGAGCATCCGCGCGGCGATCTCGATCAGCATGATGCCGGTGGATTCGAGCGGCTCGAAGAAGCCGGCGGCAAGGCCGATGGCGGCGCAATTGCCGACCCACTGGCGCTCGCGATAGCCGGTGGCGAAGCGCAGCTGGCGGACGGAGAGGCCATCCGCGCCTTTCCCGACATAGGCGCGCAGCACGCGCTCAGCGGCTTCGTCGTCGGAGTGGCGGCTGGAATAGACATAGCCGATGCCGCGCCGGGCGCCGAGGCCGATGTCCCACGTCCAGCCGGCCTCATGGGCGGTGGCCAGCGTATAGGGGCGGATCGGGGTGTCGGCAGCGGCGTGCGGCACCTGGATGGCGAGCGCGCGATCGTTGAACAACACTCCGCCGCACGAGGCGAAGGGGCTGGCCAGCGTGTCGCCGATCAGCAGCGCGCGGAAGCCCGAACAGTCGACGAAGAAATCACCGGCGACGGCCGCGCGGCCATCGGTGGGGACGACGGCGGCGATGGTGCCGTCGGGCGCGCGGCGAACTTCGCCGATCGTCGCCTCGATGCGCTCGACGCCGTGGCCGATCGCGGTGTCGCGCAGGTACGCGGCAAAGCGGGCGGCGTCGAAATGATAGGCATAGTTCATCGGCCCGGCGAAGGCGGGATCCTCTGCCCGCTTGGGCGCGCGGCCGGCGCGGATGACATGGCCCTGCGCCGTCACCGCATCGGCATAAGAGGGCCTGCGCGCCTCGCCCTCGGCCTTGATCCAGTAGGGCAGCAGGCCCGGCTCGTCGCCGCCATAGGGCAGGTTGAACGGGTGGAAATAATCGTCGGCGGGGCTGCCCGGGGTGGGGCCGCCCGCCCAGTCCACGAAGCGGACGCCCTGCTTGAAGCTGGCGTCGGCCTCCTTGAGGAAGCGGCGCTCGTCCGCGCCGATCGCTGCCAGCGTGTCGCGGATGGTGGGGAAGGTGCCCTCGCCGACGCCGATGATGCCGATATCGGCGGATTCGACGACGGTCACTGCCCAGCCCGCCGGGCCGAGCGTCCGGATCAGCCAGGCCGCGGTGAGCCAGCCCGCCGTGCCGCCGCCGACGATGACGATGCGTCGGTTCATGCTGCCGTTTCCCTGATCCTGAACGCGTCCCGCTCGTTTCGAGCTAGCCGGGAAGCCGGCGTTGCGCCTGTCGGGATGCCGTGGCTGCTTCTCAACAGGCCCGAAGCGAACAGGCGCGGAACCACGACTTCAACAAAAGAGCGGCCATCGCTCTCGGAGCGAGGCGATGGCCGCAGAATGCCATGACGGGGGGACATGGCGGGAGGGGGATCAGAAGTTGGCGCGCGCCCGGACGCCCCAGGTGCGGGGCGGCTGCAATACCGACAGGAAGATCGGCGTCGCCGGCGCACCGAATGATCCGGCGTTGGTACGGATGTTCTTGTTCTCGATGTTCTGCACGAACGCCTCGACCAGGAACTTGCCACCGTCCTTCTGCCAGCGGATCGACGCATCGGACCGGAAATAGGCCTTCTGGCGATCGAAGTCGGTGCCGTAGACGCCGCGCGCCGTACCGGTGAGGTTCGGATTCACGAATGGATTTCCGTCACCGTTGAAGTAGCTGAGCCAGCTCTTCGTCTCATAATGGGTGGTGAAGCGCGGCGTGATCGTGTCGCCGTTCGCCAGATCGAAGTCATGCTCGTAGCTGATCGTGCCCGAGAAGCGCGGCGCGTGGGCCAGCTCGTTGCCCTTCAGCTCCGCCACCTTGCCCTGGTCGGAGTTGTTGTAGAGGCGGGCGTCGATGCTCTGCAGCTCATCCAGCTTGGTCTTCTGCACGGTGGCCGAGCCCTGGATGCGATCATGATCGGTGACGTTCCAGTTCAGCTCCGCCTCGATGCCATAGGCCTTGGCGCCCTTGGCATTCTGGGTGACGAGCTGGCTGGAGATGACGTTGCCGTTGGCGTCGCGATTGGTGACCGCCTGATTGACCTGATAGCCCTTGAAGTCGGAATAATAGGCGGCGAGGTTCAAGGTCGCGCGGTTGTCGAACAACCGGCTCTTGAGGCCGACTTCATAGTTGGTCAGCGATTCCGGATCGGTGAGGCCGGCATTGTCCTGGATGTTGCCGGACTTGAAGCCGCTGCTGACGCTGGCATAGCCGAGCATGCCGGCGGTGATGTCGGCATCGACGCGGGCGAGATAGGTGATCTTGTCCCACTTGCCCTTCACGTCGTTGTTGGCGATGCCGAAGCCCGGCAGCAGCGAGACCAGCTCGGCCGCCGTCGCATCGGGATACTGGCCGAAGATGCCGGTGGTGCAGGCGCCGCCGGGCGCGCTCTGCTCGGGCGTGCAGGGCGAGCCACCGAAGGTGACGTTGCGGCCGCCGACATCCTTCTTGTGATCGTCGGTGTAGCGCAGGCCGCCGGTCACCCGGATGCCGTCGGTGACGTGCCAGGTGGCCTGACCGAAGGCGGCATAGCTGTCGATCTCGCGATCGCTCTGGATGAAGCTGCCGGCCCAGCTGAAGGTGCCGTTGCGATAGCCGTTGCGCTGATCGATATCGAAGCGGATCGCGTTCTTCTCATGGCTGTAATAGGCGCCGAGGATCCAGTCGATCGTCTGGGTGCCGCGCGACTTGAGCTGCACCTCGTGGCTCTGGAATTCGTAGCGCGACCAGACCGTGCGGTTTTCCTGGAAGGCGCCGCCCGGGGTGTTGGGCCCGGTCGGCGGCAGCACGCCGGCATCGGAATCGACGGCGGTGGTGCCGCCGATCTTCTGATAGCCGCCGATATAGCTGAGCTGGATGGCGTCCGAGATGTTGTAATCCATCGTCGAGCGGATGTTGACCGACCAGCGATCCTGCTCCGGCGCGGTGTCCGCCAGGATCGACCAGCGCTTCTGGCCGCTGCGCGGCGTCTGCATCAGGCCGGTGACGGGGGTGCCGGTATCCTTGTAACCCTCGACATTGAGGTTCCAGCTGAACCGGTCGGACGGCTCCCACAGCACACTGACGCGGCCGGACTGCTGATCGGCGGCGTAATATTTCTGGCCGGAGGTGACGAAGGCCGAGGGGCTGACGCCCGGAACGTTCGGCGCCTGCTGGTAATCGGCATAGCCATCATGGCGATCGGTGATCGCCGAGACGCGCACGGCCAGCGTGTCGGTGACGGGAATATTGATCGCGCCGCGCAGGCCGAGACGGCTGTAGGAGCCGGCGACGCCCTCGACATAGGCGGAGAATTCGCCGAGCACCGGCTTGGCGGTGGTGAGGTTGAGGGCGCCGACCGTGGCGTTGCGGCCGAACAACGTCCCCTGCGGGCCGCGCAGCACCTCGACGCGCTCCATGTCGTACATCAGCACCGAGGCGCCCTGGGCGCGCGGGCTGTAGACGCCGTCGACATAGATGGCGACTTCCGGATCGGCGACCTCGGTATAGGCGCTGTCATTGCCTATGCCGCGCAGCGTCAGCAGCACGGCCGACTGATCGCCCTGCTGATTGAACTGGAGCGAGGGGACGAAACGGGCCAGATCGGTGACGTCCTTGACCTGCTGCCGATCGAGCGTCGCCTGGCTGAACGCCGAGATGGCGACCGGCGTCGACTGAAGGCTCGTCTCGCGGCGCGTCGCTGTGACGACGATGTCCGCGATCGCGCCGTTCCCGGCGGCCGGCGAGGCTGCGGCGGCGGTGTCCTGCGCGAAGGCGGGCTGGGCCGCGATCGCCAGGCTGAGCGCCGTGCCGGCAGCGAGAATCGCCCCGTTCCTCATAATGTTCTCCCTGTTCCCGCCAGATGCGGCGGACAATATTTTTCCATCACGGATGCGGAGGCCCGTATCCGTCCCTGCAAGACGATGATGTCGCAGCACGAGCGAAGTCTTTCCGCGCTCATCACGCAGCTGACCTCCCCGGTTCGTCTTGATAAATGGCAATAGCTTGCGCAGCCGCGCCCAGCCTCACCCTTTCATGACTGTTCCTCTCGTGCGCCGGGGCTCGACGGCCCGCGTGCGAGTCGCTTAGAGCATATGTTGTGAACGTTCACAACAGAAAATATCCTTTGTGATTATCGTTGCAGTGCGGGGCCGGCGGCGGATAAGCCTGCCCGCGCGGGGATGGCGACCGACAGGCAGGGCAGGCGATGCAGGGCGCATGAAATCAGTCACGATCAGGCATGTCGCCGAGGAGGCAGGGGTCTCGCTGCAGAGCGTGTCGCGGGTCATCAACAATGGCCCGAACGTCACCGACGCGCTGCGCGACCGGGTGCGCGCGGCGATCGACAAGCTCGGCTATGTGCCGAACATGGCGGCGCGGCGCATGGGCGGATCGAAATCCTATCTGCTCATCGCCTTCAACGACCGTGAGCCGACGCTGGAGAAATGGCGCGCCGGACGCGGCAGCGACTGGGTGGCGCAGATGCTGCTCGGGGCGATGCCGCGCTGCGAGGCGGACGGATATCATCTGCTGCTTGAGCTGCTCGACGGGCATCAGGCGCGGCTGCACCAGCGCGTCGATGCGATCGTCTCTTCGTTGCGGCCGGACGGGGTGATCCTGACGCCGCCCCATTCGCAGGACGCCGCCATCCTCGATCGGCTGGACGCGCGGCGCGTGCCCTATGCGCGGCTGAGCGCGGGCGGTGGCGATGCGCGCGGCCACCGTATCGAGATGGACGAAAACGAGGCCGCTGCGGTGGCGACGCGCCATCTGATCGGGCTTGGCCACCGGCGGATCGGCTTCCTCGCGGGGAGCGCCGACTATGCGGTGAGCGGGGTCCGGCTGGCCGGCTTTCGCCGGGCGATGACCGAAGCCGGGCTGACGGTGGCCCCGGAGCTGGTGCAGGAGGGCGAGTTCAGCTTCGAATCCGGGCTGGCGGCGGCCGATGCGCTGCTCGCGCTCAAGGATCGGCCGACGGCGGTGATCGCGAGCAGCGACGAGCAGGCGCTGGCGATGCTGCACCGGGCGGGGGATGCCGGGCTGGCGGTGCCCGACGCGCTGTCGCTGGTCAGTTTCGACGACACGCCGCCGGTCAGCTTCAGCCTGCCGGCGCTGACCGCCATCCGCCATCCCACCGCGGCGATGGCCGAGCGAGCGGCGGCGCTGCTCATCGAGGGCGCGGCGCCGGACGGCACGGTGCATGTGCTGCCGTTCGAATTCGTGGTGCGCGGGTCCACTGCGCGGCCGGGCTGAGGGATTGGCCGTCGTTTTTTTGGGGAGCTACCCGTCCGGTTCGCCTCGGGGAGAGGCCGGGCTTGTCGAAGCCTCGTGTCGAAGGGCCGTTGCGCCATCGCCCTTCGATACGGCATTTCGACAGGCTCGATGCCTGTTCAGGACGAACGGTTGGGGGGATTGTGAACGATTCCATGACTGACCGCGCCCTCGCCCGGTTCAACTGGCTTTATCCGGCGGCCAATGCCGGGGCCTATATCGCCTTCCTGCCGCTATTGACCATCGCCGTGCCGCTGCGCGCCGAGGGGCTGGCGGGGGCGGGGAAGGTGGTGCTGCTGAGCGAGACGTTGCTCGCCGGCGTGATCGTCGCCACCATCGCCAATGTCGTCGCCGGCCTGCTCAGCGACCGTAGCCGGGCGCGGGCGGGGACGCGGCTGCCCTGGCTGTGGATCGGGCTGGCCGGCGCCTGGGCGAGCTATGCGCTGATCGCCATGGCGCCGGACGGATGGCGGCTGATGCTGGGCGTGGTGCTGTTCCAGCTGTTCTTCAACACGATGTTCAGCCCGATGACCGCGTTGTTCGCCGACAAGGTGCCGGATCGGCTCAAGGGGCGGGTGTCGGCCTATACCAATCTCGCCTGGCCGCTGGGCTCGCTGGCCTCGGCGCTGGTCGGCCTGCCGGTGCTGGCGACGGACGGCGCGCGCATCCTCACCATTGCGGTGATGATGGGCGGGCTGATCCTGCCGCTGATGCTGTTCTGGCCGCGAGACCTGCCCGACACCGCCGATACCGGCGCCGGCGCGGGCATTGCCGTGGAGGCGGTGGCGCGGCGCTGGGCGGCGTTTCGCAGCCTGTGGTTCGCCAAGTTCATGGTGCAGCTCTCGGGCACGGTGCTGACCGGCTATTTCCTGTTCTACCTCAAGGACGGGGTGCGGCTGGCAGGGCCGGAGGCGCAGCTCGGCTTCGCGTGGACGATGACGGTGGCAACGGCGGTGACGGCGCTCGCCTCGCTCGGCGCGGGGCGCTGGTCCGATCGATCGGGGCGGCGGCGGCCGTTCCTGCTCGGCGCCATCGCGCTGATGGCGGCCGGCCTGCTGCTGATGCTGGCGCGGCCGGACCGGCTGGCGGCGATGGGCGGCTATACCCTGTTCAGCGCCGGGCTCGGCGTGTTCCTGACCATCGACGTGGCGCTGGTCGCGCAGATATTGCCGTCAGCCCGCCATCGCGGCCGCGATCTCGGGCTGATGAACTGCGCCAACACCTTGCCGGCGGTGGCCGGGCCGCTGGTGGCGATGGCGACGCTGGACGATGCGGGCAATGGCTATGGCGCGCTGTTCCTGGTGCTGCTGGCGGGGCTGGCGGCGGGCGGCGTGGCGATCGCGCTCGGCCGCGCGCTGCGATAGGTATCGCGGCGGCCGGCTTCGCGGTAAGGCGCGGCGCATGGTGGTGAGGCGACTGATCGACCTGGCGCGGGCGAAACCGGCCAGCGGCGCGGAGGAAGGCGTGGACGCTTATTCCCGGCGATTGGCGCGCATCCGCAGCCCCCGCCACGGCTATGTCGCGCCGGAAGGCGAGCGGCTCTACGCAATCGGCGACATCCATGGCCGCGACGATCTGCTCGGCGAGCTGCTGGCGATGATCGACGCCGACAATGCCGCGCGGCGGCCGGCGCGCACGACGCTCGTCTTCCTCGGCGATTATGTCGATCGCGGCCTGAATTCGCGCGGCGTGATCGAAGCGCTGATGGCGCTGGAGGCGGCGGGGCGGCGGGCGGTGTTCCTGATGGGCAATCACGAGGAGGTGCTGCTGCTCGTCGCCCGGGGCGACCGGCGGGCGGCGGGCCTGTTCGATCAGGTCGGCGGGCGCGAGACGCTGCTCAGCTACGGCATCGACGAGATCGACTATGAGGGCGCCGACGCCGCTGGCCTCGCCGAGCTGATCCGGACGCATGTGCCGGCGGCGCATCTGCGCTGGATGCAGGAGCTGACGCCCTCCTACCAGGCGGGCGGCTATCTGTTCGTCCACGCCGGCATCCGGCCGGGCGTGGCGATGGAGGACCAGAAGAACAGCGACCTGCGCTGGATCCGCAGCGAATTCCTCGACAATGCGAGCGACCATGGCGCGCTGATCATCCACGGCCACTCGATCACCCCGGAGGTGGAGATGCGCGAGAACCGCATCGGCATCGACACCGGCGCCTATGCCAGCGGCCGGCTGACCGCGCTCGGCATGGAGGATGGCGAGCGCTGGATCCTGCAGACCGCCGGCAACGCCGACCCTAGCGGTTGAGGCCGGCGTTCCTGGCGACGGTGAGGCCGATGGCGGACCAGTCGACATCCTCGCCTTCCTTGACAAGCGTCTCGACCAGCTGCTCGCGGAGCAGGGCGAGGAACGGCATCGGCACGCGGGCGGCCTCGGCGGCGGCGCCGGCGAGCTTCATGTCCTTGAGGCCGAGCGGGGCGGCGAACGCGGCCGGGCGGAAGCGCTGCTCGAGGAGCAGCGCGCCGTAGTTGCGATAGACCGGCGCGTTGAAATGGGTGTCGGTAAGCACCTCGAGCAGCAGCGCGGGCGCAACGCCGCTCTTCTCGGCCAGCGCCATGGCCTCGGCCATCGCCTCGATGGCGGCGAGGATCAGGAAGTTGCCGGATAGCTTGACGAGATTGGCCGCCGACGGCCGCGTCCCGACGCGGAACGTGCGCCGCCCGATCGCATCGAGCAGGGGCTGGGCGCGATCGATATCGGCAGCGGGCCCGGCGGCGACGATGGTCAGCTGCGCCGCGGCGGCGGCATCGGGCCGGCCGAAGACCGGCGCCGAGATATAATGCTGGCCGCGCTCGACATGGAGATCGACGGCGTGGTCGGCGGTCGCGACGCCGATCGTGCTCAGCGAGACGTGCAGCGCACCCTCGCCGAGCCCGGCGAGCAACCCGTCGGCCCGGCGCAGCACGGCATGCAGCGCGGCATCGTCCGACAGCATCGAGAACACGATCTCCCGCCCCTCGGCGGCGGCCCGCGGCGTGGCGGCGACCTCCGCTCCCGCGGCGGCGAGCGCATCGGCCTTGTCGGGCGAGCGATTCCACACCGCCACCTCATGGCCGGCGCGCAGCAGGTTGAGCGCGATCGCCGTCCCCATTCGCCCCAGCCCCAGGAAACCGATCCTCATCGCTCTTGCCTCCCTGCCCATCATGCGGGCGATGATAGCGGCCTCGTCGACGCGTGGGAATCGCCGGGCTGGCGTTGACCGGGGCGGGGCGGCTGTGGCAGGTGGCTGACAGCGCGCGGGTGTAGCTCAATGGTAGAGCAGAAGCTTCCCAAGCTTACGACGAGGGTTCGATTCCCTTCACCCGCTCCAGCGCTCTCCGACATCCTTCCGATGGAGCCAATCGACGCAGCCGATGGTTGCTGATCGGTGGGTTGTGGAGAGACGCCATGAGCAAGAGCCTGAAGGCAGGGGATCACGTCCGCTGGGAAACCTCCCAGGGCACGACCTCGGGCACGGTCGTCCGCAAGGAGACCGGCACCACCAGCGCGGGTGGCCATCGCGCCAAGGCCAGCAAGGACGCGCCGCAATTTCGGGTGAAGAGCGACAAGACCGGCAAGGAAGCGGTGCATAAGCCGGAGGCGTTGAAGAAGCGCTGATGAGGGCTCCGGAAGCCTGATCGCTGCCCGCTCCCCTGTCGGAGCGATGGCGGAGCGCTAAAGCAGGCCGAGGGCGCGGAAGCTGGCGCAATGGCTGCGCGCGAAGATCAGATGATCCAGCAGGCGAATGTCCATGACGCGTGCGGCATTGGCGAGCGCGCGGGTGGCGGCGATGTCGTGTGCGCTGGGCGCGGGATCGCCGCTCGGGTGGTTATGGGCGATGACGATGCCGACGCCGCCGAGCTGGAGGGTGCGCCCGATCAGATGGCGGATCGGCAGGTCGATCCAGGCGCATGACAGGCCCTCGACCTCGTCGACGGCGAGCACCAGGCCGCATTCCGCCACATAGGCGGCATGAACCCGCTCCTTGTCGCGATGAGCAAGTGCCGGCCCGAGCAGGGTGACCGCGTCGGCGGCGCTTCGCAACTGTAAGGCGAGAGTCGGCATGGACGGCATCGCCGAAGAACATGCCCCAAAAGAGGACAATCTTCCGCAGAAGCTACTCCGAAACGGAGAAATCAGTCTCCGTCGTGGAGATATCAAATGGCGCGGCGCCTTGCGGTCGCCGCGCCATCAATTGATCAGGCGCCCTGGGGAGCGGGGCTGCCCATGCCGCCGCCCGGGCGGCGCGTCTTGGGGATGGAGGAGCCACCGGAAGCCGGCGCCACCGGACGGCGGCTGCGCGGGTCCTCGCGGCCGATATCCTCGCCGGCGATCGCCTTGCGGGCTTCCTCGCCGTTCAGCGTCTCGAACTCAAGCAGCGCGCCGGCAAGGCGATGCAGCTCGTCGAGATTGTCGGTCAGCACCTGGCGGGCGCGGGCCTCGCCTTCCTCGACGAGGCGGCGAACCTCCTGGTCGATGAGCTGGGCGGTCTGTTCGCTCATATGCTGGTTGCGCGACACCGAATGGCCGAGGAACACCTCGTCCTGGTTGTCGCGATAGCGCAGCCAGCCGAGCTTCTCCGACATGCCATATTCCATGACCATCGAACGGGCCATGTCGGTGGCCTGCTGGATGTCGTTGGAGGCGCCGGTGTTGAGCTCGTCCATGCCGTAGATGAGCTGCTCGGCGATGCGGCCGCCGAAGCAGAGCGCGAGGCGCGCCTTCATCTGCTTCATCGTCATCGAATAGCGGTCGCGCTCCGGCAGGTTCCAGGTCACGCCGAGCGCGCGGCCACGCGGGATGATCGTCACCTTGTGCAGCGGATCGCAGCCCGGAACATGGAGCGAGACGAGGGCGTGGCCGGCCTCGTGATAGGCGGTGGCCTTCTTCTCGTCCTCGGTCATGACCATGGACTTGCGCTCGGCGCCCATCATCACCTTGTCCTTGGCTTCCTCGAACTCGAGCATGGCGACGAGGCGCTTGCCCTTGCGGGCGGCGAGCAGCGCAGCCTCGTTGGCGAGGTTGGCAAGGTCGGCGCCGGAGAAGCCCGGCGTGCCGCGCGCGATGGTGCGGATGTCGACATCGGGCGCCAGCGGCAGCTTCTTGACGTGGACGCCGAGAATCTTCTCGCGGCCCTCGATGTCGGGCCGCGGCACGACGACCTGACGATCGAAGCGGCCGGGGCGCAGCAGCGCGGGGTCGAGCACGTCGGGCCGGTTGGTGGCCGCGACGATGATGATGCCCTCGTTCGCCTCGAAGCCGTCCATCTCGACGAGGAGCTGGTTGAGGGTCTGCTCGCGCTCGTCGTTGCCATTGCCGAGGCCGGCGCCGCGATGGCGGCCGACCGCGTCGATCTCGTCGATGAAGACGATGCAGGGCGCGTTCTTCTTGGCCTGCTCGAACATGTCGCGCACGCGGGATGCGCCGACGCCGACGAACATCTCGACGAAGTCGGAGCCGGAGATGGTGAAGAAGGGCACGTTCGCCTCACCGGCGATGGCGCGGGCGAGCAGGGTCTTGCCGGTGCCGGGCGAGCCGACGAGCAGCGCGCCCTTCGGGATCTTGCCGCCGAGACGCGCGAAGCGGGACGGGTCCTTCAGGAAATCGACGATCTCCTGCAATTCCTCGCGCGCCTCGTCGATGCCGGCGACGTCGTCGAAGGTGACGCGGCCCTGCTTCTCGGTAAGCATGCGCGCGCGGCTCTTGCCGAAGCCCATCGCGCCGGAGCCGGCGTTCTTCTGCATCTGGCGCACGACGAAGAAGCCGATGCCGAAGATCAGCAGGAACGGCAGCGACTGGTAGAGCATGATCATCCAGAAGCTGGCCTGCTCCTCCGGCTTGCCGGAGAAGGTGACGTTCTTGTCACGCAGCCGCTGGGCCAGCTGGGGATCGCCGGGCGAGAAGGTGCGGAAGGTCGAGTCGTTGGTGAAGTGGCCGCTGATCACGCCGCCGGCGCCGGAGCCCCCGGCGATCTCCACGTCCTTGACATTGCCTTCGTCGAGCCGCTGGAGAAACTCGGAATAGGCGATGCTGTCGCCCGCCTTGATGCGCGAGCCGCCGTCGAAGACCGAGACGAAGAGGACCAGGGCGAGCAGGATCGCCGCCCAGATCATCAGGCTCTTCATCCAGGGATTGCCGTCCGGACCCTTGTTCTCATTCATTGCATCATGGCTTTCATGCGGAGTCGCCAGCGAAGATAGGCATCCAGGCGTTAATGACAATGGAATGACGCAGCCATAGGGCCGATCAATGACCGCGCCGAGGCGGGGCGATGGCAAAATGCCATAATTTGCCACCCTCCGCGCGGATGCCGGCGAGCGTCGCCGTCTCCCCCGACTCGAGGGCCGCGGCAAACCGGGCGAGCGCCGGGCCGCGCGGCGGCGGGGCGGCACCGAGCGCCGTCAAGGCGCGCAGCAGCAGGCGGCGGCGCAACTCCGCGGGCAGGCCGGCGGGATCGAAGGCGATCCCGGCGGGGGAGACGGCGGCGCGTTCGGCCCACAGCCGGTCGGCGGTCCATTCCAGCGCGTCCTCGGCCTCGGCGAGGTTGGCAGCGGCGCGGGCGAGGCGATCGGCGTCGAGCCAGTCCGTGCCGGCGAGGAGGGCGCGGGCGGCGGTGCGATCATAGCGGGGATCGGCGTTGGAGGGGTCGGCGACCGCGATGATTCCGGCTGAGGCGACGATCGCGATCAGCTCGGCCTTGCGCCAGCCGAGGAGGGGGCGGACGATGGGAATCGTGCCGCTGTCGCCGCCGGCTGCATCCCGGGAGGCCCGACGCGAGCGGAGGGAGGTGGCGACGGCCCGGCGGGGCCGCACCCCCGCCAGCCCGGCGAGGCCGGCGCCGCGGGCGAGGCGGAGAAGGAGGGTTTCGGCCTGATCGTCGGCATGGTGGGCGGTGGCGATGGCGGGGAGGCCATGCGCCGCGGCCCAGCCGGCGAGGGCGGCATAGCGCACGGCGCGCGCGGCCGCCTGGACGCTGCCCCCGTCCGCCTCGACCGTCACGGCGAGGGTGGCATGCGGCACGTCGAGCGCCGCACAGAGCTTGGCGACGAAGCGCGCTTCCTCCGCGGCCTCCGCCCTCAGGCCATGATCGACGGTGGCGGCCTCGACGCGGCCGGGAAGTGCTGCCCGGGCCAGCAACAGCAGCGCGACGCTATCCGGCCCGCCCGAGACTGCGACGCCGAGACGATCGGCGTCGGTCAGTTTCGCCAGATCCGCGCGGAAGCGCCCGGCGGCGGCGGGGCCTTTGCCTTCAGGCCCCGCACTTGGCACTGGTGCGCGCGGTGGCGAGGCGGGACTTGGCGGCGGCGTCGAGCTTTTCGCCATAGACGTCGCGCAGCTCGTCATAGACGCGGCAGGCCTCGGTGGTCTTCTTCAGCTGGACCAGCGCCTGACCGAGATAATAAAGGCTGTCCGAGGCGCGCTCGCCGCGCGGGCTGGTCCGGTAATTGGTGTAGAGCGCCTCGGCGGCAAGCGCCGGCTTGCCCTCGTCCAGATAGGTGCGGCCAAGCAGATTCTGCGCATAGCTGTAGCGGCGATGCTTGGGATATTTGGTGGCGGCATCCTTCAACGCTGCTTCCGCCTCGGGATATTTCTTGGCCGCCCACAGGCGATAGCCGGAGAGATAGGCGTCCTCGGCGGGATCGCCGGTGGAGGGCGCCGCCGCCTCCACAGGCGCGGCCTCGGCGCCGGTCGTAGGCGGTGGCGGCGGCGTCGGTGCGGACTGGAACGGGCGGGTGCCGCGCGGCGGCAAGCCCGCCCGGCCAGGGGCGGCCGCGGCCGGCGGCGGCGGCACGACGATCGTCGGCGCGGCCCCGGCCGGTGCGGGCGCGGCACCGGCCGGCCCGGATGGGGTGCCGCCCTCCAGCGCCCCGAGGCGGAATTCGGTGTCTGATTTCAGCTTGTTGAGGACATCTTCAAGCTGGCGCGTCTTGAACTGGTTCTGCTCGACCTGGCCGGTGATCTGCTGGAGCTGGCGTTCCAGCGCGTCGACGCGGGCGGTGAGATCGTTGAGCGCGCTGTCCGACTGGAGCGCCGGCGCCGGGGCGGGAGCCGGGGCGGCCGGACGGATGTCCGGCTCGAGGAACTGCTCCCCGCCATTGGGGAAGACCTTGCGTTGCACCGCCCGCATTTCCTTCTCCAGCTTGCCGACGCGGCTGTCGACCGAGGCGGGCTGGGTGAGCGCGGGGGCCGAGGCACCGGCGAGGAGGAGCGCGGAGAGGAGAGCGATACGCATGAGATCTTCCCGATACTGATCCGGCGCGACAATCTAGCCGCCGGTGGCTGTCGCTGAGATTAAGGGGCGGCGGGCGGCGGCGCGACCGGGGTCGGCGCGGGCGCCGGTGCGGCGTCGTCGGTGGGGCGGGCGAGCAGGTCCGGCCCGCGCAGGCTGACGTCCTTGACGGTGTGGGCCGGTTTGCCGAGCGGCGCCACCTCGCGCCCGCCGACCGAGACCTTGAGCGATTCCGGCCGGCCGAGGCGGATCAGGGGTTCGGCCGCAGTGGCCGGCACCTCGTAGCTCTGGCCCGGAGTCAGCTCGCCCTGGAACAAGGTGGTGCCGGCGCGCTCGTAGACGCGGATCCAGGTCGGTTCGACGGCGGTGAGCAGCACCGGTCCGTCGGCGGCTGGGGCGGGCGCCACGGGCGCGGCCGGTCGGGGCGCGGCGACCGGCGCGGGAGGGGCGGCGGCGGGCTCGCCCGCGGCGGCAATACGCGCCTGATCGTCGGCGGTCTCGCCGGTGAAGCGCCCGTCGCGCCACAGCGCATAGGCAAGGATGATGATGAGCGCGACGAACGCCGCCGCCCAGGCCAGAGTGCGCGACGGCAAGCGGGCGGGATCGGCCGGCTCATAGCGCACCGCCTCGACGGTGCGGAAATTGGTGCGGTCGAAGTCCTGGCGGAATTCGGCGGCGAGCGCGACGCTGTCGAGCCCGACGACGCGCGCATAGGCCTTCACAAAGCCGGTGCTGTAGGGGGCCGCCGGCAGCTCGCCATTATCCCCCTCCTCGATCGCGGCGAGATGGCGTGCGTTGACGCGCGTCTGCTGCGCCACGTCGGCGACCGACAGGCCAGCCGCCTCGCGAGCGGCACGCAGGCGCGCGCCGACCGTTCCTCCCCGGGGATGCTCGTCCGTCTCGCTCATGCGATCCGCTGCACCTTATATGGAACATTGTTGCCTCTCCCCTCTGTGGCCTGTGGAGAGAGGCCAGTCAAATCACCTTGTCCCGATCAGGCCAGCGAAACGCCGTTTTCTTCCGCCCATCGGCTGAGCAGCCCGCGCATGTCGCGGGGACCCTGGGCCAGCCATTCGCCCATGCGCGCCCTGAGTGCGCCGGCGTCGAGGGTCCGCACCATCGCCTTGACCGGGCCGACCGCCACCGGCGTGATCGACAGGCGATCGATGCCGAGCCCGATCAGCGCCATCGCCTCGAGCGTGCGTCCGCCCATCTCGCCGCAGACGCCGTGCAGCACGCCGGCGGCGCGCGCCTGCCCGGCGACGCGGGCGAGGAAGCGCAGGATCGCCGGCGACAGCCAGTCGTAACGCTCGGCGAGCTTGGGGTGGGCGCGATCGGCGGCGAACAGGAACTGGGTGAGATCGTTGGTGCCGATCGACAGGAAGTCGAGGCGCGGCAGCAGCTGGTCGAGCATCTCGGCCAGCGCCGGCACCTCCAGCATCGCGCCATAGTGGATGGCGGTCGGCAACAGCTTGCCGCGATCGCGCATCCACGCCCGCTGGCGCTCGAACAGGGCGCGTGCCTCCTCATATTCCCAAGGCTCCGAGACCATCGGGAACATGACGTTGAGCTCGCGGCCGGCGGTGGCCTCGAGGAGGGCGCGGGCCTGCGCCTTCATCAGCGCGTCGCGCTCCAGGCTGAGGCGCAGCGCCCGCCAGCCCATCGCCGGATTCTCCTCGGCCATCTCGTCGCTGCGCATATAGGGCAGCGCCTTGTCGCCGCCGATATCGACGGTGCGGAAGATCACCGGCCGGTCGCCGGCGGCATCCAGCACGTCGCGATAGAGGCGCTGCTGCCGCTCGCGCGCCGGCAGGGTGGCGCCGACGAGGAACTGGAACTCGGTGCGGAACAGGCCGATGCCGTCGGCGCCGGTGACGTCCAGCGCCGCCACGTCGTCGCGCAGGCCGGCATTGATCATCAGCGTGATACGCTGCCCGTCCTTCGTCACCGGCGGTAGATCACGGGTCTGGACGAAGAAGGCACGGCGGCGCTGCGTCTCGCCGAGCCGCGTCTCGAAGCTCTCCTCCATCGCCGGCGTCGGGCGCACCAGCACCTGGGATTCGCCGGCATCGAGGAGCAGCAGATCATCCTCGACCACCACGCGCCGGATATTGCCGACGCGGCCGAGCACCGGTACCCCCATCGCCCGGGCGACGATGGTGACGTGCGCTGTCAGCGACCCTTCCTCGAGGATTACGCCCTTGAGGCGGCGGCGATCATATTCGAGCAGCTCCGCCGGCCCGAGATTGCGGGCGATGAGGATCGAATCCTGCCTGAGGCCAAGCTGGGCGGCGGTGCCGAGCTGGCCGGAGACGATCCGCAACAGCCGGTTGGAGAGATCCTCCAGGTCATGCATGCGATCCTGGAGCAGCGGGTCGGAGATCTCGCGCATGCGCATGCGGGTACGCTGCTGGACGCGCTCGATCGCCGCCTCGGCGGTGAGCCCGCTGTCGATCGCCTCGTTGATGCGACGGCTCCAGCCCTCGTCATAGGCGAACATCTTGTAGGTCTCGAGCACGTCCTGATGCTCGCCCGCGCCGCCGAACTCGGCGTGGCCCATCATGCGATCGATCTGTTCGCGCATCTGGCGGAAGGCGGAATAGACGCGGTGGCGCTCGGCCTCGATATCCTCCGCGACAGTATGCTCGACGACGATGCGCGGCTGGTGGAACACCGCGCGGCCGGCGGCCATTCCGTCGACCAGCTTGAGGCCGGTGAGGCGGATGGCGCCGGCGTCGCGCGCATCCACGCCCGCGCCGCGGCTCATGTCGATGAGCCCTGCTCCTGCGATCAATTCCGCCAAAACCATCGCCACCGTCTGCAGCGCCTCGATCTCGACATCATCGTAGCGGCGGCTTGCGACATGCTGAACGCAAAGGACGCCGACCGCGCGCTCGCGCCGCACGATCGGAACGCCGGCGAAACTGTGATAGAGTTCCTCGCCCGTTTCCGGCTTATAGGCGAAGGCGGGATGGCTGGTCGCCTCGGCGAGGTTCATCGTCTCGACCTCGTCGGCGATGGTTCCGACCAGACCCTCGCCCAGCGCCAGCCGGGTGACGTGCACGGATTCCGGGTTGAGGCCGCGCGTCGCGAACAATTCGAGCTGGCCGTCGCGCAGCAGGTAGATCGAGCATACCTCGCTATCGAGCGACTCGCCGATGATCTGGACGACCCGGTTTAGCTTCGCCTGGGCGGGCGAGCGCGAGGCCATGACATCGTGCAGGCTCGTCAGGATCGAGCGCGCGGCGATGGTTGCGGGCGTGGCGGGCGGGGTCATTGCGCCGACCGCTATCAGATTGACGCGGCAGAGGGAAAGGGGGCGGGATCGGGATCGGCGAATGCGCTGAACGGAGGGGAGGTTTTCCGTCCACCGGATCCCGGGGGCCGGGGTCTGAACGCCACGGCCCCGGGCGCGCCGAACTAGCCCCGCGCTGCCAGCGCCGCCGCCGCCTCGGCGATGAGGGTGGCCATGATCTCCGCCAGCGGCTCTTCCCTGGTGACCATGCCGACCGACTGGCCGGCCATCAGTGAGCCATGCTCAACATCGCCGTCGATCACCGCGCGGCGCAATGCGCCCGCCCAGTAATGCTCGATCTGGAGCTGGGCCTCGGCCATGGCGAGACCGCCCTCGTCGAGCGCCTGCGCCACTTCGCGCTGCTTGGCGGTGAACAGCTCGCTGCCGGCATTCTTGAGCGCGCGCACCGGGATCACCGGCAGGCGCGGGTCGATCTGCACCGACGCCACCGCATCCCGCGCTGAGGCGCGGATGAACGCCTTCTTGAAATTGGCGTGCGCGATGCTCTCGGTGGCGCAGACGAAGCGGGTGCCGAGCTGCACGCCGGCCGCGCCCATCTCCAGATAGGCGGCGATCGCCTCGCCCCGGCCGATGCCCCCGGCGACGAAGACCGGCAGCGTCTGGGCGAGCTCGGGCAATATCTCCTGCGCCAGCACCGAGGTGGAGACCGGGCCGATATGACCGCCGGCCTCCATCCCCTCGATGACCAGCGCGTCGACGCCGGAACGGACCAGCTTCCTGGCCAGCGCCAGCGCCGGGGCGAAGCAGACCAGCCTGGCGCCGGTGGCCTTGATGCGGTCGATCGAGCCGGACGGCGGCAATCCGCCGGCCAGCACGACATGGCCGACGCCATGCCGCCCGCAAATATCGATCAGCTCCATCAGGTCGGGATGCATGGTGATGAGGTTGACGCCGAACGGCCTGTCGGTGAGCGCCCTGGTGCCGGCGATCTCGGCGTCGAGCAGCGCGGGCGTCATCGCCCCGCAGGCGATCACCCCGAAGCCGCCGGCATTGGACACCGCCGCCACCAGATGCCGTTCCGACACCCACGACATGGCGCCGGCCATGATCGCGTAGTCCGTGCCGAGAAAGGCGGCGCCGCGCGCCATCAGCGCCTGCAGCCGGGCGCGCCCCTTATCCATATCCAATGCGTCAATCTCCTGCCTGTCGCGCCTCCCTTAGCCGAATGCGGCGCGCGTGCATCCCCTTCAAAAGCCGGTTTGACGGCGGTCAAGGCAGGCGGCGTCGGGCCGTGGGATGCGGGCGCATCCGTTGAGGAAGTGAGCCATGACCGAGCCATCCGCACCCCTTCACCCGCAGCAGCACCGCCCTTCTCCCCAGAGCTTTGCGGCGTGGATCTCGAACGGCATCGAGACCGGTTCCGGCCGGCTGGGCAGCGGTGCCGCGCTCGCCCAGATGCTCACCCTGCCGCTGCTCGTGCTGCTATGGGGGGTGGGCATGACGGTGGCGTGGCTGCTGATGTGAGCGGTCAGCTCATCATCGAGGCCAGCGCGACCGGCTCCAATATGTGAATGCCGCGCAGGCCGTGCTTGCGAATCAGGCCGTCGCTTTCCAGCGCGGACAGCTGCCGGCTCACCGTCTCGATCGTCAGCCCCAGCAGCGAGGCCGCCTCGCCGCGGGTCAGCGGCAGCTCGAAGGTCGGCGCCGGATGACAGGCGCTGCCCGCCGCCTGCGAGAAAGAGAGCAGCAGGCCCGCGACCCGTGAGCGCGCGTCGCGCCGGCCGATCAGGTCGGCCAGCGCGCGGGCGCGATCAAGCTCGCGCACGGTCCGCTCCAGCACGCCCTGCAGCAAGGCGGGGGCAAGCAACATCAATCGCTCGAAATCGCGGCGGGGGAACAGGCAGAGCCGGCTCTCGGTCAGCGCGACGGCGTCATGGCTGATCTCCGCCGAAAAGAGGTGGCCGAGCAGCCCGGCCGGGTGGACGAGGGCGACGATGCGCTCGACCCCGTCGCGGCCGGTGGCCGACAGTTTGACGGCGCCGCTGACCAGCGTCGCGCAGGCGATGCTCTCGTCGCCGGCCGCGAAAATCGTCTCGCCGCGCGCATAGGTGCGGTGATGACCGACCTTGGCCAGGGTCGTGCGATCGACCGGGTCGAGGGCGGCGCAGACCGCCTCCGTCCGCACCGGGCATTCGGCGCAGAACGCCGGCAGGGTGGGGGAAGCCGCGCCTGAGGCGGACACGTCGGTCTGGAGCGTCATGTCCGCATTCTAGACGCTAATCCACAATCGGGGAATTGTGGATTGCTCCATTAATGCAGAAATGGCCGGCCTGTGATCAGGCTGCCTCGTCCTCGGCATCCAGCCCATAGGCAGTGTGCAGCACGCGCACCGCCAGTTCGACATAATCCTCCTCGATCAGCACGGAAACCTTGATCTCGGACGTGGTGATCGCCTGGATGTTGATGCCGCGCTGGGCCAGCGCCTGGAACATCATCGCCGCGACGCCGGCATGGCTGCGCATGCCGACGCCGACCACGGACACCTTCGCGACCTTGGTGTCGTGGGTCATCGTGGCGTAGCCGATCTGCTCGCGCGCCTTCTCCAGCACGTCGAGGCTGCGGGCAAGCTCGGCGCCGGGCACCGTGAAGGTGACGTCGGTGGAGCCGGTGCCGTGCGAGACGTTCTGCACGATCATGTCGACGTTGATCGACGCATCGGCGAGCGGGGTGAAGATGCTGGAGACCGCGCCCGGCTTGTCGGGCACGTTGACCAGCGTGATCTTGGCCTCGTTGCGATCATAGGCGATGCCGGTGATGAGCTGGCGTTCCACGGACTGCTCCTCAATCTCTTCCTCGCCGACGACATAGGTGCCGGCATCCGTCACATCCTCGTCCGGGTCGCGCAGCGAGGAGAGGACGCGGACGCGCACCTTTTCCTTCATCGCCAGGCCCACGGAGCGCGTCTGGAGCACTTTGGCGCCCACCGACGCCAGCTCCAGCATTTCCTCATAGGTGATTTTCTCAATCTTGCGCGCGCGGGGCACGATGCGCGGATCGGTGGTGTAGACGCCGTCGACATCGGTATAGATGTCGCAGCGGTCGGCCTTCATCGCCGCCGCCACCGCCACCGCCGACGTATCCGAGCCGCCGCGGCCGAGCGTGGTCACGCGGCCCTCCTCGGTCAGCCCCTGGAAACCGGGGACCACCGCCACCTCGCCATTGGCCAGCGAGGCGAGCATCGCCTCGGTGTCGATCGTCGAGATGCGCGCCGAGGCGTGGGCATCGGTGGTGCGGATCGGGAGCTGCCAGCCGAGCCAGCTGCGCGCCGGCACGCCGAGGCTCTGCAGCGTGATCGCCAGCAGCCCGCTCGTCACCTGTTCGCCGCTGGCGACGACGACGTCATATTCGCGCGTGTCGTAAAGCGAGGAGGCCTCGCGGCAGAAGCCGACCAGCCGATCCGTCTCCCCGGCCATGGCCGAGACGACGACGGCGACCTGATTGCCGGCCTCGACCTCTTTCTTAACGCGGCGCGCCACATTCCGGATGCGCTCGATCCCGGCCATCGAGGTGCCGCCGAACTTCATGACGATACGGGCCATAGGGAGTGCGCTCGAAATATTGTTGCGGTAGGAATGCTCGTCGGGCAACGAGGCGGCGCCCTGATATGAGCCGGTTTCCATGAACGCAAGCACCACCGTCGATCCCGCTGAAGCCGCCCATTTCGGGACGCTGGCCAGCGAATGGTGGGATCCGAAGGGATCATCAGCAATGCTGCATCGGCTGAACCCGGCGCGGCTCGCCTATCTGCGCCAGGCGGTGGACGCGCATTGGGGCGGCGATCCGCGTGCGCGCCGGCCGCTCGCGGGACGCCGGGCGCTCGACGTGGGCTGCGGCGCCGGGCTGCTCACCGAACCGCTGGCCCGGCTCGGCGCGGACGCGCTGGGCCTCGACGCGGCGCCGGAGAATATCGCCGTCGCCCGCCATCATGCCGACGGGCAGGGGCTCAACGTCTCTTACCGCGCCGGCGGCGTCGAGACGCTGGGCGAGGACGAGCGCTTCGACCTTGTCGTGTCGATGGAGGTGGTCGAGCATGTCGCCGACCCGGCCGCCTTCGTGGGCGGGCTGGCGCGGGCGCTGGCGCCGGGCGGGTTGATGATCCTGTCGACGCCCAATCGCACGCCGCTGTCGCGGCTGGCGCTGATCACCATCGGCGAGGGGCTGGGCATGGTGCCCAGGGGCACGCATGACTGGCGGAAATTCCTGACGCCGGACGAGCTGACCGGCCTGCTCGGGCGGGTCGGGCTGACGGCGACCGATGTGCGCGGCCTGGGTTTCTCGCCGGCGCGCGGCTTCGTGCTGTCCGACGATGTCGCGCTTGATTATTTGGTGACGGCGGTGCGCGTTAAGGACTGATCAACACGACTCCGTCTAGCCTCACAAGATGGAGTCGTGGACACCTCCGGAGCCCGTCACGGACGCTTCGCCGCCCAAGGATGCCTGGGGCGCGTGGCTGACGCGCGCGCCGCTGCATGACGTGCGTCCTGATCCCCAGCCGGCCCCGGCGCGGCTCGGCGCCACGGCGATCGTGCTCGGCCTCGCCCTGTTCTGGGCGGTGATGGCGGCGATCGTCTGGCGGATTTTTACTTAAGGCCGCCTGGACGCGCCGATCGCTTACGGCAGCGGCGTCACCTGCACATAGACGACCTGCCAGCGCCCGCCGCGGCGCAGGAAGGTGTCGGCGAAGCGGAAATGATCGACGAACGGCTTGCCGTTGGCGGTGCCGCGCATCGTGCCTTCGGCGGCCATGATCCCGGCATCCGCGCCGAGACCGACGAAGCTGCGGTTGACGATGGTGAACGGCTCCAGCTTCAGTGTGCCGCCGGCGAAGGTGTCGATGAACTCCTGCCGGCCGGTGACCTTGCCGGAACCGCGCACGAACAGGAAATCCGGCGCAAGATAGCGCTCAAGCACGGCGCGGTCGCCGTGCAGCTGGGCATCGTCGAATTCCCGGGAGGCGGCGCGGATCGCGGCCTCCGTCGCGGCCGGCGCACTGCCGGCGAGCATCAGGGCGGCGACCGCTGCAAACATCTTCCCTCTCCCCGTTTCGTCTAGAAATCCGGCTTGTCATAATGGGCCGGCGGGCCGATCACCTCCATCCGCTCGCTGAGCAGCGGGCGGAAGGCCGGGCGCGACTTCATCACCGAATACCAGGAGCGCGTCTGCTCATGCCCGCGCCAGTCCAGCCCGCCGAGATAATCGGCGACCGAAAGCTGGGCGGCGGCGGCGAGATCGGCAAGGCTGAGGATCGGCCCGCCCAGCCAGCGGCGGTGATCGAGCAGCCAGTCGACATAATCGAGATGGGCGTTGGCCTGCTTCATCGCCTCGCGGAGGGCGCCGGCGTCCGGCGACTGGCGGTGGACGAGCCGCTTGGTCATCCGCTCGCGCATCAGAGGGGCGACGACCTCGCCATGCAGGCGCTCGTCGAACCAGTGAACGAGGCGGCGGATCTCCGCGCGGGCAGGGGCGGGGCCGACGATCATCGGCGCCTTTTCCACCGTCTCCTCGAAATATTCGCAGATGGCGTGGCTGTCGATCAGCGTGGTGCCGTCGGAATGGACCATCACCGGCGTCTGGCCGGCAGGATTCAGATCGAGAAACTCGTCGCGGCGCGCCCAGGGTGATTCGCGGACCAGCTCATAGCCGACGCCCTTTTCGCCGAGCAGCAGGCGAACCTTGCGGGAAAAGGGACAAAGCGGAAATTGGAAAAGCTGCCACATCGGGTTCGAATATGCTGTCTGTCGGGCTGTGGCGAGTCTTCGGCGCGCATGCTCCGTCGGGCCGGAGGTGTTTCAGCACCCACTGTCCCACAAGCGCACGGGCCTTGAGGTCGAGCGGATGCCGAAACACGTTCAGCATGACGGGGCATGTGCCGTGACGGATTATTCCGCCGCCACCGCCTCGGCTTGCGCATCCACCAGCGGGTGCGGCAGGCGGGTCAGCATTTCCTTCGGCACGACCTGCCAGAAGCGATCCCGCCAGCGGTCCCAGTCGTCGAGGACGCTGTGCGCCCAGCGGCTGTCGGTGGCGACGGCATGGGCGGCAACCAGCGCCTTGAGCTTCGCTTCCCAATGCGCCGAGGCCAGTCGCTGCCAGGTAATGCTCTCCGGATTGGCGCGGCGTGCGAACACGTCATGCTCGTCGAGCACGAAGGCCATGCCGCCGGTCATCCCGGCGCCGAAATTGTCGCCGACCTTGCCGAGGATCACGGCCGTGCCGCCGGTCATATATTCGCAGCCATTGGCGCCGCAGCCCTCGACCACCACGTCCGCCCCGGAATTACGCACCGCGAAACGCTCGCCCGCCTGCCCGGCGGCGAACAGGCGGCCGGCGGTCGCGCCGTAGAGCACGGTGTTGCCGACGATCGCGTTTTCCTTGGACTCGAGCTGGCTGGAGACCATCGGGCGGACGACGATCGTCGCGCCCGACAGGCCCTTGCCGACATAGTCGTTGGCGTCGCCGAACACTTCGAGCGTGATGCCCTTGCAGGCGAAGGCGCCAAGCGACTGGCCGGCCGAGCCGCGCAGGCGGATATGGACATGACCGTCGGCGAGCGCGCTCATCCCATATTTGGCGACGATCTCGGCCGAGAAGCGGGTGCCCACCGCGCGGTGCGTGTTGCGCACCGTGTAAGTGAGCTGCATCTTCTCGCGCCGGTCGAACACCGGCCGCGCATCCCGCAGCATCTGCGCGTCGAGGCTGTCCGGCACATCGTTGCGGAAGGTGTTGAGGCTGAAGCGGCGGTGATGATCCGGCGCGTCCACCTTGGCGAGGATCGGGTTGAGATCCAGATCGTCGAGATGCTCGGCGCCACGGCTCACCTGACGGAGCAGCTCGGTGCGGCCGATCACCTCGTCGAGGCTGCGCACGCCGAGGCGGGCGAGGATTTCGCGCACCTCCTCGGCGATGAAGGTCATCAGGTTGATGACCTTTTCCGGCGTGCCGACGAACTTCTGGCGAAGCTTCTCGTCCTGGGTGCAGACGCCCACCGGGCAGGTATTGGAATGGCACTGGCGGACCATGATGCAGCCCATCGCCACCAGGCTGAGCGTGCCGATGCCGAATTCCTCGGCGCCGAGGATCGCGGCGATGACGATGTCGCGCCCGGTCTTGAGGCCGCCATCGGTACGCAGCTTCACCCGGTGCCTGAGGCCGTTCAGGGTCAGCACCTGATTGGCCTCGGTCAGGCCCATTTCCCACGGCGTCCCGGCATATTTGATGCTGGTCATCGGCGAGGCGCCGGTGCCGCCGACATGGCCGGAAACGAGGATCACGTCGGCATGCGCCTTGGCGACGCCCGCCGCCACCGTGCCGATGCCGGCGGACGAGACGAGCTTCACGCAGACCCGCGCGCGGGGATTGATCTGCTTCAGGTCGTAGATGAGCTGCGCCAGATCCTCGATCGAGTAGATGTCGTGATGCGGCGGCGGCGAGATCAGCGTCACCCCCGGCGTCGCGTGGCGCAGGCGGGCGATGAATTCCGTCACCTTGAAGCCGGGAAGCTGGCCGCCCTCACCGGGCTTGGCGCCCTGCGCGACCTTGATCTCCAGCTCCTCCGCCGAGCCGAGATATTCGGCGGTGACGCCGAACCGGCCGGACGCGACCTGCTTGATCACCGAATTGGCGTTGTCGCCATTCTCATAGGGCTTGTAGCGGGCGCTGTCCTCGCCGCCTTCGCCGGATACGGCCTTGGCGCCGATGCGGTTCATGGCGATGGCCAGCGTCTCGTGCGCCTCGGGGCTGAGCGCGCCGAGCGACATGCCCGGCGTGATGAAGCGCTTGCGGATCTCGGTGATCGCCTCGACGCTGTCGATCGCGATCGCCTCGCGCGCCCAGTTGAACTCCAGCAGATCGCGCAGATAGACCGGCGGCAGATCGCGCACGCCACGCGAGAATTGCAGATAGGTCGAATAGCTGTCGGTCGACACCGAGGTCTGCAGCAGATGCATGAGCTGCGCGGAATAGGCATGCGCCTCGCCGCCGTCGCGCTGGCGGTAGAAGCCGCCGACCGGCAGCGTCGCCACGCCCGCGTCCCACGCCTTTTCGTGGCGGACCATCGCCGAATATTGCAGCGAGGCATAGCCTTCGCCCGAAATCTTCGCCGGCATGCCGGGGAAGAGATCGTTGCACAGTGCCCGCGACAGGCCCACCGCCTCGAAATTATAGCCGCCGCGATAGCTGGAGATCACCGCGATCCCCATCTTCGACATGATCTTGAGCAGGCCGTCGTCCACCGCCTTGCGATAGCGCTTCAGGCAGGCAGCCGGATCGAGATCGCCGAACAGGCCGCGCGCCTGGCGGTCGAGGATCGCCGCCTCGGCGAGATAGGCGTTCACGGTGGTCGCGCCGACGCCGATCAGCACCGCATAATAATGGGTGTCGAGGCATTCCGCCGAGCGCACGTTGATGGACGCATAGGAGCGCAGGCCCCGGCGGACGAGGTGGGTGTGGACGGCCGCCGCCGCCAGCACCATCGCCACCGCGACCCGATCGGCCGAGACATGCTCGTCGGTCAGGAACAGCTCGGTGCGACCCTCGCGCACCGCCTGCTCGGCCGCCGCGCGGATGCTGGCGATCGCCTGGCGGAGCGCGTCCGGCCCGCCGTCGGCGGGGAAGGTGCAGTCGATCTCGGCCGCCTGGGCGCCGAAATGGCCTTTGAGGGTCGCCCATTCATTGCCGGTGAGCACCGGTGAATCGAGCACCAGGATGTTCGACTGCTGCGCGTCGGTATCGAGGATGTTGGCGAGGTTGCCGAACCGCGTCTTGAGCGACATCACCCGCGTTTCGCGCAGGCTGTCGATCGGCGGGTTGGTCACCTGGCTGAAATTCTGGCGGAAGAACTGGCTGATCAGGCGCGGCTTGTCGGAGATGACGGCGAGCGGCGTGTCGTCGCCCATCGAGCCGATCGCCTCCTTGGCGTCCTCGACATAGGGGCTGAGGATCAGCTCCATGTCCTCCATGGTGAGGCCGGCGGCGACCTGGCGGCGGATCAGCTCGGCGCGCGACCAGGCCGGCAGCGGCTCGTCCGAGGCGGGCAGATCGGCCAGCGAGCGGAACCCCTTGACCCATTCGCCATAAGGGCGCTCGGACGAGATGCGGTCCTTGATGGCGTGATCGTCGAACAGGCGGCCCTCGTCGAGGTCGACGGCGATCATCTGGCCCGGGCCGATGCGGCCCTTGCGCACCACGGTCGATTCCGGAATGTGGACCATGCCCGTCTCGGAGCCGATGACGAGGAGGTTGTCGGCGGTGTGGGTGGCGCGCAACGGGCGCAGCGCGTTGCGATCGACGCCCGCCACCACCCAGCGCCCGTCGGTCATGGCCAGCGCCGCCGGCCCGTCCCACGGCTCCATCACGCTGGCAAGATAGGAATACATGTCGAGATGGGCCTGCGGCAGATCGGTGTCCTGCCACGCCTCGGGGACGAGCATCAGCTTGGCCGTCGGCGCGTCGCGGCCAGAACGGCAGATCGCCTCGAACACCGCGTCGAGCGCGGCCGTGTCGGAGGCGCCGGCGGGGATCAGCGGCTTGATCTCTTCCGAATGCTCGCCGAAGGCGAGGCTCGCCATCTTGATCTCGTGGCTCTTCATCCAGTTGGAATTGCCGCGGATCGTGTTGATCTCGCCATTATGGGCGAGCGTGCGGAACGGCTGGGCCAGCCACCATTGCGGGAAGGTGTTGGTGGAATAACGCTGGTGGAAGATGGCGAAGCGGCTGACGAAACGCTCGTCGAGCAGATCCGGATAGAAGACCGACAGCTCCTCGGCGAGGAACAGGCCCTTGTAGATCACCGAGCGGCACGACAGCGAGCAGATGTAGAAGCCCTGGATCTGGGCCTCGATCACCTTGCGCTCGATCCGGCGGCGGATGAGGTAGAGATTCTTCTCGAACTCGGCGGCGGAGACCTGCTCGCCGTCGGGCCCGGCGATCATGATCTGCTCGATCTCGGGCCGGGTCAGCATCGCCTTGTCGCCGATCACCGACACGTCGACCGGCACCTGCCGCCAGCCATAGATGGTGTAGCCGAAATTGATGATCTCGCTCTCGACGATGGTCCGGCAGCTCTCCTGCGCGCCGAGATCGGTGCGCGGCAGGAACACCATGCCGATCGCGAGCCGGGCGCCGGCGCGCGGGCGGTGGCCGGACGCGGCGATCGCGTCGGCGAAGAAATCCTGCGGCAGCTCGACATGGATGCCGGCGCCGTCGCCGGTCTTGCCGTCGGCGTCGACGGCGCCGCGGTGCCACACCGCCTTCAGCGCGTCGATGGCGGCGGTGACGACGCGGCGGCTGGCCACCCCGTCGGTGGCGGCCACGAGGCCGACGCCGCAGGCATCGCCTTCATATTCGGGCCGATACATGCCCTCGGCGGCGATGCGCGCGCGCTCGGCGTCGAGCGGGGTGGGGATGTCGTTCATCTGGGTCATCGACGGAGCCTGTTCAAATTATTTCGCGGGCGTGCCGGCCGGCTGCTGCGGCGGCTTGGGCAGGAGCGGCGCGAGTTCTTTCTGGATCTCGGGGGCGAGCGCCTGCATCGCCGGCGCGATGCGGCGCGGGATTTCCTGCTGCACCCAGCGCGTCGTCTCTGCGGAGATTTCTGGCAGGCGGCTGGTGATCTTCTTGCCCAGCGGCGTGCGATAGAAAGCCAGCAGCTCGCGCAACTCGGCCGCGGTGAAATTATTGGCGTAGATCTGGATCGAGCGGGCCTCGATCTCTGGCTGCATGTCGGTCAGCACCTTCTGCATCATCGCCGCCTGCTTGGCGCCGATGCGGCCGATGGCGGCATCCCAGGCCTGCGGATTCTTGGCGCGCTCCAGCCGGATGTTCGCATTGCGGTCGAGCTGCGCGCTGATGGCGTTGCCCGCGCGCAGATCGGCGAGGGTGCGATCCATTGTCGCCTGCATCGTCTGGCGCAGGCCCATGGTGGCGACCAGCTCGCGGGCAAGCGCCGCCGTCGCCGGATCGGCGGGCCTCGCGGCGGGGGCGGCGGCAGGGGTCTGGGCCAGGGCCGGCACGGCGCAGACCAGCGCCAGCGGGAAAGCGATGTTGCGGATCATGCTGCCACCTTTTCGCGTGAGGCCCCGGCCTTCTGCTTCAGGAAATTGTGCATGCGCGTCGCCACGTCGCGGCCGTCGCGTATCGCCCACACCACCAGGCTGGCGCCGCGGACGATGTCGCCGGCGGCGAACACGCCCTCCAGCGACGTCATCATCTGGCGATCGACGCGCAGCGTGCCCCAGCGCGTCACCGACAGCTCCGGCGTGGCGAACAGCTTCGGCAGATCCTCGGCGTCGAAGCCGAGCGCCTGGATGGCCAGATCGGCGTCGAGATGGAAGCCGCTGTCCGGATCCGGCTCGGGCGCGCGGCGGCCGCTGGCGTCCGGCGCGCCGAGCCGCATGCGCGTCGCGTGGACGCCGCTGACACTGGTGTCGCCGTCGAACGCCTCGGGCGCGGACAGCCAGACGAACTCGACGCCCTCCTCCTCGGCATTGGCGACCTCACGCTGGGAACCGGGCATGTTGGCGCGGTCGCGGCGGTAGAGGCACTTCACCGAGCTGGCGCCCTGGCGGACGGCGGTGCGCACGCAATCCATCGCGGTATCGCCGCCGCCGATCACCACCACCCGCTTGCCGGCGGCGTTGAGGCTGCCATCCTCCCATTCGGGAACGGTGTCGCCGAAGCCCTTGCGGTTGGACGCGATCAGATAATCCAGCGCCTTGACCACGCCGGGGGCGCCGACGCCGGGCGCCTTGATCGCGCGCGGCTTGTAGACGCCGGTGGCGACGAGCAGCGCGTCGTGGCGCTGGCGCAAGCTCTCCAGCGTGGCGTCGCGGCCGATGTCGAAGCCGGTGTGGAAGACGATGCCCGCGTCGACGAGGCGCTGCACGCGGCGCATGACGATGTGCTTTTCGAGCTTGAAGCCGGGAATGCCATAGGTGAGCAGCCCGCCGGCGCGATCGTGGCGATCATAGACGTGCACCGCATAGCCCTCGGCGCGCAGCAATTCGGCGGCGGTGAGGCCCGCCGGCCCGGCGCCGATGATGCCGACCGACTGGGCCGAGCGATCGCGCACCGGCACGATCGGCTCCACCCATCCCTGTTCCCACGCGGTGTCGGTGATGAACTTCTCCACCGAACCGATGGTGACGGCGCCGTGGCCGGAAAATTCGATGACGCAATTGCCCTCGCACAGGCGATCCTGCGGGCAGATGCGGCCGCAAATCTCCGGCATGGTCGAGGTCGCGTTGGACAGCTCATAGGCCTCGCGCAGACGGCCTTCGGCAGTGAGGCGCAGCCAATCGGGGATGTGATTGTGCAGCGGGCAATGCGTGGCGCAATAGGGCACGCCGCATTGCGAGCAGCGCGAGGACTGTTCCTCAGCCTTGGCGAGCGCGAAGCTGCTGGCAATCTCGGCGAAATCGTCACGCCGGTCCGTCGCGGCGCGCTTGTCCGGATAGGACTGCCCCATGCGGACAAATGACAACATCTTCGATCCGGCCATAGCGCGCTCCTTCACCCATGCGAAAGCATAGGCGAAGGGCGAAGTCACGCACTTTTCGGCCTATAGGACATAGATGCTGACCTACTTTCCCGGGAGTTCGCCACTTTGAGCATTGCGGCACCGAATTTGCCGGGAAAAAATAGGTCCGTTGCGGTCCTTTACCGAGCGAGCAGCGCGACGAGGGCAATGCTGCCCACGGCGATTCGATACCAGGCGAAGGGTGCGAACCCGTGGCGCGAAACCAGCGCCACGAACCAGCGGATCACCACCAGCGCCACCACGAACGACACCACAAAGCCGATGCCGATGGCATTCCACTGGCTGCCGGCGAGCGCGTGGCGCTGCTCCCACAATTCCTTGGCGGAGGCGGCGAGCATCACGGGAATGGCAAGGAAGAAGCTGTACTCGGCCGCCGTCTTGCGATCGACGCCCATCGACAATGCCCCCATGATCGTCGCCCCCGAACGGCTGATCCCGGGGATCATCGACAGGCATTGCACCAGCCCGACGCCGATCGCGGTGCGCCAGCTCATCGCCTCGACGCTATGGACCGTGTGGCGGACGGCGACGCGCTCGATGAACAGGATCGCGAAGCCCCCGACGATCAGCGCGATCGCCACCACCAGCGGCGATTCCAGCATGGCCTTGATCAGCGGATAGGCGATGGCGCCGATCACCAGCACCGGCAGGAAGCCGAGCGCGACGTTGCGCACGAAGGCGACGCCCTGCGCCTCGCCGCGGATGAGGCCGAGCCCGGCATCGAGGAAGCGGCGCCAATAGACCACCACCACCGCCAGGATCGCGCCGAGCTGGATGACGATATCGAACGTCGCCGAGGCGCCGCCCTGAAAGCCGAGCAGCGCGCCGGCCAGGATCAGATGGCCAGTGGACGAGACCGGGATGAACTCGGTCAGCCCCTCGACCAGGCCGAGGAGCAGGATGATCGACAGGGACATCACCGGCAAATCAGGCGGCGAGATCTTGGCCGAAGCGGCCGTGGCGGCGATATTTGACCAGCCATTGCGGCGCCACGGCGGCGAGCGGCGAGGGCTGGATGCCGAATGCCGCGAAACCCTCCGCGCCGGCGGCGACGACATTGTCCTGCTGCAGCATCTGCCATTGTTCCCACGTCACCGGCGCGCCGGGCAGGAAGCCGAACCGCGCCATCAGCGCGCCGAGGCTGTCGGGCAGCTCGGTGACGCGCGGATGGCGTCCGATCGCCTCGGCCACCCACCGGTTGAGCGCCGCCATCGACAGCACCTCGGGCCCGCCCAGCTCGTACGTCCTCCCGGCATAAGCGCCCGGATTGAGCGCGGCCTCGGCGATGGCCACGGCGACGTCCTTCACCCAGGCCGGCTGGAAGCGCGTGCCGCCGCGGATCACCGGCACCAGCGGCATGGTCGATGCCATCCGGGCGAAGCGATTCACGAAATCATCCTCCTGCCCGAACAGAACGGAGGGGCGCACGATCGTGGCGCCGGGGAAGGCAGCGCGCACCGCGGCCTCGCCCTCGCCCTTGGAGCGGCCATAGGCGGAGGGCGATTCGCGATCGGCGCCGATCGCCGAGACATGGACCAGGGCGCCGGCCTGCGCGATCGCGGCCGCCTCCGCGACATGGCGCGCGCCGTCGACGTGGAGCGCCTGGAAATCGCCGGAGAGGATGCCGACCAGGTTGATCACCGCGTCCGAGCCGTCCACCGCGCGGATCACGCCTTCGCGGCGGCGCACGTCGGCGGCGACGAACTCGGTCTGGCCGAGCGCGCCCAGCGGCTTGATGAACCATGCGTCGCGCGGGCGGCGCTCGGCGATCCGCACCCGTGCGCGCCGCCGCAGCAGCTCCTGCGCGACATAGCGCCCGAGAAAGCCGCCACCGCCGAAAACCGTCACCAAACCGGCCATCATGCTCATCCCTGCCATGGTCGCGCCCGCCGCGCCACGCTCCGCCAATGCCCGCCCTTGGCCTCGATGACAATGCCTCGGTTGACAAGCCGCGCGGGTCCACTCTAAAGGCCGCCGCCTACCCCGTGCCCAGATGGCGGAATTGGTAGACGCACCAGCTTCAGGTGCTGGCGGTCGCAAGGCCGTGGAGGTTCGAGTCCTCTTCTGGGCACCATTTGTTCTTCCGGGGACGTCCGAGAACGTCCCGGAAATGGCTGAAATCAGCTCTTTCTTGTGCTATCATCGTCCAGCTAAATCCGGGCGGATATGGCACCAATCGGGAACAAATGAGGTATCCTGAGAGGTATCGTTCTCCCGCCCTTCTGGAGGAGATACCTTCCGTGGGCACCCTCTTTGCGACCACTGTCGCCGCCGCACGGCCGGCTGGCAGGGACTACAAGCTTTCCGACAGCGCTGGCCTTTATCTCCTCATCCGACCGAACGGGTCGAAGCTCTGGCGCCTGAACTACGTCTGCCACGGCAAGCATCGAACGCTATCCCTAGGCGCATGGCCGGACGTCGGGCTAGCCGATGCACGGAGCAAGCGCGACGAGGCTCGCAAGTTGCTCGCCGCGGGTCTCGATCCATCGCACGAGCAGAAGGTCGCCCGCGCCAAGGCGCGGATCGAGGAAGACGACACCTTCCGCGCCGTGGCCATGGAATGGATCGCCAAGAACGAGCGGGAGAGGATGGCCGAGGTAACGCTCAGCAAGATCCGATGGCTGCTGGACAAGGCGTATCCTAGGATTGGCAGCCGGCCGATTGCCAAGATCACCACCCCTGAGGTGTTGACGGTCTTGCGGTCGGTCGAGGCAACCGGTCGCTACGAGAGCGCGCGCCGGATGCGCAGCGTCCTTGGCCGCGTGTTCCGCTATGCCGTCGCGACCGCGCGGGCCGAGCGGGACCCGACGGGCGACCTGCGCGGCGCACTTACCGTGCCCAAACCCAAACACCTTGCCGCGATCACCACGGAGAAGCGTGCCGGCGACCTGATGCGCGCGATCGAGACCTATGGCGGTCACGCGATCACGCTCTATGCGTTGCGGCTCTCCGCGCATCTGTTTGTCCGGCCCGGCGAGCTGCGCCAGGCCGAGTGGGCTGAATTCGATTTTGACCGGTCGGTCTGGAGTATCCCGGCGGAGAAGATGAAGATGAGGCGGCCGCACCGCGTACCGCTCTCCACGCAGGTCGTGGCCCTGTTCGAGGAGCTTTGGGATCTCACAGGAACGGGCCGCTATTGCTTTCCATCGTTCCGCACCGGCCGGCGACCAATGTCCGAGAACACCGTGACGGCCGCTCTGCGTGTGCTCGGGTTCGGTCAGGAGGAGATGACCGCCCACGGCTTCCGGGCCATGGCGGCAACTCTCCTGAACGAGGCCGGCCGATTCAATCCCGACGCCATCGAGCGGCAGCTGGCGCATATGGAGAATGATGGCGTACGACGCGCCTACGCCCGAGGGGAGTATTGGGAGGAGCGGGCGACCATGATGCAGTTCTGGTCGGACGAGCTTGATCGGCTTCGCAATGGCGTCAGTCTGCTCAGACCAAATTTCGGAGGGCGGCGCGCGAATGCGAGCTGATGCTTAATCGCTGCGCATGGGCATGGTGGATGTAGACGTCGTCATCCATCGGTTTTAGTTCCAGAATGTAAGCTGCCTGGCGCAGGCTACGAGATAGCTTTCACTGATTATCCGACGGGCGGGCGCGCGAAAGGATTATCAGCTTGTTCGCTGGGGTGGCTGGCTGTCGATCCCGTCATCGATGGACCGTACCGCGCCGACAACGCGTAACAGGACTCCATATGATCGAAGAAAACGCCGCCGCGAGCGCCGCGCGCACCGGTTCCGTTCTCGACGAAGGTGACCAGCCTGCTCGAGGAGCTCTGGGAGCTGACCGGCAGGGCCGATACTGCTTTCCCTTGTCCGAACGGATCGGCGGCCGATGTCGGAGGAGACCGTCAAGGCGGCGCTTCGCGTGCTCGGAGTTCCAGCAGGCAGAGATGAGCGCGCACGGCTTCCGGGCCATGGCAGCCACGCTACTCAACGAGAGCGGGCAGTTCCACCCGGACGCGATCGAACGCCCGCTTGCGCACATCGAGACCAATGGCGTGCGCTGCGCCCGTACGCGCGGGGAATATTGGAGCGAGCGGGTCATGATGATGCAATATTGGTCGGACGAGCTCGACCGACTTCACCGAAGCGTCAAGCTCTGTCGACGAGACAGCCCGCAACCCACGCTCTCTCCGATCATCCGAGCCCGCTAAAATCGTGGCTTTGGAATGGGCTCGCGGTTTCTCTTGTCGGCAACGTAGCTTTGGCCGATCTCTTCCGCCCCTGACGATATAAAACAGTCCGATCGCTTCAAAAAGCCTCGGGAAATTGCGTACTCCTTGGTTGCGAGGATGATCGACGCCTGACGCCTGGCCGCATTGCCCGCGACATCCAGCGGCGCCCACCATCGTGGCCTGCCCTAGCTCCAACTGCGCGGCGAAGCACCGCCACCAGCTTGTCATCGTGGCCGGGCGGCGCCCTTGGCGTCAGAGTTCGCCTCCGAGTTCGGCGCGGCCTTGGATGAAGTTCTGCGGTTCTTTACCTCAGCGAGTCCCTTCGCTTGCTCGACTGCCCGCGCATGAGCGTGAAGCGCTCTTGGCTACCGATGGCGGCATTGGAGGGCTTGGGGGCGACGGCTGGGGCGGCGAATGTCAGCAGCGAGGATGCTGCCATGAGACCGCCAATGCCCACTCCGATCGTTGAGGCAAGGGAAGCGCTGGCGACGACACGCCCCTGCTGAGGGCAAAGGCGCCAGCGAGGGCGCCGGCTGCGCCGCACGCCGCTGGCAACCGGCGCAGCCGGCGCCCAACACGATTGCCGCTGTCCGCAGTGCCTTGGCCATGCCGCCACGCTATGGTTCCCGGGGATATGCAGTTACCGCCGTCAGCCCAAGCCGGTGCCGGCCTCGGATAAAGGGCCACGAAGCCCTGGAGCCCGATGTATTTAGCGCATTCGCACCCATATATAGGGGGGTGAGCAGGGAGACTCGGCATGTTTAGTGGTTTCGATCGCGCTTACTACCGCAGAAGGGCAGGCGAAGAGCGAAACCTTGCCGCCGCCGCCAGCAGTCCGGAGGTGAGAGATATCCATCTGTTCATTGCGGAGAACTATGAGGCGAGATCGGACTTTGCGGATGAGGAAAGAAAATCCACATTAGTGCCTCGCGGCTAAATTGGATCGATAGCAACGTTCTTCAGTGATTGCGGTCCGCAGCGTGTCCCACACGAGGATGGCGTCGTTCCGCGGCATTCCAGATCAGCGGCTGCCCGGAGCGTCGGACGGCAAACCCGCGTCAGAACCGGGGGCAGGAACCAAAGGATGACGGCATGAGATGGAATGATCGAACCAGGGTAGAACGGCCCGAATATCCGAAGTTAGTACCGATCACGGCAACGGCGCAGGAGGCGCAAGTGCTGCTGACCCGGCTTGCCGCTGACGACCCTAATGCGGAAATTATCGATGGCGGCGAGCGTGGCGTCTACGCGCGAGTGCATAACGAAGCCGCCGAGATGGCAGCAAGGCGGCACGGCGAAGCGAGATCTTTTCCCCTGGCTTGAGGTCGCTCGAACCCAAGTTTCCTGAGGGCCCGGTGCGATCGGGCTTTGGGTCACGGATCTCTACGAGCGGGTGCGTTAGAGGGCTCCCGACGGCCGGCCGCCGGCTATACTACCTCGAGGCTGACCTGCTTCGAGGGCGCAAGGCTCGTCATCTCCCGCCAGGACCATACGCAGGATGGACTGCCGCCGCCGGGTTTCCGGTCGTCCTGACACACCAAAAACCCGATATGAAGGCGCAATATGGAAGACGTGACCGATGAGTTTATCGCGAGGATCGAGAGGACCGGCGAGATGCTCCGAGTGCGGGAGCTAAGCGAGATCATCGAGCATCGAGGCTTGGATGGCTCGACTGAGAGGCTGCACGGCGGGAAGCGGTGGGCGCTCATCAACGGGTACCACGTTGATGCGACCAGCGACCCGAACGTTTTTGTCGTCTTCGAGACAGAACAAAAGATTGTGCGCATCGACTGCGCCGGAGAGGCCGGCCTATGATGGCGGGCTAGGCCGCAATCGCGACCCTCCACCCTGCCACATAAGCCACCGGCTGCAGCACGCATGCGCCCTTGGCATCGACGTGATACCCAAACACGCGGCCATTCCCCAGCGCGACCTGCAGCGCGCCGGTGCCTGGGTCGCCATCAGCCATGAGCACATCGCCCACCACCGCAGCCACCGGCGCGAGGGGCCGGAGAGCGCGTTGCCGAGCGCCGGGGGGGGCTGTCACGCCGCTTCCAACCGGCAGGGTCTGGCTCTGCGACCGGCCGGGCGTGTAGACCCAGTTCACGTCGCCGACGACGGTGCCTTGGAGATAGGGCTTCTGGAACCCCTCCATCGCACTATTCGGAGGCGAGGTGCGCAGCATGGGCGTGATGCTGATCGTGGCGTCGGCGGAGAAGTCCGCTATGGCGTCAGCGTTGACCGTGTAGACTAGCGGCGCCCGCCCTGGATCAGGCTGAAGGGCCGGCCGGCCGGGATAGCATAGCCGGATGAGAAGCCGGCTAGGACCAGCGTGGAGCCCGCCTGTCCCGCGCCGCTGACGTGCGGATTGCCGGGCGAGCCCGTGTCGAGGCTGTCCTGCGGCAGGACGATTAGCGGGCCTCGGTGCAACGTTCGCATGACCTGCTGACGGATGACGCGACCCTCGGTCGTTGCCCGTGCCCCGGCTGGTCTTGAAGTTGACTAGGCGGTCGGCGAACTCAACGATGGCGCTCATTGGTGGACGGCAGGGGCGCTAGGCTCCGGGCTGCTACCGCCGTCAGATGATCGACCCGCGCCGGGGATCGAATGACTCAGCCCGTCCGTTGATGTACCTCACCGCCCTAGACCTCGGGCCCCGGTGATGGAGTTTGCGCTTGCTCCAGCCCCATGCGACCGGAGCGCCAACGATGCCGCACTATTACTTTCACACACAGACCGAGTCCCGCAGAACAGATCTAGAGGGCATGGACCTCCCGAATCACATCGAGGCACGGCGACAGGCCATCGAAACCTGCGGCCAGATGATGAAGGACGCCCCCGAGGGGTTTTGGGGAAGCAGGCCCTGGAGCGTGGTTGTCACCGATGCCTCCGGCCTCATCCTCTGGGAGATCCTGATGGATGGCATTGCGGCTCCGGCCATCCTTCGATCACAGGCTGAATCGCTATAGATTCGCCAGCGTGTAGCTGAACCCCAGTGCCAACTCATAGAGCGCGTCAGCAAAGTTGTCTGTCCTATCAAATCAGCGCATGCCGGCGGATCGCATTTACGAACCGACCTTGAGAACGATGAGGTCCCGCGTTCCTCTTGCTGCGGAGACGCTGGGCTCCGTCTCAATCGCGGTCGGGCGCTCCGAGCGGGAAGTAACGGCGATACGGACGCGCGTCCTCGACGCAGCGTTTGACCGAAGGCCGGGCGAGCAGGCGCGCGCGATAGGCTTTCAGATTGGCGTGCGTGGCAAGAATCGGATGGGCCCAATCACTGTAGAAGAGGGCCGGTGCCGCGGCGCAGTCAGCGAGCGTAAACGTATCGCCTACGGCCCATCGGCGCCCCGCCAGATGGCTATCGAGCCAGGAATAAATCTTGTCGAGATTATCTTTCGCCTGACCGAGCCCGAACGTATCGCGATGCTCGTCGGGACGCATCGCATTGGAGACGAGCACCTGCGCGACGTTCATCACGTAATTGTCGAGCACGCGGTCGAGTTGACGGACCTTTACCGCATCCCACGGATCAGAAGGGATCATCCGCGCGGCGCCGGGATGGAAGACTTCAAGATAGTCGATGATCGCGCTGGTTTCGAAAATCTGCCGATCGCCGTCGACCAGCAACGGGAACTTGGCGAGCGGCCAGCGCCTGGCGAGTTCGGTGTAATTGCCGGGCTCGCTTGGATCGACATTCCGGAAGGTAAAGTTCGTGCCGTTCTCGTAGAGCGGTATCAGCGCCTTCCAGGTGTAGGACGAGAAAGGGTGTCCGAAGAGTTCCATTACCGATTGCCTTCCTTTATGCCTTAATCGAGCTCGTCCTCGCGCGCGCTGGTGATCGCTTCAGGGAACAGGCTTTCGACCGGCAGCGCGCCGCCGCTCGAACAAGAGGACATGTCGCCAGAAAGATTGACCCGATCGCGCCGAATACGCCGTGATCGCCCAAGCCGACCTTCTCGCCGCCTTCGTCGAGGCCTCAGTATAGTCCTCGCATGGCGCGCCCGGTGCCCGCATCCCGCTATCCAGTGATAGGGAGAGGGCACCGGTAATCTTACGGATCGCTCATCTCCCCGCGGCGTGCCGCTTCAATTTGAGCGATATCGATCCTCTTCATCGTCATCATCGCTTCGAACGACCGCTTCGCCGCCGCCTTGTCGGGATCGCTGTTCGCTGCGAGCAGGGCGCGGGGCGTAATCTGCCACGAGAAGCCCCAGCGGTCCTTGCACCAGCCGCACATGCTTTCCTGGCCGCCATTGCCGACGATCGCGCTCCAATAGCGATCGGTCTCTTCCTGATCGTTGGTCAGCACCATGAAGCTGACCGCCCCGGTGGCCTTGAACATGTCGCCACCGTTCAAGCCGACAAAAGCACGGCCAAGGACGGTGAATTCGACCGTGATCTCATTGTCGGCCCCGCTGTCTGGATAATCGGACGCCGCCGCCATCGGCTTGCCGACATAGCTGTCGGGGAACGTGGCGGCATAGAATTCGGCCGCTGCGCGCGCCTGGCCATGATCGAACCACAGGCAGGTGATCAGTTTTTCACTCATTCTCTCTCTCCCGAGAAACGTGCTTGCTTGTTGGCCGGACTATCTGCCCGGCCCGACCGCACCGAACACGACGCCTTGATGGTCGGTCGCGACGATGATGCGGTCGCCACCTGGAACCTTGTGCGGCCCCATCATCAGATTGCCGCCGGCTTCGGCGACCTTCTTCGCGGTCGCCTCGATATCGGGAGTGCGAAAATAGAAGCGCCAGCCGGTGGGGGCGCCGGACGCGGCCTTCATCGTCGCCCCAATCCGCTGGCTGGCTACGTCGATGAAGACATAGTCGCCCATGTCGCCCGGCATCGCCATCTTGTCGGGATAGGTCCAGCCGAACACGTCGGCGTGGAACGCGTTGCCCGCCGCCTGGTCGGTGGTGGTCAGTTCGTTCCAGTTGCACTCGCCCATGCCGAACCGCTCGAACGCTGTGCTGTTCTCCGGGCCGTTGCCGCGCATGATGTAGAAGGGGTTGCCCTGCGGATCAGTGACGAACGCAGCGCGGCCCGCATTGGGAATGTCGAACGGCGCCATCAGCGAGGCGCCGCCCTTCCCGAGGATCTTCTCGTATGAGGCATCGACATCATCGACGCCGACATAGAACAGCCAGGTGGACTTCGCGCCGCCCGCCTTCATCTCGTCGGTGAGTTGCATCACGCCTCCCACCATCGACCCGTCGGCGGTCTGGATCATGTGGTAATTCATCGGGCCATCAGGCTTGCCGCCCAGCGTCCAGCCGATGACGTGGTCGTAGAACGCTTTGGACGCGTCATGATTATAAGTTAGCAGTTCATACCAGATCGGTGTGCCTTGGGGGCTGGGCATCGCTACTCTCCTCCTGTGAAGAACGCGCGGGGAAGCGCGTTCCAGTCGATGCCAGCGCATTCGTCCAGTGGAGAGAGCGCCCGGCAACGCGGCTAGACACTCGTATTGAGGATCGGGGTGAAGCCGCCGAAGATCGCGCGCCAGAAATCGGTCACCTTTCCCTCGACCACTTCGTCCGCCCAGCGTCCGACCACGCCGAGGTCACCATGACTCTTGAATACCTCGGCAGCGGTCCTGGCCATGGCGAGCTATTCCGCCGTCGCGTCGGCATGCGCTGGTACCAGGAAAACCTGGAAGTACGTCATGCCTGCTGTCCCTGCTTCTGCTTCGCCGCCCAAGCGGGATACCATTCGGGCGTCCCACCGGTGAATCCCGCTAACTGATCGGCCAGCGCCCTCTGAAAGGCGGGGCGATTGATGCCGCGATGCATGTAGGCGGTCAGGCTCGGATAGGTCTCGACATAACCCTGATCGATCAGGATGCGCAGCACACTGACCATCAGCAGGTCGCCTGCGGTGAAAGTATCGCCGTCAAGCCAGATCCTGTCGCCGAGCCGCTGGGAAAGATCGGCGAGGCGCCCATGGACGCGCTCCTCGACTGCCGGGCGGCGCATTTCGGACCACGGCTTGTCGCGCTCGAACACGGTCACGAACGAGAGGTCCATGATTGAGGGTTCGACCGAGTTGATCGCGGCGTACATCCATTCGGTCGCCCGCGCCCGTTCTGCGGGATCGTCGGGCAGCAGCGTCCCGTAGCGTTCGGCGACATACTGCACGATCGCGCCGGATTCGAACAGGGTCAGACCCTCCTCCTCGTAGGTCGGCACCTGGCCGAAGGGCTGGCGTTCGCGATGCGCGCATTCCTTCTGCTCGCCCGGCCGGAGATAGTGGACATCATAACGCTGGCCGACTTCCTCGAGCGCCCAGCGGACGCGCAGATCGCGCACCTGGCCCCGCGCGAAGGGCGGAACCCAGTCGAACGCCGTGATGGTTGGGCGGCTCATGTCTCTCTCCCCCCTCGGTTCCATGGTATCGGGACCATGACGATCGGCGTCAGTTCGCGATCGGTTGATGCTCGGGCGGCCCCTGCTCGGCGATGGCCGGGTCCATCCAGAACGGGCCGAAAGCGTGCCCGTCGAGATCCTCGAACGCGCGGCTGTACATAAAGCCCATGTCCTCAGGTCCATGCAGTTCCTTGCCGCCGGCGGCGACGGCGGCCTCGGATATCGCATCGACGTCGCCGCGGCTGTCGAACGACAAGGCGAAGTGGCCGGTGGTGACCGCGTGGGCGTCAGCGATCTCCTTGCTTGTGAAGGTCGCGAAGAACGGCTTGGACAGCAGCATGACGAAGATCGTGTCCGACCACATCATTGATGACGCCTGCTCATTGCTGAACTGCTGGTTTTTTTTGAAGCCGATCGCTTCGTAGAAGGCAGTCGATCTGGCGACATCGGCGACGGGCAGGTTCACGAAGATCATCCGGGGCACCGCAGCCCTCCTTTCGAATCGGAACTTGCGATGGGTGCCCTAGCTGGTTACAAAAGGCAACCATGGTGTTAGAAAAGATAACTACCGAACCCAGAGCTAAATCGCGGCGCTGGTATGATGACGCGTGCGGCGCGGCCTTAGGAATGGAGCTGATCGGGGAGCGCTGGTCGCTGCTGATCGTGCGGGAATTACTGTTAGGCCCGCGCCGCTTCGGCGAGCTGCGCGGCGGCCTGCCCGGCCTCAGCGCCAATGTGCTGACGCAGCGCTTGGCCGCGCTGGAGGAGGCCGGGATCATCGAGCGGCTGCGCCTGCCGCCGCCCGCCAATGCACAGGTCTATGCGCTCACTCCATGGGGGAAGGAATGCGAGCCGGTGGTGTTTGCGCTGGCGCGTTGGGCGTTGCGCTCTGTCACGCACAATCCGTTACTGAACTTCTCAGCGGTCTCGCTGATGCTGATGTTCAAGATGCTGCTGGTGCCCGAGCGCGCGGCCGGGTTCAGCGGGACATTGGCGCTCCGGCTCGATGGCGAGGATTATGGCGCGCGCCTTACCGGTGGCGCGCTTAACGTCGGGCGCGGCACGCCAGAGGCCTCCGACGCGACGCTGGAGGGATCCCCGGGCGTCTTCCTGCCGGTGCTGTTCGGCGGACGGACGCTTGCGGATGCGCAAAGCGCCGGCGACCTGCGCTCCTGTGGGAACCGTGCGGTCGCCGAACGATTCCTCGGTCTGTTCGCTCTCCCACCGAAAGTGGCGATAGCGCCACGCTCGCCCGATTGAGTTTCAACCTTGCGCTGCGATCGAGCTCAGGAACTGAGCGCGGATATTCCGACCGCCTCCTGCGAATCCTCGGCCGTGCGAAGAGTTGCAGAAGCAGACCCTCAGCAACTTCGACAACGCCCGCTCGGGGCGCCTGGCCAGCCAGACTGTAAAAGAACGGTATCGGAAGCCGGCCGGTTAATCGTGCTTTCGGTTCTTCCATCCGCGAACTTCAGCGAGCGCGAGCCGAAGTATCCGAAGCGATCGCCGCTGACGGCGATCAGCGAGCTTGTAACGCAGAAAGGCTTCAGCGCCACTACGAGTATTGATGGCAAGAGCTATAAATAGGCGTCTAACCGGGACCCCATATCGGCGTCGAACAGGGCCCCCCCTTTCGATTGTTGGATGACGGTGACGAACGCTGCGTTCGCGCTGGTTGCGGCGCAGGGCGGGCGTACCCCGACCGGAGGCGCGACCAGCGCGAAGCGTTCTGATCGACTGCCTGACGGTCAGCTGCGATGCTTGAGGCGCAAGCTGTCGGTGCCGGTCTCGATGATGTCGCAGTGGTGGGTGAGCCCGTCGAGCATGGCGGTGGTCATCTTGGGATCGCCGAACGTCAGGTTGGTGGTGATGGTCACCGAGGTGCGCTCGTCGAGCTTGCTTACGAGGTGGAACAGCAGTTGGCCGCCGGAGCGGGCGAACGGCAGGTAACCAAGCTCATCGAGCACGACCACGGCGAGCCGGGTGAGCTGGGCCGCCAGGGTCCCCGCCTTGCCGATCCGGGCCCCTTCCTCGAGCCGGTTCACAGGCTCGAGGCACCGGCGGCTGCGCGACCGGGCGTTGTTGGATCTGGCGATCAACAGCAACCTACGTGGATGTGACGTCGTGAAGGTGAGGATCGGCGATCTGGTGCCGAGTGGCAGGTCCGCACCCGGGATTGTCTCCAGGCGAAGACCGGCAAGCCGGGGGCAGCTTGGGCTGCAGCGAGGCTACGAATCCTGTCGATGCCGACATCCGCACCAAGTGCGATCGGCACGTAGCCGGCGACGACGGGATGGCTTGCCTTCTACGCCTTCGCTCTCCAGTGATCGCGAAGGCCGATGCGAGCGACGCCGGCGCAGTTGCTACAGAGCGCGCCAAAGGGGAGCATGGTCGACTCGCTCGATTCCCCTTGGCTGACCAGCCCACCGAACGGGACGCAAAGAGCCGCCGCTGCCATGTCTACAACGACGCCGGCAGCCGGCACTTGCGCTCCGCATCGAATAAATTTATAATAACGTATTACAATATCGAGTCGCCGAACGTTGTGCTCGTTGAATTCGAGCTGTCTCCTTCGGCGGGACGACATTTTATTGATCGTGAATCGGCGTGCCCTTCATAGCGAGAGGGTAACGACTATCAAAATTGTTCGCTGTTGACGGCACGACGCGTCTTGCGTCTGCTGGTCGCGGGACTGCATCGACATGCATCTGGTGCTCGGACATTCGCACGACTCCTGTTGCCGCGGCGTCATGAAGAGGCTGGCCGCAGAGGGCCGTGCGGCGCAGCTGACGGAGGCGCTGTTCCGGGCGCCGACACGCTATTCGCTGCGCATCGCATCGGATGGGACCTCGTCGAGCTCGCTGGCAATCGGCGATGGTCCTGAGGAACCGGTCGAGAGCGTGCTCGTCCGCGCGCGCGCTGCGCTCGATCCCGCCGGCTGGAGCACGGTCGACCATAGCTACATGCAGGCGGAGACCGAGGCAGCCGTGCTAGGGTGGCTGTCGGCTCTTGATTGCCCGGTGATCAACCGCCTCGACGCCGAAACCTGGTACCGACCACGGACGATGTTGCTGCATTGGATGCCGCTCCTTCGAGGCTCGGGCTTGCCGACCCCGGAAACCGTCGTAACCGACAGCACCGAGGCCGTCGCGGCGTTCCGCCGGCGGCTCGACACCAGCGACACTCCGGGGGCGATCTTCAAGTCGCTGAGGCGCAATCAGGCTTGGCTCGTTGGCGCCGGTGACTGGGATGGCGTCGCAGCACTCCAGGCGCATGCCCCGGTTTGCCTCGCTGAGCCGCACGGGCCGGTGACCGTGTTGTGCATCGTCGGTGAGCGGATCGTCTGGGGCGGCCAGGCTTCGGTTGCGGAGCGCGCCTTGTCGGGCCGGCTGATGCACTTCGCCCACTTAGCGGAGCTTGCCTTCGTCGAGATCGCGCTCGGCCGGCTGCCGGAAGGCCCGGCGGTGATCCATGTCGATCCGCTGCCCTGGCTCGAGCATTTCGACGCTACAAACCAGGACGAGATCATCGAGGCGCTGGTCGACCTTCTCACGGGCCGCGCGTCGGGGATGGCGAGGGAGGCGCTGCCATGATTCTCGTCGCGGGCGGCATCGCGGACAAAGTGGCCGAGCTGGTCTGCGCCCGGCTCGACGACTGCGGCTATCCCTATCGGCTCTTGGACCTCGGGCGCTATCCGGCGGGATATGGCTTGACCATGAACTGGGCGGACGGTCGCCGCAGCGGGCATCTGTCGGGACAGGACTGGCAAATGGGGATCGAGGAGGTCAGCGGCGCCTATGTCCGGTTCCTGGGTCCGGAAGGGCGCCAGCTTCCTGCAGGCTTGCCCGAGCCACAGGCCTGCGAGCTGCAGCAGGAGGCAGACGCGGCGCTGATGCTCGTGCTCGACGACCTGCCGTGCGCGGTGGTCAACCGCATGGGCGGCGGCATGTCGAACAACAGCAAGCCTCATCAGCTGCTACTCATCGCCCGCGCCGGGCTTCTCGTCCCGCCGACGCTGGTCACCAATGATCCGGAGGCAGTCGAGGCGTTCCGGGCCGAGCATGGCGCGCTGATCTACAAGTCGACGAGCGGCATCCGCTCCATCGTGCGGCGGCTGGAGCCAGACCATCTCCCTCGGCTCGCTTTGCTGCGCAACGGGCCGGCGCAGTTCCAGGCGCTGATCCGCGGCTGCGACGTGCGGGTGCATGTCGTCGGCGACCAGCTGTTCGCGACGCGCGTCCGCTCCGAGGCGACGGACTACCGCTATGCCGGGCGCGAGGGGGCGTCAGTGGAGATGGAGCCCGCCGAGCTGCCGCCGGCCGTAGCCGAAGCCTGCCTGCGCGTGTCGCGCGACCTCGGCCTATTGCACTCCGGCATCGACCTCCGGGAGACGCCGAACGGTGATTGGTATTGTTTCGAGGTCAATCCGTGTCCGGGATTTCTCTATTATGAGCGCAATACCGGGCAGCCGATTTCATTCGCTTTGGCGGAGCTGCTCCGCACCGGCGCTGCGGAGAGGGTGCCCTCGCCGCCGAGACCATCGCATCCGCGTCGACCCTAGAGGAGGCAAACATGGCCAATGAGAGCGAGGGAAACAAGGAGCCGTTCATAGGAGCGGCGGATCGGCCGGAAGTGAGGCTGGACCTGGACATGCCCGTCACCGAACTCAGGGTCCGCGACCTCGCGGCTATCCTCGGGCAGGTCGGCGGCAAATCGCCATTCGAAGCCGGCAAGACCTCAATCAAAGATTTCTTCGACAAGCCGTTCCCCGAGGTCGCCAAGGACTTCATCAAGGAATTGAAGATCGAGAAGGTCGAGAAACCTGAAAAACCAGAGAAACTCGAAAAGCACGAGAAGGTGGAGAAGCCGGAAAAGCTCGAGAAGATCGAGAAGCATGAGAAGCACGAGATCAAGGAGCTGAAGCTCGAGAAGATCGAGGCGGACGGTGTGTTCGACCCGGGAGACCGATTCCCGCCGGGGCCAGATCCGCGCTTCGAGAGCGTGATCGAGACCATCGCCAACCTGTCCCGGCAGGTGGCGACGCTAGCCGATCAGGTCGAGCAGCTGCGCAAACGGAGCGAGGGCTGACCACCCCGGTATCGGCGCCGGGCCGGGTGACAGCTGACGCCCTCCGCTCTTGGCACGCCGGGCGTCGTCCGGAATGGGCGGGTTCATGGTGCAGGGGGATAATCGCCGTGCCTACGTCCAGCAGCGGCCGGACAGCTCTCGACACGAGCGACTGTGGGCAACGCTCCTGAACCCGCGGCCCGGGCGATGATGCTCGCCGGGTTCGGACCACTCTGGATGAGCACGCGCAGCCGCCGACGTGTCAATGCGGCTCTTGCCCGATTTTGTCACCTCGAGGCCCGTCCGCGGGGTCTCTTTGACTTTTTGTCTATAACGCGCCTGTCTCGGCGCTCGGCCTTTAAATTTCTGCGTGGGCCCGCCGAACGTTTTTCGAGCGCGCGCAGTTCGGCGAGCGCTCCCAGCTCCACGAGCTTGAATGTGGCGTCCGACCTTTGCGACGCGCGGGCCTGAACATTTTGGCCAGGCCGGCTATGTCGCGCATCAGGTAATCCTCGTCGAATCGGACTGGCGCCCCGCGCAGGCGGTTGGCATGCTGCCCCCGATCCGGCAGGGAGTCGCCCAAGGCATATCTTGACCCTGCCGGGTCACCCGGCTTCTCCTTGGATCGGAGTCGCGCAGGGCGCGTTGTTGAAAGTGGCCCGGCTCCCACCCTCCCCCTCCCCTAGGCGCTGGGCCACCTTTCCCATTGCCGCGAGTTATCGCCGCGGCCGATGAACGGTGACCAGGACGCGCGATGCAGACCGGCAGCTTGCGACCAATCAAGCCGTTCCCGGACTGACGCTTGAACGGTTGCTCGTGTCCGAACCAGTCATTCGCCCGCCGCGCAGCCGCCGGGCGGCTCGCACCCATGAGGTCATTCAGCCTCATTCGGCGCGAGCCCGAAACCTGCCTTTCGTTCATCCAGCTCTGAGGGTCGCCCGAAAGGGCCGACATGGGGAGTTAGCCGCCGTTCGCAGACCCAGTGGGGAAGGTCAGCTTCGCGCCCCATCCAAGCAGTCTAAGATGCGAAGGGACGAGCCCGTAAGCGGTCATTCGTTCTGGCGGACAAGGCAGGCAGCTAAGGGGTGGGAAGCGGACGACCGGCTGCCGCTTCGACACCTCGCCCCCGGAACGGCGGCTTATCATCGGCAAGGCGCGAAGGCGGAAGAACCGAAATGAATATCTCGGCCATGACCGCGACTGCTGTGATAAGAAGCGCGCAAAACTCGCTGCTGCCGAAATGCAACGATCCCCCATTGTGACAGGTCTATGTAATAATTATCGTGGACATATGAAATCAGTAAAAGAAGAATTAAGAGATATACTACGTTGGTAAGTTGGGTAAGGTACATAAACCCCCGAAAGTGCAATAATATTGTTATGAAACACAGGGGGCGTGTACTCGATAGGTAGTCCACCTGTCCTGCCTAACCTCGAACAAATTCCTCTTCAGGGCAGTGTTCCATCTATCACGGGTTCACATTCCGCGGGGTAGCTCGACAAATGCTCTGCCGGCATTCTCAGGTTTGGCGCGCTCGGTGATGACGTTATTGACGCGATCTAAATTCACAAGTGATGACATTATCGATATCGCGCATGTAGTACCGGTGTAGTTAATGGTCACGACTTCTCTATCTATGAATATGATAAGACGGATAACTCTTGGAACGCATGCGCGAAGGCCTAAATGTATTTCATCAATTGCTTTTTATCGGCGAACATATTCCTCCGTGTGTTGTGGGTTCTGGCTAATATGCGCGATAGAGCGACGCATAGGTGCCGCCGCGTCCTATGAGCTGATGATGCGATCCCAGCTCGACGACATTGCCATCGCGGACCACGGCGATGCGATCGGCGTCCCGAATAGTCGCGAGGCGGTGGGCGATTATCAGCGCGGTGCGCCCCTCGCACAGCCGGCGGAGCGCCTGCTGGATGCGGCGTTCGGTGCTGACATCGACGGCAGATGTCGCCTCGTCCAGCACCAGCACGGTCGGGTCGGCGAGATAGGCCCGCGTCAGGCAGACGAGCTGGCGCTGGCCCTGGCTGAGCTGGCTGCCGAGCGGGCCGACATCCGTGTGATAGCCGTGGGGTAGCGCCTCCAGCACCTCGTCCGCACCCAGCGCGCGGGCGGCGGCGATCAGGGTGGCGTCGCTCGCCTCCGGCCGGGCGAGGCGGAGATTGTCGAGGACGGTGCCGCCGAACAGGACATTGTCCTGCAGGACCACGCCGATCTGCCGGCGCAGGCTCGCCTCCGAGATATCGCGGATGTCGTGGCCGTCGAGCCGCACGGCGCCGCTCGACACATCGTAGAAGCGGGTGAGGAGCTGGACGAGCGTGCTCTTGCCGTGGCCGGTTGGGCCGACGATCGCCAGCACCTCGCCGGCGGCCACCGACAGGTTGAGGCCGCGAATCACCGGCTTGTCCGGGTGATAGCCGAAGCGCACGTCGCGGAACTCGATCGCGCCCCGGATGCGGGGCAGAGTGAGCGCGTCGGGCGCGGCGCGGATCTCGGGGTCGGTGTCGAGCAGCAGGAAGATGCGCTGGGCGCAGGCCGAGCCATTGGCGAAGCGCTCGAACAGATCGCTGAATTCCTGCAGCGGGGCGAGGAACAGGAAGACGTAGAACAGGCTCTGCGTCAGCTCGCCGAGCGTCAGCGCGCCCGTCGCCACGCCACGCCCGCCGACCAGCAGGATCAGCGCCAGCCCGACCGTGGTGAGCAGCCCCGTGAAGGGCGCGAACCAGCCGGAGCGCATGCTGCCGCGGACCAGCGCAGTGTTGAAATCGTCGAGCAACACCTGATAGCTGGCAAGGTTCTCCCGCTCGCGCCCGGCCTGCTTGATCAGACGGACGCCGGCCACAGTCTCGACGAGATGGGCGGTGAAGCGGCTGCGATTTTCCGCCACCCTCGCCCAGCTGCGCTGCGCCACGCGCTTGAACAGCATGGTGGCGATCGCCAGCACTGGCACCACGCCGGCGAGCCCGACGAGCAGAGCCGGCGCGATCATCCACAGCAGGGCGGCGGAGATCAACAGGCGCAAGATCGCCGAGAGGAATTGCGGGGGCCCCTGGATGAGCAGCGGCTCCAGCGTGTCGACGTCGCGATCCGCGCGCGAGATGATGCGGCCGGCCTTGGTGCGGTCGAAATAGCTGACGCTCAGCGTCTGGACATGGGCGAAGACGCGCGAGCGCAGGTCGTTGAGCACGCGGATCGCCGCCGTGCCCGCGAAATATTGCGACAGGCCGCCTAGAGCGAACCGGGCGGCCCAGCTCAGCGCGAGGCCGAGGCAGGCCCAGAGGATCAGGCGCATGTCGGCCGGGCCGGCGCCATGGCCGAGCCCGCGATCGATCACCAGCCCGATCAGCAGCGGTCGCGCGAAGATCGCCAGCACCTGCAACAGCTCGATGCTGATCACCGCCGCCACCCGTCCGCGCACCGGGCGGAGCAGCGGGAGCAGGCGATGGACGATGCCGCGTTCCAGATCCTTCTGCGCGTATTTCTCCTCCAGCTCGATTTCGGAGAGCGGGCGATCGCCGGCGAGCGCGTTCACGGCTGGAGCCCCATCAGCGCGCGATAGGCGGGGCTGGTGGCGACCAGCTCGTCATGAGTGCCGCTCGCCGCGACATGGCCGTCGGCGAGCATCAGCACGCGGTCGGCGGCGAGGATCGTCGACAGGCGGCTGGACACGATCAGCATCGTCACCGGCCGCGCCGCGCCTGCGCGCAGGCCGCGGATATTGGCGATGGCGAGCCTCTCGGTGGCAGCGTCGAGCGCGCTGGTCGCATCGTCCAGCACCAGCAGGTCGGCATCTGAGAGCAGCGCTCGGGCGAGGCAGATGCGCTGGCGCTGTCCGCCGGAAAGCGTGATGCCGCGATCGCCGACGCGCGTGGCGAGGCCATCGGGCAGGCGATCGAGCAGCTCGCCGGCGGCGGCCTGCAGCAATGCCTCGTAGAGGCGGGCATCGTCGGCATCGGGCGCGGTGAGGCGGAGATTGGCGGCGAGCGTGTCGGAGAACAGGAAGCTCTCCTGCGGCAGGACGTGGACGCGACGACGCAGCGCGGCGAGATCGAGGTCGCGCACGTCGCGCCAGCCGGCCTCGTCGGAGCCGATGCGCACCGTGCCCGCGCCGGCATCGAGCAGGCGCGGCAGCAGGGCGGTGAGGATGCTCTTGCCCGACCCGGTGGGGCCGACCAGCGCCACGATCTCACCGGGCCGGATCGTGAAGCTGAGGTCGCGCAGCACGGCCGCACCGTCCTCGAGCGGAGCCACCGACACGCCTTCGAGGCGCACGCCGAGCGGGCCGAAGGGCACCGCCGCATGGCCGCTGACGATGCCAGGCTCGGCGTCCAGCACTTCCCAGATGCGCCTCGCCGACGAGCGGGCATCAGCGATGATCTGGAGGAGCAGGCCGATCGTCTCGATCCTCAGCACCATCGTGTTGATGACGAGCAGCGCCGCGACGAAGGCGCCGAGATCGATCGTGCCTCGGCTCACCAGCCACGCGCCATAGCCCAGCACCCAGACATGGCCAAGCGCGATCACCGTCTGCGGCAGCGGCACGCGCCGCGCGGCATGGACGATGGCGGCGCGCGCTTCCTGCCGGAAGGTGGCGATATGCGCGTCGAAACGGGCGATGCGCGCGGGCCCGAGCCCGAATGCCTTGATGACGCGGACGCCATTCACGCCTTCGGACAGATCCTGCGTCACTGCGTCATAGGCGGCGCCGATGCGGCGATCGAGCCGCACCAGTGCGCCGGCCTGGGCGGAAAGCAGCGCGATGCCGGCCAGCACCAGCGCCAGCGGCACGATGCCGAGCCACGGCGAATACCAGATCAGCATCGCGCCCGAGACCAGCACGATCAGCCCGGTCTCGAACATCTGGCGCCAGAAGTTGATCAGCGCGTCGCGCACCTTGTCGGCATCGCGCGTCATCCGCGTCACCATCTCGCCGACGCCGTGGCGCCAGTGATAGGTGAGGTCCAGCTGCTGGATCTGGGCGAGGATGCGGGCGCGCAGGATCGTCAGCAGCTCCTGCCCGATCGACAGCGAGAGCAGCCCGGCGCCATATTGGACCACGGCCCGCGCCAGCGACAGGCCGAGCAGCACCGCCACCCAGAACCACGCCCGCCGATAATCCAGCCCGCCGGCCACATCCCGCGTGACGAGATCGCCGAGCCGCGCCTCGCGTACCGCCCGCCCCACCAGCCCCTGCTGCGCGACCAGCGCCAGATTGACGGCGAGCAGCATCATCGCCGTCAGCGCAAAGCGCTTCGGCATCTGGCGGTAGATCGCCAGGCAGCGCATCAGCGGCGAGCCGGCCGAAGATGCGGCCGGCCGGATGGTTTCGAGCAGCATGGCGAAGCGGATCAGACGGCGATGCGCGCCGACCGGAGCGCATCGAGCGGGCGCGGATCGATCCAGTCGCGCACGTCAAAGCTTTCGGGGATGAAGTTCCAGCGATGCAGGAAGTTGGTGAAGTCCTGGATGGCCGTGATCGACTGGTCGTCGAGATCCGTCTTCAGCCGCGTCTGGGCATCATCGCCATAGGCGACGGACACCCAATATTCGCTCGAATTGGTCTCGCGGGCGAGGTAGCGGCGGACGTCCGACGGATGATCCTGCGCCCAGGCCTCGGCGCGCAGCACCTGGTCGAGGATCGTCACCGCCGCGTCGAAATGATTGTCGAGCAGGTGGCCGTCCACCGCCAGCGTGCGCGGCGTGCCGTTGTTGGCGCGGATCAGCGGCTCGGGATGGGCGCCGGTGTCGATCACCTTGGTAAGCCCGAACTGGTTGGCGGCCTGCGCGCCGTGCGCGCCCTTGAGGAAGATCGCGTCCACCTCACCGCGGATGAGCGCGATCAGCTCCTGGTTATTGGCCCGCGCCCGGCTGCCGACACGCCGCGCCAGCGTGCCGTTGACGTTCTCGGCGCGCTCGTCGCTATAGTGGGTCTCTATGTCCTGATCGACGATCTCGACGTCGGGCACGGTCAGCCCTTCGAGGCTGAGTGCGTTCTCCAGCCCGCGGATCGCCTGCGCCCGCGTAAAGTCGATCTCGACATGCTTCCAGTTCGGCAGGCCGAAGCGGCGGCCCTTCAGGTCGCGGACCGTCTCGATGCCGGAATCCGGACGGGCGAGGATGAGCTGGGTCTCGTCCGCCCAGGACAGGCCGATTACCCGCGTGTCGCGGCCGCGTGCCCTGGCGCTGATCGCCGGGATGTTGCCGCCGTGGCGCACCGAGTTCTGGAGGGTATGGCTGAAATGGGATTCGCGCGTAGCGAAATCATTGGATTCCAGCAACGAGGAGAGCTTTGTGCCCTGCGCCCGGAAGGCATTCTCCAGCCATCCCTGCTGGATGGCGATGCCGAGCCCGGTCGGCACCGGGCAGCGCGTGTACCAGAGCGTGTCGAGTTTACTGGCCATGATCTTTCCCTTTCTCAGGACACGGGTGCGAGGATGCGGGGTTCGGCCACCGCCGGCGCGGGCTCGGCGGCGCCGATGCGCGGGCGCGGGAGACCCAGATGCTCGCGCAGCGTCGTGCCTTCATAGTCGGTGCGGAACAGGCCGCGCCGCTGCAGCTCCGGCACTACCAGGTCGACGAACTCGGTGAGCGAGCTTGGCATCAGCGGCGGGATCAGGTTGAAGCCGTCGGCGGCGCCGCACTCGAACCAGTCCTGAATTTGGTCGGCGACATCGTTGGGCGTGCCGATCACCACGCGATGCCCGCGCACCGCATTGAAGCGCAGGAAGAGCTGGCGGATCGTCAGGTTCTCGCGCCGGGCAAGTTCGGTGAGCTGGCGCCAGCGGCCCTTGCCATTCTCCGGCTCGGGCAGGTCGGGCAGCGGCCCGTCGAGCGGATAGCCGCTGACATCCTGCCCCATCAGATTGAGCTCGCCGGAGAAATCGACGGCGTCTTCCAGCGCGCCGAACTTGTCCTGCGCCTCCTGCCGGCTCTGGCCGATGGCGAAGGACAGGCCGGGCATCACCTTCAGCGTATCCGGATCACGGCCATATTTGGCCATGCGCCCCTTCACGTCTGCGTAGAAGCGCTGCGCGTCGCCGATGAACTGCGCGGCGGCATAGATCATCTCGGCATATTTGGCGGCGAAATCGCGGCCGACCTCGGAATTGCCGGCCTGCGCGAACACCGGATGGCCCTGCACCGGGCGCGCCGTGTCGAGCACTGTGTCGAGATGGAAGTAGCGCCCGTCATGGTGGACGGGGTGGACGTCGTTCGCGTCGAGATAGATGCCGCTGTCGCGATCGGCATGCTCGAAGGCGTCGTCCTCCCAGCTGTCCCAGAGCCGGCGCGTGATATCGACGAACTCGGCAGCGCGTTCATAGCGATCGGCGTGGCTGAGCGGCTGCTCGACGCCGAAGCTCTTCGCCGCCCCGTCAGCCAGCGAGGAGACGATGTTCCAGCCGATCCGCCCCTTGCTGATATGATCGACCGAAGCGAAACGACGCGCGAGCGAATAGGGCTGGTCGAAATTGGTGTTCACCGTCGCCACCAGCCCGATCCGGCTGGTGACGGCGGCGAGTGCTGCGGTGAGTGTCAGCGGTTCGAAATCGAGGAAGGCGTGGCGGCGCTCGATGCCCTTGGTGCTGTCCCCATTCTGGCCGACGAAATCGGCGAAGAAGGCGACGTCGAACTTGCCGCGCTCGGCCGTCTTCACCAACTCCGCCCAATAGGCGAAGTCCGGCCGGCCGCTGCGCGCCGATCCCGGCTGCCGCCACGCGCCTGGGTGATGCCCGTGGCGCGTGAGGAACACGCCGAGGGCGAGCTGGCGCTTCGCGCTCGCCGCCCCGGTCACTCCGCGGCCTCGGCGGCAGGCGAGGCGTAGCGGATCGTGCCATCGTCATCGACGTGCGCGTCGGCGGGGACGAGCTTGCCCATCTTCCATTGCTGTTCCAGCACGCCCGGCCCGAACGGCTTGGAGCCGCCCAGCGCCGCGCCGAGGATCTGGAAATGGGCGCCTTCCTCGAGCAGCACGATGTTGTTGACGAGATCGCGCAGGCCCTTCCAGCTCCACACCGTGGCGCCGCCATTGGCCTCGACGATGCCGGGCACCTCGCGGTCGCGCTCGATCGAATCGAGGATGAAGTCGACCTCCGCCTGCCGGCGGTTGATATAGACCGGCAGCTCCGCGCTGAAGCGGAAGCGGCGGTTCGGCACGTAGAGCAGCGGCAGCGCCCGATGGGCCTGGGAATAGGCGCCGAGATGGGGCGTATGGATGTGGCTGATCGCCTGCACGCCGTCATGGGTCTTGAACAGCTTCAGGTAGCGCGCGGCGCCGCCCGGCTTGCTGCTCCAATAGCTGTTGCCGTCGAAATCGATCACCGCCGTCTGCGCCCGATCGGGATCGTCCTCCCACAGGCCGAGATAGTTGAGTGTGATGATCTTGTTCTCGTTGGGGATGCGGACCGCGAAGAACAGGGTGCCGCTGGGCGACAGCGTGTGCGTCTCGCGCAGCACGCGGAAGGCGCGGCGCGCCTCATCCTCGGTCTTGACGACGAAGGCGATGGCTTCGGGCGAAAGGCCGGCACGATCGGACATGGAGGGTTCCTTTCAGGCGAGTTCGGGGATGCGTTGGGCGGAGCCGCGCGCCGCTAGCGTGCGGGCGGCTTCGAGCGGGCGCGGGTCGATCCAGTCGGCCAGCGCGAAATCGGCGTCGAGGAAGCCGTGGGTGAAGAGGAATTTCTTCTGCAGGTCGAACAGCACGAGCCGCTCCTCGTCGAGCGTCGGGTGCAGCCCTTCGTGGAGCAGGCGATAGGCCTGGTCGACCGACGCGGTGCTGCCGGCCGTCTCATATTCGAGGATGTCGCGCAGCCGGTCGGGCGAGGACGCCACCCAGTCGGCCGCGCGCAGTGTCACCGCCAGGAAGCGCACCAGCAGATCGAAATGATCGTCGATGAGCGACTGATGGACGGTGATCGGGCGCGGCGTACCGTTGTTCACACGTAAGCGGCGGTCGGGCAGCGCGTCGAGATCGACGGCCACCACCAGCCCGGCCTCGCGCGCCTGATCGAGGGCGGAGGCACCCTTGACGTAGATCGCATCGACATAGCCCTCGACGAGCGGCTGGATCGACCACAGCCGGCCGACGCCGGACCGGCGCGGTTCGAGGTCGCGGCCGCTGCCGCCGATATTGCGCAGCCGATCCTCCGTCTCGACCAGCGTGACATCGTCGAGGGTCAGGCCCGCCGAGGCGAGCGCGCCCTTGTATCCGGCCAGCGACATGCCGCGCGCGATGCTGGTGCCGCGCACATGGCTGGGGATGTCGTTGTGCGACCAGCCGGGCAGCGCCAGCCGGCGGCCCTTGAGGTCGGCGGCGGCGCGGATGCCCGTATCGGGGCGGGTGAGGATGAGCTGGCTTTCCTCGATCCAGGTCAAGCCGATCAGCTTCGTCGGCTCGCGTTGCGCGCGGGCGGCGATGGCGAGCATGTTGCCGCCTTCGCGGATCAGCGTCGGCAGGCGATGATCATAATGATGGCGGCCAAGCTCCGAGCCGGATTCCTGGAGCGTGCGGACGGCGATGCCGTCTTCCGCGAATTCCTCGGTCAGCCAGTCGAGCTTGTAGGCGATGCCGGTCGCAGTGGGCACCGGGCAGCGCGTAAACCACAAATCGGTGGGCAAGCCATTGGTCGGTATCGCCATGCCGTCTCTCCCTCACATCCTGTCCCGGAAAGACAGCAAAGGCCGTGCCAATCGGCGAGGCGTCGGATTTCCCCGGGGAGAAGCGGGTCGGAGAGGCGCCGGCTGTGCGATAATCAGCAGGCGACCTGATCAGATTTGCTCAGATCAGCCCGAAATTCTTGAGGTGGGTGCGCACGACGTTGCGCGTCACGCCGAGTGCTGCTGCGGTGCGGATCTGGTTGGCGCCGTTGCGCTGATAGGCTTCGGTGACGACCGCGTTCACCAGCCGGTCGAGCAGCGCCTCATGGCCGCCGTCGAGCAGCCGCGCGATCATCGGGCGGACGATATCCTCGAGCGAGCCCGAAGGCGGCAGGCTGTCGGCGGGAAGCGGCGCTGCATCCGCCGTCGGCAGGCCGAGATCCCCGACTTCGATCACGCCGTCCTGGCAGACCAGGGTGGCCCGGTAGATGGCGTTCTCAAGCTCGCGGATATTGCCCGGCCAGCCATATCGGTAGAGCGCTTCCTCGGCCGCGTGGCTGAGATCGAGGCGGCGCGGGCGCAGCTCATCGCCATAGGTCTGGAGGAAGTGGCGAGCCAGCGGCAGGATATCCGCGCGGCGCTCGCTGAGCGGCAGCAGCGGCAATGTCACCACCTGCAGCCGGTAGAAGAGATCGGCGCGGAAGCCGCCCTTCGCCACCGCCTGCTGGAGATCGACATTGGTCGCCGCGATCACCCGCACGTCGAGCGGGATCGGCGTGCGCGAACCGAGGCGCACCACCTCGCGCTCCTGCAACACGCGCAGCAGCTTGACCTGCAGCGGCAAAGGCAGATCACCAATCTCGTCGAGGAACAGCGTGCCGCCATTGGCGGCCTCGAACCAGCCGGCGCGCGCGGCATGGGCGCCGGTATAGGCGCCCTTCTCGGAGCCGAACAATTCGCCCTCGATCAGCGTCTCGGAAAAGCTGCCGCAATTCACCGCCAGGAACGGCCCGCCCGCGCGCCGGCTGAGCGCGTGGACATAGCGCGCGACCAGTTCCTTGCCGGTGCCCGTCGCGCCGACGACGAGTATGTTGGCATCGCTCGGCGCCGTCTTCTCGATAAGCGGCAGCAACGCGCGGGATCGCGCGTCGGAAAAGACGAAGGCGCGCGCACGGACGCCGACGGAATGATGCTTCTGGCTGTCGAAGGACAGGACTGAGCGGCCGCCGGCCTGCGTCGTCGTGGCCAGGCCGACGGGTATCTCCGGATCGCCGTGCTGCGGTATGGCCATGGCTTTCCTCTCCCCGATCCAAGCCGGGCGAGGATAACAGCAAATACCCTAGCTGATAACTAGGAAATAACGTCACCCGTGTAGCTGAGCTATCGCATCGCAGCGAGCGGGGCGGGGTGCAGCGTGGCGGCGAGCGGGCGGGCGTCGACCCACGAGGCGATATCCACGCATGCATCGAGAAAGCCGTGCGTCCAGAGGAAATCCGCCTGCTTGTACAGCATCGTCACCCGGTCGGCCGACAGGTCGGGGTGGAGCGAACGATGGAAGTCGTTGCGATAGGCGGCCTCGACGCCCGCGATGCTCGACACGGTTTCCCGGGCGAGGATCGGCTTCAGCGCGGTGAGGTTGGTCGAGGCCCAGTCCGCGGCGCGCAGCGTCTGGCGGAGGAAACGGACGACCAGCTCGAAATGATCATCGATCATATGCTGGTGCACCGTGATCGGGCGCGGCGTGCCGTTGTTCACGCGGGCGAGGCGACTGGGATAGGCGTCCAGATCGATGCCCACGCTGAGCCCGAGCCGCGCCGCCGCCTCGGCACCGGCCGCGCCCTTCACATAGACCGCGTCGACGCGGCTGGCGGCAAGCCACTCCAGCCCCAGCCAGAGCCGCCGCATGCCCTCTGCGCTGGGCAGCTCGACCGGCGGCGCCGGCACATCGACCAGCGTCACATCCTCGAGCGTTAGCCCGCCCAGCGCCAGCGCGCTCTGGATGCCGTGCAGCGACATGCCGCGTGCGATGCTTTCCCCGCGCGAGCGTGCGAAGCCGGGCAGCGCGAAGCGCAGGCCGCGAAGGTCGGCGGGGCCGAGGATGCGGGTGTCGGGGCGGACCATGATCGCTTGATGCTCGTCGATCCAGGTGAGGCCGATCACCCGCGTCGGCGCGCCCATCGCGCGGGCGGCCAGCGCCTGGATGTTGCCGCCCTCGCGGAACAGGTAGCGCGCCTGATGCTGAGGATCGTCGGCGACGAGGTTGAGCCCGGCCTCGCGCACCCGGTGCACGGCGATGCCGTCACGCCCGAATGCCTCGTCCATCCAGCCGAGCGCCCAGGCCACGCCGGATGCCGCCGGCACCGGGCAGCGCGTGATCCAGATGGCTTCGGGAAGCTTCATGCGCTCGGTCTCCGCTTCGCGCTCATAGAGCCTGTCGGGGATGTTGGGTAGCAAAGCCCGTGCCAGTTGGATTTCGCGCAGCCCGTGGCCGGCATTGCTTCAAATTGCACAGCCTTTTCGCGCCGCCGGCCCGCCGCCCGGCCGTCATCTCGCTTGGCACGCGAAGTGCATCGGGGTCTCCGAAAGGAATTCCGAGTGGCCCCTGCAAGACAGTCATGGCGCCCATGGGCGATCGGTGCGGCGGTGCTGGCGTTGATCCTGGCTGCGATCAGCGTCCAGTTCCGCGGACGGGGCGACGCCGGCGGCGCGAAGACGATCACCATCGCCGGCATCGCCTATTCTTATCAGGGCGGGCAGGCCTATAACGGGCTGACCGGCGTGGTCATCCGGCAGGGGTGGCTCAAGGACGAGCTGGCGAAGCGCGGCGTCGCCCTCGCCTTCACGCCGGTGCCGACGGCGGTCGGCGCGCCGCTGATCAACGAGGGCTTTTCCGGCAAGCGGATTGATTTCGCCTCCTATGGCGATTTCCCGGCGATCATCGCGGTGTCGGGCGGCGTGCCCCTGAAGCTGGTGGCGGCGGTGGGGCAGGGGCAGAACAGCTACCTGATCGTTCGCAACGGGCTGCCCGCGAAGAGCATCGCCGATCTCAAGGGCAAGAGCATCGCGCTGCACCGCGGTCGCCCGTGGGAGCTGCCGTTCTCCAAGCTGCTCGACGCCAATGGCCTGAAGCTCAGCGACTTCAAGATCGTCAACATCAATCCCGCCGCGACGCCGGCCGCGCTCGCCTCGGGCAATGTCGATGCGGCCTTCCTGCTCTCCGACGGGCTGCTGCTCGAACAGAAGGGCGTCGGCCGCATCGTCTGGTCGACCAAGGAGGCCCCGGCCGACTGGCGGATGCGCGCCGAGCTGTTCGGCCGCGGCGATTTCGTGAAGGGCAATCCCGAGCTGACCCAGCTCGTCGTCGATGCCTTCGTGCGCGCCGCCGCCTGGTCGTCGCAGGAAGCCAACAAGGGCGAGGTGATCCGTGACGCCTCGCGCGGCTCGATGCCGGAGGCGATCATCGCGAGGGACTATGCCGAATCCGGCATCCCGTGGCGTGATCGCTTCTCGCCGCTGTTCAGCCCGAACATCGCCGACCATTATCGCTCGGTCGCGCAATATGCCTTCGATCGCGGGCTCGTGCGCAGCAAGGTCGACACGGATGCGCTAATCGACGATCGCTTCGTGGTGCAGGCCCTGCGTGATCTGAAGCTGGAAGGCTTCTGGCAGCAGCCCGCCACGGCGGGGGCGCAATCCTGATGACGCCGCAATCCCGCATCGCTGCCGTCGCCGCGCCGCTGGTGCTGATCCTGCTCTGGCAGCTCGCCTGCCTCAGCGGCGCCTTTCCCGCCCAGGTCCTGGTGCCGCCGAGCGAAGTGGCCCGCACGCTGGCCGCGCTGGCCAGCAGCGGTGAGCTGGAGCGGCATATCGGCGAGAGCATGTTCCGCCTTGGCCTCGGCTATGTCATCGGCGCGCTGGCTGGGCTCGCGTTCGGTGCCACGATCGCGCTGTCGCGCTGGGCGGAGGCGGCGTTCGGACCCTTCTTTCTGGCGCTGTGGCAGGTGCCGGTGATCGCGTTCGTGCCGATGCTGGTGATCTTCCTCGGCATCGACGAGCCGTTCAAGGTGGCGATCGTCATCCTCGCGGCCTTCTTCCCGATCGCGCTCGCCACCTTTGACGGGGTGCGCGGCGTGCCGCGGACGTGGTTCGAGGTGGCGCGCGTCTACCGCACGCGGCTGCCTGATCTCGTCTGGCGCATCCTCATCCCCGCCACCGTGCCGGCGGTGCTGACCGGGCTGCGCTTGGCGCTGACCCGCGCATGGGTGGTGCTGATCGCTGCCGAGCTGCTCGCTGCCGACAGCGGCATCGGCCAGATGATGGAGATGGGCCGGCAGATGTTCCGCATCGACGTGGTGCTGGCCGGCGTGGTGGTGAGCGGCGTGATCGGCTTCGCGCTGGACCGCGGCGCCAAGGCGGTCGAACGTCGCGCGACCCGGTGGAGGACGGCATGAGCGCGCTGCTCTCGCGGCCGTGGCTGCGCATCGGCGTGGGGCTGGTCGTGCCGGCGCTGGTGCTGATCTGGTGGCAATCGCAGGCCACCGCCGGCGGCGCGCGCGCGATCGCTTTCGCGCCGCTCCAGTCGGTCGGCACCGCCTTCGTGGAGCTGGCGGAGAGCGGCCTCATCTTCTCCGACATGCTTGCCACCCTGTCACGCAGCCTGTCGGGCCTCGCCATCGGCGGTGCGCTGGGCATCGCCACCGGCGTCGCCATGGCCTGCTGGCGGCCGCTGGACCGCGTGCTGGGGCCGTTGCTGATGGCGATCCGGCAGGTTCCGCTGATGGGCTGGCTGCCGCTGATCGGTCTGTGGGCCGGCACCGGGGGGGCATCGGAGTTGATCGTGGTCAGCATCTCGGCCTTCTTCCCGACGATGTTGAACAGCTATGAGGGCGTCGCCCATGTCGAGCGGCGCTATGTCGAGGTCGGGCGCATCTACGGCTTCACCGCCGCCCAGCGCTTCCGCCTAATCCTGTTGCCGGCGGCGATGCCACTTGTGCTGACCGGCGTCACCCAGGCCTTTGCCTTTGCCTGGATTTCTTCGATCGCGACCGAGATCCTGCTCGGCGTCGGCGGCGGCCTCGGCGTGACGATGCAGCTTGCCCAGACGCAGCAGCGGCTCGACATCATCCTCGTCACGATCATCGCCACCGCGCTGCTCGGCTTCGCCATCAACCAGCTCTTCTGCAGCCTGCGCGCGCATCTGCTGCGCTGGCAGGCGTCCCCGCTCTGATCAGGAGACACGAATGTTCCCGGATGTCCGATCCCGTCCCCCGGCCGAAGCCAAGGCTGCGGCGCGCGGCGCGCTGACAATCAGCGACCTCGACAAGAGCTTCACCATCGCCGGCGCGCCGCGTGCCGTGCTGGATGGCGTCAACCTCACCGTGAAGCCGGGCGAGTTCATCAGCATTGTCGGCGCTTCCGGTTGCGGCAAATCGACGCTGCTGCGCCTGATCGTCGGCCTCGATGCCGAATATAGCGGCGAGATCCGCCTCGACGGCGAACGCATCGCCACCACCAGCCTGGATCGCGGCATCGTATTCCAGGATCACCGGCTGTTCCCGTGGATGACGCTGGGCCAGAATATCGAGCTGGCGCTGCTCAATACGGATACGCCCAAGGCGCGCCGCGCGCAGATCGTCGCCGATCATATCGCGCTGGTGAACCTGCAGGGCTTCGAGACCGCCTATCCGCACCAGCTTTCGGGCGGCATGGCGCAACGCGCCGCAATCGCCCGGGCGCTGGTGACGGAGCCCAAGCTGCTGCTGCTCGACGAGCCGCTGGGCGCGCTCGATGCGCTGACCCGCGTCCATGTCCAGAACGAGCTGCAGCGCATCTGGATGGCGCAGCGCTCGACGATGATCATGGTTACGCACGATGTCGAGGAGGCGCTGTATCTCGGCGACCGGGTGGTGGTCATGTCGCCCAATCCGGGGCGCATTCGCCGCATCGTCGATGTTGACCTGCCGCATCCGCGCGATCGCAGCGCGCCGCTGCTCCACCGGTTGAAGGACGAGATCCTCGCTGAGCTGACGGCGCGGCCCGCCGATCCCGCCAATCTCGTCCGCCTGCCGGGCCGGGAGGAGCGCTGATGGCCCGCGAGCCTGCTTATCCGATCGACCCGCTGTTCGTCGATCGCTGGTCCCCCCGCAGCTTCACCGGCGAGCCGGTGCCAGATGCCGTGCTGCAAAGCGCGTTCGAGGCAGCGCGCTGGGCGCCCTCTGCCTCCAATGCCCAGCCTTGGCGCTTCCTCATCACGCGGCACGGCGATGCGAACTGGGAGACCTTCCTCGGCCTGCTCATGCCGCGCAACGCGCTGTGGGCGGGGCGGGCGTCGGCGCTCGTGCTGATCCTGTCCGCCCGGCATATCGAGCGGCGCCGAGCGCTGGTCGACAATGTCTCGCACAGCTTCGATGCCGGCGCGGCCTGGGCGAATTTCGCGCATCAGGCGCTGCTGCTCGGCTGGCACAGCCACGGCATCGGCGGCTTCGACCGCGACGCGGCGCGGAGCCGGCTCGCCATCCCCGAAGATTATGCCATCGAGACGATCGTGGCCCTCGGCCGGCTGGGCGGGCTCGATACGCTTCACGCCGATTTCCATCAGACGGAGAGCCCCAACGGCCGGCGATCGCTCGACGAGACGGTGTTCGCCGGGCGGATCGGCGAGCCTGCCTTCACCGACGAAAGGAACGCGGCATGACCATCCACGCCTATTGGCGGATCGACCCCGCTGCCGAGCCCGCTCGCGCCGAGCGGCGCGCCCGTCAGCAGGGGCCGCGCCTGTTCCGCGATGTGCGGACGGCGGCGATCTTTCGCTATGATTATTATGCCCAGCTCGCCCAGGCGGCGGCGCAGACCGCGTTCGACGGGCTTTTCGTGGCCTATCGGCCGGAGGCCGATGACAGCCAGATCATCGCCGCTGCCCTCGCCCGGGAGACGCCGGGGCTGGCGCTGATCCCGGAATTCCCGGCCTCGGTCGGCTCGGCCGTCTATGCCGCCAAGCAGGCGGTGAGCTTCCAGCGGGCCACGCGCGAACGGCTGGGCTGGGCGATCGCCCAGCCCGCCGACGCCGAGACCCGCGCACGGGACGGCGATCATGTCGACGAGAATGAGCTGATCGCCCGCACCGAGGAATTCCTGGCGGTGGCGCGAGGGGTGCACGGGGCGCGCCCCTTCTCCTTCAAGGGGCGATATTTCGAGGTTCAGGATGGCGGCTTCGACGCACCGCTGAACCGCGTGCGTTTCCCGCGCGTGTACCTCCAGGGGGACAGCGAGGAGGCGCTGTCGCTTTCGGCGCGCGCCGCCGATGTCCACCTCTTCGCCGCGGCGCCGACCGAGCGGCTGCGCAGCCTGATCGAAGGGCTGGACGCGCTTGCCCTTCGCGAGGGGCGGACGGTGGCGTTCGGGCTGGTCCAGCCGGTGCTCTCCCGGCAATTCTCCGACGAGGCGCATCGCGACGCCGCCCGCCTCGGGCTCGGCGAGACGGCGATGGTCGGCGATCATGCCGAGGTTGCCGGGCGGCTCGCTGCGCTGGCGGCGCTCGGCATCCGCCATCTCGTGCTGACTGCGCCCGGATCGCTGGAGGAGGCCTACGAAGTCGGCCAGCACGTCCTGCCGCGCCTCCGCGCGCTGACCGAAACCCTGCCTGTCGCGGCCTGAGCGGAGGTGTGTGATGACGATCGACTTCTACTGGCGCCTGCCGACCCATGGCTGTCATTCCAGCCTCCGCCACGGCGGCTATGACCGCGGCGACTGGTCACCCCTCGGCACCCACAATGTCGCCCCCGGGCTGGACCGGCAGGGCAGGGACGATGGCTTTCGCTATATCGACCATCTCGCTGAGATCGCGCGCGCGGCGGAGAGCGCGGGCTTCATCGGCGGCCTGATCCCGTCCTTTCCCAATACGGACGATCCCTGGGTGATCTCGCCGCTCTTGGCGCGGGCGACGCGGACCTTTCGGTTCATGATCGCCTTCCAGCCGGGCTTCCTCAATCCGGTGCACGCCGCCCGGCTGTCCGCCAGCCTGCAGCGCGCGACCGGCGGGCGCACCGTGTTCAACATCATCACCGGCGGCGGCGGCCCGGCCCAGCTGTGGTGGGGCGACAGCTTCAGCCACGACGACCGTTATGGCCGCACCACCGAGTTCCTCGACGTGTTCAAGGGCGTGTGGAAGGGCGAGGGCTTCACCTATGATGGCCGCTTCTATCAGGTGAGGGATGGCGGCCTGTCGCCGCTGCTCTCGGCGGAGGATCTGCCGGAGATATGGTTCTCGGGCTCGTCCGACGCCGCCCTTCAATCGGCGGCGAAGCATGCCGATCATTATCTTTCCTGGCTGGAGCCGTTCGACCAGCTCACCGACAAGTTCGCGCGCGTGAAGGAGCGTACGGCGGCGCTCGGCGGCGAGCAGAAATGCGCCGTGCGCGTCGATCTCGTCGCCCGCGCCACCGAGGAGGAGGCGTGGCGTGACATCAAGCTCGGCTTCGAGAATGTTGACGAGGCGCGCCGCCGTCAGAGCCGGGGCGGGCCCACCGATTCCGTGGGCGCCGCGCGCCAGCAGGCGCTGCGGCCAAGCGAGGCACGGCGCTATGAGGATCTCATCGTCGCGCCCAACCTGTGGGGCGGCTTCAACCTGCTGCGCGGCGGGCCGGCGCTTGGCATCGTCGGCAGCTATGAACAATGCGCGGCGCGGCTCGACGAGCTGATCGCGCGCGGCGCGGACGCCTTCATCCTCGCCGGCACGCCGCATCTCGAGGAAGCCTATCGGGTCGGCGAGGAAGTGCTGCCGCTGCTCGGCCGGGAGGCGCCGGCGCTGCTGAGGGCGGCGGAATAATCCGGCGGGAAGGGAAAAAAAGGCGCCGGCGAATTTCGCCGGCGCCCTTTCTCATGCGCTCAGAAGCGCGCGATCAGAGAGACGCCATAGGTGCGCGGATCGCCCCACTGCACGGCATCGCCATTGATCCCTTGCGCCGGATTGGCCTGGGGCAAGGCGTGGTTGCGGTAATCGACGTCGAACAGGTTGTTGGCGAACACCGTCAGGGTATAGCGATCATTGGCGGCGCTGTAGCTGATTCGCGCATTGGCGATAGTGTAGCCAGGCTGGTTCAGGGCCGGCCGGTTCAGCGTGTCCTGCGGCGTGATGTAATAATATTGGAGCGAGTTGTAGCGTGCGTCCGCCGCCAGCTCAATGCTGCCCGCATCGCCCAGCGGCACAGTATAGCTGGCGCTGCCGTTCAGGGTCAGCTTCGGCGCCCGCACGAAGCGCGCGCCGGAGAGATCGGCGCCGCCGTTCAGCACCTGCAGCTTATCATATTTCGTGTCGAGGATGCCGACCGATCCGGTGAGCTTCAGTCGTTCGATCGGGGTCGACGCGATCTCGATCTCGGCGCCGTTGACATGCGCCTTGGCGGCGTTCTGCAGATAGGAGACAGTGGCGCCGCCGACCGCGCCGGGATTGGGGCCGACAACGTTGATCTGCACATCGTCATAACCATAATGGAACGCGGTGACGTTGAACGTCAGCCGGCCATCGAACCATTGCGACTTGTAGCCGATCTCCGATGCATCGAGCTTCTCCGGCGCCACCGCGGTCAAGGCCACCGGCAATGTCGCGGCCGTATTGAAGCCGCCCGACTTCAGGCCATGGGAGAATTTGAAATAGACCATGTTGTTGGCGTCGATCTTCCACGACGGCGTCACGTCATAGGTGAAGGCGTTCCATGTGCGCTTGAGATCGCTGGAAAAGGTGCCCGGCCCGCCATAGGTGCCGGTGTAGCTGTCCCACCAATGGGTGTAGCTGCTCCAGCCGGAGGCCGCCGCGTTGGGCGACGCGAGTCGGTCGAAGTCGAGCGTTTTGGTCTCGCGGGTCCAGCGTGCGCCCACCGTCAGCTTCAACGCATCGGTGAAATCAAAGGTGGCGCTGCCGAACGCTGCGCCGCTCTCCGCCTTGTGGCGATAGCTGGTGAGGCTGTAGGCCGGCGTCGCCGTCGAGCCGGGCAGCGCCGCCACCGAGCCTGCCGGCAATGTTGCCGACGCGGCGTTGGAGATGATCCGCTCGTTGAAATAATAGGCGCCGAGGATCCAGTTCAGCCGGTTCGTCTGGGGTGAGGCCAGTCGCAATTCCTGGGTCCATTGCCGACTGCGCGCCCGGGTATAGCCGCGCGAAATCTCCAGCGGCGTGTAATCGCCGTCGGTGGCGCTGCGCGTCTTGAACCGTTCATAGCCGGTGATCGCGGTGAGCGTCAGATTGCCGAGCGAGGCGTCGAGGTGCAGCGATCCGCCAAGCTGCTTGTTGCGGCTGAACTCGCCGGCATTGGTGCTGACATCGTCTTTGTTGGTGGACGGAGCATAGCCGTTGCGGACCACGCCGTTGGCGGCATAGCTCGTCGTCGTCCAGTAGGTGCCGTCCGTGTCGTAATCGCGATAATGGACGCTGAGCAGCGCCTCCAGGCTGTCGCTCGGCTTGAACAGCAGCTGCCCGCGCAGCACCGCGTCGCGCACCGCACTGGATTTGTCGCGGGTGAAAAGATTGTTGAAGCGCCCGTCGCGATCGTCGAACCGGCCGGAGATGCGCGCCGCCAGCACATCCGGCGCCAGCACCGCGCCGATCCCGGCCTCGGCGATCTTGTTGTCGAAGCTACCATATTCGAGCTTCGCATAATTCTCGTCGTCGCCCGGTGCGAGGCTGGGGCGCTTGGAGATAACGTTGATCGCGCCGCCGGTGGTGTTCTTCCCCCACAGCGTGCCCTGCGGGCCGCGCAACACCTCGACGCGCTCGATATCGAACAGCGGCAGGCCGGTGGCGCTGGCGTTGCTGATATAGACATCGTCCAGATAGAAGCCGACGGGGTTGGCGAGGTCGAGCTGCTGCTGGCCGGCGCCGACGCCGCGGATCCACCAGCGCGGGCGGCCATGCTGCTGCGTGCCGGCGGACGCATTGGGTACCAGGTTCAGCACCTCGTTCGCGGATCGGCCGACGCCGCCTTCGCTGAACAGATTCTGACTGAGCACCGTCACGGCCGTCGGCACATCCTGCAGCCGCTCCTCGCGGCGCTGCGCTGTCACGACGATATCGGCGCTTTCGACAGCCGTATCCGCAGCGGCATCGGCCACGTCATCGACCGCGGCCAGGGCAACGGCCGGGAAAGCCAATGTGGAGGCGAGGGCGCTGGCATAAAGGAGCGCGGCTCTCGATCGGATCAGATAATGAAGCAAGAAATTCCCCAGTCATTGGCGCGGAAATGCGCGGATGACCATCGGGAAGCAATGACTATGCCAGATGGATAGTGCGTTGTATTCTAATGATATTGAGTAGAAAATGGCGACAAGGCTGGTGCAATCACAGCATCGCCACTCGCCGCCTGTCGCATCTGCAGCATCCGCCCGACGCTCGCCCTTCTACCCGCGGTGTGACCGTATTCGTCGAGGGGGGCGGTGGTAGAGCGCCATCCGACCGCTTGACCGCGGCGATGAGAAGGACTGACTGCAGATCAGATAACGTGGTCACTGTTGGGCTCCGATGGAGGCAGCTTGAGTGCCCTTCCACTGTCGAGAGCCCGACGGATTACCAGGTCAGGTCGTCACCCGCTCCGTGCGAATTACGACCCACTTCCGCTCCATTCGAACGGAGTGCTCTTTCCGGTTGGAGGTTCTCAGCACTTATCTGGCATGGTGATCAGCGAAGACCGCTTCGCGCCCATTCAGGCCGTTCGTGGCACTAGAAGGCAATCACGAAAGCGGACATCCAATCAGACGAGAGAGTAAGCCGGCTAGGGGCACTTATTCCGATCGACGAGGACAGATCCGAGTTTATATGCCATACGAGACCGTAAAGCCGGCGTTCCTCGCCTGTACGAGCAGGCTTTCGGGCCCGACCAGATGATAAAGACCTACGACAACGAGCGTCGGCTTCGGCTCGCGTAGCATGCCTTCGAACCGCGGTATCCAGCCGTGGTTACGAGCGACCGTAAGCTTCTCGTACAGCTCGGGATATTCACGCTCCTCGTGGCGAACGAAATCCAGGGCCGGCCCAAGCTGACCGGATAGCCAGCTGGCCGATATCCGCTCGGATCCGGCACGGCCGAGAACCACGCCGTCTGCACAAAAGCAAAGAAACTGGGCGTCTTGCTGGGCTGTCATGCCGCCGAACCACGCGAAAACGTCGTCCTTCACTGCAAATTCGCTGGAGACAGGGATATCGGCAGCCATTGCCTGGGCGCTCAGAATCGCGTTGGCGGATTTTCCGATCAACCCCGCGGTTTGGTAGCCAGCATCCTCGAGGGTGGCGCCGACCAGCCAGGGTCGCGCGCCGTCCAGCTCATCAAGCGAAACATGCGACATGGCTGCCGCCTTCTTTACCCGCGCCATCTGTGCTGGGCTCAGCAGCCCCAGTGGCGAGGATGAGCCGGACATCCCAAACGCCTTCGCCAAATCCGTGGCTGCGTTTCGATAGATTTGGTTCGTTTCCGTCCAGAGGCGCCCGCACCGCAGCAATAGCGCCTCGACGATCGGATTGTGCCAGTCGATTGGACGGGGCAGGCTCTCACCGAGTACGTATATGCTCCTGCCACCCTTTCGCACGGTCCATAGCGGCGCTGCGTGAGCAACCGCCCCGATGGCTGGCGCAGCAGATAGAGCCAGGGCCGAACTGCCAAGGACCTGCCGCCTACTGATTTGAGCATCGAGCAGTGGATGAGATTCATCAACCATGGTGTATTACGCTAGCAATACACAGTCGGACGCACAACCCATCTGTGGCTCTCGTAGGCAGCACATGCCCTACAAATGCCAGAGATCCGCCCCTCTCCGGAGGCGAGTTGGTTGCAAACAACCTATCCGGGTGCAGCGGTCATGGCTCAAGTGGCGCAAGGCGTCGGCACGTGAGAATGGATTGATTGAGAAACAGGAGGACCAGGACCGCACCGGCCACCCCGACGAAAACGTCGAAGCCCGACATCTGTCCGAAAACATCCGGGGCATCGTCAAGGAGCAGCATCGCAAGTGTCAGCCCAATGAGCATCAGGCGAAGCTCTGTAGGCCCTGCGGCAAGGTAGGAGAGCTTGAGCTCGCCGCAAACCTTCGCCGCTAGATAGGCGTGGACGGATAGGAGAAGGTATCCGATTGCGGCAAAAAGAGCGACATCAAGTCTGACGAACGGACTGCACCCGATCCCCCCGATGATGAGGACGGTGGCAACCCCATCGCAGCTATGATCCAGAAAATATCCGTAGTTCGGTCTCTCCACCCGACGGAATCGTGCGAGGCTGCCATCCATGGAGTCGCCAAACCAGTGAACGAGATAGCCGAAGATTGCCAACCACAGCCAGGCTGCCGCCCATTCGCTTGCCGCATAGCCCACGAAGACCATTACTGACCCGACCATCCCGAGGCTCGTCAGTCGATCCGGTGTCACCCAGCTCGGCATTCGGCCGCAAAGCCAGGTTAGCAGGCGGCGCTCGGCGACAGCTAAGACGTTGCGTTGAATGCGCTCGGGTGTTTCCGTCATAGCCCCTTATGTTGAAGCTCTCCTCGACAGGCAACGCTCAGCACCGCCGGGGGGGCGACTCTCGAGAAGAGGAACGCATGGCGCCGGTCGGCCCACGCCGCAGCCCCCCGTCGTTCGGCCCCGATGGCTGACTATATGCGGCCCATCACGGTGCGGGGTTCAGAGACACAGGACCGCCGTGAGCGCACGGTCGGGCTACTGGGCACCGTCAGCTGCGCGTAGTCGCAGGCTCGTGCATATAGATTCAGCTAAGGCCCTTGGGCGGTATGTCGCATTCTATGGATAATTTCTGGAGCGCCTCTTGGAGCTCCGCCCCCGAATATGGACGTGGGATCACAACAGTACACCGGTCATCGCGCAGACGCTCCCGTAATCCGGCTGCTTGCTCGCGAACTGTGACCACGAGGGGAAGCTGGGCGTGCAACGCCCGGAGTTCAGCCCTCAGGTCCTCCCCCGAAATATCCGTCAACACGTCCTCAAGGATGACCGCATCATAGCTTCCTTGGGCCGCGCGCACCTTGTTCAGCGCCTCCGATCCGGTCGCAGCTTCCTCAGCGCGCAAGCCCAGGCCGCGCAGCACCTCGGCGGCGAGGATCCGTACCGCCGGCTCCCCCTCAACGATCAGGACGCACTTGGTGCGCCCCGCATCGAGCTGATCGCGGACTTTCTGAGCTAGCGCCTCGAAGGTAAATGGCTTGACGATCACCTCGACCCCTGGGTCCAGGCGTCCGCCATGCACGATAGCGTTGCGGGTATATCCCGACGTGTAGAGGACCCGCAGCCCAGGCTGGGCCTTGCGGGCTTCCGCCGCCAGTTCGCTTCCGGTCATCTCGGGCATCACCACGTCGGTGAACAGCAAATCGATCGGGCCCTCCTGCCGCTCGAGCAGCCGCAGCGCCGCCGGTCCGTCATGGGCTTCGAGCACGCGATAACCAAGCTCGCGCAGCGTCTCTACGGTATAGGCGCGCACATCATCATCATCCTCGACGACGAGGATCGTCTCACGCTCGACACTTCCTTCGAAGCTGGCCTCGCCGCAGGGAGCTGTTCGGGCACGGAATCCCGCAACAGGCGCGGCAGATAGACCTTGATCGTGGTTCCCCGCCCCTCTTCCGAATAGATCTTCACATGGCCACGGGATTGCTTGACGAATCCATAGACCATCGACAGCCCGAGCCCCGTGCCCTTGCCGACCTCCTTGGTGGTGTAGAAGGGCTCGAACGCGCGGTCGATCACCTCCTTGGGCATGCCCGATCCGGTGTCGGTCACCGCGATCATGACATATTGCCCCGGCGGCACCTCGGCTTGAGCGGCGGCATATCCTTCATCAAGCCGGGAGTTAGCGGTCTCCATCGTAAGATGGCCACCGTTCGGCATCGCATCGCGCGCGTTCACCGCGAGATTGACAATCGCACTCTCGAGCTGGTTGGGGTCCGCCTCCACCCGCCATAGGCCCGGCGCCGTAACGATTTCAAGCCGCACCCGTTCGCCAATGGAGCGCTGAAGTAGATCGGACATGCCAGCCGCCAGCCGATCAACGTCAATCGGCTTGGGCGCCAGCGGCTGCCGGCGGGAGAAGGCGAGCAGGCGCTGGGTCAGCGCCGCGGCGCGTTCGGCACCCTTCATCGCATTGTCGAGCGAACGGCGCGCACGCTAGACGGCACCGCCAGTCTCGCTGACGGTGCCGTATATCTCGCTAAATTAGGATGTGCAGACAATAGGTTAGCCTGCAGGGGAGTCATTCCTTTTATCTTGCTTCGCCTCCGCCCAACGCTTCCGCGAACAAATCCGCATAATCATCGACGTTTGACACTTCGCGATAGCGACGGCGCTCGATCTTCACGTTGAACCGCTTCTCTAAGGTGAGAGCGATGGCGCTCAGGTCGTCCGATGCAAGCTCTAGATCGGATACGAAGCCTTCCCCATCGCCAAATTCACGGTCCACATACTTCGCGACCTCATCGTGTATGACGGCGGCCAATTCTGACTTGGTTATGCCCTGCGCCATTCTAGTCACCCCTCGCCGTGCAGATGCCGATAGCGGCTGCATCGTAGGCCAGCAATGCTCCACCGATCACCACATTTGCCCTACCAAGCACCGTTGCGATGCGCACACTTCCGAACGCTGCCTTGGTAAAGGATCGCGCCGCAGCGCCTTCGAAACGCGCATTCAATCCTAGCTTAAACGAGGTGTAATTCAGAACATTGGTAAAGCTCGAAGACTCCCCAATGACGGGTATCCCGACAAGCGGCTTGAACACCGGCAAGGAAGCGATCTCCGAACCAATCTTTGCTAGATCGAGACCGGCTTCAGCCTTCCCGTCCCCAAGCCCGTACTGGGCAGCAGCACAGTCCTTGAACTTATCGAAAGTGGACTTGTCCTTTTGCGGCGATCCTGCGGCTCCAGCCAAGCTGATGCCGCCCTGTACGCCAACGTAGCCGGTGGAAAGTGAGCCCGTGACGGCAGAGGGCGCGGGAGGCGGCGTGAGGATGATCTCCCCGGCATCCGAGGGGCCGCCGGTCCCACCACAATAGGTTACGCCGAGATCCGTGGCGCAACCCGGGTTGGCCGTGCCCCGACCGCCATTGGATGTGGTATCGAGCCCCATCGGATCGGTGGCATTGATCGGATCGCTGCCGACATAATTATAGAGGTTGGGGCCGGCGGCATAGCCGATCGGGTCGGTCTGGGCGAAGCGGCCGAGGCTGGGTACGTACATACGGGCCTTGTAATAATACATTCCGGCCTCCGATTGCCAGGCCTGTCCGGTATATTGGAACCGGCCCTGATTGCCCGCGCCCGGGTTGCCATATTCGTCATAGGTGTTGATCGACAGCACGCCGCCGGTGGCATTGGTGATCGCGGTGATCGAGCCCCGCTCGTCGGCGTGCAGCCAGCGGCGATCCGCCGTGCCGGTGCCATTATACCAGACCAGCGGTTCGTCCACGCCCGGGCCGAACACGAAGCGGCGAAGCAGGTTGCCTGAGGCATCATACATTGCGATCAGGTCATCGCCATCGCGATCGGACCGAGCGGACACGCCGCTGCTGTACACCAGTCGATGCAGCGCGTCGTAGTAGAAGCGGCTGGTGCCGGCCAGCACCAGCTCATTCTCTGCGCTGTAGCTGAGCGCCAGCCCGCCGAGCGAGCTGAGGTTGCCGCGCGGATCATAGCCCGGCGAGGCGACGCCCGGGGCCGGCGGCGTATATTGGTTCAGCCCGTTCGTGCCATAGCTCGCCGCTCCGTTTGCCGCGCCGGTATAGGCGTAGAGATCGTTCGAGCGCGTCTGCTGCATGATCTGGCCGGCGGGATTGTAGCTGAAGCCCTGGATCTGGTCCCAGCCACTGCCCGGCATGTCCTGCGACAGGGCGGTCAGCCGCGAGGCGTCGTCATAACCATAGCTGGTCATCGTGCCATTGCCCCGGGTGAGCGTGGTACGCCGCCCGAGATCATCATAGCCGAAGGTCGCCAGCAGGCCGGGACCGGAGGTCGCGCCGTCCTCGTGGACCGAGGTCGTCATGCCGCTCGGGTCATAATCAAAATAGACCGAGAAATTGTCGGGCCAGGTCAGCCGCGTGCGGTGCCCGGCGAGATCGTAGCCCATCGTCTTGGTCAGGCTGGTGCCGTTCAGCCCGGACGTCTCCGACGTCTTGCGTCCGAGCGCATCATAGGTGAACGCGGTGGACGTATTGTACAGGTCGTTGGCGTTCGTCGCCGTGACGATCCGGTCAAAATTGTCGTAGCTGTAGGCCGGGTTGAGATTGCTGTTGCCCGTCGGCAGGTTCTTGGTGCTCAGCCGGTTCAGCGCGTCATAGAAGTAGGCAATGGTGTTGCCGTTGCGCAGCCGGCGGACGCTGACATTGGACGCGGGATCATAGGTCAGCTCCTCATAATCGGTCGTCGAGCTGCCGCCGCCGGCCTGATTGGGATAGTAGGTGCGGAACAGTCGATCGAACCGATCATAGGCGAAGGCCGTGACATTGCCCTTACCGTCGGTCAGGCTTGCCTGCCGGCCATTGGCGGTCCAGCTCGTCGAGATGGTCTGCGCCGCGCTCGTGCCGAGGGCTGTGGTCACGCTGGTCTGGCGATCAGCGGCGTCATAGCCATATTTCGTGATGCGGTCCGGACCGAAGCTGCCGGCCGTGCCCGCCGTGCAGGCTGATGCGGGCAGCGCGCCGAACGCGGCGGGGTTCATGCGCAGCGTCGCGCAATCGAGGCGGCTGGCGGTGTCATAGCTGTACTGACGCAGGCTGTGGGTGGTGCCGCCCGAGGTGAGGCTTTGCGTCAGCATGCGACCCGCCCCGTCATAGCTGGCGCGGCTCTCCTGCAGCGACACGAAGCCGCTCCCATCCGCATTGGCGGTGCCGCGGGCGACGCTCGTCAGCCGCCCTTCGGCGTCGTACGTGCGGCTCGCCGCGCGGCTGCGGCGCGGGCCGCTGCCATCGGGATCGGGCTCGACCGTCACCATCGGCTGGCGCATCGCGTTATAGGTCGTCACCGTCGTATCGGCACCGCCGGCAAGCGGACCATCGACCGCGATCACGTTGCCGCGATAGTCATAGCCTGTGGCTGTGGTCGCGGAGAGTGAATTGTCGCCGGCGCTGGTGGTAATGCTGTTGGGCTGCTTGTTCGCGTCGTGGCTGATATGGATCTTCACCTCATCGGCCGTGCCTGCGCAGGACGCGGACTTCTGGCAGGACGAAATATCGGTGAGCAGGCTGACGCCTCCGATGCTGAAATAGCCATAGCGAGTCTGCGGCGAGACGCCGTTGACAGCGGGCCGCGTCATCGACTGAATCTGGCCGGTATCGATATCGTAGCTGTAGGAGGTGACGTTACCTCGCGCGTCGGTGGTGGTGCTCGGCTTGTTGCAGGCTGCCGTGGTCAGGCAGCTGGACGGAAAGCTCGCACTGATCACGATATCGGCCGGCTGCGGCGCAGGGCCGGGCTTGGCGACGATGCGGGTCTCGGTCAGGTTGCCGCGGCCGTCATAGGTGTAGTGAGTATAGTCGCCTTCCGGGCGCGTGACCTGCACCAGCCGGCCGTTACCGTCATAGCTGTAGCTGGTGGTCTCGCTGAGTGCATTGGTCGTCGATGTCATGCGGCGCGACGCGATGTCGAAGACATAGGTCGTGCTGTGGCTGAGCCCGTCGGTCGCGGTGACGGTGCGCGCGCCGCCGGCATCGACAGCCGCATAGCTGACGGTGCCGGCGGGCGTCGTCACACTCGATATGCGGCCGGCCGCATAGCCCAATGTCACATTCTCGGAGGCGCTCGTCGGCGTCCGGATGCCGATCAGCTGGCCAGTAGGGTTGAGGTGGAACTGCGTGGCGTGGCCAAGCGGGTCCGTGACGGTCTCAAATCTCTCGCCGCCGACAATCCAGGTCGTGTTGAGCCCCGTCGAGGCAAGGCCGTTGGCGCCCGTGGCGACGTTGTCGACCCTCACCGAGGTAAGGGTTGACCAGAGGCTGTTGTCCACACCGATACTGTCGTCGTAATTATCCTCGGCATAGCCGTAGACAACGCGATAACCATAGGCGTTGCCGGCGGACTGCAGCCGGGACAGCGTGTAGCGCGACGTACAGACGGGGCCATCGCTGAGTTCTTTCCACGTCGCGCAGGGCATCACCGTCGTGTAGGTGAGGGAGACCTGGGCACCAGAGGCATAGGTGATGTCGGAAGCCAGGCCTTCGTTGAACGTGTCGGAAATGCGCTTGCCGTAGGTCTTGTTGAAATGGATCACCATGCCGTCGGCGCGGGAATAGGTGTAGATGTTCGTGCCGTTGAAGGTAAGCGTCGAGCCATTGCCCTCCGTTGGCGTGAAGGTGGAGCCGGATACCGTGAAGCTGTCCGATTGTCCGCCGAGGCTGACGGTAAGCGTGCTGCCGTTCTTATAGAGATAGACGTTATACTCATCCGTCCAGCCATTGCCGGCCCAGCGCCTGGTATAGGCCATGGTCGCGTCGCCATGGCCGATGGTCATTGAGGGCGCGCTGAAATTGAACGTGCCGGCAAACAGGTCGACACCGTTCGCGTCGATCACCTGCCGTACCGGCACCGGAGCAGGCGCCACGATCTGCGCCTGAACGAGGGTCGGCAACGAGGCCGAGCCCAGCAGGGCGGCCAGCGCAAAACCGGTGTGGCGAGACATGGCCGTGCGCGCCTGTCGCGGGCGCACGAAGCCGTTCTCGGAATCGAGCCTCTTCATCATCATATCCTTTGTCTGGTGGCGCCAGCATGGGCGCCGGGATCGGGGCGCCCGGCCCCGGATCGTCAGTGGGAAGCGCCGCTCACCGCCACGCTGGTCCGGTTGTCGGCATTGTCATGTGCGTAGGTCGTCGCCTGGCCGTTGTTCACACTGCCTGAGTGGGCGACCTGCACGAGCCGCCCTTGGGCGTCATAGCTGTAGGTGATCGTCTCGGCTGCGATCGCGCCGGTGGCTCCGCCAAAGATGATCAAGCCGATGCAGAATAATCTGTTTCGCATTGTCCTCCTCCGATTCGCATCGTGCGAACATAAGAAGAACAGATACCCCTCGATCCTACATCGCAAGGGGTTTTCACGTCCTTTGCGGCCATCGGCAGACGTCGGGATTCCCCGCAAAGCGGTCGATGGCCGTGTCGCATCCGCGCAATCTAGATGTACAGATCAAACAGAATGACGGCGTCGTGGCCGTCATATCGCCCGACCAGACTGATCATCGCCCCTGGTGCATCGATGGCGCGCATTCCACGAATGCCGACGGCCGCCATCTGGGTCTCGAAAAGGATCGGCTGGCCGCCTGCGCGCATATCGGTCACAACCGTGCCCCCGGTGCGGTCGTCCCGCCACGCCGCAAAGCCCCAGGCCGTGCCGATGAGCCGCATGTCGGCACGGGGTGGGACGGGGGTAACGGGCTCGAATGGAATCGCCGGCTGGCATGGCATACGCGCCGCTGGACCGGCCTTGTACGATCTGCTCGCGCGGCTGCTTTCAAGCACGAAGCAGGCGCCGTCATCGAGTTGGATTTGATACGGAGCAAAGGCGCCGGTGACCGCAATGATTGGCCGGCCTTTTGGCGCTTCGATAGGTGCGCCCCTCCCCGGCGGCACGTAAGCCACGATGCGATGCCGGCGCCGGTCGAACACCGCCTCGATCCCCTGCCCGATCGTGCTCTGATGGCGCTGTTCGGCGCCGCCCGGGGCCCCGGAGGACGATGGCCACGAGGCGCTCGTGGACATCGTCCTCCGGCCCACGCTTCCGCCGGCGGACGAGTTCGGTCCTCGGCGGCCCGTTGGGGAAATGCCTGCCGAACAGGGCGCTGACGTCCCGCCGGCAGGCGGATTCGTCGCGATTGCCGTCGACGTCAGGCAATACTCCATCACGACCGGCGTGGCGCCGAACGAGGAAACCTTCCGCAAGGCGATAGAGGAGTCGGGCACGGCGCTGCTCGAGGCGGGCACCGAGCTGGCGCAGGCGACCGCCGGAGCCGCTACGGGCATTGAGCGGGCGAGCACCGCCTTCGCTAGCTGCGGGTACACGCCAACCGCTCGGTGAGCGCGATAGGAGAGACGGTCGGAACGCCGACCTTGCTCGCAGGGCTTCAAAGGGCCGCGAAACTCTATCTCAATCCGGATGAAAAAAGCGGGGGACGCCACTCAATGGGAAATCTCTCAGAGGCCGGGGAGAAAGGGGGATGTGCTCGCGTCGCTGAATCGGTTAGGACGCTGTTTTCTGCTCCGGTGGTGAATATGTCAGTTTCAGATGACGAAGTGCGGTGGGCGTACCGGATGCTGTTGGGTCGCGAACCCGAGAGTGAACGGGTTGTGGAGGAACAGACCACCATACGAGACAGGGAGCAGCTCCGCCAGATTTTCATGAATAGCTCGGAATACCGTTCACACACGTCCTATCGATTGGTCGGCCGCTATCTCGAAGCGGGGCCGTCGATCGTGGAGGTGGATTGCTCGCCACAAGAGCTTGAACGCATGCTTTCCGGAATTTCGCGGGAGTGGACGGGGTTCGGGGAACGTGACCCGCACTGGTCTGTGCTCGTGAATGATAAGTTCCTTATGCCCAACGTTCGCGCCCACGAGGACGAGTTTTACGCAACAGGCATCCCAGACGTTGCACAACTTCTGGCCATGATTGGTAGGAACAGGCCCTCAGCGCAACTGGCAAGGGCGCTCGATTTCGGATGCGGTGTCGGGCGACTGTCACTAGCGCTGGCGCCGCACGTCGGCCATGTTCTTGGCCTAGATATTTCGGCGCCGCACCTAGTGTGGGCGCGTGAGCGCTCCTCGAAGGCCGGCATAAGCAACGTAACATTCGACACGATTTCCACGGTAAACGATATCTCGCGTTACAATGGACAAGATCTCATTATCAGCATGATTGTGCTGCAGCACAATCCCCCGCCAGTTATGGCTACGATTCTACTGCAACTCCTCGGCCTCCTCACTCCTGGGGGTTTGGCTATTTTCCAGGTGCCCACCTTCCTTGAGGGCTATAGCTTCTCCGTTGCTGATTATCTGGCGGCAGAGCAACCATCTATGGAGATGAACGCGCTGCCCCAGTCGGTCATCTTCGAACTGATCTATCGCGCGGGCTGCCGTCCCGTGGAGGTTCGCGAGGACGGAAGGATTGGCGCGACGCCTGGCCTCTCTCACACTTTCTTGGTCGAACGCACAGCCTGAGTACGGCTGTGCATTTCCAGTCGAGCATCTCGCTGTAGCTGGAAACGTCATTCTCGCCCGCTAGCGGCGCGGACGCGCGCCCGCTTTCAAGCGCAGCTGCGTAACTCGGATTTCCCCTGCCGGCTGACGCCCTCTTGCGTTGTAGGATCGACTCGAGTTTGTTCTCCTTCTGTTCAGTCCGAATTAGAGGAGTTCGAGTCGGAAAAAATCTATTATCAGCGCTGCTGCATAGCCTTACTGCTCTGCGGTCACCCCGAAATTTATGTCTTTAATGTCAAAGCGGATGCGCTTTGCCCTGGAGCCCAGTGTCATGGTTGATGTAAACGTGCCCCGATACAATGTCGAATATTATAGGACTGCGGGCGGGTCTGATATTCAGGCCTTGCAGGCTGCTATTGATGCGGTCAACGCCATCGGCGGCGGAGTCGTCACTTCCACTAAGTCAGTTGTTTACCAAGTTCATGACATCCAACTGAAGCCTAACGTCACTCTTTATGGAATCAACATGAAGGGGACCGCGGGTTCTTCAGTAATCTTAAACCTTCCCGGAGGGACAGACAACGTCACCATAGAGGGCTGTTATTTTGATGGGACCGCAATGTCTGCTGCGGGCTCCCAGGCGATCACAAGTCCGGCGGGCCAGAATTCCTACGACTTCCACGTGCTGAATAATCGATTCAAGATGCTTCCAATGCCCACGAACCCAGCAAATACGGCACATGCATGGGTAATGAACAGTGTCTGGGGGGTATTTACTGGAAACTATTGCGACCAAGCAAGTGGGGATATCTACAATTTTAACGGCGGGTTCGTGCTCGTTACCGATAACATTGCTATGAATAGTGGAGATGGTGGCATTGCGCTGAATAACGGGGTTTCCGGCGTTGTGGCGAACAACTACATCGCGAACACTAGTCTTGGTGTTGGCATTGGACCGAATTCGACACTCGCCTATCTTCTCGTGTCAGATAATCTAATTGACGGATGTCAAATCGGTATTGCCCCGGGATCCTATGGTGGGATAGGGCCCCATCATCTTAAGATCGACAGCAATAATATTCGCCACTGCGGTGAAGCCGGTATTAGTTACAACGGAAACAGCTCGACCGAGGAGGTCAACGTATCGATTACGAACAACCTTGTGACCGACTCTTCACTCTCCTACAGTGGCGCCGGGGGTCAAAGCGGCATCGTCGTGAACCGCGCTCGCGGGGCCCATGTGACAGGCAATCAGGTGATCAACTGTGCTGGTTTCGCATATTACTTCGACGGCAGTACGTCGGTCACCTTCGACTCGAACACAGCACGCATAAGCGGTTACCCTGTGATCTGGGTGAATAATCTCGGCTCTAATAGCGCTAGCATTGGCGAAAACCACTTCATCGACAACATCAATAGTCGATCTGCATTTCCAAATCCTCAATACATTATTAGTGGAAAATTGTTCTATTATGGAACTCTAGATGGATCGGGCTCCGCGAGTTTCTCGCATGGTCTTTCTGGCGGCCTTGGTGATGTCAAGCGTGTTGAAAGTCATTCTGGGTATGCAATGGCTTCAGGTAATTATCTTGTGCCGCTGACCATGAATGCGATCGATGGGAGTAATGTGTCGGTCGTAACGAGCAATGCTATTCAGGGGTCCCAGCCGCTGCGGCCTTTCGCTTTCACCCTCACCGTCAAGCCAGAGCAGAATCCCGGCTTCTAGGCTCGGTTAAATTTGAGGATGGTTGGGGGCGGCCAATGAGCCGCCCTCAACTTTAGAAGTCTAGGTGGTGTTGACAAAGCGGAGTTCCAATTGGCTCTGTCTCTGAAGGTGGCACGCCCTTGGACCGCATCAGCACTGCGGCAATCTGCCGGAAGATTTTACCACCATTGCTTGATTCGTATTCGGCCGGCTCGACGACGCGCATGGCGAATGTTCGGGGGATCTCGGCATCACCCACGCTAGATGGTTAGCGGGCGGAAGGGATGATGTTCGCGACTCGATCCTCAATTCTGACCGATTGATCAATCAACGGTCGCTACAACGCATATAGCCCCTCCACCATAGAGCGGCGAGAGGTTGCACCTCGGCTTGCCGACCGGCGTTGATCTCGACTCAACGCCGCGAGCTATTCCCCACCCCCCGCGCAGCGGGTTCGCACCGGCTAAGTGAGGGCGGCGGTTGCGGGCATTTGCCGTCTTGACCACGACATGAACGAAGGGCAGCTCGCCGGAGTCGTCCGCCCGAAACCGCTTGTCTCCAAACGGCCACCCCTTGACGGGCTATGGACACGGACAGCGGTTCCGGCTCAACTGCCGCAATGCTGACGAACCTCTTCAGACTGGATGGCACGCCGAAAGTGCACCAGCAGGGGGAGGCGATGCCATCAATGTCGCCGGGCGATGAGGTGACCAACATCCTGTTCCGGGGGGAGCAGTGGTATCAGCCGCGCAAGAAGATCAAGAAGGTGACGTTCAGGAACGTGTCGATCCAGAACATGGACCTGTTCCAGCTCACCTTCACCGAATGCACCTTCGAGGACTGCCTGTTCAACGGCAGCCGCTTTCGCGAGGTCGAGTTCCACAAGTGTAGGTTCGTCGATACGAGCATGTGGAAGGCCAAGTTCGAACAGTGCTATCTCGATCCTCGCACCATACGGCTCGACCGGCGATATCGCGTCGAAGCGGCGAACGTGCCCGTTACAATGTACCAGGCGCTACTCTCCAACTACTCGAATGAGCGGCAGGACGCCTTCTATGCGGACGCGGACATCCAGTTCAGGCGCTGGAAGCGGTATCAGCTTGACTGGGACATCCGCAGCGGGAAGGTCGACAGGATGCCGGGAGAATGGGCGAAACTGAAGAGTCTGACCTACGACGTGCTGGCTGGCTACGGCTACAAGCCGGTGAGGCTCTTCGGCTTCACAATCCTCTTCTTCCTAGCGATCTCTTTGCTGAACCACCTTTTGATCGGTGCGGATCTCGTGGTGAACGGCGCCCGTCTGGCGACCCCTTCGATTGTGGACAGCATCTTCTATTCATTTTCCGTCCTGACCGTTCTCGGATTCTCCACTGTCGTCCCTGACAGCCCCTTCGCCAAGATGCTGACCGTGTTCGAGGCATTGGCGGCGATCGGCTGGTTGTCTATATTCACATCCGTGCTCGTGAAGAGGTTCCTGCGATGAGGTCGGCTTCGACCTTTGCCGCCTCCGAGGCGGAATTCGGCTCGTCTGCGCGTGGCGATGCCGACGCGCTGAGCGATCGCGACTTCCTTATCGTCGACGATGACGTCCGAGTCCTGCGCGAGAGGTCGGCGGCTCTTCGGGCGGAGGGGTTCTCGGTCGCGTCCTACACGTTCTGCAAGCTCGAGCATCTGTCGCGTGTAGGGGCGCTCTTCGTCCAGCACCTGCGGCTGGAGGCCGACGTCTCGGTGGATCGTGACGGACGTCTTGGCCGCCTGCTGGCGTCTTTTCGGCCGAAGTCGTCCTACTCGGCTGAGATCGCGGACAACGGTGCACTGGCTGGGTTGATCGCTCGGATTCCCCCTGGTCCGGTCGCCGAGATGTGGGCGGCGGACGTGCTTTACGTCACAATGCGGAACTTCGGCGTCCTCTCGCTAGCGGAGCGCGGTCGCTACATCTTCGCTTACGATGCCATCCTCGACGCTCTGCGAGAAGAGGGCTTCCTCGACAGGGGAGCGGTCGCGAACCTGCGGCAGCTGCGGTTCATGAAGTCGCTGTATCGCGGTGACGCGACGGGCAGCCATGGTTTGGTCGGGCTGAAGGTGCGATCCGCGCTGGCCGGTCTGCCTCGCGGCCATTTCCCTCGGGTCAGTTCAGTTGTTCCCGCCGCTTCGGTCCTCTCGGCACCGGGGCCTGCGGAAAGCGGGTCAGCCTACCTGCTGCTGCGGGATCTGGAGAAGCGGTTGATCGCGGCCCGTCTCGTCGGTTGCGTTCCAGACCTGGATGACGGACTAGTCGAACTCGGGAGATGGATCCGCAACCCGCGCGCCTACGCAAACTTGGCGGCAGGTCTGGCTCCGGAGTTCAGGGCCAGACTTGCGGCACTTCAGGATCGATATCTTCTTTCACGGGCTGGCTGACCTGAATGGCGTCGGTCCAGTGTGCTGAAGCGCCATCCCGCCACCTGAGCCGCATGTGTCGCGTTCATACCAGCGCAATTGCGTGCGGGCCGGCTGATGATCCCGGGCGAGGTGAACGAACGGCCAAAGCTGAGGATGCGAAAAGAGGCCACGAACAGCCGAGATTGGGTCTTAGCGGCTCGACCAGCGAGCGCCAATGTCCGCTTCGCGCGATCTGGCGCCCAGAAGCTGCCAGGCTGCAGCCGGCCCAGAAGACGACTAAGAAACTGGAACTGCCCATTGTTCACCAGCGCTCGTCGTCCTGAACCGGGCCGGGTTGATGCCTTCTTCGCGGAGAGCAGAGCTGAGGCGTTCGGCGGGCTCGTCCACGCCTTCCGATGTCAGCTCGAACGTTCCCCAGTGGATGCCGAGTGCATAGCTGGCGCCCAGTTGTTCAAATGCCGTCACCGCCTCAGCGGGCCCTATATGATTGTCAGTCTGGCCGCTATCGAAGTGATAGGCCCCGATTGGCAGGAGGGCGAGCCGAACCGGTCCATGTTTCCGGGCTTCGATCGCCCATTTCATATCGCCTGGTCCGCTGTCGCCTGCAAAGTAGATATCGCCTCCCGGAAGCACGATCGTGAAGCCACACCAGAGCGAGCGATTATGATCTCCCGGCCCGTGCGCGCTCCAATGATGCGCCCTCTCCGCGACAATGCTGACGTCGGATCGCACGGCCACGCTCATCCCCCAGTCGAGCGCCGTCGCCCTGATCCCGTAGCGGGCGAGCAGGCGGTCATTCTCGAGTCCAACTACAATGAGAGGGCGATCTCGCCGCCAAAGCGCGGAAAGCGTACCGGTGTCGAGATGATCATAATGGTCATGGCTGATAAGCACGATGTCGATGCGCGGCAGATCCCGTAGCCCCACCCCCGGCCTACGCACCCGTCGGGGGCCGGCAAAGCTCAGGGGTGAGGCGCGTTGCGCCCACACTGGATCGGTCAGGATGTTGAGACCCCGGGTCTGCACCAGCACGGTTGAATGGCCGATCCAGGTGACCAGCATGCTGCTTCCGTCCACCCGCGCGGGCGGCCTGGTCTGCACCACCTGCATGGATTTAGGCCAAGTGTGGAAGGGTGGATGAAGCTCCTCCCGGACAAGCGCCATCACTCCCTTGCTTTCCTCGCCAGGCTTGCCCGTCCGCCCGTCGGGATTGAAGAAGTGTTTGCCATCAAAATGGTCGCTGATCGGCAGCGCACCACTCGGGATCGGGGGAACATGCTCAACTCCAGCGTTTGGCCGCCCATCATCCCGGGATCGCCGAGGCCTTCTGGCGGGACTGCGTCGTCGATGGGTCTATGTTCTCGGAGTGGGTGGTCAACGTCGGCCGCCGAGACGCGCTGTCACGCCTGGCGCATCTGTTCTGCGAGATGGCGATCCGGAACGAGCGGGCGGGCAAGGGCAACAGACGCGCCTTTCCGCTGGCGATTACGCAGATTGATCTAGGAGATGCGACCGGCCTGACGAGTGTCCACGTAAACCGTACCCTGAGGGAGTTGAGAATCCAGGGGATTGCCGCAATTAGCGCGGGAACCGTCCGGATCGATAATTGGGATCGGCTGATGGCGGTCGAAGACTTCGACGAAGCTTACATGCTCTTGGATGGTCCATCCCCCCGGATTACCGAGCACGCCTGAACGGACGGCTGCTTCAGGATCACGGACTTGCTACGGAAACGACGACCACTGGCCGATAGCAGCCACCCGCTCCGGCAGATGCTATGACCGCCTTGAGGTGGAGGGCCGCTGTTTAGGCGGTTCGACGGACAGGGGACGAAGGTGGGCTCCCCTGCGCCTCATTGTAATCTGCTGACCGACCTACCATCTAGATTGTACCGCCCGCCGATCCGAGCAAGTGGACGGCTGAGAGATGCGATGTGCTCCCGCTTACACGCAGAGGAGCAGCGCAATGGTCCGGCCTCAAGATAAAACGAGTTTACGCGATCTCGACATGCCATCGTGGGAAGACGATGGCGGATGTGTTGAGGCGGTTCCGCCGCATCGCGATCCCAACTCGTTGCTCGTGCAAGAGCAAACCTCCATCATGAACGAAGCAGCAGCGGTCCCCGAGGTGTATGAGATGCACCGCAACGCATCGCTGGATACCCGGGAATTGATCAACGCCACTCCGTACCCAGAGAATGAGCGCCATGTCTTTGCTCAGGAGCGGGCAGAAAAATCGAACGCGTTTGAGGAAAGCCTCAGGAATTTGATTCGGTCTGTGGAAGGAAACGAGCGCCTGCTAGCAGCACAGTTCGCGGACGGAGAAGTCAGCGTCAACTCGTTCCAGAGCCGTAGCCGGTTCCTCAGGCAAGACCGGGCAAGGCTAGCTGATATGTCAGGTGTCAATCATTCGGAGAAGGCGTCGTGACGATAGAGCGGGGACTGGGGCTGGCTCCGCTCACTGAAGAGGAAGTGGTCGAGATGGCGGAGTTCGGGATCGTACGCAGACCAATCGACTCCTTCAACGTTGGCGCATTTCGTTACAGCAATCTCAAGGACGCGGTCGTACAGGCCAAGCGACAGCCTTTCGATCATACCAAGAGCGGTTCTTAGGTCCTGTATGGGCTATCTCCGCTCAGCCCGCTTCGCAATGAAGTTCGGGCGTATCGGCTGACCAGGCCGGAAGGGCACGGCTGAATGGCCTGACAGAAACGATTGCCGCGAGGCTGGGCCGATTGCCGCGCTCAGACGTTCATCTCAAGTCGGGCACCGTGCCGCGACTGGAGACCGGCATGAGCCCAGCGAAGAGCGTCGACCATTGGGATAGGCTCACCGATGGCACAGTCCGCCTCTCAATCACGCTGTCATGGGAAGCCGCCACGGCTCAGAAAACGGGCCTCCTGCGCTTGCTGCACGCGGAAAACGACCGGGAAGTCGAGGCGGGTGGCATTGCGACACAGGTGACGCTGACGAGCCCCCAAGCGCGCTTGATGTCCCAGGATCTCTGGAAAATGGCGAATTACCTTGATTTCGAGGAGCCCGCGACGAGGCAATAGGCATCGGGACCGGTTGCGGAGGGTGTCGGATTTGGCGTCACGAAGGTGCGTACGCCATGGGCTTCAGCGCTCAAGCTTCTATGGTCGTTGCGACCCGATCGGTCGCGAGCGCCGGCGGTCTAAATGCCGCCGATCCCCACCAAGCTGCCGATGACAGCGTTCATTCGGGGCAAGTTTCGCTGTCCGCCTGCCGAGATCGCTGTCTGGATATATGATGATCGGCCTTGTCGTCAGGGGCTCCCTGACGGGGAGATCGGCGCGACCGCGGCTGAGATCGATGTTATCAGAAAATGATCCCGCGCCGAATAATTTGAAACGTTGTATAGCGGAGCATAGTTCACCGTCGGCTTGGCACGAATGCCGATGACATGCGTTCTTGCTCCGCTCCCTGGGCATGCCGGTCCGGCCTCCTCTCTTGCGAGCTGGAGAGAGGTATGTGGTACGTTACCTGGGATGCAGTGGGCACAAACTGCGTCAGCAAATTTCCTACGGCTTGGCAGGCGGTCGAGCATGCGCGCGCCCTTAAAGGTCATGGCCGAGAGCCAATAATAGAGGGACACGGTCAGCGCTACGCCGTGAATGCGCGTGCTCGGCTAATGCGGGCTACGCTCGGAAAGCCTGTGTAGAACTTCCTGACAGCCGGAAATCGCTGTCTCTGGGCGGGCCAGAGCTTCTCTCCCGAAGAGCTTCAGTCACTTGCGGGCAGCAGTCGTGCCGCCCGGAGGCACGCCGGGCGCTTCCTCGCGGCCCGGCGTGCCTTCCTCCTGGCGCCGCCGAACCAGCCTGAGCTTCGGGTATGGAGGTGCACCGACAATTGCAAATAGCGGCTATTCCGCACGTTGATGCGTTGAAGCCGTGCGATGTCGCTTTGGCTCCGCCGACGCAGAAACATCAAATCTGACGGGTGGGCTGGGCGTGCAAGGAATAGACTGCTCACGTAGCTTCCAGGCCGCGCGGGCAGCCCCGGGTTCGCCCGGGCAGGGCCTGAGGAGAGGAAAGATCCCATGATCGACAGTGACGATCGGCGTTCAGCAAGGATAGGCATGTTGGAAGGGCGGAAGTTGCGAAATAGTGAAGTTCTAGCGGCATCTCCGAAGCGTCACGTCACCTGCGGAGTGAGCAGCGTCAGCCGAGCGTGCCCATGACAGGCGGCATCACGTTCCTCCAATGGCCAGATAGGCTGTTTCTGACCTGTCGCTACATGCTCGAGCGCGGACCGACGCTCGATGCCTATCTATCACAGGATGTCGCTGGAGACATGCTTGCCATGGACCTCCGCGACGCCCCGGACTCGTCGTCACAGCAGGAAGGAATCTCGATGATGCGCGGCGGTGAGGCTCCATTCCGGGACTCCCAGATTGTCACCCTAGGGCTTTCTCACGGTTTCATGGTAGCGCACCTCCGTCCATAACGCCCATGGTCGTAATTCTTCATCGTGAGCAACCGGGTCGCAATCGCCTTCAGGAAGCTCCATCGAGAGATGCACGATAATATTCGCGGACACGTTGGCCGTAGACCTCATCGAAAACCGGTGCTGTATCGGGTCGATAAGTCGGGGATCCCTCCAGCAGGCGCTTATCGATCGCCACGACATAGCCATCTCGCCTGCTGTCATAACGGAATGCCGGCCATGGAATTGGATGATAGGCCTGCCCAAGCCCGAGAAACCCTCCTGAAGAGAGGACAACGAAAGCAACTTCTCCCGTCATCTTGTCGAGAACAAGTCTGTCTATCGTTCCTATCTTATTGCCGTCGCGGCCATGAACCTCCATGCCGCGCATGTCACCGGTGAATGCCAGCGGCGCTTGTCCTGCGCCGCTATTAGGATAGGTCTCTGGATTTGTGGGCACGGTGGCACTCCTTTCAGTCAAAGGTGATGATGTATCCGTTGAATACCAAGAATATGATGTTTGTTGTCGGCATGTTCGGGCGCCGATGTATGCTGTCCAGGGCCCTTTCTGTCTGCCGCGGCGAATGGCCGGCGCAGATTTGTCGCAGCGAGCAGCATTAAGCGTACGCTCATCGACAGCGCCTTGGATTATGGGGCCATTATATAGCGTGTGGCGCAGCAAATTGTTGCAGAAAAACTTATTGAGTTAATCACTCATAAGATCAATTTTGTGGTAATAAGTGTTCAAACTATCAGATATGGGCCATGGGGAACGGGCCTCGCTATTACCGTGTTTAATTATTAATACGTGGTTGGCATACTGCGGCCGACCCTCGCTAGATGGAGATCGGCTATGGGCATTATCATGTGGCTCGTCGTGGGTGGCATCATCGGATGGCTCGCCAGCGTGGTCATGCGCACAAATGGGCAGCAGGGAATTATCCTGAACCTCATTGTGGGCATCGTCGGGGCGTTCATCGGTGGCCTGCTTCTGGCGCGAGGTGATATCAACGATGCTCCTCTCAATGTCATGACCTTCGCCGCGTCGCTATGCGGAGCCGTCCTTTTGCTCGGGATCGTCAACCTGATCCGGCGTGGGTCGGCCCGGTGACAGCCGCTTAGAGGGGGCAATCTTTCGGGGGATTTTGCCATCCCCTGGCGCGGCGGCAGCTGAGCTCCCATGTTCATATTATCGATCGCTTGGCTCAGTTCGGCGGCGACTGAGAGACCTAGCGCTGCCGCTGGCAAGGAGCGCTTCCATGTCCGAATCCCACGAAAGCGGATATCTCCGCAGACGAGTAAATGGAGCGAGCACCGCGCGTGGGCTGGCCGAGGACAGCGGTGTGCGTCATTCGCACGCTTCAATGCGCGATGAATATCAGAAGCGACTGGATGCTAGCGCAAAATCGGATTCCCTAAACAGAGCGCACCAGGGGCGGCGGACCTGCCTTCCAGTGACCAGCTTTCCCGCCCTGCTGCTCGATGGGAGAACGGGGGCGGCAGAGCTAGCCGAAATCCGGAGGTCAGGGCGCCTGATGCGCAAGGAGACATATCACTGCCGAGCGTGGGTACGCGCTCCTGCTTGGAGCCTCGGCGAAGCTGAGAAAAAGGTTGAGCGCGACGGCATGAACCTTTCCGAATAGTACGCTCCGCCATCCGCCGGGAGCTGCGTGACCCGACGCCCTCCATTACAAGGAGCGACGCGGTATGACCGATCTGACCTGTCCAGATTGAGCCCGGACGATCTCCTTGTTCTTGCTGCGTGAGGAGACCCGTCCTCCCGGCATGCGTTAGCCATCGAGCTAAAGGCTGTCATGACGCAGGGGCTCTATGCCATCGGCAGAGGTTGGCTGAGCTGATGGCGCAAAATGGCGTGTTCACGTCCGGAGGCACGCTTGCCTCGCGCCGTCAACATGCAGCATACTCATGCACTCCTCTGGCGCCGCCGAAATGGACGGGCGCGGCGCGGACATGATGGATCTCGGCAGAGAGCGTCGATATTCTGGATCGGCTCGCCGACGAGGGCGACGAAGAGGCTGGCCGGTGCCTCGTAGTGGCCAATGAGATGGTGACGAGAGGGTCCAGTATGCCGCTGCCCGCCGGCGCGACGGCCCAGCAGCGCTCTTGGGAAATGTCCGCTGACGCGCGCACCCACCCTCCTCTGCAAAGGGCACTGGTCGCTGCCCGTCGAAGCCGGCCCAAAACGATATGGCGGGAGCCTCGCGGTCTGAGAATAAGGGCCGGTCCTTGAAAGCGGTCGAGGGGGCGCCTTCCGCCGCGACGGTGCGCTTCTCATTCCCGCTCATATGCCGAAGTCGTATCTGCCGGAGTAGCCGTAGCTGGTCGGCCGGCCATAGCCTCCGTGCCCCAATAGTCTGTATCGGCAGGCCCCGCAGCCGGTCAACGCGCGGCTCTGCTCGAGTAGGCAAGGTCGGACGAAAGCAAAGGGCCGCGGATTCTCACCGCGGCGAGGCGTACAACGGCCTCGGCAAGGACATCGTCCGCAAGATAATGGCGGAGATCGACGCCCGCACGACGATCATCGACGTCAACAGCTACATTCGGCGCCACACGTCGCTGCTGTCAGTCGCACGCGGGGCGGTCACAGATGGCGGATCAGGTGTCGGATCCGGCGGGCGTGCAGCGTTCCAAAATTCTCATCGACCACGGAGCCCGGCAGGCGAATGTTTTCGAAATCCATCGTGATATGCGCGTTTTCACTATTCACCCCGTCAGGAAGCGCGCGCCACGCCGCGAACATCTCGCGGAGTGTCCCGGATCGAAGGGGACCCTGCAGGTTAGGAAAAAGGGGAATCTTCGCGCTCATCGCGCAAGGAGGGTCGGCCGGAGCCTTTTTGATCCGCTGGCCTCAGCCGTCATTCGCTCCGCTGAGCGGGCTGCCCTTGTCAAGGAGACGCTGCACCTCGGAAATGGGCGCCGATTCGTTGATGCGAATTAGGAAGCCGCAAGAGCAGCCGGCTGCCTTGTACAGCCGGATTTGACGGTAGGACACCTTCAGGACCGCGCCGCAGTCCGGGCAGGTCACCTTGGCGATCAATTTGTCGTGCGCGTTCGGCATCGCCAGCAATTTTCATGTTTCAAAGGGAATGGCGGCCTTCTATCGGTCTCCGAAGCCCGGGTTGAAGCTTCGGAGGCAGACATAGGCACTTTCAGCGATCAAGCCGCAAGGCCGACGGACGCAATCGCTAGAGAGATCGCCACCGTAACTAATATTCGTCGCAGACCGCCCGATACAACCATGCGGAAGGCGGTTCTTCTCGCCCTAGGGACAATATCACTTGGCGCCGTCCGCAGTTCTTTCCACAGCCTTGCCAGCCGAGGATACGTCCTTGCCCGCGCCGGACACTGTGTTGCACCCGGCGAGCGTAAGAAAAACTGTCACCGCTCCGATCGTAAAATAATGTCGCATTACCCATCCTTTTAGGTTTTTCGGGTGATTTCATAACTTCAACGATCGGCCGACCGAGAGGGTCCCATTAACTCGAGGCTGGCGACTCCCGCCTTTGAGCTGAACGGGGCGCAGCTGCGGCGGGGCCAGCATAAGGAAATCGTCGAATGAGCGCGGAGCCTCGGGCCTGTGGGAGTACGCGGCCAGCACAAACCTTCCCGGCGATCTCCGGCCGGTCCCAAGGATGGATAATAACGTAGCGCGTTTTGCTTGGTGATGGCGACGCGTGGGCCTGTGCTAGCTCCACCTGCACTAGAAGCGGATGTTCCCGTCAATATGCTCGCAAGACTCTCGACTGCCTCCAGGGGCTCCGGTGCAGCGGCGATCAGACGAGCGTCCTGGCCGGTCACCTCGCTCAGGGGCGAAAGCAGCCTACTCCTCCCGCCTGCTGCGGTGCTTGGCTGGCCCAGATGCGACATGGTGTAGGGTCGCAGATCGTTCTGCCGTAATCCCTCACGACATGTGGGCCGTAGTGCTTTCCCCAGCCCCGCATCCGGATCATGGCAAAATGGGTGGATCAGGCACGACGGGTCCGGGATGCCGGGTGCCAGCAAGCGCGCGCGTCTTGGTTCCGCGCGCGGGGGGCGGGGGGGGGGCTACACATCTCACCCGGGTCGCTTTTTTGCCAAACCTGACGTCAGGTGGGCGGCAGCGGCCATCGATCCGGCGAACAACATGGTCGCATAGCGCATCGTCGCCTGCCCCCACTCGACATTGGATCCGCGTCATGACCATGGTCCTTTACGGAGCTTGCCGGTGCCGTTGAGCGCGCCGACGAGCCGGCATTGGTTGCCGGACAGCAAACCGGACGCCGAGTGCGTGCTGATCGCCCGGGGAGGAGCTGCGCAGCATCGATGAGACGATCTGGGCGCTCGGCCCGCGCACCGAAGGGATCCTGCGTCGCCGCAGGATCGAGGGCATCCCGCAGAAGCAGATCGCCGCTTTCCGCGGCCGCGCTCGGCGGAGGCGGCGAATGACGATGAGCATGAGCGGGTGGTGCCATCTTGGCACCGCCGTCCCGGCTGGCTGGCGCCAGCGACGGCGAGACTCGCAGCCTCGGTCAGCATCTTCCTTGTCCCGATGCCGCGCGGAACAGGCCTGACGTGGCGCTGATCACCCGCGCCCGGCGAGATGATGACTGGGACGCTCCCGGACGGCACTATGATCGCGCTCAATGGCGATACGGCGTAACGGATCGCGGCGGCGGACCCCGTCAGCTCAGGCTGGCGCGCGGTAAGGCATTTGTCCGCGTCGTTCATAATCCGGATCACCCGTTCCGTCGGCGGTCGTGCCGCCCTGGCCCAGCACGATCTCCACCTCATGCAGTTTGCCGATGATCTCTTCCGGCTTGTTCTTCTTCGCTGGCATTCGTCGAACCCTCCTTGACCCGGACTGCCATAGCCGGTGGACCATTCAGACGGGGGCAGCTCAATTTCCCGGCTACTCGCACGCGTGGCGTGCCGAGGGTCGATCACACGCCGTTCGAGACGGACGAAGACTGGCTCCGGCGCCGCTGCCATCGGTCAAGCACGAGCAGCGCCGGGGTGACGGTCACGCCATGCAGGACGATGGACGCAAGCACCACCCCGCTGACGATCGCCCAAAGCCTATAGGGATCGGCGAACGAACCATGATTAAGTGCAAAGGCGAGATAATAGATCGAGCCTATTCCGCGGATGCCGAAAAACGAAATTACCAATTGCTCGCGCCATGGGAGCTTTGATCCGACAAGGCTGAGCAAGCCCGCGACGGGGCGGGCCACTACCAGGACTGCCACAACGAACAGCAGCATCGACCAGTCGAAAGGCGCGAGAAGGCCCCCGAATGCGGCAATGCCGCCGAATAGCACCAACAGCAACATCATCAGCAGCCGCTCCGCCTCCTCGGCAAACCCATGCAGCCGGTCGTGATAATCATGGTCGCGACTGGCATTGCGGAGCGCCAGCGCCGATACAAAGACGGCCAGGAAGCCGAAGCCGCCCAACGTCTCGACAGCGCCATAGGTGAGCAGCGTTGCCGCCAGCGCAACGAAGCCATCGCCCGTGCGCGACAGGTTCGCGCGCATCGGCAGGTGGAAGGTCAGATACCCCAGGCCGCGTCCAATGGCGTAACCCGCGGCAATCCCCAGAAATGTCTTCCACAAGAGATCTCGCCCGAACCACGATAGCAGGTCGCCGCTCCCGAATGAGGCGGCGCTAAGGATGACGGCCAGGTGGACGAAGGGGAATGCGAAACCGTCGTTGAGGCCGGCTTCTGAGGTCAGTGCAAAACGCGCCTCGTCTTCGCTGCCCTCGCCGGGACCGTCTACCTGAACGTCGCTGGCGAGCACGGGGTCGGTCGGCGCGAGCACTGCGGCCAGCAGTAGTGCCGCGGCTATACCCCACCCCATCAGCACGGACGCCAGGCCTGCAACGATGAGCATGGTAATCGGCATCGCGAGCCCAAGCAGCCGCCAAGTCAGCGCCCAGCTGCGCAATCCGATCATCCGATCGATCTTGAGACCCGCGCCCATGAGCGAGACGATGACGACAAGTTCGCTCAACCGCTCCACCGCAACGGGAGATTGCAGCGGGTGGACGGCGAAGGGCCTGAGTGGCGGCAGGGCGAATAGGGCGGCACCCGCGCCAACGCACAGGATCGGGAGAGATAGGGGGGCCTTTCGGAGTACCATCGGCAGCCACGCCGTCATCAACACCATGATCCCAACACCGGCCAGAAACAGGACGTAGAGAAGATGCGAGATTGCCAATGCGTTTCCTTCCGCAGCCACCGCTCAGTGCATCACGCCCGTGCCGATAATTCCCTCGATGGCCGCCCCACTTCCGTCGAAACTGACTGAGATCGTGGCGGTGTTCCGCGACGCTCGGAAGCGACCGCTGTCGACGGGGGCGGTCTTCTGCGCGGTTCCGGATTGGAGTTGAGCCCCGGACGCTCGGACAGCCGGTCTCCACTCGGGCCGCCCTGGCCATCAGGCCGGGGGGCGGGCGGGGGGCTGTACCGCAGGTGTGGCCGGTGGCTGAGGGCATCGTTCAAGCATCGCATGCGGCTGTCTCCTCGCCACGGCGGAAGCCCTCCGCCCGGAGCAATCCCCCGACAGATAGCCGCGCCGAACAATGTCGTGGCGGATCGTGCCGAGCGCAAGGATGCGGGTGAACTCTTTGCATTCGCAGCGTGGGGCTGGAATGCCAGTGCCGCCGTCCCCATATAGCGGCTATCGCGCCGTCCGTTCCGAGCTTGCCCGCGACTGAGAGTCCTCATGCTCCCGCTCTGACGCGGAGCTTCTATCGATGCCGCCTGTCCGCCACACCCGTTTCGCCCGCCTCAAGTTACGAGCTCCCGCTGCCCCCGAGCAGACGGCTGAAACCGAAAGGTTAATGCACGCCCAGCTCGGCAGCGTCCACAACGCGACACGCGGTCGTCCGATCCTGTCACTCTTTGGACGTTGAAGAGCTGCGCTCACCATTCTAACGAGATTAATTCGAGGATAATTTGGATATGGCCAAGGGCCAACAACGCGGTAACCGCGAAGCGCGCAAGCCAAAGAAGGCAGAGGCTCCAAAGCAAAACGCCTCCAATCCCTCTCTGAAGGGCGCGCCTCAGGCTCAGCCCGCCATCAAGGGTTGATGCCTTTCTTTTTTGTCGGCTCTCTATGCCCACATGGCTGAAATCATGCCGCGCCTGGGAAGCGCGCCAGGTGATTTCCCCGCGTGACGTGCTGCCCGTTTCTCCTCAGTCATAGCTGAAGTCCGGAGCTGTCCTCGTGCTCATGCGGGCGGTGTTGCACAACCCGCCTGGCAGCATCGGCAAGCGTCAGCCCCAGCTATGCGCTCGCACACGGTTGTAGTTGTGGCGCCAGCCGCTCAGTGCCGAGGCGCGCCGGCGGATCGCGGTCAGCGAGCAGACCTACTATCGGTGGCGCAAGGAATATGGCGGGCTGTAGACCGACCAGGCTTGCCGAACGAAGGATTCGGAGAAGGAGAACCTGCGGTTCCGCCGGGCGATCTCGGATCTGACACCCGACGAGCTGATCTTGCAGGAAGCCGCACGGGGAACTTCTGGGCCCGGCGCGGCGACGTCGATGTATCGATCATCTGCGGCGCGAGCTGCCGGTGTCCGAGCGGCGAATATGCCGTCTTCTCGGACAACATCGACCGACACATCGTAAGGTGCCGCGTGGGGCGGACGACGAGCAGCGGCTGGCCGACGACATCACCGCCATTGGCGAAGCAGCACGGGCGTTATGGCTATAGCCGGTAACCGCTTTGCTGCGCGATGCCGGTTGGACGGTGAACCACAAACGCGTCGAACGGATCTGGCGCTGGGAGGGGTTGAAGGTGCCCCAGCGTTGGCGGAAACGGGGTCCGCAGTGGCTCAACGACGGATCATGCATCCGGTGTCGGCCGGAATATCCTGGGCACGTCTGGGCGTATGACTTCGTTGAGGGGCGCGCCCAGGATGGGCTTAGTTCCCCATCCTCACCATCATATCGACGAGGCCAGCCGGAAGTGTCTCGCGCTCATCGTAGCGCGCCAGCCGCGTCCCGTCTGACTACTTTACTGAACGAGCTCAGCTATATGCGATCATGCGCCCGCATGAACCGACGGCCAGCCACAGCAAGAGCGAGGTCGCGGCCATCAAGCGCGTGATGAGCCCGGTATTTGCAGAGTCTCGCCAGAGCACCCTGAACGTGATGGCGTTACCGAGCGCCAAGGCTATGAGAATAAGCTTGGCGTGGAAGACCCGAGAGGTGGCCAAGGTCCTCCCATCTGCGGCAAAGAGCAGGACACCAGTGGCCGCCATCAGTAGCAGCCCCGCGACAGCCACCGGCGTGAGGGCGCGCGACAGTTCCTTGGCTGGCAGGGCAGACCATGCGCCCGCCAGCCGGAGATCAACGACACCGATGCCGCCAATCAGCATCACCAAGCCCAGGAGGTGCAGCGTGTTGATCCAGGCGTAACGGTCTCCGCCCGCCCACGCTCTTACACCAGCAGCCTCGAGCCACGACGCTGCATCAGTCAGCCATGTCACTCAGCGTAGCTCGACCGTCTTCCCGCCGGCAGTGATGCGCTCGATCCGCATCTCGCGGGTTCCGTCCCGTCGTGCGTATCCAGTGAGTATGACCCGCTGGCCAGGAGCGATCATTGCCTGGGTAAGGCCTCGTGCATCCATGCGTTGCGTGGGCGCGAGCACAATGGTCCACAGTTCCTTATTCCAGGTCATTTGCGCCGTGCCGTGGGGGTTAGTCCAATTCACCTGGGTGAGTGTTCCAGTTACGGTAAGTGACTTGCTTTCATCATAGCTGCTCCAGCCATGATGCGCCGCAGCAGGTGCGGTAATGAGCAGAGCGAGGACAATGACATAGCGCAGCATGACGCCTCTCCCATGCAACCGAGCAATCGCTCCGACGTGAGCGAATCTCAAGCGTTCGCTTGGCAGTATGCCTCAAGCTGGTCCGATCGTCACGTTCGGTCACGCCTCGCTAGGGCGTCGTAGTGACAGCAGGCGCTTCATTTTTATGTTAACCGGCCTGAGGAAGAGCCCGGATCGGCTTGCCCGAGGCCGCAGCCACCCAGGGCGCGTGGGACGATTTGGACGGAGATCGGCGGTAGCAAGGTGAACCATGCTGGTGGGCCGGCTTTCGTTTCAGCCCGGGGATTACGTGCCCCGTTCTGCCTCAGGCAGTCAGAAGGATCGCCGCTTCGGGCTGGTCCGACGATCGCCGGGAAGTGGTAGGCTCCTGCCTGCGGCGCAGGCCACTGCTCGGCACCGGCTCTACGTCATCCCGATCGCGGCGGGTTGCCTCGGCTACGGCCGGCGTGCCGGCTTGCGTGAGGCGCCGATAGATACCGGCCTCGTCGGCTGGCGAGAAAAAGAACGGGTAGAGCGAGCGCGAAGCCAAATGATCTGGACGGTTCGCGAAGTGGTTAATCTGCTCCCTGATCGCCGCTACCTTGAGCCACATGAGTTGGGCCGGAGCGGCCACACCGTCGTTCATCTTCACGGCGCCGACGCGCCGGAAGCCGAGCATCGCCTCGTAGAAGCGGACGTGGCGCGGGTTTACCTCGATCAGCAGGTCGGTGCAGCCATGGGTGCGGTGGCCGTAGACGAACACGATGTGGAACAAGGCGGCCATCAGCTCCTTCGACTGCACGTCGGGATCGAAGGCGAACTTGGTCAACTCGCACAGCTTGACGCCGGGCAGATCACGAAGGCCATCCACCTCGTCTCTGAAGGCCCGGTCGACGGCCAGCCCCTGCGGCGAGTCGACCGCGAGCGTGATGGTGCCGACGACCTCGTCCTCAACCCTCGGCGGTGAAGGTCACGTGATGGGCGTCATCGGGGATGTGATGGCTAGAGCCGTAGCCGCGCCAGGCATAGCGGTCGTTGATGAGGTCGCAGGCAGCCTGAATCTTCTCGCCCGTCTCGACAAGATGGATGGAGACGTCCTTCTGTCGGCCGCAAATCTCCATCTTCCTCAGCCGAAGGGATCGGACAGATCGCAGGTCTTGATCGCCCGTCTTCAGAACGTGCGTTTCCTGCTCGCAATTCCCTTCGAAAAACCTCGCTGACCTCTCCGATGTGAGAATTTCAGAACACCTGTTCGCCGATGACATTGCCGCCCTCGGCATAGCGGCAAGTGAGGAACTGGTCATGTTCGCCACTGACTACCGCGCACCCGACGGTCGTTGAGGATCGCCACACCATCTGCGTGTAGTGGCCGACGTCTTCCAGGTCGCCGGTGCGGCTGACATTGGGAAAAATGCCGCCCACGTAGTTTCGCCGCTCACTGAGCCAGAGGCCGACCATCTGTTCGGGCGAGTAATAACCCTTGGTGCCGGCCCACAGGTTCTCGCCCTGTGGATCGGGATCGCGAGGATCGCTCGGCGAGTGGACGAGATAGCCCACCCGGGCAAGATGCCGGCTCCAGACCGCGGCGTCCGCGGCGAGCGCCGCGTCCCAGACCAGCGGGCCGAGGCCAAGCTGCCGGCGCGCGACATTATGGGCAAGCAGCAAGCGGTCTTCGAGGGTCGTCGGTGCGCCGATTGCGGCGGTAAGAAAAGGAAGCGCCAATGCCGACATCAGGGTCGCCGCTATAACGCGGCGGACAACAGCATAACGTTGCAAGACACCACGCAGCAGGGTTGGCATGATCTGGCCCTATTCGGTAGCCCCGCTACCTCGGCGCGGCCGAGGCCGGAGGGTTTGCGTCCCGCCATCGCTGGCGGTTTGCCGTTAACGAGGGGCGAACACGGCCGGACCTTCCCGGCAGACGTTGCCTACTATCGCCTGGACGTCCACGACGTTGCGAAGGCGCATGTCTCCGGGCGGCTTGCCGACCGGTTCTACTGCTCGATTGCTTCTGCGGCTCAAAATGTAGCCAGTGGCCGCCTCAACTTGGCTCGCTCTCTATGCCTTTAGGAAGTATCGATTCGCGGATAAAATTTGGTTAACGCCACCACTGATCTGAGCATCGCGTGAGAGATCGGCGTAACGTGGCTCCGTTAGATGGCTACTAAGAGATGCGCCGGTGCGTCCGGTAAACGCTTCTCTCCCGCTGGAACTGTGCGCGGGCGCGTTGCTCGCTCTCGTGATACCAGTCGATCTCATGCCCGCCATCAGACTGGATGATCACTCCGTAAGGATGGCGGCAGCGCGTTGCCAGGCGGTACAACGACACGCTTGTCGTGCGACCGCGACGATCAGTTCGCGTAAATACCTCGATCTCTTCAACCGCGCTGATTTCCATCGCTCCCACCCCACCGATCACAACCTCGCCGGGGCTAAACGGCGCCGCTAAACGTGCTGGTACGGAACACGGTATCGGTCGCGGTAATCCTTCGGGGAGGGAGAAAGTGCCGATCGCGAGATTGCCGATATCAAGAGCTATGGCTATGCACCTGGCGCGCGGCCGGATCTAAACTGGACGGCTTCTCGCGCACTTTAGGCCCCAGCCCTGTGTGGATCACCCGGACGGGCTTCGGGCGCTGTATGAACGATCAAGTATTCGCGTAGGACCCGGGTTTGATCCCTTCGCGTTTCTGATATGGCCTAGCCGGGCTCCGGTTCCCGCCTGTGCCGGCAGCGTAGGATGCGACTCGTGCTCGCTGCGCACTGCCATCTTGGTCCGAGCGGCCGCTATGCCGCGAGCCGCCAGCATCGATCGACGCAGCCCAACGCACCGCGGCGTCGGGATGAGGACGAGGCGCTGACTGAGGATATTATTACCTAAGCCGGCCAATATGGGCACTACCGCTCTCGCCGCGTGACGGCGCTGGCGCACTCCGCCGGCCCATCGACGGCTCATGAGCGGGCCGAGCGAATCTGGGGCTGCGAGGGGCTGCAGGTTCCGCAGTGGCAGTCGAAACGCAGCCGGCAGTGGTCGACGATGGCCTGCAGCCGGCTACGGCCAGGATATCGGGGGACCTTCGGGCGACTTCCTGGAGGCGCATTCACGAAGGCCTAGTTCCGCATTCTCGTCAACATCGACGAGGCAAGCCGTGGGTGGCTGACGCTCCGCGTCGCGGTCAGCTTGATCGCGAGGATGTGCTGGCTGGGCTCGCTGTTCATCGACCGCGGCCCACCCGCGCACATCCGGTCGGCCAATGGCAGGGAGTGTATCGCGGCCGCCGTGCGGCCTGGCTGTGGCAGCCCGGTTGCGAGGACGCATTATTATACGGCAGGCTTGCCGTTGGGAGAACGGATATAACGAGAGCGTCAAGGGCCCGTTGCGCCATGAGCTACTGACTAGCGAGATCGTCTGCAGCTCCGTCGAGGCCGAGGGGCTGATCGAAGCCCCGCGCCACCATCACAATGCCACCCTTTTCACACGGCAGCCTCGTCGATTGGCGGCCGGCTCCAGAAGCGGGGGCACCCCGGTCGGCGTCCGCTTCCGCTCCGTTTCACCGCTGTTGTGCCATGGCGGCGAAGACGGCGATGCACTAGTACTCAAGCCCGACCACTCCTTTTGGGGGGGGCGTGCCCCGACTCGCGGCTTTCGGCCGGCCCGTGTGAGAACAGTCGTTTTTAGGCTTCCCCCTAGCGCTGGAACAGAAGTACCCCATATCCGATGCATCGTCAGTCCAGCTCAGCATGGTGGCGACTGAGAGACTTGGCGCTCCCGCTGGTAGGAGATGCTATGTCTAGCCCTCATGAAGTCGAACACCTTCGCAGGGGAATGAGCGCGTTCCGATCCGCGCTCGGATCGGCCGAAGACCGGAGCCGACCGACCGCCGATTCCACAGAGGCCCGCAGCAATGGGAGGGGCTGCTGGCAGCCGCGGGACGCGTCATGATCTTCCACAAACTCCTTGGCAGGCATACCGCCGACCTGAAGGCCAGCCATTGGGAAAAGGGGTATTTCATCAGCCATTGCACGACATGCGGCCGCGAGATGATCAAGGAGCCTGGTTTGCCCTGGCAGATCACGGGTCGCGGCGCCTAAGACGCTGCGATATCCTCCTCGATATCTAGCGTGCACCACTCGGGGGCTCTTCGGATCGACTGCCAGGAACAGACCCAATCGATGTCGGAGAGGCGAACTATTTGTTAGAAAGGATGTCCAATGTTTTGGCTAGTAACAGCAGTCGCCTTCAATCTCATTTGCTCCGGCACCCAACGTATCGTGCCTGAAAAGGGTGCGGAGGGTGCGCTCGAAGGCGCATATTCACTTATATACCGCGTCAATCTAGATAGTATGCGCTATTGCGAAGGAGAGTGCCGGCAAACAAGTAAAATCAAGGACGTTAATCCATTTATAATAACTCTACAGGACACGTCCTCATTTTCGACGAATGATGTAAACAAGCACGTCGTTAACAGAGAAAGTGGTGAGCACAATTATACGTATAAGGCAAACGGATCGACGACCACCGGACTAGGTAGGTGCAGTTCATCCCAATTTAGCGGATTTCCTACGCAGAAGTTCTAGGTGCACCTTGAGCCGGTCGGCGGGACTTCTCTGTATCGCTAAGGCGTGGCTCTTCACTTGGTATCGCGGCGGCGGCCGCTTCGGCGCGCGGGAAGTTTTAGGAACCGGGAGTAGATAGTGCTGCGCGCCGAGTCCTGAGTCCACGCGATATTCAGGCGTCGGCGGTTCCTTGCCAACCTCCTTCTTCATCCAGTGCCCGGTACGCGGCAAGGGCAGCTGGGGATTTCTCGCTAGGCTAGCCAAAGCCGGCGCCGAGGTGCCCAGCTCGACCGTGTTGGTGGTCATCGGCCTTGACCAAATCCGGTCGAACACCCCGCGGCGCGTGGTCGTAGCACCCTGGCGGGGCCCGTCCTTCGTACTCAACCTTCTCCGCCATGAGTTGTCCATCCGGGGCGGCGTAACGGCCCCGATGGCTGACCTGCGGCCGCGCGGGGCAAGGAGCGCCTTGCACGTTGTCGCAAGGAGCAGGGCGCCTCTTGCGCTTCAACGAGCGGACTGCTACTCGATCCTTATTCCCTATGGAGGGAAATAAAACAGACAGTCAGATCACTAGGGAAGGAACCGCGCCTTGACGCTGTCTACTTATCATGGCCGCCATCGCATGCCGCTTGTGTTCGGGCCCACTGCTGGCCCCCGACAAGGGCCCGACGGGGGCAAGTTCGATATGTCGAGAACGCCGAGGACGACCGCTACCGTCAGCTTCCTGACTGAAACCGAGGCGCTGCGCGGACTACTTCCACCAGGCTGCGAGCCCGTCGGCGAGCCCGTAGTGACCGTCGAACATACGCAATTGCGAGAGTTGGCTTGGCTTGCCGGACGCGGATACTCCATGCTTGGCGTTAAGTACCCGGTCCGCTTCGTGGGGGACGCCGAACAACTCAACGGCACGTTTCTCGCCGTCCTGTGGGAGAATATGCCCGAACCGATCCTCAGTGGACGCGAGGAGATCGGATGGGCGAAGATCTATTGCGAGCTACCGCCGCCGCGCGTCTTCGAACATCAGGCGCACTATCGGGCGGTCTGGGACGGCCATGTCTTCCTCAACCTGACGCTCGAGGACCTGAGCCCCGGCGATCCTCCGCCTCCACCGCCGCCCGATCATGCCGGATTGCTGCATCACCGCTTCCTTCCCAAGGTTTCGACCAAGGGTGAAACCGAGGTGGAGCAAATGATCCTGACTCCAGCGTCCGCGGGGGCGCAGGTCCATTATGACCGCGTTCTGCGAGGCTCTGGCAAGGTTGAGTTCGTCCCGTCCCGCTGGGAGCAACTCCCGACAATGTTCCACATCGTCAACAAGCTGGCCGCGCTACCGGTGGTCGAATGGCGCGGCGGATCGCTGATCGACTCCTGCGGCGCGAGTGACCTGTCGGACCAGCGCATCCTGACGAGCAGCTGAAATCTGCCGCAGCAGACTTTGCTCGCGGGACCGATTCAATTCGGATCGAGGCCGTCATCGCCCAGCCTGCGGCGATCGGCCGACCTCCTGCACTGGAGAATATCAATGCTACCTGCACCCCTTCCGCCGGTTCGCCGGGTGGTCACCGCCAATAAACCGGACGGTCGTTCCTACATTCAGGAGGAGCATTCGTCGCTGGTCGAAATGACGCCCCCGGGCCGTCCCGGCTATCGCAATGTCAATGTCTGGCGAACTGTCGGCACGCCGACCGCCATCGATGCCGCCGATACGATCCAGGAGCATTCCGGCGCTCAGCCGCCAGCGGACGGCACGATCCTGCGCGTCATCGATTTCCCGCCCATCTCCAACGACCCGGAAGAACGCCGCCGGCAGGCGTCAGCTTCGCTCCAGACGCTGTTCAAGGACTGCGTCCATGACGCGTCCCACCCCAACCCCGGCATGCACATCACGCGCTCGGTCGATTACGCGATCGTCTTATCCGGCACGATCACCGCGGTCATGGATGATGGCGAAACCGATCTTCATCCCGGTGACATCCTCATTCAGCGCGGAACCAACCACGCGTGGGAAAACCGCACCGACGATATCGCGCGAGTGGCGTTCGTCCTCATCGACGGCCGGTAAGCGCGATGGAAGCAGCTTTAACAGGGACAATCCGGCCTGCGCAGGCGCGAGCCGCTCTTTCAAGTAAGGGTTACCATGGCAATCATCGGGGTAGACGCGGCGATACTGGGCGTGTCGGACCTAGCAGCTGCCACCAAGTTCGTCCGCGACTTCGGCCTTGCGGATGCTGGGGAGCGCGGGAGCGGCAAGGCGTACCAGGCTTTAAACGGGACGGAGGCGATCCTGGTCGACATGCATGACCCCTCGCTCCCTGTTGCGGTATGCTCGGGACCCACCATCCGCGAGATCATCTGGGGTGTCGAAGGCACAAGCGACCTTGAATCGATCAAGAATGCCCTGGGTGATCGCAACATTCGGCTAGGCGAAGATGGCGAACTGCGCACCGTCGATGACGATGGCTATGGCATCGCCTTCCGTCCCTCAAGACGGCAGCCGCTGACGGTAGAGCCGATCCTGTGCAACGTTTTCGGCGCCGCGACCGGACGACCGGTCAACAGCAGGGTCGACTTCGATGCACCAGTTGCCCCGCAGTCGATCGCCCATATCGTGCTGTTCTCGCCGGATGTAGAGCGGGCGGCCGAGTTCTACATCCAGCGGCTGGGCTTCCAGGTCACGGACAGGTTCAATGACCGCAAGGGGATATTCCTGAGGGCGCCGGGCGGAGGAGAACACCATCATCTTTTCATCAGTCAGCGTGAGGAGAAGGGGCTGCACCATCTCTCCTTCCACGTAAATGGCTTCAACGAGCTCATGCTCGGCGGGCAGGCGATGCTGGCAAACGGCTGGAAAAGCCGAATGGGACCCGGGCGCCATCGCGTGTCCTCCGGCTACTTCTGGTACTTCGACAGTCCCGCAGGCGGCGCAATGGAGCTTGTCGCGGACATCGACCGGGCGGACGAAGGATGGGAGGCACGGTCCTGGGACCTGATCCCGACCAATACGGCCGTGTGGCTAGCCAACGTCGGATAAGGTGAAGTGCGGGATGGGAGAGCGTCCGCTCATGCCGGAGCCGGGTCAGGAGATCGGGTTAGCGGGCACGCTGGACGAAACACATGATCCAATGCGATCGACATGGGTCTCGTCAGCCGTCTCCCATCCCGACTTCCCGATCCAGAATTTGCCCCTGGGGATCTTCTCCACGGCCGATAAGTCAGCGGGCCCCGGCGTAGCCATCGGGGATCGGATCCTCGATCTGGCGGGTGTTGCTCACCTGCTACCCGCGCCGTTCACAGATGCGCTCGGGCACTCGACGCTCAATGCTTTGCTTAGCCGAAGCCCCGCCGATCGCCGGTTCTTGCGGCGCAGCCTGTCTCACCTGCTGTCCTCCGCGGAGAAGCGCTGCGAAGTGGAGCCATTTCTTCACGATGCGGCCTCATGCGATCCGCATCTGCCTTTCGCGCCCGGCGATTATACCGACTTCTATGCCGGCATCCATCACGCGAGGAGCGTGGGAAGGCAGTTGCGTCCAGACAATCCGCTGCTGCCGAACTACAAGTGGATGCCGATCGCCTATCATGGGCGCGCCTCGTCCGTCCGTGTGTCGGGGCAGCAAGTACGTCGACCGTCAGGCCAGCATCGACCCGGCGGCGCTTCATCCCCGCTTTTCGCGCCATCAGACCGGCTCGACTTCGAACTCGAACTCGGACTGTGGATCGCGCAAGGCAACGATCTGGGCGTACCCATCCCGATCGATCGGGCAGGCGATCAGATCGCTGGTCTGAGCCTGCTCAACGACTGGTCGGCGCGCGATCTCCAGGTCTGGGAATATCAGCCGCTCGGTCCCTTCCTCGCCAAGAGCTTCCATACGAGCGTCTCGCCGTGGGTTGTCACGGCAGAGGCGCTGGCGCCGTTCCGAATGGCCCAACCGGCGAGAGGGCCTCAGGACCCACCACCGCTACCCCATCTCCACCATGAGCGTGACCAATCGCGCGGCGCCTTTCGCATCCAGCTCGAAGCCTTTCTTTCGTCGGCGCTGATGCGCGATCTTGGTCATCCCCCGCTTTGCATCACACGCGTCTGCGCATCCAACCTCTATTGGACCGCCGCGCAGATGGTGGCGCACCACAGTTCCAACGGGTGCAACCTCCGACCGGGCGACCTGCTGGGAACCGGGACCATCTCCGGGCCCGATCGAAGCTCCTGCGGAAGCCTGATCGAACTGACGCGGGGAGGCGCAGACCCAATCACGCTTCCCACCGGCGAGGAGCGGCGGTTCCTGCATGATGGCGATGAGGTTACGCTGGCAGGATGCGCCATCGCCGACGGTTATGTCTCTATCGGCCTTGGCATTTGCACCGGCCGGATAGTCCCATAGCGTTTATCCGCCGCTCGGACCGGGGCAGCAAGTAATCTAGCGCGGTGATGCCTCTGCTGCCCTCGCGCTCGAGCCGATGCGCAAAAGCCCAGCAGGAACCGCAAATTCGCTGAGGACGCTCACCCGGAGAAGCGGGCTTTCCCCCTTCGCACCGACCCTCCCGTTGGACTGCATCTCATCGCGAGGCGCGAGAAGAAGGATGGCTTGACGCCGCCATAAAGAGCTTTTATTCCTCATAGAGGGAATAAAAGCTCTGGTCCAAACCCGAGCTCCCACGGGGCGCGGGCAAAGCACCCGCGATGCAACCGAGGAGGGGAAATCCGATGAACAGGATGATCAGGTGCGGGCTGCTCCTGGCCGCGAGCTGCTGGCCGGCACTGGCATTGGCGCAGGCCGGGGCGGCCGCAGGGACCGGCGACTCGCCCGCTGCGGCGAAGGACGGCACGATTGGAGAGATCGTCGTCACCGCCCAGAAGCGCGCGGAGAATGTGCAGGATATTCCGCTCGCCATCACGGCTGTTGGCGGCGATACCCTGCGCGAACGTCAGGTGAATGGCGTAGACCAGCTTGTCGCGGTCACCCCCAGCATCAACTTCGGCACCTATGGCGGCGCCGCGCGGATCGCGATCCGTGGCATCGGCTTCGATCTTCCCGATCCGGGCTCCGAAGGCCGCATCGCCTATCACCTCGATGGCGTGTATGTCAGTCGCCCATCCGCACAGCTTGGCACCTTCTTCGATGTCGACCGCGTCGAGGTGCTGCGCGGGCCGCAGGGCACGCTCTACGGCCGCAACGCAACCGGTGGTTCGATCAACGTCATTTCAAAGGCGCCGACCGAAGCGCTCAGCGGCTATGCCAACCTGACCGTTGGCAATTATGGCCGCGTGGCAGTGGAATCGGCTGTCAGCGGCAGCCTGTCCGACGATGTCACGGCGCGCCTTGCCGTCATGTCGAACAATCGCGGCGGCTACGGCAAGAACGAATATACCGGCAACGACATCGACGACGCCAACCAGCGCGGCGCCCGGGCCTCGGTACGCATCAAGCCTGCCGACAATCTCACGACCGATCTCTCGGCCGACTTCTATCGCGAGAATGACCACGCCTATGGCATCCACTATTTCGGGCAATATTCGCCCGACATCCAGCTCCGCGCCGGGGTACTCGGCGGCACGGCGCCCTCGAAGCTCCGCAACCTGAACTCGGATTTCGATCCCACCAACCGGCGTGAGCTCTATGGCTTCGCCGGTGCCGTGACCTGGGATCTCGGTCCCGTGACCCTCAAGTCGATCAGCGCCTATCGCCACTCGCAGTTTCGCGACGTCACCGATATCGACATGACCGAACTGCCGCTGTCGCAGTTCATCTTTGCCGAGAAGGCCCACCAGTACAGCCAGGAGCTCCAGCTCTCGGGATCGTTCGGCAACAGCAATTGGCTTATCGGCGGCTATTATTTCGACGAGAAGGTGGTGGGCTCCGCGCAGGTGCCTTCCAACCTGATCCTCAATGGCGGCCCGGACCGCTACGTCAACGGCTTCAAGGTGGAGGGGCATCTCGGCACCAAGGCCACCGCCGTCTTCGGCCAGCTCGACCTGGCGCTCAGCGACGCGTTCAAGGTCATCCTCGGCGCGCGCTACAACCACGAGACGCACTCGATCACCGATGTCTTCCAGCTCGACAATGATCGCGATTATGCGCCCAACGCGCCGCTCCTTCCCTTCCCCGGCTTCCCGCGCTCCGATGCTGTCACCGACAATGTCGTGACGCCCAAGGCGGGCCTGGAATTCAAGCTCAACGACGATGCCCTGCTCTACGCAACCGTTTCCCGCGGTTTCAAGAGCGGCGGCTACAACCTTGGACTCAATGTCCCCGCCTTCAAGCCCGAGAACATCTGGGCCTATGAAGCGGGGCTCAAGCTGACGACCGCCGATCGCCGGCTGCGGGCTAATCTCGCCGGCTTCTACTACGACTACTCCAACTTGCAGCTGGCCAAGGTGGTCAACAACAATGTCGTCACGGAGAATGCCGGCGCTGCAATCATCTACGGCGGCGAGGCGGAAGTCACATTCCTTCCCTTTACCGGCTTCCAGCTCGACGGGGCCCTGTCCGTCATGCACTCGGAATATCGCGACTTCTCCTCGGTGGATCCCGCCGATCCGAACCTCGGGCTGCAGGACCTGGAAGGACATAGGCTCGTCCAGGCGCCCGACGTCACGCTGACCGCAGGCGCCCAGTATGGCTTTGCAGGTCCGGGCGGCGAGATCAGGATCCGGGGTGAACTCAACTACCGGTCGCGGGTCTATTTCACCGCCTTCAACATCGACAGCGTCGGCCAGGCGCGAAACACGAAGTTCAATGCCTTCCTGACCTGGACAAGCGATGACGGCCATGTGAGCGCCACGATCTTCGGGCGCAATCTCACCAACAAGATCACCAAGACCGGTGGTCTCGTGAACACGGTGGACTTTGGTTCGCCGATCTCCGGTTCGATCAGCCCGCCGCGAACGTTCGGGTTCACCCTCGGCTATACGATCTGAGCAGCCATCGAGGACGGGAAGCTTCGCTGCTCCGCGCAGCAGAAGCTTCCCGCCTCACAAAATATGCGCCCGCGCGCGCAGACGTATCGGCGGTCGCACCCACGTCCGCCCGCCCCAAGTCATCCATCACCACAAGAGTGAAGAGAGTAAATGCATGATGCGCTGGTTGTCTCGAATGCGCGCAGGGCTTTTTGTCTACGCCCTCCTTTCCAGTTCCGGCAGCTTTGCGCAGGCCATCGTTCATACCGAAACTGGAGATGTGCTCGGCAATGTTGAACAGGACGCCGAGGCCTTCAAGGGCATACCCTATGCGCAGCCGCCCATAGGACCCCTGCGATGGCGCGACCCGGTGCCGGCAACGCGCTGGTCGGGCGTACGCGATGGCACGCGCGCAGGAGATTCCTGTATCCAGACGCCATCAAAGCCGTTCGGGCCATTTGGAAGCGAGTTCCTGGTCAGCGGCCCCACCTCGGAGGACTGCCTCTACCTCAACGTCTGGCGGCCCCGGCACAGGTCCGACCCGCTGCCCGTCTATGTCTTCGTCCATGGAGGTGCCTTCGCCAACGGCTCCAGCGCCGTCCCGATCTATGATGGAGCCGGACTTGCCCGCCAGGGCGTAATCGTGGTCACGATCAACTATCGAGTTGGGGTCTTCGGCTTCCTCGCCCACCCGCAACTCACACGCGAATCCGAGTTCAACAGCTCGGGCAACTACGGGCTGCTCGACCAGATAGAGGCGCTCAGATGGGTCCGCGCCAACATCGCAGCATTCGGGGGTGATCCAGAAAATGTGACGATCGCAGGCCAGTCTGCCGGCGGCCTGTCAGTGAACAATCTCCTGACCTCACCGGAGGCCAAGGGCCTGTTCAAGCGCGCCGTCGCCGAGAGCGGTACAGCCATGGGCATCCACATGCTCCCGCTCCGCGAAGCCGAGGCACGCGGCGCGGCGTTCGCCCAAAAGCTCGGGGCGGCCTCGATCGATCAACTCCGCGCGATTCCGGCAGATGTCATCCAGGCGGCCGTACCGACCCTGTCGCTTGCGGAGATGACAAAGCCGCCAGTGGCGCTTCCCTTTGCGCCCGTGGTCGACGGAACCATCATCCCGGCCGAGCCCGAAGACGTTGATCACCCCGTGACCGGCGCCGTTCCACTGCTCACCGGCTACAATAGCGATGACTATATCCTCATGGGTGTGAGGCGCACGCCCGCCGCGTTCGCAGCGCATGTACGCGATCGCTACGGATCCTTCGCCGACCGCATCCTGGCCCTCTACCCCCATGCAACCGATCACGAGGCAGCGGAGTCGTCCCGAACCCTGTCGCGCGACGAATATATGACGAGCATGATCCTGTTCGCACGCAAGCGCGAGCGCGGCGGACAGCCGGTCTATCTCTATTTGTTCGACTACAAGTATCTCAACGCGGCGGGCCAGGACTTTGGCGCCTTTCATACCGCCGAGGTGCCCTTCATCTTTGGCGCGCTGGACAAGGGTGGCCGATCTCCCAGCGAGAACGACCGTCGCGTCACGGCCGAACTTCAGTCGCGGTGGCTGGCATTCATCCGCTCCGGCGATCCTTCCGCCGCGGCAGCGCCCTGGCCCCGTGCCTCCGAGCGATCGCTCATTGTCATGGGCCTCGGCACGAGCAACGCGCCGCGTCCTGGTGTCTCGAGCCAGCAGCGGTTCGACGTGCTGCGGGACTTTGCCGCGAGCGGCGGGACGCTGGCATTCATGTAGAGCGTTTCGATATGCCGACCCCGGACCTGTTTCCGGGCATCTCATCGCCTTCGATAAGGGATGGCCAGCCCCCCCAACGACCGGTCGGGCTGGTCGCGTCGTCAAACCGCCTGTGTCCAATCGCTCATCGCCAATCCTGCCACGGGACTGCGGAAACTCGGGATCGAGGTCTCCCGAAGGCTGCCTCATCCGATTCCGCCAGGATGCATTCCGGACGAACCAGATCCTGGCCGGCATGGGTGACTTGGCGAGGATCGAGCCGGAAACCGGCCAGGGAATTCGGGCCGGACGAGGTGCGGATAAGTGTCATGCGGTCACTCCGGGTTGACCCGTTGCCCCGTCGGGACCGAGCCATGTTCAAGTTCATGGGGGTCGGGCTCGATCATCATGAGGCAAGCTGCCTTGGCCATGCCGACGGCTTCACTCTGCGGTCCACCCGCCGTCGACGACGAGGCTGGTGCCCGTCACGAGTGCGCCGGCATCGCTGGCAAGGTAGAGGACGGATCCCATCAGATCCTCAACCGCACCAAGGCGCCCGAGCTTGATCCTGGCGAGGACGCTCGCCTTGAACGCAGGATCTTCGAAGAAAGGCCTGGTCATGGGTGTTTCGATGAAGGTGGGCGCGAGCGTGTTCGAGCGGATGCCGAAGGGCGCCAGGTCCAGCGCAATCGCCTTGCTCATGCCCTCGAGCGCCCATTTGGACGCGCAGTAGAGCGAGCGATCGGGGCCGCCGACATGACCCATTTGCGATCCGACATGGACGAGGCTGCCCTGCACGCCTTCAGCCATCATCCTGCGGGCGCAGGCCTGCGCGACGAAATAGGCCGATTTGAGGTTGAGGCCCATTACGGCGTCGTAATCGGCTTCGCTGACGTCCCACATGGCCCGCGGCCGGTTGGTCCCGGCATTGTTGACGAGAATGTGGAACGCGGGCTGCTGCGCGAAATAATCCCTGACCGCTTGGAGATCGGTCACGTCGAGGGTAACGGCCCGGGCACGTCCACCCGCCGCTCCGATCGCCCGCGCGCCTTGCTCGATCTCATCGCGGGTGCGCGCGACCAGCGTTACCTCGGCACCGGCCTCGGCCAGCGCCGCTGCCAGCGCGAGACCGATCCCGCGGCCTGCGCCGGTCACCAGTGCGCGCCGGTGATCGAGCCGAAAACTTGGAGTGCGCGGCAGGTCCACAGGCTTCAGATCGCGTCGGCGGGCTCGACCCGCCCCGCATAGGGCACGTTGCGATGGCCGAAGCGCCGAACCCGGATATTAGCCTGCTCGCCATGGCCCGCAAAGCCCTCGAGCGCGCACAGGCGGGAGCAATATTCCCCGATCATGGCCGAAGCCTCGTCGGTGAGGATCTTCTGATACGTGCAGGTCTTGAGGAATTTGCCGACCCAGAGGCCGCCCGTGTACCGCGCAGCCTTCCTGGTTGGCAGCGTGTGGTTTGTGCCGATGACCTTGTCGCCGTAGCTGACATTGGTGCGGGCACCCAGGAACAGTGCGCCATAATTGGTCATGTTCTCGAGGAAATAGTCAGGGTCGCGGGTCATCACCTGAACATGCTCGGAGGCGATCCTGTCGGCGATCGCGACCATCTCGGCGTCGCTCTCCGCTACGATCACCTCGCCATGCGCCTCCCATGCACGCCGGGCATGCTCGGCCGTGGGCAGGATTTCCAGGAGGCGCTCGACCTCGGCAATCGTCTCGCGGGCGAGATGTGTCGATGTCGTGAGCAGCACTGCCGGGCTGTCAGGCCCATGTTCGGCCTGGCCCAGCAGGTCGGTCGCGGCCAGTTCGGGGTCGCACCCGATCTCGTCGCAGATGATGAGCGTCTCGGTCGGCCCGGCGAACAGGTCGATCCCGACCCGGCCAAAGAGCTGCCGCTTCGCCTCGGCGACGAAAGCGTTGCCGGGACCGACAAGCATATCGACAGGCGCGATGGTTCGCGTCCCCAGACCCATGGCGCCGATCGCCTGGATGCCGCCGAGGCAATAAATCTCGTCGGCGCCTGCCAGGGCCTGCGCGGCGACGATCGCGGGCGAGGGCTTTCCCTGGAAGGGAGGCGCGCAGGTGACAACGCGCGGGACCCCGGCCACCTTGGCCGTCACGACCGACATATGGGCAGATGCAAGCAGCGGGTACTTGCCGCCCGGAACGTAGCAGCCGGCAGCATTGAGCGGCACATTTCTGTGGCCGAGTATCACGCCGGGCACCGTCTCGACCTCGACATCGGCCAGGGATTGACGCTGGATGCGCGCGAAGTTCCTGACCTGCGCCTGCGCGAACTCGATATCCTTGAGATCCTGGGCGGTCAGCTGGGCGATACACTCCTGGACTTCGGCAGGGGTCAGCCGGTAGCTTTCGCGATCCCACTGATCATATTTGATCGACAGCTCGCGTACCGCGTCGTCCCCGCGAGCCTCGATGTCGGCAAGGACCTCCTCGACGATATGCCGCACGGACCTGTCACGACTGGCCTTCGCCTCGGTTGTCGTTCCCAGCTTGAGATGAAAAGCCATCCTCGGTCCCCTGACGCATGCAACCACCTTCGCGGCTGAATTTATTCCCCTTATAGGGAATATATCCCGGACTAGCGTGGCTCGCCAGGGAGTGCAACAGGAAGGTGCCTCCCGCCTCGACGGGGCGACGGCAGGAGATCCATGATCGTTGCGCGCCGGCCGAGGGCTTGCTGGCCGTAGGGTGGCCTTCGCACGGCTGCCTTATGACGGTCGCTGCATAGCGTCCGAGCAGGCCTGCATCTGGCCTTTTCCCCGGCCGCCTCCTATCGTGGCTGCATGAATGGGGCCCGCCCAGGGGCTGGAACGATGACTTGAAAAGGCGCAACTATTGTCGGAGCAGACACCCAAGCGTGGCAGGGGACGGCCATCGCGGGACAGCGGTGATGTGGGGCCCGATGCCCTGGTCGAGGCCGCCCGCCAGGTGCTGATGAAAACCGATCCCGCGCTCGTGACGCGCCAGGCGGTCGCAGCCCATGCCGGCGTGGCACCGCGACTGGTGCGCTATTATTTCGGCAACATGCGCCAGCTCCTGGGCGAGGTCGTCTCGGGCGTGCTCAGGCAGGTCCGGACCGACATGGCGGCAAAGCGCGAGGATAGCCCGACCGACCGTATCCGCTTTAGGGTCGAGAGGACATTCCGCCTGTTCAATGAGAACAGGGGGCATCACAAGCTCGTCTCGGCGATGTTCTATGGCGACGAGGAAGAATCGCCTGAGCGAACCGAGTGGGTGAAGCTGCTCAACGATACCGTCGCGGACATCCAGAACATCGTGGACGAGGGCGTCCGCAGCGGAGAGCTGCGACCGATCGAGCCACGTTTCCTTCACATGATGATCGTGTCGATCTGCGAGTTCTGGAGCAGCAACGAGCCGATCATCGGCATAATCTTCAAGGACGACAGCGACCGGCCGGATCTCGAACGACGCTATGTCGAGTTCGCGACCGATATCATCCTGAACGGCGTGAAGCGGTGAAACCGGGCATGGGCTTTCGCGGTCAGCGGACGGTCATGCGCTAGCCTGCTGTTCCTCGAGCCACCGCTCGGCTTCGGCATAGGAGGGAAAGGCGCGAATGACCTCGCCGGCCGAGAGCCGCTTGGCCTGCAGGCCCGCGATCGCCGTTCCGAGCACCAGCGCCACGACATGCCGGCTATCCGACGTCACCTTCGCGATCGATCCGCCGATATAGTCGGCGACCTCCTTGGGATGCGCGAGCCGTTCGCGCAGGTCGACCAGCCAGAAGGAGCGCGCCGCCTCAGCATCGAGGCTTGTGGCCACCTTGAGCAGCGCGGCCCGGTGCTGTTCGGCAATCGATATTGTCCAAGTACCGACGATGCTGATCTGGACCCATCGCCGGGCTTGGTCCGCATCGATGGTGAAGCTCGCTTCTCGTTCCGCATGACGAAAGCGCACATTATCCTCCTTGGACATGCTCTCAAGATCGACGCGCTCGACGGAGAGCCCGGATGACCCCCTTGTCGGAATTCACGACCGAGCACGGGGCTGCCAAAACCGGGAACAATACCGAGCGAGCATACTGGCCTAGCTGTAGGATTCCTTCATGCGCTCTCGTGCCTGCGCCATGATCTCTGTCCTTTGGGAGACAGGCTCTCCGGCCATCTCCATCCGCCCCAGCTTCAATGACGTCTCCACGACATACTCCACGCGCGGAGACCGTATCTTCATGAACGAGGCAAAGGCTCTTGAAACGCAGCCAGCGCTTGCGTCGACTTCTCGCGCGAGGACGAGGGCGTCCTCTACGGCGAGGCCGGCGCCGGCCCCGAGGTGAGGGGTCGGGCCATGCGCTGCGTCACCGATCAGGATGACGCGACCCCGGTGGTAAGCGCCCCGGACGAGACAGGCGTCCAGCGGCCGGTAGTTGATCTCCACATGCTCGTCGATCGCGGGGATGAGGCCGGCCAAGGCCTTTTCGAACTCGCCCAATATCTCTCGCAGCCGGTTGGCCAGATGGCTCCGGCTGTGGCGCTGGGGCTCGGCGACCGCCTCGTTGAAGAACATGTACATCTTGTCGCTAGAGCACGGATTGAGGCCCATCTTGGCGTGATCCGACTGGAACATCATGCCTCGGACCACATGGGCCGGTCGGTCGAACAGCGCGCGCCAGCAGACCTGACCGGAATAAGGGGTCGCGGCGAACTCGGGCATGATCAGGCGGCGCATGCTCGAATATGCGCCATCGGCGGCCACCACCATGTCGTAGGTGCCCTGCCGGCCATTCGAGAAGGTCACGGTACAGCCCGTGGCGGTGCTGCTGAGGCCTGAAACCGATGCACCAAGTTCGAGTCTGACGTCGGTCGCGCGGACTCTGTCGGCAAGAATGGCGTGCAGAACCGGCCGCAGGATGGCGCCTTCGAGCAGCTCACCGCTATCCGAAGGCGCTGACAGGACCGACTCGATGTGATTGCCGTGGCGATCATGGACGTCCCATCCATTGTGCCGAAAGCCTTGGGCGGCAACCTCGTCACCGACCCCGAGGTCGCGCAGCGCCCGGCAAGTCAGAAGGGACATGGTGAGACCGGTGCCGATGGCCTGGAGGCGGGGCTGGACCTCGACGAGATGCACCTCGCTTCCAAGCTTCGAAAGCGCAAGGGCAGCAGACAGGCCCGCGATGCCGCCGCCAACAATCAGGATCCTCACCGCGTACTCCCACCTGATTTACTTTGCCCTTGTTGGACGCCCGCGGCCCTTCCCGACGGGAGGCGTCGACAACGCCGCTCGGTTGGGAGGCGGACCGGCCCTCGCTGCGCGGTGCGCCGCGAGGTCCGGTCCCGCAGATCGGCGCTAGAAATTATAGCCTACGGTCACGCCAAAGGTGCGCGGCGGGCTGATCGAACCCGAGAGTGGCGTGCCGAACGACGCCGAGTTCACGATCCCGCCAGTCTTCGTGATCTTGTCGGTGAGATTGCGGCCGAAGACCGTCGCGCTCACATGGCCGTCATCGCTCGTCCAGGTCAGGAACGCGTTGAACTTGGTGTTCCTGGGCTCCGCTATGCTGTCGACGTTGAAGGCGGTGAAATAGACCTTCGAGCGATAGTTGAGCTCGCCCCGCAGCTTGATCTCGCCACCCAGTCCGGCGAAGCTGTACTGCGCGCCAGCGGTCAGCGTGACGTCGGGCGCCTGGACCAGGCTGTTCCCTTCGAGATTCTGGAGCCCGAGCGCAGGCCGCCCCGGATCGACCGAGGAATAATCCCGATACTCCGAATGCATGACGGAGAGAACGCCGTCGAGCTGGAGGCCGTTGAAGGGAAGGAAGGTGAGCTCGGCCTCGCCGCCATACAATATGGCTGCGCCCGCATTCTCGGTCACGACGGAATTATTGACCACCTTCGCCAGCTGCAGGTTGGAATAGTCGTAGTAGAAACCCGCAATGTTCGCCCGCAGCCGGCGGTCGGCGGTCGTCAGCTTGAGCCCCGCTTCATAGGCCCAGATCTTCTCGGGCGAGAATGCAGGCACGTTGACGCCAAGATTATACCCACCGCTCTTGAACGCGCGCGATACCGTGCCGTAGATCAGGGCATCGTCGTTGAGCTTCAGCTCAAAGCCCGCCTTTGGCGTGAAGGCATTGTCGGTCACTTCGTCCTGGCGAGGAAAGCCCGGCATCGGCACCAGTGGTGCGTTCGGCGCATAATCGCGGACGAAATCGAGCTGGAAGATGTCGTTGATCGAGTGCTTTTCGTGATTGTAGCGCGCGCCGAGGATGACCTTGAACGCGTCGCTGACGGCGAGGTCGAGCTGGCCGAAGACGGCCGTGGCCTTGGTGCCGAGTCGCCCTTCGACCTTGAAGCCGTTGACCAGGCGATCCGCGCCGCCGTTGACGAGCAGGTTCCTGGCAGCCTGGGCCGACCCGAGGATCTTCTCGTCGAAATAATAGCCGCCGATGAGCCAGTTGCTGTTGCCGAACGATCCCGAGAGCTGAAGCTCCTGGCTATACTGGCGCGCCCTCTCGAAGAAGATGAATTGCGAGAGCGGCCGCTCGGTCATGTCGATGTCGGTGACGTCGCGAAACTCGGAATGGCGATAGGCGCTGATCGACTTCAGCGTCGCCGGCCCAAGGTCCCAGGTCAACGTGCCGGCAAGGCCATAGAGTTCGCGGCGGTTGGTGGGATCGAAGTCCGACCGGATGTTCCGCAGCTTTGATGAGGTGGTACCGCCCAGCACCGCGCCTCGGAGCGGGATGTCGGGCGAATATTGCCCGAAATAGTGGATGCCATAGGCGTGGTCGTTCTCGCGATAGGAGTCGGCGGAGAGATCTATCGTGAGATCGTTGGCGGGCTCGATGCGTACCGAGGCCCGGGCGCCGCGCTGGTTGGCGTCGTCGATGTCGTTGCCGGTATATTCGTTCTTGCCGTAGCCGCCGCGATTGTTGGACATGACGGCAAGGCGCGCCGCGACATCGTCGGACAGGCTGCCGCTGATCGCGCCCTCGGTAGCGACGCGGCCATAATTGCCGATCGTCAGGTTCAGATAGCCGCTGAGGCCATCGGTCGGTGCCCGGGAAATGACGTTGATCGAACCACCGGTGGCATTGCGCCCATAGAGTGTGCCCTGCGGGCCGCGCAGCACCTCGACGCGATCGACGTCGAAGAAGGTGCCCAGCTGTGCAGCCGGGCGGCTGATGTAGACGCCATCGAGGTGATAGGCCACCCGTCCTTCGGAGCCTGGATCGGGAATGTCGAAGCCGATGCCACGGATCGCGATCCGCGCGGCGCCGCCATAGGTCCCAAAATTGACGCTCGGTGCGATCGTCGTGAGCTGGTCGACTGCGGTTACCTGCCGCTGCTGAAGCGTATCGCCCTGGATCGCCGTGATGGCGAGCGGGATATCCTGCACATTCTCCGCGCGCTTCTGCGCGGTGACGACGATATCGCCGATCGTCCCCTCGTCGGCACCGGTGCTCGTCGCTTCGGTGCCTCCCGTCTGCACATTCGTCGGCACGGCATCCTGCGCCCAGGCCAGCGCGGGGGCGCAGCCTGCGGTCAGCAGCAGCCCGAGCTTCATGGTTCCCTGCATATTTCCTCCCCCGGGATCGGTTCGTGCGGGCGCCTCTGCCCCCACCTTTGCGGGCCGCCGCCAGCCTTCATCAGGCCGGACGATCTATTTCCCGCAGAGGGGAATAAAGGCAATGCGGTTAGGTCGTCAACGCGGTTTTTTTGAGACGCCGACCGACGCCGTGCTTGACGGTCGCGCTACCGGCGTCCATTAATTCCCCATTAAGGGAAAATTAGAAACGAGGCTTCCCAGAGGCCTGGAGGGTGCGAAAGATGGCGACAACCGTGACTGCGACACCCGCAGTCGAGCCCGTCGAAAGTGCGGTCCGGAGAGTCGCGCCGCACTGGTGGCTGGTCGCCGTGCTCACGGCGGTCAGCACCCTGGCCTACATCGACAAGAATATCGTCGCCCTCATGATCGTACCGATCCGGGCGGATCTGGGCCTGACGCCTACCCAGGCGGCCTTCGCACTCGGCTCGGCCTTCGCGATCGCCAACCTGTGCATCACGATCCCAGCCGGCTGGCTAGCGGATCGGGGAGATCGCCGCCTGATGATCATGCTGGCCATGTCCGCCTGGTCCATACTGACGGTCACCAGCGCCTTTTCCCAAGGCTTCTTCACCCTCCTCCTCGCGAGGGCAGGGGTGGGTCTCGCCGAGGGGCTTCTTCCACCCGCCTGCTATTCGTTGATCCGCCAGTCGCTCGCGCTCGATCACCGCGGCCGAGCCCTCAGCATCTTCTCGATGTCGGCGCTGGTAGGGAGCGGACTGGCCTTTCTCCTCGGCGGCTTCGCACTGGCGTTCCTTGAAGGCGTCGACATCAGTGCGCTGCCGCTGATCGGGCATCTCCCCACCTGGGGCGTGACGCTCGTCGCTACAGGAATGCTCGGGATCCCCGTGGCCCTCCTCATCCTCTCCCTCGCGGAGCCGCATCGCGCCGCGCCGCAGGCAACGGATCCGACGGTGCGGCTGAACGACGTCCTGCGCGCACTCTGGGCAAGGCGAGAGATTTTCGGGCCGCTGACCATCTTCTCGGTGGCTTTCGCGATGCTCAGCAACTCGCTCAACCTCTGGATGGCTCCGCTCCTTGCCGAACGCTTCGATATGACTCCCGGAGAGACCGGGCCTCGCATCGGTATGCTGCTCCTGGTCTTCGGCCCGATCGGCCTGATCACCGCCGGCATGCTCATCGATCGGATCGAACGCCGCTGGGGGCGCGGCGCGCAGCTCGTCGGGCTGCTTGTGTCGCTGCTGCTCTTCTTACCGGCCATCATGCAGCCGCTCGCATCCACCCGCATCGCCTTCTGGATCTGGCTGGCCGTCATCCTGCTCGGATCGACGACTTACTTGCTCGTAACGTCCAGTCTCGTCGCCCGTATGCTCGATCCTTCGATGACCGGCCGTGCGATGGCCATCTTCCTGCTCATCCAGGGCATTCTCGGCGCCGGGGTCGCGCCCACGGTCACGGCCGTGGCTATCGACACCGTCTTTGCGACCGCTGCGCACCCCATCTCGACCGCGATGAGCGTGCTGCATGGCGGATATGCCCTGGTGGCGCTCGCCGCGGCCTCCGTTCTCTTCCTGCGCAGCCCACGGCCGCCCACGGCCGCTGAAGCGGCCGAATGACATCCACGTCCGCAAGGCGTGAGCCAGGCCGACAGCATTTACCGGGGAGTTCAAACTTGATGCTACAAGACAATGCGCCACGTTTCCTGACCGACGATGACGTCCGGTCGGCCTTCGACTGGCGCGAAGCCTGCGAGGCGCTACGCGCGGCCTATGCCATGCCGGCGGGCGAGAGCCTGTTCCCGCCGCGGACAATGGCGCGCGGCGATGGTCTCTGGCTGCGGACGCTGAGCGGCATCTCGCCCGACGGCCGGGTCATGGGCGCGAAGCTGATCGCAGCTTCGCCGCGGATCGGCTTTGCATCCTATCTCATTGCGCTGTTCGACCAGTCCAGCCTGTCACTTGTCGCGCTGCTCGATGGCAATTCCGTCACCGGGTTCCGTACCGCCGCGACGTCTGCGGTCGCGGCTGACCTGCTCGCCGCGGACGGGCCGTTGCGGGTCGGCGTGATCGGCTCCGGGTTCGAGGCAAAGAACCACCTCCGCGCCCTGGCGTCGCTGCGACATCTCTCCGACGTGAACGTCTTCAGCCCTCGCGCGGCCAGCCGTCAGGCCTTCGCCGACGAACTCGCCGACCTTGGCTTTGCGATCACGCCGGCAGAGGCTGCGCAGGATGCAGTGCGCGGCACCGATCTAGTGATCTGCGCGGCGCGCTCGCGTGACGAGACGCCGACCATCGACGGCTCCTGGCTGGAGCCGGGCATGACGGTCATCTCGATCGGTTCGACATTGCCTGAGCAGCGGGAACTCGATCCGGAAACGATCCGCCGTGCTTCCCTGATCGTCGCGGACATGCCCGACGAGGTCGCCCACGACACCGGCGACATGCTCGCGGCAAGTGCGGCCGGCATCGGCTTTTCCGACAGGCTCGTGTCGCTCGCCGACGTCGCGGGCGGACGGACGCCGGCGCGGCGATCCTCAGAGGACATCCTGATCTACAAGTCCGTCGGCGCAGCGATCCAGGACCTGGTGGTCGCCGAGCTGTGCCTGCGGCGAAGCGCCCAACTCGGCATCGGCACCCTGCTGCCGGTCAGCATCGCACCTGTGAACAAGCGAAAGTAATCCAACATGCAGATATTGAGCGATGCCTCGCTTCTTCGGGAAGCGGCGCTGATCGACGGGCAATGGATCTCGAAGGGAGCGGGAGGCTCCGTAGTGCTCCGCAATCCGGCGAGCGGGAACATCCTTGCCCATATTCCTGAACTCGACCGCGCGCAGGTCGAGCAAGCGATCGAGGCGGCACACACCGCTTTCGGGCCATGGAGCGCCCGTCCACCGAAGGAACGATCGACCATCCTGCGCCGATGGTTCGACCTCATCGTCGCCAACAGCGACGATCTCGCCCGGCTGATCGTGCTCGAGGAAGGCAAGCCATTCGCCGAGGCGAAGGGCGAGGTCGCCTATGCCGCCTCCTTCGTCGAATGGTTCGCCGAGGAAGCCAAGCGCGTGAAGGGCGATGTGATGGGTGCCCCCGAGCCGGGCCGCCGCATCGTCACGCTGAAGGAGCCCGTCGGCGTCTGCGCGGCGATCACGCCCTGGAACTTCCCGGCGGCGATGATCACCCGCAAGGCCGCGCCTGCACTCGCGGCAGGCTGCACCATGGTGGTCAAGCCTGCCGAGCAGACGCCACTGACCGCCTTCGCACTGGCCGATCTCGCCTCGCGCGCGGGCGTCCCGGCCGGGGTGCTCAACGTCGTCACGGGCGATGCGCGCACGATCGGTGCCGAGCTCACCGCCAATCCCAAGATACGCAAGATCACCTTCACCGGATCGACCGAGGTCGGCCGCATCCTGATCGCCCAGTCGGCAGGCACGATCAAGAAGATGTCGATGGAACTGGGGGGCAACGCGCCCTTCATCGTGTTCGACGACGCAGACGTCGATGCGGCCGTCGCCGGCCTGCTCGCCACCAAGTATCGCAATACCGGGCAGGCATGCATCAGCGCGAACCGCGTCTACGTCCAGGATGGAATCCATGACCGATTTGCCGCCGCGCTGGTGGAAAGGGTCGCCGCCCTCAGGGTCGGCGAAGGCTTCGAGGAGGGGGTGCAGCAGGGACCGCTGATCGACGAGGATGCGGTAGCCAAGGTCGAGAGCCACATCGCCGATGCGCTCGCCAGGGGTGCCACACTCGCTACCGGTGGTAGCCGGCATGCGCGCGGAGGCCAGTTCTTCGAGCCCACCGTCCTCACCGGCGTTACCGCCGACATGCTAGTCACCCGCGAGGAGACCTTCGGCCCGGTTGCGCCCCTCGTGCGCTTCCACGACGAGGCAGAGGCGATCGCGATGGCGAACGATACCGAGTTCGGCCTCGCAGCCTACCTCTTTTCCCGCGACGCGGCGCGGATCTGGCGCGTGGCCGCAGCGCTGCAGTCCGGGATGGTCGGCATCAATACCGGCCTGATCTCGAACGAAATCGCCCCGTTCGGCGGCGTCAAGCAGTCGGGCCTCGGCCGCGAGGGCTCGATCTACGGCATCGATGAATATCTCGAGCTCAAATATCTCGCCTGGGAAGGCGCGCACTCTCTCTGAAGGAGCAGTTCATTGCCAAGCTATAAAAGAAATGAAGCGCGCGACTGGGCGCGCGAGCGCCTCGTCGGCGTCATCAGTTGCACCATCCCGTCGTTCACGCAGGACCTGAAGGCGATCAATGAAAAGGCGATCCGCCATGACACGCGGCTCGCGATCGAACACGGCTTCATGGGAACGCTCGGCGTTTCGGAAGTCTCGATCACGCTTGCAGAGTATCTCGACTTCCTGGCGCTCATGAAGGACGAGGCCGGTGATCGGCTGGTCATCCTCCACCACGCCAGCTGGAATGACCTAGCCCAGAACATCGAGGCGGTCAGGGGCGCCGAGGCAGCCGGCGCGGAGCTGGTGCTGCTCAGCTATCCGCCGAACTTCTATCCCCAGTCCGAGCAGGACATTTACGACTATACCAAGGCGGTCTGCGACGCGACGGATCTCGCGGTGATGCTCTTCCCCATGTATCTCTGGGGCTTCTCCTCGCGCATCCATCCTTCCGATATCCCGACCCCGCTGATCCGACGGCTGATCGACGACTGTCCCAATATCGCGGTGATCAAGGCGGAGGGCGGTTTCCCGTCGATCCAGTCGGTCATCGAGTGCGACCGTCTGTTCGGCAAGGAGGTGGTGATCTCGATGCCGATCGAGGGCGAGTTCATCCCGCTCGCGCAGATCATGCCCATCCAGCTCTCCGCGACGAGCGACCACGAATTCTGGGGACCGCTCATGCCGCAGGTCTTCAACCTCCTGCGCGAGGGCGACTTCGAAGCCGCCACCGAAATCTACTGGCGCATGCATCCTGCCCGAAAGGCGCGGACGCTGCTGCGACCCCAGCTCCATGGCGGCAACTTCATCAACCGCCAGGCGTGGAAGTTCCAAGGCTGGCTGCAGGGCTATAACGGCGGCCCGTTGCGCATGCCGACCCAGCGCATCCATGACCCGCAGATGCTGGCGCTACGCAAGGCGGCGATCGATTCTGGCCTTAATCCCAGCATGGATCCGCTGAGCGAATTCTTCATCGGTCGCCATCCGGTATGATTGGCTGTTTCTCAGCATCCTGAGCCGGCTTGTTTACCCGTCCCCGGAATGAGGGTTCAGGATCGAGATACGCGGAACGCCCGGGCATTGAGATGCCCGGGCTTCAACTGGTCGCCTTATGAAAAGACAATAGCAATGATCTGAGCAGGGGTTTGGGGCGCCACAGCCACAATCGGGGGCGAAGGACATGACTGGATGCTTTCCGACCTCGTCTTGTCGCGGAGCCTATCCTATCTTGCGCTGACCAGCGCCATCGTCGACGAATTGCGTAACATCTCGTCGCAAGAGGAACTGGCGTCGCTCATGCAGGCGATCACGCGCGCCATGGATTTCCGGCACTACGCGCTGATCCACCACGACGATCTGCGCGTCCCCCGCGGGGATCTGGTCGACTTCAAGGACTATCCGGCCGCGATCGCCGAACGTCTGATCGGGGAACGGCGCTACCGGCGCGACCCTGTCATTCGCGGGTGCATCTTCGCGTCGGGCGCCTTCCTATGGTCCGATCTGCCGCGCATCATCGACATCGATCGCCAGGATCGCCGGAGCTTGGAGATCGGCGCGCAAGAGGGCCTCAACGAGGGCATCACCGTGCCCTATGTGCGCCTGGGCGACCGCATGGGTTCGTGCACCTTCGCCGGCACCGACAAGCCCGATCAGGCGGACCGCTTCCTCGGCGCGGCTCAGATGGTCGGCATCTTCGCGTTCCAGGCCGCCCTCCATCTGCGGTCAGGCGAACGACCGCCAGCACCTGCGACACCGAAACTGCATCCGCGTCCCCGCGATTGCGTCGTGCTGGCGGGCCGCGGCTATTCCAACAAGCAGATTGCGCGGGCGCTCACGCTGACCCCGCGCACTGTCGATGGCTATTTGACGAGGGCGCGCCAACTGTTCGACGCCCATGATCGCACCGAACTCGTGGTCTGCGCGGTGCTGGCCGGAGAGGTCGAACTTCACGAACTGAAACGCCGTCAACCCGAGTAATCACTCGGTCTATTTCGAACCCCGGGCCGCTGCTTTCCTCGTGCGCGACATCGCGAGAGGGAGCACACCATGATACACGTCATCGACAACCATCTGGCACCGCAAAGCCGGTCGCTGCTGCAATCCATGTTCGCAGATCGCAAGCGGCTTTTCGTCGACCTGTTCGGATGGGACGTGCCCGTCGTCGACGATCAATATGAAATTGACCAGTTCGACAATCACCACACCGTCTATCTGATCGCCACCGAGAACGACGGCAGCCACGCGGCCTCGATCCGGCTGTTTCCGAGCACCCAGCCGCACATGCTCGGCACCCTCTTTTCTCACCTTTGTCCGCTCGGTGTGCCGGTCGATTCCGGCACATGGGAGAGCACCCGGCTCTGCCTGCCGCAACGCCACGGTGCTGAGCGGCGGCGGACCTTGCGCAACATGCTGTTCGCCGCGATGGTCGACGTCGCGCTGGAGCGCGGCATCGAACGCTACACTGGCGTCATCCCCGACCCCTTCCGCAAGGAGGTGCTGAGCCTCGGCTGGCAGGCCGAACCGCTGGGACCGGCGGTGCGCATCCCGGGCGGCCCAATCGGCGCCTTCCTCATCCACGTTCGGCCCGACACGCCCGAACGGCTGCGCTGGACCGGCGTCTATCCGCAAGCCGATGCACGGGTGCCGGCATGAGCGCCGCGATGGATTGCCAGGCAGGAGCGCTCGCGCGCGATGGCTGGTGCGTGTTCGGCCGCGCCGTCGATCTTGCGGTCATAAGCGGCATCGAGGCCGACCTGGAAGAACGCTTCGCGGAGACCCCGCTGTGCGAGGGTGTCTTCTATGGCGCGCGCACGAAGCGTTTCGGCTCGCTGCTGACCCGGTCGCCGGCGGCCGAACGCCTGGTCATGCACCCCCTGATCCTCGAGATCGTCGAGCAGATGCTGCTGCCATGGTGCGAGCGGATCGCGCTCAATCTCACCCAGGCGATCGAGATCCATCCCGGTGCCCTTCCGCAGCTGCCGCATCGCGATCAGGACATGTGGCAGGGACCCAAGGGCAGCCTCGAATATCTCGTGAACGTCATGTGGCCCCTGACCACCTTCACCTTCGACAATGGCGGCACGCGGCTTTGGACGGGCAGCCACTTCGATCAGGATGTGCCTGTGCTGCCGGAGCAGGAAAGCCTCGTGCCGACGGTGCAGCCCGGCGATGCCCTGATCTTCCTCGGCTCGACCCTCCACGGCGGCGGCGGCAATGCCAGCCCGGCGCCGCGTCGCGGGATCGTCATCAGCTACTGCCTCGGCTGGCTGAAGCCGTTCGAGCTCCAATGGCTGGTCTATCCGCCGCAGATCGCGCGACATTTCTCGCCCGAGTTGGCGGCAATGGTCGGCTATGCGCAACACCGGCCCAATCTCGGCAATGTCGAGGGACAATGCCCGTCGATCCTGCTTGGCGACACCGTGCCCGACCATCTGCCTGCGATAGACGCCCTGCGTCCTGACCAGGCCGAGGCAGCCGACCTGTTCCTCCGATCGCAGCTGGGCGAGGTCGGCTGAGACCGGCCATGTTCGCGCCGGACCCTGACGCCTTCGAAGCGATCCTGCAGCGCGGCCGCTCGGCTCTCGCCTGGGAAGTCCTGCGGCGCGATCCGGACTATCGCGCCGATCGGACGGTCATCTCAGGTTCGCCGGCAGATGCCGCATTCGTTTCGCGCTGGGGGCTGCACTTTCGCTGAGGATCCGGCGCACAGCTGCGCCGTTGTCCGGCCGATGTGGTCGGCGGCCGTGGACCCGCGCGTGCTCACGGCGAGCGTCGTCCCCGTATCCGACCAGGAGTCGAACGGCGCGCTCGCGCTCGCGCCCGTGGTGCGAAGGATGCGCTCCGCGGGGATCGATCATCTCCTGATCGATCGCGGCGAACTACTCAGGGTCGACCTTGTCGATCACAGGTCGCTCGACGGACCGGTCCGGCTTCATTTTGACCTGCCCGACGACGGCTGGCTGGAGGACCGAGTGGCCGTCATCCGCGTTCTCCGCGGTCGGTCGCGTCACGGCGCTCACGTTCAGTTCGCACGCCGGCTGTTGTCCTTGAGCGCAGTCGATGGCCGGGACGCCGGCGCAAGCCTCAAGGAGATCGCCGACCATGTCCTCGGCCCCGGAGACTGGCCAGGCGACGGCGAGCACCGCAAATCCATGATCAGGCGAATGATCGCGAGCGGCGACCGAATGCTTCGCGCCGGACCGTGCGACATCCTTGCCGACGGGCGACGGCCGCCGCGCCACCGCCGCCAATCCGATATGTGACACCCGGGTCGATTGGTCCAAACTGGATCAATTGCCTGTCGTCGGCAGGTTAGGCATCAGCAGCACATGCGGCTCCACGCCGAGGGACAACGCGATTTGATCGAGCCGGTCGATGCTCAGGCTGTATTTCTGACGTTCGAGCGCACTGACATAGGTGCGATCGATCCCCGCCGCGTCGGCGAGAGCTTCCTGGGACAGCCCCCTCGCGGTGCGCAGGTGCTTCAGATTCCTGGCAAGATGCTCTCGACTGGCCACGAGCCCGAAAAGACGGCATAGTCGAGTGACAATCCACGGAGTATACTCGTCGGCCATGAGGGAGCGTGTCGCTTGATCGGGATCAAACCCTTGGCTCCGGTAGGAGATGTCGAGAGCTATGACCGGCGCAATCTGGCATTGTATGCGGCTTTGCTCGAGGCCGACGATGCTGATCGCCACTGGCGCGAGGCGGCTTCCTCCCTGATGGATCTCGACTTGGCCCGTGACGATGCCGAGGCCTGCTGGCGATCGCATCTTGAGCGGGCGCGATGGATTATCGGCGAAGGGCTGGAAGCTGCGGTGGCCGCCTTCTCGGTCCGTCCGCCCGATCGGAACAGCTAGACATCTTTCCCTCGCCGGGCCGCTGGCGCACGTTGGCCTAGGGACCGATTCGATCCGCATCGCGCCTCAAGCACTTCCGAAAGTTCACGGACGCGCCTTCGTGAACTGAAACCGTTCCCGCCGAACACTGACGTCCTTGAACATATGTATTTGTTATAGAACAGGTTCTTTCGGGAAATCATGCTCGATTGCTCACGAGTGCTTCTAGATATAGAGTGCTTGGCTGTGGCAAAAAATTGCTCATGTCGAACTGACAGGAGCATCGTCGATGAAGGACATTCTGGATTTTCTCTCCCATTTCTCCGGCCTGCCGCCCGAGCAGTGGATCGGGCTCATCGCCCTTGCCGCGATCGCCCTTGCCGCGGGCTGCCTCTACGTCGTGCACAGCGTCGTGAAGGGGCAGTCGAAATGAAGGTGAAGCGGCCCGTCTTCGTGAAGCTGCCCGTTCGCTGGATCGACGCGGGCGGCCTGAAGGCGTTCAAGTGGAACCAGGGTGGCTCGGACGAGACGGCGGCGCTGATGCTGCTCGCCGTCCTCGCCCATCACATGGATTCCGAGGACGGGTCGGTGAAGCTGACCTACGACCAGCTCTGCCAGGCGGCCGACCTCAGCCGGGCGAAGGTCGCCGGCGCCCTTTCGATCCTCGAGGCCCGTGGCCTGATCGAGAAGGTCTCGGGCCAGCGCAGCGTCTATCGGCTGGCCGACTACAACGCGCTCGGCAACTGGGCGAAGCTGCCGGTGCGCGGCCTCTATGTCGGCGACCGCGTCCGCGCCTTCGCCGAGTTCAAGCTCCGCTCGCGCGTCGAGCTCGACGCGCTGAAGCTCTATTTCCTGTTCGCGGCACGCCGGAGCAACGCGATGAACATGGCGCCGATCAGCTACGAGAAGATCACCGAGCATTGCGGCGTCGCCAACGATCGCATCCGGCCGGCGCTCAACATCCTCGCCGTCAACGACCTGGTCCACACCGAACGGTTCACCAGCACGCGCGCCGAGGGCGGCGTCGCGCACGCCTACCGGCTGACCCATCTAGACGGCAACCGGCACCTCGGGACGATCGGCCGCGACAGCGATTTCGATCTGGGCCTGCCGGTCGAGGACACGGTCTATTGATCCCTTCGCGGGCAGCGGAGGCTCTGCCGCCGGCCTGACGCCGGCGGATGTTGTTTGAGGGGGACGGGATGAAGCTGGAGACCTTGCTGCGGCGGCGCGAGCCGGACCTGGCACTCGTTATCGGCAACGGCATCAACCGTCACGCCAACGCGGCCGCGACCAACAGCTGGGACGCGCTGCTGATCGGCATCGCCCGCGATTGCGTCCCTGGCGTCACGACCGTGCCGCCGGGCACCGCGCTCACCGAATTCTACGACGTCGTCGAGCTCAAGTCGCACGGTCGCACCGGCGCGATGCAGGCCGAGTTCTGCAAGTCGATGTCGGATTGGCGACCGTTCCCGCACCATCGCCGGACCATGGAATGGGCGCTGCGCCATCGCGCGCCGATCCTCACCACCAACTTCGACGACGTGCTGAGCCAGGCGGCTGACTGCGAATTCCAGTTTCCGCGCGATCCGAAGTTCACCGCCTATTATCCCTGGGGCTGCCATTTCGCCCGGCACGAGATCGACGATCCCTGCACCGACTTCGGCATCTGGCACATCAACGGCATGGCCAAGTACAAGACCAGCATCCGCCTCGGTCTTAGCCACTACATGGGCTCGGTGCGACGCGCCGGCGGCTGGATCCACGGCCGTAGCGACGAGAACCTGTTCCGCGCCAAGAACCGTCGCGAGTGGCAGGGCGCGCGGACCTGGATGCATCTCGTCTTCAACAAGCCGCTGCTGTTCGTCGGACTGGCGCTGGCCGAGAACGAGGTGTTCCTCCGCTGGCTGCTGATCGAGCGGGCCAAGTATTTCCGGACCTTCCCCGACCGCGTGCGCGATGCCTGGTATGTCTATGTCCACGATCCGCGCGACGAGCGGCAGGCGGGCAAGCACTTCTTCCTGGAATCCGTGGGCATCCGCTGCATCGAAGCGAAGAGCTATGCCGACATCTACGAGAACGTCGGCTGGATGCACGCGGCCGAGACGCTGGTGCTCAAGGGCTTCACGCTGATCGACGGGACCGGCCGCACTCCGGCCGCCGGATCGGCGATGGTGGTGACCGACGGCAAGATAAGCTGGGTCGGCCCGGCCTCGGCGCTGAAGGTGCCGACGGGCGCTAAGACGACGGACCTTGCCGGCAAATATGTCATGCCCGGCCTGATCGATACGCATGTCCATCTCGGCCTGACCGCGGACGGGCTGACCGTCGACGCGGCGAACCAGACCCAGGCCAATGTCGAGAGCCAGCTACGCGCCTATGCCCGCTATGGCGTGACAACCGTGCAGACCATGGGCACGGAGCAGGATGTGGTGCTGAAGATGCGCGACGCGCAGCGCGCCACCGGTCGCCCCGCAGAGGCGCGCATCCACGCTGCCGGACTCGGCGTGGTGGTGGAAGGCGGTTATGGCGGGCTTGCCGGCGTGACGAGGAAGGTCTCGACGCCTGCCCAGGCGCGCGCGGCGGTGGACCGTGAGGTGGCGCGTCATGTCGAGATCATCAAGTTCTGGCTCGACGACGAACTGGGCACCGTGCCGAAGATGCCGCCGGAGATCAGCCAGGCGGTGATCGATCAGGCGCATCGCGACCATCTGCGCGTCGCCTCCCACATCTTCTATCTTGAGGACGCCCAGCGCGTCGTCGATCAGGGCGTGGACGCCTTGTCCCACAGCGTGCGCGACCGGCCGGCGACGCCGGCGCTGATCGCCGCGATGAAGCGCCACGGCACGTGGCAGATGGCCTCGACGCTGGCCCGGGAGGAAGCGCTGTTCGCATATGGCACGCGGGCGCCGTTCCTGAGCGACCCCTTCTTCACCCAGGCGGTTGGCCCCAACGCCCTGCGCCAGCTTTCCGACCCGGCCTATCAGGCGAAGGTGGCGGCCGCGCCGCATCTCGGCGAACTGCGCGGCTTCCTGAAGATGGCGCAGCGCAACCTCAAGACGTTGGCCGACGCGGGCATCCCCTATGCGATGGGCACGGACGCGGGCGGTCCGGCGCGCTTTCCCGGCCATGCAGAGCATGTCGAGCTGGCGCTGATGGTCGAGGCGGGGTTGACGCCGATGCAGGCGATCGTCGCCGCGACTGGCGGCGGCGCCAAATTCCTCCACGACGCCAGCGTCGGCACCCTGGAGCGCGGCAAATGGGCTGACTTAGTGGTACTGGACGCCAATCCGGTCGCGGATATCCGCAACAGCCGCGCGATCCGCGCAGTCTATATCGCGGGCCTTCCCGTGCCTAGCATCAAGCGCTAGCCCTTGAACACCAAACCCGAGGCCGAGATCGACACCATGCCCGTCTCCACCACGCGCCCGACGCGTGTCCGCCACGCGGTGCTCTGGCTCACGGTCGCGGCCTATCTGATCACCTATATGGACCGCGTAGTGATCTCGACGGCGGCGCCGTCGATCCAGCGTGAGTTCGGCCTGACCAAGGAGACGATGGGCTGGATATTGGGCGCGTTCCAGATCAGCTACGCGTTGTTCCAGATCCCGGGCGGCTGGCTGGGGGACAAGTTCGGGCCGCGCAAGGCGCTGACGGCGGTGGTGGTGTGGTGGTCGTCCTTCACGGCGGTGACAGCGGCGACATGGTCGGCCGGATCGATGATCGTCGCGCGTTTCCTGTTCGGCATGGGAGAGGCGGGGGCCTTTCCGATCGCCACGCGCTCGCTGTCGCGCTGGATGCTGCCGGCCGAGCGGGGCTTCGCGCAGGGCGTCACCCACGCCGGCTCGCGCCTTGGCGGCGCGATCACGCCCGTGTTCGTCGCCCTGCTGATCGCGGATTTCGGTTGGCGGTCGCCTTTCCTGATCTTCGCCGCGATCGGGCTGGGCTGGGCCGCGCTCTGGTTCCTCTTCTATCGCGACACGCCGGCCGAGCATCGCGGCGTCAACGACGCCGAGCGCGCGATGATCGAGGACGCGATCGGCCGCGTCGCGCCGGTGGGGGCGAAGCACAGGGTGCCCTGGGGCCGCATCCTTTCCGCGCCGCAGATGTGGCTCCTGTCCTGCATGTACTTTTGCTACGGCTGGGGCATCGTCACCTTCCTGCAGTGGTTCCCCACCTATCTCAGCGACGCGCGCGGTTTCGACCTGAAGACCATGGGGCTGGCGGCGAGCATGCCGCTGTTCGCGGGCGTCGCGGGCGATCTGGCGGGTGGCTGGGTATCCGACCTGTTGTTCCGGCGCTCGGGCGCGCTGGCGATGGCGCGGCGCGTGGTGCTGCTGCTGGGTTTCGCGACGGCGGCGATCGCGGTGCCGCTGGCGGCGCTCACCGCCGATCCGGTTGTCGCCATCGCGTGGTTCGGTCTCGCGGTGTTCGGGCTGGAGTTGGTGGTAGGCGTGGCCTGGGCGATCACGCTGGACATCGGCGGCGAATATGCCGGCTCGGTGTCCGCCGTGATGAACACCTTCGGCAATGCCGCCGGCGCGATCGCGGCGGTCGCCACCGGCTATATCGTCGCGCATCAGGGATGGAACGCCGCCTTCTTCGTCATCGCCGGGCTGGCGGCGGTGGGCGCGCTGTTCGCCCTGACGGTGAACGCGAGCCGCCGGATCGCGTGAGGGGCGGGGGCGCCTAGTAGGGGCGTTCGCCGATCACGTTGCCGCCTTCTGCGTAGCGGCAGGTGAGGAACTGATCCGCTTCGCCGCTGACGAGCGTGCAGCCCATAGCCCTCGTCGCGCGCCATATGATCTGCGTGTAATGAGCGACGTCGATCACGTCGCCCGTCCGGCTCACATCGGGGAAACGGCCCGGTACGTAGTTCCGCAAGGTCCCCGACGTGGACGCGCTCGTCGCGAAGCTCAAGGCGCTGGGAGCGGGCGCATGAAGACGCTGATTCTGGTCGAGCACGACAATTCGGTTGTGAAGGATGCCCTGCTGTCGGTCGTTACCGCGTCAAAATTATCTGCGTGTCAATTTCCGCCGCGGCCACCTCCAAAGTCTGATTAGACGTTCCTGCTTGTCAGGATGAAGGTAGGCGTCAGGCTCATCGAAGAGCATGATCTTAGGCTCGAATAGTAGCAGTAAGCAAAAATCTGGATAACCTGGGAGCAACCACGGGGCGGCAGTCTCTAGCGGCCGATCTTGGTTACATAGTCCAACCGCTCGAGGAGATCATCTCCTTCGTGTTCTTCGGAACACCGTAGCTGGCGGCTCGGGCTGCCCAATGCACGGCCTCGGCTTTGCACGCTGCCCGTGAGGGTTTTGTCAGATGGACACGCTCGAAGCGGCTCGCAAATAGAGACATGTCCCATGCAACAGCGGGGCTTATTCTCTAGCCGAAACGATCCGATGCGGTCGGCACGGCGCGCCTCGGCTCTCGCCCCTGGCGACGCGCAGAATGAGATAGCCGAGCAGTCCCGAGAGCAAGGAGCCGGCAAGGACACCGATCTTCGCTTCTGCCCGAAGCAGCGGATCGCCCGGGAAGGCAAGGAGCGTGATGAAGATGCTCATCGTGAAGCCGATGCCGCAGAGCATGGCCACACCGAGGAGCTGGAGACGTCCCGCGCAGGCCGGCATGTCGGCAAGCTTCAGTCTGATCGCGAGCATGGCAAAGCCGAACACGCCGGTGACCTTGCCGACCAGCAGCCCCGCCGCCACGCCCAGGGTCACAGGCGCCGCCAGGACGCCCGGCTGCAAGCCGAGGATCGGCACGGCCGCGTTGGCGAGTCCAAAGATCGGCAAGATCAGGAAGCCCACCGGCACATGGAGACTGCGCTCCAGCCGATGGAGCGGACTCATGGTGCCCGCGTCGGGGCGAGCGGGCGTGCACTCCATCGGAATGGTCATCGCCAGCACGACCCCGGCAAGGGTGGCATGGATGCCCGAGCGCAGCACGAACACCCAAAGGATCACGCCTGCAGCGAGATAGGGCGTGAGCGGGCGGACGCCGAACCGGTTGAATCCGATCAGCACACCGAGCACGGCCGTCGCCGCGGCGAGGTCCACCAGCGACAGCTTGGCCGTGTAGAAGAACGCGATGATGGCAACGGCACCGAGATCGTCGATGATCGCCAATGCCGCCAGGAATACCCGCAATGAGGCTGGTACGCGGTTGCCGAGCAGGGCGATCACGCCGAGGGCGAAGGCGATGTCGGTGGCAGCGGGTATCGCCCACCCTGCTGCGGTCGGGCCGCGGTTGAACCAAAGGTAGATCAACGCCGGCACCGCCATCCCGCCGGCGGCAGCCAGACCCGGGAGGATGCGCCGCGGCCATGAGGAGAGTTGGCCGTCAAGCACCTCGCGCTTGATCTCCAGGCCAACGAGGAGGAAGAAGATGGCCATCAGGCCATCGTTGATCCAATGGGCAAGCGACAGCGGCCCGGCATGGGCCTCAAGCGCCGCCTCATAACGGCTCCCGAGCGGCGAGTTGGCGATAAGCAGCGCGACAATTGCCGCCGCCATCAGCACCATGCCGGCGGCAGATTGGGACTGGAGGAAACGACGGACGGCGCTCGGCCGCACCTGAGCCTTGGGGTTCATCGGCATTGCCTCGGACGCAGATGTTGAGCGCTGGCGGCCCGACCAGCGTGGAAACACCTGCCCGCCTCCTTACCCCGGAATACGAACACCCAGCCGGCCTATGGCATTGCCCCAGCCCGCGGGCAACCTGTTGCAGCCGCGCTCGGACGCGCCGACGCGATTGGCAGCTCAACGCGACAGCCGCGGCACCACCTCGACGATCAGATCGCCGCGCTGCAGGCGGCGCGCCTCCGGCTCCCAGAAACCGAACATCTTCTCGCCACGGTAGATACGGTGCCCGAGGCCGGTCCGGATCTCGGACAGGGCCTTGCCGACCTCCTCCTCCGTCACCGGCCGCTCATGAAGGGCGACGCGCCCTCCGGAGGCCGCGAGGTCGGCCATATAGTCCGCCAGGTGGGCGCCGTGGGTCGACCCGGCCAGAAGCAGTCCGGCAAAGCTCGCCGGATTGATCACTGTATCGGCGCCCGCCTGCTGTGCGATGGCCTCATTGTCTTCAGACCGGATGACCACGCTGATCGGCACGTTGGGGGCGAGGCGGCGGGCTGTCAGCACGATAAGGATGGAGGTGTCGTCGCGTCCTGCGGAGACGATGATCGCCTTGGCGCGCGCCACTTTCACCGCTTCAAGCGTCGCGTTGCGCGTGGCGTCTCCTTCCATCACGGTGGTCCCGCAGTCTCCCGCCAGACGAAGCTGCGACGGATCGCTGTCGATGACGACGATCATTTCGGGATCGGCGCCACGGCGGACGAGCTCGCTCACCGCCTCGGAACCGCTGGTGCCATAGCCGGCGACCACGACATGGCCGTGCAGGTGCTGCTGGATGACCTTCATGCGCCATTTCTCCCAGACGCGCTTGAGCAGGAAGTTATAGGCTGTGCCGAGGAAGATCAGCCAGACGAAGAGGCGGATCGGCGTCACCACGAATGTGTCGAACAGCCGGGCCTGCTGCGTCACCGGCACGATGTCGCCATAGCCGACCGTCGTCACGGTGATCATCGTGAAATAAAGCACGTCGGCGAAGCTGATCGCGCCGTCGACATTGTCGTGAAGGCCTTCGCGGTCGAACCAGTGCACCGCAAGCGCGATGCCGATCAGCCCCAAGGCGAGCAGGATGCGCCAGACCAGCGCCAGCCATACCGGCGTCCGGCTCTTGCGCTGGAGGCTGAGCGGGGTCGGGTCCGGATCGCTTGGCATGAGGGGCCCCACCAGCAACAAGTTCAGAACGGAAAGAAGATGGGGATGGCAACCACCCCCGCCACCCAGGTGATGACATTGAGCGGCACGCCGACCCTGACGAAATCCATGTACCTATACTCGCCAAGCTGGAAAACGAGCACGTTGGTCTGGTATCCGAACGGGGTGGCAAAGGCGGCGCTGGCCGCCATCATCACCGCGATCAGGAAGGGCCGCGGCGCCACCCCCAGGCTTTCGGCAAGCGCGACGGCCACCGGCGTGACAAGCACCGCCACGGCGGCGTTGGACAGGAATTCCGTGGCGAACAGCGTCACGCCATAGAGGATGGCGAGGGCGGCGAGGGGGCCGAACGGGCGGATGAAGTCGATCAGCAGCGCCGTCCCCGCTGCAGCCAGCCCGGTCAGCTCGATGGCCAATCCGACCACCACCATGCCGGCGATCAGCAGCAGCACCTCAGGGCGCAACCCGGCATAGGCCTCCTCCGGGCTGATCACCTTGAGCAGGATGAGCAGCACCGCACCGCCAAAGGCGGCCGCGGCGATGGAGGTAATTCCGACCGCCGCGGCAAGGACGACGGCAAGGAAGACGCCCAGCGACAGCATCGCCTTCCTTGGGTTCAAGGGCTTGTCCACGGCGAACAGCCCGATGTCGCCCAGCATTCCGTCTCCGGTCTGGACGTCCGGTTCGTAAGGCGCGGGCCGCGCACTCCTGTCGCTGTGGGTCAGCAGGCGGCCGCCGATCAGGAACAGATAGATGCCGCCGGTTGCGGCAACGATCAGCCCGACGGGCGTGATCTCGAAGACGCCGAACACCGGCTGGCCCGCATTCCTGGCCATGTCGTTGACGAGCAGGTTCGTGGACGTGCCGATCAGCGTGCATGTCCCGCCCATGATGGTGATGTAGCTGAGCGGGATGAGGAAGCGTTTCGGCGACAGACGCAGCGATGTCGCGACATCCTTCACCACTGGCGCGGCCAGCACGACGATGGGCGTGTTGTTGAGGAACGCCGATGCGCCGCCGCACAGGACCAGCACCAGCCACAAGCCGGCGCTGCCGAGACGCCCGCACAGTTTCGTCGCCTGCCGGATAAGCAGGCCGAGCAGGCCCGACAGCTCGATCGCATAGGCGATGACGAAGAGGCAGGCGAGCGCGATGATCGCCGGGCTGGCGAACGCCCCCTGCACCTCGGACGGGCGGACGACACCCAGCACCATCAGCGATGCGGCCGCCGTCAAGGCGGCGATCTCCGCCCGGATCCGGCCATGGATCAGCACGCCGACCACCGCGACAAGGACGATGAGCGCCGCAAGTTGGTTGAAGCTCATGCCACTGGCAGAGCTTTCCGGGGCGCCTTCGTCAAGCGGGACGCGGCCAACGCTCCCATATTGGCGTCCCCGGTGCTATCGGTCGGCAATGTCCCGGCGCCGACAAAAGCTCTCATCTGGCCAGCTTGTTGCAATGGGCGCGGCAGCGGCGCCCCTGGCCGCTCTCGCCCTGATGAGCTGTGGCCGGGAGCCGGCGGAACCTCCCGCCGCCAATATCCAGACCGAGGCTGCCTTGCCGCAGGACGTGCCGAGGGCGCCGGCCCTGCCGGTGCCGCCGCCGCCGCTGACACGCGGCGATCTGATCAGCGCGGCGGGCCAGGCGGCGTCCGCCTATGCGGAAGGCAAGCCACGCTCGACGGCCGACCCACTGGTCGCGCGCAATTTCGCGGTCAGGCTTCCCTTCGGATGCAACGGGCCGTCTCAGGCCGTCGATGCGGGGGGACAGGCCGAGGGCCTCGCCGCATGGACCTGGGGGCCGGACCACGGATCGATCCAGTTGCGCATGACGCCGGGCGACTGGCTCGGGTCGGCGATGCTGGCCGGAGCGGGGGCTTTGGACAAATGGGAAGCGGTCGAGGGGTTCTGGATCCCACGACCGTGGCTCGCCTCCGAAACCTGCCCGGCGGTGCGGGCAGATCCCCTGCAGACGGACGCTCCACCAGCATCGCCCCAGACGGTCGGGCTGGCCGCTGTGTTCGAAGTCGGCAGCTCCCGGCTCGCCCGCCGCAACGGTCGCGCTTATGAATATACCATCCGCGCCAAGGGTGATGCACCGCTGATGCCGCCGCAAGACGGCTTTCGGATGCTGCTCGAAGGTCGGATTGCCGCCTTCCCGAGCGGCCAGGCGATCGAGTGCCGCGCCACCGGGCCGGACCAGCGGCCGGTCTGCATCATCGCCGTAAAGCTCGATCGGGTGACCTATGAGGATGAAAGCGGCACCACCCTGAGCGAATGGCGCGCCGGCTGACTTTCGCGGAACCCGGGGTGGCGATCTGGACTCTGATCTGAAGGTGAGATGAAACAGCGAAGGGTGTAGTCCCGACCTTGCTCCGGCCCCTCACGCGGGCGACGAGCCGGCCCGCGCGCGGTGCAGGTCCTGCTCGGCCTGCCGGAATCGAGACACCGTGCGTTATCTGGGCATCGACGTGGGCTTCTCCGTCCGGGGAATTGGACAGCTCGGCCTCCCGTCGCAGTCAGAACGAAGATCAGGCGGCACAATGAGCAGCGACGAGCCAGTCGATGTTCTTCAGAAAATCATGCAATACCGGTGACGGATTGTCCGCCCGATACCCCACCGCGATCTCGATGACCGGAGAAGGCCCGGCGAGTGGCCTGCTGACGACCGAACGAGGCAGGAGCTTTTCGACATAGGCCGGCAAAAGCGTCAGCCCGCCGGTCGACGCCACCAGCGAGATACCGGTGGCGAAGCTGTCGAGAAAATGGCTGGACGAGACGGAGATGCGCCGCTCGCGCAGGTAGCGTTCGACGATGCCGCGCAGCACATGCGGTGTATCGGTATAGCCGATGAAGGGAAAGCCTCCGAGGTCCGTCGGGTCGATCTCGGCTCCGGCGGCCAGGGGGTGGTCCGACGGAAGGATCGCCAGGATCGGCTCGGACGCGATCACTTCGTAGCTGACGTCGGCCTGCGGCTCGATGCGTGAGAAGCCAAGGTCGATCTCGCCGCGCTGCACGGCCTCGGCAATGGCAGGCGAGAAGTCGCTTGAAACGCGAAAATCGATCTCCTTGAGCTGATCCCGGAGGATCTGCGTGACATGGGGGAGCCACTCCACTTCCTGTCCGGTCAGGAAGCCGACCGAGAAGCTGGCCTTGGCCGGCCGGGCGGCGCGCCGGGCCGCGGCGATCGCTTCGGCCGCCTGGCCCAGAGCCAGTCGCGCGTGATCGAGAAAGGCTTGGCCGGCCGCGGTCAGCGTCACCCCGCGAGAGGTGCGGACGAGCAAGGGGGCGCCCACCTCCATTTCCAGGTCACGAAGCTGCCGACTCAACGAGGGCTGGGCGGTGTGCAAGCGCTTTTCGGCAGCAACCGTCAAGCTGCCCTCCTCGGCAACCGCGACGAAGTAACGAAGATGGCGCAGCTCCACGCGCCATGCCTAGCAGGTATGACGGACAAAGCTACAAAGTCTTTCCGCTGCGCTGCTCCCTGAGGCATTTATTGGAGGCACTTAAGAGCTCCCGCAGGCGGGTATGCCGAAGGGGCATTGCCGACAATCGACGCGCAAGACCGGGCGGCCGACCTGTGGCGGCCCATTGCGCTCACCCAGGTGAAAGGATCCATCCATGACCACGATTTCCATTGTCACCGGCGGCAGCCGCGGCCTCGGCCGTAACACCGCGATCAGCATCGCTCGCCGCGGCGGCGACGTAATCTTCACCTACCGCAACGAGGCGAGCCAGGCGCAGGCCGTCGTCGCCGAGATCGAGTCCCTCGGCCGCAGGGCTGCCGCGCTCCGGCTCGATGTCGGCGACATCGCCGCGCTGCCGCCCTTTGTCGACCAGGTTCGCACCACGCTCCGGTCCTGGGGCCGGGAGCGCTTCGATCATCTCGTCAACAATGCCGGTCACGGCGAGATGGCGAGCTTCGCGGAGACCAGCGAGGCCCAATTCGATCAGCTCTTCAAGGTCCATGTGAAGGGCGTGTTCTTCCTCACCCAGGCGTTGCTGCCGCTACTCGCCGATGGCGGCCGCATCGTGAACTTCTCGTCGGGCCTCACTCGCGTGTCCTATCCGGGTTTCTCGGCCTATTCCGCGGCCAAGGGCGCGATCGAGATTCTCACGCTCTACATGGCGAAGGAACTGGGCAGCCGGGGCATCACCGCCAATACGATCGCGCCGGGCGCCATCGAGACCGATTTTCTCGGCGGCGCGGTGCGAGACACGCCCGAATATAACGAGGCTCTCGCCAACATGATCGCGCTCGGGCGGGTGGGCGTGCCCGACGATATCGGGCCGGCCATTGCCAGCCTGCTCGGTCCCGACAATCGCTGGATCACTGCCCAGCGGATCGAAGTGTCGGGCGGCCAGAACATCTGACTGTCCATGCCCACCAATCCATTATCCACCATGACGGAAGGAGACTGTCGATGACGAATATCCTGATCATTCTCTCGGCCGCGGACAAATGGACCCGCGCCGATGGCTCCATCTATGAATCGGGCGTCTGGGCCCAGGAATTCGTCGATCTCGACGAAGCCTTTGTGAGAGCCGGCTTCAAGGTCGACCTGGCGAGCCCCGGGGGCATCGTGCCGACGATGGACAAGCGCAGCCTTGATCCGGGCATCGTAGGCGATGTCGTGGCAGACCGCATGCGCGCCTATCTCGACGAGAATGCCGCGCGGATCGAAAAGCCTCTCGTGCTCGCCGATATCAGGACCGCCGAATATGATGCGATCGTCGTCCCCGGCGGGCACGGCCCGGTGGAGGATCTGTACAAAGACCCCGATATGGGCCGTATCTTGGTCGAGTCCTCCCGGGACTCCAAGATCATCGCCGCAGTTTGCCATGGCCCGGCAGCATTTCTGGCGGCCCGGGATGAGAATGGCCGCTGGCCTTTTGCGGGCCGCAAGATGACCGCGCTCAGCAACGAGGAGGAGATCGAGTTCGGGACGGCGGAGAACGCGCCGTGGCTGTTGGCCGACGCGCTGCGTGAACGTGGTGGTATGTTCGAGCAAGGTCCGAACTGGCGCGCCCATGTCGTCAAGGACGGCAATCTGCTGACCGGTCAGAATCCGCAGTCGTCAGCGCCCCTCGCCGAGGTCGTGATCGCCGCGCTTCGGTAACGGAGCGAACCAAGGGTGGGTTTTTATGCTGCGCTGCCCGGAAGCCGCCGGTCGGCTTCCGGGGCCGAAAGCGGCTAGACAGTTCGAGGTATAAGCTGGCCGGCCGGCCTCGCGGCCCAAGCCAGTCATTCAGCGGCTGCGCCGTGAGTCCTGAGACCTGGTATTCGTTCACCCTGTTCCTCGGCGGCTCGAAGGATCTTTACGGCCGTTTCACCTCGATTCGATCGATGGCAGCTTCCGTCAGCACGTCGGTGCTTTCGGTCCCAACGGTTGCGGACGAGTTTCGTCCGGCCTCGTCTCTGCGGCGCCGGGGAGTACAGCTAGACGCCCCCGCGGCCCGCAGCGTGTCTACTGGCTCGACGTGTAATCTGGAGGGGGCGCGCAGGTGCCCATCGGCCATAGAACCCCCTGTCAGCCTCGCCGGGCGGTCCTCCGCTTTCCTGGTCCTCATGCATGCGCTGTACAATTCTCGAATCGTCGCTCGGGGTGCGCGATCATCCCTCCCGCTGTCTGTCCGTCCAACCCGCCGGCATTAGTGCACGGGCAGGGCTAAGCCCGCCGTTGCACCGCAAAGGTGTGCGAAATCCCGTCCACGTCGCCGAGATGAGAACATTCCCGCACCTCGATGACCCTGCACCCGGATGCTTCGATGATGCTAAATATCTCGTGCTGCGGCAGCGCGTTCATCTCCATTGGCTCCTCAGGACCCGACAGATAGGGCGCCACCGCGAACGACTGGCCGGCAATGTAAGTCGGCATCTGGACTACGGCCATGCCGCGGGGCCGCAAGCAGCCCAACAGCTTACGATAGAGAGCAGCCATCACGGGGGGTGGATTGTGCTGGAGCACGATCCTGCTGACGATGAGATCGAAATTGCCAATCGTATCGAGATCGGCGACGTTCGAAATCAGTCGAAATTGGGCATTGTCGATTCCGAAGCGGGCGGCGGACTTCTCGGCTTCACGAAGATGACCTGGCGATATGTCGACCCCGACGACAGTATTTGCATAGCGGGCCAGGGCCACGGTAAGGCGGCCCACACCGCAACCGAAATCAAGCGCTCGCTCGACATGCTCGCAAGCCAGATCCGCACGGCGCAGATAATTCAGGCTTCTCTCTACATCCGATCGCCCGTGCTCGAAGAATCCGTCGATGTGTTCGGGAAGCGTGTCCTTGAAAAACAGGGGATTTGTGAGAACCGACCAATATGGTTCAGTCTCGCCGAATGACTGCCAATGGCGAGCGATCCTCTCGAACATAGCCTGCTCCTGATCCGGCGTGCAGTCCACCTCGACGCGGTTTTCTCGAGCTTCGAGGTGGCGCCCGATCCGCGCCGGATCGCCAGGAGCGCGGAAACGGCTTCGAAACTCCTCTGACTGAAGCGCGGAGGCCAGGGTCTCAGCTAGCGTGCGGCCGCTCGCCGCATGCATGCGGACGACGTCCTCATTTTCAGGCTCCCGGCCGAGGAGACCGCGATAAACATCGCGAATTATTTCTTCGGACACCTGCATTGCTCTCTCCATGCCGTCGGGACACACGCCGTCGTCGGGGCGGTCTATGGCTGCCGAGATAAGATCGCAACGGGCCAGAATGACACTGTAGTATCGCGCCCGCCCCTTAGCGTACTTAATTGGCGGCCCTTGGTGATCGCGACCGCGACCGGTCCGATAGGGTCAGGGCGCCCGATGGCGGCGCCCGGTGGACATATTGTAGAGGCCATTGGCGTTCGTCGCCGCGACGATCCGGTCGAATTGTCGTAACTGTAGGCGGGTTGAGATTGCTGTTGCCCGTTGGCAGGTATCGGTGACAGTGGTGCTCCCGGTGCGGTCGCCCCGCCACGCCGCAATGCCCAAGGCCGTGCCGATGAGCCGCATGTCGGTACGGTGGGACGGGGTAACCCGGGTCGGATGGAATCGCCGGCTGGCCTGGCATACGCGCTGCTGGAAGGTCGGAAACGGGCCATCGCCGTTGAGCTGGTCAACGAGACCATTTCCGCGGCCGCGACCGCGAGGAGAGAGGAACGACGGCATCGCGGTCAGCCCTTATGAACGAACAACGATGTGTTCCCGTCAGTGCCGTTGCGGAAGATCGGGCTGGCGCCTCCCGCCAACACCTCTGCCATGTCGTGTCGCAGCGTCTCCGGACTGGGCATGCCGGTATAGAAGCGCCAGCCGGTGAGATCGGACGCGGTGATGGTCGCGAGCAGATAGCCTTCCACCGTGCCGGGCTTTCCGGCGCGGGATGCCTCGATGGCCTTGATGATATCGGTGACGGGAATGACGAGCGCGATCGGCGCGCCCTTTGCCTTGGGAATGGCCCTGCGTTCGCGAGAAGGCTTGTCCTCACCCCAGAGTTCATATCGGGCATCGCCTGCGGCCAATGGGCCCAGATCGCATTCGGGCCTCTTTGCAGCGCTCTTATAGTCGATGCGCAACAGCTTCGGCATCATGCTCATCGAGACGACGATCTGCGCGCCCTCGGTGGTGGATGCGCCCACCTCCTTGACGGCCGCGCCGACATCCGATGAAACGGAACAAGCCGCAAAGGCCGGAGCCGCCGCGACGGTCGCCAACAAGGCGCTGATCGAAAGCATGATGCGCATAATCGACTCCCCATTTCGAGCAGAGAAGGCTCGCCTGCCGACAGGCGCCCGGTCAACCCGCCGAGGTTGCAAAGCCTGACGAAAGGGTCCGAAATGGTGGCAAAGGCAAGGGGCGCTCTGTACTGTGAAGGGTTAGTTGCCAGCTTCCACACGAAGCTGATGTGACCTACGCAGCAGGCAGCCCGGCGCTCCATTTCAGTCGTTCGACGGAAAGCGCGTCCGGGGCGCTCTCGACGGGCCTGGCGGACCGAGCAGCCAAAGCGGCGAGGAACGATAACGCTTAACGGCTGGACGTCTATCATCGACGAAATGCGGACGTGCCGCTTTCAGGCAGTCTCGGCTCGAGATGCGCAACGCTTGTCCCCCTGTCAGGCACATATCTCGCTTCACCTCGGCTGATGGCTCGGGCATCTAGGCTTCCCACGAAGATGCGCTGGAGCGATCGGTGCCTGTTACGCGAACTGCCCTATGGAGACGCGTCGGAGGAGGTCTCAGGTCGCACATCCTCCGAGCCAACGTTCAGGCCCCCGCTGATGGCCAAATCGCTCCGGCGGAGGAGGAAGCTGTTAGGCGACTAAGCATTGCCGATCTCGATAAGGCTGTTGAGGTGTTTCTCCAGCCTGCTCGACATGGCGAGTTTGGAAACAGCGTATTGGAGTTGCCGGAGTGGTTCGACCCTTCTCTGGATGTCGAGACCGCTGATTATGCTAGGCAACAGCTGCGCCTCTGGAGCGAGATCACGCTGCGGAGCAGTTACGATCCAGTTACGTGCGAGGAGTCGCCGGAGGTTCTAACCATGGATTTCCTCCGACGACCAAGCTTCTATTCCACCGGGCGAGCCGACGAAGCTGCGCCACACGTGCTGGCTATGGGGAACATCTTGCTCCACAGCGGCATTCGGGAGGGTGACAGAGTCCTGGAATACGGTGCCGGCTTCGGCCGCAATGCACTCGCATTCGCCCGACTAGGTGCGAAAGTCGATACTGTTGATGTTGATCAGGGCTTTTGCCAGGCTGTAGAAGCATCGGCGGGTCAGTATGACGTCGATCTCCATGCTTATAAGGGACTTTTTGGGTTCAATCCCGCAGGTCATGACTGCGCCTATGATCTTATCCTCTTCTACGAGAGCTTTCACCATGCGTTCAACTTCCGAGATCTGATACCGCGCCTTCATGGCATGCTGAAGGCGGGAGGTCGTCTGATATTGGCAGGGGAACCGATCGTCCCGAAGGGCCAGGCCCTACTTCCCTACGACTGGGGCATTAGACTGGACTGGCAGAACGTTGCCGTGATGCGGCTTCGAGGTTGGATGGAGTTGGGTTTTACGCAACCTTACCTGATGTCTCTGTTCGAGAAGGCGGGCTTCTCGTGGCGCCTTCACGACGATCCACGGACTGACAAGGCGCGCCTGTTCCTCCTCCGCAAGGACTAAGTGCGACGGAGCCTGACGAGACACCTGTAACAGCGGGGAACGTCCGCTGCTGGGCGGATAGCCGCGGTTCCAGCCAGGCGGAGCAAATATCAGCTATAGGCCGATAGCTGACACTCTCATTCTACCAACGGTTCTGATTGCCGTACCCATCGGTTTCGAAGTGCGCTGGATCGTAAATTATCTCCTGTCATTCCCGGAGCCCTCACCCTTGTCCGCCCAGGGGGATCGGTCCCCGTTCCCTGCTGCTGGCGTGCCGGACGGTGACAGTATCCAGGGCGATACGTTGCTCGTCGCTTTTGGCCTGTTTGTCTTCACCCTGCTCATCCACCTGGGCGCCCTCGTCGCTTTGGGCGTTGCTGCGATCCGCCGCCGCGTGAATGTCCGCTTCCCACCCCGAACCGAGCACGGGCATCCAAGGCGACCAGAAAAAGCGCATACTTTGTAGATAGCCCCGAAACCGTCGATCTATCTCTTGAACGCATGGCTTTGATCGGTCTTAGAGCCCGGGGGATCATCGCGACGTGGACGCGAAGGAAGGGGCAATGTCGATGCGTTTGGCCGGACCACTGTTCGGACTGGTGGCCGTGCTTGTATCGCCAGCCAGTGCGTCCGCCGCGGACAAGTTGTTGCTCGCGCCGGCTCCTGACTGGGTGCAAGCCATTGCCACACCTGCCGGTGTGCCCGGTGACGATGCGGCAATTCGCATATTGCTGCTCGACCAGCAGCTCAATTTCAGGGCCGGTGGCACCGCGATCTATGTGCATAGCGTCTCGCGTATCCAGACGCCGCAAGGGCTGGCGGCATCCAACGCCCTCAGTCTCGTCTGGCGTCCGGACAGCGATGTGCTCACGGTCCATCATATCCGCGTGATCCACCAGGGCCAGACACGCGAGCTGGCGGTCAAGCCCGAGGATTTCACGATCCTGCGCCGCGAGAACAACCTCGAACTGGCGGCGCTCGATGGGGTGCTGACCGCGACGATGCAGCCGGAGGCGCTGGAGGTCGGCGACACGATCGACATAGCCTATACGCTGGAGCGGCGCGATCCGGTGCTCGCCGGCCATGGGGAGCGCATGCTGATCGGCGGGGCGGGGGTGCCCATCCGTGCCTTCCACCTTTCCGCCCAGTGGGACAAAGGCCAGCCGATGCGCTGGCGCCCGACCGACCTGCCCGCCACGCCCAAGGTGGTCGGGCAACGGCTGACGCTGGATGTCGCCGATGTGCAGCCCCTCGTGTCGCCGGCGGGCGCACCGGCGCGTTTCCAACTCGGTCGCCTACTGTCGTTCAGCGATTTTCGCTCCTGGGAAGAGGTGGCGGCCCTGTTCGCCCCGCTCTTCACCAAGGCACGGACGCTTGACGCTGCCTCCCCGCTCAAGGCCGAGGTCGCGCGCATCCGCGCCGCTTCCAACGATCCCGTGAAGCAGGCCGAGGCGGCGCTGGAGCTGGCGCAGGATCAGGTGCGCTATGTCGCCATCAGCCTCAACGACGGCAATCTCGTGCCGGCGAGCGCGGACGCGACCTGGCAGCGCCGCTATGGCGATTGCAAGGCCAAGACGGCGCTGCTGCTGGCGCTGCTCGACGGCCTCGGCATCCAGGCCGAGCCGGTGGCCGCCAATGTGATCCTCGGCGACGGCATGGACGAGCGGCTGCCGGGGGTCGGCGCCTTCAACCACGTGCTCGTTCGCGCGACCATCGCCGGCAAGGCCTATTGGCTGGACGGCACGCGCATGGGCGACACGTCGCTGGCGCGGCTGCGCGTGCCGGCGTTCGGCTGGGTGCTGCCGCTCAGGGCCAGGGGCGCAACGCTGGAGCGGCTGATGCCGCCGCCCGCGGACGTGCCGGATACGCGCTCCATCGTGAAGCTGGACGCCTCGGCCGGACTCTATGCGCCGGCAAAGGCGCATGTCGAGGTGGTGATGACGGGGGACCTCGCCTTCGGCACCTCGATCAGTCTCGCCAATCTCACGCCTGCCGCGCGCGATCAGGCGCTGCGCGACTATTTTCGAGGTCGGTACGACAGCATCACGCCAGCCAGGGTCTCCGCCAGCTATGACAAGGCGACGGGCGAAGAGACCATGGTGATGGACGGCACCGACCGGATGGACTGGTGGGTCAGCAGGAGCTTGCCGGGCCATGAAGTGAACGGAGCCACGTTCGGCTGGCGCGCCGATTTCACCCGCGCCGATGGGCCCTATAAGGACGCGCCATTCGCGGTAAACTATCCATCCTTCACCCGCGACGAGGAGGAGGTCATCCTGCCGCGCGGGGGGCGGGATTTTACGGGCAAGCTGGCAGGCGACGAGGATCGCACCGTCGCCGGACGACATTTCCTGCGCCGGATGACGATGCGGGACGGCGTGATCCACATGACGGCGGAAACGCGCAGCCTTGTCCCCGAATTCCCCGCCGCCGAAGCCGCCGAGGCGGAAAAGGCGCTGCGCGCGATGGCGGATGTCACGATCTATCTTCGCCCCCCGCAAGCCTATCGCCCCACCGATGGCGACGAAGCGGCCTTCCAGGCGGAGACACCGAAAGATGCCGCCGGTTACGTGCTGCGAGGAGAATCGTTCGGACGGCAGAAGCGCTGGCAGGATGCGCTCGACGCCTATACGCAGGCGCTGAAGCTGGACACGAATAATGTGCCGGCCCTTGCCGGGCAGGCGCAGGTCTTTCTGGCGAGAGGCGAGTTCGCCGCGGCCAAGGAAAAGAGCGACAAAATCCTCGCCGACAAGCCGGATGACCGGGCGGGATTGAGGATCGCGGCCGGCGTGTTGATCGGGATGAACGATTACGCCGCGGCGTTACCGATTCTTGACAAGGCGATCGCGGCGACTCCCGGCGATGCATGGCTCGTCGGTTCGCGCGGGGCGGCGAAATTCCGCACGGGCGATATCGACGGCGCGCTTGGCGATTATGATCAGGCCCTCAAACTGGATCCCACCCAATTTGTTCAGGCCTATTCTGCCCGATATCTCGCCAGGCTCCACCGCGATGGCCGGGAGAAGGCGGCGGCCGAGGGCGATGCGCTGCTCGCCGCCTATCCCGATGATCCCAGGGCGATCAGGCTTGCCGCCGAAATGTTCAGCAATGGCGGGCGGACGGCGGATGCCGCGCGCCTCTATGACGGGCTGGTCGCGAAAACTCCGGATGATCCGTCTATCTGGACGGCGCGGTCCGCGATCTGGCCGGCGGACCAACGTGACAAGGCTGTTGCCGATGTCGAGACGGCGCTCGCGATCAAGCCCGACGCGCCGGCCGCGTTGTCACGCCTCGCCGCCTTGCGCGAGAATGCAGGAGATTATCCGGGCGCGCTGGATTTATACAAGAAGCTGAGGGACCTTTCCCCGCCCATGGAACGCCCCTGGACCCAAATCACGATCGCCCGCGTGCTCGCACGCAGCGGTGACAAGCAGGGCGCCACCAAGCTTTTCGCGGAGGTACGCGGCGAAAAGGACAAGGGCGCCAGCATGTTGAATAGTCTTTGCTATGAAGCAGCGGTCGCGAATTTCGCGCTGGATCAGGCGCTGGCGGATTGCCGGGCCTCCCTGGCCTTGCAGGCTTCGGAGGCGACGCAGGACAGTCTTGGCTTCGTGTTGTTGCGGATGAGGCGATTTGACGAGGCGATCGCCGCCTATAACGAGGGGCTGAAGAAAATGCCCGCCCGCTATGAAACGGAGGCTGCCATGCATTACGGCCGCGGCCTCGCCCTGATCGGCAAGGGAAGGAACGCCGAGGGCGAGGCTGACCTCGCCAGGGCGCGCGACCTCTCCCGGATCGTGGAGACGACATTCCGGCGCAACGGCGTGATCCCTTGATTTAACGGCGAGTGGATAAAGCGCTGCGCTTCCGATCAGCAACAAGACGTCCAGTTCTCGGCCCAGGAGGCCCGAAGGCGGGCTGACCGCTTCCCATCCCGGACCGGTCACCTGGCATCGGAATCGGCCGGGGCGGCTGCTCGCGCCCAGTTGCAGACGAAGCGAGCAGCCCAAACGCTGCTGATATGTGGTCGCTCATGGTCCTTCCCGGCCGAGGGCCGCTCTTTCACTGAGCCTGACGCGAATGACCGCTACGGAGATGGAAGGCGACCGTTCGTCTCGCGAACGCGGTATGCGATCCGGCCGCTCCGGCGCGGTCAGGATGACGAGGGACGTGGAACGGCCGGCGCCTCTGCCTCCAGCGAATAGCCCGCCGTGCGCCAGGCGGCGATGCCGCCGTCGAGCGCTGTGGCACGCAGATAGCCAAGCTCACGCAGCGTAGCGGCGGCGAGCGTGGAGATCTTACCGAACTCGCAGCAGGTGACGATGCGGACCGTGGGATCGGGTAGCTCGCTGTTGACGCGCAATTCGAGCTGGCCGCGCGGAAGGTGGCGGGCGCCGGAGATGTGGCCGGCGGCAAACGCCTCCTTCTCACGCAGATCGAGGACGACCAGATCGCCGCCGCTATTGGCGCCGAGCCGCGCATCCAGCTCCTCCATGGCCATGAATGGAACGCGGGCGGCCGCCTCGGCGAGGAGCTGGGCCACCGTCTTGCCGCCGCTCATATTGGTGCGCAGCGCCTCGGTGAGGTGGGTGGGGGCGGCGAGATCGAGATCGCGCATCATCGCCACAAACTCGGCGCGCTCCGTCTTCTGAAGGCGGGGATTGGCGGCGATCTCGTCGGCGATGGTGGAATGCTCGCGGTCCTTATAATCATGCGCCGGATAGACGCGCGTGTCGCCGGGCAGGCGGAGCAGCTTTTGGAACAGGCTCTCGTAGAGCGCGTGAGGGTCGCCCGAGGGCAGGTCGGTGCGTCCGGTGCCGCCGATCAGCAGCGTGTCGCCGGTGAACACCCGATCGGCCATCACCAGGCACATGGAATCGCCGGTGTGGCCCGGCGTGTGCATGGCCGTCAGCTTGAGCGCGCCGGCGATCAGCATGTCGCCGTCGTCGAGGCGGAGATCGGCATAGGGCGCTGCCGCCTGCCGGTGCATCACCACCGGCACGCCGAGCGTCGCGCCCAGCTGCCGGCTGGCCGAGAAATGATCGGCGTGGGTGTGGGTGTCGACGATGTAGCGCAGCGTCAGCGCGTTCTGGAGCAGATGGCCGCGATAATGATCGGCGAGGCTGAGTTCAGGATCGATCAGCACCGCCGCGCGCGATGCTTCGCATCCCAATATGTAGGAGCGGCAGCCACCCGCGGCGAAGGCTTCGAAAAGCATCGCCTTATTCGGGCTGGGGGACGAGGCGCAGATAGGGGCGCGGCGCCTCCCACCCGTTCGGATAAAGCGTCTTCGCCTCATCGTCGGAGACGGAGCCGGCGATGATCACCTTGTCGCCGTCCCGCCAGTTGACCGGGGTGGCGACGCGATGCCTGGCGGTGAGCTGGATCGAATCCAGCACGCGCAGGATCTCGTCAAAATTGCGTCCGGTGGTCATCGGATAGCTGAGCATCAGCTTGATGCGCTTGTCCGGGCCGATGACGAACACGGTGCGGACCGTGGCGTTGTCGGCCGCGGTGCGGCCGTCCGAGCCGCCTTCAATCTCCTCCGGCAGCATGTTGTAGAGCTTGGAGACGGCGAGATCGGTGTCGCCGATCATCGGGAAATTGGGGGCGGTGCCCTGCGTCTCGGCGATGTCGTCGGCCCAGCGGGCATGATTGTCGACCGGATCGACGCTGAGGCCGATGATCTTCGTGTTGCGGGCATCGAATTCGGGCTTGAGCTTGGCCATATAGCCGAGTTCGGTCGTGCAGACCGGCGTGAAATCCTTCGGGTGGGAGAAGAGGATCGCATAGCCGTCGCCGATCCATTCGTGGAAATCGATCCTGCCCTCGGTGGTTTCGGCCGTGAAATTCGGCGCCACGGAATTGATGCGAAGCGACATGCCCATGCTCCCTGACCAGCGTCATAATCAGCCTAGCAGAGGCGCAGGCTGCCGTCAGCGTCCCTTCAACACGGGGAATAGGCTACTCCGGGAGAGCCGCGCCCGTCTGCATCGGAAGGTTCCCGGCGGCCGCGGCCTGAATTTGCATCGCCCATGGCGGTGGCTCAGTCGCTTATCGCGCGTCGGCGATAGTGGCCTGGCGTGCGATCAGCTGCCAGCCTGCACTCCGTCTGGCCCAGACATCGGTGAAGGGCCGCATCACCTGCTTGCCAGCGCCGGGCCCCTTGATCGGGACCATTGTGTCATAGCCCATGACAATTGTGACCTCGGGCTTCTCGCCGACGAAGGTGATGTGCTTGTGAAAGTCCTTATAGTCGAGGAAGTCGCTCTCCATCACCGCGATCACCTCCTCGCGGCGCAGCACAATATTGTCTGGCGAATTCACGACGAAGTCCTCGGCCCAAACCCCCCGCACGCCGGGAGCATCGTGGGCCATCATGGCTTTTCCCAATCGGCCATAGGCCGCCCCGATCTCAGCTGGCATATGAACGCCGGGAGCGAGTTGCGCCGAGACGGGGGTAGCAACGAGCAACATGGCTGACAGGCCAATCTTCGTGAACATGAGCGCTCCTGATTTCGAGCTGCCAGCGCATCGTACGATGAATTATCGCTGACAATGGTAGCTTTTGAGGCGTTGGTCGCGGCGCAGCTTTTTCCTTGAGGCGATTATGTCTCTCAAGTGATGTGCCGGATACAAACCGGTGCATAAGCCACGAGGCATGTACGAATTCGCTGCAACGGCCCGACGACCTGCTCATCCACATCGGCCGGTTTAGCCGTTCCGTCCGAGGCGCGAGGGGAGGCCCCGCGTTGGGGCCTTCCCCACCTCAAGCGGTGAGTGCGGTCTGCCGGCGACGCATTGCAGCGCCGGTGAGGCCAAAACCCGCGATCATCATCGCCCAGGTCGCCGGCTCAGGCACGGCCGAGCCCGGCGGCGGCGTGTCGGGCGCTTCCAGCAGGAACGGCGCGGCCAGCACATAATCCGCCGCGAACGCCGGATCGATCACGAAATAGGGATCGAGGAAGGCGGTGGTGCTCGTCGCACAGTTCACGCCGGGAAGGTCGCACTGGCTGTTGGTGCCGGCGCCGGCAGTGGCCAGCACGTTCAGGCTGATCGTGATGTCGCGATTGGTCGGCAGCATGACCGTCTGGCTGAAGTTGATCGGCACATAGCCCTGAGCACCCTGGAAGCCGGACCACGCCTGCACCTTGATCACCTCGAAGCCGCCGCCCGGCTTCGGCAGGCCGCCGATCTCGAACGTCGCCTCGCGTGGCCGAAGCCGTAGTCCTGATCGAACTGGCCGGTGCTGTCGGCATAGCCGAAGGCGGAGATGGTGTAGGGCACGCCCTCGGGCCGATCCTCGCCGATGACGCGGATGTCGTAGACGAGGTGGCTGGAGGCGCCGGAGCCGCCGCCATAGCCCGTCGCCTGCGCGGACGCGCCGACCGAGCCATTATGAGCCGTCGTGACATTCGCGGCGCCATTCGCCGCGCCCTGGTGGGGATAGTTGCCGATCGGCGTCTCGCTGGACCCCGACACGCCGCGCGGCTGGGCGCCGAACCCGCTCGCGCCGTTCGAATCCTCCAGCGCATAGATCGCCGTCGCGCCGGCAGTGACGGACGAGGCGATATAGCCCCGGATCGGCTGGTCGACCGCGTGCGCGGCCGTCGGCAGCGCCATCGCCGCGGCGAACGCCACGCCTGCGTAACCCCGCCGGCCGAGCGCCGGTTTCCGCCCGGCTTCGTGACTGTCGATCAACATCCTCACACCCCTTTTTGCCCAGCGACATCGCCAAAGGATCGTCGTCGACATGTTGACCTTGTGTTGGCTTGCCTATCCCTGAGCGACCGACACGTTCTCTGGAACGACCAAGGCGTCGCTTCGTCCGGGAAGGCCTACCGCCACAATTGCTGAATCGGGCGACATATCGAGGGCCGGGTCGGCACGCCCGTCGGCGACGAGCGCGCGAATGTCGATCGCCGGGCCGGGCGTCGCGGTCCTGCCCGATCACGTCTGTGCCCAAGTGGTTGCGGGGGGACAGGGGTGGTGCATCCGGTCTTCACCATCCGGTAGGACCTGCCTCCATCGGTCCGCCCGCTGATCGACCATCTGACCGCCGTCTTTCCGCGCGACATCCTGGCAACGGGCCGGCGCGGACCGAGCGGTAGAGGAGCGCCACGCCAAGGAGCGCCGCGACCAGGTCGATGCCGACGCCCAGCCAGCCCGCCCCGAGGCTCGGGGCATGGGCGGTAGCGGCAAGGATCATAAGACCGCCGCTCGCAGCGCGAAGCACCTGTCGGACCATGCGGCGATCCGGGAGGACGTTCGACAGGGCCAACGCCCCGACGAGCGTGCCCCAGAAAAGCGGTAATGGCGGCCATCCGAGCAGCAGGACGCCGATCGCGGAAGCCGCGTAGGCGGCCGGCTGTGCCCAAACCAACGCTTCCCAAAGCCGCTCGCCAAGAGGGGCCGGTCGGCCCTGTTCGCGACGGCGGTGGAACCAGACCGACATGCCGCTTGCGATGATCGTGGTCAGGCCGCTGCCCAGGAGGACATAGATGAGCTTGAGCGGCAGCCCGCCATAGGTGCCGTAGTGAAGCGGCGTGATCATGCCATAGATGCGCATGCCGACGCCGCCATCGGTGAACCCCGCCTTGGCCAGCAGGCGTCCCTCGGGCGAGAAGGTCCAGCCCTCGTTGCGGGCGAGGTGCGCCGGCTCGGCAGTGGTGAGACTGACGATCTGGCCGCGCGTGCCCGCCTGCAGGAACAGCACGCTCGTCACGGGCGCTCCGGGCGAGCGCGCGGCGATCGTCGCCAGCATCGGCCGCATGTCGGGCAGCGGGGCCGCGCGCCGGTCGGCGGTCGGGCCGGGGCCGGTGAGCGCGGCGATCGCCTTCTGCTGGTCCCCCTGAAAGGCGACCAGTGCCAGCACGCCGATGATCAGCCCGGCCAGCCCGAGCAGCGACCCGGTAAGCGCGACGATAAGGTGGAACGGCAGCCCCCAGACGCCGAGCCGGTTGTGCAGGTCGGCCGCGGCGAGACGCGGCGCGCCACCCCGCCGTAGCCGGAAGGCATCGCGGATGATGCGGCGATGGGCGAGCAGCCCTGAAATCAGGCTGGCGATCAGCACCGTGCCGATGATCCCGACCAGATAGCGGCCGAAGGGATCGGGGATGTTGAAGCTGTGATGGTGCTCGCGCACGAATTCGGCCCAGGGCGCGGATGCCGGCGGCAGCACATGGCCCGCTGCATCCACGCTCCATGTCCGCTCGTCCCTGCCGTCATAGGCGGTGACCGACATTCGCGGCAGCAGGTCGCTCGGCGCCGTGACGATCAGCGTCTCGACCTTGCTGCCGCCCGCGCGGGCGCGGGCATAACCTTCGGCGGCAGCGCGGATCAGGGCGGCGTCGCTGGCGCTGGTGACGCGCGGCGCATCGGGCCGCTCCCATTGCGCGAACTCATCGGCGAGCACCGCCACGGTGCCGCTGAAACAGACCAGATAGAACAGCGCCGCAAAGACGATGCCGAGTGTCGAATGGGCATCGAGCAGGGCGCGGGTGAATGCGCGCGGGATGGCCAGCTTCATGATGTCAGCCCCTCGGAAGCATCGCCACGGCGCAGCCGACCGTGCCGATCAGCGCCAGCCCGGCGACAGGCAGCCACAGCCGCGTCGCCGCCAGCGCCCAGAGGATCGCCAGCGCCCACAACGAGGGCACGAGCAGGCCGGCGATGATCAGCCGGGTCTGCTCCGCCAGCGGCGCGGCGAGCGCGAAGGCCATTCCCGCCGCGATCGCGGCGAACAGGCCGAGCAGCGCCGCCGTCATGCCCCTGAGCAGGCCGCGCTGCCGATGGCCGGGCGCCAGCGGCGTGGGCGCGACGGCCCGCTCCCTGACCTCTCGGCCCGGACGCCGCTCGGCCGTGGCGAGGATGAAGACCAGCGCCACCAGCGACCCGCTCTCGACTGCCAGGGACACGCCGATCTCGGCCCGGAAGCCGGCGATCCACAGGATCGTGGCCAGCCCGAAGAGGCCGATCGAGCCGATCAGCCAGCGCCCCTGACGGCGCCGCCATGCGATTTGCGCGGCGAAGACGGCGCCGAACGTCAGCACCAATGCCCCGATGATCAGCACGAATATCACCCCGAAACCCCTTTCGACGGCTCTTATCGCTAATGACATTGACTCGCAATAGCTGTCCGCCTAACGGCGCCATCAGCCCAGGGGGGAATTTCCATGCAGCTTCGATCGGCCACCGTCGGCGTCCTTGTCGCCTTGCTCGCCTCTACCGCCGCCACGCCGGGTCATGCGCAGCCTGCCGCCACCGCCGCCCCGCCCGAGGAGCCGGCGGACATCATCGTCACCGGGGAGAAGACCGACCGATCCATCCAGAAGACGCCGACCTCGGTGCGCGTCTTCACCAGGGAGGATATCGAGCGTGAGAACCTCACCAACGTCTTCGATCTCTTCCGCCGCACGGCGAACGTCTCGACGACGTTCGATGACCAGGGCTTCACCATTCGCGGCATCGCCAACGACAATGTCACCGGCGTCGGCACGGGCGATCTCGCCACCGTCTATCTCGACGGTTCACCGTTGCCGCGCGCGGCTTTGCAGGGGCCGCTCGACCTGTGGGACCTGGAGGCGGTGGAGGTGCTGCGCGGACCGCAGTCGACATTGCAGGGGCGCAATGCGCTCGCCGGCTCCGTCATCCTGCGCACCACGGCGCCGGGCTTCGACTGGAGCGGCCGGGCGCGCGCGATCCTGACCGATACCGGCGGGGAGCGCCGCTTCGGCGCCGCCCTAGGCGGGCCGATCGTCGCCAACGAGATCGCCTTCCGCATCGCCGGCGAGCATCTTCGCAAAAAAGGCTATGTCACCAACGAGACGCTCGGCGACACGCGCGCCGGTTTCCGCGACGGCGACAATATCCGCGCCAAGCTGCTCGTCACGCCGGCGGCGCTGCCCGGGTTCAGGCTGGTCGCCGGCTATCTCCACGATGTCCACAGCAACGGCGTGGCCTATTCGTTCGACGATTATCCGGGTGCCTTCAACCACCGCATCACGCTCGGCAACCGCCCGACTACCGATCGCACCCGCACCGATATCGGCACGCTCGACGCCAGCTACGCACTCACCTCGGCACTCAGCATCAATGCGGTCAGCACCTTCAACCGTATCCGCACCGCGACCGTTTATGACGGCGACGACCTGCCCGAGGACAGCGCCTATGGCGATTTCCGGCAGGACCAGCGCACCTTCACGCAGGAAGTGCGCCTGAACCTCGATACCGATCGCTTCGATGCGCTGCTCGGCGGCTATTATTCGCACCTCGACAACAAGCGCGACCGTTCGCACAGCGTGTTCAAGCTGCGCCCGGTCCAAGACCTTGGCCTGCCCGATACGATCAGCGGCTTTTATCCGGCGGAGCTGGTGATCGACACCAACCAATTCTATCCGCAGACCGTGCGCAATCTCGCCCTGTTCGGCGACGCGACATGGGATGTCCTGCCGCGCCTCAAGCTGCGCGCCGGCTTCCGCTATGATCATGAGCGGCAGGTGCGCGCCAACAACAATGCCGTCACTCTCGCCACGCCGCTGCCCGATCCGGCCGCGTTCGGCCCGCTCGCGCCGACGATCCGCATGATCAATGGGCTGATCGACGCGCAGCTGTCCGCCGCCAACGCCTTCTCGCCGCCGGCGACCACCAATTTCGACGCCTTCCTGCCCAAGGCCGGGCTCACCTACGAGTTCAGCGACGATGCCTCGGTCGCGGCCACCGTGCAGCGCGGCTATCGCTCGGGCGGCAGCGGCGTCAATCCCGGGCGTGGCGCGCTCTATACCTATCGGCCGGAATTCACCTGGAACTACGAACTGGCGCTGCGCAGCCTGTGGCTGGACCGCAGGCTCTCGGTCAACGCGAACATGTTCTACATCGACTGGAAGGACCAGCAGGTGAATGCCCAGCTCTCCTCCAACCGCTATGACTATGAGACGATCAATGCCGGGTCGTCGCGGGTCTGGGGCGGGGAGCTGGAGCTGCGCTATCGCCCGAGCCGGACGTGGGACCTCTATGCCTCGGCCGGCTATTCCAAGACCCGTTTCAAGGAGCTCGACATCAGTGATCGCGGTGGCGGCAATCTGTCCGGCGAGGAGTTTCCCTTCGCGCCGCGCTGGACGCTGGCTGGCGGGGTGAGCTGGCAGCATCCGCGCGGCTGGACCGCCGACGCCAATGTCAGCTACCGCAGCGCCGCCTATGAAAGCGTGCTGGACCAGACGGAGCGCCAGCTCCCCGGCTACGCCTTCGTCAACGGCAAGATCGGCTGGCAGAATGATCGCTACGGCGCGTTCGTGACGGCGCGCAATCTCTTTGACGCGCGCAACTTAGGCTACACCTACCGGAACATCCGCCAGGAGAGCCAGTTCGGAGAGCCGCGCGTGATCGGCATCTTGCTGCAGGGGAGATTCTGATATTCATGCACCGGGCCTGTCGGTGCGGCGATACGACCTCCCCGGGACGACTTGCGGCCTGCCGGAGCGCGCGCATGGCGCATTGTGCGGAGAAACTATGCAAAAGGGGGGCGAGGGCGCGCCCCCCCCTTTTTGCGTGGCCGCGCCGCCCGGCTCAGAAGTTGAAGCGGATGCCGCCGGTGAAGTAGCGGCCGATGATATCGGCATAATTCACCGTCGGGTAGCGCAGGCCGATGCTGCCCGTATAGCCGGGATCCTGGAAGATGCCGCCCTTGGCGTTGAACAGGTTGTTGACGTTGAGGAAGGCGGTGACGCTGCCGCCCCCGACCTTGAAATCATAGGCGAGGTTGACGTCGGTCTGCCAATAGGCCGGCACATCGGGAATGTCGTAGACCAGCGTCGCATTGGCATTCTGGTGCACCGACGAATAGAAACGCTCCATCAGATCGAGCGAGAAATCACCGAGCCGATAATTCACCGACATGTTTACCTTGTCGCGCGGCACGGCCTGGGTGCCGGAGGCATTGGTGATGAGCGCGCCGGGGATCGTCTGCGTCCTGGTGACGGGCTGGTGCGTCCACAATGCGCGCAGCATCAGCGCGCCGGCGCTCTCGAGGTTGAGGCGATAATTGGCCTCGACGTCGATACCCTTGGCCTGGACGCGAGCGATATTCTGGTTGAGCGAATAGTTGAGCGTCGGGAAGTTCGCCGCCGACTTGTCGTTATAGGAGATCGGCCGGACGACCAGCTGGCAATAGGGCGAGGAACCGTCCGAGGCGAGGCAGAGATTCTGCACGATCGGGTTGAGACCGCTGACCGAGCCGATCGCATTGTCGATCTTCACATTGTAATAATCGACCGACAGGCTGAAGCCGGGGAAGAAACGCGGCGTCACCACCACGCCGGCGGTGATGTTCTTGGCGATTTCCGGACGCAGCTCCGGATTGCCGCCGGTGACGGTGTTGAGCTGGGCGGCAACATTGGTCAGCGGATCGGTGACACCCGACGCGCTGATGATCTGTGCCTGATAGAGGTCCCACAGGGTCGGCGCGCGGAATTCGCGCGAGCGGGTGGCACGCACCCGCACTCCGTCGATCACCGTCCATTCGAGCCCGAGCTTCCACGTGCTGGCCGAGAAGCTGGTATCGACGCCGCCATTGCCGCTCGCCTCATATCTGGCATAGCGATAGGCGCCGTTGAAGGTGAGCAGCTGCACGAACGGCAGATCGCGCAGCAGCGGCACGTCCGCCTCGATATTGGCCTCGTAGATATTCTCGCCGCCGGTGGCGCCGGACTGGACTTCCTTGAAGTAGCGCAGGTTCGATGCGGGATAGGAGCCGGGCAGCGAATTGCCGGCCGCACCCAGCCGCAGATATTGCGGATTGAACGTCGGGTCCGGGGTGCTGGTCGTCACCTTCAGCGACTGGTGGCGATATTGGCCGCCGATCGCCGCCTTGATCGGCCCGGCCCACCCCTCGAACACCGTGCCGGTGAGGTTGGCGCCGAAATCGTCCATGCTGTTCCTGGCGACCCACCAGGTGTCGTCGAAGATGAAATCCTGCGCCGCCGCCGAGGCGCGGTCCTGGCCGAACAGGTTTATCGGCGCGCAGCCGGGGAAGGCGCCGGGCGCGGACAGCGTCACCCGGCAGACGATGTTGCCGGTGGCCGGGTCGCGCACCGCATCGGCGGCGGCGAAGAAATTGGCCGAGTTGACGTTGTTGAGCGAGGTGTAGCGCGAGCGGTTCTCGCCATGCGTATAGTGGAAATCCCAGGCATAGTCCCCGAGCAACGTACCGTTGAGGCCGACGGTGGCGGCGCCGGCGCGGGTCTTCAGCTCCAGCGCGAGCTGGCGCATCAGATCATTGTCGAAGCGATTGACGGCGAAGCTGGACGTGCCGCTGGTCGCCAGCGTCGCCTGCTGGGCGGCGCTGAGAAAGGCATTGTCGCTATAGATCCACAGCGGATAGGAGCCGGCCGAACTGGTCGGATTGGCGGCGTTGGCGTTGGAGATGTTGGTGTAGATCTGGCTCGCCGCATAGGTGCGGTTCGAGGCGTAACGCCCTTGAACGTAGAAATGGACGTCGTCGGTCAGATCATAGTCGAAGCGGGCGAACCCCTGGGCAGTGCGCAGGTCGCTCAACAGATATTCATTGTGGACATAGCCGCCGTCGCCGCCGATCGCGGCATTGGCGGTGACGGTCGGCGTGCCCGGGTTGAACGGCGCCAGCGAACCGTCGCTCAGGAACTGCATGCCGGCGAACGGCCCGGTCATGACGAGCCCGCCGGGCGCGGCGTTGCTCTGCCGCGCGCCATAGACGAGGCGATACGGATTGGCCGAGGTGCCGGCGCCGACCACCGCCGGATAAAGCCGGCCATAGGGGCGCGACGCGGTGTCGTCGACGCCGTTGCGTTTGTAGAACTCGGCGCTCGCCTCGAAATGGCCGCGGTCGCCGACATTGACGCCATAGGCGACGCCGACGCGCACCGACTTGGCATCGCCATATTTTGAGATGCCGCCCTGGGCGAGGCCCTTGATGCCGGTGAACTTGTTGTCGGTGATGAAGTTGACGACGCCCGTCACCGCGTCCGAGCCATAGACCGCCGACGCGCCGCCGGTGACCACCTCCACACGCTGGATCAGCAGCTGCGGCAGCATGTTGGTATCGACGGTCGTGTCGTAGAAGGTGCCGGGCACGCGATTGCCGTCCTGCAGGATCAGCGTGCGGATCGCACCCAATGAGCGCAGGTTGAGGAAATTGCCGGGGGCGCCGAAGCCGCGACCGTTGGCGTTGACCGAGTTGTTGGGCGTCTGCTGCCCGGCGTTGAACTGGGGCAGGCGGTTGAGGCCGTCCGGAATGCTCGTCGGTGTCGTCGCTTGCAATTGCTGCGTGGAGACGACCGTCACCGGCGTCGGCAGGTTGTTGCCGTTCTGGATACGCGAGCCGGTGACCACGATCTCGCCCCCGGCATCGCCGGACACCGCACCGGCATCGGGGGCGTCGGCGGGCGGTGCCGCTGTGGCGGGGGAATTCGGCGCCTGCACGCGCGCAGCTGCGGCAGGCCGGGCCGGGCCGCTTGGCGCCTCGTTCTGCACAATGCTGCGGCGCGCGAGCACGGCAGTCCTGCCGTCGAAGGAGACGAGCCGCAGGCTGCCCGGCGCGATGAGCTGGTGCAGCCCTTCCTCCACGCTGTGCCCGCCGGTCACGCTGCCCGACGTCACCCCCTCCGCGTCCGCGCTCGACACCAGCACCTGAATGCCGGCCTGGCGCGCGAACTGGAGGACGGCGGCACGGGCGGGCTGCGCCGGTACGTTGAAGTTGCGCATCGCCACGTCGGCGGCGGCGGCCGGCGCGGCATGAACCGCCGCGATGCTCAAGACGGATACCTGGCCCAAAAGCAGCAGCCCGTAAGCGCGCATCACCCTCTCCCCTGTGTTGACGCGATCTCACGTCGCGCACCTAGGAAGATGAAGGTCGTCGGGATTTCCTTCAGGGTGGTGGCGCCGGCACGATGCGAATGATGTTGCCGGCTCTTGCCACACGGCCGCCGACAAGGAGAGCGGCCGCCTCGACAAAGCCGTCGACGTCGTTGGTGCGAAAGGAGCCGATCATCCGCCGTCCGCCGATCGCCGGATCGATTACGAGCGTCATCTTATTGTAGCGATTGAACTCGTCGGCTGCCGCCGCCAGCGTCATGTCGTCGAGGATGATCTGCCCGTCCCGCCAGGCGAGCGGCTGTTCGGGATCGACCGCGCGCACCGCGACCCGCGCCGCGCCATCCACACCGTGCCACAGCACGGCGCGGTGGCCGGCGGCGACCAGCGTCGGCGCGGCGGCATCGCGCGTCGACCAGATCTTCACCACTCCATCGGTGACGACGATTTCCGAACGATCGCGATGGCGACGCACGTCGAAGGCGGTGCCGACCGCCCGCACCCGCGCCGCGCCCGCGGCCACGGTGAACGGCCGTGCCTTGTTGTGGGCGACCTCGAACCACGCCTCGCCCTTGACCAGCTCGACCTCGCGGCCGCCCGCGCTAAACGCGACGCGCACGCTGCTGTCGCTGTTGACCACGGCGAGGGAGCCGTCCTCGAGCGGCAGGCGGCGGATTTCGCCGACACCGGTGGCGATGTGCTGGCCACGTGGCCGGACCCGCCAGACTGCGCCGAGCGCCAGCAGCGCCGCCATGCCGCCGCCGAGCCCGAGCAGCGCGCGGCGGCTATGGGGGTGCTCATCCACCGGCCCGGCCTCTGCCTCGCCGGCATCGACGCGCAGGGCGCGAGCACGATCGAGCAGGCGAAACGCCGCCTGCGCCCGCAACAGCGCGCCGCGCTTGCGATCGTCGCTCGCCAGCCACGTCGCCAGCGCCGCCTCCTCACCCGAGGTGAGGCCGCGATCCATCCGCGCAACCCAGCCGCACGCGTCCTCATCAATCCTGGACGACGGCTCGCCGCTCATGCCTTCCACCTCTTGGCCGGCGCATGGGCATCTCCGCCCGTTCCTCCTCCGTCATCGACAGGAGGATGCGGCGCAGGCCCCGCAACACCTCGTTCTCTACGATCGATTCGGAGATGCCAAGCCTGGCGGCGATTTCCTTCTGCGACAGGCCCTCGATCTTGCGCAGCCGGAAGATGCGGCGCCCGCGCTCGGGCAGCGCGGAGATGAGCTGTTCCACCCGCGCCAGCGTGCGGCGGCCGGCCAGCATGCGCTCGGGCGAAATCATGTCGAGCGGCATCGCCCGCTCCAGATCGGCGATGCCGCTGATTGTCTGGAAACTCACCACGCGGCTGCGCCGGGCCTGCTCCAGCACGACATTGCGCGCAGTGCGAAACAGATATTGGCGCGGGTCCTGAATATGCTCGACATGGTCGAGCGCGGCGATCCGGCAATAGGACTCCTGGATGACGTCGTCGACCTCCACCGCCGAGAAGGCGGCCGCCAGCCACGCGCGCAGGCGCGGCTCGTGCGGCAGGATGTTCTGGGCGACCCATCCGATCAGCTGCGGCGATGCCATTGCTCGAATTCCTCGGCGGCATGCACGACGCGCGCCACCCCCGAAGTCTTGTATGCATCACCTATTTAATTGCATGCAATAGAAAAGGCTGACCTGGCCGTCCATGATCCGCCTTCGATGAAATCGATGCGTCGGCTGGCGCTTACGCTGCCGCCGACCTTGGTCCTGCTGCTGAGGTGGCGGCGGCGAGGCGACGCATGATCGCGGCCCCGACCGCCTCAAAATGATGCCTGCCGAATTTCTCCAGCACGCGCACCCGGGCGGCAGCACCCATCTCCGCCAGCGCCTCCGGCATCGAGAGGCATTCGGCAAGCGCGAAGGCCAGCCCTTCCGCGTCGCCGGGGGCAACGACCAGCCCGGTCTCGCGCGGCCGGATCGTCCAGGGCATCTCGCCGACCGCCGCGCCGATGACGGGCAGGCCGGCCTCCATCGCCTCGTGCACGGCGATGCACAGGCCCTCGCGGCGCGACGGCTGCACGTAGAGATGAAGCCCCGCAAGGAAGGCGCGCGGATCGGGCTGGAAGCCGACCAGACGGACAGTGTCGAGCCCGGCGTTATCGATCGCCGCCGCGAGCCGTTCGCGCTCGGCGCCGTCGCCAGCGATGAGCAGCTCGAACGACGCCGCCGGCCGGAAACGATGGGTACGCAGGATCGCCAGCGCCTCGATGAGCACATCATAGCCCTTCGCCGGGTGCAGCCGCCCGAGGCTGCCGATGCGCACCGTCTCGCCCGGGCGCCAGCGCCGGGCAGGGGGAACGGCCTCGTCGGCGGCGAACAATGGCCAGGTCACCAGCCGCTCGTCCGCGATGCCGAGGCGCTGCCGGGTCAGCGCCGCGACGCATTCGGAATCGGCGACCCACAGCGCTGAATGCCGCTGGCGCAGGCGGAGCAGCAGGCGGTTGGCCGGCCTCAGCCAGGCATTATGCTGCCAGCTCACCACCGGCAGGCCAAGGCGCCGGCCGGCGATCTGCCCGAGCAAGGTCGCGCGCGTCAGCGAGGTCCAGACCAGATCGGCCTTCCAGCCTGATGCCTGCTCGGTAAGCCATTGCAGGGCGGCGCGATGGTCGCTCTCTCCATCCGGCCGCACGCGGACGTCGAGCCCGGCCGCTTCCATCGGGGGGAGGCCGCGCCGGTTGCGCCCGGTCAGCGCGAGGATCAGCACCTCGGCGCCGTTCTGCTGGAGAACGCGGGCGATCGCCGGCACCGGTGCTGCGGCGCCGCCGCCTTCGACCGAGTTGATCACATAAGCGATGCGCATCATGCCGCGGTCTGCTCCAGCGCGTCGGCGCGCCAGCCGCTGTGGTCGAAGCCCGCGAGCCGGGCGATGACGCGGGCCGCGCGATCCGAGGACGCCTCATCGGTGAGATCGAAGCTGTGACGGAACAGCGTGTCCTGGATCGGCGCGAAGCGGGCGGCATGATCCCGGCGAGACTCGGCAAGCGCCTGTTCCAGCTCTGCCACATTGCCGATCACCGGCCCCGTGGACCAATGGAGGTAGTTCGCATCGCGCGCCCAGTCGGTCCGGTGCGCGTCCACGAAAACGCACGGTCGCGGACGGCGGAGGAACTCGTAGACCTGACTGCTGACGTCGCCGAGATAGATGTCGGCGCGGTTGGTATAGGCCATGGTCGTCGAGGCGCGGCTGCCGAGGTCGATGTGGATGTTGGGCGCGCGCAGGTAGCGCTCCTCGATGCGGCCAGGCCGATCGATCCTGAGCTTGTCGATGGTCACCACGAACGGCCGCTCGAAGAGCATGACGTGGGGCGCGAAGATCAGCTGATAGTCGTCATGCTGCGCGAACCAGTCGAGGATGGCGCGCCCCATCTTGTACCAGGATGACAGATGTGGGGAGACATGGGGGTTGTAGAGAACGATCGGCCTGCCGTCATTCATCAGGCCGTGCGTGGCGATCGGATCCTGCATGTCGAACTTGGGATAGCCGACGATGCTGATGCGGTCAGGATCGGCCCCGGCGTCGCGGATCAGCCGGTCGCGGATCTTCGCGCCGGAGACGAGGATATGGTCGAACCCGGCGCTGGCGGCGTTGAAACCGATCGCGCGATCGCCGGCGCCGTGGCGCGTATGGACGATCTTCAGACGATCGAGGCCGTAGCGGCTTTTGAGGACCAGCGAAGTCTTCTCGGCGACGACGAGGATGTCGAGCGACCGGAAGAACTCCAGATTGTCGCGATAGACGAGCAGCTTCGCGGCCGGAATGATTGATCCGCCAGCCGCGGCCAGCAGGCGGCTCCCGCGCCGCCGAAGCGTGAGCGGCTGGAGCCTGACGGCGCCCGCAAGGGCGGGGCCGGCGAGCCGGGTGACCTCGGCCTGGAGCCGGGCGTTGGTCGTCGCCAGAATGATCTCCGCGCCCGTGCCCATTCGGGCGAGAGCGAGGGCGATCGGCAGGCTGTGCGCAACCTGATGGATCTGATCATGATTGAAGAGAAAGCCGATACGCATCGGCGCAAGACGGCACGGCGTCGCCCCACCGCAGTCGGTCGCTCGAAATTTTCTTTGGGGGCGGAGCGGCGTGCCGAGCTGGCCGGGCTGAGGGCAGGCGCGGCGAGACGCCAGTCGCGCCCGCTCTACCAGGTGCGAGCGAGCGAGAGGGTGAAGGTGCGCGGGCGCAGCGGCGTATATTGCGGCGCCCGCGCGATCGAGAAGGGGTTGCCGAAGGCGAAACTGTCGCCCTTCACATCGAGCAGATTGTCGATCCGCGCGCCAATCGTCACGCGGTTGCGCCTGAGGAAGGCGGCAAGCGAGGCGGTGGTGTAATTGCCCATCTCACGATCGAGATTCTCGTCGAAGGTGAGACGCGAGCGGCCGACATAATTGGCCTGGGCGGACAGGCTCGTCGCCCAGCTGCCGAGTGCAAAATCATATTGCGCGGCCAGCCGCCCGGTCGCATCCGGGGCGATGGGCAGGCGGCGGTCGTCGACCTCCAGTCCCGCTTCGGTGCTGACCAGCCGGGCATGAAGATAGCTGCCGCCGGCCGAGAGCGTGACGCCGGTGAGCGGCCGCCACTCTGCCGTCGTCTCGATGCCATAAATGCGGCCCTTGCCGGCATTCCGGGTGGAGATAAGGCCGTTGGGCAGCAGATAGTCCGACTGGATGTGGCTCCAGCTCGTATGGAAGAGGCTGGCGCCGAGCGACAGGCTGCTGCCGGGCAGCGTGTGGCGGATGCCGAGATCGAACGTACCGAGCTCGTCGGAATCGAACCGTCGCGACACAGACTGGCCGAGCGGCGCCAGCCCGCCCGGCCGCAGCCCACGGGCATAGCGAAGATAGAGGATGCTGCGCTTGCCCGGCGTCCAGGAGACGGCAAGGCTCGGCGAGAGAAACGTCTTCACGATGCGATCGGAGGATCCGCCCGCCTGCTCGACGGCCTCGTCCTCGGCGATCGAGCGGAACAGGCGCGCGCCCGCCGTCGCCTTTACAGCGGCGATCAGGGGCATTGTCAGCTCGCCGAAGGCGGCGAACTCGGTGATCTTGCGATCGAGGGATTCGACCGCCACCGTCGTCATCGCCGAACTCATGCTCGCCTCGTTGTGGCTGCGCGCCTGCATGAAGGACAGGCCGGCCAGCCAGAGCGACGAGCCGGCTGGCGACAGGCGCAGCTCGTGGTTGAGGATCGTGTATTTGCGATCGTCGCGATAGGTGGATTGCCCACGCAAGCCAAACTGTTCCGAGGCGTCGCTGGAATCCAGCTGATAGCCGACGCGGTGGTCGACGTAGCTGGTCGTGGCGAGCAGATCGAACGCGCCAATCCTGCCCTGGATCGTCGCGGCGGCGGATTTGAAGTCGTTATCGGTCGGCTCGGGCACGCGGGCGTTGCGATGCACCGTCTCGTCGGACGCGGTGACATATTGGCTGTCCTTCGAGTTCATGTTCTGCACCACGCCGGAGAGATCGATCGTCCAGTCGGGGTCGGGCTGCCAGCGCGCGGCCAGCCGTCCGCCCGAGGATTGCGTGACATTGGCGTTGCGGTTGCGGCCGAGATTGTCGATCCAGCCGCCGGAGCGGGTGACATAGCCGACGCCGCGCACGGCCAGGCTGTCCGCCACCAGCGGCAGGTTGAGCACGGCTTCGCCGCCCGCGCCGGGGCTGCCATGTTCGACCGCCTCGCTGATGATGCGCATGCTGCCGCTGGTGGCGGTGAGATCGGGCTTGCGAGACACCATGTGATAGATGCCGCCGAGCGCGCCGGAGCCGTAGAGCGGGCCCTGCGGGCCCTTGAGAATCTCGACGCGCTCCATGTCGACGAGGCGGATGTCGGGATCGGGGGCGTCGAAGGTGATGCGTACCTCGTCCAGCTGTACCGCGACCGTGGACTGGCTGGGGCCGTTGAACGGGCTGTCGGCGACGCCGCGGATGAATTGCCGGTTGCGGCCCGGACCGAGATTGGTGACGGCGAGCCCTTCCACCGAAAGGGAGAGGTCGCGGCTGCTCGTGGCAAACCGGCTGGAAACCTGCCCGTCGAGCGGCACGATCGACACCGACATCGCCACGTCCTGCAGGAGTAGGGCGCGTTTCTGGCCGGTAACGACGATGTCCGGCGTGAGCGGCGGGCCGGGCACGATGGCTTCGGCCGGCTCCCTTGCCTCCGGAGTGGCGGGCCGCCGTGCCGTCTGGGGTGCGCGCTCGATGCGATAGGCGGATGCGCCGACCTGCACCGCGCGCCAGCCGCTGCCGGCGAGCAGTCGACGCAGCGCCGCTGCGACGCCCATCGATCCCCGCAGCGGTGGGGCGTGGAATTGTGGCAGCGCGCCCGCCATGCCGACCGAGGCGCCGGTCGCCTGCGACAGGGCCGAGAGCGATCCACCGATGGGTCCGGCGGGAATGGAGAGCGCGAACTGTGGCTCCCGCGCCCGGGCCGGAGTGACCGGCAGGAAGAGCTCAGCGCAGGGGAGCAGCCATGATGCGAACGCTGCCGCCCTTCTCCTGATAGGAGATCGCCATGAGATCCGAGAGGTTAGCCAGAAGTCTCGAACCATCGCCAATGGCCAATACTCCCGAGAACGGCCGATCACCGATCGCCGGATCCACCGTGATCGCCTTGCCGGAATAGCGCGCAATGTCCGCCGCGACGATGCTGAGCGGCGCGTTGCTATAGACAAGCCTGCCGCCGCGCCAGCTGCCCACATCCCCCGCCTGCACCGGGCCCAGCCGGGCGGCGTCGCTGCCGTTGCGGGCGATGAGCTGCTGGCCGGCGGAGACGCGGGTTGCGGCACCGCCTGCGGGCGCGATCGAAACATGGCCCTCCGCGACGGCGAGCATCACCGCGTCGCCGGACAGGTTCAGCCCGAAGCGCGTGCCGATGTCGCTGACGGCATAGCGGCCGGCGGTTATCGACAAGGTGCGGCGGGGATCGTGCGCGACCTCGAAATAGGCGTCGCCCCGGGTCAGCTCCAGCTGCGTCGGATCGCTGTCGCGCAACACGAGCTGAGAGGCCGGGGCGAGATCGACATTGATGCCCTGCGCCATGGCGATGTGCTTGGTCTCGCCCGGCGCGGTCGTATAGACGGCGTCGGCCTGCGTCTGCTGCGGCCAGAAGGCGGGAACGCCGAGGGCGAGCGCGATGGCCGCCGCCATCGACCCATAGAGCCACACCCGCCGCGACAGCCCGGCCCGGCGGTCGGGCTCCTCCTGCACGACCGGCGCCGATGCACGAAGATCGCCGGCGCGCTCGTTCACGATGCGGTCGGTGAGGGCGACCTCGTCAAAGGCCCGGCGGTGCAGCGGATCAGCCTCCAGCCACAGCGTATAGTCTTCCCAGTTCGCGTCATCGCGCGCGAGCGCGTGATGCCAGGCCAGAGCCTCGTCCAGCAGCCGTTCGCTGATCTCCGACCGCGCCGTCATGGCGATGGGCTTTCTTGCAAAATCATAATGCGATGTTGGACGTCACGCATGCGAGCCTACCTCAGTCCAGCAGCGCGCGGCGGAGATATTTTATGGCGACCGCCATATGCTTCTCCACGCCGCTCCTGGAGATGCCGAGCCGCATCGCCACCTCGGCGTGGCTCAGCCCTTCCACCTTGTGCAGCTCGAACACGCGGCGCGCGCCGTCGGGCAGCGTCTCGACCGTGGACAGCAGCCGGGTGGTCTCCTCGCGGTCGAGGATCAGCTGCTCGGCATTGGGCGAGGCATCGGCGGGCTCTGTTCGAGCCGTCCCGGAAAGGTCGTCGAGCCAGATCCGTTCGCGCCGCATCCGGCGCTGCTTCTCCCGCAGGCGGTCGACGACGAGGTTCTGGGCCATGCGGAACAGATAGGCCCGGCCATTGGCGATCGGCGCCTGTGCCGCGTGGCCGAGCCTGATCCAGACATCCTGGAGGATCTCCTCCGCTTCATTCGGATCGCCCGTGCGGGCGATGAGGAAGCGCTGCAGCGCGGCGCGATGGACGCGATAAAGGGCTTCGAGACCTTGGGAGCTATCCGGCCGCACCGCTCGCCTTGTAGCCGATGCCATGGCAGCGACAACCGATCCCTTGGGGGTCGGAGTTCAACATGGCGCTCGGCGGGTTGCGCGATCGGCTTCCGGCAATCGGGGGTGCACATGACGGCACGCGTTCACCCGGTTGCGACTGGCTGACCGAAACCTTGGTGTCACATCCCGACCCTAGACATCCGCTCCGATGCGACTCGAAACTTACGAATGGAGCGGCTACCGCGTCGATCTGCTGCGCTATCTGGGGCGGCGGGTCGACGATGCGGCGGTGCGCGAAGACATTGTGCAAGAGGCCATTGTCCGGCTGCTGGTCTATCGCGAGAAGCCCAACACGCCGATCGCCAATGTCACCGCGTTGCTCCGCCGTATCTCGCTGGATCTGACGCGGGATTATTTCCGCCGCGCCGGCCGCCGCCAGTTCGTCGCGCTGACCGACGATCTTCCCTGTAGCCAGCCCGCCATTCACCAGCGCATCGAGCAGCGTCAGTTGCTCGCGATCGTCGCCGCCCTCGTCAAGGCGATGCCCAGGCTCCGGCGCGAGGTATTTTTCCGCCGCCGCGTCGAGGGGCAATCGTCGAAGCAGGTGGCCGAAGCTCTGGGCATTTCCCCCGCCGCCGTCGACACGCATATCGCCCGCGCCGTGCTCGATCTGCATATGGCCATCGAGAAGATCGAGAAGCGTGGCGGACCGATCAGAGACTGACGCGATCGAGTGGGAGGCGGCGCAATGGGTCGCCCGGCGGATGAGCGACGAGCCGTTCGACGAGGCCGGCTTCAACGCCTGGCTGGCGGGCGCGCCGCGCCGCCGCGCCCTGTTCGAGACGATGTGGCAGCGGTTCAACGGCGCCGGCCTCGATGAGGCGCTGGAAGGCTATGCCCGGCGCCGGCAGGGGCGGCGCGCGGCGCTGGCGGGCGTCGGGGCTGCCGTGCTGATGCTGGCCGGCAGCTATGCGGCGTGGCCCTCGGCCGAGCTGCTGATCGCCCGGCCCGCGCATTTCGCGGTCGCGCCCGGCATGCTCCGCGAGATCGCGCTGGACGACGGCACCCGCCTGACGCTGGCCGGCGGCGCCGAACTGCGCGTCCGCTACACCCGCCATGACCGCGTCGTCGAACTGAGCGGCGGCACGGTGTTCGCCGATGTCGCGCATGATGCACGCCGCCCGTTCCGCATCGAGGCCGGCGGCGCCGGGATCACCGATCTCGGCACCCGCTTCGAGGTCGCCACCAAGCCCGGCGCAATCCGCGTCACCGTCGAAGCGGGCGCCGTGCGGTTCGCGGCGAGGGGCTGGGCGCGCGCGCGGCTGGACCTTGCGGCGGACCAGGCGGCGACGCTGGACGACAGGGGCTTCGGGCCGATCCGCCCCGTGCAAGCCGGCGACATCGCCCGCTGGCGGCACGAATGGGCGGAATATCGCGACGCGCCGCTATCGCGGGTGATCGACGATCTGGAAAGCGCCTCGCCGCTGCCGATCCGCATCGAGGATGCCGCGCTCGGCCGCCTGCGGGTGAGCGGCCGCATTCGCCTGACCGACCCGGCGCGGCAGCTCGACAATCTCGCCGTCATCCACGCCTTCCACGTCACGCGGGTCGCTGGCGCGATCATCTTGTCCGGCACGCCGCCGCGCCTCTAGGTCGAGGGGGAATGGCCGGGATGTGGCGGTGGCGGGGGTGGAGCAGGGCGGGCGGCGCCGCGCTGGCGGCGCTGGCGGTGCCGATTGCGGCGCAGGCGCACGCCGGGCTCGATCTGCCGGCGGCCGATCTCTCCACGTCGCTGACCGCGCTGTCGCGCGTGGCGGGCATTGAGATTCTCGTCGATCCGGCGCTGTCGCGCGGCAAGGCGGGGCCCGCCATCCGCTCGGCGACGACCCCGGAGGCAGCGCTCGACCGGCTGCTGCGCGGCTCGGGGCTGACCTATCGACGGCACGGCGACACCTTCCTGATCGTCCGCGGCGAACCACCGGGCGGGCGGCGGGCGGCCGGCCCGCCGCCGGCGGCGCTGCGGCATCGCGCCGGTGCCGTCGGCATGCCCACCGGCCACGCCGCCGCCGTCGACGAGAGCATCGTCGTCACCGGCAGCCATATCGCCCGTCCCGAGTTGCGCGCGGCGATGCCGATCCGCGTCGCGCGTATGGACGACGCCCGGGATTTCGGACGGGACAGCGCTTACGAGGTGCTGCTGCTCGATCCGGCGATCGCGCCCGGCCTCGGCGAGTCCAACTCGCAGGGCCAGGAATATGACACCGGCGTCGCCAACATCAATCTGCGCGGCATGGGCAATAACCGCTCGCTTGTGCTGGTCGACGGGCGGCGCTGGGTTTCGGGCGGCGCGCGCATTTCCGCCGTCGACCTCAACACCATCCCGAGCGCGATGATCGAGCGGCTCGAGGTGGTGACGGGCGGGGCGGCGGCGATCTATGGCGCCGACGCGGTGACCGGCGCCGTCAACGTCATCATGAAGAAGGACATCACCGGGCTGCATCTGTCGGCGACGAACGGGATATCGGCCCGGGGTGACGCCGCCCAGTCGAACCAGTCGGCGACCGGAGGGGTGCGTTTCGGCGGCGGGGGCGGACAGTTCGTCATCGGTGCCGATCACGTGCGCCGCGCGCCGCTGCGGTGGGCGGACCGCTTCGATCGCCGGCAGACCTATTATGCCAATCCGGCCAATACCGGCCCCGCCGACGGCATTCCCGACAATGTCGTCGCCAGCAATTACGGCTCCTTCTATCGCAGCCCGGTGCCGAGCTTCTATGTCGGCAATCAATGGTACCAATATCGTCAGGGCAGGATCGTGCCGGTCGCTTACGACACGCCGGTCACGCCCGGTGAGACCGGCACCGGCGATGGCGGCCCGGTGACCACCGGTTTCGAGAACCACCTGCTGCGCAATGCCTCCGAACGCGCGTCGGTCTACGCCCACCTCGCCTATCAGCTGTCGCCGGCGCTCGGCTGGAGCGCGACCTTCAACTACGCGCACAGCTATACGCGTGCGATTCCCGAATGGCCCGAAGTACGCACCGATGCGCGGCCGGCCAATTGGTGGGGTGGCACCACCGGCGAGGTCGCGACACTCGCCAACCCCTATCTGCCGGATGCCATCCGCCGGTTCATGCTCGATCGCGGGCTGACCGCGCTGCCGCTCGCGCGCAGCTATTTCAACCTGCCCCAGGCCTATGAAATCCATCGGCGCGACAATGTGACGCTGGGCAGCGCGATCGACGGCGTGGTCGTCGAAGGACTGCGCTGGTCGGCGTTCTGGCGCTACGGCCAGACGATCGATCGCATCACCACCACCAACATGGTGGGCAAGGCCGAATGGTTGCAGGCGCGCGATGCCGTCGCCGACCCGGTCAGCGGACAGATCGAATGCCGCGACGCGGCGGCGCGGGCGAGGGGTTGCGTTCCGCTCGATTTCTTCAGCGTCGAGCCGTACAGCCCGGCGCTGCTCGCCTATATCGAGAACATCCGGCACGAGTGGAACAAGAACGCGCTGCTCACTGCCGGCGGCGCGATCGAAGGCAATGTGCTTCGCCTGCCCTATGGCGATGTCTCGATCGCGGCAGGGGTGGAACGGCGGCGCGAGACGCTGCACACGCGGGACGATGCGGACACGGCGAAGCTTGCCGACATCATTATCTCACCGGGCGCGGATTACGCTTTCCACCCGGCGCTCGATGCCGCGCGCGATACGATGGAGGCCTATGGCGAGGCCGAGATCCCTTTGCTGCGCGACCTGCGCTTTGCCCGCCGGCTCGCGATCGAAGGCGCTTATCGCGTGTCGCGCTACAGCGACAATCCGCGGACGCAGAGCTGGCGGCTCGGCGGCAGCTGGCAGCCGCTGGAGGGCGTCACCTTGCGCGGGGTGTTCTCGCACTCGGTCCGGGTGCCCAATTTCGGCGAACTGTTCTCGCCCGTCGGACATGCCACCTACGGGCATATCAGCGACCCGTGCCAGGCCGGCGCCATCCTGCAGAATGTTAATCGCGCCGCCAATTGCGCGGCGCTGCTGCCCGGCCTCGTCCTCCCGCTGCCGAACCCGAATCTCAACGCGCCGGTGGTCTATAGCGGTGGCAACCCCGACGTGGGGTCCGAAACATCGAACAGCTTCACCACGGGTGCGGTGATCCAGCCGAAATCATTCCCGGGACTCGCCCTGACGATCGACTATTGGAACATCAGGATCAACAATGTCATTACCTCGCTGTCCTATACGACGATCCTCAATAGCTGCGTCGATGCTCCGGGTGAGCCCAATGCCGTCTACTGCCAGTTCATCCGGCGCAATCCGGACGGCACCGTCGACTATGTCCATGCGCAATATGCCAACCTCGCCGCACAGCATGCCAGCGGGGTCGACTTCGGTGCCGGTTACCGGGCGAGGCTGGGCGCGGGGTTGTTCCGGGCGAGCGCCAGTGGCAGCTGGCTGATCGCGCAGACCACCGTCGCCCAGGTCGGCGGCGCGGGCGTGGATTATGCCGGCCAATGGAATTACCCGCGCCTCCGCGCGACGATAACCGCCAGCTATGCGCTGGGCCGGGTCACCCTCGGGCTGACCGGCCGCTTCATCAGCCGCAGCGTCTATAGCGTCACCGATGCTTCGCCGGAGACGCGCGATCCAGGCCATGTGCCGGCCTATCTCTATGCTGATCTGATGCTCCAGGTGCGCGCCGCCGACAGGATGCGGCTGACGCTGGGCATCCGAAACCTCACCGACGCGCAGATTTTCGCGCCGCTGCGCGACACCGCGCCCGGGCCGCATGGCGCGGGAGGTGTCGCCACCGGCGCGGCCTATTACGATGCGATCGGCAGGTCCTTCTTCACGCGGATTGAAGTTGATTTCTGATTGTCCGAACGGGTGGGCGAGTGGCTGCAATATAAGTGCAACAAAAAACAATGTAAGATTTGGATCGCTGCGACGGCTTGTCCCCCGAACGAGGTTCGTAACAGGGGGATTGCAAGTGTTCATGGTCCGTGGCCCGCTCCGTGCGGGGGTGGCGAGCTGCGCGCTCGCGCTTGGTCTGTTCGCAGGCGGGATCGCGCATGCGCAGATCAGCGTCGATCCGGGCAGCGACATCATCGTCACCGGCACGCACATCGCGCGGCCGGAGCTGCAATCGACGATGCCGATCCGCGTCATCACCACCGAGGATGCGCGGAATTTCGGGCGTAACACGGTCTACGATGCGCTGCTTCTCAATCCGGCGGTTGGTCCCGGGCTCGGCGAGATGAACTCGCTCGGCCAGGAATATGACCAGGGCGTCGCCAACATCAACCTGCGCCAGATGGGCGCCAACCGCTCGCTGGTGGTGGTGGACGGACATCGCTGGGTGTCGGGCGGCGCGCGGACCTCGGCTGTCGATCTCAACACCATCCCGACCGCGCTGATCGACCGGATCGAGACGGTGACCGGCGGCGCCGCCGCGATCTACGGCGCCGATGCCGTGACCGGTGCCGTCAACATCGTGATGAAGAAGGAGATGACCGGCCTGCATCTCACCGCGACCAGCGGTATCTCGAGCCGCGGGGATGCGCGCCAGTCGGACGTGTCGCTGGCCACCGGCTTCGATTTCGGCGGCGGGCGCGGCCATTTCGTGATCGGCGGCAATTACAGCGACACCGGGTCGCTGGCGACGCTAGACCGCACACGCAAGCGCTATGTCTATCAGGTCAACCCGAAGAGCACGGGTCCGAACGACGGCATTCCCGACAATTACCTGATCGACTATCATCAATTCTACCGCTCGCACTTCCCGACCTTTTGCATCATCGGCACGGCGGGCATGTGCGGCAGCCAGAACGGGCAATGGTATCAGCTGATCGACAGCCAGGTCGTCGCCATTCCCAAGAACAGCTATTCGGTGGTCTCGAACGGCGATACCGGCGTTCAGGACGGCGGGCCGGACAGCGCCTTCGGCATCTATGATTCGGTGCTCCTGCGCGGACGGTCGGCGCGGGCGTCGGGCTATTCGCATCTGTCCTACGAGCTGACGCCGGCGGTGACCTGGAACGCGGTGTTCGGCTATGCCCACAGCTATAGCCGCGGCAATTCCGAGTGGCCGCAATATCGCGACGACGCGCGCGCCAACAACTGGTGGGGCACCAATGGTGTCGGCACCACCGGCGAGATCGCGCGGCTGACCGATCCCTATCTGCCCGATGCGCTGCGCAGCTTCATGGTCGCCAACAAGCTCACCCAGATCTCGTTCGACCGCCACTATAACAACCTGCCGACGCCGTGGGAGGTGCACAAGCGCGACGCCATCACCCTTGGCACCGATGTCGGCGGCGCGCTGACGGGCAAGCTGAACTGGCAGGGCTTCGTTCGCTACGGGCAGGTGATCGACAACATCACCACCAAGAACGCGGTCGGGCGCGATGAGTGGCTGAAGGCGCGCGACGCGATCATGCTGGATGGCCAGATCGTCTGCCGCGATCCGGCCGCGCGCGCAGCCGGCTGCGCGCCGTTCAACTTCTACACCACCGAACCCCCCAGCCAGGCATGGATCGACTATGCCGAGAAAGACCGGTTCGAGCGCACGAAGAATACCATGGTGAACGGCGGCGCCAGCGTCGACGGCAGCCTGTTCAGCCTGCCTTATGGCGACATCTCGATCGCGGCCGGCGTGGAGTGGCGGCGCGAAACGCTGCGTACCCGCGACGATCCGGACACCGCCAAGCTCGCCGACATCATCTGGTCGCCGGGCATGGACATGGCGCTCCACCCCGCGCTCGATCACCGCCGCGATACCGCCGAGGCCTATGGCGAGGCGGTGATCCCGCTGCTGCGCGACCTGCCGTTCGCGCGCCGGCTGGAGATCGAGGGCGCGGTGCGCTGGTCCCACTATAACGACAATCCCGACACCACCACGTGGAAGGCAGGCGGCGCGTGGGAGCCGGTGACCGGCCTCACCGTGCGCGGCACCTATTCCCATTCGGTGCGCGTGCCCAATTTCGGCGAGCTGTTTTCGCCGATCAGCATGGTCACGCTGGGCCATATCAGCGATCCCTGTCAGGTCGGCCGGGTCGCGCAGGACAATGATCGCGCCGCCAATTGCGCGGCGACGGTGCCCAACTGGTCGGGGCCGCTGCCCAATCCCAACCTCAACCAGCCGCGCGTCTTCAGCGGCGGCAATCCCGATCTGACGCCGGAGACTTCCAACTCCCTCACCATCGGCGCGGTGATCCAGCCGCGCTTCCTGCGCGGGTTCGATCTCACCGTCGACTATTGGGACATCAAGATCGACAACGTCGTCACATCGCTCGCCTACACCACGCTCATGGAAAGCTGCGTAAACGCCACCGGCGGCCCGGACGAGGCCTATTGCCAGTTCGTGCACCGCGATCCCGCGACCGGCGAGGTCGATTATGTCCAGGCGCAATATGCCAACCTCGCCGGCCAGCGCGCACGCGGCATCGACGTCGGGGCGAATTACCGTTTCCCGATCGGCCGCGGCCAGATGCGGCTGAGCCTCAGCGGCACCTATCTCCTGGAGCAGACCACCATCTCCCAGGTCGGCAGCAAGGGCACCGACAATTCCGGCGCGTGGAATTACCCGCGCTTCAAGGGCACGTTGCTGACCAGCTATTCGCTGGGCCCGGTTACGCTCGGCGTGAATACCCGCATGATCAGCGCCGCCAAATATAGCGCTACCGCCCAATCGGACGAGACATATGAAATCCCGCGCATTCCTGCCTATTTCCTCAATGACGTCACACTGAATATCCGCGCGAGCGACCGCTATACGTTCAGTCTCGGCGTGAAGAATGTGAGCGACAAGCGACCGCCCTTCTTCCTCCAGGATACGCCGACGACACCGCACCAGACAGTCGGCAACAATAGCGGCAATGCCTATTACGACGCGATCGGGCGCTATTTCTTTGCCAAGATCGACGTCGATTTCTGATCGTGACGCCACGAGGAGGAATGCAGATGAGAGCCGTCACCCTGATCTCGGCGATCGTCGCCGCGCTCGTCGCCTCCGCGGCGCCGGCGGCGCGGCGGCCGCTGGTCGTCGCCCATCGCGGCGGCGCGCTCCTGATGCCGGAAAACACCATTCCGGCGTTCGACAACGCGCTGCGCCTCGGCGTCGACATGCTCGAGTTCGACATGGTGATGACCGCCGACGACCAACTCGTCATCACCCATGACGCCAGCGTCAACGCGAGCTTCTGCAGCGCCGACGGCGTGGCGCCCGCGCCCGTGCGCAGCCTGACGCTCGCGCAGATCGAGACGTTCGACTGCGGCGCGAAGCATCGCGCCATCTATCCCCGCCAGCAGGCGGTGCCCGGCACCCGCATGCCGACGCCGGACGCCTTCTTCGCGCGCTACGCCCCGGCCAAAGTGATGTTCTTCGGCGAGATCAAGATGCCCGGGCCTTCCGAGGGCAGCGTCGATCCGGTCGCCTTCGCCCGGCAGCTCGATGTGCTGATCCGCAAATACCGGCTGGAAGATCGCTACATGCTGCAATCCTTCGACTGGCGGGCGATCGATGCGATGCATGCCATCAACCCGCGCATGCGCACCTGCCTGCTCGGCGTGTGGCGTGAGAAGGCCGACCCGCTGGCGCTGGCCCGGGCCCATCATGCGAGCTGCGTGCTGCTGCGGCTGGAGGATGCCGACGCCGCCGGCGTGAAGCGGCTGCGCGACGCCGGCGTGCAGGTATTTTCCGATGTCGTCGACGATGAGGCGGGCTGGAGCGCGTATCTCGCGCGCGGCGACGACGCGATCTTCACCAACGACCCCGCCGGCCTCACCGCCTTCCTGCGCCGCGCCGGTCGCTGATCCCATGCCAACCAGAGGGCTTGCCATGCTGAAACTCGATCGCCGACAGCTCATCAAGGCCGGAGGCGGCATCGCCCTGCTCGCCGGCCTGTCGCGCTCGCCGCTGTTCGCAGCGCCGCTCGGGGCCAACCCGTTCACGCTGGGCGTCGCGGCCGGCGATCCCTGGCCGGACGGCTTCGTCATCTGGACCCGGCTGGCGCCGCGCCCGCTCGACGAGCATGGCGGCATGCCGGCCGCCCATGTGCCGGTGCGCTGGGAGGTCGCCGAGGACGCCGGCTTCGCGCGCGTCGTCCGCACCGGCGAGACGATGGCGCTGCCCGAACTCGGCCATTCCGTTCATGTCGAGGTTGACGGGCTGCAGCCGCACAGGCGCTACTGGTATCGCTTCGCGACGGCCGGCTCGGATGTGAGCCAGGTCGGCACCGCCCGCACCGCCCCCGCCCCGGGGGCCACAGTCGACCGGCTGCGCATCGGCGTCGCCGGCTGCCAGCATTACGAGATGGGCTATTACGATGCCTGGAGGCACCTCGCTGCCGAGCCCGATCTGGACCTGATCTTCCATTATGGCGACTATATCTACGAAGGCGGCACCGCGCCGCTCGGGAAGAACGGCAACAATCCGACAGTGGTGCGCCAGCATGCCGGCGCCGAAATCTACAGCATCGACGATTACCGCCGCCGCTACGCGCAATATAAGAGCGATCCCGATCTGATCGCCGCCCATGCCGCCTGCGCGTTCGCCGCCTCGTTCGACGATCATGAGGTCGACAATAACTGGGCGAGCGATTTCGATCAGGATGGCACCGACCCGGCGATCTTCGCGCTGCGCCGCTATGCCGCGTTGCAGGCGTGGTACGAGAACATGCCGGTGCGCAAGGCGCAGTTCCCGACCGCCGGCGGGCTCACCGCCTATCGCCGGCTGGATTATGGCCGGCTGATGCGGATGCATGTGCTGGATACGCGCTCCTATCGATCGGACCAGCCCTGCGGCGACAATGGCGGCAAGGCCAATTGCCCGCCCGAGGCGCATATGCAGCCCGACATGCTCGGCAAGGCGCAGGAGGCGTGGCTCGACGCCGGCCTCGGCAATGACGCCACCTGGAACCTGGTGGCGCAGCAGGTCATCGTCATGCCGATCGACCTGCGCCCGGCCAGCGCCACCACGCCCCGGCACGGCACCGATCTGTGGGACGGTTATCGCCCCGCCCGGCAGCGGCTTGTCGACACGATCCGCCGCCATGATCTCAAGAACGTCGTGATCGCCACGGGGGACCATCACAAGCATATGGCCGGCGCGCTGCCCGCGGATGACAGCCGGCCCGACGGCGAGAAAGTCGCGATCGAATTCCTGACGACCTCAGTCGCGACCGGCGGAAACGGGGCCGGAACGAAAGGGCTCGAGCATATCGTACGCAACAACCCCCAGATTGATCTTTACGCCGACCAGCGGGGATATCAGCTCTTCGATATCGCGCCGAAACAGTGGACGACCGACGTCAAAGTGCTTGATCGCGTCGACTCCCCCGGAGGCAGGCTGTCCACTCTCGCCCGCTATGCCGTCATCCCGGGTTGGCCGGAGTTGCATCGGGCCTGAGGCGTCGGTGACCCGTTGAGGTCGGGGGGGGGGCCGCGCGCCGCAAGGCGCTGGTCCTCGCCTCCATTTCGGGCCTATGCAGTGCCATGGCCCGGATCCTTGTCATTGAGGACGATCCCTCCACGGCGGAGGAGATCGTCACCGAGCTGAAAGTCCATGGTCACCATCCCGTCCATGTCGCCGATGGCGCGGCGGCGCTGGAGCGCGCCTGCCATGAAAGCTTCGATACGATCACGCTCGATCGCATGCTGCCGGGCCTCGATGGCCTCGCGCTGGTCGCACGCCTGCGCCAGCGCCACATCGACGTGCCGGTGCTGATGATCAGCGCGCTCAGCGATGTCGACGAGCGCATCGAAGGGCTGCGCGGCGGCGGCGACGATTATCTGACCAAGCCCTTCGCCACCGGCGAGATGATCGCACGGATCGAGGTGCTGCTGCGCCGGGGGCGGGCGCCGACGGACACCACGGTGCTGCGCGCGGGCGGGATCGAGATGGACCTGGTTCGCCGCCAGGTGGCGGTGGATGGCGAGCCGGTGCGGCTGCTCCACATGGAATTCCGCCTGCTCGAATTCCTTCTTCGCAATATGGGCGAGGTGGTCAGCCGGCGGATGATCTTCGAACAGGTGTGGGGCTATTATTTCGATCCGGGCGCCAACCTGATCAACGTCCATATCGCCCGGCTCAGGCGCAAGCTGGATCGGCCCGGGCGCATGTCGGCGATCAGCACGATCAAGGGCGAAGGCTACAGGCTCGATGCCGTCTGAGCCGCTGCGCCTGCGCGATATCCGCCACACCAGCACGTTCCGGCTGGCCTCGCTGCTCGGCCTCGTCTTCGCGCTCGGCATCGTGATCCTGCTGGCGGTGATCTACACCATGACGGTAAGCGAGCTGACCGCGCGCAGCGATCTCATCCTGCGCGAGGTCGGCGCGCGGCTCGTCTCCGCCCCGGCCGCGCGACTGCCGGAGCGGGTACGCGCGGAGATCGCCAGCAATGTGCAGGGGCTGGACTTCATCGCGCTCATCGGTCCGGACGGGCAGCGGCTGACCGGCAACATCCGCGTGCCGGCGCGGGTGAGGCTCGACAAGCCTGTCGACCTGCCGGCGAGGCCGGGGGTGCGCGGGCCGATCCGGCTGCTCGCGCTCCGGGCGGCGGGCGGCCATATCATCCTCATCGGCCGCGACATCAGCCAGATCGCCTATCTGCGCAGCCGCTTCCTTCAGATCTTCCTGTGGAGCGGGCTTGCGGCGGCGATCGGCGGATTGCTCGCAGGCGTCGCGCTGAGCCTGAGGCCGTTGCGCCGCGTGCGCGATCTGCAACAGGTGAGCCGCGCCATCGCCGCCGGCGCGCTCGACGCGCGGATGCCGATCGCCGGCCGCGGCGACGAACTGGACCAGTTTGCCGGCACGGTGAACGTCATGGTCGAGGAGGTCGGCCGCGTCATCGCCCAGGTGAAAGGCGTGACCGATGCCATCGCCCATGATCTGCGCACCCCGCTTGCCCATGTCCGCACCAGCCTGCTGCGCACCCGCGGACGGCCGGACACGCCGCCAGCGTTCGCCGCGCTGGCTGCCGAGGCGGTCGACGATCTCGACGCCGTGCTCGATCGCTTCGCCGCCCTGCTGCGTATCTCGGAGCTGGAGGCGAGCGCGCGGCGCTCCGGCTTTCGCCCGACCGATCTCGCGCGCCTCGCCGAACGCGCCGCGGAGCTTTACGAGCCGCTCGCCGAAGAGCGCGGCCAGACGATCATCGTGCAGGCGCAGACGGCGGCGACGATCGAGGCCGACGAACCCTTGCTGTTCGAGGCGCTGAGCAACGTCCTCGACAACGCCATCAAATTCTCCGGCGTCGGCGACCGGATCGATGTCATTGTCGGCGAGCGCGACGGCGATCCCGGCATCGAGGTGCGCGACCACGGCCCCGGCATCGCCGCGGAGGAGCGCGACGCGGTGCTGCGCCGCTTCCATCGCGGTGCCAACGCCGGCGCGACGCCGGGATCGGGGCTCGGCCTCAGTGTGGTGGCGGCAATCGCCCATCTGCATCGCTTCGGGCTGGAGCTCGAAAACGCGGGCCCCGGCCTCAGGGTGCGCATCCGCTGCCCGAGGTGAAATTCATTTCACTCGCCCCGGAGAGGGAAGGGCGCGAAACGGGCGCCGCACCAATCCTGGACGGGAAATGCTCCAACTCGTCAAAATTGCGCTCAGCAAGCCCTATAGCTTCGTCGTTCTGGCGATATTGATCGTGCTGGCCGGCGGCATCGCCGCCGTGCGCACGCCGACGGATATATTTCCCGACATCAGGATTCCGGTGATCGCGGTGGTGTGGACCTATCGCGGGCTGCCGCCGGAGGACATGGCCGGCCGGGTCATCTATTATTACGAACGCCAGCTTTCCACCTCGGTGAACGACATCGAACATGTCGAGAGCCAGTCGCTGGCCGGCATCGGCATCGTCAAGATATTCGTCCGGCCGGGCGTCGACATCCGCACCGCGACCGCCCAGGTAACCTCCGTCTCGCAAACCGTGCTGAAACAGATGCCGCCTGGCATCACCCCGCCGCTGATCCTCAACTACAACGCCTCGACGGTTCCGATCCTGCAACTCGCACTGTCGGGCAAGGGCCTGTCGGAACAGAAGATCTTCGACCTCGGCCAGAACTTCATCCGTCCCGCCCTTGCCTCGGTGCAGGGCGCCGCCATCCCGTCGCCCTATGGCGGCAAGGAGCGGCAGATTCAGGTCGATCTCGACCCAGCGGCATTGCAGGCGCATCACCTGTCGGCCAGTGACGTCGGCGCGGCGCTGGCCGCGCAGAACCAGATCGTGCCGGCCGGCACCACCAAGATCGGCCAGTTCGAATATAATTTCCATCTCAACAACAGCCCGGATGTCGTCGACAAGCTCAACGAGCTGCCGATCAAGACGATCGACGGCGCCACAGTCTATATGCGCGATGTCGCCCATGTCCGTGATGGCTCGCCGCCACAGCGCAACGTGGTGCGCGTCGATGGCGGGCGCGCGGTGTTGATGACGGTGTTGAAGAGCGGCTCGGCCTCGACGATCGCGATCGTCGATCAGGTCAAGGCGCTGCTGCCGCGCCTCGCCGAGACGCTGCCGGCCGGTCTCAAGGTCGACCTGCTCGGCGATCAGTCGCTGTTCGTGAAGGCGGCGGTGTCCGGCGTGGTGCGCGAGGGCGTGATCGCGGCCGCGCTGACCTCGCTGATGATCCTGCTGTTCCTCGGCTCCTGGCGATCGACCGTGATCATCGCCGCGTCCATCCCGCTCGCCGTGCTTGCGGCGGTGGCGGGGCTGTCGGCGGTGGGCGAGACGCTGAACATCATGACACTGGGCGGCCTCGCGCTCGCCGTCGGCATCCTCGTCGATGATGCGACGGTGACGATCGAGAACATCAACTGGCATCTGGAACAGGGCAAGTCGGTCCGCCAGTCGATCCTCGACGGCGCGCAGCAGATCGTCCAGCCGGCTTTCGTCTCGCTGCTGTGCATCTGCATCGCCTTCGTGCCGATGTTCTTCCTGCCCGGCGTCGCCGGCTTCCTCTTCGCGCCGATGGCCAAAGCCGTGGTCTTCGCGATGATCGCCTCGTTCGTGCTGTCGCGCACGCTGGTCCCGACGATGGGCAATTATCTGCTGCGCGAACATGCTGGCCCGTACACCGCCAATGTCATGCAATCCCATGATGCCCAGGCCGGGCGGCCGGGCACGCGCAATCCCCTGCGCCGGTTCCAGCACGGCTTTGAAATGCGGTTCGAGGCAGTGCGCCGTTACTATACGGCGACACTCGACCTGGCGCTGGCGCGCCGGCGGCTGTTCATCCCGGCGTTCATGGGCGTTGTGCTGATCTCCTTCGCGCTGATCCCGCTGCTGGGGCGGAATTTCTTCCCGGCGGTCGATTCAGGCGCGATCAACCTGCATGTCCGCGCTCCGGTCGGCACCCGCATCGAGGAGACCGCGGCGCTGTTCGACCATATCGAGGATCGTATCCGCAGCGTCATCCCGCCGAAGCAACTGGCCTCGATCGTCGACAATATCGGGCTGCCGGTGAGCGGCACCAACCGCGCCTATTCCAACACCGGCGGCATCGGGCCTCAGGACGGCGACATCCTCATTACACTCGCGGAAGGGCATCGGCCCACCGACCAGTTCGTCCGCGAACTGCGCGCCGCGCTGCCGGACGCCTTTCCCGGCTCCGCCTTTTCGTTCCTGCCGGCCGACATCGTCAGCCAGATCCTGAACTTCGGCACGCCCGCGCCGATCGACGTGCTGATCACCGGCCCCGATCGCAAGGGCGGCGAGGCCTATGCCCACAGGCTCGCTGCACGGATGCGGCATATCGCCGGCATCGCCGATGTCCGCGTGCAGCAATCGACCAGCTATCCGGAACTCGCCTTCGACGTCGATCGCACGCTCGCTAACCGCGTCGGCATCACCGAGAACGATGTGACGCGCAGCCTTGCGGTCAGCCTCGCCGGCAGCTTCCAGGTGGCGCCCGCCTTCTGGCTCAACCCGAGCAACGGCGTCTCCTATCCGATCGTCGTGCAGGCGCCGCAATATCGGCTGGATTCGCTCTCCGCGATGCAGAACCTGCCGATTACCGGCGTGCAGCCGGACAATTTCCAGATCCTCGGCGCCCTCGGCGTCATGCATCGCGAGCCGAGCGCGGCGGTGGTCTCCCATTACAATGTGCAGCCCGCCTTCGACATCTATGCCACCGTGCAGGGCCGCGACCTCGGCGCGATTGCCGGCGATATCCAGAAGGTCATCGACAGCAGCGCCCGGGAGCGCCCCAAGGGCGCCGACATCGCCTTGCGCGGCCAGGTGGAGACGATGGGCACGGCCTTTGTCGGCCTGCTGCTCGGCCTCGCCGGTGCGATCGTGCTGATCTACCTGCTGATCGTCGTCAACTTCCAGTCGTGGATCGACCCGCTGGTGATCATCTCGGCGCTGCCGGCGGCGCTTGCCGGCATCGTCTGGATGTTGTTCGCCACCCACACCCCGTTGTCGGTGCCGGCGCTGACCGGTGCGATCATGTGCATGGGGGTGGCCACCGCCAACAGCGTGCTGGTCGTCACCTTCGCCCGCGAGCGGCTCGCCGCGACCGGCAATGCGCTCCGCGCCGCCGCCGAGGCCGGCGCCACGCGCTTTCGCCCGGTGCTGATGACGGCGCTGGCGATGATCATCGGCATGGCCCCGATGGCGCTCGGCCTGGGCGAGGGCGGCGAGCAGAACGCGCCGCTCGGCCGCGCCGTGATCGGTGGTCTGATCTGCGCAACGCTGGCCACGCTGATCTTCGTCCCTGTGCTGTTCAGCCTCGCCCATGCCCGCCGGCCGCGCCCGGCGCCGTCACCACACCATCCTGCCGATTCCGCCGGAGACCCCGTTCATGTCGCCTGACGCCCCCGCCAGCCCAACCGCGCCCCGAGGGCTCAGGACCGCCGGCATCGTCGCGGCCTGTGTGGCGGTCACTATCGTTGCCACCGGCGGCATCAGCCGCGCTCACGATCGCGACGCCGCCCAGCGCTGGTCCGACGCGCGCGCCGTGCCGACCGTGCAGCTCGTCGCGGTGGACGGCGCCGGCGCGGCGGACGCGCTGACGCTTCCGGGGACGCTGCAGGCATGGAACGCGGCCAAGCTCTACGCCAGGGTGAACGGCTATATGAAGAGCTGGTCGCGCGACATCGGCGACCGCGTGCCGGCTGGCGCGGCACTGGGCCTGATCGACACGCCGGAGCTTGACCAGCAGATCGCCCAGGCCCGCGCCGACCTCGCCAGCGCCAAGGCCGGCGCCGAGCTTGCCCAGAGCACGGCGGATCGCTGGAACGATCTTCTCTCGACGGCGTCGGTCTCGAGGCAGGAAGCGGATGAGAAGAACGGCGCGCTTGCCGCGCGCAGGGCCGCCGTTCTGGCCGCTGAGGCCAATCTCGGCCGGCTGCTGGCGATGAAGAGCTTCGCCACGCTGCGCGCGCCGTTCGCCGGAACGGTGACGCTGCGCAGTGTCGACATCGGTGATCTGGTCGGCACCGGCAGCGGGCAGCAGCCGCTGTTCGCGGTGGCCGACACGCGCAAGGTCCGCGTCTATGTCAACGTGCCGCAGGGCTATGCGGCGGAGATGAAGCCGGGGCTCACCGCCGAGCTATCGTTGCCGGACTATCCCGGCCGCCGCTTCCCCGCCCGTCTGATCGGCAATTCCGGCGCGATCGACGGGCGCACCGGCGCTTTCCAGGTCCAGCTCGCGGCCGACAATGCGGACGGTGCACTCAAGCCCGGCGGCTACGCGCAGGTGCGCTTCGACGTCCGTGACGGCGGCGATGCCGTGCGCGTGCCGGCCAGCGCGCTGCTGTTCCGGGCCGAGGGGACGCAGGTTGCACTGGTTGATGCCGATGGACGGGTGCGGCTGCGTCCGGTCACGATCGGGCGCGATCTCGGCCAGAGCGTAATCATCGCGGCCGGCCTGACGGCGAGGGACAAGGTGGTCGACAACCCGCCCGATTCCCTTGCCGAGGGGGAGAAGGTGCGGCTGCTCGGGCCGGCCCGTGGCTAGGATGCGGCCGATCCTGCTGGCGGCGGCGGCGGCGCTTGGCGGCTGCTCCTTCGCGCCGCCCTATCGGCCGCCGACCGTGGCGACGCCGGCCGCCTATAAGGAGGCGGGCGCGTGGACGCCCGCCGCGCCGGGCGCAATCGCGGCTGGCGAGTGGTGGCGTGGCTATGGAGACGAGACGCTGAACTTGCTGGAAGCGCGCATCGCCAGCGCCAATCCCGGCCTCGCCGTGGCGCTGGCCCGCTACGACCAGGCGCAGGCCGATCTCGTCCGCATCGGCGCAGGCCGGGTCCCCAGCGCCGGCATCGACGTCGACGTCTCGCGCAACCGCCAGTCGGACAACCGTCCGCTACGCGGCCAGAATCAGCCCGATATCTACAGCGCCGATACGATCGAGGTCGGCGCCGGCTTCGAGCTCGATCTTTGGGGCCGGGTGCGCAATGCGGTCGCTGCCAGGCGTGCCGAGACCGAAGCCAGCGCCGACGATGTCGCCGGCGTCAGGCTCAGCCTGCAGAGCCGGCTTGCCGCCGCCTATGTCACGCTGCGCGGCCTGGATCAGCGCATCGCGCTGCTCACCGCCACGGTTGATGCCTATGACAAGGCCGACGCGATGACGAAGCGGCGCTTCGCGGCCGGCATCGCCTCCGGTCTTGATGTCAGTCGGGCCGGTGCGCAACGCGCCGAGGCACAGGCCAGGCTGTTCGATGCCCGCGCCGGCCGCGCGCTCGCCGAACATGCCATTGCCAGCCTCGTTGGCACGCCGGCCCCGGACTTCTCCGTCACCCCGTCGGTCGCCAGCCTGGAACTGCCGCCCGTCCCCGCCGGCGTGCCCGCCGCGTTGCTGGAACGCCGCCCCGACATCGCCGCCGCTGAACGGCGCATGGCCGCGGCCAATGCGGAGATTGGTGTCGCGAAGGCGGCCTTCTTTCCGGCGATCACGCTCGGCGGCGGCGTCGGCTTCCAGAATACCGGGATGGACGGGCTGTTGAGCGCACCCAACCTCATCTGGTCGGTCGGCCCCGGCGCCGTCTTCAACCTGTTCGATGGCGGACGCCGGCGGGGTGGCCTCGCGCTCGCGCGCGCTCGCTGGCGCGAGGCCACCGCCCGCTATCGCGCGGCGGTGCTGCAAGCGTTCGAAGAGGTGGAGAACGGTCTGGCCCTGCTCCACCATCTCGACGGCGAGGCGCTCGCCCAGGATGACGCCGTCCGGCAGGCGACCCAGACGGAGGCCCTGTCGATGAACCGCTACGTCAAGGGCGCCGTCGACTATCTCGACGTGGTCACGGCCCAGACCACGGCGCTGCGCACCCGGCTCGATGCGCTCGACCTGCAGACGCGCCGTCTGAAGGCGAGCATCCAGCTCAATGCCGCGCTCGGCGGCGGATGGCACGACGCGGGGTGAGGGCAGCGATCACCGGCCGGTGTCGCAGGGCGATCCCGGCTCACCGGACAATGCCCACCCCGACCCGCAGCCGCGTTATCCGGCGATTGTAATCGAGCAGGTTCTCGCCATAGCCTGCAAAGGCCTGACCGAAAGCGTAAAGATTGAGCTCAGAATAGACAAGTCGATCGAGCGGGTAGCTCAGATTGGCGTCGATTGCCCCTTTGCCCGTGGCGAAATTGAAGCGGGTGTTCGTGGATAGTCGAATCCCATCGTCTTGTCCGATTTCGGCGAACAGCGAGGCATTGCCGCGATAGCGCTTGATATCGGGGTTGTCCTTGAGGCGGCCGACGTAAAGATCCAGGCGCGGCCCCAGCGAGAGCGTATATTTGCCGACCGACATCGTGGCGACAGGCTGGAGGTAGAGGGTGTTCAGGCTCCTCGATGCCAATCCGTCGCGGCCGTTCGATTCATGACGGAGGCCGGCCTGGCCGCCGAGCGCGATCCGCCGGTCAATTGCCGTGGCGGGAAGAAGATAGAAAAGCTCGGGCATGAAGTCGATATTGCGGAACGGCGTGGACTCAGTTCCCAGATCCCAGAACATTCTCTGCGTTACGGCGATGTGGATGTTGTTGATGAACGGGTGGCCTCGTCCGGTCGCGCCGGCTTCTCCAAAAAGCTGATATTTGAAGCTGATTTGAAGGCGCGCGTCGCTGTCCGTCCCGGGGCCATAGACCGCATAGATCGGCGCATAGCTCGACAGATTGCCCAGGAAGGCGTTGCCCCTTTCCGGCTTTGCCGATTGAGGACGGGCGGGCTCCGGCGGAGCGAGCGCATTCTCCGCTGATCGAGGCCGATCCTGGGCCCGCGAGGCGTCGACGCCGGACAGCGAGAAGGCATAGCCCGAGCCGGCCTCGTTCCCCAGCGAAAGGACCGCGAGCCCTGTTGGCGAACCATGCGCAGGCAAACGCAGAGCATATTTCGCCTGGCCGAACCTGCCCCGGTCGACAGGCCGCTCGGGCGGGGCATCGAGACGGTCGAGCATCACCGCGACCTTGTTGCCGTCAATCTCCAGTTGCGCCGGGAAATGTGCGGGCAGGTCATCGACCGATGACGACGATTGGAACTGAAGGATGGTGATTTCCACGACCATCATGTCCGCCGCCGAACCGGGCTCGACATTGCTCACCAGGGTGCGCGACGCGGGCTGCGCCAGTGTCGGGGCGGCGGCCGACACGACCACAAACGCTGCGATCGGAGTTGCTATTTTCATGTCGCGGATCATGCGGGAAAGGGGGCGGTATCGAAAGGCCGCAATCGTGCATGGGCGGGCGTGCGGGATTGCAGGCGTACCGGGCACGTCTCCTTCCTTCCCGCATGGCGGCTCTCCGGCCGCACCGGCACGGGGGGAGCAGTGTGGCTTGAGTGCCGACAAGGAGCAAAAATTGGCAGAAAAAGGCGCCCGGAGGCCTGCTCCGTCTAAAAGGGGTCAGACAGGGGAAGAGGAACTGATCGTGAGCGCAGACCATATGCCCATGACGGGGACCGTCCATGGTCTCCCCCTGCCGGCGCGGGCGAAGGAGATGGGCGTCACCGCGATGGTTTACAGGGGCGACCGCTGGGTCGCGACTTTCGCGAGCCGTCCCAATGCGTCGTTCCCATTGCCGCAGCCGGTGTCCAATTGGCTGCTTGGGCGCGATCGCCTGCGTTGATCCACAGGGCCAGGGATCGGCAGAAAGGGCGACCCATCCGTCCCGAGCGGGCCCGCGGAAAGGAAAAACGAAGGACCCGGGAGCGCGCGCTCCGGGGCCTCCGTCGTCTGTCCCCAAGGTCTAGTGCAGGTAGAGCCGGCGCAGTTCGGCACGATCCGCCGCGCTGACCCCGACCTCCTGCTCGAGATAGGCGTCGACCGACCCCCATTTCGCCTCGATCTCGTCGAATGCGCCCTTCAGAAACGGCGTGCCGTCTGCCTCCTTGAGCGGTTGTGCGACGCGCATCGCGGGATTGTCCTGATAGCGCCCGAACATCTGCGCCGCCGCATTGTCAGGATAGCGGGCAAGGTCGATATGCGGCATTTCATATTGCGGCTGCCGATAGGCAGTGGAGAGGTGATAATCCTGAATGATCGTCTCGCGCGGAATGCCGAGGGCGGAAAGGATCATGGCGGTGGTGAAGCCGGTACGATCCTGCCCGGCAGAGCAATTATACTCGATCGGACCTTGCTGGCGTCTGAGAAGATCGAACACGATGCGCAGCTGAGGTGCCAGCATCGTCGGGAAGCCGCGATAGATGGTCGCCCCGTTTTGCGGCGCTGCGTTTTTCATGCCGGCCAGCAGTGTCGTCATCGAATAGCCGATTGCCGAATAGGGGACGCCGTCGATTTTGCTCGGCGCGAGAACACGCTCCTCGTCGGAGCGAAGATCGACCATGTTGCGCAGGCCGAGTGCGTTCACCTTCGACACGTCATCCGGGGTCAACATCGCCGATGCGCCGGACCGGTAGATGACTCCCCAGCGCACGTGCCGCCCATCGGCCGCGGCATAGCCGCCAATGTCGCGAAAGTTCGAGCCCTGGGCGAGCGGGACGATCCGCTCCGAAACCTCCGTCATCGCGCCGTCGGCCGCGTCGCGGAGCAGGAAATAAGGCCGCTTGGTCGCGTCGACCCTGACCAGCGCCTTGCCGTCCTTGTCCGCCCCCGAGACGAGCACCGCATCCGCGATGCGGGCATCGGGGGCATAGGCCAGATAGACGTCGACCGCGCCGGTGGCGGTCCAGCCCAGCTGGACCTGATCGCCCGCCGCGCGCGTGGCGAGCGCGTTGGTGACTGTTGCCGGCGCCGGGCCGGCGGCGCATGCGATGACTAGGCCCAGGACTTTCATGTGTATCCGCATGGGTTTTCTCCGGTTCATCAGAATTTCACCTGGGCTTCGATGCCGAACGTCCGCGGCTCGTTGAAAAAGCTCGTCAGGCCCGATGCGGCGTTGCCCGAGATGTAAAATCTGTGCTGTTCGTTGAACAAGTTTCGCGCCCACAGTGAGACGGTCAGTTTCGTCTCGCCCGCGCCGAGACCGATATCGCTCACCGCAATCCGGCCATTGAAGATGGTGCTTGCATCGCCCTTGAATACGGGAGCAGTCGAAGCAGTATAGAATCCGTCGTCGTAATTGGCGTCGAGATGGCCGGACAGCGTGAAGCCCGACAAAGACCTTTCCCAGTCGATCGCGCCGCTCAGGGCGTTCCTGGGTGTATAGGTGGTGTAGATCCTGATCGGCGTGGTGTTGACCACCATGCCCTTCCCCTCGACGAAGGTGGGATAGGGATTGGACGTGTCCGGGATGCGTACATAGGTGTAGGCGTAACTGGCCGACAGCGTCAGTCCGCGCACTGGCGCCACCATCAGCTCGGCCTCCACGCCCTTCACCCGGCCATTGCCCGGCGCGTTGTAGGTATCCAGCGTCGTGCGCGTGGTGCCGGCGGTTATCGGATTGCCGGCGGCGTCGAAATTATAATAGGGCGCAGCGAAATCGAGCTGAATGTCCTTATATGTCCCGGTGTACGCCGACACATTGAGGCGGACGTGACGATCGAAAAATTCCGTCTTTGCCCCGATCTCGAAGATCGACACCTTTTCGGGATTGAAGGGCATATAGCTCAGCGAGCGCGAGTTGGCGCCGCCGGATTTATACCCCGTGCTCCACTTTCCGTAGAGGTGAACGTCGCGCGTGACGTCATATGCAAGATTGACCATCGGGTCGACGCGCGACCAGCTTTTCTTGAAAGTCAGTATGCGTGAAACACCATAGGCATCGACCGGCAATTTATTGTTGACGATATAGAGTTCGCCATTCTTCCTGTCGTTCGTCCAGCGCGCACCGGCCGTGAGATGAAGATTGTCCTCCAGGATGCCGGGCGTCCAGGTAAACTGGCCGAATACGCCGTAGCTGTCAGTGCTGATGCGGCTGGCGCGATCGACCGGGGCCCCGGGAACGTTGACCGGGATCGCGGCGGTGGTGCTGCTCGGCGGCGGCAATACCGTTGCGACCGTGCCATCGCCATTGAGCTGCATTGTATAGAATGCCTGGGCATTGTCGCGCACATGCTCGTGAAAGCCCATCGCACCGACGACATAATGGATCCGGCCGAGGTCGCCGATCGCCTGGAATTCCTGGCTATACTGATGCTGGTAGAATTCAGCGAGGCTGTAGCGGGCGAACTGGCCACCGGCGGCAAGCGCGCCGGGCAGCGTTGCGGTAGTCGCGGCGGCATTATCGAACTGGGATTGGCTGAGCTTGCGATAGGACGAGATGGACTTGAGGGTCAGTGATGGCGCCACCTGCCATTCGAGGAACAGGCCATGGCCGGAATTCTTGCCGATGCTGGGCTGCTCCGGCACGCCGACGCTGGCGGTGCTGGTCCGGTCCGGTTGCAGGGGCAGGACTGGCGCGCGCGGCTGCGTGCCCCCCGCGATCGCCTGCTGATAGAGGGAGGAGGAAGCGTCGTAGGACGTGTCGTAGGAATAGTTGGCGGTAAAATTGGGGGCCGGTTTCCATTGCAGCTGCGTATGCAGGCCGCGCCGATCATAGGCGTTGAACCCCCAGGCGCCCGACAGCGGGTTCTTGACCGTGCCGTCGCGGGCAGTGACGATGCCGTCGATCTTGAGGCTGAAATTGTGAAATTCCGGCAGGTCGACATGTGCTTCAGTCTTGTAGCTGCCGAAGTTGCCGACGCCACCGAGCAGGCTGACGTGGAATTCACCGGTGGGCTTTCTCGTGGTTATGCTGACCGCGCCACCTTCGGTATTGCGGCCGAACAGGGTGCCCTGGGGTCCTTTCAATACCTCTATGCTTTCAATGTCGTAGAGCGCGGCGCCAAGCCCCTGTGGGCGGCCGAGGTAAATGCCGTCCACGTAAATGCCGACACCCTGGTCGCGCGCCGGCTGGTTGCCGTCGGAGAGGACGCCGATGCCGCGGATATTCACGATCAGCGCGGAGTTGCGCGAGAAGAAGGGTGCTACACGCAGGGAGGGGATGGCGCCGTTGCTGAGATCGAGCAGCGACTGCACATGGCGGTTCTGAATGTCGTTCGCACCCAGCACCGAGATCGAGATCGGCGTCTTTTGGAGGTTCGTAGGCCGCTTCTCGGCGGTGACGACGATTTCGGTGAGCATTCCATTTGGATCTTGCTGCTCGGTGTCCGCCACTGCGTTGACCGCGCCGACATCCGCCAAGGCGGCCACTGGCATGCTGAGAATCAGCGCCACGCCGGCCAGGGCTGAGGCACGCACGCGCACTGCGATCAGTCTCTTCATTGGAACCCCCTATTGAATAGAGGGGCGACTAGAACGATCGTATGGCTACATCGTAACGGTTATATGTACCTAATGTGACGAGCGTGCCGCGGCTTTTACGCTCGAATAGCGATTATCGGCTTGCTATTGTCCGCCGCGGGTAAAAGCGTGGCGAAGCCATGCCGGTATCGGGAATTTGCAGCTTGCCAGTAACACGGGATCGTCTGGTTCAGGCCGCGTTGACGCAGTGGACGAACGAGGGCGGCGCCGGCATATCCGCGCGCCGACTGAGCCAGATCGCCAATGTTCCGGCCTCGTCAATCTATCACCACTTCGGCTCTCTGGAACAGTTGTTGCTGGTCGCCCAGGAAGGCGCCTGTGACGCCGCAGCGCTCTGGTGCGAGGCCAGGCTCGACGAGATGGCTGGGCCGCCGATCGCCGCGAACGGCTTTGCCGCCGCCTTTGCCGCGCTGATCGATGAATGGGCGGTCGGCCAGCGCGGCCTCGCCTTCGCCTGGCGCGAATGCCAGTTGCTCGGCATGCGCGATCCGCGTTTCCGCCCGATCTCGCAGCGGTGGAGCGCGCTTTGGTCGAATTTCTGGGCGAGGTTCGGCGGTCATGTCGGGCTCGCGGATCATGCGCGCCTGACCCAATATGTATTCGACAGCGAAAGCTATTTTCACATGTTCCGTTGGCGCCGCGTGGTCGACCGGGCGGGCCTGGACGAATTCTGCCGCGGATGGGGTGCATGGCTGACGGGCCTGCCGGCGCCGCCTTCGCCATGGCGCGATTTCGCCCGCCTCGAGGCGATGCGCGGGCTTCCGCCCCTGCCGGATCGGGACGAGACGACGGCGCGCATCGCCGCGGCGGCTGCCACGGTCATCGCCCGCGCCGGGACGGCCGGACTGACGCATCGCGCCGTGGCCGCGGAAGCCGACCTCACGCTCGGCGTGGTCTCGCACAAGTTCAGGACGGTGGCCGATCTGCTCCGCGCCGCCTTCGAGACCATCTACATTCGCTCGGCGGGCGCGAGCGAGCGCGACCCGCCGCCCACGCCACGCGGATCGCGCGAGGAACTGCTGCGACAGATGGCGGGGCTGCAGCAGCGGAGCGCCACGGATTCGGGCGTCGAGGATCTGTTCATCGCGGTTGCCCGCGATCCCGCGCTGCACCAGTTCGCCGCGCAATTGCGCTATCGGCGCGGCCATACATCGGGTGCGTATCTACGCGCGCTGGTGGCGCCGGGGCGCGTCGTGAGTTCGCTCGACGCGGCGCTGTTCTCCGCCTTCATGACCGGGCAGATCCGCGCGCGTCGCTTCGGCATCGAATGTGCGCCAGGCGAGAAACTGGCCCAGTTGATGGCCCTGATCGACCGGCCCTGACGACGAAGAATAAGCGTGTCGAGGCAATCGGCCCCCATGTCATGCCGAATTGCCCGGAAGCGCCCCCTCCGAGACATGCGCTTGACATCGACGAGCCATCTGTGCAGCTCATATCATATATGATTTTTTCATGGCCTGCCATCGAGATGACCCGGAGCGGACGGCAGCAAAAGTCGGCCGCCCCTGGCTCGGCGCCCGCGCCCGGCGGGCGCGGCGATGAGGCGCATCGGCACCTGATGCGGGCGCCGCCGGGCATATGGGCGTTTGCCGGAGGGGGCACGCCGGCCCGCCTGCGCGCCGGTCCGGCGACGGTCATCTCCCCGTTCGCGGCGAGCAGATGAGATGACAGGCGGCATGCCTCGCTTCCGTCGGCTTCGCTGGATGATGATCGTGCTGGTGATGGCGGCGATGATCCTCAACTATCTGTCGCGCAGCGTCCTCGGCATCGCCGCGCCGGCGGTGATGGACGAGCTTCATATCGGCCCCGAGCAATATGGCTGGGTGACCGGCGCCTTCCAGCTCGGCATCATGCTGCAACCGCTGGCGGGCTATGTCGTCGACATCATCGGGGTGAAGCTGGGCTTTGCGCTTTTCGCCGGTGCGTGGTCGATCATCACCATTGCGCATGGTCTTGCGGGCGGCTGGCTGGGGCTGGCGGCGCTGCGCGGAGCGCTCGGCCTTGCGGAGGGCGCCGGCCATCCGTCCAGCCTGAAGGTGGTGGCGGCGTGGTTTCCGGCGCGGGAGCGGGGGATTGCCGGCGGGCTCTACAATATCGGGGCATCCTTCGGCGCGGTGCTGGCGCCGCCGCTGGTCGCCTGGGCGATCTGGACCTCCAGCTGGCGCATGGCCTTCGTCGTCGCTGGCGCGCTCGGCCTGCTCTGGGTGATCTTGTGGCTGGTCGCCTATGCGCCGCCCGAAACCCACCCCCGGCTGTCGGATGAGGAGCGCGCCTATATCCAGAGCGATCAGGAAGCCTTTCCCGATCGCGCCGCCGGCCGGGCCTCGCTCGGTCAGCTGCTTCGCCAGCGCAACCTGTGGGGCATCGCCATCCCGCGCATGCTGGCCGATCCGACCTGGGGAACCTTGTCGTTCTGGATGCCGCTGTACCTGACCACGGTGCGCCATTTCGATCTCGCCCAGATCGCGCTGTTCGCGTGGCTGCCGTTTCTCGCCGCGGACCTTGGCTGCCTGTTCGGGCCGTTCCTGGTGCTGATGCTTCAGCGCATGGGTGTCGGATTGATCGACGCGCGGCGCGGTGCGTTCACCGCGGGCGCGGTGATGATGGTGGCGGTGGCGTTCGTCGGGACGGTGGAAAGCCCGGTCACGGCCGTCGCGCTGCTGTGCCTGGCCGGTTTCGCGCACCAGACGCTTTCCGTCACCGTGATCACCATGTCGTCCGACCTGTTTCCGCCGAACGAGGTGGGCACGGTGGCCGGGGTGGCGGGGCTGTTCGGGAATTTCGGTGTGCTCGCCTTTTCGCTGATGATCGGCCAGATGGTCGAGCGCGTCGGCTACAGCCCGTTCTTCGTAGCGCTGGGCGGGCTTGATCTGGTGGGCGCGCTGGTCCTGTGGACAGTGGTGCGGGCGCCTAAGGCAAGCATATGACGACCTATCGCAATCCCATCCTTCCGGGCTTCAATCCCGATCCGTCGATCGTGCGGGTGGGCGACGATTATTATCTCGCCACCTCCACCTTCGAATGGTTTCCGGGCGTCCAGATCCACCATTCCCGAGACCTCGTCCATTGGCGGCTGGCATCGCGCCCCCTGACACGCCCGCGCCAGCTCGACATGCGCGGCGACCCCGACAGCTGCGGCGTGTGGGCCCCCGACATCAGCTGGCAGGACGGCCGCTTCTGGCTGATCTACACCGACGTCAGGCGCTATGGCCGCACGACGGTGGGCGGCGCTTCGGGCGCATCCCTGCGCGACTTCCACAATTATGCCGTCACCTGCGAGACGATCGACGGCGTCTGGTCCGACCCCGTCTTCCTTAACAGCAGCGGCTTCGACCCGGCCCTGTTCCATGATGACGACGGCCGGAGCTGGCTGCTCAACATGCTGTGGGATCATCGGCCCGGACGCAACCGCTTCGCCGGCATCGTGGCACAGCAATTCGACCGCGCCGCCGGGCGACTGATCGGCGAGCGGCGCATGATCTTCGAAGGAACGGCGCTGGGCCTCACCGAAGGGCCGCACCTCTACAAACGGGATGGCTGGTATCACCTGCTCGTCGCCGAGGGGGGAACGGCGTGGAACCATGCCGTCACCATGGCGCGCGCGCGCAGCCTGTTCGGCCCGTACGAGGTCCATCCGGACGGTCCGGTGCTGTCTGCGCGCGGCCGCTCCGAGGCGGCGCTGCACCGCACCGGCCATGCCGACATCGTCGAAACGCCGGCCGGCGAGACCTGGATGGTGTATCTGTGCGGCCGCCCGCTGCCGGATCGCGGCCGCTGCGTCCTCGGCCGCGAAACGGCCCTGCAGCAGATGCGTTGGGGTGAGGATGGCTGGCTGCGCACATTGGCCGGCGACGCCTTGCCGGTGCTCGAGGCGGACGCGCCTGCGCTTCCGGCCGCCCCCGTCGAGAGCCGGCCGCACGAAGGTTCGTTCGGAAGCGCGCTGCCGCCGGAGTTCCAGTGGCTGCGCACCCCCGAACCGGACGATATCTTCAGCCTCTCAGCTCGCCCGGGCCATTTGCGGCTATACGGATGCGAGACGATCGGCAGCCTGTTCACCCAGGCGCTGGTGGCCCGCCGCCAGCAGCATTTCCGCTATACCGCCACGACGGTGCTCGATTTCACCGCGGCCCATTTCCAGCAGGCGGCGGGGCTGGTCTGCTACTATAACGGCGCCAAATTCCATTATCTCCACGTCACTCATGACGAGGCGGTCGGGCGCCATCTGCGCGTAATGTCGATGCTGCCGGATTCGCCGCAGGGTGACGCCTTCACGCCGCCCGTACCTGTCCCGGACGGCCCGGTGGAGCTACGCGCCGAGGTGGATCATGCACGCCTTCTCTTTGCCTGGCGCCCGCTCGGCGCGGAGGCGTGGAACTGGCTGCCCGAGCAGTTTGATGCCAGCATCCTGTCGGACGAGGCGAGCGCGCCTGGACTGCCCAATTTCACCGGCGCGTTCGTCGGCATGGCGGCGCAGGACATGGCCGGCACGCGAGCGCCGGCCGATTTCGCTTCATTCTCCTACCGACCCCGCTGACCGGCCGCGGTCTTGGAAACGGGGCGCGAGCCGCTTCCGAGGGCGCGCTCAGTTGTCGCAATATTCCCGATGGCCGGCCTCGCAGGCGGCGACGGCGTGGCGCCACGCCGCCATCCTGCGCGCGTAGTCCGCGCGGGCCGCGCTATAGCTCTCTTGCCCGCTGCGTAGCTGCTCGTCGCTCCGCGCATCGCGCTGGCGGACAAAGGCGAGTTGCCGTTCGTTCATATGCTTGGTGATGGCGCGGTCACGGGCGTGCGCCTCGTCGCTCCGCATCGTCGGATCATTGGGATCGTCGGCGTGCGCAGCCGCCGCCGACAAGAGTCCCATGCTCATCGCGAGTGCGCAAGCAGACGCACGGATTTTCATGACCATCACCCGCTCATGCCCTGATATCCGCCAATTGCCCGACGGCAGGCGCCAGGCAATCGATTTGCGACGAGTGGGGAATGGGCGCGGCCGGTGGCGAAGGCCGACCGGCGAGGCGGCGGACGGGCGCCCCCCCGGGCGGCGCTCAGCGCATCAGGCCAGCGGCGCGCAAGGCGTCCTCGATGACGCGGCCCACCCCGCCGGAGGCGGGTTCGGGCTCTGGCTGTGGCCGGCTGCGCTGGGCGGCGACGGCGATCGGCGTCGGCAGCGTCGCGCGCGGTTGCGGCTCGGCAGCGGTATCGCGACCCGGCGCCTCGGACTGCGTGCGGAGCAGGCCCCAGGCGCAGGCGATCCGGCGGGTCGAGGAAATGCCGGCCTCCAGCATGTACGGCCCGGCGGTACCGCAGGCGTCCGCGCCGAAGGTGCTGAGCGGCGTGCCATGGCCGAGGCCGGCGATCCGGTACTCCTCGATCGCGTCCCGCCCTTCGCTGTCGCGCCACACCCGCCGAACGTGGCCGTCGACCGGTTCGACGGCATCCGGCGCGGCGGCCGCCCCGTGCAGGGCGCGCCATTGCTCGACGATCAGCGCCGAGTTCGCGTGGCTCACCGTCGCGTCGCTGTCGCCATGCCACACCGATATCGTCGGCCACGGGCCGCGATGCGGCGAAGCCGCTCGGACCAGCGCCCCGAGCGCGGCCGCCGGCGGCCCGCCATGCGCGCGCATGCGATCAAACGCCTCCGGGATCGAGGCGGCGGTGCCGTAAGGCAGGCCGGCGATGATCGCGCCGCCCGCGAACACCTCGGGATAGGTGGCGAGCATCACCGAGGCCATGGCGCCGCCGGCGGACAGGCCGGTTACATAGACGCGGGCGGGATCGACCCCGTGCGTGGCGATCATCGCCGCAACCATCTGCCGGATCGACAGCGCCTCGCCGGAATCGCGCCGCGTATCGGCAGCATTGAACCAGTTGAAGCAGAGGTTGGGGTTGTTGCCGCGTTGCTGCTCGGGATAGAGCAGGGCGAAGCCATGTTCGTCGGCCAACCGCGACCAGCCCGAGCCGCGGTCATAGCCGGCGGCATCCTGGGTGCACCCATGAAGCACCACGACGAGGGCCGCAGAGGCCTGGAGTGAAGCAGGCACGTAGCAGCGGCCGCGCAGCGCGCCCGGGTTGGAGCCGAACGCGGGAAGATCGGTCAGCCGGTCCTCGCCCGGAATGCCCGGACCGCCGGGCAAAGGGCTGTTCCGCAGCCGTGAGAGGCGGCCAAGGGTATCGTTCAAGCGTCGCATGCGGCTTTCTCCTGGCCAGGCGGAAGCCCGCCGTGCAGAACAATCCTCCCGGCGGATTGCTGCGCTGCACAATGTCGTGCCGGATCGGGCCGAGGGCAAGGACGCCGGCGAACTATTTCCTGTTTGCGGGTAGGGGGCTGGCGTGGCCGTGCCGACATCATCATATAGCGGCTATCGCGCCGTCCATTCCGAGCTTGGCCGCGACTGAGAGTTCTCATGCTCCCGCTCTGACGCGGAGCTCCTCGCGATGCTGTTCATCCCCGACACCCGTTTCGCCCGGCTCGCGCTCCGCACTCCCGCCGTCCACAAGCAGACCGCCGAGACGGAGAGGGCGGCGCACGCCCAGTTCGGCGGCGCGTGCGCGGCGGTCGAGAGGCGCCCCATCCTCTCGCTGCCCTTCGGCCGGGCACGGTCGATCGGCTGACCAGACCCGCCGCCGCCGTGGCCGGGGTGCAGCGCCGGCGGGTCTAGCCGGCCGTGTCCGGCGTGATGCGGATGATACCGATGCCGTTCTCGATCGAGATGGCGGTGCCGAACGGCATCGACAGGCGCTGCACGCGCCCAAGGATGGCGCCGCCGACCTCGGCGTCGGCGAGCTTCGGCACCCCCCTCGCTACGCCGGCCGCCTTCACGCCGAGATCGATCGGGTAGAGCCTGATCTCGCTCAACCGTCCGTTGCGATAGCGGCTGACGGCGATGACCGATTCGTAGAGCCTGCGGTCGGCGAAGGAGCGCGCATTCCGTGCCTGCAACAGCTCGGGCGTCGTCGTCGATCCGGGCGCCACGCCATATTGATCATACATGTCCGGCGGGACGGCATCGAGCGAGTTGTTCATCATCGCGAAGTTGCCGAGCGAATAGAAAATCGGTTTGCCCTTGTAGATTTCGATGCCGCGCAACAGGTGCGGGCCGTGGCCGATAAAGGCGTCGGCGCCTTCGTCGATCGCCTTATGGGCGATGGCGACGGCGAAGTCGCCGGGCTGCTCGCTGGTGGCGCCGGCTTCGTGATTGTGGAGGGAGAAGATCGCGAAATTGCCATTCTGTCTCGCCTGCCGCACGGCGAGGGCGTTGGCGCGCTCGTCGGCCGGATCGATCTCGTAGGTGACGCCCGTCTGGTCGCCGGCGCGGTAGCGGAGGCCGCCGAACCGGACCGGCGCGCCCCCCGTGGTGCCGGACAGCCGGGCCAGCACCGCGAGGTCGGCCGGCGAGACGAGCCTGGTCTGCGCCGTGCGCAGCGCGTTGACGCCGCCGCGCCCCGGAATTTCGCCCAAGGGATCGGCGGCGCGCGACATCGGCGTGAACGAGCTGCTCGCCGAGACGAGCCCGATCCGGCCGGCGGGCGTGTCGAGATAGGCAGGCGCCCGCGCCGCCGACAGGGTACGCCCCGAGCCCGAATGGACGAGGCCGGCTTCGTCGAGGCCGTCGAGCGTTTCGTACAGCCCTTCGACGCCCCAGTCGGTGACATGGTTGTTGGCGTGGCTGACGATGTCGAAGCCCATCTTCGCCAGATCGCGCGGAACGGCCGGATCGGCGAGCAGCCAGGCACCGCCCGACTCTGCCTGGGGCGAGCCCTTGAAGCGTCGCGGCTGGAAGACGCTGGTCTCGAAATTGCCGAAGGTGACGTCGGCCTCGCGCAGGATTTTCACCATGTCGGGCGATTGGCGCTCTATCGTCGCCAGCATCGGGCGCAGATAGATGAGGTCGCCCACGGCCGCGAGCGTGAATCCGTCGCGAACGGGCGTTGTCGGCACTGGCGTCGTCTTCAGCGCCTCGCCGGTCTGGGCGCGTGCGGCAGCCGTGGCCGACAGCAGCGCGCAGCAGGCGAGGAACGACAGGCGGGCGACACGGCGCATTCAGAACTCTCCCTCGGGTGCGATAGCAGGCTGTTCGGAGCGGGCGACGATGGCCGCGACGATGCCGTTGGCGACGACGTTGGTGGCAGTGCGCCCCATGTCGAGGACGTGATCGATGCCGAGGATGAAGGCGATCCCGGCTTCGGGCAGGCCGAAATGGGGGGCCGTCGCCGCCACCACCACGATCGAGGCGCGGGGCATGTTGGCGATGCCCTTGCTGGTCACGAACAGCATGAAGAGAAGCTGGGCGATCTGCGCGGGCGACAGCAGCACGTCATAGGCGTGGGCGATGAACAGCACCGCGAAGGTGCAATAGCACATCGAGCCGATGAGATTGAACGCATAGCCCAGCGGCAGCACGAAGCCGGCGACGCGATTGGGCACGCCGTACCCTTCCAGCTTCTGTAGAAGGGCAGGGTAGGCGGCCTCGGCGCTGGTCGTTGCGAGAGCGATCAGCGCCGGCTGGCGCAGCGCGCCGAGCAGATCGCGCAGCGCATGCCGGCCGAGCGCGAGCGCCCCGGCGCCGATCATCGCCAGCCAGAGCAGCCCGAGCGCGAGGTAGAAGCCGCCGACGAAGCCCGCATAGGTGACGATCACGCCCGCGCCGTCCTTGGCCAGCGCGGCGGCGATCGCGCAGAACACGGCAAGCGGCGCGAACCGCATGACCAGCCCCGCCATCGTCAGCATCATGCCGAGCAGCCCGTCGGCCAAGCGCAGCAGTCCGGCGCCCGCCTCGCCCATCCTCGCCAGCGCGAACCCGGCGAGGATCGCGAAGAACAGGATCGGCAGCACATCGTTGCGGGCCATCGCGTCGGCGATCGAGGTCGGGATGATGTTGCGAAGGAACCCGGCGATATCGAAGGGAGGCGGCCGGACGCCGCTGCCGGCCGCCGTCGCGTGCAGGTGAAGGCCGGCGCCGGGAGCGAGCAGCGCGGCCACCGCCAGCGCGGCCAGCGCGGCAAGCAGCCCGGCGCCAATGAACCACAGCATCGCCCGTCCGGCCATCCGCCCGACCGACTCAAGCCCCTCCGTGCGGCCAATGCCACTGACCAGCGCGGCCAGGACCAGCGGCGCGATCAGCATCTTGATGGCGCGCAGGAACAGGCTGGTGACGAAATCGAGCGCCGCTACGAGGTTCTCCGCCCTCGTGGGATCGCCAATCAGCGCGTGGACGGCGAGGCCGAAGACGATGCCGAGCGCCGAGGCGGCGATGATCTGGCGGGTGAGATTGCGTGGGCTGGCGATCACGGCTCAGAGGTGATCCGGCTGGCCGAACGCCGCGCGATAGGCGGCCAGCGCCACCGCCCCGCCGGTATGCACGAACACCACGTCGGAATTGGCCGGGAAGAAGCCCTTGCGGACGAGGTCGATCAGGCCGGCGGCGCCCTTGCCGCTATAGACCGGATCAAGCAGCACGCCTTCGGTCTCGGCGAACAGCGATACCGCCTCGATCATGCCCTCGGTCGGCAGGCCATAGCCCTGGCCGACATAGTCGCAATTGGCGACGACATGCTCGCGCCGGACGATGCCGGGCAGGCCGAGACGGTGGGCGGTGCGGGTGGCGAGGTCCAGCACCGACTGCTCCTGCCGTTCCTTCGGCGCGCGCACGCCGACGCCAAGCACCGGGATGGCGGCGTTCAGCGCGACAAGGCCGGTGACGAGGCCGGCCTGAGTGCCGGCGCTGCCGGTGGCATGAACGATGTGGCCGATTTGCAGCCCGCGGTCATTCGCCTGCGCGACGAGTTCGAAGGCGGCGTTGACATAGCCGAGCGCGCCAACCGGGTTGGAGCCGCCGCCGGGAATGACATAGGGCTTGCGATCCTTCCCGCGCAGCGCTTCCGCCAGCGCCGCCATCTCCGCGTTCATGTCCGCGCCGGCCGGCCGCTCGGACAGGGCGGCACCGTGCAGCCGGTCGAGCAGGACATTGCCGTTCAGCCGATAGTCCGCGGAGGTGTAGCCGGTGCGGTCCTCCAGCAGCAGATGGCAGGCAAGGCCGAACTTCGCCGCCGCCGCCGCCGTCTGGCGGGCGTGGTTGGACTGGGTGGCGCCCTGGGTAATGATCGTGTCGGCGCCTTCGCGTAATGCGTCGGCGATCAGGAATTCGAGCTTGCGCGTCTTGTTGCCGCCGCCGGCGAGGCCGGTGCAATCGTCCCGCTTGATCCACAGCCGCGGGCCGCCGAGCCGCTTCGACAGCCGCTCAAGCGGCTCCAGCGGCGTGGGCAGATGTCCGAGACGGACGCGGGGAAAGCGGGACAGATGCATGGATTATCCTTGAAAAAGACGATCGGATCAGAAGCTGGTGCGCAGCCCGACGCGGAAGGTGCGGCCGAGCACGTCATAAAGCGAGCTGTTGGTCTGCACTTGCTCGGACGTGGTCACCGCCGTGTTGGCGCCGCCGAGCGGGATGATCACCGGGCGGCGATTGAAGATGTTCCGCACGGTAAAGAACAGCTGGTTGACGACATTGCCGATCTTCAGGTCGTAACTGGCCGAGCCGTCGACGTAGAAGGCGCCGGCGATGCTGTTATCATTGATCGTGCGGTTTTGCAGCGTCGAGACCGGGCAATTGCCGGTGCATTCGATATATTCGTTCGATACCTTGCCGGCGCTGACCCCGCGGCCGGTGAGCGTCACCCGCCACGCATCGAGCGCGTAATTGATGTCGGCACGATAGCTCCAGCTCGGCAGGCCGCCGAGATTGACGCCGGCGCCGTCCGACGTCGGCGAGAAGCCGTCATCCGAGAAGGATCGGAGATAGTGGGTGGCGAGGCCGTGCAGCGTTAGCCGGCCGGGAATGCGATCGCCGAGCGGCACGTGGTAAGTGACATCGAAGTCGATCCCTTCCTGCCTGGTCGAGGCATAGTTGATCGGCCAGACATGCACCGTATAGGGCGGGGCTGCCGGGTCGCTGTTCGTGCCAATGCTGTCGCAGAAGGATGAGACCTTCTGGACGAAGCACAAGGTGAGCACGTCGTTGACCCCGATCGTCCCGATCCTCTTGTCGAGGTCGATCCTGAAATAGTCGACCGATGCCGCCAGCCCGGGCACGAAACGTGGCGACAGCACCACGCCGAGGCCGAGGGTATTGGCGGATTCGGGCTTGAGCTTGGGATTGCCGCTTTGATCCTGCAGGTAATAATAGTCGACGCCGTCGATGGTGGTGCGGTTGGTGCGCGCCGTGCCGGCCCCGAACAATTCGCTCAGATTGGGTGCGCGAATATCATGCGAATAGGTGAGGCGAAACTTGATGTCCTCGATCGGGCGATAGTTGAGGCCGAGTTTCCAAGTGTTGACGCCACCTGACGTGCTGTAGTCGGTGTGGCGCAACGCGCCCGTGGCATCCATGCCCTTCAGGACCGGCACCACCGTCTCGATATAACCTTCGGCCACGGTATAGTGGCCGGCGGTGACGAGATAATTGCCGACCTGCCAGCCGCTCTGGAATTGGCTCGGCACGAAGCCGTTGATCGAAACCCGGCGCCATTCCGCGCCGAACGCCACCGACACCGGGCCTGCCCAATTGTCGAATGGGCTGCCCGACACGTTGAGGCCGACATCATATTCGCGCAGCCGCTCGTCGCGATAGGGATTGTCATAGGCGACGTAATCGAGGCCGCGCTGGTAATCCGCCGCCGATTGCGCGCCGCCGGCGATGCCGATGCGGGAGAGGGGCGCGCAGCCATTGGCCGGGTTGGCCAGCGTCGATCGGCAGGCGATGCTGCCGATCGGCAGGCCGGACTGGCCGACATTTGCCGCCGTCACGAACACCGCGTCCTGCGCCAGCGTCATCCGCGTCAGGCTGAAATTGCCAAGGATTTCCTCATGCACGTTGGAGCGGCTGGCGGCGCCGTAGAGATCGTATTTCCATGCGCCGCCGAAATGGATCGTGCCCTGGCTACCGATCAGGTAGCGCTGGTTCTCGCGGATATTGTCGAAGCCGTAGAGCGGCATCCCCTGGTTGGACGAGCCCATCGTGAATGTTCGCGCCGCCCCCGGCGCCAGGCCCTGCTGCAGGATGGCGCGTACCTCTGTCGGCAGGAAGGCATTGTCGGAGCTGAGGGTGATGTTGTTGACGTTGGAATAATTATTGCCGTTGTTGCTCCGCACGCGAGCCCAGGAATAGGAGGCGCTGGCATAGAGCTCGACGTCCGGCGTGATCTCGAAGCTCAGCCGGCCATAGCCGTTTCGGCGCTTTTCCGCCGGCATCAGATCGACGGTGCCGCAGGAATTGAGGCAGGTCGTCACCTGATCGCCGCCGATCATCCACGGATTGGCCTCGACTCCATAGTTCAGCCGGCCATAGGCGCCCCCGGTGCCGAAATAGATCCCCTTGGCGGGGCCGCTGGTGATGATGCCGCCCGGCGCGAGCTGCGACGGCACGACGCCCCAGCTGCTCAGATAATAGGGCTGGCCATTCTTGTCGCCGGCCGGATTGACGACGGTGAAGTAACGCTGCGCGGCCCAGGGGCGTGGATTGTTGCGCACGCCGTCGCCATTGTAGAATTCGCCGCTAAGCAGGACATGGCCGCGCCCGTCGGCGAACTTCACCCCGGCGGTGGCGGCCGCCTTATAACTTTTATTGTCCCCGTAGGTGGTCTCGCCATATTGGAGATCGCTCTTGAGGCCGGTGTAATCATTATCGAGGATGAAGTTAACGACACCGCCGACCGCGTCGGAGCCATAATCGGCCGACGCGCCGCCGGTGACGATGTCAATGCGCTTCACCAATTGTTGCGGGATGGTGTTGATGTCCACCTCGCCGGTGGCGAGCGAGGCCGCGCTGCGGTGGCCGTCGACCAGCACCAGCGTGCGGATCGTGCCCAGCCCGCGCAGGTTAAGCGCGTTGACGCCGGCGGCACCGTTGCTGATCGCGCCTTGCGAGTTGTTCGGCGTGGTGCTGCCGATCACCGCCGGCATCTGGTTGACGACCTCGGCGATGTTGTTGGGGGCGATATTCCGGATCAGCTCCTCGCCGACTACCGTCACCGGCGTCGGCGCGTCATAGCCGTCGCGGACGACGCGCGTGCCGGTGATCGTCACCTCCTCGACGCCGACCGCCGACGCGGCCGCATCGTTGAGCGCGAGCGCCTGGGCATGGCCAGCCGCGGCCGTCAGGCAGAGCGCGGTTGCGCCCGCCGAAGCAAGCAGGATCCTGCGGCCGGAATATGACGTCATGATGTGAAACCCCCGCTATCTGATTGGCAGCCGCCCGCGGCCCGCCCAGTCGAGCGACTGGCGGTGATCACGATACGGCCAATCGGCGCCTGCCGGGCTCGCCGGCCGGCGCCCCGTGTCTCGTCAGCCGCACGTCCCTGGCGTCGGCGTGTGCGGCAGCGGCCGCCCGGACAGCACCGCCGTCATCCTGCCGCCGTCGATCGCGGCCTTGCCGTTGACCAGCAGTTCGGTCACGCCGGCGGCGAGCACGTCGTAATGCGCGAAGTCGTTTTTCGGCGCGTAGGTTTTCGGGTCGAAGACGACGACATCGGCGAAATAGCCGTTCCTCAGATAGCCGCGTTCCTTGATGCCGAAGATATCCGCCGTCAGTCCGGACGAATGGCGGATGAAGAAGGGGAGGGTGATGACCTTCTTCTTTACCACATAATCCTGATATTTGAGGGGGAAGGTGCCATATTCACGAGGGTGCCCTTCGCCGCCGTCGGAATCGGTCACGGCCCAGGGCTGTTTCATGAAATTGGCGATGTCTTCCTCGCTCATCACGAATCCGATCATCGACTGGCTACCGCCCTGACGGACGATGCGCAGCGCCGCGTCGACCGGGGTCAGGCCCCATTCCTTGGCCACCGCATCGAGATATTTGTTCGACCACGGCTCGCCGCGTCCGCGGAACAGGAAGTTCCCGGCGCCGCCGGTGCGATTGAGATTGGCGGTCATCTCCGCCTTGATCCTCTCCAGCGTCGCCGGCTCGTCGAGCCGCTTGAGCAGCGCCTCCCGCCCGCCGTCGAGCGCCCAGTTGGGCAGGAACATCGCCGAGATGCTGGTGCCGTTGCCGGTATAGGGATATTGGCTGGCCGTGACCTTCTGGCCGGCGGCGCGAGCGTCGTCGATGAGCTTGATGACGTCGACGGACTTGCCCCACACGACCGGGCCGAGCACCTTGATATGGCTGAGATGCACCGGGATGCCGGCTTCCTTGCCGATCGTCAGCGCCTCCTGATAGCTGTTCATGAAGCCGACGGTGAAGTTCGAGTAATCCCGCGTGTGCGTATCGTAGACGCCGCCGCGCCGCGCCGCCTCCCTGGCCAGCTCGACGACCTCATTGGTCTTCGAATAGCTTTGCGGCACGTAGAACAGGCCGGTGGAAAGTCCGATCGCGCCTTCGCACATGCCCTTGGCGACCAGCGCCTTTTCCTGTGCCAGTTCGGCCTCGGTGGGCGCGCGGGCGACCTGCCCGACGACACGGGGACGGATCGCGCCGAAGCCGACATAGGAGGCGACGTTCACGCCGACGCCATGTTCGCGCAGCGCGGCGAAGCGTTCGGCGATCTCGGGCTTTCCGTTGCCGTCGACGCCGACGAACACAGTGGTGACGCCTTGAGCCAGCCAGGCAGGAACCTGCCGCTGCCGGGGGTCGCGGGATTCGATGAAGTGATCGGCATGGGTGTGCGGATCGATGAAGCCTGGGGCCACCGCCAGCCCCTTGGCATCGATCGTCCGCCTCGCCTGCACATTGGCGCGGGGGCCAACATAGGTGATGCGCTCGCCGCTGATCACGACATCGCCGACGAATGGTTTCATCCCCTCGGAGCCGTCATAGATGGTGCCGCCCCGGATGAGGATGTCGGCGACGGGCTGCGCGCCCGCGCCCGCCGCCCATGCGATCGCCGCAAGCGATGCCAAACCGAGTGCCGCGCCCCGTAATGCCACGATGTCCCCCTTTGCCCCGCGCTGATATCGCGCGTCTCGGATAAATCCCTACCTATCCGATGGGTAATATGGGTCAATCGAAGTTTTGCTTGCGCGGCCTAAACCTCGCCGATGGCTTGTGCGCGGCGCGCCATCGGTCGGGGCCTAGCGCGTGCTGAGATTCTTTCTGACGATCGCGGCAAGGATGATGAGGAACGCCGTGAGCCGGAGGAGATAGATCCAGCTCCGCTCTTCGAGGGGTACGCCGCTGAGGGTAAGCAGCGCCGTGCCGAGCCCCATCAGCATGAAGGCGGCGGCGAACGCCAGAAACAGGATGTCCGACGCGCTGCGCCAGAAGCGCAGGAAGAAGAGGCTCGACAGGAAATATCCCATCGTCGTGGCGCCAGAAATGAAAGTGAGAAGGGTCATGCTTCCTCTCCCTGGCTCCAGATGAAGCCAAAGAGCAACACCGAGACGGCACCCAGAGACAGGATGGATCGTGCCAATCTCAGGTCGACTGCCGGAAAGATGAGCATATCGAGGATCAGCACCAGGTTATTCGCGGCCAGCAGCCCAAAGCACAGCGCGCTCCAGAACAGCAGCGGCGCGCGACTTCTGCGCCATGTCTTGCCAAGCAGCCAGGCGCATGCCGTGCTGGTGACGAAGCACAGGACATAAACGATCGCAGGAAGCAGATCCCCCATCTGTCAGTCCTTTCGCATACGAAATGCGTCTGCAAATGCACTTAACCCATCATGTGCCGAATTCACGATCAGCCTGCGCACCTTGTCAGGACTGGTGGCATATTGTGCTTCCGCCTCTTGCACCAGCAGGTCAAGCGCTTCGCTGGCCGGCTGGTAGCGCGACGTTTCCCTGGAGGTGGTGATGACCAGTCCGGCGGCGACGAGAGCGGCGAGGCTCTGGTCGATCACCAGGTCACTGGCGCGGAGTGCTGCGACGAGCTCGTCGCGATGCCATTCGCGATCCGCGCCGCTCCTCAGGAAGCAGAGCAGTTCGAGCGCCCAGACCGAGCGAAAGGTCGCTCTGATGAAACTGAACACGTCACGCCGGGTCGGCATGTTCCAGCGATCCTCCTGGCGTCTGGTCTCCACCGCAGCCCCGCGTCCTAGCCATCGGACACGATTAGACAACCCCGTGTCGTCCCGGCCGGGGGAGGTGAGCAAATTTTCTGCGCCGGAGACAACAGCTCTGTTATGCAGGAGATCAGCGCCTGACGGAGGGCGGCCGAATGATCGACGGGGTGGAAATGGTTGGAGCGAATGATGCGCGCTAAGCTGTCCTCGCAGACACTGGATCGACGCCAGCTTGTCTCGGCCCTGCGCAGTCTCAGGCGCGGGGATTTCTCGGTCCGGCTGCCGGAGGATCTGTCGGGCGAGGACGGTGAAATCGCCATGCTGTTCAACGAGGTGGTCGGCCTCGAGGAGCAGATGACCAACGAGTTCGAGCGGCTGTCGCGGGTGGTGGGCAAGGAAGGCAAGATCACCCAGCGCGGGCATGTCTATGGCGCCACCGGCGGATGGGAAACCAAGCTGCGCGCGCTCAACGAATTGATCGAGGACATGGTCCAGCCGACGGCGGAGGTCGCGCGCGTCATCGGCGCGGTGGCCAAGGGCGATCTGTCGCAATCAATGACGGTGGAGATTGACGGGCGGCCGTTGCGGGGCGAATTCCTGCGCATCGGCAAGGTCGTCAACACCATGGTCGAGCAGCTCGCCTCCTTCGCCAGCGAGGTGACGCGCGTGGCGCGCGAGGTCGGTACCGAGGGCAAGCTCGGGGGGCAGGCCAAGGTGAGGGGCGTCGCCGGCACCTGGAAGGATCTCACCGACAACGTCAACGCCATGGCCACCAACCTCACCGGTCAGGTGCGCAACATCGCGGAGGTGACCACCGCCGTCGCCTCGGGCGACCTGTCCAAGAAGATCACGGTGGAGGTGAAGGGCGAGATCCTCGAGCTGAAAAACACCATCAACGTCATGGTCGACCAGCTCAACTCCTTCGCCAGCGAGGTGACGCGCGTGGCGCGCGAGGTCGGCACCGAAGGCAAGCTCGGCGGGCAGGCGCAGGTGCCCGGGGTGGGCGGCACCTGGAAGGACCTTACCGACAATGTGAACCTGATGGCGGCGAACCTCACCGGTCAGGTGCGCAACATCGCCGAGGTGACCACCGCCGTCGCCAAGGGCGACCTGTCCAAGAAGATCACCGTCGACGTGAAGGGCGAAATCCTCGAGCTGAAGGACACCATCAACACGATGGTCGATCAGCTCAACGGCTTCGCTTCGGAAGTGACGCGCGTGGCGCGCGAGGTGGGCTCGGACGGCAAGCTCGGCGGGCAGGCGCAGGTCGAGGGCGTCGCCGGCACCTGGAAGGACCTCACCGACAACGTCAACGCCATGGCCACCAACCTCACCGGTCAGGTGCGCAACATCGCCGAGGTGACCACCGCGGTGGCGCGCGGCGACCTGTCCAAGAAGATCACCGTCGACGTGAAGGGCGAAATCCTCGAGCTGAAAAACACCATCAACACGATGGTCGATCAGCTCAACGGCTTCGCCTCGGAGGTGACGCGCGTGGCGCGCGAGGTCGGCACCGAAGGCAAGCTCGGCGGGCAGGCGCAGGTGCCCGGCGTCGCCGGCACCTGGGCGGACCTTACCGACAATGTGAACCTGATGGCGGCGAACCTCACCGGTCAGGTGCGCAACATCGCCGAGGTGACCACCGCCGTCGCCAAGGGCGACCTGTCCAAGAAGATCACCGTCGACGTGAAGGGCGAAATCCTTGAGCTGAAGGACACCATCAACACGATGGTCGATCAGCTCAACGGCTTCGCTTCGGAAGTGACGCGCGTGGCGCGCGAGGTGGGCTCGGACGGCAAGCTCGGCGGGCAGGCGCAGGTCGAGGGCGTCGCCGGCACCTGGAAGGACCTCACCGACAACGTCAACGCCATGGCCACCAACCTCACCGGTCAGGTGCGCAACATCGCCGAGGTGACCACCGCGGTGGCGCGCGGCGACCTGTCCAAGAAGATCACCGTCGACGTGAAGGGCGAAATCCTCGAGCTGAAAAACACCATCAACACGATGGTCGATCAGCTCAACGGCTTCGCCTCGGAAGTGACGCGCGTGGCGCGCGAGGTCGGCACCGAGGGCAAGCTCGGCGGGCAGGCGCAGGTGCCCGGCGTGGGCGGCACCTGGGCGGACCTCACCGACAACGTCAACGCCATGGCGGCCAACCTCACCGGTCAGGTGCGCAACATCGCCGAGGTGACCACCGCGGTGGCGCTTGGCGACCTGTCCAAGAAGATCACCGTCGACGTGAAGGGCGAGATTCTCGAGCTGAAGAACACCATCAACACGATGGTCGATCAGCTCAATTCCTTCGCCTCGGAAGTGACGCGCGTGGCGCGTGAGGTCGGCACCGAGGGTAAGCTCGGCGGGCAGGCGAATGTGCGCGGTGTTGCCGGCACCTGGAAGGACCTTACCGACAATGTGAACCTGATGGCCGACAATCTCACCGGTCAGGTGCGCAACATCGCCGACGTCACCACCGCGGTCGCGCGCGGCGACCTGTCCAAGAAGATCACGGTCGACGTGAAGGGCGAGATTCTCGAGCTGAAGAACACCATCAACGTCATGGTCGACCAGCTCAACGGCTTCGCCTCGGAGGTGACGCGCGTGGCGCGCGAGGTCGGCACCGAGGGCAAGCTCGGCGGGCAGGCGCAGGTGCCCGGCGTGGGCGGCACCTGGAAGGACCTCACCGACAACGTCAACCTGATGGCAACGAACCTCACCAATCAGGTGCGCGGCATCGCCGACGTCGTCACCGCCGTCGCGCAGGGCAATCTGAAGCGCAAGCTGACGCTCGACGCCAAGGGCGAGATCGCCGCGCTCGCCGAGACGATCAACCTGATGATCGAAACGCTTGCCACTTTCGCCGATCAGGTCACCAACATGGCGCGCGAGGTCGGCATCGAAGGCAAGCTTGGCGGGCAGGCCCGCGTCCCCGGCGCCGCCGGGCTGTGGCGCGATCTCACCGACAACGTCAACCAGCTTGCTGCGAACCTCACCAATCAGGTGCGTTCGATCGCCGACGTGGCGACGGCGGTGACCAAGGGCGACCTTACCCGCTCGATCGCGGTGGAGGCCTCGGGCGAGATGGCGGCGCTCAAGGACAATATCAACGAAATGATCCGCAACCTGAAGGATCAGACCCTCAAGAACGCCGAACAGGATTGGCTCAAGACGAACCTGGCGCGGTTCAGCCGCATGCTGCAGGGCGAACGCGATCTGTCGACCGTGTCGAACCTGATCATGACCGAGCTGGCGCCGTTGGTCGGCGCGCAATATGGCGTCTTCTACGTCACCAATCGCGACGGCGACGAAACCGTCCTTGAACTCGCGGCGAGCTATGGTGCCGAAAATCGCCAGGCCCTGAAGCCGGTCTTCCAGTTGCGCGAGGGGCTGGTCGGGCAGGCTGCGGCCGACAAGAGGTCGATCCTCTTGCAGGAGGTGCCGGCAGACTTCATTCGCATCGGTTCGGGCCTGGGCGAGGCGCGGCCGGCGAATATCACCATCCTTCCCGCGCTGTTCGAAAGCGAGGTCAAGGCGGTGATCGAGCTGGCCTCGTTCAACGAATTCAACGAGACCCACCAGAACTTCCTCGACCAGCTGATGGAATCGGTCGGCATCGTGCTCAACACCATTGCCGCGACGATGCGCACCGAAGGGCTCCTCAAACAGTCCCAGCTCCTCACCCAGGAGCTTCAGGCGCGCCAGACCGAGCTGACCACGAAGCAGGAAGAGCTGCACAACACAAACGAGGAACTGGAAGAGAAGGCCCAGCTCCTCGAAAATGAGAAGAGGCAGGTCGAGGCGAAGAACCTCGAGATCGAGATGGCTCGCGGCGCGCTGGAGGAAAAGGCGGAACAGCTCGCCCTGACCTCGAAGTACAAGTCCGAGTTCCTGGCCAATATGAGCCACGAGCTGCGTACGCCGCTCAATTCCCTGCTCATCCTCTCCAAGCTGCTTGCCGACAATCCGCAAGGCAATCTCAACGAGAAGCAGGTGGAATTCGCACGGACGATCAACTCCGCCGGCTCGGACCTGCTCAGCCTGATCAACGACATTCTCGACCTCTCCAAGATCGAGTCCGGAACCGTTTCCATCGAGATCGGCGAGATGCCGATGCACGGCCTCAAGCAGCGCATGGAGCGCACGTTCCGACAGCTCGCCGCGGACAAGGGGCTCGATTTCGTCGTCGACTTCGACGGGGAGCTGCCGTCGACGATCCGCACCGACGAGAAACGTCTCCAGCAGATCGTGCTCAACCTTCTTTCGAACGCCTTCAAATTCACCGCCCACGGCTCGGTGACGCTCGCCGTGCGCACCGCCAATAGCGGCTGGAGCAGCAATCATCCGGTGCTGCGCTCCGTTGACCGTGCCATCGCCATCAGCGTCACCGACACCGGCATCGGCATCCCGAAGGAGAAGCAGAAGCTGATCTTCGAGGCTTTCCAGCAGGCCGACGGCACCACCAGCCGCAAATATGGCGGCACGGGGCTCGGCCTGTCGATCAGCCGGGAGATCGCCCGGCTGCTCGGCGGGGAGTTGCAGGTGCGCTCGATGCCGGGGCAGGGATCGACCTTCACGCTGTTCGTGCCGCTTCAGGTCGTGGCGCCGGCGACGCTGCCAAGCGACGCGACCCCCGCGCGCTATCAGAATAACGGCGCGATGGTCCCGCCGGCGCTGCCCGACGCCTTCGACGTCGGCGACGATCGGGACGGGCTGGATGGTGCGCCGTTCGTGCTCATCGTGGAGGACGATCCGACCTTCGCCTCGATCCTGCTCGACGCCGCCCACGGCGCCGGCCTCAAGGGCGTCATCTCCGCTGCGGGTGCAGGCACGCTGGCGATGGCGCGCAAGCTCCGGCCGCATGCCGTCACGCTCGACCTCGGGCTGTCCGATATCGACGGCTTCGTGCTGCTCGACCTTCTCAAGCACGATCCGCAGACGCAGGCGATCCCGATCCATGTGATTTCGGGCGCGGACAAGCTGGCGCGGGCGCTCGATCTCGGCGCCGCCGGGGTGATCGAGAAACCGGCGAGCGCGGAGACGCTCTCCGCGCTGTTCACCGCCATGGCCGGCGCGATGGACCAGGCGGACACGGTCGTCGTCGAGGTCCTGCCGGAGGAGTATACGAGAACCGCCCACGCCGTGCCCGAACTCGCCGGCGCGAAGATCCTCATCGTCGATGACGACATCCGCAACATCTACTCGCTGACCAGCGTGCTCGAGAGCCATGGCGTCGAGGTGCTGCATGCCGAGCGCGGACGCGAGGGCATCATCATCCTCGAGGAGTTTGCGGGCATAGACGTGGCGCTGATCGACATCATGATGCCGGAAATGGACGGTTACGAGACGATGCAGCAGATCCGCAAGCGGCCAGCCCTTTCGGAGCTGCCGCTGATCGCGGTCACCGCCAAGGCGATGAAGGGCGATCGCCAGAAGTGCCTCGATGCCGGGGCCTCAGATTATATCGCCAAGCCGGTGGACATCGACCTGTTGCTGGCGCTGCTGCGCGTGTGGATCGGCCGCTCGCGGGAGGCCCATCAGGGGGCGGGGCTGATCGTCCTGGGCCATGACTGACATGACCGCATCAACGACGCCGCTTTCCCCGACCATGACGACAGCAGCCACGCCGAAAAGCCGGGCCGACACCAATCTGGTGCGCGTGCTCGTCGTCGACGATGACGAGCGAAATCTGCGTGCCATCGCCAGCGTGCTGGAGGACGTGGCCGAGATCGTCACCGCCCGCTCCGGCGAGGATGCACTGCGGCATTTGCTGCGCGACGAATTCGCGGTGATCCTGCTCGACGTCTATATGCCCGGGCTGGATGGCTACGAGACCGCCGCGCTGATCCGCACGCGCGAACAGACGCGACGGGTGCCGATCGTGTTCCTGTCGGCGGTGAACAAGGAAGTCGAACATCTGCTGCGCGGCTATTCGATGGGCGCGGTGGATTATGTCTTCAAGCCGGTCGATCCGACGATGTTGCGATCGAAGGTCGCGGTGTTCGTGGATCTTTATGCGATGCGTAAGGAGATCGAGCGCAACGCCCGCGAACAACAGCGGCTTCTCGACGAGAATCTGCGGGCGAATACCGAGCGTTTTCGTGCCGAGCAGCAATTGCGAGTGACCGAGCAGCGTCAGGCGGCGATTATCGCGTCACTGCCGATCACCCTTTATCTCGAGGGGATCGACGAGGCGCCGCGAACCCTCAAATATGCCAGCGAGAATTTCGTGACGCTGACCGGCTTCACCCCGGATCAGATCGGCAATTCTGCAGAAACATGGGCCGAGCGGCTTCATCCGGAGGATCGCGAGCGGGCGGTGTCGGCGCTATCTGCGCGGCGCGACAGCGGCACTCACTCGGTCGAGTATCGGTGGCGCTGCGCCAACGGGCAGTACCGGCATTTCCTCGATCATTCGGTGCTGATCTGCGACGCGGACGGCGCCCCGGCGGAATATGCCGGGACGCTGCTCGACGTCTCGGACAGGCGAGAGCTGGAAAGCCAGCTCAACCAGATCCGCAAGATGGATGCGATCGGCCAGCTCACCGGCGGCATCGCGCATGACTTCAACAACCTGCTGGCAGCGGTGCTTGGCGGCATGAGCATGATCGAGCGGCGGATAACGCTCGACGAGGAGCAGAAGCGGCTGGTCGACATGATCCGCCACGCTGCCGAGCAGGGCGCGGGGCTTGTCCGGCACCTGCTCGCCTTCTCGCGCCGGCAGAAGCTGGAGCCGGCCGCCGTCAACGTGGCGGCCCTCGCCGATACGGTGGGCCGGCTGCTCGCCCACACGCTGGGCGGCAGGGTCGAGCTGGCGTGGAAGCTGGCTGACGACGCCTATGCGGTGTTTGCCGATTACGGGCAGCTCGAGCTGGCCATCATGAACCTGGTGATCAACGCGCGGGATGCGATGCCCGACGGCGGCACCGTGACGGTGGACGTGCACAATCATGTGGTGGAGACGCGGCAGGACGTCGCTGGCGTTCATCTTGCCGCCGGGCGCTATGTGATCCTGTCGGTGTCGGACACCGGCTGCGGCATCGCGCCGGAGCGCATCGAGCAGGTGATGGAGCCCTTCTTCACGACGAAGCCGGTCGGGAAAGGCACCGGGCTCGGGCTCAGCATGGTGTATGGTTTCGTCAAGCAATCCGGCGGCGCCATCCGCCTGACCAGCGCGCTGGGGGTCGGGACATGCGTCGAGCTGTGGTTGCCGGCGGCGGCGGCGGAAGCGCTGGCGCCGGCCGCGGAGCCGGCGGTGCCCGTGGCGGTCGAGGAGGCGGCGCGCAGCAATCTCAGGATCCTGCTGGTCGACGACCATGATGGCGCCCGCGCCGCCACGGCCGCGATGCTTCAGGATCTCGGCCATCACGTCTCCGAGGCCTGCGAGGGGTCCGCCGCGCTGGAGCTGTTCCGTGAGCAGCCGGAGGCGTTCGATGTCGTCCTCAGCGACTATGCCATGCCCCGGATGTCGGGGGCGGAGGTGGTGCGCGAATTGCGGCTGCTGCGGCCCGCGCTGCCGGCGATCATCATCACCGGCTACGCCGAGCCGAATGCCGATCTGATGCGCGGGCAAGTCCCGGTGCTGGTCAAGCCGTTCTCCGCGGCGGCGCTCGGTGCAGCCGTGGAAGAGGCGGGCAAACGCAGGTTGTGACCGTGACCATCGGCTAAGCGACGTGCACGGCGGGGCCGCGGCCCCCGGCTGTGGACGGCGACCCGATGGCGAGCGTCAGGCAGCCAGACGGATTCGCTCCGCGAAGACCGGCTCGTTCGGCGGTGGGGCCGACACCGGCTGCGCGGGCGCCCGGACGAGGCGGTCGTAAATCCCGGCTTCGTCCTTCGGCGAGAAGAAGAACGGGTAGAGCGAGCGGGAGCTTGGTTGATCCTGGGTGGCGGCATGGCAGTTGATCTGCTCGCGGATGGCGGCGACCTTGAGCCACATCAGCTGGGCGGGTGCGTCGACGCCCTCGTTGGTACGCACCGCGCCGAGCCGCTGGAAGCCGAGCATCGCCTCGTAGAAACGGACGTGGCGCGGATTGACCTCGATCAGCAGGTCGGTGCAGCCATGGGTGCGGTGGCCGTAGACGAACACGATGTGGAACAGCGCGGCCATCAGCTCCCGGGACTGGACGGCGGGATCGAAGGCGAACTTGGTCAGCTCGCACAGCTTGACGCCGGGCAGATCGCGGAACGCGTCCAGCTCATCCTTGAAGGCGCGGTCGGCAGCGAGGCCTTGCGCGGAGTCGACGGCGAGCGTGATCGTGCCGACCACCTCCTCTTCGACTTCGGCCGTGAAGGTCATGTGGTTGGCGTCTTCCGCGATGCGATGGCTCGAGCCATAGCCGCGCCACGCATAACGATCGTTGATGAGGTCGCACGCTGCCTGAATCTTCTCGGTGGATTCGACGAGGCGGACCGAGACGTTCTTCAGTTTCCCGGATATCTCGAGCTTGCGGAGCCGGATCGAGCGAACCGATTGATGCGGTTCGTCCTGGTGGATGTTTTCCCGAGCGCTCTGCTCAAGCTGACCGTTCCAATTGAAAGGCATTGCTGGCCTCGCTGTAAAAAGTCATTTGATGGGCGCTTCAGCCGCAGGAGATGTCGCAACCTCGAGCGTCGAGCGGGTCGGTGCAGGCGACTGCGCCGGTCAGGGAACGGAAAGCGGCAAAGCCGCGATCAACATGGCCGACAGGATGCGGCGAACAGCATCGAACGACCCGAAACACCATGAAAAGTGGTGCGCATGACCAGCCCTATTCGGTAGCCCCGCAACCTCGGCAGTGCCGAGGCCGGAGGATTTGCGTCCGCCATCGCTGGCGGTGTGCCGTTAGCGAAGGACGATCGCGGCCAGCTTGGAAGCCGGCAGGCGTCGCCATCCGCTGTTGCGCGGGCATCCACCCACACGACGTTGCGAAGGCGCATTTTCCGGGCGGTCTCCCGACCGGTGTTCCTGCGCTCGTTGCTTGTGCGGACCCGTTTATCCGGGCCTCGGGCGGGCTGAATTGGCTCGCTCTCTATGTCCCTAGAATTAGCGATTCGCGGCTAAAGAATGGTTAACGGCCGCGGCTGCCGACTGAACATTCCATTGCTGGCCGTCGGCGCAACGCGGGCGCGGCGGCAGGCTTCACGAGGCGTCGGAGCCGGCCGCACGAAGGAGCTCCAGCGTCTTCGGATCCGGCGATCCGCACCACCGCTCCAGCGCCGCCTGAAACCGTCGGCGGTGGCTCGCTTCGGCGAAGAGGGTGAGGGACGAGCGAAGCTTCATCGCGTCGATGGCGCCGAATATCTGCGGGGCGGAGGTGCCGGCCAGATCGTCGAGGGCGGCGACGCATTCTGCATAGCGCGGGCCGAGCTGGGGATGGTCAAGATAGGCCCGTGCTTCCGCCAGTGAACGGATCGCGAACCGCTGGGCCATGTCACTGGCGCCCAGGCCGGCCAGCTGCGGGAAGATGAACCACATCCAATGCGATCGCTTGGCGCCACTGCAAATTTCCGCGATGGCCGTCGCATAGGTGGCGTTCTGCGCTTCGACGAACCGATTCAGCTCGAACGGATCGCGTGCGCCCGGCGGCTCGGCTTTGCTCACCCCTTATGATGCCCGTCGCACCGGCCGAGGCCAAGCGGCCTTTGCGCGTCCTGCCGCCTATCACCCTCTCGAAACCCGTCCGGCGCGAAGCAAATCGCAGGGGTGGGAGCCACTTCCACCGTCGGGACGTTCGACCCGGATGCGATGGAGGCACCGGCAATGGCCAATTTCATGTTCGCGACCGGCATCGAGAACAGCATTCCGACGATCAACGATGGCCGCACCCGCGTCGACCAGATGGAGGTTTGCGGCCATTATCGGCGTTGGCGGGAGGATTTCGACCTCGTTGAGGAGATGGGCATACGCTATCTCCGCTTCGGCCCGCCGCTGCACCGGACGTTCCTCGGTCCGGGCCATTACGACTGGGAGTTCGCTGACCTGACGCTGAACGACCTGCGCGAGCGGGACATCACGCCGATCGTCGATCTCTGCCATTTCGGCGTGCCGGACTGGATCGGCAATTTCCAGAACCCGGATTTTCCGATCCTGTTCGCCCGCTATGCCGCGGATTTCGCCGAGCGCTATCATTGGGTGCAGCTCTATACGCCGGTGAACGAGATGTTCATCTGCGCAGTTTTTTCCGCCCAATATGGCTGGTGGAACGAGCAGATGCAGGGCGACAAGTCGTTCGTCACGGCGCTGAAGCACATCGTCAAGGCCAACGTGATGGCCATGCAGGAAATATTGAAGCGGCGTCCCGACGCCATCTTCATCCAGAGCGAAAGCTCGGAATATTTTCATGCCGATAGCCCTTCGGCGATCGGCCCGGCGGAGCGGATGAACTCCAAGCGTTTCCTAAGCCTGGACCTGAACTACGGTCGCCGGGTCGATAGTGAAATGTATGAATATCTTCTCGACTGCGGCATGACCAAGGAGGAGTATCATTTCTTCCTCGGAAACAGGCTCAAGCAGCACTGTATCCTTGGGAACGACTATTATTGGACGAACGAGCATCGCGTTCACGCCGACGGCCACACCTGCGCCTCGGGCGAGGTATTCGGCTATAGCGAGATCACCCGCCAATATTATGCCCGCTATGGCCTGCCGGTGATGCACACCGAAACCAACCTGCGCGAGGGGCCGAATGGCGACGAGGCGGTCAACTGGCTGTGGAAGGAATGGGCGAACGTCCTTCGCCTGCGCAATGTCGGCATCCCCACCGTGGGCTTCACCTGGTATTCGCTGACCGATCAGGTGGACTGGGACACGGCGTTGCGCGAGCAGAACGGCAATGTGAACCCGCTCGGCCTCTACGACCTCGATCGCAATATCCGTAAGGTCGGCGAGGCCTACAAGCAGTTGATCCGCGACTGGCGCGACGTGCTGCCGGCCCAGAGCGTGTGTCTGGTCGTGCCGGTGGTGCAGCCGTCCCACGCCGGCCGGGTCGACGCGCGCGAGCAGGAGGCGACGGCGGCGCGGATGGCCGCCCGTCCGGTAGCGCAGACGGCCAGCGCCGACGAGGTCGGCCGCTGACCGCGGCTCAGGCGGCGAGGCTGGTTTCGCCCTCGATCCGCTCGAACGTGCCGATCTCCGCGATGACGGGGCGGGTGGGCCGGGCGACACGCGTATAGCGCGCGTCGACGGCGGCTTCCTCGGCGTTCAGCGGGCGCATGTAGCTGACCGAAAAGCGCCGGCCGAACACGTCGTCGCCGCGCATGCGAAGCTCGGCATCGGCGCCGGGCGGCAATGTTTCGCGGAGCGCCGAAAGGGTGGCGATCATCTCGTCGAGCGACACGTGGTCGGAAAGCTCGATATAGTCGCGGACATATCTGGTCATGTGCGCAGCCCCCCGGCTGCAAGGTCAAGCTGGAGCCTCTGATGGGGCCAGTATCGCGCTCATCCCTGTATTTTTGATTAACCCGAGGCAGTTATGCGATGGGCCGCGCGGTCGCGGTCGCGGTCGCGGTCGCGGCCTCGTGCCGGACGGGGGGCATGCGCGATGTCATCGCTCGGTGGCGCAAAGGTTGAGCGAAACTAGCTCCGCGTCTTCGAATTGCGCACGAACCGCGCCAGTTCGGCGACCGTGTAGCGTTGGTCGGCACTGTCGATGGCCGTTTCCCGGCCAAGCTCCGCGAGGCTTTGCGCGTGGGCCAGCGCCTCGCGCGCCGTGTGAAATCCGGACGAGCAGTTCAGCCCCTCTCCGTCCCAGCTTACCCGCCACATCGATTGTCTCCGCCCGGGCGGGGCCGGAGTGGCCGCGCATTGCTCATCAACGCGCGGTCACGCGGAACGGCCGCCGCATTTCTGCGGCTCGACCTCAAGCCGGTCGAGCTTCGCCAGCAGGTCATCGAACAGACCGTCATCCGCAACGGGGCGGTGGCCGACAAAGGCTGCGCCCGACATGGCGACAGTCCGCCGAGCAACCACGCCGGACGATACAGAAGGAAATTCCAACATGACTCCACCCTCGCGGGGCGAGAAGCATTCGCTCTCAGCCGCCAGAAGCCCAGCATGTCCGGCGATACCGGTCAGACGATTGATGCAGGTTAATGTTCCAGCGGGCCAGCGCAAGCCGCGCGCGCTGTCCTGGCCGTGGGTTATATCGCGATGTCGGCGAATCCGCGGTCGGGATTTTCGCTGAGAGCGCGGCTTTCTTCCTCGGTGGCCTCCCGCTTGCGCAAGGCGATGTCATCGGCCACCGCCCGGGTACGCACCTGTCGCTCTTCCCGACCAGCGGCGATCAACGCTTCCTGGCCCCATGCCGCTGCGGCGATGGTCGAGACCCGCCGGATGTTTTCGAGCAACGTGCCTGCCGCGCGATCGCGGTGATAGGCTTGCTGAAGCCGGCAGAGATCGGAAGAGGGGAGCATGGCTTGTCCTTTGAAGAGGCGGCCGGCAGAGGTGCGGCCATCTGCGGTTAGCGGCAAATCATGCGACGCGGTGGGAACGATACGGTAAAGAAAAACCGGCCATCGAATGGAGAATGGATTTTCTTGCACAGATAATTTGGGGACTGACAGCGTCGATTCAAGGGCTCCAGGATTGTGGTGGTAAAAATAGAGAATCCCTGCCCTCAATAATGAATTCTGGCGGTTATGATTGGGACGATCATTAAAACTTCATCAGCGACGCTGTTGCGAACATCTCCTCGCTCGACCAAATGGACATAATCTGCTGAGATCGTGCGGCGTCTCGTCGCGGGTCTGGACCAGGCGCCTGCCGGTGCGTGCCGTTCGCGGGCAAACCGCGCGAGAAACGAACGCCTTAACCATCATATGCCCCATAACCCTACAAACCGGAGGCGGCGAACTCCGGGGTGGGGATTCCCGCCGAAATGCGCTATATGGGGATCGCTGAACGTCGCCTGCGACGGATATCGGGCCGGCCAGGTTCCTTGTCCCTTACGTGCCTCACGAAGCCGGAAAGCGCTCTCCTTTGCGCCTGCCCGTCCTGCCATGCTGAAAGGCCATCATGCCAAAATCCGCGATTGTCCCCTTCCTGCTCACCAAGGATGAGGAGGGGAATTTCCGCATCACGATCCGCAGCACGCGCTACAATTCGCAGAATTACCCGCTGGTGACGTCGACCATGCAGCCGCAGACGTTCAAGACGGCAACGGCCGCGCGCGCTCATGCCAAGGAGCATTTCGGCGCGCAGGCCGGCGAGTTCGCGACCAAATAGCGCGGCGTGAGGGTCCGCAATATGAGCCTGCCAGCGCCCACGGGCTATTCCGACGAGGAATTGTGGGCGTGCGCAGCCAGCCTGCTCCAGCGATGGGGCGCCCATACCGGGCAGTTCCTCGCCGATCGCATCCTGCTGGTGCCGGTCGACGATCGGAACCAGCTGCTCGCATGGATGAGCATCGAGCAGCGCGTGCAGGAGCTTTCCGGCCTTCCGCCGCCACCGCGCCTGCACTGATCCCGCCGCGCGATCGAGCGCTTAGCCTGCGCGCGCGGGAGTGCGCCAGATTGCCCGTGCGGAGCACGCCGCCCGGGGCGTGCGGCGGGGCGTGCGGAGTCATGTCGCCAGTGATAAGAGCTGATGTGAAGCGTTGCCCGTCCAGTGAGGGTGGGCGAAGTGGCGGGGGCCATTGGCAAAATCTACTATTTATGCCTAGGAAATATCATATATAATTTGCCAAAAATAAGGTGAGCATCTCACGCATGTCGAACGCTCGTGACGTCCCTCCTCCCGCCAAGCAAGGCCCGGCAAGTCCTTCTGCAAATGGGCTAACTCTCGTCGAGAGCGCTTACGAATATCTCCTCTCGATGCTGATGACGGTGAAGATCGCGCCCGGCGAGCGCATCCGCATCGATGCGGTTGCCCGCCATCTCGGCATCTCGCAGACGCCGATCCGGGAGGCGCTGAGCCAGCTCGAGGCGGAGAAGCTGGTCTACAAGGTGACCAACGTCGGCTACCGCGCCAGCCCGCAAATGTCATCGGAGGAGGTGCACGACCTCTACACGCTGCGCCTGCTGATCGAGCCCTATGCCGCCGCGCGCGCCGCCGAGCGCATGGACGACGATGACCTCACCACGCTGCGCCAGGTGCAGGCGGACATGGACGAAAAGGTGGAGAGCAGCGGCCGCGGCGTCGCCCGATTCGCCAATGCCGATACCGAGTTTCACCGCATCATCGCGCGCGGCAGCGGCAACCGCCTGATCGAGGAGACGATCGAGCGGTTGCACGCTCATCTCCAGATTTTCCGCTCGCTCTATCAGAGCAAGATGCAGCCCAAGGTCGTGGCGCAGGAGCATCGCCGCATCATTGCCGCGCTGCTGGCGCGCGATCCAGCGGCCGCCGAGAAGGCGGTGCGCGAGCACCTCATCTCCTCCCAGCGGCGCATGGATCGCGGGTCGGCCTAGGACCGCCGTCGCGCCCCGCCGCGGCGGTGCCGCGCGCCGCGCTTATCCTATAGGATCATACGTGAAGTCCCTTGACGGACACTGGGCCACGTCTTACGCCTGCAGTCCGGATCATATATGATATGAACAAGGTCTGGAGGGGATTTCCATGGGAGCTGCACGATCGGCGGGATGGGCAAGCTGCGGGCTTGCCGTCCTGCTCGCCACGGCCGCCTGCGCGCCGTCCGCCGACAAGGCGACTCCGTCCGACACGCTGGTGCTGCGTGATTTCACGCTGATCGACGGCACCGGCCGCGCGCCCGTCGCCGGGCAGGCGCTGATCATGGCCGGCGGCCGGATCAAATGGGTCGGCCCGGTCGCGCAGCTCAAGGTGCCCGAGGGCGCCACGGTGCAGCCGCTCGACGGCAAGTTCATCATGCCGGGGCTGATCGACAGCCACGTCCATCTCGGTCTGGTCAATGGCATCACCCAGGATCTGAAGTACCAGACGACGGAAAATATCGAGCAGCAGCTCAAGACCTATGCCGCCTATGGTGTGACGACGGTGCAGACATTGGGCACCGAGCAGGACCTGATCTTCCCGATCCAGAAGCTGCGCGACGGCCGGCCGCAGATGGCGCGGGTCTACACGGTCGGGCGCGGCGTGGTGTACAAGGGCAGCTATGGCGGCGTGCCCGGGCTGGAGCAGTCCGTGGCGACGCCCGAAGAGGCGCGCGCGATGGTCGACGCCCAGGCGGCGAAGGGCGCGGACCTCATCAAGCTGTGGGTCGATGACGAGTTCGGCCAGCTGCCGCTGCGCATGCCGCCGCCGATCAGCACCGCCATCATCGACGAGGCGCACAAGGACGGCAAGAAGACCGTCGCCCACATCTTCTACTATGATAATGCCGCCGAGCTGGCGCGCGAGGGCATCGATGCCTTCGCCCATTCGGTACGCGACAAGCCGGTGGACGATGCGCTGATCGCGCAGATGAAGGCCGGCGGGGTATGGCAGATGGCGGCGACGCTGAGCCGCGAGGCCTCGTTCACCTATAAGACGCTGCCATTCCTCGACGATCCCTTCTTCTCGCGCGCCGTGACGCCGGCGGTGCTCACCGAGCTGGCCAGCCCGGAGCGGGCGGCGAAGCTCGGCGCGGCGCCGAACTTCCCCAAATATGGGCCGACGCTGCAAATGGCGCTGGCCAATTTCGGCCGCGAGGCCAAGGCCGGGATCCGCTATGGCATGGGCACGGACAGCGGGCCGAGCGCACGCTTCCCGGGCTATTTCGCCCATTGGGAGCTGGAACTGATGGTCCAGGCCGGTGTGACTCCGCTTCAGGCGCTGACGGCAGCGACCAGCGCCAATGCCGAGTTCATGGGCGCCAAGGACGTCGGCACGATCGCCCCCGGCAAATGGGCGGACCTGCTCGTGCTGGATCGTGATCCGACCGCCGACATCCGCAACACCCGGGCGATCGACGCGGTCTATGTCGGCGGCAACAAGGTGCCGACGATCTGGCAGACCTGCACCGGCCGGCCGGCCAATGCCTGCGGCCCGCGTCCGTGAGCGACACCGCCCCGCCCGCCGCACGCGCGGCCGCCGCGCTGGCCGGACTTGCGCCCAGCCGCACCCGATACAAGGTGCTGGCGTTCGTCATCGCGGCCTATTTCATCACCTATATCGACCGCGTGCTGCTGTCGGTGTCGGCGCCGTTCATCGAGCGCGACCTCGGCCTGTCGACGATCACCATGGGCTGGGTGCTGTTCAGCTACAGCATCGCCTATGCCGCCTTCCAGATTCCGGGCGGCTGGTTCGGCGACAAGGTCGGGCCGAGGCTGGCGATGACCTGCGTCGTCATCTGGTGGTCGGTGTTCACGGCGCTGACCTCGCTTACCTGGTCGGCGATGTCGATGGGCGTGTGCCTGTTCCTGATCGGCATGGGCGAGGCGGGCGCCTTTCCGATCGCCAACCGCGCCCTGTCGCGCTGGATGCTGCCGTCCGAACGCGCGCTGGCGCAAGGCGCCACCCATGCCGGTTCGCGGCTGGGCAGCACGCTGACCCCGATCATCGTCGTCGGGCTGGTCGGCGTCTCGGCGCTGACCTGGCGGCTGCCGTTCCTGATTTTCGCGGCGGTCGGCATCATCTGGGCGCTGCTGTGGTATCGCTATTACCGCAATTCGCCCGCCGATCATGCCGGCGTCAACGAGGCGGAGCTGGCGCGAATCAATGGCGCGCTCGGCATCTTCAAGAAGGGCAAGCGCAAGGTGCCGTGGGGGCAGATCCTGTCCAACCGGCAGATGTATGTGCTGGGCGCGATGTATTTCTGCTACGCCTATGACATCGGCGTGTTCCTGAGCTGGTTCCCAAAATATCTGAACGCGGCGCGCGGCATCGATCTCGCGCAGATGGGATTTTACGCCAGCGTGCCGTTCCTCGCTGGCCTGGTCGGGGACATCACCGGCGGCGTGGTGTCGGACGAGATCCTCAAGAAGACGGGCAAGCTCGCCTTCGCGCGGCGCATCGTGTCGGTGACCGGCTTCTGGATTTCGGCAGGCGCGGTGACGCTGGCGGCGTGGGTCGATGACCCGGTGGTGTCGATCTGCTGGTTCGCGCTGGCGCTGTTCGCGCTGGAGCTGACGGTCGGCGTGTCATGGGCGGTGACGCTGGATGTCGGCGGCGAGTTCGCCGGCTCGATCTCGGCGGTGATGAACACCGCGGGCAACATCGGCGCCGCCATCGCGGTCGCGGTGACGGCGCGGCTCGCCACGGATCATGGCTGGGGCTCGGCGTTCGCGGTGATTGCGGCATTGGCGGCGGTGGCTGGCGTCCTGATGCTGTTCGTCGATCCGTCCCGCCGCTTCTATCGCGACGAAGCGGGCGCATGAGCGGCGCCCGGCTCCGGATGAATGGTTTGCGCGAGGGCGCAAAAAAGGAGGTTATCAAGGTGACCAGTAGCATGTCGTTCTGCCCGGGCGGCGGTACCAAGTGAGCGGGTCGGTCCCCGCGTTCGGCGCGCTGCGGCTGCCGCGCTCCGTCCTGTTCGGACGCGGCCAGCGCCACGCGCTCGGCTCCGTCGCCAGCAGCCGCGGCAAGCGTGCCCTGCTATGCACGGATCCGCGGCAGAGCGCCCAGCCCGAGTTCGCAGCGATGCTCGCCGATCTCAAGGCGCATGGCCTGGAGACCCATGTCTTCGACCAGACCATCCCTGATCTGCCGCTTGCCTCGATCGAGGCCTGCGTCGCCGAGGTGCGGGGCTTCGCTGCCGATCTGGTGATCGGCGTCGGCGGCGGCAGCTCGATGGACATGGCCAAGGTGGTCGCGGTGATGCTGGCCCATGGCGGCGATATCCGCTCCTATTATGGCGAGTTCGCGGTACCGGGGCCGGTGCTGCCGCTGATCGCGTTGCCGACCACGGCGGGCACCGGATCGGAAGTGACGCCGGTCGCGGTGGTCGCCGACGAGGAACGCGGCGCGAAGGTCGGCATCGCCAGCCCGCATCTGGTGCCGATGGTCGCGATCTGCGATCCCGATCTGACTGTGACCTGCCCGCCCTATCTCACCGCCTGCTCAGGCGCGGACGCGCTGACCCATGCGGTGGAGGCCTATACCACGCTGGCGCGGCCGGCCGACCCGCTGCTCACCGAGCAGCACGTCTTCGTCGGCAAGAACCTGCTGTCGGACCAGTTCGCACAGCTCGCCGTGGTCAACATCTTCCGCTTCCTGGAACGCGCCTATCGCGACGGCGACGACATCGAGGCGCGCGAGGGGCTGATGCTGGCGGCGCTGGCGGCCGGCTGCGCGTTCGGCACGGCGGGGACGGCGGCGGCGCATGCGCTGCAATATCCCGTCGGCAATCTGACCCACACTGCGCATGGCGATGGCGTGGCGACGCTGCTACCTTATGTCATGCAGTTCAACCGCCCGGCCTGCGCCCCCGCTTTCGCCGAGCTGGCGCGGGCGATCGGCCTGCCGGCCGGACCGGTGGAGGAAACCTCGCAGGCGTTCATCGACGCGGTGGCGACCTTGCTGGCCGCGGTGCACATTCCCGGCTCTCTCGCCGAGCTCGGCCTCGAGGCCGATCAACAGGATTATGTCGCCAAGACTGCGTTGAACTCGGCGCGGCTGGTCAAGAACAATCCCCGCCCTCTCGATCTGTCGGCTATGCAGAGCATCACCCGGGCTGCCTTCGCCGGCGACCGGGCGGCGCTGCATTCCATTTGAGCTCCCCAAGTCAGGCCCTTCCCATGACCAGCAACAGCTTCACCTGCGCGACCACCGATGGCCAGTCCGGGCCGTTTCCCATTCCCACCGACCTGCTGATCGGCGACGCCTGGCGGCCCGCCGCCAGCGGCGAGCGCATCGACATCCTCAATCCCGCCACCGAGGCGGTGTTGACCTCGGTCGCCGATGCCAGCCCGGCCGAGGGCATAGCCGCCGTCGACGCCGCCGCCGCCGCGGCCGCGGCATGGGCGGCGACGCCGCCGCGCAAGCGCGCGGAGATCCTGCTCGCCTGCTTCCACGCGATGATGGCCGAGCAGGAATGGCTGGCGCAGCTCATCTCGCTGGAGAACGGCAAGGCGCTGTCCGACGCGCGCGGCGAGGTGGCCTATGCCGCCGAATTCTTCCGCTGGTATGCCGAAGAGGCGGTGCGCATCAACGGCGAGATCAGCATCGCGCCGTCCGGCGCCAACCGCATCATGGTGCAATATCAGCCGATCGGCATCGCGCTGCTGATCACGCCTTGGAATTTCCCGGCGGCGATGGCAACGCGCAAGATCGCCCCGGCGCTCGCGGCCGGCTGCACATGCATCGTCAAGCCGGCCGAGGAAACCCCGCTGACCGCGCTCGCCGTCGCCGAGATCATGCGCCGCGCGGGCGTGCCGGCCGGCGTCGTCAACGTCATCAACACCAGCGCCCCGGGCCCGGTATGCAGCGCCATCCTGCACGATCCGCGCGTGCGCAAGCTGTCCTTCACCGGGTCGACCGAGGTCGGCCGCATCCTGCTGCGCGAGGCGGCGGACCAGGTCATCAGCTCATCCATGGAGCTGGGCGGCAACGCGCCGTTCCTGGTCCTCGACGACGCTGATCTCGACGAGGCGATCGAGGGCGCGATGATCGCCAAGATGCGCAATGCCGGCGAGGCCTGCACCGCGGCCAACCGCTTCTATGTCCAGCGCGGCATTCACGACGCGTTCGTCGCCAAGCTGGTCGAGCGGATGGGCGCGCTGCGCCTCGGCCCCGGCGTGGACGGCGCCACCCAGTGCGGGGCGATGATCAATCGCCAGTCGATCGACAAGATCGAGGAGCTGGTATCCGACGCGCTTGGCCGCGGCGCCGAGGTGCGGCTCGGCTGCAAGACGCCGGACGGCGCGGGCTTCTTCTATCCGCCGTCGGTGATCGCCAATGTCCAGCCCGGCTCGAAGATCCTCGAGACCGAGGTGTTCGGTCCGGTGGCGGCGGTGATCCCGTTCGACGATGCGGACGAGGCTGTGGCGCTCGCCAACGCCACCGAATATGGCCTGGCCGCCTACGTCTATACCGGCGACCTCAAGAAGGGCCTGCAGATTTCCGAACGCATCGAGTGCGGCATGATCGCGCTGAACCGCGGCCTCGTCTCCGACGCGGCGGCGCCGTTCGGCGGCGTCAAGCAGAGCGGACTCGGCCGGGAAGGGGCCCATCACGGCATGCTCGATTACTGCGAAGCCAAGTATATCGCGGTGAGCTGGTAATCGAGATCCGCCGCCAACATAGTATATAAGAGAGGGATCCCGAGGCGAAATGTATGAGATATCCCGACGCAACCTGCTAGGCGGCACCGCTGCCGCCGTCGCTGCCATCGGCCTCGATCCGGTGCGCAGGGCGGCAGTGGCGGCCGTCCCGCCCGGCGGGCCGGACACCGAATGGCGCCATTACGGGGCCAATCAGGCCAATACGCGCTATTCGCCGCTCGATCAGATCAACGCCGACAATTTCGGCGATCTGCAGGTTGCGTGGAGTTTCAAGACGGACGTGCTCGGCGCCCGCAAGGAATATCAGTTCGAGGCGACGCCGCTGCTGATCAAGGGCCGGCTGTTCCTCACCGCCGGATCGCGGCGCGACTGCATCGCCATCGACGCGGCCACCGGCGAGCTCCTCTGGATGTATCGGAAGGAGGAGGGCAAGCGCGCCCAGAATGCGCCGCGCCAGCTCTCCGGCCATGGCTGCTCCTATTGGACGGATGGGACCAAGGAACGCATCCTGTTCGTCACCATCGGCTATCAGCTCGTCTGTCTCGACGCCGAGACGGGGGATCCGGATCCCGCCTTCGGCGTCAACGGGGTCGTCGACCTGAAGAAGGATTTCGACCAGGAGATCGACCTCGAAACCTCCGATGTCGGCCTGCATTCAACGCCGCTGATCGCGCGCGACACGGTTATCGTCGGGGCGGCGCACACCGCAGGTGACGTGCCCGCGGTTCGCCGCAACGTGAAGGGCTATGTGCGCGGCTTCGACGTGCGCACCGGCAAGCGCAAATGGATTTTCCACACCATCCCGCGCAAGGGCGAGTTCGGTTACGACAGCTGGATCAACGCCGGCGACGCCGAGGCGGCCGGCAATGGCGGTGTCTGGGCGGAAATGTCCGCGGACGAGGAACTCGGCCTCGCCTATCTGCCGGTGGAGCTGCCGACCGGCGACGAAATGGGCATCTATCGCCACGGCAATGCTCTGTTCGGCGAGTCCATCGTCGCGGTGGACATCGAGACGGGCGAGCGGCGCTGGCATTACCAGCTCGTCCATCACGGCATCTGGGACAGCGACATTCCCTGCGCGCCGATCCTGTGCGACATCCCGGTCAACGGCAAGATCGTCAAGGCGCTCGCCCAGCCGACCAAGTATAATTTCCTGTTCGTGCTCGATCGTACAAACGGCAAGCCGATCTGGCCGATCGTCGAGCGCAAGGTGGAGAAGGGCGACGTGCCCGGCGAATGGTATTCGCCGACCCAGCCGTTCCCGACCAAGCCGCCGGCTTATGGCGCGCAGGGCGTGTCGATCGACGATCTGATCGATTTCACGCCGGAGCTGCGCGCCCAGGCCGTCGAAATGGTCAAGCGCTACAAGATCGGCCCGCTGTTCACACCGCCGACGGTCAGCACCCCGGAGCGCTGGGGGACGATCAGCGTCCCCGGCGTGCAGGGCGGCACCAACTGGCCGGGCGGCTGCTACGATCCCGAAACCCACACCGTCTTTGTCTATTCGAAGACCCAGCCGTCGCTGATGGGCATCGTCCCCAACACCAACACCAAGGTCTCCGAGTTCGAGCAGGTCCACGGCGTCGCCGGCGCGGAGGTGCGCAGCCAGACGCTGATGGGCGCGGCGCCGCCCGGTGGGGCGAGGCCTGCGCCGCGCCCGCGCGCCAATGCCGCGCCGGCGCAGTCGCCCGGCCTGCTGACGGTGCAGGGGCTGCCGCTGATCAAGCCGCCCTATGGCCGCATCGCCGCCATCGATCTCACCAAGGGCGACCTGAAGTGGACGATCGCCCATGGCGAGACGCCGGACGATGTTCGCAATCACCCGGCGCTCAAGGGCCTCAAGATCCCGCGCACCGGCCGTGCCGGCAATGTCGGGCCGCTTGCCACCAAGACGCTGGTGATCTGCGGCGAGCCGGGTTTCTACACCAATGAATACGGCGTGCGCGGCGCCATGCTGCGCGCTTATGACAAGGCCACCGGGGTCGAGAAGGGCGCGGTCTACATGCCCGCGCCGCAGAGCGGTTCGCCGATGACCTATATGCTGAAGGGCCGCCAATATCTCGTCGTCGCTATCGGCGGCGGCAATTACAGCGCCGAATTGCTGGCGTTCCGTCTGCCGGGAGCTGCGTGATGAAGCGAATGTACTTGATGCTGGGCGCGGCGGCTCTGGCGCTGGGCGGCGCGGCGATCGTCGGCGCGCAGATGCCGGAACGCAACGTCTGGGGCGGAGCCTATACCGCCGAGCAGGCGGAGCGTGGCAAGGCCGCCTATGCCGAGAATTGCGCCGCCTGCCATGGCGAAACCCTGTCAGGCATCGACGTCGCTCCGGCGCTGGTCGGCTCGACCTTCCTCAGCAACTGGAACAACACCTCTGCCGCCGACCTGTTCGAGCGCATCCAGATGACCATGCCGCTCAACGCGCCCGGTACGCTCGGCGGACGGACGGTGGCCGACATCGAAGCATTCATCTTCCAGTCCAACGGCTTCCCGACCGGCCAGCTCGCCCTGCCGCCGACGCCGCAGATGATGACCAATGTGAGGATTTCCGCGCAAAAGCCCGGCGGATAAAAAGGCCGGCGAATTTGATTTCGCCGGCCAGTCGGGAGCTTGTGAGCGGGGCGGTCACACCGCCTGCAGGCCATGCGTCCTGATCTTGTTGATCAGTTCGCGGTGGCGGGGCAGGCTGGCGCGCAGCCTTTCGGTGTGGGTGATGTTCTCGCGCACGGCGCGATCGGCCTGCCGGGCATCGCCGGCCAGCGCTTCGGGCTCCACTTCGGTGCGGAAGTCCATGCCGTAGAGCACATATTGATAGCTGGCGGGGGGGAACACCTCTTCCACCCGGTCGAACTCGTCATGGAACCAGGGCGACTGGTATTTCCACAGAAGCAGCAGATCCTGCAGGCGATCGGGGACCGTCTCCGGGCGGACGTTATCGCGCCAGAAGTCGCTGTCCTCGCGCTTGGTCAGCACGTAATGGAGCTTGAGGAAGTCGATGATCCGCCCCCAGCGATAATGAGTGGTGGCGTTGAAGCGCGCGGCGACGACGTCCATGACCTCGCGGCAGACCGGCATCTGTTCGGCGATCATCTTGGCGGACAGCTCGATGAGCACGATCGCCGAGGATTCGAGCGGCTCGAGGAAGCCGGCCGCCAGCCCCACCGCCACGCAATTGCCCTTCCAGAAGGTTTCGCGGTGGCCGGAGCGGATGCCGATCTTGCGCACCGCGAGGCCGTCCGCCGCCGGCCCGATATAGGCGCGCAGCTGCCGCTCGGCCTCGTCATCGGAGATATGGCTGCTGGAATAGACATGGCCGGTGCCGCGCCGCGTCGGCAGGCCGATATCCCAGATCCACCCGGCCGGTTGCGCGGTGGAGATGGTGTGGCTGGCGATCGGGCTGATCTCGCTGTCATATGGAATCTGCACGGCAAGCGCGGTGTCGCAGAACAGCACGTCGCTGCAGCTCTTGAAGGGTACGCCGAGCGCTTCGCCGAGCAGCAGCGAGCGGAAGCCGGTGCAATCGACGAACAGGTCGCCCTCGATCTCGCCGGCCTGCTCGGTGAGGATGGCGCGGATATCGCCGTCCTCCTTCAGCAACACCTCGCGCACATCAGCGCGGACGTGGCGCACGCCCAGCTTCTCGCAGCAATGCTTCTGGAGGAAGGGCGCGAACTTGCCGGCGTCGAGGTGATAGGCATAGTTGGCCAAGGCCTCATATTCGGGCGTCGTGATCGTCTTCGGCGCGAGGCCGTCGTCGCACACCCGGCCCTGCGGGCAGACCATGTCGCAAAAGCTCCGTCCGTCGCCGCCGGCCAGCCAGTGCGGCACGAGATTGAGCTGGGAAAAGCCCTGCGGAAGCATCAACGGGTGATAATAGGCGTCGTCCGCCGTGCCGGTGGTCCAGCGGGCGAATTTGGCGCCCTGCTTGAAGCTGGCATCGCATTCGCGGAAGAGATCGGTCTCCGAAACCCCGATCCTCGCCAACGTCGAGCGCAAGGTCGGCCAGGTTCCCTCGCCGACGCCGATGATCGGGGTATTCGGGGATTCAACGAGGGTCACCGTGAAGCCGGCGGCGCTGCGGCTCAGATGCTTCGCGGCGATGACGCCGGCGGTGAGCCACCCCGCCGTGCCGCCGCCGACGATGACGATGTTCCTGACCGGATGCATTCAACCTCTCTCCCGGGAATATACCGGGAGCGCCGTCGCCGGCGCCCCCGGCCTGTAGCTAGAAGTGGAAACGCGCGCCGGCGGTGAAACGCCGGCCATAGCGAAACACCTCCAGCAACTGATTGTCGAAGCGACCGTGCGTGCTGTACGTTTCGTTATTCAGATTGAGCGCCTCGAAGAACACAGTCAATTGCTTCGTCACGTCATAGCTGGTGCTGAAGTCGATTTGCATGCTCGGGTTGACGAAGATGGGCTCCGATCCGAACAGCGTGCCGCTGGCCTGCGGCTGGCCGAACTGGAGCAGATATTCCCCGCGATAATTGAGCGCGACGCGCGCCTCGAACCCATATTTGTCGAAGAAGCCGACGAAGTTCGCCGAGTTGGCGAGGCCCGTCACCGCGAAGCCGGTCGTCGTGCGATCGAACTTGTCATAGGGCTTGTTGGTGTTGACCAGGGTGGCGTTGGCGGTGAGGCCGAAGCCGCTGTTGCCGAACACATGCTGGAGGGCGATCTCGACGCCGCGCACGGTGGCGTCCGGGCCATTGACCTGTTGCGTCACCGTGAACACGGCGGGCTGCCCGGTGGTCGGGTCGATCACCGGTGTCCCGCTCGGCGTGTTGATGGTCTGCCGGGAAGTGCCGCCGACGACGAAGTTCGACACGTTCTTCACGAAGAAATTGACCGACAGATAGGAATTGGCCCGGTAATACCATTCGGCGGCAAGATCGAAATTGTCGGCAAGATAGGGCTTGAGCAGCGGGTTGCCGCCCGATGCGGAGAGCGCGCCGGTACGCGGACCGGTCGGCACGCTCAGCACCGGGTTGAGCACGTTGAGCGCCGGCCGGGTCAGCGTCCGCGATGCGTCGAAGCGCAGATGCAGGCGATCGGTCAGCTCCAGCTTCATGTCGACCGCCGGCAGCAGATAGCCATAGTCGTTCTTGGTGGTGATCGGCGAGGCCGCGCTCAGCGTGACCGTCATCAGGGTCGGGTCGCCCGGGTTTACCCGCATGCTCACCGGCAGGAGCGAGAAGCCCGACGACGACAGGTTGGTGTGTTCGTTGCGAACGCCGGCGTTGAAGTGGAACGGCCGGCCGGCGATCTCCGTGTCGAATTTCGCGCGCAGGAACAGGCTCCACGTCTTTTCCCGGATGTCGCGGAGTGCGGCAGGGTTCACCGACAGGCTGAACTGGCCGCGATAGGTCGGCACGCCGCCATAGCTGAAGCCCGGGATATTCGTCGCCTGCGGATTGCCGAGCGCCTCCAGCGCGGCGAGATAGGCATAGCCGCTATAGACCAGCACGTCCGGCGGCAGCGATCCGGAATAGCCAGGGATGAAGTTCTTGCCGAGATTGACGGTGCCGGTGAACAGGCTGGGGCTCATCGCCACGCCGGCGAGCTGGCCGGTCGTCTGGTATAACTGGCCGAACGGCCCGTAGCCGGCATATGCCTGGCTGAAGTTACTGGTGCCGAAGCCCCACGGTGTCATCGTGTAGCGATCCTTGAGGTAATCGCCGCCGAACTTGATGGTGACGTCGTCCTGCTTCCATTCGGCGCTGAGGCGGACTTGCTTGACGTCGTCGGTGTTCTTGTTGCGGGCGCGACCGGCGACGTGCGAACCCATGAAGTCGGTCGGTGCCCAGCGCGTCGGGTCGCCGCCGATGCCGTAGTTATGCAGTTCCGGGATCGAATCGCTGCTGTCGCCGCCGACCCTGAGGCCGAAATTGGGATCCATGAGTTTGAACCCGTAGCCGACGTCCCCGCTCGCCGTGCCGCCCTTCTTGTTGCCGGGGTTGGTGAGGCTCTTTGCCCAGGAGCCGTCGGCTTCCACGGTGAGATTGTCGGTCGCCTCCCATTTGACGTTGAGGCCGACCTGATTCATCTGGGTGATGTCGCCGCCGTTGGTAGCGTCTAGATCAGTCTGCGACACGCCCGGCTGGGTGAAGTCGAGCATCGCGCCATTTTCATCAAGCTGGACGTTGCGCAAATTGGCCTGATTGAACCATACGCCGAATCCGTAATTATCGTTGTTGATCCTCTGGCGTGTGAAGTTGTCATCAAGAGTGATCAGCAGGCTGTCCGCCGGCTGCCATTGCAGCGCCAGACGGCCGTCGTAGCGGGTGTCGCGGACGTTGTTCTGATAGGCGCCATATTGCTGCGGGAACCAGCCGACGATGTTCCGGTTGGCGGCGGCAAGTGCGCCCGGCGCGGCGCAATTCGGGTCGGCCGATTTCGAGATCTGACACGGCGCGAAATTCTGCGCGATCCAGCCGGCGACGTAGACGCGGTTACTTTGCGTGTCGTGGCGGGTGTACATCGCATCGACGAGGATGCCGAACGTATCGTCCGCGAACGTATCGCTGATCAGCAGGCCGCCAGCCGGCACGACATGGCCGGCCCCGTCCTGGATCGAGCCCGAGCCAGAGGCGGCGATTCTGAGCCCGGGGCGATCGAACGGCTTGGCGTACTGGATGTTGAGGGTGGCGCCGATCGAGCTGGACGAGAGCGACACGTCCGGCGTCTTGTAGACGCTGAGCCCGCCGACGAAGTCCGAGCCGACGGTGCTGAAATCGACCGAACGGTTGCCAGTCGCGGTCGAGATGCGCCGCCCGTCGACCAGCGTCGTGTTGAAGTCACCGCCAAAGCCGCGCACCGTGATGCCGGTCGGTTCGCCGCGCGCGCCGTTGCGCTGGATCGAGACGCCAGGCAGGCGTTGCAGCGAGGCCGCGACGTTGGAGTCAGGGAATTTGCCGATATCCTCGGCGGAGATCACGTCGACGACTCCGGATGCCTCGCGCTTGGCATCCAGGTTGCGTTGCAGCGAGCCGCGGATGCCGGTGACCACGATCTCGTCCTGTGGCCCGCCGGCCGGCTGGCTCTGGGCCGTCGCCGGGGCGCCGAGCGTCAACGCCGCCAGGCTCGATGCGCCCATGAATACGGCTCTTCCTGCGCGACGCCCTCGGCGCGCGCGCCCGTTCTCCTGAAATGCTGTCATTGCCCTTCATCCCCTATTGCTCGACATCGCTGCTGTCCGAAAACGGCCAGCCTCCCGCGTCTCCGCAATCAATGTTGCGGCTGTTGTTCTTGAGCTGATGTGGAAGCCTTCGCAGTTGCGGAAGGAAACTTCCCCCTAGAAATCATATCTGATATGATAGATACAGACATTTATAGCGCCATCAAGGGTCTTTTGCGGCTGGTTTTGTATGCAAGAACGGATCATGGTGACGGGAAACGGCGTTAGTCTCGGGATGGTTTTGCCGGGTGGCCGCGCGGGGGGAGCGGGCGAAGAATAGCGGACGAATAGGGGAAGGACGCAGAGCGGTGACGGAATTGCAAATGTTGAACGCCGCGGACCATGGCGGCCTGCGGCTGCGGCGCCGGGATTCGACGGCGACCCATTTCGTCCAGATCGTCACCGGCGAGTTTGCCGCAGCGGCCACGGCCTGCCCGATCCTGCTCACCAAGAAGGCTGCAACCGGCGCCTTCTTCGCCGGGGCGATGTTCGGATTCAGGCCGGGCGAGAATCTGCTTGGCGCCACCACTGGCGGAAGGGACGTGTTCTGGCCGCTCGATCTGGAGCGGCAGGCCTTCTATATCGCTGGTGACGGCATCGCCATTGATCGCCACCACCCGCGCATCGACGAGGCGGACGGAGATCCGCTGTTCGACGAGGAGGGGCAACCCAGCCCCCGGTTGCGCCGCATCCAGCGCATCCTCGGCCAGCTCAAATCAGGGCTGGAGGAGACGGATCGCTTCATCGCGACGCTGCTCGCGCATCGGCTGGTCGAGCCGATCGACATCGGCATGCGCTTCGACGACGGCGAGCGGATCGAGCTGAACGGGCTCTATACGGTCAGCCTCGACGCGCTCCACGAGCTGGATGACGCCACTGCGCTGGCGCTGTTCCGCAACGGCTATTTACAACTCGCCTATTGCATGGCGGGCTCGCTCAAGCAGATTCCGCTGCTTGCCGAGCGGCGCAACGCGCGACTGGCGCACGGCGCCTGAGCGGGCGGATGCTGCGCGAGATCGACGCCACCGGGCCGCTCGATGCGGCCACCTTCCTGCGCAGCGTCGCTGAGCCTTGCGCGCCGGTCATCCTGCGCGGGCTATGCCGGACGTGGCCGGCCCGTCACGCGGGGGAGCGTTCGGCCGCAGAACTCTGCGCCTATCTGCGCCGCTTCGACAGCGGCGCGCCGGCCCAGGCATTCATCGGGCCGCCGGCACTGGCCGGCCGCTATTTCTATGGCGATGGCCCGGACGGCTTCAATTTCGCGCGCGAGACGCTGGATCTGTCGGAGGCGTTGCCGCGCATGCTCGCCGCCGCCGCCGATGCGACATTGCCCAGCGTCTATATGGGTTCGGTGCCGGTGGACAGCCAGGTGCCCGGCTTTGCCGAGGAGAACGGGCTGAGCCTGCTGCCCCCGGCGGTAAGGCCGCGCATCTGGCTCGGCAACGCATCGCTCGTCGCCTGCCATTATGACGCCTATGACAATATCGCCTGCGTCGTCGCCGGGCGGCGGCGTTTCACCCTCTATCCGCCGGATGCGATCGGCGACCTTTATGTCGGGCGGATCGACCATACGCTGGCCGGGCAGCCGGTGTCGCTGGCCGCGAGCGCCGCGGAGGGCGATCCGCGCTATCCACGCTTCCCGGCGGCGCGGGCGCGCGCGCTGATCGCCGATCTCGCCCCTGGCGACGCACTCTTTCTGCCCAAATTGTGGTGGCACGAGGTCGAGGCCGCTGACCCGTTCAATATGCTGGTCAATTATTGGTGGGACGGGTTCAGCACGGGTCCGGACGCGCCCTATACGACGATGCTGCTGGCGATGATCGCCATCGCCGAACGCCCGCCGGCTGAGCGGGCGGCGTGGCGCGCCTTTTTCGATCATTATGTCTTCCGCCCCGACGGCCACCCGCTGGCGCACCTGCCGGAGACGGAACGCGGGCTCCTCGGTCCTTTGCGGGCCGGCAATTACGGGCGTATCCGTGCAAAGGTGATGCAGTGGCTGCGCGGCGGCTGAGCGTCAGTTGCCCGTCCACGCCGGCACCTGTTTGGTGCGGGCGAGGAAATCCGCGACGCCCCGCCTGAAATCGGCGCTGCCATAGACCTCGGCGATCAGGTCCTCGACGTCCGGCAGCGCGCCGTAGGCCATGCGGCGGATCATTTCCTTGGTAGCGCGGGTGGTGATCGGCGCATTCTCCGCCGCCCGCACCGCCAGCGCGTCCGCCTCCGCGTCCAGCGCGTCGCGCTCGACGATGCGCAGCAGGAAGCCGGCCTCGAGCATCTCCTGCGCGGTGATCATTTCGCCGAGCAGGATCATGCGCTTGGCCCGCTGCACGCCGACCGCTCCGCCGATCCGCGCCACGCTGAGCGCCGAAAGGCAATTGCCGATGGTCCGGCCGAGCGGCGAGCCGAAGCGCGCGTCCGGCGTGGCGATGCGGAAATCGCAGCCGGACGAGATGTTGATGCCGCCGCCCACCGCCCAGCCCTCGACCACGGCGATGGTTGCGCAGGGGACGGCGTCCAGCGCGCCGAGGCATTCGTCGATGCCGCGCTCATACTCGACGCCCTGCGCGCCGCTTTCATAGTCCGCGAACTTCGAGATGTCGGTGCCGGAGATGAACGCCTTGCCGCCGACGCCGCGGAAGATGGCGACGCGGATGTCGCGATCGGCGGCGATATCCCGGCATGCGTCGCGCAGGTCCAGCCACATCTGGCTGGTCAGCGCGTTGTGCGCGGCGGGATTGTCGAACAGGATATGGGCCTGGTTGCCGCGCTTCTCATAGATCAGGCGTGGGGCGTTCATCAGGCGGACTCCGCTTCCGGGGCAAGAAATCCCTGTTCTATCAATTCGCTGCGGATGGCGTCACCATGCTCGTCGAGCAGCGGCGGCGGCAGGCGTACCTCCTGCGGCGTGCCGCGCATCTTCACCGGAAAGCCGAGCGCCTTGAACGAGCCTTCCACCGGATGCGGCACCTGCATCACCATCTCGCGCGCGACGGCCTGTTCGCTGGCCACTGCCTCGCCATAATCGAGGATCGGCGCGGCCGGCACGCCCGCGGCGAGCAGCGCGTCGATCCATTCCTGGCGGGTGCGGGTGAGGAAGGTCGGGGCGAGATCGGCCATCAGCGCGCCGAGATTGGTGACACGCACCGCGTTGCTAGAGTAGCGCGGATCGTCCTGCAGTTCGGGGCGGCCGAGCACCTGGAGGAAAGTCAGCCACAGGCCCTGATTGGCGGCGCCGATGACGAAATAGCCGTCCGAGGCGAGCACCGCCTGATAGGGCGCGGACATGCGGTTGGCCGAGCCGATCGGCGTCGGTGCGCGGCCGGTGCCCCACAGCTCGGCCGTCTCCCACACCGACAGGCCGAGCGCTGCCTCGAGCAGCGAGGCGTCGATATATTGCCCCTTGCCGCTCTTCTCCCGCCCGATCAGCGCCGAAAGGATGCCGTAGATCGAGAACAGGCCCGCGCCGAGATCGGCGACGGCGATGCTGTTCTTCGCCGGCTCCATGCCGGGAAAGCCGTTGGCGCTGAGCACCCCCGACATCGCCTGCGCGATCAGATCGAAGCCGGGGCGCTGGGACCAGGGACCCGTCTGGCCGAAGCCGGAGATGCTCGCATAGATCAGCCGCGGGTTGATCCCGGACAATATGTCATAGGAGATGCCCAGCCGCGCGGCGACGCCGGGGCGGGCATTCTCGACCAGTACGTCCGCACTCCGGACCAGCGCGTAGAGGACTGCGCGATCCTTCTCGTCCTTGAGGTTGAGGGCGATGCTGCGCTTGTTGCGGTTGAGCGCGAGGAAGCCGGGGCTGTCCTCGCCCTTGAGACGGAAGCCCATCGAGTGCCGCGTCGAATCGCCGGTCTTCGGCGGCTCGATCTTGATCACGTCGGCGCCCATGTCCCCCAACAGCATGCAGCAGAACGGGCCCGCCATGACCTGCGAGATATCAAGTACACGGATCCCAGCCAGCGGCAGCGTCGCCATATCGTCTCTCCTCCAGCACCGCGCCCGCGGTGTCGTCTTGGGGCTTCAACCTTATCGGTGGATCATATTGTATATGATTTGTGCCTTTGCTAACAGCTGTACGGAGAAAGAACAACCGGGCTCGTGCGGTCAACCGGCGGGCTCGCCTTAGGAGGGGCAAAGCGTTGCGCGCATCATCCCGTTTGCGCCGGTCCGCCGGGCTGGCTTCGCTGTTTTCCATTGCCGCGATGGCCGCGCAGGGCGTCGTCGCCGCGCCGGGCGACGATGACTGGTCGCGCTATGGTCGGGATGCCGGCGGCGCGCGTTATTCGCCGCTGGCGCAGATCGCCCCGCGCAATGTCACGGGACTGCGGCAGGCGTGGATCTATCATATGCGCCCCGCCACCGAAGCGCCGGCCGCGGGAGGCGCCGTTGCGGGTGCGGACGGCGCCTCGTCGCGGTCGAATGCCGGCTTCATCGGCTCGGAGGCGACGCCGATCGTCATCGCCGGCGTGATGTACCTGCCGACGCCCTATGGCCGGGTGGTGGCGCTGGACGCGGCGACCGGGCGCGAGCGCTGGGCATACGCCCTGCCCAATCGCGATCAGGCGTCGACGCGTGGCGTCGCCTATTGGCCGGGCGGGGCGGGGGTGGGCGCGCGCATCGTGTTCGGCACCCGCTCCGGCCTGCTCATCGCGCTCGACGCCGCGACTGGCCAGCCGGCGGCCGGCTTCGGCGAGAATGGCGTGGTCCGCCTGAAGACGCCGGACGTGATGAACGGCCTCACCGTGGCGCCCTACGGCATGACCAGCCCGCCGGCCATTTTCCAGGACCTGATCATCGCAGGCTCGCGCGTGCAGGAGATGCCGACGCGTGGCGCCGCCGGCGATGTGCGCGCGTTCGACGCCCGCACCGGCAAGCTGGTGTGGACATTCCACACCATCCCGCAGGCCGGGCAAAAGGGCGCCGACACATGGGAGCCGGGCAGCGCCGACAAGCGCTCGGGCACCAATGTCTGGACGTTCGTGCAGGTCGACGAGAAGAGCGGCATCGCCTATCTGCCGATCGGCGCGCCGACCTTCGATCGGTGGGGTGGCGATCGCAAGGGCGCCAACCTCTATTCCAACTCGGTTGTCGCGGTGGACGCGCGCACCGGCATGTATCTCTGGCATTTCCAGACCGTCCATCACGACATCTGGGATGTCGACCTGCCGGTGCTGACGCTGATCGACGTCCGCAAGGGCGGGCGGACCATCCCGGCGCTGGTGGCGATGAACAAGACGGCGATCATGTTCATCCTCGACCGCCTTACCGGCAAGCCGATCTACGACGTGCGCGAAGTGCCGGTGCCGACCGAGACGGACGTGCCGGGCGAGCAGCCCTGGCCGACCCAGCCGATGCCGGTCACGCCGCCGCCGCTCACCCGCCTGAGCTGGGAGCCCGGCGATATCGTCGACGCTACCCCGGAGCTGAAGGCGCGGTGCGAGGCCGTGGCGAAGGAGCTGAATGTCTCCGCCTCGAAGATGTTTCAGCCGCTGCGCGCGGACAGCGCCGTCAATTTCTTTCCGGGCAGCCTCGGCGGGGTGGACTGGGGCGGCGGCGCGTTCGATGCCAGGCAGGGCATCTACGTCGTCAACGTCAACGAGCTCGCCAGCCCGCAGCAACTCGCCCAGCAGCCGGACGGGACGTGGGGGATGAAGGCCGGCTACGCCTATTTCCTCGATCGCGAGACCGGCTTTCCCTGCCATCGGCCGCCCTGGGGCTCGCTGGTCGGCGTCGACGTGAACAAGGGCAAGATCGTCTGGAAACGCCCGCTCGGCGATACCGGCATTCCCGCGCTCAAGGATGCCGGCCTGATCAGTGCCGGCGGGCCGATCACCACTGCCAGCGGCCTGACGTTCATCGGCGGCACCAAGGATAAAAGGCTGCGTGCCTTCGAGACCAGGACCGGCAAGCTGCTCTGGGAGGCGGAGCTGCCCGGCCCGGTCAGCGCCACGCCGATGACCTATGCCGCCGGCGGGCGTCAAATGGTGGCGGCGGTCGCCACCGGCGGCGCATCATTCGCGCCGACCACCAGCGACGCGGTGGTCGCCTATGCGCTGCCTTCAGGAGGACGAGGACGATGATCGAGAGGCTCCCCATCGCCGTGGCGCTGGTCGCGCTGGCGCTGATCGGCGCCGGGGCGGTGGCGCAGGATGCCGCTCCGGCGCCACCGCCGCCAGGCCCCGGCCTGACGCTGATCAACGAGCGCTGCGGCTTCTGCCACCCGGTCGGCCAGGTGTTCCAGTTGCGCCGCACGCCGGACGCTTGGGCGGCGACCGTGCAGCAAATGGCGGCGCGGGGCGCCGAGCTGTCGCCTGAAGAGATCGGCGTGATCACCGACTATCTTGCGAAGAACTACGCGCCGCCGCCCGCCGCCAAATAGACGGCGGGCGCCGACGTCGCTTATTTCATCTCGCTATACATCGGAATTTCGCCCTTCACCTTGCTGTGCAGGCGATAAATGCTGGTGCTGGCGGTGATGTAGACGCTGTGGCCGTCCTCGCCGAAGGCGAGGTTGGCGGCGACCTCCGGCAGCTTGATCTGGCCGAGTATCTTGCCCTGCGGCGTGACGATGCGGATGCCGCCCGGGCCCGTCGCCCAGATGTTGCCGGCGCTGTCGATCTTCAGCCCGTCCGCGCCGCCCGGCCCGCCGCTGGCGGGAAAGCGCACCACCACCCGCGGCGCCGAGAGCTTGCCGCCGGCGCCGACGTCATAGGCGCGGATATACATGTCCGGCCGGCTGTAATTGGCGACGTAGAGCGTCTTGTAGTCCGGCGAGAAGCCGATGCCGTTGGGCAGCGGCATGTCGGTGATCACCGGCTCCAGCCGGCCATTGGCGTAGCGGAACACGGCGTTGAACGGCAATTGCTTGGCCGGATCCTTGTCCATGCCGTTGAACAGGCCGAACGGCGGATCGGTGAACCACAGCGCGCCGTCCTTGTCGTAGACGAGATCATTGGGGCTGTTCAGCCTTTTGCCCTGATAGTCGGAGATGAACGGCTGGATCCGGCCTTGGGCGTCGAGCCTGGCGATCCGCCGCGCGCCCATCTGCACCATCAGGATCGAGCCATCGGCCGCCGGCACCATGCCATTGGGGCCGATGCTGGCGCCGGGCGGATGATCGGCGAGGCCGCCGGCATTGTCGGCGATAAGCTCGACCTTGCCGTCGCGGGTCACCGTGCGCAGCTTGTCGCCCCGGACGTCGGAAAAATACAGTCGCCCGCGATGCCACACCGGGCCCTCGGTGAACTCGAACCCGGTGGCGACGCGCTCGATGGGAGTATTCGGCGCGATGATCGCGTCAAGGGCGGGATCGAGCCGCTCGATCGACGGCGGCGAAGCCGGCGGCGGGGCGGGGGGCTGCGCGCTGACCGGGGCGCACAGCAGCGCGGCAGAGGCGACGAGCAGGGCAGCCCGAAGGCGTGATGACATGGCGTGGCTCCTGATGGTGGTGGCGATGATGACGGTGTCGGGGATCAGCGCTGCGCTGCCCGCGCCCGGGGATCGTTGGCGGCGCGATAACGGGCCTTGGCGTCGAGATCGCGCGCTACGCCGATGACCATCAGCTCCAGCGGCGCCGCGCCGGTCTGGCGGATCGCCCGCGCCTCGCCGAGATCGACGGGCACGGCGTCGCCGGCCTTGATCGCGGCGGTTTCGGTGCCGACGGTGATCTCGCCGGCGCCGGCCATCACATAATAGACTTCGCTCATCTCGGCCTGGGCGTGGGCGGCGAGCGTGCCGCCCGGGGCCATCATGATGTGATCGACATAGGACCAGGGCGTCGAGAACACCGTCGGCTGCAAGGCGCGGCGGTACAGCACCGCGCCGGCAGCACCGGGAAGCGCGTCCGCCGCCGGCCGCAACAGGCTGCGATCGAGCCGCATGGTGATGAATTGCGGGATCGGATCGAGCGTGGCGCCGGTGTGGGGATCGCCCAGGTCGAAATTGTCGTAGATCTTGGTCATCCCGACATTGATGTTCATCCACTGCACCGGCTTGTCGGTGGGATTATAGATGCCGTGGGCGTGGCCCATCCGGTCGGGCGCGCCGGCCGGGGCGGCGATGCGCGAGGTGCGGCCGTCGACGGTGAACTCCGCCTCGCCGTCGAGGATGACGAACATCTCCTCGCACTGGTTATGGAAATGCTGGCCGATGCCGCTGTGCGGGGCGATCGTGCCGCGGTGAAGGAAGATGAAGTTTGTGCTCAGCGCCTTGTCGCCGAGCAGCGCGCCGAACTGCATCGAGCCCGGCCCGCCGTGAACGGCGGTGGCGGTACGCTGCGTCGCCGGCCCGCCGGTGTGGCCAATGCGCTCGCCGAGCGGCACGGCCGCCGAAGTGGCGGTGGCGATCGGAAGCGCAACCAAGGCGGCTGCGAGCACCCTCGGAATCATCTTCCCCTCCTGTCGGGCTGACTTGCCCTTGTCTGTTTGCCAAGCCATACAGGCATCGCATCGAGAATCATATATGATATTGTCAGACGCGATGCGGAGGGGAAACCGATGAGCGGATCGCGGCGATCCAGGGTCAGGCTCGGCCTGATCTTCCTGTTGTTCCTGATCAGCGCGATCGCGTTCCTCGATCGCACCAACATCTCCATTGCCGGCGTCGAGATGCGCCAGGATTATGGCATCGACCAGGTCAGGCTCGGCTGGGTCTTCAGCGCCTTTCTGATCGGCTACGGGCTGTTCCAGGTGCCCGCAGGGTGGCTGGCGGCGCGCTATGGGCCGCGCATCGTGCTGACCGGCGCGCTCGTCTGGTGGGGCGTGTTCACCGCGGCGACGGCGCTGATCCCGCCACAGGGCAGCGCCGCCCTGCTGCTGCTGGCGCTGACCCGGTTCGCGCTCGGCATGGGTGAGTCCGTGGTCTATCCGTCCGGCAACCAGTTCGTCTCGCGCTGGATCCCCGCGCAGGAGCGCGGGAAGGCCAATGGCTGGATCTTCGCCGGGGTCGGCGCCGGATCGGGCATCACGCCGCCACTGATCACCGCCATCATCCTGTGGGGCGGCTGGCGCGCCTCCTTCTACGTCTGTGCGGTGATCGGCATCGTCGCCGCGCTGGTGTGGTTCGTGGCGGCCCGTGACAGGCCGCAGGATCACGCCGCGGTCAATGACGCAGAGCGCGCCCATATCGAGGCGGGCCTGCCGCCGGCGGTGAGCGGGCCGCAGGCGCCGATCCCGTGGCGGGCGATCCTGTCCAGCCGCAATGTCTGGGGGCTGTTCATCAGCTATACGGCGTTCGGCTATGTGATCTGGATTTTCTTCAGCTGGTTCTTCATCTATCTCGCCGAGGCGCGGCATCTCGACGTCAAGTCGAGCGCGATATTCTCGATGCTGCCCTTCCTGTGCATGACGTTCGGCTGCCTGATCGGCGGCGTCGTCAACGATCGGGTGTCGGCGCGCTACGGCCCTTATTGGGGGAGGTCGGGGCTCGGCGTGGTGTCATTCATCCTCACCGGCATATTCCTCATCGCCGGCTCGATGGTCGACAATGCGCCGCTGGCGGTGGTGATCCTCGCCGGCGGGGCGGGGGCGATCTATCTTTCGCAGAGTTCCTTCTGGTCAGTGACGGCGGATATCTCGGGCGAGCATAGCGGCGTCGTCTCCGGCTTCATGAACATGGGATGCCAGATCGGCGGCGCCGTCACCTCGACGCTGACGCCGATCATCGCCGCGCAGTTCGGCTGGACGGCGGCGTTCCTCGCGGGCGCGGCGGTGGTGCTGGCCGGCGTGCTGGCCTGGGCGGTGGTCGACCCCGGCCGCCTGCTGGAGCGGCCGGAGCCGACGCTCAACGCGCCCGTGCCGGCTTGACGGCGAAGGGGCTGCGTCCGGCCATGTCGAAGAAGGTGGTGCCGAGCGGGGAGCGGCGGACATGGACGGCGTCGCCGACGGCGGGCGGCGCCGCCACCACCGTGGTGTTGTAGGCGGTGCCGTCCGCCAGCTGGAGCCGGTAATAGCCGTGGCGGAGCGGGGTCACCGTTGCGATCTCGGTGTCGTAATCGGCGCGGCGGCGCGGCGCCTCGCGCGCGGGCTCGGCCATTGCCGGGGGCGCGGTCCGGGCGGGGGCCGGCGTCGCGAAAGCTGGGCTCGGCGCGGGGCTCGCCGCCGCTCTGCCGGCGCGCTGATCATAGCAGGCAAGGCGCGCCGCGGGATCGTCGATACGCGCGCATCCTTGATCCTGCGCCAGGGCCGAAGCCGTTGAAACTAAGGTCATTCCACCGATCAGAACCAGCCTGGCCACAGCTCTCACGCACCGTCTCCTCGTCATCACGCGATTATCCAATTGACTAAGCCCATAATATCCTATCCTATATGATATCCAATAGGACTCAAAAAGAGTCGTTTCTCAGGGGAGGAACCATGGCGTCGTTGAAAACCGCTCTCTATTTGTGCGCGAGCGCGGCGATCGCTTCCGCGGCGCTGGCCCAGGCGCCACAGCCGGCGCCCGCCGGCCGGCCGCCGATGGAGCTGGGCTGGTCGCCGAAGCGGACGCCGCCGCGCCCCTATGATGCGCCAAACCGCCCCTGGTGGAAGCTGTCCGACGTGCTCGCCGCGCATAAGGGCGAGTCCAGCTGGACGCAGGCCATCGTGCGCAACCGCGACCTCGAGGCTGACTGGCATCAGCTTGCCGCCGGTCAGCGCACCACCCAGGTCATGTATCCTGACAATGCCACGGCGCTGATCGTGTGGGGCGGCCAGGTCCGCGTCACCATCAAGGGCCAGGAGCCATTCGTCGCAGTGAAGGGGGGCGAGGTCCATATTCCGTTCCGCCTGCCGTTCACGCTGGAGAGCGTCGGCAACGAACCGGCCCTGTGGTTCGAAGTGCATGGCGCGGGCGACCTGCCCATCTATCCGCTGGCCACCACGCCGGACAAGCCCAAGGACGTCAAGGGCTTCACCTATCAGCGCGTGTCGCTGAGCGGCGGGGACGGGCGTTATGGGCCGAACGACAAACCCTATCTCGACTACTACAAAGATGTCGTCGGCGGCGGTCAGCGGGCGGGCGCGTTCATCGCGGGCGATCATCTGTTCGTCAACAATATTCGCGGCCCCGGTGTTCCGACACCGCCGGCAAGCGATCTCGGACATTATCACTTCGGCTATGATGAATTCTGGTTCATCATGGAAGGCAATATCAGCTATCAGATCGAGGGTGTGCCGTTTTTCACGGCGTCCCCCGGCGATATCGTGATCGCGGCGCAGGGGCGCTGGCATCGCGCCAGCTCCGGTGGTCCGGTCGGCCAGATGGACACCCGCGTCGCGATCAATCCCTATCCGCGTGGCCTGCATAATTTCCAGCCGCGCTGACCGCTAGACCCGGGTCGGTACGGTCGCCCGACCCGCGGCTATGACAATAAATCATATAGTATATCAAAACCATAGCGACACGAAGGGGAGAAGATATGTTTGAGAAATGGTCTCAAAATCGGATCGGCGCGTCGGTGATCGCAGTCGCCGTGGCGATGCTGGCGGCGACGAATGTCCAGGCGCAGTCGGCGGATTCCTCCGCGCTGCCGCAGACCCAGGATTCCCGCGCCGACGCGGAGATCGTCGTCACCGGATCGGCGATCCGCGGCGTGGCGCCGGTCGGGTCCAACCTGATCTCGGTCGGGCAGGCGACGATCGAGAAGACGGCGCCGGTCAACGTTTCGCAGCTCGTCAACACCGTGCCGTCAGTGACCACGGCCGGATCGGTAGCACAGGGCGAGAACGCCTATTCCTATTACGCGCCGTCGATCCACAGTCTTGCCGGGTCTTCGTCTAACACCACGCTGGTGATCGTCGACGGCCTGCGCCTGCCCGGCGGCGGCACCCAGTTCAACCAGACCGATCCCAACATCATCCCGGTGAGCGCGATCCAGCGGGTCGAAGTGCTCGCCGACGGCGCCTCCTCGGTCTACGGATCGGACGCGGTGGCCGGCGTGATCAACTTCATCACCCGCCGCACATTCGACGGCTTCGAGGGGAACGCCCAGGTGGGCTTCGCCGACAGCTACAAGAATTACAGCGGCAACTTCATCTGGGGCAAGAAGTGGGACACTGGCGGCGTCTATGTCGCCGGCGGCTACACCTATCAGTCCGATCTTGCCAATAAGGACCGCAGCTTCAGCAGCCTCGGCGATTATCGCCCGGTCGGCGGCACCAACACCAACAGCTATCAGTGCAGCCCGGCGACGATGGTTGTGCCCGGCGTGACCGGCGTATTCCTCACCCCCGGCTCGACGTCGGCGGTGGCCAACACCATCGCCAATTCGCCGTGCAACAATTCGATCTACGCCAATCTGCTGCCGTCCCAGTTCCGTGCGAACGCGATGATGAAAGTCACCAACGACTTCTCGGACAAGATCACCGTCACGGCGATGATCAACTATAACCGGCAGGAGACGCATAACGACTCCGGCCCGGGCGGTCTTACCAATGCGACGGTGTACGGCCCAGGTTCGGGCAAGGGCGGGCAGATCAACCCGTTCTTCGTCGCGCCGGCCGGCGCCGCCACTGCGACGCAGGGCACGGTCAGCTGGCTCGCCTTGCTTCCGGACGGCAAATATGGCGAGGCGGAATCCCAGTCGGATTCGATCTATGCGACGCTCAACGCGGAATATCGCTTCACCGACAAGTGGACGCTGACGTTCAGCGACGCCTTCGGCTGGAATCGTTCGGCGCTGAACAACATCAATACGTTCTGCTCTGCCTGCGCCCTGCTGGCGCTGAACGGCACCGCGCAGCTCAGCGGCAGCACGACGACCAGCGACATCGCCGGCCAGAATGTGATCGCGCTCAACCTGCCGCTGACCAGCGCCAATGCGCTGGACGTGTGGCGGCCGTTCGACGGCAATAACCGCAGCTCCGATGCCGTTGTCCGCTCGCTCTATCGCAACAACAGTGAGAACACGAACTACAACACCTTCAACCAGACCAAGCTGGACCTGAACGGCTCGCTGTTCGATTTGCCGGCCGGGCCGTTCAAGATCGCCGTCGGTGCTGAATATCTGTGGCAGGAACAGACGCAGAAGATCACCGGGTCGAACAATACCGGGCCGACGACGACGGGTTCCAATTTCCGCGTCTATAATTATGATCGCAACGTGAAATCGGCCTATGCCGAGCTGTACATCCCGGTCGTCTCGCCCGAAATGGGAATCCCGCTGGTCCATAGCCTGGATCTCAGCATTTCCGGCCGCTACGACAAATATAACGACGTCGGAGACACCTTCAATCCGAAGTTTGCCGCCAATTGGCAGCCGGTTGCGGGCGTCAAGCTGCGCGGCAATTATTCCCGCGCCTTCGTGGCCCCGCCGCCTGCGGTGATCGGCGATCCGAGCCAGGGCTATCTTTACGCGTCGGGCAGCGTCGGCGTGCAGAACGGCCAGATCAACGTGCCGATCGCCAATTATCCTGAGGTGCGCAACATCCCGGGCGTCGCCTGCGGCGCCACCACCTGCACGATCGGCACGCCGACCATCCAGGGCATGCGGCGCCAGCTCGGCGGCGGCCTGTCCAACATGGGCCCGCAAAAGGGCCGCAGCTGGTCGGCCGGCATCGATCTTTCGCCGCGCTTCCTGCCCGGCTTCATGGCGGCGGGCACCTTCTTCCACAATAAGTTCATCGGCGGCGTCTCCTCGCCGAGCCCGACCGCCATCGTCAACTCGGCTGGCCTGCGCCCGCTGCTGACGATCTGCCCGAGCAGCTGCAGCCAGGCGCAGATTGACCAGTTCGCCAATATCGCGAACGGCGCCACCATCTCCGGCTCGGTGCCGCCGCAGGTCTATTTCCTTCTCGATCAGAGCACGCGCAACGCGCTTAACCTGACGGTGGAGGGCATTGACGGCCAGTTCAGCTATCGCACCGATATCGGCGAACTCGGTAACTTCAATATTGGCACCGGCTTCACCTATTTCACCAAGTTCCGCCAGAATTTCGGCGGCGGCACCAGCTTCAGCATTCTCAACACCTCGGGCTACAACACGGTGTTCCCATCGGTTCAGTTCAAGAACCGCGCTCAGCTGGGCTGGAGCAAGAGTGGCCTGTCGCTTGACGTGTTCTGGAACCACACCGGCGGCTATCGCAACTGGATCAGCACCACCGTCGACCCGATCACTGTCGACAGCGTCGGCAACCCGGTCGGCGGCGGCGACAAGGTGAAGTCGAACGATACTTTCGACCTGCATCTCCAATATGAGTTCCAGGGCGATAGCTTCATGCGCGGCTGGCAGATCTACGTCGATGCGCAGAATGTCTTCGACAAGGATCCGCCCTTCTACAACGGCAACACCTCCGGTATTCTCGGTGGCGCCTGGGGCTTCAACGGCTTCGTGTCCAACCCGATCGGCCGCCTGGTTTCGGTGGGCCTGCGTATCAAGATGTAATCACCCGTCTAAGTCGGGCGGTCATGCCGGTGCATGGCCGCCCGACGTCCCGCTATCTGGCGGACAGCTTGCCCAGCTCGGCCTGGATATTGGCAAGCACCGCGTCGGTCAGCAGGTCCGGCGCGTAGGGCTGTACCGCCTTCAGCGTCATCGGGCGCGCCTCGTCGATCTGGGGGTGGGTGGTGAGGCCGGGCGCATATTTGTCGAGCACCGCCTTCGCCGCCGGATCGTCGAGCAGCTTGCCGATCTCCGTCGAGGCGACGTTATAGCCCGGCGCTGCCGCCGGGGCGGCCGCAGGCGGCGTCTGGGTGGCGGCGAGCGCTGGAAAGGCGGCGGCCAGCAGGCCAAGCGCGATCGTGACGGCGGGCTTCATCGGCATTCTCCCCGACATGGTTCCTCGGCCGATGGGCAGCATAGGCCGCCCACTGCATCGACATCCTGTCAGACGGGCGGATGCTGTCTACCGCGATTATTGGGCGACGAGCAGGCTCGCCGGCACATCGGGCGCGCGGGGTGTCGCGACATGGTCCGGCTCGCTGGTCGTAGCCTCGCCGCGCGCGGTCCGCCCGGCATCGTCGGGCAAGGTCTTGCCCGTGGTGCGGTCGAGCCCCAGCGCGGTGACGATGTCGATGACGGTTACGGCGGCGACCGAGGCGAGCGCGCCCCAGGCGAAGCGATTGCGTGGCGCCTTGCCCAGGGCAAGCCCAAGCGCGGCGAGATCCGCCGCATCGCCCGCTACCCGGCCCCAGACGAGCGTTGCATGGGCGGGATTGGCGAGCAGGCCTGCCCCGGCGACCATTTCGCGCGCGCCAAAGGCGCGGACGATGCCGCTCGCCTCCTCGGCATCGAGGGCCTTGGCCAGGCGCCGGCCGGCGAGAAGCTCTGTCAGCCCGAGCGCGATCGAGAAGACGCCCAGGCCGAAGCCAAGCTGCTTATAGACCATGTTATCCTCCGGAAATGTGTCGGGCGTTCAACCCGCGCAGATCATCGCGCGTTCCCTCGAACGGCAAGAATATAGAGATCGTTGCGACGGCGAAGTTATGATGGATTCGTAACGACTAATCCACATCATATTTATTGCGGACAGCAATCTGATATCAAAAAATATAACTTGGCTCTCTCGCAACTCTGCCGTCCCTGCGAAGTTCTCTGGGCAACCAGGAGGTGGCGCAATGTTCATGCACAACAAACGACTTCAATATACGGTGCGGGTGTCCGAGCCCAATCCACGGCTGGCCTGCATGATGCTCGAGCAGTTCGGCGGCGCCGATGGCGAGCTTGCTGCCGCGATGCGTTATTTCACGCAAGGCCTTGGCGAGGAGGATGCCGGGCGCCGCGACATGTTGCTCGACATCGCCACCGAGGAGCTTTCGCATCTGGAGGTGATCGGCTCGATCGTGGCGATGCTCAACAAGGGCGCTCGCGCCCAGCTTTCCGAAGCGCAGCAGGAGGAGGCCGAGCTGTTCGCGATGGTCGGCCAGACCGGCACCAGCGCCAAGGAATCGCTCCTGTTCGGCGGCGGCCCGGCGCTGGTCGATTCGGCGGGCGTGCCGTGGACTGCGGCCTATGTCGATACGCGCAGTGAGCCGACCGTCGATCTGCGCTCGAACATCGCGGCGGAATCGCGTGCCAAGATCGTCTATGAACGGCTGATCAACATCACCGACGATCCCGGCATCAAGGAGGCGCTCGGCTTCCTCATGACGCGTGAGGTCGCGCACCAGAAGTCGTTCGAGAAGGCGCTCTATTCGATCGAGAACAACTTCCCGCCGGGCAAGCTGCCGGGCATCGAGGAATATGCCAATATCTATGTCAACGCCTCGCAGGGCGAGGGCGACATGACCGGTCCGTGGAATTCCGGTCCGCAATGGGAGCGCATCGACGATCTCAGCCAGACGATGCCGATCGATGGCCGCGACGGCACCGCGACGGTCGAGCTTGACGGCGACGATCAGGATGCGCTCGAACAGATGATGCTGCGCGGTAAATCGGACACGACGTCCGATCCCACGACCGGCGCCGATCTTGGCGCAGGCCCGGGCGCCGGCCGCACCAAGCAGCTCGATCCTGCGATCGAGGACTGAGCGTCATGACGACACTGACCGCCGGCCGCGACGAGGCGTTGCTCCGCGCCCGGGGCGAGGCGGCGGGCCATTGATGCGGCGTCCGTGAACGAGGTCATTGCCGCAGGCGCACTTGGCAGCCTGTGCGCGGGGATGGCGACCGCCCTTGGCGCCATCCCCGCGCTGTTCCTGAAGCGCATGGATGACGAGCGGCAGAATCTGCTGCTCGGCTTCGCGGCGGGCGTGATGCTCGCCGCATCCTTCTTCTCCCTGATCCTGCCGGCGATCGAGGTTGCCGAGAAGCAGGGCGCCGGGCCGACCCTTGCCTCGGCGCAGGTGGTGGCGGCGGTTCTGCTCGGCGCATTTGCGATCGCGCGCCTCAACGCCTGGCTGCCGCCGCCGGAGCGCATCGGCCTCGGCCCGCCCGGTATCGCCAGCCTGTCGCTGCGCCGGGTGTGGCTGTTCGTGGCGGCGGTGACGTTGCATAATTTCCCGGAAGGGATGGCGGTGGGCGTCAGTTTCGGCGGCGGCGATTTCGCGGCCGGGCGGGTGACCGCGCTCGGCATCGGGCTGCAGAACATCCCTGAAGGACTGGCGGTGGCGGTGGCGCTCCTGTCGGTCGGCTATCGCCGTGGCCAGGCGGCGGCGATCGCGGCGGCCTCCGGTCTGGTCGAGCCTGTCGCCGGGCTGATCGGGGTCAGCATCGTCTCGGTCGCCCAGGCGTTCCTGTCCTGGGGTCTCGGTCTGGCCGGCGGCGCGATGATCTATGTCGTCGCTTCGGACCTGATCCCCGAGGCGCATGCCCGCATCGGCGGCGGCGGGCGGGTGTCGGCCGGACTGATGGTCGGGCTGGCGGCGATGATGTTCCTCGATACGACATTGGGCTGATCCGGCGCGGATCAGGGGAGAGCGACGAATGGGGTTCATGCCGGGCGTGATCGAGGGGCGCGACGCCGGGGCCGACGCCCTCGCCGCGCTGATCGCCTTCCTCAAGGCGGGCGGCTATCGTTTCGTGACGCCGACGCCGGCCACCCATGCGCGGGTCCTGGCCCGGCCCGAAAACCAGCGCGCGCGTGATCTGCGCGGCATCTTCGGCTGGAGCCTGAACTTCGCCGCCGAACTGGTCGATGCGGCCCTGCTCGACCGGCTGCGCGAGGCGGGGATCGTCGTGGCGGGAGAAGGCGGCTTGCTCCGCAGCCGGGTTCGCGTGTCTTCGCTCGGGCAGGACCTGTTCGTCCATTCCGCCTTTCCCACCGACGGGCGTGACGCGGTGTTCTTCGGCCCCGACAGCTATCGCTTCGCGCGGCTGATCGCCGAGGAGCTGAGGCGCTGCCCGGAGCGGCCGGGGGGGCGGCTCGTCGATATCGGCACCGGCGCAGGCGTTGGTGCGATCGTCGCCGCGCGTCTCTGCCCGGCGGCCGAGATCGTCATGACCGACATCAACCCCGCCGCCCTCCGGCTGGCGCGCGTCAACGCGGCCGCCGCCGGGGTCGCGGCGAGCTTCGTCATCGCCGAGGACCTGTCGGCAATCGATGGCGCGCTCGATCTGGTCCTCGCCAATCCGCCCTATATCATCGACGTCGCCGGCCGCGCCTATCGCGACGGCGGCGGCATGCACGGCGGCGAGGTGTCGCTGGCGATGGCGCAGGACGCGGTGCCGCGCCTTGCCCCCGGCGGCCGCTTCATCCTCTATACCGGCAGCGCCATCGTCGATGGCATGGACCAGCTGCGCGACAGGCTGGGCGAACTGGCGGCGGCCGAGCGCTGTACGCTGCGCTATGAGGAGATCGACCCCGACGTGTTCGGCGAGGAACTGGAGAATGACGTCTATCGCGACGTCGATCGGATCGCGCTGATCGCCGCGGTGATCGCGCGTTGAGCCTGCCGGGCGCGCAGCCGCTCCGCCTGCTCGCCGGTCTGGCGGTCGGGCTGATCGCGGGGATGGCGACGAGCGGCCCGGCGCAAGGCGTTCTCGGCCAGATTCTCGAGCCGGTCGGAAGCTTGTGGCTGGATGCGCTGACCATGCCGGTAGTGCCGCTGGTGTTCGGCCTGCTGGTGACCGGCGTCGCTTCGGCGTCACGGAGCGCGGCCGCTGGCAAGACGGCGACGCGCGCGCTGCTGCTCTTCGCGGTGATGCTGACCGGCGCGTGCCTGTTCGCGGCGGCGCTTGCCGAGGGGATGCTGCATCTCTGGCCGGCGCAGGGCACGCTCGCTGTCGCCGGCATGCCGCCGGCCGGGCCGGATGCCGGCGCGTGGTATCGGTCGATCATCCCGGCCAACCCGATCAAGGCCGCCGTCGAAACGGCGATGGTGCCGCTGGTGGTCTTCGCCCTGTTCCTGGGCTTCGCAACGGCGCGCATCGGCGACGAGCTGGCCGAAGCGTTGCTCAAGCCGTTGCGCGCGCTGGTCGAGGCGATGCTGGTGATCGTGGGCTGGGTGCTCGTGGTCGGGCCGATCGGCATCGCCGCGCTCGCCTTCGGCGCGGGCGCGCGGCTCGGCGCCGGCATCCTCGGCACATTGGGCCAGTATGTCGTGGTGGTGGCGGCCTGTTGCCTGGCGGCGACCCTGCTCGCCTATCTATGGGCGGCGGCGGCGGGACGGGTTTCCCCGCTGCGCCTCGCGCGCGCGGCGCTGCCGGCGCAGACGGTGGCGCTCGGCACCCAATCCTCGCTGGCGACGCTGCCGGTGATGCTGGAATCCGCCGCCGCCCTCGGTGTGCCGCCGGCTGCCGCCGGCATCGTGCTGCCGCTGGCGGTGTCGCTGTTCCGGGCGGCGAGCGCGGCGGCGAATGTCGCGGTGGCGGTGTATCTCGCGCATATGCACGACGTCCCGATCGGCGCGGGGGAACTGGCGCTGGCGGCGCTGGTGGCGGTGCCGATCAGCCTCGGGGCGGTCGGCCTGCCGGCGCAGGTCTCCTTCTTCGCGACGATCGCGCCGGTCTGCATTGCGATCGGCGTACCGGTGACCGCCTTGCCGCTGCTGCTGGCGATCGAAGCGGTTCCCGACCTGTTTCGCACCCTCGGCAATGTCACCAACGATATCGCCGTGACTTCCATCGTCGGTATTAATCCACGTTAGTTCAAATACTTGCTGGGGAACGGGAATAGCGCCGGCCCGTTTATGCAATCCAGGCGCCGGTCCGCGGTGCCTTCAGAACAGAGGCCAGGGATGACAGCGCTGATGAAGCGGGCGGTTTTCGTTCGTTCGAGGGGTGTCGGCGCGCGCGGCATCAAGGTGACGGAGCGCAGCGTTTATCGCGGTCCTCATCTTTACAGCACGCGGCCGATGATCCGCATCCAGCTCGATCTGCGCGATCTCGAGCAATGGCCGACCGATCGGCTCCCTCATTTCACCGACCAGCTGCTCGCACTGCTGCCGGGGCTCGCCACGCATGGCTGCAGCTATCGACAGCCGGGCGGGCTGTTGCGGCGCATGCGCCAGGGCACCTGGCTCGGCCATGTCATCGAGCATGTCGCACTCGAATTGCAGACGCTCGCCGGACTCAAGGTGACGCGGGGCAAGACCCGCTCGGTCAAGGGCCGGCCGGGGGTGTACAATATGCTCTACGCCTATCGCGACGAGCAGGCCGGCCTTGCCGCCGGTGCTCATGCCATCCGCCTCGTCGCCGCGCTGTTGCCGTCGCCGTTGGGAAAGGTGGATGGGCTGGAGCTGCTCGACACGCCGGCCCTCGACGATGTGCGCGACGTCGGGGCGATCGCCGCCGACCTGAAGGCGCGGCTTCGCGCCGGTGCGCTGGGCCCGACCACCCGCGCACTGGTCGAGGCGGCGGAGCGGCGCGGGATCCCGGTGATGCGGCTTAACGAGCAGAGCCTGATCCAGCTCGGCCACGGCAGTCGTCAGAAGCGGATCCGCGCCAGCATCACCGGCGACACGTCCCAGATCGCGGTCGATATCGCCGGCGACAAGAGCCTGACCAAGCGCCTGCTCGCCGAGGCGGGGCTGCCGGTGCCGCGCGGCGTCGTCGTGCGCAGCGAGGACGAGGCGGTGCGCGAGGGACGGCGGCTGGGCGTGCCGGTGGTGGTGAAGCCGCTCGACGGCAATCATGGCCGTGGGGTGACCACCGGGCTGTTCGCCGAGGACGCGCTTCGCCAGGCATTCCAGCTCGCCGCGCGGCACAGCCGGCGGGTGATCGTCGAGCAGCAGGTGCCCGGCAATGATCATCGCATCCTGGTTATCGGCGGCAAGATGGTCGCGGTGGCCGAGCGGTTGCCGGCACAGGTGGTCGGCGACGGCTTCCATTCGATCCGCCAACTCATCGAATTCCTCAACGACGATCCGCGCCGCGGCGACGGCCATGAGAACATGCTGACGCGCATCGCCATCGACGGGGCGATGCTGGCGCTGCTTGCCAAGCAGGGCCGGACGCCGGACACGGTGCCGATGGCGGCCGAGCGGGTGGTGCTGCGTGACACGGCGAACCTCTCCACGGGCGGCACCGCCGTCGATCGCACCGACGTCATCCATCCGGCCAACATCGCCATCGCCGAGCAGGCGGCGGCGGTGGTCGGGCTCGACGTGTGCGGCATTGATTTCCTGTCGCCGGACATCTCCAGACCGGTGCGCGAGACAGGCGGCGGCATCGTCGAGGTCAACGCCGCGCCGGGGTTCCGCATGCATCTCGAGCCATCGAGCGGCACGCCGCGCGACGTCGCCGGCCCGGTGATCGAGGCGCTGTTCCCGCGCGGCAGCCGCAGCCGCGTGCCGATCTTCGCGATCACCGGTACCAACGGCAAATCGACCACCGTGCGCATGGTCGCCCGCATTCTCTGCAAGGACGGGCGCAATGTCGGCATGACGACGACCAGTGGCATCTATTTCAACGGCCATCTGATGATGGCCGCCGATGCCAGTGGCCCGAAGAGCGCGCGCGCCGTGCTGCGTAATCCGAAGGTCGACGTCGCCGTGCTGGAGACGGCGCGCGGCGGCATCCTGCGCGAAGGACTGGGCTTCGATGGGGCGGATATCGGCGCGGTGCTCAACGTGACCGCCGATCATCTCGGCCTCAAGGGCATCGACACCGTCGAGGAACTGGCCGACGTCAAGGGCGTGGTGGTGGAAAGCGTCGCCCGGCGTGGCCACTCGATCCTGAATGCCGACGATCCGATGTGCTGGCGCATCGCCCGCCATGCCCGCGGGCGGCTGGTATGGTTCTCGCTCTCGGGCGGGGCGGACATGTCCGAGGCGATGCGGCGGCATATCGCGGACGGCGGCATGGCCGTGCTGCGCGAGCCCGGTGCCGATGGCGGCACGATCGTCCTCCACCGGGCGGGCGAGCGGATCATGGTGATCGCCGCCGCCGAGATTCCCGCGACGCTCGGCGGCATCGCCGAATTCAATCTCGCCAACGCGCTGGCGGCAGTGGCAATGTGCGCCGCCGAGGGCGTGTCGCTGGCCTCGATCCGCGAGGGATTGCGCGACTTCACCACGTCGTTCGAGGATTCGCCTGGCCGGCTCAACGTTCATGATGCGCATGGCCGCCGCTTCATCCTCGATTACGCGCACAACCCGGCCGGGCTGTCCGCGCTCGGCCAGGTGATCGAGCGCCTGCGCGGGCGCCACAAGCGGGTAATCGGCATGGTCAGCATTCCGGGCGACCGCCGCGACGAGGACATCGTCGAGATGGGCCAGCTCGCCGCCGGCATTTTCGACGAGATCATCTTCCGCGAGGCGCCTGATGGTCGCGGACGGCCACCGGGCGAAACCAACGGGCTGATGTCCCAGGGCGCGATGCTTTCCGGCATGGCGACGGAGCGCGTCCACCGCATCGTCGACGAGCTCGAGGCCGTCACCACGACGCTCGCGATGAGCGAGGCGGGCGACCTGCTGGTGCTCATGCCGACCTCGGTCGAGGCGGTGTGGCAGCAGATCCTTGCCTTCGCGCCCGGGCCCGCCCCGGTGCCCGTCGCGCGGCGTCGCGCTCATGTCTGAGGGCCGCTGGATCCTCATCGTGCATGGCGGCGCCAAGACGATCGCCCCGCATCTCTATGAGCGCAACCGCGCCGGCTGCCTCGCCGCCGCGCGGGTCGGCGCGCTGGTGCTGCGCAGCGGCGGCAGCGCTGTGCTCGCGGCGGAATCCGCGGTGCGGCGGCTGGAGGATGATCCGGTGTTCAACGCCGGCTTCGGCTCGGTGCTGAACGGCGACGGCGAAGTCGAGATGGATGCCGCGATCATGGACGGCCACAAGCTCGCTGCCGGCGCGGTGGCCGGGGTGCGGCGCGTGCGCAATCCGATCAGCGTCGCCCGCGCCTTGCTGGATGAGCCGCCGGTGCTGCTCGCCGGGGAGGGGGCGGAGCGCTTCGCCCGCGGGCAGGGGATCACGCTGTGCAGCCCGTTCGAGATGATTTCCGAAGACGCGCTGGCATCCGAAGGCGACGGGGGCCATGACACCGTCGGCTGCGTCGCCATGGACGTCCACGGCCGTTTCGCCGCCGCCACCTCCACCGGCGGGCTGCCCGGCAAGCATCCGGGCCGGATCGGGGATTCGCCGATTCCGGGCGCCGGTCTCTATGCCGACGATGCCCTGGGCGGGGTGGCCTTTTCGGGCGACGGGGAGAGCATCCTGCGCACGATGCTGGCGGCCCACGTCATGCGCGGCCTCCAATATGGCTCAGCCGATCGGGCGGCCGCCCATTCGCTGGAGAAGCTGGCGCGGGTCGGCGGCGAGGCCGGCGCCATCGTGCTGGCGCGCGATGGCGGCGTCGGCATCGCCCATAACAGCAGGCATTTCGCGATGGGGGTTCATGCCAGCTGGCTGGACGCGCCGCGTTCCGGACTTCACCGCTACGAACTGGAGGATATGCTGGATGGCTGACGGCAGCGGCCCGCTCGTCATCATTGGCGGACATGAGGACAAGGAGGGCAAGAAGCGCATCCTCCGCGAGATCGCCGAGCGCGTGAAGGGGGGCAAGCTGGTCATCGCCACCGTCGCCAGCCACGAGCCGGAAGGCTATTTCGACGCCTATCGCAAGGCCTTTGCCGATCTCGGCACCGACAATCTCGTCGAGCTCTATGTCCATGAGCGCGGCGAGACGCTCGAGCATGAGACCTCGGCGATATTCGAAGGTGCCGCCGGCATCTTCTTCACCGGCGGGGACCAGTTGCGCATTTCCAGCCAGATCGGCGACACGCCGGTGGAAAAGATGGTGCGCGAGATCCATCGCCGCGGTGGCGTCGTCGCCGGCACCTCGGCCGGCGCCTCGGTGATGAGCGAGACGATGCTGGTCAAGGGCAGCAGCCAGGAATCGCATCGCATCGGCGATCTTCACATGGCGCCGGGTCTCGGCCTCGTCCGCGACGTCATCATCGACCAGCATTTCGCCGAACGCGGCCGGTTCGGGCGCCTGCTCGGCGCGGTCGCGCAGAATCCGCGCGTGCTTGGCATCGGCATCGACGAGGATACCGCGATCGTCGTCGAAGGCGCACGCTTCCGCGTGATCGGCGCCGGCGCTGTCTATATCGTCGACGGCACGCGGGTCACTTCCTCCAACATCGCCGAGGCAAGCGCGGACCGCACGCTGTCGATCCACGACGTGACGGTGCATGTGCTGAGCGACGGCGACGTCTTCGATCTCGATCGACGCCGTCCGCTGCGCCCCGCCTGATCGGATCCGCCTTCCTGTAGCGCAGACCGTGAGGCCGGATGTTCTGCGTCCGCCCGGCGTCAGGCGAGCGCCCGAACCTGGGTCTCTATGCTCTTCCACAGATTCTCATGGTGGGTCAGCATCGCCTGGACGAAGATATGCTCGGCCTCCGACACCCGACCGACCCGCTCGTAACAGGCGTCGATTGCCTGATGGCCCTGCTCGGCGATGCGCGAGCAGGCGCCGGCAGGGTCGTCATGGGTGCGCAGGACGTTCGCCCACAACAGCTCGAGCGCCAGCCGGTGGGCCATCACCTGCGCGTGGAGGCTGGTGAGATCGCTCAGGCCTCCGTCGCGCGTGGATTGCGTCATGGCCTGCCCCGGTCGTTCCTCATTCGGCGGCGACCATCAACGGCTGTGCGCGCGCCTCGCTGCGCGGCTTGGCGTCCGCGCCGAAGGTCTTGCGCCACGTCGCCAGCGCCTGGCCGACCACCTGATCCATGTTATAGTAGCGATAGGTCGCAAGCCGCCCGACGAAGGTCACGTCGGTCTGGGCGAGCGCCAGCGCCTCGTAACGCTTGAACAGGGCCTGGTTCTCGGCGCGGGGGATCGGATAATAGGGATCGCCCTCGGCCGCCGGGAATTCATAGGTGATCGAGGTGTGCTCGCTCTCCTGTCCGGTGAGGTGCTTATATTCGGTGACGCGGGTATGGGGCACCGCCTCGTCCGGATAGTTCACCACCGCCACCGGCTGGTGCCATTCCTGCGCGAGCGTGCGGTGCTCGAACCGCAGTGACCGGTAAGGCAGCCGCCCGTAGCGATAATCGAAATACTCGTCGATCGGCCCGCTGAAGACGAGGCGATCGTGCGGATAGGCGCCCCGCGCCTCGCGATAGTCGACGCCGAGCAGGATATCGATGTTGGGATGATCTAGCATCCGTTCGAACATCCGCGTGTAGCCCTCGGCGGGCATCGCCTGGAAGGTGTCGCTGAAATAGCGGTCGTCGTCATTGGTCCGCGTCGGCACTCGCGCCGTCACCGATTTGTCCAGCTCCGAGGGATCCATGCCCCATTGCTTGCGGGTATAGCCGCGGAAGAATTTCTCGTAGAGTTCCTGTCCGACCGCCGAGACCACGACATCGGCAGAGGTGCGGATGTCGGCCACCGGCTCGGCGCGCGCGGCGAGGAAGGCGGCCGCCTCCTGTTCGGTGCGCAGGTCCAGGCCGTAGAGACGATTGATGGTGGTGCGGTTGATCGGGATCGGCACGAGCTGCCCGTCGACCTGGGCCAGCACGCGGTGCTCATAGGGGCGCCACGCGGTGAACTGCGACAGATAGTCGAACACGTCCTTGCTGTTGGTGTGGAAGATGTGCGGACCATATTGATGGATGAGCAGCCCCGCATCGTCCAGCCGGTCGAAGGCGTTGCCGGCGATGTGCGGACGGCGATCGATGACGAGCACCCGCTTGCCGGATTGGGAGGCGAGCCGCTCGGCCATCACCGCGCCGGCGAACCCGGCGCCGACGATCATCACATCATAGGCACTGGGCCGTTCCGCCGGCCACACCGTCGGCGAGACGATCGGCTGAGCGTGCTCGGCGGCGAGCAGGGCCGCTTCGATGAGGCCATCCATTTGCCGGAAGGTGCGGTCCCAGCTGATCTCGGCGAGGAGCGCCTCGATCTCGGCGCGCCACGGCCCGTCGCTGTCGGCAAGGGCGAGGGCATTGTCGCAGGCCTCGGCGAAGGCATCCGCGCCGGATGCGATCTTGACCGCCTCGACCTGACCGTAATGGCGCACCACATCGGCGATCGGCGTCGATACCACCGGACAGCCGGCGGCGAGATATTCGGGCGTCTTGGTCGGGCTGATGAACCGCGTTGCCTCGTTGATCGCGAACGGCATCAGCGCGACATTCCAGCCGCGCAGATAGTCGGGCAGCTCGGCATAGCTCTTGCCGCCGGGATAGAAGAGGTTCGGGCGCCGCGGCAGGTCGGCCTCGCTGATCTTCACCACCGGCCCGACCATGACGAAGCTATAGTCCGGCCGCGCGTCGGCGACGGCGGCGAGCAGATCCAGGTCCATGCGTTCGTCGATGACGCCGTAAAAGCCGAACCGGGGGGCAGGAATCCCCGCCTGGTCGGCCGGCTCGGCGCCCGGCAGTCGCGCCGCCGCGAAATGCCCCACGTCCACGCTCGACGGGAACGGGTGGATGTTCGGATGGCGGTCGCGCTTCGCCTCGTAAAGGCTGTAGCCGCCGGTGAAGACGAGGTCGGCCCGCCGGATCAGCCGCGCCTCCAGCGGCAGCAATTCCGGCGGCGCGCCCTTGAAATTGGCAAGCTCGTCCATGCAGTCATAGACCACGCAATCGGCGGCGAGATGCTCCGACCAGGGCAGCATCATCGGCGTGTAATACCAGCACACCAGCGAGCCTTGCCGATCGGCCAGCAGGCCGTCCAGCAGGCCGCGCAGCGTCTGCGCTTCGTCGGCGCGATCGGCGGTGGCGGGAAGCTCCGGCACCGCCACGACGACGCCGGTGGTCTGGCACCGCCGCACCGCCAATGCCGGGGCAGTGACATGGTCCAGATATTTCGGCTCTTCCCAGAAGATCACACGATACTGGTGCGCAAACCGGCTCATCAAATGCTGCGGGCGCTGAAAGACGAAATCCCAACGTAGGTGACTAAAGCAGATCAATGTCGTGCCGGATCCGTCATACTCCTTCCCCGCGGTGAGAGGTGCCGCGGCGGCCGGGGTCTGCTGGTCCATGTGGGTTACCTTGCTGCGAGATGAATATTCGCAACGAAGCAAAATCAGCAACAGTTCCGCCATAATCGATTGAACTAATCTGTGTTTATACGAGATTTATTCGCGCGGTTGCGAAACGATTTGCCCGCTGGATCATTGACCGCCCCGGTAAACGCGTGAACCGGGAAAGGGGTGCGATGGCACCGCGACAATCGACCGGGCTGGCGCTGTGGGGCGGCCCGGAATGCACCGTCAACCGGATCGGCAACGACTTTTTCGACCAGATCCGCGCGACGGGTCACGAGGATCGCATCGACGATCTCGATCGCTTTGCCGCGGCCGGGTTCAGCGCCCTGCGCTACCCGTTGCTATGGGAACGGATCGCGCCGGAGCGCCCGGACCAGCGCGATTTCGCGTGGAGCGACGCGCGGATGTCCCGGCTGCGCGATCTCGGCATGCCGGTGATCGCCGGGCTGGTTCACCATGGCAGCGGCCCGCGCTACACCGACCTGCTCGATCCGGGCTTTGCGAGCGGCCTTGCCGATCATGCGCGCGCGGTCGCCGCACGCTATCCGTGGATCGAGGACTGGACGCCCGTCAACGAGCCGCTGACCACCGCGCGCTTCGCGGCACTTTACGGCCTCTGGTATCCGCATCAGCGTGACGAGCGCCTGTTCTGGCTGGCACTCATCAACCAGATCGACGCGGTGCGCCTGTCGATGCGCGCGATACGGCGGATCAACCCCGCCGCGCGTCTGATCCAGACCGACGATCTCGGCCGTACCTGGGCGACCGCCGAGCTCAAGGATCAGGCCGGCTTCGACAATGTGCGGCGCTGGATGGGATGGGATCTGCTCACCGGCCGGGTGAGGCCGGGCCATGACCTGTGGCGGCGGCTGCGCGATTTCGGGCTGGAGGAGCGCCTGCGCGTGATCGCCGACGATCCGTGCCCGCCGGACATCATCGGCATCAACCATTATCTCACCAGCGATCGCTTCCTCGATCACCGCGTCCGCCGCTATCCGGACCGGGCGCAGGGCGGCAATGGCCGCCAGCGCTTCGCCGACACCGAGGCGGTGCGCGTGCTCCAGCCGCCACCGCCGGGGCTCGGCGGCGTGCTGCGCGAGGCGTGGCAGCGCTACGGCCTCCCGCTGGCGGTGACGGAAGTCCATAATGGCTGCACCCGCGACGAGCAGATGCGGTGGATCGTCCACGCATGGCGCACCGCGCAGAGCCTGCGCGACGACGGCGTCGACGTCCGCGCGGTGACGAGCTGGGCCCTGCTCGGCAGCCAGGGATGGGACCGGCTGCTGACCGGCGGCGGGCGCTATGAGCCCGGGGCCTGGGACGTCAGCGGCGCTTTGCCGCGCGAGACGGCGATGCTCAAGCTGCTGCAAGGGTTGCAGGGCGGCGAAGCCGGGCACCCGGCGGTGGCCGGCGAGGGCTGGTGGCGGCGGTCGATCCGCCTCCATCATCCGGTGTCGCCGCGCCCGGCGCCGATGCGCGAACATCTGCCGGCCCGCGACCCGGCTCGCGCCCGCGCCGCCCCGCCGATCCTTATCGCGGGCGAGGCTTCGGCCGGGCAAGGCATCGCCGCCGCCTGCCGGCATCGTGATCTCGCCCATGTGCTGGTCGAGCGCATCGACGTCGCCTCCCTCGACCGGCTTCGGCCGTGGGCTGTGATCATGGCGGATGTGGCAGAGGACACCGTGAGCGCGGCCTGCGCCGAACGGGACATCAAGTTCGGCCGGCTGGCCGATGCCAACCTGCCGGAGCGGTGCGACGCCTTGCTCGACGCCCTGATCGACGACGTGTGACGCCCCGCGCGCGCAGGATACGGAACAATGATCGTGCGTTCGTGACGGCATGCCGCATTATTATTTCGATCTTCACAACGGAACCGGCCTCACCCGGGACGAGGAAGGGCTCGATCTCGTGGACGAGGCGGCGGCGCGCGCCGTCTCGCTGGAAACGATCCGGTCGATCCTGAGCGACGAGGCGAGGTCCGGATCACTCGATCTCGTCGGCCGCATCGACGTGCGCGGCGCTGCCGGGGAGACTGTAATGTCGATCAGCTTCGAGGATGCGGTCCAGGTGCGGCAGCCTGCCGGAGCCGCGCATGATTGAACGCCACATCGCTCGTCTGCGCGCGCGTCATTCAATCAGCGGGGCCGAGGAGCAGGCGATCCGCGGGCTCGTGTCCGAGACCCGCCGGGTCGCAAAGCAGACGGTGTTGATCCGCGAAGGCGCGTTGCTCGATTCCAGCACCTTGCTGCTCGATGGCCTGTTGTGCCGCTACAAGGACATGGAGGAGGGCCGACGCCAGATCACCGAGCTGCATCTGCCCGGCGACTTCGCGGACTTGCACAGCTTCACGCTCAAGCGGCTGGACCATAACATCCTGGCGATGAGCGACAGCCTCCTCGCCACCGTTCCCCACGAGCGAATCCAGCGGCTGATCAACGATCATCCCCGCCTTGGCCGCATCTATTGGTTCAGCACCAATCTCGACGCGGCCATCCACCGCGAATGGGTGCTCTCCCTCGGCACGCGCGGCGCCGCCGAGCGGACGGCGACGCTGTTCTGCGAATTGCAGGTCCGCATCGGCCTGATCGACGGCACCAGTCCGAAGGAGTTCATGCTGCGCATGTCGCAGAGCGAGCTCGCCGAATGCCTCGGCATCACCCCCATTCACGTCAATCGCACGCTGGCGCGGCTGCGCGAGGAGAAGCTGATGTCGTTCCGGCACAACCGCGCGGAGATCTATGATCTCGCCGGCTTGCGCCGCCTCGCCGATTTCGACGATGGCTATCTCTATCTCGATCCCGAGCCGCTCTAGACCATCCGCTTGAGGAGATCGTCCACGTTGCAGCTGGCGAAGCTGGTGAAATTGTCGGCCACGCCGAACGGCAGCAGCAGCGTGCGATCATGGACGACCGCGCCACAGCTATAGACGACATTGGGCACATAGCCGCTTCGCTCGCCCGGGCTCGGCCGCAGGATCGGCTCGGGCGTGCGCGCCAGCAGCCTCGACGGATCGGCCTTGTCGAGCAAACAGGCGCCCACGCAATAGTTGCGCATCAGGCCTACGCCGTGGGTGATGACCAGCCATCCCTCGTCAAGCTCGATCGGCGAGCCGCAATTGCCGACCTGGATGAATTCCCACGGATAGCGCGGCGTGACCAGCTTCGTGCCGCCATCCCATGTGGTGATGTCGTCGGAAGCCACGAACCAGAGATTCTCATTGTCCTGCCGGCCGATCATCGCGAACCGACCGTCGATCCGGCGGGGAAACAGCGCCATCCCCTTGCTGGCCGCCACCGATCCCTTGAGCACCGTCATCTCGAAGGTATTGACGCCGGTGCCGCGGAACAGCTCGCAACGCGCGTCCCGGCCGTCATAGGCGGTATAGGTGCCCAGAAAGCTCGGAGACCCGTCCTCCTCGGTGAAGCGCACCATGCGCAGGTCCTCGATGCCCTGGCGCTGGCTGGCGGTGACCGGGAACAAGACGCTTTCCGATGGATCTTCGCTGCCTTCGCAGATGACGCGCGTGGTGTCGCCGCTTTCGTCCGTGCCCTCGATGCGGGGCGAGGTGATCCACGGGCTGGGATCGTCGACATGGAAGCCGCCGCTCCTGCTCCAGCGGCCGGTGCGGAAGGTGACCGATGAGAGATGCCCCTCGCCGATGCCGCGCAGCGACAGGATGAAGTTGAAGCCGTCGGCCGGCGCGCCGTCCTGGTTCATGCGCTTGACGATGCTGGGGTTGAACAGCGCCGCCGCCTCGAACGAATATTCCGCGCTCAGATAGGCACCGATCAGCAATTGCTGCTCGGCATCGGCGGCGACCGGCTCGGGCAGCGCGTCATTCACCTCCTTGAAGCGGCGGAGCAGAGCGCCTTCGACGTCGCGATGGCGCTCGGACAGCGAGGCGATCGCCGCGTCGCATTCCGCGTGGCAGGCATTCCTGCCCAGCGTCAGGATACGGTCGATCACCGTGCGCGTGCGCGAGCGCGCCGGATCGCGAAAGGCCTCGGGATAATCGACGTTGAACGGCTTGATGACGGTGCGGGACGGGTCGGGCCGCAGATGCAGGCTCGAAAATTCGAACAGCCCGTCATTCATGCCCGCTCGACTCCATGTGGGACGACCAAGGCCGCCTGGTTGGGGTGCCATACTATCAAATGCCAGCCGGCGTTCCTCCGGCTCGTCGCATTACGACTTTGGTCGCGGCTGTTTCGCCCAGGGCGAGGGTCTAGCCGGGGCCAATCCGGCAAGGCTCCGACGATCGCTGCGGGGCGCTGCAACGACGAGAGCGAGGATTTCCCATGAAGGCGCGACTGCTGGCGACTGCGGCCCTGTGTTCGATGATGGCGCCGGCGGCGGCGCTGGCGGCGCCCTCCGCGCTGCCGAACGTGCCGGCCGAACAGGGCGCGGTGACGGTGCGCGGGGTCGGCGACGGCAAGGCCGACGACAGCGCCGCCCTCCAGCAGGCCATTGACGCGGCCTTCGCCAATGGCCGCGGCGGCATCGTGTTCCTGCCGTCGGGCCGCTATCGCATCTCGAAGACGATCTTCGTGCGTTCGGCGGTGCGCATCTTCGGCGTCGGGCCGACCCGGCCGGTGATCCTGCTCGGCAATCGCACGCCGGGCTTCGACAGCGGCGTGAAGACGATGCTGAGCTTCACCGGGGAGGATCAGTATCAGATCGGCGCCGTCGCGGTGCCGCCGCCGACGAGCGTGCCGTTCAATCCGCGCATCCAGGACGCGACGTCGAGCACCTTCTATTCGGCGATGAGCAATGTCGACATCGAGATCGGCGCCGGTAATCCGGCGGCGACGGGGGTGCGCTTCCGCGTCGCCCAGCACGGCTTCCTGCGCCATGTCGACATGCGCATCGGCTCCGGCCTCGCCGGCGTCTATCAGGCCGGCAACGTCATGGAGGACGTGCATTTCCACGGCGGCCGCTATGGCATCCTCACCGAGAAGACCTCGCCGGCCTGGCAGTTCACGCTGATCGACTCCACCTTCGACGGCCAGCGCGACGCGGCGATCCGCGAGCATGAGGTGGGGCTCACTCTCGTCAACGTGCGCATCGCAAACACCCCGGTCGGCATCGATATCGACGAGGGCTATGGCGACTGGCTGTGGGGCAAGGACGTCCGCTTCGAGAATGTCGCCAGGGCGGCCGTGATCATCTCGAACGAGGATAATGCCTATACCCAGATCGGTTTCGAGAATGCGCTCGCCAGCCGCACCCCGACCTTCGCGCGCTTCCGCACCAGCGGCAGGACCGTGGCCGGAGCGGGCACGGCCTACCGGATGAAGGATTTCGGCTACGGCCTGGCGCTGTCGGGCTATGGCGATGCCGGCACGTTCAGGACGAGGGCCGAGGCCGAACCCCTCAAGGCGCTTCCCGCCCCGCGCGAGGCGGCGATCCGCGATCTGCCGCCGATGTCCGAATGGACCAACGTCAAGGACCTCGGCGTCAAGGGAGACGGCAAGAGCGACGACACCGCCGCCATCCGGCAGGCGATCGCCAGCCATCGCGTGCTCTATTTCCCGATGGGCCATTATGTGGTCAGCGACACCCTGGCGATGAAGCCGGACACGGTGCTGATCGGCCTGCATCCCAGCCGCACCCAGATCGTGCTGCCGGACAACGCCCCGGCCTATGCCGGCGTCGGCCCGGCCAAGGCGCTGATCGAGGCGCCGTCGGGCGGCACCAACATCGTCACCGGGCTCGGCCTGTTCACCGGCGGCTATAATCCGCGCGCCAGCAACCTCATCTGGCGGGCCGGCGAGACCTCGCTGGTCGACGACGTCAAGATCCAGGGCGGCGGCGGCACCTACATGGCCGACGGCAAGCATCTCGACATGTCCAAGCCCGCCTATCGCTCGGACGGCCAGCATCCGAGCATCTGGGTGACGGACGGCGGCGGCGGCACCTTCGCCGACGTGTGGTCGCCGAACACCTTTGCTTCGGCCGGCTTCTACGTTTCCAACACCAAGACGCCCGGCCATGTCTATGAGCTGTCCAACGAGCATCATTACCGCAACGAGATCGTCCTCGACGGCGTCGAGAACTGGGAGTTCCTCGCGCCGCAGACCGAGCAGGAGGTGCGCGACGGCGTCGATACCGTGTCGCTGGAAGTGCGCAACTCGCGCAACATCCTGTTCGCCAACTACCACGCCTACCGCGTCACGCGGACGATCAAGCCGGCGCTGACCGCGGCGCGGCTATTCAACTCCTCCGACATCCGTTTCCGCAACGTGCATGTGAATGCCGAGAGCGGCTTCGCCACCTGCGACGCCAATGGCTGCACCACCTATCTGCGCGCCAGCAAGTTCCCCTTCGAGAACGCCATTCTCGACATGACCAACAATCTCGCGGTGCGTCAGCGCGAGTTCGCGAGCTTCGATGTCGGGGCCACGCCCGTCGCCGCGCCGGCCGCCTCGCTGGCGCCGGTCGAGAAGCTGGCCGACGGCTTCTATTCGATCTCCGGCGCGGCGGTGGACGCAGCCGGCAAGCTTTATTTCGTCGACCACCGCTTCCAGCGCATTTATGGCTGGAGCGACCGGGAGAAGCTGTCGATCGTGCGGGACCTTCCGGTCGACCCGGTGAACCTCGCCATCGATACCTCGGGCGCGCTGATGGTGCTGTCCTCGGACGGGCCGGAGGCGACCGTCTACAGCTTCAAGCCCGGTAGCCACGACCCGATCACGCTGATCAAGCCGACGCCGGTTGCCGCCCACGCCGACGCGCGTATCGCGCTGCCGGTCAACACCTGGGTCAATGGCGAATTCAGGGATCAGCTCGATCCCGCGACGATGCGCTTCACCACGCTGCACGACATGTATGTCCGGGATGCGGGCGCCGCCAAGGCGCGGGAATATGTCTCGCCGGACGGCAGCCTCGCACTGCCGGCCTACCGCGTGCTGACGCAGGGGCCGACCAATTTCCAGGGCTGGCGCTGGTCGGACAGCCTCGACAGTTACGGCTTCGTCACCGCCAGGGCCGGGGAGCGGGTATTCGTCGTCAACGGCTCGGAAGACCGCACCTATAGCGCCCGGGTGGGCGCGGCCGGCCAGCTTACCGATCTCAAGCCCTTCGCCAATCGCGGCGGCGAGGGCGTCGCGCGCGGTCCGGACGGCCGGGTCTACGTACTGAACGGCGAGGTGTTCGCCTATGACGCGGATGGCAAGTCGCTCGGCCGCATCCTGGTGCCCGAGCGTCCGATCCAGATCCTGTTCGGCGGCGCCGACGGCAAGACGCTGTACATCCTCACCCACCGCACGCTCTACGCGGCCAGGCCCTGACCGGGCCCGGCCGCTGAGGCGGTTCAGCCGAGGCCGGCGAGACTGCCCTGCACTTCGCGGATCGAGCGATCGATGGCGCCGAGGGCGTGGGCACGCTCGGTCTCGGGAAACGCCGCCGACGCCTGCTGCGTGGCCACCGAGGCGCGCATCTTCCTGAGGCTGGCGAGCCCCTCGTCGAGCGTGGCGCGCACCGATGCGGGGGCGGCGCTCGCGCACATCACCGTATAGGTCTGCTCGCCGCCGATGCCCTTGATGGCATGGGCGCTGGGCTTGGCGGCGGCCTTCAGATCGCAACCGCCGCCCTTGCCGAAGCTGGCGGGCAGCGTCAGCCCGCCCGGCAGGGCAGCGCCGGGGGCGACGCTGCGCCCGCCGACGATCAGCGCATAGGCTCCCGAACCGTCGGGCTTCACGGCGATCGTCACCGCCTGCTTGCCGGCAGCGGCGGGCGCTCGCCCGGGCTGCACCGCGCTTGCCGCCAGCGCCGCCCCGCCGCACAGCAGCATCAGCGAACCGCCGATCACGACAGCACGCATCGACCGTGGCTTCTGATCAAGCATCATCAATCGTCCTTTCAGGCTTGAGCGCGCGTTGAGGTTGCACACGGGCGGCGCGCCGACGCCCGCGGCCTTGGCGAGAAGCGCGGCATAGGGCGCGACCGCGGAGCGCCCGGCGCGGGCGAGAACGTGCGCGTCCGCTGCGAATTCCTGATCATCGTGGAAGGCCCGGCTGGCGATCCATGCGACGGGGTTCCACCAGTGGACAGCGAGCATGACCAGCGCCGCCCAGTTGGCGACCAGATCGCCGCGCGCGTGGTGCGCGCATTCATGGGCGAGCGCGAGTGCCTGCTCGCGCTCGTCATAGGCCAACGCGAAGTCACGCGGCACGGCGACGAAGCGGCGGAACACGCCGAAGGCGACCGGGCCGTCGACGTCGGCCGCGATGATCCGCACCTTGCCGACGCGGCCCGACGCGGTGCCTGTCGCGCGAAGCCGATGGCAAAAGGCGAAATGGCGGATCGCGTGGATGCCGAGCAGCGCCGCCGCGCCAGCGGCCCAGATTGCCAGCATAATGAACCAGCCGGAGGGCAGCGCCCACTGGCCGGAAACGTCGCTGCCGCCCGCCGTGCCGCTGGCCAGCACCAGCATCTTGCGGGCGATCGGGCCGGCCAGCGGCAGCTCCCCGGCGCCGTCGATGGCGAGGGGCGGCAGGATCATCCGCGCCGCCGGCAGCGCCCACAGCGCATAGGCCAGGCCGGGGCCGATCCAGCGGCGCACCGCCCCGCGAACGCCGAGGACGAGCAGCATCAGGGCGGTCGACGCGGCGAGCGTGGTCAGCAGCCAGGCGGCGAACGGGCTCACGCGCCGAGATCCTTGAGGAGCGCCCGGATCTCCGCCACTTCCTCAGCGCTCAGCTCGTCGCGCTGGACGAGGTGGGCGACGAGCCGCGTCGGCCGGCCGCCGAACAGGCCGTCGATCAGCCGCCGGGACTCCCGGGCAACATAATCCTCGCGCGCGACGAGGGGGCGGTAGAGGAAGCGGCGTCCGTCCGGCTCATGGGCGACGATCTTCTTGGCGACGAGGCGGGCCAGCAAGGTCCGGACCGTGTTCGCCGACCACCGACGCTCGTCCGGCACCCGCTCGACGACCTCCTGCGCGGTCAGGGGATGGTCATCCCACAGGACGGAAAGGACGACGGCTTCGGCTTCACTGATCCGTTCCACGCGGCGGCGCTCCCGACTCAACTACAGATGTAGTAATAATGCTACTACGTTTGTAGTCAAGGCCGCGCCGCATCGGCGGTTGCGCCTGTCGCGGCGGCCGGACAATATGACCGGGACACGCTCCAAAAAGCGGGCGGGCGAGGGGGCTTCGAATGATCCGCGACAGGCTGCTGGCTATCTGTTTCGCGCTCGCCCTGACGGCGCCGGCGGCGGCCGCCGACCCCGAGCCGGTGGCGGGGTCCGGGGGCATGGTGGTCAGCGCCCATGATCTCGCTTCGCAGGTCGGCGCCGAGATATTGCGGGGCAGCGGCAATGCCGTCGATGCGGCGGTGGCGGTGGGCTATGCGCTCGCCGTCGTCTACCCGCAGGCGGGCAATATCGGCGGTGGCGGGTTCATGACGCTGCGCCTCGCCGACGGCCGCGCGACTTTCATCGATTTCAGGGAGAAGGCGCCGCTCGCCGCCACCGCCACGCTGTTCCAGGACGCAGCCGGCAAGGTCGTGCCCGGCCGATCGACCGAGAGCTGGCTGGGCGTCGGCGTCCCGGGCACCGTGCTCGGGCTGGAGACGGCGCGGACGCGCTACGGTACCATGTCACGCGCAGCGCTGATGGCGCCGGCCATCAGGCTGGCGCGCGAGGGCTATGTGTTCGGGCAGGGCGACGCCGGCATCATGGCGCTGGAGGGCGACAAGCTCGCCCGCGATCCCGAGGCGCGGCGCATCTTCCTCCCGCACGGGCGCCCGCCGGCGAGAGGCGAGCGGCTGGTCCAGAAGGATCTCGCGGCCACCCTGTCGCTGATCGCCGCAAAGGGGCCGGATGCCTTTTACCGCGGGCCGATCGGCGCGGCCATCGCCGCCGCCTCGGCGCGCGGCGGCGGCATCATCACGCGGGAGGACCTTGCCCGCTACAAGGTCCGCGAGCTGAAGCCGATCGAGTGCGATTATCGCGGCTACCACGTCATCTCTGCGCCGCCGCCCAGTTCCGGCGGGGTCTCGATCTGCGAGGCGCTGAACATCCTGTCGGGCTATGATCTCGGCGCGATGGGCTTCCATTCGGCGGATGAGGTGCATGTCCTCGTCGAGACCCTGCGCCGCGTCTACGTCGATCGCAACAACAAGCTGGGCGACCCCGATTTCGTCGCGAACCCGACCGCCGAGCTGCTCGATCCGGCCTATGCGGCGCGATTGCGCGCCGGCATCGATCCGGCGCGGGCAACGCCTTCGTCCCGGCTGGGCCCGCCCGTGCCCGCCCCGGAAGGGCATAGCACCACTCAATATGACGTGCTGGACGCCGACGGGAACGCCGTCTCCGTCACCTATACTCTCAATGACTGGTTCGGCATCCATCGCGTCGCGCCGGGCACCGGCATCGTCATGAACAACGAGATGGACGATTTCACCTCCAAACCCGGCGCGCCGAACATGTTCGGCCTGGTCCAGGGCGCGGCCAACGCCGTCGGTCCCGGCAAGACGCCGCTCAGCTCGATGAGCCCGACGATCGTCACCAGGGACGGCAAGGTGGCGCTGATCATCGGCAGCCCGGGCGGATCGCGGATCATCACCATCACGCTGGAGGCGATCATCAACATGGTCGATCACGGCATGGACGTGCAGCAGGCGATCAACGCCCCGCGCATCCACGAGCAATGGCTACCGGACGTGGTCTCGCTCGAGCCGTTCGCGCTCTCGCCCGATACGCGCGCGCTGCTCGAACGACGAGGGCACAAGTTCAGCGACGAGGAAAATTGGGGGATCGCCGAGGGCATATCGGTCGGCGCGCCCCGTTTCACGCCCGGGCCGCGGACGGGCGCCGGTTTCCTCGCGGTGGGCGGAGCGATCGCACCCGGAGCGACGATGTTCGGCGCTCATGATGCGCGCGGTACCGGCGGCTCCGCGGTTGCCGTGCACTGACGATGGCGTCTTGAATAGAAGCGGGCGCTGTGGTTCGCCTGCCGGATGACCATCCGCACGCTTTTCGCCACCCGCTTCTATGACGGCCAGCTTGGTGATGCGGCTCTGCTCGCCGAGCTGGAGCAGGATGCCTATGAACTGGCGCGCGAGGACCGCGCCGGCCGGGCATGGTGCAAGGCTCACGGCTACCCGGGCTACACCTCCTATGCCTCGCTCAACGATCTGCCGGCGCGCTACCCGGCGTTCGAGCGGCTGAAGCGCAGCCTCGATCGGCATGTCGGCCGGTTCGTGGAGGAGGCGTTTCTCGATCTCGGCGGACGCAAGCCCCGGCTCGACAGTCTGTGGGCCAATGTCATGAAAGGCATGGCCGGCCATCACAGCGGCCATATCCACCCGCACAGCATCGTCTCGGGCACGGTCTATGTGCGGGTGCCCGAGGGCGCCGCCCCGCTCAAGCTGGAGGATCCGCGCCTGCCGATGATGATGGCGGCGCCGCTGCGCCGCGACGACGCGCCGGAGGACGCGCGCAGCTTCGTCTATGCCACCCCTTCGGCCGGCTCGATCTTCCTCTGGGAAAGCTGGCTCCGGCACGAGGTGCCCGCCGGTCGGGCGAAGTCGGATCGGATCAGCATCAGCTTCAACTATCGCTGAGCGGGGGAGATCGGCCATGGACAGTTCGACGCCTGCCCAGCTGCGCGCGCGGGTGGCGCTGGCCGTCGCGGTCGCGCTGGGCGCGCTGTGGATCGGCGCGGCCTTCGTGCCGGCGGTGTTGTGGGCCGGCGTCGTCGCCATCGCCGTCGAGCCGTTGCGCCTGCGCCTGATGGCCCTGTGGCCGGGCCGCCGGACGCTGGTCGCGGCGCTGATCACCTGCGCGGTGCTGCTGGTGGTGATCGTGCCGCTGATCATCGCCGTGTCGCGGGCGGTGCTGGAGGCGCAGGGCGCGATCCTGTGGTTGTCCGACGCGCGGAGCCATGGCGTGCCGGTGCCGCGCTGGGTGGCGGCGCTCCCGTTCGGCTCGGCGCAGGTGACAGACTGGTGGAATGCGCATCTGCTCACCGCCGCCGCCGCGAGCGAGCAATTCGGGCGCGTCGACGCCGACATGCTGCTCAGCCAGTCGCGGACGGTGACGCACAGCATCATCCGCCGCGTGGTCGTGTTCGCCTTCACCGTCGTCGTGCTGTTCTTCGTGTTGCGCGATCGCGACGCCATCGTCGATCAGCTGGGACGCGGCGCCCGGCGTGCATTCGGGCCGGCGGGCGAGCGCGTCGGCCAGCAGATCTTCGCCTCGGTGCGCGGCACTGTCGACGGGCTGGTGCTGCTCGGGCTGGCGCAGGGGATCATCATGGCGGTGATCTATGCCGCCGGCGGCGTGCCGCATCCGATCCTGATGGGGCTGATCTCCGGCGTCGCCTCGATGGTGCCTTTCGGGCTGATCGCGATCCTGCTGATCGCGCTGCTGCTGCTCGTCGTGCAGGGCGCGATGATGGCGGCGATCATCGTCGGCGGGCTGGGTATCGCGATCAACTTCGTGGCCGATCATTTCGTCCGCCCCGGCCTGATCGGCGGCACGACGCGGCTGCCGTTCGTGTGGGTGCTGATCGGCATCGTCGGCGGGGTGGAGACGATCGGGCTGCTCGGCCTGTTCGTCGGCCCGGCGGTGATGGCGACGCTGATGCTGCTGTGGCGCGAATGGGTCGCGTCAGGCGATATCGGCACCAGCGAGGGCTAGCGCGACCGCCCGGCACCGATATGCGCCACCGCAGCGGCGGCAAGGGGGATGCAGCGCAACGCGCGTTTCGGGAAGTGCCGGGTCAGTCGATGGCCGCCAGCATGTCGCGCCCGAAGCGAGCGATGTCGAAGCCCGGCTCCCCTTCCCGGTCGAAGCCACGGCGCACGATGACCAGCTTTCGCGAGGGGATGACGAAGACATATTGGCCGCGATTGCCGTTCATCAGATAGGTGCCCTCCGGCAAGCCCTGGGCCGGGCCGTAAAGCCAGAAGAACGCGCCATAGCCGGCGCCTGAAGGCGGCTGCGCGCCGGCCGGCGTGGCGACGAAGCGCGACCAGCCCTGCGGCAGCAATCGCTCGCCGCCCCACACGCCGTCATTGAGATAGAGCAGGCCGAGCCGGGCGAGATCGCGCGCGGTGGTCCACACCTGGCTCGACAGGACGTAATTGCCCTGCCAGTCGGTCTCGGCGAAGGTGTGGTTCATGCCGATGCGCCAGAACACCTCGGCATAGGGGAAGTCGATCGCCGCCTGCCCGTCGCCAAGCGCGGAGCGAACGCTGCGCACGGCGAGCAAGGTGTCGTTATTGGCATAGCGGAAGCGGGTGCCGGGGGTCGCCTCCAGCGGCATGGCCGTGGCCCATTGGGTGACGGCGCCGCCGCCGAGATAGACCTCGTCGGTGCGGTTGCCGGGTCCGTCCGTCCACAGGCCGCTGTTCATGTGCATCAGCTGCGCCAGGGTGATCGCCGCGCGCGGGTCGCCGGGCCGCCACTCGGGCACGCGGGCCGGCGCCTCCACTTTGATGCGGCCGAGCTGGACGGCCCGCCCGATCACCGTCGCCGTGATGCTCTTGGCCGCCGACCAGGTTCGCTGCGGCGTGTGCAGATCATAGCCGGAGCGATAGCGCTCGGCGACGATCCTGCCGTCCTTCACCACCATCACCGCCGTGGTGCGGGAGCCGGCGCCATAGACGCTCGGCTCGAACGCGCGCTCGGCGGCGGCGGCGAGGCGGGGCGGCGTCGGCGCGGTCGCGCCAACATCGCCGTCAGGCCAGGCGCGCTGATCCGGATTGCCAGCCGGCGGGCGAGCGGTGAGCTGCGGCAGCCGTGCCGCCATGTCGGCGCCGGCGCCGATCGGCAGCTGCGTGCAGCCGAGACGCGGTCGCCACGCGGCGATACGCGGCGGCAGGCCGGGGCTGTAGTCGACGCTGACCATATGGGCGGCGTGATCGACGCGGGCCGGCAAGGTGCGCACGATCGCCTGATATTGGCGGTAGATGCCCTCCAGATCGTCTGCGGCGACCTGCGCTTCGGTCTGTCCGGCATTGAAGATGCCGCTGCACAGGAACGCCGCCTTGTAGCCTGCGGCGAGCGCGCGCGCATGGACATCCTCCTGCGCGGTCGCGCTGCCCGACATCATCACCAGCGCCGCCGCCACCATCGCCCGCCGCATAGATGCTCCTCTCCTGTTCGGCATCTTGTCGCAGCGACCACCGCCGGACGCAACCGGGGTGCTTGCCGGTGCCTCGTCCGGCGGGCAGAGGCGTCGGCAATGAAGATTTTCTTCGATGGCGGCAGCAGGCCCCTTCCGAACGGGATGGAGATCGCCGTGGTGATCGGCGGTGAGGTGATCGTCCGGCGCGGGCTCGGCGCGGGCACGAGCATGGACGCCGAGTGGCTGGCGCTGATCGAGGCGATGCGCCTCGCCGGGCAGCGCGATATCGCCGATGCCGTATTGATCGGCGACGCCGCCGCGGTGATCGCCCAGGCCAATGGCGAGGCACGCTGCCCGCGATCCTGCCTCGGCCACCTGCAGCGGTTGCGGGCGATGCCCCGCCCGCCCGGCAGGGTGCGCATCCGTTACATCAAGCGAACCCAGAACCTCGCCGGCATCGCGCTGGCGCGGCTGCACGGCCGCTGATCATCCGCCGCGGCGGGCGGCGACGAAGAGATGATGCAGGACGATGCCGCTGGTCGTGGCGACATTGAGGGAATCGAAATCGCCGGCCATCGACAGGCGGACGCTATGACCCTGATCGAGGATTCGGGCGGATAGCCCGGGCCCCTCGGCGCCGAGCAGCACGGCGTTGCGCGGCGCCGCGCCAAGGTCGACAAGGTCGATCCGTCCGCGCGGGCTCAGCGCCACCATCCGCAAACCATGTCGGGCGAGCAGGCCGGGAATATCGGTGTCGGGGGCGAGCCGCGCGAACGGGACGAGCAGCGCGGCGCCGACCGAGACGCGGATCGCCTTCCGATAGAGCGGATCGCAGCAGGCGGCGTCGAGCAGCACGGCCCTGACCCCGAACGCTGCCGCATTCCTGAAAATGCCGCCCATATTGTCGTGATTGGCGATCGCCGACAGGACGAGGATGTCGGCAGCCTGCGGAAGGGCGGCGAGCAGCCGGCCGGCGTCGGGCGGGTCGACGCGCCGGCCGATCGCCAGCAGGCCGCGATGAAGCGGGAAGCCGGCGATGACATTGATGACCGCTTGCGAGGCGGCGAATACCGGCATGTCCTCGTCGAGCCGGGCGAGCAGGTCGGCCATGGTCGGCAGGCGGTGGGCTGCGATCAGCAGCGAGTCGAGCCGGCACCCCGATGAGCCGACAAGCTTTTCGATAACCACGCGCCCCTCGGCCACGAAGCCGCCGGCGCGGCCGACCAGATCGCGCTCGCGTATGTCGCGATAGGGCTCGATGCGCGGATCGGCAGGATCGTCAATGGCGATGATGCGGGGCATCGCTCAACGCCGGGTGGCGAACCAGATGACGTGGCGCGGCCCCTTGCCGTTGCTCCGCGCCTTGACGGCGATCTCGTCGACCGCGAACCCGGCCCGGACAAGCGTACGCGCGAAGGCGGGGTCCGAGGCGGCCGACCAGATCGCCAGCACGCCGCCGGGCCGCAGCGCCGCCTTGGCTGCGGCGAGGCCGGCCGGCGTGTAGAGACGATCATTGGCGAGGCGGACGAGCCCGTCCGGGCCATTATCGACATCGAGCAGGATGGCGTCATAGGCGCCCGCCTGTTCGGCGATGATCGGCGCGACATCTCCTTCGCGCAGCACCACGCGCGGATCGTCGAGACAGCCGGCGGTGAGCGCCGCCATCGGCCCGCGCGCCCACTCGATGATTTCCGGCACCAGCTCGGCGACGGTGACCCGCGCCTGCGCGCCGAGGCAGCCGAGCGCCGCGCGCAGCGTGAAGCCCATGCCATAGCCGCCGATCAGCAAGTGAGGCGCGGCGCGCTTGCCGAGCCTCGCGCAGGTCATCGTCGCCAGCGCCTCCTCCGAGCCGCTCATCCGGCTGCTCATCAGCTCGTTGCGATCGAGGACGATCATGAAATCGGCGCCGCGCCGGAACAGCCGCAGTTCGTCCCCGCCGGGAATGCGGGCGGTGCCGATCAATTCACGAGGCGTCATGTCTGCTCCGGCGAAAAGCCGTCCTTAGGCGCGCCGGGCGCGGCCTGCCAGCCGCCTGTGCGGAAAGCATCCTGGAACGGGCCGGTGATGGGGAGGGGGTGGGGCCGAGGTATGAACGCTCGGCCCCTGTCCACGTGTGCCGGTCAGCCTAAATCCGGCAGGTCGTTTCGCTTGGTAGGGGGACCCAAGCTGTTGAAAGAACGTCCCGTCGCGCCGGATGGTTCCCCCCGGCCGCGCGCGCTGGCTCAAATCTGCGGGCAGTAGCGGCGGAGATAGGCGAGGTCTTCCGGCCGTTCAGCCCTGATCTCGACCGAATATTCGGTATGTCCGCTCGGCAATGTCCTCGACATCGTGCATTTGGCGTCGATCGGCAGGCCGATTTTCCGCGCCTCGATGTGAATAATATCTTCGGCGTGAAGATAGCTGCGGGCCAGCACAGTGAGTGTCGTTGCAGTCATGAAATTATATAGGATGATCTGCGTCGGATTGGTCGCCGCCAGCGGGCTCCTTATGCGCGACCTGCGTTCGCACTAGAGCATTTCGAGCGGGCGCTGCCGGGTAGGGGCGGGGAAGGCGCGGTCGAGTTCGGCGAGGTCGTCGGCGACGAGATCGAGGTCGGCGGCGGCGCGGTTCTCCCTGACGTGATCGGCCGAGCCCGCCTTGGGTATGGCGATGACGCCCGGCCGCCGCAGCAGCCAGGCGAGCGCGACCTGCGCCGGCGTCACCCCACGGCGCGCGGCGACTGCCTTCAGCGTGGCATTGCCGAGCAGCCGACCTTGTTCGACCGGGCTATAGGCCATCACCGCCATGCCATGATCGGCAAGCCACGGCATCAGCGCATATTCCGCCCCGCGCCGCGACAGGTTGTAGAGGATCTGGTTGGCCGCGCATCCGCCGCCGCCGGCCTCGACCAGCTCGGCCATGTCCCCGACGTCGAGATTGCTGACGCCCCAGTGCCGGATCCTGCCCGCCGCCTTCAGCGCCTCCATCGCCTCTACCGTTTCGGCAAGCGGGACGGCGCCGCGCCAGTGCAGAAGATAAAGGTCGATATGATCGGTGCCTAGCCGCCTCAGGCTCGCCTCGCAGGCCCGCGGCAGGCGATCCCGGGAGGCGTTCTGCGGGTAGGCCTTGCTGACCAGGAACAGCCCGTCGCGCCGGCCCGCCACCGCCTCGCCGACAAGTCGCTCGGCCTCGCCCTCCCCATACATTTCGGCGGTGTCGATCAGGGTCATGCCCAGCTCGATGCCGGTGCGCAGCGCGGCGATCTCGGCGGCGCGGCGGTCGCGACGCTCGCCCATCATCCACGTCCCCTGACCGAGCGCCGGAACGGCCTCGCCGCCGCATATGTCGGTTGTCTTCATGACGTGCTCAACGCGGCGGGGGCGGGTTGGTCCCTCCCGGCTCGCCGGGCAAGGCGAAGGCCATCAGCACCGGCGGAATGGTGTGATCCTCCAGAAAGCCGCCCCCGCTCACCGTGAAGGCGACATATTGCCGGCCGCTCCGCCCGAGATAGGTCATCGGCAGCGCGTGGACCGCGGCGCCGACATTGGCCGACCATAATTCGGTGCCGGTGCGCGTGTCGAAGGCGCGGAAGCGGTCGTCGATGGTGCCGCCGACGAACACCAGCCCGCCGCCTGTGGTGATGCCGCCGCCGAGCAACGGCGTGCCGAGCCCCTTGATGCCGCGCGCCTCCAGCTCCGGGAAGCTGCCGAGCGGCACCCGCCAGGCGATCAGCCCGCTGTTCATGTCGACCGCGACCAGCTCGCCCCACGGGCCTGCCGAGCAGGGCCAATGCCTGGCGTCGTCCCAGAATTTGTAGCGCTTGACGGTAGGCGCGCCGCCGTTCGGATCGGGCGTCGACTGGAAGACCTCGCCGAGGCTCATCGTCGCCGTGATCAGATAGCCGGTGGCCGGATCGAACGTGCCGCCATGCCAGTTGATCCCGCCCAGCGTGCCGGGGAACATGATCGACGGCCGCTCCGCGAACGGCAGATAGGTGCCGCCGATGCGCAGCCCGCCGTCGCGCGCCAGCATCGCCTCGCACATCTGCTTGTGCTCCGGCGTGATGTCGGCGATCTCACTCGGGTCGAAACGCGCGCGCGCCAGTTGTGGCGTCAGCGCCGGAAAGGGCTGGGTGGGCCACGGATGCTCGCCGGCCGGGAAGCCGTCCTGCGGCACCGCCCGCTCCTCGATCGGGTAGATCGGCTGGCCGGTGCGCCGGTCGAGCACGAACAGCATCGCCTGCTTGGAAAGCTGGGCGACGGCGGGGATGATGTAGCCGTCGCGGCGGATGTCGAGCAGCACCGGCGCGGCGTTGAGATCATAGTCCCAGACGTCGTGATGGGTCGTCTGGAAATGCCAGCGGCGCTTGCCGGTGGCGGCGTCGAGCGCCACCAGCGAGTTGGCGTAGAGATTGGCGCCGGGCCGATCCGCGCCCGAATAGTCGAAAGTCGCCGAGCCGATCGGCAGGAACACCGTGCCGCTCGCTTCGTCGACGCTCAGCATGCCCCAGACATTGGCGCCGGAACGGCCGCGCCAGCTCTCCCCCTCCCACGTCTCACTGCCGGGCTCGCCCGGGCGCGGGATGGTGTGGAAGGTCCACACCAGAGCCCCGGTGCGCGCGTCCCACGCCCGCACGTCGCCGGCCGGGCCCATCGCCGGCTGCTCCTGCACGTGCACACCGGCGATGATCAGGTTCTTGTACAGGGCCGGCGGCGAGGAGAGGCCGACGCGCTCGCTCGGGCCGGCATGATCGAGCCCGGTGCGCAGGCTGATCGCGCCCGCCTTGCCGAAGCCCTTGAGCGGCCGGCCGGTGGCGGCGTCGAGCGCGACCAGATAGCCCTGGTTGGTGCCGAAATAGATCGCCGCCGGCATCGTCGCGTCGGCGCGGCGATAGGCGAGGCTGCGCACGCCCGGACCGCCCAGCGCGTCGGGAATGTCATAGGACCAGATCGGCGTGCCGCTGTCCGGATCGAGCGCGACGGCGCGACCGTCCGGCGTCGTCAGGTACATCCGGCCATCCGCCACCACCGGCGTGATCTGGGTGGTGAGGCGCCGCCGGATCGGGGCGGCGCCGGGTCTCGCCGGGGCGGGGGCGGGCGCGGTGCCCGCCGGCCGCATCATCGACCAGCTCCAGGCAAGTCGCAGCGCGCCGACATTGCTGCGGTTGATCTGATCCAGCGCGGAATGCCGCTGGGCGCCGGCATCGCCGCCCATCAGCGGCCATTGCGCGCGCGGATCGGCGGCCGGGATCGCCGAGGCGGGCACGGCGACGGCGATGGCGATCGGCGCCGCGCCGGGACCCGTCGCAGCATTTGGCGCAGCCGCGACGGCGGCCGGCGCGGACGGCTTGCCGAACTGATCGCTGAGATAGGCGACGACCGTGCCGATATCCTCATCCGAGCCTCGCGCCCCCCGCGACACCATCTCCATCACCAGCGAAGTCCATTTCTCGCGCGTCTCGCGGCGGCTGGTGATCCATTCCATGCCGTGGCAGCCGCTGCACATGCGCTGCACGGTCGCGCGCCCGGGAGCGTCGGGCAGGGCCGCGGGCGCCGTGGAGGCCGGTTGCGCGATGGTTCGCCCGCCCGGAGACAAACCCAGCGCAAGGGCGAGGACGGCGCCGGACGCGCCGAGCAAAGCCTTCATGGAAACCCCTCCCGCACATCCAACTGCGCTGATTTTCCGCCGTTGATGGCGCTCCACGAGAGAGATTGCAATTACTTTTTTAAATTTGACTGGAATGATATTCACATGCCATATCGGTGAGGTCGCACGGCATCATAATTCCGGCGGCGGAGAGAGGGAGCAAGGCCCATGCATTCCAGACGCGATTTCGGCCGGCTGGCCGCAGCGGCGATCCTCTCGGCGCCGTTGATCGGAACCGCGCGCGCGCAGGCGGGCACGCCGAATGTCGTCGGCGGCGTGCGGCTCGGGGTGTGCGTCGGCAGCTATCAGGATATTCCGCGCGGGGACGATCAGTCGGCCTATATCGAGCGACTGGCGCAGGCGGTGGCGGCAAGCGGCGCGGCGCCGGGCGGGCTGCTCGAATATCATAACCGCCAGCTCGAGCCGTCGACGCGGCTCTACGAACAGGCGCGGCGCGGCCAGCCGGCGCCGCCGCCGCTCAGCGACGCGGAGTTCCGGACGTTGCGCGAGGACCGCCGCCAGTGGCGGATCAACACGCCGGTCAGCTATTTCGAAGGCGTGCGGCGCAGCTTCGAGCGCGCCGGCCTCGCCTCCTTCGCCTACTCGTTCAACTTCACGCCGGACATGACGGACGGCGAGATCGACAGCGTGTTCGCCGCCACCCGCGCGCTCGGCTGCCCGGTGATCAGCACCAATGCCACCCCGGTCGAGATGGGCCGGCGGCTCGCCGCCTTCGCCGCCCGCTACCGCATCGACCTCGGCTTCCACAATCATTCCAATTATCAGGACCCCAACCAGGTGGCCTCGCTGGAAAGCTTCGCAACGCTGCTGGCCATCTCGGATCGCTGCAAGGCCAATCTCGATGTCGGGCATTTCACCGCTTCCAACCTCGACGCGGTCGCCTTCATCAAGGAACATCACCCCAAGATCACCCACCTCCACATGAAGGACCGCAAGCGCAACAAGGGCCCCGGCACGCCCTGGGGGCAGGGCGATGCGCCGCTGAAAGAGGTTCTCCTGTTGCTGAAGGCGGAGCGCTATCCAATCCCCGCCCTTGTCGAATATGAGTATCCCGGCAGCGGATCGATCGAGGAGGATCGCAAATGCCTGGACTATATGCGCGCGGTCCTCGCATGACCGGGGAGGGGGAGGTCCATCGCAAGGCGGTGTTCTGGATCGGCATCCTCGCCCTGTTCGCCGCCGGGGTCAGCGCGGCGTTGCGCGCGGCGACAGCGGCGCAGCTCAAGGCGACCTATCTCGACACGATCGACCCGGCCCGCTCGGTGACGCTGATCGCCGAGGCGCTGGGCTCGGCCTTTCTCGGTTTCTGCCTGGCGCTGGTCGTGACCAGCCTGTTCCTCGACCGCATCGGCATGAAGCGGATGATCATGGTCGCCGCCGCCAGTTTCGTGATCGGACCGCTGCTGGTCATCCTGTGCGGCAGTTTCGGCCCGGCCGGCGCCTATCAGGCGATCTGGCTCGGCATGTTCGTCAACGGCCTCGGCTGGGGCGCGACCGAGGGGACGATCAACCCGATGGTCTCCGCCCTCTATCCGGAAGACACCACGCACCGCATGAACATCCTCCATGCGTGGTGGCCGGCGGGGCTGGTGGTGGGCGGGCTGCTCGGCATCCTCGGCACCGGCGGGGCGATGGACTGGCGGCTGATGTTCGCGCTGGTGCCGCTGATGGGCATCGCCATCGCGCTGTGGGCCGCCACCAAGCGCTTCCCGCAGACGACCAGCGCCGCGCTCGGCGTGTCGCGCGGCGGGCAGATGCGTGAGCTGATCCGCAGGCCGAGCTTCTTCATCTGGTTCGCGCTGATGCTGCTCACCGCCGCGTCGGAGCTGGCGCCGGGCCAGTGGGTGGACGTGTCGCTGAGCAACGTCGTCGGCATGCGCGGGGTGCTGCTGCTGTCCTATGTCGCGGCGATCCAGTTCGTCGGCCGGCATTTCGCCGGGCCGATCGAGCGGCGCTTCTCGACCGAGGGGATGCTGTGCCTGTCCTGCGTGCTGTGCACGATCGGCCTGTTCTCGCTCGGCTATGCGCGCTCGCCGGCGATGGCGATCCTGTCTGCGACCTTGTGGGGGGCCGGCGTCTGCTTCATCTGGCCGACGATGATCGCCGTCGCCGCCCAGCGTTATCCGCGTGCCGGCGCGCTCAGCATCGGGCTGATGGGCGTGGCGGGCTCGATCTCGACCTGGTTCGTGCTGCCGGTGCTCGGCGCCATCTATGACAGCGCGAAGATCGAGGCCGCGGGCGGCGCGGCCCGGTTCGAGGCGCTTGGCGGCGAACAGCTGCAGGCCGTGCTGACCTATGCGGCGTCCCAGTCGTTCAAGGCGGTGGCGGTGATTCCCGCGGTGCTGGTGGCGGTGTTCGGCCTGCTGTGGCTGCTGCGCGGCCGCACCGCGCGCACGGCTTCCGCCGCAGCCGAATGATCCGCCGGCAACGGGCGATTGTGCGATCCGAAACTTTGGCGGTAAGGATCGGCATAGACACGACAGATGGCCTTTGAATGTCCAGGAATGAGGATACGCCGCTCGCCTCCGTCGAACGGCTGCGGCAGGAAATACTCGATCGCTACGACTCGCTCAGCAAGCGGCTGAAGCAGATCGCCCGCTACGTGCTGGACGAGCCGCATGCCTTCGGGCTGGAGACGCTGGCCGAGATTTCCGAGCGCTCGGGAGCCCAGCCCTCGGCGATCGTCCGCTTCGCCAAGCATTTCGGCTTTTCCGGCGCCAGCCAGATGCAGCGCGTGTTCCGCGACGGCCTTCTCTCCAACCACGCCCAGCTCGGCTATAACGAGCGGGTGCGCGCGTTCAGCGCCTCGATGGAGGGCGCGAACCCGGTGGATTCGCACGCCGTGCTGATGGAGTTCGTCCATGGCAGCACCATCGCCCTGGACAATCTGCCCGAGACGGTGACCGGCGAGGATCTGCAGCGGGCGATCGATCTCGTCGCCGAGGCGGAGACGATTTACATCATCGGCTATCGCCGTTCCTTCCCGGTGGCGAGTTACCTCGCTTATTCTCTGCAACAGACCGGCAAGCGCACCACGTTCGTCGACGGCATCGCCGGCCTTTCGCTACAGCAGGTGCGCGCCGCGGGCGCCCGCGACCTGCTGATCGCCGTCAGCTACCATCCCTATTCGCCGGAGACGACCGAAGTCAGCGAGTTCGTGGTCGAACGCGGCGCCGCGCTGCTCGCGATCACCGACACGCCGGTCAGCCCGATCGCCAAGCTCGCATCCTCGATCCTGCTCGTGCGCGAGACCGAGGTGCGGTCGTTCCGCTCGCTGTCGGCATCGCTATGCCTCGCCCAGGCGCTGGCGATCGGCTTCGCCTTCCGCCATTCCGGGCCGGCAGACGCACCCGGAATCGAGGCACAAGGCTGATTGGAACAGTTTTGGCACTTGAAAGCATAATAGAATAAGTGTTACGCACCCGGCGAAACATCGGCGGGGCATCATGACCAACAACGCACCCACCCTCGATTTCATCGCCATCGGCCGCTGCGGCGTCGATTTGTACGGCGAGCAGATCGGCGGCCGGCTGGAGGATATGTCCTCCTTCGCGAAATATCTGGGCGGCAGCCCGACCAACACCGCCGTCGGCGCCGCCCGGCTCGGCCTGCGTCCCGGCATGCTGACGCGGGTCGGCGCCGATCATATGGGTCGTTTCCTGCGCGACGAGCTGGTGCGCGAGGGCGTCGACGTGCGCGGTGTGGTCTCCGATGCGGAGCGGCTGACGGCGCTGGTCATCCTCGGCATACGCGATCGCAACACCTTCCCGCTGATCTTCTATCGCGAGAATTGCGCCGACATGGCGCTGTCGGCGGACGATATCGACGAGGCATGGCTGGGGACCGCCGGCGCGGTACTGCTCAGCGGCACGCATCTTTCGAAGCCCAACGTGTTCGCCGCCAGCCTCAAGGCCGCCCAGCTCATCAAGGCCAGGGGCGGCAAGGTGATGTTCGACGTCGATTACAGGCCGGTGCTGTGGGGGCTGACCGGGCGCGACATGGGCGAGAACCGCTTCGTCCATGACCGCGGGGTCACCGAACGGCTGCAGCAGATCCTTCCGCTATGCGACCTCATTGTCGGCACCGAGGAGGAGATGCACATCCTCGGCGGCTCCACCGATACGCTGACCGCGCTGCGCGCCATCCGTGAACGCACGCCGGCACTACTCGTCTGCAAGCTTGGCGCGGAGGGCTGCGTCGCCTTCCCCGGGCCGATCCGGCAGGCGTTGCGCGACGGCTGCTATGCGCCGGGCTTCGCGACCGAGGTCTATAATGTGCTCGGTGCCGGCGATGCGTTCATGGCCGGCTTCCTCAGCGGCTGGCTGCGCGGCGAGGATCTGGCACAATGCTGCCGGCGGGCCAATGCCTGCGGCGCGATCGTGGTGTCGCGCCACGGCTGCGCGCCGGCGATGCCGACCGCGATCGAGCTCGCCTATTTCCTGGACCGGAGCGATCATTTCTTCCGCCTTCGCGACGACCACATGCTCGATCACATCCATTGGGCAACGACGCGGGAGGGCCGCTACGAGGACCTCACCGTGCTGGCGATGGATCATCGCAGCCATTTCGAGGAGATGGCCGAGGAATTCGGCGTCGGCGAGGATCGCATCACCAGCTTCAAGGCGCTGGCGCTGCGCGCGATCGACGCCGTGGCGAGCGACGCCGGCGCGTTCGGCGTGCTGCTCGACGGGCGCTACGGCGCCGAAGGGCTCGCCGAGGCGGCGGAGCGGCCCTACTGGATCGGCCGCCCGATCGAGGAGCCGAAATCGCGCCCGCTCGCCTTCGAGGGCGGCGCCGATGTCGCCGCCGAGCTGCGCACATGGCCGCGCAACCATGTCGTCAAATGCCTGGTCTACTATCACCCCGATGACGAGGCGGAGCTGCGCGAGCGGCAGGAACGACAGCTGCTGCGTCTGTTCGACGCATGTCGCAAGACCGGCCACGAACTCCTGCTGGAGGTGATCCTGCCGCCGGGCATGCCGAGCGCGCCGACCACCGTCGCCGAGGCGATGCGGCGCCTCTACGCGATCGGCATCCGGCCGGACTGGTGGAAGCTGGAGCCGCTGTCGGACCCGGCGTCGTGGGACGCGATTCAGGAGACGATCCTCGACAATGACCCGCTCTGCCGCGGCGTCCTGCTGCTCGGCCTGTCGACCCCGGCGGGCGAGCTGATCCAGTCGCTGTCCTGCGCGGCCGCGTTCCCGATCGTGAAAGGCTTCGCGGTCGGACGCACCATCTTCGACGACGTCGCCCGCGGCTGGCTGGCCGGCCAGCTCGATGACCAGGGCGCCGTCAAGGCGATGGCCAGCCGGTTTGCCGGCCTGGCCGATGCCTGGCGCCACGCCCGTCTCGCCCAGAAGGCGGCCTGACGAATGAACCGCCAGTTTCGGTATACAGTGTAATACGAAATTTCAGACCGAGTCTAATTTGCTATTTACATTCCATTTCGCCGACCATACACAATGGAACCCACAAGCGCGGCCACCCGAAGAGCGCGCGCATCCGGAGGGGTCCAATGGAAAATCTGCTATCGAATGCGCGCGCCTCCCGTTCGCGGCGGCGCCTGTTGCGCGGCACGGCGCTGCTCATCGCGACCGCGATGCCGGCGGCAGCGGCGATCGCCCAGCAGGGCGCGCAGGCGGCGCCCGGCGCGCCCGGCGCGACCACGGCTCTCGACGAGATCGTCGTCACCGGTACCAGCATCCGCGGCGTCGCCCCGACCGGCTCCAACCTCATCTCGGTCGGCCGCGACACCATCACCAAGACGGCCCCGGCCAATGCCAGCGACATCATGTCGCAGGTGCCGCAGCTCGGCAGTTTCAACACGCCGTCCGAGACCTCGACGCCCAACCGTTTTCGCACGCCCGGTTTTCAGCCGAACATCCATAATCTCGGCATCTATGCGACGCTGACCCTGTTCAACGGTCATCGCTTCGCGGCGGTCGGCGGCGAGGCGGTGTTGCCCGATCCGTCGATCATCCCGGTCAACGCCATCGAGCGGGTCGAGGTGGTCGCCGACGGCGCCTCCGGCGTCTACGGATCGGACGCGGTGGCGGGTGTCGTCAACTTCATCTATCGCCGCAACGTCAATGGCTTCGAGGCATCGGGCACGTGGGGCTTCAGCCCCGACAACGCCTATGAGCAGCGCAGCGCCTCGGCCCTGTGGGGCAAGACATGGTCGGGCGGCGGCGTGATGGTCGCCTATCAATATTCGGACCGGGATTCGCCGTTGCAGGGCGATATCGATTATCTGCGGCTCGACCAGCGTTTCCGCGGCGGCCGCGACCTGCGCACCACCGTCTGCTCGCAGCCGAACGTGCGCATCGGCAGCGTCACCTATGCCTATCCCAGCTTCTCGACCACCGCCAACCGCTGCGAGAATGCGCTGGAGCGGACGCTGGTGCCGATTTCGCATCGCCACGCCGTGCTCGTCACCGCCCATCAGGAGATCGGCGACCGGGTCGAGCTGTGGACCGAGCTCAACTATTCCAACTACAAGACCCACGGGATCAGCGCGCCGCGCGCCATTTCGGTGACGGTGCCCAGCACCAATCCGTATTTCGTGCTGCCCCCGGGCGTCTCGGCGTCGTCGGTGCTGGTGACGCGCGACGGGCGCGGCCTGTTCCCCAACCCGGTCTCGCGGCAAAGCTCCGAAGTGATGGGCATCACCGCCGGTGCCGATATCGATCTTGGCGGGGATTGGGCGCTCAACATCATGGGTCATGTTTCCAAGACCAATGATTTCAACGACGATCCCGAGATCGACACCGGCGTCGCCGCGGCGCTTGCCCGCGGCACGACGCGGACCACCGCGTTCAACCCGTTCGGCCAGGCGGCGGACAATGATCCCGGCGTGCTCGCCCAGATCAACAACGGCTATCAACAGGCCAATTTCGCCAGCCAGTATCTGCGCGAATTGCAGGCCAAGGCGGACGGCACGCTGTTCACCATGCCGGGCGGGCCGGTGAAGATCGCGATCGGCTCCAGCTTCCGCCAGGAACAGGCGGTGCAGTTGCAGGTCGCCGGGCCCAAAGGAGCGAACGAGATCGTCGCCCGCGACGACGACATCAGCCGCACCGTGATCGCCGGCTTCGCCGAGGTGCATGTGCCGTTCTTCGGCCCCGACAATGCGCGGCCGGGCCTCCAGCGACTCGAACTCGCCGTTTCCGGCCGCTACGACTATTACGACAAGCTCGGCGGCCGCTTTAATCCCAAGTTCGGGCTGGTCTGGGACCCGTTCGAGATGCTGACGTTGCGCGGCAGCTACGGGACCTCATTCGTGGCGCCCAATCTCGGCAAGATCACCGCCACGTTCGGCGGCCCGCAGGAGGCGCAGACCATCTCCGGCCTCGGCGTGTTCAACACCTACAACATGGCCGGCGGCAATCCCAATCTGGAGCCGGAGCGCGCCAAGACCTGGTCGGTCGGCGGCGATTTGAAGCCGGCGCGCAATCTCCGCCTGAACGCCACTTACTTCAACGTCCGCTACAGCAATCTCATCTATCAGCCGTCGACGACGGACCTGTTCTTCAACCCGGCCTTTGCCTCGATGGTCATCGCCAACCCGACCGCACAGCAGATCGCCGACACCATCAAGGCGGCGCCGCCGGTGCGGCCGGTGCCCCCGACGATCGACTATATCTACTTCACTTATGGGGTGAATCTCGGCGTGCGGAAAGTCGCCGGCCTCGATCTGGCAGTAAACTATGCTCTGCCGGCGACGGGTTTCGGCGATTTCCTGTTCGGCCTCAACGCCACCCGCTTCCTGACCTTCAAGCAGGAGATCGTGCCGGGCTCGGGTTATACCTCGCTGCTCGACACCAACGACGCGATCAAGTGGCGCGGCCGGGCTAATCTCGGCTGGAACCTCGATCCCGTGTCGCTGACGCTGTTCGCCAATTATACCGGCCGCTATTACAACCGCACGCTGACGCCCAACCAGCACGTCAAGGCGTGGACCACCTTCGACCTCGTCGGCTCCTACAAGATACCGGTGCTTGAGGAGACGACGCTGCAGGTGCGCATCTCCAATTTGTTCGATCGCAAGGCCCCGTTCTATAACGCCGGCAACGGCTATGACGCGCGGGCGGCCAATCCGTTCGGCCGGCTCGTCGAGGCCACGGTGCGGGTGAGGTTCTGAGGCGGCGGGGGCGGCCCGGCGCCGCCCCGCCATGAAGGTTTGCAAATGATGGGCTCGAATGATTGCGGAGTAACGGGGTGAGCCGCCAGCGCCGGACGGCGGCACAGGCCGCGATCGCCTTCCTCGCCCGCCAGCTGGTCGATTGGGGCGAGGGGCCGCAGCCTTTCTTCGCCGGCGCCTGGGCGATCTTCGGCCACGGCAATGTCGCCGGCGTTGGCGAGGCGCTGCACGCTTCCCGCCGCGAACTGCCGACCTGGCGCGCGCATAACGAGCAGGGCATGGCCCATGCCGCGATTGGCTATGCGCGCCAGATGCGGCGGCGGCGGGCGATGATCTGCACCAGCTCGATCGGGCCGGGCGCCACCAACATGGTGACGGCGGCCGCACTCGCCCATGTCAATCGCCTGCCGGTCATGTTCCTCCCCGGCGATGTCTATGCGAGCCGCCGGCCCGATCCGGTGCTGCAGCAGATCGAGGATTTCGGAGACGGCACCGTCTCCGCCAATGATTGTTTCCGCCCGGTCTCGCGCTATTTCGATCGCATCACCCGGCCCGAGCAACTGCTCGAGGCGCTGCCGCGCGCGATGGCGACCTTGCTCGATCCGGCCGATTGCGGCCCGGTGACACTCGCCTTCTGCCAGGATGTGCAGGCCGAGGCGTTCGACGTGCCGGACGATTTCCTCACGCCGCGCCTGTGGCGGCCGCGCGTCGTCCAGCCGGATCCGGCCGACATCGCCATGCTCGCCGGGCGGCTGCGCGACGCGGCCCGGCCGCTGCTCATCGTCGGCGGCGGCGTGCGCTATGCCGGCGGCGAAGCGGCGCTGGCGCGGCTGGTGTCCGCGACGGGCCTTCCCTTCGCCGAGACCCAGGCAGGCAAGGGCAGCCTGCCGCATGACCATGCCGGCAATCTCGGCAGCATCGGCGTGACCGGCAGCACGGTGGCCAACCAGGCGGCGGCGGAGGCCGACCTGATCGTCGCCCTGGGCACGCGGTTGCAGGATTTCACCACCGGCTCGCGGGCGCTGATCACCGGCGGTCCGCGGCTGGTGCAGGTCAATGTCGCGCCGTTCGACGCCTACAAGCATCGCGCCACACCGGTGGTCGCCGACGCGCGCCTGATGCTCGAGGCGCTGACGGAGGCGCTGGCCGAAAGCGCCGGCGTGCCGGCGGCGTGGGCGGATCGGCTCGTCGAGGCCCGGCGCGGCTGGCAGGCGATGGCGGCGGAGGCGATGGCGCCGCCCGCCGGCAACATGCTGCCGTCCGACGCGCAGGTCATCGGCGCGGTCGCGCGCGGGGCGCCGCGGGATGCGGTGGTGGTCGGCGCTGCCGGCGGCCTGCCGGGCGAGCTCCACAAATTATGGCCCGCCGGGCAGAGCGGCGGCTATCATGTCGAATATGGCTTCTCGTGCATGGGCTATGAGATCGCCGGCGCGATTGGCGTGAAGATGGCCGCGCCCGGTCGCGATGTCTATGTGATGCTCGGCGACGGCAGCTACCTGATGATGAATTCGGAGCTGGCGACCGCCGTCTCGCTCGCCACCAGGATCATCGTCGTGCTGCTCGACAATCGGGGTTTCGGCTGCATCAACCGGCTGCAGCACGCGACTGGCGGGGCGCCGTTCAACAACCTCCTCGTCGATGCGCCGCATCAGGGCTTTGTCGGCATCGACTTCGCCGCCCACGCCGCCAGCCTCGGCGCCCATGCCGAGAAGGTGGATTCGATCGAGGGGCTGGAGGAAGCGCTCGATCGGGCGCGGCAGCGCGACGGCAGCAGCGTCATCGTCATCGACACCGATCCGATGATCACCACCGGGGGCGGGGCGTGGTGGGACGTTGCCGTGCCCGAGGTGTCGGATCGCGGCGATGTCGGCGTGGCCCGGCGCGCCTATGAGGATCGCCTCACCGACAAGGAGACTAGGCTGTGACCCTGCGCGTCCGCCCGCACGCCCCCGACGCCACCGGCTGCGTCCTCGACATCACCCCGGACAGCGCCGGCTGGCAGCATGTCGGCTTCAAGATGGTCGTGCTGGCGCCGGGCCAGCCGCTCGCCGGGCGCGACGATGGCCGCGAGACCTGTCTGGTGATCCTGAGCGGCGTCGCCGACATCGTCGCGGGCACGCACCGCTGGACGGGGCAGGGCGGCCGCGCGAGCGTGTTCGAGGATCGGCCCCCGGCGGCGGCTTATGTGCCTGCCGGTACGGCGTGGTGCGTCGAGGCGGGAAGCCGCGTCGAGCTTGCGATCTGCACCGCGCCGGGTGAGGACGGCCTGCCGCCGCGCCTGATTGATCCGGCGGCCATGTCGCGCGAGGTGCGCGGACAGGGCACCAACCAGCGCTTCGTGCGCAATATCCTGCCGGAGACCGAGCCCGCCTGTGGTCTGCTGGTGGTCGAGGTGATCACGCCGGGCGGGCATTGGTCCAGCTACCCGCCGCACAAGCATGACCGCGACACGCCGGGCGAGGAGACGATGCTGGAGGAAACCTATTATCACCGGCTCGACCCGCCGCAGGGCTTCGCCTTCCAGCGCGTCTACACCGACGATCGCTCGATCGACGAGGCCATCGCGGTCGAGGATGGCGATGTCGTCATGGTGCCGCGCGGCTATCATCCGGTGGGCGCCCCCCATGGCTATGACCTTTACTATCTGAACGTCATGGCCGGCCCGCGCCGCCAATGGATGTTCCGCAACGATCCCGCCCATGACTGGATCGTCCGGCGCGCCTAGTCTTGCGTCGCGGCGCGGAGGCGCCGACATTGCGCGGGTGAGCATGCGCCGCCATTTCCTGTTCGAGACCTGCGCCGGCTTCGCCGCGATCGGCTGGGGCGCGTCGGGCATCTCCTGCTTCCGCCTGCCGGCAGCCGGTCGTGGCGCGGCGGAGCATTCGCTGTTGGCGCGTTTTCCGTCCTCCACAGCAGCCGAGCCGCCCGGCGAAATCGCGGCGGTGGTCGACGCTGCCTGCCGCTATTTCATGGGCGAGCGGATCGACTTCTCCACCGCGCCGGTCGACCTCGGCGCGCAGGTGCCGTTCTTCGCGCGCGTCTATGATTTCGTGCGCCGGCTCGGCTGGGGCGAGACGACCACCTATGGCGCCGTCGCCAGGGCGCTCGGCGAGGGGCCGGAGGCGGCGCGCGCCGTCGGCGAGGCGATGGCGCGCAATCCCGTGCCGCTGATCGTGCCCTGCCATCGGGTGACGGCAGCGGGCGGGCGGATCGGCGGCTTCTCGGCACCAGGGGGCGCGACATCCAAGGCCCGCATGCTCGCGCTGGAAGGCGCCGCGCCGGCCGCGCCGTCCGCCAGCCCGCAAATGGGTTTCGGCTTCTGATCCGGTCGTCGCGGATGCGGGGAAACGTGACGAAGCGTGACCAGGCGCGATGCGGACGAGATATGGCTAGAAGATCATGGCGCTCAGCGGCTATCGATCCGCTCATCCGGGGTTAATTGACAAAGGACAGGACCATGATCCGCGCCGCCTCCCTCGCTCTGGCCGCTTTTGCCCTCTCTCCCGCTGTCGCCAGCGCGGCGGAGTTCGTCATCAACGACGACAAGTCCCAGCCCGAGAATCTGGCAGTGGCGCCGGACGGCACGCTCTATGTCGGCAGCGCCAGCAGCCCTTATGTCTATCTGGTCAAGAAGGGCGCCACCACCGCCACCCGCTTCGTCGATGTCAGCGCCGCGGGGCCTGGCACCTTCTTCCTCGGCGTGCTTGCCGAGCCGGCGACCAATACGCTGTGGACCTGCCAGCTCACCCCGCAGCCGGGCGCGCCGCAGCGCCGCACCACCGTGCTGCGCGGCTTCGACATGAAAACCGCCGCGCCCAAGCTGAGCTGGACGCTGCCCGGCGAGAGCTCGACCTGCAACGACTTCGTCGTCGGGCCGGACAAGGCGCTCTATATCAGCGACACCTCCAACCAGAAGATCTACCGCCTCGCTCCCGGCGCGCAGACCCCCGAGCTTTATCTCGAGCATCGCACCCTGCTCGGCATCGACGGCATCACCTTCCTTGACGGCACGATGTATGTGAACAACGTCTTCTTCAACAAGCTGTACCGCATTCCCGTCGGCGCCGACGGCAAGCCCGGCGCGCCGGTCGACATCTGGATGGATGCGCCGGTGCGCGGGCCGGACGGCATGCGCGCCGCCAATGGCAAGCTGTTCGTGGCCGAGAATGCCGGCGGCAAGATCAGCAGCCTGACGATCAACGGCGACACTGCCCACGTCACCGTCATCAAGGACGGGCTGAAGACCCCGACCGGCATCGAGCCCGCCGGCGACACGCTGTGGTTCACCGAGCGTGGCACCGGCAAGGTCGGGTCGGTGCCGATGCCGAGATAACTGGAGGAGGGGAGCGCGCCGGCCGCCTCAGTGCAGCTTGGCGATCGACAGCCCGTCAAGCTTGGCGCGCTCCTTCACCGATTCCTCGCTGCGGGTCAGCGCCTTGGCGATCGCCTTTAGCGCCATGCCCTTCTTGGCGAGGGTGTGGAGTTTCTGGATTTCGTCGGGCCGCCAGGGCTGGCGGTGTCGTTCGAAGCGTTCGGCCATGCCTGAGCTTAGCGGCCTGGGGCGGCGCTGGCCAGAGAGCGGCTCGCTCCCGGCCAGCGCGCGCGCTCAGCGCAGGCCGCCGCTCGCGGTGATCTTCTCACCGGTCAGCCAGCGCGCGTCGTCCGAAGCGAGGAAGACGGCGATGCCGGCGATGTCGTCCGGCTGGCCGGTACGGCCGAGCGGCGTCTGGGCGACGATGCCGGCCTCGAAATCGGTGCCGAGGAAACCGGCGCTATGCACGCCCTCGGTCTCGACCATGCCGGGATTGATGGCGTTGACGCGGATCTTGCGCGGGCCGAGCTCATTGGCGAGCACGCCGGTAATGGCGTCCACCGCGCCCTTGGTCCCCGAATAGATGGCCGAGCCCGGCGGGTGCAGGCTGGTCACCGCCGAGGAGATGTTGATGATGCTCGCGCCCTCGCCGAGATGCGGCACGGCGGCCTGGGTGGTGAGCAGCAGGCCGAGCACGTTGACGCCGAACTGCTGGTGATAGAGCGCTTCGGTCGTCTCCTCGATCGACGCGAAGGCATAGACGCCGGAATTGTTGACGAGCACGTCGAGCCGGCCGAATTCCTTTACCGCGGCCGCGATCAGCCCGGCCGCCTGATCGGCCTTGCTGACATCGCCCTGCACGGCGACGGCCCTGCCGCCGGCATCGGTGATCGCGCTGACCACGGCGTCGGCGCCGGCCTTGCTGGAGGCGTAGTTGACGACGACGGCGGCGCCTTCGGCCGCCAGCGCCCTGGCGATGGCGGCGCCGATGCCCTTCGATGCCCCGGTGACCACTGCCACCTTCCCTGCGAGTTTCGACATGCAACACTTCCTTCTTCGCCGGGAGTGGGCGAGCCGCCATGGCAGGCCATCGTCCCGTTGTTCGGGAATTTGGAACTGTTGAACTCTCCGTCAAGCCCCCCTAATTATTTTTCATGAGACCCTTGTTTCATCCGTCGGTGGAGGAGTTGCGGCCGGAGGCGATCCTGCATGCGCTGTCCGATCCGGTGCGCGCGGCGATCTTTACCGATATCGCGCGCGAGGGATGTGTGCAGGCCTGCTCCACCTTCGCCTCGGTGGGCGACCGGGTGATCCCGAAATCGTCGCTGTCGCAGCATTTCAAGATCCTGCGCGAGGCAGGCCTGATCCGCTCCGAGCGTCAGGGCGTGGAGATGCGCAACACCTCGCGTTGCCCGGAGGTGGAAGCGCGCTTTCCCGGCCTGATGGCGGCGATCCTTGCCGCCTATCAGCTCGTCCCGCCGGCCACGCGCTGACGGGGCGCGCGGCAGCGCCGCGCTCCCGTGCCATCGCTAGAGGTCGATCGAGGCGGACAGCTTGAAGGTTCGTGGATTGCCCTGCAGGAGCTGCGGCGAGAAGGTGTCGAACGCCGATGACCAATAGCGCTTGTTGGCGACGTTATCGACATTGGCGCGCAGCGTCAGCGGCTTGCCGCCGACCACCACGACATAACGGGCACCAAGGTCGAAGCGGGTCCAGCCGGGGATTTCCAGCGTGTTGAGCGCATTGACCTGCTGTTCGCCGGTGCGCACGACGCGGCCGGTCAGCGTCAGCGCGGGCATGAACGGCACATCCCATTCGACGTTGGCATTGGCCAGATAGTCGGGCACGCCGGGCGCCTTCTTGCCCTGTTCGGCGGCATTGCCCGTGTCGCGCAGCCTGGCGTCGATCACCGACAGGCCGCCGATCAGCCGCAGCCCTTCGGTCACCTCGCCGTCTAGGCTGAACTCGACGCCGCGATTGCGCTGCTCGCCGAACGCGGCGAAGCGGAAGAAGCCCGGCGCGGCGGGGTCGGGCGCCGCATAGGTGCGCAGCCGCCTCGTCTGGAACAGCGCGACGCTGGCATTGATCGCGCCGACGCGCACCTTGCCGCCGATCTCATATTGCGTCGACTTATAGGGCGGCAGCGCCTCGCCGGCATTGATCACCGGTATCGAATTGCCGTTGGCGTCGCTGGCGGTATTCGGCGCGGTATCGCCAGCCACCAGCGCCTGGATGCGGTTGGCGAACAGTGAGACGCCGGCGACCGGCTTGACGACAAGCCCGATGACTGGCGTCACCGCGTCCTTGTCGTAGCCGCCGCTGCGCAGGCTGGTCGCGGCGTCATAGCCGATGGTGCGGATGGTCTGCAGGCGGAGGCCGGCGGTGAGCAGGATGCGATCGTCCCAGATGCCGATCGCGTCGGACGCGAAGGCGCTGGTCAGGCGGCTGCGGCTGATCGGGAAGGGGTGGTCGAGATCGCCGCCGACAAAGCCGCTGCCGGGCAAGGGCACCACCGGCGGACTGTAGAGATTGGTCGCGAAGCCGCCTGAACCGCCAAGGAAATCATAGGCGTTGCGGTTGACCTGCCAGGATGCCGAGCCGCCGAGATTGAACTCGTGGCTGACGCCGCCCGCCGCGAGCTTGACGCGGATGCCCGCCTCGCCGGCCTCATTATTGTCGGTACGCGGCACGAACAGAGCGCTGCCGGTGCCGTCGCCGGTGGCGGCGTCGTTGACGGTCAGGCCGTCATAGATGCCGGTCTCCGACCCGTCGCGCGCGCCGAACGAGGCGTAGAGCATCGCGTTGTCGGCGATGTCCCATTCGGCATGGGCGACCCCGAACAGGTCGCGAAGGTTGGAATAGCCCCAGGCCTGCGCGAAATTGGCCTTGGCGCGCGGCACGCGCGGCACAGCGGTGACGCCCGCGCCGAGCGCTACCTTGGGCCGCAACCGGCTGACCCGGATGCGCTGATAGGCGAGGTCGAGCGACAGGCGGACCGCCTCGCCGCGCCAGTCGACCGCGCCGCCCGCGACATAGGTGCTGCGGAATTCGTCGTCGACCGACACGTCGCCGCGCCGCACCGCGCCGTTGAGCCGGACACCGAGCGCGCCGTCCGGCCCAAGCCGGCGGGCGACGTCGAAGCTGCCGCCGAGATGCGCGTCGGAGGTGTAACTGGCGGTGACACGGGCGAGATCGCTGCCGCCGGCGCGCTTGGGGATGAGGTTGACGGTGCCGCCGATCCCGCTGCCCCCCGGCGCGGCGCCGAACAGGAAGGCGCTGGCCCCGTTCAGCACCTGCACCGAATCATAGAGCTCCGGGGCGACCAGCTGGCGCGGCGCGATGCCGTACAGCCCGTCGATGGCGACATCGTCCCCATTCAGGGTGAAGCCGCGGATCACGAATTGCTCGGCGGCATTGCCGAAACCGTAGGTGGTGCGGACCGAGGGATCGTTCTCGAGCAACTGGCCGAGCGTCTGCGGCTGTTGGTTGAGGATCAGTGCCTCGTTGTAGCTCTTGATGCTGAACGGCACGTCCTCGGCCAGCTTGTCGCCGAGGGCGCCGAGTTGGCCGGCGCGCGTCACCTCGGTGCGGTTGAGCTTCTGGGCGGTGATGATGATCTCGGCGTCGTCCTGGGCGAAGGCCGGCGATGCGAGGGCCAGCGTCGACACGGCGACGACGGGGAGGAGCTTGGCGGACACGAACGATTTCCCTTTTTATGGACTATGCGATTGATCAGCTGGGACGGGCCCATGCCGCCCAGGCAGCGGCGGCGACGGGCACGGCCAGCCCGAGCCACGCCGTTGCGTCGCGCGCGCCGTCGCCGGTGAGCGCGATGACGAGGCCGGACAGGCTGGCGAGCGCGATCAAGACGAGCGGGCCGAAGATCGCCCGGTTGCTCTGGCGGCCTCTCTTCACGGCCCTCATTCCACCTCAACCAGCGCCGCGCCGGTCTCGATCTCGCGGACCTGCGCGGCGGTCGACGCGCGGCCATGACTGCGGCTGATCCAGAGGTAGATGCCGGAGCCGAGCACTGCGATGGTCATGGCGGTGAGCAGCGCCCACAGGATCTTGAGCGGCAGCCCGCCATAATCGCCGAAGTGCAGCGGCTGGGACAGCGCCAGCGCGTGTCCGTACCACGGCATCGGGGCGACCGCCGTCACCGTGGCGCGCTCGGCGTCGATCAGCGCCACGGTCAGCATGCGCTGGGTAAGCGGGGTGCTACCCTGGAAGAACACCGCATAGTGATGCTTGCTGCTGAATGCGCCGCCGGGAAAGGCGATGAACTGGGGGTTATAGCCGGGGATGGCGGCGCGGGCGGCGGCCATCGCCCTGTCGAGCGAGCCGTAGCGCGACGGCGGCAGGGCCTCGCGCCCGGCATAGGCACGCGTCATCGCCGCCAGTTCGTTGCGCTGCCAGAGCTGGTTGATCGGCGTGGCGAGGGTGTTGACGACGCCGGTCAGCCCGACGACCAGCGCCCAGGCGAGCGTCACCGCGCCGAGCAGATTGTGATAATCGAGCCATTTGATGCGCCGGCTGCGGCTTGCGCGCACCGTTCCGAACGGCAGCTTGCGCATGAACGGCGCGTAGAGAATGACGCCGGAGACGAGCGCGGCGGCGAACGACAGCCCCATCGCGCCGAGGAACAACATCCCCGGCAGGCCGAGGAACATGTCCGTGTGCAGTTGCAGCAGGAAATGCATGACGCCGTCGTCCGATGCGAGTGCGACCGGCCGCCCGCTGGCGCGGTCGAACGACTGCAGGGTCATGTCCGCGGCCGGCGCGTCGGGGGTCGGACCGGTGGTGATCGTCATCAGCGTCCGCTCATTGTCGAACGCCATGAACAGCGGCACCTCGCCCACCGGCCGTCTCGCCAGGGCGCCGGCCAGCATGGTGTCGAGCGGGCGTAGAAACGGCGCCTCGGCGGAGGAGCCGACCGGGACGATGCGCAGCGCGGGATCGCGTCCGCCGGGCGCGGCAAGGGTGTCGAGCTCGTCGTGGAAGATCAAGGGCAGGCCGGTGAGGCACAGCATCAGGAGGAAGAGAGTGCAGATCAGGCTGGTCCATTTATGGACCAGAAACCAGCCGCGGATGGCGCGCTGGGTCATCGCCTGATGATGTTATTGCGAGGCATTATCGCTACGAACTAGCAGCCTTGTCGCATCGTCGCAAGCGGCTGCCGCGCCTTGATTCCTGCTCCTCCCGGGGCCCCAGGTCAGTCGAACGCCTCATCTCCGGTCGGCTCGACATGGGTGACGCCATTCTGCGCCTGGCGGAAGCGCGACAGCTCTTCATAGAGCCGCCGACGGGCGCGGTTCTGGTTGCCAAGCGGGCGATGCTCGGGAATGGCATGCCACGGATTGAAGCTCAGCCGGTCGGCGAAGGCGAGTTGGGCGGGGCTGTCAAAGCGCTGTCGCGGGATGTGGAGCGTCGCCACCGGCACGCGCGGCGACAGCCGCTCGGGCCACAGCACGCCGGCATGCTCGATCGGCATGCGATGGGCGTCGTTTTGCACCTGCACCGTCATGGTGAAGCTGGCGTCGGTGCGCGCCAGCGTCTTCGCCATATTCTCGCGCAGGTAATTGTCGGACGGGCGGCGGGGCAGGCGGGGGACTGCCATGTCGACCGGGCCCGCTGGCAGAAAGGCATATTGCATCGCCGTCCCCTCGCCGAGGAGATAGGGCACGCAGCTATAATAGCCGGTGCCCAGCGGATTGCCCTGCGTCCGGCTCCACAGTCCCTGCATCAGGAGATCGCAGAGATGCGGGCGGCGCGGGTCGAGGAAGTACCAGAGCGGCAGCTCGTCGCGGCTCCACTGTTGCAGGATCGCATTCTCGGTGATGTTCGGTGTGGTGAAGGTGGGGCAGCTTATGCCGGTGAAATCCTGCGTGTGCGCCTCGTCCGCCATCAGCTTGGCGCCGGGCACGCCCATCAGCTTCACGCCGATGCTGAGCACGCCGACATCGTCGATATCGGGCGGCGTATGCGGCCCCGGGCCACCGAAGCGCACCCAGCATCTGAACCGTTGTGGTTCGCGGAAGACGCCGTGGGCAAGATGCCCGGGCAGGCCGGCATGGACGACCAGCTCGCCGCGCACCACGCCGTGCGTCTTGGTGTTTCCGCCGCGCTCCATGCGGCCGGGCGGGAAATCCTGCGCCATATGGGCACGCATCCGCTCGGTGATGCGCGCCAGGATCGCCTCCTCGTCGGGGCCGATCTTCTCCTCGGCCAGCGCCAGCCCGTCATTGCGGCGCCTCGCATTGACGATGGCCTGGACGATCGCCGTGCCGGGCCTCTGCAGCAGCCCGTCCATCAGCGGACGGATCCACGGATCGATGCGCCGCTCTGCATAAAGAACGCGTTGAAAAAGATCGTGAAGCCAGCGCAGGCGCATGCCGATCCCGCCATTTTGATGCCCTTGGCCAGTGTATCGGCAATGTCCAGTGATGGCCAGTAACGATGCCGTGACATGCGGATATGCTTGCAACAGCAGGCGACATGAACGATCATCGACGCCGACAATGAGGGGGAGTCGGGGCCGTGACTTTAGCTGTCGCTGATTTGCTCAAGAAAAGCCAAAGCGAGCTTGACGATCTGTTTCGCGCCGCCCGGCCCGGACCGATCCCGGACGGGGAGGCCAAGGGCACCGCGATCATCGCCCCGGGGACCGCGTTCAGCGATGAAATCGCCCAGGTCGTCAGTATCTTCGCCTGGCAGGGCAAGGTGTTCGATGCGGAGCGCGGCTTCCTGCGCAATCACATCCTGCCATTCGGGCTGAAGGCGATCGTCGCCAAAGTCTATATGGGGCCGAGCTGGCTCGACCAGAATGAATGCATCGTCATCGATTATTCGGAAACGTCGCTGGTCGCCTCGCGCGTGCGGGACGAAATCCGGCTGATCCAGCCCGGCCTCTATCTCGGCAAGGTCTATTGGGGCAAATCGCGGCTGATCGACTTCGCACTCGAAGTCTGAGGGCACAGCCATGCCCCGCCAGTCGCAGCTCCTCGTCGCGGCCGAGCTGCCCGACGCGGCGATCGCGCCGCTGAAGGCGTTGCTGGCGACGATGGAGCTGGCGGCCGGGCAGGCCGATCCGGACAATGCGCTGCTGCCGTTCGGGCGGATCGAGGGGCTCCACGTCGCCCGCTTCGTGATCCTCGAAGACCCTTCCCTGCCGGATCGCGCCGGGCTCACCGACCTGCCGCCGTGCGAGCCGGTGCGGCTGGCGCTGGTCGCGGAGGGCGATGGCAGCGCTGACGCGCTGATCGACCGCTTCGCCCGGGCCGCGACACCCGGTCTGGTGCAGATTTTCGGCCATTGCGCCGCTGGCCCGACCCCGGCCGACCTTGTCGGCTGGATGCGCCGCCATCGCGTGCCGGCGGCCGCCACCTATGCCAATTGGCCCGGGCGCAGCGCCGCTCAGGTGACCGAGGAGGCGCGGCTGCACGCCGCCCTGCTCGCCGTCCGTCTGTCCCATCCGGAGAGCACGCCCGAGCAATTATGGCCGGCGCTGGAAAAGGCCGGGGGTGCCATCGCGCTGACGCCGCTCGACCGGCCGGGTCTCGGCGAGAGGGTTGCCGAGCTTTGCCATTTCCTGTTGGTACCGGTCCTCGGCCTGATCCTCGCGCCCGTCCTGCTGATCGCGGCGCCGGTGCTGGTGGTGATGCTGCGCCGGCGCGAGACGACCGATCCGGTGATCGCGCCGCGCCCCTCGCGTGAGCGCAACCGGACGCTGTCGGCGATCGAGGATCATGACGTCGCGAACCAGTATAGCGCGATCGGCAGCCTCAAGCCGGGCGCGTTTCGCCGGTGGCTGACCGTGCTCATCCTGTGGCTGATCAACTGGAGCACGCGGCACATCTTCCGTCGCGGGCGGCTGGCGCGGGTCAATACCATTCACTTCGCGAGCTGGACGTTCTTCGACGACAGGAGGCGCGTATTCTTCGCCAGTAATTATGACGGCAGCCGCGAAGCCTATAACGACGATTTTATCAATAAGGTGGCGTTCGGCCTCAACGTCTCCTTTTCGAACGGCCTCGGTTATCCGCGTACGGATTGGCTGATCATCGGCGGCGCGCGGCACGAACAGGACTTCAAATATTATCTGTTCCACCACCAGATCCCGACCCAACTCTGGTACAACGCCTTCCGCGGCCTCACCACCTACGACATGGCGCGCAACGCGCGGTTGCGGCGCGCCTTCGAGGCGCGGCCGACGGGCGAGGCATTGCGCCGCTTCGTTGCGGAGATCTGAGGCGATGGCGGCGCGCGACGAGATGGACGACATCCAGGCACTGGTCCGCTCCGGGCTCGGCTCGCTCGGCAGCGCGCGCTATCTGCTGCTCCGCATCGGCGATGCCGCTCGCGCCAGGGCGTGGCTGCGCGGGCTCGCACCGACGCGGGCGAGCGAGGTCGGCGGCGGCAAGACGGTCGATCGCGCGATCCAGATCGCCTTCAGCCGCGCAGGCCTGGTGGCGCTGGGATTTGCCGATGCCGACCTTGAGGGGCTCGCCCCCGAATTTCTCGACGGCATGGCCGGCGACGAGCGCCGCTCGCACCGCCTCGGCGATGTCGGCGCCAGCGCGCCGGAGCATTGGCGGTGGGGCAGGCGCGAGGCCGAGCCGCATATCCTGGTGATCCTCTGCGCCCGTAGCGCGCTTTTCAAACCCTGGGCCGACGGCATCGAGGCGGACGCGCTGGCGTCGGGCTGTCGTCGCACCGCTGCTTTCGACAGCTGCCCGGGGCGCGAGGACGGATCGGTCGCGCAAGAGCCGTTCGGTTTCGCGGACGGCATGTCCCAGCCGGATATCGACTGGGACGGGCGGCTTGCCGTCACCGGGGCGGTCAATCGCGATTATCGTGCCGGCATCGCGCCGGGCGAGGTGCTGATCGGGCACAACAATGAATATGGCTTCGTCGGCGATATGCCGCAGGGGCGGTTGTCGGCCCGCAACGGCAGCTATCTCGTCTATCGTCAGCTGGAGCAGGACGTGACCGGCTTCTGGCGCTGGGCGGCGGCCGAAGCGGGGCCGGAGCGGGCGGTGTGGCTGGCCGAGCAGATCGTCGGCCGCTGCCTCAATGGTACGGCGCTGCCCGGCCTGGGCGGCAAGGACAATGATTTCCTGTTCAAATCCGATCCGGAGGGTCGCGCCTGTCCGCTCGGCGCTCATGTCCGCCGCGCGAATCCGCGCTCCGGCGACGATCCGCTCGGCCGACGGGGTTTCGTGCGCGACGTCATCGCCTCGCTCGGGCTCGAAGGGAGGGCGGCCGACGATGCCGTCGCCTCCGCACGCTTCCACCGGCTGCTGCGGCGCGGGCGGCCCTATGGCCGCATGCTCTCGCCGGCGCAGGCGATGGCGCCGGGCCAGCCGCCGGTGGAGGCCGGGCTGCATTTCGTCTGCCTCAACGCAAGCCTCGCCCGCCAGTTCGAGTTCGTGCAAGGGGCGTGGCTGACCAGCGCCACCTTCGGTGGCCTCTCGGGCGAGGGCGATCCGCTGACGGGCCAGCGCCTGCCCTTTCCCGATGAGGGGCGCACTGATCTGTTCCGCTATCATGACGAGGCCGGCCTGCCGCGCATCGCCCAGCGCCTGCCGGCCTTCGTGACGGTGCGCGGCGGCGCCTATTTCCTGCTGCCGGGCATCGCCGGGCTGGCGAGCATCACCCGCGGCTGAGCATGTCCGCGGCGATCTTCTCCGCCGCCATCATGATCGGCGCGGCGATGAACAGGCCGGGGATGCGCGGGAAGATCGAGGCATCGACCACGCGCAAGCCCTCGACGCCGTGCACCCGCGCCTGGGCGTCTAGCACCGGGCCGATCGCAGCCGTGCCGCAGGCGTGATGGCCCCAGGCGTTGCAGCTGATCCATTGGCGCAGCGCCTCGCCGGTGACGCTGCTGCCGGGCACTTCCTCTTCCGCGATGAGGCCCTCGTCCAGCAGCGCCGCGGAAAGGGCACGCGCCATGCCCACGCTTTCGACCAGCGCATCGAGGTCGGCATCACCGCCCTGCTCGAAATTGTGGAAGTCGATCTCCGGCTGGCCGCGTGGATCTCGCGGATCGAGACGGACGGTGCCGGCGCGATTGCGCGTCTGTCCCTTGAGGATCGCCCAGGTGAAGCCGTCGAGACCGGGCCAGGTCTCGGCCGCATAGCCGGTGCGATAACCGCTGAACCGGCCGAGCAAGCCCATCAGGATCAGGTCCGGGTCGCGCCCTTCGGACTGGCGCGAGCGGCGCAACGCTGCGATGGCGCCGCCATTTGAGGTGTACATGCCGCGCCTCAGCCAGCGCCACTGGCGATAGAGCCGGTCGCCGGGCGCAAAGCTGGCGCCGCGCAGCGATGCCCAGGGTCGTGCCATGCGATGGACGATGCCGATCTCATAGCGATCCTGCAGGTTGCGGCCGACCTCCGGAAGGGCGGCGCGCACGGGGATGCCGTGGCGTCCGAGCTGCTCCGGATCGCCGATTCCGGAGAGCATCAGCAGCTTCGGGGTCTCGAACGTGCCCGCGGCGAGGATCACGTCGCCCGTCGCATGGTCCTCGCCGGCGGCGGTGACGGGGGCGCCCCGGCCGGCCCGCTGCTCCCAGCGCACGCCGCTCGCGCGCCCGCCGTCGAACAGCAGCGCGCTCGCCCAGACATGGGTGCGGATCTCCAGCCGGTCGGGATGGCGCCGGGCAACGTCCAGCAGCCGCTCGCGCGTGCCGGTGCGGGCGTGGTGGCGGGTCGCGATCGGCAGATAGCAGAGCTGCTCGCCGCCGCCGCGACGGACGTCGTTGGGATCGCCCCAATTTGCCAGGAACAACGCGAGCCGCTGTCGCCAGCCGGCGTCGCGACCGAGGTCGGCCAAGGCGAGCCGCGCCAGCATCCGCACCAGCCGGAGGTCGCCGAGGGCCTTCAGCGGCATCGCCCTCTCGACGCTGAGCCAGCCCCTCCAGCCATGGCCGGTGGGATCGTGGCCGAGCATCGCCAGCAGCCGGCGCACCAGCCGGTGGCGGCATGCCTCGAGCGACAGTCGATGGCGCCGCATCGCCGCCGCCGACCAGCCGGCATCGCCGGTGAGCGCCGCGAGATGATCCCAGTCGGCATCCGGCGGCGGCAGGAAGATCATCGCATTATGCGCGGTGCAGCCGCCCAGCGCTGCGGCGCGCGGGTAGAAGATGCCCTTGTCGCAGAGGTTGCGATCGCCCTTGCTGCGCGCCGCATCGGCGAAATGGCGAACGAAATAGGGCCAGTCGAACGCGCTGTTCTCGGACGCCATCGGGTGGAAGACCGGCACCCGATAATCATCGGCTGTCCGGCCTTCGCCGGCCGTCAGCGGATCGCCGCCGCCTTCGAGAACCAGCACCGAGCGCCCCGCCTCGGCAAGCCGGGCGGCGATGGTGCCGCCGCCCGCGCCCGACCCGATGACGATATGGTCGTAGCGCGGGCCGGCGCGGCCCGTCACAGCGTCTTGAGGAAGGCGATCAGCGCCCGCTTGCGATCGTCGCTGAGCGGCGCCTCCTGCCCGAAGCTGCGCTCCTCCGGCGTCAGCCCGTGCTGCTGGTTGAACTGCGCCGTGCCGAAATAATGGCCGCGATTGACGACGAAGTCCGGGCATTTGCTAAGCGCCATCAGCTTCGCCCGCATCGGTGCGAAATGGGCGCGGAGCGCGGCATCGTCGGCGCCGCGAGGCAGCGTCAGCAACAGCCGCTTGAGCTCGACCAGCGCCACCAGCACCTCATGATAATGGCGTGCGATGGCGACCGGGTTGGCGCTTTCGGCGAGCGGCTGGAAGGAGGCGAGCAGGTTGACCGGCATGCCCTTGGGGATCGGGCCGATGCTGATATCGCCATTGGCGTTGACCAGCGACTTCAGCAGCGCATTGTCCTCGGGGCTGGTGCCGGGCAGGCGCGGGATCCAGCTTTGCGGCACGAAGAAGAAGCTGCGCGCGGTGGTGCGGTCGATGACGCCCGTGGCGTTCGGCGTCTCGCCGTCGCGCGGCCGCCGCTCCGGCCAGAGCATCTGCTGGATGGCGACATCGAACATCTTCATGCGCCCGGCCACCGAAGGATCGCCGTTGAAGTCGCCCACCGAATTGTTGAGCAGATAGGGCGCCGTCGACCACAGCGAGATCAGCGAGGGCGGCCGCGTGAAGCCGCGCCCGCCGGCGGGCATGGTGTAGACCAGCATCCTGCCGGTAAATGGATCCTGATAGGAGGATTGCCCGATCGACGGGAGGTCCTTGTAGGTCTCGGACGAGAAATTGTCCCAAATATTACCGCGCAGGGCATTTGTGGCGAGCGGGCTGCACATGTTGGTGCGCAGCAAGGTCTGCGGCACGCGAATATCGCTGCTCAGGAAATTATTGTCGAGAAAGTCCGGTCGCGCCGCGATCGCCCGCATCCTCGACTTGAAATCGTCGGTCTGCGTCCAGCGCCACCAGGCATGAAAGCGCTTTACGTAATCGGCCCCGATCGGATCACCGAGCGAGGCAGCGGGCGGGGCGTCCGGCTGCTTGCTCGAATGGCAGCGTGCGCAGGTCGTGGCGAACACGTCGCGACCCTGTGCGACCAGCGCCGCATCCTGCGCGAGATAGGCCGCGCCGCCCGGCGCCGCGCTCAGCCGATCCGGCCGGGCCGCCTTCAGGAAGAAGAGGGCGGTGGCCGGCGTGCCCATTTCGGTGGCACGCCAATAGGCGTTCTTGCGGGCGCTCTCGATGGTGATCGGGCTGATCGGCTTGCCGCCGACGACCGGATTGAAATGCTTCAGCCATTCCTCGCTGTCGAGGCCGATATTGATATAGACGCGGTTGAGCGCGCCCAATGCGCCGACGGAGTCCGAGCCGTCCTTCAGCACATGCGGTGTCCACACATCGCGCGGCGCATTGAAATAGCGGGTGAGGGGGCCGTCCTTCACGAACTCGTTGAACTGGCGATTATTGTCGCTGCCCTTGCCAAGCTGTTCGTGCGCCAGTCGCCTCGCGATCTCGAGGCGTGGCCCGAGGCTGTAGACCGCGTTCATCGTGCGCGGGTTGTTGATATTGTCGGTCGACACCAAAGACGTGTCCATGGAGCCCGGCCGATAGGTCTTGACGAGCTGGTACATGAAATTGGCGGGATTGGGCGACCAGAAGAAGATCCGGTCGACCCACATATATTGCGCGCCGACTGTCGAGTTAAGCTCGGCGAAAGTCGGATGTTCCGGGTCCTTGGGTGGATGGATCGGGCTCGGCCCGACGTGGCAGAAGCCGCAGCTCATGCCGACCCGATAGGGGCGGATAAGGTCCTTGCGGTTGTAATAGTTGGGATCACTGTAATAACGCTTGCCGTCCCAGGCGGCGCGCGCCTTCTCGTCGAAGTCCGGATTGGGGAACAGTCGCAGCCCGACTATGCCAGTCGGCTCGCCATAAAAGGAGCCCGCCGGCAGCACGCGGCCGAGCGCGCCGCTCTTCACGCCGGGATATTTCTGCGCGTTGGCGAAGGGATCGGGCGGGCAGCTCGTCTGCCGCTGGTCGCGCCACAGGCCGAACTGATCCGGCCGGGCGGGGGCCGCGAAGCACGGCTCGTTGACGATGCCAAGCTGGCGCCAGCGATTGTCGCGGCGGTTGGGGCCGTTGGGATCGGGTGCGACGATCTTCAACAAGTCGAAGCCGCCAAGCGTCGGCTTGTTCATGAAATCCCAGAAGCGATCATTGCCGCCCGACCAGACCAGCCACATGTTGCGGCCCTGCACTTCCTCGCGGGTGAGTGCGACGGCATTGTCCATATCGTGGAAATAATCTTCGTCGGCGTGGACGAAATTGTCCTGCTTCGCCTTGCCCTGACAGCCGGCAAGCGCCGCCAGCGCAGTCAGCGCAAGAGCGGCGCGCATGGCGTTAGACCGCATGACCCTGTTCCCCTCCCAAGACGTGCCGATTGTCCCGGCTTGTCGTGCAACGGCCCCGATCCGCATGCCTATAGTGCTGGATGAATCCGCTGTTCGTCAAGCGCTGTATTTCAAGATAAACTATTGTAAAGCCACAGTTATGACCACAGGGCACGCAAGTCCTGTCTACGGAAATGGCGAGACTCATTCGCCGACCGGCTCGATCGTCACACGCGCCGATCCGTGATTGCCCCGGCGGGGACTGTCGTAGAACCATGTCGGGCCGCCATTATGGATGAAGTCCGGTATCAGCCAGTCCGGGAAGGCAGCGTCGTTGACGAACATATAAGGCCGGCCGGTCCGGTGTGCGGTGTAGAAGGCGGTGTAGAGGCGTTTGCGCCGCTCGGCGGTGATCGCCGGGGCCGCAACCTCGCCACGACGCGGCCGCGCCCGGCGCGTCGCCGAGGCCGGCATCATCGTCAGCGTGTCGATGCTGATCGACGGCAATTGGCGGCCATTGGCGGGCGCGGAGCGGATTTCGATCAGCGGCACCATGCCGTCCGCGCCGACCACCCGGCGGAACGGCGCGCCGAGCCATTGCGGCAGGCGTTGCAGGAGTGTGGCGGGATGGAGCCCGGTCGGATCGGCCGGCGTGCCGCCATCGTTCCACGCCTCCAGCACCTCGAGCGTGATCCGGTAGGTGCGATCCTTCTCGAGCGTTTCCGGCAGATCGGCGGCGCCGCTCGGGCTGGTCACGCTGATCGCGTTGCACGGCAGGCCGGTGCGGAAGTTGGCGCCGGCCGGATCGGTGGACGGAGCGGTGCGGGCGCCGCAGAACAGGTCGCGCCGTTCCTGCACGGTGAGCAGCCCCTGCGTGACGATGATGACGATCGCGTAGAGGATCAGCGCGATCATCGCCGGCCCGATCACCGACGGCAGCAACCGCCACTTCACCCATTGCAGCGGCGCCTGATAGGCCCTGGACGTGCGGATGCGGCTCAGGCGGGAATCGGTGGCCCCGGGCAGCGGGTCGCCCGGCGCGCGTCCGGGCTCCATCGCCTTCCACCAGAGCTCGCGCGTCCGGTCGCGCAGCTTGAGTTCCTGCGCCGTGGCGACGATCATCAGCACGCCGATGCCTGCGCAGATTCCGAGAAAATAGATCGACCCGGCGGCAAATGCCTCCACCCAGCGATGGGCGAAGCTCGGCAGCACATAATCCAGCCAGCCGATCACCGAACCGAGGAACCAGCGCCCGTCCGAATAGGCGGGGATGGTCGGCGCGCTCGGTTGCCACCACGGCATCGCGACGAGGCTCAGCGACAGGAACAACGTCGCGAAATAGGTCCAGCGGCGCAGCCAAACCCAGTTCCAGATCACCTCCTGTCGCACGGCGCGCTCTTCGGCGGCAGCGCTGAGCGCCTGGACTACTGCGGGCGCGATCAGCGGCGGCGCCGCCGGCGCATTGCCATCGCCCGGAGGCGGCGGGGGCGCCACCGTGAAGCAGCGCGGCAGCACGATCGGGGCATAATTGTCGGTGCCAGTGGCGATGCGGGCGAGCACGCTTTCATGCACCGCGCAGGACAGCAGCAGCCCGCGCGGCCGCTCCGGCTTCTCGCCGACGCGCGGATCGCGCAGGATAAGAGTCTCGGACATCGGCCGCGCGCCCGGCGCCCCGGGCGCCTCGGCCGTGCCGACATGGAGCAGTGCCTCGATCTTGCGCGGCTGGTAGCGATAATAGACGCCCATGCCGTCACGGCTGTCATGCATCGGTCCGAAGCTGTTGGCGGTGGCGGCGATGCGCTGGGCCTCGCCGCCGAGGAAGACGAGGCCCGCCGCCCGCGCGTGGCCGATCATCCAGTTCAGCGAAACATAGCTGAGGCTGTCGTCAGGGTAGCCGCCGCCGACATCGGCATGCATGCCCGTGAACCACACTTGCTGGAGCCGGGCGGCGGCAGCTTCGCCGGCCTGCGCGTCAGTTTCGGCGATGGCGCGGGCGCGACGGCGTTCATGGAATTCGTCCCACAGCAATGGCTGGAACGCGTCGCGTTCGTCGTCGAGCGCCAGTGCGTGGCGGGCGGCGACGACATGGTCGCCGAGCCGATAGTCGGTCATCGTCAGCGGCCACAGCCAGTCGTCGATGGCGCGCGTGATCTCGATGATCGGGCCGCCATAGGCCGCCACCGTGTCCCACACGCCGACGAAACGAACCGGCGTATTCTCGCGGCCCGGCCGATAAGGCGGCTTGTTCCATCGCCACACCCGCAGGAACAGGTCGCGGAACCAGCGCGTCACGCTGGTGCCCCAGCTCAATACGTTGGCGCGGTTGGCGCGGCAGAATTCGCGATAGGCGTCGGCGGACTGGCGGGCGAGGTCGCGCTCGTCGGTATAGGGCACGACACCCTGCGATCCGATCAGCGCCACCAGCAGACGGATCGTGAATGCACCTCGGCTGAAGCCGAATGCGAAGATCTCGTCACCCTCAGTATAGTTGCGGCAGAGATAGCGATAAAGATGGAGGATGTTGCGTTTGAGGCCGATGCCGAACACGCCGCCGAGGATCGCCAGCGGCTTGAAGGAGGAATTGCCGACGCCGTTGTCGTAATTGGCGATCTGGATGGTCTGGGCGCCGCCTGGGCCGAGGTCGAGCGCCTGATACATCCGCCAGACGTTGGTCTTGAACAGCTTGCCGCTGCCGTTGCCGGTGCCGTCCGACAGCAGGATGATGCGCTTGCGCGTGGCGACCGGCGGCTGCGGGGTGATCGTCGCCCCGGCCGCGTCGCCCGGCTCGGGCCTTTCCGGCGCCTCGTCCTGCCCCAGCATATCGCGCTCACCCCATGACGTGCCCAGCCTGTGATCGGTCCGCGGTAGCCATTCGTCGCGGCGCCGGCGCGCCCGACGCGACGAACCCCGCAGCATCGGCGCCCAAACTGCCGCGCGGGCCGCGATCTGTGGCATCGGCCCGGCATTCCGCGCTTGCAGCCTCTCCGTCACACGCCATACGATCGCGCCGGGCAGATCGACCCGGGGGGCAATCGGAATGAAGCTTGGTGCACGCATCTTGATGGCGACGACGGCGCTCGCCCTCGCCGCGCAGGCAGCCGCCCAGACGATGGACGCCGACTTCGCCAGCATGGTGAGGCAATGGACGACGAGGCCCGAATTCATCAGCCCGCTGGTCGATCACCTGCCGGTGTCGACGACGATCCCGTCGCCAAAGCAGGTGTTCGGCGACCACATCGGCGTGCCCAACAAGCTGCATAGCCAGGAGGAGATCAACGCCTATTTCCGACGCCTGGCCAAGGCTGCGCCGGATCGGGTGCGCATCCTCGACATCGGCAAGACGAATGAAGGCCGCGACAATATCGTGGTGATGATGTCGAGCGCCGCCAACATGGCCAGGCTGGACAGCTACAAGAGCAACCTCGCGCTGCTCGCCGATCCGCGCCGTACCACGCCCGATCAGGCAGCGAGGATCATCGCCACCACCAAGCCGATCTATCACCTCACCGCCTGCCTCCACAGCGCCGAGACCGGCCCGTGCGAGATGCTGATGGAACTCGGCTATCGTCTGCTCACCGAGGATTCGGCGCTGATCCGCAAGATCAACGACAATCTCATCGTCGCGTTCAGCCCCGTGCTGGAGGGCGACGGCCGCGACCGCTATGTCGACTGGTATCACCAGAGCCTCGTTGACGAGACGGACGATCTCGCCAAGCCGGGCGGTCCGCCTTATTGGGGGAAATATATCTATCACGACAATAATCGTGACATGAACTATTCCGATCCGAGCGCCCGGGAGCTGCTCGCCTATTATCTCGAATGGCACCCGCCAGTCATGCATGAATTGCATGAATCCGTGCCGTTTCTCTACACCTATTCCGGGCAGGCGCCGCAGAACCCGGATCTCGACCCGATCCTGTACGGGGAGCTGCCCTTCTTCTCCAATTTCGAGATGTCGCAGCTCACCAAATACGGCATGCCCGGCGTTTGGACGCACGGCTATGTCGATGCGTGGTCGCCCGGCTATGTCGGCTTCATGTCGTCGAACCACAATGGCATGCTGCGCATGTACGAGACCTTCGGCAATGGCGGTGCGACGACGATGCTGCGCCACGTCGACAACGGCCTGAGCGAGCCGGGCGCGCGCGCCACCGGCCAGCTCGCCCGCGACTGGTTCCGGCCCTTCCCTCCCTATCGGGAAGTGATGTGGTCGATGCGCAACAACGTCAATTATATGCAGACCGGCGTGCTCACCGCGCTCCAGCTGGCTTCGAGCTTTCCGGAGGTGATCCTCGAGAATTTCTACAAGAAAAGCCTGAATGGCATTCAGGCCGGGCAAGCCAAGGCTCCCTATGCCTATGTCATTCCGGCCGGCCAGAAGGATGAGAGCCGGATCAAGTTCGTCGTCGATCAGTTGTTGATGCAGGGCGTCGAGATCGGCCGCCTTTCCTCGCCGATGAAGGTGAAGGAGGGCGAATATCCCGCCGGCTCCTTGCTGGTGAAGCTGGACCAGCCATATGGCCGCCTCGCCAAGACCCTGCTCAAGGTCCAGAACAATTATCCGAACCCGAACGTCATGACTTACGACGACGCGGCATGGACGATGGGCCTGATGGCGCATGTCAATATTGTCGAGATCGCCGACAAAGCCGTGCTCGCCGCCGCCACCGCGCCGGTGACCTCCTTCGCGCTGCACGGCACCGCCGCCGACGCCGGTCCGGGCGGGTTCGTCATCCTCGACAATGGTTCGGTCAATCTCGCGCGACTGCGCTATCGCCTGCCGAAGGTAGCGATCCGCGTCGCCGAAAAGCCGTTCAGGGTGGGCGCCACGGACGTTCCGGCCGGCTCGTTCATCGTCCCGGCCAGCGCCGCTGCAACGCTGAAGCCGCTCGTCGAGCAGTTCGGCCTCACCGCGGTCGCCGCCCCGGCGAAGATCGAGGCGCCGACCCATGAGATCGGCGTGCCGCGCACCGCCTTGTTCAGCACCTGGGGCTCGACCCAAAGCGTCGGCTGGGTGCGCTACGCCTTCGATCAGGACGAGACGCCCTATGATCTGATCTACAAGGAACAGGTCCGCGCCGGCAATCTGCGCGCAAGATATGACGTGATCATCATCCCTAATCAGGGCAATAGCGCGCAAAGCATCGTCTATGACGTTCCGATGAAGGGCAAGCCCTTGCCCTATAAGCCCAATGCCAAATTCAAGTCGCTCGGCGAATATGGCCAGTCGGACGACATTCGCGGCGGCATGGGAAATGAGGGCGTGGCCGAACTGCGCAAGTTCGTCGAGGCCGGGGGCACGCTGATCACCACCGGCAATGCTTCCACCGTGCCGGCGGCGTTCGGCATGGTCGACGATATCAGCGTCGGTGCCGCCGGCGGCAATTTCTACGCGCCCGGCCCGATCGTGAAGGCGAAGCTGCTCGCCCCCGCCAACCCGATCTTCTACGGCTATACGGACGAGACGATGCCGGTGCGCTGGGCGACGAGCACACTGTTCGCGGTGCGGCCGGCCTCGCGCGAGCAGGTGCTGATGGAATTCCCGGGCGGCGCGGGTTCGGTGATGAGCGGGCTGATGCGCGGCGCCGATCAGGTGCGCAACCGTCCGGCGATCATCAACGTGCCGCGCGCCCGCGGCCGCATCGTGATGTTCGCCACCAACCCGATCTGGCGCCGCCAGACGATCGGCGAATATCGCATGCTCTACAACGCGATGCTCAACTGGAACGCGCTCGGGGTGATGGCGCCCAAGCGGTCGGACCCGGGCCTGCCGGCAGATGCCGCGCCGGTTTACGACGACGGCTCGCGCGGAGCAGGGGACGGCCGCGGCGGCTGAGCGGCTCGCCGGCGACGATCAGGGTGGGCTCAGCATCTCGCTGATCTTCGCCGACAGCACCTCGATCTGGAACGGCTTGGTGATCATCGCCATGTTGGTGCCGAGGAAGCCGGCCCGGATGGCGGCATTCTCGGCATAGCCGGTGACGAACAGGATCGGCAGGTCGGGGTGGTTCTCCCGCGCGATCTCGGCCAGCTGTCGGCCGTTCATGCCTGGCAGGCCGACATCGGAGACCATCAGGTCGAAGCGCTGGCCGGATCGCAGCAGTTCCGTGGCCTTCAGCGCCTCGGCCGCCTCGAAAGTCTCGTAGCCCAGCTCCTCCAGCACGTCGCGCACCAGCAGGCGAACGGAATCATCATCCTCGACCAGCAGCACGGACTGGCCCGAGCCTTCGTGCACATCGCCGCCGGCACTGCGGATATCGCCCTGCGCCGGCGCCTCCGCGGCAGGCACGAAGATGCTGACGGTGGTGCCGCTGCCCGGCGCCGAGTGGATGCGCACCTGCCCGTTCGATTGCTTGGCGAAGCCATAGACCATGGACAGGCCGAGGCCGGTGCCCTGGCCGATCGGCTTGGTGGTGAAGAACGGGTCGAATACCTTGTCCACCGTCTCCCGGTCCATGCCGACGCCGGTGTCGGACACTGCGATGACGACGTAGCGGCCCGGCTTCACGCCGGGGCGGGCCTCGCAATAGGCTTCGTCAAGATTGGCGACGCGCGTCTCGATGGTCAGCTTGCCGCCCTCGGGCATGGCGTCGCGGGCGTTGATCGCGAGGTTCAGCACCGCGCTCTCGAGCTGGTTGGCGTCGACGATGCCGGCGGGCAGATCGGCGGCTGGCGCGATCGACACCTCGATCTTCTCGGTCATCGTCCGGCGGAGCAGCTCTTCCAGCGAAATGATGAGGGCGTTCACGTCCATCGCCCGGCTGTCGAGCGACTGGCGGCGGGAGAAGGCCAGCAGCCGCGCGGTGAGGCTCGCCGCGCGCTGTGCCGAAGTGGCAGCAGCGTCCATGAACCGGCCGAGGTCGTCATAGCGGTTCGCCGCCATCCGCCGCTTCATGATGTCGAGGGCGCCGATGACACCGGTCAGCATATTGTTGAAATCATGGGCGATGCCGCCGGTCAGCTGGCCTACCGCCTCCATCTTCTGGGATTGGCGGAGCGCTGCCTCCGCGCGTTCGCGATCGGCGGCCTCGGCCTTGAGCCGCTCGAGCGCGCCTTCCAGGTCGGCGGTGCGCGCAGCGACCTGGGCTTCCAGCGTGCGGGCGGCGGCGGCCAGCGCCTCCTGGCTGCGTTTCTGCTCGTCGATGTCGACGATCACCGAGATGGCGCCGGTCACCACGCCATTGTCGTCATGGAGCGGGACCCCGCTGATCCGCGTCCATATCTCGGCATCGCCGCCGCAGTAGATGAACTCCATGCCGTGGACGACTTCGCCGCGCAGCGATCTGGAGCCGGGAAAACCGTCCGGCTCGATCCGGTTTCCCCCGGGATCGACCGCCCTCCATCGCTCCTGCGCCCGCTGATCCATCGAGGGGATGACGCCTTCCGGGCTGAACCTGCGGAACGCCGGATTGGCGAGCTGCGTCTCGCCGGACGGGCTGACGAAGGCGACGCCGACCGGCAGGTTCTCGAGCAGCGTCGACAGGCGCCGCCGCTCGGCATCAAGCTCTGCAACCTGATCGCGGATCAGGAACTGCTTCTGCCGGGCGCGCAGCGCCGACGCGACCGCGCTGACCAGCGATTCGGTGCTAAGCGGCCGCTCCAGCAGGACGACATTGGTGGCGTTGGCGGGCAGCCGCCGGCGCACCGCTTCGGCCGGGCTGTGGCGCTTCGCCTGACGCCCCGCGAGCAGGATGAACGGGATGTCCGACCAGGTTGGCTGAGCCTCCAGCGCGCGATGGAGCGGCCCGAGATCGGTGGCGAGCGCCTCCTCGGTGACGAGGATCGCGCCGGCATGCTCGTCGAGGCGCCGCGACAGATCGCCAAGATCCGCGCAGACCTGCGCCCGATAGCCGCGCTCCTCGAGCAGCGCGGCGACGCTCTCGCCGTCGCGGCCATAAGGTGCGGTGACGAGGACCGGATAGCCTTCTGACGTCGCCCTATGCACCGGTCCCACGATCCTCCATCAGTGGAGACTGGGACCCGACATATTCGGGCGTGCCGGTGAGGATGCCGCGGAAATTGGCCAGCGGCGCGCCGACGCGGGTCCCCTGTCCATCAATGCGGAACTCCCGGATCGCGTCTTCGTGCGCGCCGCTGCGATTCTTGACGATCGAGATCGCCTTGCGGATTCGCCCCTCGGCTTCGAAGAAGCGCAGCAGGATGACGACGTCGGCGATGTACGACACATCCAGGCCATGGGTATGCATGTTGCCGAAAAAGCCCTGCTGCGGATTGACCAGCAACGTCAACACCCCCGCCTGGCTGAGATAGGAGAGCAGCTCGTGGAGCTGGAGGATGAGCTGCTGTTCCTGCGGCATCGCCGCCAGATAGCCGTTGAGGCTGTCGATCAGCACCAGCCTGGCGCCGCGGTTCTCGACCTGGTCGATCACCATCGACGCGAACTGCCCCGGCGCCACTTCGGCCGCGTCGATCTGGCGAAGGGTCAGGCACCCATCGTCGATGAATTTCTGGAGGTCGATGCCGAACGCCTTGGCGCGCGCAATCAGCGTGCCGATGCGCTCGTCGAACTGGTAGATGGCGCAATGCTCGCCGCGCTTGCAGGAGGCGGCGATATATTGGAGCGCGAGCGAGGTCTTGCCCGATCCCGCCGGCCCGGTGATCAGCGTGCTGGTGCCACGCGCCGGCCCGCCGCCGAGCAGCGCGTCCAGTTCTGCGACGCCGCTGCCCACGGCCTCACCGGTGAACTCGCCGCGATGTTCGGTGGCGATGAGGCGCGGGAAGACGTCGATGCCGCCCTTGCGGATGATGAAGTCATGATAGCCGGCCCGGAAGTCGACGCCACGCATCTTCTGCACCTGCAGCCGCCGGCGCGCCGCACCGAAATCCAGCGTCAGCCTCTCCAGCGTGACGACGCCATGGCACAGGCTGTGCAGGTGGCTGTCGCGCTCGTCGCGGGTGCCGGTCATGTCGTCGATCAGCAGCACGGTAGTGTGCAGCCCGCCGAAGAACTGTTTGAGGAGCAGCAGATGGCGACGATAGCGGAGCGGATCCTGGGCCAGCAGGCGCAGCTCGGAAAGGCTGTCGAACACGACACGGGTCGGCTTTACCCGCTCGACCTCCCGCTTGATCAGGTCGATCGTGCCACCCAGTTCCATTTCCCAGCTGTGCAGGATCGACTGGTCGCGCCCGGCGCCGAGCACCTCTTCGGCGGAGGCCAGCTCGAACAGGTCCATGCCGTCCAGCTTCCAGCCATGGGAGCGGGCGACGACCTGTAGCTCCTCGCCGGTCTCGGAAAGCGTGATGTAGAGGACGGGTTCGCCCTTGGCGACGCCGTCTAGCAGGAATTCCAGCGCCAATGTGGTCTTGCCGGATCCAGGCGTGCCCTCGACAAGGAAGAGGCGATTCTGCGGCAGGCCCCCGCGGAGGATTTGGTCGAGCCCTGCATTACCCATCGAAATCCGCGCGTCTGTGCCGCTCATCGATTCACCCAGCTGTTACGACGGGGCTTAACGCATATCGGCGCGAAAGGACCCCCCTCTGCGCGAATGTAGAGCATAGGCCGGACGTTCGGGAGATGCTCCTTGGGGCATGTTCACCGTTGCGTTCGGCTTTGAACGCAAGCGCCTGGCGCTCGCCGCGAAACGTCCGCAGCGAGGGCCAGGTCTGTGCCGTCGACAATGGGGTCGGGCGGGGCGGGGAAGGGCAGCTCGGGCTTTATCGGCTGGCCTGTGCCGGGCCGTAGAGCACGGCGTTGAAAAGGAACTTGAACGTCGAATAGGGCTGGCCGCGCTGGGTGACTTCGGGCCCGAGCAGATAGACATGGCCCTTGCCGAGCGTGCCGTCGACCACTGCCGTGGTGCCGTTGAGCCGCTTCTGCCCCCACGCCCAGCCGGAGCGCAGCGGGTCGTCGCTGGCGAACCAGGCGACGCGCCGCACGCTCGGGTCGCCGTCCGGCAAGCTGTAGACCGGGTTGTTATAGTAGAATACGTCCGCCGTCGCCGGCAGCCCGTAGGCCAGCGGATCGCTGACATCGACCTGGGCGCTGAGGATCGATCCGGGGACGTAGAATTGCGTGCCCGGCACCGGCACGCGCTTGCCGTCCTTCTCGGTGGTGAGCGCGTTGACCACCGGCAGGCCGAGCTTGGCACCCACCGCCGTGGCATCGCCGACCGCGACGACGGTGCCCCCCGCCCGGGCGAAGGCGGCGACCTGCGGCAGCGTCCTGTCGTCGGTCATGGCGCCGAGCATGTGGCGATATTCGGCCGGGATGTCCTCGGCCCGGGGCCCGCTGCGGGTGCCGCGACCCTCGCGGCCGAACACGTCGCTCTGGAAAACCAGCACGTCATATTTGGCCCTGAGGTTGCCGGCATCCAGCTCCTGCGGGAATACCTTGGTGTAGGGGAATTCGAACTGCTCGAAGATCCAGCGATTCCACCCCGACGCCATCGAGCCGCCATAGATGTCGACCAGGCCGATGCGCACGGGACGGATCGCCACGCTCTCGCCCGCCGGTCTGGCGGCGAGCGCATAGGCATCGATGCCGAGCGGCGCCACCGCCGCTTCCACGATCGCCCGGGACCTGGCCGAGGCCGGAATCCACAAGGCGCCCGGCGCCAGCGTCTGTCCGCCGGCCGTTACCGAGCCCTTCAGCCAATAGACCGGCAGTTTCGCCTTCAGCAGGCGGTTGGTGAGGCGGAAGCTGTTGTTGGTGGCGTGGCTGACGACATAGCCGGCCTTCCCGGTCCCGACGATATGCCCCGCCGGCGGTGTGGCGATGAGATCGGGCACGGCCGGCATTGCCGGCGGCGCGCTGTCCAGCAGCCGGTCGAACCTGACGTTCATCTGGAAGGCGAGCGTATAACCGGTAATGTCGTACGGACGTAGCGGCGGTCCGCCCGGATAGGCGAAGTCCTGCGGGTGATCCTGCGGCTCGAACATGTCGAGCACATGCGGGCGGAACGCCTGATCGGCGCGCACGATATAGGAGCCTGCCGGATAGGATTTGCCGTCATGGGTGAAAGCGGCATCGGCCTGCTGCACCTCGACGCCGTTCTTGATCAGCGTGTTGAGGAAGGCGACCGTGGTCGGCATGTCCGGCTGGGCATCGGCGGGAAGGATGTAGGCGCGCGGCGCCCGCTTCGCCGGATCCTGAAGCACCGTCTTGTAGAGGCTCGACGGCACCACGCCTTCGCCAGCCGGCGCGCGCGCCTCCCCGGCGGCGGCCGGCTTCAGTGCCTTCGCCGCCGCGGTGACGGCATCCACCCGCTTCGGCGTGATCACCCAGCTGTCCTGGCTGCCGTTGCGGATCTGGTTCCGGCCCATGACAAAGCGGTTGTAGAGCACCGTCTCGCGATTGCGCGAGGCATAGTCGAGCGTCGCGCGATCCAGGGTCTTCATATAGTCCAGCGATTGCTGGAAATGCCAGGTCTGCGGCGCGATCGGCGCGGCGAGATCCTCGCGGGCGAGCTGGTTGCGCGGCACCAGGGGGATTTCCATCGGCGTCGGATTGCCGATGATCTCGGTGAGGATGCCGGGCACATTATGGAAATAGCCGACGGTGCGCAGGCCGCCGTTGAACCAGGTCGAATAAGGCGCGCCGGAGCGCATGATCGAGCCCGGCTTGCCCTCCGCGATCAGCCGGCCGTGCATGGCATAGGCGAGGCTGTCCGTCTCGTTGATGACCAGCGGCTCGTTATTGTAATTATAGGGATCACGGAACGGCGGAATGAAGACGACGGTGCCGACCGGCCCGGTCTGGTGCTGGTTGTAATTGAGTTGCGGAAACCAATCCCGATACATCGCCTTGTTGATATTGGTCGTCTCAGCCTGGGTGACCGCGAAGCTGTCGCGATTGTCGTCGTGGCCGATATAATGCTGGTAGAGAAGCGGGATATCCATCTTGCGCTTCTTCGGATCGGCCTCGCGCATATACCAGTTGGCGACCAGCTCCAGCCCGTCGGGATTGGCGTAGACGAACAGCGCGATGTCGTCGTTGAGGAAGCGCAGCATCTCCGGATCGTTGGCGGTCAGCATCTCGTGGATGAACTGGATATGCGCCTGCCCGTTGACGGTCTCGGTGGCGTGGATGCCGGCATCGATCCATACCATCGCCTTGCCCTCGCGGGCGAGCGCATGCGCCTCCTCGTCCGAGAGGCCCCTGGCGAGGGCGAGCTTCTTCGCGATTTCCTTCTGGCGGTCAAGATTGCGCAGGTTCTCCGGCGAGGAGATCACTGCCATCCATTGCTCGCGCCCCTCGGCGGTCTTGCCGATCGAGACCAGCTTCATCCGGTCGCTTTCTCCGGCGACCTTTTGCAGCCACTTGCCGATATTGGTGTAGTTGGCGAGGAAATAGTCGGAGCCGACCACGCCACCCACCACATCCTTGGGATCGGTGATACGGGCATTGGTCGGCGGCGCGAGCTGCGCCGGGGCGGGCGTGGCCGCGATCGCGGCAAACATGGTGGTCGTCAGCAGGAAACCGCGCATCGTCTTACCCCCGGGAATCGCCACATGGCAGGTATCGGATAAGGGCCCCGCAGTTGCAACGGGGCCGGTCAACATCAGCCGAGATTGAAGCGCAGGCCGATGCGGAAGCTGCGGCCGAGGAAATCATAGAGCGAACGATTGGTGCCCGGATCCGGACTTGAGGTGTCGGATGGGCCGTTGCCGACCAGCCCCGGGTCGCGATTGAACAGATTGTTGACCTGTACATAGAGTTCGCTGGCGAGGCCGCCGAATTGCAGCTTCCGGGCGAGATAACCATCGACGTAAAAGGCGCTGGGCAAGTGATTGTCCGAAATCGTGCGATTGAGCGCGGTAGACGCCGGGCAGCCGCTGGTGCATTCGATATAGGTGTTGCTGTAGACCCCGGCGCTGAAACCGCGGCCGGTCAGCTGGAATGTCCAGTCTTCCAAAGCGTAATTCGCCGTCACGCGATATTTCCACTTGGGCAAGGCGCCGCTGTTCTGCCCGACGCTGTTGGTCGGCGGCTGCGTGCCATTGTCCGAGGTGCGCTCGATGAAGCGGGTGGCGAGGCCGCGAAGCGAAAGCGTGCCCGGCAGGCTTTCCGCGATGCGGGCGAGCGGGGTCTGGTAGCTCACCTCGAGATCGACGCCGCGCGTGCGCTCGACGACATAGTTGAAGCTGGTGGTGTAGACCCAGATGTCGCCGAGATTGGGGACGGCATTGGGGCCGGTCGTGCGGTTCCAGCCATTGCCATAGGCATAGGTCGGCGCCACTGCGTTATCCGCCGTGGCGAGCGAGATCTGCCGGCAAAGATCCTCATTGCCCTCGAAGCAACGGTCGACGATCTGCTGCGCGCCGAGCGATCCGATCGATCCCTTGATCTTGATGTCATAATAATCGACCGACAGACCGAAGCCCGGAATGAAGGACGGGCGGTAGACGAGGCCGAAGTCCCAGGTGTCGGCCTTCTCCGGCCGCAAGTCGAGATTGCCCTGCGGCACGCCGCGATAGCGCGCCGTCTTGCCGGTCCATGGATTGAGCAGCGAATTGGTATTGCCGCCGCCCGACTGGAACAGTTCGGACAGATTGGGGGCGCGGATGTCGCGTGATCTGACGCCGCGCAGGCGCAGGTCGCCGATCGGGCTCCACGTCAGCCCCGTCTTCCAGGTCACGACGCGCCCGGCCTGACTGTAGCTGGTCAGCCGCGCGGCGCCGTTGAACTCGACATTGAGCGGCAACGACACCAGCGTCTCGACATAGCCTTCGGTGACGTCGTAATGGCCGGCGACCTGCTCGTTGTCCGGGAAATTGCCGCTATACCAGCCGCTCTGCGCGAAAGGCGGCGTATAGGCCGAGGTCGCCTCGCGCCGATGCTCGACGCCGAAGGCGAGCCCGATCGGCTTCAGCCACGGGTTGGCGATGTCGGTGCTGAAATTGAGCGCCGCGACATCCTGGGTGAAGCGCGTGTTGGTCCAGGGATTGCCCATGATGTAATCGACGGCGGCCTGCGAATTGACGCCGATGCCGAAGCTGTTCCACGGCACGCAGCCCTGCGCGAGCGGGTCGCTGCTGCCGTCGCGGGTGACACGGCAGACGATCTGGCTATGCGCCGCATTCCACACCGCGTCGCGCGCATAGCCGAGCTGGATGCGATTGGGCGAGATCAGCGAGATATGGTTGTCGGTGACGCCGCGCTGATAATAGCCGTCCCATTTCCAGTCGGCGAACAGTGAAAAACTGCCCTCGGCGCCGATCACATAGCGCTGGACTTCACGGCGATTATAGCTTTGCCGGGTCGGATAATCGGCATTGAACGAGCCGAGCGTCAGTCCGCTCGTCGCCAGCGTGGGATATTGGGCGAGCAGCGCCGCCGGGATGAACGCATTGTCGCCCCTGATCGCGATATTGCCGCGATCGGTCTGCCGCCCGCCCCAGTTGAGGCCGAGGGTGCGATTGTACGATGCTTCGCCATAGACGGTGACTCCGTCGACAATTTCGTAGCTCAGCCGGCCATAGACGCTGCGGATGCGCTCGCCCGGTTGCAGCGAAGTGCCGTCGATATGCTGATTGACCCGCCAGTCGCCGCCGACCGTCCATTCGCTGTTGCCCGCAAGATTGTAGTTTTCCCCATAATCATAACGGTTGATCGTGCCGCCTTGCCCGAAGTAGACGCCGCGCGCCGGGCCGCTGACGACGATGCCGCCGCCGGTCACGCTGTTAAGCCCGGCGCGGGTCGTCGGCAGATATTGCGGCTGGCCGTTGCCCGCGACATAGGCCGGGTTCTGGGTCATATACATGCCCCTGGCCGCCCAGGCGCGCGGCACGCCGTTGATGCCATCGCGCTGGATGAAGGTGCCGTTGAGCAGCACGTGGCCGCGCCCGCCGGCGAGTTTCAGCCCGGCCGTCAGCGTCGCGCGATAGCTGTCATCGTCGCCGTAGGTGGTCTGGCCATAGCTGATGTCGCCCTTGATGCCGGTATAGTCCTTGTCGAGGATATAGTTGACCACGCCCGCCACCGCGTCCGACCCGTAGACTGCCGACGCGCCGCCGGTGACGACCTCGACGCTCTTCACCAGCCCCTGCGGGATGGTGTTGATGTCCACCGTGCCGTCGGTCGTCGATGCGACCGAGCGTCGCCCGTCGATCAGCACCAGCGTACGGTTGCTGCCGAGGCCGCGCAGATTGACGGTGTTGAGGCCGGCGGCCCCGCTGGCCAGCGAGCGGTTGGAATTGGCCGGCGTGGTGCTGCCGGCCACGGAGGGAAGCTGGTTGACGAAATCTGCGAGGTTGGCCGGCGCGGATGCTTGCAGATCCTGGGTGCTGATCACGGTCAGCGGGGTCGGCGCGTCATAGCCGTTGCGGATGATGCGCGACCCGGTGACGGTGACCTCCTCGATCTTCGCGCCGCCATCGCCCGCCGTCTGCGCGGACAGCGCGGTCATCGGCAGCGACGCGACGGAGACGAGTAGCGCAAGACGAACGGCACGGAGCATGCAGGCTTCCCCCAATGAGCACATGTCGGCGGTCCGGCCCGGCGGACGGCGACAGGGCGGGGGGATAGGCGCTAATCCCTAGTTATTCGATAGGAGAAATAGTTTTTGCCGGTAAAGCGGTTCGCGCCCCGGTCAGGACGATCGGCACACCGCGAACTCCGCGATGTCGTTGAGGGTGCGCGCCGTCCGCCCGAAGCGGGACAATTCGTCCCGGCAATGCCGCGCCAGCTGGCTGGCACGGGCGCTGGCGCGGCCGAGGCCGAAAGTGGCGACGGCGTTGCGGCGGCCGGCCCTCTCGTCCTTGCGCAGCTTCTTGCCGACCGCCGTGGCGTCCCCGGTACGATCGAGCAGATCGTCGCGGATCTGGAAGGCGAGGCCGAGGCTGTCCGCGAAGCGCAGCAGGCTCGCCCGATCCTCCGCGGTGCAGTGGCCGAGCATCGCTCCGGCCTCGACCGCGAAGCGGATCAGGCCGCCGGTCTTTTTCGCCTCGCACTCCATCACATGCGCCGGGCTCGGCGCAGCAGGCGGATAGAGGTCCATCATCTGCCCCGCGGCCAGCCCGTCATTGCCGATGGCACGCGCCAGCTTGACGACCAGCGCGATGCGCACGCCGGCGTCCGGATGGGTGCCGGCATCGCCCAGTATCTCGAACGCCAGCGCCAGCAGCGCGTCGCCGGACAGCACCGCCGTCGCCTCGTCGAACCGCCGATGCAGTGTCAGCCGGCCGCGCCGCATATCGTCGTCGTCCATGCACGGCAGGTCGTCATGCACCAGCGACTGGGCGTGCACGCATTCCACCGCCGCGGCGACGCGCAGCGCCTGCTCATAGGGTGCGCCGACCAGTTCGGCGACGGCCACCGTCAGCATCGCGCGAAAACGCTTGCCGCCCCCGACCACCGCATAGCGCATCGCCTCGTTGAGCTGCCCGGCGGGGCCGCCCGTCTCGGGAATCAAGGATGTCAGCAATGCGTCGACATCGCGGCGCAGGCGAGCGAGGCGATGCTGGAGCTGATCCTCCGGATCGTCGAGGAGCGGCATCACGCGGCGAGCCCGTGGCCGCACGTGGCCCGCCTGATGGCGTCCGGCACGTCCAGAGCGAATCTGTCAGCAATCATCTGAGCCCTCTCGACGATCCTTATCCATCAGGGATCGCAATTCCGCCATACGCCCGTAAGGGTATGTTGATCCGGGGCGTTCAGACTTTAGCTAATTTGGCGGAGCTGGTCGGAGCCGGCATTCATGACGCGCGTTGGGCGTGTCACCGGAAGGGGTTTCGATGCGGCCAGGCCAAAGCGCCATCATCATCGGCGCCGGCTTCGGCGGACTGGCGCTGGCCATCCGCCTCCAGTCGGCCGGCGTCGCCACGACGATCATCGAGGCGCGCGACCGGCCCGGCGGCCGCGCCTATGTGTGGCGAGAGCGCGGCTATGTGTTCGATGCCGGGCCAACCGTCATCACCGATCCGGCCTGCCTCGAGGAATTGTGGGCGCTATCCGGCGACACGCTGTCGCGCGATGTCGATCTGATCCCCGTCCAGCCCTTCTACCGGCTGTTGTGGAACGACGGCACGCGCTTCGATTACGGCAATGATGATGCGCTGCTCGATGCCGAGATCGCCAGCCTCGATCCTGCCGACGTCGCCGGCTATGCCCGCTTTCTCGACTATGCGCGCGGCGTTTACGACGAGGGCTATGTCAAGCTCGGCGCGGTGCCGTTCCTGAATTTCGGAGCGATGATCAAGGCGGCGCCGGCGCTCGCCCGCTATCAGGCGTGGCAGTCGGTCTACGCCGTCGTCTCGCGCTTCGTGCGCAACGAGAAATTGCGCCAGGCGCTGTCTTTCCACACGCTGCTGGTCGGCGGCAATCCGATGCGGACGAGCAGCATCTACGCGCTCATCCACCAGCTGGAGAAACAGGGCGGCGTGTGGTTCGCGCGCGGCGGCACCAATGCGCTGGTCGCCGGCATGGCCGCGCTGTTCGAGCGGCTGGGTGGCACCCTGGTCCTCGGCGATCCCGTAAGCGCCATCACTCATGAGGGGCGCCGCGTGTCCGGTGTCACCACCATGGGCGGGCGGCGCCTTGCTGCCGACATGGTCGCCACCAACGGCGATCTCGTCCACAGCTACGGGCTGATCCACGGCTCGGCCTATGCCGCGCGGCGGGTGGCGTCGCTGCGTCGCAAGCGCTTTTCGCCGAGCCTGTTCGTCGTCCATTTCGGCCTGCGCGGCAGTTTCCCGGATATCGCGCACCACTCCATCCTGTTTTCCGATCGCTACGGCCCGCTGCTCGAGGACATCTACGACCGCGGCCGGCTGGCGCCCGATCCGTCGCTCTATCTCCATCACCCCAGCGCCACCGATCCCGGCATGGCGCCGGAGGGCCATTCCACCTTCTACGCGCTGGCGCCGGTCCCGCATCTCGGCAAGGCGCCGATCGACTGGGTGACGGAAGGCCCGGCCTATCGCGAGCAGGTGCTCGATCGCGTGCAGGCGATGCTTATCCCCGACCTGCGCGACCGGCTCGACCTCTGCTTCCACTATACGCCGGAGGATTTCCGCGACGATCTCGGCGCCCATCTAGGCAGCGCGTTCAGCCTCGAGCCGCTGCTGACCCAGAGCGCGTGGTTCCGCGCCCACAACCGCGATGATCACTTCGCCAACCTTTATTTCGTCGGTGCCGGTACCCACCCGGGCGCCGGCATCCCCGGCGTCGTCGGCAGCGCCAAGGCGACCGCCGGGCTGATGCTTTGAGCGGCGGCGGCCCGGCCCTATATTCGCCGCGATGACCCTGCTTGCCGGCCTCGCCCTGTTCATCGCCACCGTCGCCGTGATGGAAGGGGTGGCCTATGCCGCGCACCGCTGGGTGATGCACGGGCCGGGCTGGTTCCTCCACGCCAGCCACCATCGTCCGCGCACCGGCGCGTTCGAGCTCAACGATCTCTACGCGGTGATTTTCGCCTTGCCCTCGATCGTGCTGCTGGCGGGCGGAGTGCGCTGGGGCTGGTGGCCGGGCTGCACCTGGATCGGCGCCGGCATCGCGGCCTATGGCGCGATCTATTTCGGCTTCCACGACTGGATCGTGCATCGCCGCCTGCCGCACCGCCACGTTCCGCGCTCCGGCTATATGAAGCGGATCATCCAGGCCCATCGCCTCCATCATGTCGTCGAGACGAGGGAGGGGGCGGTGAGCTTCGGCTTCCTCGTCGCCCCGCCGCCAGAGGCGCTGAAGGCGGAGCTGGCCCGCCGTCATCGACAGGGCGTGCGCGCGCCCAGCGCGGCCGCGTCCACAGATTGAGGCGCGGCGGCTCTGGCGTGCTCGCCGGCAGCGCCGCCGACACCGCCGCGCTGATGATGAAGCCGAGCTTCTCCAGCTTGCCGGTGACGACCCGCTTCGTCAGCGCGGCCTCGCCCTGATCGGCTACCTTGCGCGCGACGGCACCGTAAATCCCCGCCGCCGCCAGCACGGCCCAGCGGGAGCGATAAGGCAGGCGCCGCGCGCCGATGCGGGCGCTCTCCTCATAGCCGAGCGCCGCTTCCGCCAGCCGCGCCGTGAACCGCGCCAGCGCCGTCGGATGGTCGAGCATCGCCAGGCCCGGCACGATGCCGTCCTCAGCCAGCCACTCGCCCGGCAGATAACAGCGCCCGACCGCCGCATCCTCGCCGACATCGCGCGCGATATTGGCGAGCTGGAAGGCGATGCCGAGGTCGCAGGCCCGGTCGAGCGTCGCATCGTCGTGCGGATCAACGCCCATCACGATCGCCATCATGCAGCCGACACTGCCCGCAACGTGATAGCAATAGCGATAGAGGTCCGCCTCGCTGTGCGGCCGCCAGCCGGCCGCGTCCAACGCGAAGCCGGCGATCAGATCATAAGGATAATGGGCGGGCAGGCGCGTCTCGCCTGCCACCATCGCCAGACAGTCGAACGCCGGGTGGCCGGTCGCCTCGCCCTCCAGCGCCTTGCCGGTCAGCGCCTGGATCGCCTCCAGCCGCGCCGCGCCGTCGTCCAGCCGGCGCATGCCATGCCCCATTTCCTGCCCGTCGATCATGTCGTCGCACGCCCGGCACCAGGCGTAGAGCAGCTGCGCGCGCGCCCGCACAGCCGGTGCGAACAGGCGCGATGCGGCGGCGAAGCTCTTCGATCCCGCGGCGATCGTCTGCGCGGCATAGGTGACCAGCGCGTCGCGACCCGCGGTCATCGTCGCCACCCCATGATCGCCGGAATGGCGTGCAGAATCGGCACCGGCGGCCGCCCGGCGACGATGCGCAGCCGGTCGAACGCGGTCGACCGCGCCGCATAGAAGCGCGCGACCAGCCCCTCGTCGAGTCGATAGAACCGCTCCAGCACCCGCCAGCGGTCGGCCGGCGGCGCCGCGCGGAACAGCATCCGGTCGAGCATCCGGTAAAAGCCGCGGCTCTGCCACCGCGCTCTCGCGAAGGCGTGGAGTTGCGCCGGCAGGTCTGGCGCGGCCGGATCGGGGAGCGCCGCGACATGCCGCGCCAGCGCCACCGCATCGGGCAGCGAATAGCCAGTGGTCGGGTGGAACAGCCCGGCGCGTACCCCGGCCTTGGCGATGCCGTCGCCGGTTGATCGCCAATAGCGCTCGAAATCGCCACCCATCACCACCGGCAGCACGCCGCGCTCCTCATGCTCCACCGCCTGCACCCGCCAGCCCCGCGCCGCCGCATATGCGGCGATGCGGCCGGCGAGCCGGTCCCGGTCTAGCTCGGGCGTGTCGCTGTAATAGGTATCCTCGACGAACAGCCGGTCCGCTGCGACCGGAAGTACGTAAACGAAGCGATAGCCCTCGCTCTGGTCGACCGTCGCATCCATGATGATCGGGCGGGCGAGGCCGTGCGGCGCCTCCAGCCGCAGGGTCTGGCCGACGAATTTCTGCCAGCCGCAATCGAGCCGGCCGAGGTCGCCGGCCCCGCGCGCGTCGATCACCGCCCGCGCCGCGATCACGCTGCCGTCTGCCAGCGCCACCGCCTCGGCCGTGACCTGCGCGACGCCGCGTCCGGTGAGGATGCGCGCTGCCGGGATCGCCTCGCGCAGCACCGCATCGAACCGCGCCGAGGTGATCGAGCGATAGCCGCCCGCCAGTGTGCGGCGGAGCGTCGGAAAGGCGACGTCATGGCCCTCCCAGCGATGGGCGACGAGCGGCGCGAGCAGCGCCGCGTCCTCGGCCTCGACGTCACTCGCGAAGAAGGACCATACATGATTGCCGCCAAGCTGGCCGGCCTGCTCGATCAGGACAATGTTCAGGTCCGGCCGCCGGCGGGCGAGGGCGAGCGCGGTCAGCCCGCCCGCGAGGCCGCCGCCGACGATCGCCAGATCGGATCGCAAGGGGAGCCGCATGGCACCGGCTTAGCCGGCTGCCGGCCATACGTCACCTGCCCATAAGGGAAAGCCATGGCGGCTGGCTTTCGGGCGCGACGATGGTAAGTCGGTGCCATGGCTCTGCCCATCCTGCTGGCGGTGGTGGCGATGACGTTGATCATCGCCGTGCGATACCTCGCCGTCTCGGGCGCCTTCGCCTGGGCGACGGCGCGGCGCATGCCCGGCGTCTATGCCCGCCAGCGCCGCCAGATCGGGCGGGAAATCTACTGGAGCCTGTTGTCCGCCGGCATTTATGGCCTGCCGGCCGGCGTCGTCGCCTGGGGCTGGCAGCATCGCGGCTGGACGCTGATCTACGCGCGCCTCGGCGATTATCCGCTCGCCTGGTATCCGCTGTCGATCGTCGCCTTCCTGCTCGCCCATGACGCCTGGTTCTACTGGACGCACCGGCTGATGCATCGCCCGGCGCTGTTCCGCATCGCCCATGCCGTCCACCATGCCAGCCGCCCGCCCACCGCATGGGCGGCGATGAGCTTCCATCCCTGGGAAGCGCTGACCGGCGCGGTCGTCATTCCGGCACTGGTGTTCGTGGTGCCGATCCACATCTCGGCGCTTGGCGTGGTGCTGGCGATCATGACGGTGATGGGCGTCACCAATCACATGGGTTGGGAGATTTTCCCGCGCCGGTTCGTGGAGGGCCGGGGAGGGCGCTTCGTCATCACCGCCAGCCATCATCAGCGGCATCACAGCGATTACAGGTGCAATTATGGGCTGTACTTCCGGTTCTGGGATCGGCTTTGCGGTACGGACCGGGGCCTTGGCGTGTTTCATGACGATCCTCGTCGGGGCAGCGCCGACGGCAAGCCTTGACGTCCATGTCATCGGCCTGCGCGCGGCGAGCGGAATGATCCGCATTTGCCTGACGGCCAACCCCAAGGCCTTTCCGGATTGCGACGGCGATCCCGCGGCGCGCCACAAGAGCGTGGCGGCCGCTCAGGCCGGCGATGTCCGGTTCGACGATCTGGCGCCCGGTGACTATGCGGTCTCGCTGTTCCACGACCAGAACGGCAATGGCCGGCTCGACAAGATGCTGATCGTGCCGACCGAGGGCATCGGCTTTTCCAACAACCCCCGGCTGCGCTTCGGCCCGCCCAGCTTCGCCCAGGCGCGCATCGCCGTCACTGGTCACGTCGAGGCGACGGTGGCGCTGCGTTATTTCCTCTAATAACCGGCCTCGATCGCCAGCCGGATCGCTTCGGCCGCCGATCGCACGCCCAGCGCGCGGACCAGCCCGGTGCGGTGCATCTTGACGGTGCGCTCGGCGAGGCCGAGTTCATGGGCGATCTGCTTGTTCATCCGGCCGGTGGCCATCGCCGCCAGCACCGTCTTCTGACGGGGCGACAGCGCCGCCACGCGCCGCGCCGCCTCCGCTCCGCCGAACCGCCCGCGCTGCCGCTCGTCGATCTCCACCTGCGATCCGAGGAAATAGCGCAGGCTCCCGTCAGCCTCGAAGATCGGTGCCACCAGCACGGCGTTGCGGAACGGCGTTCCGTCCTTCTTGTAGTTGAGGATCTCGACCATCACCGGTCGCCCGGCGGCGATGCCCTGGCGCAGCGCCTCGGTCGCCGCCGGGTCCGTGCCCGGTCCGGCGAGGAACCGGCAGTTGCGACCGATAATCTCCTCGCGCGGATAGCCGGTCAGCGCCGCGAACGCCTCGTTGCATTCCACGATCGGGTTATCGGGCAGGCGCGGATCACTGATGACGGCGGCGATCGCGCTGCCTGAGATCATTTCCGAAAGCGACATGCCGTCCAGCGTCTCCGATCAGGCGGGCCAAGGCAAGGGAGCGATTGCATTTTCCCCCTGCCAGCGGCCAGCCCGTTATTTCGCGGCGGTCGCCGGGGCAGGGGCCGTCACCACCGCCGCCCACGCCTGCGCGGCGGCAGCGCTGGGCAGCCAGGCGCTGGTCTGGTCCGCGGTCTCACCGGGTCTGGCCGGGCGCACCGCGCCGGTCCTGGGGTCGCCGATGAAGCCGCTGTCCTGCGTCAGGGCCTTTAGCGGGCCGTCACCCCGGCCTAGCCGCTGCGCCAGCACTTCGGAGAAGAAGGTCCGCGCCAGCGCCGGCGAATGGCCCTCGACATGCGCCAATCCCTTTTCCTGAACATAGCCCCACAGGGCTCCCGCGCGGCGGTTCATCAGGAACAGGCCCGAGACGATGCCGGTACGCGACGGCATGTCGGCCTCGCCGGCGAAAAACAGGCCCGGCGTGCTCCGCGCCACGTCGCCGAGGATGCCCGAATAATAGACGCCGCCCTTGTTGACGATGAACGCGGCGACCCGCTCCGGCTTCCATGCGGTGAACTCGTAATTGAACTCGCCGCCCGCCGACATGCCCCACAGCAGCAGCGGGGCCGTCGCCAACTCGGCGTGACCGGCCGTGGCGCCGAGGCGGGCGATGGCGGTCAGCAACGCATCGCCGCTGCCACGCTTCACATCGATATATTGTTCGATGAAGCCGCGCGGCGGCTTGTCGGCGAACTGCACGCCGATCAGCGCGACATGCTCGCGCGTCGCGAACGCCTGCCATTCCGGATCGTCGACCGCGCCGCGTCCGTCGCCGTTCGAGCCCGGCACCAGCACCAGCGCCGCCCGCACAGCGCCGCTGCCCTGCGGCAGCCACAGGCGGAACGCCGCGGTCTGGTAATTGGCGCCGGCCGGCATTGCCTCGTCCCAATGGCCGGCCGTGGCCGCTGCCGGCTGCGCCGCTGCCGGTGCAGCCGTGGCGAGCAAAAGCGCCGCCATGGCCATTCCGCCCGCGCGCGAAATCCCGTTCGCAAATCTCATCGCATTCCCCCCCCGCTTTCGTCTTTTCGGACATCAAGGGCCGCGCCCGTTCGCCCGTCAAGCCCTTTGGTCCGGCCGGAGGGGGCCGTTACTGCCGCTCCCGCCGCAGCGTGAACACGTCGACGATCCCGTCGAGTTCGGACGCGCGCGATTCGGTGTCGCGCGTGGTGGCGTTGAGCTCGCGCACCAGGTCGGCATTGTGGCGGGTAATGCCCTCGATCTTGTCGATCGCCGCGCTGATCCGGCTGATCGAGGCGGTCTGCTCCGCGCTCGCGTCCGCGATCGTGCCGAGATGGGTGTTGTTGTCGTGCACGGCGCGCAGCATCGCCGACAGGCTGCCCATCATCTCGGCCATCAGTGCCGAGCCGGCGGCGACCTCGCCCGCCGTCCGGTCGATCAGCCGCCGCGCCTCGCTGGATGCGGACGCCGCCTGTCCGGCCAACGTCTTGACCTCGGTCGCCACCACCGCGAAGCCGCGCCCGGCCTCGCCGGCGCGGGCCGCCTCGATGGTCGCGTTGAGCGCGACGAGCGCCGTCTGTGAGGCGACGGAATCGATCATGCCGATGATGCTCGACACCGTCGCCGACGAGGCGTTCAGCCGCTCCATGGTGGCCAGCGCGCCGGCCAGCACCGCGCTGCTTTCCTGCGCCGATCCGGCCGCCTCCTGCGCCCTGTGGCTGGCGACCTGCGCGCTCGCGGCATTCTCCGCCACCTTCTCGGTCAGGCGCTGGATCGCATCGGAGGTGGCGACGATGGCATCGGCCTGATCGGCGGTGCGCTGGGAAAGTTCGGCGGTCTCGGCGCTGAGATCGTGTGTCGCCGTCTTCAGCTGGCGCGAGGTGTCGCGCAATTGCCCGATGACGTCCTCCAGCTTGTCCGCGACGGCGTTGGTACTGGTCTTGAGCGCGGCGAACGCGCCGGAGAAATCGCGATGGACACGCCGGGTGAGGTCGGTCTCGGCCAGGGCGGCGAGCACGCTGCCGGTCTCGCTGAGCCCGAGGTCGATGGTCTCGACGAGCTGGTTCACCGAACGCGCCAGCGCGTTCAGTTCGGCATCCGTGTAGCGTTCCGTGACCCGCGGCGAGAAATCGCCGGCGATCGCCGCATCCACCACCTTGCCGAACGACGCCTGAAGGTCGCTCATCATCAGCGCGCGGTCCTCGGCCTGCTGGGCCAGCCGGACGCGCTCGGCGGCGTTGAGTTCGGCGATGCTGCGGCCATTCTCGCGAAATACCTCGATGGCACGGGCCATCGCGCCGATCTCGTCCTCGCGATCCGCGCCGACAATCTCGATGTCGTAGCAACCGGAAGCGATCGTCTTCATCGCCGCGATCATCCGCCGCAGCGGGGCCAGCACGATCTTCGCCAGCACCAGCCACACGATGAGCAGCGACGCGCCGCTGACCAGCGCAGTGCGCAGCATCGTGCTCCAGGTCTCGGTGGCGAGCTCGCCATAGGCGCTGCGCCCGTCGATCGACACGCCGACATACCATTTCGCGCCAGGCAGATTCTCGATCGGCGCGAAGGTCACGCTATGCTCGGTCCGCCCGTCATGGACGGTGGTCACCGCCGCCGAGATGGGCGGGGTGCGTCCGACGAAGACATCGGCCAGCGTCTTGCCGACCATTGCGGCGTTCGGATGGACGAGGATGCGGCCCTGTTGGTTGACGATGAAGATGTAGCCGCCCTCCGGGTTGCTCTCACGCAGCATCTGGACGAGGGCGGCGAGCGAGAAATCGGCCGCGGTCACCCCGATCAGCCGCCCGTCCGCATATTGCGGCGTCGCCATCGTCACCACCGGATGCGGCAGGGTGGGGTCGCGATAGGGATCGGTCAGCGTCGTCGCATGCCGGGCCGCGGCTTGCCGGTACCATGGCCGATTGCGCGGATCATAGCCGGCCGGCATCACGCGCAGCCGCGGATAGCTGTGCAACGAGCCGTCCGCGGCCCCGAAATAGGTACCGAGGAAATTCTGGGCGAGCGCCTCGCGCTTGAAGGCCTGCTCTACCGGCTCGCCCGGCAGGCGCCTGGCGACGCCCTCATTGGCCGTTTCGACGAGGAGCTGCCGCCCCTGGAACCAGAAGCTGATGCTGCGCGCGCGTGAGGTGCTGATGCGATGCATCGTCTCGACCAGCGCGCGCTGGACGGAATCGCGCCGGTGGCGATAGGAGCTGGTCGCGCTGACCGCGAACATCAGCAGCCCCACGGTGGCCGTCGCCAGCAATACCCGAGCCGCGATGCTTCGGCGCAACAGCATCGTCGACTGCCAGATGCGCATGTTTCAATCCCCAGCCACTAACCGGCCCGGAATAATCAGCCGTGCTAAACGCTGGGTTAAAGCTTGCCGGCGGCACCGAAGACTTCGGCCCGGCCCGGCTTTTCTTCGGGCGATCATCGCAGTCGGTGCGGTCCCCCGCCGCGCCGCCCGCGCGCGCATCCGCCCCACCATTGCCGGCCGGCCTCCCGCCGAAGTCGTTCATTTTGTGGACGGGCATAATCGGGTTAAAGGGGGGAATGACCGGTTTTGCGACACCCCGCCTGATTGCACTCGCCGCGGCCTGCTGGCTGGCGCCGGCCGCGTTGGCGCAATCCGCGCCGCCCGCCGACGGCGACACGATCCGCCTCACTGACGCGCAGCGCCAGGCGATCCTTGATCGCAGCACGGAAGACAGCGCCGCCCGGGCCCGCGGCGAATCGACCGGCAAGGGGCTTGGCGGCATCCATGGCGAGGTCGGCGCGATGATCGGATCAAACGGCACGCGCGGCATCTACGGCACCGCGGCGATCCCGCTCAGCGACAATGCCGGCGCTATCGTCTCGTTCGAATCGAGTCGATATGGCTATCCGCGCTACGATCGCCGCCGGTCAGCGAAGTAACGGCACGTCCGCGGCGAGATCGTTGCGGATCGTCGTCGCGGCGACCCCGGCCTCGCCCATGGCGTGGCTGATCTGGTCGAGCCCCTTGGCGACGTCGCCGGCCGCGTAGAGCCCGCGCACCGTCGTCCGCTGGTGGGCATCGACGACGAGGCAACCATCCTCGCTTGCCTCCGCGCCGAGCGACACCGCCAGCTCCGAGCGGATCACTGAGCCAAGCGCCGGATAGACGCTGTCGAAGGCAAGCTCTCCCTCGGGCGTCGGCACCAGCATCCGCTCGCCATCGATACGCAGCGGCTGGCACGGCCCATCGACGAGCCGCACGCCCATCTTCTCCAGCTCGCGCCGTTCGCCATCCTCCAGGGCATGCGCATCGTGCGGCGCGATCAGCGTCACGTCCTTCGTATACATGCGCAGGAACACCGCCTCGTTGCGACCATGCGTCCGGGTGCCGATCACCGCGACGCGCCGGTCGGTAACTTCGTAACCGTCGCAGATCGGACAGTAGCGCAAAAGGCCGCGCGCCAGCGCCGCGTCATGGATTTCCGGCGCGATCGGCGGCGGGTTGTTGACCACGCCGGTCGCCAGCAGCACCGTTCGCGCCGCGACGCTGTCGCCGTCGAGATGGGCGATGAAGATGTCGCCGTCCCGCTCGATCCGCTCCACCAGCCCTTCGGTCACCTGCGCCCCGAACTCGCTCGCCTGCGCGCGCATCAGCGACAGCAACTCGGTCCCCGAAATGCCGCCGGGATAGCCGGCATGGTTGCGGGTGCGCGGGATCAGCGCCGCCCGGCTGTGCCCGGCATCGATCAGCCGGATCGCCAGATGGAAGCGCGCCAGATAGATGGCGGCGGTCAGCCCGGCGGGCCCGGCGCCGATGACGAGGCAGTCGATCGGCTCAGCCACCGGCGGCGCCCGCGGTCAGCGCCACGTCCGGTTCGCCGAGCTTGCGCGCGATCACCTCGATGGCGCCGTCGGCGATGCGGATGTCATTGAACGACGGCGGCTCCGCGCGCACCCGCCGCGACAGCGTGCCCGCCCCGATCAGCCGCACCACCCGGCCCTCCACCTCATGCGCGATGTCGAAGGGATCATGGACATGGCCGGTCAGCACCGCCTGCACGCCGGCCCCGGCGAGGGCCGCCAGCGCCGCCCCGCCATGACGGGTGCGCCCGCTTGACCGCGTCGCCGTGGCGATCAGCGGGTGGTGGGCGGTGACGAGGATCAGGTCGCCGGCCGGCGCCGCCTCGACCAGGGCGAGCGACCGCCTGAGCGCGCCGTCGCTGACATGGCCCTTGGACCAGTTGAGCCGCCAGTGGAACCGCGCCGTCGTCTTCAGCGGCACCACCGCCACCCCCTTCACCGCCAATGGTCGCTCGATCATCCCTTCCAGCGCGCGATAGCGACGATAGGGGGCGGCGAAGCGCGCCACCGGGTTGAAATAGGGCAGGTCGTGATTGCCGACCTCGATCGTGGTCGGCAGGTCGAGCGATCGCAGCCACGCGCAGGCGGCGGCGAACTCGTGCGATCGCGCCCGCATCGTCAGGTCTCCGGTCATCAATATCGCGTCGGGCCGCTCCGCCCGCGCGCACTGGCGGAACCAGTCGAGCGCGGTCGGATCCTCGGCGCCGAAATGGATGTCGCTGACGTGGAACAGTCGTGCCATGGCCGATCCCAACGCATGAACGCCGATCCGGCTGCGCCCTCCTTATCCGCGCGATTTCGATCAGGAGATGAAACCGCGCATCGCGAGGCGAGTTGTCTGGCACGATGCAGCGCTATTACTTCAACATATACAATGACGCGGATGCTCTCGATGAAATGGGCAGCGAGCATGCCGACCTTGCCGCAGCCAAGGCGGAGGCGATCCGTGGTGCGCGCGCGATGATCGCGGAGCATATCGTCAATGCCCGCCCGGTGCATCTCCACCACCGTATCGAGATCGTCGGCGAGGATGGCCGCGTGCTCGCCGTCATCCCGTTCGGCGAGCTGATCACGATCAGCGATTAAGCGATGGCGATCAATGCTGTCCTGAAACCAACCACGCCGCGGTAAGTTTAGCATCAGGAACAGAGAGGCCCGCTACATGCTTTTCACGATCCTCATCATCCTGCTTATCCTGGCCCTGATCGGCGGCCTGCCGACCTGGCCCTACAGTGCCGACTGGGGATATTACCCGAGTGGCGGCATCCTCATCCTGCTTGTTATCGTCGTCATCATCCTGCTTACGCGCCGCCGCGTCTGACGGAGAGGAGGCCCGCCATGCCCAAGCCTACGCCTTCCGGGCCGCATTCCGACATCAGGGGCGTCAACATGGACGCCCGCGTCGGCACTCCCAATCGTGACGCCGCGCTCGGCACCGCCAAGGAAAAACAGGAGGCCGAAAGCCAGTCGAAAGGCCGGCCGAAGCCGTCGCAGGAGCGCGGCGGCTGATCGTTCAGCGCTTCGCGGTCCATTGGCCCAGCGCGGTCGCCGTCCGCGCCGCCTGCTCTGCCAGCCAGTCGCGCAGGCGCTCGACGTGGCGCGCGCCCTCCCGCCGATACGATAGCGCGCGACATAGGCCTGCCCGGTGCGCTCGCCCGGCAGGTCGGGGTAGGGCAGCGCCACTGCCCCGGCCGCCAGCCGGTCCGCGATGAGGGCAACCCCGCAGAGCGCCACGCCGGCATCGGCGCCGATCGCGTCGAGCGCGCCGGCGATCCGGCGATAGCGCATGCCCCGCTCCGAGGCGGTCCGCGCAATGCCGTGCCGCGCGAACCAGGCCGGCCACGACAGGTCGACCGGATCGCCCTCATAGACATCGACATGGAGCAGCGGAAAACCCTCCAGCCGGGTCGCTGCATCGCGCGTCCGGATCCGCTCGGCGTTCGCCGGCGAGCAAAGCGGCAGCACCATGTCATGGAACAGCAGATCGCCGTCGCCCGCCCCGGCCGCCTCCGGGCCGGCGAGGAGGATTTCGCAATCCGCCCGGCCAGTGCCGGGCTTCGCGTCGCCGGATCCGTTGATCGACACCCGCAACTGGGGCAGCCCGGCGCGAAATGCCGCCATGCGCGGCGCCAGCCACAATTCGGCGAAATCCGCCGGGGCGGTGATGTGGAGATCATGGCCGCGCTGCAATTCCAGCGCGGCGCTCGCCGCCTCGATTGCCGCGAAGCCCTCGCGCAGATGGGGCAGTGCTGCGAGCAGCCCGGCAGTCGGCTCGATGCCGTGGCGACCGCGGCGAAGTAGCTCGATTCCAAGGAAATCTTCCAATGCCTTGACGCGCTGGCCCGCTGCGGCCGGCGTAATCGCCAAGATATCCGCCGCCGACACCAGCGAACCCGTCCTCACGGCAAGCTCTACAGCCTGAAGAGACTTGAGATGACTGGGCGCGGTCATAGTCTCATCATAAGGCAAATCTTTAGTTTCCACCAAAATCTTTCGATTGTGCTCAATCATGGGCGGCGCGATCATGTGGCCATACAGGGAGGGTTGAGGCCATGACTATGAAACGTTACCTGATCGAGCGGGACATCCCCGGCGTCGGCGCGATGTCGATCGTCGAGCTGTGCGGCGCTTCCCGCGCCTCCAATTGCGCGATCGAGAAGCTGCAGCCGAACATCCAGTGGCAGCACAGCTATGTCGCCGCCGATCGTACGTTCTGCATCTATCTCGCCGATAGCGAGGCGACGATCCGATCCCATTCCGAGCTGAGCGGGATTCCGGCCGGCACGATCACCGAGATTCCGCAGATCATCGACCCGCTGACCGCGAACAATTGATGCGCAGGAAAGGGGAGGGCGCGTTATGAAACGCACAGGCTTCATGCTTTACGGCGGGGTGGCCTATATCGTCTTCCTGCTGACATTCCTTTACCTGGTGGCGTTCGTCGCCGCCTTGCCGCTGGTGCCGCGCACCATCGATTTCCCGGCGAGCGCGATGCCGGCCGGGCTGGCGATGCTGGTCGATCTCGCGCTGGTCGCGCTGTTCGGCGTGCAGCACAGCGTCATGGCCCGCGCCGGATTCAAGGCGGCGTGGACGCGAATCGTGCCGCCCGCGATCGAGCGCAGCAGCTACATGATCTGCGCCTGTCTGGCGCTGATCCTGCTGTTCGTCCTGTGGCAGCCGCTGCCGGCCTGGGTCTGGGACGTGCGAGACAGCGCCGCCGCGCCGTGGCTATGGGCGCTGGCTGCGGCCGGCTGGGCGATCGTACTGCTCAGCACCTTCATGATCAGCCATTTCGAGCTGTTCGGGCTGGTGCAGGTGTGGGACCACTGGCGCGGCGCGCCGGCAAAACCACCCAGCTTCCGCCACCCGCTTTTCTACCGGCTGGTCCGCCATCCGCTCTACAGCGGCTTCCTCATCGCCTTCTGGGTGACGCCGGCGATGAGCTATGGCCATTTGCTGTTCGCGCCGCGATGTCGCTCTACATCCTCATGGCGATCGAGTTCGAGGAACGCGATCTCGTGCGGCTGTTCGGCGCGGATTATGAGCGCTACCGCGCCCGCGTCGGCAAGCTGATGCCGCGGCTGCGGCCCTAGGCTGCGATCGGCATCGCCAGGCGCTGCCGCCGCAGCGCCACGCCGATCCCGCCGAAGCCGAGGATCATCGTCAGCCACGCCGCCGGCTCCGGCACCGCGGGCGCGTCGAGCTGCGCGAGGATCGCGCCGGCGATCGCCTGATGGACGATGGTGGTCGGGTGGATGCCGTCGAAGTAAAGCGAGTTGGCGCAATTGGCGAGCTGCGGCGAGCCGCCCAGCGGGATCTGGCATGGCGTCGTCGTGTCGAGCCCCGCCGGCAGGCCGAAGGCGGTGGGATCGGCGAGCAGGTCATGCTCATAGCCGAACAGGTCGAAGAAGCTGGCATTGACGCCGGCCAGCATGTCGAACGCCGCCGTCTTCGCCTCGAACAGGTCGCTGATCTGCATCGAACGATCGGTCAGCTCGCCCAGCCGCACCGCATTGCCGCCGGTCGCGGCCAGGGACGCCGGCAGCAGGCCGATATCGGGCGAGCCGGTGATCACGAAATTGCGCGCGCCGAGCGCGTAGAGCAGGTTGAGGCCGGTCGCGAAATCATTCGCCGCGGCGGTGAAGTCGATCGCGCCGCCGGTGGCGATCGTGTCGCGCACGTCGTTACCGCCGAAGGTGACGAGGACCAGGGCGTCGCTCGCGATCGGGCCGTTGCCGAGCGTGCCGCTGTACAGGCCGATCTGGGAGATGAAGCTGGGGCTGACCTCGCCCGGCTTGGTCTCGGCATCCGCGCCCCCGACGGCGACGTTGGTGCCGCCGATCAGCGCCGGCTGCGTCGGCGTCCCGCTGATCGCCAGGCTCAGATAGTCAGCGAAATTATAGCCGTTGGAAAAACGGCCCTGATAATAGCCATTGATCGGGCTCGCCTCCGCACCGCCGGTGGCGAGGAAGGCATTGCCGGCGTCGACGAGGCTGTCGCCAAAGACGTAAAGTCCGGAATAATTCACCGCCTGCGCCGACGCGCAGGGCGCCACGACCAGCGCAAGCATGGTGAGACAACGGCCGATCGTCTTCATGATCATCCCCCTCTTGTTAACCATGACGATATCCGAACGGCCGGGCGGGGCCAAGCACAGGCAATCGCCGCCCGAAGAAATATTCGAGTCTATCGGTGATGGCCCGGAGAGAGTCCTGATCTGTCAGGAAAGCGTCAGGTAAAGCTCCGCCTCAATCACCCAGCTGCCGGAGGCTGATTGTCGCCACTTGGCGGTATAGCTGCCGCTCGCCTGCACGCCGCCATTGGCCGCCGCCACGCCCTGCCACCGGCCATGCTCGAAGGCGATGGGGAAGGCGGGTGAGATGATGATCGTCTCCGGGGTGCGCACGTAAAGCGTCCGGTCGCGCGTGGCGAACTCACGGCGCCACGCGAGAAGCTGCGCCTTGCGGCCGCTGATCACCGCGCTGTCGGTGCCGGCGACGAGCACGACGTCGGCGCCGAGCAAGGGGGCGATGGCGTCGGTGTCGCCGTCTGCCAGCGCGCGGTTGAAGGCGGCGCGGGCGATGCGGATGGCGATTTCGGAGTCCGGCTGCATGATCGCCGACTTAGGCCGGGACAGATGAATTGCGCCAGGGGCTTGCCTGATCGTTCGCTTTATGTTCTCATCCTGCCATGAACGAGCGCACCGATTCCTTTGTCCGTATCGCCGACACCGAGCTGGCCCAGGCCTTCGCCCGCTGGATCCGGCAGGCGCCGCGCCACTGGTTCGAGGAGATTCAGCGCGGCCGCGGCGAGGTGAGCGAGGCCGCCGCCGTGTCGCTGGGCGATTATCTCGTCGAGCGCCTCAACGCGGCCGAGCGCGGCGTCTATCGCGCCGCCGAACCCACCTTCGACTTCGGCCGAGCTGCCTGACTCGGTGGTGGGCGAGGCGCCGCCATTGGCCGCCCCGATCGCCGTCCCCCTCAGCCCGCCGGCCCGTCGTCGTTCTGCTGCGCTGCCGGCTTCTGCGCCGTTTCCCGCTCGATGAAGCTGATCTTGCCGTTGGTCTCCAATATTCCCCAGGCGACATCGGCGATCTTGGCGATCCCGGCCAGCCGCATCTCCGTCTCCACCTCGCGGCGGGTCAGCCGGTCGCGGCGGAGATTGTCGCCGAGCAGCGCCCCGTCGCGGATGATGACCCGCGGCTCGCCCTCGAGCAGCCGTTCGGCGCGCGGCGAGAGATAGCTCGCCCAGCTCATCACCAGCCCCCAAAACAGGAAGGTGGTGATCGCCAGGGTCGCTCCGATCAGGCTGAAATCGTTATGCGTCACCCCCTGCTGGATCAGGTCGCCCATCACGATCAGCGTGACCAGCTCGAACGGCGTCATCTGGCTGAGCTCGCGCTTGCCGAGCATGCGCAGCAACCCAAAGAGCACGAAGAACATCACGCTGGCGCGCAGCACGATATCCATCAGGGCAGCACCCTCATCTGAACCGGCAGGGCGACGAGCCGGGCCTTGCCGTCATAGACCGCGATCTCCCCGCCATTGCGTCCGATCAGCGCCGGGTTGATCTGCCCGTCGAACTTGATCAGCACCGGCTCGCCCGGGGCGGCCTTGCCGAAGGTGAGGCGGACCATGCCGTCCTCGAACGCTTCCTTCTCCGCTTCCGGCGTCGTCGCGTTGATCGTGATGTCGCGCCACAACTCGGGCGAAAGGGCGATGACCAGCTCGTCGACAGGCCGTTTCGGCTCGATCCGCACCCGCATCTCGAAGATGGTGCCGTTGCGCAGCGTGGCCGGCGCGTGAATGGTGAGGCGCGCCGCTTCGCTGTCCGCCGTTCGCGCCGGGCTGCGCCCGCCGCCGAGCAGGCCGAGCAGCGCCACCGCGACGACGGCGGCAAGCAGAATGAGGGTTCCGGGATTGGCGCGCCGCCGCGACGGTCGGAGATGCACGTCCGCGATGCCATCGGGGGCGGGTCCGCTAAGCTGCGCCATCGCCGGGACATAACCGGGACCCCGGCAGAGCGTTCCGTCGTTTGATAGTCGGTGGGCTGGTAAGGCTTCCGTAACCCTGCCGCCCCCACGCTGCTCCGGATCAAAGGCCCGCATGCCGTCATCGGCGTGACAAGGGGCCGCATTAGGAGAGGAGAGAAGGATGTCCGACAGGTTCGCGCGTTATCTGCATCGGGAGCATAGCCGGCTCGAGGTCGAGCTGGAGGCCGCGCTCCGGAAGCGCTTCCCGGACGAGCTTGCCTGCAATCGCCTCAAGAAGCTGAAGCTGGTGGTGAAGGATCAGATCCGCGAGGCGGAGCGCCTGCCCGCCTGATCGGCCCTGAGGTCGGCGGACTGGATGTGCCAGCGGCGCTGCTCCGCAGTGGCGCCCGGCACATCGTTCACGCGGCGCAGCACGTAACTGCCGATGAAACGCTGCCGCGTCCCGTCCGCCAGCGCCGCTTCGACCGTCACCGGCACCGTCACGTAAAGCGATCCCGCCGCCCCTTCGACCGTGCCCGGCGGTCCGAGCGTCGCGCGCACCGCGCGGGTGTCGGCAAAGCCCTTGCGAAACCCGGCCTCATCCTGGCGGCTGGCGCGGCCGCCGTCTGCCCATTGCCGATAGGCTGCGGCGTAATCGCCCGCCGCGATCGCCGCATAATAAAGCTGCACCACCGCGGCTGCCGCCTCGGCGCTGTCCGGCGCCGGCACCGGCGCGGCGCCGGCCTGCGGTGCCGGCGCGGAGACGGTGGCGTTCTGCGCGGCCGGTTCGGCCGATGGCGCGGCGTGGCATGCGCCCAGCGCCAGCGCGATGACGAGGCAATTGCGCATCCCCGGCTCCTGCTTGCTCAGCCGCCTGCTGCCACGCGCGCCGCCGCGTCGGCAAAGGCTTTCGGCGCATTGTGCGGCGGATCGTGGCCGATGCCGTCCGGGATGAGGCGATGGGAGTGGCGGCCGGTATCGCCGCCGACCGCCGACGCCACCTTCAATGCGGCACGGCGCCGAGCTCGAAGCCGGTCTTGTCATGCATGGCGAGGCGATCGACGAGATCGGCGCTGGCGCGGTTATTAGCCGATCACCTCCACCGCCGTGCCGTCGCGGCGCAGCCGGGCGATGATCTTGTCGAGCGCGCCGACCGCCGAAATGTCCCAGAAATGCGCGGCCGAGACGTCGATCAACACCCGCCGTGCCGCCTCGCCGGGCAGGAATGCGCGGCGGAAGCGGTCGACCGACGCGAAGAAGATCTCGCCCTCCACCCGATAGGTCGCACTCCGCTCGTCCGGCTCCTCGCTGCGGGTGACGGTGAACATCCGTCGCGCCTTGCCGGCGAAGAAGATGCCCGACAGCAGCACGCCGGCCAGCACGCCCTGCGCGAGGTCGCGCGTCGCCACCACCACTGCCACCGTCACCAGCATCACCACCGACGAGGTCGGCGGATGGCGGCGCAGGTTGGGGATCGAGTTCCAGCTGAACGTGCCGATCGAGACCATGATCATCACCGCCACCAGCGCCGGCATCGGGATGCGCCCGACCACCGGCCCCAGCACCGCCAGCAGGAACAGCAGGAACGCGCCGGCCACGAAGGTCGACAGCCGCTTGCGCCCGCCCGAGGTGACGTTGATCACCGACTGGCCGATCATCGCGCATCCGCCCATGCCGCCAACCAAGGCGGCGGCAATGTTGGCGCCACCCTGGCCGAGGCATTCGCGGCGCTTGTCGCTGTCGGTCATGTCGTCGACGATCTGCGCGGTCATCATCGATTCGAGCAGGCCGACCGCGGCCATCGTCAGCGAATAGGGGAAGATGATGCGCAGCGTGTCGAGGGTCAGCGGCACGTCGGGCAAGGCGAGGCTCGGAATGCCTTCGGGCAGCCGGCCCATGTCGCCGACGGTGCGTACCGGCAAGCCGAGCGCGATCCCGGCACCGGCCAGCACGAGAATCGCCACCAGCGGCGACGGCACGGCCCGCGTCACGCGCGGAAACAGGTAAATGATGGCGAGCCCTGCGGCCACCATGGCGTATGTGTGCCAGGTGACGCCAGTAAGCTGGGGCAATTGCGCCATGAAGATCAGGATCGCCAGCGCGTTCACGAAGCCGGTGATCACTGACCGCGACACGAACTGCATCAGCAGGTCGAGCCTGAGCAGCCCGGCCACGGCCTGGATGACGCCCATCAGGATCGTCGCTGCGAACAGATAGGCGACGCCATGGTCGCGGACGAGCGGCGTCACCACCACCGCCACCGCCGCCGTCGCCGCGGAGATCATCGCCGGCCGCCCGCCCAGCAGCGACACGGTGATCGCGATCGCCACCGAGGCGTAGAGGCCGACGCGCGGATCGACGCCGGCGATGATCGAAAAGCCGATCGCCTCGGGGATCAGCGCCAGCGCAACGACGATGCCGGCGAGCACGTCGCGGCGCGCCTCGCCGGCGTCGGCGAACCATTCGGTCCGGAAACGGGAGAACATGGGTCTGGCCTGTTAATCAGCGCATGCCCGGCGGATCGGCGGCCGGGATAGCCATCCGGATTTGCACCGGATCCTTGCGAATGGGGCGCGTCTAGCCGCGACTCCGGGCGCGGCGCAAGGCCGGCGGCCCTGGCGCAAAACGTCTACACGCCATTTGTTCTCTTTATGTTCTTTCCTAATAGGATCGGTTGGGTCAGTCTCGAGTCCATGAAAGGAGTCTGACCATGGTTGCGATCGATCCCTCTCTCATCATGGCCCTGTCGACGTTCCTCACCAGCCTGGCCGGGCTCGTCTGGGCCTTTCGGCGGCGGCGCTAGTGTCCGGCGGTGGGCCGGGTGGCTGGTCGCCGCCCGGCCGCCGTTAAGGATCGGGCAAGGCGCGCGCCAATATTCTCGTCCCAAACAAGGCGAGAGAATGGCTGAACGACGGAGCCCTGCGACCATCCTGCCGCGTCTTCCCCGGCTGACGCTGATTTCGCTCGCTCTGCTCGGCGCCTGCCAGCTTCATTCCGATCATGCGCCCCAGGCCGCCGATCCGGCGCCGGCGGGTTCGGCCCGCGCCGTGCTGCCGCCGCCCGTCGATCCGGTGGTGGCGCCCCGCAGCACCATCGTCACCCTCACGCCGGCCATTCCCAGCGCCGCCGTCGCCCTCGACGCGCGGCTGCGCCGCCTCGGCGAGGGATTCAGGGGTGAGGTCGGCCTCGCCGTGCGCGACGTGCAGACCGGCTGGACGTCCCATTATAATGGCCTGGATTATTTCCCGCAGCAGAGCGTCAGCAAATTGTGGGTCGCGGTCAGCCTGCTCGACCGGGTCGATCGCGGCGCGCTCGGCCTCGGCGACCGGGTCACCGTCTCGGCTGACGACTTGACCCTGTTCCACCAGCCGATCCGCCCGCTGGCGCTAAAGCCCGGCGGCTTCCGCACCACTAACGAGGACCTGCTCGTCCGTGCCCTCACCCAGAGCGACAACACCGCCAATGACCGGCTGCTGCGCGAGGTCGGCGGGCCGGACGCGGTGCGCGACACGCTCGCCCGCAAGGGGCTGATGGGTATCCGCTTCGGCCCCGGCGAGCGGCCGTTGCAGAGCGGCATCGCCGGCCTCGAATGGAAGCCGGCCTATGCCCAGGGCGGCGGCTTCTACGCGGCGCGCGATACGCTGCCCGATGCCGTGCGGCGCGCCGCTTTCGACGGCTATGTCGCCGATCCGGTCGATGGCGCCACCCCGTTCGGCATCGTCGACGCGCTCGCTCGCCTCAAGACCGGCCAGCTGCTCTCGACCGGCGCGACCGAGCAGATGATGGACATCATGAGCCACACCCGCACCGGCCCGCAGCGGCTCAAGGGCGGCCTCCCGCCCGGCTGGACCTTGTCGCACAAGACCGGCACCGGGCAGGTCTTCCAGGGTGAGCAGGCCGGGTATAATGATGTCGGCATCCTGACCGCGCCCGACGGCCGCGCCTATAGCGTCGCCGTGCTGATCGGCCGTACTGCCCGCCCGCTGCCGGAGCGGATGGCGCTGATGCAGGCCGTAGTCCGCGCCACGGTCGCCTATGACGCGGCGCTCGCCACCCAGCGCGAGGCCGCCGCCGCCGACTGATCGGCACCGTCGGGCCTGCGGCGCGTTCACCCCTCGAACAGGCGCGGGAGCTGGATTTGCCTGAACTCGGCACAAGCTGGGAATCGATCGCGTTGCGGCTCGGGCTCGCCACTTTGGTCGGCCTCGTCCTCGGGCTGGAGCGGGAATGGCGCGGCCGTGATGCCGGCCTGCGCACCCATGCCCTCGTCGCGCTCAGCTCGGCGGCGATCACCGTCTCGGCGCTGCTCATCACCGAATCCCAGCCGGCCGGGCGCAGCGATCCGCTGCGCGCGGTGCAGGGGCTGGCGCAGGCCATCGGCTTCATCGCCGGCGGCCTGATCTTCGTGCGCGGCGGCGATGTCCGCAACATGACCACCGCCGCCAGCCTGTGGCTCGCTGCCGCGGTCGGCATCGCCGCCGGGGCGGGGCAGCTCCGGCTGGTGCTGCTCGCCGCCGGCATGGCGCTGGCCGTGCTGTCGCTGGTCGGGCTGGCGGAGCGGCTGTTTCCGGCCCGGCGGCGGGCAGGTGACCAGGCGGGCGAGCTTGGGCTACCCAATCGGCGCGGCGCCATCGATCGCGGCGCGGGTGAGGACCGAAGGTGATGACATCAACGATGCGATGGCTGGCGGCGCTGCTCTGCGCGACGACGGCCGCCCTGCCGGCGCTCGCCCAGCCTTCGCCGGCCGATCTCTACGGCGCCCTGTTCGAGCAGGTCCAGACCGAGCGCATCTTCGCCGACGGCAAGACCTTCGTCGACGCCGCCCCCCGCCGACCGGCGGCCGAGATCATGGCGGATTTCGCGCGGGAACGGCCGCAGGGCAAGGCGGCGCTGCGTGCCTTCGTGCTCGCCCGCTTCACCGTCCCCGGCGTCAATGATCATCAGGCGGCGGACCTGCGGGATCACGTCCGTTCGCTGTGGCCCCTGCTCACCCGCCAGCCGGTCGCGGCGCGCCCGGGCAGCTCGGCGCTGGCGATGCCCGCCCCGTTCGTGGTGCCGGGCGGCCGCTTCCGCGAAATCTATTATTGGGACAGCTATTTTACCATGCTCGGGCTCGTCGCAGACGGCCAGGAGCCGCTTGTCGAATCGATGCTCGCCGATTTCACCAGCGTCATCGAAAGCCACGGCCATATCCCGAACGGCATGCGCACTTATTATCTCAGCCGCTCGCAGCCGCCCTTTTTCGCGCTGATGCTTGATCTTTCGAAGGCGACCGATCCGAAGCTCGCGGCCCGCCGCCTGGCGGCGCTGCGCCGCGAACATGATTTCTGGATGAAGGGCGCCGCCTGCCTCGATGTCTCGGGCGCCTGCGCGCGGGTGGTGCGCATGCCGGACGGCAGCCTGCTCAACCGCTATTGGGACGATCGCGACACGCCGCGCGACGAATCCTTCGCCGAGGACGTCGCCACCGCCCGGTCCGCTGCGGGACCCGCCGCGATCACCTATCGCCACCTCCGCGCCAGCGCCGAAAGCGGCTGGGATTTCAGCGCCCGCTGGCTCGCCAATCCGGCCTCGCTGGCGACGATCCGCACCACCGACATCGTCCCGGTCGATCTCAACAGCCTGCTGTTCGCCATGGAGCAGCGTATCGCCGAGCGCTGCCGCGTGGCCGGAGACCGGCCTTGCGCTACCCGCTTCGCCGGACTGGCGGCGCGGCGCAAGGCGGCGATGGACCGCTATCTCTGGGTGCCGGGTGAAGGGCGGTACGCCGACTGGGACCGCATCGCCCGCAAGCCGACCCCGATCCTCTCTGCGGCGACCCTCTATCCGCTGTTCGTCGGCGCCGCCTCGCCCGAGCAGGGTCGCGCGGTCGCCGACACCACCCGCCGCCGTCTGCTCGCCCATGGCGGGCTGCGCACGACGCCGCTCACCACCGGCCAGCAATGGGACGCGCCCAATGGCTGGGCGCCGCTGCAATGGGTGGCGATCGACGGCCTTGCCCGCTACGGCGCCGGCGATCTCGCCCGCGACATCGCCCGCCGCTGGATGGAGACCGTCGCCACCGCCTATGCCGAAACCGGCAAGATGCTCGAAAAATACGACGTCGAGGAGCGCAAGCCCGGCGGCGGCGGCGAATATCCCCTGCAGGACGGCTTCGGCTGGACCAATGGCGTGTCGAGCGCGCTGCTCGAACGCTATCCGGGGCTGCTCGGCGGATCGTTCACCGCCCCGTCGTCACCGTGAACCCTTCGACGACCGGATCCCTAATCGTCACCCGCGTCGTGCAGCACGGGCTGGATCTTGCCCCAGAAGGCGTTGCTGGACAGGCAGATATTGACCAGCGCGTCCTTGTACGGCTTCGGCGTCGGATCATATTCGCCGGTGATCAGCATGCAGGTCAGCCGAAAGCGATTGTCGGCGCCGCGATAAAGGATCGCGCCGCCGGAATCGCCTTTCAGCGTCGGGCAGTCCGTCGCCCACACATCGTCCCATAGCCGCTCGGGCGAACGGAAGCTGCGCTTCTCCTTGGGGTCATAGCCGTTGCGCAGCTGGCCGGTGATGCGGCAGCGCAGCTGCACCCAGGCGCCAGCCTCCATCGGCTTGTTGCCGGGATGGCCGACCTTCGTGAAGCTGTCGGTCAGCGCGGCGAGCTGGGCATAGCCCACCGCTTCTACTGCGACATGGCCGTAAAGCTCCGGCGTGCCGACGCAATCCTTCAGGCGCAGCAGCATCCAGTCGTTGGCCGCGTTCTCGAAGCTGTTCTTGGATTTGTCGAAATCGCCCCATGCGACCGGCGTCGCCTGGACCAGCCGCTCGACATGGCGCCCGTCCCTGGCCGGCCCCGCGCCGAAGCGGAACGACCAGCCCTCGCGGCGGCTCTCCGCCTGATCGTTGGTGGGGATGAAATGGCGCACCGTCAGCACATGGCAGGCGCCGATCAGCGTGCCCGATCCGGTTTGCAGCGAGACCATGTCGAGCACCACGCCGAACGGCGAATAATCGGAGCCATGGGCGCGGCTCATTGGCACCTGATCGTCACGGTAGAAGATGCTGGCGGCGAGAGGCGAGCTGGTCACGCACAGGGCGACCAGCAACGACAGACCGGGGCGGATCAAAGCCACGCGCATCTCCCACGGCCGGCCGGGCGCCGGGCGGCTTGCCCCGGATAGCATGTTTGTGTTCAACTCGCATGCATGCCGCGTGGAGCCGTCGTCGCTCCCGGTCGTTTCGTCGCCGGTCATCCCGGAGAAACAACGTGTCGCGACCCCTTCTTCCCGTCCTAGTCCTGCCGGCGCTTGCGGCGCTGGCGATCCCCGCTTCGGCGCAAGACGGCGTCGGCCAACGGGTCGAGCGCGAGGCGACGAGGCCGCTGCGCGACACCCGCCTGCGTGATGAGAAAATCCCGCCGATCCTCCAGCTCGCCGCCTCGGCCCCTTATTCGCTGCGCAACATGAACAGCTGCGCGCAGATCCGCGCCGAGATCGGCAAGCTCAACACCGCGCTGGGCCAGGACGTGGATACGCCGGCCCGTGAGCAGGGCGAGGGCGCGCGCCTTGCCGCGGCGGCCGCCGGGGAGGCGATGCGCGCGATCATTCCGGGGCTCGGCCTCGTGCGCATCGTCACCGGCGCCGACAAACAGCAGAAGCGCGTCGAGGCAGCGGTGCTCGCCGGTGCCATTCGCCGCGGCTACCTGAAGGGGATCGGCCAGACCAAGGGCTGCCCGCCCCCGGCCGCCGCCACCCGTGCCGCGCGGAGCGCCGTGCCGAAGCTGATGCCGGTGAAGGACGACGACTAACTGCTCCCCGGGCATGCCGGGGAGGGGGAGGGGGAGTGGCAGGCCCGGGTCGGGGATGAACGCTAGGCGGCCACCCGGTAGCGCGGCGCCACCTCGCGCAGCGACAGGTTCGGCCCCATCGCCAGCCGCGCCGCCTGCATCGTCTCCCACTGCGCCTCATCGGGCAGCGGCGGGATGGTCACCGTCTCGCCCCGGTCATAGCCGGCAAGGGCGGCGGCGACGAGGTCGTCCGCATCCATGATCCTCTCGGCGCCGAGCAGCGCGTCGATATCCTTGCCCGAACGCTCCCAGATTTCGGTCCGCGTCGCGCCGGGCAGCACGGCCTGGATGCGGACGCCCTTCGCGGCAAGGGGCGCGGCCAGCGACTGGGTGAGGTTCAGCAGGAACGCCTTGGAGCCGCTATACACGCCGTCGAACATTTCCGGCGCCAGCGCCAGCACCGACGCGATGTTGATGATCCCGCCCTGCTCGCGGCCCGCGAAGGCGCGCGCGGCGGCGCCGGCGAGCAGCGTCGGCGCGGTGACGTTGAGCGCGATGAGCTGCTCCACCTCGGCCGGGGCGACGTCGAGGATCGTGCCGTTCATCGACTTGCCGGCATTGTTCACCAACAGGGTGATGCCGGCATCCGCCGCCAGCCGCGCCTCGACGACGGCGAGGTCGGCGCGATCGGTAAGGTCGGCGCGCAGCACCTCGACGGCACGGCCGGTTTCGGCCTGCAGCCGCGCGGCCAGCTCCGAAAGGCGCTGGCCGTCGCGGGCGACGAGGATGAGATCATAGCCGCGGCGGGCGAGATGATCGGCATAGACGGCGCCGATGCCGCTCGATGCGCCGGTGATGAGCGCGGTTCCTGGCGTGCTGACGGTCATGATGAAACTCCCTTGGTCCTTGCAGTTGATATGATGGGCGTCATATAGATGACGCACGTCATATGTGTCGAGTGACGCCAGGGCGCGAAAAATCGATGACGCTGATCGGCAGAGCGCGCTTGGCGGCGCCCGGCGCGGGCGACATAGGAGGAGATCATGATCGACGGATCGAGCCACAAGGAGCGTACCCGCGCCCGTATTCTCGACGCGGCCGCGCAGGCGATGCGCACGGCAGGGGTGGAGGGCATCGGCGTCGCCGCGCTGATGAAGCGGGCGGGCCTTACCCATGGCGGCTTCTATGCCCATTTCAGCTCGCGCGACGATCTCGTCGCCCACGCCATCGCTCGTATGTTCGAGGACAGCCGGGCGCTGGTCGCCGATTATTTCGGGGATGAGGATCCTGCGCGCGGTCTCGCCGGGCTGATCGACGCCTATCTCTCGGACGAGGCGCGCACCGCGCCCGGCCTGTCGTGCCCGCTGCCGTCGCTTGCCGGGGAGGCGGCGCGGCTGCCCGAGGGCGCGCGCGATCAGTTCGTCGCCGGCATCGAGGCGATGCAGCAGGCGCTCGCCACGGGCCTCGCCGCCCTCGGCCATGCCGAGCCGGCGCGCCTCGCCGCCTCGGCGCTAGCCGAAATGACCGGTGCCGTCGCTCTCTCCCGCGCCTTTACCGATGAGAGCAGCGCCAGCGGCTTCCTCGCCGCCGCGCGCGCCACGCTGAAGCAGCGGCTCGGCCTCTGAGGCGCGATGATCCCGGTTGACGCCCGCGCGCGTTGTGTAAAGACAGTGCGACGTAACGTTGCTGCACGGCAACAAATGGGGTGGGCAGAGCGGGCGGATGGCGCGATCGCCGGACTATGTGTTTCAGCCGCATGAGCGCCCGACGCTGCCCGGCTCTCCGGCCAATCCCGAACATCCCGCCCGCCGGCGGATCGGCTACTTCCTGGTCGGCGCGCTGATCGGCATCACCGGCGGGCTGGGCAACGCCCTGATCACGGTCAACCTCAACTTCGCGCAGGGCACGCTCGGCCTCTACAGCGACGAGGCCGCCTGGCTGACCGCGGCCTATTTCATGACCAACGTCACCGCCAACCTGCTGCTCGTCAAATATCGTCAGCAATTCGGCCTCCAGCCCTTCGTCCGCTACATCCTCGGCGCCTATGCGCTGACGACGCTGATGCACCTCGCGCTGCACGGCTTCTGGAGTTCGGTGGCGGTGCGCGCGATGAGCGGGATCGCCGCGTCCGGCCTGTCGACGCTCACCATCCTCTATTTCATGCAGGCGATGCCGCCTGCCCGGCGGATGGCCGGGATCATGATCGGCATCAGCGTGCCGCAGCTGGCGACGCCGCTCGCCCGCGCCTTGTCGCCGAGACTGCTCGATTGGGGCGACTGGCACATGCTCTACTGGCTGGAGCTGGGGCTGGCGATGGCCATGCTGGCGGCGGTGATGGCGATGCCGTTGCCGCCGAGCGAGCGGACCAAGGCATTCGAGAAATATGATTTCCTCACCTTCGCGCTGCTCGCCCCGGGGCTGTGGCTGCTCATCGCGGTGCTGTCCGAAGGGCGTATCGAATGGTGGACGGATCGCGCCTGGATTGGCTGGGCGCTGGCCGCGGCGCTTGCGCTGATCGCCGCGGCACTGATCGTCGAGCATCGCCGCGCCGATCCGCTGATCAACACCCGCTGGCTGGGCTCGCGGGAGATTGCCCGGCTGATGATCGTCGCCGCGTCGGTGCGCGTGCTCCTGTCCGAACAGGCATTCGGCTCGGTCGGGCTGCTGTCGGTGGTGGGCATGCTCAACGATCAGATGATCGGGCTGAACCTGATCATCGTCATCGCCTCGCTCGCCGGCCTCGCGACCGCGGTGTTCACGTTCCGCCCGCAGGACGTGGCGCGCCCGATCGGCTTCGCCGTGGGCCTGATCGCCATCGCCGCGTTCATGGATGCCGAGGCGACCAATCTCACCCGCCCGGCCAATTTCTACCTGAGCCAGGCGCTGATCGGCTTCGCCTCGCTGCTGTTCCTCGCCCAGGCAATGGTCATCGGCATCTCGCGCACGCTGCTCGCCGGTCCCAAGCATTACATAAGCTTCGCGGTGCTGTTCAACATCAGCCAGAGCGTCGGCGGGCTGGTCGGCAACGCCCTGCTCGGCACCTTCCAGGTGCTGCGCGAGAAATATCACTCGCACGAGCTGACCCAGGCCGTCGTGCTCACCGATCCGCTGGTCGCGGCCCGTATCCGCGCCGGCTCCAACGTCGTCGCCGGCGCGGTCGGCGATCCGGCGCTGCGCGGCGCGGAAGGCAGTGTCCTCCTCGCCCAGCAGATTGCGCGCGAGGCGAACATCCTTGCCTATAACGACGTTTTCCTCCTCGTCGGCATGCTTGCGGTGCTGGCGACCCTGTGGGCGGTGGCGATCCGCATCGGCATCCGCCGGCGCGGCGAGGTGTCGCCGGTGGTCCTCCTTCAGGAGAAGATGATGCAGGCACAGGCACAGGCACAGGCGACACCGGGCGGCAAGGGATGACCGACACCACCACCACCACCATGGCCGCCGATCCGCAGGTCAATCCGCCGCCGCGCGGCTGGCGGCCGCCCGACAAGAGCCCGGCGGTGGTCATCGCCATCGCCGTCATTGCCATGGCTGGCGTGCTGGCGATCCTCTATGCGTGGCGCCTGCCGCCCTTCGCCGGCCTCACCGAGCAGACCGACAATGCCTATGTGCGCGGCCGCGTCACCGTGATCAGCCCGCAGGTGAGCGGCTATGTCACCAGTGTGCCGGTACAGGATTTCGCCGAGGTCAGGGCCGGTCAGGTGCTCGCCACCATCGACGATCGGATCTATGCCGCCCGCGTCGCCCAGGCCAAGGCCAACGTCGCCGCGCAAGAGGCCGCGCTCGCCAATTCCACCCAATCCCAGCGCTCGCGCGAGGTGGCGACATTGAGCCAGGACGCGGCGATCGCCAGCGCCCGCGCCCAGCTCACCCGCGCCCAGGCCGACATGCGCCGCGCCGACGCGCTGGTCGCGGATGGTTCGATCTCCGCGCGCGAGCAGGATCAGACCCGCGCTGCCCTGCTTGCCGCCGAGGCTGCCGTCCGCCAGTCCGAGGCCGGGCGTGCCATCGGCACGCAGGACGTGCGCACGGTGCTGGTCGGGCGCGGCGGCTTGCAGGCGTCGGTGGAGGCGGCGCGGGCTCAGCTCCGCCTCGCCCAGGTCGATCTCGACAACACCGTCATCCGCGCGCCGGCCGCCGGCCAGCTGTCGGAAATCGGCGTCCGCCTCGGCGCCTATGTCACCGCCGGCACCCAGCTCATGTTCCTCGTCCCGCATGACGTGTGGGTGGTGGCCAATTTCAAGGAAGCGCAGACCCACGACATGCGCGTCGGCCAGCCGGCCAGCTTACGCGTCGATGCGCTCGGCAATGCGCGGCTGTTCGGGCGGGTAGAGAATCTGTCGCCGGCCGCCGGCTCCGAATTCTCGGTGATCAAGCCGGACAACGCCACGGGCAATTTCGTCAAGGTCGCCCAGCGCATCGCCGTGCGGATCCGCATCGGCGCCGGCCAGCCGCTCGCCCACCGCCTGCGTCCCGGCATGTCGGTGGTGGCGAAGGTCGACACGCGCGGGGCGCGCTGATGCGCACGGCCTTGCCGCCGCTGCTGATGCTCGCCGCCTGCGCCGGCCCGGCCGTGGAGACGGCGCGCGTCGATCCGGTCGCGCCACCGGCGACGTGGCGAACCGATGCCGGGCCGGCCGCGCCGCTCGATCGCCGCTGGTGGAACGGCTTCGGCGATCCCGCCCTCACCGCGCTCGTCGAACGGGCGCTGGCCTATAATCCCGACATCGCCATCGCCGGCGCGCGGCTGCGGGAGGCGCGCGCCAACATCATCGCCGCCCGCGCGCAAGTATGGCCTGCGGTCGACGCCGGGCTCGCGGCGGGGCGCTCGCGCACGGTGAGCGGCATCGGCACGCCGCTCAACCAGAATTTCGTCCAGCCGCAGCTCCAGGTCGGTTACGAACTCGATCTGTTCGGCCGCCTCGCCGACCAGCGCGCCGCCGCCCGCGATGCCTATCTGGCGAGCGCGGCGGCGCGCGATGCCATCCGCCTCTCCGTCGCCGGCACAGTGGCATCCAGCTACATCACCTTGCTCAGCCTCGACGCCCGGCTGGAGGTGACCCGGCAGACGTTGCAGGCGCGCGCCGACTCGCTGCGCATCGCGCGCTCGCGCGTCACCAACGGCTATTCGCCGAAGCTGGAGCTTGAACAGGCGCAGGCGGAATATGAATCCGCCGCCCAGCTTATCCCGCAATTGCAGCTGGCGATCGATCGCGTCGAGGCGGCGTTGAGCCTGCTGACCGGCGCCACGCCGGGCGACATCGCGCGCGGCCGCGGCCTCGACGCGCTCCGCCAGCCGCCGGTGCCGGAGGGGTTGCCGTCCGACCTGCTCCGCCGCCGGCCGGACATCGCCCAGGCCGAATATCAGCTCGCCGCCGCCGACGCCTCGCTCGCGGTCGCGCGCAAGCGGTTCCTGCCGCAATTCCGCCTGTCGGCGACGGCGGGCACCGCCTTCTCCAACGCGCTCGCCGATCCGATCACCTTGTGGAGCCTCGGCAGCAGCATCCTCGCCCCCTTGTTCCAGGGCGGACGGCTGGAGGCGCAGGCCGAAGCCGCCGGCGCCCAGCGTGATCAGGCGGCCTTCGCTTATCGCCGCGCCGTGCTGGCGAGCTTTCGCGATGTCGAGGACGCGCTGTCCGCCGCCGCCCGGCTCGACCAGCAGGTCGCCGGCGTCACCCGCCAGCGCGATGCGCTTGCCGAAGGGCTGCGTCTCGCCACCAATCGCTATCGGGAGGGCTATTCGCCCTTTCTCGAGCAGCTCGACGCCCAGCGCGGCCTGCTCTCGGTGGAATTATCGCTGATCCAGATCCGCGCCGACGCGCTGGCCGCGCGGGTGCAGCTCTATCAGGCGATGGGGGGCGGCTGGAGCGCCGACAGCCTCGCGGCGCTCGCGGCCGACGCTCGCTGAGAAAGAAAGGGCCGCCGGACGCCGGGGGAATGGCGTGCCGGCGGCAGGGGGCTCACTTGCCGTCTTCGATCTTCACGCCTTCGGCGAGCCACTGCTCGCGGGTCTTGCAGACCTTGCGCTTGAGGATCGAGCCGGTGATGTTAGCGTCGCCGCTGGCAGTGCGGCCGGTGCAATAGACCTTGGCGCGCGTTGTCGAGCCGCCGTCCGACACCTGTTGATCGCTGGCGGCCGTGTCGTTGCCGACGATGGCGGCAGTGGCCGCCGCGCTGGCATGGGCGGTCGCCGCCTGCGCCATGCCGGCTGCGGGCACCAGGCTGATCGCCGAGATGATGATCGCGCGGCGGATGGAATTGGAAAGGGTGATCATGATGGCCTCCTCTGGTCTGCAGGCCCGATCGCTTGGCGCCTGCTGCAATGACTACAGCAGTAATCATGCCAAACGCTTAGCTGCTGTAATTGCTGGATATTATTTTTCGGCATCGTGAATCATGTGCCGACACTTGGCGAAATTCGCCGATTGTCGGCGACTTGGACTGCCACCATGACGCCTTCGACAGGCTTGGGACCGCCCTGTTTCACCGTCCGCTCGTGCCACGGCGCCTGTGCGCGCCACCCACTGGCTTGAGGCGACCCCCGCCAGCCCCTATCACTGCCGGCAAACATGGCATTTTCGGGGGATGATGATGCGCCTTCCCGCTCTCGTGCTGTTCGCGCTGTCGCTGGCTGCCGCGCCCGCCCTGGCGCAGGCCGTGCCGGATTACGGCGCCGACCTCGAACGCTATGATTATCCGGCGCCCGTCCAGTGGTTCGAGGTGCCCGGCCGCGATCAGGTGCGCATGGCCTATCTGGAGCTGCTGCCGGCCAAGCCGAACGGCCGCGCCATCGTCCTTCTCCACGGCAAGAATTTCTGCGCCGCCACCTGGTACGAAACGGCGCGCGCGCTGGCCGACGCCGGCTACCGCGTGATCGCGCCCGACCAGATCGGCTTCTGCAAATCCTCCAAGCCCGAGGATTTCCAGTACAGCTTCCAGGCGCTGGCCGACATGACGCTGAAGCTGCTTCAGGCCCGCGGCCTGACCCGGGTGACGGTGGTCGGCCATTCGATGGGCGGCCAGCTCGCCGCCCGCCTCGCGCTGATGCATCCGGAGCGGGTCGAGCAGCTCATCCTCGTCGCCCCGCTTGGCCTCAACGACCGGCTGACCGACGGCAGCAGCTACACGCCGCTGCCCCAGCTCCTCGCCACCGAGATGCGCACCAGCTTCGAGAGCATCAAGGCCTATCAGCTCGCCGCCTATTATCATGGTGAATGGCGGCCCGACTATGATCGCTGGGTGACGATGCGCGCCGGCATGTATCAGGGCGAGGGCCGCCGCCGCATCGCCATCGCCCAGGCGCGCACCAGCGACATATTGCAGACCCAGCCGGTGATCTACGAACTCGACCGGCTGCGCGTGCCGACCAGCTTCATCATCGGCATGCTCGACGGCACCGGTGCCCGCCACGAAGGGCCGCCGCGCGCCGTCCGCGCCGCGCCGGGCTCGATCCCGGCGCTGGCCGAGGAGGTGGTGCCGCGCATTCCGGGCGCCCGGCTTGTCCGCATGGAGGGCCTCGGCCATTCCCCGCAGGTCGAAGCGCCGGCCGAATTCCAGCGCACCTTGCTGCAAGTCCTGTCCACACGGGGAGCCACTGCCCGATGATCCGCCGCACGTCTGTCTTCGTCCTCGCCCTGTTCGCGCTCACCGCCGCCGCTCCGCCGGGCCGGGCGCCGCGGGTCGCGATCGAGACCAGCGAGGGGCGGATCGTCGTCGAGGTCGCCGAGAAGCAGGCGCCGATCACCGCCGGCAATTTCCTGCGCTACGTCGATCAGAAGCGGCTGGACGACACCAATTTCTATCGTGCCGCGCGCAACCGGCTCGGGCAGGGCCTGATCCAGGGCGGCACCCGCAACAATGATTTCCGTCGCCTGCTCCCTGCCATTCCGCACGAGCCGACGACCAAGACCGGCCTGCATCATGTCGACGGGACGCTGTCGATGGCGCGCAACACGCCGGGCACGGCGATGGGGGAGTTCTTCATCCTCGTCGGTCCGGCGCCGAGCATGGATGCCAATCCCCGGGGCAAGGGCGACAATGCCGGCTACGCCGCCTTCGGCCATGTCGTCAGCGGGATGCCGGTGGTGAAGAAGATCCTCAACGGCCGCGTCGATCCCAAGGCTGGCCGCGGCGCGATGAAGGGCCAGATGCTGATCAAGCCGGTGAAGATCATCACCGCGCGCCGGCTGTAGGCGCGCCCTTTCGCACCGCGCGCGAAGGGCCCGTCGTCCGTCCACCTGTCGAAGGGTTCAACATGACGGCGCGCTATCCGGCGTCGACGCAACCGGGGGCTTCACATCCCCGCGCTGACCGGCCAGAAGGGCGCGCGTGACGTTCGCCCTTCGCTTACATGGCCCCCGCCCGGTCTGGATCGCCGCTGCCTGCGTCGCCGCGCTGGCCGGGCTTGCCGCGGTCACCACCGTCACCGCACAGATCGAGGAAGGGGAGCGCGGCGTCGCGCCGGTCGATTCCACCTCCAATTACGAGGTGCTGGGCATCGCCGTCGATGCCGGCGGGCGTAATGCCGACGCGGCCCGCATGGCCGGCTGGCGCGAAGCGCAGCGGCGCGGCTGGAAGATGCTGTGGGCGAAGCTGCACGATGGCGCTGCCGGGCCGACGCTGCCGGATGCGACGCTCGATTCGATCGTTGCCGGCATCCTCGTCGAGGAGGAGCAGATCGGCGTCCACCGCTATGTCGCGAAGCTCGGCGTGCAGTTCGATCGCGCCCGCGCCGGACGGCTGCTTGGCGTCGGCGGCAACTTCACCCGCTCGGCGCCGATGCTGGTCATCCCGGTGATGTGGTCCGGCGGCACCTTCCAGACCTTCGAGAGCCGCACCGAATGGCAGAAGGCCTGGGCGCGGTTCCGCTCCGGCGCCAGCGCCATCGATTATGTACGCCCCGTCGGCACTGGCGTCGATCCGCTGCTGCTCAACGTCGCCCAGAGCCGGCGGCCCGGTCGCCGCTGGTGGCGGATGCTGATCGACCTTTACGGCGCCGCCGACGTCGTCGTGCCGGAGGTGGCGCTGCAACGGCAATGGCCCGGCGGCCCGGTGATCGCCCGCTTCACCGCGCGGCACGGCGCGGACGCCACCCTGCTCGGCGGCTTCACCCTCACCGCGCCCAATATCCGCGCGCTGCCCGCGACCCTCGACGAGGGCGTGCGCCGCATCGACGCGATCTACACCGACGCGCTCAACGCCGGCCGCCTCAACCCCGACAAGTCGCTCGCCATCCGCGAGACGGCGCCGCCCGACGTCGTGCCGGGCGGCGAGGGCGGCGGCGAGGGCGATCCGCTTGCCGAGGTCGTTGCCACCCCGTCGGCCGCCGCGCAGAGCTTCACCGTTCAGGTCGAGACCCCTGATGCGGCTTCGGTCGGCGCGATCGAGGCGGCGATCCGTGCCGCGCCGGGGGTCTCGTCGGCCGGCGTCACCAGCCTCGCCGTGGGCGGCATCTCTCTCGTCCATATCGGTTTCGCGGGCGATCAGGGCGCGCTCGCCGCGGCGCTTGCCGCGCACGGGCTGAGGCTGGAGGATGCCGGCGGGGTGCTGCGCATCCGGCGCGGGGCGCCCCCGGCGGCGCCGGCACCCGCTGCCCCGCCACCGGCGCCTGCCGCCGCCGCGCCCGCACCGACGGCGCCCACGCCCCAGCCGCGATGAGCCAGATCGCCCTCCCGCTCGACTGGCCGGCGGAGGAGCGTGAGGATGCCTTCATCGCCTCGTCCGCAAATGCCGAAGTGCTGCGCCATCTCGGCCATGTCGGGCTGTGGCCGGTCAAGGCGACGATCCTCGTCGGTCCGCGCAAGTCGGGCCGCTCGCTGCTCGGCCGCATCTTCGCCGCCAAGACCGGCGGACGGCTGATCGACGACGCCGAGCGCCAGGAGGAGGAAGCGATCTTCCACGCCTGGAACCACGCGCAGGAGGCGCGCCGCCCGCTGCTCATCATCGCCGACGCGCCCCCGCCGGGCTGGCGCGTGGCACTGCCCGATCTCGCCTCGCGCCTCGCTGCCACGCCGGTCGCGCGCCTCCAGGAGCCGGACGACGCGCTGATCCTCGCGCTGGTCGAGCGGCTGCTCGCCCGGCGCGGGCTGGTGCTGCCGCCGGAGGTGGCTCGCTGGCTCGCCACCCGCATCGAGCGCAGCTATGTCGGCGTGCTGCGCGCGGTGGAGATACTCGATGCCGAGATGCTCGCCCGCCGCCAGCGTCTGACCGTGCCGCTGGCCCGGCGCGCGCTCGAAGCGGCCGGTGTCATCGACGAGACATAGAAGCAGCGCTAGATTGCTCGGCACTATGGAAGAACCGAGGCCCATCACCGTCGCCGAGCACACGCCCGAGCCGCTCCCGGAACCAACGCCGCCGGTTGCCCCGCGCGAGCGCTATTTCAACCGCGAGCTGTCCTGGCTGGCGTTCAACCGCCGCGTGCTCGACGAGGCCTGCAACCCGGCCCATCCGCTGCTCGAACGGCTGCGCTTCCTGTCCATCTCCAGCAACAACCTCGACGAATTCTTCATGGTCCGCGTCGCCGGCCTGCGCGGCCAGCAACTGGAAGGGGTCGAGCTGCACTCCGCCGACGGCCTCACCCCCACCCAGCAGCTCGACGAGGTGACGGAGGCGGCAAACCGCCTGATGGCCAATCACCAGACGGTATGGCGCCAGCTCCGCCGCGAGCTGGCCGCCGCCGGCATCCTCGTCATCGACGACAAGGATCCGCTGGAGGCCGACGCCGACAAGTGGCTGGAAAAGCATTTCCACGAGCAGATCTTCCCGGTCCTCACCCCCCAGGCGCTCGATCCGGCCCATCCCTTTCCGTTCATCCCGAACAAGGGCTTCAGCCTCGTCTTCGACCTGAAGCGGATTTCCGACGGCCAGCCGATCCAGGAATTGCTGATGGTCCCGGCGACGCTGCCGCGTTTCGTCCGGCTGCCCGGCAAGGGCTCCGGACCGGACGACCCTGCCCGCTACATCCCGATCGAGGCGCTGGTGCGGCGCTATGTGCGGGTGCTGTTCCCGGGCTATGAGGTGCGCGGCTCCGGCGCCTTCCGCATCATCCGCGACAGCGACATCGAGGTGGAGGAGGAGGCCGAGGATCTCGTCCGCTACTTCCGCTCGGCGATCAAGCGCCGGCGGCGCGGCCGCGTCATCCGCCTGCGCATGGAAGCGCGCATGCCCGACGCCCTCGAAAAGCTGGTGCTCCAGGAGGCCGGCACCGCCGCGATCGTGTCCGAGGCGGACGGCGTGCTCGGCATCGCCGATCTCGCCCAGCTCGTCGACGAGGACCGGCCGGACCTGAAGTTCACGCCGTTCAGCCCGCGTTTCCCGGAACGCATCCGCGAGCATGGCGGCGATTGCTTCGCGGCGATCCGCGACAAGGACATCGTCATCCACCACCCCTATGAGAGTTTCGAGGTGGTCATCGCCTTTCTCCAGCAGGCGGCGCGCGATCCGGACGTGGTGGCGATCAAGCAGACGCTATACCGCGCCGGCAAGCAGTCCGCGATCATCCGCGCGCTGGTCGACGCCGCCGAGGCCGGCAAATCCGTCACCGCCGTCGTCGAGCTGAAGGCCCGCTTCGACGAGGAGCAGAACCTGATGTGGGCGGCGCAGCTCGAGCGGGCCGGCGTGCAGGTGGTCTATGGCTTCATCGACTGGAAAACCCACGCCAAGGTGTCGATGGTCGTCCGCCGCGAAGAGAATGGCTATCGCACCTACTGTCATTTCGGCACCGGCAATTATCATCCGGTGACGGCGCGCATCTACACCGACCTTAGCTTCTTCACCGCCGATGCGCGGGCCGGGCGCGATGCGGCGCAGCTGTTCAACTACATCACCGGCTATGTCGAGCCGACGGGGCTGGAGCTGCTCACCATCTCGCCTCACGGCCTGCGCGACGAGCTGGCCCGCCTGATCGACGTCGAGATCGACAATGCGCTGGCCGGCCAGCCGGCGGCGATCTGGGCAAAGATGAACTCGCTGGTCGATCCCGCGATCATCGAGAAGCTGTACCGCGCCTCTGCCGCCGGCGTGGAAATCGATCTGATCGTGCGCGGCATCTGCTGCCTGCGCCCCGAGGTGCCCGGGCTGTCCGAGCATATTCGGGTGAAATCGGTGGTCGGCCGCTTCCTGGAGCACAGCCGTATCATCTGCTTCGGCAATGGCGCGGCGCTGCCCAATCCGCAGGCGAGGGTGCTGATCTCGTCGGCCGACTGGATGCCCCGCAATTTCGACCGGCGCGTCGAATATCTGCTGCCGATCGAGAATGCGACGGTGCACGCGCAGGTGCTGGATCAGGTGATGGTGGCCAATCTCCTCGACAGCGAGCAGAGCTGGCGGCTGCGCGCCGACGGCAGCTACGAGCGGATGAAGGGCGGCGCCCGGCCGTTCAACCTCCACCGCTACTTCATGACCAACCCCTCGCTCTCGGGCCGCGGCAACGCGATCAAGACCAGCGAGGCGGTGCCGACGCTGAAGCTGCGCCGCGGGGGCTGAGCTCCTCGTCAACGGTTCGCTTCGAGCGCGTCGAGCATTGGTGGCGTGGTTCTCGACACGCTCGAAGCGGACGGACGTCGGGATGGGAAAACAACTGACTCAACCGAAATCACCCTTTAAGGGACGCCTCGTGCTCGGATCCGCCCTCACCCGTGGCAAGCAGCCCGCGCCGGAGACCGCCCGGCCGGGGCGCGTCGGCATCATCGATATCGGCTCCAATTCGATCCGCCTCGTCGTCTATGAGGGGCAGGCGCGCATCCCCTCGATCCTGTTCAACGAGAAGGTCATGGCCGGGCTTGGCCGCGGCCTTGCCGCCACCGGCGCGATCGACGCCGAAGCGCTGGATCGCGCCATCACCGCGCTCGCCCGGTTCGCGCGCCTCGCCGAGGAGATGGGGGTCACCGACCTCACCACCGTCGCCACGGCCGCGGTGCGCGATGCCTCCAACGGCCATGTGCTGCTCGATCGGCTCGCCGGCATCGGCCTGCCGGTGCGGCTGCTGTCCGGCGAGGAGGAGGCCTCGCTTTCGGCCGAGGGGCTGCTCGCCGGCATTCCCGATGCCGACGGCATCGTCGGCGATCTTGGCGGCGGCAGCCTCGAGCTCGTCCGTGTCTCCGCCGGCCGCATCGCCGAACGTGCGTCCTTCCCGCTCGGCGTGCTGCGCGTGGCGGCGATCCGCAAGCGCGGCGGCCGCTCGCTGGCGCAGGTCGTCGGCAAGGCGCTGAAACAGGGCGGCTGGGGCGGGCGGGGGCAGGGGCTGCCCTTCTACATGATCGGCGGCTCGTGGCGCGCGCTGGCGCTGCTCGACATGCACCTCACCGGCTACCGGCTGCCGATCGTCCACCAGTATTGCATGGCGCCGGATAATGCCGCCTATCTCGTCCGCGTGCTGGCGCGCCTCGACAAGCGCCGGCTGAAGGCGATCCCGGCCATATCGTCGAGCCGCGCGCCGAGCCTGCCCGATGCCGCCGCGCTGCTGGCGATGCTGGTCAAGCAGCTCGGCTCCAGCGCGCTGATCGTCTCGGCCTATGGTCTGCGCGAGGGGCTGCTCCACAATGCGCTGCCGCCCGAGCTGCGCGACGCCGATCCGCTGATCGAGGCGACGCGCGAGGAAGGTCGCCGGCAAGGGCGCTTCCCCGAACATGGCGACCTCCTCCACCGCTGGATCGCGCCGTTGTTCGCCGGCGAGACGCCCGCCGACGAGCGGCTGCGCCACGCCGCCTGCCTGCTCGGCGATGTCGGCTGGCGTGCCCATCCCGATTTCCGTGCCGAGCGCGGACTGGAGACGGCGCTGCACGGCAACTGGGTCGGCGTCGACGCGCGGGGCCGCGGCATGATGGGGCAAGCGCTGTTCACCAGCTTCGGCGGCACCACCGGCTCCGACATCGTGCAGCGCGTCTGCACTGACGAGGAGATCAGCCGCGCGGTGCGCTGGGGCCTGGCGATGCGCCTCGCCCAACGCCTGTCCGGCGGAGTCGCCCCCCCGCTGGAGGCGAGCCGGCTGGCGCTGGGGCGGGGCAGCGTCGTCCTCCATCTCGCGAGGGGCGATCTGGCGCTCTATGGCGAAGCCGTCGAACGTCGCCACAAGGCGCTGGCCCTCGCCTTCGGCATGCGTCCGGAGGTGGTGACGCCCTAGTCGCTCCGCCCTGCCGGGACGCGATCCGTCACCCTGAACCCGTTTCGCGATCGGCTCGGCCGCGATCGCCGGAGCCCGTGGCCGGCTGGCTGCCGAACCGGGCTCAGCATGAGGACGGCAGGAATCCGCGGCCGGCCCTGCTCCCGCGCGCTGACTATTGCCCCTCTTCGGTCCGCGTCATGCACAGGCGGCCATTGCGCACCGCGAAGGCCAGCCGGCCCTCGACCAGATCGAGCGCGTCCCGGCCGAACTGGTCGTAGCGCCACCCGGTGAGGAAGGGGATGCCGTCGCGCTTGCCGGCGGCGAGCAGCTCAAGATCGTCGCTGCGCGCGATCAGCTTCGGCGCGACGTCGGTGTCGCGCGCGCGGATCTTGAGCAGCAGCTTGAGCAGGTCCGCGACGAGCGCGCCGTCCTTGCCGAGGCCGGGCTTGCGATCCTCGCGCGCCGGCATCTCCTCGTCGGTCAGAGGCTGCGCATCGGCCAGCGCCGCGAGCAGCCGCTTGCCGATATCGTTCGTCGCCCAGCCGCCGGACAGGCCACGCACCTTGGCGAGGTCCGCCTGCACCCGCGGCGGGTGGCTGGCGAGGTCGGCCAGCGTCTCATCCTTGGCGATGCGCCCGCGCGGCAGGTCCTTGCTCTGCGCCTCGCGCTCGCGCCATGCCGCCAGCGCGCGCAGCCGGCCGAGCACTTCCGCCTTGCGGGTCGGCGCGCGCAGCCGCTGCCAGGCGGTGTCCGGATCGTTCACATAGCTCGACGGATCGGCCAGCCGCTCCATCTCCTGGTCGAGCCATTCGCCGCGCCCGGTCTTGTGCAGGCGGGCGAGAAGCTTCGGGAAGACCTTCACCAGATAAGTCACGTCGCCGATGGCATATTCGAGCTGGCGCCTGTCGAGTGGCCGGCGCGCCCAGTCAGTGAAGCGCGCGCCCTTGTCGAGCTTTACGCCGAGCCAGCTTTCGACGAGGCTGGAATAGCCGACCTGCTCGCCCATGCCGAGCGCCATCGCCGCCACCTGGGTATCGAACAGCGGGTGCGGCGTCTTGCCAGTCATGTTGTGGATGATCTCGAGATCCTGGCCGCCGGCGTGGAACACCTTCAGCACGTCCTCATTGCTGACGAGCAGGTCGAGAAGGGGGTTGAGATCCAGCCCGGGCGCCTTGGGATCGATTGCGGCGGCTTCGTTGCCATCGGCTATCTGGATCAGGCAAAGGTCTGGCCAATAGCTGTTCTCCCGCATGAACTCGGTATCGACCGCCACGAAGTCGGACTTCGCAAGGCGGGCGCAGAGCTGGGCGAGGGTCTGGCTGTCGTCGATCAGCGGGTGGATTATCATCGTCGAGCCCCATAGCGCCGCTCGCCGGGTTGACAAAGCGCTGGTTGAGGGGAAAGCGCGGGCGCTCCTGAATTCATGCCAGAGATCGCCATAATGCACGCCTATCGCACCCATAATTGCGCCCAGCTCCGCGAGGCCGATGCCGGCGCGAGCGTCCGCCTGTCCGGCTGGGTTCATCGCGTGCGCGACCATGGCGGGCTGCTGTTCGTGGATCTGCGCGATCATTATGGCATCACCCAGATCGTCTCGGACGTGGATTCGCCGGTGTTCAAGGCGCTCGAATCCCTGCGCGCGGAGAGCGTCGTCACCGTCACCGGCGACGTGGTGAAGCGCGCCGCGGAGGCGGCCAACGCCAATCTGCCGACCGGGGCGATCGAGGTCCGCGCGCGCGAGGTGGTCGTCCAGTCGGCCGCGCAGGAGCTGCCGCTGCCGGTGGCCGGGGAGGCGGATTATCCGGAGGACATTCGCCTGCGCTATCGCTTCGTCGATCTCCGCCGCGAGCGCATCCACAAGAATATCGTGCTGCGCTCCCAGGTGATCGCCTCGATCCGCCGCCGCATGATCGACCAGGGCTTCACCGAGTTCCAGACGCCGATCCTCACCGCTTCCAGCCCCGAGGGCGCGCGCGATTATCTGGTGCCGAGCCGGGTCCACCCCGGCAAGTTCTACGCGCTGCCGCAGGCGCCGCAGATGTTCAAACAGCTGCTGATGGTCGCCGGCTTCGACCGTTATTTCCAGATCGCGCCCTGCTTCCGCGACGAGGACGCGCGCGCCGATCGTAGCCCGGGCGAATTCTACCAGCTCGATTTCGAAATGAGCTTCGTCACCCAGGAAGACGTGTTCGCTGCGATCGAGCCGGTGCTGCACGGCATCTTCGAGGAGTTCGCCGATTTCGACGGCAAGGGCCGTCAGGTCTCGCCGCTGCCCTTCCGCCGCATCCCCTATCGGGAATCGATGCTGAAATACGGCAATGACAAGCCGGACCTGCGCAACCCGATCGAGATCTCCGACGTCTCGGCGCTGTTCCAGGGCTCCGGCTTCGGCCGCTTCGCCTCGATCGTCGAGGGCGGCGACGTGGTCCGCGCCATCCCCGCGCCGGGGACCGCCGAGAAGAGCCGCAAATTCTTCGACGACATGAACAGCTGGGCCCAGTCCGAGGGCTTTGCCGGCCTGGGCTATGCCACGCGCAAGGGCGGCGAGTTCGGCGGCCCCATTGCCAAGAACCACGGCGAGGCGGGCATGCAGGCGATCGCCGAGGCGCTCGGCCTCGGCCCGGACGACGGCGTGTTCTTCGCCGCCGGCAAGGAGGCGCAGGCCGCCAAGCTCGCCGGCCTCGCCCGTACCCGCGTGGGCGAGGAACTGGGGCTGATCGACCCGAAGCGCTTCGAATTCTGCTGGATCGTCGACTTCCCGATGTTCGAATATGACGAGGACAACAAGAAGATCGACTTCAGCCACAACCCCTTCTCGATGCCGCAGGGCGAGCTGGAGGCGCTGGAGACGAAGGACCCGCTCGACATCCTCGCCTATCAGTATGACATCGTCTGCAACGGCGTGGAGCTGTCGTCCGGCGCGATCCGCAATCACAAGCCGGAGATCATGTACATGGCGTTCGAGATCGCCGGCTATGGCCGCGAGGAGGTCGACACCAATTTCGCCGGCATGATCAACGCCTTCAAGTGCGGCGCGCCGCCGCACGGCGGCTCTGCCCCGGGCATCGACCGCATCGTCATGCTGCTCGCCGATGAGCCCAATATCCGCGAGGTGATCGTCTTCCCGATGACCCAGAAGGCGGAGGACCTGATGATGGGCGCGCCGGCGCCCGCGACGCCCAAGCAACTGCGCGAACTCTCCATCCGCGTCGTCGACGGGCCCAAGGCGTGAAGCCGGTCCGCCTCTCCGACTATGAGGAGGGGCGGCCCTTCAACGGCGATTATGACGAGGCGCTGAAGCAGATACAGAAGTGCCTCGGCCATATCCAGGTCGCCCACATTGTCCACAAACAGCGGGCGGTGATCGCGATCGAGGGCTGGGACGCGGCCGGCAAGGGCGGCATCATCCAGCGGCTGACTGCCGGCTGGGACCCGCGCGGCTTCGAGGTGTGGCCGATCGGCGCGCCCAACGGCATCGAGAAAGAGCAGCATTTCCTCCAGCGTTTCTGGGCCGGACTGCCGACCGACGGTGAAATCTCGGTGTTCGATCGGACCTGGTATGGCCGCGTGCTGGTCGAGCGGGTCGAGGGTTTTGCCAGCGAGGCGGAATGGCGCCGCGCCTATGCCGAGATCAACGCCTTCGAGCGCACCCAGCTCGCCGAGGGCACGACCTTCATCAAGCTGTTCGTGCACGTCACGCAGGCCGTGCAGGACAAGCGCCTGCGCGAGCGGCTCGACCATCCGTGGAAGCGCTGGAAGATCGGCCCGGACGATTTCCGCAACCGCGCGCGCCGGGCGGATTATCTCGACGCCATGCACGACATGTTCGATCGCGCGGACCTGCCATGGATCGTGATCGACGGCAATGACAAGAAGGCGGCGCGCATCGCCGCGCTGACCGCCATCGCCGAGGCGCTCGAGCAGGGCGTCGACATGACCCCTCCCAGGCCGGACGAAGCCGTCGAGAGGCTCGGCAAGGCGATATTCGGCTGATGGTCGGCCGCCGCGCGGTGCGCTGGCGGGGTGAGACGCCGGCGGCGGGCGGGGGCGAGGCGGCGCCGTCCGCCTGCGCGCTCTGCCGACGCCCGCTCGGCCGGCGCGTCGAATGGCATCACGTCGTGCCCAGGTCGGAGGGCGGCCGCGACACGGTGCCGCTTCACCCGATCTGCCATCGGGCGATCCACGCCGCCGTGCCCAACCGCGACCTCGCCCGCCTCTATCCGACGCTCGACGCGCTGCGCGCACTACCGGCGATCGCCCGGTTCCTGCGCTGGATCGCCGGCAAGCCGCCCGACTTCCACGCTCCGACGCGGTGAGCGGGACGGCGCATGCTTCGTCAGGCTCAGGACAGACTTGTTCGAGGGGTTCACCGCGTCACGGCGCCCTCGGGTCGAGGCGGGGTGGATGCTGCCCCCAGTCCAGCATCACGAGTGGACCGGCGGACGCGCCCCCGTGACGGCCCGCAACCCGGTCCAGCCAACTCTCCGTGAGCGCAGAGGCTCGTGGATGGCTGGCTGGGCCGGGTCCGGCATGGCCGTGGCACGGGAAGCGGTCAGCTCACCGCGGCTTGACGAAGGCCATCACGAACTGGTCGGTATGCCCGCGCAGCACCGGGTCGAACACGCGCAGCGTATGGTCGTCCTCGGCATTGGCGAGCGCGTTGCTGGCGCCGGCATAGCGGAAGCCCGCCGTCTCCAGCGCCTGGCGGACATGCGCCGCCTCGATGCGGTGGAGCGTGCCGGTCTGGGTCTGGCCGGTACCGGGGGCGCCGGCATGGTCGATGACGATGAAGCGGCCGCCGGGCTTCAGCGCCGCCAGCACCTGCTTGCCGAACGCCGTCAGATCGAGGCTGCCGAAGCCCGGGTTCGGGAAATCGTGAATGTTTTGCGAGGTGAAGATGACGTCGGCCGGCTTCGGCAGCGCGAAGGCCCCGAACGGCACCACGAGCTGCTCGTTATTGGCCATCTTCTCCTCGCCGAGCGCCTTGACCCGCGCCTCGCCGGGCTTGCCGGCGCCGGCCATCGTGTCCGGCCACACCGAATAGACATGGCCGCGCGGCCCGACCGCGCCCGAGAAGATGCGCGTCCAATAGCCGCCGCCCGGCACCAGATCGGCGACGGTCTGGCCCTGCTTGACCTCGGCGAAAGTGAGGATTTCGGCGGGATGCCGGCGCGCGTCCTCGGTCGCGTCCTTGGCGCGGGACGGCGCGGCGAGGGCGGTGGTGACGTTGGCCGGCGCCTGCGCCAGCGCGGGGGCAGCGCTGGCGGTGGCGGTCAACATCAATAGGGCGATCAGACTCCGGCGCATGGACCTCTCCTCTTTTTGCGATGCGCCAACCTGCCGCATTTCCATGACAGGCGAAACTGCCTTGTCACTCAGTCCGGATAGCGGATCGCGACCACTTCATAATCCTTGGTCCCGGCCGGCAGCACGACGCTGCGCAGGTCGCCTAGCGCGGCCCCTCGCAACGCCCGCGCCAGCGGCGAACGCCAGCTGATCCGCCCGGCGGAGGCATCGGCCTCGTCCTCGCCGACGAGGGTGACGGTGCGCTCCTTGTCGTCATCGTCCGCGATGGTCACGGTGGCACCGAACCATGCGCGGCTCCGATCCTCCTGCTGGGCAGGATCGACGACCTTGGCCGCCTTCATCCGCTTGGACAGCCAGCCCAGCTCGCGGTCGATCTCGCGCAATTTCTTGCGGCCATAGATGTAATCGCCATTCTCGGATCGATCGCCATTGCCTGCCGCCCAGCTGATCGTCTCGACCAGCTTCGGCCGCTCCACGGCGAACAGCGTCTCGTAGCGGGCGCGCAGCGCCGCGAAGCCGGCGGGCGTGATGTAATTGGGGCGGTCCATCCGGGCCTTCTAGCCGGGGCGTCCGGCAACGGCCACTCCGCCCCGCCAAACGCCGCTCCACCCGATACCGTCACCGTGGACTTGATCCGGGGTCCATGCCTCCACAAGCGCGCGGACGATAGCGGCAGCATCGCCTGTCGGCGCGAGCGGTCACCCCGCGCTGGTCTTGCCCAGATAAGCCGACAGCCGGTTCGCCGAGACCCGCATGCGCGCCTTGTCGGGGTTCATCAGGTCGTAGACCACGGCATTTTCGAGTACGCGCTGCACATAGCCGCGCGTCTCGGTGAACGGGATGGCCTCGATCCAGTCGACCACGTCGACGCCCGGATCGCGCGGGTCGCCATTGGCCCGGATGAACTTGGCGACATTGCCAGGCCCGGCATTATAGGCCGCCACCGCCAGCACATGATTGCCGCCGAAGCGATCGAGCAGCTCCGCGAAATAGGCCGAGCCGAGCGCCATGTTATAGGCCGGGTCGCTGGTCAGCCGGCCGGCATCGAAGGGAATGCCGGCCTTGCTCGCGGTCTGCCGCGCGGTCGGCGTCATCAGCTGCATCAGCCCGCGCGCGCCGGCCACCGAGATCGCCTCGCGGTCGAACTGGCTTTCCTGCCGCGCGATCGAATGGACCATCACCCACTGATAGGAAAGCGATGCGGGCAGCTTCACCTCCGGAAAGCCGGAGCGCGCATAATCGGTCGATCCGTCCAGCCGTGCGGCGCGGGCGACCATCACTCCCAGGTCCGGCCGCGCCAGTTCGACCGCGAGGCGCGTCGCCAGCAGATGGTCGCCCTCGTCCTTGAGGCTGGCGGCGATAGCGCGGACGAACTGGGTCTGATCCTGCCACCGGCCGTTTTGCCCGAGCCAGCGCACCGCGCGGACCAGCTCATTGGCGTCGAACGCCGCCTGCGCCGTGGGGGTCACCGCCATCACCGACGGCGGCGACGGGAGCGGGAGCGGCTTGCCGAGCCGCTCACTGGCGAGCTGGCCGTAGAACTGGTCATAATGGCTCGCCGCCTGCGTCAGCCAGCTCGTCGCCTCCGGCTGCTGCCCGGCCGCGGCGGCGGCGCGTCCCGCCCAATATTGGCCCTTGGACTGGCTCTGCGGCGTCCGCGAGGCAGCCGCATAGCGCGCGAACATCCCCATCGCGTCGGCCGGCCGCGCCAGCCGCTTGAAGGCGGTATAGCCGCCCAGCCAGGCGAGGCTGGTATAGTCGTCGCGTTCGCCGGCCGTGCGCTCGCGGACATTGGTGCCGGCCGGGAACGCCGCATCGAGCCGTGCCGCGATGCCATAGGCCAGCGACCATTGGCTGTCGGCGGCGGCGCCCCGGGCGATCGTCAGCATTCCCTCCAGCCATTTCTCGGGATCGAAGGGCAGGCCGTCATAGACGACGCCGCTGCGCGCGAGATAGGCGCGCGCCTCGGGCGAGCGCGCCGTGTCGCGCAGCCACATCGCGCGATCGAGCTCGAAGCCGGGATCGCGATCCGCCGCCGGGCGCAGCGCCTCGGCCAGCGAATCCGCCTGCGGGCTGCGCATCTGCATGGCGAGGCGCGCGGCATAGAGCGGCTGGCGCGCCGCCGAGACGAAGGCGAGCTGCCGGCTCGCCGCGCCCGCCGCGCGATCCCAGAGCAGCCGCTCCATGCGCTTGTCCTGATCCTCGGCGGTGAAGGCCGCCCCGTAGCGGGACTGCACGCGCGCCTCTTCCTCCGCGGGCAGGCCGCCCCCGGTCCACGCCGCGCGCGCCTCGCCCCGCGCCTCTTCGGCGCGGCCGGTGGCCATCAGCGCGTCGGCATAACGGGCGTGGCCGACGCCGCTCAACGGCGGCATTCGCTGGAAGAGCGCGATGACCTGCGCCGGCTGCTCCTGATCGACGCGGATCGCCTTTTCGGCGGCGCGGCGCAGCGCCGTCTCCCCCGGCCAGCCGGGATGGGCGATGAGGAACGCGGCGTAATCGGAAAAGGGCAGGGCGTCGCTCTGCCTAAGCCGATTCCATTCGCCGACGGCAATGCCGATCGCGGGATCGTTGACCACCGCCCTCGGGGCGGCATTGAGCGCCAGCGGCGCGGACGGACCGTTGACGACAGGCGCGCTGGCGCCCGGCCAATCCGTCTGATAGGTGGCGGCAGCCGCGACCGATGCGATCAGGGCTGCCGGCAGGACGAGCTTCTTCGGCATACTGGACATAACGCGGACGGCGTCCTTATCAGGCGTCGAACGAACACCTTATGCCCGCGAATGTCCGCGGGGTGAAGGAGAGAAGGTCGAGATGTTTCGCGGTTCCATTCCGGCGCTGGTCACGCCGTTCCGTGACGGCATGGTGGACGAGGCGGCGTTCCGCGCTTTCATCGACTGGCAGATCGCCGAGGGCTCGACCGGGCTGGTGCCCTGCGGCACCACCGGCGAAAGCGCCACCATGTCGATCGAGGAGCATCACCGCGTCGTCTCGGTCTGCGTCGAGCAGGCGGCGGGGCGCGTGCCGGTGATCGCCGGCTGCGGCTCCAACGACACGATGGTCGCGCTCCAGCATATGCGCCACGCCCAGGCGGCGGGTGCGGACGCGGCGCTGGTCGTGCTGCCTTATTACAACCGCCCCAATCAGGACGGGCTGGTCGCCCATTTCACCTTTCTGGCCGAGCAGTGCGACCTGCCGATCGTGATCTACAACGTGCCGGCGCGCACCGTCACCGACATCAGCGTCGAGACGATGGGCCGGCTGGCCGAGCTGCCGACCATCGTCGGCGTCAAGGACGCAAGCGGCGTGCCCGCCCGGGCGAGCGCCCAGCGGCTCGCCTGCGGCACCGACTTCTGCCAGCTGTCCGGCAATGACGACATGGCCCTCGGCTTCATGGCGATGGGCGGGGTGGGCTGCATCTCGGTCACCGCCAATGTCGCCCCGGGTCTTTGCGCCGCGTTCCAGGCGGCCTGCCTCGACGGCCGCTGGTCGGAGGCGCTGGCGTTGCAGGACCGGCTCTACCCGCTGCACGCGGCGCTGTTCAGCGATGCTTCACCCGGGCCGACCAAATATGCGCTTTCCGTGACCCGCCCCGGCTTCCCCACCGATCTGCGCCTGCCGATGACCTGGCCGTCCGCTGCCAGCCGCAAGGCGGTGGACGAGGCGCTGGCGCATGCGGGCCTGATCTGAGCTGATGGCCCGTCCGCGTCCGGTCGAGTTCGACAAGAAGAAGGTGGTCGCCGAGAATCGGCGCGCCCGGCACGAATATTTCCTCGAGCAATTCTTCGAGGCCGGCATCGCGCTCACCGGCACGGAGGTGAAATCGCTCCGTTTCGGTGAAGGTTCTATCGCCGAAAGCTATGCCGAGGTGAAGGATGGCGTGGTCAACCTGATCAACGCCAACATTCCCGAATTCAGTCACGGCAACCGCTTCAACCACGAGCCCAAGCGCCCGCGCCGGCTGCTGCTGCACGAGCGCGAGATCAACAAGCTGCACATCGCCGTCTCGCGCGAGGGGATGACGCTGATCCCGTTGTCGGTCTATTTCAACGCGCGTGGCCGTGCCAAGGTCGAGCTGGCGCTGGCCAAGGGCAAGAAGCTCCACGACAAGCGCGACACCGAGCGCGAGCGGGACTGGAAGCGCGAGCAGGCCCGCCTGCTTCGCGATCGCGGATGAGCGAGCGCCTCGGCCGGCTCGCCCGCTGGTTCAGCCGGCACATGCCCACTCGCGAGAGCTTCGAGCAGAGCCGCCTGATCGGTCCGGTCGCCCATCTCGTCCTCCGTCCGGAGCTGTGGCGCTTCACCCGCCGCTCGGTGCCGCGCGGCGTCGCCCTCGGCACGGTGGTCGGCATCTTCGTCATGATCCCCGGGCTGCAGATCGTCGGGGCGGCGCTCGCCTGCATTCCGGTGCGCGGCAACATCCCGATCGCGGCGGGAATGACGTTCCTGTCCAATCCCGGCACCACGCCGTTCATCCTCGCCACCTCGCTGGGGGTGGGCAACTGGCTGCTCGGCTCGAACGCGACGATGGCGGCGGTATGGGCGCTCTATGCCGGCCACGCGCCGCTGTCGGCCTATGGCCGCTGGCTATTGTCGGAAGCGGCGCCTGCGCTGCTCACCGGCCTGCTGCTGATTTCGCTCGCCCTCGGCCTGATCGGCTACGGCCTCAGCGCGCTGTTGTGGCGGCTGTGGACGGCCCGCAAATGGGGCCATCGCAGCAATGGCGGCAGAGGCTGATCCGAATTGGGACGTATCGCCCCGTTTCGACGGGGTTAACCACATTCACCGCAGAACTGCTTGACGGAGTTGCGGCACGAAGCCGAGATGTCCCGCATAATGCCGGCGTCGCCATTTCCGTCCTTCGTACCTGAGCCTACCCGCTCGCGGCGGGTGCTGCGATTCGCTGTCTTCGGCGTGGTCGCCTCGGGACTTGCCTCGGCTGCCTTCATTCTCTGGCTGTTCGGCGAGCAGATGGTCGCGGCGGGCTTCGTCGCGGCCTTCCTCGCCCTGGCCGTGGTCGCTCTGGTCGTCGAGCATCTCCAGGTCCGCCGTGTCCGCGATGTGTCGGATCCGGACTGGGCGCTGTTCCGCGCCATCGCCGATAACGAGGGCGAGGCGGTGGCGATCACCAATCAGCAGGATGCGCTGGTCTGCGCCTCGGGCAGCTTCGGCCACTGGTTCGGCGGGCTAGTACCGCCGCCGCGCCTGTCGCTGCCGGACGGCGGCGGCGCGGCGCTGGCCGCGGCGGGCCTTTCCGCCTGGCGCGACGGCGAGGCGCGGCTGATCGGCCTGGCCGGGCCCAACGGCCTGTTCGACGTCCGCGTCACCCGCGCCGGCCGGCGCGACGATCACCTCATCTGGCGCTTCGCCCATGCCCGCTCGCTGGACGTGGTGGGCGAGGCGCGGGCGATCGTCCAGGGGCGCTACGGCGTCGGCCTGGGCGAGGGCGGGGCGATGGCCGCGGTGGTCGATGCCGACGGCCGGCTGCTCGCCTGCAACACGCTGTTCGCGACGCGCGCGCTCGGCGGGCCCAGCATGCGGCCGGAGGGGCTGGAATTTTCCCAGCTCTTCGCCACCCGCGGCGAGGATCAGGTCCATCTCGCCGCCGAGCCGGCCGGCCCGCCATTGCGCTTCATCCGCATGTCACTGCCGGGGGATGATGGCGCCGGCGCCAGCCTGTTCCTGATGCTCGACGAAAAGCCGCCGGTGCAGGTGGTCGCCAGCAGCAGCAATAACAGCGCCAATCCGGAAAGCCTGCTCGGCATCCTGCCGCTCGGGCTGGCGCTGGCCGATCGCGACGGGCGCTTCCTGTTCCTCAACGCCGCCTTCCGCAAGGCCGCCGGCCTCGGCCCTGAAGAGGCGCCGGTCTATCCCAGCGACCTGGTGGTGAAGGACGACAAGGCGGTGGTGGCGGACGCCGTGCGCCGCTTCGCCATGGGCCAGTCGGTGCCCGGCGACGTCGCCGTCCGCCTCAAGCGTCGCGCCGAGGAGCCGGTGGCGCTGACCATCGCGCCGGCGCGCGGCCTCGGCGACGATGCCGCGATCCTGCTCAGCCTCAAGGACAATAGCGAGGAATCGCGCCTGAAGCGGCAGGTCGCGCAGGCCACCAAGATGCAGGCGGTCGGCCAGCTCGCCGGCGGCGTCGCGCATGATTTCAACAACATCCTGACCGCGATCATCGGCTATTGCGACCTGATGCTGATGCGCCACGCGCCGGGCGACAGCGATTATGACGACATCCAGCAGATCAAGCATAATTCGAATCGCGCCGCCGGCCTGACCCGCCAGCTGCTCGCCTTCTCGCGTCAGCAGACGCTGCGCCCGCAGGTGCTGCAATTGTCCGATGTCGTCGCGGAAGTCTCCAACCTGCTCAAGCGCCTGCTCGGCGAACGGATGACGCTGGTCACCAAGCACGGCCGCAATCTCGGCGCGGTGCGTGCCGATCCCGGCCAGATCGAGCAGGTGATCGTCAACCTCGCCGTCAACGCCCGCGATGCCATGCCCGATGGCGGCGCGCTGACCATCCAGACCTATGCCGTCTCGGCCGACGAAGTCCGCCGCATGGGGCATGAGATGATGCCGATCGGCGACTATACCGCGCTGTCCGTGACGGACACCGGCCACGGCATCCCGGCCAGCATCATCGGCAACATCTTCGAGCCTTTCTTCACCACCAAGGAGGTCGGCAAGGGCACCGGCCTCGGCCTGTCCACCGTCTACGGCATCGTCAAGCAGTCGGGCGGCTTCATCTTCGCCGAATCGCCCGAGGAGGGCGGGGCGCGGTTCGTCATGTATCTGCCGGTCCATCGCAGCGCCAAGACCGGCGAGAGCGAGGGCGACGCCGCGCCGGTGCGCGAGCGCCCGACCGAGCTGTGGGGCACCGGCAACATCCTCCTCGTCGAGGATGAGGACATGGTCCGCGCCGTCGCCGAGCGCGCGCTGGTCCGCCAGGGCTATCGCGTGCGCACGGCGGCGAACGGCGAGGATGCGCTGGAGATGCTCGAGGCCAATGCCGACCCGATCGACCTGCTCATCTCCGACGTGATGATGCCGAGCATGGACGGCCCGACGCTGGCCGGGCACGCCCGCCGGCTGATGCCGGACCTGCCGATCCTGTTCATGTCGGGCTATGCCGAGGAGCAGCTGCGCAAGTCGATCGACCTCGACCGCGTCCACTTCCTCCCCAAGCCCTTCTCGGTCCAGCAACTTGCCGAAGCCGCCCGCGACGTGCTCGCCATGGCGCCGGTGAAGGGCGGCCTCGCCGCGAACCAGAACTAGCGCCGGGCCAGCCGTCGCGCGATCGCCGCAGAGCAGGGTTGTTTCGCAATATCTTGATCCACATCAACCAAATGTTACTGGCCGGCGCCCCGCCCCCGCCCTATGCACGGGCCACCATGGGGGCCGCTCGCAGAATTCTGCTCGTCGAGGACGAGCCACTCATCGCGATGATGCTCGAGGACCTGCTCGCCACGCTCGGCCATGAGGTCGTCGGCAGCGTCGACAATGTCGGCGACGCGCTGGTCAGGGTGGCCGAGGGCGGCTTCGACTATGCCGTGCTCGACGTGCATCTCCGCGACGGCGAATCATGCTGGCCGGTGGCGGATGCGCTGTCGGGCGCCGGCATCCCGTTCGTGCTCGCGAGCGGCGGCAGCGCCGACGTCCCGCCGGAGGCGCACCGCAACGCGCCGGTGCTGTCCAAGCCGTTCACCGGCGGCGATGTCGAGCGCGTCGTGGGGGCCGTTTAAGGCCGGTATCGTTCCTCTCTTGTTCTGGCGGAACAAAGCTGATACAAAAAGCCCCTGTTGATGCGGCGCTCGGGCCCATCTAGGCAGGGAGCTCCCACATGGCGGCAAGTCCCAAGGTAGTCGATTTGGTCGAGAAAATGGCAAGCACCGACAGGCAGAAGGCGCTCGACGCGGCGCTGGCGCAGATCGATCGCGCGTTCGGCAAGGGCTCAGCGATGCGCCTCGGCTCCAAGGAGACGATGCAGGTGGAGACGATCTCCACCGGCTCGCTCGGCCTCGACATCGCGCTCGGGGTCGGCGGCCTGCCGCGCGGCCGCGTTATCGAGATTTACGGGCCGGAAAGCTCCGGCAAGACGACGCTCGCCCTCCACGTCATCGCCGAGGCGCAGAAGAATGGCGGCACCGCCGCCTTCGTCGATGCCGAGCATGCGCTGGATCCGGTCTACGCCAAGAAGCTCGGCGTCGACATCGACGAGCTGATCGTCTCCCAGCCGGATACCGGCGAGCAGGCCCTGGAAATCACCGATACCCTGGTCCGGTCCAACGCCATCGACGTGCTGGTCGTCGATTCGGTGGCGGCGCTGGTGCCCCGCGCCGAGATCGAGGGCGAGATGGGTGACAGCCATGTCGGCCTGCAGGCGCGCCTCATGTCGCAATCGCTGCGCAAGCTCACCGGTTCGATCAGCCGCTCGCGCTGCATGGTGATCTTCATCAATCAGCTGCGCATGAAGATCGGCGTGATGTACGGCAATCCGGAGACGACGACCGGCGGCAACGCGCTGAAATTCTACGCCTCCGTCCGCCTCGACATCCGCCGCACCGGCCAGATCAAGGATCGCGACGACATCATCGGCAGCTCGACGCGCGTGAAGGTGGTGAAGAACAAGGTCGCGCCGCCGTTCAAGCAGGTCGAATTCGACATCATGTATGGCGAGGGCATCTCCAAGATCGGAGAAATCCTCGATCTCGGCGTCAAGGCCGGGCTGGTCGAGAAGTCCGGCGCGTGGTTCTCCTATGATTCGATCCGCATCGGCCAGGGCCGAGAGAACGCCAAGACCTATCTGCGCGAGAATCCCGAGCTGGCCGCGCGGCTGGAAAAGGCCATCCGCGCGCAGCGCGAGGGCCTCGGCGAAGCGCTGATGGTCGGTCAGGACGACGAGGACGACGTCTGAAGATCCCGCGAAGCTCGTCACCCTGAAACAGGTTCGGGGTGACGAGCTTTGCCCCGCCGTGGCTGCTTCTCGACAGGCGCAGCGAAGGGCGGTGGTTCGCATTTCAGCGAAAATGGTTTGCGCTTCGATGTGGCTCGACCATGGCGCCCACGTCCGGCGACTTCGTCAACTTGGACCCTCACCCATGGCAACCAAGCGCCGGGCAGAGTGCATCCGTCCCACGCCCCACGCCGCTTGAGTCCGTGTCCCCCCTCCATTAAGTCGGCGAGATGACCTCGACCAACGACATCCGCCGCTCCTTCCTCGACTATTTCGGAGGCGAGGGGCATCAGATCGTGCCTTCGGCGCCGCTGGTGCCGCATAACGATCCGACGCTGATGTTCACCAACGCCGGCATGGTGCCGTTCAAGAACGTGTTCACCGGCCTGGAAACGCGCGGTTATTCCACCGCTACCTCCTCCCAGAAGTGTGTGCGCGCCGGCGGCAAGCATAACGACCTCGACAATGTCGGCTACACCGCGCGCCATCACACCTTCTTCGAGATGCTCGGCAATTTCTCGTTCGGCGATTATTTCAAGGAACGCGCGATCGGCCTCGCCTGGAACCTGATCACCAGGGAATGGGGGATCGCCGCCGAGCGGCTGACGGTCACCGTCTATCATACCGACGACGAGGCCTTCGACCTGTGGCGCAAGATCGCCGGCCTGCCGGAGAGCCGCATCATCCGCATCCCCACCTCCGACAATTTCTGGGCGATGGGCGACACCGGGCCGTGCGGGCCCTGTTCGGAGATTTTCTTCGACCATGGCGATCACATCCCCGGCGGCCCGCCCGGCAGCCCCGACGAGGACGGCGATCGCTTCGTGGAGATCTGGAACCTCGTCTTCATGCAATATGAGCAGGTGACGAAGGACGAGCGCGTCACCCTGCCACGCCCGTCGATCGACACCGGCATGGGGCTGGAGCGCATCGCAGCCGTGCTGCAGGGCGTCCACGACAATTACGACACCGACACGTTCAAGGCGCTCATCGCCGCTTCCGGCGAGCTGACGCGGACAGTGACGGACGGCGCCAACAAGGCGTCGCACCGCGTCATCGCCGATCATCTGCGCGCCGCGGGCTTCCTCGTCGCCGACGGCGTGCTGCCGGCCAACGAAGGGCGCGGCTATGTGCTCCGCCGCATCATGCGCCGCGCCATGCGCCACGCCCACCTGCTCGGCGCCGCCGAACCCCTGATGCACCGCCTCGTGCCGGCCCTGGTCTCGGAGATGGGCCTTGCCTATCCGGAGCTGGTCCGCGCCCAGCCGCTGATCGAGGAGACGCTGAAGCTGGAGGAGACCCGTTTCCGCCAGACCCTGGCCAACGGCCTCAAGCTGCTTGAGGAGGCCACCGCCGGCTTCGGCGAAGGCGCAGTGCTGCCGGGCGCGGTGGCGTTCAAGCTCTATGACACCTTCGGCTTCCCCTATGATCTCACCGAGGACGCGCTGCGCACGCAGGGCCACGGCGTCGACCGCGCCGGCTTCGATGCCGCGATGGCCGAGCAGAAGGCCGCCGCCCGCGCCGCCTGGAAGGGCTCGGGCGAGAAGGCGTCGGACGAGATCTGGTTCGACATCGCCGAGGAACTGGGCGGCACCGAGTTCACCGGCTACAGCTCGACCGAGGGCGAAGGCCGCGTCGTCGCGCTGATCCGCGACGGCCAGCGCGTCGACACCGCGATCACCGGCGACGAGGTCGTCATCCTCACCAACCAGACGCCCTTCTATGGCGAGAGCGGCGGCCAGATGGGCGATGTCGGTGTCATCACCGGCGACAATGGCTTCGAGGCGGAGGTGACGGACACTTCCAAGCCGCTCGGCCGGCTGCATGCCCACAAGGCGGTGATCGAGGGCGGCGAGGTGCGCGTCGGCGACGCCGTCAGCCTGAAGGTCGATGTCGAGCATCGCAACCAGGTCCGCGCCAATCATTCGGCCACGCATTTGCTGCACGCTGCGCTCCGCCGCCATCTCGGCGCCCATGTCACCCAGAAGGGCAGCCTTGTCGCGGCCGACCGGTTCCGCTTCGATTTCTCGCATCCCAAGGCGCTCACCCCCGGCGAGCTGGCGCTGGTCGAGGCCGAGGTGAACCGCCATATCCGCGAGAATGGCGCGGTCGGCACACGCCTGATGACCCCTGACGCCGCCGTCGCCGCGGGCGCGATGGCGCTGTTCGGCGAGAAATATGGCGACGAGGTCCGCGTCCTGTCGATGGGCCGGTCGGGCGAGCAATCCTATTCGGTCGAGCTGTGCGGCGGCACCCATGTCTCGGCGCTGGGCGACATCGCGCTGTTCAAGATCGTCTCGGAAAGCGCCGTTTCCTCCGGGGTCCGCCGCATCGAGGCACTGACCGGCGAGGCGGCGCGGCAGTGGTTCGTCGGCCGCGAAGATCGCCTCAAGGAGGCCGCCGCCGCCCTTAAGGCCGCCCCCGAAGAGGTGCCGGCGCGCGTCGCCACCCTCGTCGAGGAGCGTCGCCGGCTGGAGCGCGAGCTGGCCGACGCCAAGAAGGCGTTGGCGCTGGCCGGCAGCGTCGCCGGCGTTTCGGCCGGCAACCCGGCCGCGCCGGAGCAGGTCGGCGGCCACGGCTTCATCGGCCAGGTGCTGCACGGCCTCGATCCCAAGGGCCTGCGCGGATTGGTCGACGAGACCAAGCAGCGCCTCGGTTCCGGCGTCGCCGTGCTGGTCGCGGTGACGGAAGGGCGCGCCTCGGTCGCGGTCGGCGTCACCGACGATCTCGTCGGCGAGCGCGATGCCGTGGCGCTGGTGCGCGACGCAGTGGCGGCGCTGGGCGGTCAGGGCGGCGGCGGCCGTCCGGACATGGCCCAGGGCGGCGGCCCGGACGCTGCCGCCGCCGACGCAGCGGTGGCCGCGGTGCGCGCCGCGCTGGAGAAAGTGACGGCGTAAGGACAAAGAAAGCCCTCTCCCCGGAGGAGAGGGCTTTTTCAATGCCCTGGCCGACGCCGCCGGACGACCGACGTGCTGGCGATCATAGGCGGGACGGCTCCCGCGCCTGCGGGTGACGACGGGCTCGCCCGCATGCCGGCATCCGCCCTGCTGGCCACCCGCCCAATGCGGCGGCTACAGCACCTCGAACAGGGCGGCGGCGCCCATGCCGCCACCGATGCACATCGTCACCACGACGTGGCGGGCGCCGCGGCGCTTGCCCTCGATCAGCGCATGGCCCGTCATCCGCGCACCGGACATGCCATAGGGATGGCCGATCGAGATCGCGCCGCCATCCACGTTCATCAGTTCGTTCGGGATGCCGAGCACGTCCTGGCAGTAGAGCACCTGGACGGCGAACGCCTCGTTGAGCTCCCACAGACCGATATCGTCGATGGCGAGGCCGAAGCGCTTGAGCAGTTTCGGCACGGCGAAGACCGGGCCGATGCCCATCTCGTCGGGTTCGGTGCCGGCCACCGCCATGCCGACATAGCGGCCGAGCGGGGTCAGCCCGCGTGCCGCGGCGATGCCTGCCTCCATCACCACACAGGCCGAGGCGCCATCCGAAAGCTGGCTGGCATTGCCGGCCGTGACGAAGGCGTCCGGCCCCATCACCGGCGGCAACGCCGCCAAACCTTCGAGCGTCGTCTCCGGCCGGTTGCCCTCGTCCTTTGCGAGCGTGACCTCCTGCTTCGAGACCGCCTTCGTCTCCTTGTCGGTGACGTTCATCGTCGCGGTGACGGGCACGATCTCGGCATCGAAGCGCCCGGCCGCCTGGGCGGCGGCAGTGCGCTGCTGGGATTGGAGGGCATAGGCGTCGGCGCGCTCGCGGCCGATGCCGTAGCGCTTGGCGACAACCTCGGCGGTCTGGAGCATCGGCATATAGATGTTGCGGTGCATGGCCACGAGTTCGGGGTCGGGCTCCAGCCGCATGGCCGGCGTCTGAACCATGGAGATGGATTCGACGCCGCCGGCGACGATCATGTCCATGCGGTCGACGATCACCTGATGCGCGGCGTTGGCGATCGCCTGCAAACCGGAAGCGCATTGCCGGTCGACCGAATAGCCCGCCACCGTCACCGGCAGGCCGGCGCGCAGAGCGGCGGTGCGGCCGATCGTCGCCTGCACGCCCTGCTGGAGGGCGGCGCCGATGATGCAATCGTCCACTTCCGCCGGATCGAGGCCGGCGCGCTCGACGGCGGCGCGGATGGCGTGAGCGGCGAGGGTGGGCGATGGCGTGGCGTTGAAGGCGCCGCGATAGGCCCGGCCTATGGCTGTGCGGGCGGTGGAGACGATGACGGCGTCGCGCATCCGGGAGATTCCTTTCAGGCGTAGAGCTGGAAGAGCCATTCGGCGACGAGCGCGGGCTTGTCCTGCCCCTCGATCTCAACCGTGGCTTCGATGGTCTGCTGATACTGGCCCGGACGGCGCTCCTCGAAAGCGCCGTGGACGAAGCGGCCGCGCACGCGGCTGCCCGAGCGCACCGGCGTCAGGAAGCGGACCTTGTTGGTGCCGTAGTTGATCGCCATGCGCACCCCGTCCACGCTCGCGGCCTCGCTGCGCTGGAGAAGCGTGGTGAGCAGCGACAGGGTGAGGAAGCCGTGGGCGATGGTCCCGCCGAAGGGCGTCATCCTCGCCATGTCCGGGTTGACGTGAATGAACTGATGATCGTCGGTGGCGTCGGCGAAGCGGTCGATCATCGCCTGATCGACCGTCAGCCAGTCCGACACGCCAAGCTCGGTGCCCGCCGCCAGCGCCTTCATCGCCTCGATGGTGGTCGTTGCCATGCCCGCTCGCTCCCTTTGCTCGTCATCGCAAGAGATGGCCCCGGTTGACGCGAACGTCAATCTTGCGGCGCGGCGGCCCTGCCGTCAGGCGGCCTTGCTGTCCGGCGCGGCGGCGACCGCGTCGAGGAAGGCGAGCAGGCCGCGTTCGGCCGGCGACAGAAATTTGGTCGCCCGCGGCAGACGCAGGCGCGGCTGGCCTTTCAAACCGCCGGCGCGGGCAAGCTCGATCAGCGCCGGGTGGACATAGGCCTTGCGGCTGATCGCAGGCGTGTTGCCGAGCGCGGCCGCCACCGGCTCCAGCATCGCCTTGAGGCCGAGCCCCTCCGGCCCGGCCGCCACCAGCGCGGCAAAGGCGATGACGCTGGCGCCCCAGGTGCGGAAATGCTTGGCGGTGAAATCGGCGCCGGAGGCCTCGCGCAGATAGGCGTTAACCTCGGACGAGGTGACCGGCCGGGCCTCGCCATGCTCGTCCAGATATTGGAACAGGCGCTGGCCGGGCAGATCCTGGCATTTGCGGACGATGCGGGCGAGCCGCTGATTCTGGATGGTCAGCCGTTGCATCTTGCCGGACTTGCCGCGATACTGGAGCATCACGCGCGGGCCGCGCACCTGGACGTGACGGCCGCGCAGCGTCGTCGCCCCAAAGCTGCCGTTGGCGCGGGCGTAATCCTCATTGCCGACGCGCACGCGGCCGAGATCGAGCAACCGCACCACCGCCGCCACCGCCGCCCGCTTGGGCAGGCCGCGGGCGGCGAGATCCTGCTCGACACGGGCGCGGACACGGGTCAGGGCGCGACCGAAATCGGCGCAGCGATCGAACTTCTCGCTATCCTGGGCGGCGCGGAAATCCGGGTGATAGCGATATTGCTTGCGGCCCTTCTCGTCGCGGGCGGTGGCCTGGATGTGGCCGGCGGGGTCGGGGCAATACCAGGCATTCTGATAGGCAGGCGGCAGGCCGACGCGGTTCAGCCGGTCGATCTCGTCACGATCGGTGATGCGCTTTCCGTCTGGATCAAAATAGGCCCAGCCGCGTCCCGCCCGCCTGCGAGTGATGCCGGGCACTGCATCGTCGACGAAACAGAGGGCGGGCAAGGCGTTCTCCTGGGTGGCTCCGTCCCCGTGAACGCCATGCTTCGCGCGATCGTTCCTTTGGGCGGGGCGGGACATCGTCCGCCCCCCCTTTGCCCCCCGGGCCGGCATGTCGACGGCCCCATCCTCTGCCCAAGGGGCGAATGACGAGCGACGGCTAGTCCGCCACCACCGTCAGCGCCGAAAAGCGGAGCATGTCGCCGCTCGCCCGGGCGTCAGCGAGGTCGGCGACGATATGGCCGTCCAGCGCGAATTCATGCTCCGGCAGCAGCCGGGCGAGACGGGCGGCGATGCCTTCATCGGCGCAGCGCAGCGCGATGCGATGGCGGGCGCCGCGGAAGGTAAGGCTCTCCCACGGCACGCTTTCCGCCTCGGCGACGACGCCGCCCCCGGCCAGGGTGCGGACGGCGCGGATCACCGCGCCGGCGGCGGGATCAATACGAGGGCGGCTCATGCACGGGCTCCTGTGCTCTCGGTTGAAAGATAGGCATCCAGCCGGGCGGCCACTGCTGGCCCGATCTGCCGCCCGTTGCGGATGTCGCGGACCAGGCGTGGATCGCCCACTGCCTCCCGCCCGATGCGCGTCGCGGGCACGCCCGTCGTCGCAATGAAAATCTCGATTCGCCTGAGCAGGGTCATCAACGCCTCCCGAGTCAGTGTTCCCGGTATGTTCTCAGACGCATTTTCCTACTTGTCTAGGAAAATTCCTATGGCATATATCCGACATGGAAGGACTTGATGTTCGCGAGACGCTCGACGCGCTGATCCATCGCCATGGCGAGGATTATAGCTCGCTGTCGCGCATGCTCGGGCGGAATACGGCCTATATACAGCAGTTTATACACCGCGGTGTGCCGCGGAAGCTGGCCGAGGACGACCGGCGGACGCTGGCCCGTTATTTCGGCGTGGATGAGGAGCTGCTCGGCGGCCCTGCCACCGAACTGAGGAATCTTCCTGGAGATTCCGATCTGGTGCTGGTTCCGCGGCTTGACGTGCATGCGTCCGCCGGACCCGGCGCGATCAATCCGAGCGAGCGCCCGATCGGGCGGATCGGCTTCCCGCCGGACTGGTTGCGCGAGCTGGGGCCGAGCCGCATCGACAACCTGTCGTTGATCCGGGTGGATGGCGTGTCGATGTCACCGACGCTCAATCCGGGCGACGATATCCTCGTCGATCTCGGCGACGCGGAGGAGCGGCTGCGCGACGGCATCTATGTGTTGCGCATCGAGGAGGCGCTCAATGTGAAGCGGCTCGCCGTTTTCCCTCAAGGGCGGCGCTTCACCATCAAGAGCGACAATCGCGCCTTCCCCGACTGGGTGGATTGCACGACCAAGACGGTGACGATCGTCGGCCGGGTGCTTTGGGCCGGTCGGCGGCTCTAGGGCCTGAACCCTATTCCCGGCGGCTGCGATCGTGCAGCCAGATTGCCACCGCGATTGCGATGCCGATGACCAGGCCCGCCAACGTACCGAGCGTCGGCTGCTGCATGGCGACGCCGATCACCGCCCCGGCGATGACAGAGAGGGCGAGGATCGCGCCGCCCGCGCGTGAGGGGGATTCGTCAGGGCTAGCCATGATTGCGCCTGTGCCACGACGCGACGCGGCGTGGAAGGGGTGGGACGGTCAATCGCGGCCATTGCCGCTCCCCGGTTCCGGCCCTAGGGAAAGCCGCATGTCGCGCGCCCGCCCGTCTGCCGGGCTCATTGTTTTCTACCTGTTGATCAGCGGGACGGCGCGCGCCCAACAATCCGAGCCGCCGCTGATCGAGGGCGCGATCCTCGATCCCGCATCGCCGATGGCGCCTCTGCCGGATCTGGGCGTTGAATGGCCGGATCCGATCGCCCCGCCCGAGGCTGAGCGGCCGGCACCGCCGGTTGCGGCGCAGCCGGCTCCGGGCGCGGCACGGACGACGGTGCGCCGCCAGGCGGCGGCAGCGGCGAAGGAGGCCGGCGAACAGCGCTATACGGTACGGCTGGCCGGGACGGAGGCGCTCGGCGAGGCGCATTTCCGCGAGCGCTTCGACGCCGTGTCCGCGCTGGTTCTGCAATCGGGCGAGCCGGCCAACGTCGCCCAGATCGATCGCCGCGCGCGCGAGGACGCCGAGACGCTGAACCTGCTGTTGCGCGCCGAAGGCTATTATGACGGCGAGGTGGATACCGCCGTCGCCGCCGAAAACGGCCGGATCGTGGTGACGCTGACGGTACGCCCCGGCCCGCAATATCATTTCTCGGCGGTGACGATCAGCGGCCTCGATGCGCTGCCCGGGCCGGTGCGTGGGAGCTTCGCGGTCAAGGCCGGCGATGCGGTGGACGCCGACGCCGTCACCACGGCCGCGACCGCGCTCAAGACGGCGCTCGGCCACGCCGGCTACAGCTACGCGAACGTGGCCGATCCGGACATCACCGTCGATCACGACGCCCGCACCGCGACGCTGAAACTGGCGGTGGCGCCCGGAGAGGTGCAGCGGCTCGGCCGCTTCGTGGTCGAGGGGCGGCAGTTGTTCAGTCCGGATCATCTCGCGATCATCTCCCGCGTGCGGCCGGGCGAGCCGCTGGATGCGGCGCGCATCGACGATCTGCGGCGCGCACTGATCGCCACCGGGCTCGTCTCAACAGTGCAGCTGACGCCGACCGCCACCGCCGATCCCGGCGTGTCGGATCTTGCCGTGCGGCTTGAGCGCGCGCCGCGGCGGACGATCGCTGGCGAACTCGGCTACGGCACCGGCGAAGGCGCGCGCACCGAAATTTCCTGGACGCATCGCAACCTCATCCGGCCGGAAGGCGCCGTCACCTTCCGCGGCGCGCTCGGCACGCAGGAACAGCTGATCGGCGCCTCCCTGCGCCAGGGCAATTTCCGCCAGCGCGACCAGGTGCTCAACGCGCAGATCGTCGCCAGCCATACCCAGCGCGACGCCTATGACGCGCGGACTTTCACGCTCAGCGCCAATCTGGAGCGCCAGACCAACATCATCTGGCAGAAGAAATGGACATGGACGTTCGGCGGCGAGCTGATCGCGTCCGACGAACGCGACGTGCTGCTGTCGACCGGCCTGCCCCGGCGACGCACCTATTTCATCGCCGCAGCGCCGACCGGCCTTGCCTATGACGGCACCGACGATTTGCTCAATCCCAGCCGGGGCTATCGGCTTTCGGGCCGTTTCTCGCCCGAGGTGTCGCTTCGCGGCAAGCCGTTCACCTATGGGCGCACCCAGATCGACGGCAGCGCCTATCTGCCGTGGGGGGACCGGGTGGTGTTTGCCGGCCGTTTCCGCTTCGGCTCGATCCTCGGGACGGGGCGCGACGATATCGCGCCGTCGCGGCGCTTCTATGTCGGCGGCGGCGGCTCGGTGCGCGGCTATGGCTATCAGGATGTCGGCCCGCGCGACGGCAACAACGATCCGGTCGGCGGGCGCAGCCTCAACGAATTCTCGCTGGAGACGCGGATCCGCTTCGGCGATTTCGGGGTGGTGCCGTTCCTCGATGCCGGCAATCTCTATACCAGCGCGCTGCCGCGCTTCACCGGCCTGCGCTACGGCGCCGGGCTTGGCGCGCGCTATTACACCAGCTTCGGGCCGATCCGCGTCGATCTCGGCACGCCGATCAATCCGCAGCGCGGCGACCCGCGGCTCGCCGTCTACGTCTCGCTCGGCCAGGCTTTCTGATGGACGAGGAGGAGGCACCCCCGCCGTTCCCGCCGCAGCGCCGTCGGCGGTGGTGGCGCAGGCTGTCGCGCTGGGTCGGCCTGGGCGTGCTCGGCTTGGCGACGGCGGCGCTGCTCGCCCTGTGGGGGATCGACACCACCCCCGGGCACCGTTTCGTCGCCGATCGCATCGGCGCGTTGCGCCCGGCGACGGGCCTGCGCATCCGCGTCGGGCGGATCGACGGATCGCTATGGGGCGCAGCGCGGCTGCGCGACGTGCGCCTCTACGACCCCCAAGGCCTGTGGCTGGAGGCCCCGGAGATCGCGCTCGACTGGCGGCCGACCGCCTGGTGGCATAATCGGCTCGACATCCGTTCGCTGCGTGCCGGGCTGATCATCCTCCATCGGGGGCCGCACCTCCGCCCGACCGGACGACAGGGCCCGATCCTGCCCGGATTCGACGTCCATATCGGCAGCCTCGACGCGCGCATCCGGCTGGAACCGGGGCTGGCGGGCAAGGAGCGGCGCCTCGCCCGGCTGGTCGGGCGGGCCGACATCCGCAATGGCCGCGCGCTGATCGATGCGGCGGCGCAAGCGGCGGGCGGGGACCGGCTGCACGTATTGCTCGACGCGGCACCGGACCGGGATCGCTTCGATGTCGATGCCGCCCTCGACGCGCCGGCCGGCGGCACGATCGGCGGGCTGCTCGGCACGAGGCGGCCGATCGCGATGAAGGTGGGAGGCGACGGGTCATGGACGCGCTGGCGCGGACATGCGGCGCTGGACGTGTCGGGCCGGCGCACCGCCGACCTCGCTCTCACCGCCGACGCCGGCCGCTACGGCTTGAACGGCATGGCGGAGCCGGCGCCGCTGACCCAGGGCAAGAAGCAGCGGCTGACCTCGCCGCGCGTGGCGGTGAACGGGTCGGCGACGCTGGTCGACCGCCGGCTCGACGGCCGGCTGTCGCTGCGTTCGGGCGCGCTGGACCTGGCGATGCGCGGCGGCGTCGATCTCGCCGCCTCCGCCTTCCGGCGCCTCGATATCGACGTGAAGCTGCTCAAGCCCGAGGCGCTGTTCCCGAACATGTCCGGGCGCGGCATCATCGGCGGCACGATCAGGCTGGACGGTCCATTCCGCACCGCGCGCTTCACCTATCATCTCGCCGCGCCGCGCATCGCCTTCGACCAGACCGGCTTCGAACTCGTCCACGCCACGGGCTCGGGCCAGCTGTCGCGGCTGCCGATCGCGGTGCCGATCGTGCTGACCGCCGCCCGCGTTACCGGCGTCGGCGACGTGGCCGGCGGCATCCTCGCCAATCTGCGCGTTGCCGGCACGCTCAAGGTGACCGACAAGCTGCTCACCGGCGAGGGGCTGGACGTCCGCTCTGACAAGCTCAACACCAAGCTCGCCCTGCTCGTCGATCTCGTCACCGGCGAATATCGGGTCAGCCTGTCTGGCGGCCTCAACCGTTATCTCATCCCCGGCCTCGGCATTGTCGACGTGCTGAGCGAGCTGCGCGTCGTGCCGGGCGCGGGCGGGCGGGGCACGGTGGTGAGCGGCCGGGGGCGGGCATGGGTGCGGCGGTTCGACAACGCCTTTCTCGCCGGGCTGGCCGGCGGCTTGCCGGAGCTGGACACCGAGCTGGTGCGCGGTGCCGACGGGGTGATCCGGTTCAGCAACCTCGTGCTCACCGCGCCGTCGATCCGCATCGGCGGCGACGGGCTCCGACAGCGCGACGGCCGGTTCCAGTTCAACGGCAGCGGCAACCAGGCAACCTATGGCGCCTTCACCCTGGCGCTCGACGGCGACATCTCGCGGCCGAAGCTCAACCTGCTGCTCGCCGCGCCGGCCCGGGCGCTAGGGCTGTCGGCGGTGCGGCTCGATCTCGATCCGAACGCGCAGGGCTATGACTGGACGGCGGCCGGCGGCTCGACCCTGGGGCCGTTCCGCGGGCGGGGCGCGATCCTGATGCCGCAGGGGGCACCCGCGACGGTTCAGGTCGCGCAACTCGAGGTCAGCGGCACGCGCGCCGCCGGCGCGCTGCGTTCCGATCCGGGGGGCTTCAACGGCGCCCTGCAGGTTGGGGGCGGTGGGCTATCCGGACAATTGCTGTTCGCGCCGGCCGGCCAGATTCAGCGAATCGAGGCCCACCTCAAGGCGGACGACGCCCAGCTCGGCGGGGTCGCCAACCTGTCGGTGCGGCGTGGCGCGCTGGACGGCGTGATCCTGCTCGACCCTGCCGGCACGGCGTTGGACGGCCACGTCGTCGGTCAGGGCATGCGGCGGGGGGCGATCTCGCTGGCCCGGCTCGACGCCACCGCGCGGCTGCGCGCGGGGGAGGGCGAGGTGAAGGCGGCGCTCGCCGGATCGCGCGGCCGCGCCTTCGCGCTGGAGACCAGCGCCCGGCTGGAGCGGGACGCGGTGACGGTGACCGGGGGAGGCACGGTGGACGGCCGGCCGATCAACCTCACCAGTCCGGCCCGTCTCTCCCGCGACGGCGACGGCTGGCTGCTCGCCGAAACCGGCCTCGGCTTCTCGGGCGGCTCGGCGCGCGTCTCCGGACGGTTCGGGCCGGTCGCCAATCGGTTCGAGGCGAGCCTCGATCGCATGCCGCTGTCGGTGCTGGACATGGGGTTTCCGGGTCTCGGCCTCGGCGGGCTCGCCTCCGGCAAGGTCAGCTATGCGCAGGCCGCCAATGGCGAGGCGCCGCGCGGGCGCATGGACCTGCGTGTCTCCGGACTGACGCGCTCCGGCCTCGTGCTGTCCTCGGCGCCGGTCGATCTCGGCCTCGCCGCGGTGCTGGAGGGGCGCAACGCTGCCGCCCGCGCCGTCGTCGCCAATGGCGGCAAGATCATTGGCCGGGCGCAGGCGCGGCTGTCGCCGCTGCCGGATGCGGGCGATATCGTCTCGCGCCTTACCGCCGCGCCGCTGTTCGCGCAGCTGCGCTATGAGGGGCCGGCCGACATCCTCTGGCGCCTGACCGGGGTGGAGACGGTCGACCTGTCGGGTCCGGTGGCGATCGGTGCCGACGTGCGCGGGACGGCGCTCGATCCGCGCATCCAGGGCTCGCTGCGCACGACGGCGGCGCGGCTGGAAAGCGCGGTGTCGGGCACGGTGATCACCAATCTTGTCGCCAGCGGCAGCTTCGCCGGATCGCGGCTGCTCATCGATCGCTTCGCCGGCAGCACCCGCGGCGACGGCCGCGTCACCGGCCGCGCCACGTTCGACCTCGCCCGCGCCAATGGTCTCGGCATGGACATCCAGATGGACGCGCGCGAGGCGACGCTGCTCGATCGCGACGATATCGGCGCCACCGTCACCGGCCCGCTGTCGATCAAGTCGGATGGCCTGGGCGGCACGATCGCCGGCGATGTCAGCATCGATCGCGGCCATTTCCGCCTGGGCCGCGCCGCCGCCGCAACCGTGCCGCGCCTCGCCGTCAAGGAAGTAAACCGCCCCGCCGACGAGGCCGAGGTACAGGCGGCCCCCGTGCCGTGGTCGCTGAACCTCAAGGCGGATGCGCGCAATCGGCTTGCCGTCAGCGGCCTCGGCCTGGACAGCGAATGGCGGAGCAATCTCGTCATCAAGGGCACCGTCAACGATCCGCAGATCACCGGGCGCGCCGATCTCGTGCGCGGCAGCTATGATTTCGCCGGTCGCCGTTTCGATCTCGATCGCGGCATGATCCGCTTCACCGGCTCGGTGCCGGTCGACCCGGTGGTCGACATCGTCGCGCTCGCCAATATCCAGGGCCTCAACGCCACCATCCGGGTGAGCGGGACGGGCCTCAAGCCAGAGATTGATTTCCAGAGCGTGCCGGCGATGCCGGAGGACGAGCTGCTGTCGCGGCTGCTGTTCGGCACGTCGATCACCAATTTGTCGGCGCCGGAGGCGGTGCAGCTGGCCGCCGCCGTCGCCTCGCTGCGGAGCAATGGCAACGGCCTCGGCCTTGACCCGATCAACGCGGTGCGTCGCGCGGTGCGGCTCGACCGGCTGCGCATCCTGCCCGCCGATGTGACCACCGGGCAGCGTACGTCGGTGGCGGCCGGCAAATATATCGGGCGACGCACCTATGTGGAGCTGATCACGGACGGTCAGGGCTATTCGGCGACGCGGGTCGAGTTCCAGATCACGCGCTGGCTGTCGTTGCTCTCGACGCTCTCCACGATCGGCCGACAGAGCGCCAACATACGGATTTCGCGGGACTATTGAGGCGCGGACTGGCCGGGTGCGCAGTTGTCGCGGTGCCGCCCGATTCGCCAGTGGTACCCTCGACGGCGACGACCCGCGCCTTTCGGGCGCTGGCGTATCAAGGCCGTCGAAGGAGGTGGTTGCATATCAAGGATAAACGTAAGTCACAGTTGCTCACGGCGATCGCGACGCTTTGCATCGCCTTCGCCACCCTGGTGCTGAAAATCATCGAGGTCGCCCGAATGGGCAAGTGAGTGACGGAGGCCGGCGTTCCAGCGCCGGCCTCCAATCTCAGAATTCAGGATGAGCAAGCATCCGAATTCCTAGGCGGTTGCCTGTCAAAGACAAACGAACGTCACGTCCGCCGAGTAGCCCAAAAACGCCCTGATTTCAAGAGCCGAAACGCCTTGTCAGTCGGCGAAGCGCTTGAAAAAGCTGTCGGTATTCCATGTCGGCCGCGTCGGCGCGTCGGCGATGCGAAGCACCAGGTCGCCGACATAGCGGTCAAGCTTCACCGCCTCTTCCTTCATCACCGGCTGGGCAGGATCGTCCGACGGGGAGTGATAGCGGTTGGCGCGCCAGGCACGTTCCGTCTCCGCGTCCGGCGTGCCGGCGCGGAAGCCGAACTTGACGAACAGCGACGGGATGCCCGCGCGGATGAAGCTGTACTGGTCGGAGCGGACGAAGACGTTGCGGTCCGGGAAGGGATCGGTGACGAGCGGCAGACCATGGTCCTGTCCGACGCTCGCGGCGAGCGTGCCGAGGCTGCTCTCGCCCGCGCCGTGCATCAGCACGCTGGTCAGCGGCCATAGCGGCAGCGCCATGTCATAGTTGACGTCGGCGACCAGCGAGGCCTTGGGCACTGTCGGCCGCGCCGCGAAATAGCGCGAGCCGAGCAGGCCCTTCTCCTCCGCCGTCACCACCACGAACAGGATCGAGCGCTTCGGCCGCGCCTTGTCCGCCTGGAAGCGACGCGCGATCTCGAGCAGCGACGCGACGCCCGAGGCGTTGTCGATCGCGCCGTTATAGATGCGATCGCCGTTGATCGGCTCGCCGACGCCGAGTCCGTCGACATGGGCGGAGACGATGACGTTCTCGGCCGCCAGCTTCGGGTCGCTGCCGGGCAGGCGGCCGACGACATTGGCGGAATGGACCGGCGCGCGTTCCGCGCTGATCGCTGCGCGGATCGACTGGTTGAGCGCGAAGCCAGGAACCGCGGCGGAGGCATCGGCCAGCGCCGCCATCTCCGCGAAGCTGTGGCCGGAGCGGGTGAACAGCTTTTCCGCCTGGGCGGGATCGACGCGCGCGTCGAATAGCGGCCGCGCCGAATCGCGCAGCGCCGGGTCGGCGAGATACATGCCCGGCTGGCTGGAGAGCAGCATCTGGCGGGCCCACGGGATTTCGATCGCCTTGGGTGTGGTGAGGTCGATGATGCCCAGGCCGCCTTGCGAGGCGACATAGGCGGCCCGCTCGCGCCGCGCATGGGATTTGAGCGCGCCGGAGATGGTCTGCGGCCCGCCGCTGATCACCACCACCACCTTGCCGCGGATGTCGAGCCCGGCAAAATCATCATGTCCGGCCTCGGGCAGATGCAGGCCGTATCCGGCGAAGACCAGCGGGGCCTCGATGCTCGCGGGGCGCGGACCGCCGCCGGCGCCGATGATGATGTCGCGACCGACGGTGAGCGGGGTGGACGCCCCGTCAGCGACCAAGGCGGCCCGGGAGCCTGCGGCGACGACGCGCTGCTGCTCCAGCGCCACCGGCTGGATATAGCCGTCCACCCCGGCGGGCTGGAGACCGAAGGCACGGAAGCGATCGGCGACATAGGCCACGGCGCGGGCATGTCCGGGCGAGCCGGTGAGCCGGCCTTGCATATCGTCGGTGGCGAGGATTTCGACATGCTTCCACCATATCTCGCCTTGCGTCTGGGCGAGCGCCGGGGCGGCGCTGATCAGCAGGGCGGCGGCGAGGGATATGGGCTTCATCCGCGGGTCTCCGGTCGATCGAATCCGCCACTGATGCCTGCAACCGCGCGTAAACGAAAGAGGCGCGCCGGTTGCCCGGCGCGCCTCCTTTTCGTCATCCTGTCCGGAAGGATCAGGCGGAATAGTACATGTCGTACTCGACCGGGCTGGGCGTCATCTCCCAGCGGGCCACTTCCGCCCACTTCAGCTCGACATAGGCCTCGATCTGATCCTTCGAGAACACGTCGCCCTTCAGCAGGAAGTCGTGGTCGGCATTGATCGCGTCGAGCGCCTCGCGGAGCGAGCCGCACACGGTCGGAACCTGCGACAACTCCTCGGGCGGCAGATCATAGAGGTTCTTGTCCATCGCCTCGCCGGGGTGGATCTTGTTCTCGATGCCGTCGAGGCCGGCCATCAGCAGCGCGGCGTAGCAGAGATAGGGGTTGGCCATCGCGTCCGGGAAGCGGAACTCGACGCGCTTCGCCTTGGCGCCCGTGCCGTACGGGATGCGGCAGGAGGCCGAGCGGTTGCGGCTGGAATAGGCCAGCAGCACCGGCGCCTCATAGCCCGGCACCAGACGCTTGTAGCTGTTGGTGGTCGGGTTGGTGAAGGCGTTGAGCGCCTTGGCGTGCTTGATCACGCCGCCGATGAAATAGAGGCACATGTCCGACAGGCCGGCATAGCCGTCGCCTGCGAACAGCGGCGTGCCGCCCTTCCAGATCGAGATGTGGGTGTGCATGCCCGAGCCATTATCTTCCTTGATCGGCTTCGGCATGAACGTCGCCGTCTTGCCATAGGCATGGGCGACCTGGTGAACCACATATTTGTAGATCTGCATGCGGTCGGCGGTGGTGACCAGCGTGCCGAAGGTCAGGCCGAGCTCGTGCTGGGCGGCGGCCACCTCATGGTGGTGCTTGTCCATCGGCAGGCCCATTTCGAGCATGGTCGACACCATCTCGCCGCGGATGTCGACAGCCGAATCGACCGGCGCCACCGGGAAATAGCCGCCCTTGGCGCGCGGACGGTGGCCCATATTGCCACCCTCATATTCGCGGTTGGTGTTGCCGGGCAGCTCGATGTCGTCGATCTTGTAGGAGCTCGAGGAATAGGTGTTCTCGAAGCGCACATCGTCGAACATGAAGAACTCGGCCTCGGGGCCGACATAGACGGTGTCGCCAAGACCGGTGGACTTCAGGAAGGCCTCGGCGCGCTTGGCGGTGGAACGCGGATCGCGGCTGTAGAGCTCGCCGGTGCCCGGCTCGACGATGTCGCAGACCAGGATCAGCATCGGCGTCGCCGAGAACGGGTCGATCCACACCGCATCGAGATCCGGCTTCAGGATCATGTCGGATTCGTTGATCGCCTTCCAGCCCTCGATCGAGGAGCCGTCGAACATGAAGCCGTCCGTCAGCTCGTCCTCGCCGATCACGACCTTGGACATGGTCAAATGCTGCCACTTGCCCTTGGGGTCGGTGAAGCGGAGGTCGACCCACTCGATCTCCTTGTCCTCGATCATCTTCAGAACGTCTGCAGCCGTGTTGGCCATAATCTGTCCCTCGCTCCTTAAACCTTAGCTCTTCGAATCAGATCGCGTCGGCGTCGCGTTCGCCGGTGCGGATACGGATGGCGCCCGATACGGGCAGGATGAAGATCTTGCCGTCGCCGATACGGCCGGTCTGCGCGGCCTGCTGGATGGCCTCGACCACCCGCTCGGCCATCGCGTCGTCCACCACCACCTCGAGCTTCACCTTGGGCAGGAAGTCGACGACATATTCGGCGCCGCGATAGAGCTCGGTATGGCCCTTCTGGCGGCCAAACCCCTTGGCCTCGGTGACGGTGATGCCGGATACGCCGACATCGTGCAGCGCTTCCTTCACCTCATCGAGCTTGAACGGCTTGATGATGGCTTCGATCTTCTTCATCTCGCGCTCCCTCCCCGAACGCTCGGGACATGGCTTTCAATAAGCGTGCCAGTCGGCGAATCGCAAGCGACGGGGGACGGGTGCCCACATATATTTGTTGCGGTGCCACATTAACGGGCAGAACTTCGTCGATTGCCCGATTCTTGGGCAGGAGCGTTTGCCGCACGGTCGCCGTAATCCATGGGTAGATGAATTTGATGACGTCGCCACGCCTTCATGCGGTCCTGCTCTGCGCGGGCCTCGGCTCGCGCCTGCTGCCGCTCACTGCCGACCGCCCGAAATGCCTTATCGAGGTCGGCGGCCGGACGATCCTCGATCATCAGGTGAGCGCGTTGCGCGCCGCCGGGATCGAGGCGATCACCGTCGTCGGCGGCTATCGGATCGATCGGCTGGAGGCTTATCTCGGCGAGCGCTGGAACGCCGCCGAGCGGCCCGAGCTGGTGTTCAACCCCTTCTATGCCATCTCCAGCTCGATCGGCAGCGTCTGGGCGGCGCGGGGGCGGCTCTCCGGCCCGTTCTGCCTGCTGAACGGCGACACCATCTATGATCCGGCGCTCATCGCCGACGGGCTGTCGCGGCTGGCGGAAGGGCTGAACCTGTTCGTCGAACCGGTGGCGGCGCCGGCGCTGGACGACATGCTGGTCCGGGTCGAGGAGGACCGGGTGCTGGCGGTGGCCAAGGATCTGCCGGCGACGATGGCGCGGCATCGCTCGCTCGGCTTTATCGCCGCCAATGCCGCCGACGGCGCCGGCTATCTGCCGATGCTCGAGCGGGTGCTGCGCGAGGTCGAGGGCGCGCAGAGTTTCCATCACGCGGTCGTCGATCGGCTGGCGCGGGACCGTGTCGTGCATGCGGTGCCCTTCGCCGGCGGCCTCTGGAACGAGATCGACCGGCCGGAGGATATGGCCCGCTGGCTGGTCGACTCGGCTTCGCCGGCGGCGCCGGTGGATGCCCACGCGATCGCGCTCTGAGGGCGGTCATGCGTTCGGGCCGGCGGCCTAAGGTCGCCTTTCTCTTCCTCGGCGAAACCCTGCTGGTGCCCCATCTCTGGCCGATCGCCGAGCGGCTGGCGACGATGGCGCCGGATGTGGATATCGACATCTGGGTGTCGACGTCGGTGCACGAGGCGCTGATCGGCGGCTGGCTGGCCGGGATGGGGACGGGGCAGGTCCGCATCCGCCGCGCCCCCGGCTATCGCCGCCATCCCGAGCTTCTCCATGGCGAAAATCCGCCGCTGCCGCCCAAGCTGCCGATGCTGGCGGGCCTGCTGCCGCATCTGCTGCGCGCCGCGGTGGTGGTGTGTGCGGAGCGGACCAGCCTGTGGTTGCCGCGCGCGCTGCCGTTCCTGCCGCTCGACTTTATCATGACCCAGCATGGCGCCGGCCCGGTGGCGGTGCGCGGCGACAAAAGGCGCGATGCAGCGAAGCTGCTGATCGTGCCGAGTGAGATCGAGAAGGCGCTGCTCGTCCAGGCCGGACACGACGGCGCGCGCATCCACCCGGTCGGCTATGTGAAGTCGGGCTTCCGCCACGGCACCGATCCGCGCCGCCTGTTCGCGACCGCGCGGCCGACCCTCGTCTATGCGCCGCACTGGCAGCGCCATCGTTCCTCCTGGTGGAACTGGGGGCGCGAGGTGGTGGCGATGCTCGCCGCGCAGGATCGCTGGAACGTGATCCTCGCGCCGCACCAGCGGCTGGCGGAGAAGGATCCGGCCATCGTCGCGCTGTTTGCGGGCCTCGCCGATCTGCCCCATGTCCATGCCGATCTGCACAGCTTCGCGATGGTCGACGGCAGCTATATGCGCGCCGCCGACCTCTATCTCGGCGACACTTCCAGCCAGGTCGTGGAATTCCTCGCCAGCCCGCGGCCTTGCGTGTTCCTCAACAGTCACGGCGTCGACTGGCGGGCGCGGGAGGATCATCATTTCTGGGAATACGGACAGGTGATCGACCGGCTGGACGACCTTTCCGCCGCGCTCGACAGCGCCCCCCTCCAGCAGCCGCGCTTCGAGGCGGCGCAGCGCGCCTTCGCCAGCCGGCTCGGCGAGATCGGCGATGCGCCGGCCGAGCGCGCCGCGGCGCTGGTGCTCGCAGCGGCGCGGGGGTGAGCCGACGGGCCGCACCTGGGCGATCCGGGCGTCCGATGACCGCCGCCGCGACGGCACCCATCCCCTGACCGTCGACAGGCTCACGTCAGGCCCGCTCCGACGGAACTCATCGCCGGGTGGATGCTGAACCGGGTTCAGCATGACGTGGGACCGAGGCCGCAGCCCCCGCCGTCCGACCCGCGTGGTTCTGCGTGTGTTGTCGTGGGTCAATCGCCGGCGGTGGTGCCGAGATTGGGGTATTTGATGCCGAGCTGGTCGAGGTAGGTCGGGTATTTGGCGGGGTCGTAGT
>NZ_JAHKRT010000002.1 GCF_018863195.1 Sphingomonas quercus | reverse complement strand
GAGGCTGGCCTCAGCGGTCGGGCCGTTGCCGACCAGCGTGTGATAGTCGCCGCCGGTGTGGATGTCGCCCAGCGCGCGCACCTTCAGGTCCGGCAGCACGCGATAGGGCAGGTCGCGCGCCACCGCCACCGCCGCCCCTTCGCCGGAAAAGGCCGCCCCGGCTGCTCCCGCCACCAGCGCCTTGCCGAAATCGCGCCTGTTCATCGCTCCACTCCCGTCTTCTATCACTCGGCCGGCACCGTCATGCCGGGCTCCGAATGGGTGGCGAACGCGGCACGCAATCGCGCCGGACTGAGCTCGCCCTCCCAGCGCGAGACGGCCAGCGTTACCACCCCGTTGGCGACGAAGTTCGTCACCGCCCGGCATTCGCTCATGAACCGGTCGACCCCGAGCAGCAGGCTGACCGAGGCAATCGGGATGTCGGGCACGATCTGCAGCGTCGCCGCCAGCGTGACGAACCCTGCGCCGGTCACGCCCGCCGCGCCCTTCGAGGTGAGCATCGAGATCGCCAGAATCCAAAGCTCCTGGGTCAGGGTGAGATGGGTGCCGGTCGCCTGGGCAAGGAACAGGATGCCCAGCGTCATGTAGATGTTGGTGCCGCACAGATTGAAGCTGTAGCCCATCGGCACGACCAGCCCGACCGTCGTGTCGCGCGCGCCGAGCGCCTCCAGCTTGCGCATGAGGTTGGGCAGCGCCGCCTCGGATGATGCGGTGCCGACGACGATCAGCAGCTCTTCGCGGATATAGCCCAGGAACTTGAAGATCGAGAATCCGAGACACTGGGCAAGAACGCCCATCACCACGAAGATGAAGACCGCGCTGGTTGCGTAGAAGAGGATGACCAGGGCGCCGAGCCGGGCGAGAGAAGAGACGCCGAACGCCCCGATCGTATAGGCCATCGCGCCGAAAATGCCGATCGGCGCCAGGTGGACGATGAGGCCGATGACGCGGAACAGCACATCGCCGACGCTCTCGACCGCCTTGGCGATGCGCCCGCCCGTCGGCCCCATACGGCCGAGCGCGACGCCGGTCAGCACCGAGACGAGCAGCACCTGCAGCAGGTCGCCCTTGGCGAAAGCGTCGACGAAAGTCGTCGGGATGATGGCGAGGAGGTGCGCAACGACCCCGTCGGACGCCGCCCGCTCGACATAGCCGGCCACCGCCGCCTTGCTGGTCGCGTTGGCCAGCATCGTGGCGTCAATGCCGACGCCGGGATGGACGAGATGCGCCGCGATCAGCCCCAGAACCAGGGCGAAGGTCGACGTCAGCTCGAACCACAGCATGGCCTTGAGCCCGATCCGCCCCACCTTGGCCATGTCGTGCATCGAGCCGATGCCGTGGACGATGGTGCAGAAGATCACCGGCCCGATCATCATCCGGATGAGCGCGATGAATGCATCGCCGAGCGGCTTCAGCGCCACCCCTGCACCCGGCCACAGGGCGCCCACCGCGACGCCGACCACGATCGCGATCAGCACTTGCGCGTAAAGCTTGCGCCAGAGTGGAATTCGATCCGACATTATCGTCTCCAGCGCCGGCTGCAACCGGACGTACGACAGCGTTGCGCCCCCTGATGTCGCGGGACACCCTTCCAGGACGAAGCGCTGCTCGTCCCTGGACAATGGGGAGGCGAATGGCGGCGGGGAATGTGGAAAATCTATTCGGAGGCTATAGAGATGTTCTATATCTCGATGGACTTTCCCGGATCACGCCGGCCCGATCTTCTTATTCATGCCGGCGTGATGCGATAAAGCGAGTCGACGTCGGTCAGCACATAGAGCGCCCCGTCCGGCCCGACGCGAACGTCGCGGATCCGGGCGTGGAGGTCGGTGAGCAGCGGTTCCTCCGCGATGATGCGATTGTCCGCCGAGATGGTCAGCCGGTCGAGCAGATTACCGCGCAGGCCCCCGACGAACAGGCTGCCGCGCCATTGCGGGAACAGCTTGCCCTCATAGAAGACGAGGCCGGACGGGCCGATCACCGGATCCCAGTAATAGCGCGGATCTTCCATGCCGCTGTGATGGGTGACGCCCATATTCACCAGCCAGCCGGGATAATCGACGCCATGGGTGACGATCGGCCAGCCATAATTCTTGCCGCGCTCGATCAGGTTCAGCTCGTCGCCGCCGCGCGGGCCGTGCTCGGTTTCCCACAATTGCCCCCTGGCGTCGAACGCCAGCCCCTCCTGGCTGCGCGTACCGGTCGCCCAGATTTCCGGCAGCGCGTCGGGCTTGCCGATGAAGGGATTACCGGGCGCCGGCTTGCCGTCGGCGGTGATGCGGATGATCTTGCCGAGATGGGTCTCCAGGCTTTGCGCCACCAGCCAGGGCGGCGGCTGCAGCCGGGTGCTGTCGCGATTGCCGATGGTGACGTAGAGATAGCCTTGCCTGTCGATGGCGATGCGGCTGCCCTGCTTCGTCGGATAGAGGTTCACCGAGATCGCCGGCAGGCTGCGGAAGATCACCTGCACGTCCCTGAGCGCGCCCGCCGCCGCGTCCAGCGTGGCGCGACCGACGACGATGCGGCTCTGCGCGCCGTCCTTGCCGATGCCGGTTTGTGGACCGGCCGGCTCGTCATAGGTGAAGAACATCCGGTGACTGGTGGCGAAGCCCGGGTCGAACGCGATGTCGAGCAGGCCGCCCTGGCCGCCTTCCCACACCACCTCGGGCACGCCCTTGAGCGGCGGCGAGATGGCGCCTGCCTTGTCGACGATCACCATCTGTCCTGTGCGCTGCCCGACCAGCATCCGCCCGTCCGGCAGGAATTGCAGCGCCCAGGGGCGGGCCAGCTTGTTGGTGACCAGTGTCGCCTTGTAGGCGACGCTCGCGTGATAGGGCGCGCGCGTCTGCTCGGGGAATTCCGGCTTGTTGTCCTGCTTTTCGGGCCAGCGGGTCTCGATCGGCCGCCCTTCCTCGTGCCGCCACTGGATCGGCGCATAGACCGGCGGGTCGTTCTTCGAGCGCGGCGCCGGCGCGGCGGGGCCTCGGGCCGCCGGCGCCGCTCCCGGCGCTTCGCCCGTGCCGAAATGCGCGGCAAGATAGGCGACGACGGTCCCCAACTGATCGGGCGGAACCTGGGCGCCGTTGGCGATCATCTGCTGCACCGTGTCCGACCATTGCTGCGCGTTCTGGTGCTGCGCGGTCACCATGCTGGCGTCGTGACACTGCACGCAGGCCTTGGCGACGACATCATGGCCCGGCCCGGCCGGAAAAGGATCCAGCTGGGCCACGGCCGCCGCTTCAAGAAATAGGGCAGTTGCGAGAATAGTATAACGGAGTCGTATCATCTGGGTGCCCATGAGGAGCCGTGAACAGTCCGGTCGCGGGCGAACCTGCGGTAATGGAATCAGCGGGACAAGTGCGAAAACATGGGGCCCCGATATAGATTTTTTCGTAGGCTGGCGGTACACGGATAGCACGGCGCCAGAATGAGCCGCCCGCGCGGCGGCGGCCGTTGCCGGCCGGCCGGCGGCGGACGGGGTGGGTATGCGATTGTTGATCGTCGAGGATGACGCCGCGCTGGCCCGGGGCATCCTCAAGGTTTTTCGGGCCGAAGGGCTGGCCGTTGATCATGTTTCCGACGGAGAGGAGGCGCTGGAGATCATCCAGATGGAGCCTTACAACGCCGTGGTGCTCGATCTCGGCCTTCCCGATATGGACGGCCTCACCGTCCTCAAGCAGATTCGCCGCGCCAACATCAGCGTGCCGGTGCTGATCCTGACGGCGCGGGACGCCACGGCCGATCGCATCAACGGGCTCAATCAGGGCGCGGACGATTATCTGTGCAAGCCATTCGCGATCGAGGAGCTGGAGGCGCGGGTCCGCGCGCTGATCCGCCGCGGGCTCGGCAATCCCGATCCCCTCCTGAAGCTGGGCACGCTCGAACTGGATCGCGCCACCGGCGCCTGCTACCTGGCCGGCCGGCTGCTGGAATTGACACCGCGGGAACGCGCCGTGCTCGAGACGCTGGCGGCACGCGCGCACAGCGTCGTACCGAAGGCGCGGCTGAGCGCGGAGGTGTTCGGCTATGACGATGCCGTCGCGCCCAACGCGCTGGAGGTGCATATGGGCCGGCTGCGCCGCAAGCTGGAGGGTGGCGACATCGAGATCATCACCGTGCGCGGCCTCGGCTATCTCCTGCGGCTGGCATGAGCCCGCGCAAGGCGAGGAAGCTTTCGCTCAAGCGCCGGCTGCTGCTGACCCTGCTGCCGCCGCTCTGCTGTATCCTGCTCGCGCTCGGCCTTTCCGGAGCGTGGCTGGTGAAGCGGATCGTCGAGGATGCCAGCGACCGGGTGCTCAGCGGCTCGCTGCAGGCGGTCAGCGAGACGTTGGAGATGCAGGAAGGCTATCTGACGATGGACCTTCCGCCGTCAGCGCTGGGCATGCTCGAAAACCCGGATCGCGACGCCATCTATTATAGCGTCACCTATCGCGGCAAGCTCATCACCGGCTATCCCGAGCTGGCCGTCCACCAGCCTGTGCAGCCGCGCATCGAAGGCATCCGCTTCAGCAACAGCGTCTTCCACGGCGAGCCGATCCGCATCGCGTCGGAAGCGCGGCTGGTGCCGCAGCTCGATGCGCCGGTAATCGTGCAGGTCGCCGAGACAGTGAAGAACCGCACCGCCCTTGTGCAGCGGATGCTGATCGCGCTGGCGATCGGCGAGACGATCCTGCTCGTCACCGTCATCGGGCTCGTGATGCTGGCGGTGGACTGGGGTCTGCGGCCGCTCGCGCTGTTGCGGCGCGAGGTCGAGGCGCGCAACGACGAGGCCGAGATCGACTTCGCGCCGCTGCCGCTGTCGTCGGTGCCCCAGGAGGTGCTGCCCTTCGTCTCGGCGTTCAACACGCTGCTCGATCATGTCGATCGCAGTTTCCAGACGCTGCGCCGGTTCACCTCGGATGCCTCCCATCAGCTGCGCGTGCCGCTGGCGGTGGTCCGCGCCCACGTCGAACTGCTGCGCCGCGACGGCCATGGCTCACCCGAGATGCGCGATGCGCTCACCGACATCCATCAGGCGGTACGGGCGTTGCAGCATCTCATCGTGCAGCTCATCTCGCTCGCCAAGGCGGAGCGGCCGAACGGCGACGAGGCGGACGCGGGCAGCTTCGACGCCGTCGAATGCACCGCCGCGGCGGCCCGCACCTATGCGGTGCGGGCGCTCGAAAAAGGCATGGAGCTCAGCTTCGAGGCGGATTGCGAGATGCTGATGCTCGCCGGCAATGCCATTTTCGTCGGCGAGATGATCGGCAATCTGCTCGACAATGCGGTGCTCTACGGCAACGCCGGGGGCCAGATTGTGGTCCGCGTCGACAGCCGGGCCGGGACCGTCGAGGTCGAGGATGATGGCCCCGGCATACCGGAGGGCGCGCGCGAGCGTGTGTTCGAGCGTTTCTATCGGCTGCCGCGCAACGGCGATCGGGAAGGCAGCGGTCTCGGCCTGTCGATCGTACGCGCCCTCGGGCGGCGGATGGGCGCCACGGTGAGCCTCGAAACGCCGGCGGGCGGCCATGGCGTCAAGGCGGTGGTGCGCTTCCCCCTGCCCCCGTCAGGATCGGCCGCTGCGCGCCTCGCGCCAGCGCCGCAGAAACTGGGCGCGGATGAGGCTGTCCAGGCCCGATAGCAGCCCCGGACCGATGCGGATCGCCTGCGTCCGGCGGGGATTGATGCGCAGCTGATCCTTCGGCACGCCGATATCGGCACGCACCGACCCCATGCCGTAATTTTTGAGGATGGTCTGCCCTTCCCGCGACAGCATGAAGTCGAGGAACAGCTTGGCGCTGTTTGGGTGATGGGCGTTGGCGGTGATGATCGCCACGCGCGACAGCATCAGCACATAATCGTCCGGATAGACCACGACCAGTTCCGGATGGGTGCGCTGCATGTCCATCGCATAGGAGGCGATCACGTCATAGCCGATCCACTGGTCGCCCTTGACGATGTTGAGCAGCATGTCGCGGCTGGTGCTGTAGCCGCGCGCCGCGACAAGCCCGAAGGCATCGAACAGGTTCCAGGAATCGCGCGTCACCCGCATATCCTGCGAAAGGAGGAGCATCCCTACCTCGGAGCGCTCGGGATCATAGACGGCGAGCCGGCCCGCCAGGCGATCCTTCTTCTTCTCCAGCAGCGCGCGCAGGCCGGCATGGGTTCGCGGCATCTCGTCGGGCGCCAGGTAGCGGCTGTTGTAGACGAAGGCGATCGGCTCCTGCGTCACGCCATAGCCGAGGTCCTGCCAATGCGCCCAGGTCGGAAGCGATGGCTTTTGCGGCGATGGGTAGGCTTGCGAAAGCCCGTCATTGATCAGCTTTTCCTGAAGGTCCATGGCCGAGCTCCAGATAAAGTCGGCGGAGCGCCGGCCCTCAGCGATCTCGCGCTTGAACCGGCGATACGTCCGGGCGCCGTCGCCATCGGTGTTGCTGACATGGATGAAGGGATAGCGCTGGCGGAACGCGGCCAGCAGGTCGGCCACAGCAGCGTCGGCGTGCACGACGCTGTAGATGATAAGCTCCCTCTCCTGCCGCGCCGCCTCGACGATGCTGCGATAGGATTGCGGATAATCCCAGGCGAGGCCGTCGGCGCGCAGACTGACGACCATCAGCATGGCCAGCAATGGAAAGAAGCGCGACACGATATGGTCCCGCGTTATGCCCCAGGACAAAGAGGGGAGCAGGTCGCTCCCGATGAGGCGGGTTGCCATGCGCCCGGGCCGTCTTTCCTTGCGGAAGGCATGCCGCCTGCCTTCCGTGCGGAAAGACTGGCATCAGGCGGCGATGGAGGCAAGGTCGCAAAAATTGCGGGACACCGACACGCTTGACACCAGCGACCGCAGCAGCGAGGCAAGCAGCGCCTCGGTATTGGGGGCCATATTGCCGGCGAAGACGGCGTTCACCGACTGGCTGATATCCGGATCGACGATGCGGCGCGCGCAGAGCACGCCCTTGTCGATCTCGTCCGCGAACATGCCATAGGCGGACACGGTGTAGCGCCCGCCGTAAAGCACGAGCGAGCGGCGCAGCGTGCTCGCTTCCAGCTCCTGATCGATCGCCAGCTTCACGCCCTGCGCCGAGGCGGCGTCCTCGAGCATCTCGCGCGGGGCATGGCCCCGCGGGCCGACGACGAGCGGGAAAGCGCCAAGCTCGGCGAGGGTGATGTCGCAGCGCGCGGCCGCACGCTCGGTGACCGGCCCGATCAGATAAAGCGGCTCCCGATAGAGGGAGCTGGTCTTGAGCGGTGCGGGGCCGGGGCTGAGGCAGATGGCGAGATCGAGCGCGCCACGCATGACGCTGTCATGCAATTCCGCCGACAGGCCCTCATGCAGCCGGATGCGGAACGGCCGGTTGGCATTGACGTCGAGGAGCAGCGGCGCCAGCACCTGCGCCGGCGACGGGGACAGGCCGATGGAAATCTCGCGCGGGTCGCTGCGCGCGATCGCGGCCATTGCCGCCTTGGCGTCGTTCACCGCCGCCAGGATCGCTTCGGCGTGGTACAGGAAGGCCTCGCCGGCGCTGGTCAGCGACACGCCGCGTGCATGCCGCAGGAGCAGGGGCACACGGAATTCCTGTTCAAGCTGCTTGATCTGGTAGCCGAGTCCCGGCTGCGAGATGCGCAGCTCCCGGCTGGCCGCTGCAAAGCTGGTGCACCGCACGACCGTCACGAAATCCCGTATCTGCCTGACGTCCATCCTCTGTCCCTCCCGTATCGCCGCCGTCCGACCGGGATTCGCTGTCGCGTACCCGGTTCTGGCGTTCATTCCGGCGACAAGGGACGTTAGCCTATTCAGCTGTCAGTTAGCTGTCGGCCCGCGCAAACGTTTGCAACAGTGGGCGAACGGCCTATTTCGGCACGATCCTGAGAAGCTTCGCCGTCTTGGGGGTGTTCTCCGATATCAGCGCGCCGCCACTGTCGGTGAGGACATAGACTGCGCCATCAGGCCCGACACGCACGTCGCGGATGCGCAGGTGAAGATCGGTCAGCAGCGGCTCCTCCTCGACAACCCGTCCGTTCACCAGCTTCAGACGGTCGACAAGCATGCCGCGCAGGCCACCGACGAACAGGCTTCCCCGCCACTGCGGGAACAGCCGCCCCTGATAGAAAGCGAGACCCGAAGGCGCGATCACGGGATCCCAGTAATAGACGGGCTGAGCCATCCCATCCCTGGCGACGATTCCGTCGCCGACCGGCGCACCGGAATAGTCCAGCCCGTGGGTGATGACGGGCCAGCCGTAATTCTTGCCTTTTTCGATCAGGTTCAGCTCGTCGCCGCCGCGCGGGCCATGCTCGGTCTCCCACAATTTTCCGCTCGCCGGGTCGAAGGCCAGACCCTCCTGGCTGCGCTGGCCATAGGCCCAGATCTCCGGCAGCGCCCCGGGCTGTCCGATGAAGGGGTTGCCGGGCGCCGGCTTCCCGTCGACGGTGATCCGGATGACCTTGCCGAGGTGATTGTCGAGCCGCTGCGCCACATCCCACGGATGGGCGCCGGCGCCGTCGCGGTCGCCGATCAGCACGTAGAGATAGCCATCGCGCCCGATGGCGATGCGCCCGCCCGACTTGGTGCCGGCCGAAATGTCGCCCTTCGCCGGCAAGTCGGGCGCGGCCCGGAAGATGGTCCGTACATCGGACAGGGTGCCGCGCGCCGGATCGAGGCGAGCCGTCGCGACAAAGGTGTTGTTCGGGTTCTTGTCGGCCCATTCGAAATAGGTGAAGAAAATCCGTTGATTGCTGGCGAATTTCGGGTCGATGGCGACATCGAGCAGGCCGATCTGCGCGCCTGGCGGGGCCTTCAGCGCGGCGAGGCCGTCCACCGGCGGGGACAATGCGCCGGCGCGATCGAGGATACGGAACGCGCCGGGCAGCCGCTCCGTGATGAGGATGCGCCCCTGCGGCAGGAAGCCGAGCGCCCACGGCGCAGACAGGTCATCGGCCAGCGTCTCCACTTTGTACGATGTGGTGGCGCGATAGGGCGCGCGCGTCTGGCCGGGGAAAAGCGGATGATCATCCTTCTTCTCGGGAGGGCGCGTCTCGACGGGCTGGCCCTCCACCGTCGCATAGCTCGGATAGCGCGGTGCGCGGCGGGCGGCGGTCGCCTCATTTGCCTTCGCCTCGGATTGCACAGGCGCCTGCGCCAGCGCTGAAGGCGAAAGGACGGCGGCGGCAAACGCCGCGGAGAGGAGCGGCGACAGCCGGGCCAAGCCTCTATTGATCATACCCGCGCAACATCCCTCTGCCTCGATCATGCGTGCATGATCACGTCGATTGCGTAACTTGCTATTGATTGTCCGAAATGAGATGGAATGGTCAACTCAATTCGGACATCTCTACTCCATAAGGTTTTTATATTGGCTATAAAATCGATTTATATCTGCCATTCGGCGCCGGCGGGCCATGTATCATTGGAGCAGGCATCATGAGGGCGGGCGGCAAGTTCGTCATCGGCGCGGCGGCGCTTGGCGTGTCGGCCTTGTCCACCGGCGCCAGCGCCGAGATTCGCATGTCGGCCTGGGGCGAAACGCCCGACCATCGCAAGGTCGACCTCTATACGCTGCGCAACAAGGCCGGACTCACCGTGCGCATCGCCACCTATGGCGGAATGCTGGTGGACCTGATCGTGCCGGATCGCGACGGCACGCCGGTCAACGTCATCCGCGGGATGGACCGGCTGACCGATTATTTCGAGCGCCACGCCAGCCTCTACGGGTCGATCGTCGGCCGTTACGGCAATCGCATCAAGGGCGGCCGCTTCACGCTCGACGGCGTCGATTACCAGCTGCCCGTCAACAACCAGGGCAACACCTTGCACGGCGGACCGATCGGTTTCGATCAGCGTATCTGGACGGCGAGCCCGCAGGACGGCGCCGCGCCCAGCCTGACGTTGCGCTATGTCAGCCCCGACGGGGAGATGGGTTTTCCGGGAGCGGTGAAGGCCACGGTGAAGTACACGCTCGACGGGCGGGACCTGCGCGTCGATTTCGGGGCGACCTCCGATCGGCCTACCGTCATCGATCTGTTCGTGCATCCCTGGTTCAACCTCGGCGGCGCGGGCAATGGCGATATATTGGGCCATCGCCTGCAGATTTTCGCCAGCCGCTATGCCGAGATGGATGAGAGCCACACGCCGACGGGCGGCCTCGCTCCGGTCGCCGGCACCCCGTTCGATTTTCGTCGGCCCATCCCGATCGGGACGCATATTCACGATTGCGACTGGCAGATTTCCGGCAATCCCAGGGCGCCGGGCTATGACCAGCAGTTCGCGCTCGACGGCAAGGCGGGGACGCTGCGCCTCGCCGCCCGGCTGGAAGAGCCGGACAGCGGGCGCGTCCTGGAGGTGCTCACGACCCAGCCGGATCTTGGCCTTTATACCACCAACTTTCCGGGCACCATCGCTGGTCGGGCCGGCGAGCGTTATGGCCAATATGGCGCGGTGGTGTTCGAGACGCAGCATTTCGGCAACTCGCCCAATCTGCCGCAATTTCCCAGCACCGTGCTACGGCCAGGCGCGAAGTTCCACGAGATGACGATCTTCCGCTTTCCGGCGGGTGGCGGGGGCCGGGCCAGCCCGCCCCGCTCCCCGCACCTGATCGCGGACGCACCGCCTTGCGGAATGCCCACCCCGCCCCACGCACGGTGACGCGGACCGGGGCGGCCACCCGCCCTGTCATGCCTGGCCGAGGATGAGTTTTGCCTCTTCGTTGACGCCGCGTTTGAGGCCGAGGAGGTAGCCATTGGCGAAGCCGTAGGATTGCAGGCTCTTGGGGTCGTCGGGGTGGCGGGGATTGTGGTCGGGCAGGATCGTTCCGGGATAGCCGGTGTCGCGCAGCAGGCGGGTGATGTTGTAGTAATTGATGTCGCCCATATCGAGGAAGACTTCCTGGAAGTCGTTCTGGCCGCCGATGATGTTGCGCATGTGGACCTGGGTGACCTTGTTGCGTTCGAGCAGGTAACGCATGATCTCGAGCTGGTCGTTCGGGTTCTTGAACGATTCCCCGCCGACGCCGGCGCAGTAGGACAGCGCGTTATGCGGATCGTCGACCATCGCCACATAGCGCTTGAGGCCGTTGGCGAAGTCGGCATCATAGTTGGTCACGCCGAGATAGCCGGCGGGCAGGCCGCCCGGATCGAACGGATGCAGCGACATCCGCACCTTGTACTGGCGCGCGACGGGGATGATGTCCTTCAGGAAGATCTCGATCCGCGCCCAATATTCCTCCAGCGAGACGACCCCGGCATAATCGGGCGGCAGCGTCCGCCAGTTTGCCGGCAGGGTGAAGCCGTTATGGGTCGCCCCGCCGCGCACCACCGCGCGCTTGTTGCGCTGCTGCGGGATCATGCACCAGTGATAGCTGATCGAGGTGACGCCGGCCTCGCTGCACTTGCGGATATTGTCCTTCAGCCGATCCAGCCAGCGGCGGCGATCGTCATTGGTCTTCATGATGATGAACGCCGAGTCCATGCGCACGCATTCGAGGACCATGTCCATCTTGCGGCAATCATCCTGCATCCGCTTCAGCGCATCGCCGTCCCACGGGCCAAGCTCCTCGACGCTGCGCTCGCTGGGCACCGGCTGGCCGACGACCTGGGCGAGGTTGCGGCTGGCGGTGATCGTCACCAGGTTGGCGCCGTAGCGCTTGAAGAACTCCAGGCTCTTCCTGTCGGTCGGCGCGTCGCCGGCAACGCTGTGATAATCGCCGCCCAGGTTGAAGCCCTCGTTCACGCGCACCTTGAGATCCGCAAACACCTGCCCCGGACCGAGACGCCCGACCCGGCGCGACGGCTGCGCGGCAGCAAGCGCCGGCATGCCCGCCGCAAGGCCCACACCCGCCGCGCCGAGAATGCTCCTGCCAAAATCCCGCCTGTCCATCTCACCTTCCCCTGACTACGTAATTGCATGAATAGTTATTGGCCTGAAGGACATTCCAGCGCCGCCTATAGTGCCGTCGACAATGCATTCTCCTTCCCATGACAACATCCATCTTGATGGATGCAAGGAATAGCTTGTGCGCTTGCTTGTCACCGGCTTGCGATTGCCCTGTCATGGGCACGACCCGCCTAATGCGATGATCTGGAGTTGAGAGCGGCGAGAACCGCGTCGCTCAGTTCGTGGTCGGACGCCGGATTCTGGCCAGTGATCATCTCGCGGTCGACCACGACCAGAGGTTGCGCTGGCGGTCCGACGCGCACCTGGGCACCGGCGATCCTTACCGCGTCTTCGATATAGAAAGGCATCCTGCCGCCGAGGGCCTGTTCCTTCGGCATTTCTTCCGCGGTAGACAGCAGGGTCATCTTATAACCGGCATAGGGCCAGCCGGACGCAATCGTCTTCGCCTTCCCGGTGCGCCCCGCCACCAGAGCCTGGCGAAACCCCGCCGGATCCTTGACGGTCGCCGCGAAGGCGACAGGGGCGTGGCAGAGCATGGCCGTCGGCTTACCCGTCTGGTGGAAATAACGCAGCGCCGTGCCAAGCGCCCGATCTTCCATCAGGTCGACCATCGGCGCCCGCCCGCCCGGAACATAGATTGCAGCAAACTTGCCGAGGCCGGCCTTTACGACCGCGTCCAGCCGCTGCGGTTTCTGAAGAGAAGGATAGGAAAGCACGAACTTCGTCGCCTGCCTGAGGGCGGCTTCGTCTCCGTGAAAGAGATCGGGCGTAATCGAGATGCCGTCGACCGCCGGCGCATTGCCGTCGGGGGTCGCCACCACGACCTCGTAGCCGGCCTGGATGAACGCCTGCGCCGGGACGGCCAGTTCGTTCAGAAAATAGCCGGTGGGGATTTTTCGGCCATCCTTGAGCGCCATCGCGTTGACGCTGGAGGCGACCAGCAGGATCCGTCCCTTCGCTGCGTTCGCCGCACCTGCCGGCACGAACGAAAGGAGAGAAACGGCGGCGACCACAGCCGCCGACGGCATGAACTTCATTTTATCCGCACCTTCCTGCGTGTCGCCATGCGGGCCGCGGTCAACGAGGAAGCCGCGCCGCTCAATGCCAATATGCGGGATTTATATTGCGCGGCCACCCGGGTCACAAGTAGCAAAACAAAGTCTAGTTATAAATTATTCGGAGATTAGCCGAATAAAATACTTATAGCTCGAATTGGTTGATAGTATTCCCGGCACCCTGCGCCGGATGACCCGCAGCACCCCGGATCGGCAGGGGCCGTCCTGTGCTACGCCGGCTTCCTGTTTCTCAGCGCTCGGCTTCGCGTGCCGTGGCGGCGGGTCCGCGCTCCGCGGAGGGCGGCCTCGGCGAGGACCAGCGGATGAGCGGGGCGATCGGCGATCGAACTGAGATGAAGGTTGCGATGATCGAAATTCGGCCGGGGCGCATGCCCCCGGGCTTTGACAGTCGGCATCCCGGCGAGGATGATCATGCCGACGGGATGAGGAGCCGAATATCGTGCTGAGCCGCCGCGAAACTCTCGCTGCCGGGTTGATGACAGGTTTGGCCCATTCTGCGGCCGCCGCGGCGACGGGCAGCTGGCCCGACTTCCCCGCCGAGGAAATCGAGATATGGCCCGGGACCCCGCCCGGCGCGCCGGCGACCCTGCCGGTCGAACAGGTGATCGAGAATGGCGACGCCAACCGCCACAATCGCCTGGTAAAGGGCATCGCGCGGCCGCGCCTCAAGCTGTTCCGGCCGGCCCGGCCCAACGGCGCGGCGCTGCTCGTCACGCCCGGCGGGGGCTATTCGGTAATCGTCATCGATGCCGAGGGATATCAGATCGGGCCGTGGCTCAGCGAGCGCGGCTGGACGGTGTTCGTGCTCTATTATCGGCTACCCGGCGAGGGGTGGGCCAATCGCGCCGACGTTCCGCTCGCCGACGCGCAGCGCGCGATGCGGCTCATCCGATCGCGTGCGACCCGATTTGGCTTCGATCCCGAAAAGCTCGGTGCCCTCGGCTTTTCCGCCGGCGGCCATGTCTGCGGCGATCTCGCCACCCGTCATGACGCGAAGGTCTATGAGCCGATCGATGCCGTCGACCGGCTCAGCGCGCGCCCGGTCATTGCCGCGCCCATCTATGCCGTCCAGTCGATGACCCCGCCGCTCGCCCATGCCGGTTCACGCGAGATGCTGCTGGGGCCGAACCCCTCGCGAGCGATTGAGCAGGCCCACAGCCCGGCGCACAATGTCTCGGCCCGGACGCCGCCCTGTTTCCTGGCCCATGCCGAGGACGACGCCACCGTCGCCGTCGCCAACAGCCTCGAGATGCGCGCCGCCCTCAAGGCCGCCGGCGTCGAGGTTGAGACGCATCTGTTCACGGCAGGCGGCCATGGTTTCGGCTTGCCCGGGCCGAAGGGAGAGCCCGCACGGCATTGGCCCGAGATGTTCGCCGCCTGGGCGGCGGCGCGCGGCCTCGGTTGAAAAAACTGGTCTGACAAATAACGGCCGGCCGCTTAGCGCCCGGTGAGCGCCGCCGCGCCCCAGGTGACCGGCAGCCGCTGATTGTCGCCGCCCGGGCTGCGCGCGACGAGTTCGATCAGCCTGATCCCGGCGACGGACGCCGAGACCGGCTCCGCCGCCATGCCCCAGGCGAGCGGGCGACTGGTGGCGAGGAGCTTGCCGTCGCCATAGACCGCGAATGTCACGGCATGGGCCTTGTCGGTGGCGCTGTCGTCGACGCCGACCATCGCCGTGAAGCGGCCTGCGCCGTCGTTCCGCACCTCGAGGCGGGAATTGGCGAGGATGCCGATGCCGGCCGTGAAGGGCTTGCCCGCGACCTGTAGCACTTGCCCGTAGGGCGCGCTGTCGGCCCGTGCGCCGCCCCACCCGGCATAGGTCGGCCGGTCCCCGGCCCCGTTCGTGCCGGACCAGCCATCGGCGGTCCTGAAGATCGTCGGGTCCGCCACCGGGTCGAGGATGCCGTCCACGGCCGGGTTCACACGCCCCGGCTGCTCCGAAAGATAATAACCGTCCTCCAGCGCCCGCCTGCCATGGGCGCGGAAGACCAGCGTCTCTCGCGGTTCGACATGCAGCTTGATCCGGCCGCTGAAGCTCGTCCGCCGCTTGCTCCACAGATCGGTCAGCTCGATCGGCGCGGAGTCGCTGAATTTCAGATGGAATGCGTGCAAGTCGACGTCATGGCCGCCCGATCCGCGATTGAAGATCGCCACCGCCTTGTCCCCGGAGGCCAGCGTCTTCACCAGTATCTGCACGTCACTGCTGTCATAGGCGAGGATCGCCTGGTTGCCGGCGGGATCCTGATCGAGCGCGATGATGTCGGCGTTTCCGAACACCTCCATCAGCGAGGCCGGCGTCGTGCGCAGGTCGGCGCCGATCAACAGCGGCGCGTTCATCATTGCCCACAGCGCGAAGTGGGAGCGCGCCTCCTTCAGGTGATCGGCGTCGAAATCCCCTGCCCCGATGTACAGCATGTCGGGGTCGTTCCACGATCCGGGATGGGCATAGAGCGAGCGCGTCACCGCGCTGTCGTAATTGACGAGCAGACGGCCCCATCTGGGCGAGATATCATCGCTCGTCCGCGAGATGTTGCCGAAATCCTTGCCCCAGGCGCGGACGTTCGCGGCGCCCCATACGCAAAGGGACAGTACATAATCCTCGTCCGGATTCTCGCGCCTCAGGGCCGTGTTGATCTGCCGGAACAGCGACTGCACCGCCGGAATGTCGGTCCGCGTCACCGCGCCCGAATCCATGATCGGGCCGAGGGGCCGGAATTTGCCGGACCGCACGCGTTCGCTGTCCGGCCCGTAATCGCGCAGGCCGCATCCGTCGACCTTGATGAAGTCGAACCCCCATTCGCGGAAAAACAGCGCGATGTCCTGGTCGATATGGCCATAAAGGCCGACTTCCCGTTCCAGGACACTGCCCTTGGGCAGGTCCGCCTCGGTTGGCGAGAACGCTTCCGAACAGGTGTTGCGGCCCAGGTCGGAATAGATGCCGGCCTTCAATCCCATGGCATGAAGCCGATCCGTGAACGGCTTGAACGTCGGTGCGCCGCCCGCTTCGGCGGAAGGGAATTTGTCGACACGGATGATCATGCGGCCGTCGGGCAGGCGACGCCGCAGCGCCCATCCATCGTCGATGTTGACGTAACGATAGCCCTTGGCGGCGAGGCCGCTGTCGACGATCCGCTGCGCCGAGCCGATGATCTTGTCTTCGTCGATGTCGGTGGCAAACGCGTTCCAGCTGCTCCACCCCATCGGTGGCGCGGCCGCCTGCCCCGACGTGTACCCGGACCAGCGCCCCGTCGGAGCGAGAGGATCGGGCGATGCGGCCGCGGCCGGAAATGCGGCGACCGCCGCTGCCAGCGCGCCCAGTTTGAGCAACGTCACGCCCATCGCGCCCCTCCCCTGTCCTCGCCGCGCCATGCGGACGGCGACCCGCCTCAATCGCGAAACAACAGCGGCGCCAGCTCGCGGAGGCTGCGGCGCCAGGTGAGGAATTCGTGCGCCGTGTCCGGAGACACGTAAAAGACGCTGTTGATCCCCGCCGCCTTCAGCGCCTCGGCATTGGCCTTCGGGTCCGACGGCGGGGCGCCGGGCGGCAGGTTGGTGCGGTTGCGATCGAGCTCGCGGCTGCCGAAGCTGACGAAGACCAGCTTCACCTTGTTCCTGAAATCCGGGGTTGCGCGGACGTCCTCCATCGAGAAGGTGCCGCCACTCAGCAAGCCGATCGCGGAGAATTTATCCAGGTTCTTCGGCGCGATCAGCTTGGTTTCGAAGCCGCCCATCGACAGCCCCGCCATGGCGCGATGCGGCGCATCGGCGAGCGTCCGGAAATGGCCGTCGACATAGGGAATGAGTTCGTTGAGCAGCACGGTCTGGAACGGGCGGATGTCGAAGCTGGCAAGGCCGCCGGGGCTGCCGGGCCGGATGTCGTTGGTCATGCCGTAGGTCATCACGATGATGAACGGCCGCGTTTTGCCGGCGGCGATCAGGTTATCCATGATCAGGTTGGCATGGCCCTGATTGGACCAGGCCGTCTCGTCCTCACCCCAGCCATGCTGGAGATAGAGGACCGGATAGCGCGCGCCCTGATCCTGATCATAGCCCGGCGGCGTATAGACGAAGGCCCGGCGCTGCGTGCCGGTGCTCGGCGACGGAAACAGCACCTGCTGCACATGCCCATGGGGAACGTTCTTCAAGGCATAGAAATCGGCGTCGCGGGCCGGGATCTCGATGCCGCTTTCCCAGCGCGTCGAGCCATAGAAGTTCAGCGTCCCCGGGTCGTTGAAGGTGCCGCCGTCCACCGTCAGGTGATAATAATGAAAACCCTCGTCGAGCGGCCCTTCGGAAGTGCCGACCCAGCTTCCGTCATCCGCCTTGGTGAGCACGGTGCCGCCCCGGCCGCCAAGCCCCAGGCTGACCTTCACCGCCTTGGCATCGGGCGCGACGATGCGGAAGCGGGCATAGCCCTGCGAATTGACCTGCGGATATTGCTGGCCGGGCTGGTTCAGCGAGGATGGCTTGAAATCCTCTTTCGCCGCGGCGCCGCCCTGCGCCAGTGCAGGCGCCGAGCTGATCGCAGCACCCAGCATCAGAATCATCGCACGGTTCATCGCCGACTCCTCGCCCCATCGCCGTCCTCGCGATGAGGAGCGATCAATAGTCGGAGTATTGCCGGAATTTTGTACGGCTGCAACCGTGCCGGCTTTTCCGTCTTTTCCGGGCGCGCGTTTCCGGCGGGGGTACCTGCGCAAGCGGGCCGCGACCCTGCAATGCCGACAAGCGGGGGTGCAGAACGTCCTGCTCAATCTCGATCATTTATTGCGCTGCTCATCCGGCGCAATTGACCGCCGCCACGACGCGCAACCGGGCTGGTGGCGGCGTTCTCCCACCGGAGGGCGCCGCCCCCTCGTATCAGGAAGCCTTTGCGCCCCCGCTGACGGCGCCCTTCGTCGATGGATTTGAAGCGTTCTGCTTCGGCGGGCCCTCTTTCTTGGGTTTGCGGGCTTCCTTGTTCTTCTTTACCTGACCCTTGGCCATCGCGACTACTCCATCAAGATCGTAAAATCTGCTCGCCCGTTTCCGGACCCGGCTTCAACGCATGAAGCGGGGCGGGGGCGGCAGACGCCACGGCGCCCTCCGCCGCCGCCGGACTTTGAACCCCGCGCACGGCGACGGAAAGGCAGAGGACACGCAGCACCCGCCCGCATGTCTCAACGGCGAGAGGCGCGCGCCTTTCGCGCGGCGTAGCGCGCGTCCCGCGCCGCCTTGCGATCGTCTTCGGTCCACAGCTTCTTCTGGGCAGCCTTGTCGGCGGCTGCTTCCGCCCGTGCCTGGGCGGCCGCTTCCACGCGCGCCTTCGCCTCGGCCTCGGCTTCGGCAGCGGCCTGTCGCTCCTGCTCGCGCTTCGCCTCGATCGCCGCCTTCATGGCGAGATCAAGGGCGGCGCGCTTCTCTGCCGCCGCAGCTTCCCGCGCCTGCCGACGGGCGATCCGCTCGGCGGTCACTGCCTCGTCGATCGGCGGCTTGGCGCGATACCGGGCGAGTGCGGCGTTGCGCGCGCGGGCCGCGGCCTCCTGCCGCTCCTGAAATCCTGCTTCTTTGAATGCCGGCATCTGTATCTTGCTATCCTTGAATGAAGGTTGGCGCTGACTGCATAGTCCCTTCGCCGCGCCCGAGGCGCTCCTGCGGGACTTTGTGAGGCTGGAAGGACATGGGGAGCCTGAGCGGCCCGATATCCCTCGCAGGCGACGTTCAGCGCCACCAACATAGCCCCATTCTGCGAGAAAGCCAGACGTCCGCATCTTTCTCCCGGGGAATTCGGAGCCTCCCCGGGCGGGCGGGCGTGACGACCGGTGCGGAATCGGGTTCGGCATCAGCCGGCAAGAATGAGAGCGAACCGCCCGGACAGGGCGATCCGCTCATTCGCTGTCCGCGCCGGCGCTGCGCCTTACGCCCGGCCAGCTAGCCGAAGAAAATCCAGCACTCCGTGGACATCTGGCCGGTGGCCGGCAGGATCGGAGGCGTGCCGGCCGGCACGAGCATCGCTTCCCACCGCATGCACTCGCGGGTGCGGCGATAGGCCTCATGCGGGTGCTCCACCAGTCGCAGGACGTCCCGCCGGTCATCGCGATCGGCCAGCCATCCGGTCGGCATTCCCGCCCTCGCTGCCTCCCAGACATGATTCAGATAGGTTTGCGAATAGTGCACCGGCGCCCCCTGTTGACGAGCACCGCGCTAGGCAGCGGTCGTTAATGAGGGAGTGCCGAGGGACCCGGATCAATCGGTATCGGACCATGTTGCCTGCGCCCGGGCGGCCTTCAGTCCGGCGACGTGTCGCGCGGCCGGCTGAACCATATCTTCCTGAAGGCCAGCGACCCGCGCGGGCCAGACGCGGCCATCCCGCCGGGAACCAGCGTGCAGGAATCCTGTTCAACGAAATTACTTGGGCGAAGTCCGCCGCCTGGCGTGAGCCTTATATCGGATACGTAATAAAATCTTCCCGTATTCTGCGCAATCAATTAACGGATTGTAAACGACTTCTGTTCGCTTTCTGTCTGCAACTATGAGATTTCAATTCAGGATTGGTCGTGATGGGTTTTTTACCATATAAGCACCGGCGATACGTATCTACAGCACGAAGTTCAGCTTAGTCATGCCACAGTCACTCGGGCCGGCCGGAGAGGCTCTCGCGGAAACCGAGCTTCGCGCGCAGCACGCGAACCTGCAGCAGCAGATTCCCCTGATGTATGCGCTGATCGCGATCGACGTCGCGTTCCTCACAATCGCGACGTGGCATGACGTGCCGTCCCGGATGAGCATCGCCGCGCCCGGGATATTGGTCTCGGTCGCCATGATCAGGGGCATCATATGGGCCTCCCGGCGCGACAAGGCGCTTTCGGAGGAGCAGATCCGGCGACAGCTCCGCGGCACGATGATTGCCGCGGCGCTGCTCAGCCTGATGTTCGGGGCCTGGGGCGTGTGGCTGATGTCCCACGTCGATGCCGCACACGGCTCCTCGGTGGCGCTCTACGTGTTCGTCGGGGCGATCAGCTGCTGCTATTGCCTGCAGGCCCTTCCGGCAGCGGCCCGGCTCGTTCTCACGCTCGGGGCGGCGCCGGTGACGCTGCGCATGCTCTTCGCCGACGACTGGTACATCATCGGCATCGGCATCTCCTTCATCCTCGTGGCCGGTCTCATTCTGCGGACGCTGTCGGCCACGCAGACGGCGTTTCGCGGCCTGTTGCGATCGAGGAGCGAGCTTCGCGCGGTGGTCGCGGCGCTTCAGGACAGCGAGGAAAATCACCGCTATTCGGTCGAGCTCAACCCACAAATCCCCTGGATCAGCGATCCTCACGGCGCGATCATCGAGCTCAGCCCGCGCTGGTCGGCATACACCGGCATTCCACTCGCCGACGCCCTCGGTTCCGGCTGGACGAGCGCGGTCCATCCCGAGGATCTTCCTGACCTGCTCCAGGCGTGGAAGGACGCGCTTGCCGAGCGACAGGGCGCCATCGCCGACGTCCGCTACCGCCTGCGCCAGCGCGACGCGAGTTATCGCTGGTTCCGGGCGCGCGCCAATCCGCGCCGCGACCCCGCCGGCCACATCCTCAAATGGTACGGCAATCTCGAGGACATCCACGACCAGGTCGAGGCCGAACTCGCGCTGCGCGAAAGCGAGGAACTCTATCGGCTCGCGTCGCGCGCCACCAATGACATCATCTGGGATTGGTCTCCGGTCACCGGGCGCATCCAGTGGGCGGGCGAAGTCGACAACATCTTCGGTTATACCGAAATCGCCGAAGGCACGTCGCTCGACTGGTGGATGGAGCAGGTTCACCCGGACGACCGCGCCGACATGCTTTCCATCCATGACCGGGTCATGCGAAATCTGCAGGACAGCTGGAGCCACGAGCATCGCTTCAGGGCCGGGGATGGATCCTTTATCCAGATATTCGCGCGCGGCTATGCGATCCGCGATGCCGAGGGGAGGGCGATCCGGGCGATCGGGGCGATGAGCGACATCACGCTTGCCAAGCGCGTCGAGGAGGATCTGCGCTGGGCGGCCTTCCACGATGCGCTCACCACATTGCCGAACCGGAAGTTCTTCGCAGACGAGCTTGAACGCGCGCTCGTCACCGCATCGGCGGACCTTTCGCTCGTCGGCGTGGTCATCGTCGACGTCGACGGCTTCAAGTCGATCAATGACGGGCTCGGCCACGCGGCCGGCGATACGGTGCTCATTACCGTCGCCGGGCGCCTGCAGGCCAACATCCCCACCGGGGCGACCGTCGCCCGGCTCGGCGGCGACGAGTTCGCGGTGATCCTGCCGGGCCTGACCGAGGGGGACAAGCGGGTAGAGACGCTGAAGGCCATCCTCGCCGGCGTCGGCGATGCGGTGATCATCGAGGAGGGCGCCGTCGATGTGAACCTGTGCGCAGGGGCGGCGATGTGGCCGATCGACGGTGCGACCGCGGAGGAGGTCGTGAAGAGCGCGGACCTTGCGCTCTACGCGGCCAAGGCGGAAGGCCCGGGCACAATGCGAGGCTTCCGACCGGAAATGCGCGAGCGCATCGAAGGGCGCAACCAGATGCTGCGCGACGCCCGCCAGGCGGTCCAGGATGAACGGGTGGTTCCCTTCTACCAGCCGAAGATCGCGCTCGCTTCCGGGGAGATCGTCGGCTTCGAAGCGCTCCTCAGGTGGCACCATCCCGGTAACGGGCTCCAGGGGCCAGACATGATCGCGGGGGCATTCGAGGACAGCTCGCTGGCTACGCAACTCACCGATCGAATGCTGGAAGGGGTGCTGACCGACCTGAACCGGTGGCTCGACCAGGGGTTCCGGATCGGTCGCGTCGCACTCAATGGATCAACGGCCGACTTCCGCCGCGACGACTTCGCAGACCGTATCCTGAGGCGGTTCCATAAGGCCGGGCTGCCGCCCTCGCTCCTCGAACTCGAAGTCACGGAAACGGTGCTGCTCGGGCAGTTTGCCGACAGCGTCGAGCGCGCCTTCAACCTGCTACGCGCCGAGGGCGCCGCGATTGCGCTCGATGACTTCGGGACAGGCTATGCATCGCTGACGCACCTGCGGCAGTTTCCGGTGGACGTCCTCAAGATCGATCGATCGTTCATATCGCGGCTCACCGACGTCGACGGCGCCGATTTCGCGATCGTGCACGGGATGATCGATATCGCGCGGCGGATGGCGATCCAGACGGTCGCCGAAGGGGTGGAAGAGCAGATCCAGGCGGCAAAGCTGCGGGAACTGGGTTGCGATGTCGCACAGGGATTTCTGTACAGCCCCGCGATCGCGGCGGACCGGGTGCCGCTGTTCCTGAGGAATTGGGAGCAGGATCGGGAGCCGGTCGGTGCCGGGCGCGTCGTACGATGAAGCGTCGCCCGTTCCGGACGGCGTCCGCATGATGACCAGCAGCAGCCCGAACCAGGGTCTGGACCTCTAAACGGCAGTGGCCGGGATTGCCCTGCAAGGGGCGCCGGCAAGGAGGGCTGCCACTGCCGTCTAGAGGCCCGGACCCTAGCCGCTGCGCTCCCGACACGACACGCCGAGCGCGTGCAGCGTGTCCTGCAGCGTGTTCATATTATAGGGCTTGGCGATGACGGCGATGCACCGGTCGCCACGGAATGACGCCTCGAGCGCTGCCGCGCGGGTGGCGGAGGCAAGCACGATGGCGAGATCCGCATGCAGCGCGCGCAGCTCACGCACCAGCCCTTCGCCCGCACGATCGGACAGCGCGTCATCGAGGATCACCGCCCCGTAGCGCCCCTGCGCGGCGCGCACCTTGCCCAATGCCTCGGCGCCGGTGCCCGCTTCCTCGACCCGAAGCCCGCCCGCCGAAAGCGCCTCGGAAATCAGCGACCGGACCATCGGGTCGCTTTCGGCGATCAGGACATCGCCGATGCCGGTATCGATCATGTCACGGACCTTCTGGGCGAGCGCCTCGAAGGTGAAGGGCTTGATGATCATTTCGACGCCGGGATCCAGCCTGCCGCCGTGAACGATGGCGTTGCGCGTATAGCCCGAGGTGTAGAGGACCCGCAGCGCCGGCTGGATCTTGCGCGCCTCCTCGGCCAGCTCGCGGCCACTCATGCCGGGCATCACCACGTCGGTGAACAACAGGTCGATCGGCCTTTCCTGGCGCTCGATCAGGCGCAGCGCGGACAAGCCGTCATGGGCTTCCAGCACGCGATAACCGAGCTCGCCCAGGCAATCGACGGTATAGGCGCGCACATCGTCATCGTCCTCGACGACGAGCACGGTCTCGCGCCGCGGGCTCCCTTCGAGGCCACGCGCGAGCCGCGCCGGCTCCTCTTCCGGCTCGATCGCCGCGCTCATCAGACGCGGCAGATAGATTTTGATCGTCGTCCCTTCGTTCTGCTCCGAATAGATTTTGATATGGCCGCCGGATTGCTTGACGAAGCCATAGATCATGGAAAGGCCGAGACCTGTTCCCTTGCCCACCTCCTTGGTGGTGAAGAACGGCTCGAAGGCACGCTGGATGACTTCGCGGGGCATGCCGCTGCCATTGTCGGTGACTGCGATCATCACATATTGGCCTGGCGGGACCTCGGCCTGGGCCGCCGCATAATTCTCGTCCAGGCGCGCATTTGCGGTCTCGATCGTCAGCTCCCCGCCCTTCGGCATCGCATCGCGCGCATTGAGGGCGAGATTGAGGATGGCGCTTTCGAGCTGGTTGGGGTCGGCCTCGACACGCCACAGGCCCGGCGAGGTGACGATCTCAAGCCGGATCAGTTCGCCGAGCGAGCGTTGCAGCATGTCGGACATGCCGCCGACCAGCCGATCGGGATCGATCGGCTTGGGCGCGAGCGGCTGGCGGCGTGAAAAGGCGAGCAGCCGCTGGGTCAGCGACGCCGCCCGCTCCGCCCCCTTCATCGCGTTATCGAGCGAACGGCGCACGCGCACGTCGCCGATCTCGGCGACGTCGAGCGCGCGCTGGGCGATGCTGATATTCCCGGTGACGACCGTCAGCAGGTTGTTGAAATCATGCGCGATGCCGCCGGTGAGCTGGCCTACCGCCTCCATCTTCTGCGCCTGGCGCAACGCCGCCTCCGCCTCGCCGCGCTTGGCGACCTCGGCGGCGACCTCCTCCTCCAGCCGCTCATTGAGCTGGCGAAGCCGGTCCTCGGTCTGCTTGCGGACGGTGAAATCGATTACCGTGCCGATGAAGCGGACGGCACGCCCGCCCTCGAACATCGGTCGGCCGGTCGCCGCCAGCCAGCGCTCGATGCCATCCTCAAGGCCGATCGTGCGATATTCGATGTCGTAGCTTCCCGGGCCGCCCGGTTCGAGCGCGGCGCGCACCGCCGCATCCGCCCGCTCCCGATCGTCGGGATGGAGCCCGGCGAGAAAGCTGCCCTCGTAGCTGACCTCCGCTTCGGCTGGCAGCCCGAACAACGCCTTGCATTTCGTATCCCAGCGCAAGGCGCCGCTGAGCGGATCATAGTCCCATGTGCCGATGTCCGCGGCTTCGTTGGCGAGGCGTAGCCGGTCCTCGCTCGCCGCAAGCCGCGCCTCGGCCGCTCGCCGTTGCGCAAGCTCGAGTTCCAGCGCGGTGAACAGCCTGACATTGTCGATGGCAACCGCGGCCTCCGCGGCAAGGCCCTGCAGTCCGCGCTCGGACTGCTCATCGAAGATGCCGACCTCGGAATGGCCGAGGAACATGCCACCGGCGATCTCGCCGCTGCGCGATATCACCGGCACCGCGAGATAGCTGCGGACCGGCAGATGACCTTCGGGCATTCCCTTGTGCGGCGCGTTCTTGCCGTAGCGCGGATCCCGGGTGATGTCGTCGGAGCGGACGATCCCCTCGCCGTTGAACGTCGGCGCGAACACCGCGGTGCTGCGCGGCATCGGGAATTTCGAGAAGGCCTCTTCGGGCGCCCCGGACAGGGCGTAGAGCATATGGCGCTCCCCGCTATCATTGACGCCATTGTAGAAGAAAGCGCCGAACGCCGCGCCGGTCAGCTCGACCCCGGCATCGGTGACGATCTGGGCGAGCTTGTGGAGGTCGGTCTCGGCGGCCAGCGCGGACCCGGCGCGGTTGAGGATTGCGAGGGCGCGCCGTTCCTCCAGCAGCGCTTCCTCGGCCTGGCGCTGTTTCGACCGGTCGCGCAGCACTTTCGTGAAGCCCACGAGCATGCCGTCATGATCGCGGATCGGCGTCATCTCGCCGGTGGCCCAGAACCGCTTGCCGTCCTTGCGCACCCGCCAGCCCTCGGCGCCGCCGCCCCGGCCCGCCCCCGCGGCGTCTGCCATCTCCCGACGGAGCGCATCCGCGCCGATATTGTCGGGAAACAGTCGCTCGAGGGTGCGGCCGAGCATCTCGGCTTCGCTCCACCCGAGGATCTGGTGAGCGCCCTCGCTCCAGCTGGACACCCTGCCGTCAGTGTCGGTGGTGATTATCGCCGTATCGACGGCGCTGTCGACGATCTGCCGCCACTCGTCCGCGGTGATCGAATGCCGGCCCCGGTGCCCCACGTCCACCTTAGCCTCCCCTTATCTTTCGCCAAACGCATCGCTGGAACAGCCGGCCGGCGCCTTGTTTGCAGCTTTTTCCGGATATGGCCAGACCGTCTGCATGTTCGACTGCGGCCGTTTGCCCCGACCGCGTGCTCGTGGTTCCATTATGACACGGCGTATCGCGCCTCGAGCAAATCCAGCTCGCGCACCAGCTTTTGCGCGATCTCGCTGCCGAGCTGGCGATCGCGCACCCTACGGAAGATCTCGGCGCGCTCGGCCTTGAGGGCGGCGAGACGCAGGTCGCGCTCGATCCTCTCCTCCCGCCGGCCGGATGCAGCATCCTCGGGGCTGCCCTGCCGGCGGTCGATCCGCTCGCGATAGACATCCATGATGCGGGACGCGGCGGCGACGAACAGGTCGGCATCGTCGCGCCCTTCGGCCATTTCATGCTCGACCTGTTCGATGACTGCGATGGCCGCCCGGGCGGCGGCGACGCGCGCGGCATCCTCTTCGATCAGATGCGAGGCCTCGGGCGGCATCTGCAGGTCGCGCAGCAGCCAGGGAAGCCCGATGCTCGCCGCCGCGAGCGAGGTGATGATCACGCCCATGGCGAGGAAGATCGCCAGGTCGCGCGCCGGAAAGGGGGAGCCGTCGGCCATGGCGAGCGGCAGGGTCAGCGCGCCGGCCAGGGTGATGGCGCCCCGCACGCCGGCGAAGGACATGGCGGCGACGATCCGCCAGTTCAGCGGGCGCCTGCCCTGACCGGTGCGGAACATCGTCAGGCGGAGCGAGAGCCACACCCACAGGAAACGCAGCGCGGCGAGGCCGGCAGTGATCGCGAGCACATGCACGGCGAGCCACCAGGGCTGGAGGTGGCCGGTGGTCTGCACCGTCTCCTTCGCGCCGGCGAGGATGAGCGGCAATTGCTCGCCCAACAATACGAAGATGATGCCGTTGGCGGTGAACTGGATCGTGTCCCAGACGGTGGCGCGGCGGATGCGCGTCGAGCCTTGCAGCTCGCCATTGGTCTCGACGAACCCCATGGTGAGACCAGCGGCCACGGCAGCAAGGATCCCCGAGCAGCCGAGATGCTCGGCGACAAGATAGGAGCCGAACGGGATGAGCAGGCTGATCAGCACCTGCGCGCCGCCCTCCTCGCCATAGTGGCGGGTCACCCAGCCCTTGGCCCGTGACACCGCCCATGTGACGCCGGCGCCGATCGCGACGCCGCCGAGCGACACCCACAGGAAGTTGAGCGCCGCGTCATGAAAGGAGAAGGCCCCGGTCAGCGCCGCCGCCACGGCGAAGCGCAGGCAGACGAGGCCGGAGGCGTCGTTGAGCAGCGATTCCCCCTCCAGAATGTGCATCATCCGCTTCGGGATCGGCACGCGCTGGGCGATCGCCGAAACCGCGATCGGATCGGTCGGCGAGATGACCGCGGCCAGCGCGAACGCCACCGCCAGCGGCATCGCCGGGATCATCCAGTGAATGAAGAAGCCCATGCCGACGACGGTGAACACCACCAGCCCCAGCGCCAGCTCGAGCACGGTCTTGCCGTCCTTGAACAGCTCCTCGCGCGGGATCCGCCAGCCGTCGAGGAACAGCAAGGGTGGCAGGAAGAGGACGAAGAAGATTTCCGGGTCGAGCGTCACCCGCCAGTCGGCCGCAAGGCCGATCAGCCCGCCGAGCGCGATCTGGAACAACGGGCGCGGCAGGGGCAGCGGCAGGATCCGCGAGAGGATGCCGCTCAGGATGACCGCGAGCAGCAGAATCAGAATGATGGTGATGGTTTCCAAGGCCCTGTCCGTCGCTTGCCGTCGTTCGTCAGATATAGGTCGATCGGCGGGCATCAACCCGGGGCACCGCCGCGCCGCCGGCCGATCCCGCCCCGCTCATTGCGCCATGATACCGGCCATCAGGCCGGCCGCGGCGGCCATGCCGGTCCAGATCGCCGCCTTGAACCAGCGCGGCGGCTCCTGCCTTGCGGCATCGCCCCGGGCCGGCCTCGGTGCCGGCGCGGGCACGGGCTCTGCGGCTGGTTTCGGCTTCGGGATGGCGAGGGAGAGCATCTCCGCCGCGACCTGCTGCTCGCCCATGACCACTTCATCGGCGCCGTGCCGCAGCATGTGCGCGACCTGTTCGTCGGAATGGGCGCGCGATATGATGGTGAGAGCCGGATTGATAGCGCGCGCGCGCTCCGCGATCACCCCCGCCTCGAAACCCTCGGGAATGGCGATCAGCAGTCTGGCGGCGCGTTCCACGCCGGCCTGACGCAATGCCTCCGGCCGCGTCGCGCTGGCTCGCAGCACGGCGAACCCGTCGTCGCGGGCGGAGCGCGCGACATCCGGCTGCTCCTCGATCACCACAAAGGGCTGGCGGGCGGCGAACAGGCCACGCGCGATGCGACCGCCGACGCGGCCATGGCCGACCAGGATGACATGGCCGGCAAGGCCCTCGGCGAGGGCGGCCGCCTCGGCTGCGGTGTCCGGCATTTCCGCCGCCGCGTCGCGCCGCCCGGCCATCAGGCGGAAGAGGAACGGGTTGATGAGGATCGACAGGATCGCCCCGGCGAGGACGAGGTCCCTCACGCCGTCCGGCACCATGTCGAGCTGCACGCCGAGCCCGGCGAGGATGAAGGAGAATTCGCCGATCTGGGCGAGGCTCGCCGCGATCGTCAGTGCCGTGCGCGTCGGGTGGCCGAACAGGCGCACGATGGCGAAGGCGGCGAGCGACTTGCCGACCACGATGATCGCCACGGTGGCAACCAGCGCGCCCGGTTGCTCGAGCACCACCGCGGGATTGAACAACATTCCCACGGACACGAAGAACAGCACCGCGAAAGCATCCCGCAGCGGCAGCGTCTCTTCCGTCGCACGCTTGCCGAGCTGGGTTTCGCCGAGCAGCATGCCGGCGAAAAACGCGCCCAGCGCGAAGGACACGCCGAACAGCCGCGCGGCGCCGAACGCGACCCCGAGCGCGATGGTGAGCACGGCGAGCCGGAACAACTCGCGCGAGCCGCTGTGCGCGACCCAATGCAGCGCCCATGGGATGACGCGCTTGCCGATGACCAGCATCAGCGCGACGAAGCCGATCATCTTGGCGATTGTCAGGCCGAGCAGGTCGGCGATACCCCTCCCGCCGGGCGCTGCATCGCCCGAAAGCAGCTGCGCGGCGACCGGCAGCAGCACGAGCGCCAGCACCATCACCAGATCCTCGACGATCAGCCAGCCGATCGCGATCCGCCCGCGCTCGGTCTGGACGAGGCCGCGCCCTTCGAGCGCGCGCAGCAACACGACCGTGCTCGCCACCGAGAGGGCGAGGCCGAAGACCAGTCCCGTCGCCGGTGTCCAGCCGACCACCCAGGCAAGCCCCATGCCCATCAGCGTCGCGACAATGATCTGGGCGATCGCCCCCGGCACCGCGATACGCCGGACCGACAGCAGATCCTGCAAAGAGAAATGCAGGCCGACGCCGAACATCAGCAGAATCACCCCGATCTCGGCAAGCTCCGCGGCGAGCGCGCCATGGGCGACATAACCCGGCGTGAAAGGACCGACGATGACGCCGGCGAGCAGATAGCCGGCGATCGGCGGCAGGCGGAGGCGATGGGCGAGCGCGCCCATCGCGAATGCCGCGACGAGCGCGGCGACGATGGTCCCGATCAACGGGGTGGAATGGGGCATGGCATGTCTCCTGGCGGACAACGCTGCCACCGGGCGTGCACGCCCGGCGACGGCCGGCTGCTCGTCAGGAGAGCGGCGGCGCCCTTGCCAGCGCTGGCGAGGAACGGATGCCATCGGCGATCGAGGGCACCTCCCCGGGCCACGCCGTGGCCGGTACGACCGCCGGCACGGAGGGCGTCGACGCCGGCCTGGTGCGCGGGAAATCGCCCGCCGGATCGGCGCGCCCATCGCCCACCCCGGTTTTCCGCGCCGGCAGCGCCCGCTGCTCTCGCGCCACCGATGAGCGAGCGGGCTTGATCGCGACGGCGCTGGTCGAGGCGCTGAACGCGGAACCCGTACCGCGGATCGACGGCGCTTCGAGCGGAATGAGCGCGTGGACGAGCGCGCTCGCCAGGCACAGGCACAGCCAGAGCAGGAAGACCGGACCACCCGTCCGGCCACCGAGACTGGCCCTTCCTTCCATTCACGACCCTCGTTTTGCGGCCACGCTAACCTAAGCTTCCATCGGCTGAAGGCAATGCCGCCGCGACAGCATCCGGCGCCACGACCGGATCGTTCGCGCGCGATGGCCGGATGAATTCCGCACCGCGCTTCGATAAGGATCGGTGATGGATCGCTTCGCAGCCATGCAGCTCTTCGTCCGGATCGTCGAGCGGCGCAGTTTCACGCTCGCCGCCGGGGATCTGGGCATGCCGAGGCAGACGGCCACCGACGTCATCAGGCAGCTGGAGGCCCGGTTGGGCGTGCGCCTGCTCAATCGCACGACGAGAACCGTCACGCCGACCCTCGACGGAGAGGCCTATTACCGCCGCTGCGTCGTCCTGCTCGGAGATCTGGAGGATGCCGAAGCGGTGTTCCGCGGGGCCACGCCGAGGGGCCTCCTCCGCGTCGATCTGCACGGTACCCTGGCACGCCATTTCCTGCTCGATCACCTGCCCGACTTCATGGCCCGCTATCCAGAGATCACGCTCCACATCAGCGAGGGCGATCGCCTCAGCGACCCGCTGCGGGAGGGCATCGACTGCGTGGTGCGCGCCGGCGAGCCCAGGGACCAGACCATGGTCGGGCGTCGGGTGGCGATGTTGCAGGAGACGACGTGCGCCAGCCCGGCCTATCTAGAGAAGCACGGGATACCCGCGACGATCGACGAACTCGACGGGCATGAGGCGATCGGCTTCTTCTCCTCGGCCCGCCGGGCGGTCTTCCCGCTCGATTTTACCGTGGATGGCAAGACGAGGGAGGTCACGCTGCCGATGCGCGTGACCGTGGAGGGCGCCGAAACCATGGTCAGGCTCTGCCGCCTCGGCTTCGGGATCATCCAGGTCCCGCGCTACCATGTTGCCAGCGACATCGCTGCCGGCAGCCTCGTTCCCATCCTCGAAGCCTGGCCGCCGGCGCCGATACCGATCTCCGTCCTCTATCCGGAGAACCGCCAGCTTTCTCCCCGCGTCCGGGTGTTCATCGACTGGGTCGCGCTCCTCCTGCACGGCAAGCAATAGAGCGCCGCCCGCCTCGCGACATTAGTCGCATTCGCCGGACAAACCTGCCGGCCCGGGGCTGATTATCCCGCAAGCATAGAATGCCACATTCCCGGGTGTGCAACGAGCATCACATCACGGAAGGGACGGCATCATGAACGATCAGCATCAGAAGGTGGCGATCATCACCGGCGCGGGTCGCGGGATGGGCGCGGTCATCGCGGAGCGTCTCGCCAGGGACGGCATCTCCGTCGTCGTCAACTATGCATCGAGCGCGGATGCGGCCGAGGCGCTCGTCGCCCGCATCGAAGCGCAGGGCGGGCGCGCTCTGCCGGCGCAGGCCGACGTCTCCGATCCGGCGCAGGTCGCTCGCATGTTCGAGAATGTCGTCGCCGCGCTCGGCGGTGTCGACATCCTCGTGAACAACGCCGGGATCATGCCGGTCGGCATGCTTGCCGATTTCGACGACGCGAGTTTCAACCGCCTGATCGACACGAACCTCAAGGGCAGTTTCAACACGATGCGCGAAGCGTCGCGCCGCCTGCGCGATGGCGGACGGGTCGTGAACTTCTCGTCGAGCGTGGTTGGTCTCTACCAGCCCAGTTTCGGCATCTATGCGGCGACCAAGGCCGCGATCGAGGCGCTGACCGTGGTCATGGCGAGGGAGATGGCCGGTCGCAACATCACCGTGAACGCGGTCGCGCCCGGCCCGGTGCAGACCGAGCTTCTGTCGCACTCCCCCCAGCCGGTGCTCGACAATCTCGCGCGGATGACGCCATTGGGTCGCCTCGGCCAGCCCGCGGACATCGCCAGCGTCATCGCCTTTCTGGCCGGGGAGGGCGGGGGATGGATCAACGGCCAGACCATCCGCGTCAATGGCGGCATCATCTGACGCATCCGTGTCCTGCCATATCGCCGAGACGAAAATATCCCCGGCATCAACGATGCCGGGGCTTCGATCAATGAGGCAGGATCGACCTTCGGTTATTTTGCCTTCTCCGACGACGCAGCCTTGTTTCCGAAATTGGCGGCGAGATAATTGACAATCGGCTCGAACTCCTCGTCCGAAACCTGCGCGCCATAGCCGATCATCGTGTTCACGGTCTCAGCCCATTGCTCCCGGGTTCGTCGCTGCGAGGTGAACTGGGCAGCGACATGACATGCCGTGCATGTTCTTTCCACCTGCGCTCCCGTCGCCAGCCGGGGCGCACCGTCTGCGGGCGGGGCCTTCGGATCCTGGGCGATGCCGGCTTGCGCGCCCAGCGCGACGCAAGTCGCCAGTGCGATCGTCAACAAGGATGTCGGGAAATTGGGCATCGTCTGTCCTCATAATGGGCCGCCAGGGGCGAGAAGGCTCCTCGCCTTTCGAGGGCCGGCGCCCCCGCGCGCCCTCGTCGCCGCCGAACCAACCACGGAGAGCAGGGCAAGTCCGAACACGGCGCCGGAAGCCGGTCTGTGCGACGTCATGGGTGGTTCCTTGGCAAGATGATGGGGACGTGCGGCTGTCCTCCGCCTCAGGGCAGGGCGAATGCGGTGACTGCGTCGTTGGTGACCGGCCCGCTGGCCATGCCGCCGGTGTTGACGGCCGCGACATATTGCCGGCCCGCCTTGCCCTGATAGGTCATCGGCGTCGCGTAGATGGAGGCGGGAAGCTTCATCTCCCAGAGCTGCCTGCCGGTGCGGCTGTCGAACGCGCGCAGCCGGTTATCGTCGGTGCCGCCGACGAAGGTGAGGCCAGCCGCGGTGGTGATCGGCCCGCCGAGGCTCGGCCGACCGGTTTCCTGGAGGCCGGCGGGCAAGTTCTCGCTCACCCCGAGAGTGCGGCGCCAGGCGATGCGGCCCTTGTTCACGTCGACCGCGACGAGCTCGCCCCAGGGCGGCCTCTGGCAGGGCAGCCGGGTCTCACGATCCCAGAAGTAGCGATAGCCGCCCTTGAGGACATAGGAGCCGTCCGGCTGCTTCTCGAGCTGCTGCGGGCTGGCGAGGTTGTTGATGTTGACGATGTAATAGCCGAGCTTCGGATCGAACGCGGCCCCGCCCCAGTCGACGCCCCCGAAGCTGCCCGGGAAGAACGCGACTGCGGAGTCCGCCCGCAGCGGCTGGAACATGCGGCTTTCGACGATGTTCCATTCCTTGACCAGCGCCTCGCAGCGCCCCTTCAGCTCGGGCGTGACGTCGGCCAGCTCGGCCATGGTGAACGAAAGTCGGCCGAGCGGCGGCGGCGTGACCGGCATCGGCTGGGTCGGCCATGGAGCCTCGCTGGCGATGTCCGTCTCGGTCGGCACCGGCACTTCCTTGACCTCGTAGATCGGCTTGCCGGTGACGCGGTCGAGCAGGAACAGGATCGCGGTCTTGTTCATCACCGCGATCGCCGGGATCGTGCGCCCGTTCCTGCGCACGTCGACCAGCGAGGCGCTCGTCAGGTCGAGGTCCCAGATATCGTGATGCACGGTCTGGAAATGCCACAGATATCTGCCGGTCGCCGCATCGAGGGCGACGACCGAAGTGCCATAGAGATTGGCGCCCTTGCGGTCCCCGCCCCAACGGTCGAACGTGGGCGAGGCAACCGGCAGGTAGACGATGCCGCGCTGGACGTCCGCGGCGAGGAAGGTCCAGACATTGACGCCCGAACGGTTCTTCCAGCTGTCGCCTTCCCAGGTTTCGTGACCGGGCTCGCCTGGGCGCGGGATGGTGTGAAACGTCCAGACGAGCCTGCCGGTCCGGGCGTCCCAGGCGCGCACGTCGCCGGCCGCCCCCTGAGAGGGCATTTCCTGCACGCGCGAGCCGGTGATGATGAGGTTACGATAGACGAGCGGTGGCGAGCTCATGCCGAACATCGTCGCCGACGGGCTGGCGCCGTTCAGCACCTCGGGCGTCTTCATATCGACGATGCCATCGGTGCCGAAGCCGGCGACCGGCCTTCCGCTCCCGGCGTCGAGCGCGATCAGCTTGCCGGCGCGGGTGCCGAAGATGATCTGCGGGCGCGCGCCATCCATGCCGGGCCAATATTCGACGCCGCGTGTCGCGGCCTGATCGTTGCCGGCGAGCGCATAGGCCCAGATTTCCTTTCCGGTGTCGGCGTCGAGCGCGACCACCCGGCCATAGGGCGTTGGCAGGTACATGACGCCCTTCACCACGATCGGGGTGGCCTGCGACGGGATGAAGCGCGACGCCCGGCGGCCGGCGCCGGTCTCGGGATCGACGGGTGCGGCCGCCATGCCGGGGGCGGGCTGGGCCGGACGCATATGATAGGTCCAGGCGATTTTCAGACGGGCGACGTTGGCCGGAGTTATCTGCTTGAGCGGGGAGTGGCGCTGGCCGCCGGGATCGCGGCCATAGCTTGGCCAGTCGGGCTTCGCCTGGGCGTTCGCCTGCATGGCAAGGCCGATCGCGGTCAGCCCGAGCAGGGGGAGGATGGCCGCGCGCTTCACCGGCGTGGCTCCTGGCGGGCGGCGGTCCACGCTTCCTTGGCGGCAAGATCGCGCGCGACGCCGACGATGAGGAATTCAAGCGGCGCCTGTCCGCCCTTGATCGAACGGGCCTGATCGAGGTCTACCGGAATGGCGTCGCCCGCCTTGACCGCCACCGTCTCGGAACCGACGGTGAAGCTGCCGTCCCCGGAAATGACATAATAGACCTCGCTCATATCAGGCTGGGTCACGGAGCCGACCGAAGCCCCCGGCGGCACGATCAGATGATCGATATAGGACCAGCTGGTGGTGAACACGCTGGGATCGAGGGCCCGGCGATACTGGACGGTGCCAGTGCCGCCGTTCATGCCCTGCACCGCCTTGAGCAGGCTCTTGTCGAGCCGGTAGCTGATGAACTGGGGCACCGGATCGATGGCGGCGCCGACGCGGGTGTCCTTGAGGTTGAAGGCGTCGTAGCGCTTGGTCATGCTGACATTGATGTTCAGCCACTGCAGCGGCTTGTCGGTCGGGTTGTAGATGCCATGGGCATGCCCCATGCGGTCGGGCACGCCGGCGGGCCCTTTCAACCGGGAGGTCCGCCCGTCGACGGTGAACTCCGCCTCGCCGTCGAGGATGACGAACATCTCCTCGCACTGGTTATGGAAATGCTGGCCGATGCCGCTGTGCGGCTGGATGACGCCGCGATGCACGAAGAGCAGGTTGGTGCTGAGCGCGCTGGCACCCAGAAGCGGCGCGAAGTCCATCGCCCCGGCGCCGTCATGCACCGCCTCGCTGTGACGATAACGGGCCGGGTCGGCATGGCCGACACGCTCCGCCAGCGGCTTGGCGACCTGCGCGGCCGCCACGGCCGGCAGCATCGGCAAGCATGCCAAGAAGACCAGAAGTTCCTTTCGCATCAGTCTCTCCCATCGCCGGGTTGTCTGGCGGCTATCCGTCACTCTGAAAGCATCCGGGCGTGCGCATTCCCGTCGCCGGGCGCGCGTGCGCACGGCGGGCGGCCGCGCGCCAGGAGGGCGGCCTCGGCGCCGATCCGGAGCGTGGCGGCGACGTTGCGGGCGGTGACGCGCACATTCTCCGCGGCGCGCAGCAACGCCTGATCGAGCGTGCAGCATTGGTTGAGCACGCTGAACACCGCGTCGATGCCGTGGCCGTGGATCAGCTCGGCGCCGGCACCCAGCGCGCCACCGATGGCGATGACCGGTTTGCCATGCCGCTTCGCGATGCCGGCCACGCCGACCGGGGTCTTGCCGCGAATGCTTTGACCGTCGATCTGGCCTTCGCCGGTGATGACCAGGTCGGCATGCTTGATGATGGCGTCCAATCCGACGGCCTTGGTGACGATCTCGACGCCGGGGCGAAGCTGCGCGTCGAGGAAGGCGACCATCGCCGCGCCGAGGCCCCCGGCCGCCCCCCCGCCCGGCAGATCGGCGACGGCCTTGCCCAGATCCGCCTCGATCCGCGCCGCATAATGGCGCAGATTGTCGTCAAGCGACGCCACCATCGCCGGGGTCGCGCCCTTTTGCGGCCCGAAAATGGCGGAGGCGCCCAGCGGTCCGAGCAGCGGGTTGTCGACATCGCAGGCGACCTCGATCGTGCATTCGGCCAGACGTGGCTCGATACCGGTGATGTCGATCCGCGAGAGCGCCGCCAGCGCGCCGCCGCCAAAGCCGATCGCGCGGCCGTCGGCGTCGAGCAGCTTCACGCCGAGCGCCTGCGCCATGCCGGCACCGCCATCGTTGGTCGCGCTGCCGCCGATGCCGATGACGAAGTGCCGCGCGCCGAGATCGAGTGCGTGGCGGATCAGCTCCCCGACCCCGAACGTGGTGGCGCGGGTCGGATCGCGCCGCTCGACCGGCAGCCGCATCAGCCCACTGGTCGCGGCCATCTCGATCACCGCCGTCATGCCGTCCCCGGTAAGGCCGAAGTCGGCTTCGATCGGCTCACCCAGCGGGCCGGTGACCGATCGGGTGATGATGCGCCCCTCGGTCGCGGCGACCAGCGTGTCGACCGTCCCCTCCCCGCCATCCGCGACGGGCACCTTCACATAGGTCCAGTCAGGGAAGATTTCGCGAAAGCCGGCCTCGATATGGTTCGCGACTTCCCATGCCGAAAGGCTTTCCTTGAACGAATCTGACGCAATTACGATCTTCATGAGGATTCCCTGGCTCAGCGCAGCGTCTTGTGCGCCGGCACGCAGACCACGATCAGGGCGCCGATCGACATGCCGGCGGCAAGCGCGATGAGCGCCGTGGCGGTGTTGCCGGTGCTGTCCTTGATCAGGCCGATCAAATAAGGGCTCACGAAACCGGCAATCTGTCCGCAGGAATTGATCAGCGCGAACCCGGCTGCGGCGGTCGCCGCGCTGAGCTGGCTGTTGGCGAGCGGCCAGAACAAGGGGAGCCCGGTCAGCGCGCCCGCCGTGGCGAGCGTCATGCCGGCCAGGGACACGCCGGGATCCTGCGCGGCGGCGGCGATCAGCAGGCCGGCCAGGCTGAGCGCCAGCGGCACGACGAGGTGCCAGCGCCGTTCCCGTCGGCGGTCGGCCGAATGCCCCATCGCCACCATGAAGATCACCGCCGCGAGATAGGGGATGGCGCTGAGCAGGCCGATCGCCACCGGGTCCGCGTGGCCGCTATTGGCGATGATCGTGGGCAGCCAGAAATTTATCCCGTAGACGCCACTCTGGATGAAGAAATAGAGCGCTCCCAGCAGCCAGATGACTGGGTTGCGGATCATGCCCCCGAACGTGATCGCGGCGCCCTCCGGCCGGGCCGCCTCGTCCCGCGCCAGATCGTCGCGCAGGGCGCGCTTTTCGCCCGGGCTGAGCCAGTCCGCCTGCTCGGCGCCATCATCCAGCACGAACCAGACGAGCATGCCGAGAACAACGGTCGGCAGGCCCTGGAGCAGGAACAGCCATTGCCAGGCGGAGAGCCCGTGCTGCCCGGCGGAGAAGTGGCCGAGGATCCAGCCCGACACCGGCCCGCCCAGCACACCTGAAATCGGGATGGCGGACATGAACAACGTCATGACGCGGCCGTGCCTCGCCTGCGGGAACCAGCGCGTCAGGTAAAGGACGATACCGGGGAAGAATCCGGCCTCGGCGGCGCCGGTCAGGAGGCGCAGCATATAGAAGCCGGCCGGCGTCCGCACGAACATCAGCGCTGTCGAGAACAGCCCCCAGCTCACCATCATCAAGGCGATCCACCGCCGCGCCCCGACCTTCTGGAGCATCAGATTGCTGGGGATGCCGCAGACGAGATAGCCGATGAAGAAAATCCCCGCGCCGAGTCCGTATACGGCCTCGCTCATTCCCAGCTCTTCGAGCATCTGCAACTTCGCGAAGCCGACGTTAACGCGGTCGATATAGTTGAACAGATAACAGATGAAGAGGAAGGGAATGACACGAAGCGCTATCTTTCGATAGATCGGCGTCATGTCATCCACCTTTGCCGGGGGCATGGCTGAAGAGCCCATTGCGTTCCTTTCCTGCCGACCCTGTTCGATCGGGCGCATGCGATCAGGCCCCGGCCGGCGCGGACATCGCGCCTGAATGCATCCCGCCGGGGCGGATGAGCGGCTTTGCCGGGTCGACGAAAAGCCACGCCACCGCCCCGACCGTCGCGAAGCCGGCCGCCGTGCCGAAGGCGGCGGTCCAGCCGAACTGGGCGGCGATCCAGGGCGTCAGCGACGCGGTGATCGCGCCGCCGATCTGGCAACCCATGTTCATGAACCCGGAGACAACCCCGGTATGGGGCGCCGCGAAATCGGCCGTCACCGACCAGAACGAGCTTTGCGCGAGATAGGTGGCGCCTGCCCCGCCGGCGAGGATCAGCACCGCTACCGTCGTATCCGTGGCCGCCGCGCCGGCGACGAGAAAGGCGGCGGTGAGGATGAATGCGACGACAGCGATCCCGCATCTTCCCCAGAACAGCCCGTGCCGCCGCGCGACCGCGTCATTCACCATGCCACCCGCCAGGCAGCAGACGGTCATCGCGATGAATGGCAGCATGCTGTAGAGCGCGCTCGACTTGAGGTCGACGTGTCGCGCCTCGGCAAGGTAGATGAAGAACCAGCTGAAGAACAACCAGACAACATAGCCAAACGCAAAGTAACTGGTGAACAATGCCCAGACGTTGCGGTTCGAGAGGATCAGGCCCCACGGCGTCGCGACATGTCGCCCGGCCCCGGACGCGGGCAAACCGGCGCGGATATGCGCGAGTTCGGCCGACGACATGCCGGGATGGTCCTCCGGCCGGTCGCGCGCCGCCAGATACCAGATGCCGCCCGCCGCCACGCCCAGCAGGGCGCAGACGAAGAACGAGGCGCGCCACCCGCCCCACAGGATGATCGCGGTGACAAGTGGCGGCGTCAGCCCGGCCCCCATGCCCACGCCCGCGAAGATCCAGCCATTGGCCTTGCCGCGCTCCTGGGCAGGAATCCATTGCGACACAAACTGGTTGCCCGCCGGATAGACCACCGCCTCGCCCGCCCCCAACAGGAAGCGCACGAGAACGAGCTGCGGCAACACCGCGCCGAGCATCGGGGAGACCAGCGCAGTCAGCGCGGTGAACACGCCCCACCAGACCACCCCCATGGCAAGGACGCGGCGCGGGCCGATCCGCCCTGCCAGCCAGCCGGCCGGCACCTGAAAGGCGGCATAACCGACCAGAAACGCGCTGAAGACCCAGCCGAGATGGACCTGATCCAGCCCGTATTCCTCGCGCATCTGCACGCCGGCGACGGAGATGTTGGTCCGGTCCAGGAACGCGATCGAACTCAGGATGAAGAGCATGAAGATCAGCTTCAGCCTGACACGGGATTGGCCGCTTTGCATCGTTACGGGCCCTTGTGCAGCGTGATCCGCGCGCCGGCGGACAGTGGAAAGCTCCGATCCACCGGCGCCACGGATCATCCCACCGACATGTCAGCGATCAGAACTTGCCCTTCACGCCGACGGTGAAATACCGACCGATCACGTCGAAGCCCTGTCCCGTGGGATAGTAGAGCCCGGGCACGTTGTTCTGTCCGCCGATCAGCGGGGGCTGCTTGTTGAACAGGTTCTGGATCGAAACAAATGGCGAGATGGTGTTGTCGTCACCCAGCCGGATCCGGTAGTTGAACGAAATATCCGTATAGCTGTAGGCCGGAATATCGGGCCGGAGATCAAAGCTGATCGCCGGATCGCTGGGATGCTGCTTGGACTGCCAGCGCTCGGTCACGAACACGCTCAGACCCTCGGAGGTATAGCTGAGGCTGAGATTGGCATTGACCTTGGAGCCGAAGCCGCCGCTGGTCGGGTTCGCGACGATGCCGGCATTCTCGCGGGCGGGCAGGCTGATCAGCGTCTGCGTCTTGAGGGTCGGCTGATAGGCGACCAGCGCGCGGATCGCGAGCCTGCCGGGCACGCTCTTGATCAGGTTGGCCATGTCGAAGCTGTAATTGGCCTCGACATCGACGCCGCGGGTCCAGGATCGCGCCGAGTTCACACTCTGCGAGAACACCCGCGTCGGGAAATTCGCCGCCGAGCGATCGCTGAACGGCAACGGACGCTCAAGCAGGCTACAGAGCGGAGACGCGCCATTGGATGTCTCGCACTCGCGCTGGACGTCGACGCTGAAACCCGAAGTGCTGCTGATCGCGTTGTTGATCTTGATGTTATAATAATCGACCGCAAGGCTGAAGCCGGGGATCCATTCCGGCTGGAACACCACGCCCACCGTCGTCGTCATCGCGACCTCGGGCTTCAGATCCGGATTGCCCTGTCGGATCACGTTCACGGGCCTGCTCTGGTTGGTGTGCAGATCCGTAAAGCCGGTCGGGGAGATCGACGTCGGCGCGAAGAGGTCGTTGAGAGTAGGTGCCCTGATATCGCGCGAACGCGTGCCGCGGATGCGCAGTTCGTGGCTGACCTGCCAGGTGCCGCCGATCTTCCACGTGCCGACGCCGCCGCTGGTGCTGTAATCCGTGTAGCGACCCGCGAGGTTGAGCTCGAGCGACTGGATCAGCGGCACGTCCCTGAGCAACGGGATCAGAAGCTCACCGGCGACTTCCTTGACGTTCTGCTTGCCGAACATGCTGGTCGATACGTCATGCTGCCATTGCGGGGTGGAAGCCGAGCAATTGGCGGCGTCGCGGATACCGGTGCAATCGGGCTGCGCGGCAGCCTGGGCGCTGCTGCGGTTGCGCAGCGACAGCGTGCGATATTCGCCGCTGAGCGCCGCCGTCACCGGGCCGGCCCACAAGGAAAAGACCTCGCCCGAGACGGACAGGTTCACGTCATTCATGCGATTGGTCAGCTTGAACCGCGTGTCGTCGGTGATCCAGTCATAGGCGCTCGCGCTGGGCGCTGTCGGGCCGAAGACGTTGAGCGGCTCGCAACCCGGGAACAGGTTCGCATTCGGCGTCAACGACACCTGGCACACCACCCGACCGGTGGCGGGATCGCGAACCGCGTCCAGCGCGGCCGCGTAGCGCGGCGTATAAGTATTGTTGTGGTTGATCACCCGCAGGTCATTCTGCGAGTAGATATAGTTGAGGTTCCAGTCGAACCTTCCGAAGACCTTCCCCTTCAAACCCGCCATCGCGTAGACGTTGCGGTTGAACGGGTCGTTGATGCGGCCGGGCAGGCCGTTCTCCCGGCTTTGCAGGCGGCCGACCTGGATCGACTTGGTTCCGGTCTGCGTCATGATCTGCTGGATCGATGCAGGAATGAAGGGATTGCCGCTGAGGATGTCCGCGACATAACGCGCCGATGCATAGGGATATTTGGCAGCGGAATCGGAATAGCTACCCTGCACATAGGCACTTATGTCGTTGGTGATCTCGTAATCGAAGCGGGCGAATGCCTGGTTGGTGCGCACCGGCGCCAGCAGCGTGCCGTCGTCATAATAGCCGCCGTCGCCACCGGATTCGATGCCGTTCACGCCGGATGATGCCCCGTGGATGAAGGGCGTCGGCACGCCGTTGCTGTTGAAGGCGGTGTCGGCAAGGCCGGGCGTGGTGGTGTTGACGATCATGCCGCCGGGCGAGCCGAGCAGCGTGCGGCCGTTCTTGACCAGCCGGAAGGGATTGGCCTGCGTCCCCGCGCCGCCGACGATCCAGTAATCCTTGCCCAACGGGCGCCCGGCGACGTCCTTGATGCCCTTCGAGTCATAGTGATCGAAGCTCGCCTCGATGTGCCCGCGCCCGTCGAACAACGGCATGCCCGCCGCGACGCCGACCCGCCACGAGGCATTGTCACCATAGGTCGACAGACCAGCCTGCGAATTGAACTTCAGGCCATTGAAGTTCTTGTCGAGGATATAGTTGATCACGCCGGTGACGGCGTCCGACCCGTAGACGGCGGAGGCGCCGCCGGTCACCACCTCGACACGCTGGACGAGCGCCTGCGGGATGATGTTGGTATCGACGGCGCCGCCGCTGCCCGCCGGCGGCAGGCGATTGCCGTCAAGAAGCACAAGATTTCTGTTGCTGCCGAAGTGACGCAGGTTGAGCGTGGCGGCGGAGCTGTTGCCCTGCGCGGAGCCGATGCTGCGCTGGGAAGGCTGGCCGGCGAACTGGGGCAACTGGTTGAGGCCGTCCGAAATGCTCGACGGGGTGGTTTCGAGCAGGCGCTGCGTCGAGACCACGGTGACCGGGGTCGGAGCCTGGTTGCCGTTCGAAACGACACGCGATCCGGTGACGACGATCTCGCCTGCCGCCGACGCATCTGCGGCCGGAGCCGGAGCCGGAACTCCGCTCTGCACTGCCGCGTCGCCACCCGGCTGTCCGCCGGCAACGGCCTGAGCAGACGCCTGGGTGCCGATCGCGATAGTGCTGGCACCGACCATGAAGATCGATGCCTTCCAAAGGCTGTTCATATCCTCTCCTCCCGAAAACGGTCGACCCGCCGCCCGCCTGTGCGGATTCTCGGAGTCGATGAATTTGCATATATCTCTTAGCCAAATCACACAATGGTCAAATAACATTACCACTGCGGCGGCTTGGCAATATTGTCGCGCCACGATTGCCGCCGGATTGTGACATCCGGCAGCATTCGTCGACTGCCCGCGCGACCGCACGTCGCTGCCCCGCGCGCTTCCGTAACCGCGGGGGCGCCGGGACGGTCAGACCTGGCGAGGGTCCGCGTTCCAGGAGGTCTTGCCGCCGAGATCCGCCATCGGACCCGCGACACGCATCGCGCCGGCCGGCCGGCCGAGCAGATCCGACTGGACATTGTTGATCGCGCTCACGCGCGGCAGCGGCCTGGCGCTGATGAAGGTGAGCCGCAGCGTCTTCGGATCGAAATCGACCTGCGCGTCCGCGATGATCGAGTTCTTGTCCCAGCCGAGCGCCTGCCAGTCCGCCAGACTGCGGTATTTGATGTGTTGCCAGGCAAGCGGATCATAGGTCGGCGGCACGACCCCTTCGAACAACCCCTGGAATGTCCACGGCATGTTGACGTAGACATTGGCGTCCGCCTTGTTGTTCCGGTTCAGGAAGATGATGCCGGCCCGCTCGCATTTGACGAAGATGTTGTTGACCACTTCATTGCCGGTGCCGGTGCCTGCGCCGCGGTCCTGACGAATGATCGGAAATATGCCCGCATTGTCGCATCGGCCGATCAGATTCTGCGTGATGATCAGCTTGTCCGTGGCATTGTCGAAAATGCCCGATCCGGCGCAACCGCGCTGACCGGGGGTACCCGGTTCAGAGTTGCGGACATCCCAGATGATGTTGTTGTCGATCTGGTTCTGATCGGGGTTCATCTCCATGTGGACCCCGGCGCCCACCGAAAACACGTCGGCGACGACGTTGCGGGTGATGCGGCAGTTCTTGTTGTTCACGTCCCACCATGCACCGGCGGCATGGCGAATGTGCCGGATGACGTTGCGGCGAAACAGCATGTTCACCGCGAAATGGAATTTGACCGCGCCGGCTTCCCAACCCCGCTCGGCATCCGCCCAGCCGCACCATTCGATCATATTGTCTTCGATGAGCGTGTCGGTCGTGCCGCCGCCGGAAAGGCCGGAGACGCCACAATAGCGAATGTTGTTGCGGCGTATGATCTGCGCGAGGCCGGGGTTGCGCGCGCCGGCGCCGTAATTGGCGTCGCGACCGATGACGAGGCCGACGCCGTTCGCCCATTCGATGGTGTTGTCCTCGACGATCCAGTGATCGCCGCCGCCCAGCCCGACCATGCCGTCCTGGGCGGACGGATAGGGATAGGGATTGCCGGCATGCTGGAAGGTGAGCCCCTTCACGCGGATATAGTTCAGCCCCGGTTGCGCCGGCACGAAGGTGGCGACACGGGTCGTGGCCTCGATCAGGTGATCGGCGGGCGTTCCCGATTCCAGCCGGATATAGATCGCGGTGCCGTCATTGTTCACCCACAGACGGGCATTGGGGGAGCCGCCAATCTCCTGCATGACAGGTCCGCCACGACGGCGCGGCGGCATGCCGCGCAGCGACACCGGCGGCCGGGTAAAATCCGGAATCGCCGGCAGCTCGGGCATCGCCAGTTCGTTGAGCTGCTCCATCGGCTCCAGCGGCTTGCCATCGACGAATACGAGACCGCGGCGGCGCAGGTAAGGCCCCATGTCCGCGATCGTCGGATCCAGCCACCCCCAGGAGCCCATCACGCTGGGCAGGGCGAAGGGATTATAAAGATCGGGAAACAGCGCGTTGGAAAGATCATAGCGCCAGACCGTGACGCCGGGGGTCGCCGCGTCACGCGGTCCCCGTGAAACCGTCTCCGGCTTCCAACCGTCCTTCAGGACCTCGGATCCCTTGATGTAGACCTTCGCGCCGGGTGCGGCCTCATAGCTGATCATCTGGGTCGGGCCGGTTCCGCCGCGCGCCGGGCGAACGCACTCGCGGTACGTGCCCGCGGCGATGATCACACGCTCGCCGGGCTGCAGCACCTGGGCCGCTTTCCCGATCGTGCGGAACGGATGCGCCTTATCCCCCGGGCCATTGTCGTCAGCACCGGCGGCGGTGTTGTCGACATAATAGGTCCTGGTGAAGGTCAGTGGCTGCTCCCAGCGGGCAAAGGTCGCGCCGTCGGGCAGCCGGGAATCGTCCATGGCGCCGCCGCCGGCAGAGCGTGCGCCGCCCTGCGCCCAGGCCTGCCCGCCAAGGGTCGCCATGGCGCCGGCGATCGCGGCACCCTCCATGAACCGGCGGCGATTGAGCGAGAAGGCGGAGCCGGCAACACTTTCTTCGGAAGGGCAAGTGGGTGCGGCAAACTGGTCCTGTGCTGATTTCATGATCCGTCCAACCAATTACGGTGAATACAAAGCCAGGCACGGAGGATTTTTCCGCACCCGCGACTTTCGACAATCACGATTCGAGATTAGCCGGTAGCCGACCGCCCTGCGTCAGTCCTGCAGAGCATTTTCCCACCAGCCGGCAAAACTCCAGAAACATTTCTGGCGCCAATCAGCGAGCCTGCACACCTCAGGAAGCTTTTCATGCCCTCTCCTCCATGAACGGGTCAGCCCCATGTCCACTGATGCAGATTCTCGGAGCGAGGGGTTTGCATATATCTCCTGACCAGAATCCACAATGGCCAAAAACTTTTACCACAGCCCCTCTGGCGCGAGGAAGTCGCCAGTGTCAAATTACCCCGATGAAACGCGGAGGTTTACGTTGCCTATAAAGCCGATTCGGCTAGCCGACACGATTGCCGAGCATATTCAGCAGCTCATTCTGGAAGGGGTACTCCAGCCGGGTGAGCGACTGCTGGCTGAGCGCGAGCTTTCCGCCAAGCTGAACGTCTCGCGGCCGTCGCTGCGCGAGGGGCTCGACAGGCTCATCGCGGAAGGCCTGCTCACCACCAATGCCCAGGGCGCCACTTATGTGAGCGAGAATATCGGAAAGAGCCTGCGCGATCCGCTGATCGCACTGATGGACAATCCGGACGCGCGAACCGACCTCATGGAGCTGCGCGCGGTGGTCGAGGCCGCTGCCGCCGGCTACGCGGCCGAACGGGCATCGGACGTCAACCGCAGCATGCTTGAAGAGCGCTTCAACGCCATGGTCAAGGCTCACAACGAAGATGATATCGACGAGATCGGACGAACCGATGCCGACTTTCACTTCGCGATCTACGAATCCAGCCATAATATAATGATGCTTCATTTTATGAACAGCCTCGAAGGCGTCCTGCGATCGAGCGTCTATTCGAACCGCCAGAATCTCTATAAGCATCGCGCCGACCGCGGATCGCAGATAGACGAGCATCGCGCGATCTTTGAGGCCATCATGGACCGGGATGTGGCGGCCGCCCAATCGGCGGCGCGCGAGCATATGAAGACGGCGCTTGAGACGCAGCGCGCGATTTACGAAGCGGAAAAGCGGCTGGAAGCCTCCATCCGGCGTCTTTCCAGAACAGACCTTGTCGCCAGTCGAAAGCGCCCGAAGCAAATCGCCGGCCGTTGACGAAATGCTCCGTCCGTCGGCGGCGATGAAGGCGGGCGACATCAAGGCCATCATGGCCGACTACGCTCCCGACGTCGTCGTCATCACGCCGCGGCGCCGGCGGCGGCGGACTAGACCCCGCCGGCGGGCCCCGGGGCCTGTTCCGGCATCGCCGACGCCCAACGCATCTTCGCCACGCTGACGAGCAATGAGAATATCGCGTCGATCAGGAACATGGCACCATCCAGCCGCGCGGCGGCGAAACCGCCTTTCTGCGCTCGGCCCAGTTCAAAGCCACGCCGGGAGAAGTCACCGGCACGGACGTGTTCGTCGTACACCATCGCAAGATCGAGGACATCGTTCCGCACGTCGAACAGGTCGCACGCTCCGCGCTCTCGGTTACGCATGCCAGGCCCGGCCGGCCCGGGCGCCGCTTCTCATTCGACGGGGAGCTCGAACGGCGAGGCCGGGAGGGCCGAACCGTCCGAGAGCGTGCAGATCGGGCTGTCGCCCCAGCAATAGCGCACGCGAAGCGGGCGCGGCGCTCCGCTCGCAAGCGGGAGCAGGACACGATCCGGTCCCGCGATCCGCGCCGCCACGAAGCGGCACGAGCCTTCCCCGGCCCCACAGAGCTCGAAGGCGTTGGGGGCGCCGCTGAACGAGGTCAGCGCCCCTTTCAACCCGGCAAAGCGCACCGTGACCGCCTCGCCCGCCCATGTCGCGGCCACCGGGCGCGGCCCCCCGGGTTGCGGCGCCTCGCCATAGACGAGGCCACGCGCCGCCGCCGCGAGGCGGCGACCGACCTCCTGCTTGTTGGTCGGATGAATGTCATGCCGATCGCCGATGTCGATGGTCACGATATAGGCCGCGTTCCGGTCGGCGACGGTGGCCCGTCGCTGGGCCTCGCGGATATCGGCGATATCCGAATGGACGGGCTCGGTAACCAAAGGCCCGAAATTGGGCAGCTGCACCACCAGGAAGGGCAGGTCCGGGCCGAACCGGGCACGCCAGTCGGCGAACAGCGCCGTCAGCGTCGTCGCGTAAAGCGGCGCGAAGTGGACGTCGGATTCCCCTTGGTACCACAGCGCAGCCCGAAACGCGTACGGCCCGATCGGCGCGATCATGCCGTTATAGGCGACGGCGACGCCATGCGCCGGTCCCCAGGGCAGCTGTGGGGCGATTGCCCCGTTGGCCATTTCCCGATAGCGCCATGGTCCGGCCAGGGGGACGGCGCTGCCGTCTGCGAAGCGCAGCGCGCGGCTGGCGGCCGGCCCGGTCAGGCCGCAATTGCGCCAGCTGCAGAAAATATTGGCGACGATGACGTTCGCGCCGGCGCGGAGCACCCCCGCAGGCAGGGGATGGCGCGCTTCCGGTTGCCAGGAGCTGCCACCGACCGGCTGGCCATTGACCCAGCTCTGCTCCTCCTCATTGGCCGTGCCGAGATCGAGCGTCGCCTGCCTCGCCGCCTGTTCAGCGGTGAGCGTCACCTCGGTGCGCAGCCACATCTGCCCGGTGAAGCCGTCGGGTGAGCTGCTCTTCCACAGCGCCCATGGGCCGAGCGCCGCCGGTGCAACCGCCCAACCGGACGCGTCATAGGATGGGACCATGGCGCTTGCCCGGAAATGCCGAGTCCGCGCCACCACGCCTCCCATTTCGCTGCCCAGCCGCGCTGGCCATCCTGCGGATCGCGACGATAGCGGGCGAGGAGATCGAGATCGTCATCATAGACGCCGAGCTTGCGCAGCCCGGCCTCGCTCAGCCAGTCGCGCACCCGGCTGCCTCCCCACGGCGCCGCCACGAGCCCGATCGGGACGCCGGCGGTGCGCTTCAGTTCGCGCGCGAAGAAATAGCAGCTCGCCGAAAAGCCGCCGATCGTATCCGGCGCGGCGGGGATCCAGGCCACCGGCGTGGCAAAGGTCGCGAGCGGTGTCAGGCTGTCCCTGGTCTGCACGGTGAGCTGCCGGATCTGCCCGTCGGTGGCGTTGCGCTGTTCCATCGCGAAGCCGTTCGCCGCCCGCACCTGAAGCTGCATGTTCGACTGGCCGCCGCACAGGAACACGTCCCCGATCAGCACGTCATCGACGGTTTCGCCCGCGCCGTCCGCCGATGCCGCGTGCAGGCGGTAGGGCCCGCCCGCCTTCATCGCCGGCAGTGTGGCGCGCCAGCTGCCGTCGCTGCCGGCGCGCGCCGCCGCCGTCGCCGGGCCGAGCGTGACGCTGATCTCGCTGCCGGCGACAGCGCTGCCATAGACCGGTATCGGCACGTCGCGCTGGAGCACGGCGTGATCCTGGAACATCGGATGGAGCAGCGGAGCGGCGAAGCCGGCGGAGCCCGTCAGGAGCAGCATGGCAGCGGCAGGAATGCGGATCATGGCGGGCCTCGGTCGGGCGGGGATCAGAGCGGCAGCGGGAATGCGCCGGCAACGGTGAAGGAGGTCGCCACCGACGCCACCCCTTCACCCGGCTGACCGCCGCCGATGCTCATCCGGTAGGTGCCGGGCGTGACCGAGCGAACGCCGGCGGCGCTGACGCTCGACAGGTCGCGCGGCGACAGCTCGAAATGCAGCCTCGCGCTTGCGCCGGGGGCGAGCGCCACGCGCCTGAAGCCGCGCAAGGCCCGGATCGGCATGCCGGGGGCGCCCGGGAAGCCAAGATAGAGTTGCGCGACCTCCTCGCCCGCGACGGCGCCGATATTGCGCACGACGACGTCGACGCCGAGGGTCTCGCCGGCCCGCAGCCTGGTGCGCGACAGCGTCGGGGAGCCATAGCTGAACCGGGTGTAGCTCAGCCCGTGGCCGAACGGATAGAGCGGCTTGCCGGTGAAATAGCGATAGGTCCGCCCGGCCATGGCATAGTCGCCGAACGGCGGCAGCTGGTCGACGCCGGTGTAGAAGGTCACCGGCAATCGACCGGACGGATTGTTGACGCCGGCCAGCGTGTCGGCGATCGCGGTGCCGCCCTCCTGCCCCGGGTACCACGCCTCGAGGATGGCATTGGCGTTCGCCGCCGCCCAGTTCACCGACAGGGCCGAGCCGTTCATCAGCACCACGACGAGCGGCTTGCCCGTCGCCTTGACCGCCTTCAGCACCTCCTCCTCGGGGGCCGGCAGGTCGAGACTGGTGCGATCTCCACCCTTGAAGCCCGGAATGTCGACCGTCATCTCCTCGCCCTCCAGCGCCGAGGTGATGCCGGCCACGGCGATGACGATGTCGGCGTCGCGTGCCGCCGCTACCGCGCGCGCCAGCGCATCCGGCCGGATCGCGTTCCAGACGAAGCGCGGCGGGAAGCGGCCGCCGACCTGCTCGATGCGGACATCGTGGTGCTGGCCGGCGCGGAATGGCATCTCCACCAGATTGGGCCCGCGCTGCTGTGCATCGCTATTGTCGGCGACGAGCTTGCCGTCGATCCACAGCCGGGCGTTGCGGCCGTCGACGCCGATCCGATAGGTCGCTGTCTCTGGCGCGGTCACCGTGCCGCTCCATCGCGCGGAGATGGTCGCCGCGTCGGGAATCGCGGACGGCGTATTGCGATCGAACGCCACGCGCGGATCGATCCGCGTCACCGCAGGCACGCCGGTGAGGCCGTTTCCACGCCAATATTCGCCCTTCAGCCCAGGACGGCCGTCATCCGTCGCCAGCGCCGCGGTCGGCACCGGCTCGGCCGCGCGCAGGAAATCGGTGCCCGGCTCAAAGCTGATCTGCGCGTCCGGAAATGCCGCCCGCAGGCCCTCCAGCGCGGTGACGGGATGGAGCGGCTGGCCACGATAATTGCCGAGCAACACGTCGACCTGATCGGCCAGCGGCCCGACCACTGCGATGCGTTTCACCTTCGCGGCGGCAAGCGGCAGGACGCCATCATTCTTGAGCAGCACCATCGATTCACGGGCCAGCTTCAACGCGAGCGCGCGATGGGCAGGCGAATTCAGCGCCGTGTCAGGGATGGCGTTATAGGGCACCATGGCCGGCGGATCGAAAAGCCCCAGCCGCATCCGCACCGCGAACAGGCGCCTGAGCGACTGATCGACGACACTCTCCGGCAGCAGTCCGCTCTGCATCGCCTCGCGATAGCGATCATAATCGGAAGTCGGGCCGGGCTCGCGCCCATATTCGGTGCAGTCATTGTCGACGCCGAGCTTCATCGACACCGCCGCCGCTTCCGCGAGGCTCGCGGCGTAACGGTGCCCGCGCTGGATATCCGCGATCGAATCGCAGTCGGAGACGAGATGGCCCTTGAACCCCCAGGCGCTGCGCAATCGGTCGCGCAGCAGGAAGTCGCTGGCGCAGGCCGGCTGGCCGTTGACCGCATTGTACGCGCACATCACCGACTCGACATGGCCCTCGGTGACGAGCTGGCGGAAGGCGGGCAGATAGGTGTCCTCCATGTCGTGGAGGCTGGCCCGCACATCGTCACTGTGGCGACCGGGCTCGGGTCCGCTATGGACGGCATAATGTTTGGCGGTCGCGGAGACGCGATAGTAGCGCGGGTCGTCGCCCTGCATGCCGCGGACGAAGGCGACGCCCAGCGCGCCGGTCAGATACGGGTCTTCGCCATAGGTTTCCTGCCCCCGTCCCCAGCGCGGATCACGGAAGATATTGATGTTCGGCGACCAGAAGGTCAAGCCCTGCATGATCCTGTGCTCGGCGCCGCTGCGCTCGACCTGGTTCCACTTGACCCGGCCCTCGTCGCCGATCGCCACGCCCATCGCGCGCACCGCGTCGGGATCGAAGGTGGCGGCCAGCCCGACCGGTTCGGGAAAGACGGTCGCATAGCCGTTATTGGCGATGCCATGGAGCGCCTCGCTCCACCAGTCATAGGCGGGGATGCCCAGCCGCGGAACCGCCCGCGCCTGATTGACGAGCTGCGATGCCTTCTCCTCCAGCGTCAGACGGCCGACGAGGTCGTCGACGCGCTGCCCCATCGGCAGCGCCGGATTGCGAAACGGCAGATCCGCCGGCGCCTGCGCCACGGCGCCGCCAGCCAGCAACGCGCCTGCGATGAATACCGCTCTCCGCACCCCACCCTCCTCCCGTTTTTCCCGATCATATAGTATTTGATCGAGACGCCAAGAGGGCGGACCCGGCTGCGCGCCAGCGACGGCGCGTCAGTCGACGAAGGGGTCGATGGTCGGAATGGTCCCGTCCGGGTTGAACCTGAGTTCGGTGACCTTGACGTTGCGAAGATGGTTCTTTCCGCTCAATTGCGTGTCGGCATAGAAGAGCCACCACTTCCCGCCCGACTGGATGATCGAATGATGGGTCGTCCAGCCCTGCACGGGCTTCAGGATATGGCCGGTATATTTGAAGGGGCCATAAGGGCTGCTGCCGATGGCGTAGTTCAGGAAATGAGTGTCGCCGGTGGAATAGGTATAATAATATTTGCCGTTCCGCTTGAACACCCACGAGCCTTCGAAGAAGCGCCGGTCATGATTGCCGCCGAGCACGGGCTTGCCACGCTCGTCGAGGATCACGGCGTCACGCGGACGCTCGGCGAAGCTCTTCATATCCGCATTCATGCGGACCACCTTGCCGGAAAGCGCCGGGCGATCATCCTGCTTGAGGTCGGTATCGCTGCCGTTCGGATCATAGCGTCCGCTTGCCCAGCGCTGGAGCTGGCCGCCCCAGATGCCGCCGAAATACATATAGCTGGTGCCGTCCGTGTCGGTGAACACCGCCGGGTCCATCGAGAAGCTGCCGGCGATCGGCCGTGGCTCCGCCTTGAACGGCCCCATCGGGTTGGTAGAGGTGGCGACGCCGATGCGGAACGCGCCCAGCCCGTTCTTGTCCCGGGAGCGGTCGCGCGCCGGGAAATAGAGATAATAGGTGCCGTTCCGATAGGCCGCATCCGGCGCCCACATCTGCTGCGAGGCCCAGGGCACGTCCTTCACATCCAGCGCCACCGGCCCGATCGTCACCGGGCCGCCGATCCGGTCCATGCGCAGCACGCGATAGTCGCGCATCGCATATTGGTTGCCGAGATCGTCGTCGGCGGTGGGCGTCGGGATGTCGTGGCTGGGATAAACGTAGATCTTGCCGTTGAAGACATGGGCCGAGGGATCGGCGGTGTAGATTTTCGAGACCAGCGGCTGCGACAGATAATAGCGTCCGTTCGGCGCGCGTGGGCCGGTGGCGGCGACGGCGACGACCGCCGTGCCGGCGAACAAGGCGACAAGGACGAGCGCCTTGGCGCCGACGCCCTTGGTGGCATATCCCGCACGCATTCGCCTCTCCTCTTCCTCTCGCGGCAGGCTCGTAACCGGCCCGCTCACCTGATAGCGCTACCAGTTTCGCAGCGGGATCGGCGTTGTCAAGCGTCCGTCCGGTCAATCAGACCGGATCGAGCAGCCGTTCATTGCGCCGCGCCGCCATCACGCCGATCTGCGACAGCGAGCCGATCATCGTGAAGGCGAGCTGGAGATCGCCCGAACGGAACAGCTTCACCGCGTCGGCATCGGACAATTCATAGAGCCCGTCCCTGGCGATCGTATAGAGGCCATCGAGGCGGCAATGTTCACCATCGTCGAACCGCAAGCTGATGTCGATCGGCTCGACCAGCTTGTGGTCCAGCATGCGGCGGATGAAGGCGTCGGTTTCGTCCAGGCCGTAGCGCAACTGGGTCAGCGCCTGCTGCACGCCGCGCAGATAATCGCTCGGCTGCCCGTCCGCGTCGAACACCGGCTCACCCTCGGCGCGGCTGACGCGAGGGTGACCGGTGTCGAACCCGAGATCGTCGCCGACGATATGGAAAGGCTCGCGGCGCAGGGTCAGTGGCCGGTAGGGGCTGGTGCCCTGGTCGAGGAACAGGTTCTCGCCGTCGTGGAAGCCAAGTACGGCACCGGCCAGGAAGCTGCCCGTCTCCGCGCTCTTGGTGAAGAAGATGGGGTAATGGGCCGCCGCCCGCGCAAACTCGCTGGCGACGAGCTGGACGAAGTTACGCCGGTCACCGAGCGACGGGTCGCGACGGGTGACGATCCGCAGATCGCGATGCGCCACCGTGTCGAGCAATTCTATCCGAGCCATTCTCATCCCCTTGCGTGGCGCCGGCCTTGCCCGCCCGGTCGCCCTTTCCTCCAGGCCTATTGCGGCCGCCGGCGATCGCCAAGGCCTTTCCGGCGCAATCCGGACCGGGCCGGCCGATCGCCGGAAAATAATATCATATCTGGTATCTGGACAGGTTGATAGCGCTACCGTAGAACTATGGCCTGATCAGTATCCGTGGGTATCAAACGGAACAGGGTGGCAGCCGGGCGGCGAAGTTCCGGCACCTCCCCCAGTCATTGGCTGGACTTACAAAGACTTAGGTAGAGGGGAACTGAATATGGCTGATTGGACCGCCAAGAATCCGTCCGGCCGGCGTATCGCGCTGGTCGGGGCCACGAGCATGTTAGCGTTAGCGGTTGCAGCGCCCGCCTTTGCTCAGGCACAACCCGCCCCCGGCGGGGATAACGGGGCTCCGCAGGACGAGATCGTCGTCACCGGGCTGCGCGGCTCGCTGCAGCGCAACCTCGACATCAAGCGCTCGGCGCCCGGCGTGGTCGACGCGATCTCCGCCGAGGATATCGGCAAGTTCCCCGATTCGAATGTCGCCGCATCGCTCCAGCGGCTGCCCGGCGTTTCCATCCAGCGCGCCGGCGCGCGCGGCGAAGCGACCGGCATCACCGTTCGCGGCTTCGGCGGCGATTTCAACGAAACGCTTTATGACGGCCGGCGGGTATCGACCGCGACCGGACAGCGCTCGGTCGACTTCTCGACGATCGGCGCGGATTTTGTCGGCCAGCTCAACCTGCTGAAGACGCCCGACGTAACCATCGCCGCCAACTCGATCGGCGCCACCGTCAACATCATGTTCCCGAAGCCGTTCGACCATCCGGGCCTGCGCCTGTCGGCGAGCGCCTCGGGCTCGTGGCAGGAGGACGCCAAGAAGGTCGTGCCGACCGGCGGTCTGCTGTTCAGCGACACCTTCGCCGACGACACGTTCGGCATTCTCGCGGACGTCGTCTACACGCGCCACGACACGCAGGCGAACAACGTCTACATCAACGGCTTCAACTTCAGCACCTATGCGCCGTGCCAGCTGGCCGGCAGCACGGCCGCCAGCTGCAACCCCTCCGACACATCCGCCACCGCGTCGGACCGTCGCTCCGTGATCGGTGCGTTCCCGCAGCAATATGGCGCGCAGCAGGTCTATACCAAGGATGAGCGCATCGACGGCCGCGTCGCCGTGCAATGGCATCCGACCGACGAGGTGATGGTCACCCTCGACGACAATTACTCGCGCCAGCAGGTCCGCTCGCACTCGTTCGGCTATGGCGTGTGGTTCAACCAGGGCAGCCTGCGCAACGTTCAGCTCGACAGCAACGGCGTTCCGACCAATTTCAGTCAGGCCGGCTCGCAGACCGATTTCGTCGCCAACGACACCGACAACGTCCTCGAGACCAACCAGACCGGTCTCAACGTCAAATGGGATGTGTCGGACAATTTCTCGGTCGAAGCCGACGGCAATTACTCGAAGAGCTGGCGCAATCCCGGCGGCCGGATCAACGACGACAATGCCGATGTCGGCTACGGCTATGCCATTGGCCCCAATCTCGGCGTGAAGATCGACGGGAACAGCGACGACACGCTGCCGGTCCTCGTCAACTATGGCGCGGGCGGCAACCCGGCGCGCTTCGCCGACACCTCGGTGTTCGGCTCGCACGTCATGGTGCGCCAGGCCAACAAGACCACCGACCAGATCAAGCAGGGTCGCCTCGCCGCGCAATGGAAGGACGACAAGTTCTCCATCAAGTTCGGCGGCCAGTATCTGGAAGAGGTCTACAGGAACCAGACGAGCAACACCTTCGCCAATAATTTCTGGCAGGCCTATTCCGGCTATGGCCCGGATTCGGCGACCAATCCCAATTCGGTGGCCGGCGTGCGGTTACCCTCCAGCCTGTTTGCCAACACGGTCGGCGTCGGCGGCTTCATGCCGGGCTTCGCCGGCGCATTGGCGGGGCCGCTGATCAACTACAGCGTCGCCGACGTGCGCAACTATCTGTCCGGGCTCGGCAACCCGCAGACCAAGCAGATCCCCGGCTTCAACTATGCCGACGGTCAGGTCGGCCCGAACTTCACCGGTAATTTCGATCTCGCCCTGGATCCGGCCAGCGTCCAGCGCATCCAGGAGCGCACCTGGGCGCTGTTCGTCCGCGCCAGCTTCGAGACCGAGATCGCGGGCATGCCGCTCTTCTTCAACGCCGGCATGCGCGAGGAACATACCAATATCGCATCGAGCGGCGTCGGCCGCCAGCCATTGACCCTGACCACCAGCGAAGCCGACCGGACGCTGCTCAACGTCACCTACACGCCGACCCAGCCGATCACGGTCAAGAGCAGCTATTCCTATCTGCTCCCGAGCCTCGACATGAAGCTGAACGTCACCGACACGTTCGACCTGCGTTTCGATGCCTCGCGCACGCTGACCCGGCCCAATCTCGGCTTCCTGTCGCCGGTGCTGAACGTGGGCCAGCTGCAACGCATCGGCGCACTGACGGCGACCGGCAACAACCCGGAGCTGCGGCCCTATCTGTCCGACAATTTCGACGTCGCGGCGGAATGGTATTACAAGCGCAATTCCTACATCGCCGTCGACTTCTTCCTGAAGAACGTCAGCAACTTCATCGTCGCCGGTACGACGCGCCAGACCGTGAACGGCGTCGTCGATCCGACGACCGGGCAGCTGGCGAACTTCGCCGTGTCCGCCCGCGTCAACGGGCCGGAGGCGACGGTGCGTGGCGTCGAGATCGCGTGGCAGCACGTGTTCGGCGACAGCGGCTTCGGCTTCCAGGCCAACGCCACGCTCGTCAACACCAACAAGCCCTATGACAAGGCCGATTTCAGCACCAGCGGCTTCGCCGTCACCGGCCTTGCCAATTCGGCCAATGCGGTGGCCTTCTACGACAAGAACGGCTTCCAGATCCGCGCTGCGCTCAACTGGCGCGACGAGTATCTGCTGCAGTTTGGGCAGGCGCAGAACACCGGCTCGTTCGGGGCCGAGCCGACGTTCGTCAACGCCGCGACCCAGGTCGACCTCAGTTCGAGCTGGGACATCACCAACCGCATCAGCGTGTTCGGTGAAGTGCTGAATATCACCAACGAGACCTACAGCACGCATGGCCGCTTCAAGAACCAGCTGCTGACGGTGTTCAACTATGGCCGACGTGTCACCGTCGGCGCACGCTTCCGGCTCTGAGCCGGTTGCCCGGTGGCCGTCGCTCGCGCGGGGCGGCGGCCACCCCCCCCTTTTTTCTGGTCGGACAAAAGCGCGCGGGGACCGTCGGGTCGGACCGGGTCCGACGCGTACAGCATCGAATGTGTCGACCGGCCGCCATGTCCGCCTCACTCTTTGGCGGGTTTCAGGGCGTGTCGCCCGGCGATGCCGACCCGGTTCAGCCTCACGAACCCCTGGCTTGCGGGTCCGCGCTTGAAATAGCCCATTAGTATGAGTAAACCCAGAATCATATATGATCGCTGACGACGGCGACGCAGGAGGGACACAGCGATGCTGAAGACGTTTGGACGCTGTATGGTCGTCGCAGCCGCCCTGTTGAGCGCGGCCCCGGGCGGCGCCGCGGAAGACGCTCCCGGCGCGCAGATGACCCTTCACGCCGATCGCCCCGGCCCGGTCATCGATCGCCGCATCTTCGGGCAATTCGCCGAGCATCTCGGCACCGGCATCTACGGCGGGGTCTGGGTCGGCCCGGATTCGCGCATTCCCAATGTGCGCGGCATCCGCAAGGATGTCGTCGCGGCGCTCCGCAATCTGCAGGTGCCCGTCGTCCGCTGGCCCGGCGGCTGCTTCGCCGACGAATATCATTGGCGCGAGGGCATCGGCCCGCGCAACAAGCGCCCGGTCAAGGTCAACACCCATTGGGGCGGCGTCACCGAGCCGAACAGCTTCGGCACCCATGAATTCATGGACTTCGCCGAGCAGATCGGCGCGGATGCCTATATCTCCGGCAATGTCGGCAGCGGCTCGCCGCAGGAAATGGCGGAATGGGTCGAATATATCACCGCGCCGGCCGGCAGCCTCGCGGACGAGCGCGCGCGCAACGGCCGCAAGGCGCCGTGGAAGCTGCCTTATTTCGGCATCGGCAACGAGCTGTGGGGCTGCGGCGGCAACATGCTGATCGATTATGCCGCCGACGTCACCCGCCGTTACGCGACCTTCATCAAGGTGCCCGCCGGCACCCGCACGATGAAGCTGGCCAGCGGCGCGACGGCCAATGACAGCGCCGAAAAGAACCTCGTCTGGACCGAGGGGATGATGCGCAAGGCCGGCGACGTGATCGACGGCTTCGGGCTTCATTACTACACCTTCCCCGACGGCATGCGGAACAAGCAGTCGGCGACCGAATTCGACGAAGCATCCTGGGCGCGGACGATCGGCACCGCCCTCAAGATCGACGACTATCTCAAGCAGCACATCGCGATCATGGACAAATATGACCCGGCGCGGCGGGTCGAGCTGGCGGTCGACGAATGGGGCACCTGGTTCGCGCCGACACCGGGGAGCAATCCCGGCTTCCTCCAGCAGCAGAATACGATGCGCGACGCGGTCGTCGCGGCGGTGACGCTCGACGTCTTCACCAAATATGGCGACCGGGTGAAGATGGCCAATATCGCCCAGATGGTGAACGTCCTCCAGGCGATGATCCTCACGGACGGGCCGAAGATGGTGCTCACGCCCACCTATCATGTCTTCGAGATGTACAAGCCCTTCCAGGACGCGACCCGACTGGCGCTCGATGTGAAATCCAGCTGGTACGCCAAGGACGGCTGGTCGATCCCGGCGGTCAGCGCCACCGCGGCGCGCGCCAAGGACGGAATGATCTATGTCGCGCTCACCAATGTCGATCCGAACCAGCCGGCGCCGGTCACGGTGAGCCTCGCCGGCGCCACGGCCACGACGGTGACCGGCCGCGTGCTCACCGCGCCGACGATGCAGTCCTATAACGACTTCGATCGGCCGCAGCAGGTGGCGCCGGCCCCTTTCACCGGCGCCACCGTCGCCAACGGCACGCTGACGGCGACACTGCCGCCGCATTCGGTGGTCGTCCTGTCGCTGCGCTGAGGAGCTGAGCGTGAAAAGGCAACATGTCCGACCCGTCCTCGCCTGCCTCCTGATGGCGACGATGGGGACACCGGCGGGCGCGCAGGCGGTGACCAACAGCCCGCCGGCCGTACCCGGCGCGCCGGCGGTGACGCTGGAACATATCAAGGTCCACGCGCCGAGCATCGAGGGCAATCTCGAAGGCGAGGCGGCGGATCGCGACGTGATCGTAGCGCTCCCGCCGAGCTATCGCACCAGCCCGGGGCGCCGCTACCCGGTCCTCTATGCGCTCCACGGCTACTCGATCGGCGCGGCCCAGTGGTTGCAGGAGATCCACGCCCCGCAGACGATCGCCAACGCCTTCGCCAAGGGCGCGCACGAGATGATCGTCGTGTTCCCGGATGCCAAGACCATCCACAACGGCTCGATGTATTCCAGCTCGCCCACCACGGGCGACTTCGAGACATTCGTGGCGCGTGATCTGGTGCGCTTCATCGACGGCCATTACCGCACCATCGCTGATCGGATGAGCCGCGGCCTCGCCGGCCATTCGATGGGCGGCTACGGCACCAGCCGCATCGGCATGAAGCATGCCGACATGTTCGGCGCCATCTACATGATGAGCCCCTGCTGCCTGTCGCCACGCGACCCCCGCCAGCTCGACCCGGCGGCGCTGGCGCCGTTGGCGCAGGTCAGGTCGGCGGCGGATTCGGCGGCGCTGCCGTTCGGGCTGCGCGCGCAGCTGGCGAGCGCGGCCGCCTGGTCGCCCAATCCGAAGAACCCGCCCCTCTATCTCGACCTGCCCGTGACGGACGGCGCGGTGCGGGCGGATGTGGTGGCCAAATGGGCGGCCAACGCGCCGCTGTCCTTCGTCGACCAGTATATCGGGGCGCTGCGTCGCTATCGGGCGATCGCCATCGACGTCGGCGACGAGGACGGGCTCAAGGTCGATGCCGGCAAGCTGCACGCCGTGCTCGATTCCTACGGCATCGCCAACCGGTTCGAAATCTACCCCGGGACGCATGTCAGCAACGTCGCCTTCCGCTTCCAGGACCACGTGCTGCCCTTCTTCAGCCAGCATCTCGCTTTCCCGAACGGCCGCTAGCGCCGACGGCGCTTCAACAGGGGATTATCGCAATGCCCGGATCAGCAGGCAGGACTATTCGCATGATGGCGCTGGCCGGCGCCGCTCTCATCCTGGCGCAGCCCCTGCCCGCCGCAGACACGGCGCCGCGCGCGGCGGCCGACGCGCTCGCCGCCGGCATCGTCGCCAGGATGACCGAGGACGAGAAGGTCAACCAGCTCGTCAATGTCGCCCCGGCCATCCCGCGGCTCGGCATTCCGGCCTATAACTGGTGGACGGAATCGCTGCACGGCGCGATCGGCGTGGTGCCGACCACCAACTTCCCCGAGCCGATCGGGCTCGCCGCGACATTCGACGCGCCGCTGGTGCATGAGGTGGCCGGGGTCATCAGCGTCGAGGTCGCCGCCCTGCACACGCTCGGCCGGCAGACCGGCAAGCTCGGCAAGATCGGCACCGGGCTCGACACCTGGTCCCCGAACATCAACATCTTCCGCGATCCGCGCTGGGGGCGTGGCCAGGAAACCTATGGCGAGGACCCCTATCTGACGGCGCGGCTCGGCGTCGCCTTCGTCACCGGCATGCAGGGCCCCGATCCCGAGCACCCGGCAGTGATCGCCACGCCCAAGCACTTCGCAGTGCACAGCGGGCCGGAGCCGAGCCGCCATGTCGACGACATCTGGATCTCGGACCATGACCTCGAGGATACCTATCTTCCGGCGTTCCGCGCGGCCATCGTCGAGGGCAAGGCCGGCTCGATCATGTGCGCCTATAATCGCGTCGCCGGACAGCCGGCCTGCGTCAGCGACGTGCTGCTCCGCCAGCATCTGCGCGGCGCGTGGGGCTTCACCGGCTATGTCGTGTCGGACTGCGACGCGGTGGTCGATATCTACGATCATCATCGCTATGCCCCGGATGCCGCGACGGGCGTCGCGGTGGCGCTGAAATCCGGCGTCGACAATGAATGCAATACCAGGACGCTCGGGGGCGCGACCAATCTCGGCGACCGCTACAAGGAAGCGCTGCAACGCGGCCTGATCACCCAGACCGATCTCGACCGCGCGCTCGTCCGCCTGTTCTCGGCGCGGCTGCGCAACGGCGATCTGCCCGGCGTACGCCCGGTCAGTGCCGTGCCGGTCGCCGCCATCGGCACCCCCGATCACCAGGCGCGCGCGCTTCAGGCCGCTGCCGAGAGCCTGGTGCTGCTCAAGAATGACGGCGTGTTGCCGCTGAAGACCGGGGCGAAGGTGGCGCTGGTCGGGCCGCTCGCCGACGCGACGCGGGTGCTGCGCGGCAACTATTCCTCGACCCAGTCAGCGCCGCCGGTCTCGGCGCTGGAGGGCCTGCGTCAGCGTCTCGGCGCCGGCCGCCTCATCCATGTGCCGTTCGGCACCTCGATCACCGATGGCGACCCGGTGCCCGGTTCCGCCTTCCGCACGCCTGACGGCAAGCCCGGCCTCAAGGCGGAATATTATTCGATGCGCGGCGCAGCGCCGACCGCGCCGGGCATGAGCGCCAGCTATGATCCGCAGCCGACGGTGACCCGCGTCGAGCAGGCGATGATCTCCACTGCCGCGCGCGGCGCTCAGCTCAGCGAGGAGAACAAGGTCGTCTGGAGCGGTTTCCTCGTGCCGCCGGAAACCGGCACCTATCGGATTGCGGTCACCGGGGTGAAGGGCGAGCTGACGGTCGACGGCCGTGCCGCGATCGCTGCCACCGACTATGCGCGTCGGGACGGACCATTGCAGATGACCGAGGTCCGGCTGATCAAGGGGCAGCGTTATCCGCTTCGCTTCCAGTCGGAAGGCAGCCGCGCACAGGCGGGCATCTTCTGGAAGCGCGTGTCCACCGATCCCGATCGCGACCTCGCCGCCGGCGTGGCCAAGGCGGATGTGGTGGTCGCCGTGGTCGGCCTCACCTCGGACCTCGAGGGCGAGGAGATGCCGGTCAAGGTGGAGGGGTTCGCGGGCGGCGACAAGACTTCGCTCGATCTCCCCGCAGACCAGCGCGCCCTGCTGGAAAAGGCCAGGGCGCTCGGCAAGCCGCTCATCGTCGTCGTCATGAATGGCAGCCCGGTGAACCTCGCCTGGGCCAAGGCCAACGCCTCGGCGATCGTCGAGGCGTGGTACCCGGGCCAAGCGGGCGGCCTCGCCATTGCCGACGCGCTCACCGGGCGCAGCGATTTCGGCGGGCGGCTGCCGCTGACCTTCTATGGCAGCATCGACGATCTGCCGCCCTTCAACGATTACACGATGAAGGGGCGCACCTATCGCTATTTCACCGGCACGCCGGTCTACCCGTTCGGCTATGGCCTCAGCTATACCAGCTTCGGCTATGCGCCGCTCAGGCTCGAGCCGGCGGCGAGCGGGCCGGAACAGGGGCTTCGCGTGACGACCGAGATCACCAACACCGGGCAGCGCGCGGGCAGTGAAGTGGCGCAGCTCTACCTGAACTTCCCCGACGAGCCCGGCGTGCCCCGCGTGGCATTGCGCGGCTTCCAGCGGCTGTCGCTGAAGCCGGGCGAGCGCCGCACCGTGACGTTCGATCTGTCTCCGCGCGATCTGAGCAGCGTCGCGCCGGATGGCACGCGGCGGGTGGCGGTCGGACGCTATCGGGTGACGGTCGGCTCGGGTCAGCCGGAGAGCGGCGTCGCCGGGCAATCGGCCAACTTCACGACCGCCGCCGCCGTGGTGCTGCCCAAATAGCCGCGTCCGGCTGGTCGGACTATTTTGACCAGCCGGCGCCCGGACGCATGCCGTTGTGCGTCGTTGACATCGCCTGGGGGAGTTGCGATCCACTCAGACAATAGGATGCGGGGTGGATCCGATGGCGTGCCGCAACGGCAACGGCCTCATGCCCGCGATTGACCAGCGACGAGCAAGAGGAGCGAGGCATGCGGCCGGGCTGGAAGTGGGTCTCAGTGGCGCTGCTGACGGGCACCGCGATCGCCCAGGCGCCGCCACCGCCCACAGGCAATCACGATCTCGGCTTCACCGACACGCCGATGCAGCCGGGTGGCAAGTGGCACGTCCACGATCCCGCCCGCCCCGCGCCGGCCGTGGTGACGCCCGGCGCCACCGCTGCCTCGCCGCCCTCCGACGCGATCGTCCTGTTCGACGGACGATCCGCCGACAAGTGGAAGCCCCTCGGCAAGCCCTGGCTGGTCGCCAACGGCGCGCTCACCGTCCCGCCGCGCGACGGTGGCAAGGGCGGCAACGACCTCGCCACGGTGCAGGCCTTCGGCGACGTGCAGCTGCATCTCGAGTTCCGGTCGCCATACCCGCCGCAGCGCAGCTCGCAGAATCGCGGCAACAGCGGCATCCAGTTCATGCAACGCTACGAGCTGCAGGTGCTGGACGGCTATCAGAACCCGACCTACGCCGACGGCACGCTCGGCAGCGTCTATGGCTGGAAGCCGGCGCTCGCCAATGCCGCGCGCAAGCCGGGCGAATGGCAGACCTATGACGTCGTCTTCGAGCGGCCGCGCTTCAACGCCGACGGCTCGCTGAAACGCCCTGCCTACATCACCGCCATCCTCAACGGCGTGCTGGTGCAGAACCATCAGGCGATGCTGGGCACGACGGCGTGGCGGCAGGTATCGACCTACACCGCCCACGAGGACGCGCTGCCGATCCAGCTGCAGGATCATGATTCCCCGGTGTCGTTCCGCAACATCTGGGTACGGCCCCTGCCCGCGGCGGCGATCGAACAGGATCTCACTGGAGAAAAGCCATGATCGACCGGCGCGGCGCGCTCCTCACCATGGCGGCGTTGTTCGGGTCGCAGCTGTTCGCGCCGCTGGCGCGCGCGGCCGGTTTCGTGCCGGGCGTGCGGACGCCGATCAACACCGGCCCGGTGTCGCCGCCGGTGTTCACGCCTGACCAGCGCGCGCTGGTCACCGCGCTCTGCGAGCGGGTGATGCCGACCACGGACACGCCCGGCGCGATCGCCGCCGGCGTTCCCGACTATATCGAGCACATGCTGTCCGACTGGGCGGTCGACGACGATCGCGCGACGATCCTCGACGGGCTCGCCGCGATCGAGGCGCGCAGCCGGCGCGATTATCGCGCCGGCGCCGCCAGCGCCTCGCCCGAACAGCAGGACGCGCTGCTCACGCTGGCGATGAACGGCGCGCTGCCCGGCGGCGCCGCTTTCTTCGAGAATTTCCGCCAGCTGGTGGTCACCGGCTATTTCACCTCGGAGATCGGCATCACGCAGGAACGCGAATATCTGCCGGTGCCGGGCCGCTATGACGGCGCCTATCCCTATTCCAGCGTCAACAAGGTGTTTTCGGCATGATCGCGACCCGCCGCACTTTCCTGTCCGCGAGCCTCGGCCTCGCGTCCCTCGCCGGCCTCGGCCCGCTCGTCGGCCGCGCATCGGCGGCGAAGGTCGATCGCATCGGCCTGCAACTCTACACCGTACGCCAGATCTTCCAGAGCGATCCGGTGGGCACGCTCGAAAAGGTGCGCAAGGCCGGCTACACCCAGGTCGAATTCGGGGGCGGCGGCTTTGACGCGATGGACCCGGCGATGCTGCGCAAGGCGATGGATCGCTTTGGGCTGACCGCGCCTTCGCTCCACGTCGCCTACGACCTCCTGCTCAATGATTTCGACAAGGCGCTGGCGATGATCCGGACACTCGGCGCCGAGACGGCGGTGCTGCCGCATCTCGGCGAGCCGTTCCGCAACGCACCCGCCTGGACCGAGGCGGTCGCCAATTTCAATCGCTTCGCGGAGAAGCTCAAAAAGGCCGGCATCGGCTTTGCCTATCATAATCATGATTTCGAATTCCTGGTGAAGCCGGACGGCGTCTCGCTGTGGGATCGGCTGGTCAAGGATCGCGACGCGGCGCTCGTCCGCTTCGAGCTGGACCTCTACTGGGCGATCAAGGCCGGGCAGGATCCGAAGGCGATGATCAGGACGCTCGGCGGGCAGATCTATTCCTACCACGTCAAGGACATGACCCCGGACGGCCGCATGGCCGCGGTGGGCACCGGCACCATCGATTTCGCCAGCATCTTCAAGCTGGACAGCGTGGCAGGCGTGCAGCGTTATTATGTCGAGAATGATCAGGCGCCCGCGCCCTACATCCCCGACATTACCACCAGCTTCCGGAACCTGCGCACGCTGCTGGCGAGCGGCTGAGGGGCAGGACATGGCATCGACCGACCGTTTCGACGCGATCGTCATCGGCTCCGGCGTCAGCGGCGGCTTCGCCGCCAAGGAGCTGACCGAAAAGGGCCTGCGCGTGCTGATGCTCGACCGTGGTTTCATGGTCGAGCATGGCGAGGGCTACACCTATGACGGCAAGCCCCCCTATGAGATCCCGGCGCGGGACACGATGCCGCGCGCGCTGGTCGAGAATGAATATTTCATCGCCAGAAACGGCTATCCGTCGCCGAGCAACCTCGCTTTCTACAATAACGACAAGATCAACCCCTATGATTACGATGCGCCGAACAAATTCTATTGGGTCCGCCCGGCGGCGGTGGGCGGCAAATCCCTGATCTGGGGTCGCTGGTGCTTCCGCTGGAGCCCCGCGGATTTCGAAGCGAACAAGCGCGAGGGCGTCGGCATCGACTGGCCGATCCGCTATGAGGATCTGGCGCCCTGGTACAGCTATGTCGAGAATTATATCGGCGTTTCGGGCTCGCGGGAAAACCTGCCCTATCTGCCGGACAGCGAATTCCAGCCGCCGATGCCGATGAACGTCGCGGAGAAATGGCTGAAGGCGCGGCTGGAAGCAGAGTTCCCCGGCCGCAAGCTGATCAACACCCGGCTCAGCAACATGACCGAGGACAAGCCGGCGCAGAACCGCAGCAAATGCCAGATGCGTAACCAGTGCAGCCGCGGCTGCCAGTTCGGCGCCTATTTCTCGACCCAGGCGGTGACGCTGCCGGCGGCGCGGGCGACCGGGCGGCTGACGTTGCGGCCGGATTCGGTGGTCAGCAATCTCGAATATGACAGCGCGACGAAGCGGGTCACCGGCGTGCGGGTCGTCGATGCCAAAACCGGGCTGGCGGAAGTGATCCCGGCGCGGCTGGTCTTCCTCTGCGCGTCGGCCATGGCGTCGAACCAGATCCTGCTCAACTCGCGTCCTGCGGGCAGCGGCCGGAGCCATTTCGACAGCAGCGGCAGGCTCGGACGCGCGGTGATGGACCACATTCTGCGCGTCAGCGTGTCGGGCGATATCCCCGGCATGGAGGAATATATCGAATATGGCCGCCGGCCGGGCGGGGTCTATGTGCCGCGATTCCGCAATATCGACGGTGACGAGGGCCTCGGCTTCAGGCGCGGCTACGGCTTTCAGGGCGCGGCGCGGCGCGATCCGGCCAGGCCGGTCGGCTTCGGCGCGTCGATGAAGGAAGGAATGCGCCGCTATGGTCCGTGGCGCTTCGGGATGAGCGCGTTTGGCGAATGCCTGCCTTATGACGACAACACCGTCTCGCTTTCCCCCGACAAGCTCGATCGCTACGGCATTCCGCTGGTGCGCTTCGACGTCCGCTTCCGTGACAACGAGATCCGGATGATGGACGACGCGCAGGAGCAGGGTATGGAGATGCTGCGCAGGGCCGGCCTCACCAACGTCACCAGCAGCCGGCGCGAGCATGTGCCGGGCGACTGCATCCACGAGATGGGTGGCGCCGGCATGGGCCATGATCCGCGCAACTCGGTGCTCAACAAATGGAGCCAGGCGCATGATGCCGCCAATCTGTTCGTTACCGACGGCGCGCAGATGCAGTCCGTGTCCAACGTCAACCCGTCGCTCACTTTCATGGCGCTGACGTCGCGTGCGGCGGACACCGCGGTGAAGCAGTTCAGGGCCGGCGCGATCTGAGCCGGCCAGGGAGGTTGAACATGGCGGAACGACCCTTGCGGCTGGGCATGGCCGGCGGCGGCCCAGGTGCCTTTATCGGCCCGGTCCACCGCATGGCGGCGCGGCTCGACGACCGCTTCGCTGTCGTCGCCGGCGCGCTCAGCCGGTCGATCGGCAAATCCCGCGAACAGGGCGCCAGATGGGGCATCGCCGCCGATCGCCTCTATGCCAGCGCCGAGGAGATGATCGCCGCCGAGGCGGCGCGCGACGACGGCATCGAGGCGATCGCGATTACCACCCCCAATGCCAGCCACGCGGCGATCACCATCGCGGCGCTGCGCGCGGGAATCGCCGTGATCTGCGACAAGCCGATGACCGCCACGCTTGCCGAGGCCGAGGCGGTCGCCGCCGTCGTCGCCCAAACCGGCGTGCCGTTCGCGTTGACCCATGCCTATACCGGCTATGCGATGGTCCGCGAGGCGCGGGCGCGGATCGCCGCCGGGGCGATCGGCCCGGTGCGCAAGGTCGTCGCCGAATATCCGCAGGGCTGGCTGTCCGAGCCGATCGAGGGGACGAACGCGCAGGCCGGCTGGCGCACCGATCCGGCCCTCGCCGGCGCGGGCGGTGCGATCGGCGACATCGGCGTGCATGCGCTGCAAATGGCCGAATATGTCAGCGGGCTGCGCGTCACCGAGCTCTGCGCTGCGCTCTCGCGCGTGGTGCCGGGGCGGCGGCTCGACGATGATTGCAACGTGCTGCTGCGCTTCGGCAGAGGCGTGCCCGGCGTGCTGATGGCCTCGCAAATCTCCGCCGGTGAGCGCAACGGCATCCGCGTCCGCGTTTATGGCGAACGCGGCGGGTTCGAATGGGCGCAGGAAGTGCCCGATCGGCTGATCCTGCGCGACGCAGACAATTCGCTGCGCATTCTCCATGACGGCGCGCCGGGCCTGAGCGACGCAGCCCGCGCCGCCACCCGGCTGCCGCCGGGGCATCCCGAGGGGCTGATCGAGGCCTTCGCCACCCTCTACCGCGACTTCGCCGACGCGATCGGCGGCGTGCCCGGTATCCTCGATGGCCGCCTTCCGGGCATCACCGACGGCCTGCGGGCAATGCGGTTCATCGAGCTTGCCGTGCGCTCCAGCGAGACGCGGCGCTGGCTCTCGTTCGACGGAGAGACGCTGTGAAGACGATCAAGGGCCCGGCGATCTTCCTCGCCCAGTTCGCCGGCGACGACGCGCCGTTCAATTCGCTGCCGGCGATCGCCGATTGGGCGGCGGGGCTGGGTTATCGCGGCGTGCAGATCCCGAGCTGGGACGCACGCCTGTTCGATCTCGCGCGCGCCGCCGAGAGCCAGGATTATTGCGACGAGGTGCTCGGCATCCTCGGCGAGCGCGGCCTCGCCCTCACCGAGCTTTCCACCCATTTGCAGGGCCAGCTTGTCGCCGTGCACCCGGCCTATGATGCGCCGTTCGACGGCTTCGCCGCGCCCGAGGTACGCGGCAATCCGGAGGCGCGGCAGCATTGGGCGGTACAGCAGATGCGCCACGCCGCGCGCGCCAGCCGGCGCCTGGGCCTGATGGCGCACGCCACCTTTTCCGGCGCGCTCGCCTGGCCATATTTCTATCCCTGGCCACAGCGGCCGGCCGGGCTGGTCGACGAGGCCTTTGCCGAGCTGGCACGGCGCTGGCGCCCGATCCTCGACGCATTTGACGAGCAGGGCGTTGATGTCGCCTACGAGATCCATCCGGGCGAGGATCTGCACGACGGCGCCACCTTCGAGCGTTTCCTCGCGCTGGTCGACGATCATCCGCGCTGCAACATGCTGTTCGATCCCAGCCATTTCGTGCTTCAGCAGCTCGATTATCTCGCCTTTCTCGATATTTACCACGAGCGGGTGAAGTGCTTTCACGTCAAGGACGCGGAGTTCCGGCCAAATGGGCGGAGCGGCGTCTATGGCGGCTATCAGAGCTGGGTCGATCGGCCCGGCCGCTTCCGCTCGCTCGGCGACGGGCAGGTCGACTTCAAGGCAATCTTCTCGAAGATGGCGGCCTATGATTTCCCCGGTTGGGCGGTGCTCGAATGGGAATGCGCGCTGAAGCATCCCGAGGATGGCGCGCGCGAGGGCGCCCCGTTCATCCGCGATCACATCATCCGTGTCACCGAGCATGCCTTCGACGACTTCGCCGCTGGCGGCGCGGACGAAGCGGCAAATCGGCGAATGCTCGGGCTCTAGCGCCCGGGCCTCAATTGCCCGGGGCGAACGGCAGCGTGATCGACTGATAATGTTCGAGCGGGTGGGCCGGCGCAGGCACGCCGGCCGGCAGGGGGCGCCTGGACAGGCTGCTCCAATAAGCGAGGCTGGCGTCACGCCACCATTCCGCGTCATGCTGCTCCCTGGTCAGGAATGCGGCCGTCTTGGCGAAGCGCTCCTCGTCGACATAGGGGCGCAGCGCCGCCCATTGCCGCCGCATCGCCGCGACCTCAGCGACGCCATGCTGATAGCGCAGCGCCAGCTCGTCCCACAGGATACGGCCGGAGCGCATCCGGTAATCCCAGGGCAGATGGTGGAACCACAGCAGCTCCTCGTCCGGCGTCGTCTTCGGATCGGCATAAAAGGCAGCGACCGGCGGAGCATATTGGGCCACCGCGTTGCTGCCGCTGGCGGTGCGATTGAAGCCGATGCCGCTCGCATCCGCCCTGGCGTAATAGACCGGGTTCCATTCGGGCCGGGCCAGGGCATGCACCCACGGCGCCGGGCCGTAATGATAGCCGGTGGCCATCTGGTGGTGCAGGCCGAGAGGGGTCATGTAATCCACCACCGCCTCGCGCGAGCGCTGCATCATCGCCACCGCCGGGGTGACGAAGCGCGGGTCCGGCGTGAACGTCATCGCCGCCCATTCGCGGGCGATCGCGGCCGATGAGGCGTCGGGATCCCACGCGAAGCGGCCGAATGCGTACCAGTTGGCCTGGTTGAACGTGGAGCCGCTCCAGTCCCGGTCGACGCCGATATTGGCGACACCGGCGATGCCGGTGATCCGATAGGGATCGACCTTCCCCTGCACCACGCGGCTGACCGTGTCGCCGCGCCCGTGGGCCATGGTGTCGGCGCGCAGCACCTCCTCGAACAATGGCCCGAGATAGGCTAGCGAGAAGTTCTGGCCGAGATATTCCTTGGTGATCTGGAATTCCAGCATCAGCGGCGTGCGCGGCATCGCGCCGAACAGCGGGTGGAACGGCTCGCGCGGCTGAAAATCAATCGCGCCGTTCTTCACCTGGACGATGACATTGTCGTCGAACCTGCCGTCGAGCGGCTTGAAATCGGCATAGGCCTGCTTGGCGCGATCGTCGGGGTTCGCCTCCGAGTAGACGAAGGCGCGGTACATGACGATGCCGCCATGCCGCCGCACCGCCTGCGCCAGTACATTGGCGCCGTCGGCATGGGTGCGGTGATAATCCTGGGGACCGGGCTGGCCCTCGCTATTGGCCTTGACGAGGAACCCGCCGAAATCGGGGATTGCCTTGTAGATTTCGTCGGCCTTGGCCCGCCACCACGCCTGCACCGCGGGATCGAGCGGGTCGGCGGTGTTCAGCTTGCCAATCTCGATCGGCGCCGAGAAGCGCGCCGAGAGATAGATCTTGATCCCCCATGGCCGCATCACGTCGGCCAGCGCGGCGGCCTTGGCGATGAACGGCGCGGTGAGGCTTTCCGGCCGGGCATTGACGTTGTTGAGGACGGCGCCATTGATGCCCAGCGACGCATTGGCCCGCGCATAATCGGTATAGCGCGGCCCCTTCCAGTCCGGCAGCGACCACCAGTCCCAGATCGACTGACCGGCATAGCCGCGCTCCACCGTACGATCGAGATTGTCCCAATGGTTCAGCACGCGCAGCTGCACCTTGGGCGCGGAACGCTCGTCCAGCCGCGCCGGCCAGTCCGCCATCTGCGCACGGCGGAGCAGCGCGAAACTGCCATAGAGCAGACCCGCTTCGCCATTGGCTGCGATCAGGGTGACCGGCACGCCGGCGATGGTGGCGCTGCGGATCACATAGCCTTCGCGCCCGAGGCCCTCTAGCGGCAGCGCCTGCCCATCCAGCAAGCGCGATCCGGCGACGGCAAGCACGATCGCGCCGGCGGCCGGCCGGTCCGCCATCACCGGTGCCACGCCGGTCATCCCCGCAAAGCCGCGGCGCAGCTCGCCGACGGCGGAGGCGAGCAGCGGCGACCGGCCGGGCGCGACGATGCTGGTCGCCCGCGCGTGCAGCGCCGCCCGCTGCGGCGCGGGCGCAAGCGTGTAGCGCAGCCAGAGGTCGTAGCCGTCATCCGCCGCGGCCGGCTCGGCAAGCATCAGCACGGCGAGCAACCCGGCGATCATGCTGCGCAGCATTCTCATGGCTGTGGCTCCGTCCAGTCCCGTCGGGGGACGAAGCGACCGGTGCGCCTGATCTCGTCCAGCACCTCGCGCGAGCGGCGGTAATAATCGCCTTCCTTCTGCGGCGTGATGTGGTTGTGATCGCTCTCGATCATCGCCACCGGCTCCTTGGCGCCGGGAATCTGGGCGAGCGCGGTGAAGATGCCGACCGGGGGCGACACTTCGTCGAGAAAACCGACGCCGGCCAGCACCGGCGCGCGAATCCTCGACGCGAAATTAACCGGGTCGAAATAGAGCGCGGCGCGGGCGATCGCCGGATTGCTGACGTCCCAGTTGGGATAGCCCGCCTTCGCCCCGTGCAGATCCCCGTTGGTAAGCGCCCCCGACGGCACGTTGACGAGCACGGCCGTCACGCGATCGGGGTTGAGCCCGGCGGTGACGAGGCTCTGCTGCCCGCCCATGCTGGTGCCCATCAGCACGATCGTCCGCCCGTCCCAGTCGGGCCGGCTGCGGATATAATCGAGCGCGCGCGTGTCGCGCAGGTACATGTTCAGGAAGTAGGAGGTCTCGCGGCTCTCCGCGCCGACCTGGGCGTAATTGCGCGGGGCGGTCGCCTCGGTCGGCGCCATGTCGTGCGAATCGACGTTGAAGGTCAGCCAGCCTTCGGCGGCGCGCGCCGTCGCCGTTTCCGGCACCAGCGGATAGACGCCGGCATATTGGAAGATCACCAGCGCCGGATATTTGCCCGCTTTGGTCGGTGCCGCGAGATAGCCGCGGACATGGCCGCCGACGCTGTCGAGCGTCACCGTCGACAGCGCCACTCCCGGCTCGGCGGTGACGGCGGGCTCCAGCACCGGGTTGATCGGGATGCGGCCGAGTTCGGCCAGCTTGCCCGCCCAGAACGCATCGAAATCGACCGGTCGCGCAGCGCCGGGTTTGAGCGAGAGCGGCGCGACGGCGGCGGCGACGGTCAGCCGGTCCCGCTCCTGCGCGGTGAGCTGCGACGTATCGATCGGCTCGCCGCCCTCCAGCGGAGTCAGGCGCACCGACAGCATTCCCGGGTGATCAAGCCGGCTCCGGATGGTGCCGACGCCGCTCTTCAGGTCGATGGTGCCGGTGTCGAGCACGGCCATGTTGTTCTCGCGGATCACATAGCGGAAGCGCTGCGGACCAAGGCCGAGCGGCGCGCGCAACGTCCAGCCGACCGTTTCGCCGGCGGCATAGACCCCGCTCCTGTGAAACGGCTCGAAGGTGACGGCGGGATTGTAGCTGACGGGCGGCGTCTGTGCCGACGCCGCGACGGCGAGCGTCACGGCAAGCACCGCTGCAACAGCGCGGCTCATGCTCAGCGCGACCATGGCTTCGGCGTCCAATAAGGTTCGGGCTGGGCGAGGAACTCCACCGGCACTTCCGGCACCAGCGTTGTCAGCCACTCGGCGCATGCCCTCATCCCGCCCTCCACCGACTTCGCGTGCCCGAGAAGGATCAGCCCCTTCTTCAGTCCGGTCGCGATCATGTCCTGCGCATATTCGACTGCTTCCCATTCGCGCGTATAGCCGCACAGCACGACATCGACCTCGCTGTTGAACAGCCTGATCGTCGGCAGTTGCGCGGCGTTGCCCCAGCTTGCCGCGACACGGGAGACGGCGAGCTGCGGGTCACCGACCACGCGCAGCGTTCGATCGTCCAGCCGACCGGCAAGCTCGCGGGCAAGACCGAGCAGCGTCGTCGGCGGCAGCACGAAGCGATCGGCCTCGCAGCCGGGGGCGCGCCGGTCTTCCCAGCCGAGCGTGCGGGCCATGCCGAGCGAGATGACGTCCGGCACGCGATCGCGGAGATGCTCGCGCAGATGCAGTACCACCATGTCTTTGGCGCGCAGGAAATCCCGCTTCGCGGCAAAGCCTGGATAGCGGGTCATCCGCTCCAGATCGTCCGTCTCGGACCAGAAGGGGCCATCATAGGCAACGACCAGATTGCGCCCGGCCGCGGCCGCGGCGCGCAGTCCGTCCAGCGAGGCGATGGCCATCGTCGCCACGCCGGTGACGAATGTCGTCGGATCGCCGGCGACGATCCGGTCGATCGTCCGCGGCCGCGCCGCCACGCCGCCGTCGGCGAGGATGCGGTCGACAATCTCGAGCGCGGTCGGCGGACCGGCGGCGCGGATCGGCGATTGAGGCATCAGGCAAGCCTCGTGTCGATCTCGAACACCGGCCGGTCGATGTTCCAATAAGGTTCGACGATCGGCAGGTATCGCACCGGAACTTCAGGAACGAAGCCTTTCAGCCACTCGGCGCACGCCTTCATCCCCCATTGCTCCGAAAGCACATGGCCGAGCACGATCAGCGCCTTTTTGCGGCCGGAGGCGACCGCGTCCTGCGCATAGGCGATGAGGTCCCAATCCTGGGTCTCGCCGATCACCAGCACCTGCGCCTCGCTCTCGAGGAAGTCGATCCCGGGAATGGCCGAGCAGAAGCCCCAGCTCTCATAAACCGTCGACACCACCAGCGCGGGGTCGCCGACGATCCGCAACGTGCGTGTGCCCATCCGTTGCTGGAATGCCTGGGCAAGCGCCAGCAGGGTGGTTGGCGGGATGGTGAACATGCGCTGGTTATCGGCATGTCGATAGCGCGACCAGCCCATGAGCTGCATCGTGCCGAGATTGATCCCGTCGACCGGCTTCAGCGCATGCCAGTGATCGTGAAGATGATAGGCGACCATGTCATGCGCGGCGAGAAAGTCGCGCTTGCGGCGATAGAGCGGATCGTCCTCAAGATCGGTCAACCTGTCCTGGTGCGACCAGTAGGTGGATTCGTGGGTGATGACGAGGTTCAGCCCGTGGCGCCGCGCCGCCTTCAGCGCGTCGAAGGTCGCCATCATCGTCGTGGCGATGCCGGTGACCACTGTCTCCGCCGAGCCGGACTTGTAGCCGTCGACGCCGCCCTCCCGCCACGGCCCGCCGACATGCTGCTTCATCCGCTCCACCACCGCGCCCGCGGTGAGCCGCGGCGCGGCAAGCGCGACCCGGCCGCTGGCGACGAACCCGGCCGTTGCCCCGCCCGCCAATACGCCCCGGCGCGAGACGCCATGGTCCTCGTGCCGCGTCATCTGTCGAAATACCTCGCCGCGAACGCAATAAAGGACGGCCAGTTCGGCGCCGGCGTATGGCCCCATTCATGCTGGCGGAAGGCGATGTCGCCATCGTCCACCAGCGTCTTCATCGGCGGGAACGTGTCGGTGCCGAGGCCCTTGCGGCCGAGCAGCGCCCAGGCCGGGCTGGCGGCCGCGGCGGCCATGAACATCCCCCGCGCATCCTGCCAGGCGTCACCGGGCATGAAGCGGGGGTCGGTGAGCAGCGCGCCGCCGCCGATGAACACCGGGCGCGGCGCCAGCAGGGCGATGAATTCATGGCTGTCGACCGGCAGCTCGTCGCGCGTGTGGCCGACCACGGCATATTTGAGGAAATTTCCTGCAAACCAGTGGAATTCGTTGGCTGCGGCGAGATTGGCGACCGTCTCGCCATAATTGCGGCGGTAAAGCGTCGCGCCCCCCGCGCCAGAACTGCTGATGAAGCCGATGGCGATACGGGGATCGTCAGCCATCGCGACCAGTGCCGCCTTGCCCCCGCGAGAATGGCCGAACACGCCGATCTTCTTCGGATCGACATGGCCGTCGGTCACCAGATAATCGACCGCCCGGGCCTGCGCCCATGCCCAGGCCCGCAGCACGCCCCAATCGTTCAGCGCGCGCGGCCTGCCCTTGTTGACGAGGCCGATGATTCCCTTGTCGAGCCCGGCGCCATTGTCCGCCTGAACGTCGCTGGTGTTGATCCAGACGAAGCCCCAGCCTTTCTCGAGCAGGAGCTTCGCGCTGTCCGGCGGATCCGCCGGCGCAGCGAGTTCGCGCACGATCTGGCCGGGGGCCGGCGCGGGCCGCACGAAATTCGGCCGCGGCCGCACCGATCCGCCGCCGATGATCACCGGCACGCGACGCGCCTGCGCCGCCGCCGGGGTGACCACGTCGAGCTCGATGTCGACGGCGATCGCCGGATAGGCCGAATTGTCGACATGGCCGACGACATGCCGGACCACGGCGTCCGTTCCCGCGACCGTCCGGCGCTCGGTGCCGACGACGCGCCAGCTAACCGCCGGGATATGGGCGGGGTAGCGGCCATAGACCTGATCGTCGAACAGCGCCTTGATCTCGGCGCGCCGCCGGGGCCAGCTCGCGCGCGTCACGCTGGTCCCATCGGCCATGACGAGCAGCGGCGGCAGCTTCGGATAGGGATTGGCGCGCGCCTCGTCATAATTGGCGTTGCACGGCTTGTCGGGCTCATAGGCGCCGACCGGCGGCTGCATGGCGGCGATGCCCAGCAGCCGCATCTCGCGCGTACGCTCGGCGGCGGACGCGGCTGCAAGCGGATTGGCCGGCTGAGCGGCGGGACAGGCCTCGACGCTGGTGCCGGGCGACTGCCCCTGCGCGCTGCCGACGATGATGCCCGCCGCGAGGGCCACGCTCCACCCCAGAGCCGTCCGCATCGGCATCCTCTCCACGCCCCGCCGTCCGCGGCTGATCATATATGATATGAAGCTGCTCGCCCCGCCTCGCGATGTCAAGCGCCCGATCGGCGATGGCGTAGACAAGCCCGGCCGTTTCGTCGTACCCGACCGGCCGCCCCGATCCTTGGCGTGCATGGCCGCCGGCGTTTTTTCGGAGAGACAGGAGTGATCAGGTGAACAGCAGGATAGCGTTGCTCGGCGCCGCGGCCATTCTGGCCATGTCGCTGGCCATGGCCGGGTCGGCCCAGCCCGCAGCTTCGACCGCGCCGGCGCCGGACGACGCGCCAGCCAAGGCGCTGATGACGGAGACCTGCACCCATTGCCACGATCTCGACGTGATCACCTCCCAGCCGCGCAAGCATGCGGAATGGCCGGGGATCCTCGATCGGATGAAGGCCAATGGCGCGATCATCCCGGACGAGGATTACAAGGTGCTGCTCGACTATCTCGGCCGTGCCTATTCGACCGACAAGCCCCAGTAGAATTCGGCTGCAATCGTTTCCCCGGCTGCGGCGATACCGTCGCTCGCCGGGCGTGCAGCCCTCTCGGAAGACGGCACATGAAAACGAATGCATTGGTGCTTGCCACGTCGCTGGTCATGCGGCCATCCTGTCCATTGCGCGCGAGAGAGTAGACCGCCGGGACGGCCGGCGACCGCGACGCCGAGGACGGCAGAGGATGCACGAGGTAGAGGATCGAAGCGGAGCGATCCGCGAACTGGCGGGCACGCGCCGCGGGGTGTTGCAGGCGATCGGCGCCGGCCTCGCCCTCGGCGCGGCGCCCGCGCTGGCGCAACCCGTGCCCAGCCCGGATCGTGACGCGCCGGATGCGCCGGCGGTGCGCATCAGCAATGGCATCGCCAGCGCGGTGCTGCTCATGCCCGACGCCGCGCGCGGCTATTATCGCGCCACTCGTTTCGACTGGTCCGGCGCGATCGCCGATCTGCAGGTCGGCGGCCATTCCTATTTCGGGCGCTGGTTCGCCAAATATGATCCCAGGACGCACGACGCCATCATGGGCCCGGTGCAGGAGTATGTGACCGGCCAGGGCTTCGACGCGGCCGCGGTCGGCGGTCCGTTCGTCAAGATCGGCGTCGGCGTGCTGCGCAAGCCGGCCGAGCCGATCCGCGGCTTCCCGACGCTGGAAATCATCGACGGCGGCAAATGGGCGACGCGCGTGCGGCCGAACGCCATCGACTTCACCCACGAGGTGTCGGACCCGGTCTCGGGCTATGGCTATCGCTATTCGAAGACGGTGGCGCTGACCCCCGGCAAGCCGCAGCTGACGCTCACCCAGCGCATCGAGGCGACCGGCGCCCATCCGATCGATACCGAGATGTACGATCATAATTTCTTCGTGCTGGACGGCCAGCCGAGCGGACCCGATATCGAGGTACGCTTCCCGTTCACGCTCGAGCCGTTCAACGTGCGCGGCGATGCCGTGGCGGTGACCGAGAACCGGCTCAACTATCTGCGGCCGATCGACACGCCGGTGCGCATGCAGCTCAAGGGCTTCGGCCCGTCGGCCTCGGATTACGACATCCGCGTCGAGAACCGGAAGACGCGGGCCGGCGTGCGCGTCACCGCCGATCGCCCGCTGTCGGACCTCGTCTTCTGGACATCGCCGCGAACGACCTGTCCGGAGGCCTATATCCATGTCCATGCCGAACGCGGCCGGCCGATGGAATGGAAGATCGTCTATGATTTCTACGAGCTGCCGGCCCGGCGGCAGGGTTGACGCCCGCCGGGCGAAGCGGGCGGGCCGGCGACCGGCCCGCCCCCCTTATTTGGGCAGCTTGAAGGCAATGAGGCTCGCGCCCTTTGGCCCCTTGATGTTGCGGCCGCCGCTGGCGGCGATGACGACATATTGCTCCCCGCCGGCGACGTAGGTGGCCGGGCTGGCATTGCCGGCGAACGGCAGATCGGCCTCCCACAATAGCTTGCCGGTGGCGGTGTCAAAGGCGCGCATTTTCTGATCGTAGATGGTCGCGCCGATGAACAGCAGGCCGCTGGCGGTGACCAGCGGTCCGCCATAGCTCTCGGTGCCGGTGTCCTTCATCCCCTTCGCGGCAAGCTCGGGATAATAGCCGAACGGAATCTTCCACTTGTACTGGCCGGTGTTCATGTCGATGGCGCTGAGCGTGCCCCAGGGCGGCAGCGTCGCCGGATAGCCATCGGCATCGCGGAATTTATTGTAGCCGGAGAAATTCATCTTCGAGCGCCCGGCGCCCGGCCGGTTCTGATCGATGATCGAGGTGTACCAGGCGATATCCTCGCTGTTGGCATAGAGGATGCCTTTCGGGTCGGCGGCCATGCCGCCCCATTCCACGCCGCCGCTGAAGCCCGGAATGACGATCGTGTCCTTGTCCTTGGCGATCGGCGTGAACACGCCGCCATATTTCATCGTCGCCAGCTTCTCACGCGCGGCAGCATTGGCCTCCGGCGTGCGGTTGGTGAGCAGTTCGGGACCGATCTTCTGGAGACCGAGCGGCGCCGGCAGCACCGGAATGGGCTGGGTCTTTGAGGCGACCTCGCCTTCCACATCGGACGGCGGGAATGGCGTTTCCTTGACATCGAACAGCGGCTTTCCGCTGCGCCGGTCGAAGATATAGATGAAGCCGGCCTTGTTGGTGACGGCGACCGCCTCGATCCGGCGGCCGTTGCGGCGCACCGTCATCAGGATCGGCTGGGCGGCGAAATCCGCGTCCCACATGTCGTGATGCACGGTCTGGAAATGCCATAGGCGCTTGCCGGTGGTGGCGTCGATGGCGACGAGGCTGTTGCCGAACAGATTGTCGCCGAGCCGCTCGCCACCCCAGAAATCGTCTGCAGGCGAGCCGAGGGCGGCGAAGACGATGCCGTGCTTCTGATCGACGATCGTGCCCTGCCAGGCATTGACGCCGCCGGCGGTCTTCCACGCATCTTGGGGCCAGGTTTCGTAACCGACCTCGCCCGGGTGGGGGATGGCGTGGAAGCTCCACAGCAGCTTGCCGGTGCGTACGTCCCAGCCGCGGATGTCGCCGGGTGCGGACGGCGACACTTCCGGCACGCCGCCGGCGGTGATGAAAACGTCCTTGTACAGGCTCGGCGGCGTGCCGATGCTGACCATGTTCTTCTGCGGATCGTCGCCGCGCAGCTGGAGACGAAGATTGACCTTGCCGCCATCGCCGAACGAGGAGACGAGCTGCCCGTCATCGGCATTGAGCGCATAGACGAAGCCGCCCGCCGGCACGAGCAGGCGGCGATCATTGCCGGATCGCCAGAAGGTGAGGCCGCGCCCACGCCCGCCGCCGACGCCCGGATAGGAGACGCTCCACCGCGTCTTGCCGGTGGCGGCGTCGATGGCCATTGCCGCGCCGTTGGTGGTGGTGGTGTAGAGGATGCCGTCGACCACGATCGGCTGCACCTCCAGCGCGCCGGCCGGCATGTCGACTCGCCACGCCTGGGTCAGGCCGGCCACGTTGGACCTGGTGATCTTCTTGAGCGTCGAATAGCGTGTGCCGCCTTGATCGCCGCCATAACTGTCATAATTGGCGCCCGAGCCGCCGCGCGCACCCGCCGCGCCGGACATGGCGACCCCGGCAACGAGGAGAAGCGCCAGCGGCAGGCGCCGGCGACGGGGCGGTACAGGCATCTTGATCTCCTCGAACTCCGCTCGGGCGGGTTATGCTATCGATTGCATAACCTTATGCCGGCGGGGGGAGATTGATCAAGCCAAGTTAGAAATGCGCGCGCAGGCCCGCCTTCCAGCGACGCGGCGAACCGGGGCCGAGACTGCGCGGATCTTCGGCGTGCGGCGCTTCCGACAGATAGACCTCACCGGTCTCGCTGAACGTGCCGAAGCTGGCATAGCGGCGATCGAGCAGATTGGTGACTTCGCCGAACAGCGCGATCGGCCCCGCCACCCGCACGCTGCCGCGCAGGTTGATCACCGCGAACGCGCGCGTGCGCGGCTGTAGATTGGCCTCGTCGCCGAACAGATACTGGCCCGACTGGGCCTGCACGTCGCCGCCGAGCGTGACCCGCCCGGTCTCATAGTCGGCGGACAGGGTGGCGCGGTGACGCGGCACGCCCGGCATGCGGTTGCCGGGCACCACCGCGATGCGGCCATCCCCGTCGGCCTCGGGATTGTCCGGGCTGTGGAGGATCAGCGGGCTACGGAAGGTCGCGTCGGTGAACGCATAGCCCGCGCGCAGCGTCAGCCCGCCGCGCGTCGCCGAGACTCCGAGGTCCGCGCCCTGCCGGCGCGTCTCGCCGACATTCTGGAAATAGGCCCGGCCGCGCACATCGGCGGCGACGAACTGGATATCGTCATGATTGGAGGCGCGCCATGCGGACAGTTGCCAGCGCAGCGCCCAGCCATGGGCCTGGATCTCGCCGGAGCCAGCAGCCGACCACGTCCTGGCGACGACCTGCTTCAATGGCGGATCACCGACGAAGAAGTTGGTCAGGCTGCACGGGTCGTCCGGCCCTGCACAGGAGAGTTCGGCCGGGGTCGGCGCGCGGTTCGTCTCGGCATAGCCCGCCCGCACGGTCAGCGCAGGCGAGACGCGATAGGCGAGCGCCGCGCCGGGATTGAGCCGCGTGAAGCGATGCCGTCCGTCGAGCGCCGTGCCGATGCGGTCGTCGAGCAGCACGCGCGCGATGTTGAAGCGCAGGCCGAGATCGAGCGACAGGCGCTCACCCAGCGGCAGCGTGTCGGCGGCGAACAGCCCGGTATAGCGGGTGCGCGCGGTGAGGCTGACCGGCGCGATTGACCCGTCCGGCTGGTCGATGACCGGGCCGAGGCCCGCGACGCCGCGCTCTTCGGTCAGCACGCCGAGTTCCGTCTCGGATCGGAAATGGGTGCGGCTGCGATCATGGCTGACGCCGAGGCGGAGCAGATTATCGCCCCCCAGCAACGGGCGACGGTCGACGAGCTGGACCAGCGCGCCGCCGGCCGTGGTGCGCGTGCGCGAGCGGTTGAACACGCCATAAGCGCCGTCGTCGCCGAGCAGGTCGACAATCGGCGCCCCGCTGCGGTCGCGGAGCATGCTGTCGTCGTCATCGTCGGCGGATTCGAGGCAGAGCAGGCCGGCCGCGTCGTCGTCATCGCAGGCCTCGATATCGGCGTTGTCGCCGTTGGCGGTGCGCTGGCGCAACTGCTGGAGATAGGCGCTGGCCTCGATCCGGGTCCGCTCGGACAGCGCAACCCAGGGATGCACGCTGACCCGGCCGAAGCGGTTGCGGGTGTTGTCCGGCCAGGTGAACACGGCGCGCCGGTTGGCGGCGAGCAACTCCACCGGCGCCGAGCCGTTGCCGGTCAGGTCGCTGTCGGCGCCGACCAGCTTGACGTGCGCCCCGGCGCCCGGCCCGTCATAGCCGAGATCGGCATAGCCATTGTAGAGCCGCGACGGCGAGTGGCGCCGCCAGCCTCCATCATGGCTTTCCTGCACGGCAGCGTAGGCGCTCCACGCGCCTCGCGACCAGCCGGCCTCGGCGCCGCCTTCCGCCCAGCGATAGCTGCCGCCTGCACCCCATAAGGTGAGGCCCGGGGCGGTGCGCCCGGTCTTGGTGGCGACCACCATCGCGCCGCCCAGCGCATTGAGGCCGTAGACCGGGTTGGTGGCCTCGATGGTGATGCGGTCGATCGCCGCCTCGGGCAGCAGGTCGAAGTCGACGGTGTCGCCGAACGGCTGGTTGAAACGGCCGCCATCAAGATAGACGGCGAGGCCCTGGGCACTGCCCTGCAAGGGCGAGATGCTGTAGCCGTGATAGACGAGGTTCGGCTGGAACGGGTTGTTCTGCGCATCCGACAGCGACACCCCGGCGAGGTTGCGGGCGAGGCCACCGAGCAGGTCCGGGGTGCCGCCGAGCGCCAAGTCGACGCCGGTCACCGCCGGGGCCGGCGTCTCGCTGGCCAGTCCGGGGGCGGTGACGATGATCTGCTGCTCGGAACGCGCCGGCTGGGACGCCACGGGCAGGGCACATCCGAAGGCTATCCAAATCGGTACGCGCATCCCGCCCCTCTCAATCGCGACTGACTCGCGACTAGCAGGGCGGCGCGGACCGCGCCATCGGCACGCTTGCGCCATTCTGCGTAAAATGCAATCTGCGTGAAGAATCAATTCAGATGAACAGCCATTCTGATTCGAGATTGTCACGTGGGAGGGATGGATGCTGAAGATCGCGGTCCTCGCGTCCACCATGCTGGCGGCGCTGGTGGCGTGCGATAAGCCGGCGACGGGCAGCGCCAGCGAACCCGGCGCCGTCGAGGCGGCGGTCGACAACGCGATCGCCGCCGGCAACGAAGCGCGCAGGGCCGCGAATGCGACGGAGGAAGTCGGCGCCTTCAGCAATTCCGACGACCGATAGGCCGGGTTGAAATCTGTTCAGGGCGGCTGCGATGCCGGCGTCAGCGCCGGCCCGGCATGCCCCGGGGGCGGCAGCACAGGAGGGGATGGAAGCGGCAGTATAGCCGCGCTGCCGCCCTTGTCATTCTTCGGGTTGGCCATGCTACCCGGCCCCGATCGGCGCGTCGCCACGCGCCGGTGACGAGCCTCAGCCCGGGGCGGGGCGAGAAGCACGGGGCGATCCCTCCCGCTTGCCGACCCAGGGCGCACCGCCGCCGGTAAGTCGAGACCGCGGCACATGCCGTTCCACCAGCGGCCCGCCCCCTCCCCCTCCCGTGTCGCGTGGCGCATGCCAGTGAAAGCGGGGTCGGGATATCGGAACCTCGGTCGGCCCCCATTGGCCGCCACGAACCGTTGGTTCACTCGTCGCGACTATGCGGGCAACCAATCTGCGTCCATCGGAGTGGCCATGACGGATTATCGGATCATCGAGGCGGCGGGCCGGAGCATCCTGGGGGAAGGCCCGCTATGGTCGCCGTCCACCAACGCCCTATTCTGGGTGGATATCATGGCGCCTGCGCTGAGTCGGCTGTCGCTGGCGGACGGCGCGGTGGCGCGCTGGGCGATGCCCGAGCGCATCGGCTGGATCATCGAGCGCGCCGGTCGCGACGATTTCATGATCGGCCTGAAGAGCGGCTTCGCGACGCTGTCGCTCGATCCGTTCGCGATCACCGCGATCGGTGCCCCGGAGCCCGACAGGCCTCACAACCGGCTGAACGACGCCAAGGCCGACGCCGCCGGCCGTATCTGGGCCGGCAGCAAGGATGATCGCGACGCGGAGGCGTCCGGCGCACTCTATCGCCTAGACCCGGACCTTCGCTGGTCGCGCCATGACGACGGCTATCAGGTCGCCAACGGCCCGGCCTTCAGCCCGGATGGCCGCATCCTCTATCACACCGACAGCGGTGCGCGGACCATCTACGCCTTCGCCATGGGCGCCGACGGCAACCTCGCCGAGAAACGGGTTTTCCTCCGCTTTGCGGAGGATTGGGGCTATCCCGACGGCATGACGACGGATGCGGAGGGCGGTCTCTGGGTGGCGCACTGGGGCGGCGGACGGATCAGCCGCTTCGGGCCCGACGCCACGCTCGACCGCTCGATCGCGCTGCCGGCCACCAATATCACCAGCATCACCTTCGCCGGCGATGGGCTGGAGCGGATGTTCGTGACCTCGGCCGCGCTCGACACCGGTCGCGGCCCGGCCGACGGCGCGCTGTTCGAGCTGTCCCCCGGCGCGCGCGGCCTGCCGACCAACCGGTTCGCCGGATGAACGCGGCGATGATCGGTGTCGACTGGGGCACCAGCAACATGCGCGGCTGGGCGTTCGACGACGCCGGCGAGATCGTCGCCCAGGCCGCGCGGCCGAGCGGCATCAACGCGGTGACCGACGGCGATTTCGCCGCGGTGCTGCGCGAGATGGTCGGCGGCTGGACGGATGGCGGCACGCCGATCGTGATGGGCGGCATGATCGGCAGCCGGCAGGGCTGGCGCGAGGCACCCTATCTCCCCTGCCCCGTCCGGCCCGAGGCGCTGGCGGCGGCGGCGATGCCGATCGATACCGGCACCGGTCCCGGCTGGATCGTCCCCGGCGTCTCGCGCGTCGATGCGGAAGGGGTAGCGGACGTGATGCGCGGCGAGGAGGTGCAGCTGCTCGGCGCCGGGATCGCGGACGGACTGGTGCTGCTGCCCGGCACGCACGGCAAGTGGGTGCGGATTGAAGGCGGCGCGATCATCACCTTCCGCACCTTCATGACTGGCGAGCTGTTCGCGCTGCTCAAGGATCGGTCGCTGCTCGGCCGGCTGATGGCGCCCGGGCGTACCGACTGGGATGCGTTCGATCGGGGCGTGGATCGTGCCCTTCACGATCCGGCGCTCACCGCCCTGTTGTTCACCGTGCGCACCGAGGGGCTGTCCGGCCGCACCGCCCCGGAGGCGCTGGCCGATTATCTCTCGGGCCTGCTGATCGGGGCGGAGATCGCCGGCGGTGGCGGCACGCCCGGCGAGCGGATCAGCGTCATCGCCACCGGCAAGCTGGCGGAACGCTATGCCCGCGCCTTGCCACATGCCGGGTGGCCGGCGCCGGAGCTGATCGCCGGCGAGGCGGCATCGATCGCCGGCCTGCGGCGCGTCGGGCAGGCGATCCTCAAGACGGCCGGCCGGGGCTGACCCCGAACCGCAGCCGCGTCTCGGAACGCAGCGTTTCGCCGGGCCGGAGCAGGGTCGTCGGATAATCGGGCCGATTGGGGCTGTCTGGGAAATGCTGGGTCTCCAGCGCCAGCGCCTGCCGGCGGACGAGCGGCCCGCCGGCATCGTCCACCACGCTGCCGTCGAAGCCGTTGCCGGTATAGAGCTGCATGCCGGGCTCGCTGGTGAAAATCTCGAGCATGCGCCCGCTTGCCGGATCGCGGAGCGACGCGGCGGGCCCGTCGCCGCCGGTCAGCACGAAATTATGGTCGAAACCGTCGGCGACGCGGAGTTGCGGATGGTCGCCGGCAAGCGCCTCACCGACGCGGACCTCGCGACGCAGGTCGAACGGCGTGCCGGCGACGGCGAGCGGCGGCCCCGGCAGCGGGATCGCGGATTTGTCGATCGGCAGGACATGATCGGCGGCGATGGCCAGGCGGTGATCCTCGATGCTGCGCGCGCCGCGACCGGCGAGGTTGAAATAACCGTGGCTGGTCAGGCTGACATGGGTCGGCGCATCCGTCTCCGCCGCATAGCGGAGCGCGATCTCGCCGGGCGCGACAACCACGATGTCGGCAATGACGCGCAGCGTGCCGGGAAAGCCCTGATCGCCGGCCGGGCTGACATGGCTGAAGCGGACGCCGGCGGCCAGCACCTCGGTCCGCCAGACGGCGCGATCGAAGCCGGGCGCGCCGCCGTGGAGCTGGTTCGCGCCCTCATTGGCGACAAGCGGATAGCGCGTGCCGTCGATGGTGAAGGCGGCGCCGGCAATACGATTGGCGTAACGGCCGACGGTGCAGCCGAGATAGGGCCGCGCGCGCTCCATCGCCGGGGAGAGGTAGCCGGCGAGCGTATCGAAGCCGAGGAGGACATGATCGGACCGCCCGTCGCGATCGGGGGAACGGATCGCCACCAGCCGCGCGCCATAGTCGCTGGCCTCGACCTCAAGCCCATGCCCGTCACCGAAGCGGAACAGGCGCACCGCCTCGCCCGTCGGCAAATGTCCCCAATCGCGGCTTTCGACCATCATCGTCCCCATCACTCGAACAAGTCGCCCTTCCTCGAACCGGTAGACTGGCGCGCGGAAACATGGAAAGCCTCCGGCCATGATCATCTCATCGCCGGAGGATTTCCGCGAGGCGGCGCGGCGCCGTCTGCCGCCCTTCCTCTTCCACTATATGGACGGCGGCGCGGGCGCGGAGCTGACCCTCGAGCGCAACCGCACCGATCTTGCCGAGGTGGCGCTGCGTCAGCGGGTGCTCGCCAACGTCGCCGACATCCGGCTCGACACCGTATTGTTCGGCCGCAGCCACGCGCTGCCGGTGGCGCTGGCGCCGATCGGGCTTGGCGGCATGTATGCCCGGCGCGGCGAGGTGCAGGCGGCGCGCGCGGCGAAGGCGAAGGGGGTGTCCTTCTGCCTGTCTACCGTGTCGCTGTGCGGCTTCGACGAGGTGGCCGGCGGGGCCGGGGCGCCGCCCTGGCTCCAGCTCTACGTGATCCGCGACCGCGCTTTCATGGGCGACCTGCTCGATCGCGCGCGCGAGGCCGGGAGCGAGGCGTTGCTGTTCACCGTCGACATGCCGGTGCCCGGCGTCCGCTACCGCGACGCGCATGCCGGCATGTCCGGCCCTTATGCGCCGCTTCGCCGCATGATCCAGGCGCTGTGCCACCCGCGCTGGGCGTGGGATGTCGGCCTGCACGGCCGGCCGCACCGGCTCGGCAATCTCGCGCCCGTGCTGGGGCGGGCGAGCGGGATGAACGATTATATCGGCTGGCTCGCCGCCAATTTCGATCCGTCGATCGCGTGGAAGGATCTCGACTGGATCCGCGCCCGCTGGACGGGTCCGCTGATCATCAAGGGCATATTGGACCCGGCCGACGCGCGGGAGGCCGCCGCGATCGGCGCCGATGGCGTCGTCGTTTCCAATCATGGCGGGCGGCAGCTGGACGGGGTGCGCTCAACCGCCCGGGCGCTGCCGGCAGTGGCGGAGGCGGTCGGCGATCGGCTGACCGTGCTCGCCGATGGCGGCGTGCGTACCGGGCTCGACGTGGTGCGGATGCTGGCGCTCGGCGCCGACGGTGTGCTGCTTGGCCGCGCCTGGCTCTATGCGCTGGCCACCGCCGGCGAGGCCGGCGTCGCTCGCCTGCTCGACATGATCGCGAAAGAGATGCGCGTCGCCATGGCGCTGTCCGGCGTGACGCGGATCGGCCAGATCGGCCCGGCGATCATCGACTCCTGAGGCTGGCCAGCCGCGCAACGCCCTCCGCCAGCATCGCATCCTGCTTGGCGAAACAGAGGCGGATGATGCCGGTCTCCGGCGCCTCGTGGTAGAAGGCCGAGACCGGAATCGCCACCACGCCCGCCTCATGCACGGCGCGCATGCAGAAAGCGCGGTCGGCCTCCGCGAAACCGGAGGCGGCAAGGTCGGCGCACAGGAAATAGGTGCCCTCGCTCGGCAGCACCCGGAACCCGGCCCGCGTGAGCCCCTCCGCCAGCACGTCGCGCGAGCGCTGGTAGCCGAGCCGCGCCTCGCGGAAATGCGCCTCGTCCTTGGCGAGGCCATAGGCGACGCCGATCTGGAGTGCGGGTGGCGTCGTGAAGGTGAGGAACTGGTGCGCCCGCGCGATCGGCTGGAGCAGCGCCGGGTCGGCGATGACGAAACCGACCTTCCACCCCGTCATCGAGAAGATCTTGCCGGCCGAGCCGATCTTCACCGCCTGCGCCGCCATTCCGGGCTCGCCGATCAGCGGCCGATGCTCGCGCCCGTCGAACAGCACATGCTCCCACACCTCGTCGCATAGCGCGATGGTGCCGTGCCGGCGGCAGGCGGCGGCGAGCAACGCGATCTCGCCCGCATCGAAGGCCCGCGCGGCGGGATTGAGCGGATCGTTGAAGATCACCAGCTTCGGCCCGCCGGCAAAGGCCGCGTCGACCTCCGCTGCCGTCAGCCGCCAATGCGGCGGGCGCAGGCTGAGATAGCGGGGCACGCCGCCGGCGCGCAGCACGAGCGGGCGATAGGCGTCATACATCGGCTGGATCAGCAGCACCTCGTCGCCCTCGTCGACCAGCGCCAGGATGGCGGCGGCGAGGGCCTCCGTCGCGCCCGAGGTGACGAGGACATGCTCCGGGGTGATCGCCAGCCCCTGCAGCCGGTTATAATGCTCGGCCACGGCCTCGCGCAGTTCGGGCAGGCCGGCCATCGGCGGATATTGGTTGGAGCGCGTCATCAGCGCGTCCGCCGCCGCCCGGCGGACATCTTCCGGCCCGTCCCCGTCCGGAAACCCCTGGCCGAGATTGAGCGCGCCGTGCTGGCGGGCGAGGCCGGACATCTCCTCGAAGATCGTCGTGCCGAGGCCGGCAAAGAGGGGGTGCATCGTTCCTCCGGGGGCGTGTGTCCGCCTTCACTGCACCGCTCCGGGCCGGAGGGCCAGCCCGCCCGATGCACGCCGCTAGATCCGCTCAACTGGCGAGAGGCGGCTGCGCCCGGCCTTCCCGGAACCCCTCCGCGCTCTACTTTCGTGAAAAAAGCGGGCAGATTCGCCGTTTTTACGGCTATCGTGGAGCGTTTGACGCTTGGCCAGTCGTAAGGATGTTGTCAGGATAGCGTCGCAACAGCATCAAAGAGCCGGGGGGTAAGCAGGCCATGCGCTGCCCAAGTGCGATCGAGGACGAAGACGGCAGGCTGCGGACGCTGGCCGATTACGGCCTGTCGCCCGACAAGCCGTTGCCCAGCCTCGATCCGATCGTCGAGATCGCCGCCCGCCTGTTCGACGTGCCCGCCGCGGCGGTGAACATGATCGGCCGCGACGAGGTATTCTTCGCGGCGAGCACCGGTATCGGCGCGTGCGACATGCGCCGTGACGTGTCATTCTGTGCGCATGCCATCACCCAGGATGATGTGATGGTGGTGGAGGATGCGCTCGCCGATCCGCGCTTCCACGACAATCCGCTGGTCGCCGGCGCGCTGATCCGCTTCTACGCGGGCATCCCGCTGCGCGCGCCGAGCGGTCATGCGCTGGGCGCGCTGTGCATCGTCGACTCGCAGCCACGTTCCCACTTCACCGCCGAGGATCGCACCCGGCTGAAGGAGCTGGCACGGATGGCCGCCGACAAGCTGGAACTGCGCCGGCTGGAGGTGGCGGCGGACGCGCTGCCGTCTCGCCTCGCCGCCAGCGCGAGCAACTCGCCGGACGCGGTTTTCTGCTTCGATGGCGCCTGCCGCATCACCGTCTGGAACGACATGGCGGCCACCCTGTTCGGCCACGCCGCCGCGGACGCCTGCGCCGGCGGCATCGACATGCTCGTCGCGGCGATGGACCGCGAGAGGCTGAACTCGGCGGCGCGCAAGATGCTGGAGGGCGGCCATTCCGGACCGGAAACGCTCACCGGCGCGCGCAAGGACGGCTCGCTGTTCCTCGCCGAATTCACCTGGTTGCGGTGGAAAGAAGGCGGCGCGGTCAATTTCGGCGCGGTGGTGCGCGATGCCACCTATCAGCTCAATCATTCGGAGACTTTGTACCGCCTCGCCAATTATGACAGCCTGACCGGCCTGCCCAACCGCAACCTGCTGCACGCCCGCGCCGCGGCTGCCTTGCGGACGGAAGCGCCGGGCCTGATCATGATCGACCTGGACGGTTTCAAGGACGTCAACGACACGCTCGGCCACGCCGTCGGCGATGCCATCCTGCATGAGGTGGCGGCGCGGCTTGCCTCGGCGATCGGGCCGGAGGATGTCGCCGCGCGCATCGGCGGGGACGAATTCGCCATCCTGCTCGTCGGCCCAGACATGGCGGCGCGCGCCAGCGAACTCGCCGACACCGTCATCGCCGCGATCGCCTGCCCGATCCGCATCGACGGGCATGAGGTGCGCGTCGCCGGCAGTTGCGGCCTCGCCATCGCCCCGGACCATGGCGGCACCGTCGACGAGCTGCTGTCGAGCGCCGACCTCGCGCTGTTCCAGGCCAAGACCGACGGGCGCGGCCGCTCCTTCCTCTACGTGCCGGCGCTGCGGTCAGAGGCATTCGCGCGGCGCATGTACGATGCCGAACTGCATCGCGCCGTCGAGCGCGGCGAGTTCGTGCTGCATTACCAGCCGCAATGCCGGCTGGCCGACGGCGCGCTGACCGGCGCCGAGGCACTGATCCGCTGGCGCCATCCGGTGCGCGGCCTGTTGCAGCCGGCGGCTTTCCTCCCGGCGCTGGAAGGCGGCTCGCTCGCCGCGACGGTGGGGGCGTGGATTCTGGAGACAGCCTCCGCGCAGGTCGCCCAATGGCTGCCGGCGCAGCCCGACTTCCGGATGAGCGTCAACCTGTTCGCCGCCCAGTTCCGCACCGATCTGCCAGCCCAGATCGATCGACTGCTTGTCCGCCACGATCTGCCGCCCGGCGCACTGGAGGTGGAGATCACCGAGAATATCGTGCTCGACCGCGAGGATCTCGTGCTGCCCCAGCTGCGCGCGCTGCGCGCCCGCGGCGTGGCGCTCGCCTTCGACGATTTCGGCACCGGCTATGCCTCGCTCAACCTGCTGAAAAGCTATCCGATCAGCCACATCAAGATCGACAAGAGCTTCATCCAGGCGATGCAGGAATCCGAGCATGACCGGGCGATCGTGCTGTCGCTGATCACCCTAAGCCATCAACTCGACCTCTCCGTGATCGCCGAGGGCGTCGAGACGGAGGCGCAGCATCTGCTTCTGCGGGAGCAGGATTGCGAGGAAGGGCAGGGCTATCTGTTCGGCCGGCCGGTGCCGGCGGAGCTGTTTGCGGAGAAATTCGGCCTCGTGCGCGCCTCGCTTACCGCCTAGGGCGCGCAGCAGACCTCGGCGGCCCGGCGGTCGTCGAGCGCGGAGACGCCGAGCATCGCCAGCCCGGCCAGCGCCAGCAGGCACCCGACCCAGCCGGTCGACGTCCAGGCATAGCCGGCAGCGATCGCCAGGCCGCCCAGCCAGGGTCCGAGCGCATTGGCGATGTTGAAGGCGCTGTGGTGGAGGGCCGCGGCGAGCGTCTGCGCCTCACCCGCGACGTCCATCAGCCGGGTCTGCAGCACCGTGCCGAGCCCGCCGCCGCAGCCGATCAGGAAGATCGCCGCCGACAGCGTCCAGATATTGCCCGCCGCGAAGGGAAAGATCGCCAGCGACAGCGCGCTCCACAGCAGCATCCCGGCCGCCGTCGGCATCAGCGCCCGGTCCGCCGCCCACGCCGCGCCGAGATTGCCCGCCGTCAGCCCCAGCCCGAAAATGCCGAGCACCAGCGGCACCAGAGCCGGCGAGACATGGGTCACCTCCAGCATCGTCGAGGCGACATAGGTGTAGACGGCGAACAATCCGCCAAAGCCGATCGCGCCCGTGGCCAGCGTCAGCCACACCTGCCGCCGACCGAGCGCCTGCAATTCACGCAACGGGCTCGCGCCCTCGGCCACGCGATCATGCGGGGCGAAGCGCCAGACGAGCAACGCAGTGATCAGCGCGAGGACGGCGACGATGCCGAAGCCCCAGCGCCAGCCGAGCAGCTGCCCCAGTCCGTTGGCAGCCGGCACGCCGATGATCGTCGCCACCGTCAGCCCGGCCATCACCCGCGAGACCGCCTGCGCGCGCCGGTTGGCTGGCACCAGCCCCGCCGCGACCAGCGCCGCCACGCCGAAATAGGCGCCATGTGGCAATCCGCTCAGGAAACGGAAGGCGAGCATCCAGCCATAGGTCGGCGCCAGCGCGCTCAGGCCGTTGGCGAGGGCGAACATGATCATCAGCCCGATCAGCAGCGTCCGCCGCGGCACGCGCGCGCCGAGCACGGCGATCACCGGCGCGCCCGTCACCACGCCGAGGGCATAGGCGCTGATGACATGGCCGGCGGTCGGCGCGTCGATATTCAGCCCGGCGGAGAAATAGGGGAGCAGGCTCATCGCCGCGAACTCGGTGGTGCCGATCGCGAAGCCGCCCATTGCGAGCGCTATCATGACAAGGCCGGGGTGAACGGCGCGCGCGATCTGGGTCATCGGCCTGGTCCTTGCTGCGATGCGGGATGCGGTGGGCGCAGATAAGGGAGCCGGCGGGCGGTTCGCAATAGGTGCGGTGCGAGAAAGATCAGCGCGCGCCGCCTCCCGCAATCCACCGCGCGGCGGCGATGCCGCTCGCCCAGGCGCCGTGGACGGTGGAGAAATCCTGCGCCGAACAGGCCTCGCCGGCAAAGGCCAGCCGCTCGCTTGCCGGCCGCGCCAGCACGGCACGGGCAGCGGCATGGCCGGGCAGGGCGTGGCTGTACGAGCCGAAGATGCCGGGTTCCGCGGCCCAGCGCGTCACGGCGATCGGGGCAAGCCCGCGCGCGAAGCTGGCGCCGAGCAGGCTCCCCAGCTCCTCGATCGCAAAGGCGGCGGCGTCCTGCTCCTCCAGCGCGCGGGCATGCGCGCCGCCGAGGAAGCATTCGACGACAGGGCGGCCGAACGGGCGCAGATAATAGCTGCCGGTCGCCGCGTCGTCGAAACGGCCGAGCAGGTGCGATTCGGCCGGCACCGCCTCCGGCTCCGCGATCGACAGGAACAGCTTGTCGGCGAGGCCGAGCGGCAGCTGGGCGGCAGCGTGGAGGTGATCGTCGACCGCCGGGTCGAAGCGGATCGTGCCGCGCGCCAGTGCGCCGGTGGAGAGGGTGACGATCGCCGCCCCGGCGCGGATCGTGCCGCGAGCGGTGTCGACGCGGACGCCCCCCGCCTCCTCGGCGATGGCCTCGACCCGCGTGCCGAGCGCCACCGGCAACCCGTCCGCCAGCGAGACGATGAATGCGCCATAGCCGGACGGCAGGCGCCAGTTGGTTTCGCTCGCCGCTGTGTCATAGGCGGTGAAGTCGCGAGCGGAGAGCTGGTCCGTCTCGACGCCGTTGATGAAGCTGCTGAGCGCGTCGATGAACGGGCGCCACGGCTCGCCGGCAAGCGCATCGCCGGCCCGGTCCCCCGGGGGCGGATCGCTGGCGAGGCTCTCGACAAAGCGCTCATAGGCAGCCCACGCGGCATGCTGGTCGCCGGCCGGCGCGCCGATGTTGCGCAGCTGGCGCCCCCAGGCAGCCTCGCTGCGATCGACCTTCAGCCCTTTCGCCTCGGCAAGGGAGACGAGCGGATTACGCTCGGCGGAGTGCAGCCAGCCGCAACCGAGATCCAGCGGCAGGCCGGCGAGATCGACGGTGTGCGCCCGGCCGCCCAGGCGTGCCCCGGCCTCGACGATGAGCGCCGTCCGCCCCTGCCCCGACAGATGCCGCGCGGCGGCGATTCCGGCGGCCCCGCCTCCGATGATCGCGACGTCGACCCGTTCCGTCATGCCAATCCTCCCGTGATCCGCTTCATAGGGGAACCTCCCGTCATCGCGGAACGTATCGCGGGCGGCTTGCCTTCCCCGGCCGATCGTAAAAAGGCACGCCGTCGCCGTTGCCGTCCGGCCCGGCGCCCGCTCGGAACCATCCCGGCCAACGAACCTTGTTGGATCGGGGTGGACGGGCCAGAAGCGATCGAAACAATCACCGCGATGGCCCTGCTACGCACATAAAGAACGAAGAGACCTCATGACCGCCAGCAACACCGCCGCCACGGCCAGCAGCAACAGCATAGCCACGTCGCAGCAACGGCTTGAAGGCTTTCAGCATCAGGCGCAGGAAATGTGGGTCTCGACCACCGCATGGCTTTATCTGCACTGGCTGCAGGTTCTGATCGCCGGCGTGATCGGACTCGCCATCGCGTCTGCTCTCTACGCGCTACGTGGGCTCGGCAACAAATTGTGCCGGCCCGATCGCCCGCGCACGGACTGGTTGACGATTCTCGGCCGCGCGGTGAGCAAGACCACCAGCTTCTTCATCATCATGACCGCAGTTCGCCTCGTCGACGGCTATGCGGCGCCCCCGCCCGCGCTCGATCGGGCGATCACCTTCCTGTTCACGGTCGCCGCGGTGTTTCAGGCCGCGATCTGGGCACGAGAGCTGATCATCGGTTCGATCGAGCATCGCACCTCGGCGGAAGGCTATCAGGGCGAGGCCGTGCTCAACGCGATGGGGCTGATCCGCCTGCTGGTCAGCGCGGTGGTGTTTGCCATTGCGCTGGTGGTGATGCTCGACAATCTCGGCGTCAACGTCACCGGCCTGGTCGCCGGCCTCGGCGTCGGCGGCATCGCCATCGGCCTGGCCGCGCAGGGCATCTTTGCCGACCTGTTCGCGGCCCTGGCGATCATCTTCGACCGGCCCTTCTCGCGCGGCGATGCGATCAGCTTCGGCAACAGCTCGGGCACGATCGAGGCAATCGGGCTCAAGTCCACCCGCATCCGCGCCTATACCGGCGAGTTGCGGGTGATCGCCAACAAGGCGTTGCTCGACAAGGAAATCCTGAACGTTTCCGAGCGCGACCATATCCGCCTGTCGTTCATGATCGGCGTCGCCTACGAAACGCCCCCCGAAACGCTCGCCCGCCTGCCCCGGATCCTGACCGAGCTTATCGAGGCGGAAGGCGGCAAGGCGGCCCGCGCCGGTTTCGAATCGTTTGGCCCCAGCAGCCTCGACTTTGCGGTTCTGGTCGACGTGCCCGGCAACGACTGGTCGATCGCCCATCCGATGCGCGACCGGCTGCTCGTCTCGATCATGAAGCGCTTCGCCGCCGAGGGCATTTCCATCCCGTATCCGACGCAGACCACCTTCACCGCCGCTCCCGACGGTGCACTGATCATGCCCTATCCGGAGAGGCGGCCGGTCGAGCCCGGCGGCGTCACCGATGACGAGAAGCAGCAGGCGGGCCGATCGAACGGCAGCGCGGGCAACCGGGCCTGACCGCCGCTCGAAAGCGAAGCGGCGGCGCGGCGGGGACAGGGATTATCGCCGCTAATCAGCACTCAAAATGAAAAGGAGGGCGCAAGCGCCCCCCTCCCCACATCGGAAATTGCGTCAGGCGAGCGTGGCGATCACCCGCCGCCCACGCATGCCGTAGCCGACGAAGCCGAAGCCCACGAGCATCATGGCCCACGTGGCGGGCTCCGGCACGGCCGGGGCTGCCGGCGTCTCGGTGAGGCGGATCTGGCGAACGTCGCCAACGCCGGTGCCGTTGAAGCTCAGCGAGACGCTGGCAATGCTCTCGCCGTCGATGCCCTGAAAGCCGAACCTGTTCTGGCCGTTGCCGAGCGCCTGAACGAAGTTGAACACCTCGCCCTGGTTGTCGGTCAGCGCGAACGTGACTGCAGTTGCGCCCTCGCCGAAGAGGTTGAACTCCAGGTCGTTGAAGGTGCCGCCGCCGACCAGCGCGAAGTTCAGCGAGCTCAGCGCCAACGTGTCGTTCGGGTTGCGGGTCGCGGTGTTCAGTGCACCTTCGAGCCGGGCCTGACCGCCCTGGGCACGAATGATGTTTCCGCCTCCAACGGTCGAACCCGTGAAAGCGATGGCGTTGCCGCCGAGAGTGGAGCCGGTAACGGTGGTGCCGGTCTGCACGCCCGTATTGAACAGGACATTGTCGCCCTGGATCGAGCTCGCATCGACAAGAACGATGGTGGCAGAGGCCGGAGCAGCGGCCGCGACTGCGGCGATGCCCACGGTAGTCAAAAGCATACTAATTCTGGTCATGGTTAATCCTTCCGCGACCCGATTAGCAAGAGCCGTGCCACCTACGAAAATCCGCGGGAGCAAGACGTTTTCCGGGATCGCATTCCGATTACTTGCGCCAGCATCGTCAGCAGGCCCGACACTATGGAACTTAGTGGCGAGATCGTGCCGGCGAGCCAAGCCTCTCACGGCCTCGTCAGACTTGGTTCCATGGATTGAGCGCATTTTTCACGCCAATTGCCGCGCCGGCGTCGTTCCCGAAACGATTAAGCCGCGAGCGTTGTTTTTGCGTCGCAACAACATTGTAAGAATTCTCGACAGGATAGGGGGCGCCGTGCGGCTCCGATCCGTGCGGGCCGGCATGCGGCCCAGCATCACGCGCAAAAGCTTGGGGCGGGTGATGACCTCACCGCGCGGGGACCGCATCGCAGCCTGGCGTCCGACGCCCCCCCGGGAGGGGGCGCGCCGGTCGCCCTCAGGCCGCAGCGAGGCCCACCCGACGCCGCCGCATTGAGGCGCCGACAAGGCCGAAGCCGCCGATCATCATCGCCCAGGTGGCCGGCTCCGGCACAGCGCCCGGGACCTGCACCGAGCCGGGTGTCCCGGATCCGAAGATCGTGTGAGTCGTGAACAGGCTTTGCTCGCCAGCGCCGATGGAAAACCCGTTGATGAGGCCCAGCGCGACGTCATAGCCGCCTCCAGCGTCGATGAATCCGTCGCCATTGCCGTCGCCGTTTACGAGGTTGTTCAGCGAACTGCCTCCGCCGATGCGCGGGCGGAGCGACCCGTAATGATCGACATCGAAACCGAGCGCCTCGCCGCCCTCATTGTAGATGCCGATGAACGTCGCCAGATCGTTACGGCCGGTCGCGGCGTCCGTCTCGAACAGCACTGTCTGACCGCCGGAGACGAGCTTTCCGCCCCCGTCATTGCCGTTGCCGCCCGCGCCGAAATTGAGGTCGCCATCGAGATAGCGGCCGAAGCTCAGCGCCTGGGACTCCCCGGAAAGGTTGGTGAAGCTGTAGGCCTGGGTCAGCATCGTGCCGGTCTGCACGCCGTCGCTGATCAGGTCCGAGAGCGTCTGGGTGAGGGTGAAGCTGAGCGAGCCGAGCGTAAAGACGCTGGTGCGCTGTCGCTGGTCGCCAGTCACGAAGTTGGCGCGAATGCCGCTCAGGCTGGTCACGCCGCTGGACGTGCGCAGATAAAGGTCGGACGCATACACTGCGTCGGCCGCTCCCGCCGCCCCGAGCGGGTTGTAGATGGCGGTGCTGAATGCCCCATTGTCGTCGAGTTCGATCGAAACCTGCCCGTCGCCATTGCCGTTGGTCATCGTTGCCGCGTACGCGGAGTTGCTGGCAACAAACGCCAGCGCGAGCGCGCCGGCAGTCAGGCCGCGCCGGTAGGTCGTGAAGTCCGTCATGTCGTGTCCCTCTGTTCGACCGGTGCGAGGACGCATCGCGCGCCCTCGCACCGACAGCATGGCGGTCCCCGCGCCGCTGCTGTGGTGGCCGCGATCCGGAGCGTCGTCACAACCGCCCGGCCTCGCGTTGGGGGCGGTGTAGTCGGCCGGGTCGTCGCCCGCAGCGCGGTTGCGTTCCGCAGCCGCGAAGTTGCGACGGCGGGGCGCACCGTGCGACGAACGGCGTCATCGCGATGACCAGCGTCACGCGATGTTGGTGAAACGGAAAGCTTCTCCTATCAGGGCGCCGGGATGAGCGAGCTTTCAATCTTGGTGGCCGACGACGAGCCGCTGGCGATCCGGCGACTGCGATTCCTCATCGAGCGGTACGAGGGCGTGCGGCTGATCACCACTGCGCGCGATGGCGATGAGGCGCTTGTCGCGATCCGCGCCCAGCGGCCGGATGTGGTGCTGCTCGACGTCGAGATGCCGGGGCTGGGCGGCTTCGAGGTGGTTGAGCGGCTGGAGAGTGACGAGCAGCCCATTATCATCTTCGTCACCGCGTTCGATCATTATGCCGGCCGCGCCTTCGATGCGAGGGCGGTGGATTATCTCGTGAAGCCGGTCGAGGCGTCGCGGCTCTACACCGCGCTGGACCGCGCCCGCGAGCACCGCGACCGCGCCGAAGCGGCGACGAGGCTGGAGGAGATGCGCGAGATCATCGCCAACCTCCGCCGCAACGCCGCGCCCGTGCCGCAACCGCGCTATGAGCGGGAAATCTGGGTGAGGAGCACCACCGAGACGGTGCGCGTCCCCCTGGATGCGGTCGATCTTATCGAGGCGGAGCGCGATTATGTGCGACTGCGCATAGGGACGCGGACCGTTCTTTACCGCGAGCCGCTGAGCAGCCTGGAGAAGCGGCTCGACCCGGAGGTGTTCATTCGGGTTCACCGGTCCGTCATCGTCCGGCGCGATTGCGTGGTGGCGATCAGCCGCTCGGCATCTCGCGCGCCGGTGCTGCGGCTGCGGGCGGGCGACCGGATCTCGGTCGGGCGCAGCTATGCGGCCCGGATTGCGGCGCTGCGCACCTAGCGCAGCGGGATGCGGATTTCGCTCACGAAGCCGGACTCCGTGGCGTGGGCGGTGACGCTGGCCTGCGGCCCGTAGTGCACGGCGAGGCGCTCTCGAACATTGCCGATGGCGATCCCTATGCCTGGCCCTGGCGACGCGCTCTCCTGGGTCGCGGCATCGTCCTCGACGCGCAGGATCAGGACCCCGTCTTCGCGGTGCGCCGACACCCTCACCTCCACGGGCCGGCGGGAGCGCGCAACACCATATTTGACGGCGTTCTCAGCCAGCGGTTGCAGGAGAAACGGGAGGACCTCTTGCTGGGCAAGGTCGTCCGGAAGGTCGAGCGTGAAAATCAGCCGTTCCTCGAAGCGGGTTTCCTCGATCTCCATATAGGAGGCAACGGCGCCCATCTCTTCGCTGAGCGGGATCGGCACCGTCGGATCGGCGCTGAGCGAGCGGCGCAGGAAATCGGCGAGACGGCCGACCATGGCGTCGGCCGCCGCCGTTTCACCCAGGATGATCAGGCTCGACACGCTGTTCAGCGCGTTGAACAGGAAATGCGGGTTCATCTGCAGGCTGAGCGCTGCCATCCGCGCATCGGCCGCTATGCGTTCGGCACGAAGCCGCTGGAGCCTCTGCAATTCCGTCCGGCGGGTTTCGATCAGGAAGATGAACAATGCGCCGGTCGCAATGCACATGTACAGATGCGACAGAAAGTTGCGTCCGAAGCGCTGGCGAATAAGCGGCAGGTGCGCAGCTTCAAGTGCCGGGATAACGCCGAGCATCCAGTTCTCGAGCATGTTTACGATCGACTGCGCAAAGGCGATAGCGACGGCGGCGGCGAGCATCGCCGCCCACCGTCTCACCGGGGAGCGGGCCTCCTGCGCCACCGCCACCGGATAGAGGCCGAAGGCGAGCAACGCGACGGCCAGCACCGCCGGCAAGTCCAGGGGCAGATCGCGGACAAAACCCGTGCGCCCCGCGATCAGCTCGGACACCGCATATGCGCCGTAAGAGGTGACCAGCCAGATGAGCGCCGTCAGCACCAAGGCCTGCCGCGCGGTCGTGCTGATGCGCTTATCACGAGCCGGTTGCTGCCGATCGTTCAACAGGCTCATGGCGGACGATTGGCAGAGGGACGCGGGGGCGTCAACGCCGCTTTCCCGGGCAATCAGCGCACCGCGATGAGGAAGCCGTTCATGCGACACAGCCGCAGACGTCCGCGCCTGAGGGAGAAGGGGGATGGGATGCCTGAGTGAGGGCCCGGCCGCGTCCGATCGCAAAGCCCCGGGCGCGGGCGGTACCGGCCGGTGATCACGCAATCACACGGCATGCCGGAGGCGCGTGATCAGCCGGCGACAGCCGCCTGCCAGGTCGCGTCATAATCACCCTGCTGCGGCCACCGCCGGGCGAAGGGCACGACATGCTCCGTCTTCTCGGCGATGTAGAGGAGCGAATGCTTGTCCGGGGTGAGGCCGATCTCCCCGCGCGCGCCATCCGCGCCCGCATCCTGCTGGGGCCGGAGCGGCGCGTCGCTGAGCGTGCCGTAATAGACGGCGTGGAGACGAAAGCCGTTTGCCGGGGTGAACACCCGGAACGGCATCTCGGCGCTGAACTGGTAGAAGCCATGGCCCAGCCAGTTGTTCGCCGGCACGCAGGCGATCAGCCGCCCGCCGACCCGAACGAGGTTCATGAGGTTGGTCAGCGACTGGGCGATGTTGAAGATATGCTCCGTCGATCCGAAGTCGATCACCGTGTCGAAGCTCTGATGCAGGTCGTCGGGCAGCGGCTGGTTGAAATCGTGGACGATCGCCGCCCCCTCATAGGGCGAGGCATCGGCGGCGACGCTGCGCGTCACGCCGAAACGCGAGAGCAGCGCCATATCGGCGAAGTGATGCCCGCCGGAGGCCTCGGCCAGACTTTCGCCGAGCCCCGCCGTCTGCAGCCAGCCATCCGCGGCCGAGGAGACGACATACAGGCCCTGCCGCCCGAGCTGGAGGGTTTCGCCAAAAGGACCAAAGCGTTGATACGCGTCGATCATCAACCGGAGGCTGTCGACATCTATTCCCATGGCCGGACGGGTCGCAGGAAATGCGCGGCATGCCAAGCCCCCTCGTCACCGGGGCCGCTCAACCGGCTGGCCGACTGTGTCACCCATGGCTGGGACCGGCTCGACCGGAAAGGCCGTTCGAAACCGACGTCGCCGATCATCTTGACCCTGACCAATAACATGGTTGCCAAATAGCACGATCGTTCGTACTAAATCGGCATGAAAGCCGAGAGAACACGACATCGGGTTATCGAAGAGGGATTGCAGGCGATGAGCCGCGGCGGATTGTCGTCCGTCACGATCGGGCGTCTCGCCGAGGCGACCGGATTGTCGAAAAGCGGATTGTTCGCCCATTTTCAGTCGCGGGAAGCACTCGAGGTCGCGCTGATCGAGGAGACGGCACGCATCGCGCGGCGCCATATCGTCGAGCCGGCGATGCAGGTTCCGGAGGGACTGCCCAGACTGATGGCGCTGGTCGGCCGCTGGTTCGGCTGGTCGGCGCGAGCAGGGCTTTGCGGTGGCTGCCCTGCCGCCGCCGCCATGTTCGAGCTTGACGACATGGCGGGCGTGGTCCGCGACCGGCTGGTCGCGCTCGACGATGAGTGGCGTGAGCTGCTGCGTGCCAATGTCGGACGCGCGATGGAGCTGGGGCATCTGCGCGGGGAAACCGACGTCGAACAGATTGTGTGGGAGCTGTGGGGAATTTATCTCGGCCATCATAGCGCGATGCGCTTCCGCCGCGACCGGCAGGCCGACGAGCGCGCGCAGACGGCGCTGATCGCGCTCCTGCGGCGCAGCGGCGCTGATCCCTCCCATCTCTAAGGGCCGGAGACGAGCCATATGAACCGATCCGTCCACTTCGCGCCCACCGCCGACGATGTGGCAGATATCCGCCGCCTGCGCCTGGCGTCGTTCGCCGAGGCGACGACCCTGCTCGCGCTGTTGCTGGTGGCGGTGCCGCTCAAGCACGCGTTCGGCTATTCGGCGGGTGTCCGGATCATCGGTCCGGTCCATGGGGCCGCCTTCCTGGCCTATATCTGGACCCTGATCGCCGCATCCGCCGGAGGCGGCTGGACCAGAAGCGAGATCGCACGGATGAGCCTCGCCGCCTTCGTCCCGTTCGGCGGGTTTCTCAATGCCGGGCTGCTGCGCCGCAAACAGGCGTCGGTCGTCGCTTCGCTGAAGGAAAGACCGTGATCCCCTATCTCTGGATCAAGGCTATCCACGTCGCCGCCGTCCTCATCTTCATCGCCGGCTTGTTCGCGCAGAGCGTTGCCGTTGCGGCCGGCCGGCGCGGCGATAGAGGCACGGGTGCGCTCGTCAGCCATTGGGATCGCCGCGTGACGGTCCCCGCTATGCTCCTGGTCTGGCTGACCGGCGCGACGATCGCGGTGGACGGAGGCTGGTTCGCGAGCCCGTGGCTGTGGGGAAAGCTTGCCATCGTCGTGGCGTTGACGGCGCTGCACGGCGTGCAGTCCGGCCGGCTGCGGCGGATCAGGCGGGGCGAGCAGTTGCGGCTGCGCATCGCGCCGGAGCACACCGCCATCGGCATCGCCGTGGCGGCCGCGATCATCGCCATCCTCGTCGTGGCAAAGCCGGTCTAGGACGCGCGGCGCCGCCATGCATCACATCGGCTTCTTCATCTGTCCGGGATATTGGTTCCTCGATCTGGCCGGGCCGCTGTCGGTGTTCGAATCGGCCTCGATGGTGGCCGGGACCCAACTCTATCATCTCTCGGTGCTGTCGGAGGGCGGCGGCCTGGTGCCGGGACGAAGCGCGTCCGTCGACACCGTCCCTTACACCGAAGCCCGCGTCGACACGGTGATATTCGTCGGCGGGCAGACGGCGCCGATGGGGGAGCCCGGAGCGATCCGCGCTGCTACCCTGCTCGCCTCGCGGGCGCAGCGCATCGCCAGCGTCTGCACGGGCGCGATGCTGCTGGCGGCGACAGGATGGCTGGACGGCCGCCGTGCCACGACCCATTGGCGTTCCACGCGCGAACTGCAGACGCGTTATCCGGCCGTGCGCGTCCAGCCCGACCTGATCTATGTCGCCGACGGTCCGGTATGGACATCCGCAGGGGTGACGGCCGGCATCGATCTCGCGCTCGCCGTGCTGGAGGCAGATCACGGCATCGAGCTGTCGCGCGCCGTCGCGCGCGAACAGGTGGTCCATCATCGTCGGCCGGGCGGCCAGTCGCAATTCTCCGAGATGTCGCGAATGGAGCCGGAATCCGATCGTATCCGTCGGGCCCTCGGCTTTGCGCGTGCGAATCTGGACCAGCCGCTCCCGATCGAGCGTCTCGCCGAGGCGGCAAGCCTGAGCACGCGCCAGTTCGGCCGGGCGTTCCGGAGAGAAACCGGTGAGACGCCCGCCCGCGCCGTCGAGCGCCTGCGGGTCGAGGCCGCCCAGATCCGACTGCGAGACGGGGCCGAGCCGGTCGAGCAAATCGCGCGCGCTGTCGGCTTCAACGACCCCGAGCGCATGCGGCGGGCCTTTCTCAAGATCCATGGCCTGTCGCCACAGTCGATCCGGCGGATGAGCCGCGACGGCATCGAGGAGCGTCCCCGCCGCCCTCACCATGAATGACCGGTATCGAGGGATCTATGTCCTCCAAGCCATGTCCGGCTCGTGCGAATGCGGCGGCGAGGAGAGAGAGGATGTCGGTTGAGGAGCGCCAGGCAAGGGCTGACGGCCTTGAACAGCCGGTTCCCCCCGGATATCGCGGGACCGGCACGCCGCCTCGCCAGCGCATGCGCCGACAGGCTTGGCTGCTCATGCTCGTCGCCTTCTCGATGCTGCTGACCACCTTCGCTGTCCCCTTCGCCCTGCGCTATCTTCAGATCAGGCTGCCGTGACGGGCCGCTTCGACGCGATCGCGCAGTGGGTCGCCGGCCGCCGCCACCGGGTGCTGGTGGCAGCGGTGTTGCTGCTCGGCGCGGCAGAGTTCATGGCGGTGCGGCTCTATCCGGCGTCCCTCCCGCTCTGGATGCCTTACGAGTTTTCGTGGGGCGTGTTCCTCGCCACCAGCTTCGCAGCCCTCTGGTACCTTCGTGGCTTTGCCTCATGCCCCGATAGCCGCAAGCCGCGCCGGTGGCGGATCGCGGCCTATTTCGCTGGCCTGTTCCTGATCTACGCCGCGATGCAGACCCATATCGACTACGCCGCGCAGCACATGTTCTTCATCCATCGGCTCCAGCATCTCGTGCTGCATCATTCCGGGCCGTTTCTGATCGCGCTCGGCGATCCGGGCGGGGTGCTGGTACGCGGGATGCCCCGACGGCTTAAGCGGCTGCTCGACGCGACGTGGATCAGAGGCGCCATGGCAATGGTGCAGCAGCCCGCCGTGGCGACACTCTTGTTTGTGGGGTTGATCTATCTCTGGCCGGCGCCGCCCGTCCACTTCTACGCGATGCTGGACCCGCGGCTCTATACGCTGATGAACTGGAGCGTCACCATCGACGGCATCCTGTTTTGGGCGCTGATCCTCGATCCGCGGCCGGCGCCTGTCGCCCGCCTCGGCTATGGGCCGCGAGCCTTGCTTTGCCTGGCGATCATGCCGCCCCAGATCCTCCTCGGGGCGGCGGTCGCCTTCAGCACGCGCGACCATTTCCAGGTCTATGCGATCTGCGGGCGGATCATGCAGATGACAGGTCTTCAGGATCAGCAGCTTGCCGGTCTGATCCTGTGGATTCCACCCTCGATGATGAGCGTCGTCGGGGCGATCATTGTCCTTAACTTCCTCCGCCTGAACGATGAACGGGTGGAGGCCACGGCAATGAGCGGGAGCATGATCCGTGCCTAGAATCCTTCGGAACAGTCATGGGTGGCGACTGGCGGCGATCATCTTTTCGTCGCTCGCCCTGTCAGGTTGCGATCGCCCGGATCCGTGGCGCCTCGTGGAAATGGAGGATCGCCTGCCGCCGCTCGCCTTCGACATGACGAGCGTCCAGGACGGAAGGACCGTCACCGCAGAAACGTTTCGCGGCAAGATCGTCGTTCTGGAGTTCGGTTACACATTCTGTCCGGACATCTGCCCGACCACCCTGGCAACGCTTTCGCGAGTGCTACGTGATCTTGGTGGCCGCGCCGGCGATGTCCGCATCCTCTTCGTGACCGTCGATCCCGATCGCGACGCGGCGAAGGACCTCAAGCGATATGTCGAGAGCTTCGCGCCGCAGGTCGTCGGCTTGCGCGGAACGCCGAACCAGCTGGCAAGCCTCGCGCGCCGCTATCGCGTCGCTTATTCCGTCACGCCGGCGCCGGATCCCGCCGACATCGAGGTGATGCACACGCCCACCTTGTTCATCTTCGACCGCGACGGACGGATCCGGTTGCTGTCCCCCAGGATCGACGATCCGGGCAGCATCGAACACGACCTGCGCCGCCTGCTCGACGAGCCGCGCCATGGCGGCACGGAAACCTGATCCGCGGGCCGACGCGCACCGGACCGACGCCTGCGGACATCAACGTCCTGACGCCCGAGCGGACAAGAAGCCGATCTGTCCATCTTCGATACGCACCGCCGACAGCACCCCGGTCTCATAAGCGCCCGTGTCGATGCCGATCCGGTGCGGGCAGACGTCCGGCTCGTGGTCAATCCAGGAATGCCCGTGTATGACGATACGCTCCGCAGGCCGCTCGTTCTCGATCCACTCCTGACGGATCCAGAGCAGGTCCCGAGCCGCCTGCTTCTCCAGCGGCACGCCCGGACGCACGCCGGCATGGACGAACACATAGTCGCCGATGCCGACCATCAACTCAAGGCTCTCGAAAAACTTCAGGTGGGCGGCCGGCATGCTTTCGAGGAGATCATCACGGGCACGACAATGCTCGTCCGGATCGTCATATAGCTCGGGTGCGGCGACCCCATAGGAGCGCAACGTCTCCAGCCCGCCGAACTGCATCCAGCCGGCCGCTTCGGCCGGGTTGTCGAGATAATCGAGAAGTCCCTGCTCGTGATTGCCCTTGAGACAGTGGAGATCGAATGGCCCGTGGCGGGTCAGCCACCAGAGTGCATCCACGACCTCACGGGAGGCTGGTCCCCGATCGATATAGTCGCCACAGAAGATCAGGCTGACGGGGCGTCCGGCGGATCGCTCGCGGGCGTCGGCGGCGATCTTTTCCAGCAGATTCCGAAGCTCGTCATAACAGCCGTGGACATCGCCGACCGCGTAGATCAACCGTCCGTCAACACTGCCAACGGGTGCTCTTGAAGCTTGCCGATCAGTAGGCACCAGCAATCCGCCCCACGCTGCCATCGTCCGTGTCCGCGCCGAGCTCCTGCAGGTCGCGCGCCAGCTCCCGGAATCCACGCGCGACCCGATCCGGTTGCGTCAGCGCCTGGCCGCGGAGCCGCTCCCAACGATGCCGGTAACGGTTGAGCGTGCGGTTGGCGACGCCGGCACGTACTGCGTCCGCATAGGCGTCGCGGAGAAGGTCATCCGCCGCGACGACTTCGGGGTACATGCAACGCGCACGCTCCATCCGGATCGTGCCTTCGCAGTTGCGAGGAACCGGATGGTGGGTCACCTGGGCGACGCGTACTCTCCGGGCCGGGGCGGAGAGGCGGGATTTCTTGCGCTTTGCGCTTGCCGGCCTGGCGGTTGCCGGTCGGGGCGGTGCCGCGGTCGGCTCGACCATGGGCGCCGGAGGCTCAGGCTCTTGCGCCATGACCATCAGCGGCGGAGGCGTGATCGGTGACGCCGCTGTCGCAAGCCGTGCGGCGGGGGTGGCGGGCACCGCGCGCTCCAAGGGACGATCACGCCCGGTGGCCAGCATCGTGTTCGCGGCCAAGGCTGCGACAGCCACGATCGCTCCTATGGTCGACCAGCTCCGCCAGCGTCTGCGGGCTGGTCCCGAGGGATTGATCGGGCGAACTTCCGATGCGGACCGGCTTTGAGCGGCGCTCGCATCCAGCCCGGCGAAGATGCTTGCCATGTCCTGAGATACGAGAGACCCCGTGTCGGGCGAATGAGGCCGCTGCGAATCCTGCGCGATCAACGTATTAGGGCTCCGGGTGCCCCGCGGAATGAGGGCGCACCGCAGGAAAACTCGCGAGAGCGCCTGAAGGTCCTTCGTGCCGGCGGCACGCATCTGTCAGGGGTTGAAGGCGCGGGCGAGGAAGCGTGCCGCGCGGTCGAGCGCAGTGCGGCTGCTCTCGAGGTGGGCGACGTCGAGCTGGAAGACGTGGTGCAATCCTTCCCACATCTCCAGCTCGACAGGTACGCCGGCAGCCACCGCCCTGGCCGCGAACTGCCGCGAGTCATCGAGCAGGCGCTCGGCGGTGCCGACCTGGATCAGGAGAGGCGGCAGGCCGGCCAGATCACCGTGCAACGGCGAGGCGAGCGGGTCCGTGGCTGCATAGGCGCCGAGATATTTGGCTGCGCAGTCCTGCAGATAATCAAAGCTGATGAGCGCATCGACCTGTTCGGGATCCTTCATCGACCGGCCGGTGAAGGCGAGGTCCGTCCACGGCGAGAACATCACGCCCGCGATCGGCCTGGCGATCTCGGACTGCCGCGAGAGTTGCGCCAGGGTGACCAGGGACAGGCCGCCGCCCGCGGAGTCGCCGACGATCGCGATCCGGGTGAAGCCCTGCTCGATCAGAAACCTATAGGCAGCGAGCGCCGCGTCCGGCGCCGCCGGCAAGGAGGCCTCCGGCGCCAGCGGATAGTCGATCGCGAGCGCGGGGATGCCCGCCCGGCTGACGATCTGGCTGACGAAGCCGCGATAGGCCTTGGCGCTGCCCTGCACGTAGCCGCCGCCGTGGATGAACAGGATCGCCTGTTCCGGAGCGGGCGTACGCACCGGCCGCACCCACCAGCCATGCACCGCGCCCGTGGAGACTTGCTTGACGGTGATGCCGTCGACCGTCGGGCTCGCCGCGATGAACCTGTCATAGATGGCGCGGGGTGCGCCGGTGGCGGTGCCCCAGAAATCGGCGAAGTGGGCGAGGAGCGCAGCTTCGCGATCGCGCTCGGTTGCCGATAGCCATGGCACCCTGGTCTCGACAGGGCTCCGGACGGCGTTGAGGTTGGTCATCTCTCGATCTCCTCGAAATGGGGCAGGCAGGCGACAGCCTATGCTCGGCGAGCCGGTCGCGCCGTTGCCCGGTCAGGGTCCTGGGGCGTGGAGGGCGGATTGCGATCAGGCCGGGATGCGCCCGAACTTGCCGCCGGCGAAATCGGCGAGCGTGCGGCGCACGTCGTCTGCGGTCGACATGACCAGCGGCCCGTGCTTGACGAACGTCTCGCGGATCGGCCTGCCGGCCATCAGCACGAAGTGGGCCGGCGCGGCAGCCTCAACCGCGACGCTGGCCGGCAGACCGGCCTCGATCGTGGTCGCCATGCCAGCGGCCAGCACGCGCCCGTCACCGTCAAGGGTGGCCGTGACCGTGCCGGATACGGCGTAGATCCAGGCCTGCCGGCCTTCGGGCAGCTCGTGACTGAAGCGGCCGCCAGCGGCCAGGAAGCCATCGAGCATCGTCATCTCCTCGGGCGTGCCGGTTTCGCCAGTGACGTCGCCGCTCGCACCCAGGACAACGCGCACGCGATGGCCGTCGCCTGCGATGATCGGCACGTCGCCGGCGCTGACGTGGAGCGAGCGGGCCGGGCATTTCTTCAACCGCTCCGGCAGGTTCACGAACAGCTGCAAGGCATGGATGCGCGAGTTCGGGGCCGGTTTCTCCTCATGCGCGGCCCCGCTCGCCGCCGCCAGCCAGTAGAGGTCGCCACCCTTCAGTTCGATGGCATGGCCCAGCGTATCGCGATTGAGGAAGGCGCCCTCCGAGTCCTCGAACATGGCGGTGACCGCCGAGATGCCGGCGTGCAGGTGCGGCTCGAAGGTCGGCGCGGTCATGATGAAATGGTCGACCATCAGCAGCGGGTCCATCGCGCCGGAGAACATCTCCTCCGAGAAGTGCCTGGCCGAGAAGCCAGTGCCGATGTTGTGCGGCACCCCGGCAACGACCCGCCCGAGACGCCCGGCAAGCCCCCTCGCCTGCTCGATCTTTCCGACGCTGCCCATTACGCTCCACTCCTAAACGGCCTGTTCGATAAGGCTGATTATGAAGTCGCCGCGCTGTTCGAGAAGTCGATGAGTTTGAAACCTAGCGTCCAATCCACTGGACGCTGGATAAGGCAGTGCAGCGCTTTCGCGGCGATGAGGTGATACGCCGCTACATCAGTACCCGCCTGGGGAACTCGGCAGCCAGATGGTCGAGGAATGCACGAACGGACGGCAGCAGGCCCTGGCGGTACGGGATCAGCGCGGTGAGCGTGGAATCGCCTGCCAGCCAGTCGGGCAGGATCCGCTCCAGCGCACCTGAATGAACTTCGGGGCGGCAGATGTAACCCGGCAGCGCGACCACCCCGAGGCCCCTGATGGCGGCCTGTTTCAATCCGACCATGTCGTCACCATGCAGCCGCGGTGTGAGCGGCATGATGATCTCGTCCCGCTTCTGACGGGCGTGGCGCAGTCGCCAGACCGGCGGCACGCCCGTGCGCATCATGAACAGCGAAGGATGCGCCCGCAGATCTTGCGGCGTCTTCGGAGCACCATGCTCCTTCACATAATCGCAGCCGGCGAACAGGAACCACGGCGCGGGCGCAAGCGTGCGCTGGACCAGGTTGGAATCCGGCAACGGGTCCGAATGCGCCCGCACCGCAATGTCATAATTCTCGCCGACGATATCCACGGTGCGATCCGCCGCATGGGCAACGACGTTGACCTTGGGGTGCTGCGTGAGGAAATCCGCGATGATGTCGGCGAGCGCGAACTGCATCGTCGCCGAGCCTGCCGTGCAGCGGACGGTGCCCACCGGCTCGGTGAGACGCCCGCGGATCGTCGTTTCGGCAAGTTCCGCCTCGCGCAGCATGGCCACCGCGTGCCGGTAGAAATCCTCCCCGGAGTCAGTCATCCCGAAGCGCCGCGAGGTCCGATTGAGCAGGCGCACGCCAAGCTGGGTCTCGAGTTGCTGAATACGGTGGCTCAACGTCGACTTCGGCATGCGCAAGGTCCGGCCGGCGGCGGTGAAGCCGCCCCGGTCCACCACCTGGACGAAGTAGAAGAAGTCGTTCAGGTCCAGCATCATCCTGCCTCATTGTCCATCAGCTTGGACGCTGGGTTGCGGTTTTGACGACTTCTGGGCCGCTCGTCCACCATCTAGCTTCCAGCTATCACGACCGATGATCGTGAGCCCCCATCGGACTTTTGGCTGGAGATGAAGATGACGACCCGTATCTATGAGCCGCTGACCAGGGACAATGCCGCCGTAATCCTCGTCGATCACCAGGTGAACCTGATGACCGGCGTGCGCGACTATGAGACCGGCGAGCTGAAGCACAATGTCGTGGCGCTCGCCCGCGCCGCCAAGGCGCTGGGCCTGCCGATCGTCGCCACCAGCACGGCCCGCGACAGCCTGTGGGGCCCGACCTTCCCGGAGCTGGTCGAGGCGCTGGACGGGATCGGGATCATCGACCGCGCCACCGTCAACGCCTATGACGATCCGCGCGTCGCCGCCGCCATCGAGGCTACGGGCCGCAGGAAGCTTATCTTCGCCGGCATTTCGCTCGAGGTCTGCGCCGGCTTTCCGGCGATGACGGCAGTAGCGAAGGGCTATGACGCCTATGTCGCCGTCGACGCCTCGGGCACGTTCAGCAAGACCAAGCATGACGTTAACCTGCTCCGTCTGCAGCAGGCCGGAGTCATCCTCTCGGATTATGCCACCTTCATGGTCGAAATCCTGCGCGACAACGGCGCGCCGGAAGCGGCTGCCGTCTACGACGCGCTCGACATGCCCTGGGCGAAGCTCGTCGGCCAGATCGTCGCGAACTACACCAGATAAGGGCGGCGCCGCGCGGCCGTCCTTATGAAAAGCCCTCCTCCCGATGGAGGGCCCGGGGCGGCGCGCGCGGCTCGACCGGCCCTGACATCGCGCGATGGAAGGTCGCAGAATGGGCATGAAGGACTGGAACGGCTGGCGGCCAGGGCCATGTCCTTCCTCGCAATGCCAGTGGACAATGGACAAATAATGAATGTCAGTAGCATATATCCGCGGCAAAATGCGCAGCTCGTCTTCGCGGAATCCGTCATGCCGGGCTGGCATCGGTCTATTTTCCAGAAAAATTCCACTATACAGGATCGATAAAGCGGAATCTGCTTGACAGTGGCAATCCGTGTCGCAGGATGTCTGCCATTATATCCGTGTATCTTCTTGCTGGATGCGGTCGCGACCTGTTTTAGGACGCGATGTCCCGTACATTTTCGGCAAGATCATGACTGGATCGGCAACTTCGTGCTCTCTGTTCAGATGCTTCGCTCGGCGGATCGGTCCGATGGAATAGTCCAGGAGCGGGCGTCCTGATCAAGACGACATAGGCATTGGAAAAGCGGGGAGCCGGCATGCGCATGAGAACTTGTCTTTTAAGCGGGGTGGCGGCTGGCCTGCTGGCCTCGGTCTGCCCGGTTTCCGTGGTCGCGCAGCAGCCGGTATCCTTCGGCTCGCTCAAATGGCGCAATATCGGCCCCAATCGCGGCGGCCGCTCGATCGGCGCGGCGGGCAGCCCGAACCGGCCGCTCGAATATTATTTCGGCGCGACCGGCGGCGGCCTGTGGAAGACGACGGACGGCGGCATCAGCTGGCAACCGGTGACGGACCAGAAGATCGCCAGTTCCTCGGTCGGCACCGTGGCCATCTCCGCCTCCAATCCGGACATCGTCTATATCGGCACGGGCGAAACGGAGCTGCGCGGCAACATCATCCAGGGCGACGGCGTCTACAAGACAAGCGACGGCGGCAAGACGTGGAAGAATGTCGGACTGAAGGACAGCCAGTCCATCGCCCGCATCCTGGTCGATCCGGCCAATCCCGACCTTGTCTATGCCGTGGTGCTCGGCCATCCCTATGATAAGAATGCCGAACGCGGCATCTTCCGCTCCCGCGATGGCGGCGCCAGCTGGCAGAAGATTCTGTACAAGAGCGACAGCGCCGGCGCCGTCGATCTGACGATTGACCCGCACAATCGCAACGTGATGTTCGCCGCGATCTGGGATGTGAACCGCAAGCCCTGGCAGCTGACCAGCGGCGGCCCGGAGTCCGGCCTCTACAAGTCGACCGATGGCGGCGACACGTGGAAGGAGATCACGCGCAATCGCGGCCTTCCCGCCGGCGTCATCGGCAAGATCGGCGTGTCCATCTCAGGGGCGGACGGCAATCGCGTCTACGCGATGATTGAGAACCGCGATGGCGGGGTCTTCCGCTCCGACGATGGCGGTGTGACGTGGGCCAAGACCAATGACGAGCGCAAGGTCCGCCAGCGCAATTTCTACTATACCCGTGTCTACGCCGACCCGAAGCGCAAGGACGTCGTCTATGCGATGAACACGTCCTTCTTTCGCTCGACTGACGGGGGCAAGACGTTCGCGGCGATTCCGACGCTGCACGGCGACAATCACGATCTGTGGATCGATCCCAATGATCCCGACCGCATGATCGAGGCCAATGACGGCGGCGCCAGCGTATCGGTCAATGGCGGCAAGAGCTGGACGTTGCAGAATTATCCCACGGCGCAGCTTTATCACGTCGCCACCACCGCCGACATTCCCTATCAGGTGTGCGGCGCGCAGCAGGACAATAGCACGCTCTGCGTGCCGAGCGATGCCGGCGTCAATTTCCGCAACCCGATGGGCAGCAAGCCGGGCGACTGGCTCTATGGTGTCGGCGGCGGCGAGAGCGGCTATATCGCGCCGGATCCGAAGAACCCGAACATATTTTATGCCGGCAGCCAGGGCGCGCTCCTCACCCGCTATGACCGGCGCACCGGCCGGTCGGACGATGTCGAGCCCTATCCTCTGTTCTTCTCCGGCATGCCAGCCAGCGACCTGAAGGAGCGCTGGCAGTGGACGTTCCCGATCGTGTTCGATCCGCATGACCCGAACCGGCTCTACACCTCCTCCCAGCATCTCTGGATGACCACCGACAAGGGGCAGAGCTGGACGCAGATCAGCCCGGACCTGACGCGAGGCGATCCGGCGACGCTCGGCGATTCCGGCGGGCCGATCACGCATGACCAGAACGGGCCTGAAATCTACGGCACAATCTTCGCGGTGGCGCCGTCGCCGATCACGGAAGGGTTGATCTGGACCGGGTCGGATGACGGCTATGTCCACATCACCCGTGACGGCGGCAAGAACTGGGCGAAGATCACGCCGCCCGACCTCAAGGATTTCGCGCGCGTCAGCATCATCGATGCCTCGCCGCACGATCCGGCCACGGCCTATCTCGCCGCCAACCGCTATCAGATGGGGGATCGCTCGCCCTATCTCTATCGCACGCACGATTACGGCAAGAGCTGGACCAAGATCGTCACCGGCATTCCCGGCGATGACTTCCCGCGCGTGATCCGCGAGGATCCGGTGCGCAAGGGCCTGCTCTATGCCGGCACCGAGCACGGCATATATTTCTCGCTCGACGATGGCGATCATTGGCAGTCATTGCGCCTGAACCTGCCGGATACCCAGGTCCCCGATCTCGTCATCAAGAATTCGGACGTGGTGATCGCGACCCACGGCCGCTCGCTCTACATCCTCGACGATGTCGACTGGCTGCGACAATATTCGGGTGAGACGGCGTCTGCGCCGTTGCATCTTTTCACGCCGCGGCCGATGACTTTGCAGGTCAACCAGGCGGTCATCGACTATAGCCTCGCCAGGCCTGCCAACAAGGTGACGATCGACATCCTGAAGGACGGCGCCGTCGTCAACAGCTTCGCCAGCGCGGCCAGGGGCGGCGCCGATGCCGGCGATGGCGACGATGATGAGGAGGAAGACGGCCGGCGCGGGCGGGCGCGTCCCCCGGCGACCGCCGCCGGGCTCAACCGCTTCACCTGGAACGGCCAATATGCCGGGCCCGCCACCTTCCCCGGGATGATCGTGTGGGGCGCGCAGGCGGCTCTGGGGCCGCGCGCGGTGCCGGGCGACTATCAGGTGCGCATCACCGCCGATGGCCAGTCGCAGACCCAGCCGCTCAAGCTGCTCATTGATCCGCGCTATCCCGAGGTCACCCAGGCCGACCTGCAGAAGCAGTTCGACCTCGCGACCAGAATCAATGCCGATTTCTCGACGGCGAACACGATCGTGCTCAACATCCGCAAGATCCGCGAGGCACTGGCGACGGATCCCGCGGTCAAGTCGGCGGCGGCGCCGTTCCTGGCGAAGCTGGCGGTGATCGAGGGCAATCTCTACCAGACCCGCAACCGCAGCGGTCAGGATCCGCTCAACTTCCCGATCAAGCTCAACAATCAGATCGCGGCGCTGGGGGCCAAGATGATGCGCGGCTACAGCGCGCCGCCGCAACAATTCTACACCATCTACGACCAGCTCCACCAACGTCTCGGCGTGGAGCAGGCCGCCTATGCCAAGGCCACGGCCGAGGGTTTCGCCAAGGTCAATCCGGTGCTGGCCCGGGCGAAGCGCCCGCCACTCTCCGAACAGGCGCTGGACAGCCTGCCTGAGCCGGCGGCGCCCAGGTAAAGGGCCGGTCGGCCACCCGCTGTTCGAACCCGCACATGATCGCGCGCCACGGAGAGGGGGGAACTGCCGCTCTCCGCGCCGGGTATCCAGTGGTCCGGGATCGGTTGGGGGGCGACGGGGATGTGGGGCAAAGCTGCCGATCACGCGTTCAAGGCGCTATGGATGACGTCGCATCGGTGCTGAGCAAATTCCGGGAAGATGCTGGCGATCCCGCCGGGGTGCGTTTGCGCAAGATGCTGGCGATCGTGCGCGCTCATCTCGGCATGGATGTCGGATTCGTCTCGGAATTCGCGGAAGGGCGGCGCGTGTTCCGGCTAGTGGATGCCGGAGTGGAGACGGCGGTCGTTGCCGGCGCGTCCGATCCCCTGGAGGAAAGCTATTGCCAGCGCATTGTCGACGGCCGGCTTCCAGAAATCATTCACGACGCAGGCGCCACAACCGCAACGGCGAAGCTGCCGGTCACCAGGGCGCTGTCGATCGGCGCGTATATCGGTGTGCCGATGCGCCTGCGCGATGGCTGCGTTTACGGCACATTGTGCTGCTTCGCGCGCCAGCCCGACCGCACCCTCGGCAGGCGCGATCTGGCGACGCTGCGGGCCTTTGCCGACTTGATGGCCGAAATAATCTACGGGGACATTGAGGCCCAACGTACGCAGGACGAATGCAGGGCCCGCATCACCGGCACGATCACCCGGTCCGAGTTCACGACCGTCTATCAGCCGATCTATGATCTTCGGGACAATCGGCTGACCGGCTTCGAGGCGCTCACCCACTTCGCCGCGGAGCCCCACCGGGCTCCCGATCTATGGTTCGCCGAGGCATTGCATGCGGGCTTGGGGGGCGACCTTGAGATCGCAGCATTACGTCAGGCCTGCGCCGGGCTGGCAAGGCTGCCGAGAGGCACGTCGCTCTCGGTCAATCTCTCTCCTTCGGTGATCACCGAGCCCGGTTTTACCACGCTGTTCGACGGATTGCCGGCCGATCGGCTGATCCTCGAAGTGACCGAACATGCCAAAGTCGCCGACTATGCCGCCCTCGCGGCCGCGCTTCAGCCCATGCGCGCGCGTGGCCTGCGTCTGGCGGTGGATGATGCCGGCGCGGGCCATGCGAGCTTTCGCCACGTCCTCGATCTCAACCCCGACATCATCAAGCTCGACATGAGCTTGACCCGCGACGTTGATCGAGACCCGGCCCGGCGCGCGCTGGCGCTGGCGCTGACCGCCTTCGGCCTGGCGATCGGCAGCGAGATCGTGGCCGAGGGTGTGGAAACCGGCGCGGAGCTGGCGGCCCTGCGCGACATCGGGGTGACCAAGGTTCAAGGGTTCCTGCTGGGAAGGCCATTGTCTCTGGACGAGGCGAGCGCCCTGCCGGCTTCATTGACTGAGCGGACTGACTGAAAGGCCGGTCCCTGGCGGCGAGGTCCTCAGGCGCCGCGCGACCGGTTTCCACGGAGCCTGTAGGGACCCGCGTTCAACGGTGATCCCGTCTCCGCCACCTCCACTGCCAGCTAAGCGCGGCGTGCCCGCCGCGGGCTGGTGGCAAGCCAATGCCCGCCGCCGGTCCACCTCATGTGCACTTAGTCATCGGCGCCACTTGCGCGCCGGCCACGCAAATTATCCGGATACCAGAGCGGATATCCGATTGAGAACGACGAATGCTTAACTTCCCATCGCTATGGTGCCATCCGGGAGGCCGGATGCATCGAGAGCAACATCACGACGGGAGCGAGGCGGGTTCCACTGCGCGGGACCCGGCTGGCCGTCGTTACGAGCAGATGCTGGCGAATTCGGGAACCGCGGCTGTCTGCGCCGGCGCGGATAATTTGATTGTGTCGTGGAACACTGGAGCCGAGGAGCTTTTCGGCCACAGGGCGGAGGACGCGATCGGCAAGTCCCTCTCGATCATCATTCCTGCGAGGCTTCAGGCCTCGCATGATGCGGGTCTTGCAAGAGCGGTTCAGACCGGACACGCGCGCCTTTCCGGCCACTCGGTCGACGTGCTCGCGCGACATGCGGACGGAACCGAGATCCCCGTCGATCTCTCGCTGTCGATGTGGTTCGAGGACGGCAAGCCGATGTTCGGCGCCCTGCTGCGCGACATCGCCGATCGACATACGGCGAAGAAGCGACTGGAGCATCTCGCGCACTGCGATACCCTCACGTCACTGCCCAACCGCAATGCGCTTCAGGAGCGGCTCGTGGCCGACATTGGCCGTGTGCCATGTTCATTGCTCCTGCTCGACCTTGACGGATTCAAGCATGTGAATGACACCCTCGGCCACTCGGTCGGGGACGCACTATTGGCTGCCGTCGCGGAGCGGTTGACGCATGCCGCCGGGGGAGAGGCCTTCGTCGCGCGTCTCGGCGGCGACGAGTTTGCTGTGTTAATGTCTGATTGCGCCGATCCGCTGCGGGTCGACGAGCTTAGCAAGCGAATATTCGACGCACTGCACCCCGCGTTCGAGCTTGGTGGACAGTCGATCTACGTCGGCACCAGCATCGGCATCGCCATGTCGCCAAAGGACGCACTGGAGGTCGAGTTGCTCCTCTCCTGTGCCGACCTGGCGTTATACGGTGCGAAGGCCGAAGGCGGCGGTGTCCGAACCTTCTTCGTTCGCGCGATGCAGAATAGCTCCCAGCACCGGCATCGCCTTGCCTCCGAGCTTCGACAGGCTTTCGCGCGGAACGAATTCGAGCTCTGGTATCAGCCACAGCTCTGCCTGGCCGACCGTTCGTTGACCGGAGTGGAGGCGCTTCTGCGGTGGCGTCATCCGCACCACGGTTTGTTGACGCCCCGGACCTTCATGGAGGTCCTAGAGGAAAGTGTCATCGCAGGAGAGGTGGGCGAGTGGATCGTCGATCAGGCTTGCGCGGCCGCAGCCGGCTGGTCGCGGGCCGGCCTGGGAACGCTTCGAGTTGGGATCAATCTGTTCGCGGCCCAATTGCGCTCGGGGCAGTTATTCGCCAGCGTGTCGGCGGCATTGGAGAAGCACGGTCTTTCTCCCAACCAGCTCGAACTGGAGATTACGGAGACAACGGTTCTTCGGCACAGCGCGCAGTCCACTGAGGCGCTCCGAAAGCTCAAGGCCCTGGGCGTCGGGATCGCTTTCGATGATTTCGGCACAGGCTTCGCATCGCTCAGCCTGTTGCAGAAATATCCGATTACGCGACTCAAAATAGATCGCAGCTTTGTGGCCTCGATCGATCGGAAGGTTGGCGACGCTGCGATCGTAAAAGCCGTTATCGGCATGGCGTCGAGCCTTGGGCTGACCGTTATCGCCGAAGGCGTCGAAACCGCGGAGGAGGAGCTTGCGCTAATCGCCCTGGGTTGCTCAGAAGCCCAGGGGTACCGCTACGGACGCGCCATGCCGGCCGCTGCGATCCTCGATGCGTTTATCCAGAAGCCCGCTGCCGACAGGATCTGTCGCAGCTGAGCGCTGCCTCGCCGAGGAGTAGCGCCTGAACTGCCGTTCAATTTGTCGCGCGGCGGGATGACGCTTACTCCAAGTCATTTCATCCGCTTCCGACGATAATGATCGTTCCCGGCACTGGGCCGACAGGCGAAGGTGACGACGACCGCTGCGGTCATAAAACCCGCAGCTCCCGACCGTCAGTTGACACTCGTCCTGCCATGCATAACGGAAAGGCTCCGCTCACCGCCACGCGGCGGCTTGCCAGGAGAAAGCGGAATGCGAATGAGCTTTGCAGGCCGGTCCTGCGCGGAGCGCCCCTTGCCGCAAATGGAGGACGGCAGCGCGCCACGCGTGAAGCCATGACCGGAAATGGTCAGGCGGGCATCCGCGCCATGATCGAGCAAGGTTTGGCGCACCACCGCGCCGGGCGCCTGGACGAAGCCGAGAATTTCTATCAGTCCGCGTTGCGGATCGCTCCGGGGCAGGCGGACGCCCTTCACCTTATTGGTGTGGTGGCCCACCAGCGCGGAAATCATGCTGGCGCCGTTCGCATGATCGAACAGGCCATTGCGGCCAACCCCATGGTGCCTAGCTTTCACAACAATCTCGGCAATGCATTGCGGGCGCAGGGCGCCCTGGAACCCGCAGCCCGCGCGTTCGAACAGGCGCTGCGGCTGAATCCCAACCATGGCGACGCGCACCACGGTCTTGGCACCGTTCGTATCGCGCAAGGTGAGCTGGAGAAGGCTGCTATGGCCTTTCGGCGAGCCCTTGCCTTACAGCCAAACCACCCTGATGCGCTTGCGGGCCTGGGCACCGTCCTGGTCAGGCAGGGAAGAAACGATGAGGCCGTCGCCGCCCTTCGGGCCGCGGTCGCTGCCCGGCCTCATGATCCAGCGATACTCAACAACCTGGGCAACGCCCTGCGTGCAACCCGGAATCCCCGCGGCGCGGAGGAAGCATATCGTCGTGCCCTCCAGGCATCGCCGCAGGCCGCGGACTCCGCCTACAATCTGGCGCTTCTGTTGTTCGAACGGGACGCCGCCGAGGAGGCGGCTTCACTCTGCCGCCGCGCCATCCAGTCCAAACCAGGTTCCGCAGACCCCTATGTGTTGCTGGCAGCCATCCTGCGTGACCAGGGACAGGCGACGGAAGCGCAAGCGGTCTGCGATCAGGCACTCCATCTGTTCCCGGACAGCGCCGGCGCGAGGCTCGGCATCGCAATTGGATCGGTGCCACTGTTCGTGCGGACGGCGCAGGAAAGCGCTGCGGCACCCCAGGCCTTTGCGCGTGCGACGGACGAGCTCGCCTCCTGGGCGCTGCCCGATACAGCGCGCCTGGGCCCCGCTGTTGGCAGCGCGCAGCCATTCTACCTTGCGTATCGGCCATTCGATGTGACGGAACCTCTGGCGCGCTATGGCGACTTGATGAGCAAGGCGGCGCATGAATATTTCCGGCCCGGCTCCGATCTCGGAAAGCGGCCCGAAGGGCGCGACCGCCTTCGCCTTGTCGTCGTCAGTGCGCAGGTTCGAGAGCATCCGGTCTGGGAGATGATCCTGCGAGGGATCGTCGCCGAACTCGACCCTGCGGTGTTCGAGCTGATGATCTTTCATACCGGCGCACAGATCGACGGGGAAACCGATTGGGCACGGAGCCGGGCCGACCGGTTTCTTCAGGGACCGATGCCGCTCGCCGCCTGGATTGATGCCGTCACCGAGGCACGACCGGATATCCTGTTCTTTCCCGAGATCGGGATGGACGCCGCGACAACGGCCCTCGCCGCATTGCGCCTGGCACCGCTTCAGGTCGCGGCATGGGGTCATCCGATTACGAGTGGCCTGCCGACGATCGACCTGTACATGTCCGGGGACCTGATCGAGCCGGCGGACGGGGATCGCCATTATCGGGAACAACTGGTCAGACTGCCCGGCACCGGCGTCTGCACTCAGCCACCATCCAAGGCGGTGGAGGCATGGGGCGATCCGGGGCGGCAGCCGGGTACGGTGCGCTTTGCGCTTTGCCACCAGTCCACCAAGTTCGACCCTGGTGACGACGCGCTGATCGTCGAAATAGCGCGGCGGGTCGGCAGGTGCGAGATGTGGCTCGTTGCGTCCCGAAAGCATCGCTGGGCGAGCGAGGCCGTCAGCGACCGGCTGGCGAGAGCCCTGCGTGCTGGCGGCATCGATCCCTCGCAAGTGCTGCGTCAGGTGCCATGGCTTGCCCCGGATGCTTTCGCCGGTTTCCTCGAGGCGATGGACGTGTATCTCGATTGCCCGAGCTTCTCTGGCTACACGACTGCCCATGGCGCGCTCGCCCGGGGCCTGCCGCTGATCACCTTGGAGGGGCAGTTCATGCGTCAGCGGCTTGCCGCGGGGCTGCTGCGACAAATCGGCATTACTGACACCATTGCCTCCAGCCGCGCCGATTATGTCGATAAAGCGGTTGCGGCAGCGGAAAGCTGCCGTGCCGGCGAGGGCGCGGCCGGGTGGCGATCGCGGATCCGCGCTGCTGCCTTGCTTGCAGATGGAAATCGTGAGGCCGTCAGGGCCTTCGCGGCGGCGCTCATCGAGGCTTTCGGCAACAGACCATAGGATCCAGACCTGACCGGCCGCCGGTCAGGCGGCCTCCTTCCACGCCTCCGTGTCGTTCAACCCCAACTGGTCAAGCGCGAGGACGAGGACGAGGCGCCCATCGACATGGGCCAAGCCTTCGAGCAACGTCGGCGACTTGGTCGTGCCGGTATCCGGCACGGAATGAAGATCATCGGGCGAAACGCTGACGATGTCATTGACTCCATCAACAATGATCCCTTGCAGCTGACTGCCAATCTCCACCACCACGATGGCGTGCCGCTCGGTCGTGGATGTCGTGCCCCATCCGAGCCTGCCGCTCAGGTCGAGTACCGGCAGCACCACGCCACGAAGGTTCACCACCCCGCGGATGTGTTCGGGCGTGTTGGGCAGTGGCGTCGCGGGCGACCATGCGCGGATTTCACGCACGGCCATGATGTCGACACCCAGCCATTGATCGGCTATTTCGACAGTGATGAATTGCCGGGTCATCACGCAGCCCTTTCCTGACTATGGTGACGCGCAGTTGAGATCTCGAACATCAAAACGCGGACCAGTCGTCTTCCCCGACTGCAGGAGCTGAAGCAAGAGCCAGATTCCCCCGGTTCACCATGCGGCCATGGGACCCGGTGCTCACGCGCGTATGCAGTTTCTGCACCTTATTGGACCGCGGCTGGCTGGCGACAGTCGGGCCGGAGCCGCTTTCCCCAAGCTTGAACTGCGCGACCTGGTGCGCCAGCTGCTCGGCTTCACTGGCAAGCGAACGGGCTGCGGCGGTCGCCTCTTCGACCATTGCGGCGTTCTGCTGAGTTACCCCGTCCATTTCAGAGACCGCCGTGTTGACCTGCTGGAGCCCGGTCGCCTGCTGCTCAGCCCCCGCCGCAATCTTGGAAATATGCTCGCTGATCTGCTTTACGCGCTCGATGATACGCGTGAGTGCCTGGCCAGTCTCACCAACCAGCTGGACGCCGGCCTGCACCTGCTGACCGCTGGCGTTGATCTTCTCCTTGACGTCCTTGGCGGCGTCCGCCGATCGCTGAGCCAGAGCCCGGACCTCGGATGCAACCACGGCGAACCCCTTCCCGGCATCTCCGGCGCGCGCTGCTTCGACACCAGCATTGAGAGCGAGAAGATTGGTCTGGAAGGCGATGCCGTCGATAACCGAGATGATCTCGGAGATTTCCTGCGAGGATCGCTCGATGCCGTTCATGGCGTCGACCGTGCGTTGAACCACGATGCCGCTCTCCTCGGCATCGCCTCTCGCCTGTTCAACGACCGACTTCGCCGTGGATGCGCTTTCCGCCGTACCCTGGACCGTGCTGGTGATTTCATTCATGGCAGCAGCGGTCTCCTCAAGACTTGCCGCCTGCTGCTCGGTACGCTGCGAAAGATCATTGGACGCCTCGCGCACCTCGCCTGCACCGGTTTGGATACCGACGGCGCTAGCGTTGACTGAGATCATCGTCTGGCGCAGCCCCTCCACCGCGCTGTTGAAGTCGTGCTCTAGCTGCGCATATGATGGCGGGAAGTCGGCAAGACGAACCGTGAGATCGCCCGCGCTCAGCTTATTGAGGCTCGTCGCTACGCTTTCGACGACGCGCTTCTGATCGGCGTCGCTCCGCTCCTTCGCGATCGCGGCATCACGGAACACGAGCACGGTTTTTGCCATGCTGCCGATCTCGTCGAGCCGGTCCATATGCGCAACCTCGACGGTGTTATCGCCGGCTGCCAGCGTCGTCATGATGCCGTTGATCCGGATGAGCGGGCGGACGATCTGGCGACGAACGATAGTGAGCGCGATAATGCCAATCGAGATGAGGCCGAACGTGGCGACGCCGAGCATCGACCACAGCGCCGTGTTCGCAATCGCGGCCGCCTCAGTCACACCGGCGTTCAACGCTTCTTTCTTCTCTTTCCGGACCTTGTCGAGCGGCGTGTCGAGCTTGTCATACTGCGCGCCCGCAACGTCCTGGATGATATCCTCGGCTTCCTGATCCTTGTTCTGAACGGCAAGTGCCACGCTCTTGCGCAGGCTCTCCTCGTACTTCGCCGCACCGTCTTCGATGCTGGAAACAAGCGCCTTGTCCTCGTCGGGTATGATCGCATGGAGTTCCTCGAAGCGCTGGTTGAGCGCCTTGATCTCCTCTTCGATTTCGCCGGGAAGCGTCGCCCGACGAACCGGGTCGGACTCCACGATGGTTTCGAAGCCGAGCTGCTGCATCTTCGTGAGGTTTTCGCTCACGCCGGCGAACAAGCGGGCCTCACCGCCGAGTACCGTGCCGAGGCGATTTGCGTTGGTGGCGAGGACGTTCATCCTGTTGACCGCGAAGGCGGTGAGGCCGGCGCAAAGAAACACGAAGAGGCCAAGCGCCACCATGATCTTTTTTGAGATAGGCATGTTCGGCAAATTCATTGGCCACTTCCTCGCGCAGAGAGGGCGTTCGGCAAAGAAGTGAACGCAATCCTCAAGAATCTGCGTGTTTTTAGCCTCCAACCTGTTAATTATACGTTGCACAACTTCACCTGACCTTCTGAAATCCGGCTATTTGGTGCGCTTCCCCGCAAGAGCGCCGGCGACGCAGGCCCCCGGCGATGTCCCCCTGGAGTGCCTGCGGGTCTGGTGCGGCGTGCATGAGGTCCGATCGCCTGGCTGTCGTGCGCGACCACGAACCTGATGCAGTTTCACTTGCCCACCCGGCGACGCGATGAGGACCGACAATCTGAAGCAGCCGATTGCCTATATGGCATGACCCAGATAATTCCTGCCCTGGCCCATTGTCGCCCTTCACAAGATCATTGGCTAACCCCGGACGGGGGTCGGTATCGGAAGCGAAGTCATATGTTCGTGATGATCTCGGGATGCTCCGGTGGCGGCAAATCAACCCTTCTCGAGGAACTCGCGCGACGCGGTCACGCGGTGGTCGCTGAGCCGGGGCGGCGCATCATCGCCGAGGAGCGCGAGAGAAACGGAGACGCTTTCCCCTGGGTAGATGCCGCCGCCTTCGCCCGTCGCGCGCTCGCAATGTCCATCGCGGATCATGAAGCGGCGCGTGGGCTGACTTTCTTCGACCGCGGCGTCGTGGATGCGTCCGTCGCGATCGTCGCGACCGGCGGACAGCGGCCTGCCCATATCATCGCAACCCGTCGCTATGACCGGTTGTTCATCGCGCCGCCCTGGCCAGAAATATATGTGAACGACGCCGATCGGCGCCACAGCCTCGAAAAGGCGCTGCGCGATTACGAGCGTGTCCGGGATGCCTATGTGGATGCGGGTTATGATCCAGTCATATTGCCTCGCGATACTGTGACTGCTCGCGCCGACTTTATCCTGGCGACGCTAAGGGATTAGTCGGGAGAGCGGACGTTCCTTGGGTGTGCGACTGTTGCCACAACCGGCCATTCTCAGCCCTGGGCGGCGTGGGTGATAGGCGATGGGTAGTCCGATCATGGGCGTGCTTCTGTTGGCCCGGGCCGCGCCGCCCGGGGCCAGGCGACGACGCGGACATGCGGCACGATGGAGGAGGTCCCGGCGTGCCTCCTGTCCCACACCGACCTGCCGTCGCTTCCGGCGCGCCAAAATCTGTGATCAGGCCCCGTCCGCTCCTGTTGCGTCGATCCGGCATCGAACACGAAGCGGCGCCGTGTTGAAGTAGCCTGAATTTAAGATCCGCGCGGTACGACGCGATCTTCATCAGGGGAAGCGACGTGGACAATCATCGTGAGGCGGCGCGGCTGGATGCGCTCCATCAGCTCAAGCTGCTCGACACGCCGCCGAGCGAAAGCTTCGATCGCATCACGCGGATGGCCAGCCAGATTTTCGGGCTGCCGATCGCGGCGGTTTCCCTGACCGACCAGGATCGGCAATGGTTCAAATCCCGCGTCGGCGTTGATCATTGGAGCATTCCGAGGGACAGGGCGCCCTGCGCGGCCGTCGCCGAATCGGCGGTGCCGCTGGTGGTCGACGATCTGCTCGCCGACCCTTGCTATGCCGAGAGCGTGCTGGCCCGCGCCGGGACCCGCTTCTACGCGGGCGCTCCGCTGATCACGCGCGAAGGCCATGGCCTTGGCGCGCTGTGCGTGCTGGGCACCGAGCCGCGGCAGGCGTCGGCGGCCGAGATGATGGCTCTGGTCGATCTTGCTGCCATGGTCATGGCGCAGATCGAACTGCAGCATGCCTTCGGCCGCATTGACCCGATCAGCGGGTTGCCGACGCGCAACCAGTTCCTCGACGACCTCAGCGATCTCGCCCGCGACAATCCCGGTGAGCAGCGCTTCGCCATCGTCGTCGATTTCGCCCGCGGCGAACAGATCAGCCGCATCGCCCGGGCGCTGGGCGGGGGCCGGGTTGAAGAGCTGATCCGCGATGCCGCGCGCGCGCTGCGGGCGGAACTCGGCACGGGCCGCGAGACCTATCATGTCGGACCGGCGCAATTCGCCTTCCTGTCGCCCCGCTGTCCCGATAGCGATCCCGATCTGCGATCGCTGCAGGCGTCGCTGGAGCGGCTGCGCGCCACTTCGGCGAGCCGCTTCGCCACCAATGCCGCACTCGGCGTCCGGCCCTTCAAGCTGGGGGAGGTGCCGGGCGAGGACGTGCTGCGCGGCGCTGCGAGCGCCGCCCATGAGGCGCGCGAAATGGCCAATGGCATTGCGGTCTATTCGCCGGCCAAGGACGAGGCGCATCGCCGTCAATACGGGTTGCTGCGTGACTTCAGCGCAGCGCTGGAGGCCGCGGACCAGCTTCGCATGGTCTATCAGCCGCGCATCGACCTGGCGACCGGACGCTGCGTCGGCGCGGAGGCGCTGCTGCGCTGGCGGCACCCCTTATTGGGCGACGTTTCCCCCGGCGAATTCATCCCGGTGATCGAGCAGACCTCGCTAGCCCGGGCGGCCACGCAACGCGTGCTGGACATTGCGCTCGACCAGCTCGCCGAATGGCATCGGGCCGGGCTGGCGCTGAACCTGTCGCTCAACCTGTCCGCCGCCAACCTCACCGAGAATGATCTCGTTCAGCGTGTCCAGCTCGGCCTGCTGAAGCGCAACCTGCCGGCGGAGCGTCTCGAGCTGGAGCTCACCGAAAGCGCGATGATGGAGCAGCCGGAGCAGGCACTCGGCATTCTGAACGCGCTCGCCGGGGCGGGCGTGTCGCTGGCGATCGACGATTTCGGGACGGGCCACAGCAGCCTCGCCTATCTGCAGCGCCTGCCGGTGAAGATTGTCAAGATCGACCAGGCCTTCGTGAAGAACCTCACCGCAGGGGCCAGTCCGGACCATGTGCTGGTCGAGTCGATGGTCAGCCTTTCCCACCGTCTGGGATTCCGTGTCGTGGCCGAGGGGATAGAGACGGCGGAGGCTGCAATCGCATTGAGACAGATCGGCTGCCAGGAGGGACAGGGTTACCTCTACGGCCGGCCGATGAGCGCAGACGCCTTTGGGGCGTGGCTGACATCGTCCCATCCGCGGGCGAGCGCGGCGGCCTGATCAGAAAGTGCACGCGGGTGTGTACACGGAGGGTTACTTCCCCGACCTCACAGCCGAAAAGCGGCCGTAGTCCGCGGCTGCACCATCTCTAAGCGAGGGGAAAGCGCCCCTCGGCCCGCGACTTCCGCGCTCACTGATTTCCGCACTGTTGCCCGGAACATGCAACGCATTGCTGCATTGATCCGGCAGGGAGCGACGTCAGCATGAACGATGTGACCGGCCGCCGTCTGCGATCGATCGAAAAGGTCGCCGCCGCCTTCGTCCTGATCGGAGCTTTCGCCACCCTCGCTTATGCCTTTGGGGAGAGCTGGGTGGGGTGAGAGAACGGCATTTTGGGCAGAAAAAATAAGCTGAAGGGTGAGGGCAGCCGAATTGAAGAAGCAGCGACTGGTCGCCATGCTCGCCGCAGCAGCTGCGCTGCTGGTGATTTCAGCGATCGCGATCATCGTCGTGCGCTCCCGGGCACCGCAGCCTGTGGCACAGGCTCCCCTCACCCCCTATGCTGGCAGCAGCGGCGCCGTCACCGCCCGATCGGTGGGAGACGGCGATGACGGCCAATGGACGATGGCGGCGAAGAACTTCGCCAGCACGCGCTTCTCCACCGCCACTGAAATCAATACCGCCAATGTCAGCCGGCTGAAGGTCGCGTTCACCTTCTCGACCGGCGTGGCCAAGGGGCATGAGGCCGCCCCGCTGGTGGTCGGTGGCACGATGTACATCGTCGCGCCCTTCCCCAACAACGTCTATGCGCTCGACCTCACCAAGCCCGGGGCGCCGACCAAATGGACGTACAAGCCGAGGCCGCTCTCGGCGGCGCAGGGTGTCGCATGCTGCGACGTCGTCAATCGCGGCGCGGCCTATGCCAATGGCCGCATCTTCTTCAACACCCTCGACAACCGCACCATCGCGCTGGACGCGGCGACCGGCAAGGAATTGTGGCAGACCAAGCTCGGCGAAATCAACCTCGGCGAAACGATGACGATGGCGCCGCTCGTCGCGGAGGGGAAGGTGATCGTCGGCAATTCCGGCGGCGAACTCGGCGTGCGTGGCTGGCTCGCCGCGCTCGACGCGGACAGCGGCAAGATCGCCTGGCGCGCCTATGCCACCGGGCCCGACAAGGATGTGTTGATCGGCAACGGCTACCACCCCTTCTACGCGATGGATCGCGGTCGCGATCTGGGTGTCACGACCTGGCCGCCCGAAGCCTGGAAGCAGGGCGGCGGCAATGCCTGGGGCTGGGTGAGCTACGACCCGAAGACCCGGCTCGTCTTCTACGGCACAGGCAATCCCGGCCCGTGGAATCCGGAGCAGCGCCCCGGCGACAACAAGTTTACCACCGGCGTCTTCGCGCGCGACATCGATACCGGGGCGGCACGCTGGTATTATCAGACGTCGCCCCACGACCTGTTCGACCATGACAGTGTCAACGAGCAGATCCTGCTCGACATGCCAGTCAAGGGCCGCATGCGCGAGGTGATGGTCCGGCCGGAGCGCAACGGCTATTTCTACGTGATGGACAGGGGCACGGGCGAGGTGCTGTCGGCGACCCCGTTCGGCCATGTCACCGCCTATAAGGGCGTCGACCTCAAGAGCGGCCGGCTGATCCCCAACCCCGCCATGGAGCCCAGGGAGGGGCAGGTCGTGCGCGGCATCTGCCCGTCGGCGCCGGGCATGAAGGACTGGAACCCGGCCGCGTTCAGCCCGCTCACCGGCCTCGTCTACATCCCGCACAATAACCTTTGCATGGACTGGGGAAGCTATGAGGCGAGCTACATCGCCGGCACGCCCTATGTCGGCGCCGACGTCAAATATTACGCTGGTCCCGGCGGCAATCGCGGCGTGTTCACCGCCTGGGATCCGGTCCGTGGACGGCCCGTCTGGGAGATCAAGGAAGACCTGCCGGTGTGGAGCGGCGCGCTCACCACCGCCGGCGGGCTCGTCTTCTACGGAACCATGGATGGATGGTTCAAGGCCGTTGATCAACGCAGCGGAAAGCTTCTCTGGCAGTTCAAGACGGGCTCCGGGATCATCGGCCAGCCAATCAGCTATCGCGGCCCTGACGGGCACCAATATGTCGCCGTGCTTGCCGGCGTGGGCGGCTGGCCCGGCGCGATCGTCAGCAACAATCTCAACACCGCGGACGCGACCGCCGCGAACGGCTGGGGCGTGGCGATGGCCGATCTGCCGCAGAAGACCACCGCGGGAGGAATGCTCTATGTCTTCTCGCTGTCGCGCTAGGCTGGCCGCCCTCGCCGCGCTTGCGCTGCTCTCCGCGTGTGACCGCGAGGAACGGCAAAGCCGTGCCCAGCCCGTCCCCGAGACGCTGCCGACCCCCCGGCAGAGCATCCTCCAGCCGGGCGTGCCCGCCAGGACTGCCGCCGACCCGCGCGCCAGGGCCTATGAGAATAACAGCTACCAGATGTCACAGGGCCAGCTCCTCTATCAGAAGATGAACTGCTCGGGCTGCCACGCCCATGGCGGTGGCGGCATGGGACCGGCGCTTTCGGACGCCGAGTGGCGCTATGGCGGCAGCATGGAGGAGATCGTCGCCACGATCGATCAGGGCCGGCCGAACGGCATGCCCTCCTGGCGCGGCAAGCTTACCGAGCAGCAGATGTGGCAGCTGGCCGCCTATGTACGCTCGCTCTCGGCACAGCCGCGGCAGGACGTGCTGTCCAGCCGCCCCGACGCACCGAGCAGCACGGAGCCGGCGACGCTGCAGAGCCGGCAGCCGGTGGTGCCCTCCTCGCCGGCTGGCGTGCAGGGCACCAGCCGGTGACACGCCTTCCCGCCGGCCTGTGCCTTGCCGGCCTTCTTGCCGGGTGCGGCGGCACCCAGTCCATGACCGGTGGCGGCGGCCTCCAGGGCGAGCAGTTCAACCGGCTGTTCACGCTGTTCATGGGCATCACCGGCTTCTTCTATGTGCTCGTCATCGTCGGCATGCTCGCCGGCATCGCGATACGCGGACGGGCCGCCGGAACGGAGCGTGGCGAGCGCCTCGCGCGCACCGCCCTGCTCGGCTGGATCGCTGCGGTCGTGCTCGGCCTCACGGTGCTGACAGTCGGCAGCTATGCGAGCGAGCGGCGCGTCTCCGCGGCGATCCCGGCGCGCCCGCCGCTCGAGGTGCAGATCACCGCCAACCAATGGTGGTGGGACATCACCTACAAGAACGCGGTGCCGGCCAATGAACTGCGCACGGCCAACGAGCTGCACCTGCCCGTCGGCGTGCCGGTGAAGGTCACGCTCAAGTCCAATGATGTGATCCACAGCTTCTGGATCCCGTCGCTCGCCGGCAAGCAGGACCTCATTCCCGGCCGCGTCAACGATCTGCTGCTCCTGCCGACCCGGACCGGTCAATTCCGCGGCCAATGCGCCGAATTCTGCGGCACGCAGCACGCCCATATGGCGCTCGACGTGACGGTCGAGCCGGTCGCCTCGTTCAGGCGCTGGCAGCAGGCGCAGCTTGCCCCCGCCGCGCCCCCGTCCACCCCTCTGGCGCAGGCCGGCCATGACCTGGTGATGTCGCAGCAATGCGCGAGCTGCCACGCGATCGCCGGCACGCCCGCGTCCGCCCGCTTCGGACCCGATCTCACCCACCTCGCCAGCCGGCGCTCGATCGCCGCAGGGACATTGCCGATGACACGCGGACATCTTTACGCCTGGATCGCCGACCCGCAGGGGGTGAAGCCCGGCAACAACATGCCCTATATCGGCTTCGACTCCGCAAAGCTGCATGCCGTCGTCGCCTATCTGCAGGGTCTGAAGTGACCGGGATCGCCCGCGACGGAGAGGCGCTGAAGGGCGCCGAGCTCGAGGGGCGGCTGGACCGGACCTGGCGCCCCGCCCCCGGCCTGTGGGGGTGGCTGACCACCGTCGACCACAAGGATATCGGGCGCCGCTACATCTACACGGCGATGACCTTCCTGATCCTGGGCAGCATCCTGTCGGTGGCGATGCGGCTCCAGCTGGCGCGACCGGAAAGCGGGCTGATCAGTCCGGCTCGCTACAACCAGATTTTCACCATGCATGGCACGACGATGATGTTCCTCTTCGCCGTGCCGGTGATGGAGGCGGCGGCGATCTACGTCATCCCGCTGATGATGGGCACGCGCAACATCGCCTTCCCGCGCCTCAACGCGTTCAGCTACTGGACCTATCTGTTCGGCGCGCTGCTGCTGTGGGTGGGCTTCGTGCTCAATGTCGGCCCTGATGCCGGCTGGTTCATGTACACGCCGCTCTCCGGCCCACAATTCTCACCCGGCAAGCGCACCGACATATGGGCGCAGATGATCACCTTCACGGAAGTGGCCGGGCTTGCCGTGGCCATCGAGCTGACTGCCACCATCCTCAAGTTTCGCGCTCCCGGCATGAGCCTGAACAGGATGCCGCTTTACGCCTGGGCGATCCTGGTCACCTCGATCATGATCATCCTCTCGCTGCCGGCGGTGGCGCTCTGCTCGGGCATGCTGATCGCGGACCGGCTGATCGGGACGCAGTTCTTCAACCCCTTCGAGCATGGCGATCCGCTGCTGTGGCAACACCTGTTCTGGTTCTTCGCGCATCCGGAGGTGTACATCATCTTCCTGCCCGCAACCGGCTTCGTCAGCCAGATCGTCGAGACCTTCACCGGCCGCCCCGTCATCGCCTATCCCGCGATGGTGCTGGCGGTGGTCGCCACCGGTTTCCTGAGTTTCGGCGTGTGGGTCCATCACATGTTCGCGACCGGGCTGCCGCGGCTCGGCTATGACTTCTACACGGCGGCGACGATGGCGGTTGCGATCCCCGCCTCGATCCAGATCTTCTGCTGGATCGCCACCATGTGGCTGGGCAAGCCGCGCTATGCGACGCCGTTCCTCTATGTCATCGCGTTCATCGTGACGTTCGTCATCGGCGGCTTGTCGGGTGTGATGGTGGCAAGCGTGCCGCTAGACCTGCAATTCCACGACACCTATTTCGTGGTCGCGCACTTCCATTATGTGCTGGTCGGCGGCGCCGTCTTCCCGCTGCTCGGCGCGCTCACTTATTGGTTTCCCAAATTCAGCGGCCGCATGCTCTCGGAAGGGCTGGGGAAGCTCGCCTTCTGGCTGATCTTTCTGGGCTTCAACATCGCCTTCTTCCCGATGCACATCACGGGGATGCTGGGGATGCCACGGCGCGTCTATACCTATCCGGCGAACATGGGGTGGGACGGCCTCAACATGCTGTCCAGCATCGGCGTCGGGGTGATCGTGCTGGGCGGGCTCGTCTTCCTCGCCAATGTCGCGCTGACGCTGAGGCGGCCTCGGGACGCGGCCCCCAATCCGTGGAACGCCGCCAGCCTGGAATGGGCAGCGGCATCGCCGCCGCCACCCTATAACTTCCCCCACGTGCCGGTCGTGCGGAGCGCGACGCCGCTCTGGGAGCAGGGTCCGCTGCCGGTGATGACGGGGCTGCGCGTCGACGATCGCGAACTGCTCATCACCACCGCGATCGATGCACGGCCGGACATACGCTACCCTTCGCCCGAGGGGACCATCTGGCCGCTCCTCTCGGCGATCGCGCTGGCGGCCTTGTTCATCGGCTCGATCTTCACCCCGTGGGCGGTGGTGATCGGTCTGGCGCCGCTCGGCGTGGCCTTCCTCGCCTGGTTTTGGCCAAAGGGCTCGCCCACAGCAGAACCGGTGATCGAATGAGCGGGCGCAGCATGGCCGACGGCGTACGCTTCGAAGGCGACCTTGCCGCGCTGCCGACCCATGGCTTCGGCCACCGCAGCATCACCTGGTGGGGCATCATCGGCTTCATGGTGGTGGAGGGGATGTTCTTTGCGCTCTCCTTCGCGGCCTATTTCTTCATCCTCGACAAGGAGCAGACCTGGCCGCCGGCACCGCTGGCCCCGCCGGACCTGCTCGCCGGCTCGCTCCTCACCATCCTGATCCTGCTGACCGAAATCCCCAACAGCTGGATCAAGCGTGCCGCGGAGCGCTACGATCTGGCGACGGTGCGCAAGGGGCTGGTGGTGATGTCGGCGGCCGTGATCCCGCTGTTCGTGCTGCGCGGCTTCGAGTTCGCGTCACTCAACGTGAGCTGGACGGACAATGCCTATGGCTCCGTGATGTGGCTGCTGCTCTTCCTGCACACCACCCACCTGGTGACGGATTGGGGCGACACTCTCGTCCTCACCGCGCTGATGTTCACGGAGCATGGCAAGGAAGCCAATCGCTTCGTCGATACCAGCGAGAACGCGCTTTACTGGCGGTTCGTCTGGCTCTCCTGGCTGTTGATCTACCTGCTCATCTACTGGGTGCCGCGATGGCTTCCGTGATGCGGCGCATCCTTCAGCCCTGGGCCGGCCTGATCGGCGGGGTCGCCGGCTGGTATCTGAGCCAGCAGGCGGGTTCCGGCATGATCTTCGCCCAGTGCACGAGGGGGCACTGGTGGAGCGTCGCGCTGCTCGGGGCGGCGGGCCTGGCGCTGGTCGCGGCCGGCGCCATGCTCTCCTACCGCCGCTGGCAGGACGGACGCACGGAGCAGGACGGATGGCAGTTCGTCGCGCTCCTGAGCATGCTCCTTGCCTTGCTGCTGGCGTTCCCGATCCTCATGCAGACCATCGCCGGCCTGCTGGTGCCGGGCTGCCTGTCATGAGGCGGGCAAAGGCGATGCTGTGCCTCCTGCTGCTGCCGGAGGCAGCGCTTGCCCATGCCGGGCACGATCATGCCGAGGCGCCCGGCTGGACCCTGGCGCCATCGGTGACGCTGCCGCTCGCGATCACGCTGCTGCTCTATGGAGTGGGCTTTGCGCGGCTCTGGGCACGGGCGCGACGCGGGCGCAGGGCGATGCGACGCGACGCGCTGCTGTTTGGCCTCGGCTGGCTCGTGCTGACAGCGTCGCTGGTATCGCCTTTGCACGAGGCGGGGGAACGCTCCTTCACCGTTCACATGATCGAGCATGAGCTCATCATGCTCGTCGCCACGTTGCTGCTCGCCACCGCGGGCGCGGGGTCGATGCTTCTGTGGGGTCTGCCCGCGGCCGCGCGCCGGGCATTCGGAAGGCTGGTCCATGCGCGGTCGATTGCGGCCGGCTGGGGGGCCCTGTCCTCGCCGTGGGTCGCCACCGCCCTGCAGGCCGCTGCGCTGTGGCTATGGCACGCCCCGGCGCTGTTCGATCGCGCGTTGGCGAGCGAGGGGTGGCATGTCGCGCAGCATCTCAGCTTCATCGTCACCTCGCTGCTCTTCTGGTGGACGATCGCGCGAGCGGACGCGCGCGGCAGCGCCGGCGTCGCCGCCTTCTGCCTGCTTATCACCGCCTGCGTCGGCGCGGCGCTGGGGGGACTGATGGCCCTCTCCTCCAGCCCCTGGTATGCAGGCTATGCAGCAATGGGGATGACGCCGCTCGGCCTCACGCCCGAGGAAGACCAGCAGCTGGCCGGCCTGATCATGTGGATACCGGGCGGGATCGTCCACATGGGCGCGGCATTGGTCATCCTGTACCGTTGGTTGAAGCCTGGGGAGGAACGCCATGCCGTTTCGGCGGAATAGCCGGATCGCGCTGGCCGTGGTGACGGCGCTCGTCGCCGCTGCTGCGGGTGGCGTGACGTTCGAATATCGGCACGAGCAGACGCAGCTGCGCCAACGGGCCGAGGCAATCACCGGCGGCGACGCCCAGCGAGGCGCGAAGCTGTTTGCGGCCTTCGGCTGCGGGGCATGCCACGCCGCGAGCGGTGTGCCGCAGGCGCAGGGCATGGTCGGCCCGCCGCTCGACACGATCGGTGCCCGCGCGATCATCGCCGGCAAGCTCGCCAACAACCCGGACAACCTCCAGCGCTGGATCATCGACCCGCAGGCGATCACGCCGGGCACTGCCATGCCGCGCCTGGGCGTGCGCCCCGATCAGGCGCGCGACCTGTCAGCCTTCCTCTACACCCAGACATGAGGCGGATCACGCTGGCGCTGCTCGCGCTCTCCGCCTGCCACGCCGCGCCCTCGACCGGCCCGGCGATCTATGTGTCGGATGAGGCATCGAACGTGGTCCATGTCATCGACGCCGCCGCCCTCGCGCTGCGGATGGACATCGCGGTCGGCCGCCGGCCAAGGGGCATGGTGCTCTCGCCGGACAGGCGGCGCCTCTACGTGGCGAGCGGCGGCGACAGCCGCGTGGATGTCATCGACCTCGACCAGAACCGCGTCCTGCCGGCGCTGCCGAGCGGGCCGGACCCCGAGACGATCACCCTTTCGCCCGACGGCAGCCGCCTCTATGTGGCGAACGAGGACGATAATCTGCTTTCCATCGTCGACATCGCGGCCGGCAGGCTGGTGGCGAAGGTGCCGGTCGGCGGTGAGCCGGAAGGGACCGCGGCGAGCCCGGATGGCCGCCTCGTCGTGCAGACCTCCGAGACGGCGAGCATGGCCCATGTCATCGATGCCCGCACGGCCGCCGTGATCGACAATCTGATCGTCGACACTCGTCCACGCTTCGTCGCCTTCGAACCCGGTGGGCGGCGCTTCTGGGTTTCCTCGGAGGTTCGCGCGACGGTAACCGCCTTCGACACTGCCACCCGCCGCCCCGTCGGCCGGATCGACTTCAACAGCGCAATCCCCGGCGAGCGGCCATCGGAGAACAAGCTGCAGGCCGTAGCGATCGCCTTCACGCGCGGCGGCGACCGCGCCTTCGTGGCGCTGGGCCGGGCCAGGCTCGTCGCCGAACTCGATCCGCGGACGCTGGCCCTGGTGCGGACGTTCCCGGTCGGGTGGCGGGCCTGGAACCTGGCTCTCTCGCCGGATGGCCGGCGCCTCTACACCGCCAACGGGCTCAGCGGCGACATGAGCGTCGTCGATCTGGTGCAGAACCGGCCGGCGGGCACGATCCGGCTCGGCGGCAGGCCCTGGGGCGTGGTGGCGCGATGAGGGTTGTTCGGGCCTGCGTGCTCCTCGCGTCCGTCGGCGCGTGCATGCCCGCCGCCGCGGCGCCGGCACGCGCAGTGCTGCGCGTCTGCGCCGATCCCAACAACATGCCCTTTTCGAACCGGGCGGAACAGGGTTTCGAGAACGCCCTTGTCCGGCTGATCGCCCGCGACATGAACGCGGAGCTTCGCTACGTCTGGTGGGCGCAGCGCCGCGGCAATCTGCGTGAGACGCTGCGCGCCGGGCAGTGCGATCTGGTGCCGGGCGTCGGCAGCACGCTGGAGGCGGTGGCAACGAGCACGCCCTATTACCGGTCAAGCTATGTGGTCGTGGCGCGGCGGCATGGGAGCTCCCCCGTCCCGCGCTCGTTCGATGACCCCCGGTTGCGGCACCTGCGCATCGGGGTGCAGCTGATCGGCGACGACGGCATCAACACCCCGCCCGCACATGCCCTGACACGCCGCGGCATCGTCCGGAACGTACGCGGGTTCATGGTCCAGGGGGATTATCGCCGCGCCTACCCGCAGGACGCGATCCTCGATGCGTTGACGAGCGGCAAACTCGACATCGCCTATGTCTGGGGACCGGTGGCGGGCTATTACCGGCTGCGCCATCCCGAGCGGGTGGCGATCAGCCCCGTTTCGCCGCTGTTCGACGGCCCGCAGCTGCCGATGGTGTTTGACATCTCGGTAGCGGCGCGGAGGGACGATACGGTGCTCCTGCGCCGCGTCGACGCGATCCTGGAGCGACGCCGGGCCGAGATCGAAAGGTTGCTACGGCGCTACGGCGTGCCCCTCGTCGCGCGATAGCAGCCGTCCGTAAGGGCGCGGGCGCGCGTCGCTAGAGCTCCTGGCGTACCTGGGCATGGGCGAGAAGAGCGAACAGCCCGGTCCCGCCAATGATGTTGCCGAGAAGCGCAGGCAGGATCAGCCCGAAGGCGGCGTGCGCGAAGCTCGTCTCCCCGCAGACCGCCAGCAGCCAAGCCTCGCCCGAACCGGCCACGACATGCGCGAAGCCGCCGAGCGCGATGCTGTAGGTGAGCGCCAGCACCACCCAGAAGCCCTGCCCCCTGGCGACGGGCATGATCCACGGCACCGCGGCGATCAGGAAACCAGCCGGGACCCCGAGTTTCAGGGTCTCGAGCCAATCATGCTCAATGAGCTTGCGGGAGACCTCGAGCATGGCTGCGCGCTGCTCCACCGACCCGATCAGCGACAGGCCCGTCGCCGTGGCGATGAGCAGCGTTCCGATCAGATTGAAGCAGAGTACCAGACTCCACAGGCGGAGCATGCGGCGGACATTGGCGAGGCTGAGATGCGTCGCCACCGGTATGACCGCCGACAGCGTGCTCTCGGTAAAGAGCTGGAGACGGCCCAGGATCACGATCAGGAAGCCGAGCGTATAACCGAAACTCGCCACCAGTGGCCGCCAGGGCGCATCGGGGAGCCTGCTTTCGATGAGCGCCTGTCCCATGAGCGATGCACTGATCGCGACGCCGCCCGCCAGTCCGGACCACAAGAGCGAGAGGGCGGGCCGGTCCAGCTCCTCGTCGCCGGATCGGCGGATCACTTCGTGAAGGACCCGCGCGCTCATCAACTGCTGTTCGTAAGCGTCCTGCCGCTCTCTGCCGGACAGGTCGATATCGTCCGCGCGGGACTGCACATCGTCCGACATCCTATGCTCCTGCACTGAACGACGCCGGCTCGGGCGTGGCGTTATTCTCCTCAACGCCGGCCGGGCGGCGCCGGGTCCGATATCGCCCGGCTCAGACCTAAAGGCGCTACTTCACAAGCTGATGGTGGCTCGGGAGCATCATAGGCTGGCTTGGACGGGGATGACCCAGCTGGTCTGGACGCCTGATCGAGGATGTCCGGCGCCTTGCAAAGGAATGTGGCCGCCGGCCGTGAACCCCAGCGGTGGCGTCAGTAAGTCTCCGCAAAGGCGAGCCCCAGAAGCTTTAGTCGTCATGTTTCTCGTTAGTTTCCGTCATGAGCGATTTTGGCGAGCGGTCTTCGATCTTATCGATGACCAAATCTGCGTCTATCTGGGCCATTTCATAAGGGACTTACGCAGCCTTAAGTGGGTGCCAACGATCCCGTTTTGGATCGCGATGGCTTTCACCGAAACGCCGTCGACGCTCGGCTACATCGAGGCGGTGGCGATGCTCTGCGCCACGGCGGCTGGGCCATGTTCCTGTTTCGCCGCCGATCTATCAAGAGGCTCACCTGGGTCGAGCCAAATCGATTTTCGGACGATAACAATGGCTATTGAGAACGCCCGCATTCCACCGCCTCCACTCAGTAATCCACCCCTCGGGGACAGCCGTTCCCGCAGCATATATCCCGCGTGCCTCCCCCTCTCACGGACGTCCGCCTGCCGAACCAGGACAGGCATGATGGCGGGGACCTCCTTCAGCGCCTCGGCGAGCGCCTTCTCGGCCTCGGCAAGCTCGCGGGCGCATCTGCCCGGCGGCAATACGTAGAGGGGAACCGGCCTGTCCGGGACCGGCAGCGGCTCGGGCCTGTGCGCCCGCGGGAATGGCTTCACCTCGATTTCCCGGGACCGGCAGCGCCGACACGAGAAGTGCTGCCCGATATCCTCCAGCCTCTCGGGCCGTCGCGCGGTCCGCAGGTAGCCGGCAAGGGAGTCCGGATCATAGACGGCGGTCCTGCCGCAGCTCATGCACACCACCGCGGCGTCGCACTGGATGCTGTGCAGGTCCAGGAGGGACTTGATGTGGCGTCGCCGGCAGTTCAAACATTGCCAGCGGCTCCGCCGGCAAGGCAAGCTCCCCGCCGCTGCAGGAAATCCTCGAAAGGCGAAGCGGCCGCCCCTGATCGCGCGGCCGCCTCGTTAACGTCGAAGCACTATTCCGGGAGCGCCGCAGCCTCGAGCCAGCCCAGCAAAGCGGGCGAGCCGGTATCATGTACGTTGTTGCCTAGGCCGTAGCGCAGATATTGCGTCCCGACCTCCGTGACGCTGCCGCGCAGATCCACGAACTGGAAATGGGCGCCGCCGAGTACATCCCTGATGCCGGCATAATAGCCATACGTCCAGTCGCGCATTGCAGGGTGGTTCAGCAAAGCCTCATAGGCGGCCGTTGCATTATCTGATGCGCTGTTCTCCTCCGCATAACCTGAGTCGTGATCCAGCATCATGCCGGTACCCATGCCGCACTCGTAGCTGCAAAACTTGATCGAGTTGGGAACGTAGCCAGGAACGATAGAGCGGAAGGCGCGCTCATTCCTATGCGCCGCTGAACCGATGGCGTAGACGGTGGCCTTCATCGACAGCGGCCATGGGCCATCCAAATTCGAGCCGGTGCCTGCCGTGTTGCCGTAGATGCTGAAATTCAGCCACGCCGCCTGATCGCTATCGACCAGCGCCTTTGTCGTGAGGCCCCACCCCGGATAGAACTGCTTGCCGCTATCGAGGGCCCAGCCGCCCGGCCTATCATACGGCGTCGTGATGCCCATGTAGAGGTAGCCCAGGGGATCATTGCCCCAATAAGGAGCGCAGGCGTAATAATCGAACTTGCTCGTGTCCCCATACCAGGCGAGAACATTAGCGAGGCTATTGGGGTTTATAATGCTGGAAGCGGCAGCCCACCACCAGCCTTTAACACGATTGAGGCGCTCGTGGCCGCCAAACACGTCTGTGAATATGTCGTGGATTTCAGCCTCCCTCACCGTCGTATACCGGTCGCTAGCGACTATATAGGAGGGAATAAGATAGACGCCGCAGTTATCGAGGCTGAGAGTATCGCCGGCGGAGATATCCTTCTCTGTGACGATGATCTTATAATCGCCCATGCCCCACACGTCCGCCGCACCGGCCGAGTGGAAGTGATAGTCGGACTCGATCGACTGCCATGCCCTCAGGTAATTATCGAAGGGGCACCACTTGGCGAGATCCTCACCCGTCGCAGGCCGGACATAGCGCAGCATCCCCGGCGTGAGGTAGCTTGGGTTGTTGCTGCCATCCGCAGAGCGTAACACCGTCATGTTCTGCACAAAATGCACGCCCGTGAGGGTGCCGCCATTCAAGCTCCGGAAATCCTCAAACTCCGGAAGGTCGAAATTGATCGGGAAGATGTTGTAGGCGGCCAGCGGGTTCGCAATGATGCGCAGGTCGCTGATGCGATAGGGCACCACCCAAACGTCAACTTCAGGAATAGTGATGTTGAATCCCAGTGGCTCTGCATCCGCGAAGGTGGTTGCTGACGGGGCCACAAGGCCGCGCTCGATACCCCTGATTGCTGTGTACCAGTTCGTGCGGACGAAGCCACCACCGGCGACATTCCAGGTTTCATTAGCGTACTGCGGCCAGACCTTGAGGCCGGAGTTTAGATTGTCCCTGATAAAGGTGGCGGCAGTCGTGATCCACTCGTTCTTGGCGTCTCGGGGGATATTGAACCAGAGGTCGCAGCCAAGCGCGTTGCAGTGCTCGATTTTGGTGTCCAGCCCGAAGCCGTTCTGATTCGTACCGAACCAGGGATCAACCCGGCCACCAGGAATGACGTTCACAGAATTGATGTCGTCGGCCTGCATGAACCGCATGCCCTTGATGCCAGCCTTCATCTGATGCTCGACAGGCGTGCAGAAGTCGGTGCCGCTCCCCTCGGGCGCGACGCTGATCGCACGCGTGTCGAAGCCCTCGGCGGGAAGGTTGCCCGCAAATTCAAGGTAGACGATCTTGTTGCCCGTGTCCGTGTTCTCGGCGCGGGGGAAGTTGAACCAGATCTCACCGGCCGGAGCACCGGGGACGATGGTGTAGTCGTTGGCGTTGCCTCCGATGCCGGCCGTCATGCCAGCAGGCCAGCCCTTGACGACCCACTTCACGCCAGTGCCGTAGCGACCAGCACCCCGGCTATAGGGCAGGATTGCCCTTAGGCGGCTGCTCGTGGTGCCGCCTCCAGGGTAGGTGTGAACAACGCCATCGAGGCCGACGGCGCCTTCCGCCACCGGATCGGCACTCTGATCAGCCGGGTGCAGCGGAGTGTCTTGGTTGCTGCCGGGGTAGAAGGTGAGCCAGAAGAGTTTGGGACCGAGGTCGCGATAGCTGTCGGTGCCCTCCCAGTAGGTCTCGCTGTTCTTCTGCTGAGCCGGATGGTGAGGCTGCAGCTCGGCATAAATGGTGGGCCGGAAGCTGAGGGTGGCGGGATTGCCAGCCCCGTCTTTCCAGATTCTCACCGCATGGTCCTTGGTCGCGTCCAGCCCCAAAAGATCCAGGCTCTGCACCGTGGCACTCCAGGTGCCGTCTTCGGCCTGCGTGATGCTTGCCGGACGACGATCCAGCACGACCGTGGTGCTCTGCGTAACCTCCACGTCAAGGCTGGTTGGCGCGCTGCCGTCATAGACGCCGTTGATCTTCAGGGTGTGGCCTTGCGAGCGCGTCGGCAGGCCGACGACAGTCTCACCGTCTTCGACCGACGCGATATTAAAACCCGAGCCGCTCAGCGCCCAGACGGTGACGCGGTCCATGCGGTGAGTGTTGGCTGTAGTGCCGGAGACGGTCCAGTAGAACCAAGTGCCCCTGGCATAGTCCCAGGGCGAGGCGCTGATGTCGATGACGCCGGCACCTTCATTGCTATACCCGCTGGCTTGATAGTTGCCGATATTCATTCGCCTATAGCTGGTGTCGCCGTCAGTGGTGACGTATTTCTTATAGACGGTGAGCTGACTGTTCTGCAGCTTCAGGCGAAGGATGTCGCCAGGCTGTGGAATGTGCAGGAACGTGTACTTGTTAACACCAATTTGCGCACCCTTCTTATATGTGAAGAAGGAGACCTCGACGCGGTTCTGTGCGTTGTTGAGGGTGACAGCGACACGTACGGCATTTTTCTCGGCGCGATCGTAGCATAGGAGCATGATCAGGCTACCGCCGCTGCCCTGAAGGTCACCGTACCCAAAGTCTGCCATAACATCGGTCTCGCCAACGTCGATCTCGGCAAGGGAATTGGCGGTGACGCCTGAGGGTGGCGTGGCATAGGTGTCGGCGATGAGCACCATGGTCGTCGGGCCGCCCTCACCGACCCAAGCCCCCTTGTCGCTGTTGTCGTCGCTGACAAGCGTGCCGTTCGGCGCGCCGTTGAAATCATCATCGATGATGCAGGTGCCCTGCCCCGGGATCAGTTCGCCCTCGCTCTCCGACACCAGCTCATGTGAACCGGACGTGCAGATCGAGATATATTTCAGCATCTTGCCGGCGAAGTCATTACCGTTAATCGTGAGATCGAGGCCCGTGGGAACGTCGTCGGCATACCATTCGCTGACGACGACACCGCGGTCGAACACGGCCGGCACACCCGTAAGATGCCGATCATAGGCTTCGTCGCGATCGAAGCGCGCCTGCGTCTGCAGGATCGGCGTCGAATCCCACGGATCGGCCAAGGTCAGCGTGCCGTTGATCGGCAGCCTGCGATACTCCAGCCCTTCGAACGTTTCGGTGAGCGCGCCAGCGAACGCAAGCGTGACCGCTTCGTCGCCGAGCGGATTGATGCGCACGAGTGCCGTGCCGTCCGGGCCGACCTGTGTCACCGTGATGGTGTCACCCACGTCTAAGAGCCGCTGCACCGTAACAGGCGCGCCTTCAGGCACTTCGCCACTATCGCGGGCAGGGTCGACGTAAACGGAGATTTCCACGGCCATTGCCTGATCCTTCTATGATCAGTGCGAGACGCGCGATCGCGTGGCTCCGATTGAGCACAGGGACGCAGCCTCGGTCCGCTTCGTTGCGAACGAATCAAGAACATCAGGTGCGATCCTACATTGCAAATGCCTGGGGAAGCAGCGCATGAAATGGCACCGCCAATTCTCGTTGCGGTCAGCGAGCGGTCGCTACCGGTGTCGCGACATATGAGCCGCTGTTCACGGCACGGATGGTCGTCAGCAGGGTCGCGGCCATCATAAACCCCGAGGGCCGAGCGCGAATGTGACATTGATCGGCAAGTGCAGCGGGCGGACGATCGTGGTGGTCATGGCCGTGGAATTAATTCCGCCAACGACAGGTGCATGCCGGTAGCGAGATACTCGCGTCACAAGTGACGTCACGGCGACGTTGCGTGACGCTCGCACCGCAGGCAGCACTTGCCAGGCAGCCCCTCCATCCATTCTGGACCGATTTGGCTGATTGCCTCTCCGTAAAGGAAACGGAATAATGCCCGGGGGGATGGTATCAGAGGGCGAGCAGGAGACTGACCTTCGCAATCGGTCTCGCCCTCATAGTGCACAACGATCCCGGCCCGGGGTGTCCGACCAATCCGGCTGCGGCGAGCTTCCGATCGTGAGTGATTGCATGCTTGACACCGTACCGCGGCACGGGAGGTAGGAGCATGCCCATCGAACAACAAGGAAAATGAAATCCGGTCTCCAGCGACGAGATGAGCGCGGAGCTGTTAACCAATCCGTGCCCATGGGTTAGGCGCCGGCATCCTTGAAGGACCAAGAATGGGCCGGTTGCAGAATGGCGGCTTTCAGCAGCGAGGCCGCTAAGAGGGTCTGGTCGCTTTGGTACCGCTTCTCCCTATCCGAAAAAGTGATCGCGGCCAGTCTCCGTGCAGGTCGCGCGCCGGTCGAGCGGGATGAGCCCGCCGACGGTCAGGGAGCCGATATGTTCGACGATATCTCGATCGTCCGCCGCAGCGCATTCAGTTTCTCAAAGACGCTGATGGCCGCCACACCGTGATCGCGATTGACACCCAGTTTGCCGTCGTCACCGCTGAAGATATCGACAGCAACGTCACCATCGTAGTCCAAAATGATCCATAGTCTGACCGGAGCGGAGGCCAAGACCCCCGCTCAATCGGATCTGTTTGCCCCTGCAATCATCAGCTAACTGTCTCGCGAAAACCTGTTCGCAAGCGCGTTCGGACATGGCATTCATGTCCGGCCTCGGCCGAGCCTCGAAGCTTTCCGAAGCTCTCCCGCAACCCTCAAGACGAGAATGCTTTTCATGAGCTCGGTTCGCGGCGCTTCGAGCATTTCGCACGCGCGCTGCACGCCGCGGAGCCCGACATCATTGGCGCCATCCTGTACGCGCCGGTCGGGCAGGGACATCATGGTGCAGACCATATCGCCTTTCACCGCACTGACAGCGAATCGTACTTGGAAATTCGTCAGGCGAAGGCTGAGCGGACATTCTCGCCCGCCAACATCCGCGAAGCCGCCAATAAATTCTCGACAGCTGAGATAGCCACTGGCGAGACAAGGACGTTCGGCGGTTCATCCTGTTGTCGGCTATGCCCTCAAGAGCCGCAAGGCCGCCGACGAAGTGATCTCCAGACCGAGCAGTTCGCGGAACGGGGCGCGACCTTCTCACTCTGGAACTCCTTGGTGATCTATGGCCACCTTCCCGGCGACAATTTCGCTGTCCGGACCAATCTTAGGCAGGACTGGCATGAGAGCATCTTCGGCAAACCGACTGACCCGCTGACGGGCCTGCTGCAGGACCTCGAATGCGGCTGGAACCCCAGCGTTCTGAGCCTCCAGGCCTTTGTCACGCGCCTCGATCAGGCAGAATCTGCTCGATCAGGCCGATGCGCTTGATGGCGATTCCAATCGGGCTGCGCTCGATCCTTCTCCTGGAATCGATCGGTCCCGAGGCCATCATTGACGGGCTTCCTGCTGACGGGACCGCCGATGTCGCGGAAATTCGAGCCGTCGCGCTCTTGCGCTCGAACCGCGCCGGCCAAGCATCGGCGGAGCTCCGGGCCTTCCTTGAATCCGGCGAGACCGCCCATGGCCGTCAGAAGCCATTTCAAAAATGGGCACGAAAGTGGGCAGGGAACGCCGATTTCCTCAAATTCGATGGAAAATGAGGGCGTTCTGGCGGAGACGGAGGGATTCGAACCCTCGGTACGAGTAATCCCCGTACGGCGGTTTAGCAAACCGCTGGTTTCAGCCACTCACCCACGTCTCCGGATGCGGCGCGAGAGGGGGCTATAGCGACGAGCTTCCAGCCTTTCAACGTCTTCGACAGCGCATATTAGCGTATCGACGACTCAGGTCATCGCCCGTTCATTGCGGGGCAAGGCGGAGACGGGCTAGGTATCGCATCCCGTTCGGATTCTGGAGTGCCATGCCCGTCTCATCCACCCCGATCCGCCTCGCCGCGCTGGTGCTGCTGGCCGCGCCCGGCCTCGCCCAGGCGCAAATCCGCACCTCGGACCCCTCATCGCCCGACGTCGCCGCGTCGGCGGCGCGCGGCAGTGACGGGTGGAGCCAGCCGGTCGATCCGGGCGCGCCGGATCCCGCCGGCCAGCCGGCGCCGCCCCCGGTGGCGGCTCCTGCCCCCGCGCCGCAACAGCCGGCGCCGGCCGGGGTCGCGGATGGCGGCTGCGGCCAGCCGGGCAAGGCCAGTTTCCGCGACGAGGAAATTTTCGGCGCCGCCGAGCGCGTGTTCGGCGACGGTACCCAGGGCATCGCCAAGTTCGTCCAGGACGTGCTGAAGAAGCAGGGCTGCCCCACCGCCTATATCGCCGGGCGAGAGGCCGGCGGCGCGATCGGCATCGGTCTGCGCTACGGCCAGGGCGATCTCTATCACAAGGTCGAGGGGCAGCAGCCGATCTACTGGACGGGTCCCTCGCTCGGCCTCGATATCGGCGGGGCCGGATCGAAGGTGCTGATCCTCGTCTACAACCTCTATGACAGCGAGGAGCTGTTCGAGCGCTTCCCGCTGGTCGAGGGCAATCTCTACGCGGTCGGCGGGTTCACCGCCTCCTATCTGCGCCGCGGCGACGTCGCGCTGGTGCCGATCCGGCTCGGCGTCGGCTGGCGGTTCGGCGCCAGCGTCGGCTACATGAACTTCAGCCACAAGGGCAAGGTACTGCCCTTCTAGAAGCTCATTTCCTCATAGATGCGGCCGATGTCACCGGCCCATTCCCCTTCGTAGCGGGCAAGCAGCAATTCGGCCGGCGTGCGCCCGTCGGCGATCACCTGCCGCAGCGGATCGAGATAGCCGCGCTCGTCGTCGCCGGCGCCGTTGAGGCGCGCGCGCGCCTTGAGGCCCTCCGACGAGATCGCCAGCGCCTCGCGGCCGAGATCGAGCAGCGTGCCGCCGCCGGGCAGCCGGGCGCGCAGCCCCTCGACCGGAACAGCATCGCGCAGCGCCTGCCGCTCGGCCAGCGACCAGCCCTTGACCAGATCCCACGCCGCATCGAGCGCCGCGCCGTCATAAAGCAGCCCGACCCACAAGGCCGGCAAGGCGCAGATGCGCCCCCACGGCCCGCCATCGGCGCCGCGCATCTCTAGGAAGGTCTTGAGCCGCACCTCCGGGAAGGCGGTCGACAGATGATCCGCCCAATCCGAGACGCGGGGCTTCTCGCCGGGCAGGACGGAGAGCTCGCCCTTCAGGAAATCGCGGAACGACAGGCCGGCGGCGTCGATATAGCGGCCGTCGCGGTAGACGAAGTACATCGGCACATCGAGCGCGTAGTCGGCATAGCGTTCATAGCCGAAACCGTCTTCGAACACGAAGGGCAGCATGCCGGTGCGCGCCGGATCGGTATCGGTCCAGATGTGGGAGCGGAAGGAAAGGAAGCCGTTCGGCCTGCCCTCGGTGAATGGCGAGTTGGCGAACAGCGCGGTGGCGAGAGGCTGGAGGGCGAGGCCGACACGGAATTTGCGCACCATATCCGCCTCGCTCGCATAATCGAGGTTGGTCTGGATAGTGCAGGTGCGCAGCATCATGTCGAGGCCGAGCGAGCCGACCCGCGGCATGTGCGCGCGCATGATGCCGTAGCGGCCCTTGGGCATGACCGGCAGCTCGGCGCGGGTCTTGTCCGGCCAGAAGCCGAGGCCGAGGAAGCCGAGGCCGAGCCGGTCGCCGACCTCCTTGACCTGGCTGAGGTGGCGCGCCGTTTCGGCGCAGGTCTCATGAAGATTGTCGAGCGGCGCGCCCGACAGCTCGAACTGGCCGGCCGGCTCCAGGCTGATCGCGCCGTCGGCCCCGGTCATTGCGATGACGTTGCCACCTTCCTCGACCGGCCGCCAGCCATAGGCGGTGAGCCCGTCGAGCAGATCGCGGATGCCGCCCGGCTCGGCATAGGAGGGCGCATGATGGTCCGCCCTGGCGTAGACGAACTTCTCGTGCTCGGTGCCGATGCGCCAGCGCTCCGGCGGTTTCTCGCCGCCAGCGAAATAGGCGATAAGCTGCGCCTTATCCTCGATAACCGGATCGAGCTTCGGCGCGGATTCGGTGCGGGTCGTCATCGCCGCCGCCTAGACCGGCTCCGCGCTCAACGCCAGTCCCCCGCAGCAGCCATCCACACCGCCACCGCGGCGAGCGCCGCCGTTTCGGCGCGCAGGATGCGCGGACCGAGCGAAACGCCGACGGCAGCCGGGCAGGCACGGATCGCGTCGCGCTCTTCCGGCGTGAAGCCCCCCTCCGGGCCGATCAGGATCGCGGCAGGGCAGGGCCTCGCCGCCTTCGCCAGCGGCACGCCGCCCGTCTCGTCGGCGAAGATCAGCGCGCGCCCGGCCGGCCAGTCGGCGAGCAGACGCTCCAGCTTCACCGGCTCTGCGACCAGTTCGGGCAACGCGGTGCGGCCGCATTGCTCGGCCGCCTCGATCATGTGGGCGCGCAGCCGCTCGGGGTTGAGCCGTTCGATGACGGTGCGCCGCGTCGCCACCGGCACCAGCCGCGCCACGCCGAGTTCCGAAGCCTTCTCGGCGACGAGATCGATACGGGCGCGCTTGATCGGGGCGACGCATAGCCACAGGTCGGGCACCGCCTCGCGGGGTCCCAACCGGGTCGCGACGACGAGCCGCGCGTCACGGCGACCCTCGCTTTCGATCCGCGCCGCCCATTCCCCGGTACGATCGTCGAAGATGCGCACCGCGTCCCCCGTCTTGAGGCGCATGACGTTGAGCAGATAATTGGCCTGGGCACGATCGAGCGGCACCGACGCGCCCTCGGTCAGCGGGGCATCGACGAACAGGCGCGGCGCGCTCGCGGGCGGCCAGGCGGGGATGGCGGGCATGGCCCCGCTTTGCCCGCCCCCGGCCGACGAGTCGAGCGGGCGAAGTGGACGAAGCTGACAATATCGAAAGGTGGTCGCGGCGCGTTCGACATCGCAGTGGTGTGGCGTGCGCGGTCCTGTTTCGAAAGCGCAGGAGCAGGCGCCGCCGTCATGCGGTTCGCGACGGCATCATTATCAGCTGGTGCTGCGCGAGCGCCGGGGGGCCGGCCGTTGCCGAGACGCCGTTCGCGCTCAGCACGCGGGCTCGTCGTGCCCGGCAACAGGGCGGGTCGGCTGGGGACGGGCATCGCCGCCGCTTCCCGCGCGCGTGGCTTGCCGCTAAGCCGCCCCGATGGAGCGCCCTCCCCCCGATCGCGTCATCGTGCCCGACACCGAGCAGCGCGGGCTGGTCGCCGCTCTGCCCTCGACGTTGCGCGATCTCGTTCAGCTGGCCCGGCTCGACCGGCCGATCGGCATCTGGCTGCTGTTCTGGCCGGGCGCCTGGGCGATTGCGCTCGCCGGCGGGGGGCGGGGCCGGCTCGACCTGATCCTGTGGTTCGCACTCGGCGCGGCGGCGATGCGCGGCGCGGGATGCGTCTATAACGACATCGTCGATCGCGACCTTGATCGGAAGGTGGCGCGAACGCGCAGCCGCCCGCTGGCCAGCGGGCGGATGTCGCTGCGCACCGCCTGGCTGTTCCTCGTCGCCTTGTGCATGGTCGGGCTGGTGGTGCTGCTCAGGCTCGATCGCACCGCGCAGATCGTCGGGCTGGCCAGCCTCGCCCCGGTGGCGCTCTATCCCTTCATGAAGCGGATCACCTGGTGGCCGCAGGCATGGCTCGGCATCGTCTTTTCCTGGGCGGCGCTGGTCGGCTGGCCGGCGGTGACGGGCGGCTTCTCGGCCGCGCCGCTGCTGCTCTATGCCGGATCGATCTTCTGGGTGATCGGCTACGACACCATCTATGCCGTGCAGGACATCGAGGACGATGCGCTGGCCGGCGTGAAATCCTCGGCGCGGGCGATGGGCCGGCATCTGCGCGCCGGCACCGCGCTTTGCTATGCGCTGGCGGTGGCGTTGTGGGCCGCGGCCTTCTGGCAAGTGCGGCCCGATCCGCTGGCGCTGGCGGCGCTGGCGCCGATGGCATTGCATCTCGGCTGGCAGATCGCCACGCTCGATCCATCTTCGGGAACGAACGCGCTCGCGCGGTTTCGCGCCAATCGCTTTGCGGGTCTGCTGATGTTCCTCGCCTGTTTCGTAGTGGGGTCGACGGCCTGAGCGATTCTTCCCCGGGCAGGCTCGCCGAAGAGCTTGACGGCCTTTACCGCGCGGCCCGGCGATCCTAAGTGCCGGGCATGCTTCCCGTGATCGCAGCCGAAACCCGCGTCGCCGACCTCGTCTCGGCCGCCCGCAAGGCCGGCGCCGACGCCGCCGACGCCCTTTATGTAGGCGATGCCTCGACGCAGGTGCAGGTGCGCCTGGCCAGGCTGGAGGATGTATCGCGCGCGGAGGGCGAGGAGATCGGCCTGCGCGTGTTCGTCGGCCAGCGTTCGGCAACCGTCTCCTCGTCCGACCTGTCCGCTGCCGCGCTGGCGGCGCTGGTCGAGCGCGCGGTGGCGATGGCGCGCGAGGCGCCGGAGGATCAATGGGCGGGCCTCGCGCCTGCCGAGATGCTGGCCACCGGCGCGCTCGTTGCGGTGGATGGCGACGACGGCGGCGAGGCATCGCCGGCCGAACTTCGCGCGCAGGCGCTCGCCGCCGAGGATGCGGCGCGCGCCGTGGCCGGCATCACCAATTCGGAAGGCGCCGGCGCCTCGGCCGGCCGCGCGACGGTGGCGCTGGCCACCTCGACCGGCTTCGCGCGCGGCTACGCCACCTCCTCCTACGGCGTGTCGGCGACGGTGATCGGCGGCGAGGGCGGCGCGATGCAGCGCGACTATGCCTATCACTCCGCTCGCCACCGCGCCGACCTGGAGGATGCCGCCGACATCGGGCGCCGCGCCGGCGAGCGTACGGTCGCAAGGCTCAACCCCGGCAAGGTGGCGTCGGGGCGCATGCATGTGGTGTTCGACCCGCGCGTCGGCAGCTCGATGATCGGGCATCTGATCGGCGCGATCACCGGCTCGGCGATCGCGCGGCGGACCAGCTTCCTGCTCGACGCCGAAGGCACGCAATTGTTCGCGCCCGGCATCACCATCCGCGACGATCCGCACCGGCCGCGCGGCCCCCGCTCCCGCCCGTTCGACGGCGAGGGGCTGGCGACGGCGCCGTCCGACATCATCGCCGACGGCGTGCTCACCGGCTGGCTGATGGACTCCGCCTCCGCCCGCCAGCTCGGCCGCCAGCCTACCGGCCATGCCAGCCGCGGCACCGGCGGCGCGCCGGGCGTATCGACGACCAACATCTACCTGGAGTCCGGCGCGCTGTCGGTGGACGATCTGCTCGCCGAGACCGGGAACGGCCTCTACGTAACCGAGCTGATCGGCCATGGCGTCAACCCGGTGACGGGCGATTACAGCCGCGGCGCCTCAGGTTTTCTGATCGAGAATGGCGTGATCACGCGGCCGGTCGCGGAATTTACCATCGCCGGCAACCTGCGCGAGATGTTCGGCGCGCTGACGCCGGCGTCCGATCTCGTCTTCCGCCGCGGCGTCGACGTGCCGACGCTGCGCATCGAGGGGATGACCGTCGCCGGGGCCTGACCTCCCCTCCCTCGACGCGGTGGCGGAGATCACCGCCCGCGCCGGCCAGCTGGCGCTCGCCGGCTGGCGGGGCGAATTCCGCCGCTGGGAGAAATCGCCCGGGCAGATCGTCTGCGAGCTCGACCTTGAGGTCGACGAATTTCTCAAGCGGGAGCTGTGCGCGCTGCTGCCCGACGCCGGCTGGCTGTCGGAGGAAACGGCGGATGATCCGGCGCGACTGGAGGCGCGACGGGTGTGGGTCGTCGATCCGATCGACGGCACCCGCGATTTCGTGCGCGGACGGGACGGGTGGTGCGTGTCGGTGGCGCTGGTCGATCGCTGGCAGGTGGCATTGGGCGTGCTCGACGCGCCGGCGCGCGGGCAACGCTGGACTGCCGCGCAGGGCGAGGGCGCGGCGCTGAACGGCCGGCCGCTGGCCGTGCGCCCGCGCACGGCGCTGGCCGGCGCACGGGTGCCGGCGGATTCCCTGCCGCGAGTCGATCAGGACCTGGTGATGGTGGCCAAGCCCAATTCGATCGCGCTCAGATTGGCGATGGTCGCGGCCGGCGAGGCAGACCTCGTCGCCTCCCTGCGCTGGGGCAATGAGTGGGATATCGCGGCGGCGGCCCTGATCGGCGAGGAGGCAGGCGCGACCGTTACCGACGCGCTCGGCATGGCCTTGTCCTACAACACGCCCACCGGCGAGGCGTTCGGCATCCTCGCCACCGCGCCGGGCATCCACGCCGCCGCGCTGGCGCGGCTGCGCGCGCGCGCCGAGGCAGCGCTGCCGCGCTAGCCTGCGACCGGCGCCACGCCCAGCCGCCTGATCTCGATCGCCGGGCAGTGGTCCATCACCACCTTCAGCCCTGCCGCCTCGGCGCGGGCGGCGGCCTCCTCGTTGATGACGCCGAGCTGCATCCACACCGACTTCGCCCCCGCCCGGATCGCCTCGTCCACCGCCTCGCCGGCGGCCGCGGGGCGACGGAAGATGTCGACCATGTCGATCGGCTCGCCGATCTGCGACAGTTCGCGCCAGACATATTCGCCATGGACATGCTCGCCGGTGATCTGCGGGTTGACCGGGATCACCCGGTAGCCGTGATCCTGCAGCGTCTTCATCACGCCGTAGCTCGGCCGGTCCGGCCGGTCCGACGCGCCGATCATGGCGATGGTGCGCGTCTCCTCGAGCAGCGCCTTGATCTCATCAGGACTGGTCAGCGGCATGGTCCGTCTCCTTCAGGCGCGCGGCCGATCCAGCCATTGGCGGACACGCGCGGCAAGCAGGGCGAACGCCTCGCCCTCGGGTTCGTCTCCAGCCGCCGGCGGGTCGCCGGCATCGGAGCGGCGGCGGATGGCGGGATCGAGCGGCACGCGGCCGAGGAAGGGCAGGCCCATCGTGCCCGCCGCGGACTCCGCCCCGCCGATGCCGAAGGGGTCGGAGAACTCGCCGCAATGCGGGCAGATATAGCCCGCCATGTTCTCGACGACGCCGATCACCGGCACGCCCGTCTTGCCGAACAGGTCGATGGCGCGCATCGCGTCGATGAGCGCCAGATCCTGGGGGGTCGAGACGATCACCGCGCCTTCGGGCCTGTGCTTTTGCAGCATCGACAACTGGACGTCGCCGGTGCCCGGCGGCAGATCGACGATCAGCACCTCGCAATCGCCCCAGTCGGCATCGAGCAGCTGGGCGAGCGCACTCCCGGCCATCGGCCCGCGCCAGGCGATCGCCTGGCCGGGCTCGACGAGCTGGCCCATCGACAGCATCGGCACGCCGAAGCGGGTGGCGACGGGCAGCAGCGTCTTGTCCCGCCCCTCGGGCCGGATGCCCTCGGCGGAGAGCAGGCGCGGCTGGGAGGGGCCATAAATATCGGCGTCGACGAGGCCGGTGCGGGTGCCGGCGCGGGCCAGCGCCACGGCAAGGTTGGCGGCGAGCGTCGATTTCCCGACGCCGCCCTTGCCCGAGCCGACGGCGATGATCCGCCGGCCGGTCTTCTCCGCGGTCTGGGCGACGCGCACCGCCGTCACCCCCGGCACCGCGCCGAGCGCGCGCTTCATCTCGTCCTCCAGCGCCGCGCGGCGATCGCCGTCGAGGCCGGTGACGTCGAGCACGACGCTGACCGCGCCGTCGGCGCCCCGGCGCGGGGCGGCGGCACGCCCCTCGATCCCGGTGACTCGGGCGAGGGCGGCGGCGAGGGCGTCTGCTTCCGGATAGGTCATGGCGAGCGACATAAGACGCCAGCAAGGCAATGCCACTGTTTTTCGGAGCATCGCCCCCTATAATGGCCGGATGACCAATCAAGACGGCCGAGGAATGGAAGAGCAGGCGGTGCTGAACGAGGGCGGCCCCTGGGGGGGGTCGCCCGGCGGCCCCGGCGATGGCGACGGCAAGGGCGGCGGCGGCCTCGGCCCGCGCAACCCGTGGCGCCAGCCGCCCGGCAAGCGCGGCGGCGGACGGGCGGGCATGAACCCGCCGGCGCTCGACGCGCTGCTGCGGCGTGGGCGCGAGCGGTTTGGCGGGCGCCTTCCGTCCGGCGGCGGTCAGACCCTGTGGCTGTGGGCGGTGGCGCTGCTCGTCGTGCTGTGGCTGGTCGGCACAAGCTTCCACCGCGTCGAGCCGCAGGAGCGCGGCGTGGTGACCCGGCTCGGCAAATATGCGGGCACGCTCCGGCCGGGCATCTCCTTCACCTACCCGGCGCCGATCGACACGGTGACGCCGGTTAACGTCGACGGCATCCGCACCGTCGACATCGACAGCTCCGGCGACAAGGGCAATCTGGTCCTCACCGGCGATCAGAACATCATCGATCTCGCTTATTCGGTGCGCTGGTCGATCCGCGATCCCGAGCTCTACATCTTCGAGCTGGCCGATCCGGACGATACCATCCGCGAAGTCGCCGAGAGCGCGATGCGCGAGGAAATCGCCCGCGTCTCGCTCAACGATGCGATCGGATCGCAGCGCGGCCAGATCGAGGGACGGGTGGCGACGCGGATGCAGGCCCTGCTCGACAGCTATCGGGCGGGTGTCGTCATCCAGGGCGTGGCGATCCGCCAGGCCGACCCGCCCGCGCAGGTGCTCGACGCCTTCAAGGAGGTGTCCGCCGCCCAGCAGGAGGCGCAGAGCTATCTGAACGGCGCGCGCGCCTATGCCGAGCAGCTTACCGCCAAGGCGCAGGGCGAGGCGACCGCCTTCGACAAGGTCTATGAGCAATATCGCCTCGCCCCCGAGGTGACCCGCCGGCGCATGTATTACGAGACGATGGAGGATGTGCTGTCCAAGGTGGACAAGACGGTGGTGCAGGCGCCGGGCGTGATGCCCTACCTGCCGCTCGATCGCGCCCGCAAGGCCGCGCCCGCGCAAGCCCCCGCCGAGGAGCCCGGCCGATGAACGCCAGCATGCGCAACCCCATATTGTGGGCGATCGCGGCGATCGCCGCGGTGCTCGTCTTCGCGTCGGTGTTCGCGATCGTGCCGGAGACCAAGCAGGCGCTGGTCGTCCGGCTCGGCAAGCCCAACCGCATCGTCAATCCCTACAAGCCCGGCCAGCCCTTTGGCGCCACCGGCGCGGGGCTGGTCTGGCGCATCCCGTTCCTCGAGCAGATCGTGTGGATCGACAAGCGCGTGCTCGATTTCGACATGCAGCGTCAGGCGGTGCTGTCCACCGACCAGCTCCGGCTCGAGGTCGACGCCTTCGCGCGTTACCGCATCGTCGATCCACTGCGCATGTATGTCGTCGCGCGGGAGGAAAACCGGGTGGCGGACGCGCTGCGCCCGATCCTCGGCTCGGCGCTGCGCAACGAGCTCGGCCGCCGCAACTTCGCGGTGCTGCTCAGCCCCGAGCGCGGCCAGATCATGGATAATATCCAGAACCGCCTCGATCGCGTCGCCCGCCAATATGGCGCCGAGATCGTCGACGTGCGCATCAAGCGCGCCGATCTGCCGGACGGAACCCCGCTGGAAAGCGCCTTCCAGCGCATGCGCTCGGCCCGCCAGCAGGAGGCGCTGACCATCCGCGCCCAGGCCGCCAAGCAGGCCCAGATCATCCGCGCCGACGCCGACGCCGCGGCTGCCCAGACCTATGCGGCAAGCTTTGGCAAGGACGCCGGCTTCTATGATTTCTACCGGGCCATGCAATCCTACCGGCAAAGCTTCGCGCCGGGTGGCCAGGGCGCGACGACCATGATCCTGTCGCCGGAGAATGATTATCTGCGCGAGTTCAAGGGCCAGAAATAAGCAGCGCCGCGGACCCCTGCTTATTCAATCAGCGTTCATTGCCCATCGTTCATCGCAGGGCCGACGATTCCTTCCCAAGGGAGAATTCCGACAGTGCGTTATGCCTATGCCATTACGACCGCGCTGATCGCCGGCGGTGCCGCCGCCACCATGGCGCTGCAACAGCCGGTCGGCGCCCAGGTCGCGCAGAACGCGCCAGGCGCGATCCAGGCCGCGCCGCCGCGCGCCGATGCGCCGATGAGCTTTGCCGACCTCACCGCCCGCCTGCAGCCGGCGGTGGTCAACATCTCGACCACCCAGCGCGTTCAGGTCGGGACCCAGGGCCGCAATCCGTTCGCCGGCACGCCGTTCGAGGAAATGTTTCGCGGCTTCGGCGGCGGCAGCGACCAGCAGGGCCGTCCGATCACCCGTGAGGCGACCTCGCTCGGCTCCGGCTTCGTGATCTCGGCCGACGGCTATATCGTCACCAACAACCATGTCATCTCCGGCGACCCGCGCGATCCGCGCACCCAGGGGACGGTGGAGAGCATTACCGTCACCCTGCCCGACCGGCGCGAGTTCACCGCCCGCGTCGTCGGCAAGGATCCGGCTTCCGACCTGGCGCTGCTCAAGATCGACGCACAGAACCTGCCGTTCGTGCAGTTCGGCGATTCGACTCGCACCCGCGTTGGCGACTGGGTGGTGGCGATCGGCAACCCCTTCGCGCTGGGCGGCACGGTGACGGCGGGCATCGTCTCGGCGATCCACCGCAATATCGGCCAGGGCGGCGCCTATGATCGCTACATCCAGACGGACGCGGCGATCAACCAGGGCAATTCCGGCGGGCCGATGTTCGACCTGCGCGGCAATGTCGTCGGCATCAACACCGCCATCTTCTCGCCGACCGGGGGCAATGTCGGCATCGGCTTCGCCATCCCGGCGGAGCAGGCCAAGCCGGTGATCGACGCATTGATGAAGGGCGGCAAGGTGCGCCGCGGCTATCTCGGCGTCGGCATCCAGCCGATGACCGACGACCTCGCCACCTCGCTCGGCCTGCCGAAGAATCGCGGCGAGATCGTCAGCCGCGTCGAGCCCGGCTATGCCGCCGCCCGCGCCGGCATCCAGCAGGGCGACGTCATCATGAAGGTGAACGGCGTCGAGGTGACGCCGGACGAGACCCTGTCCTACATCGTCGCCAATGTGACGGTGGGCAGCCGCATCCCGATCGAGCTGATCCGCAACGGCAAGACGATCAGCGTCACCGCCACCGTCGGCGAGCGCCCGCCCGAGGACCAGCTCGCCGCCAACACCAATAATTTCAGCGACGACGACGACGACGACGACAATCAGACGCCGAGCAGCAGCAGCACCGAGACCGGCATCCGCGCCGCCCTCGGCATCACCGTGCAGCCGCTGACCCCGCAGATCGCCCAGCAGCTGCGCATGCCGCCGACGACGCGCGGCGTGGTGGTGGGCGCGGTCGATCCCTCGTCCGATGCGGCGAGCGATCTGCGGCGCGGCGACGTGATCCTGTCGATCAACAACCAGCCGACCACGACCACAGCGGCCGTTGCCCAGGCGGTCGCGGCGGCGCGCGCGGCGAACAAGGCCAGCGTGGCGCTGCTCGTCCAGCGCGGGCCGAACCCGCCTTTCTATCTGGGCGTGAAGCTGGCCAAGCCGGCGGCCAAGTAAGCGGCTCGGGGGGCGGCGACGCCCCCCTTCCGCGACCGTCATGCTGAACCTGTTTCAGCATCCATCTCGCAACACATTTCGCAGTTCGCGGAAGGGTGGACCCTGAAACAGGTGCGGGGTGACGGGTCGTGTCGGGTCGCCCGTGCCACACCCGCTTCGCGTCCGCCGGCTCGCGCGCTACACAGGGCCGCGACCATGGATCGAGGAGCCCGCCGCATGCCTGACACCGCCCCCGGCCTGTTCATCGGCGCGTCGCCTAGTGGTGGGCCGCAGCTGCTCAATCTCCGGCGGGCCAACCGCCATGGGCTGATCGCCGGCGCCACCGGCACTGGCAAGACCGTCACCCTCCAGCGCATGGCCGAGCAATTCTCCGCCGCCGGCGTCCCGGTCTTCGTCGCCGACGTGAAGGGGGACCTGTCCGGCATGGCCATGCAGGGATCGCCGGCCGCGAAATCCCATGCCGCACTGTCGGAACGCGCCGGGCAAGTGGGCGACACCGGCTGGGCCTATCACGACAATCCGGTGGTGTTCTGGGATCTGTTCGGCGAGGCCGGCCATCCGGTGCGCGCCACCGTCTCCGAAATGGGGCCGCTGCTACTCTCCCGCCTGATGGGGCTGAACGAGACGCAGGAGGGCGTGTTGACCATCGCCTTCCATGTTGCCGACAAGGACGGACTGCTGCTGCTCGATCTCGACGATCTGCAGGCGATGCTGGTCGATTGCGCCGAGCGGGCGGATGAGCTGACCACGCAATATGGCAATGTCGGCAAGCAATCGATCGGCGCCATCCAGCGCGCCCTGCTCCAGCTGCGTTCGCAAGGCGCCGAGCATTTCTTCGGCGAGCCTGCCCTCGACATCCATGACCTGATCGCCGTGGACGAGAGCGGCCGCGGCCGGGTCGGCATCCTCGCCGCCGACCGGCTGATGGCCGCGCCGAAGCTCTATGCGAGCTTCCTGCTGTGGCTGTTGTCCGAGCTGTTCGAGGCGCTGCCCGAGGTCGGCGATCCGGACAAGCCGAAGCTGGTGTTCTTCTTCGACGAGGCCCATCTGCTGTTCGACGAGGCGCCGCCGGCCCTGCTCGAGAAGGTGGAGCAGGTGGTGCGGCTGATCCGCTCCAAGGGCGTCGGCGTCTATTTCGTCACCCAGAACCCGATCGACATTCCGGAAAAGGTCGCCGGCCAGCTCGGCAATCGTGTCCAGCACGCGCTGCGCGCCTTCACGCCGCGCGATGCCGAGGCGGTGGCGCAGGCCGCGAAGACGTTCCGGGCCAATGCGGGCGTCGATGTCGCCACCGCGATCACCGAGCTGAAAGTGGGCGAGGCCCTGGTGTCGTTCCTGCAGGAGGACGGCTCCCCCTCGCCGGTCGAGCGCACGCTGATCGCGCCGCCCGGCTCCCGGCTGGGCCCGGTGACGGACGAGGAGCGCAAGGTGATCCTGTCCACCTCGCCGCTCGCCGGCACCTACGATACCGCGGTGGATCGCGATTCGGCCGCGGAGATCCTTGCCGGCAAGGCCAGCGCCGCCGCGGAGGCGGCCGAGGATGCCAAGGCTGCCGCCGAGCAGGCCAGGCTCGACGCCACCCAGGCCAAGGAACAAGCCAGGCTCGACGCCCAGGCGGCCCGCGAGCAGGCCCGGCTCGACGCGCAGGCCGCCCGCGAGGCCGCGGCTGCCGAGCGCGCCCGCCAGCGCGCCGAGGCCGCCGCCGCGCGCGAGGCGGCGCGCCCGACGATGACCGAGAAGATGCTCCAGTCGGCAGCCCGCTCGGCGGCCTCGTCGATCGGACGACAGATGGCCGGGTCGATCGGGCAGCAGCTGGTGCGGGGCCTGCTCGGCGGGCTGTTCAAGGGGCGCTGAGCCGGCATGCCGGGCCGCAGCTTCTGGACATCGTGGCGGGGGCTGGCGCTGTTCCTGCTGCTGGCGGTGGGCGTGAGCTATGCGATGCGCCATGGCGGGCCGCCGCTGACCGACCTGTCCGGAGATGCGGCGCTGGCGGGCATCCTCGCCGATCACGCCTCGCCAAGCGAGGGGCCGGCGGACGGCGACGTGACGCTCGTCGTCTACACTGATTATCGCTGCCCGGTGTGTCGGGGCGACGCCAGGGCGCTCGAACGGCTGGCATCGCGCGAGAAACGGGTGCGCATCCTCTACAAGGACTGGCCGATCCTCACTCCCGAATCGCGGGTGGCGGCGCGGCTGGCGCTGGCGGCGGCCTATCAGGGCCGCTACGGCGAGGTGCATCGCGCGCTGATGGCCGCCTCCCGTCTCGACGAGCCGGGGCTGCGTCAGGCGCTGGGCGAGGCGGGCGCCGACTGGGATCGGGCGCAGGCCGATCTGGCGCTGCATTCGGAAGCGATCGACATGCTCCTCGCCGAACATGCCCGCGAGGCGGCCGCGCTGCGCCTTCCCGGCACGCCGGGCTATCTCGCCAACCAGTTCCTCGGCATTGGCGCGATGGGCGACGGCGGTTTCAGCCGGATCGTGTCGCGGGCGCGGGGCGCGTTGTAGCGCTTTCCCCGCGCTGCCGGCGACTCTAGATTGGGCCGATGGAAACCGCCCTCGATGCTCCGCCCGCCACCGTCGCCTCCGTGTCGCTTGCCGGGGAGGCGCGCGATCCCGACGGCTTCGCGGCGGCGCTCGGCGCCTCGTTCGAGCGCTACGGCTTCGCCATCGTCTCCGACCATGGCATTCCGGCCGAGCTGATCGCCCGCGCCGAGGCGGCGGCAAAGGCGCTGTTCGCGCTACCCGAGGCAGCGAAGCGGGCCTATCATCTGCCCGGCACCGGCGGCGCGCGCGGCTATACGCCGTTCGGCACCGAGGCCGCGAAGGACGCCACGCTCGTCGACCTCAAGGAATTCTGGCACGTCGGGCGGGAGCTGCCGGCCGGGCATCGCTATGCGCAGGTGATGGCGCCGAATCTGTGGCCCGCGGAGCTTGGCGAGTTTCGCGACACGATGCTGGCGCTCTACGCGGCCTTCGAGGCGACCGGCGCGCGGCTGCTCGCCGCGATCGCCCGCCACCTCGGCCTCGCGCCCGACTTCTTCGTGGACACGGTCGACGACGGCAACAGCGTGATGCGGCTGCTTCATTATCCCCCGGTGCCGGCCGACGCGCCCGGCATCCGCGCGGGCGCGCATGAGGACATCAACACCATCACCCTGCTGCTCGGCGCCGAGGAGGCGGGGCTGCAACTGCTCGACCGCGACTCAGGGCGATGGCTGGCGGTGAGCCCGAAGGAGGGCGAGCTTGCCGTCAACGTCGGCGACATGCTGCAACGGCTGACCAACAACCGGCTGCGCTCGACCACCCACCGGGTGATGAACCCGGCGCCGGAGCGGCGCGGGCACTCGCGCTACTCCATGCCCTTCTTCCTGCATTTCCGGCCGGATTATCTGATCGAGACCTTGCCCTCATGCGTCGATGCGGACCATCCGGACCTTTATCCGCAGCCGATCACCGCCCATGATTATCTGATGCAGCGGTTGCGCGAGATCCGGCTGCTTTAGCCCGGCAGGCCCATTCGCTTCGTGCCTGCCGGGATGTCGCGGCCGTATCTCGACAGGCCCTAAGCGACCGCGATTTCCACGCCTATCCGCGGCCGCGATATCCCGGAACGTCCTGCCCCGGCACCCACAGGCCGTCCGGCGCGGCGCCGGTCTGCCAGAACACGTCGATCGGGATGCCGCCGCGCGGATACCAATAGCCACCGATGCGCAGCCATACCGGCTTCATCTCCGCAACCAGCCGCTCGGCGATGCCGACCGTGCAATCCTCGTGGAAGGCGGCGTGATTGCGGAAGGCGCCGAGGAACAGCTTGAGCGACTTGGATTCGACGATCGTCTCGCCCGGCGCATAGTCGATGACAAGGTGGGCGAAATCGGGCTGGCCGGTCACCGGGCACAGCGAGGTGAATTCCGGCGCCGTGAAGCGCACCAGATAAAGCCGGCCCGGGCGCGGATTGGGGACGTAATCGAGCACCGCCGCTTCCGGGGTGGCAGGCAGGCTGCTCGTCTTGCCGAGATGCTGGGTTTCCATCGCCGCCATGTAGGGTCTGAACCAGCCGAGGCCAATGGCCGTGACGGCGGGCCCTTGGCGGGTTCCGACCCCGGGGCGTGGCGGCATCGCTGGCAAGCGGCGCGTGGGGGCTCTAGGGACGGAGCATTAGCCCCGGAGGAGAGGATCCATGGACTCGCTCGTCTCGACCCAATGGCTGGCCGATCAGGCCGGCGCCGCCGATCTCGTCATCCTCGACGCGACCTTGCTCGATCCTGCCCTGGGCCGCGACGCCGAGGCCGAATTCGCCGACGCCCACATTCCCGGCGCGCGTTTTCTCGGCCTCAAGACGCTCGTCGACGCATCCAGCCCGCTGCCCAACACATTGCCGGAGCCGGGCGCGTTCGCCTCGCGGCTGGCGGCGCTGGGGGTCAACGGCGATGCCCGCCTCGTCCTTTACGACAACTCGCCGTGGAAGACGGCGGCGCGTGGCTGGTGGATGCTGCGCGCCTCCGGCTTCGAGCGGGTGGCGATCCTCGACGGCGGGCTGGCCCTGTGGAAGGCCGAGGGGCGGCCGATCGAGACCGGCGCGCCGTTGCCCGCCGCCGCCGTCGCCGCGGCGACGGCGCCCGCCCCGTTCGCGGGCACCCGCGATCTCGCCGCGGTGCAGGCCAATCTGCAAAGCGATGCCGAGCAGCTCGTCGATGCACGTTCGGCGGCGCGCTATGCCGGCGAGGAAGCCGAGCGCGCCGGGGTGGAGCCCGGCCATATCCCGGGCAGCCGCAGCCTGCCCTATTCGAAGCTGTTCGACGGCGACGGCCGGTGGAAGCGCGGCGCGGCGTTGCAGGCGGAATTCGATCGGGCCGGCGTCGATCCGGGCCGGCCGCTGGTGGTGACGTGCGGATCGGGCATCACCGCCTGCGTCGTGGCCTTCGGCGCGCATCTTCTCGGGCGCGACGACGTCGCCCTCTATGACGGCAGCTGGACGGAATGGGGCGGCGATCCGGCCACCCCCAAGGCGACGGGCCCGGCGGCATGAGCGGGCAGGGAGGCGACCGTCCACTCACCCGCCTCGCCGGTGCCGGCCGGCGCCCGGAATGGACCGGCGGCGTCGTCAATCCGCCGGTGTGGCGGGCGTCGACCATCCTGTTCGACGACTGTGCCGACCTCGACGCGAAGAGCAGCCGCAATCGCGACGGCGAGCTTTATTATGGCCGGCGCGGCACGCCCACCCAATGGGCGCTGGCCGACGCGCTGACCGAGCTGGAGCCGGGCGCGGCGGGCACGATGCTCTATCCGTCGGGCGTGGCGGCAGTGGCGGGCGCTCTGCTCTCGGTGCTGAAGCCGGGCGACGAACTGCTGCTCGTCGACAGCTGCTATCAGCCGACCCGCGCCTTCGCGCAGAACATCCTGGCGCCGATGGGCGTCGCCACGCGCTTCTACGATCCGCTGGTCGGCGCCGGCATCGCCGAGCTGTTCACCGACAAGACCCGCGCCGTGTTCATGGAGAGCCCGGGCAGCCTCACCTTCGAGGTGCAGGACGTGCCCGCGATCTGCGCCGCCGCGCGCGCGCGCGGCATCGTCACGCTGATCGACAATACCTGGGCGACGCCGCTGCTGCTGCCGGCCATCGCGCTCGGCGTGGACCTGTCGATCATCGCCTGCACGAAATATATCGTTGGCCATTCCGACGTGATGCTCGGCTCGGTCACCGCCACCGCGCCCTATTATAAGCGCCTGCGCATGGTCGCCCAGTCGCTTGGCCAGCATGTCGGGCCGGATGATGCGTGGCTGGCGCTGCGCGGCCTGCGCACGCTGGGCGTCCGGCTGCGCCAGCATCAGGAGGGCGGGCTCGCCGTGGCGCAATGGCTGGCGACGCGGCCGGAAGTGGCGCGAGTGCTGCATCCTGCCCTCCCCGACTGCCCCGGCCACGACCTCTGGCGGCGTGATTTCGGCGGCGCCTCGGGCCTGTTCAGCTTCGTGCTGCGGGATGCCGATGCGGCGGCGCGCGCGCGGCTGATCGACGGGCTGGCGCTGTTCGGCATCGGTTTCAGCTGGGGCGGCTATGAGAGCCTGGCGCTGCCCGTCGACCCCGCGCCGCTGCGCAGCGCGGTCCGGTGGGAAGCGGGAGGGCCGGCGGTGCGGCTTCATATCGGCCTGGAGGATCCGGCCGACCTGATCGCCGACCTGGACGCGGGGCTGCGCCGCCTTTGACATCCCTGTGTTGCGATTCAGCAACGTTGCGGAAGCGGATGGATACGATTCAGCAATAACTATTGTGCGACGCGGAACTCGGGCGCAGGAATTTCGCAGTCGCGGTAAGGTGGTCCGGCATGTCCAGAGGCCGCCACCCGGGACACGCAGGCGGATGAACTCGCTAAACTGGGGAGTCTCATGCGCTACACACTGAAGATCGCACTCATCCTGTCCGCCGCCGTCGCCGCTCCGGCCTTCGCCGAGGACACCGCGCCGCCGAGCGGGCCGATCACCGTCACCGGTGGCGCCACGGTGGTCTCCGACTATCGCTTCCGCGGCGTATCGCAGACCGACCGGCGCTTCGCCCTTCAGGGCACGCTGACCGTCACCCATGAATCCGGTTTCTATGTCAGCACCTGGGGCAGCTCGATCGACGACTATGTCGCCTATGGCAGCGATCAGGAGATCGATCTGATCGCCGGCTATCACAAGACGGTGAACGGCACGACCTTCGACATTGGCGGGCTCTATTATTACTATCCGGGCTCGCACGGCAACAACACCGACTTCATCGAGCCCTATGCTTCGGTGAGCCACGTCTTCGGTCCCGCAACCGCCAAGGCGGGCCTCGCCTATGCGCCCAAGCAGCGCGCGCTCGCCACTGCCTTCCACGACAAGGAAGACAATCTCTATATGTATGGCGAGCTCGGCGGGGCGATCCCGGACACCGGCTTCTCGGTGCTCGGCCATGTCGGCTATTCCAAGGGCCGCAGCGTGCTGACGTCGAGCCTCAAGGGCTATGTCGACTGGAATCTCGGCGTCAATTACACGTGGCAGCACCTGACCTTGGGCGTCGCCTATGCCGATACCGACATCAAGAATGACGAGTTCACCACCCCCTCCGGCCGCCACCCGGCCAAGGCCGGCGCCGTGGTGTCCCTCGGCGCGAGCTTCTGAGCGCCACAGGCTGAGATGAGGTATCGAAGGGCGCCCCGCGTCGGCGGCGACCCTTCGATACGCCGCTTCGGCAGGCTCAGCAGCCACTGAGGGGGTGCGGGTCGCCCGAATCCGGGCCACCCACATTGTTCCGGATGGACCTGCCCCGCCCTTCGAGCGGGACTGAGCGATGTCGAGGATCCGTACTATGGGCGCGACGGCGCGCGTCCGCTTACTTCGGCTGCTGCCCGGTCTGCACCGTGGCCTCTTTGCCCTGCGCGGCGGGCGCGTTGAGGATGTCGCGCGTGGTCTGGCCCTTGTTGACCGTCTCCGTCGCCGGATCGCCGGCGGTGGAGCGGATGCCCTCCTCGGCACGGCCGGCGCCGGCCGCGCTCAGCACCGCCTTCTCCGTCTCGCTGCGCTGCGCCTGACCGCCGAACATCGCCTGCAATGCCTGGGTCGAGCTGTCCGCCTCCTGCGGGCGGGGCGCGCCGGGGCGCGGCGGCACGAGGTTGAAATCCGGCGGGATGACGAGAGGCTGCTGGCGCGACACGGCCAGCTCGTCCGGGCCGGCGCGGCCGGCGAACACGCCGCCCTTGTGGCCTCCACACGACGCCAGCGTCCCCGCTGCCGCCACGAGACCCACCACGACCACAACCTTACGCATGCTTATCCTCCGAAACCGCCGGCTCGCCGCGCACCAGGAAGGCGCGCAGCAGCAGCGCTACGACACCGAGCGTAATAGCCGCATCGGCGACATTGAACACGAGAAAAGGGTGCCAGTCCCCGAAGTGCAGGTCGAGGAAATCGAACACATGGCCGAGCCGCACCCGATCGAGGATGTTGCCGAGCGCGCCGCCCAGCACCAGGCCGAGGGCGACGGCATCGGCCCGGCTCTTCTCGCGCAGGATCCAGATCGCCGGGACAAGCGCGATCAGCCCGGTCATCGCCACCAGCAGCCAGCGGCCGGTGTCGCTGTCGGCGACGAGGAAGCCCATCGACACGCCGAAATTCTGCACATAGCGCAGGTCGAAGATCGGCAGCACCGGGATGATCAGCCGGCCGGTGAGATCCAGCGGGCCGGCGGCGATCCATTTGGTGAGCTGGTCGACCAGGATCACCGCGAGCGCGGTGGCGTAGCCGGCGCGCGTCACGCGATTCATGCCTCGACCACCCCGGCGCAGCGCGCGCAGAGATCGCCTTCCTCATCGACCTCGGGAAGGTGGCGCCAGCAGCGGCCGCATTTCTGATGATCGGTGCGGGTGACGAGGATCGCACCGCCGGGCCCGTCCGTCTCGGTCACCACCGGCGCGGTGATGAATATCTCGGCGAAGTCGATCCCGGCGAGCAAGGCCGCGTCCTCCGCCGATAGAGACAGGCCGACGCGCGCCTCCAGGCTGGAGCCGAGCGCCTTGGCGCGGCGGAGCGGCTCGATCTCCTCGGTGGCCCGGCGGCGCAGTTCGCGCACCCGCTGCCAGCGCAGCGCCAGCCCCTCGGACGCGGCGCTGCCCTCGGGGAGGACCGGCCATTCCAGCATGTGGACGCTGCCCCCCTCGGGGAAGCGCGCCGCCCAGACCTCTTCGGCGGTGAAGCAGAGGATCGGCGCCGCCCAGCGCACCAGCGCATGGAACAGCACGTCGAGCACGGTGCGATAGGCGCGCCGCTTCGGATCGGCGGGCGCGTCGCAATAGAGGCTGTCCTTGCGGATATCGAAGAAGAAGGCGGACAGGTCGTTGTTGCAGAATTCGGTAAGCGCGCGCGCGTAGCGGTTGAACTCGAAGCCGTCGGTGGCGGCGCGCAGCTCCGCCTCCAGCGCGGCGGTGAGATGGAGCATGTAGCGCTCCAGCTCCGGCATCTCCGCGACCGGCACCCGCTCCGCCTCGCTGAACCCGTCGAGCGCGCCGAGCAGGTAACGGAAGGTGTTGCGCAGCTTGCGATAGGAGTCGGAGGTGCCGGCGAGGATCTCCTTGCCGATGCGCACATCCTCGAAATAATCGGTGCTCGCCACCCACAGGCGCAGGATGTCCGCCCCGCTCTCGCCAATGATCTTGAGCGGATCGACGACATTGCCGACCGATTTGGACATTTTCCGCCCCTGCCCGTCGAGCGCAAAGCCGTGGGTCAGCACCGCCTCATAGGGCGCGCGGCCGCGCGTGCCGCAGCTTTCGAGGAGCGAGGACTGGAACCAGCCGCGATGCTGGTCCGACCCCTCCAGATAAAGATCGGCGCGGACGCCGGCGCCATAGCGCGCCTCGATGGTGAACGCATGGGTCGAGCCCGAATCAAACCACACGTCGAGGATATCGGTGACGATCTCGTAATCGGCCGGATCCCGGCCCTCGCCCAGCAGCGCGGCGTGATCGGCGGCGAACCAGGCGTCGGCGCCGCCCAGCCTGAAAGCCTCGACGATGCGGGCGTTGACCGCCGGATCGCGCAGATATTCGCTGGTGCGGCGATCGACATAGAGCGCGATCGGCACGCCCCAGGCGCGCTGGCGGCTGATCACCCAGTCCGGCCGGCCCGAGACCATGGCGTGGATGCGATTGCGCGACTTTTCCGGCACCCAGCGCGTATGGTCGATGGCGTCGAGCGCCAGCTCGCGCAGCGTCGGATCGTTCGAGCCGGCGCGGATGCGCTCCTCCTCGGCGCAACGGGGAATGGCGCTGTCGGCGATCGGCCGGTCCATCGGGATGAACCATTGCGGGGTCGCCCGGAAGATCACCTTCGCCTTGGAGCGCCAGCTATGCGGATAGCTGTGCCGGTAATCCGCGCTCGCCGCGAGCAGCGCTCCGGTTTCGCGCAGGTCCGAGCAGATCGGCCCGTCCGGCGCGTTGAACTTCGGGTTGATCACCGAGCCCTGCCCGCCGAGCCACGCCCAGTCGGCGCGGTACTTGCCGTCGCCCTCGACCGCGAACACCGGATCGAGGCCGTGTTCCTTGCATAGCAGGAAATCATCCTCGCCATGATCCGGCGACATATGGACGAGGCCCGTGCCGCTGTCGGTGGTGACGAAGTCGCCGGGGAGCATCGGGCGCGGCCGCGCGAAGAAGCCGCCGATGGCGTGCATCGGGTGACGAACGATCGTGCCGGCGAGCGCGCTGCCCCGGATCGGCTGACTGCGATCCGATACGGTGAGCCCGGCGCGTGCGACAAACGTCTGGGCGAGCTCGGCGGCGACCAGATAGCGGCGATCGGCGGTGAGCAGAACATAGTCCACCTCCGGCCCATAGGCGAGCGCCTGGTTGACCGGGATCGTCCACGGCGTCGTCGTCCAGATCACCGCATAAGCGCCGACCAGCTCCGGGATCGCGCTCTCGACGATCTCGAACGCGACGTCGATCTGGGTGGAGGTGATGTCCTCATATTCGACCTCCGCCTCGGCGAGCGCGGTCTTCTCCACCGGGGACCACATCACCGGCTTGGCGCCGCGATAAAGCTGGCCGGTCTCGGCGAACTTCAGAAGCTCCGCCACGATCGCGGCCTCGGCCTCGAACTTCATCGTCAGATAGGGATCGTCCCAATCGCCCATCACGCCCAGCCGTTCGAACTGGGCGCGCTGCACCGCCACCCATTTTTCGGCATAGGCGCGGCATTCGGCGCGGAACTGGGCGACGGGCACCTCGTCCTTGTTCAGCTTTTTCGCGCGATAGGCCTCCTCGACCTTCCATTCGATCGGCAGGCCGTGGCAATCCCAGCCGGGGACATAGGGCGCATCCTTGCCGAGCAAGGTCTGGCTGCGGACGATGATGTCCTTCAGCACCTTGTTCATGGCGTGGCCCATATGGATGTCGCCATTGGCATAGGGCGGGCCGTCGTGAAGGATGAAGCGCTCGCGGCCGGCGCGGGCGGCGCGCAGCTTGCCGTACAGGTCTTCGCCCGCCCATTTCGCGAGAATCGCCGGCTCCCTGGCGGCGAGGCCCGCCTTCATCGGGAAGTCGGTCTTCGGCAGGAAGACGGTGTCGCGCCAGTCGGGCTTGGAGGAGGTGTCGGTCATCGCCCCGGCGCTTAAGCCAGCGGGCGATTTCCGGCAAGGATCGCCCGCGCCCGCTCGCAATCCGCCTCCATCTGCGCGGTGAGCGCGGCGAGCGTGTCGAACCTCGCCTCGGCGCGCAGGTGGGCGATCAGCTCGACGCTGATCTCCTGCCCGTAGAGATCGCCGGAGAAATCGAAGAAATAAGGCTCGAGCAGCTCGCGCGGCGGATCAAAGCTGGGGCGGACGCCGAGATTGGCGGCGCCATCCAGCACCCGCCCGTCGGCGAGGCGCCCCCGCACCGCATAGATGCCATAGGCCGGCCGCACATAATCGCCGAGCAGCAGATTGGCGGTGGGGTAGCCGATCGTCCGGCCGCGCTTGTCGCCGTGGATCACCGTGCCGCGGATGGCAAAGGGGCGAGTGAGCAGCCGCGCCGCCTCCCCCGGATCGGCGTCGCGCAGCGCCTGGCGGATGCGCGACGAGGAGACCGGCGCCTCGTCCGCCACCACCGGTGCCACCGCGTCGGCGGAAACGCCGTGCGCGCCCGCCAGCTCGGCGAGCACCGCGGCATTGCCGGCGCCGCCCCGCCCGAAGCTGAAATCCTCGCCGGTCACCACGCCGGCGGCACCGATCCGGCCGACCAGCCAGTCGCTGACGAACTCGGCGGCGGCGACTCCGGCCAGCGCCCGATCGAAGCGCAGCACATAGGCGGCGTCGGCGCCTGCCGCCGCGAACAGGGCGACGCGCTGCGGAATGGTGGTGAGCAGGAAGGGGGCGGCATCGGGCCGGAACAGGCGGGCGGGATGCGGATCGAAGGTGGCGACGATCGCCGGCCGCCCCTCGGCGCGCGCACGCGAAACGGCACGGCCGACCACCGCCTGATGGCCGCGGTGGAAGCCGTCGAAATTTCCCAGCGCGACGATAGCCCCCCTCAGGCCCGCCGGCACGGCCACGTCGCTCGACAGAGTTTCCATTGCCGCTGCTATAGGAAGCTCAGGCGCGGCGCACCAGCGTAACGAAGCTGTAGGCCGGGCGACCATCGGCGGCGGGATGATCCTCGCGCGCAGTCTCGCGCCAGCCTTCCTCGGCGGCGAAGGCCGGCAGGATGGTATCCCCGGCAATGGCCATGTCGTGCACTTCGGTCAGCTCGACGCGGGCCGCGCGGGCGCGGAGCGCCGCGAAGACCTGCGCGCCGCCGATCACCGCCAGCTCCGCTACCGGCCCCGCCGCGGCGAGCGCGGCGGCCAGCGTCGGCACCGGCTCCGCGCCGTCCGCCCGCCAGCCGGCGTCGCGGGTCAGCACCAGATGGCGCCGGCCGGGCAACGGGCCGCCGAGGCTCTCGAAGGTGGCGCGACCCATCAGCATCGGCTTGCCCATGGTCAGCGCCTTGAAGCGCCTGAGGTCGGCCGGCAGCCGCCAGGGCAGGCCGCCGTCGCGGCCGATGACGCCATTGTCGGCGCGCGCCACGTAGAAGACGATCGCGGGTTCCATCGCCGATGCTCTCGCCCAGCCGGCCGACGGCGTAAAGCCCCAGGCGATTCGCCCGTTGTTCATTCGGCGATCCCCGCGATGACTGCCAATAAATCGCGGCCATCCGCCAAAACTGAAGGAGAAACCCCGGATTCGGGCGATCGGGTCACGCCTGTGTCGCGGAATGCCTGTCAAATCAGACGACGAAACGATATAGCTTGCCAGCAATGCCGGGTCGCCCGGTGGACGATTGTTTTCCGGTACGGGATGCGCATGCAGCCAGTTCGCTTTGCCGATCTGACCGAACGCGAGCGTGAATGTCTACGCTTGGTGTATCAGCACAAGCAATCCAAGGACATTGCGCGGCTGTTCGGCCTCTCCAAACGCACTGTCGACGGCTATCTCGACAGCGCGCGTGCCAAGCTCGGCGTTGCCAACCGGATCGAGGCCGCCACCCTCTTCCATGTCCATGAGACCGGCTACGGGGAGGATGAAGCCGCCCCGTATCGAATCACATGCGATCCGATACGGGTTTCCGAATCCGTCGATTTCGCCACCTTTGCCTCGTCACCTGAACCCGAGAGGGAGCCTGGCGAAGCGTTCAGAGGTGTGCATGTCGGGGAAGAGCGCGCGGCGTTCGATCACTTCTCCCTGACCCCGCCCGCGACATTCGACTGGCCCTTCCGGACAGCCCGGAGGCCGCACAATGACCTGACGATCTGGCAGCGAGGCATGTGGTCGCTGATCATCCTGTTCGGCCTGCTGGTCGGCACCGGATTGCTGATCAACAGCTTCGCGACGCTCTCCCAACTGGCGCGTTCGCTGGCGCGCTGACCCCAATTCAGGATCGCTCACCTTCAGAAAGCCGCGCGGGCAGCGATGCCCTGCGCGCTAGGGAGAAGTTATGTCCGTTACGCAGCTCCGTCACACCCGTGACGCCCGTTTCCAGGCCGCCGAAGAGATCGGCCTCAGCCTCAACGCCTTCGAACTCGCGCTCTCCGAGGCTTTCGCCAAGGGCGGCGAGCTTGCCATGACCATGTCGGTCGCCCGCACCGCCGCCGGCCTTTCCCCGATCGCCGGCCAGCCCGCCTTCGCGCAGATCGCCGCCGCGCTGAACAGCCTGGCCCAGGCGATGGAGCAGACCGCCGCCGGCCATTACACGCTCAACCAGACCCGCAAGGACCTGCGCATTCCGGTGACCAGCCTCGGCGACAGCGTCGCCGTGCCGTGATCCGGCCGTCCGGCTCTTGATCCGGATCGCCATTGGTGATCCGGATAAGGGATGATCCGTTTCATTCTGTTCTCGGTGCTCCTGGTGCTCGCATGCGGCTATGCGCTGATGCGCGGCGGAGCGCCGGAGCGGATCGCGGCCGCCATCCTGTTCCTCGGTTCCGTGCTTTCTCCATTGGTTGCTTCCGCATGGCTCACCCGCTTCCAACACGTCGAACACGGCATGCTGATGGTCGATCTGATCGTCTTCGCGCTGTTCTTCATCCTGGCTCTGACGACGAGGCGGTTTTGGCCACTCTGGATGACCGCCATGCAGGGCGTGAATTTGGTTTCGCACCTCAGCATTCTCGCGCCGGACGTGATCCCGAGGGTGTACGGAAACGCCGTGACCCTTTCGATCTATCCGATGCTGCTGGTGCTGGTGGTGGCGACGTGGCGTCATCAGCGGCGGCTGGCCGCCTGCGGTGCCGACAGCTCCTGGGCGGTCTCCTACACCCCATCCTCGCCGGCAATGCCGCCGCCGTCGCGGCGCGGCTGATCGAGGAGTTCGGCTCGCTCGGCCAGACGCTGTCGGCGAGCCCCGAACGGCTGGTCGCGATCGCCGGCAAGCCTGTCGCCGAACTGCTCGCGACGATGCGCGCCTCGATGCTGCACAGCCTGCGGCCCGAGCGGCTGGAGGAGCCGCTGCTTTCCAACGCCAACGCGCTCGTCGCCTATCTGCGCATGCAGCTCGCCAACCTGTCGCATGAAGAGGTGCACGCGCTGTATCTCGACGTCCGCAACCGACTGATCCGCGACGAGATGGTGGCGCGCGGCACGATCGGCTTCGCCCCTTGCCAGCCGCGCGACATCATCCGTCGCGCGCTGGAGCTGGGCGCCTCGTCGATCGTGCTCGCGCACAATCACCCGAGCGGCGATCCCAAGCCCAGCCGGCAGGATATCGACACCACCCGCCTGCTCGCCAACGCCGCCAACGCGCTCGACATCCGCCTGCTCGATCACATGATCATCGCGCGTTCCGGCGTGGTCAGCCTGCACGCGCTTGGTCATGTCTGAACATGATCGGGAGGCCCGCCGACGCGATTGAGACGGACCCGGCGGAGACGGCGCGCCACCTGCTCGAAGAGCGCCGGCGCCGCGCCGCGCTGTTCGGCGAGGACCTGTTCGCCAATCCGGCGTGGGAGATCATGCTCGAGCTGTTCCTGGCCAGCGAGACCCATGTGCGTGCGCCGCTCGCCCGCGTCGGCTCGGCGGCGGGCGTGCCGGCGGCAGCGGCGCGGCGCTGGGTCGACCTGCTCGAAGAGCGCGGCCTGCTCCGCAAGATCCCCGACCGCGAGGCGCCGGACTGCATGACTGTGGCGCTCACCACCGAGGTGCAGGAGCGGATGCGGGCCTATCTTCGCGAGAGCGCCGGCTAACGACGGGCGTGGCCCCGCCCCGCGACGGTCAGGATCATGTAGGGTGGCGAGGATCGTGGGGCGGCACGGTGCCCGTCCGGCGCGATGCCCTATCCCTCGTCGCCCATGCGCAGCGCGGCGATGAAGGCTTCCTGCGGGATCTGCACGGAGCCATATTCGCGCATCCGCTTCTTGCCTTCCTTCTGCTTTTCGAGAAGCTTGCGCTTGCGGGTCGCGTCGCCGCCATAGCATTTGGCGGTGACGTCCTTGCGCAGCGCCGCGATCGTCTCGCGAGCGATGACCTTGCCGCCGATCGCCGCCTGGATCGGGATCTTGAACAGATGACGCGGGATGAGGTCCTTCAGCCGCTCGCACATGTGGCGGCCGCGCGCCTCGGCGGCGGCGCGGTGGACGATCATCGACAAGGCATCGACCGGCTCGTTGTTGACGAGGATCGACATCTTGACGAGGTCGCCCTCGCGATAGCCGGTCTGGTGATAGTCGAAGCTGGCATAGCCGCGGCTGATCGATTTCAGGCGGTCGTAGAAATCGAACACCACCTCGTTGAGCGGCAGCTCATAGACGAGCTGGGCGCGGCCGCCGACATAGGTGAGGTTCTTCTGGATGCCGCGGCGATCCTGGCAGAGCTTGAGGATCGGCCCGAGATATTCGTCGGGCACGTAGATCGTCGCCTCGATCCACGGCTCCTCGATCATCTCGATCTTGTTGGGATCGGGCATGTCGGCGGGATTGTGCAGCTCGATCTCGCCGCCGCCATGGGTGAGATGAATCTTGTAGACCACCGACGGCGCGGTGGTGATCAGGTCGAGATCATATTCGCGGGTCAGCCGTTCCTGGATGATCTCCAGGTGCAACAGGCCGAGAAAGCCGCAGCGAAAGCCGAAGCCGAGCGCTGCCGAGGTCTCCATCTCGAAGCTGAACGAGGCGTCGTTGAGCCGGAGCTTGGAGATCGATTCGCGCAGCTTGTCGAAATCGTTGGCGTCGACCGGGAACAGCCCGCAGAACACCACCGGCTGCACTTCCTTGAAGCCGGGCAGCGCCTCTGCCGCCGGGCGCTTCACGTCGGTGATGGTGTCGCCGACAGCGGTCTGGCTGACCTCCTTGATCTGGGCGGTGATGAAGCCGACCTCGCCGGGGCCGAGTTCGGTCAGCTGCTCGATCTTCGGGCGGAAACAGCCGACGCGATCCACCAGATGCTGGGTGCCGGCGTTCATGAACTTGATCTGCTGACCCTTGCGAATCATCCCGTCGATCACCCGGATAAGGATGACGACGCCCAGATAAGGATCGTACCAGCTGTCGATCAGCATCGCCTTCAAGGGCGCGTCGATATCCCCCCTGGGCGCGGGGATGCGCTCGACGATCGCGTCCAGTATCTCGTCGATGCCGATGCCCGATTTGGCCGAGGCGAGCACCGCGCCCGATGCGTCGAGGCCGATGATATCCTCGATCTCGTGGCGGACCTTTTCCGGCTCGGCGGCGGGCAGGTCGATCTTGTTGATCACCGGCACGATCTCGTGATCATGCTCGATCGACTGATAGACATTGGCCAGCGTCTGCGCCTCGACGCCCTGCGCCGCGTCCACCACCAGCAGCGCGCCCTCGCAGGCCGCGAGGCTGCGCGAGACCTCATAGGCGAAGTCGACATGGCCCGGCGTGTCCATGAGATTCAGCACATGACCCTTCCACTCGAGGCGCACGGTCTGCGCCTTGATGGTGATGCCGCGTTCCTTCTCGATATCCATGTTGTCGAGCACCTGCGCCGACATCTCGCGATCCGTCAGGCCGCCGGTGCGCTGGATCAGCCGATCGGCGAGCGTCGACTTGCCATGATCGATGTGCGCGATGATGCTGAAATTACGGATCTTTTCGAGAGGCGTCGCCACAGGCAAGTCATTCTTTCGGGAGAGTTGGCGAGGCGCATAGCATTCAAGCCGGCAAACTCCAAAGATGGACAAGCCGCCCCCTCTGCTGCATTGCCGCAATCATCATGTCTGCATCGCCACCTGCCAACAGTCCGCATCCCGGGCTGAGCTTTCGCGCCTTCGTCGCGATGGTGGCGTGCATGATGATGCTGAACGCGCTGGCGATCGATTCCATGCTGCCGGCGCTGGCCGCGATCGGGGACAGTCTCGGCGTCACCCATGAGAATGACCGGCAATGGGTGATCACGGCCTATCTGCTCGGCTTCGGCGTGGCGCAGCTCGTCCACGGCACCTTGTCCGATCGGTTCGGGCGGCGGCCGGTGCTGATCGGCGGGCTCGCCGCCTATGTGCTCTTCTCGGTGGTGATCACCGTGTCGGGCAGCTTCACCATGCTGATCATCGCCCGCGGGCTTCAGGGCGTCGGCGCGGCCGCGTCGCGCGTCGTCGCGGTATCGGTGGTGCGCGATTGCTATTCCGGGCGACCGATGGCTCGGGTGATGAGCCTCGCCTTCATCGTCTTCCTGGTGGTGCCGATCCTGGCACCGAGCGTGGGTACATTGGTGCTGATGGTCGGGCCGTGGCGGTGGATCTTCGGTCTGCTCGGCGTGCTCGGCGCGCTGATCCTCACCTGGACGGCGCTCAAGCTGCCGGAAACCCTGCATCCCGAATTCCGCCGCTCGATCGATCCGCGGGCCATCGCCGCGGCCTGGGCCCGCGTCGTCAGGGATCGCATGTCGGTGGGCTACACGCTGGCGATGACCTTGCTGTCAGGCGGGCTGTTCGGCTTCATCAACTCCGTGGAGCAGATCACGGCCGACACCTTCCATCGGCCGCATGCGCTGCCGGTGGTGTTCGCGACCATCGGCAGCTGCATGGCGGTGGGCTCCTTCCTCAACTCGCGCATCGTCGAGCGGCTGGGCACGCGGCGTGTGTCGCACACCGCGCTGATCGGGCTGCTCGGCTGCGGCGCCGTCCATCTCCTCGTCGCCGCGACGGGGCATGAGACGCTGGCCAGCTTCGCGATCCTCCAGGCGCTGACGATGTTCTGCTTTTCGCTGTGCGGCGCCAATTTCGGGGCGATGGCGATGGAGAATCTGGGCAGCGTCGCGGGCGCCGCGGCCTCGCTACAGGGCTTTGCGAGCACGGTGGGCGGGGCGCTGGCCGGCTTCGCCATCGGCCAGCAGTTTGACGGGACGACGGTGCCGGTGGCGGCGGGCTTCACGGTCTTTGCGATCGTCGCGCTGGGGATCGTGGCAGCGACGGAGCGCGGCAAGCTGTTCCGCGCCCATCACCAGCCGCCGGCGCCGGCGGCTTAAATCCCGACGGAGTCACCCGACCCCGTTCAGGCTGAGCTTGAACGGCAACGGAAGGGCGCGCCAGAGGCTGAACGTCGGTCGGGGGCTAGTCGGCGAACAGCAGCACCGGTGTTTCCAGCAGGCGGCGCACGGCCTGCACGAAGCTCGCCGCATCCCAGCCATCGACGACGCGGTGGTCGCACGAGATGGACAGGTTCATCAGCTTCGCCGCGACGATCTCGCCGTCGCGGATCACGGGCCGCTCGATCACCCGGTTGGGGCCGATGATCGCCACTTCCGGCCGGTTGATCACCGGCGTGGTGGCGATGCCGCCGAGCGGCCCGAGCGAGGTGACGGTCAGCGTCGAGCCGCTCAGCTCCTCGGACCTGGCCTTGCCGGTGCGCGCCGCCTCGGCGAGGCGGGTGATCTCGCTGGCGAGCTGCCAGATGTTGCGATCCTGCGCGTCGCGGATCACCGGCACCATCAAGCCCGCCGGCGTCTGCGTCGCCATGCCGAGATGGACGGCGCCGGAGCGGGTGACGACGCCGGCCTCGTCGTCGTAGCGCGCGTTGATCATCGGGAATTCGGGGATCGCCTTGCAGATCGCGACGATCAGCAGAGGCAGCATGGTCAGCTTCGGCCGCCCGCCGCGGCTGGCGTTGAGGTCGGCGCGCACCGCCTCCAGCTTGGTGACGTCGATTTCCTCGACATAGGTGAAATGCGGGATGTGGCGCTTGGAGGCGGCCATGTTCTCGGCGATGCGGCGGCGCATGCCGATGACGCGGATCGCCTCGTCGGCACGCTTCACGCCGGCCGCGCCGAAGCCCTGCGCGCCATTATAGCGCAGATAGGCATCGAGATCGGCATGGCGCACGCGATCGCCGTCCGCTGCCTTCACCTCGGCGAGATCGACGCCGAGATCCCGGGCGCGGGCGCGCACCGCCGGCGAGGCGAGCACCTTGCGGACCTCAGCTGTCGCGGCGGGTGCCGGCACGGGGGCGGGCGCGGGCGCAGCCGCAGGGGCCGCAACGGGAGCCGGCGCCTGTTCCGGCGCCTCGGCAGCGGCCTCGACCGGCGGCTTCGCTTCGGGCGCGGCGGGGCCGTCGGCGACCGGCGGGGCGGTCTCGCCGGCTCCCGCAGCGTCGGACGCGCCTTCCTCGCCGGCCGTCTCGAACACCGCGAGGATCGAGCCGATGGCGATCTGGTCGCCGACCTGGCCGTTGATCTCGATCACCGTGCCCGTGACGGGGGCGGCCATCTCGACCGTGGCCTTGTCGGTCATCAGGTCCGCGATGGGCGAATCCTCTTCGACATGGTCGCCCGGCTTGACGTGCCACGCGACGATCTCGGCCTCGGCGATGCCTTCGCCGATATCCGGCAGCTTGAACGGTACGCGCGCCACGGGTCAGTCCTCCAAAATACGCTTCAGGGCCTCGCCGACGCGGACCGGCCCCGGGAAATAGGCCCATTCAAGGCTATGCGGATAAGGCGTGTCCCAGCCGGTCACACGCTCCACCGGCGACTCGAGATGGTGGAAGCAGCGCTCGGTGACCAGCGCCGACAGCTCCGCGCCGAAGCCGCCGGTGCGCGTCGCCTCGTGCACGATCAGGCAGCGACCGGTCTTCTTCACCGAGGCCTCGATGGTGGCGATGTCGACCGGAACGATCGTGCGCAGATCGACCACCTCGGCATCGATGCCCTGCTCGGCGACGACCCCCATGACGACATGGACCATGGTGCCATAGGCGAGGATCGTCACCGCCTCACCGCCGCGCACCACCGCCGCCTTGCCGAGGGGCACGGTATAGTGGCCCTCCGGCACTTCGGAGGCGGGATGCCTCGACCAGGGCTGGACCGGGCGATCATAATGGCCGTCGAACGGGCCGTTATAGATGCGCTTCGGCTCGAAGAAGATGACCGGGTCATTATCCTCGATGGCGGCGATCAGCAGGCCCTTGGCGTCATAAGGGTTGGACGGGATCACCGTCTTCAGCCCGGCGACATGGGCGAAGATCGCCTCCGGGCTCTGGCTGTGCGTCTGGCCGCCGAAGATGCCGCCGCCGAACGGCGAGCGCACCGTGATCGGCGCGGTGAACTCGCCGGCCGAGCGATAGCGCAGCCGCGCCGCCTCGGAGACGAGCTGGTCCAGCCCCGGATAGATATAGTCGGCGAACTGGATCTCCGGCACCGGCCTGAGGCCATAGGCGGCCATGCCCACCGCCACGCCGACAATGCCGTTTTCCGAGATCGGCGTGTCGAAGGCGCGGTTCTTGCCGAACTTCTTCTGGAGGCCGGCGGTGGCACGGAAAACGCCGCCGAAATAGCCGACATCCTCACCGAAGACGATGACGTCGGGGTCGCGCTCCATGGCGACGTCCATGGCGCTGTTGATCGCCTGGATCATGTTCATCACTGCCATGTCAGATCCCCGCCGCCTTGCGCTCGGCGTTCATCTGGTCGCGCTGCTCGGCGAGATTCCACGGCATCTCCTCGAACACGTCCTCGAACATCGTCTGGAAATCCTGCTTGAAGTCGCCGCCGGACAGCACGCCCAGCTTTTCCGCCTCGCGCTGGGCGTCGCGGACCTGGACGGCAACCTCCTCGGCCTGCGCGGCATGGCGCGCCTCGTCCCATTCGCCGAGCAGGATCAGGTGCGCCTTCAGCCGTTCGACCGGATCGCCGAGCGGGAAGCATTTCGCCTCGTCCGCGGCGCGATAGGCGGACGGGTCGTCCGAGGTCGAATGGCCCTCGGCGCGATAGGTGAACATCTCGATCAGCGTCGGCCCGTGATTGCCGCGCGCCCGCTCCGCCGCCCATTCGGTGGCGGCATAGACGGCGAGCGCGTCATTGCCGTCGACGCGCAGGCCCGCCACGCCATAGCCGAGCGCCCGCGCCGCGAAGGTCGTCGCCTCGCCGCCGGCGAAGCCCTGGAAGGAGCTGATCGCCCATTGATTGTTGACGACATTGAGGATGACCGGCGCCCGATAGACGCTGGCGAAGGTCAGCGCCGAATGGAAGTCGCCCTCCGCCGTCGAACCCTCGCCGCACCACGCCGCGGCGATGCGCGTGTCGCCCTTGGCGGCGCTCGCCATCGCCCAGCCGACCGCCTGCGGATATTGGGTGGTGAGATTGCCGGAGATGGAGAAGAAGCCCGCCTCCTTCACCGAATACATGATCGGCAGCTGGCGGCCCTTCAGCCGATCGCCGCGATTGGAATAGACCTGGCACATCATGTCGACCAGCGACCAGTCCCGCGCGATCAGCAGGCCCTGCTGGCGATAGGAGGGGAAACACATGTCGCCCCGGTCCAGCGCCTCGGCGGCGGCGATGGAAACCGCCTCCTCGCCGGTGCATTTCATGTAGAAGCTGGTCTTGCCGGCGCGTTGGGCGCGATACATGCGCTCGTCATAGGCGCGGGTCAGCATCATCTTGCGCAGCATCGCGCGCACCCGGTCCGGCGACAGGCGCGGATCCCACGGGCCGACCGCGCGGCCCTCCGGATCGAGCACCCGGACCAGCGTATAAGGCAGGTCACGCATCGTATCGGGAGCGGCATCCGGCGCCGGCCGACGCACCGCGCCCGCCTCCGCCAGTGTCGGATCCTCGGCGAAGCTCACTATGTCCCCCGGGCGATAACGCGGCTCGGGCACATGGAGCGACAGCGGCGGGATGTTCCGCCCTTCGCCCGCCTGGGTCGTACTCATCTAGCCGTTCGGCTCCTCTCGGGGCGGATCAATCAGTCCGCGAAACGTCCGATAAGGTGAGCGCGTTTCCGCCGCCGCGTCAAATCGTGGTGCATTCACGCTGCGGCAAGCCGGCGAAACAGCGCATTCCGGCTACAGAAATTTTATTACCCTGCGGCGAAACTCTCTATCGCGGTGCAGCAGCGCTGCGGCGTTCGCTGGCGACGACATCACCCGTGCCGATTCGCACGCCGGTGTCGATCGCCGGCGCATCTTCCCACCCGCCGCCCAGCGCCTTGAACAGGCTGACCTGCGCACTGGCCAAGGTCGCGCGCGATTGCGCCAGCGCCGCGCGCGCAGTGGCGCGATCACGCTCCGCATCGAGCAGTTGCAGGAAGGAATCACGCCCCGAATCGAAACGCAGCCGCGACAGCTTCGCGGCATCCTCTGCGGCGGCGGCGGATCGTTCGCGCGCGGCATCGCTGTCCAGCGCGCCGGCATAGCGCGCCAGCGCCTGCTCCGTCTCGCTCAGCGCGGCGAGCACCGTCTTGTCGAAGGTGGCGAGGCTGGCGGCGGTGCCGGCTTCGGCCTGGCGGATGCGGGCGCGCGCCACCGAGATGTTCGGGAAGCTCCACTGGATCAATGGGCCGAGCGAGAAGCCGAAGGAGCGCGCCGAGCCGAGGTCGCCGGTGCGCGTCGCGCCGAGCGTCGCCGAGCCGGCCAGCGTGATCGACGGGTAGAGGGCCGCCGTCGCCACCCCGATCCGCGCCGTCTGCGCCGCCAGCCGCCGTTCGGCGGCGCGGACGTCCGGTCGCCGCGCGAGCAGGGCGGCGCCGTCGCCGACCGGGATCGGCGTCTTCACGCGCGGCGCGACGGTGCATTGCGCCGCCGCCTGGTCGACCTCGGCCGGCGGGCGACCGGTGAGCACGGCCAGTGCATAAAGCGAGGCGCGGCGCTCGGCTTCGAAGGTCGGCACCTGGGCGCGGGCATTTTCGGCGAGCACCGTCGCCTGATCGAGATCGCGCTGGGTGCCGCGCCCGCCGGCGAGCAGGCGGCGGGTGAGGTCGAGCGTCTGCTCCTGCAGCTCCGCGGTCTCGCGCGCCACCGCCGCCTGGGCAGCGGACGAGCAGGCCGAGGCATAGGTGCGCGCCGTCTCGGCGGCGACGGCGATGCGCGCGGCGTCGAGATTGGCGGCCGCCGCCTCGGCATCGCCGCGCGCCGCCTGGATCGAGCGCGTCACCCTGCCGAACAGATCGACCTCGTAGGAGGCGTCGAAGCCGAGCTGGTAGAAGTCGAAGTCATAATGGGTCGGGCCGGCCGCGCCGGCGCCGGGAATGCCCTGGCCGGCGAGCGCACCGGCGCCGATGCGCTGGCGGGTGTAGGAGGCCGATGGGGTCGTCGTCGGCAGGCGCGCGCCGCGCGCCTCGCTGAGCACGCCGCGGGCCTGCTGGAGATTGGCGGCGGCGGTGCGCACGTCCGGGTTATGGGCGAGGGCATCGGCGACCAGCCGATCCAGCGCAGGGTCCTCGAACAGCTTCCACCATTGGCCGCCGGCGGCGGCGGTCGACACGCGGCTGGCCTGCGGATCGCTGACGGCCGGTTCGGCGAAGGCGCCGGTGGCGTCCGCCGCCGGCTTCGGCCGCACATAATCCGGCCCGACCGCGCAGGCCGACAGGGCGAGGCCGCCGGCCGCGGCGAGAAGAAGCGCGCGGGCGATCATGCGCCGGCCTCCGGATGGGCGGCAGGGCCGTGCGGCGGATGTCGGTCGCGACGGAGCACGACACGGCCGGCCCAGTCACCGAACCGGCGGCTGATCACGTAGAAAGCCGGCGTGAAGACGAGGCCGAAGATGGTCACGCCGATCATCCCGAAGAACACCGCCACGCCCAGCGCCTGGCGCATCTCGGCGCCGGCGCCGTCGCTGGTGACCAGCGGCAGCACGCCGAGGATGAACGCGATCGAGGTCATCAGGATCGGGCGGAGGCGCTGATGGGCGGCGCGCTCGGCGGCGGCGCGCGTCTCCAGCCCCTCCTCCTCGCCCTGCCGCGCGAACTCGACGATCAGGATCGCATTCTTGGCGGCGAGGCCGATCAGCACGACGAGGCCGATCTGGGTGAGGATGTTGTTGTCCATGCTCATCGCGTTGACGCCGAGGATCGCGGCCAGCAGGCACATCGGCACGATCAGGATCACCGCCAGCGGCAGCACCAGACTTTCGTAGAGCGCCGCGAGCAGCAGGAACACGAACACCACGGCGAGGCCGAAGGCGATCACGCCGGTATTGCCCGCCTGCTTCTGCTGATAGGCGATCTCGGTCCAGTCATAGGAGAAGCCGGCCGGCAGCGTCCTGGCGGCGAGCTCCTCCATCGCGCGCAGCGACTGGCCGGTGGAATAGCCGGGCTTGGTATCGCCCTGCAGCTCGGCCGCCGGATAGAGATTGTAGCGCACCACGCGATAGGGGCCGGACGTGTTGGTCAACGACATGATCGCGGCCAGCGGCACCATCTCGCCAGAGGCGGAGCGCGTGCGCAGCTGCAGCACGTCCGACGGATCGTCGCGATAGGGCGCGTCGGCCTGCGCCGTCACCCGGTAGGTGCGGCCGAGATAGTTGAAGTCGTTGACATAGGCCGAGCCGAGATAGGCATTCAGCGTCGAGAAGATGTTGGCCACCGGCACGCCCATCTGCTCGGCGCGCTCGCGGTCGATCTCGGCGCCGAGGCGCGGCGTACCGACGTTGAATACCGAGAAGGCGCCGGCCACGCTCTCCAGCTGATTGGCCGCCCCCATCATCTGGAAGGTGGCGCCGGCGAGCGCCGCGTAGCCGAGGCCGCGACGGTCCTCGATCATCATCTTGAAGCCGCCACCCGTGCCGATGCCCTGCACGGGCGGCGGCTGGATGACGAGGATGTCGCCGCCGGTCACCCCGGCGAAGGCGCCGAACAACTCGCCCTGGACCTTGGCAGCGCCCTCGTCGTGGCGTTCCTTGCGCGGCTTCAGCGCGAAGAAGATGGCGCCGGCATTGGGGGCCGGCGTGAAGCTGGCGCCGTCGAAGCCGGCAAAGCCGACCGCGGTGCGCACCGACGGATTCTTCAGCGAGGCCTCGATCGTCTGGCGCAGCACCGCGTCGGTGCGTTCCAGCGAGGCGCCGGGCGGCAGCTGGACGATGCCGATCAGGTAATCCTGGTCCTGCGTCGGGATGAAGCCCGCCGGGGTCGACCAGAAGCGCCAGCCGGCCACCGCGATCAGCATCAGATAGACGACGCCGATCACCGCCAGCATGCGCACGAAGCGCGCCGTCCAGCGCCCATAGCGGGCCGAGAGGGCATCGAAGCCGCGATTGAACCCGCGCGAGAAACGCTGCGGCCAGCCGCGGATGCCGTCGCGCACCGGCCCGTCGCTGTGGCGCGGACGCAGGATGAGGGCGGCGAGCGCGGGCGACAGGGTCAGCGAGACGAAGGCCGAGATCACCGTCGCCGACGAGATGGTCAGCGCGAACTGGCGGTAGAACTGACCGGAGATGCCGGGAATGAACATCGTCGGCACGAACACGCCGACCAGCACCAGCGCGATCGCGATCAGCGCGCCGGACACCTCGTCCATGGTCTTGTGCGCGGCCTCGCGAGGGGCGAGCCCCTCCTCCTCCATCAGCCGCTCGGTATTCTCGATGACGACGATGGCGTCGTCGACGACGATGCCGATGGCGAGCACCAGCCCGAACAAAGAGAGGTTGTTCAACGAATAGCCGAACGCCGCCAGCACGGCCATCGAACCGACCAGCGAGATCGGGATGGCGATGATCGGGATGATCGCCGCGCGCCAGCTCTGGAGGAAGATCAGCACCACCAGCGCGACGAGGATGATCGCCTCGATCAGCGTATGCTGCACCTCGACGATCGAATCCTGGATGTAGATCGTCGGATCATAATCAATCGAATAGGCCATGCCGGCCGGGAAGCTCTTGGCGGCTTCCGCCAGCTCCGCCTTGACGGCAGCGGCGGTGGTCAGCGCGTTCGAGCCGGGCAGCTGGGTGATGCCGAGCGCCACCGCGCGCTTCTTGCCGAGATAGGCGTTGGTGCCATAATCCTGCGCGCCGAGCTCGATGCGGGCGACGTCGCGCAGCCGGGTCAGCGCGCCATTGGTCTCGCGCTTGACGATGATCTGGCCGAATTCCTCCGGGCTGGTGAGCCGGCCCTTGACCTGCACGCCGAGCTCGAAGGCCGAACGCGTCTTGCCATAGGGCGGCTGGCCGACGGCGCCGGCGGCCACCTGTGCATTCTGGGCGCGGATCGCGGCGACGACCTCGTCCACCGTCAGGTTGCGCGACGCGGCCAGGTCCGGATCGACCCACACGCGCATGTTGTAATCGCGCCCGCCGAGCGAGATGGTGCCGCCCACGCCCTGCACGCGTGACAGGCGATCCAGCACCTGCAGCGTGACGTAATTGCCGATATATTGCTCGTCGAGCGAGTTGTCCGGCGAGGTGAAGAACGCCACCATCAGGATGTCGGGCGAATTCTTGTTCACCGTCACGCCGATGCGGCGGACATCCTCCGGCAGGCGCGGCTCGGCGGTCTGGACGCGGTTCTGCACCAGCACCTGCGCCTGATCGACGTCTGTGCCCTGGCCGAAGGTGACGGTGATCTGCGTCTGTCCGTTGCCCGTCGACGAGGAGGACATGTAGATCATGCCCTCGATGCCGTTCACCGCCTGCTCGATCGGCGCGGCCACCGTCTCGGCCAGCGTCTCGGCGGTGGCGCCGGGATAGGTGGCGGTGATCACCACCGTCGGCGGTGCGATCTCCGGATATTGGGCGATCGGCAGCGACGGATAGGCGATGGCGCCGACAATCACGATCAGCACCGACAGCACGGCCGCGAAGATCGGCCGGTCGATGAAGAAATGCGGGAACTTCATTGCGCGCCCGCCGACGTCGCCTGCGATGAGGGCGGCGTGATCAGCGGCTGGGAATGCGGCGTATTGTCGGACGGCCTGGCCTTGATCTCGGTACGCTTGGGCGTCACCGGCATGCCCGGCTGGAGCCGGCCGATGCCCTCGATGATGACGAGATCGGTCGGCGCGAGGCCGGCGCGGACGACGCGCAATCCGTCGACGATCGGCCCGGTCTCGATGGCGCGCTGTTCGACCTTGTTCTCGCGGTTGGTGACCCACACCAGCTTGCGGGACTGATCGGTGACCACCGCCTCGTCGGGAATCATCAGCGCCCGGTAGGTGCCGGATCCGAGCAGGCGGGCGCGGCCGAACATGCCCGGCGTCAGGAAGCGCGTCGGGTTCGGCACCACCGCCTTGGCGCGGATCGTGCCGGAATTGGGATCGACGGCGTTGTCGAGGAACGCCATGCGGCCGTGCCAGCGATAGCCGGTCTCGTCGGCAAGCTGGATTTCCACGGGATTTGCGGTGTAGCGCGACGACCGGCGCTCGCCGCGCTGATCCTGGCGCAGATTCTTGAGGTAGAAGGCTTCGGCGCCCTCGAACGAGAACCAGATCGGGTCGATCGAGACCAGCCGCGTCATCACCGTCGTGTCCGCCGTCACCGAGGCGCCGAGATCGACCCGGCGATCCGAGACGCGGCCCGAGAAGGGCGCGCGCAGCGTGGTGAAGCCGACGTTCAGCCGGGCATTGTCCCGCGCCGCGCGGGCGGCGGCGAGATCGGCCTCGGCGGAGCGCACCGTCGCCTGATTATTCTCGAACTCCTCGCGGCTGACGGCGCGCGCCTCGAGCAGGGACTGGGTGCGCGCCTGGACCTGGCGGGCGTTGGTGACGGCGGCCTCGGCGCGGGCAATCTGTGCCTCCGCCTGCTGCAATGCAGCACGATAAGGACGGGGATCAATTTCGAACAGGGCCTCGCCCCGCTTCACGTCCTGGCCGTTCTTGAAATAGATGCGGGTCACCGTGCCCGTGACGCGGGGCCTGAGCTCGACATCCTGCGGCGCTTCGAAGCGGCCGACATAATCGTCCCAGTCGACCACCTCGCGGCCTAGCGGCGCGGCCACGGAGACTGTCGGCGGCGGCGGCGGAGCCTGCTTCTGCCCACCGCCACAGGCGGCCAGCATCAGCGCCGCGGCCAAGCTCAATCTCTTCACGACGGTCCCCTTTCGCGCCGCAAAAATAATGCGTCGCGTTAACCTCGCAAGAGCGTAACGAACACGGTTCACCGCTTTCCTGATTTATTACACTAATACAGCAGCTTGATTCAGGGCATCAACAGGCTCGAATCGCCATAGCTGTAGAATCGGTAGCCGCTTTCGATGGCGTGGGCGTAGGCGGCCTGCATCCGTTCCCGCCCCATCAGCGCCGAAACCAGCATGAACAAGGTCGAGCGCGGCAGGTGAAAATTGGTCATCAGCCCGTCGATCGCCCGGAAACGATAGCCGGGCGTGATGAAGATCGAGGTGTCCCCCTCGAACGGGCGGATGATGCCATCCTCTCCCGCCGCGCTTTCGAGCAGGCGCAGGCTGGTGGTGCCGACCGCGATCAGCCGTCCGCCGCCGCTGCGCACGGCATTGAGGCGATCGGCGGTGGCCGCGTCGATGCGGCCCCACTCCGCGTGCATGCGATGATCATCGGTGTCCTCCGCCTTGACCGGCAGGAAGGTGCCGGCGCCGACATGGAGAGTGAGCGTGGCATGGGCGATGCCCGCCGCGTCGAGCGCCGCCAGCAGCTGCGGGGTGAAATGGAGCGCCGCGGTCGGCGCGGCGACGGCACCGGGGGCGTCGGCGAACATCGTCTGATAATCTTCGGCGTCGGCGGCGTCGGTGGCGCGCTTCTGGGCGATATAGGGCGGCAGCGGCATGCGGCCGGCACGCTCCAGCAGCAGCTCGACCGGCTCGTCGCCGTCGAAAGCGAGCAGCACGCTGCCGTCAGCCGCCTTGTCGAGCGCGGTAGCGCTGACCCCGTGGCCGAAGTCGATCGTCTCGCCGACGCGAACGCGCCGGGCGTTGCGGAGGAAGGCCTGCCACGTCCTGAGCCCGGTCCGCTTGTGGAGGGTGGCGCCGATCCGCGCCTCGCCGCGCAGCCCCTCGAGCTGGGCGGGGATGACGCGGGTGTCGTTGAACACCAGCATGTCGCCGGGTCGCAGCATCGCCGGCAGCTCGGCGACGACATGGTCCGCCATCCCACCCTCATCGACGACGAGCAGGCGGGCGGCGTCGCGCGGGCGGGCGGGGCGGAGGGCGATTCGCTCCGCCGGCAGGTCGAAGTCGAACAGATCGACGCGCACGGCGCCGGCGCCTTATTGCCGGGTCGGTACCGGCGCGGGCGCGGGCGCAGGCGCAGGCGGCGGAGCCGGCACGGGCAGCGGCGGGGGCGGCGGCGGCGCGCTGACCGCGGCCGGCGCCTCGGCGCCGATCGTCGCGGTGACGATGCGCGACGGGTTGGCCGGGGGCTCGCCCTTCTCGATGGCGTCGACATATTGCATGCCGGAGATGACCCGCCCGAACACGGTATAGTGGTTGTCCAGCCGCAAATTGGGCGAGAGCATGATGTAGAACTGGCTGTTGGCGCTGTTCTCCTCCGCCGAGCGGGCGGCGGCGACGGCGCCGCGAACGTGGGGCAGCGCGTTGAACTCGGCCTTGACGTCGGGCAGGTCCGAGCCGCCGGTGCCGTCGCCCTTGGGATCGCCGCCCTGGGCCATGAAGCCGTCGATGACGCGATGGAAGGTGAGGCCGTTGTAGAAACCGCGGCGGGTAAGCACGCGAATGCGCTCCGCCATCAACGGCGCCTTGTCGGGCCGCAGCTGGATGACGACGCGGCCGCCGGTGGACAGATCCAGATTCCAGGTATCCTCCGGCGTCAGCGGCGGCGGCACGGCCGGGCTGGGCCCAAGCTGGGCGCCGGCGCGCGACGCCTGCGCCTTGCCCTTTTTCGGCTTCTTCGCCGCGTCCTGGGCCTTTTCCTCGGGCGTGGGCCTGGGCGGGCCGGCCGGCTGTTGGGCCGGCGCCGCCTGGGTGGCGAGAAGGAGGCCGAGGCCCGCAAGGATCGTCGTGACGCGCATTGTCCTGAAAGCCATCCCTTCACGCCGGCGCTGACATGCCGGCCTCATTCATGGTGCCCGTAATCGGCCGCGCTTGGCTGCTGCCTGAACGGCCTTATTCGCCCTTCCGCCCGATCTGGCCGACGCGCGCAACCACGTCCGCCTCGACGGCGGCCGGCACGAACCGGCCGATCGGCCCGCCATAGAGCGCGATCTCCTTCACCAGCCGCGACGCGATCGGTTGCAGCGCCACGTCGGCCATGAGGAATACCGTCTCGACGCGGTTGTTGATCTGCTGGTTCATCCCCGCCATCTGATATTCATACTCGAAGTCCGCCACCGCGCGCAGGCCGCGCACGATGATGCTGGCGCCCTGCCGGTCGGCGAAATCCATCAGCAGCGAGTCGAACGCCACCACCTCGATCGCGGCGCCGGCCACCGACGCCGTCTCGCGGCGGACCATGGCCAGCCGCTCGTCCAGCGTGAACAGCGGCGATTTGGAGGGATTGGTCGTGACGCCGATGACCAGCCGGTCGACCAGCTTCGCGCCGCGCCGGATGATGTCCATATGGCCCAGCGTGACGGGATCGAACGTGCCGGGATAGACGCCGACGCGCATCATCGGTCGCGCTCCACGATGTAGCGGGCGAGCTGGCGCAGCAGCTCCGCTTCGGAGCCGAAGGCGGCGAGATGGGCGATGGCCTGGTCGACCAGCATCCCGGCCTGGGTGCGCGCGCGCTCCTCCCCGAGCAGGGAGACGAAGGTCGCCTTCCCGGCCTCGGCATCCTTGCCCAGCGCCTTGCCGGCGACGCTCTCGTCGCCGGTTGCGTCGAGCAGGTCGTCAGCGATCTGGAAGGCAAGGCCGATATCGCGCGCATAGCCGCGCAGCGCCGTGCGCCCGGCCGGCGAGACATGGCCCATCACCCCGCCCGCCTCCAGGCAGAAGCCGATCAGGGCACCGGTCTTGAGCTGCTGCAGCCGCGTGGTGGTGGGCAGGTCGAACGTCTCGGACTCGGCGACGATATCCATCATCTGCCCGCCGACCATCCCGGCCGGGCCGGCGGCGCGCGCCAGCTCGGCGACCAGCTCGATCCGCACGAACGGATCGGGATGCGTCTCGGGATCGGAGAGAATCTCGAAGGCGAGGGTCTGGAGGGCGTCGCCCGCCAGCACCGCGGTGGCCTCGTCGAATGCCTTGTGGACGGTGGGCTTGCCGCGACGCAGATCGTCATCGTCCATGCACGGCAGATCGTCATGGATGAGCGAATAGACGTGGACGCATTCGATGGCGACGGCGACGCGCAACGCCTGCGGGCGATCCACCTTGAACAGGTCGCAGGCCGCGACGACGAGCAGCGGCCGCAGCCGCTTGCCGCCGCCGATGGCAGCATGGCGCATCGCGGCGTAGAGGCCGCGACGCGGATCGTCGGGCAGCGCGAGCAGCGCGTCGAACAGCGCGTCCACCTCATGCGCGGTGCGCGCCATGGCGGCGGCGAGATCGATCGAGGTCGGGCTGGTCACGTCGGCGGTCAATCCGCGTCGAAGGGCTGGACGCCGGTCGGCCGGCCGTCGGGCGAAAGCTGGATACGCTCGATGCGGGCCTGGGCGGCGGCCAGACGCCGCTCGCACTGGGCGCGCAGCGCGTCGCCCTCGGCATAAAGGGTGATCGATTCATCGAGGCTCGCCTCGCCGCTTTCCAGCCGCTGGACGATCGTCTCCAGCCGCTTCAGCGCATCCTCGAATGAAAGGCTCGCGATCGTCGCGTCCCCGGTCCCGGTGGCATCCTCTACCATGCGCCCCTGATGGCGGCGCGCGCGGGGCCGGTCAAGCAAGCCGGATCAGGCGGAAACCGAATCTCCCTTGTCGCTGCGTCGCATGCCGCCGACGAGCAGGCCGACGGCGAGCAGCAGCAGCCCGGCGGCCGCCGCCGGCGGCAGCGCATCCGGACTGATGACCAGCATACCGATGGTGGTGAATCCCGAAGCCAGCATGGCGAATGGCCGAAACCGACGCGACATGGAGCCATCTCCCGAACCACGCCAGAAAGCAGCGCGACTCCGCTGCTAGGCGCGTCCGGGTTGAGATTCCGTGACTATCCGCAGCGCAGCTAGTGGAGAATCGCCGCACCGCACCGCGAATCTGCGGGCGTGCCAGATCGGGGCGGAACTCAGCCTGCCGCGGCGCCGTCCGCGGCGAGCCCGGACGCCGCACGCGCCAGCTCCTCGGCGGCGAGCTCCTTGCGGCTGAGCTTGCCGATCATCGTCTTCGGCAGGTTTAGCCGCACCTCCACCGCCACGACCCGCTCATGCTTGCCGAGCTGCGGATTGAGCCAGTCGCGCAACGCCTCGCCGGTGATCGCGGTGGCGCCCGGCTTCAGCGTCACGAAAGCCTTCGGCATTTCGCCATGATAAAGGTCGGGCACGCCGAGCACGATCGCCTCGCGCACCGCCGGATGACGATAAAGGATCTGTTCGACCTGGCTGGGGAAGACCTTGAAGCCGCCGACCGCGATCATGTCCTTCAGCCGGTCGACGATGCGGACATAGCCGTCCTCGTCGATGACCCCGACGTCGCCAGTGCGCAGCCAGCCGTCGACGAAGGCGTCGGCGGCCGCCTCCGGCCGGTTCCAATAGCCGCGCATGATCTGCGGCCCCTTGATGACGATCTCGCCCGGCTCGCCGTCGAGCGCGTCGCGATGCGGGTCGTCGCGATCGACGAGGCGGAAGGCGGTGGCCGGCATCGGCTGGCCGATCGTGCCGCTCTTGTTCAGCCCCTCATAGGGATTGACGGCGGCGATGCCGCTCTCGGTCAGGCCATAGCCCTCGGCGAGGACGGCGCCGGTGCTCGCCTCGAACGCCTCCTTCAGCTCCACGGGCAACGGCGCGCCGCCCGACACGCACACGCGCAGCGACGACAGATCGGTGCGCGCGCAGGCCGGGTGATCGAGCAATGCGCGATACATGGTCGGCACCCCCGGCAAGGCGGTGGCGCGCGTGCGCTGGATCGCGTCCAGCGTCGCCTTGGCCTCGAACCGCGGCAGCAGCACCATCTCGCCGCCGCCGAGGACGGTGCGGTTGAGCACGCAGGCGTTGGCGAAGATGTGGAACAGGGGCAGCACACCGATGATCCGGTCCACTTCGCCGTCATGCGGATCGACCAGCCGCTGCTGGCGGGCATTGGCCGTGATCGCCTGATGGGTGAGCATGGCGCCCTTGGGGATGCCGGTGGTGCCGCCGGTATATTGGAGGAGCGCGAGGTCAGCCTCGGGATCGATCGCCGGGGCGGCATAGACCCCGTCATTGTCGATCAGCGTCGAAAAGGCGCAGACGCGCGGATCGTGCGGGCGGGGCGTCGTCTCGCCGCTGCGAAACAGGCGATAGATCAGAGACTTGGCGGCCGGCAGTGCCCCCGCCACCGATCCGACGATCAGCCGCTCCAGCCGGGTCTGCTCCAGCACGGCAAGCGCGTTGGGGAGCAGCGCCGTCGCCGACAGGGTGAAGAGCAGCCGGGCGCCCGAATCCTCGACCTGATGACAAAGCTCGTCGACCGAATAAAGCGGCGAGAAATTGACGACCACCGCGCCCAGCGACAGCGCGCCATAATAGGCCGCCACATAATGGGGCACGTTCGGCAGATAGAGGCCGATACGGTCGCCCTTGCCGATGCCGAGCGCGGCGAGGCCGGCCGCCACCCGCCGCACGCCCGAGGCAAGTTCGGCATAATCATAATGGCGGCCGAGGAAGTCGATCGCGACGGCGTCCGGCACTCGCGCCGCGGTGGCGGCGAACATCTCCGGCACGGACTGGATCGGGAATTGCTGCGCCCAGGGCAAGGGGTGCGCGTAATGAGTCTGCCACAGGAGCGCTGGGTCCATGGCCCGAGCCTAGCCCCTTACGTTCACGTAAGCAAATGAGTGCGCAGCAAAATAGTCCTCAGGGGGCACCGCCCCCTTCAGCCAGCCGGTCAGCGCTTGAACGGATCCTGCACGCCTTCGGGCAGGGCGTAGCTGCGCGTCTCGCCGGGCTCGTCCTCGGCGCCGGGCACGGCCGCGCCGCGACCGGCGGCAGCCTCGCGCTCGGCGCGGAGCTGGCCGATCAGCGCCTCTCGCTCACCCTCCAGCCGGTCGTCCACCGGGGCCTCGAGGCCGGCCGCCTTGGCCGCCTTGGCGACGACCGCGTCAAGCTCGCGCTGGCTGGTCAGGCCGAGCGTCACCGGGTCCTTGGGCACGATGTTGGCGATGTTCCAATGGGTGCGGTCGCGGATCGCGGCGATGGTCGTGCGAGTGGTGCCGATCAGCTTGCCGATCTGGCCATCCGACACCTCGGGATGATTGCGGATGATCCACGCGATGCCGTCGGGCTTGTCCTGGCGCTTGGAAACCGGCGTGTAGCGCGGCCCCTTGGTGCGGCGCACCGGCTCCGGCCCCTTCTGCATGACGAGGCGATATTTCGGATCGCGCTGGCCCTTCTCAATCTCGTCCATGGTCAGCTCGTGCGCGCGGACCGGGTCGCGGCCGGTGAGCTTGGTCGCCGCAGTATCGTCGGCGATGGCCTGCACCTCGAGGATGTGGAGGCCGCAAAAGGCCGCGATCTGCTCGAAGCTGAGCGAGGTGTTGTCGACCAGCCACGACGCGGTGGCGTGGGGCATAAGCGGCTGGGCCATGGAAAGTCTCCGGATAAAGAAAGGGCCGCCCCAGCGGGACGGCCTGATGTTGCACCGAGATTTAGTCCCGCTGCGGTCCGAAGGCAAGAAGATCAGGCTATTCTTCCATCGGGATATGGCCGGGCAGCGCCGCCATCCTCCCCAGCCAGCGGCCGAGATGAGGATAATGTTCGAGCGCGAAGCCGCCTTCGTCGGCGACATGGGTATAGGCATAGAGCGCGATGTCGGCGAGGCTCGGCCCGCCTCCGACGAAGAAATCATGGCCGGCGAGATGCGCGTCCATCAGCGCGAGCGCCGCCTCGCCGGCGGCCCGCCTCCCCGGCACCGCGGCGCGCTGGGCATCGCTCAGCCCGCCTTCGCCGATGATGCCGAGCCAGAAGCGCAACGTCGCGACATTGGGCTCGTGATGATATTGCTCGAAGAACATCCAGTGCAGCATGTCCGCCCGCTCGAACCGATCGGCGGGGATCAGCGGCGAGCCTTCCGCGAGATACCAGCAGGCCGCGCCGCTCTCCGCCAGAAAGCGGTCGCCGACCTGGAGCACCGGGATGCGGCCATTGGCGCTGACGCCGGCGAGAAATTCCGGCGTGCGCGTCTCGCCCTTGCGGATATCGTAGGCGCGCCGCTCCAGCGGCAGGCCGAGATGCGCGGCGACGAGCCTGATCTTGTAGCAATTGCCCGAGATCGGGTCCTCGTGGAGAATCAGCTTTTCCATTCCACCCCCTTATCCATCGGCGTCCTCGCCGATCCGCAACACCACCTTGCCGACATGCTCGCCGCTTTCCAGCCGGGCATGGGCCGCCGGAGCCTCGGCGAGCGGGAGGACGCGGTCGATCACCGGGCGCAGCCGGCCCGCCGCGACATGCGGCCAGACGGTGCGCATCAGCTCGTCGCGGACCAGCGCCTTGAACTCGTTTGCGCGAGCCCGGAGCGTCGAGCCGCTCAGCGTCAGCCGACGGCGCATCACCTCCAGGATGGGCAGCTCGGCGGTGGCGCCGCGCTGCACCGCGATCGAGACATGGCGGCCATCCTCTGCGAGCACCGCGAGGTTGCGGGACAGATAATCGCCGCCGATCATGTCCAGCACGATGTCGACGCCGCGCCCGCCGGTGGCGGCGCGCACCGCATCGACGAAGTCAGTGGTGTTGTAGTTGATCGCATGGGCCGCGCCGAGGGCCAGCGCGCGCTCGCATTTTTCATCCGTGCCGCAGGTGACGATCACCCTCAGGTTGAACAGGCGCCCGAGCGCGATGGCCATCGTGCCGATGCCGCTGGTGCCGCCATGCACCAGCACCGATTCGCCGTCGCCGGCATAAGCGCGCTCGAACAGGTTGACCCATACCGTGAACAGTGTCTCGGGAAGCGCCGCCGCCTCGATCATCGCCAGCCCGTCCGTCACCGGCAGACACTGGCCGACCGGCGCCACCGCATATTCCGCATAGGCGCCGCCGGCGACCAGCGCGCAGACCCGCTCGCCGATCAGGCCCCCGCCCATGCGCGGGCCGGCGGCGACGATCGTGCCGGCCAGCTCCAGCCCGAGGATCGCGGGCGCGCCCGGCGGCGGCGGATAGCGCCCCTGGCGCTGCAACAGGTCCGGCCGGTTGACGCCGGCGGCGGCGACGCGGATCAGCACCTCGTTCTCGCCGGGCACGGGCACGTCGCGCGTCACTGGCACGAGCAGTTCCGGCCCGCCGGAGGTGGCAGGATCAATGGCCAGCATGGTCTTCGGCGTCATAAGCCTCCTCGTCACCGGCCCCGGCGCGCGGTTTATTGACTTGAGGGCCTGTCCGGTCAACGCTGTCTCCATGGATTCGGACGATCTTCTGCCGCGGCGCGTGGACGATCCGCTGGCGGCGCTGGGCCGGCAGGACCTCGATCCGCTGTCGGTGGCCGAGCTGCGCGCCCGCATCGCCGCGCTGGAAGCGGAAATCGCGCGCTGCCGCGCTCATGCCGAGGGCGCCGTTAACCACCGCGCAAGCGCCGAGGCGTTATTCAAGAGATGAGTCGATGGCGCACCCTTGATCCAGGCTCCACTGGCAGGGCGGCACCAGCGCTTGATGAACGGCCGGCGGCACCCGACATAGGTCGGGAAAAGGGCCGCCCCCGGGCTTCGCCCGAAGGAGTATTGATTTAGATGCCTTCATTCGCCCGCGAACTCGAAACCACTCTCCATAATGCGCTGTCGGCCGCCAGCCAGCGCCGCCATGAATATGCCACCCTCGAGCACCTCCTGCTCGCGCTGTGCGGCGACGAGCATGCCTCCAAGGTGATGACGGCGTGCGGCGTCGACCTCGCCGAGCTGAAGGAGGCGGTGTCGCTTTATCTCGACACCGAGCTCGACGCGCTGAAGGTCGAGGGCGAGGCCGATCCCTCGCCGACCTCGGGTTTCCAGCGCGTCGTCCAGCGCGCCATCCTGCATGTCCAGTCCTCCGGCCGCGAGGAGGTGACGGGCGGCAATGTCCTCGTCGCGCTGTTCAGCGAGCGGGAGAGCTATGCCGTCTATTTCCTGCAGCAGCAGGATATGAGCCGCCTCGATGCCGTCAGCTATATCAGCCACGGCGTCGGCAAGGGCGGGCAGCCCACGGAGACGCGCGAGGTGAAGGGTTCCGACGAGGAGAAGCCGACCAAGGGCGAGCCCAAGCAGAAGGGCGAGAGCGCGCTCAAGCAGTTCACCGTCAATCTCAACGAGAAGGCCCGGGACGGCCGCGTCGATCCGCTGATCGGCCGCACCGCCGAGGTCGACCGCACCGTGCAGATCCTCTGCCGCCGGTCCAAGAACAACCCGCTCTATGTGGGCGATCCCGGCGTCGGCAAGACCGCCATCGCCGAAGGGCTGGCGCGCAAGATCATCGAGGGCGACGTGCCCGAGGTGCTCAAGGAGGCGGTGATCTACTCGCTCGACATGGGCGCGCTGCTCGCCGGCACGCGCTACCGCGGCGATTTCGAGGAGCGGCTGAAGCAGGTCGTGACGGAACTCGAGAAGCTGCCCCATGCCGTGCTGTTCATCGACGAGATTCACACCGTGATCGGCGCCGGCGCGACTTCCGGCGGGGCGATGGATGCGTCCAACCTGCTCAAGCCGGCGCTGTCGGGGGGCACCATCCGCTGCATCGGATCGACCACCTACAAGGAATTCCGCAACCATTTCGAGAAGGACCGTGCGCTTCTCCGCCGCTTCCAGAAGATCGACGTCAACGAGCCGACGATCGAGGATACGGTGAAGATCCTCACCGGGCTGCGCTCCGCCTTCGAGGAGCATCACCATGTCCGCTACACGCCCGACGCGATCAAGTCGGCCGTGGAGCTGTCGGCGCGCTACATCAACGACCGCAAGCTGCCCGACAAGGCGATCGACGTGATCGACGAGGTCGGCGCGATGCAGATGCTGGTGGTGCCGTCCAAGCGCAAGAAGGTGATCACCCAGAAGGAGATCGAGGCGGTGATCGCCACCATGGCGCGCATCCCGCCCAAGTCCGTGTCGTCGGACGACACCAAGGCGCTGGCCTCGCTCGATACCGACCTCAAGCGGGTGGTGTTCGGGCAGGACAAGGCGATCGAGGTGCTGTCCTCGGCGATCAAGCTCAGCCGTGCGGGTCTGCGCGATCCCGACAAGCCGATCGGCAATTATCTGTTCTCCGGCCCCACCGGCGTCGGCAAGACGGAGGTCGCCCGCCAGCTGGCGCAGATCATGGGCATCCCGCTCCAGCGCTTCGACATGTCCGAATATATGGAGCGCCATTCGGTCAGCCGGCTGATCGGCGCGCCGCCGGGCTATGTCGGCTATGATCAGGGCGGCCTGCTCACCGACGCCATCGACCAGCATCCGCATTGCGTGCTGCTGCTCGACGAGATCGAGAAGGCCCATCCGGACCTGTTCAACATCCTGTTGCAGGTGATGGACAACGGCAAGCTCACCGATCACCACGGCAAGACGGTCGATTTCCGCAACGTCATCCTGATCATGACGACCAATGCCGGCGCCGCCGACATGGCGCGTGAATCGCTCGGCTTCGGCAACCTCACCCGCGAGGGCGAGGACGAGGAGGCCGTGAAGAAGATGTTCACGCCGGAGTTCCGCAACCGCCTCGATGCGATCGTGCCGTTCGGCTATCTGCCGACCGAAGTGATCAACCGCGTCGTCGAGAAGTTCATCCTCCAGCTCGAGCTGCAACTCGCCGACCGCGAGGTGCACATCGCGCTCGACGACGAGGCCAAGACGTGGCTGACGGAGCGCGGCTATGACAAGCTCTATGGCGCGCGGCCGATGGGCCGCCTGATCCAGGAGAAGGTGAAGCAGCCGCTGGCCGAGGAGCTGCTGTTCGGCAAGCTCGTCCATGGCGGCGAGGTCAAGGTGCACGTCAAGGACAACGCGCTCGCCTTCGAGATCGTCGGCGCCGCGCCCAAGGCCGGCAAGCGCAAGACGAAGCCGAAGGTCAAGGCATAGGTTAGTGGGTGAAACGACGGGCCCGTCTCCCGGTGGAGGCGGGCCCGTTGTCGTTCACGGTGAGGAGCGACCGCCGGCCCTCCCCGCCATTGCCTGTCTTCCCGAACTGATTCAGCGTCCATGCCTCGCCAGCCGCCCGGCAGTCATGGCCGGGTGGATGCCGGGCCGGGGGGTGGGGCGACGGGTGGCTTCACACAGGACAAGGGCGCCCCGGCCTGGCCGGGACGCCCTGATGCGAGAGCTTCCACCCCTCGCGTGCCGGGTCAGCGCTCCTGCTGGTCGCGATCGCGAAGCTGGTCGCGGCCGCTCTGCGGCTGCTGCTGACCGCTGCGCTGCTGGTTCTGCTGGCGGTTCAGATTCTGCTGGCCCTGCTGCTGCTGGCGGCCGGCGTCCTGCCGGTCCTGGCTGGCGCTGCCGCCGCCTTGCTTCTGCTCGGTCATCCTCTTTCTCCTTGCGGATTCGCCCTCCTGCTTCGGAAAGCAAATCTTCAACGGATGGCATTAATGGCGGGTTTCCGTCGTTTTATGGCCGATACGACGGGCGGGGCGCTTGTCGCCACCGGCGGCGGCGCTATCCTCGCGCCGCTCTCATGTGGCGTTGGGGGGGGAGACTGTCTGTGACCGAGTCCGACATGCGCCGTCGCGCCTTCATCGCCGGTCTTACCCGACTGGCGGGCGGCGCCGTCGCGGCCGAACTGCTCGGCGCCCTGGCCCCCGCCCATGCCGCAGCCCTGATCGTGCCCGAGGAGGATGATCGGCTCGACGCGCAATATGTCACCGCCTCCGAGCCCGGCAGCCGCGAGACGCGCGGCTATTTCGTGCAGCAGAAATTCGGCGGCGATCGCCGGCCGGGCGTGATCGTCATCCATGACGACCGCGGACTGACGCCGTCGATCCGCGACGTGGCGCGGCGGCTGGCGCTGGAAGGCTTCGCGGCCTTCGCGCCCGATCTGCTGTCGCCGGCGGGCGGGACTCCGGCCGACGAGGGTCAGGCGCGCGCGCTTGCCGCCACGCTTGATCCGGCCGGCGCCGCCCTCGATGTGGTCGGCGTGATGCGCTGGCTGACGCGCGAAAGGCGTACCTCCGGCGCGATCGGGGTGATGGGCTTTTCATGGGGCGGCACCATGGCCAGCCGCGTCGCCGTGGTCGCCGGCCGGACGCTGCGCGGCGGGGTCGCCTATTACGGCCCGGCGCCCAGTGCCGCGGAGGCCACCAGGGTTTCGGCACCGATGATGCTGCATCTCGCCGGGCTGGATGCGCGCGCCAACAGATCCGGCGAGGCGTGGGTGAAGGCGCTGCAACGCGCCGGCAAGGAAGTGACGGCCTATTTCTACCCGGGCGTCGCCGCCGCCTTCGACGACGCGGAGGCGTCCGGCTATGACGCCGCTGCCGCGCGCCTCGCCTGGGATCGCACCATCGCCTTCTTCAATCAGCGGCTTGCCTGACCGGGGAATTTGTTCCTAATCCGTTCCCGTCGAGTCGGATGAGGGAGAGGGACGATGGCCGGACTGACATTCTACACCAACCCCATGTCGCGCGGACGCATGATCCGCTGGATGCTGGAGGAGACCGGACAGCCCTATGACACGGTGCTGCTCGATTATGGCACGACGATGAAGTCGCCCGAATATCTGGCGGTCAACCCGATGGGCAAGGTGCCGGCGATCCGCCATGGCGACGCCGTCGTCACCGAATGCGCCGCGATCTGCGCCTATCTCGCCGACGCCTTTCCCGAAGCCGGGCTGGCGCCCGCGCCCGGCTCGGCGGAGCGTGGCGCCTATTATCGCTGGCTGTTCTTCGGCGCCGGCCCGGTCGAGGCGGCGGTCAGCAACCACGCCCTCGGTATTACCGTGCCGGCCGAGCGGGAGCGGATGATGGGCTATGGCAGCTTCGCGCAGGTGATGGAGACGCTGGATCAGGCCGTGTCCGAGGCGAATGGCCGCGGCGGCTGGCTGGCAGGCGACCGCTTCACCGCCGCCGATCTCTATATCGGCAGCCATCTCGGCTTCGGCCTCGCCTTCAAGTCGATCGAGGACCGGCCGGCCTTCCACGCCTTTCATGACCGGGTGAAGGATCGCCCGGCGGCGCTGCGCGCGGCGGCGCTGGACGATGCCGCGATGCCGGCCAGGTGACGGAGGCGGCCACCATCCGGGCGGCGACGGCCGACGATGTCGCAGCGATCGCCGCCATCTACGCTCATCATGTGCTGCACGGCACCGGCACTTTCGAGGAGGTGCCCCCGGACGCTGCCGGGATGGGCGGGCGCTTCGCGGCGGTCGCGGCGCGCGGCTGGCCCTGGCTGGTGGCGACGGACGCGGACGGGGCGGTGATCGGCTATGCCTATGCTGCCCAGTTCCGCGACCGCGCCGCCTATCGCTATGCCTGCGAGGATTCGGTCTATGTCGCGCCGGGCGCGATGGGCGCGGGCGTCGGCGCGGCGCTGATGGCCGCGCTGATCCCGGCGGCGCGGGCGGCGGGCTTCCGCCGGATGATCGCGGTGATCGGCGACAGCGCCAATCTGGGCTCGATCGCGCTTCACCGGCGCTTCGGCTTCACCGACGCGGGCCGGCTCGACGAGGCCGGCTTCAAGTTCGGCCGCTGGGTGGACGTGGTGTTCATGCAGGCGGCGATCTAGCCGAAAGAAAAGGCCCGGCGGATCGCTCCGCCGGGCCGCCTTGTCCCGTCCGGGGAAAGCCGCTTAGCGGCGGTCGCCCATGAACTGGAGGAGGAAGGTGAACATGTTCACGAAGTCGAGATAGAGCGTCAGCGCGCCCATGATCACCGACTTGCCCATAAAGCTGGTGCCGGCGACCTGGAAATAGAGGCTCTTCAGCTTCTGCGTGTCATAGGCGGTCAGCCCCGCGAAGAGCAGCACGCCCAGGAAGCTCACCATCATCTGCAGCGCGGACGACTGCAGGAAGAGGTTGATCAGGCTGGCGATGAGCAGGCCGACCACGCCCATGATCAGGAAGGTGCCGAAGCCCGACAGATCACGCTTGGTGGTGTAGCCCCACAGGCTGAGGCCGCCGAACGCCGCCGCCGTCGCGAAGAAGGTCGTCGCGATCGACTGGCCGGTATAGACCAGGAACAGCGTCGACAGGCTGAGGCCCATCGCCACCGCGAACAGCCAGAACAGCAGCTTGGCGGTCGATTCCTGCAAACGCTGGATGCCGAAGCTCAGCACCATCACGAACGCCAGCGGCGCGAGGATGATCACCCAGCGCAGCGGCGTCACCATCACCTGCTGGGCATAGCCCGAACTGGCGAAGAGCAGCGCGACGATGCCGGTGAGCAGCACGCCCGAAGCCATATAGTTGTAGATCGACAGCATGTACGACCGCAGCCCCGCGTCAAACGCGGCCTCGCGGGCGGAGCCCGCGGAGCGCGGCACGGCGGACGTCGTGCGGGGGTCAGACCAGTTAGCCATCGTCGAAAAAACTCCTTCCCCGGCGACAGCGCCGGTACCGCCAATATCGGACATAGGGGGTCTTAATTCAAGCCGGTGGCCCAATGCATATATCCGCCGGAAACAAAGCGTAACAATCCCGCCTCACCGGCGGTGGGCTGGCCACTGTCCGGAAAGGCGGTAGGCTGCGAATCGCGTTCGGGAGTGCGCGCCTCCCGCGCATTCCCGAACAGACCCGAAGGGACCACGTCCGCCATGCATCGCCTGTTCGTCGCCATCCAGCCGCCGCGGCCGATTCGCGCCCGGCTTCTCGCGCTGATGGGCGGGATCATCGGCGCGCGCTGGCAGTCGGACGCGCAGCTCCATTTGACCTTGCGCTTCATCGGCGAGCTCGATCGTCACCGCGCCGAGGATGCCGCCGCCGCTCTCGGCACCGTCCATCACGCGCCGATCGCCGTGACGCTGGAGGGCATCGGCCAGTTCGATCGGCGCGGCCGCATCGACAGCCTGTGGATCGGCGCGCGACCGCAGGCGGCGCTCACCCAGCTTCACAACAAGATCGACCAGGCGCTGGTCCGGGTCGGGCTGGAGCCGGAGGGGCGGGCCTATCTGCCGCATGTCACGCTCGCCCGATTCGGCGCCCACGCCGGCGATATCGGCGGCTTCGTGGCGAGCGCCGGTGCCACGATCGGCCCTTTCGACGCCGAGGATTTCTGCCTGTACGAAAGCCATCTCGGCACCGATGGTGCCGCCTATGAGGTGGTCGCACGCTATCCGCTGGCCTGACGATTTGCGCCGAACTGGCGCTAATTCAAGAAGATAGGGACGCAGATCATTCGCTATCCTGCCGCCAAGCCGGGTAGGAGACCGACCATGTCCGCATCCCGCAGGACCGAAGCGCGGCTGCTCAGCCATGACGAGCAGCAGCTGGTCCGCACCACCCACCATCCGGCCATTTACGAGCATGGCCTCGACGCGCTCCACGAGCTGCGCCGGCGGCTGCGCGCGCTGCGCGACCGCGAGCGTACGCTCCTCCACCACAAGATGCGCGAGATTCGCGGCAAGGCCGAACCGCGTGGCGGCAGCTTTCCGGGCCTCGCCGATCATCCCGGCCGGCGCCGGCAGCTGTTCGCCCAGGCTTTGAAGCGGGTGAACGCCGAGGCCAGCCGCCTCGCCCGGATGACGGCGCGGGCGGTGATCGGCGACGGCGCCCGCCGGGCGCTGGCGTTGCGCAAGACGGGCGAGCAATGGCTGCGGCCGGCACCCTCCCCCTCGCCCGCGCCCGCGCCCGACCCGAGACCGCGCCCGAACCGGCGGGGCAAATCCCATATCCCCGGCCGCCAGGTCGGCAGCGTCTCGCAGGCCAATCGCCGCGCGCAGGCGGCACGCGACGCCCGCCCCGCGCCGCCCGCCTGAGCCGGCCCCGCGCTGCAATCCCGGACAGCAAGGATCAAGGTTCGCCCGCCTAAAGATGGCGGCCTTCGCAGCCGGGGAGAGGGACTTGAGCGAGGTGGAGCCGTTTTCGACGAGGCTGTCCGCGATCCTTGATCGCGTCCGCTGGATGGCGAATCCCGAGGCGGCGGAGCTGTGGGCCCGGGGCCGGTCCGGGCCGCTCTCCGCGGCCGAGAAGGACCAGCTCATCGCCCGCATCGAGCGAGCGCTCGACGAGATCGGCCCCGGCGCTCCTTATTCCAGCCCGCTCGCCGTCTCGCTCCCCGTCGAGGAGGCGGTGTAAGACGCGATCGGCGGGGCGGAAGCCGACTCCGGCGAGCCATAGACGCGATCGAGATAATAGCCCGCGAGCAGATAATGAGCCTTCACCGCAGCCGGGTGAATGGCCTGCTGGGCCTGGTTCAATTCCTGTTCGGCACGATTGTAGAGATAGCCCGCTTCGGGCGAATGATCGTAAGGGTCGCTCATCAACAGCTGCTCCGGACATCGGATGAGGCTGTCGACGCGCATGGACCCATCGTCCACGGCTTCGGCCCGGCCCCGCTCCTCCGGTGCGGAAAACTCCGCCGCGGCGATGCGGTTCCCAGGGCCGGGGGCCTCCGCGGGAAGGCCCCCGATCCGGATCAGGCGGCGAGCGATGTCCGGCGATCGCGCAGCGCGAAACCGATCATGCCGAAGCCGATCAGCATCATGGCCCAGGTCGCAGGCTCAGGCACCGACGGCCTCGTCGGGGGCGTCAGGCTGGCGTCGAACAGGGTCGCGTTGGACAGGGCCAGACCGTTCGTGTTCGGCACGATCGCGGTGACGCCGCCGGGCCCAGCGACAATGTGGAAGAAGGCGGTGCTGTTGCCCCACGGTGCCGCGGCGCCGGTGTGGAAAGCGACATAGATATCGCCGTAGAGCGCGCTCACGCCGAGGTCGCTGAGGAAGCTGGTGCCGGCGGCGCTGTAATTGCTGGCGATATGCGACAGCGACGTGCCGTCATAGGCGAGGCCCAGCTGATCGAGCGCGAAATCGATGGTGTCGGCGTCGCCGACCTTGTTCTTGTCGAAGAACCCGCACACGCCGACCACCGTGCCGCCGGTCACCGACAGATCGGCGAGCGTGGCGACGCCCGTCGTGTCGCACTTGGTCGGCGCAGCGGCGCTGGCCGTACCGCCGAGCATCGACGCTGCGGCAACCGCCGCAAGAACTGGTATCGCAAAAGTCTTCATGTCATCCACCCCGGTCAACTACAGACGCCAGGATGAAGCATATTCCGTGCCATGTTCGGCGAAATGCCGGATTCCCGAACTAATCAAGGTTAAGAACGCGCTGAATCGACACGGAGGCGTAAAGAAATCCGACATCGATCGTTCAGAACGACTTTCCCCCATCGCCAGACGCCGGCGCCCTTGCCGAAGGGGTCGTCGCCGCGCCCGGCGATAGGCGGGCCGGCCGGCCTCCTTCTCCATGACCGATCAGCAGCGCCCCGGCCACCACGACGAGGCACGCGCCGATGCGATAGACGGACAGCCGCTCGCCCAGGAACAGCCGTCCGATCAGCGCAGCGAATACGACGCTGCTTTCGCGAAGTGCGGAGACCGGCCCCATCGGACCGAGCGACATGGCGAAGATGACGATACCATAGGCGACGAGCGAGACGACCCCGCCGACCGCCGCCATGGCGGTTTCGCGCGGACCTCGCACCAGCGAGCGCCAGTCGCGTGCAACGGCATAGGCCAGCGGCGCCATCAGCCCCCACAGCATGCACATCCATAGCGTATAGCCGAGCGGCGCACCGGAGAGCCTCACGCCGATGCCGTCGGTGACGCTATAGGCGCCGATGAAGCAGCCGGTGCCCAGAGCATAAGGGAGGGTGCCGATGCCGCGCTCGCGCCGCTGGCCCTGGAAGGCGAGCGATATGATCCCGCCGGATATGAGCGCGACCCCCGCCATGCTGGCCGCATCGGGCAGCTCGCCCACGAACAGCGCCGCGCCCAGCGTGACGAGGAGGGGCGAGCTTCCCCGCGAGATGGGATAGGTCTGGCCGAGGTCGCCGCTGCGATAGGTCCGCACCAGGAAGAGATTGTAGCCGACATGCAGCAGGGCAGAGGTGACCACACACCCCCAGCTCGCCGCGGCCGGGACGTCGACGAACGGGACCAGCGCCGCGCAGACCAGGGCGATGGCGATGCACATAACCGTGATCGACCAGAGCCGGTCCTCGCCGGCGCGGAGCAGCGCATTCCAGCTCGCGTGCAGCACCGCGGCGAGCAGAACGATCAGGCTTATGCCCAGCGACATGTCGCGCCCCGGTCACCGGCGACCGGCGCCCCCCTCACACGTCGAGATTGGCGACGGACAGCGCATTCTCCTGGATGAACTCGCGGCGCGGCTCCACGACGTCGCCCATCAGCCGGGTGAAAATCTCGTCGGCGAGATCGGCCTGCACCGCCTCGACCCTCAGCATCGAGCGGTTGGCGGGATCGAGCGTCGTCTCCCACAGCTGGTCGGCGTTCATCTCGCCCAGCCCCTTGTAGCGGGATATGGCGAGGCCCTTGCGGCCGGCGGCCAGCACCGCGTCGAGCAATTGCGACGGACGCGCGATCAACGTGCCGCGCGCGTCGGCGACAGGCGCCTCCTCCTCGTCCCCGCGCTCGGCCTGCTTCTGGGTGATGAGGCGGGCGACGACGGCGTAGGATTCCGCCTGCTCGCCGGCCAGGCCGTGCAGCTTGCGCGCCTCGGCGGAGCCGACGAAACCGGCATCGACGAGGTGATGATCGGTGACGCCGCGCCACAGGCGCTTGAGGTGATAGCCGCCATCCGGCCCGATCTCGGCCGACCAGCTCGCCTCGGCATCGGCCCGGCCGAGCCAGCCGGCAACGCGCTCGGCCGCGGCCGAGCGATCCAGCACCGTCGGGTCGAAGCCGCCGACCAGCGCCAGCGCCTCGACCACCACCGGATCATAGCGGCCCGGCACATAGGCCATCAGCATGCGCATGCGCCGGGCATGCTCGACCAGCGCGCGCAGATCGACGCCGCTGCGCGCGCCAGACGGCGATTCCAGGACCACGCCGGAAAGGCCGGCGTCGATCAGATAATCGTCTAGGGCGGCATTATCCTTGAGATAGACCTCCGATCGGCCCTTGCTCACCTTGTAGAGCGGCGGCTGGGCGATGAAGAGATGCCCGTTCTGGATGATCTCCGGCATCTGCCGGTAGAAGAAGGTGAGCAGCAGCGTGCGGATATGCGCGCCGTCGACATCGGCGTCGGTCATGATCACGATCTTGTGGTAGCGCAGCTTCTCGATGTTGAAATCGTCGCGACCGATGCCGGTGCCCATCGCCTGGATGAGCGTGCCGATTTCCTTCGACGACAGCATCCGGTCGAAGCGCGCGCGCTCGACGTTGAGGATCTTGCCCCTGAGCGGCAGGATCGCCTGGAAATGGCGATCGCGCCCCTGCTTGGCCGAGCCGCCGGCCGAATCGCCCTCGACCAGGAACAGCTCGGACTTGGCGGGATCGCGCTCCTGACAGTCGGCGAGCTTGCCGGGCAGGGAGGCGATGTCCATCACCCCCTTGCGCCGGGTCAGCTCGCGCGCGCGCCGGGCTGCCTCGCGCGCGGCGGCCGCGTCGATGATCTTCTGCACGATCGAGCGGGCATGGGCGGGATTTTCCTCAAGCCATTCCGCAAGCTTGTCGGCCATCAGCGCTTCCAGCGGCTGGCGCACCTCGGAGGAGACCAGCTTGTCCTTGGTCTGGCTCGAGAATTTCGGATCCGGCAGCTTCACCGAGACGATCGCGGTCAGCCCCTCGCGCATGTCGTCGCCGGTGAGGCTGACCTTCTCCTTCTTCAGCGCGCCCGACTTCTCCGCATAATTGTTGAGCGTGCGGGTCAGCGCGGCGCGGAACGCGGCGAGATGGGTGCCGCCGTCGCGCTGCGGGATGTTGTTGGTGAAGCAGAGGACCTGCTCATAATAGCTGTCATTCCATTCCAGCGCGACGTCGATGCCGACATCGTCGCGCTGGCCGGTGACCGAAATCGGGTCCGGGATCAGCGGCGTCTTGGCGCGATCCAGCCACTTCACGAAGGCCGCGATGCCGCCTTCATAATAAAGCTCCACCGTCTTCGGCTCGGCATGGCGGGCGTCGTTCAGGAACAGGCGCACGCCCGAATTGAGGAAGGCGAGCTCGCGATAGCGGTGCTCCAGCTTCTCGAAATCGAATTCGGTGATCTTGAACGTCTCGGCCGACGGCATGAAGGTGACGCGGGTGCCGCGCTTGCCCTCGGACGGGCCGACCACGCGCAGCGGCGCCTCGGCATCGCCGCGGCGGAAGCGCATATAATGCTCCTCCCCGTCGCGCCAGATCGTCAGGTCGAGGAAATCGCTGAGCGCGTTGACCACCGACACACCGACGCCATGCAGGCCGCCCGAGACCTTGTAGGCGTTGCTGTCCGAGGCATTCTCGAATTTGCCCCCGGCATGAAGCTGGGTCATGATCACCTCGGCGGCCGACACGCCTTCCTCGGCATGGATGCCGGTAGGGATGCCGCGGCCATTATCCTCGACCGACACCGAGCCGTCGGCGTTGAGAGTGATCACCACCCGGTCGCAATGGCCGGCCAGCGCCTCGTCGATGGCGTTGTCGGAAACCTCGAACACCATATGGTGGAGGCCGGAGCCGTCATCGGTATCGCCGATATACATGCCGGGGCGCTTGCGCACGGCGTCGAGGCCCTTCAGCACCTTGATGGAATCGGCGCCGTATTCATTGCTTTCGGGAGTGCTTGCCATGGCGAGGATATAGGGACTCGGCGGCGCGAACCCAAGCAAAATGGTCCTAGCCGGAACGGATTGCGCTGCCCGCGACGGAGAGCCACGTCACATCGCCGGAAAGCCCGGCGAACAGCGCTTCCTCCGTGCCCGTCATCCACACCTGGCCGCCCTCGCCGGCAAGGCGATCGAACAGGGCGGCGCGGCGTGACGGATCGAGATGGGCCGCCACCTCGTCGAGCAGCACGATCGGCCGCCGGCCGCTGCGCTCGGCGACGAGATCGGCATGGGCGAGGACGAGGCCGAGCAGCAGCGCTTTCTGCTCGCCGGTCGAGCAGCGTGCCGCCGGCTGATCCTTGTCGAGATGGGTGACGGCGAGATCGGTGCGGTGCGGGCCGACCAGCGTGCGCCCCGCCGCCCCGTCCCGCCCGCGCGAGGCGCGCAGCTCCGCCGCCAGTCCCTGTGGCGCGCGCGCCCAACCCTCCAGCGCAAGGCCGGCGCGGGCGAACGGCCCGCGCGGCTGGCCGGCGAGGCGCTGGCCAAGCAGCGCCACCGCCTCGGCGCGCGCCGCCGCCATCGCCTCGCCATGCTCGGCCATGCCCGCTTCGAGCGCGGCGAGCCAGGCGGGGTCCGCCCCGTCCGGCTCGGCGAGCAGGCGGTTGCGCGCGCGCATCGCCGCCTCGTAGCGGGTGGCATGCGCGGCATGGCCGGGATCGAGGGCGAGAACGAGCCGATCGAGGAAGCGTCGCCGCCCGCCGGCGCCCTCCACGAACAGCCGGTCCATCGCCGGCGTCAGCCACAATATCGAGAGGCGTTGGGCGAGCGCCGCCGCCGCCGCGCCGGCCCCGTTGATGCGGACCTGACGGCGCTCGGGCGCGGTGGCCAGGGTGCCCGTGCCAAGCTCGGTACCGTCGTCGAGGCGCGCCGCCACCGCGAAGCCGCCCGGCCCCTGACCGCGGGCCATTTCCGACAGGGCCGCACCCCTGAGGCCGCGCCCCGGCGCGAACAGGGAGACAGCCTCCAGCACGTTGGTCTTGCCGGCGCCATTCTCGCCGGTGAGAACGACGAAGCCGGCGCCCGGTGCGATCAGCGCATCGGCATAGGAACGGAAATCGGTGAGCGCGAGGCGGGCGACGGCCATCTCCCGCCTCTAGAACAAAGGATCAGGCGAGGCGAACCCGCCTCTGTCGCCGCCGCAGCGCAGCGCCCGCCAGGCCAAGGCCGAGGATCATCGACAGCCACGTCGCCGGCTCCGGCACGCCGTTCGCCGCGAACCGATAAATGGCGCCGTCTCCCTTGGTGATCATGTAGATCTCGCCATCGGCATCGACCCCGAGGCGCAGGTCGACCCGTCGCTGGCCGCCATAGCCTTCGAGGTCGCGCAGCGTGACGGCGAGCCCGTCCATGGTCAGCAGCAGCTCGCGCAGCATTGCCGGCCCGCCGATGGCATCGGCCGGATCGAAGTAGAACAGCCGGCCCGAGACGAGATCGCTGAGCAGGATCATCCCGTCCAGCGCCGGCACCAGATCGCCCTCATAAACGAAGGCGCCGCCGATGCTGGCCAGCCGCGACAGCCCGTCGCGCTGGATTTCCTCGTGATCATATTGGCCGATCGGATCGACGTAGAGGCCGCCATTCGCCGGGCTGTCATAGATGTTGGTGTCGCCCTTGTCGGGGCTGTGGGCGAAGGTGCCCTCGCGCAGCGGCCAGCCATAATTGGCGCCGGCCATGCCGATATTCACCTCGTCGATCTGCTCCTGACCGATATCGGCGATGATCATCCGGCCGCTCTCGTCCCAGCTGAAATGCTGGGGGTTGCGCAGGCCATAAGCCCATACCTCGCCGCGCGCGCCGACATCGCCGACCAGCGGATTGTCGGCCGGCGTCCCATAGCTGAGCGGGCCGGCGCCGTCGGGATCGGTGGGGTCGATGCGCAGGATCTTGCCGAACGGCGTTTGCAGATTCTGGGCGTTGTTGAGCGGATCGTTGACGCCGCCGCCGTCGCCGAGGCCGATATAGAGCTTGCCATAATCGGCGCTGCCCTCGGTGGCGGCCGGGTTGAAGGCGATGGTGCCCGGCCCGTGATCGCGCTCCGGCTGGGCGGCGCGCATCACCTCGCGCTGGGAGAGGATCTGGGCGGTCGACGCCGTCGGATCGGCGACCGTCCATTCGCGCACGACATCGTCATGGCTGGCCGGCGACGCCCCCGACGGCCAGTCCGACTGGCCGGCGCCGGCAGCGGTGGTGTCGATGGTGTAGAAGATATTGTAGCCCGGCTTCTGCGGATCTTTGCCGAAATTCGGGTGGAAGGCGACGCTCATCAGCCCGGTCTGGGTGGGATCGGCGGCGTTGGAGAAGCCGATATTCTGGGCGCGCAGGTCGAGATAGGGGGTGGGCGTGCCGCCGGCGGTGGTGGTGACGTAGAGTACGCCGCGACTGTCCGGAATGAACAGCCGGCCTGATCCGTCGTCGACCGCCTTCAGCCCTTGCGCGCCGGTACGCGCCAGATTGAGCTGGGAGGCGGGGACATTGGTGAACTTCTCGATGCCGACGCTCAGCCCCGGCTGGATCGGCGGGATCGGATTGACGACCACCGCCGCCTCGCCGACGCCTGTGGCGCAGGCGAGCAGAAGCGTCGCAAGACGGAAGCGCCGAATCCCCATGTGACACCCCTCAGTGATTCCCGGGGCCAGTCATCTCATGTGGTTAATGGCGCAGTCAAACCCGTTTCCGCCGGAGCCCGCCGGCGCTCACACCCGCATCGGCATCAGCACGTAAAGCGCGGCGGCCTTGTCGTTCTCGCGAATCAGCGTCGGCGCGGCTGCGTCGGCCAGATGCACCTCCACCTGATCCCCCTCGATCTGGCCGAGGATGTCGAGCAGATAGCGGGCGTTGAAGCCGATCTCGAAACCCGCCGCGCTATAATCGCCGGGCACTTCCTCGGCCGCCGTGCCGTTTTCCGGCGAGGTGACGGAGAGGATGATCTTGTCGCGATCCAGCGCCATCTTCACGGCGCGGGTCTTCTCGCTGGCGATGGTGGCGACGCGGTCGACGCCTTCCATGAAGCTCTTCGGGTCGATCCTGAGCAGCTTGTCGTTCGCGGTCGGGATGACGCGCGAATAATCCGGGAAAGTGCCGTCGATCAGCTTGGAGGTGAGCGTGGCATTGCCCAGCCCGAAGCGGATCTTGGAGGTCGACAACGAGATCGCGACCGAGCCGTCCACCTCGTCGAGCAGCTTGCGCAGCTCCGCCACGCACTTGCGGGGAATGATCACGTCCGGCATCCCCGACGCGCCCTCGGGCCGCGCCACGGTGACGCGGGCCAGGCGGTGGCCGTCGGTGGCCGCCGCCTTGAGCACCGGCTGCGTCTCGTCCGAGACGTGCAGGAAGATGCCGTTGAGATAATAGCGCGTCTCCTCCGTGGAGATCGCGAAGCGCGTCTTGTCGATGATCTGCTTCAACGTCTCGGCGGGAAGCTCGAACCGGGTCGGCAGCTCGCCCTCGGCGATCACCGGGAAATCGTCGCGCGGCAGCGTGGCGAGGTTGAAGCGGGCGCGGCCGGCGACGACCTGCATCTTGCCCTCCGCCGCGGTGAGCTGGACCTGCGATCCCTCGGGCAGCTTGCGCACGATGTCGAACAGGGTGTGGGCCGAAACCGTCGTCGCGCCGGGCTGGTCGATCGCGGCGGCGACCGTCTCGACCACCTGCAGGTCGAGGTCCGTCGCCATCAGCTTGAGGCCCTCGCCGCCCTGCGCCTCGATGAGGACGTTGGACAGGATCGGAATAGTGTTGCGGCGCTCGACCACGGACTGGACATGGCTCAGCCCCCGAAGGAGGGTTGCGCGCTCGATCGTCGCCTTCATCATTGTCCCCGAAATGCTCTTGGAAGGCGGTTATAGCGCGCTCTTTGCCAAGCGAAAGAGGCCGGAGCGCTTCCGCCCCGGCCTCTTCGTTTTCAGTGACAGGCGACCCGGCTCAGAAACGGAAGCCGAAGCCCCCGACCAGCTGGTTGCGGCTGAAGCCGTCCTGATAATTGGAATAGCGATACTCGGCCTTGAGATAGGCGTTCGAGGTCAGCGCATATTCGGCGCCGGCGCCGACGCGCACGCCGTCGAGATTCTCATGGGCGCGGGTGGTGCCGTTCGGCGTCGTCACCGCGAGGCTGGCGCGGGCATTGGTGTAGCCCGCCTTCGCATAAAGCAGCGTGCGATCGCCGAGCACCGTGCCGACGCGGCCGCCGACATAGATGTCGCGACCCATGCTGGCGCACACGCCATTGCCGCCGACGCTCACGCCATAGCATTGCTTGACGTTGGAATCGCTGAGCTCCGTCTCGACGCCGGCGACGAGATTTCCGAAGCGCATGTCATAGCCGGCGCCGACGCCATAGGTGACGCCATCGTCATGCCCGTCATTGCTGACCCGATCCCAGCCGACGATTCCCTCGACGCGCGGCCCCGTGAACGAGGCGGCAGCGTCCTGCGCCAAAGCGGGCGCGGCTGCGGTCGCCGCAAACATCGCGGCGAGAACAAGATTACGCATAAGCAACTCCTTACTCTTTTGCCCTCGTGGAGAGGACGGAGCCCAGATGGGGCATCCGGGCCGGCTTTTCATGAACGCCACCTAAACGTCATAAACTGTTGCGCAGGTGTCACAGTCCGGCCATGACCCCGTCCATGCTCGGCAAGGCGATGATGCTGGCGTTCGCGACCGTCCTGCTGGCCAGCCCGGCCGCTGGGCGCGATCTGCTCGGCGCCTGGCAGGGATGGGCGGCCTTCCGGGACCGGGACCCGCCGCGCTGCTACGCCATCGCGCGCACCCCGCGCGCGCCGCGGGGCTTCGTTGCCGTCGCCCATTTCCCCGGGCGGCAGCGGGCGGTGCGGGTCCATCTCAGCCGCCCGGTCGCGCCGGGTGCCCCGGTGCGCCTGACGGTTGACGACCGCGCCATCATCCTGCCGGCCACCGGCCAGGAGGCGCGCGGCGCCAATGCCCATGCCGATGCCGCGATCATCGCCGCGATGCGGACGGGAGAGACGCTGCGCATCGACGCCACCGGCACCGATGGCCGGCGCTTCCGCGACGCCTACGCGCTGGGCGGCGCGGCGAGCGCGATCGACGCCGCGACGCTCGCCTGCCCGGCGCGCTAGAAAAAACACCGCGTTTCGCTTATGTGCGCGCGATGAACGCTCCCGTGACCATGCCGATTCCGGGTCTTGTCGACCCGGTGCCCGTGCCGCGCGCCATGCCGCAGCGGCCGGATGGGCGCATCGACCTGATCGGCCTTTCCATCGCCGAGATCCGCGCCGCCCTGTCCGAAGCGCAGCTCGATCCGCGCCAGGCGAAGCTGCGCGCCAAGCAGATATTTCACTGGATCTACAATCGCGGCGCCACCGATTTCGCGGTGATGACCGACATCGCCAAGGACATGCGCGGATGGCTCGCCATGCGCTTCGCGATCAGCCGGCCGGAAGTGGTCGAGGCGCAGGTATCCACCGACGGCACCCGCAAATGGCTGCTGCGCGGCGTCGACGGCCAGGATTACGAGATGGTGTTCATCCCCGACGCCGACCGGGGCACGCTTTGCGTCTCCAGCCAGGTGGGCTGCACGCTCAACTGCCGTTTCTGCCACACCGGCACGATGCGGCTGGTGCGCAACCTCACCGCGGGCGAAATCGTCGGCCAGGTGATGCTGGCGCGCGACGCGCTCGGCGAATGGCCGTCCAGCCCGGATGGGCGGATGCTGACCAACATCGTGCTGATGGGCATGGGCGAGCCGCTCTATAATTTCGACGCGGTGCGCGACGCGCTGCGCATCGTCATGGATGGCGATGGGCTCGCGCTGTCGCGTCGGCGCATCACGCTCTCCACCTCGGGAGTGGTGCCGATGATGGCCCGGGCCGGCGAGGAGATCGGCGTCAACCTCGCCGTGTCGCTCCATGCCGTGACCAAGGAGGTGCGCGACGAGATCGTGCCGCTCAATCGCAAATATGGCCTCGAGGAGCTGCTCGAGGCTTGCGCCGCCTATCCGGGCGCCAACAACGCGCGGCGCATCACCTTCGAATATGTGATGCTGAAGGACAAGAACGACAGCGACGCGGACGCCCGCGAGCTGGTCCGCCTGCTCAAGAAGTACAAGCTGCCGGCCAAGGTCAATCTCATCCCGTTCAACCCGTGGCCGGGCGCGCCCTATGAGACGTCCGACCCGGAGCGGGTCGCGCGTTTTTCGGAGATCGTCTTCGAAAGTGGCATCTCGGCGCCGGTTCGCCGCCCGCGCGGGCGGGACATCGCGGCGGCCTGCGGCCAGCTCAAGACCGAGGCGCAGCGCAAGAGCCGCGCCGAGCTCGACCGGCTGGTCGAGGAGAAGCAGGCGGCGATCCCGGCCTGAGGCCCTCTCCCCCGCGTCAGGGGAGAGGGGCTTCAGCCGGTCAGTTCCGTCCCTCGCCCAGCGGCCGCTCGCTCGCATCGCCGGCCGGCGCCCGCCGGCCACGTATCGCCATGCGCTGCTGGGCTGCCGCCTCTGCCTCGGCGAGCGAGACACGACCGTCATGATCCGCATCCATGCGGTCGAACATCGCCGACAGCATGCCGCCGCCGCCGGCGCCGCCCTGCGCCCCGCCGCGTCCCGGCTGGCCGCGCCGCGCCTGACCGGCGACTCGCGGCGCGGAGTCGAATTCCGGCCGGCTGATCGCCCCGTCGCCATTGCTGTCGAGCCGGGCGAAAGCCTTGTCGCGCTGGGCGGTGCGGCGTTCCTGCATGCGCTGGCGCATCGCGGCGCCCGCGGCATCGGCCTCGTCGCGGCTGATATAGCCGTCATGATTGGTGTCGACGCGATCGAACATCGCCTTCATCCGATCCCCGGCCGGCTGGCCCTGCGCCAGGCCGGCGGCGGGCGCGGCGACGGCCGCGGCAAGGCACAAACCCATCCAGTAAGCGGCACGCATCGTCTTGCACTCCCCACGGAAAAGCCGGGGCCGGGGATAGGCGCGAGCGGCTATATGGCCGCTGAATGATCCTGCGCTTGAACCGGGCGGGCAGCGATGGCAGAGGCCGCGCGCAATTCTCCCCCAATCAGATCAGGGAATCAGCCATGTCGGACGTCAAGAAGGTCGTGCTCGCCTATTCGGGGGGTCTCGACACGAGCGTCATCCTGAAGTGGCTGCGCGAGACCTATAATTGCGAGGTCGTCACCTTCACCGCCGATCTCGGCCAGGGCGAGGAGCTGGAGCCGGCCCGCCAGAAGGCGCTGCTGATGGGGGTGAAGCCGGAGAACATCTTCATCGACGATCTGCGCGAGGAGTTCGTCGCGGATTACGTCTTCCCGATGATGCGCGCCAACGCGCTCTACGAAGGGCTCTACCTGCTCGGCACCTCGATCGCGCGGCCACTGATCGCCAAGCGCCAGATCGAAATCGCGGCCAAGGTCGGCGCCGACGCCGTCTCCCACGGCGCCACCGGCAAGGGCAATGACCAGGTCCGCTTCGAGCTGGGCTATTACGCGCTCAATCCCGACATCAAGGTGATCGCGCCGTGGCGCGAATGGGATCTCACCAGCCGCACCCGGCTGATCGAATATGCCGAGGCGCACCAGATTCCGGTGCCCAAGGACAAGCGCGGCGAGGCCCCCTTCTCCACCGACGCCAACCTCCTCCACACCTCGTCCGAGGGCAAGGTGCTGGAAGATCCGTGGGAGGAGGTGCCCGACTATGTCTTCTCGCGCACCGTCAACCCGGAGGACGCGCCGGACACTCCCGAGATCATCACCATCGATTTCGAGCGCGGCGACGCGATCGCGGTGAACGGCGAGGCCTTGTCGCCGGCGAGCCTGCTCGCCAGGCTCAACGACCTCGGCCGCACCCACGGCATCGGCCGGCTCGATCTCGTCGAGAACCGCTTCGTCGGCATGAAGAGCCGCGGCATGTACGAGACGCCGGGCGGCACCATCCTCCACCTCGCCCATCGCGCGATCGAGCAGATCACGCTCGATCGCGGCGCCGCCCACCTCAAGGACGAGCTGGCGCCGCGTTATGCCGAGCTGATCTACAACGGCTTCTGGTTCTCGCCGGAGCGCGAGATGCTCCAGGCCGCGATCGACCACAGCCAGGCCAAGGTGGCGGGCACGGTGCGCCTCAAGCTCTACAAGGGCGGCGTCCATGTCATTGGCCGCAAGAGCCCGCACAGCCTCTACTCCGAGAAGGTCGTCACCTTCGAGGATGACGCCGGCGCCTATGACCAGCGCGACGCGGCGGGCTTCATCAAGCTCAACGCGCTGCGCCTGCGCCTGCTCGGCCGGCGCGATCGCTGAACCCTTCTTCGTCATGCTGAACCTGTTTCAGCATCCACTCATCCTTCCGATGGTGTCGCCTGTGGCGCGGTGGGTGCGGAAACAGGTTCAGCATGACGATGATGGATGCGGCGGCCCAGCGCCCGCTTGCCGCCGACCCCTCCCCCGCATAGCAATTCAGCGATGACCACCACCGTCGCCTCACCGCCCCGTGCCTGGTGGGAAGGGCGGCCCTATGCCCTGCTGCTGATCGCGCTGTCGGTGGTGCCCCTGTTGTGGCCGCCGATCCCGCCCCTGACCGACCTGCTCGGCCATATGGGCCGCTATCGGGTCCAGCTCGATATCGATAGCTCCCCCTATCTGGCGCAATATTTCGGCTTCAAATGGGCGATCCTCGCCAATCTCGGCGTCGATCTGCTGGTTCAGGCACTGGCGCCGCTGATCGGGCTGGAGCCGGCGGTCAAGCTCGTCGTTCTGGCCATTCCGCCGATCACCGTCGCCGGCCTGATCGGCATCGTCCGCGAGACGCATGGCCGGGTGCCGGCCACCGCCGCCTTCGCGCTGCCGCTGGCCTGGGGCTATCCCTATCAGTTCGGCTTCGTGAACTTCGCGCTGTCGATGGGGCTGGCGATGTGCGCCTTCGCGCTGTGGCTTCGCCTCGGGCGGCTGGGCTGGCGGCGGCTGCGTATGGGCCTGTTCGTGCCGATCGGCATCGCCATCTGGTTCGCCCATGTGTTCGGCTGGGGCGTGCTCGGCCTGCTCGTCTTTTCGGCCGAGCTCGTCGCCTACAGGCGCAGCGGCGACGGGCTGATCATCGCGGCGATCCGCGCCGGCCTCGCCTGCTGGCCGCTCTGGCCGCCGATCCTGCTGATGGTGGCGTGGCGCGGACAGGCAGCGGGCACCACCGGCGACTGGTTCTACTGGCGGGTCAAGCTCGGCTACCTGCTGTCGGTGCTCCGCGAGCGCTGGCGCGACTGGGATATCGTCGGGGCGCTGCTGCTCCATGTGCTGTTCGTGGTCGCGGTGGTGGAGCGGCGGTTCCGCGTCGACCCCGTGCTGGCGCTGGCCGCTGCGGTGATGGCGATCACCTTCGCGGTGCTGCCGCGCATCCTGCTCGGCTCCGCCTATGCCGATATGCGCCTCGCGCCGACGGTGGTGATGTGCGCGGTGCTCGCCTTCAATCCCTCAGGCTTCAGCCATCGCGGACAGGCGGCGTGGGCGATCGGCGCGACCCTGTTCTTCCTCGCCCGCGTCGGCACCTCGACGGCGGCGCTCGCCCTCTACAGCGCGGGCTGGCAGGCGCAGGAGCCGGCCCTCGATCACATCGCCCGCGGCAGCCGCGTGCTGGCGCTGGCGAGCATGCCCTGCTCGCGCGAATGGCACACCGCGCGCACCGAACATCTCTCCAGCCTCGCCACCGTCCGGCGCGATGCATTCGTCAACGATCAGTGGGTGATGCCCGGCGCGCAGCTGCTCACCGTCCATTACGACAAGGGCGGCCGCTACACCCGCGATCCGTCCCAGATCGTGCGGCCGACGCGGCGCTGCCGCTCGCGCGCCGAGAGCCTGCTCGAGCCGGCCGTGCAAAGCTTTCCGCGCGACGCCTTCGACTATGTGTGGCTGATCGACGTGGCGCCGGCCAAGCGGCCGGTCGATTATCCGGAGCTGATCCCGCTGTGGTTCGGCGAAAGGTCCGGCGCGCTCTACCGGGTGGATCATTCGGTCAGCGGAACACCCAGGTCCGATTGAACACGAACACGATCGCCGGCGTGACCAGCAGATAGGCGAGGATCGGCGTCCAGTCCGGCAGGTTGAGCGGCGAGGTGAGCAGCCACACCCACAGCGCGTTGAGGGCGATGCCGAACAGCGCCACCGCCACGAACCGCAGGAAGGTCGGCTCCTGCCCGCTGCCATGCCCCTTGAAGCTGTAGCGGCTGTGCACCTGATGGCCGACCACCACCGCGATCGCCGACGCCACGCAATGCGAGACGAGCGGCGCCAGATGCAGCGGGTAGACGCCGAGCCAGTAGATCGCGCTCTGCACCAGCGTCACCCCGACCCCGGTCACCGCATAGCGAATGATCTGGGCGATCAACGCCTTCCGCTCCGTGTCGATCGTGTCCAGCACCGGTGTCGTCCTTGCCCTTTACGCCGGACCGACTAGGGGCAGAAGCAGGCCAAGGAAAGGGTGTATGGACCAGGTTTTCGGCGGAAAAGGCTGGCTGAAATGGCTGTTCGCCGCCTGGGTGCTGGCCGCCGCCTGGATGCTCTGGTCAAAATGGGGGGCGATCGGCTGGTTCGCGCTCGGCGACACCGACGACAATCTGCGCTTCGCCGAGGTGCGTGACTGGCTGCGCGGCCAGGGCTGGTATGATCTGCGCCAATATCATCTCGATCCGCCGGGCGGCGCCAGCATCCACTGGTCGCGGCTGGTCGACCTGCCGATCGCCGGCATCATCCTCATCGTCCGTCCCTTCTGGGGGACGATCATCGCCGATAAGGCTGCGGTGGCGGTCGCGCCGCTGCTCCCGCTCGCGCTGGCGATGCTCGGCATGGCGCTGACCGCGCGGCGGCTGGTATCGCCGGGCGCATGGGTGGCGGCCGTGGCGATGATGCTGTGCGGCGAATCGGCCCTGCTGATGTGGATGCCGCTGCGCATCGACCATCATGGCTGGCAGCTCGCCTTCCTCGCGCTGACCCTGGCCGGCGTCGCCGATCCCCGCCGGCTGCGCGGCGGCGTGACGACGGGCCTCGCCACCGCCGCCTCGTTGACCATCGGGCTCGAGATGCTGCCCTATTTCGGCATCGCCGCCGCCGCCCTGGTGCTGCGCTGGGTGGCCGATCCCGGCGATGCGCGGCGGCTGGCCGGCTACGGCATCAGCCTTGCCGCCGGCGCGGGGCTCGGCTTTGCCGGCTTCGCCTCGTGGGACAATGCGGCGGCCGTGTGCGACGCGCTGTCGCCGGTATGGCTGTCCGATGCGCTGGTCGGCGGCGCGCTGGTCGTCGGGCTGGCGCTGGCGCGGGTCGGCGACTGGCGGGCGCGGCTGGCGCTGGCGCTGGCGGCGGGCGCGGTGCTCGCCGGCTTCCATGCGACGCAGTGGCCGCAATGCCTCGGCCGGCCGGAAAATGTCTCGCCCGAACTCAACCGCATCTGGCTGAGCCATGTCCGCGAGGCCCGGCCCATCTATCTCCATCCCTGGCGCACCGGCGTGCAGATCGCGGCGCTGCCGCTGGTCGGTCTGATCGGCGCGCTCTGGGCGACCTGGCGGTCCCGCGGCACCGCCCGATTCCCCGCCTGGGCCTGCGCCCTGTTCTTTGCCGCGGCGTCGAGCGCGCTCCTGCTGTGGCAGATGCGCGCGGCGCCGGCTGCCCAGTTGCTCGCCGCGCCCGGCGCGATGGCGATCACCTGGTATTCGCTGATATATTTCCGGTCACGCGAGGGGCGGCGGCTGTCGGCTGTGCTGCTGGTGCCGGCGGTGTTCCTGCTTGCTTCGGGAGTGGCGGCGCGGCTGCTGGTCCAGTCGCTGCCGCCGGCGGCGCCGACCCGCAAGGCGGACCTCAGGCCCGGCGTGCCCGATCGCAGCCGCTTCTGCTCGACATTGCCCTCCCTGCGGCCGATCGCCCGGCTGCCGGCGGCGACCTTCCTCACGCTGGTCGATTTCGGCCCGCGGCTGGTGGCGACGACGCATCACAGCGCCATCGCCGGCCCCTATCACCGCAACGGCGCGGCGATCCTCGACGTGCAGCACGCCTTCCGCGGCAGCGAGGCGGTGGCCCACGACGTCGTTCGCCGGCATGGCGTGCAATGGGTGCTGATCTGCCCCGGCATGGGCGAGTCGACGATCTACGCCACCGAGGCGAAGCAGGGCTTCTACATGATGCTCGCCAATGGCCGCGCGCCCGGCTGGCTGAGCCCGGTGGCCTTGCCGACGCGCAATCCGCTTCGTCTGTGGAAGGTTATCGGCTGATAAAGCTCTCGGTGATGCCGGTGATGACGAACTGCGCGGCGAGAGCCGCCAGCAGCACGCCGAGGATGCGGGTGATCATCGCTTCCATCTTCACGCCGATGGCGCGCATCAGCGGGCCGGCGGCGAGCAGCGACACCATCGTCACCAGCAGCACCAGTGCCAGCGCCCCCAGCACCAGCGCGCTTTCGGTGGGCCCGTGGCTGCGTGCCATCAGCAGCATCGAGGACGCGATCGAGCCCGGCCCGGCGATCATCGGGATCGCCATCGGGAAGACCGAGATGTCGTCATGCTCCGGATCGTATCCGGGCTCCTCATTGACCTCGCGCACCCGCTCCTCGCGACGCTGGGTGCGCTTCTCGAACACCATTTCGAGCGCGATCAGGAACAGCATGATGCCGCCGGCGATGCGGAACGCCGGCAGGCCGATGCCGAGCATGTGGAGCAACCGCTCACCGACCACTGCGAATACGAACAGGATGCCGGCCGCGACCAGGGTCGAGCGGATCGCCATGGCCGTGCGGTGCGCGGCCGGGGCGCCCCGCGTCAGCCCCGCGAAGATCGGCGCGCAGCCCGGCGGATCGATCACCACGAAGAAGGTGACCAGGGCCGAGAGGAAAAGTTCGCTCATCCGCCTGCGATAACCTCGATGACGGCGAGGCGATAGGCCGCCCCGTTCCAGGTCCACAGCCGGAAGAGGTGTGCGCCCTCGCCGGCCCCGGCCAGATCATTGACCGTCCAGCGCAGGCTGCGGTCGTCGGACACCCCCCCGGCGATGGCATCGCGGACGTCCAGCGCGCCGCCGCCGCCACCGCGCACGAGCAGCCCCGGCGCCGCGTTGCGGGTCAGCGCGGCAAGGTCCGTGCGGCCCTCCGGCGCCGCCGCGCGCGTCGCCGGCGGCAGGTTGCGGCAGGCCGGCCGGGTGGCCCGGACGCGGTCTCCGGCGGCAGCCGGCACGGCCACGTCGCCACCGGAATCATAGAGCCATTTCCAGCCGCCATCAGGCTGGCGCCGCCATATCGTCGAGAAGCTGCCCTGTCCCCGCCCCGGCCGCAGCCATGGGCCGGTCGAGAAAGCGAGGCTGGCATCGCAGGCGGTGACGGCGCGCGCCGGCCACCACATCAGGCTGCCGCGCGGCGGATCCTTGCGATCGGCCAGCAGATCATGGACGCGGACCCTGGTCGGCGCGAACATCATCGCGTCGGGCGCGGCGGTGGCGCGGAATGCGGTCCACTGGCCATCGCGCTGGGCGAGGGCGGCGAAGGCGCGCTCCGCCTCCCACACCGGCCCCGTGGTCGAGGCGAGGAGCAGGAGGGCGGCGTGGATCAGAAACCCTCTGGAGGCGCCAGTCCGGCGCGCGCATGGGCCGCGACCAGCGTGTTGCGCAGGAGCACGGCGATGGTCATCGGCCCGACGCCGCCGGGCACCGGCGTGATCGCGCCGGCCACCGCCGCGGCCGAGGCGAAATCGACATCGCCGACCAGCCGCGTCTTGCCCTCTTCCTCGCCGGGCACGCGATTGATGCCGACATCGATGACGGTGGCGCCGTGCTTCAGCCATTCGCCCTTGATCATTTCCGGGCGGCCGACGGCGGCGACGACGATGTCGGCGCGGGCGACCAGATCGGGCAGGTTGCGGGTACGGCTATGCGCGACGGTGACGGTGCAGCTTTCGGCGATGAGCAATTGCGCCATCGGCTTGCCGACGATGTTGGACCGCCCGATCACCACGGCATCGAGGCCGGTGAGATCGCCCAGCCGATCCTTGAGCAGCATCAGGCAGCCGAGCGGGGTGCATGGCACCATGCCCGGCGCGCCCACCGCCAGCCGGCCGGCGTTGACGACGTGGAAGCCGTCGACATCCTTGTCGGGATCGATCGCCGCGATCACCGCGGCCTCGTCCATGTGGCGGGGCAGCGGCAGCTGGACGAGGATGCCGTCCACCGCCGGATCGGCGTTGAGCGCCTCGACGAGATTGAGCAGGTCGGCCTGGGGGGCGTGGGCGGGCAGGCGATGCTCGAAGCTCTCCATCCCCGCCTCGCGCGTGGCGCGGCCCTTGGCGCGGACATAGACGTGGCTCGCCGGATCGTCGCCGACGATGACGACTGCCAGCCCCGGGGCGCGTCCGGCCGCTGCGACGAAAGCCGGCACGGCCTCCGCGATGCGGGCGCGCAGGCCCGAGGCAAAAGCCTTTCCGTCGACGAGGGCGGCGGTCATCTCACGATCTCCTGATCAAGTGCAGGGCGCCTTGCACCCCGCGCTCGACCAACACCCTAATCGCTTCGATCAGTAGAGGGAACCGAGGAAGATCTTGGGGAGCAGCACATTCTGCAGGATGTAGAGCAGGATCAGCACCACGATCGGCGAGAAATCGAGCCCGCCGAAATCCGGCAGGATACGGCGGATCGGCCGGTACAGCGGCTCCGTCACCCGATCGAGCGCGTAGAGCAGCTGACGGATGAAATCATTGTGGGTGTTGATGACGTTGAACGCCACCAGCCAGGAGAGGATCGCCTGGATGATGATGATCCACCAGACGACGTTCAGCAGAATCTGGAGGATAGCGTAAATGGCGTCCATGCTTGCTCCAAGGTGGTGGCCGGCGCGTCCTATCTAGGCGCGCGGGCGCGACACCACAACAATCAGCCCTTGCGGATCAGCGTGCCGGCCCCGCGGCGAGTGAAGATTTCCAGCAGCATGCCGTGCGGCACCCGCCCGTCGAGCACCACCGCGGCGTCGACCCCCGCCTCGACCGCGGCGACGCAGGTCTCGAGCTTCGGGATCATGCCGCCGGAGATGGTCCCGTCCGCGCGCAGCGTCGCGACGTCGGCCGGCGTCAGATCGGTGACGAGGTTCTTCTCCTTGTCGAGCACGCCGGGCACGTCGGTCAGCAGGAAGAAGCGCGACGCGCCGACCGCGCCCGCGATCGCGCCGGCCATGGTATCGGCGTTGATATTATAGGTGTGCCCGTCGGCGCCGATGCCGACCGGCGCGATCACCGGGATGACGCCGGCGCCGGCCAGCGTGTCGAGGATCGTGCGATCCACCGACACCGGCTCGCCGACGAAGCCGAGATCGACGTGGCGCTCGATGCCCTGCAACCGGTCCGGCTCGGTGCGATGCACCTTCTCGGCCAGCACCAGTCCCGCATCCTTGCCGGAGATGCCGATCGCCTTGCCGCCGGCCGCTGCGATCCAGCCGACGATCTCCTTGTTGATCGAGCCGGCCAGCACCATTTCGGCGATCTCGGCGGTCTCCTTGTCGGTGACCCGCAACCCGTCGACGAAGCGCGATTCGACGCCGAGCCGCTTCAGCATCGCGCCGATCTGCGGGCCGCCGCCATGCACCACCACCGGATTGATGCCGCACGCCTTGAGCAGGACGACGTCCTCGGCGAAGTCGCGCTGCAATTCCGGATCGCCCATGGCGTGGCCGCCATATTTCACGACGAAGGTCTTGCCGGCGTAGCGCTGCAGATAGGGCAGCGCCTCGGTGAGGGTCTCCGCCTTGGCGAGCAGCGCGGGATCGGGACCGTGGACGGGATTCGTGTTCATGCAAGCGCCCTTAGCGTCATCGTTGTTACCCTTCTACCGTGCGCGGCCCCTTCATCCGATTTCGTCAGGCTGAACCTGGGTCCCGCATACACTCACCCGGAACGCCCGGGATGCGGAGGGGTGGCCTTGCACCAGGTTCAGGGTGAGGAAGCGGGCGGGATTGGCGCCGCGCCCTATCCCCGCGCGTCCAGCCGGCGGCCGATGGCGACGAACAGGTAAATGAGCGGCGGCACCACCAGCGCCGACAGCACCACCTTGGCGATCGCCTGCCCGACGAGGATCGGGCCGATCGGGAACACGCCCCAGAAGGCGATGGTGATGAACAGGCCGGTATCGACGAGCTGCGAGCAGATCGAGGAGACGCCGGCGCGCAGCCACAGCAGCCGGCCGCCCTCGCGCCCCTTCATCGCCGTGAAGATCGTCACGTTGAGAATCTGCGAGGTGCCATAGGCGATGAGGCCGGCCAGCATCAGCCGCGCGCTCTGGCCGAGAATCGCCTCGAACGCAGCCAGCCGGTCGGCCGGCATCTCCGGCGAGGCGGGCAGCACCAGCACCAGCTGGATCAGCAGCATCGACAGGATCATCGGCAGGAAGCCGGTGATCACGGTGCGGTTGGCCGTCGCCCGGCCGTAAAGCTCGGCGATGGCGCTAGAGGTGACGACGAGCAGCAGGAAGGCGAAAATGCCCGCCTCCACCGCCAGCGGGCCGAGCGCGATCAGCTTGTTGCCGAGCACGCCCGCCATGCAGACGAGGCCGCCATAGACGAGGCTGAAGGTGAAAAGCCCACGCGGATAGGCGGGCGGAACGCTATCGGTCATGCGCCGCGACGATAGGGAGGCGCGCGGCGTCCGTCACCTCCCTCAGCGTGTCGGCACCGGCTCGGGCCCCGAATAATCGTAGAAGCCCTTGCCGGTCTTGCGGCCGAGCCAGCCGGCCTCGACATATTTGACGAGCAGCGGCGCCGGCCTGAACTTGGGATCGCCGGTACCTTCCAGCATCACGCGCGCGATGTTGAGGCAGGTGTCGAGGCCGATGAAATCGGCCAGCGTCAGCGGCCCCATCGGGTGATTGAGGCCGAGCGACACCGCCGCGTCGATGTCGCGCACATTGGCGACGCCCTCGCCCAGCGCGAAGCAGGCCTCATTGAGGAACGGGATCAGCACGCGGTTGACGATGAAGCCGGGCGCGTCATTGGCGTGGACCACCGTCTTGCCGAGCCGCTGCGCGAACGCCTCGACCGCGTTCACCGTCGCCTCCGAGGTGGCAAGGCCGCGGATCAGCTCGATCGGGCGCATCACCGGCACCGGATTGAAGAAATGCACGCCCATGAATCGCGCCGGATCGGGCGAGGCCTGGGCGAGCCGGGTGATCGGGATGGACGAGGTGTTGCTGGCGAGGATGGCGTCCGACCCGAGCACCTTGCCGACGCCCTCGAAGATCTTGCGCTTGATATCCTCGCGCTCGGTCGCCGCCTCGATGACGAGGGCGGCGGGCGCCATCGCGTCGGTGCTGGCGACCGGCTCGATCAGGGCGAGCGCGGCCTCGGCATCGGCTGCGGCGATCTTCTCCTTCTCGACCAGCCGGGACAGCTGCCTGGCGATGCCCGCCTTGCCCTTCGCCGCCACGTCCTGCGAGACATCGGACAACAGCACGCGGTAGCCGGCCTGTGCGGAGACCTGCGCGATGCCAGCGCCCATCTGCCCTGCACCGATCACGCCAACGACTTCCATGCCACGCCTCCGCCTTCAGGAAGATCGGCCTCTAGGAGCTGGCGTGGCGCGGAGCAACCGTACGGGCGGACCGTGAAACCCGTTCAAGGTGACGCGTACGGTGGGGGCGGCGGGGTGCCGGTCCGCCCGTCATGGGAGGCGGCGACATCCCCTTCGCTTACTCGTAGTCGCCGCCGGCGTTCTGGTTGCGCGGCGGGGCGGCGGCGGTGAGGCGGAGCGCCTCGGCCGACTGGGCGAGGTTGCCGATCGCGTCGGGCGCGTCATCCTCGTCGAGCTGGACGCGCTGGAGCGAGTTGACCACCGCTTCGCGCAGCTCGACCGGCACCACCATCTCCTCGGCGATCTCGCGCAGCGCGACCACCGGGTTCTTGTCGCGGTCGCGGTCGATCGTCAGCTCCGCACCCCCGGAGATCTGGCGGGCGCGATGCGCGGCCAGCAGCACGAGATCGAAGCGGTTCGGAACCTTGTCGACACAATCCTCGACGGTGACGCGCGCCATGGGCAGCTGCTCCCGGTAAAGCCTTGGGGAAGGGAAAGGCGCCGCAGGTAGCGATGCCGGGCGCGGAAGTCAATGAAACCGAGGCTTGCCAGCTTCGCGCCACGCCCGCAAGGGAACGCCCATGGAGCGCGCGGACGAGTGGGACAGGCCGTTTGCGATCGGCGCGGACCGGCTGACGCCGCTCACCGCCGGTCCCGCGCGCCTCGCGACGCTGATCGCGCTGATCGAGGGGGCGGAACGCTCGCTCAGGCTGCTCTACTATATCTTCGCCGACGACGAGTCCGGCCGGCGGGTGCGTGACGCGCTGGTCGCCGCCGCGCGCCGGGGGGTGAGCGTGTCGCTGATCATCGACGGCTTCGGCAGCCCGCTCAGCGACGCCTTCCTCCAGCCGCTCACCGATTCGGGGGTGGATCTGTGCCGGTTCATCCCGCGCTTCGGTCGCCGATACCTGTTGCGCAATCACCAGAAGATGACGCTGGCCGACGAGGCGCGCGCGCTGATCGGCGGCTTCAACGTCGAGGACGGCTATTTCAACGGCCAGTGGCGCGATCTCGGCCTGCTTGTCGAAGGCCCGGCGGCGGGGCGGCTGGCGCCCTGGTTCGACACGCTCGTCGCCTGGACGCACGACCCCAAGGCCAAGGTGCGCACGCTCCGCCGCGCGCTCGTCCGCCATAGTGAGTGGCACCGGGGCGCGCCGCTGCGGTGGCTGTTCGGGGGGCCGACGCGCGGCCCCTCCCCCTGGGCGCAGGTGATGCGGGTGGATATCGCCAACGCCCGGCGGCTGGACGTGATCGCGGCCTATTTCGCGCCCAATCCGGGCAACCTGCGGCGCATCGAGCGGGTCGTGCGCCGCAACCGCGGCGAGGCGCGAATCATCACCGCCGCACTTTCCGACAACAATGCCACGATCGGCGCGGCGCGGCATACCTACAGGCGGCTGCTGCGACGGGGGGTGCGCGTGGCGGAGTATCAGCCGGCGCGGCTGCACACCAAGCTCTACGTCGTCGACGACCGCGTCCATATCGGTTCGGCCAATTTCGACATGCGCAGCCTTTACCTCAATCTCGAGCTGATGCTGCGCGTCGAGGACGCCGCCTTCGCCGCGCATCTGCGCCGGTGGGCCGAAGCGGAATGGGCGGAGTCGCGCGAAGTCACCAACGCCGATCACGACAAGGTCGGGCCGCTGCTGCGGCTGCGCTGGTCGCTGGCCTATTTCGTGGTCGCGATCCTCGACTATCGCCTGACGCGGCGGCTGAACTTCGGGTTCGAGTGAGCCCGGTCAGTCCTTCCAGGCGGTCCAGATCTTGCACGGAGGCACGTTCATCCATTCCATATCGTCGTCGATGCGGAGGAAATGGGGGACGAGGAAGTTCCGGACGCGCGGATTGAACTGATAGACGAGGAAGGCGCCGCCCGGGCGCAGCGCGGCATGGGTCTCGCGGGCGATGGCGTCGCCGACGCCCAGCGGCAGCGTCGAGAAGGGCAGGCCCGACAGAATATAATCGGCATGATCGAAGCCGAGCCCGGCGAGGATCGAGCCGACCTCCGCGGCCGAGCCATGGCAACGCTGCAACCGGCTGTCGTGGATGGTCTGCCCGAGATAGTCGATGAAGCTCTTGTTGGTGTCGATCACCACCAGCGTCGCGTCCGGCGCCATCCGCTCCAGCACGACGCGAGTGAAGGTGCCGACGCCGGGGCCATATTCGACGAACACCTTGGTCGCCGCCCAGTCGACCGCCTTCAGCGTGCGATCGATGCAGGCGCGCGAGGAGGGAATGATCGAGCCGACCATCACCGGATGTCGCACGAACTCCCGGAAGAAGAGGCCCAGCGGACCAATCGCGGCCGGCCGGCGGCCGACGGCGGTGTCTGCGGAAAATCCCGGCATGTCCACTCCCAACGCATCGCCCTGAGAATCGGGCGGAACTCCAGCCGTTCGCAAAACTGCCACGTAAACGCAAGCGCCCGACGCATGGAGACGGCAGACCGTTCCATTCGCGGCACGATCACGTTATCGCCGTCACGTCGATCCGGGCAAGGAGCGCGATCGGATGACGAATAAATATGTAGCCGGAACGATTGCGGTGATCTTTGCCTCCCGGCGGACGGGCGAGGACGCCACCGGCTATGAAGCCGCCGCCGAGTCCATGGGAGCGCGCGCCGCGGCGATGCCCGGCTATCTCGGCATCCATTCCGCGCGCGGAGCGGACGGCTTTGGCCTCACCGTCAGCTATTGGGCGGACGAGGCGAGCGCGCTCGCCTGGCGCGACGACGCCGAGCACGCCCGCATCCGCGAGCTGGGGCGGATGCGCTGGTATGAAAGCTACGAGCTGATCGTCAGCAGCGTGACGCGGTCCTATGACTGGGAGCGGTGATCGCCGCGACACCGCCGCATCGCGCTGAACCTTCGAGGCGGGGATTGGCGAGGCGGATCGCCCCGCCAATCCCCGGCCTTCACCCGTCGCGCGGCCGCAGCATGCCGGGGCCGACGAAGCCGATCGGCTGCATCGCCGCCGCATCCTGCTTCAGCCGCGAGGCGATCTGCTCGTAATCATGCTCCATCTCGGCAGTGACGCTGGGATTCGATTCCTCCAGCGCCTTCTCGAAATGGCGCATGCGCAGGTCGCTGTCCTCGCGCAGCGCGTGCATGCCCGCACGGCGTACCAGCCCTTCCAGATCGGCGCCGGTATAGCGCTCCGTGCGCGCCGCGACCGAATCGAGGTCGACATCGTCGGTCAGCGGCATCTTGCGCGTGCGGATGCGCAGGATGTGGGCGCGCGCCGGCTCGTCCGGCACCGGCACGTAGATCAGCTCGTCGAAGCGGCCCGGCCGCAGCAGCGCCGGATCGACGAGGTTGGGCCGGTTGGTGGCGCCGATCACCACCACCGACTGCAATTCCTCCAGCCCGTCCATCTCGGCGAGGATGGTGTTGACCACGCGCTCGGTCACCTGCGGCTCGCCGAGGCCGCCGCCGCGCGCGGGCACGAGGCTGTCCAGCTCGTCGAAGAAGATCACCGTCGGCGCTACCTGGCGCGCGCGGGCGAACAGCCGCGCGATCTGCTGCTCGCTCTCGCCATACCATTTGGAGAGCAGGTCCGATGATTTGGTGGCAATGAAATTGGCTTGCGCGCCGCGCGCCACCGCCTTGGCGATCAGCGTCTTGCCGGTGCCGGGCGGGCCATAGAGCAGAAAGCCCTTGGCCGGCCGGATGCCGAGGCGGCGGAAGGCGTCCGGGCGGGTCAGCGGCAGTTCGACCCCCTCGCGCAATTTCTCCACTGTCTCGGAAAGGCCGCCGACATCCTCCCATGACACGTTCGGCGCCTGCACCATCACCTCGCGCATCGCCGACGGCTGCACGCGCTTCAACGCGGAGAGGAAATCCTCCCGCGTCACCGACAGGGCATCGAGCACCTCGGGCGGCACGGTGCGCTCCTCGAGGTTGAGCTGCGGCATGATGCGGCGCACTGCCTCGATCGCGGCCTCGCGGCTCAGCGCCGCGAGGTCGGCACCGACGAAACCATAGGTGGTCCGCGCCAGCTCCTCGAGATCGACCTTGTCGCCGAGCGGCATGCCGCGGGTGTGGATGCCGAGGATCTCGCGGCGGCCGCGCTCGTCGGGCACGCCGACGATGATCTCGCGGTCGAACCGGCCCGGCCGCCGCAGCGCTTCGTCGATCGCCTCGGGCCGGTTGGTGGCGGCGATGACGACGAGGTTGGCGCGCGCCTCCAGCCCGTCCATCAGCGTCAGCAGCTGGGCGACGATGCGCTTCTCCGCCTCGCCCGTCACCTGGCCGCGCTTGGGCGCGATCGAGTCGATCTCGTCGATGAACACGATCGAGGGCGCGTTGCGGGCCGCCTCCTCGAACACCTGACGCAGCCGGCTCTCGCTCTCGCCATAGGCCGAGCCCATGATCTCCGGCCCATTGATCAGGAAGAACTGCGCCTCGCTCTCATTGGCGACGGCGCGCGCGAGGCGGGTCTTGCCGGTGCCGGGCGGCCCGTGCAGCAGCACGCCCTTGGGCGGATCGACGCCGAGGCGCTGGAACAGCTCCGGATAGCGCAACGGCAGCTCGACCATCTCGCGCACCTGATCGATGGTGTCGCCGAGGCCGCCGATATCGTCATAGGTGACGTCGGCGCGGCGCTGATCCTTCGCCTCCTCATATTCGGGGCGCAGCTCGACCTCGGTATTGGCGTCGATGTGGACGAAGCCCTTGGGCGTCGTCGAGACGACGTTGAGACGGATTTCCTGCAACGAATAGGCCGGCCGGTTGAGCATCTGGCGGAGCTGAGGCGGCAGATTGTCGCCGTCGAGCCGCTGCTGCGCGGTGGTCGCGACGATGTCGCCCTGCGCGATCGGCTTCATCTGGAAACTGCGCTTCAACGCCGCGCCCGAACCGGTCAGCCGCAGATTCTGCTGGGCCGGCGCGAACACGACTCGGCTCGCCGGCTGGCTCTGGCCCTTGCGAATCTCGACGAAATCGCCCGAGCCGACGCCGGCATTGGCGCGCTGCAGGCCATCCAGCCGCAATATGTCGAGACCCTCATCCTCAGGATAGGGCAGGAAGGCGCGGGCAGGCGTCGAGCGCTTGCCGACGATCTCCACGACGTCGCCCTCCACCAGCCCGAGCGCCGCCATCGTCGCCTGGGACAGGCGGGCGAGGCCGCGCCCGCTGTCATCCGGCCGGGCATTGGCCACCTGCAACTTGCGGCCCGGTTGTTCGCCATCGGCCATGTGCGCCCTTCCTCCACTCGAAACCTGCCAACTCGGCAGCAGGGATATGGGTTCTGCGCACGAAAAAAAACGGGCCAGCCCGAGGGCTGACCCGAAGTTTTAGGAGAGGATGCCTGAAAGGCCCGTTCCTTGTGCAGCGCAGCGTGCTTTTGTGCAAGTGCGAAATTAGTCGTAAGGATTGCATTTCCTGCAAGGAGGGGTTTCATTTCGCTCATGCGGCAATGCGGCATGTTCCCGCTTGCACCGCACAAAACCATGTCACAGGATAGACATCCGTGAGACGCATGCCCCCCCTTACCGCCATCGAGGCGTTCATCCAGGTCGGCCGGCTCGGCTCGGTCAAGGCCGCGGCCGAGGAACTGGCGCTGTCCTCGCCGGCGCTGAGCCGCAGGCTGCAGGCGATGGAGCGATTCGTCGGGCGATCGCTGTTTGACCGGCGGCATCAGGCGATGGCGCTCAACGCCGAGGGCGAAGCGCTGCTCACCCGCATCGGCCCGGCGCTGGACGCGCTGGCGGTGGCCATCGGCGAAGCGACGGGGGACGCGGAGCATCTTCGCCTGCGCCTCAACGTCCAGCCGCTATGGGCCTCGCAGCAGCTGATGCCGCGCATGGACAGCCTGCGCGAGGCCTATCCCGATTTCCACCTGAACCTCGACACCGCGCCGCACGGCATCGCGCGCCTTGGCGACGGGCTGGACGCGGCGATCGTGCTGGGGCGCGAAGTGGACCCGGCGCTCTACAGCCGCCGGATCAGCCGCCACAAGGTCGTCGCCATCGCCTCGCGGGCAATGGCGGCCGAGATCGCCGGACCGATGGACCTCGCCAGCCGGACGATTCTTGTGCATCGCGACATGGCGGATCTGTTCTTCATCTGGCGGCGGGGCATGGATGCCGAGGCGCTGGAGCCGGCGGTGACGGACCATTTCGATGCCGGCCAGCTGATGCTCGATGCCGCAGCGCAAGGCATCGGCATCGCCTTCATGCTCGACGAGCATCTGGCTCAGGCCCACAATAACCAACTCGTTGCGCTGTTCCCGGAACGGCAGGTGGAAAGCGGCTACAGCTTCTGGTTCGCCTGTCGGCGCTCGGCGATGTCACGCCGTGCGGTGCGCATCTTCCACGACTGGCTGATCAAGGCGATGGCGACGCCGGCGGGATGACGGGTCAATAGAGCGGCGACGCCCGATCTAGCGTCAGGCGTCACCGTTCGACAGGCTCGTGTCAGCATCCACCCGCAAACCGGAAACCCGTGGCACAGTGAACCCGCAAACGGGTTCGGGATGACGGCCACGGGCGCTTAAACGGAGCGCCGGGTCAGCAAACGGAGTGAGGGCGCTCAGCCCTCGGCCCGCACCGTTGCCTTGAGGATCTTGCCCGGCGTGCGCGGCGGCTCGCCCTTGGGCAGCGCGTCGACGAAGTCCATGCCTTCGATCACTTCGCCCCAGACGGTATACTGGCCGTCGAGGAAGGTGGCGTCGTCGAAGCAGATGAAGAACTGGCTGTTGGCCGAGTTCGGGTTCGACGTGCGGGCCATGGAGCAGACGCCGCGGACGTGCGGCTCGCGGCTGAACTCGGCCTTGAGGTTCGGCTTGTCCGAGCCGCCCATGCCGGTGCCGCTGGGGTCGCCGCCCTGGGCCATGAAGCCGGGGATGACGCGGTGGAACACCACGCCATCATAAAAGCCTTCGCGCGCCAGCTCGGTGATGCGCTCGACATGGCCGGGCGCCAGATCGGGGCGCAGGCGAATGACGACGTCGCCGCCGCTGTCCAGCGAAAGGACGAGATTCTCGGCCATGGCCAATCCTTTATGGTTCAGAGCGGCGCATCCGCGAAGCGGATCAAACTCCAGACGGAAACCTTACCGGCTGCCGTCACGCTCCATGCGCTTGCGCTCCAGCTTGCGGGCGCGACGGATGGCAGCGGCACGCTCGCGGGCACGCTTTTCCGACGGCTTCTCATAGTGGCGGCGCAGCTTCATCTCGCGATAGACGCCCTCGCGCTGGAGCTTCTTCTTGAGAGCCCGGAGCGCCTGGTCGACATTGTTGTCGCGAACGATGATCTGCATAAAACCGTCAATCTCCAGTCGCAGCGCATAATCTTTTGCGCACGAAAAAAGGGTTCGTCGCGACATGAGTTCGCGCCGTGAGGGGCGGGCCCTAGCATTTGGAGCGATTCGGGGCAAGCCCGGGTCACGCGATCATCCGCTTCAGCGTGGCGATCAGATCCGCCTCCGCCGCCGGCTTGTCCTGGCGGACGCGGGCGATCCGGGGGAATCGCATCGCCAGACCCGATTTGTGGCGCCGCGAATCGTGGATCGAATCGAACGCGATCTCCAGCACCAGGGTCTTCGCCACCTCCCTCACCGGGCCGAAACGGGCGAGCGTATTGTTGCGCACGAAGCGATCGAGCCAGCGCAGCTCCTCGTCGGTGATGCCGGAATAGGCCTTGCCCACCGGCAGCAGCTCGCCGCCCTCTTCCGGCGGCGCCGTCCAGCAGCCGAAGGTGTAATCCGAATAATAGGAGCTGCGTTTGCCGTGCCCGCGCTGGGCATACATCACCACGCAGTCGGCGGTGAGCGGATCGCGCTTCCATTTGTACCACAGCCCGGCGCGGCGGCCGGCGACATAGGGCGAGGCGCGCTGCTTGAGCATCACGCCCTCGATCGCGGCATCGCGGGCGCCGGCACGAATCTCTTCGAGCGCACCGAAATCGGCGGCCTCGATGACCCGCGACAGGTCGAACCGCTCGGGCTCCAGCGCGCTCGCGAACGCTTCGAGCCGGGCCCGCCGCGCCGTCCACGGTAGCGGGCGAACATCGTCCATGCCGTCGAACAGCAGATCGTAAAGGCGCACGAAGGCCGGGAACTCGGCCCGCATCCGCGCCGACACCGCCTTGCGGCCGAGCCGCTGCTGGAGCGCGTTGAAGCTCGCCGCCGCCCCGCCCTGCTCCTCGCCGCCCTGGGCCTGGCCGCGCACCATCAGCTCGCCATCGACAACGCCATCGCGGTCGAACGCCTCCGCGACATCGGGAAAGCTGCCGGTGATGTCGTCGCCGGCGCGGCTGTAGAGTCTGGCCGGGCCGCCGGCGACGCGGACGATCTGCACGCGGATGCCGTCCCATTTCCATTCGGCGGCATAATCGGCGAGGTCGACGGTGGCGTCTTCCAGGGGGTGGGCGAGCATGAACGGGCGGAACACGGGCGTGTTCGCCGGCACCGGCTGCGGGCCCTGCCCCTCGGCCCAGGCAAACAGCGGCGCATAGGGCGCCGGAATGCCATGCCACACCTCCTCCACCGCATCGACATCGAGCCCGAAGGCCTGGGCGAGCGCGGTCTTGGCGAGGCGGGCGGAGACGCCCACGCGCAGCGCCCCGGTGGCCAGCTTGAGCAGCGCGAAGCGACCGGGCGAATCGAGATGATCGAGCATCTGGCCGAGCACCTGCTGCGCCTCGACCCGGCCCAGCGTCGACAGCCGCTCCACCACCGTCGACAGGCGCAGCGATCCGTCATCAAGCTCGGCGGGCTGGTCGATGCGCTTTGGCCAGATCAGCGCCACCGTCTCGGCGAGATCGCCGACATAGTCGCGGCTCAGCGCGAACAGCACGGGATCGACTCGCTCGGCGACCAGCGCGCCAATCTGGGCGGGCTTCACGGCGCGCAGATCGAGCGCGCCGGTCATCGCGGCCATCGCCCAACCCCGGTCCGGGTCAGGCGTGGCGCGCAGATAATCGGCAATCAGCCGGAGCTTGGTGTTGCGTGAACGGGTGTAGATGAGGGCATCGAGCAGGCGGGAGAAGTCACGCATCGCCGCTCCCGCCGATGCCCTAGTCCATGACCTTCTTGACGCCGATCACGCTGGCGACGAGCAGCACCAGGAACAGCGCAATCGCGACGAAAAACATCAGCTTCGCGGCGCCGACGAACACGCCGCCCAGCCCGCCAAAGCCCAATACGCCCAGCGCCAGGCCGATGACCAGGAAAACGAGTGCCATCTTCAACATTGGCATCCTCCTTTATGTCTGAATTGTAAAATGCATCAAAACCGACATCCGTTCCATCAGCGCAACAGCATGGCGAGCGCGACAGCGCCCAAAACCGCGAAAATCGCCGCCGCCACGATGCGCACCAGCCCCAGCGGCACGATGCGCACCGCTCGCTCGCCGAGCAGCACCGCCGGGACATTGGCGATCATCATGCCGAGCGTGGTGCCGGCCGCGACGGTGAGCACGGCATGATATTGCGCACCGAGCGCCACAGTGGCGACCTGCGTCTTGTCGCCGATCTCGACGATGAAGAATGAGACGAGCGTCGTCAGGAACGGGCCGAAGCGCGAAGGCCTCGCATCACCGTCGTCGTCCAGCCGATCGGGGACAAGTGTCCACAAGGCCATGGCGAGAAAGCCGAGCGCCACCGCCAGGCGGAACCACCAGCCGTCGAGCAAGCCGGCCACCTCGGCGCCGGCAAGGGCCGCCAGCCCGTGATTGGCGAGCGTGGCAAGCAGGATGCCGGCAATGATCGCGCCCGGCGCGCGGAAACGGCACGCGAGCAGCACCGCCAGCAGCATCGTCTTGTCGCCGATCTCGGCGACGGCCACCACCAGAGTGGAGGCGAGAAAAGCTTCCATGAAGGCATTCCGGGGCCGGGCGGTGGACACGACGATGCCGTGCGCGCGCCCGGCCGGCCGCGTGCACGAACATCATCGGTCTTGCCGAAGGGCCTGACAGGCCCCTTCCCGCGCCATGACCTCTCGGCCAAGCATGTTGACGCGGGGGCCCGGAACGCGTTCGTCCGGCCGGCTACTCCCCGAATGATCGGCGCGGGCTAGCCGCGCCGTGGGGTCGGGTCAAGCCGGGCAACCTCCCGGACGATGAGGTCGAGGGCCGATCACGCCTTGCGGCTGGCCTCGAACAGGAACCATGCGCGCTCCTCGGCGAGGTCGGTCCATTCGTCGAGGATGCCGGAGGTGGCGTTGTCCTTGGCCTCGTCGACAATGTCCTTCGCCTCGCGAAGCAGGGCGACGAGCGCGAGATTGTCCTCACGCAGCTCAGCCAGCATGTCCGCGGCGGAGACGAAGTCGGCGTCATTGTCGCGGATCGTCTGGCGGCGGCTGATATCGCCGATCGAGCGCAGCGTGGTGTTGCCCGTCTTGCGGACGCGCTCTGCGATCTGATCGGTCGTGCCGAGAATCTGCGTCGCCTGATCATCCAGCATCAGGTGATAGTCGCGGAAATGCGGACCCGAGACATGCCAGTGGAAATTCTTGGTCTTGAGGTAGAGCGCATAGCTATCGGCGAGAATGCCGTTCAGCGCGTCGGCCACGGACTTGGCTGAATTGTCCTTGATGTCGGTGGGCGTCTTGAGCGCAGGCTTGGGGGTTTCGGCCATGGCGGTCTTCCTTGCATCGTTTCAGGGGTGGAATCGTTCCTGAACGCCGCGAAGGCAATAGGGTTCATCCGCATCGGACCACGGAAGTTTCGATAAGATTGATCGGCTTCAGCCCATCCGCACCATCACCGCCGCGAGGCAGGCGTCGGCGACCATGTCGGCGTCCGTATCCTCGCAGTCGATGGCATCGGCGAGTGCCGCGAACCAATGGGTGAAGCTGTTGCGGCAGCGCGATTCGGAAAGCGCGCCGGTGAAGGCGCGGGCAACGCGGGCCGCCGCGGTCAGCCCTTCGGCGATGGCGATGCGGCGCAATTCCTCGATGCGGCCCGCCAGCACCGGCGGCGGCATCGTCTCGGCGGCGGCCGCCAACAGCGACAGCCGCCCGCAGAGCGTGATCCTTGCGTCCAGCCCCGCCGCGATCTTGTGTTGCATGAACCCTCCCCCACCGTTGCCGCGCCACTCGCGCCTCGGCGAGTGACGATATGCGCCAGCTGGTATTGCCTCGTGGTTAATAGCGTCGCGACTTGACAATTTCGGGACAGGCGTGCATCCGCGACCCCGATTGAGCGGCGGCGACGCCGCTTTATTTTTTCGCGGCCCTGGGACGATGCCCGCCGGTCGCGGCGACCAGCATTTGAGGACGATATGGCCAAGCCGACGACCGTCAAGATCAAGCTCGTGTCCACCGCCGACACCGGCTTCTTCTATGTGACGAAGAAGAATCCGCGCACCCAGACGGAGAAGCTCTCCTTCCGGAAATATGATCCGGTGGTGCGCAAGCATGTCGACTTCAAGGAAGCCAAGATCAAATAACATGGCCGGTGCCCCGGCCCGGCCGGGGAATCGGATGGTGCGACGAGGCGCCGCCGTTCAGGCGAGCGCCTGCACCTGCTGCACGAAGCGCGTCACCGACATCGGCTTCGATACATAGGCTTCCGCGCCGGCCGCGCGGATTCGCTCCTCATCGCCTTTCGCGGCGAAGGCCGTGACCGCCATGATCGGGATGTCGCGCAGCGTCTCATCCTTCTTCAGCGTTTCGATCAGGTCGAGCCCGCTGACGTGCGGCAGCTGGATATCCATGATGACGAGGTCGGGGCAGAAGCTCCGCGCCCGGTCCACCGCTTCGCGCCCGTCCCGTACCGGCTCGGGGAGGTAATCATGTACCCGGAGCAGGTCGCAGAACAGCTTCAGGTTGAGCTCATTATCCTCGACGACAAGTACGCGTTTGGACATGGTGTACACCCCAGTTCCGCCGCCGGCCCGGTCCGACTAGGGCCATGTCGGCCCGCCCGGAGGGATAGAATGCCAGACGGCCAGGAAAGTCACGCTTTATCTGCACTTATATGGATATTGAGTGAAGCCTCGCGCGCCCGGCGGCTGCTCGACCTGACCGGGCTGACGCCTGCGGAACTGCGCGAAGGGGTGGATGATCCGGCCGTGCTCGCCGCCGTCCTTGCCTTCCTCGAAGCCCACGAACCCGATCTGGTCGCATGCGCCGAGGCGCTCGACGTCCGGCCCCAAACGCTCATCGCCGCACGTCGTTCCCTGGAGGACAAATAATTTATGAGCCGCGGCAATCGCCCCCTCCTCGTCACCGATTGCGACGAGGTGCTGCTCCACATGCTCGGCCATTTCGCGGACTGGCTGGACGAGGCCCACGCCATCGACTTCGATCTGGCGAGCGGGCGCTGGCCGGACGCCTTCACCCGCCGCGCCGACGGCTGCAAGCTCGGCGTCGAGGAGGCCTTCCCGCTGCTCGACGGTTTCTTCGCCAGCGAGATGCACCGCCAGACGCCGGTGCCCGGCGCCGTCGAGGCGCTCGGCCGCATCGCCGAGACGGCGGACATCGTGGTACTCACCAATCTCAAGGATCATTGCCACGCCGACCGCGTCGATCAGCTGGCCCGCCACGGCATCGCCCATCGCGTGATCTGCAATCAGGGCGGCAAGGGCCGGCCGCTGGCGGCGCTGGTCGCGGAGATGGCCCCGGGGGCGACGGTGTTCGTCGACGATCTCGCCCATCACCACGAATCCGTGGCGCAGGCGCGGCCGGACGTGTGGCGGCTGCACATGGTCGCCGAGCCGCGGCTCGCCGCCAACCTGCCGCCTGCGCCCCATGCCCATGCGCGGATTGACGACTGGGATGTCGCGGCGGAGTGGATCCTGGAGCGGATGGCGGAAGGCGAAGCGGCTTAGGCCACACCCGTCGTCCCGCCGATCCCTCCGAGCGCCACCCTTGACCGGCGGCCCCGCCTGCTCCACCGCTTCACCCTATGAGCCACGACGCCAGACTCGCCGAACTCGGCCTTTCGCTGCCCGAAGCGGCGGCCCCGGTTGCCGCCTATGTGCCGACGGTCGAGGCGGGCGGGCTGCTCCATGTCTCCGGCCAGCTTCCCTTCCAGGACGGCGAGCTGATGAAGGGCCGGGTCGGCGCGGACCGCGATGCCGATTATGGCCGCGCCGCCGCCGAGCGCTGCGGCATGATGCTGCTCGCCCAGATCGCCAAGGCGCTGGGCGGCTCGCTCGACCGGGTCGAGCGGGTGCTGAAGCTTGGCGTATTCGTCAATTCCGCAGGCGATTTCACCGGCCAGCCGGCGGTCGCCAACGGCGCCTCGGAGCTGATGGTCCGCGTGTTCGGCGAGGCCGGCAAACATGCCCGCAGCGCCGTCGGCGTGCCGGCGCTGCCGCTCGGCGCGGTCGTTGAGGTCGATGCGGTCATCGCCGTCCGTCCCGCCTGAGCGGGCCTTCCTCATCCGCCGCCCCTTCGCCCATCGCGGGCTGCATGCGGGCGACGTGGTGGAGAATAGCCGGGCGGCGTTCGCGGCGGCGATCGCCACCGGCCAGGGCATCGAGTGCGACGTGCAGCTGAGCCGCGACGGTGTGGCCTTCGTGTTCCATGACGACGAGCTCGATCGCCTCACCGGGGAAAGCGGCCCGGTCGGCGCGCGCGACGCCGCCGAGCTGGCCCGCATCAGGCTGGCCGGCACCGACGAGACACTGCCGCCCCTCGCCGAAATCCTGGAGCTGGTCGACGAGCGGGCGCCGATGCTGATCGAGCTCAAGGCCGCCGGACCGCGCACCGGGGAATTGTGCCGGGCGGTCGCCGCCGATCTGATCGGCCACGGGAGCGACAAGGCAGTGATGTCCTTCGATCCGCGCATCGTGCGCTGGTTCCGCCGGCATGAGCCGTGGCGGCCGCGCGGCCTCGTCGTCACCGAGGACGGCCATCGCGGCCTGGGCGGAGCGATCCGCCGGCGATTGTCGCTGGCGGTCGCCGATCCGCATTTCGTCGCCTGCGACATTCGCGACCTGCCATCGGCCTTTTCGGAGCGGGTCCGTCGCTCGGGCCGGCCGCTGCTCACCTGGACGGTGCGCAGCGAGGCGCAGCGCGCCACCGCCGCCGCCCATGCCGATCAGATCATCCACGAGCTGCCCCGGTCATGACCGACATCGCGGTGCGCATCGCCGACGGCATCGGGTCGCTGCCCGCGGCGGAATGGGATGCGTGCGCCGGCGCGGACAATCCGTTCGTCTCGCACGCCTTCCTGTCGATCCTGGAGGAGTCGGGCAGCGTGTCGCCGCGCACCGGCTGGCAGCCGGTGCCGCTGGTCATCGAGGACGCGGACGGGCGCATTGCCGCCGTCGCGCCGGCCTATGCCAAGAGCCACAGCCAGGGCGAATATGTCTTCGACCATGGCTGGGCCAATGCCTGGGAGCAGGCCGGCGGCAGCTATTATCCCAAGCTGCAGATCGCCGTGCCGTTCACGCCGGTGCCCGGGCCCCGGCTGCTGGCGCGCGCGCCCGCGCTGCTGCCGGCGCTGATCGGCGGGGCTGAGGCGCTGGTCCATCAGCATGACCTCTCCTCGGCCCATGCCACTTTCATCGCCCCCGACCAGGTGGCGCTGTTCGAGGCGGCCGGCTGGCTGATCCGATCAGATCGCCAGTTCCACTGGACGAACGAGGGCTATCGCGACTTCGAGGATTTCCTCGGCGCGCTGGCCAGCCGCAAGCGCAAGGCGATTCGCAAGGAACGCGCCGCCGCACTGGACGGGATCGAGGTGCGCCACCTCACCGGGTCGGCGCTGACCGAGGCTGACTGGGATGCCTTCTGGCGCTTCTATCAGGACACCGGCTCGCGCAAATGGGGGCGGCCCTATCTTACCCGCGCCTTCTTCTCGTTGCTGGGCGAGCGCATGGCCGACAAGGTGCTGCTGATGCTCGCCTGCCGCGACGGGCGGCCGATCGCGGGCGCGCTCAACCTGATCGGCGCGAATGCCCTCTACGGCCGCTATTGGGGCGCCGTTGAGGACGTGCCGTTCCTCCATTTCGAGCTTTGCTACTATCAGGCGATCGATGCCGCCATCGCGCGCGGACTAAAGTCGGTCGAGGCCGGCGCGCAGGGCGAGCACAAGCTGGCGCGTGGCTATCGCCCGGTGACGACCTGGTCGGCGCATTTCATCCCCAACCCGTCGTTCCGCCGCGCCGTGGCTGAATTCCTCGCCGCCGAGCGCGCCGCCGTCGCCGAGGACATCGCGGTGCTGGACGAGCTGGGGCCCTATCGGAAGGACTAGGCCCGCCCGGCCGTGGCGAGGAAAGCGCGGGCCGCCTTCTGGGCGGTGGCGATCTCGCGCGGGCTCATCTCGCCGGCAATCTCGGCGCGGGCATATTGCGCTTCCTCGCAGCCGTTGAGGGCGGCGAGATTGAACCATTTATGCGCCTCGATCAGGTCGACGATCGTACCACCGGCGCCGGACGCATAGATACGCCCGAGGTCCAGCTGGGCATCGGCATCGCCGTGCCGGGCGCTGAGAATATGGTCGTCGACCCTGTGTGCCACATAGGCAAATTGGCTTGCCATCACCCATCTCCATCATGCGGGCGCGACCCCCATGGCGCCCGATTCGCTGATGAGAATCAGTCATGAAGGCAGATGGTTAACAAACTCAATCCGATACGGGGACGTTATCAATCAGCCGCGTGCGCCCGAGCCGGGCGGCGGCGAGCAGCCGGTCGCCCGGGGCCCCCTGGTCGAGCGGCGCCAGCGTCACCCCGTCGGTCAGCGTGACATAGTCGACCGGGTCGAAGCCGGCGTCGTGCAGCCGCTTGGTCGCTTGGGCAAGGGCGGCGGCGACGGGCATGCCGCCCTTGATGGCGCTTGCCGCCTCGCCGAGCGCGCGGGGCAGCGCGCGCGCCGCCTGCCGCTCGACATCGTCGAGATAGGCGTTGCGTGAGGACAGGGCGAGGCCGTCATCCTCACGCGCGATCGGCACGCCGACGATCTCGATCCCGAAATCGAGGTCGGCGACCATCCGCGTGACCACGGCGAGCTGCTGCCAGTCCTTCTCGCCGAACAGGGCGATATCGGGGCGGACCTGGTTGAACAGCTTGGCGACGACGGTGGCGACACCATCGAAATGGCCGGGCCTCACCGCCCCTTCCAGTGGCAGGGCCGGGCCCGCGAGCGTGATCGAGGTGGCGAAGCCCTCCGGATACATCTCGTCAACCTCGGGCGCCCAGAGGATCGCGGCGCCACCTTCCTCGAGCAGCCGGGCGTCGGCCGATTCGCGGCGCGGATAGCGGGCCAGATCCTCCTCGGGCGCGAACTGGCGCGGGTTGACGAAGATCGACACCACGACATGCTCGGCGCGGCGGCGGGCCTCGGCGACGAGGTTCATGTGGCCGGCATGCAGCGCCCCCATGGTCGGCACCAGCGCCACCCGGCCGCCGGAGGCGCGCAGCGCTCCTACTGCCTCGCGAAGGGCATCGACACGACGGATCAATTGCACGCTGAGCAACCCTCGGATATGGGCAGGGGCCGGTTCCTTGGGCGTGTAGCCTGCCGGAATCAAGGGGTTCGAACGGGCGAATACATGACTTTAGCGTCGACGCATTTCATCGTGTTCGCCAATGAGAAGGGCGGCACGGGCAAATCCACCACCGCCGTGCACGTCGCGGTCGCCCTCGCCGCCCAGGGCCGGCGCGTCGCCGCGATCGACCTCGATACGCGCCAGAAGACACTGGCCCGCTATCTCGAGAATCGCGCCGCGACGATCAAGCGCACCGGCGCCGCGCTGGCGATGCCGATTTTCGAGGTGTTCGATCCGGCGAAGAGTGCGCCCATCGACGAGCGGCTCGACGCGCTTGCCACGCAGGCCGACATCGTCGTCGTCGACACGCCCGGCCGCGACGATCCGCACGCGCTGCGCGCCGCATCGCGCGCCGACACGCTGGTCACCCCGATCAACGACAGCTTCGTCGATCTCGACCTGATCGGCCAGGTCGATCCGGATACCTTCAAGGTCAAGCGGCCGTCTTTCTATGCCGAGCTGGTGTGGGATGCGCGCAAGGCGCGCGCCAAGGCCGATGGCGGCACGGTCGACTGGGTGGTGCTGCGCAATCGTCTCCAGCATCTCGAGGCGCGCAACATGCGCCGCGTCGGCTCTGCGATCGACGAGCTCGCCAAGCGCGTCGGCTATCGTGTCATCCCCGGCCTCGGCGAGCGCGTCATCTATCGAGAGCTGTTTCCCAAGGGCCTGACCTTGCTCGATCTCGGCCAGATCGCGGAGGCCGGCCTGTCGCATGTCGCGGCGCGGCAGGAATTGCGTGAGATGGTGGCCGCCCTCGGCCTTCCCGACATGCCGCTGGCGATGGCAAGCTGATCCGCGGACGCCGCTCGCATGGCCCAGCTCATCCTTGCCGGCCTGCTCGGCTATATGCTCTGGAAGCTATGGACCGATCGCGAGCGCAACCACATGTCCGCGGCCGATGCGCGGCGGCTGCTCGATCTCTCCGCCAGTGCCGATGCTCGCGCCATCAACGACGCGCATCGTCGGCTGATCGCGCGGGTCCATCCCGATGTCGGCGGGTCCGAGGAACTGGCGCGCCGCGTCAACGTTGCGCGCGATACCCTTCTGGCCGAGCTTTCCCGCCGGTCTTGAACCTGTCACCAGATCCGTGCGCCATGTTGCGACGCAAAAGAGGAGACGCGCCCTGTGCCCCATAGCTTCGACCCCACTTCGCTCCGCGAATATGACATCCGTGGCGTGGTCGGCAAAACGCTGGGTCCGGCGGACGCGCATGCGATCGGACGCGGCTTCGCGACGCTGGTGCGTCGCGCTGGCGGCCGCCGGGTGGCGGTCGGCTATGATGGGCGCGTGTCCTCGCCGGTGCTCGAGGCGGCGCTGATCGAGGGGCTGACCCAGTCCGGCGTTGACGTGGTGCGGATCGGCCTGGGGCCGACGCCGATGCTCTATTTCGCCGAGGCGACGCTGGAGGTCGATGGCGGCATCCAGATCACCGGCAGCCATAATCCGGCCGATTATAACGGCTTCAAGATGGTGCTGCAGCACAAGCCCTTCTTCGGCGAGGACATCCAGACGATCGGCCGCATGGCCGCGAAGGGCGATTGGGACGACGGCGAGGGCCAGGTCACCAATGCCGATGTCGAGGATCTCTACGTCGACCGCCTGTTCGCCGGCTATTCGGGCGGCGAGTTCCGCATCGGCTGGGATGCCGGCAATGGCGCCGCCGGCCGCGTCATCGAGAAACTGGTGCGCCGCCTGCCGGGCCAGCATTTCACCCTGTTCACCGAGATTGACGGCAGTTTCCCCAATCACCATCCCGATCCCACCGAGGAGAAGAACCTCGCCGACCTCAAGGCGCTGGTCGCCGAGAAGGGGCTGGATTTCGGCCTCGCCTTCGACGGCGACGGCGATCGGCTGGGGGCGATCGACGGCCAGGGCCGGGTGGTGTGGGGCGACCAGCTGCTCGCCGTCCTCGCCGAGCCGGTGCTGCGCGCGGTGCCGGGCGCGACGATCATCGGCGACGTCAAGGCCAGCCAGGCCCTTTACGATCGCATCGCCGAGCTGGGCGGCCAGCCCCTGATGTGGAAGACCGGCCACAGCCTGATCAAGACCAAGATGAAGGAGACCGGTGCGCCGCTCGCCGGCGAGATGAGCGGCCACATCTTCTTCGCGCACGAATGGTATGGCTTCGACGACGCGCAATATGCCGCGGTGCGGCTGATCGGCGCGGTGCGCGCGCTGGGCGGCTCGCTGACCGCGATCAAGGACGCGATGCCGGTGATGATCAACACGCCGGAAATGCGTTTCCAGGTGTCGGAGGAGCGCAAATTTCCCGTGGTGCAGGAAGTGCTGGACCGGCTGGAGGCGAGCGGCGCCGAGGTCAACCGCACCGACGGCGCGCGCGTCAACACCGCGGACGGCTGGTGGCTGCTGCGTGCGTCGAACACTCAGGACGTGCTCGTCGCCCGTGCCGAGGCCCGCGACGAGGCGGGGCTGGAGCGCCTGCGCGCCCAGATCGACGAACAGCTCCGCCTGTCCGGCATCGAACCCGTGCTCTCCGCCGGCCATTGAGCCGATAAGCGAAAGGGGGAGCCCGGCGTCGGCCGGCCTCCCCCTTTGCCCCGATGACGGCCGATCAGAGGATGAAGTCGGTCGCCGCCAGGGTGCCGGTCTTGCTGTTCACGGTGAGGCTGTAGTCGGCCACGCCATCGCCGTTGAGATCGCCGGTGACGTCCAGATAGCCGGCATAGCTCGACACACGGATCTCGCCCGCCTTGCGGGTGAAGGCGCCGCCGCCGATGAACTTCTGCGCCACATTCTTGGGCAGGAGCGCGTCGAAGGCGGAGAGGTCGATCTTGTCGCCCTCGGCGCTGCTGAAGGCGAAGATGGTGTCGGTGTTGGCTCGCGCCGAGCCGAGGTCGCCCGGCGCGAAGACATAGCGATCGGCGCCGGCATCACCCTGCAGCCGGTCAGCGCCGGCGCCGCCCATGAGCGTGTCGTTGCCGGTGCTGCCGATCAGCATATCCGCGCCGGCACCCCCGATGAGCAGGTCATCGCCGTCATCACCCGAAAGCAGATCGTCCCCGTTGCCGCCGTCCAACGTGTCCGCGCCGGCACGGCCGTAGATCGTGTCCTTGCCGTCAAGGCCAAACAGCTGATCGCCGCCGCCGGCACCGGTCATCCGGTTGTCGAGCGCGTTGCCGGTGCCCTTTGTCCCGGCCGCATTGGTGATGGTGAGATTCTCCACCGTCCCGCCAAGCGTATAGGCGACACTGGTATAGACGATGTCCGTACCGCCGTCCGTCGCCTCGATAATCCGATCATCCGCATCGGCGACATAATAGCTGTCATCGCCATTGCCGCCGATCATCACGTCGGCGCCGGCATCGCCGCTCAACGTGTCGGCCCCGGCCCCGCCGATCAGCGTGTCGTTGCCGTCCTTGCCGGACAAGGAGTTGGCGGCGGAGCCGCCGGTGATGACGTTGGCCAGCGCGTTACCGACGCCCAGTTTGCCCTCGGCACCGCGAAACGTAAGGTTCTCAACCTCATTAGCGAGCGTGTACTTTGCCAAGGTAGTTACGACGATATCGAACCCGCCATTGAGCGCTTCGATCACAGCGTCGCCGCCATTGTCGACAAAGTAGGTGTCGTTGCCGAAGCCGCCGATCAGCCGGTCGGCGCCCAGGCCGCCGTCGAGCGTGTCATCACCGGCGCCACCAGTGATCGTGTTCGCTGCGTCATTGCCGGTGCCCGAAAAATTGCCCTGGCCAGCGAAGGTCAGCGCCTCGATTTCCGTACCAAGCCGGTAGCTGGCGAGCGTCGTGCGCACGGTATCGATGCCCGCGTTGGCTGCCTCGACCACCACATCACCAGCGTCTTCGACGATATAGGTGTCATTGCCCAGACCGCCGATCAGCGTGTCCACGCCGCCACCACCCGCGAGCGTGTCATTAGCGCTGTTGCCGCGGATGACATTGTTCAGGGCATTGCCCCTGCCGTTGGCGGCAAGTCCCATGGTGGTGAAGGTCAGATTCTCGACATTGTCGTCCAGCGTGTAACTGCCCAGCGAGGTCTGCACTTCGTCCGTCCCCGCCATCAGCAACTCGAGGACCATGTCCTTCGCGCTGTCGACGACATAGATGTCGTTGCCGAGGCCGCCCATCATCGTGTCGATGCCGGTGCCGCCGTTTAGCGAGTCGCTGCCATTTCCGCCGATCAGAATGTCGTTGCCTGCGGCGCCGAAGAGACGGCTCTGGCGGCCGCCGCCGGTGATCTTATTGCCGAGTGCATTGCCGGTGGCGGTGAAGACGCCCGCCGCCGCGCCATCATAGGTCACGTCGGAAAGGCCGCTCGCCATGACGTAAGAGGCCTCGGCCGTCTTCAGACTCGCGCTGCTCGGCGCTTGGTTGGCAAGCGCCACCAGTGCCTCATAGGTCGGACTGGTGTCATAAATGGTGTCCGTCGTGGCCCATGCGCCTCCCGTGTCATGGAAGATGTTGAGCAAGGTGCCGTCCGCGCTCTCGAAAGATTCGATGAACGAGTCGGTCACGCCGCCCATGCGCGGATCGCTCCTCAGGCGGGCATAGAAATCGGAAATTTCTACCCTTTGGTCGGCCGGAAAATCAGCAGTGTTGAGCTCGAGGCCGCCCTCGTAGGAGACGAGATCGAGGCCGTTCTGCGCCGCAATGTTTGACTGGTATTTGAACAATGGGACATTATCGGCGATCGAGGACTTGGCTTCCAGAAGCTTTCCGTCAAGGATCTCCTGAATCGCCGCGTCAATCCCCGCCTGGCCAGAACGGGCCCATTTGAGCACGGTCGCCAGATCATTGGCGCTGACTGCGCCGAGACCAAAATAGCTAGTAATCGCGTAGGAATCGAACAGGTCGGACGGTGCGCCCAGACCAGCCTTCGCAATACCTTGGAAGACGAAATTCTCGCCGCCGGTATTCACGGTCTGGGTCGAGATGACCGTGTTGACGCGATCTGCTTCGCCGCCGAACACCTGGTTGGCGATATTCGCGACCTGAGCCGAACGGTAGCCATAGTAGATGAAATTGCCACGGCCGACGCTGTCCTTGTCATTCACGCCGTCGCCATTGGCGTCCTTTCCCCATAGCTTGTCGGCTTGGTCCTGGGCATAACGCGCTTGGCGGAACGAGAAATTCCATACCTCGTTGGAATATTCGACATTGACCTTCAACGTCGGATCGAGATTGTCGCGAACATACTCCAACGTCTTGCGGACGAGATTATCATCCGCCTGCGCCGGGATATTGAGCCACATGTTGGTCTTGGTCTCGTTTGCGAGCCGTACCATAACCTCGATGGGGACACTGGCACTGGTCGAATTCGCCGCCCAGGACGCGCTGTCCAGCGTGGTGCGCTGCGACCAGGAGGTAAGGGTGTTGTTGTTGGTGTTCCCCCAGTCCATGTAGCGGATCGTGTCCCAATTTTCCGTCTTGGCTAGAAAATCGGGATTGAAGATTTCTCCCTTGTTGAAGAGATCAACCTGATCCTGGCGAACGATGTGGACATCGTTCAACGGGTTGGAACCATTGATACCACTGACCTTTAGCTGCATCATGTTCGAGCTGGTATTGTCGTATCGGAACACGATCTTGCCGGGCTCCGAGCTGATCACCTGTGCGCCCATCGGGCGGAAGCTCGCGTCGCCTTTGTAGGTCAGCACATAGGTATCGGTCATCGACATAGCGACCGGATCCAGCGCCACCATCACATAGAGGTTGCTGGCGCCGGCGGGCATGCCCGTCGGCCAGCCATTGGCGTCTACGTTCACAGCCGCGGACGTTCCCGCCGGCAGGCCTTGTGCCTGCCAGTTACCTGCAGCCTTAAAACGGTCGATGAAAGGGAACTGCGTGCTCCAGTAGTTCACTGGATTGAGATTCATGCCGATCGAAGTCATTTTTTTGGCCTGTCCGTGTGGAATGCAGGCCGATAAATCTCATGCTCCGCTTTGCGATTATGAAAAAGCTATGGTTAACAGCCCTTTCAGATTCCGCCTGACACTCTATTCCACCGTCACGGATTTGGCGAGATTGCGCGGCTGGTCGACATCCGTGCCCTTCGCCACCGCGACATGATAGGCGAGCAACTGCACCGGCACCGCGTAGACCAGCGGCGCGATCAGGGGATGGACCTTGGGCATGGTCAGCGTCGCCAGGCAATTCTCGCCGGCCTGCTCGACCCCGTCATAGTCTGAGATCAGAATCACCCGCCCGCCTCGTGCCTGCACCTCCTGCATGTTCGACACCGTCTTGTCGAACAGCGGCCCCGACGGGGCGATCACCACCACCGGCACCGATTCGTCGATCAGCGCGATCGGCCCGTGCTTCATCTCGCCGGCGGCATAGCCCTCGGCGTGGATGTAGCTGATCTCCTTGAGCTTCAGCGCGCCTTCCAGCGCCAGCGGATAGTCCGGCCCGCGGCCGAGATAGAGCACGTCGCGGGCATTGACGATCTGGGCGGCCACGGCCTCGATCGCCTCGTCATAGGCAAGCGCGGCATTGAGCGCGGCCGGCGCCTCCGACAGATGCCGGACGATGCGCCGCTCCTCCTCGTCGGACAGCCGGCCCTTGGCGCGGGCGAGATTGGCCGCGAACGCCGCCAGCACGGCAAGCTGGCAGGTGAAGGCCTTGGTCGAGGCGACGCCGATTTCCGGCCCGGCATGGGTGGGGAGCAGCAGGTCTGCCTCGCGCGCCATGGTCGAGGTCGGCACGTTGACAACCACGGCGATGGTCTGCCCGGCCTGCCGCGCATGGCGCAGAGCGGCGAGCGTGTCCGCCGTCTCGCCGGATTGCGAGATGAACAACGCCAGCCCGCCCGGCTCGAGCACCGGCTCGCGATAGCGGAACTCGGAGGCGACATCGATGTCGACCGGCACGCGGGCGAACTGCTCGAACCAATATTTGGCGACCATGCCGGCATAGAAGCTGGTGCCGCACGCGACGATCGTCACCCGGTTGACGGCGGTCAGGTCGAAATCGGCGGCGGGCATGGCGATCTCGCCTTCCAGCCGACGCACATAGGAGCGCAGCGTCTGGGCGACGACGATCGGCTGCTCGTAAATCTCCTTCAGCATGTAGTGGCGATGATTGCCCTTGGAGATCATCGCGCCCGACGCGCCGGAAATGGTGACGGCCCGCTCCACAGGCTGGTCGTCGCGGTCATAGACCTGCACGCCGTCGCGGGTGGCGACCACCCAGTCGCCTTCCTCCAGATAGGCGATGCGCTGGGTGAGCGGCGCGAGCGCGAGTGCGTCCGAGCCGAGATAGGTCTCTCCGTCGCCATGCCCCACGACCAGCGGCGAGCCGAGCCGCGCGCCGATCAGCAGATCGGGCCGCGAGCGGAACAGGATGGCAAGCGCGAAGGCGCCGTGCAGCCGCTTGAGGGTGAGGCGAACCGCCTCCACCGGGTCGACCCCCGCCTCGACCTGCTCGGAGATGAGATGGGCGACCACCTCGGTGTCGGTCTGGCTGGTGAACAGCCGACCGCGGGCGATCAGTTCGTCGCGCAGCGGCTTGAAATTCTCGATGATGCCATTGTGGACGACAGCCACCTCGCCGGTGGCGTGAGGGTGGGCATTGTCCTCGGTCGGCGCGCCATGGGTCGCCCAGCGGGTATGGGCGATGCCGGTCTTGCCGGGCAACGGCTCGGCGGCCAGCACGCGGGCGAGATTGTCGAGCTTGCCGGCGGCGCGCCGACGATCGATCACGCCGTCATGATCGGTGGCGATGCCGGCGGAATCATAGCCACGATATTCCAGCCGCCGCAGCCCGTCGAGAAGACGGGGCGTCACATCATCGTCACCGACAATCCCAATGATTCCGCACATCGCAATTCACCCCACGCCTGTGAACGGCCCGTCTCTAGGCGCGGGCGACGGCAAGGTCCATTGCGCTGCGGCGAAACCCGCCGCAGGGCGGATCACGCCTCCGGCGGGGCCGCCTTCAGCGCGGGCTGACGAAGCGCATAACGCGCCGCGCCGCCGATCAGCCCGAAGCCGACCAGCATCTGCACCCACGCGGTGGGCTCGGGAACGCCGGGAAACACCGGGCCGCCGGGGGGCGTGACGAGGAACGGCACACCGCTGCCGCCGCCGACCGGAAGCGGCGCGCGACTGGCCAGCTGCGGCAGATCGCTCATCCGGCCGAGGCTCGGCGTCTCGAAGGCGAGCGGGGTCGCCGGATTGTTGAGCGCGGCCGCGGTCAGCACCGGCTCGCATGGCGGCGCGGCCATGGCCGTCTGCACCGGAGCGGCGGAGGGCGCGTCCGGCTGGCGGACGCGGGTCTTGGGCAGCGCATAAGCGCGCGGCGTCGTCGCCCGGTGCACGGCCTCGCGGACCTGCGGCACGGCCATCGTGACGGCAACGCTTCCCGCCACGGGGCAGACGCAGGCCGCAACCAGCTTCGCCCCTTGCGATGCGGCAATAGTCTTGATCATCTTACCAGATTTCCCCGAAACCCCAGGCTGACCAATCGCCTAAACCGTCACTATGACCGCCAAAACTGAAGACGCAGTTACCGCGATCATACCGGCTTGCCGCTACCCGGCCCCCCGATCCCCGAACACCCGCCCGTTAGCATGACGAAATGTCGGGAAGCAGCGAATTTTGACTCGGTTCGCCGCTTTCCTGGAGTCCGGGACCGGATTGCAACATGCCTGCCCCCCGATAGCCCGACCGGGGAATTTTTGACAGATATAAAGATGGTTAGCGAAAATCCCGCCGCGCTGCAGTGCGCCGCGAACCGGCGACGGCGCGCAGCGCCCGCGGCGAATCGATCCGAAGCGGTTCTATCGGTGATACGGCAGAAATGCCGAAGGTGTTGCGGCCCCGGCCGGGTCCCGCACGATCAGAACGGCCATTCGCCGATGACGTTGCCGCCCTCCGCGTAGCGGCAGACGAAGAAGTCGTCGTGCCGGCCGCGCACCAGGGCGCAGCCAACCTCGCCGGACGAGCGCCACACCACCTGGGTGTAATGGCCGACATCCTCGAGATCGCCGGTGCGGCTGTTGGCCGGAAACAGGCCGGGGCGGAAATTCTTCTTCTCCGCGACCCACAGGCCGACCATCGATTCGAGGCTGTAATAGCCGCGTGTGCCCGCCCACAGATTCTCGCCCTGCGGATCGGGATCGCGCGGGTCGGTGGACGAATGGACGAGATAGCCGACGCGGGCGAGGTGCTCGCCCCATATGGCGGCGTCCCTGGCCAGCGCCTCGTTCCAGCGCATCGGCGCGATGCCCATGCCGGCGCGCTCCCGGTTATGCGCGGCGAGCACGCGCATCTCGAAATTGCCGGACTGGCTGCCGGTGGTCGCCAGCAGGGACGGGCTGAGCAGCGCCAGCCCGATCGCCAGCCCGATCCGACGCATCATCGCGGAAAGTCCGACACGGCGCGCGCCCATCACCAAAGCTCCGACATCTGGTTGTGATGCCGAAACGGATGTGCCCGATCGGGTAGCGGGGAAGCTGAAGAGGTTGGTTAACCACGATTTCAGCATCCGACTTAGGAAATGTTGGCAAAGCATTCGCGCTGAATAGAGCGCGCGGCCAAGCGCTCAGCGACTTGGCGACGAACCCGGATTTACCTCGCGACCAAGCCCCGTTCGAACGGCTGAACCACCCTTCGCGGCGACGAAATCGCCCCGGTCCGGCGACTTGTCCCGGGTTGGATCGGATCACCCCTGAAATGATGTCCGGTCGCTCGATTCGACGGCTTTATCGCGATGTTGACGATAATCGTCCGCGATACCCTGCGGGGATGGCCCGAAAAAAACTTCGCTAATGTTCGCGTTAACCAAAACTTTGATCTTATGCGCGAAACAAGCCGTGAAGCCCGGCGACTGAGGCTGTCGCTGGCGGGAGACAACCGGCATGTTGATGCTTACCCCCGCGGGAGGTGCTCGATGAGCGCCGCCCATCCCCATGCTTTCGCGGACGCCGAGCCGCTGGACGACAGCGCGCTGGAAGCGTTCGCCCGGCTGCTGGCGATCCACCGCATCGCGGTCGATCCGCGCCAGCTCCGGCACAGCCTTGGCCATGCCGATCGGGCCAGCGCGCAAGATCTGCTGCGGCTGGCGCTGACCATCGAGGGCGTCAAGGCCAAGCGCGTCACCGGCCAGCAGGGCAAGCTCAGCCGCCAGCCGCTGCCGGCGCTCGCCAACGGCCCGCAGGGCTGGTTCGTGATCGGCCGGCTGCTCGACGATGGCGTGCTCATCCAGTCCCCCGGCCAGCAGCCCCGCAAGATTGATCGCGACGAGATGGACGCGCTGTGGTCGGGCGAGTTGATCCTGCTCACCACCCGCGAATCCAGTGCTGGCCCGGCGCGCCGATTCGACATGCGCTGGTTCATCCCGCAGATCGTGCGCTATCGCCGGCTGATCGGCGAGGTGCTGCTGCTGACGCTGGCCATCAACCTGCTTGGCCTCGGCGGCCCGCTGCTATTCCAGACCGTGATCGACAAGGTGCTCGTCCACGACAGCCTGTCGACATTGTCGGTGCTGATGATCGCGCTGGTCGGCGTGTCGGTGTGGGAGACGGCGTTCGGCTGGATGCGCACGCGCCTTTATTCCGAGACCAGCCAGAAGATCGACGTCGAGCTCGGCGCCCGCCTGTTCCGGCACCTGCTGTCCCTCCCGCTCGGCTATTTCGAGGCCCGCCGCGTCGGCGACACCGTCACCCGCGTCCGCCAGCTGGAAACGATTCGCGAGTTCCTTACCAACGCGTCGCTGACCGTGCTGGTCGATCCGCTGTTCGCGATGGTCTTCCTGGTGGCGATGGCGGTCTATTCGCTGAAGCTGCTCGGCGTCGTCGCCATCAGCCTCGTCGCCTATGTCGTGGTCAGCCAGCTCGTCACCGGCCCGCTGCGCGAGCGGCTGAATGAGAAGTTCGAGCGGGGCTCGGCCTCGCAGGCGCTGCTCACCGAGAGCGTCACCGGCATCCACACCGTCAAGGCCGCCGCCGTCGAGCCGCAATGGCAGGAGCGCTGGGAACGCCAGCTCGCCGGCTATTCCGCCGCCTCGCAGCGCGTCATCAACCTCAACAACAGCGGCAGCCAGGCGATCCAGCTCATCTCCAAGCTGACCCTGGCGGCGATCCTCTATTTCGGGGCGCGCGAGGTGATCGGCGGTGCGCTGACCATCGGCGGGCTGGTCGCGTTCAACATGTTCGCCCAGCGCGTTTCCGGCCCGGTGGTGCGCATGGCGCAGCTCTGGCAGGATTTCCAGCAGGTCCGCGTTTCGGTCGAGCGGCTCGGCGACGTGCTCAACACCGCGCCCGAGCCGACCGGGGCGAGCGGCGTGGCGCTGCCCGCGATCAAGGGCCATGTCCGCTTCGAGGACGTCCGCTTCCGCTATGCGGCGGAAGGCCCGGCGACGCTCGACGGCATCTCGCTGGACATCCCGTCGGGCAGCTCGATCGGCATCGTCGGCTCATCGGGCTCAGGCAAGTCGACGCTCGCCAAGCTCCTCCAGCGGCTCTACATGCCGGCCTCCGGCCGGGTGCTGATCGACGATGTCGACGTGGCGCAGGCCGATCCCGCCTGGCTGCGCCGCCAGATCGGCGTGGTGCTGCAGGAGAACCTGCTGTTCAATCGCACGATCCGCGAGAATATCGCGCTCGCCAATCCGGCGATGCCGGTCGAGCGGGTGATCCAGGCGGCCAAGCTCGCCGGCGCACACGAGTTCATCCTGCGCCTGCCCCAGGGCTATGACACGCCGGTGGTGGAGCGCGGCGCGAACCTGTCCGGCGGCCAGCGCCAGCGCATCGCCATTGCCCGCGCGCTGGTCACCAATCCGCGCATCCTGATCTTCGACGAGGCGACCTCCGCGCTCGACGCGGAAAGCGAGGAGATCGTCCAGCGCAACCTTGCCGCGATCGCCAAGGGCCGCACCGTCATCATCATCGCCCATCGCCTGTCGGCGATCCGCAGCTGCGACCGGATCGTCGCGCTGGAGGCCGGCCGCGTCATCGAGAGCGGCAGCCACCATGAACTGCTCGCCGCCGGCGGCCGCTATGCCGCGCTGCATCACCGCCAGATGGGCACCAAGGGACTCGCCGCATGAACGCGCTCGTTGAACATGTGAATATCGCCCGCTCGGCGCTCCGCCACGAGCGCGAGATGGCCCGCAAGGCGATCCGCGTCGAGGAGACGGCGTTTCTCCCCGCCGCGCTCGAGCTGATCGAGCGGCCGGTGTCGCCGATGATCCGGCTCACCGCGCGCGTGCTGCTCGCCGGGCTGGTGTTCCTCGTCGCCTGGATGGCGCTGGGCCGCATCGACATCGTCGCCACCGCCCGCGGCAAGGTCATCCCGTCGGACAATGTGAAGCTGGTCCAGCCCGCCTTCCAGGGCGTCGTCCGCCGCATCCTCGTCCACGAAGGGCAGACGGTGGCCAAGGGCCAGCCGCTGGTGATGCTCGATGCGACCGAATCCACCGCCGATGCCGCCCAGGCGCGCAAGGCGATGGAGGAGGCCGAGCTGGATGCCGCCCGGGCCCGCGCGATATTGTCCGGGCTGGACGGCCACGGCGTCGTCTTCCGCGCGCCGGCCGGCGTCGAGGCCGCCGTCGCCGCCACCCAGGCGCAGCTCGCCCGGGCGCAATATGCCCAGATCACCGCCGATGCCGCGATGCAGGCGAGCGACGCCCGCGCCGCCGCCGCCGCGGTCAGCGAGGCGCGCCAGCAGGCCGAGAAGCTCGACGAGACGCTGCCGCTGCTCGATGAGCAGATCGCCGCAAACGAGACCCTGCTCACCAAGGGTTATGTCTCCAAGCTCAAGGTGATCGAGATGCGTCGCCAGCGCATGGCGTCCGCCCGCGATCGCGACATCGCAATGAAGACGGCGGTCCGCGCCCAGGCGCAGCTCGCCGCCGCCGGCAGCGGCGTCGCCAAGTCCCGTGCCGCCGCGCGCGCCGCGATCCTCGCCGATCTCGTCAAGGCCGAGGCCGACGCCAAGCTGCGCAAGGAAGAGCTGGTCAAGGCGGACAACCGCTCCGGCCTGCAGACGCTCGTGGCACCCGTCGCCGGCGTGGTCACCGCCCTCCAGCTCCACACCGAGGGCGGCGTGGCGGAGGCGACCCGCCCGATCATGTCGATCGTGCCGTCCGCCGGTGGCGTCATCGTCGAGGCGCAGGTGCTGAGCCGCGACATTGGCTTCGTGCGGGCCGGACAGGCCGTCTCGGTGAAGCTCGACGCCTTTCCCTTCACCCGCCACGGCACCGTGCCCGGCCATGTCGAGAGCGTCAGTGCCGATGCGCAGGACGTGGAGAAGCTGGGTCCGGTCTACACCGCCCGCATCCGGCTCGACCGCGCCACCATCGACCGCGGCGACCGCGTCGTGCCGCTGATCCCGGGCATGGCCGCCGCCGTCGACATCAAGACCGGCAAGCGCACCATCCTCGACTATCTGCTGAGCCCGATCGACGCCGCGCGCATGGAGGCGGGGCGGGAGCGGTAGCGCCGCCTCCCGCCGCTCGCCCCGGGCTTGTCGGGAAAGCGCCGCGCCGCGGGTGGCGGCTTCCCGACAAGCCATTCGCGGCATTTTCCGGCCGGACGCGGCCATTTCCTGACGCCGGGGCGGCCCTAGCCTGTCCCGGCGTCATGCTGTAACGCGGCGCGGAATCCATAAGGGACAGGGTTTTCGCAGATGCGTATCACGATGATCGGCACGGGCTATGTCGGCCTGGTTTCGGGCGCCTGTTTCTCCGACTTCGGTCACGACGTGGTCTGCGTCGACAAGATCGCCGCGAAGATCGAGGCACTGGAAGCCGGCCGCATGCCGATCTACGAGCCGGGTCTCGACCAGCTCGTCGCCACCAACGTCCGCGCCGGGCGCCTGTCCTTCACCACCGATCTCGCCAAGGGCGTCGCCGGCGCCGACGCGATCTTCATCGCGGTGGGCACGCCGTCGCGGCGCGGCGACGGCCATGCCGACCTGTCCTATGTCTACGCCGCGGCGCGGGAGATCGCCGAAGCCGTCACCGGCCCGTGCGTCATCGTCGACAAGTCGACCGTGCCGGTCGGCACCGGCGACGAGGTCGAGCGCATCGTCCGCGAAGTGGCGCCCGACAAGCAGATCGAGATCGTCTCCAACCCCGAATTCCTGCGCGAGGGCGCCGCGATCGACGATTTCAAGCGGCCGGATCGCGTCGTGCTCGGCACCAATGACGAGCATGCCCGCGCCGTGATGCGCGAAATCTACCGTCCGCTCTACCTCAATCACTCGCCCCTGCTGTTCACCAGCCGCCGCACCGCCGAGCTGATCAAATATGCGGCCAACGCCTTCCTCGCCACCAAGATCGGCTTCATCAACGAGATCGCGGATCTCTGCGAGCTGGTCGGCGCCGACGTGAAGGAGGTGGCGCGCGGCATCGGCATGGACAACCGCATCGGCACCAAGTTCCTGCACGCCGGCCCCGGCTATGGCGGCTCCTGCTTTCCCAAGGATACGCTGGCGCTGCTCAAGACGGCGGACGACGCCGAGAGCCCGCTCAGGATCGTCGAGGCGGTGGTCAATTCAAACGACCAGCGCAAGCGCGCCATGGGCCGCAAGGTGGTGAAGGCGATGGGCGGGGATGTCCGCGGCAAGACGGTGGCGCTGCTCGGCCTCACCTTCAAGCCGAACACCGACGACATGCGCGAGAGCCCGGCGCTCTCCGTGGTGCAGGTGCTGGAGGATGCCGGCGCCACGGTGCGCGCCTATGATCCCGAGGGGATCGAGCAGGCCCGCCCGATGCTGCCCAACGTCCAGTTCGCGGCCAATGCCTATGAGGCGGCGGACGGCGCCCACGCGCTGGTCATCGTCACCGAATGGGACGAGTTCCGCGCGCTCGACCTGAAGCGCATGGCCGGTCTGCTCGCCGAGCCGGTGCTGGTCGATCTGCGCAACATTTATCCGCCGGAGGAGGTGCTTCGCGCCGGGCTCGAGCTGACCGGGGTCGGCCGGGGCTAGAGCCTGAACGCTGCCAGCGCCGCCCTGGACCTGGTTCAGAGCGGCGCCGCCTGCCGGTGCAGGGGACCTGCCCTCTCCGACGCCTCTCAGTGCGCCATCTTCGAGAAGAACTGCGTCGCCGCGGTCTTGATCAGGATGTAGATGTCGAGGCTCAGCGACCAGTTTTCGATATAGTGGAGATCATGTTCGAGCCGCTTGAGCAGCTTCTCCTCCGTCTCCGTCTCGCCGCGCCAGCCTGACACCTGCGCCCAGCCGGTGATGCCGGGCTTCACATTATGCCGCGCGGCATAGGTGTCGATGATCTCGTGGAACATGCGCTCGCCGGCGCGCGTCGTCGGCGCATGCGGGCGCGGGCCGACCAGCGACATCTCGCCACTGAGCACGTTGAACAGCTGCGGCAGCTCGTCCAGGCTGGTGCGCCGCAACAGCCGGCCGACGCGGGTGACGCGATCGTCGTCGCGCTTGGCCTGGTTGATCTGGCCGTCCGGCTGAGCCGCCTCGACCCGCATCGAGCGGAACTTCCAGATGCGGAAGCGGCTGTTGTTGAAGCCCTCGCGCCACTGGCGGAAAAAGATTGGCCCCGGCGAATCGAGTTTCACCGCCAGCGCGCACGCCAGCATCACCGGCGACAGCAGCACCAGGATGAACGCGCCGAGGATGACGTCCTCCCAGCGCTTGGTGACCTGGTCGAAGCCCGACAGCGGCCGCTCGAACAGCGTCAGCGCCGGGAGGTCGCCGAGCATCACCAGCGGACGGTGGGCGAAAGCGAAGCTGGCGAGGTCGGGAGCGAGGCGGATGCGCACCGGCGTCACCGCGAGGCTCGCCGCCACCTTCTGTAGCCGCGCCTCGGCGAGCCACGGTAGCGCGACGATCACCTGATCGATGCCGCCGGCGCGGATCGCCGCGGTGAGATCGTTCATCGCGCCGAGGAAGGGCAGGTCTATCTCGCGCGCCGGCAGGCGATCCGGGGTGCGATCATCGTAGAAGCCGACCAGCGTGATCGTCAGCTTGGGATGGTCCTGGATATAGCGGGCGACGCGCTGGCCCTGCGCGCCCGCGCCGAAGATGGCGACGCGCTGGTTGAACACACCGCGCCGCTTCAGCCGGGTCATCCAGATGACCATCAGCGCCCGCGTCAGGCACAGGCCGCCAGCCGCGAATATCGCCCAGCCGATCGCCCAGCCGCGCGAATATTGTTCGGAGGCCTTGAACAGGAAGCTCAGCGTGAGAAGGAAGGTGGTCGTCGCCAGCCACGAGGTGATGACGCGGCGCCACGCCTGACGCAGCGTGAAGCGCACATCGACGTCATAGGCCCCGGTGACCTCGGCGAGGCCGGCGTAGAAGATCACGCCGACCAGCGTCGCATTCTGATAGTTGGACAGGTCCGGGCCGAGCCGGTCGCCGCTCAGGATCACCATTGCCAGCGACGAGAGCATGACGACGCCGGCCTCGGCCGCGCGCATCAGCAGCGCGGCGAGGTCCAGCAGCAGCAGATTCTGGGGACGATTGGCCATTAGGGCAGGTCAGTGTCGGCGCGCTGCAGCGGGTCCGGTCGGCGAATCGATGCTATCCGCTCTGTCTGCAGTGCCACTCACGGTCGATACCCCCACATCTTCGCATCGCACCATGGACATATAGACGGAAGCGTTCAAGCGCGGGAAATCCGTATCGTTTCGCCGAACCTGCTGGCCTCATGCGGCAAGGCTGGTCTATGCAACCCGCGGTGGCATTCCCCTCCGGGCCTGTCGCGCGGCATTCTCGCCGGGCGATAGCGGGGTCTCATCGCCTTCCGCAACACGAGCTTGGGAAGAAGTTCATGGAGACGCCCTACGACTGGATCACCGTCGCGATCTTCGCCGGTTTGGTCGTCGTGTTCCTGCAGCGTTCGGTGGGCGACACCCCGCGCGATTCGATTCTGAGCTACCTGCCTGCCGCGCTCGGCTGCGCGGTGTGCAACTGGCTGGGCAATGAAGGGCATGATCTGCTCGCCATCGCCGGCCTGGTGGCGTTGGCCGCCTATATCTGGTTCTTTATCCGCCCCTTGGAGAATTTCGGGCGCTGAGCGCAGCAGCGGGGCCTGTCCACGCCAGCCCGCAACCGATCGGAAACCGATTGTGTTTTATTGCGGGGTTGCACACTAGCCCCGCGACAACATCTGAGATTCGGAAAGCCCCCCTTGCGACACCTGGTTCGCGACATCGCAAAGGGCGACAGCACGCGAGCGCGCTCGCTGCGCAGCTCGATCATGGTCGGCATCGGCTTTGGCGGCTCGAACGTGCTGCGCCTCGCCTCCAACCTCGCGCTCACGCGGCTGCTGTTCCCCGAGGTGTTCGGGCTGATGGCGCTGGTGCAAGTGTTCATGACCGGCCTGCAGATGTTCTCCGATCTCGGCATCAACCTGTCGATCATCCAGCACGAGCGCGGCGAGGAACCGGATTTCCTCAATACGGCGTGGACGATCCAGATCATCCGCGGGGTCGCGCTGTGGCTGGGCAGCTGCATCCTCGCCTGGCCCGCCGCCCTTATCTATGGCGAGCCGCAGCTGGCCATATTGCTGCCGGTCGTCGGCCTCAACGCCATCATCCTCGGCTTCACCACTACGCGCATCGCGCTGGTCAACCGCAATCTCCAGATCGGCGTGCAGACCTTCACCGATCTCGGCAGCCAGGTCGCCGGTCTGCTCATCACCATCCTGCTCGCCTGGACGACGCGGAGCGTGTGGGCGCTCGTCATCGGCCTGCTGTGCACCAGCATGATCAAGGTCGTGGCCCAGCAAACACTGCTGAAAGGCCCGGCCAACCGACTGCATTTTGATCGCGATATGAGCCGGGAGATCATCCGGTTCGGCAAATATATCTTTCTGAGCTCGATCGCCGGCTTTCTCGTCAACCAGAGCGATCGCGCCATCCTCGGCGGCTACGTGCCGCTGACGGAGCTCGGCATTTATTCGGTCGCCTATGTGTTCGCGAATGTGCCGCTGCAGCTTGCCCAGGCGGCGGGCGGACAGATAATCTTCCCGATCTATCGCAAGTTCATGACGACGGAAAGCGCCGGGAATCGCGCCAAAGTGGCCAAAGCGCGCCGGCTGGTGCTGCTCTCGACGGTGTTGTTAGGCGGGCTGCTCACGCTGGCTTCCGTGCCGCTCGTCAATCTCCTCTACGATCACCGCTATACCGCAGCGGGCCCGATCCTGGCGCTGCTCGGCTTTTCTGTCACCGCCCAGATCGCCACCTCCAATTATGACGGCGCCCATCTGAGCCACGGCAATTCCAAGTGGCATTTCAACCTGATCTGCTTGCAGGCGATCGTGCAGGTGGTGCTTTCCTTCCTGCTGATCTCCCGCTTCGGGCTGATCGGCGCGGTGTTCGCGCTCGGCGTCAGCTCACTCGTCGTCTATCCGTTCAAGGCCTATGTCGCCAACCGTTACCGGGCCTGGGATCCGCTCGCAGATGGCGCGACCTTCGCCTTGGGACTAGGCTTTTTTGGGTTGTCGTGCGTGCTGTGGCACGACTCGATATCGGCGCTGCTCGCCGGCCGGTAGCGCCCGCCTAGAGACCCAGCGCTTCGAGCTTGGCGGCGAGCTCTTCGTCGGAGATGGAGAGCCGCCAATTGAGCTTGCTTACCGGGAAACCTGCCGCCCGCGCCCGGCGATAAGGTTCCGCGTCGATCAGCCCCTCGAGATGCCTCTGAAGGAAATAGGCCGGAACCGCCGGCAGGCTTCCTCGCGCGTTGAACGCCCAGCGCAACGACTTGCTGCGCCTGATCGCCCATTGCAGCGTGTAGATGTGCATGAAATATTTCTGCGGCGTCGCCGTCAGCCGCATCACATACCGCGTGTAGCCGGCCGCCCAGGCCTGGATCAGCGGGCTGTCGGGGTTGGCCGCGATGAACCAGTTGTCGATCCACCGATCATGCCACGGCCCGCCGAACACGAAAAACCCGGTCTGCCCGCCGAGGAGCGGCATCCAATCGTCGAGGGGACGATGGCAGAAGGCCGTCGCATCCGCCCAGACCCCGCCATGATGGGCGAGCAGGCGTAACCGCAGGAGGTCGGCATGCATGTATAGGGCGAGGCCCTTCGGCACATCCGAAATGTCGGCATAGTCGCCGACCGTTTCGCTGGTCAGCACGCGCACGTCCCAGCCGGGATTGCGCTCCTGCCAGCTGCGGATGCAGCGGCGCACCAGCGGCGGTGCCGCCGACTCGCCCTGCGCCCAGAAGATCCACACGATTTTTGGAATATCGTGGCCGATAAAGGGGGCGAAATAGGCGCGCTGCGCTGCCTCGCCGCCGCGGCTGAGGCTGATGTGAAGCCGTAGATTGTCCCGGGCAATAGCACGGCTGTAGGTCTCGAGACCCGGCGCCTTCGGCAATTCGTTCAGGCTCCAGGAACCCAAACTCCTCGCCCAGCGCCAAGCCGCCCCCAGCCTCGTGCGCATGCCCAAGTCCCCCTGGGCTTATCGCGGCAACAGGATGGCGGGTCGCGCCAGCCGTCTGCCCCTGCCCTTCACCGGCGCCCAGCGGACCGCGGAATGCCCTCCCCGCGACTGTACATCGCTGCGCTCTGCCGCCTCCTCGCGCGTGGCAGCTATGCACGGGGAGACCAAGCCGAGCGCCAGCGCTACCCACACCAGATTTCGATCGATCATCGAGGTGAAAATCAGCGAGACGAACGCTGTCGCCAGCATCGCAGTCGGCAGGATGGCGGGCGGGTAGCCGAGGCGTCGTCCGGTCCCGCGCGCCACGCGCCACGTCATGAGCGTTGGCACCAGCCACATCGCCAGCCAGAAGGCGAGCCCGATGCCGCCCGAGGTCAGCGCGACGTGGAGATGGCTATTCACGAAATCGATGATGCCCTGGCCCTGGATCATGTCCGCCATGTTCGATTCCAGCTGCACCCGGTTCTGTCCGAACAGCGGATGATTCACGAATTCCTGAAGGCCTCGCTCGAACAACCGAATACGATATTGCGCCGTTTCTGCACCTTGAGCGCCACCGATCGGGCCGCCGCGTCCCGATATCAAGGATTTGACGATGACGCCCCCCCCCACCGCCGCGATCCCGGCGAAAACTGCACCGAGTTTTCCGCGGCCGAACATGATCACCGCGAGTCCAACGGCGCCGCCTACCCAAGCGCCGCGGGACTGGGTGGCGAGGAGGCCTGCCCCAATCACCGCGAGTATGCCAAAGCGCGCCAAGCCGCCGAAATTTCGCCACGCACCTGGCACCACCGACAGCGCAACCGCAAGGTATAAGCCGAGGGCGGTATATTCCAGGAGCGGCCCCTGCGCGCGAAGCGCGCCGCTCCGGACGTTCAGCGTCTGGCTAAGGCCCGCGGGCATGCCGAGCGCGCTTCCATAGGCCTGATAGAGCGGCCACGAGCGTGCGGCCTCGAAGATCGCGATGCTCGCCGCCATGAACGCGCCCAGCATGAAGTGGACCATCACTTTGTGAAGATCGTCCCGGTCTCGGATAGTTCGTGAGGCGAGGAAATAGGGGATGATGATCAGGATCGCATTGGCCGCGAACAACCGCAGGAAGGACTGGAATTTATAATCCCAGAAGCTGGTGAGCGTGAACAACAGCACTGGCACCAAGATCAGCAGGTCGAACACGCCACCGGACCGCCTCGGCTTCCCCCGGGCGACGAAATAGCCGACGAGGGCGCCGAGATTGATGATGTGCGTTGTCGAGATCGCCGTCAGGTAGACCGAACCGGCCGAGAGCCAGAGGCCCAGCGAGGGGCAGAGCGTAATGAGCACGACATAAAGCGCAAACAGGTCGGATTTGGTACGCGAACCAAATGCGGCCACTGCAAATAGATAGGCGTAGAAAATATAGATGCTGCGGCAGAACAATGCGACGCACGGTGTCAGCAAAGCGATTGCCAGAATGCGGTACGGAAGGTTATCCCTGACTGCAGGCAATAGTGCGGAACGGTATCCAAGAAAGGATATCAGCAAGATAGCATCAATATATACCAAGGTCTTTGCATAATAAAGCATGCGTCTTGCTCCGCGGCGATCCCGGCTCGCCGGTTCCTAAAAGCGCGCCCGCTATATCGGGGAACGCGCCAGGACGGAAGCCTTGCGAGATGCCGATTTTGCAATGCAACGCAAGCTGCTAAAAGACGGTTATCAGCCGGTTGCGGGGACGGAGCAAGGGAGAGTTGATGAGCAAGGCAGTCAGTCGCGTCGCGGCTCTCATCGCCGTGGCGACCGGCCTGTCCGCGGTGGTCGGATACGGGCTATGCCGGCAAGCGGAAAGCGCGGCACCGGTTCCGACCGCAGCTTCGGCAAAGAGCGTCATTGCACCGATGGTCGTCGGCATGAATCTCGGTCGACTGATGTATTGGTCCGCCGAATGGCCGTTCAACGATCTTGTCAAGAACGCAGGCCAGCTCCGCGTCATCGATGCCAAGGGAGGCTGGGCCGGCAAGTCCGATCTCGTCCAGCTCGATGCCACCGGCCATCCGGTCGGCGTGGCGGCCAAGACCCGCCTCGTCATGATCCTTCAGCTCGGTGCGCTCAAATCGCGGGTCGGCACCTATCAGTGTCATATTTCACCGGGTTGGAGCGTCGGGGCGTTCGGGGACGCCAAGATCACCGGCAGCGGCACCAGCTTCACCTTGAAATTGCCCGGCGAGAAGAATGGATCCGCACTGTACGTGACGGCGGCGACCAATGGTGCCAAACTCAGCGACCTGTCCTGCACCGATGGCACCGCGCTGTTCAATCCCGCCTTCCTCGAGGACAACCGGCCTTTCAAGGTGCTGCGCTTCATGAACTGGATGGGGGTGAACAACGCCCCGCATCGGGATTGGGCTACGCGGCCAAGCCCAGCGTCGCTCACCCAGGATAGCGACAGCGGCGTCGCTGTTGAATATATGGTCGACTTGGCTAACGCCTTGAAATCCGACCCGTGGTTCAACCTGCCCTATGACGCCGACCCCACCTATTACCGGCAGTTCGCCAACTATGTGCGCGATCATCTCGCCAAGGACCGCAAAGTCTATGTCGAGCTGTCCAACGAGGTCTGGAACGTCTCTTTCCAGCAGGGCAAGGAAAATATCCGCCTCGGCCAGGCGCGCTATCCCGGCGCCAATGTCCAGCAGGCGTCCGACTGGTATTATGGCGATCGTGTCCGCGACCTGATGGCGATCTGGACCTCGGCGTTCAAGGGTCAGGAAGGCCGGCTGGTCCGGGTCCTCGCCTCGCAGGCGGTGAACCCGCTTCGCGCCGAACAGGCGCTGTCCCACAACGACACCTGGAAGTCGGTCGATGCGCTGGCGACCGCGCCCTATTTCGGCAAATTCTACAAAGGAACGGCCGCGCCCGGTCCGGAACGGGTGAACGCGATCTTCGAATCCATGCCTGCGGGCATCGACGAGGCGATCCGCTATGCCAAGGCCGGCAAGGCGGTGGCGAACCGTTATGGCCTGCGCTACGTCGCCTATGAAACCGGCCCCTCGCTCACCTCAGGCGGGAACGCGACGCTGGCGGAGGACAATTTCACCGCCGCGCATGATCCACGGATGTACACATTCTACACGCAATTCCTAAACCGCTGGCGAAACGAGGTGGGTGATGTCCTCGTCCTGTTCGACTCGATATCGAATCCGAACCGGGACGCATGGTACGGCCACAAGCAATATACCGGCCAGCCGCTGTCGGAGGCCCCGAAGATGCGCGCCGCGGTAGACGCCGCGTCGCGGACGGCGACCCCCTAGCCGCGCCCAATGCCCGGCGGCCGGGCGGGAATGCCGGACACGGTGACGCCGGGTGCCACGTCGTGCACCACCACCGCATTGGCCCCGACGCGGGCGCCGCGGCCGAGCGTGATGCGGCCGAGCAGGACCGCGCCGGCACCCAGCTCGACGCCCTCCTCCAGCACCGGCGCCGCCGTCAGATCGTCGAGCCGGCGCAGGCCGAGCGTGCAATTCTGGCGGATGATGCACCGGTCGCCGATCACGCTGGCGCCGTGGATGACGATGCCACCCTGATGCTCGATGACGACGCCGCGCCCGACCTTCGCCGACCAGGGCAGCTCGATGCCGTAGACGTTGCGGCAATGCCGGAACATCATGCGATAAACGAAGCTCAGCGGCGCGCGCAGCAGCTTCGGGCGCACGCCCATTCGCCACACGCCGAACCGATAGGCGGCGAGCGTGCGAAAGCCGGGCCGCGTCCAGTCCCGCCCATTGGCGCGCCAGTCCTCGGCGATCAGGGTGAACAGGCCGCTCATGCCGCACCGCCCTTATATTCGATCAACGCCGAGCGCCGCCCGCCGACCCGACCCCGCCAGTAGCGCGCCATGCCAACGAACTGGGCTGGCTTGGCCAGCATCAGGAAGGTCGCCAGGGTCATCGCCTCGTCCAGCGGCCGGCGTCGTGCCTCACGCCGGAACAGCCGCAGCAGCTGGACGAGCGGCAGCAGCAGGATCGCCCCGCCCAGCGCCGGTAGCCATCCCGGCCCGGCGATCAGCCCTGCCGCCAGCGCGGCCAGCCCCGCCACCGGCACTACCGCGCCCCAGAAGGCGACGCCGAGGCAGCGCCGCCGGTAATCGCCGCCATGGCGGTCGGCGAGCTCCGCATAGGCATGACCGGAACGCACCGTGCGCCGCCACCATTGGCCGAAGCGGGTGATGGCAGCATCGTGCAGGGTCATCTCGCGCGGAAGGCAGGCGATCCGCCAGCTCTGCGCGCGCAGACGGTGGGCGAGGTCCGGCTCCTCGCCGGCGATCATCTCGTCCGGATAGCCGCCGGCCGCGTCCAGCGCCCCGGCGCGCAACATCACGTCGCCGCCGAAATAGCGCGCCGGACCGGGCGGCACCGCCCATTCCACATCGCACAGCCAGTTGTAGCGGGTGGCTTCGGGGGCGATCTCGCGCCTGCGCCCGAACACTGCGGCGAGGCCGGGATCCTCGGCCAGCGCCGCCTGCGCCGCCGCCAGCCACCCCGGCTGGATGGCGCAATCCCCGTCGACGAACTGGACGATCCGCACGCCGGGCGACAGCGCGGCGCGCCCGGCATTGCGGGCGCGCGCGGCGGTAAACGGCCGGGTCATGTCCAGCGCCACCACCTGCAACCCGCGCGCCCTGGCCGCCTCGACGCTGCCGTCGGTCGACCCCGAATCGACATAGACCGTCTCCGCCGCCATATCGATCGAGGCGAGGCAGCGGATCAGCCGCGCGCCCTCGTTGCGGCCGATGACGACGATACCGAGCGCGCCGCCGCTCATCGCGCCATCCATGCCGGCAACTCCGGCGCGGGAAGACGGAGAGCGGGAATGGCGGCCTGTCCGTCGCGACGGCGCGGCCACAGGCTGTAGCGGATGAAGTCCCCGGTCGCCTGAAGTGGCCCGTCATCCTTGCGGCCTGTAAAGGCGAGGCGCAGCTTCCACACCAGCCGCCCGGCGAGCCAGCCGAGCCCCGAGGCGAGCGCATAGCCGCGCCCGCCGGCGAGGGTGAAATAACGCAGCCGCGATTCATACCAGTAGCGCGCCATGCGCTGGCGGCGCGGCAGCCCGGTCTCCGGATCGCGGATCTGGGTGGCGGCGCCGCCATGGTGAAAGACATGGGCAGCCGGCTCGTGCCAGATTTCCCAGCCCCGGGTGGCGATGCGCCGCAACAGGTCGGTCTCCTCGAAATAGAGGAAGAAACCCTCGTCGAACGGCCCGGCCTCCGCCAGCGCGCGGGCGCGGAACATCACCGCGGCACCCGTCACCCACGGCACCCGCGTCGCCGCCTCGGGCTCGATGCGGCTGGCGGGCTGGCGGAGCAGCCGGTCGATCACGCCGGTGCGCGCGCCCCGGCAGATCTCCCCGCGCACCGAGGGAAAGTGGAATGCCGAGGCTTGCGGTCGGCCGTCCTCATGCACCAGCCGCGCGCCGACGGCTCCCGCCTCCGGCCGGCGATCCAGCAAGGCCGCCATCGCCTCGAGCGCGCCGGGCCGGACGCGGGCGTCGGGATTGATGAGGGCGACATAGTCCGGCAGCGCGCCCTCCGCCGCCAGCGCGATCAACGCCCGATTATTGGCAAAGGCGAAGCCGCCATTGACCGGCAGCGCCAGCAGCCGCGCCCAGCCGCCGGCGCCCTGTGCGGCGATGCCGTCGGCGATGCGCTCCGCCGATCCGTCGCCGGAGCCGCCATCGACGACGATCGCGCGCAGCCCCGGAAACGCCGCCCGCGCCGGCGCCATCGCCTCGACGCAGGCGACGGCGAGATCGGGCGTGCGATAGTTGACGACGATCACCGCGAGATCAGCCACGCTTTCACCTTTTTCGCGGGCGCGAAGAATGCCGCCGCCCTTACGACCCCGATTGGTCATGCACCGCCCTTATGGGGCGCCGTTGTTGCATTTGCACAAATTCTTTGTCAAAGCCCCGCGAGCCCCATGCCGAGTGCCAGCCTCCCGACGCCGGCGCCATCGCCTCGATCGCCCGGCGCGGCGGCCATCCTCTATGTCGGCGCGCGCCTCCCGGAATTGTCCGAGACCTTCGTCTATCGCGAGCTGCTCGGCTTGCGCGGTCGCGGCCGACGGGTGCTGGCCGCCAGCGTCCACGCCCCGCGCCGCTTCGCCGATGATCCGGTACTCGCGCCGCTCGCCGCCGAGGCGCTGGTCGTCTACGCACCGGCCACGCTCGCCGCGCTGCCGCTGGCGCTGCTGCGCCATCCGGGGCTCGCCATCGGCGCGCTCGGCGATGCGGCGCGGGCCGATCATCCCGGCCTGTCGAGCCGGCTCAAGCATGTCGCCCAGGCATTGATGGGGCTGGCCGCCGGGTGGCGGCTGCGCGGTGAGGGCATCGGCCATGTCCATGCCCATATGGCCCATGTGCCGGCAACGGTGGCGCTGTATATCGCCCGCGCGCTCGGCGCCCGCTTCAGCTTCACCGGCCATGCCGCCGATCTGTTCGTGCAGCGCGCCGCCCTCGCCTTCAAGCTGCGCCGGGCCGGTTTCGTCGCCAGCATCAGCCATTGGCATCATGATTTCTACGGGGAGGTGGCCGGCATTGCGCCGGATCGGCGGCCGGTAGTGCGCTGCTCGGTGGCGATCCCGGAGGCCGTCGCCGACACCGACGCCCGCGAGATCGTCCTCGTCGCCAGGCTCGTCGCCAAGAAGGGCGTCGACCTGTTGCTGCGCGCCTTCGCCACGGCGGGAGCCGAAGGCTGGACGCTGCGCATACTGGGCGACGGCCCGGAGCGGGCGGCGCTGGCGGCGCTGGCCGTGGAACTCGGCATCACCGAGCGCGTCATCTTCGAGGGCGCCCGGCCGCATGCCGCCTGCCTCGCCGCGATCGCCGGCGCCGGGCTGTTCGTACTGCCCTGTCGCACCGCGAAGAGCGGCGACAAGGACGGCATCCCCGTCGTGCTGATGGAGGCGATGGCCGCCGGCCGCGCCGTCATCGCCGGCGACCTGCCGACCATCCGCGAGCTGGTCAGCGATGAGCGGGAGGGGCTGCTGGTGCCCCCCGACGATGTCGCCGCGCTCGCCGCCGCGATCGGCGCGCTGGCCGGCGATCCCGCCCGCCGCGCCGCGATCGGTGCGGCGGCGCGCGCCCATGTCGCCGCCGAGTTTTCCGACGCGGTCAATCTCGATCGCCTTACCGCCGCCATTGACGCAGCCCGGGAGCCCGCATGACGGCCCGCCGTAATTTCCTCGACCTCGATTTCGATCCGCTCACACCTGAGCAAGCCGAGGCGTGGCTGGCGGCGCGTGGGCAGGCGAGCCCGTTCGCCTATATCGTCACGCCGAACGTGGATCACATGGTCCGCCTCGCCAGCCAGCCGCAGGCGATCCGCGCCGCCTATGACGACGCCGATCTCTGCCTGTGTGACAGCCGCGTGCTCGCCCGCCTGGCGAAGCTGGCCGACGTCGCGCTGACGGTGGTGCCGGGCAGCGATCTCGTCGCCGCGCTGTTCGATCGGGTGCTGAAGCCCGGCGACCGCGTCTGCCTGATCGGCGGCGGTCCGGATCATGTCACCCGGCTCGGCGAACGCTATCCTGGCATCGTCGTGCTGCACCACATGCCGCCGATGGGCCTGCGCACCAACCCGGCGGCACGCGCCGCCGCCGTCGATTTCGCAGCGCGTAGCGACGCGCGCGCCATCCTCCTCGCCGTCGGCTCGCCCCAGCAGGAGTTGCTCGCGCATGAGATGAAGGCCGACGGCCGGGTGCGCGGCACCGCGCTGTGCATCGGCGCCGGCATCGACTTCATCGTCGGCGCCCAGGTGCGCGCGCCGCACATCGTGCAGAAGGCCGGCTTCGAATGGGCGTGGCGGCTGGCCAGCCAGCCCCGGCGGCTGGCCAAGCGCTATCTGGTCGACGGGCCGGCGATCTTCCCGCTGGTGTGGCGCTGGAAGCGGAGCCGGGGGCGTTGAGCCGGCCCACGATCCTCCATCTCGCGGTCGACTTCAACACGCCGCAGCGGCCGCGCACGACCACCGCCATCGAGTGGTTCGTCGAGGCGCTCGATGCGGACTTCGACAATGTCGTCGTCGCCTATCTGCGCCGCAGCCGCCCGGGCGGCCTGACCGCGCAGCTGTGCGAAAGCGGTCACGCCCGGCTCTATCACTTCCCCTTTTTCGGCCTGCCGCTGGGACTGGGCCTGTTGCCGGCGATGCGGGCGGCGGCGCGGCGCACCATCCGCCGGCTGGAGCAGGACGGCATTCGTCCGGATCTCGTCCACGCCCACAAGCTGACCTTCGAGGGGCTGGCCGGCTGGTATGTAGCGCGACATTTCGGCGTGCCGCTGTTCATATCGCTGCGCGGCGAGGTGGAGACCAAGGTCTTCCGGATGAAGCCCAATCTCCGCGGCTTCCTCCGCCGGCTGTGCGCCGATGCGGCGCGGCTCTATTTCGTCTCGGCGTGGTTTCGCGACGAGTATCACCGTTACGTGCCCGCCCAGCCCGACAAGGAGCGGCTGCTCCCCAATATCGTGCGCAACATCGCGCCGACGATCGAGCCGCAGCCGGCCGGGGACCGCTTCGTCTGCGTGATGAACCTCGATACCTGGAAGCGGAAGGGCCTGCGCTGGCTGCTCGAAGGCTTTGCCAGGGCCGCGGCGAGCGAGCCCGCGCTGAGGCTCGACATCATCGGCGGCGGCAGCGCGCAATCACGCGGCATCGCCGAGCGGATGATCGCCGAGGCCGGCCTCTCCCAACGCGTGACTTTGGTGGGCCGGCTGGCCAATGCCGAGTTGCTGGCCCGCCTGCCGGGCTATCGTGGGCTGCTCATGCCCAGCCTCAACGAGACGTTCGGCATGGTCTATGTCGAGGCGCTGTTTGCGGGCATCCCGATCCTGTTCACGCAGGGCACGGCGATCGACGGTTATCTCGACGGGCTGGACGTCGCCCATGCCGTGCCGCCGCGCGATGCCGCGGCGATCGCATCCGCCGTACTCGACATGCATCGCCGCAATGATGGCCTGCGCGCCAACATCGCGGCGGCGGCGCCCCGCCTGTTCCGGACCTTCGATCCCGCCGCCGCGCTGGCCGCCTATGCGGCGGACGTGCGCGCCGCGATCGGACGAAAAGCCTAGGAGTAATAGGTCCCGTAGTGGGACTGGCGGCCATAGCCGAAGCCGTAATCGTCGCCGCCGATGCCGCCGCGATAGCGGTTCAGCACGGTGCCGATGCAGGGCTCGGGCGCCAGCATGTCCATCGCGTCGCGCACCTGACGGGCGGTGGTACGCCCCTCCTCGACGACGAGGAGATAGGCATCGACCTGACGCACGATCAGCGAGGCATCGTCATTGGCGAACACCGGCGGCAGATCGCAGATGCTGATCGCCTGGCCGGGCAGCGCCTTCATCGCATTCGAGAGCGCGGTCATGCGGGTGCCGGCGAGCATCTCCGCCGACGGCTCGTTGGTCACGAAGCACGGGAAGATGTTGAGGTTCGCGTTGGGCACCACATAGCGCGATCCCTCCAGCGTGTCCGTCTCGCCGGAAAGGAAGGCGTTGAGGCCGATGCCGCGCTCGATCCCATAGGCCTCGGCGATCGACCCGCGGCGGAGATCGAGATCGAAGAGGTAGGTCTGCAATGTCGGGATGCGCGACAGCGACGCCGCCAGATTGCTGGCGATGAACGATTTGCCGACCCGCGGCGTCGGCGAGGTCACGCCGATCGTCCGCCAGCCATTGGTCGCGGCGATCTTCATCACCTGCGAGCGCAACAGGTTGAAGGCGCGCGAGCGGCGGTCGCGGCTATTGAAGCCGAAGATGCCAAGGCGCCCCCAATCGTCCACATTCAGCTGCAGCGGCGGCGAGTGCAGGGCGAGGATATCCTGCCCGCCATGGGCGCGCACATTGTTTTCGTCTGACACGATCGGCATGTCCCCAAAATCCCCAGTACGCAACGGTCACTATGCCTGTTTGCGACGGAACGGCCACAGCCGGAAACCGCGCGTTCTCGGGTGGCTGCCCTTGCCGCTCAGGATCGGCACCACCCCCAGCGGCGGCGCGCCGACCAGCCGGGTGAGCGTGCCGACGCTCCGGATCGGGCGCATCACCAGCTCGATGAGCAGCACCAGCGCGAGGCCGAGGGCAAGGCCCCCAAATATGCCGCCGGCGATCAATATCAGCCGGTTGGGCTTGGTCGGCTTGTCGGGCGTCACCGGCGGATCGATCAGCGTCAGATGTTCAGCGCGCTGCTCGCCGGTCAGCTTGACCACCGACTGGGCGCTGACCAGGCTGGCGTTGATGCGGCTGAGATTTCCGCGCAGCGAATCGGCGCGCGCCTGCAGCTGATTGACCTGCTGCACCACCGCCGGTCCGCGGGCCTGGGCGGCCATGATCGTCGCCGCCCGGCTTTCCTGGAGATCCTTCTGGCGGCGGATCTGGTTGATCAGATTATTGTTGTTGGCGATCTGCTGGCGGATGGCGGCGTCATTGTCGCCACTGCGCTGCTGCGAGGCGACGCGGCGCGCCGCCTCCAGCTGGCTCTGCGCCAGCTTCACGTCGGGATGGTCGTCGGCGTAGATCGCCTTGGCCGCGGCGAGGCGCGCCTCGGCAGCAGCGACCTGCGGATCGCGATCCACCGAGCCGTTGCCGATCTGTGCGGAAAGCTGGGCATTGTCGCGCTGGATTTGCGCGATCTGGCTTTCGAAGCCGGTGGCGCCGGTCCCGAACATGAAGGCGCTGCCGCCGGCATTGGCCAGCGCCATGCCGTTCTGCCCGGTGATCCGGTTGATCTCGCCCTCGATGGCGCTGATCTGGTCCTGCAGGCTGCTCGCCTGGTCCTGCAGGAAGCGGACATTGTCCTCCGCCTGCTTCTGCGTCTCCGAAGCATCGAGCCGCAGCAGGCGATCGACAAACGCCTGGGCGACGAGCTGGGCCGGGCCCGGCTCCGGATAGTTGAAGGTCAGCGCGAACGCGATCGAGGACGAGCCACCGCGCGTCGGCGCGATGTCCGCCTCGACCGGGCTGATGTCGGTCGCACTGCGCATCCTGGCGACGAGATCGGTCAGCGACTGGTTGTGCGACGACGCCTTGTAGAGGTCGTTGGCCTGGATCAGCGCGATGAGGTCCGGGCGGCTCAGGATCTGCTCGCGGATGCGCGCGATGCGGCGATCGATGACTTCGCCGACCGACCCGTTCGTCCCGATATCGACCGGCAGGCTCTGCGATTCGACGAGCAGCACGGCGCGCGATTCGTAACTGCGCGGCAGCAGGAACGCGGCCGCAACCCCGGCGATCGAACAGAGCACAAACGGCACCAGCAGCAGCCATTTGCGCTGCCACAGAATGGCGTGGATGTTGGAGAGGAGCGCCGACCCGTCGCCCTCGTCGCTTGCATAAGCCTCAGCTGCACTCATCGACGATCCCCAAGCGTGTAGGAAAGGCCAAGGCGGCCGCCAAGATCGCTCCGCACGTTGGTGCTCGATCCCGCGAACCGCCTGTAGAAGGCGCCCGAGGTCACGGACAGGCGCTCGGTCAGCTGGTGGCTCAGGCCGACATTGGTCGCGAAAACGCGATCGATCACCCCGCCCGCCAATCCGAGGCCGCGCCCGCCGAGATCGGTGTAGCTCACCGATCCATTGAGGCGGGTACGCTCGCTCAGCGAATAATTGCTGGTAAGGCCGATCTGGGTCTGGTTCTGGGTACCGGCGAAACCCGTCGGGCGCACCTGCCGGCTCGCGTTCAGGCATTCCTGATGGCGCTGGCCCCGGCGGCAGAGCGTGATGCTGCCCGAAAAGGTGGTGCTGGTGCCGCTGCCCGACAGGTCGCCGCCGCGCTTGATGAAGCTCGCGCCGACCGCGCCGTTGAGCGTCCAGATCTCGCTGAGCTGCACGTCGAACGTCGCCTGCGGCGAATAGACCTTCGTCAGCCCGCCGCCGAGGCTGGCCTCGCTGCGCTGATAATCATTGTAGGAGGCGCTGCCCTGCAGGCCCAGCTTGACCCGCGCGGACACCTGCCGCTGGTAGGCGAGCGATCCGCCATAGCTGTCGTAATTGCCGAGGTTGCCAAGCGTATGATAGCGGCTTGCCGTGTAGAAGCCGCTGCCGTTGATGCTGTCGCGCGCGGAGAGGGCGTAGGCGAAGCCGGCATTGGCGCCATAAGTCTGCCGGCGGTCGCTGGTCCCGAACAGGCCGACATCCTGGCCGGCATCGACAGGCTCATCGATCGGCGTGTCGATGATGTCGGCGACCGACGATCCAATGACCGAGCTGTCATAGGACAGGCGCGCATTCAGCGACAGCCGCTCGGTCGTCTGATTGGTGATGGTCGCGCCGGCACCGTAGGAATTGGACTCCCGGTAACTCTTGAAATAATCCTGCAGGCTGGCGTGGCCCGTGAGCGATACGTTGGTACGCTCGGTCAATATGTCGAAGGTCGGCGCGATGGCCGCGGAATAAAAGCCGCTGCCGCCGCGATAATTCGCACCCGATGTCGAGAAAGGATTGCGCGAATAGCCGGCGCCAGCCGTCGCCACGGCCGACCAGCGCGTGTCGGCCGCCTGCGTGGCGGTCGACAGCAGCACTGCACAGAGAATCAGGCCCCTCACCTGACGCCGCATCACGGTACGATCACCGTGTCGCCGGTCTCGATCTGCGGAAGATCGACATTGTCGCGGACATTACCCTTCAGCACGTCATTCAGGCGCACTCGCACCGAGACGAGCCTGTCGCCCTGCTTGCGCAGGATCGTGACATTGTTGAGGTCGGCGAAATCGGCCGGGCCGCCGGCCATGCCGATGGCCTCGAGCACGTTGACATAGCGGGTCGGCGTGAACGTACCCTGCGCGCGCACCTTCCCGGCGACCGAGAATTGCATGCCGGCAGTGGCGCGAACCGACACCGTGACCTGCGGCACCTGATCGCGATACTGGCCGCGCAGGCCGGCAGTGACCGCCTTCTCGATATCGACGGGCAGCAGGCCGGCGGCCTCGACGCGGCCGACCAGCGGATAGGAGAAGGTGCCGTCGGGCAGCACTTTCACGCTGCGCTGCAACCGCTCCTCGCCCCAGACATAGATTTCGAGCTCGTCGCCCGGATTAATCCGATAGTCGCGCAGCTTCTGCGCGGCCCTGGGGGCCTGGGTGGCATTGGTCTGCGCCAAGGCGGGCTGAACCGCCACGAGCAAGGCCAACACACAGCTTCCTGCAACCCGCATCCCGCACTCCCTTGCGATAGCTATTAGCTCGCTCAATCCGCCCGCCGGACAAGGCGTCCCCAAGCCCGGTCCAGGATTTCGCATGTCGCGATGCTCTAGCCCAAAGACCCGGGCCAGCGCCACCCCAATCGCGGAATGCGTTCTGCCACGAATCCTGTTGCCAATCCGTTGACAACGCGGCTTAGCGTGACGTCCCCCGGCAGATTCAGGCCGGCAGCAGCAGCGGAGCGGCAGCACGGATGGCAGGAACAGGCGCCGTAATGCGAGGCATCTTCGCGGCCGCAGCAACGCTGGCGCTGCTCGCCGGCTGCTCGTCGCGTGCGGATCGGGCGAGCAAGGCGGCGATCGCGGCCGAATCCTATATGCAGCAGGGCAATCTGCGCGCCGCGATCGACAGTGCCCGAAAGGCGACGAGCGAGCGCGACGACATCTCCGACTATTGGCTGCTGCTTGGCCGGATCGCCGTGACGGCGGGCGACGCCACCGGCGCCTATACGGCCTATCAGCGCGCCGTCGAGCTCGATCCCAATAATGGCGAGGCGCTGATGACGCTGGGGCGGCTGGGCATGTCGCTCGGCCGCGCCGACGATGTCGATCGCTATGCCGACCGCATCCTCCTCGCCGACCCGAGCAACCGTGGCGCCCGGGTGATGAAGGCGGCTTCCGCCCTCCAGCACGGCGACAAGGCGATGGCGCGTCGATATATCGACGATCTGCTCGCCGCCAACGCGCAGGACATGGATGCGATGATCCTCAAGGCGAGGCTGCTCGCCAGCAGCAATGACGCGGCCGGCGCCGCCAAGCTGATCGAGGAGACGCTGGATACGGTGCAGCAGGACCCGGGCGGGCGGCTGACCTTCCTGCGCACGCTCTATGCCGGGACCGGCGAACGGGCGAACCTGATGCGCACGCTGCGCCGGCTGTCCTTCCTCGAAAAGCCCGATCCAGCCGACCTGCTGGCCTATGCCGGGATGCTCTACGAGGATGGCGACACGGGCGCCGCCGACGAGACGGTCGCCAGGGCGATGAAGCAGGCGCCCAACAGCCTCGATCTCGCCGCCGACATCCTCGAGCTGTGGCGGGATGCCGGGCCGGCCGTGCCGCCGGCTGCCAGCCTCGCCGCCGTCGTTCCCGATCTGTCGCTGGAGATGAGGGCGGTAAAGGCGCAGCGCGCCAATGATCTCGGGCGGCCGGACGTGGCGCTTGCCATTCTCGGGCCGGACGTGGCGAAAGCGGCGACGACGTCCGCCAATGCCGATGCGCGCGCCGCCTATGCCGCCGCGCTGGCGCTGCGCGGTGCCACCGGGCAGGCGGGGGCGATGCTCGACGAGATTCTTGCCCGCGACCCGGGGCAACCGCGCGCGCTGCTCGCCCGCGCCCGGCTGGCGGCGGCGCGGCGCGATTTCCGGGCCGCCGTTGCCGATGGTCGCCGGGTGGTCGCTGATGACGCGCGAAATGCCACGGCCCGCATCCTGCTGGCCGGCTGGTTGCGCGGGCTGGGCGAGGAGGATCTCGCCCTCAGCCAGCTGCGCGAAGGCGCGCGCGCCGCGCCGGACAATGTGCGGATGGCGGAAAGCCTGGTGAAGGCGCTGATCGAGCGCGGCGACAAGGCGGGTGCCACCGACGCGCTGGAGAATCTCGCCCGCGCCGCGCGCAACAGCACCGGCGCGGCACGGCTGCAGGCGCGGATGTGCGGCGAGATCGGCGACGCCGGATGCCTGGCACGGATGCGTCGGGCGGCGACGGAAGGTTCTGCCAGCATGGTGTAGCGGCTTTGCCCGGGGGTGAGGGGGGTAGCATGCGTGAACGGAGACAAAGCGAGGCCGGGCGGGCCATCCTGCTCGCGCTGATCGCCGGCGCGGCGGTGGCGGCCGCGTGCCGCAAGCTCCTGCCCTGGGCGATCGGCCGGCCGGGGGCCAGTGATCCGGACATGTTGCTCGGCCCTTATCGGCGCGACATCCTTTGGCCGAATTACGTCGAAAACGGATTCATCCGGCGCGGTCTCGGCGGCACGCTGATGGAATTGCTCCGCGATGCCGGACTGGCCCAGCCGGCGGCCGGCTACCAGCTGCTCACCGCGATATTGCTGGTGGTGCCGTTGACCTTGCTGTTGTCGGCGCTCGCCCGCCGGGGCGGGCGGAGCTGGCTGTGGTTCGGCGCCCTGCTCGTCATGTCGCCGCAGCTGTTCCTCGGCTGGGGCACCGATTTCGGGCGGGGCGACATGCTGACGATCAGCTTCATCGCCTGGGCGGCGGTGGCCCTGGCGCACCGCCGCCATTGGCTCGCCGTCGCCGCGCTGCTGGCCGGAACGCTCGCGCATGAGACAGCCCTGTTCTACGGCGTGCCGCTCGTCGCCGCCTTCGCCTGGAGGGATCATCGCACCGGCCGGCTGACTTTGCGTCAGGCAGCGGGGCTGGCGGCGCTGCTCATGGGTGGAGTTGCGGTGCTGATCCTTGCCCAACGCCTGCTCGGCGACAGCAAGGCGCGCATCGCCGAGACCATCCTCGCCCATGATCCCGTCGAGGGAGCGAGCGCCGCCTACATGACCGTCGGCGGCTTGCGGACCTTGTTCAGCTCCGCCTGCATCAGCTTCGGGACAGGGCATGCGCCGTTCATGATTGCCAGCTGCGTCGTGGTGCTGGCACTCTACATGGCGATCCTGCTGCCCGGCAGCCGACGTGATCTCGCCCTTCTCGCCTTCGTGTCATTCCTGCCCTTTGCAGCGATGTCCGTCGTGGCGGTCGACTATGGGCGCTGGCTGATGCTCGCGGTGATCACGGCGTGGCTCTCTGCCATCCTGCTCCGCATCCGCGATCCGCGGACAGATGCCGTTCCACGCCGGCACGTGGCGATCGCGGCGATGCTTCTCCTCCTGCTGCTCCCGATGCGCACGGCGAGCACCTACTTCGGCAACGACGCCGCGCGCCTGCTCGCCGATCGAATGCTCGGACCGTCGAGGGATCGCGGGCAGCTGTTCGAGCCGTGCGACCCCGGCTGGCGATCGGTGCTCCCGCAGTCCGCGACGGGGGTGGCTCAGCGCGCCCGGTAGACGCCGAGCATGATCCCCGCCGGTGCCGGCAACACCATGCGCGACAGCGCGCCGACACCGAACGTCCCCTTCATCCCGAAGGTCTGCGCCAGACGGGTGGCGATATGCGCGACCGGCGCGTCGAAGGGCACCGAGCGGACCTCGATCTGCTCGAAGCCGTGCCGCGCCAGGAAGCGCGCCAGCGTCGCGGGCGAGAAATACCAGAGATGCTCGAGCAGCAGCATGTTCCACCGCCGGCCCATCGCCCTGGCGACGAGGCTCTCGACATTGGGCACGCTGGCGAAGAACAGCCCGCCCGGCTTCAGCACCGCGCGGATCAGCGCCACATCCTCGTCGATGCGCGGCAGATGCTCCAGCACGTCGAAGGCGGTGAGGTAATCGAGCGAGGCGCGGGGGCAATCCGGGGAAGTGGCGAAGCTGGCCCAATCGCCGGTGATCACTTCGCTGCGCCCGGCCGAGCGGCGCCCGGGCAAGCCCACCTCGAACCCGCGCCCGCGCGGGTCGTCGAACAGACGCAGGAAACCACCATCGCCGCAGCCGAGATCGAGGAAGTCGCCGCCCTCGGGCAGATGTCTGCGCACGATGTCGCCCAGCCGCCGGAAGCGCGCCGCCTTGGCCGCGTCGAACGCCTCATCAAGGTTGTCCGGCGCATGGATACCGCCATAGATGCGGTCATAGTCAGCGCCGGAGAAACGCGGGCTGGTGAACACGAAGCCGCAGCCGCCGCAGCGCACGATCGGCCCATGGGCGGTGGCGGCGCGATGGGCCAGGAAATAGCCGGCCGCCCCGGCGATCGTGCCATGATAGCTGGGCGGATAAAGCGCCTCGTGCGCGGTCTCGCCGCAGATCAGGCAGGGATCGGGCGCGCGGGCCAGCGCCGGCCAGTCGATCGGCGCTTCGCGCGCCTCGCTTGCGGCCATACCCTCATTCATCGCCACCCCCTTCGCCATAGGTGTAGAACCGGTGGCCGAAATAGCTGGTCAGCGTCATCACCCCGGCGCCGATCAGGACGCCGAGCAGCTCGGCCTGCTGACGCGGCAGCAAGTGCGGCAGGATCGCCTGCCCCGCCAGCATCGACACCCCCCAATAAAGCGTGACGCCAAACCCGTAGACGACGAAGAACCGCGCCATTTCTCCTCTCGCCGCACTCCATGAACGCGAGCGGAAGGCGAACAGCTTGGTGAGCAGGAAGGACAGCGTCATGCCCGCGCCGATGCCGGCGAGCAGCGCCAGGCTATAATCGACGAAATGCCGCGCCAGCCACATCGCCCCGACATTGCCGCCGGTGGCGACCACCCCGGTGACGACGAAACGGGCGAATTCGCCGCCGTCCACCGGCGCCCGCCGCTTGGCCTCGGCGGCTGGCAACACACTCCCCCCCGGCATGGGATCCCTCATCGCTGCGGCGCGCAATCTAATCCCCCGCCCCGCGCCGGCGGTCAACCTGATAACCCGATCTTTACCATAGTTCGGGCACGGTCGAGGGGGCCTACGAACCGAGGATCGGTACGATTTCGATAGACGCGACGTGGCGGACAGCGGGCGTGAGGACATCGGTGCTGGCCCTGCTTGCCGCCGACATAGTGCTGGTGTCGTGCCGACGGCTTCTACCGGGACAGGCTGATGGCCCGATCGCCGACGCCTACCAGATGGACATTTTGTGGCCGAGCTACCTCGACAACGGCTTCATCCGACGCGGCGCCAGCGGGACGGTGATGGCGCTGATTCGCGACAGCGCGCTGATCGATCCGGCAGCCGGCTATCATATCCTTGGCACGCTTCTGCTGCTCGCGCCGCTCATCCTGCTGTTGCGCCGGCTGGCGAACCGCCACGAAAGCGGTTGGCTGTGGTTCGCCGCCCTGCTTGCCCTCTCGCCGCAGCTATTTGCCGCCTGGGCGCTCGATCTCGCGCGCAGCGACATGCTTGCGATGAGCTTCGTCGCCTGGGCGGCTCTGGCCATGGTCGACGGGCGACAGCGAATCGCCGTGGCGTCGCTGCTGGCCGGATCGCTGGTTCACGAGGTGGCGCTGTTTTACGGCGGGGCGCTGCTCGCCGCCTTCGCCTGGGCTGACGCGCGTACGGGCCGCCTGCCGGCACGGGCCGCCGTGACGCCGCTCGCCCTCCTCGTCAGCGGAATAGTCGTCATCGCCGGCGCCCAGTCGGCATTCGGCGACGATGGGCCCGCGATCGCGCGCACCATCCTGCGCCACGATCCGGTGACGGGCATGCACGCCGCCTACATGTCGGCTGGCGGCCTGCGAACGCTGGTCACTTCGGCGTGTATGAGCTTCTCTGATGTCCAGACCGGCATCTTCATCAGCAGCTGCGTGGTGGTTCTGGCATGTTACATGTACCTGCTGCTGCCCGCCGGCCGCGACGAACTCGCGCTCCTGGCCTTCGTTTCTTTCGTGCCGATGGTGGCGTTGGGCGCGGTAGCGATCGATTATGGCCGCTGGCTGACGTTGGCGGTGATGAACGGCTGGCTGGCCGCCGTCATCTTGCGTCTGCGTGCCCCGAAAGCCGGCGTGGCGACAGCGCCGCGACTACCGCTGGCGGTGGCGCTGCTCACCGCGCTCGTGTCGATGGGCGAGGCTCGCATCTATTTTGCCAACGACGCCGCCATGATCCTCGCCAACGCGGTCTATCCCTACCCCGTCCCTCGCAAGCACTTCGAGGCTTGCGACCCAAGTTGGCGATCTGTGATAGCGCCGCCGGACGGGAGGAATTTGGAGGGTAGCTCATCATCATGACTTCCGGATGACCAACGATGAATGAGATTCTCCTTAGGTTCGTGCTTGCAGGTCTTCCCCGCGCAGGATAATTCCGCACTGCGAAAGATTGAGGGGTCTTTGCAGATGGCGCGTGTTGTGGTGATCGGCGCCGGCGCCATGGGCCTCGCGGCTGCCTATCACGCCGCCAAGGCCGGGCATCATGTCGAAGTGGTCGAGGCCGCACCGGAGCCGGGGGGCATGGCCGCGCATTTCGATTTCGACGGACTGTCGATCGAGCGCTTCTATCATTTCGTGTGCAAGGCAGACCTGCCCACTTTCGCCCTGCTCGAGGAACTCGGCCTCGGCGACAAGATGCGCTGGCGGGGTACGTCCATGGGCCATTTTTCCGGCGGTGAGCTGCATGGCTGGGGCAATCCGGTCGCGCTGTTGCGCTACCCGGGAATCAGCCTCCTCTCGCGGCTGCGCTATGGCCTGCTCGCCTTCATCTCCACCCGGCGCGAGCGCTGGGACGCGCTGGAAAAACAGTCAGCGCGGGAGTGGATCACGCGCTGGGGCGGGCGCGAGGTCTACGACAAATTGTGGAAGCCGCTCTTCGACCTGAAATTCTACGAATATGCCGACAATGTCTCGGCCGCCTGGATCTGGACGCGGGTGAAGCGCATCGGCCGCTCGCGCAGGTCGCTGTTTCAGGAAGAGCTCGGCTATATCGAGGGCGGCTCCGAGACGCTGGTCAAGGCACTGTGCGATCGAATCGAAGGCCTCGGCGGCAAGATCCACCTGTCCGCCCCGGCGACCCGGGTGCTGAGCGAGAACGGCCATGTCACCGGCGTCGAGACCCCCGGTGGCGTGATCGCCGCGGACGCGGTGATCTCCACCGTACCCACGCCGCTCGTCGCCGATATGGTCCCCGACCTGCCGGCCGAATGGAAGGCGAAATACGCCGCCATCCACAATATCGGCGTGTGCTGCCTGGTGTTCAAACTGGCGCGATCGGTCTCCCCGCATTTCTGGGTGAACATCACCGAGCCGGACATCCCGGTCCCCGGCATCATCGAATTCTCGAACCTGCGGCCGGTCGGCGGCGATGCCATCGTGTTCGTGCCCTATTACATGCCGGTCACCAATCCGCGTTTCGCCTGGCCCGACGATCGCCTGCTCGACGAAGCCTTCGCCGCGATCCGCCGCATCAATCCGGCCGTCACCGAACAGGACGTGCTGGCCCGCAAGGTGGCGCGCCTGCGTTATGCCCAGCCGATCTGCGAGCCTGGCTTTGCCGACAAGATCCCGCCGATCCAGACGCCGATCGCCGGCCTCCAGATCGTCGACACCTGTTTCTACTATCCCGAGGATCGCGGCATCTCCGAAGGCGTGCGGCTGGCGCGCGAGATGGCCGCAAGGCTTGGCCCGGCATGAGCAGGGTGGAGGCGATCACGGGGCCGGACCCGATCCCGCTCGCGGTGGATGTGGACGGCACGCTGCTGCGCACCGATCTCCTCCATGAAGCGGCACTGCATTTCATCGCCCGCAACCCGCTGCAGGCGCCGCAGCTGCTTGTCTGGCTGATCGGCGGCAAGGCACGGCTCAAGGCGAATCTCGCCGACCGTATCGAGCCCGGCACCGACTCCGTTCCGCTGCGCGAGGAGACGCTGGCGCTGATCCGCGCCGCACAGGCGGAGGGGCGGCCGGTGTGGCTCGCGTCGGCCTCCGACCGGCGTTACGTGGAGGCGCTGGCCGATCGCATCGGCGGGATCGCCGGCGTCATCGCCACCGATCGCGACACCAATGTCGCCGGCGCGGCCAAGGCGCAGCGGCTCACCGAGGCCTTTGGCGAGCGCGGCTATGATTATGTCGGCGACATGCCGGTAGACATGGCGGTGTGGCAAAGCGCGCGCCGCCGGCTGCTCGTCGCCCATAGTCGCGGCTTCGAGGCACGCGTGCGCCGCGCCTTTCCCGATGTCGAGCTGGTGGCGCGGCCGCGCTCCCGCCCGCGCGGCTACATCCGGGCGATGCGTCCGCATCAATGGGCGAAGAACGCGCTGCTGTTCCTGCCGATGATCGCCGGCCATCATTTTGACGCCGCAACGATCCTGGCCACGCTCATCGCCTTCGTCTGCTTCTGCCTGGCGGCGTCCAGCGCCTACATCCTCAACGACCTGCTCGATCTGCCGGGCGATCGCGATCATCCGCGCAAGTGCCGCCGGCCATTCGCCGCCGGCGAGGTGCCGATCGTCCACGGCATCCTGCTCGGCGTGATGCTGATCGCGGCGGCGATCGCGCTCGCCCAGCTGCTGCCAGTCCGCTTCCTCGGTACGTTGCTCGTCTACGTCGTCGCCACGGTCGCCTATTCGATGATCCTCAAGCGCAAGGTGGTGGTCGACGTCATCGTGCTCGGCGGGCTCTATACGCTGCGCGTGCTCGGCGGGCTCGCCGCCACCGGCACTCAGCAGTCGCCGTGGCTGCTGATGTTCAGCCTATGCATCTTCCTCAGCCTGGCGCTGGTCAAGCGCTGCTCGGAGCTGGTGCAGCGCCGCGATGCCGGCAAGACGGCGACGACCGGCCGCGGCTATCGCGTCGGCGATCTCAACGTGCTCTTCCCGCTTGCCGCGGCGGCCGGTTATGGCGCGGTGCTGGTGGTGACGCTCTACATGTCGAGCCCTGAGGTGATGGCGCTCTATGCCCATCCCGCCCGCATGTGGCTGGTGTGCCCGCTGCTGCTCTACTGGATCAGCCGCGTGCTGATCCTGTCCAGCCGCAGCGAGTTGCACGACGACCCGGTCATCTTCGCGATCACGGACCGGGCGAGCTGGGCCACCGGCCTGTGCGTCGGCGCGATCATCGCGGTGTCGATCTGAACGCTGCGCCCACACGGATGCTGAGCGGCTGGGGACGCTGGCCGATTGCGCGCTGCGCGGTGACGGAGCCGGGCACGTCCGCGGCCGCCGGCGCGGCACTGGCCGATTTCACCAGCATCATCCCGCGGGGCAATGGCCGCTCCTACGGCGATGCCAGCCTCAATCCCGACGGGGTGCTCCTCACCAGCCGGCTCGGCCATATGCTGACGCTGGACGAGGCCGCGGGCGTACTGGAATGCGAAGGCGGCACGCTGCTCTCCGACATCATCGAGGCGCTGCTGCCGCGCGGCTGGTTCGCGCCGGTGACGCCGGGAACGCGCTTCGTCACCGTCGGCGGCATGATCGCCGCCGATGTGCACGGCAAGAATCACCACGGCGCCGGCGGGTTCGGCGGGCATCTGCTGTGGCTCGATCTTGCACTGCCGGACGGGCGGGTGCTGAGGTGCAGCCCGGCCGAGCATGAGGAGCTGTTCGCCGCGACCTGCGGCGGCATGGGGCTGACCGGCCTGATCCTGCGTGCAGCCTTCCGCCTGCTCCGCGTCGAGACGGCGCGCATCCGCCAGCGCACCGTGCGCGCACCGGACCTCGACGCGGCCTTCGCCATTTTCGAAAGCGCGCAGGACTGGACCTATTCGGTCGCCTGGATCGACGGGTTGCAGACCGACGCGCGGCTCGGTCGCTCGCTGCTCTTTCTCGGCGAGCACGCCCGGGCCGAGGAGCTGCCCCTCGCCGAACGCTCGCGGCCGTTCGCGCGCGCCGCGCGGGCGCCGAAGCGCGTGCCGATCGACTTCCCGGCCATCGCGCTCAGTCGCCTGCCGGTGCGCGCCTTCAACACCCTCTACTATCAGCGCCAGCGGCCGGGCGACGCGCTGGTCGATCTCTACCCCTATTTCTATCCGCTCGACGCCCTGCTCGAATGGAACCGCATCTATGGGCGCCGCGGCTTCGTCCAATATCAGTGCGTGCTGCCGCTCGCGGAGAGCCGCGCCGGCATGCGCCGCCTGCTTGAGGCGATCGCGCGGGGCGGCAATGCCTCGTTCCTCGCCGTGCTGAAGCGGATGGGGGCGGAATCCTTCGGCCATCTGTCCTTTCCGATGGAAGGCTACACACTGGCGATGGATTTCCCGACCAGCACCGGCAACCTCGCCCTGCTCGACCGGCTCGACGCGATCACCGCCGAGCATGGCGGGCGCATCTATCTCGCCAAGGATGCGCGCGCGGCGCCGGCGACGATGCGCGGCTATCCGCGGCTCGAGCGGTTTCGCGCCGTGCGCCGCGACTATGGCCTCGTCGGCCGCCTCGAATCCCTGCAATCGCAACGCCTGGAGATCGGATGACCCAGCCCCTCTCGCCCGTGCTCATCATCGGTGCCGGCTCGGACATCGCCCGCGCGCTCGCCCGGGCCTATGCCGCTCGCGGCTGCGCGTTGATCCTCGCCGCGCGCGATCCGGCCGCACTGGCGACGCTGGCGAGCGACCTCGAGATCCGCCACCGCGCGGCCGTGACGCTGGTCGCCTGCGACGTGACGGCAGCCGATCCCGAGCCGTTCGTGACCAGCCTGCCGGTCTTGCCCGGCACGGTGGTGATGGTCGCCGGCCTGCTCGGCGACCAGGCCGAATCGGCGGCCGATGCGGCCGTCGCGGAGCGCGTGATGGCGACCAACTATAATGGCCCGGCGCGGCTGCTGCTCTCGCTGGCGCGGCGCATGGAGGCGCGCGGCAGCGGCGCGATTATCGGCATCAGCTCGGTCGCCGGCGAGCGCGGCCGCGGGTCCAATTTCATCTATGGTTCCGCCAAGGCGGGGTTCACCGCCTTCCTGTCCGGCCTGCGCAACCATCTCGCCAGAAAAGGCGTGCACGTGCTGACGGTGAAGCCCGGTTTCGTCGCCACCCGCATGACCGAAGGCATGGAGCTGCCGCCCCGCCTCACCGCCCGGCCCGAGCAGGTCGCCGAGGCGATCCTCCGCGCCCAGGAAAAGGGCCGTGACGTGGTTTATGTGAAGCCGCTGTGGCGGATGATCATGGCGATCATCCGCGCTGTCCCCGAAGGGGTGTTCAAGAAGCTTTCGCTCTAGAGGGGCACCCGACACCCCGCCGAGACATGCGGAAACGAGCCTGTCGAAGGGTTCGGTACCACCCGAAAGCAGGGCTCAGGCGATGTTTCCGATCAGCAGGTGGCGCAGGCGCGGGCCGGCGGCCTTGATGAGATCGTCGGCGAAACCGTCGAGAATTGGCCGGGTATCGCCATTGACCCCGGTCGAGATGCGCACCAGCAGGCCGTCAGGGATGCGGCCGGCCATATTCTCCTGGACGACGGCGAGATGTTCCTGCCCCCAGGTCGTCGGGAAATGCGGGCCGATGCGGGTCCAGTAGACCAGTTCCTCGTTGCGCACCTGTCCTTCGGTGACGACGTAGCGCGCCGGCAGCGTGCCGCTGTTCGGCAACGGCAGCGCATGCGGCTCCGAGCTGACCAGCCGATAACCGCTGGCCGGGTAGCAGACCTCCGGCCGGTGCACCTGCAACGTGCCGTCCTGGCGCCCGCTATAGGCGATCAGCAGCATCACGCTGGCGCCGTCCTCGCGCTGGTAGATACGGGTGAGCAGGTGGCTGTAGATCTTGTCGCGCAGCTGGTCGGCGGGCGGCAGGATCAGGCCGCTGTCCGTCTGGTAGGTCCACGCGCCGATCCGCGCCGGCATGATGTCGTCGAGCTGCGTCTTGCCGAGCGGGTCGGGCGTCGGGCGCGGCGTACGCAGGAAGGCGGCGGCGGCGGCAAGCATCAGGGCGCCACCGACCAGCATCTCGCGCCGGCTGGTGCCGGGCCGGGGTTCGCCCACTCTTTCCCCTCCGGTATCTGCCCGCATGCCGCTCACGCCTCAGCTCCTTCGCGCGCCAGACGATTGCGGATCGGCGTGCCCAGCAGATCGATCAGGAAGATGCTGAGCAACGCGACGGTGAACATGAACAGGCCCGCAAACTCGTGGAAAAAGCCCTGCCCTGCCGCCTCGCCGAAATGATAGGTGACGAGCACCAGCGCCATCGCGCGGATGACGTTGGCGAGGATCGCCACCGGCACGATCGCGACCATCAGCACCAGCATGTAGCGCCAGTTCGAATTGTGGCGGACATAGGTGTAGAACAGGCCGATCGCCGACAGGCTGATCAGCGAATAGACGCCGGCGCAGGCGGCGGCGACGAGCAACTCGTAATTGCCGATCTGGATCGATACGCCGGAGCCGGCGATCGGATAGCCGACGCCATGCAGGATATCGACCACCCAGCGCGATACCGCGATTTTCAGCGGCTGGGTGATCATCGCGAACACCGTGTCCGGTGGCGGGAAGATGAAGAGGAGGTAGACCAGCGGAAACCAGATCGCGGCCAGCGCCCTGCGGCCGATCAGGCCATAGGCGACGACCACGACCGCGGCGTACATCGCCGCCCCTTCGATCTCGATGATGCTGGTGATGCGCGCGAAAGTGAACAGCAGCAGCAGCGGCACCAGCATCAGCCACATCACCCTGCCGTTGCCCGGCCGGACGGCGGCGGCGACGGCGTCCTTCTGCCGCGCGATCAACCACAGGCCGGTGGCGAGCACGATCGGCCCGTGCGCGCCCTGCTCGCTGGACCAGGTCGCCTGGGCGACGCGCGCCATGGTCGGCAGCACGAAGGCGGCAAGGCCGACCCACAGATAAGGGCGCCGGCGAACCGATTCGAGGAGAGAAAACCCGGCCCGCGAGCCATGATGAGGAGGGAGCTCTACACCCGATTCCGTCCTCACGACCTGCCCAACAGACATTCGAGACTCCCGCTATGCAAACCAATGATCGGCCGCACGCCCCTCTGGGCTAGCAGAAACCTTGCCACAGAAGAAGAAAAAGGTCGCTTAACGTCGCCCTGCAGACTTCCGGATAAAATGTCCCGATCTGGGTCAATCCGACATTTATTGTCGAAATCGGCGGGTTGGTGATGGTGGACGATAGCTATTGGGTCGTGTAACCAGCGCCCCTCGCCTTCCCGCCGAGGATTCCTGTCAAATGCGCGTTACTTTCGTGTGTGCGCCCTTTACCATGTCTGGCGGAGATCGCGTGATCGCCATCTATGCGCGACAGCTTCACGAACGGGGCCATAGTGTGTCAGTGGTCTGCCAGCCGCCTCGTGAGCCGACCTTACGCCAGCGTTTTTCGAATTTGCGGCACGGCCGCAAGTTCGTCAGGAAATCGCCCGAACCCTATTACGCTGGCTCCAGCGTCACGCCGCGGATGATCGACCGGCATCGGCCGATCGTCGCTGCCGACCTGCCCGATGCCGATGTGGTGATCGGAACCTGGTGGGAGACGGCGGAGTGGGTTGCGGCGCTGCCCGCCTCCAAGGGTAGTCATGCTCATTTCATCCAGCACTACGAAGCGATGTTCGATGAGCGATTCAAGGATCGAGTCGACGCGGTGCTGCGCCAACCGTCGTTCAAGATCACCATTTCCAAGTGGCTTGACGATCTGCTGCGTGACAAATTCGGCAATCAGCGCGTTGCGATGATCCCGAACAGCGTAGACATGACGCAGTTCAATGCGGCGGCGCGCGGTCGGCATTCCCCGCCCACGGTCGGCCTGCTCTATTCCCCGACCCCCTGGAAGAATTGCGAGGCAGGCATCCGCGCCTTCGAGGCTCTCCGCCGGCGCCTGCCCGGGGTGAGGCTGCGCACCTTCGGGGCCATCGACCCGACGCCGGCCCTGCCACTCCCCGAAGGCACCATCCACACGACGCTGCCGCCTCAGGACACAATTCGCGACATCTACGCCGAATGCGATGCCTGGCTGTGCATGAGCCGCGGCGAGGGCTTCCACCTTCCACCGCTCGAGGCCATGGCCTGCCGCTGCCCGGTCGTCTCGACGCCGGTCGGCGGACCGATCGATATCATTCGCGAAGGGGAGAATGGCTTCATCGTTCCCTTTGACGATGCCGAGGCAGCGGCGAGCCGGCTGGAACAGATGCTCTCCGGGTCGGAAGCGGACTGGCGCCGCATGTCTGATGCCGCCTACGCCACGGCGACATCCTATAGCTGGAACGACGCGGCGACCCTGTTCGAGGCCGCGCTGGTCAAGGCTCAGGACGAGCGCTGAGCCTCGGCCACCACGGCCAGCGACACGCCGGCCGGCAGGCTATGGCGTGCCACCCAGTGCCGCTCGGCACCGAACAGCGTTTCCAGCAAACGGTTGACGCCTGGCGAAGGCAGCGCGTCGTCGCCGCCCTCGCGGCCCGTCAACTTGCCGACCGCGCGCGCCGCGACGATCGCCGGCATCAGCACGCTGTTGAAATGGGTGAGGTGGCGGACGCGATAGCCGGTCCGCTCCACCACTGCGCGGAGTGTCGCGCGGGTGTAGCGGCGCTGGTGATGATGGGCGACGTCGTGCGCGCTCCACAACCACGGCATCGCCGGCACCGTCATCAGCAACCGCCCGCCGGGCGCCAGCTTCTGCCTGAGCGCACCGAGCGCACCGACATCGTCCGGAATATGCTCCAGCACGTCGAGCAGCACGATCAGATCATAGGCGCCGTCTTCCAGTTCGACGCCGTCGGGCAGCAGGCCGCCCTTGACCGCGATGCCGGAGCGCGCGGTGGCCAGCGCGCGGGCGCCGTCGTCCGGCTCGATTGCGTCGACCGCGCCATAATGCTGGAGCAGCGCGAGATTGGAGCCCGTCCCGGCGCCCACTTCGAGGATTCGCGGCTTGCGGCCCTTGGGCAGCCCGGCCTGCGCCTCGATCAGCCCCGCGATGATCCGCCGCCTGGCGACGAACCACCAATGCGCGCCGTCGATCTCGGCCATGCGATCATAGGTCGCGCGTTCCATCAGCCCTGTCCTTCCTCGAACCCGATCGTCTCGCGCACGACATAGATCGGCCGGCCCTTCACCTCGACGAGGATGCGCCCGATATATTCGCCGAGCACACCCAGCGAGATCAGCTGCACCCCGCCGAGGAACAGCACCGCGACCATCAGCGAGGGGTAGCCCGGCATGTCCCGCCCGAACAGCAAGGTACGCAGCACCACCACCCCGGCATAGAGCAGCGCCAGCAGGGCGACGCTCGCCCCAAGATAGCTCCACACCCGCAGCGGCACGGTGGACCCGGAGGTGATGCCGTCGATGGCGAGGCGCCACAGCTTCCAATAGTTGAACTTGGTGGTGCCGACGGTGCGCTCCGCGCGCTCATATTCCACGCCCGACTGGCGGAAGCCGGACCAGGCGAACAGCCCCTTCATGAAGCGGTTGCGCTCCGGCATGCGGCGGATCACCTCCACCACCCGGCGGTCGAGCAGGCGGAAATCGCCGGCATGTTCCGGGATCTTGTCGGCCGAGAGCCAGTTGTGCGCGCGGTAATAAAGATCGGCGGTCAGCCGCTTGGGCAGGCTGTCGCTGCGCCGGTCGCGGCGCACGCCGTAGACGACCTCATGGCCTTCCCGCCAGCGCACCACCATCTCGGCGATCACCTCCGGCGGATCCTGCATGTCGACGTCGATCGGGATGACGGCATCGCCGCGCACATGATCGAGGCCGGCCGACAGAGCCGCCTCCTTGCCGAAATTGCGCGACAGCGAAATGGCGCGCACGCGCGCATCGTCGGCATGAGCGGCGAGGATCGCGGCGAGCGTCGCGTCAGTGCTGCCATCGTCGACGAACAGCACTTCCCAGGCGCTGCCTGCGACGCGATCCAGAATCGGCGCGATGCGTCGCATGAAGGGGGCGATGCCGGCCTCTTCGTCCTTTACCGGGACGATCACGGACAGCACCGGCGGCGCCTCGGCCTCAACCATGTCAATGCGCTGTGTCAGCATCGCCCCCATTTCCTGCCTATTCGCCTAGACGATAGGCTGATCCGCGCCAAGCGGCTTCCGGCGGGGCGATGCTCCCTATAAGGCGTCGGCACGCGGTACAGACGGGCAAGGGAGATGATGATGGATCGGCCGACGGTGATGGTGACGGGCGGCGCCGGCTATATCGGCAGCCATGCCGTGCTGGCGCTGAGGGACGCGGGCTGGCCGGTGGTGGTCGTCGATACGCTGGTCACCGGCTTCCGCGCGGCAGTGCCGGACGACGTGCCGTTCATCCAGGCGGATGTCGGCGACATGACGGCGATGGGCGACGCGATCGCCGCCCATGGCGTCGGCGCGATCATGCATTTCGCGGGATCGGTGGTGGTGCCGGAATCGGTCACCGATCCGCTCAAATATTATCGCAACAACACCGCGGCGAGCCGGGCGCTGATCGAGGCGGCGGTGATCGGCGGGGTGCGCCATTTCATCTTCTCCTCGACCGCCGCCACCTATGGCATCCCGGAGACCAATCCGGTCGCCGAGGGCGCGCCGCAGCGGCCGATCAACCCCTATGGCATGTCCAAGCTGATGACCGAGGCGATGCTGGCCGATGTCGCCGCCGCCCATCCGCTCAACTATTGCGCGCTGCGTTATTTCAACGTGGCCGGCGCCGATCCGCAGGGCCGGGCCGGCCAGTCGACGGCCGGCGCCACCCATCTCATCAAGATCGCCGCCGAGGCCGCCACCGGCAAGCGCGACAGCGTCGCCGTGTTCGGCACCGATTTCGCGACGCCCGATGGCACCGGCGTACGCGATTACATCCACGTCACCGATCTCGCCGCGGCCCATCTGCTGGCGCTGGAGGCGCTGATCGCCGATCCCGCCACCAGCCACCGCCTCAATTGCGGTTATGGCCGCGGCTTCTCCGTGCTCGAAGTGCTGGACGCGGTGGATCGGGTGACCAACATGCCGATCATGCGCCGGCTGGAGGGGCGCCGGGCCGGCGATCCGGATGCGCTGGTTGCCGATTCGGCCGAGATTCGTCGCCGCTTCGGCTGGAGGCCGCAACTCGACGATCTCGACACGATCGTCACCCATGCCCTCGCCTGGGAAAGGCGGCTGGGGCCGCGCTGAGCGCGCCCGCACCGGGCACCGCTCGCGACTTTGGGCGTTGTTTCGGCCATGGACGCGATGGAACTCGTCGCGGCGGTGCGCGAGGCCGCCCGCCGCCACGGCAAGACATGGGAAGCCCTGGTCCCGGATCATTCCGGGATCAACCCGGACCACGAAGCCGCCGAGGAGGCGGCCTATGCCGAGATGGCCGAGGCCAAGCAGGCGCTGCGCGCGCATATCTGCGAGACCTACGGCATCACGCTGCGCGAGCTGTGCAGCCTCGCCTCACCATAAGGCCCGGCAGCCGGCGCTGAGCGGCCTCTGGGCCTGTCGAAGCGGCGTCCCGCAGGGCCCTGCCCGCGGGAGCTGCTGCGACGCGGACCCTGCGTCCCTACGCGGGATGAATTGTGGCGGGCGGCCTCATCGCCGCTCCAGCACGCGGGCGCGCAGATATTGGCCATAGGCGCTCTTGCCCAGACGATCGACGATGCGGGTCAGCTCGGCCTCGCCGATATAGCCCTTGTCGAAAGCCACTTCCTCCGGGCAGCACACCTTGAAGCCCTGGCGCTTTTCCAGCGTGCGGACGAACTCGGCGGCCTCGATCAGGCTGTCCGGCGTGCCGGTATCGAGCCAGGCGAAGCCGCGCCCCATCAGCTCGACGGAAAGGCGGCCGCGCTCCAGATAGGCCTTGTTGACGTCGGTGATCTCCAGCTCGCCACGCGGCGAGGGCTTGAGGTTGGCGGCGATGTCGACCACCTCGGCGTCATAGAAATAGAGGCCGGTCACCGCCCAGTTCGAGCGCGGCGCGGCGGGCTTCTCCTCGATCGAGACGGCGCGCATTCCGGGATCGAACTCGACCACGCCATACCGCTCCGGATCGGTGACGTGATAGGCGAACACCGTCGCCCCCTCCGGCCGCGCGATCGCCGAGGTGAACAGGTCGGTGATGCCATGGCCATAGAAGATATTGTCGCCGAGGATCAGCGCCGACGGGCCGCCGGCCACGAACTCCGCGCCGATATGATAGGCCTGGGCGAGGCCTTCGGGCTTCGCCTGCTCGGCGAACTCGAAGCGGCAGCCCCATTGACTCCCGTCGCCGAGCAGGTCGCGGAACGACGGCAGGTCGCGCGGCGTCGAGATGATCAGGATCTCGCGGATGCCGGCCAGCATCAGCGTCGACAGCGGATAATAGACCATCGGCTTGTCGTAGATCGGCATGAGCTGCTTCGACGTCACCTGCGTCATCGGGTGCAGCCGCGTGCCGGAGCCGCCGGCGAGGATGATGCCCTTCATGCCTGTTCCTTCCAGAAAATCATTCCGCCCGCCTGCCTCCGCCTCCATCCGCCCGGGGTTGGAGGCTGAGCCCGTCCTGAGCCTGTCGAAGGGCTCAATGCCAGCTCAGGGCGAACGGGAGGGGTACCCTCCCTCCAGCTCCGCGACGATCTCCGCCACCGCTGCCTGCCACGGTCGCGGCCGGATGCCATAGTCGCGCGCCAGCTTCGCCGTCGAGAGACGCGAATTGGCCGGCCGCCGCGCGGGCGTCGGATAGTCGGCGGTGGCGATCGCGTCGACCGGCACCCGGCCCGCGACGATCGCCTCGGCGAGGCCATGCCAGCTCGCCTCGCCGGCATTGACGAAATGATAGGTGCCGACCGGCGCGGCCTCGTCCTCGATCAGGCGGAGCGTCACCGTCCTCAGCGTGGCGGCGATGTCGGCTGCGGCGGTCGGGCAGCCGATCTGGTCAGCGACGACGCGCAGCCGCGGATGGCTGCCCGCCAGCCTGAGCATCGTCTTCAGGAAATTGCCGCGATGGGCGGAAAGCACCCAGGCGGTACGCAGGATCAGATGACGCGGATTGCCGGCGCGCACCGCCAGCTCGCCGGCCAGCTTTGAAGCGCCATAGACGCCGAGCGGCGCCACCGGGTCGCTCTCTTCGTAGAAACCCGGCCGGGTGCCGTCGAACACATAGTCGGTGGAGACATGGACCAGCGGGATGCCGGCCGCCCGCGTCGCGTCGGCGAGCAGCGCCGGGCCAAGCGCGTTGGCAGCGAAGGCGGCGCCCGCCTCCCCCTCGGCCTTGTCGACAGCGGTATAGGCGGCGGCGTTGACCACCGCCGCGAACGGCGTCGCGGCGAAACAGGCGGAAACGCTCGCCGCCGAGGTCAGGTCGAGCACATCGCGGGCCGGCGCATGCACCACCACATCATCCGGCCAATCGACGCGGCCGAGCTCGATGCCGACCTGCCCTGCCCCGCCGGTGACGAGGATGTGGCGCGTCACGCCTGGCCCCGGCGGCGAGTGGCATCGCGGCTGTCGAGGATCGCCTGCCACCAGTCCTGATTGTCGAGGAACCAGTCGACGGTGCGGGCGATGCCCTCCTCGAAGCCGAGCGTCGGCTGCCAGCCGAGTTCCGCGCGGATCTTGGCGGCGTCGATCGCATAGCGCTGGTCATGGCCGGGCCGATCGGTGACGAAGCTGATCTGCTCGGCATAGGATTTGCCGTCAGGCCGAGGCCGCCGGGCGTCGAGCGCGGCGCAGATCGCGCGCACCACCTCGATATTCTTGCGCTCCGCATTGCCGCCGACATTATAGGTCTCGCCTGGCTGGCCGCGCTCGAACACGGCGCGCAGCGCGCGCGCATGATCCTCGACGAACAGCCAGTCGCGCACGTTGGAGCCGTCGCCATAGACCGGCAGCGCCTCGCCGTTCAGCGCCTTGATGATGACCAGCGGGATCAGCTTTTCCGGGAAATGATAGGGCCCGTAATTGTTCGAGCAGTTCGTCACCAGCACCGGCAGGCCATAGGTATGGCCCCAGGCGCGGACGAGATGGTCCGACGCCGCTTTGGACGCCGAATAGGGCGAGCGCGGATCATAGGCGGTCGTCTCGGTGAAATAGCCCTCGTCGCCGAGCGAGCCGAACACCTCGTCGGTGGAGATGTGATGGAAGCGGAACGCCGCCTTCTCCGCGCCTTCCAGCCCGCGCCAATAGCCCAGCGCCTGCTGGAGCATGGTGTACGTGCCGACGATATTGGTGTTGATGAACTCGCCCGGGCCGTCGATCGAGCGGTCGACATGGCTCTCGGCGGCGAGATGGGCGACCACCTCGGGCCGAAAGGCGGCGAAGGTGGCCGCGACGACGCCGGCGTCGCAGATGTCGCCCTCGATGAAATGATGGCGGTTGCCGCGCATCGCCGGCGCCAGCGAGGAGAGGTTGCCGGCATAGGTGAGCTTGTCGAAGGTCAGCACTTCATGGTCGCTCTCCGCGACGAGATGCCGGACGAGCGCGGAGCCGATGAAGCCGGCACCGCCGGTGACGAGGATACGCATGGGCGGTCAGGCTCCCTGGACGCCGTCGAGCGGGCGTCCGTCATAGGCGAAGGGACTGTCGAAGTCGGCGAGGCGCGGCAGCACGCCGTCCTTCGCGGACAAGGTCGCGCCCTCGGGCGGCAACGGCCAGTCGATGGCGAGATCGGGATCGCTCCACAACACCCCGCCGTCGCTGTCCGGCGCATAATAGTCGGACACCTTGTAGGCGACGATGCAGTCCGCCTCCAGGGTGACGAAGGCGTGGCCGAAGCCGACCGGGATGAACAGCTGGTCGCCATTCGCGCCTGACAGCTCGGCCACGACATGGCGGCCATAGGTCGGCGAGCCGCGGCGCAGGTCCACCGCATAATCGAGGATGCGGCCGCGCACGCAGCGCACCAGCTTGGCCTGGGCATGAGGCGGGCGCTGGAAGTGGATGCCGCGAATCGTGCCGGTCCGCACCGAATGGGACTCATTGTCCTGCACAAAGCGGACGTCGACACCTGCGGCCGCCCAGCGGGGCTCCACATAGGTCTCGCAGAAGGACCCGCGATCGTCGGCGAAGCGCCGCGTGCGAATCAGGCGTACCGGGCTATCCAAGAACCTGCCCCCCTCGTGCCGGGATCCGGCTGGCGACCCCGGCGCCCGGTTCGCCCGGAAGCGGGCCGAGATCAATCCTTTTTTCGCGGCTGCGAAAGGCAGACCGCCTCACTTCCGAGTCGATTTTGCTCGCAAATGGGACGCTTCTGGCAGATAGGACGATGCAAAGACCGCATCGATGCGGCGCGACAAGGGTATAAACACTTGGCAACGCAGAGCTTCGACCGTCATGAGCCCGACGCCAAGGAAATGGCGCAGCGCATCGCCGGCTACGGCCGCGAAGTGATCGAGACGGAAGCCGCGGCCCTTTCGCTGCTCATCGCCGGACTTGATGATAATTTCGTGTCGGCGGTCGATCATATTCTCGGCGCGCGCGGGCGCATCGTCGTCTCGGGCATGGGCAAATCCGGGCATATCGGCCGCAAGTTCGCCGCCACCCTCGCGTCGACCGGCTCGCCGGCCCTGTTCGTCCACCCGGCCGAGGCCAGCCACGGCGATCTCGGCATGCTGGTGCGTGGCGACCTTCTGATCGTGCTGTCCAATTCGGGCGCCACCATCGAGGTGCGCCCGATCATGCGCCACGCCCGCGGGCTCGGCATCCCGGTGATCGGCATCGGCGCCCAGGAAAATTCGCCGGTGATGCGCGACGCGGACATCCGCCTGCTGCTGCCGCAATCGCGCGAGGCGTGCCCGGCCAATATCGCGCCGACCACCTCCACCGCGCTGATGCTGGCGCTCGGCGACGCGCTGGCCATCGCCGCGATGCGCGAGCGTGGCGTGTCGCGCGACGGGCTCCAGGCGCTGCACCCCGGCGGCAATATCGGCCTGCGGCTCAAGCCGGTATCGACGCTGATGCATCCGGCGCCCGGCCTGCCGCTGGTCAGCCCGACGGCGCCGATGGCGCAGGTCATCGTGACGATCACGGCGGCGAGCTTCGGCATTGCCGGCGTGGTCAATGCCGATGGCCGGCTGCTCGGCGTGATCACCGACGGCGACCTCCGCCGCCACGCCGACCAGCTGCTCAACATGACGGCCGAACAGGTGATGACCTGCCACCCCGTCACCGTGCCGGCCAACGGCTATGCCGAGGATGCGCTGGCGCTGATGAAGGCCCGCCGCATCACCGCGCTGTTCGTCACCGGTGGGCGCACGGGCGAACCGGATGTTCCGGTGGGCCTCGTCCACATCCACGATTTCCTCAGGCTCGACCTTGTCTGACCAGCCCTTTGCGATCGTCATCCCGGCGCGATTCGCCTCCACCCGCTATCCCGGCAAGCCGCTCGTTCCGTTGAACGGCAAGTCGCTGATCCAGCGCAGCTGGGAGGCGGCAATGGCCGTGCCCGGCTGCGCGACGGTGATCATCGCCACCGACGATGAACGCATCGCGCAGGCCGCCCGCGCGTTCGGCGCCACCGTCGCGATGACGCCGGAAGCGTGCGCCAACGGGACCGAGCGCTGCGCCGCCGCGCTCTCGGCCATTGCCGACGACATCGACATCATCGTTAACCTGCAAGGCGATGCGCCGCTCACCCCGCCCTGGTTCATCACCGCGATCGTCGCCCGGCTCGTCGCCGATGCCGCCGCGGCGATGGCGACGCCGGTGGTGCGCGCGACGCCTGCCGTGCATGGCCGGCTGCTCGCCGATCAGGCCGCCGGCCGCGTCGGCGGGACCACCGCTGCGGTCAGCGCCGGCGGCCGCGCCCTTTATTTCTCCAAGGCGGTGATCCCGCATGTGCCGGAAAAGCAGCGCGGCGATCCGGGGCTGCCGGTGTTCCTGCATATCGGCGCCTATGCCTATCGCCGGGCCGGGCTCGCCGCCTATGTCGCGGCGCCGGTCTCGGCGCTGGAGCTGCTCGAGGGGCTGGAGCAACTGCGCTTCCTCGACGCCGATCTTCCCGTCGCCGTTGCCGAGGTGGACCCGCGCGGCCGCGACATGTGGGAGCTGAACAACCCCCAGGATATCGCCCCGATCGAGGCCGCACTCACCGCGCTGGGCATCGCCTGAACCATAAAGCGAACATCATGGCCTTCTCCCTGTTTCGCCGGCGTCGCCTCAAGAGCCCCACGCTGATGGACATCGCCTCGATCGAGCGCGCCACCCGCGCCAGGAACCAGATCGCGATCCGCGGCCTGTGCATGAATGCCTATCTGGGCAACAACTGGGGCCTGTGCCGGGTGCTCGGCCGCTACAAGATGTTCGTCGACACCACCGATCGCGGCCTTTCCACCCACCTGATGCTGGACGGCTTCTGGGAGATATGGGTCACCGAGGCGCTGATCGAGCGCGTCCGGCCCGGCATGATCGCCGTCGATGTCGGCGCCAATCTTGGCTATTATTCGGTGCTGCTCGCCGATCTGGTCGGCGAGACGGGCCATGTCCACGCCTTCGAGCCGAACCCGCCGATCGCCGACCGGCTGCGCGAGAGCTGCCACGTCAACGGCTTCTACTCCAACACCACCATCCATCCCGAGCCGCTGGGCGCCGAGGACGGGCTGCCCGTCGACCTGGTGGTTCCGCACGGCGAGCCCAAGAATGCCCATATCCGCCCGTCGGGCCACATCGCGGCGACCGGCGACGAGGGCATCAGCCACGAAAAGGCGGCCACGCTCACCACCCGCAGGCTGGACAGCTTCCCCGAGCTGCTCGACGCGGACCTCATCAAGATCGACGCGGAGGGGGCGGAGGAGGATATCTGGCGCGGCATGGCCGGCATCTTCGCGCGCAACCGCCCGCTGACCATCATCCTGGAGTTCGCCGCAGCGCGCTACGCCAACCCGGCGGCATTTCTCGACGAGATATTGGCGCACGGCTTCCGCCTCGGCGAAATCGACCTCAGGCAGGGCATCCTGCCCCGCACCCGCGCAGAGATATTGGCCGCACCTGCTCATCTCGACCAGATGCTGATGCTGGAGCGCTAGGCTGCTCTCCCGGGTCGGGGAGAAGCGGTCAGGTCAGGCCGCTGCCCGGATATGCACCGGCCGCAGCTGCAGTTCCTCATGCACGGCGACCGCCTCGTCGATCGTGTCGTAGAAGGTCAGCACGCCGTCGAACAGCACCGCGCCGCGACTGCAATATTCGCGCAGCACGCCGAAATCATGGCTGATCATCACCAGCGTGCCATTGTCGCGGCGCCGGGTCAGCTCCTCCTGACAGCGCTGGCGGAAGCGCGCGTCGCCGGCCGACGTCACCTCGTCGACGAGATAGCAGTCGAAATCGATCGCCAACGACACACCGAAGGCGAGACGCGCCGTCATGCCGGCGGAATAGGTGTTGATCGGCTGGTAGAAATAGGCGCCGAGCTGCGCGAAGTCCTCGACATAGGCGAGCAGCGGCTCGATCGGCATGCCGTAGATGCGGGCGATGAAGCGGCAATTGTCGGCGCCGGTCAGGCTGGACTGGAAGCAGCTGGCATAGCCGATCGGCCAGGACGTGGTCATGTCGCGCGTGACGGTGCCGGTGGTCGGCGTCTCGATGCCGGCGATGAGCCGCATCAGCGTCGACTTGCCGGCGCCATTGCCGCCGCAGATGCCGACGCTCTCGCCCGGCGCGATCCGGAAACTCACATCCTTGAGGACCTGCTTGCTGAAGCGCCGGATGTGGTAGGTCTTCGATACATTCTCGAAGGTTATCATGCGTCGTCCCGATCGGTTCGCAGCCCATGTGGCCTCATTCCAGCCGAAACGCTAGACGGAGACGATGGATGCGGCCCTTTTTCCGGCCGTCCCGTCGCACGGTGATCATGAACTCTCCCTTACTCTGCATTGACGGCCGCATGCTGGGGGTCGCCGCAACGGGCGTGGGCAGCCATGCCGACATGCTGTTCGCCACCCTCGCCGCCGCCGGCCGGCCGCCGCTCGTGCTGCGCGAACAGCCGGGCCGCGCGCCGGGACGGCTCGCCCGGCTGGCCCGCGCCGCGCTTCCGGGCAGGCGCAGGCTGGCGCCGGGGCCCGGGGCGCTGCTTGCTGGCCCCGGCCTGTTCCGCGAGGCGCAGGTCCATCTCGACCTCTATGGCCGGCCGCTTGTGCTCGAGGCGGACGGCCCGCCCGGCATCATGCACTGGACCTATCCGCTGCCGCTGATGCTGGCGGGCTGGCGCAACGTCTATACGGTGCATGACCTCATCCCCCTCGCCCGGCCGGACCTCACGCCGATCTCGCCGCGCCGTCACCGCCGCCTGCTGGACGCGATCCTGCCGCATGCCGACCGGCTGCTCGCCGTCTCCGAGGCGGGGCGCGACGAGATCGTCCGCCTGCTCGGCTGGCCCGAGGCGCAAGTCGGCAATTGCTGGCAGGCGGCCGATCCCCGACCCGGCAACCAGTCGCTGTTCGCGCCGGGCGGCTATCACCTGTTCTGCGGCACGATCGAGCCGCGCAAGAACCTCGCTCGGCTGGCGCAAGCCCATGCCCGGGCCGGCATCGCCCGCCCGCTCGTCCTCGCCGGCCCGACCGGGGACGCGGCGCTGGCCGCGCGGCTGGCGGCGATGCCGGGTGTCGTCCGCCTGCCGTGGCAGGACCGCGCCACGCTCCATGCGCTCATCCGCGACGCCCGCGCCATGCTGTTCCCCAGCCTCGCCGAAGGTTTCGGGCTACCGATCGTCGAGGCGATGATGCTAGGCACGCCGGTGATGACTTCCGAACCTGGGGCAACAGCCGAAGTGGCCGGCGGCGCCGCGCTGCTCGTCGATCCGCTCGACTGCGACGCGATCGCCAACGCCATCCGCCGTCTCGACGGGGACGACGCGCTCCGCGCCGACCTCGCCGCGCGCGGGCGCACACGCGCGCGCTTCTTCACGCCCGCCGCCTATGCGGCGCGGCTCGCGGCGTTCCACGCGGAGGTCGCGGCATGAGCTTCCGGGTCGGCATCGACGGCTACAACCTCGCCATGACCCGCGGCACCGGCGTCGCCACCTACGGCCGCACGCTTGCCCGCGCGGTGCGCGAGGCAGGCCATCCGGTGGACCTGCTGTTCGGGCTGGAGGTGAGCCACAAGGCGCGCGAGGATCTGCGCGAATCGCTGTTCTACGCCCGCCTCTCGGAAGGGGATCCGGCCGGGCAGAAGCTGAAGATGACGGTGCGGCGCGCGCTGATGCGCGCCTTCCAGCCGCCGTTCGCGCGGGACATGGTGCCGATCCCGGTGTCCGGGCGCGTGGTCGCCACCGAATTTCAGGGCAAGCTGCCGGAATTCGACCGGCTGTTCTCGCTCGGCTCGCTGTTCACCAAGTCGGTGCGCCATTTCCGCCGCTACAAGAAGTTCATGACGGTGCGCGTGCCCGATCCGCCCAAGGTGATGCACTGGACCTATCCGGTGCCGGTGCGGCTGGAGGGCGCGGCCAACATCTATACCATCCACGATCTCGTCCCGCTCCGGCTCCCCCACACCAGCCTTGAGGACAAGCGCTATTATGACGCGCTGATCGGCGCCTGCGTCGCCGAGGCGGCGGCGATCTGCACCGTCTCGGAGGCGTCGCGCCGCGACATATTGGAGCTGTTCCCGACCGATCCCGAAAAGGTCGTCAACACCTGGCAGCCGGTCGATATCGCCGATGCCCCGCAGGAGGACGCAGCAGCGCTCAGGCGCCGCCTCGGCCGCCTGTTCGACCTGGAGCCGCAGGGCTATTTCCTGTTCTTCGGCGCGATCGAGCCCAAGAAGAATGTCGGCCGGCTGATCGAGGCCTATCTCTCCGCCGATATCGAGACGCCGCTCGTCATCGTCGGCGCGGGCGGCTGGAAATCGGAGGAGGCGCTGCGCCTGCTCGGCACCGCCCATGGCAAGACGCTGTCGGCCAGCGCCAGGGTGCGCGTCGTCGATTATCTGCCGCGCGGCCTGCTCATCGAGCTGATTCGCGGCGCCCGCGCCGTCACCTTCCCGTCGCTCTACGAGGGCTTCGGCCTGCCGGCGCTGGAGGCGCTGGCGCTGGGCGCGCCGCTCCTCACCAGCAACACCAGCTCGCTGCCCGAGGTGGTCGGCGATGCCGCGCTGATGGTCGATCCCTATGACGTGGCGGCGATCGCGGAGGGGCTGCGCCGGCTCGACGGGGATAGCGCCTTGCGCGCCGAGCTCGCCGCACGCGGCCCGAAACAGGCTGGCAATTTCAGCGCCGCGCGCTACGGGCACGCTATCGAGACTCTTTATCGCGCCGGCCTCGCCCGCGCGGGCATCAGAGACTGAAGGATCCCAGGGAATCATGGTAAAGTCGAACTCCCCGGCACAGCGCATGGTCGCGCTGCTGACGGCCTCGTCGCTTTCCCTCGCCGGTTGCGCCTCGCTGCCGTCGAGCGGCCCCACCGCCAAGCAAGTGGTGCGCGAGACCCAGCCGGACATCAACGCCATGGGCATGCGCATCTTCGACGTCGACGCGGGCACCGTCGCCGGCCTCGAGGCGAGGCCGGTCGAGGACCCGAACACGCCGCTGACGCCGCTCGCCGCGCTCGCGCGGGCGGGCCGGGTCGACGTGATCGGCCCGGGCGACACGCTGCAGGTCTCGATCTTCGAGGTCGGCGCCTCGCTGTTCGCGCCGGGCGCGGGCCTGCAGATTTCGGAATCCGCGATGGATACCGCGGCCGCCCGGCGCGGCGCGGTTTCGGGCATGGCCGTCGACGAGGAAGGCACCATTTCCGTGCCCTATGTCGGCCGCCTCGTCGTGGCGGGAAAGACGCCCAATGAAGCCGCGGCGATGATCGAGGCCGGTCTCAAGGGCAAGTCGCAAAGCCCGCAGGTCGTCGTCTCGCTCGCGCAGAGCCGGGCGAGCACGGTGCTGGTCAGCGGGCAGGCGCGCAACCCGGGCCGCTATCAGCTTTCCGGCGCGCGCGAGACGCTGCTCGACATCGTCGCCGATGCCGGCGGCACCACCGGCGCCACCGCCGGCGGCGGCGACAATCCCGAGGACATCCTCGTCCGCTTCACCCGCGGCACCACCACCGTCCACGCATTGCTCTCGGACATCCGGTCGCATTCCGTGGACGACCTCGTGCTGCTGCCGCGGGATCGTATCGAGCTGATCCGGCAGGAGCGCAGCTACACCGTGTTCGGCGCCGCCGGCCGGCTCGACCAGCGCCCGTTCGGGGCGCCGTCGGTCTCGCTGGCCGAGGCGATCGCGCGCGCCGGCGGCCCGGCAGACAATCTCGCCGATCCCACCGCAGTGTTCCTGTTCCGCTATGCGCCCGGCCAGGATCCGAAGAGCAACCCGATCCCGACCATCTACCGGCTGAACCTGATGAAGCCGTCCAGCTATTTCCTCGCCCAGCGCTTCGCGATGCGCGACAAGGACGTGATCTACGTCGCCAATGCCAGCGCCAATTCAGCGGCGAAGCTGGTGCAGATCATCAACCTGCTGTTCTCGCCGGTCACCGCCGCGGCCGTCACCGTGGCGACCGTCAACCGGAAATAGCCTCCGGCGAGCAGAGCGCGAAAAGGGCGGCCGTCCTTCGGGGCGGCCGCCCTTTTTATCAGGCGGCGTGCTCGCGCATGCCGGCGATGATCAGCCAGCCGATCGCATAGGCCAGCACCAGCGCGAAGAAGATCGTGGCGATCGTCTTGAAGGCCTTGGGGTAGGTGGATTTCACCGGCATGTTCGGCTCCACCACGCGCACCAGGAACAGCTGCTGCTGGCGGGCCTGCTCGCGCGCCTTCTCCAGCGAGGCGGCAGCGGCTTCGTAGCGCTTCTCCGCGAAATCCTTGCGGAGCATCAGCTCCTCATAACCGCCAGCGACCGCGGCGATGGTGTTGCTGCCGCCGGTCAACCGGCCTTCCTGGGCGCCGACCTGGGCTGCGAGCGCCGCCACCTGCTGGCGCGCCACCTCCACCTGCGGGCTGTTGGGTGCCAGCGTCGCGGAGAGGGTGGCCAGCTGGGCACGCGCCTGGGACAGGCGAGCCTGCAGTCCGGTAACCAGCGACACCTGCGCCGCGCCGGTCGCCTTGGGGTCGATGTTGCGGCGGCCCTGGCGATAAGCGGTCACCGCTTGCTGGGCGCGCGTCACGCCGGCCTCGGCCTCGGCAACGCTGCGCTGGGCAGAGGCGAGGCTGCTCTTGTAGGCGCGCTCGTTGAGCTGGTTGACCCGCTGCTCGCCCAGATCCAGCATCGCGTTGATGATCGCGTAGCTGTCGGCGGCGCGGAAGCTCTTGACCTTGACGATCATCAGGCCGGTCTCGGTCTCGTGGGTCACGTCGACCTTGTTCTTGTAGAAATCGAAGAGCTTTTCAGGAGTCGGATGGCTGACCAGCAGCCGGCTCAGCACATCGGCTTCCGGCCGGCGGAACATCGACACCAGATCCAGCCGCTTCTGCAGTGCCGCCACCGCATCGTGCGAATTCAGATAGTCGCCGACGCTGAGCGCATCGCTGTTCGTCGCCCCGGAGCCGCCGACCAGCGACAGCGCCGCGCCGAGCCCGGTCATCGGGCTGGATGGCTGCGACACCGAACGCACGATGAAATGCGCTTCGGATTCATACTGGTTGGCCGCAAACACCGCGTAATAGAGCGTCGCGATCAGCGTCGGCAGCAGCACGACGCCCAGCCACCAGCGGTGATTCCACACCCATGTCGTCACGCGCGGCGCGCGGGCCTGGGCGCCATCGAAATGGCGGCGGAGGGTGTCGGAGGTAATTCCATGCATTGGGCGGGTATCCGGAAAGCTGGCCTACTAGTTCAGATGGATATGGCGACGGACGAGTTTGATCGCGAGAAGGCCGAGCACGCTCAATAGCATGCAACTGCCGATCAGATAAGGGATGCTGAAATAGGTGTCGGGCGCAGCGCGGAACTGGCCGTACCGCGCCATCTCGAAGATATTGGCCATCGGGAACCAGGAGAGCCACGTCCGATAGGGCTCCGGGATCCACCCCACCTGATAGAAGCCGCCCGAGATCGGCATCAGGATGTAGCTGATCGGGTGGACGAAGCGCGCCAGCAGGCGATTGTCGTGGGTGCCCGCGCATACCAGCATCGACAGCGAGAAGGAGAACCACGCCATGAACAACAGGCTGCCCATCAGATATTCGGGCCGATAGGGCAGATGGGTGAGGCCGAGCATGATGCCGAAGAACAGCATCACGATCAGCGTGCAGGTCGTCCCCGCCGCCTCGAGCAGCGCCCGCGAAAGCAGCAGGTCGAACACCGTCACCATGCGGTGATAGAGCAACGGCAGGTTGGCCTCGATCGTGCCCTCGGCCCGGTTGAACATGCCGCGGAACATGATGAACACGCAGTAGCCGAGCGAGAACATCGCCACCGCATTGATGTCCGACACGGTATGGGCCGGCTGGGCGAGATGGATCAGCCCCACCGCCGTCGCCAGCGTCATCGGCTCCAGGATCATCCACAGATAGCCGACATTCTCGCGGCCGTAGCGGGTGTGCAATTCGCGCATCATCAGCGCGCCGATCACATTGCACTGCACTTCCAGCGCGCGGATCAGGCTGCTGCCCGAGGCGGTTCTTTCCGTTGTCATGCCGTCACTCTTGTCGGGCGCCTGGCCACGAAATCCCTGTCGGCGACCTCTTGGACCAGCGCGAGCACCGTGTCGAGATGGCCCGCCCAGCGGGGTGCCGTCCAGCCGCCGATGCGTGCGGCCTGGGCGGCGCGGCGCGGCGACCCTTCACCCGCATAGTCGCGGATCGCGCGCGCCCAGCCGATGCCGTCCAGCGGGTCGAGATAGTCCGGCGCGGCCCCGCCCGCCTCGCGCAGCGCCGGCAGGTCGGAACAGATCACCGGCGTGCCCATCGCCAGCGCCTCGGCCACCGGCATGCCATAGCCTTCGGCGAAGCTCGGCAGCAGCAGCGCCCGCGCGCCGCGGATCAGCCGGCGCACCATCCGGTCCGGCACCGTGCCGCGCTCCTCGACGTGAGGAGCGAGGCCCGGGCAGCGCTCCAGCATGTCGACGACATTCTCATTCTCCCAGCCGCGTCGACCGACCAGCACGAGGCGCGGCACCGGACCGCCCTCGGCGGCGAAGCGCCTCCACAGGTTGAGCAGCAACAGGTGGTTCTTGCGCGGCTCGATCGTGCCGATGCACAGGAAATAGGGGGTGCCGAGATCGGCCGGCGGATCGTCGCGGTCGATGAAATCGTCCGCGCCGAGCAGGGCGACGCGGCGCGCCACCGTCCGCTCACCGAGCCAGGGCTCGATCGAGGCGAGCGTCGCGGCCGAATTGGCGATGATGCCATCGGCATGGGCCGCGATCGTCGCCACCCGCCGGCGGTGCTGGTCGGCGCCGCCGGGCCGGGCATATTCCGGATAGTCGATCGGGATCAGGTCGTGGACGAGCACCGCGAAGCGCGCCTCTTCCCGCGCCAGGATCGCCGCCACCCGTTCCGGCTTGTCGAGATGATGGGGGGAGGATTGCAGATAGACCCGCGGCCCGCGCGCGCGCGGCACGATGCGCGGACGCAGCGCCGCCAGCGTCGCCATAGCGGCCCGTTTCAGCGCGCCGGGGTCGGGCGTGTCGCGCTCCATCCAGCCATGTTCGGTGCGATCGAGGAAACGCAGCACCTCGGACTCGGGCAGCCGCCCGTAAAGCCCGGCCGGATGCAGCGCCGCGAAGGAGAGCCCGGTGCCGTGGGTCCGCGCGATCAGGCCGCGCGCATAGGCCATCTCGACCCGGTCGACGCCGGTCGGGGTGGGATGAAGCACGCGCGAGATCAGGCGCGACAGGTCGAGGATGATTTCCGGCCGGGTCACCGATCGGCTCCGGCGGGACGGGGTTGGCGGCAGATGGGCGTCGCTCCGGTGCCGTCAGGACGCCACGGGCTGGGGGGCGGCCGCCGGCGCGCTGATCCTGAGCGGCAGTTCCACGACCTCGTCGGCGCGCTTGGTGGTGAGGCGCGCCGCCGCATTCTCGACGAGCAGGTCCAGCCCTTCGTCGGAGAGGAAGCCGCCGCGGATCAGGCAGCGATCCAGCAGCACCCGGCAGAAGGCGTCCCACAAGCGCGGATCGGGCCGGCGCGGATTGGCCCAGAATGTGTCGAGCGGGCCCTGATGGGTGATGCCGGCAATGTCGTAGACCGCCTGGCCGAGCACCGCCGTCGGCATGCCCGCGGCGAGCGCCAGCGTGCCGGTGGTGCTGTTGATGGTGACGAGGCCCCGCGCGCCCGAGACGAGCGATTCGATATCGCCGTCCTCGATATAGACGACGCGCTGCGCCACGCCGTGATGGGCGGCGCGCTGGAGGGCATAGCGCCGCCAGTTGATCAGGCCATTGTCGAGCGGATGCTCCTTCAGCACCAGGATCGCATCGGCCGGCGCCCGCCGGCTGAAGCTGGCGACGACATAGTCGATCGCCACCCGCATATTGCCGAACGGCGAGTGGACGCGGATCTGGTGATCGGAATCGAGCTGTAGCGGGAAGACGAAATAGGGCTGGCCGGCGAGGTCGGCGATGATCCGCTGCGAACGCTCCCGCGCCCGCTTGCGGGTCGCGAGGCGGATCAGCCAGCCGAAGCCCTCGCCGATCGCCGAATTGGGGCGGTGCGACCGGTAATGCGGGAAATAGCCGCGCTCCAGCACGCAGGCCTGATAATAATCATAGGCTTCGCGCGCGCGCCGGGCGAAGCTTGCCGCGATCGGCGCCTGCGGCCGGATCGGCGGCAGCGCCCGGGCGGCTTGCAGATACCATTCCGGATCACGCGACAAGGTGGAGTGGCCATTGACCCCGTCCGCCTCCAGCGTCACCCAGTCCGGCCGGATATAGCCTTCCTCGAAGACGTGGATCGACAGCCGGTTGATCGTGGCAAGGCCGTGGGCGGCGCGATGCAACGGCCGGCAATCGCCGAACAGCACGAGATCGGTGACGCCGTGCCTGGTGGTGAATTCCTCGAAGAAGCGCGGCCATTCCTCGGCGGTGCCGCGATAATTGGTGGCGCGGCCCGGCCAGCTGAAGCGGTCGCCGCCGTTGAAATTGATGCGGTGGACACGATGCCCGGCGCCGGCCAGCGCCGCGCCGAGCCGCGCGAAGAAGGGACCGGGCGGCCCCTGGAGGAACAGGAAGACCCGCCGGTCTATCGGTCGATGCTTCATGTCCCTTGCCTCCTGAACCGGTACGCACGCACCAGGCGACCCTGCAACCGTCGCGCCCGCACGAGCATTGTTGTGCTCGGCCGGGCCTGTTCCGCAAATCGCCTGACCAGGACTTCGGCCGGGCAGGGCAGGCCCGTTACCGGGTCCATATACCGTGGATACAGAATTAGCACCCCGGCAATAAGTTGCATTGCGGTCAATCGTCGTGTCCGGCGCGCAACTGAGCCCGCGAGATCGGTGGTCAGCCCCCAGCCCGCGAAGAAGGGCTGACCGTGGGTTGTCACCGGCAGTCCGCGCAGCAGCGCCTCGAACCCGGTCAGCGAGGTCAGCACATGCACCGCATCGACCCGTGCCAGCAAGGCCGGCATCGCCTCGCCGCGCACGATCTCGTCGGCGTGCGCGAGGATCGCGGCATCCGGCACGCGCCCGGGGCGGTGGCCGGCGTCGACATCGGGGTGCGGCTTGAACAGGATGCGCGCGTCCGGCTCGGCGGCGCGGGCGCGGGCGAGCAACTCGACATTGCTCCTGATCCCCGCCCCGCCGAGGCGGACCGACATGTCGTCCTCCACCTGCCCCGGCACCAGCACGACGCGGCGGCCGTCATCATCGGCGGCCGCGCGCGGGGCGGTGGCGCCGCTCACCGCATATTTGCTGATCCCGCCGGCCACGATCGCCTCGGCGAGCGCGCCGGCGCGGGCGAGCAGATCGTCGGTGAATTCGGCCGTCTGGAGAATGGTTTCGAGGTCGCTCGGCCGCGAGGGATCATAATGGATGCCGCTGCGGTCGACGACGATCGAGAAGGGCGGGTGGAGATCGCTGCCGAGCCCGATCGAGCGGATGAAGCCGTCCTCCACCGACACGATCGGCAGCCCCGCCTCGCCGAGCCCGGCCGGGGCGCGCGACGGCCACACCGCCACCGCGCCCTGCCCCGCCGCCGCCCTGGCCGCTGCCGCCGAGCGGACGAAGGCGAGCGGCTCGCCGGACCACAGGAAGCGGGCGATGGCGCGGCGCTTCCACCACGCCATGCCGGCCGCCGCGCGGATGCCGCGATTGGCCTCGATCACCGCGCGCCAATGGCCGAGGATCGCCACCGCCTGCTCGGGCGCGATGGCCTCGCCGCTGAACGGATCGCGATAGGCGGGGCCGAGCAGCGCCTCGGCCAGCCCGTCGGCGCCGGCATCGCCAGCCGCGATCGCCGCGATCAGCCGGGCCTCGCGCGCGTCTGCCGCCGGCTGGTCGCGCCAGAAGCTGCCGGCCACCCCGGTCGCGGCGATGCTGGCGACCAGCGCCTCCAGCCGCCCCGGATCGTCCGCAACGGGCCGCGCGGCGGGGTGGCTGATCGCCGCCACCGCCGGCGCCACGCCGGGAAAGGGCGGCGAGCGGAGCAGCGGCGTCACGAATCCGCGGCCCGCTTGCGACCGACATCGGCCCAGGGCTGGCCGATCCATTTCCGCAGCCGATCGTGCATCGCCCACATCAGCGGCACGCGTCGCTCGGCGATGCCGGGCAGGCTCAGCGGGTCGAGCCCGGTCCACGGCAGGAACGGGTTGCGCCGGCCATAGGCCCAGATCTCGACGCGCGTCGACGGCCGCGCCGACGGCCCGCGCGCGTGGAAGCCATAGGTATCGGCCACGACCAGGGTGTTGGCCGGCACCGCCAGCGCGCGCGGGCCGGGCAGGGCGAGCGCCGCCAGCTCGTCCGCCTGGATGCGCAGCGAGCCGCGCGCCGACAGCCGGTCCAGCTCCCGCGCCCTGAGCGAGCGCGCCCTCTCCCATGCCAGCCGTTCCGGCGTCAGGCGATGCGATCCGGGCACATAGGTGAACGGCCCCTCGTCCTGCGCGACGTCGGTCAGGAACAGCCACGCCTTGACGGTGGGATGGAATGTGTCCGCGTGCAGCGTCTCCTGCGGGTCGGCTGGCGCGTCGTGGCGGTGTGACAGGATCGTCTGGACATAGGTCAGCGGCTCCTGATCGTAGCTGCCGACATAGCGGATCAGCCCCCGCCAGCGCGGATCGGCGAGCAGCGCGCGCGCCGCCGGCATCGCTGCCAGACCCTCCGGATCGAGCGCGATACGGCGGGTGATCGTGTCGCCCTGTACCATCTCGCGCGCCGCCGCCGGGAAAGCGAACACCTGATCCCTCAGCGACGCGAACAGGTCCGGTGACAGGAAGTCGCGGATCGCGACGAAGCCGTCCCGGTCGAACGCCGCCCGGCTCTCCGCATCCACCAGATGGGCGAGCCGCCGCCGGCGCATCCCGGCCATCGCCGAGGCGAGCCAGACTCGCCCGGCATGCAGTCCGGCTTGGTTGAGCAACGGCGATCCGATCAGCGGATTGTCCGAAAATGCCTTGGCCCCGGTGGCCAGCGAAACCAGCCACCACGGGGCGAGCAGATAGCGCGCGGCCTTCATCCTGCCTGTCTTGGCCTTCCCAACCCATGCCGGCAAGACGGAGCCGCTCCATTTCCGCCTTGACCCTTGTCGTCCGCCGCTCTCTTCACCTTCCCGCGTCCGGCGTCTAGATGGGAAGGCAGCCGGTCCGGGGGACGAGACACGCGAATGACCATCCTCGTCACAGGTGCCGCCGGCTTCATCGGTTTCCACGTCGCCCGCGCGCTCGCCCGCCGCGGCGATCGCGTGATCGGTGTCGACAATCTCAACGATTATTATCCCGTCTCGCTGAAACACGCCCGGCTGGCGGCGCTCGCCGCCGGGGCCGGCGACCGTTTCCGCTTCGCGGCCGCCGACATCGCCGACGAGCAGGCCCTCGACGCCGCGCTCGGCGCGACGGAGCTTGCCGGCATCGTCCATCTCGCCGCGCAGGCAGGCGTGCGCTACTCGCTCGAGAACCCGCGCGCCTATGCCCGCTCCAACCTCGTCGGCCACCTAAACATTCTCGAGCTCGCCCGCGCCCGGCGGGTGGCGAGCACCGCCTATGCCTCCTCCTCCTCGGTCTATGGCGGGAACACCACATTGCCGTTCCGTGTCGAGGACCGGGTGGATCACCCTCTCTCCCTCTACGCCGCCACCAAGAAGGCCGACGAGCTGATGAGCGAGACCTACGCCCATCTCTATCGCCTGCCGCTCACGGGCCTGCGCTTCTTCACCGTCTACGGGCCGTGGGGCCGGCCGGACATGGCGATGTGGATCTTCACCCGTGCAATCCTCGCCGGCCAGCCGATCCCGGTGTTCAACCACGGCCGGATGTCGCGCGACTTCACCTATATCGACGATATCGTCGCCGGCGTGATCGCCTGTCTCGACATGCCCCCCGCCGACGACGGCGCCGTCAAGGCCGGCGGCAGCAACACCCCGCACGCGCTCTACAATATCGGCAATCACCGGCCGGAGCAGCTGGAGCGGGTCATCGCCCTCCTTGCCGAGGCCTGCGGGCGCGAGGCGATCATCGATTATCAGCCGATGCAGCCCGGTGACGTGCCGGCGACCTATGCCGATATCGACGCCATCGCGCGCGATCACGGCTATGCGCCGACGACGCCGATCGACATCGGCATCCCCGCCTTCGTCGACTGGTACCGGGATCATCACCGGCCGTGATGCCGCCGCCGCTCGCCCCGCTGGCGCCGCTTGCCCAGCAGCTCGGCACGGTGCTGCCCTGGGCCGACCTCGCCGGCATCGCGGTGTTCGCAGCGTCGGGTGCGCTGCAGGCCGCGCGCCGCGAGCAGACGCTGGTCACCTTCGCCTTCTTCGCGGCGATCACCGGCACCGGCGGGGGCACCACCCGCGATCTGCTGATCGGCGCGCCGATCTTCTGGATCCATGACAATCGTGCCCTGGGCGTGTGCCTGATCATGGCGCTGGTGGTGTGGGTGACGCCGCGCCACTGGTGGCGCGATCGCACGCTGGACTGGCTGGATGCGCTGGGGCTCGCCGCCTATTCGGTGTACGGCGCGTCCAAGGCGCTGGCCTACGGCGTGCCGCCCCTGCCTGCCGCGGTGATGGGCGTGGTCACCGCGTGCATGGGCGGCGTGTTCCGCGACGTGCTCGCGGGCGAGCCCTCGATCATCCTGCGCCCGGAAATCTACGTCACGGCGGCGGCCGTCTCGGCCGGGCTGTTCGTGTTGCTGGGCCTGATCGGCCTGCCCTTCGCGCCGGCCGCCGGCATCGCCGCGGTGGCGGGCTTCACGCTTCGCGCGCTCGCGATCAAGCGGGGACTGGCCCTGCCCGCCTATCGCGGCTAGCGGAGGCCTATGGGGGCAGTGATAGATCAATGGGCGGCGCTCGAGCTGGCGCCCTGGACCGGCTTCGCCGTCGGGCGCGAGGCGCTGGAGGCCGAGTTGCGGGCAGCAGCCGCAGCCGCCCCCTCGATCTTCCTGGTCCACATCGCCGATGGCGCGGTGGCGATCGAGGAGAAGCCTTCCGGCAGCGCCCATGACGCCGTGCTCGCCTACCGCGCCTCCCTTTACGCCGACTTCCTGCGCGATGCTCTGGCGGGCTTCGCCGTCAAGGGACGGGGCGTGCTGGCGCTCGATGTCGAAGATCTCGGCAGGCCGCGCCACTCGGTTCCGGTCTTCACCTTCCAGAAACGGCGCGGAGCCAATACCATCCTGCTGCCGGATGTCGATCTGATCGGGAATCACTGGTACATCCGCGACCCGGCCGATGCCTGCGACTATGACGATCGCCTGCCCGCCGCCGTGTTTGTCGGGGCGACAACCGGTAATCCGATGCTCACCGCCGCCCATGTGCGCGAGGGACGCAATCAGCGCCTCCGCTCGGCGGTATTCTTCAAGAATCACCCGGCTGTGCGGTTCGAGCTGCCGATCATCGTGCAGCATGATACGCCCGAGACGCTCGCGATGATCGAAGCGCTCGGCGTGCAGGGAGAGCCGCGGGATTGGGCCGAGCAAAGCCGCTATCGCTACATGCTTTCGATGGATGGCAACGGCGCGACCTGCTCGCGCGTGTATCGCTCGCTGCTCGGCAGCGGGGTGCTGGTCAAATACAACTCACCCTATCTGCTCTATTATTTCCACGGACTGGAGCCGTGGGTCCATTACCTGCCGGCGATCGACGATGATTGCGTGCTCGCCCTCCTCGACGAGGCCGGCCGACACGATGCGTTGCACCGCGCGATTGCCGCGCGATCAACGCAGTTTGCCCGCGACTACCTCACCCGCCCGCAGATGCTGCGTTACGCGGCCCGGCTGGTCGGCGCCTGGCTGACGCAGTTCGGCGAGGGCGCGAACTGGCCGGAGGCGCCGCCGCTGCTCATCGATGCGCATGCCCATATCGGCGGGACAGGCGATGTCTGGGCCGCGCCGGCGGGCTGGCTCGGCAGTGGCGGCGGTGCGATCGAGGGGCTGGCGCTGGTGCCGGGACGTGAGATCGCGCCGCACGACATCCGACTTTGCGTGGCCGGCCCCGAGGGCGTGCTGTCAAAGCCCGTCGAAGGCCATGTCTTCGCCGGAACGCGCGGCGAAGGCCGGCCGCTCCACGGTGTCCAGATCATGCTGCGGGGCGAGGCGGCGGCGAACTATGAGCTAGCCTATGAGGCGCGCTTCCTCGACGGATCGGTAAGCGGCCTGACGCCCGGCGGATCGCTTGCACTCGGTGCGGCGCCGCTGTCGGGGCTGCGCATCCAGGTCAGGCCGAGCGGCCGACCCTAGCCCGGGCCCAGCCGCGCGAGCAGCAGCGTCGCCAGCCCGTCGGCGCGCAGTGACGGCGCCGGCGCGGGCGTTCCGCATTCGAGGCAGCGTACCTGGATGGTCGGCCCGGCCAGCACGCGCCGCGCCTCGCCGAGCGCGCGGCCGAGCAGCACGTCCGGGCGGACAACGACATGGGCGAAGGGATCGCTCGCCGACGCCGAGGCGTCGTCGTCGCTGCGGCCGATCATGTCGGCGAGCAGGCGGCGGGCATAGGAGGGCTCGCGCTCGATGAACACCGGGTGGACGGCGCCGGGATCGAGCTTCGCGCGCCTCGCCGCCTCGGCGATGGCGTCGTCCAGCCCGCCGAAGCGGTCGACCAGCCCGATCTGGCGGGCGATGCCGCCGGCCCACACCCGACCTTGCGCGATCTCGTCGACGCGTTTCACCGGCAAATGGCGCGACGCGGCGACGATGCCGGTAAAGCGGGCATAGATCTGGTCGACGCCGGCCTGGAGCAGCTTGTCGACCTCCGGGCTGGGCCCGCGCAGCACGTCCGGCTCGCCGGACAGCGGCGTCGTCTTGACCCCGTCTGCCGACAGGCCGAGCTTGGCGAGCGTGGCGCGGAAGGTCGGCAGGATCGCGAACACCCCGATCGATCCGGTGATCGTCGAAGGCTCGGCGAAGATCATGTCCCCCGCGCTCGCCACCCAATAGCCGCCGGACGCCGTCACCGAGCCCATCGACACCACCACCGGCAGGCCGCGCCGCTTGGCCTCCAGCACGGCGGAGCGGATCTGCTCGGACGCGGTCACCGATCCGCCCGGCGAATCGATGCGCACCACCAGCGCCTTGAGCCGGTTGGTGGCCAGCGCGTCGCGCAGCAGCCGGGAAATGGTCTCGCCGCCGGCGGTACCCGGAGGCGCCTTGCCGTCGACGATATCGCCGGCCACCGTCACCACGCCGATCGCATCGCCGGCGGTGCCGGGCTGGGTCTGGGCGATGTAACGGCCGAGCGAGACGGTGGCGAACTCGGCGCCGCCGCCCGCGGCCGGCGCGCCCGCGACCTCGGCGACGCGACGGGCGAATTCGCCGCGATCGCCGACCTTGTCGGCCAGGCCGGCGGCGCGCGCCGCCTCGGCGAAATTGGCGCCGGGCATCTCGCCCCGGGCAGCCGCGGCCAGATAGGCGGCGAGCTTCGCCGTCGGCCGGGCGCGCATCACCTCGCCGCGCCATTCCGACCATAGCGCATCGGCCAGCGCCTGGTTGGCGGCGCGCGCCTCGGGCGACTGGTCGTTGCGGATATAGGGCTCGACCGCGGACTTGAACTGGCCGACCTTGTAGACCCTGGCCTCGATGCCGAGCTTGTCGAGCAACCCCTTGTAATAAAGATGCGAGCCGCCCGGCCCGGTCAGCAGCACCGCGCCGAGCGGGTTGATCCAGACCTCCGAGGCGTGCGCGGCGAGCTGGTAGCTGTCATCGCCATAGCCGGTCGCATAGGCGAACACCGGCTTGCCCGCGCGCCGTACCTCGTCGAGCGCCGCGCCCGCCGAGGCCACCGCCGCCTGGCCGCCGCCGTTGAAACCGTCGAGATCGAGCACCACCGCCTTGATATTGGCGTCGCGCGCCGAGGCGCGGATGGCGCGCACCACGTCGCGCAGACGATATTCGGAGACGCGCGGCGCCCCGGCGCGGGAGATGAGGTCGAGCGGCTCGGCCTCCGCCGGCTGTTCGACCAGCGAGCCGGAGAAATCGAGCAGCAGCGCGCCGGCGCTGGCGACATTGGTCTGCTGCCGCGCCGACAGCACGGCATAGAGAGTGGTGAAGAACAGGATCATGGCGATGAGGACGAGCGCGTCCTTCACCCCGACCAGGAACCGCCAGATACCCTTCAACAGCCGCATCACCCGATCATCCCGCTCGTCGTCATCCCGCCGTCGCCGTGGAGCGCTATCCTACGGCTTGTCCTGAGTAAACGGCGCGCCGGAAAATCTCATCGAGCGGCTTGACCCCCGCCCCGTGCCGCCCATATGGCCAGCGCTGGCACTCGCCACGGCTGAGTGCCAACACCAGTTTCGCATCCACTCAACAAGAGGGTGATACCCATGAACTTCCGTCCGCTGCACGATCGCGTGCTGGTCCGCCGCGTCGAGGCCGAGGAGAAGACTGCCGGTGGCATCATCATCCCCGAGACCGCCAAGGAAAAGCCGCAGGAGGGCGAGGTCGTCGCCGCCGGCTCGGGGCTGAAGAGCGACAAGGGCGAGATCACGCCGCTCGACGTCAAGGCCGGCGATCGCATCCTGTTCGGCAAATGGTCCGGCACCGAGGTGAAGATCAACGGCGAGGATCTGCTGATCATGAAGGAAAGCGACATCCTGGGCATCGTCGGCTGAGGCCGCGACCCTGCGATAGCGTCAACTTCGTCAACTTCCCGATTTTGAAAGGTAGCCAAGATGGCAGCCAAGGACGTGAAATTCTCCCGCGACGCCCGTGAGCGCATCCTGCGCGGCGTCGACATCCTCGCCGACGCGGTCAAGGTGACGCTCGGCCCGAAGGGCCGCAACGTCGTCATCGACAAGAGCTTCGGCGCGCCGCGGATCACCAAGGACGGCGTTTCCGTCGCCAAGGAGATCGAGCTGAAGGACAAGTTCGAGAACATGGGCGCGCAGATGCTGCGCGAGGTGGCGTCGAAGACCAACGACGTCGCCGGCGACGGCACCACCACCGCCACCGTGCTCGCCCAGTCGATCGTGCGCGAGGGCATGAAGTCGGTCGCGGCCGGCATGAACCCGATGGACCTGAAGCGCGGCATCGATCTCGCCGTCGTCAAGGTCGTCGAGGACATCAAGGCCCGCTCCAAGCCGGTCGCCGGCTCCAATGAGGTCGCCCAGGTCGGCATCATCTCCGCCAATGGCGACACCGTCGTCGGCGAGAAGATCGCCGAGGCGATGGACAAGGTCGGCAAGGAAGGCGTCATCACCGTCGAGGAGGCCAAGGGCCTCGAGTTCGAGCTGGACGTCGTCGAGGGCATGCAGTTCGACCGCGGCTATCTGTCGCCCTATTTCATCACCAACCCGGAGAAGATGCAGGTCGAGCTTTCCGACCCGTACATCCTGATCCACGAGAAGAAGCTCTCCAACCTGCAGGCGATGCTGCCGATCCTCGAGGCGGTGGTGCAGACCGGCCGTCCGCTGCTGATCATCGCCGAGGACATCGAGGGCGAGGCGCTGGCCACGCTCGTCGTCAACAAGCTGCGCGGCGGCCTCAAGGTCGCGGCCGTCAAGGCGCCGGGCTTCGGCGATCGCCGCAAGGCGATGCTTGAGGATATCGCCATCCTCACCAAGGGCGAGGTGATCTCCGAGGATCTCGGCATCAAGCTCGAGAGCGTGACGCTGGGCATGCTCGGCACCGCCAAGCGCGTGTCGATCGACAAGGACAACACCACCATCGTCGATGGCGCCGGTGAAGCCGAGGCGATCAAGGGCCGCACCGACGCGATCCGCCAGCAGATCGAGGCGACCACCTCCGACTATGATCGCGAGAAGCTCCAGGAGCGTCTGGCGAAGCTGGCCGGTGGCGTGGCGGTGATCAAGGTCGGCGGCTCGACCGAGGTCGAGGTGAAGGAGCGCAAGGATCGCGTCGACGACGCCCTCCACGCCACCCGCGCAGCGGTCGAGGAAGGCATCGTCCCCGGCGGCGGCACGGCTCTGCTCTACGCCACCAAGGCGCTGGAGGGCCTGAAGGGCGCCAATGACGACCAGACCCGCGGCATCGACATCATCCGTCGCGCGCTGCAGTCCCCGGTCCGTCAGATCGCCCAGAATGCCGGCCATGACGGCGCGGTGATCGCGGGCAAGCTGCTCGAGGGCAATGATCCGACGCTCGGCTTCAACGCCCAGACCGACACCTATGAGAACCTCGTCACCGCCGGCGTGATCGACCCGACCAAGGTCGTGCGCACAGCGCTCCAGGACGCGGCCTCGGTCGCCGGCCTGCTGATCACCACGGAAGCGGCGATCGCCGAACTGCCCGCCGAGGACAAGGCCCCGGCCGGCATGCCCGGCGGCGGCATGGGCGGCATGGGCGGCATGGACTTCTAAGTCCGTCCTCCCGACGCACGAACAGGAAGGGCCGGGGGGCGATCCCCCCGGCCCTTTCCTTTTGCCGGACAAGGATCGCCCTTGTCCGTGCGTTCCCGAGCGGGATCAGCGGCGGGTCTTGTCCGCGGCGCTGCGCATCGCGTCGGCGCTCGCGTCGAGGCCGTTGGCGGTGGCGTTGGACACCGTGTCGCCGGCGGCCGCCGCGCTGTTGCCGGCCGCGTCGATGGCGTTGTCGGCGCTGGCGCCGGCATCGGCCGCCGCGGCGTTGACGTCCGAAACGGCGTTGTCTGCGGTGGCGCTCACGTCATTGCCGATCGAGCTGGCCGCTTCGCTGGTCTCGTTCTGGGACTTTTGCGAGCAGGCGGCGGCCCCCAGGGCCAGGGCAGCGATCAGCGGCAGAGCGATAATCTTGTTCACGGGCATGTCTCCGTTCCCTTTCCACACCGACAGGCGGACCCCGCGGACGCGCGCCCCCGTTCGTCGGCCTCCCCCACAACTATCCGGGGCCGTAACGGGGTGCAATCCCTAGTATCGAACTAGTCTACTTGGGCGGCTCGTTCGCAGTGGGGGCGGGCGGCGGGGGCGGAGGCTCCTGCGGCGCCCCGCGGTCGTCGATTTCCTTGAGCGCGGCGTTGACGGCGGCGTCGTCGCTGTTGCTCACCGCGGCATCGCCGTCGCGATTGGCGATGGCGGCGTCGCGGCGCTGGAAAAAGGCCGAGCGCGCCGTCGCATAGGGATCGGCGCTGGTCTTCAGGAAATCGTCGGCGCCGGCCTCGGCGAGGTCGGAGCGCGCGCTCAGCACTTCCATGACGTTGATGGCGGTGGGCACGCCCTTGGGCAGGAATTCGCAGTCTCGCAGGCAGATCCGGTAGGGATCGATGAACTGCGACGCGACCGAGCCGACGCCGTCACGCACGGTCGACGGCCCGAGAATCGGCAGCACCAGATAGGCCGAGCGCTTGACGCCCCATACCGCCAGCGTCTGGCCGAAATCCTCCGGGGTCGGCTTCAGCCCGATCTTGCTGGCATGATCGGCGAGGCCGCCAATGCCGATCGTGGTGTTGACGACGAACCGGCCCAGCGAATTGAACGCGCGCTTGGCATTGCCCTGCAATAGCGCGTTGATCGCCGAGAAAGGCTCGGACAGGTTGGCGAAGACATGGCTGATGCCGCGCCGCGCCGGCTTGGGCGTGACGGCGCGATAGACGTTGGAGGCGGGCTTCAGCACCACCTTGTCGACGCCCATGTTGAAGCCCCACATCGCGCGGTTGAACTTCTCATAGGGATCGCCCGGCGTCCGCGCACCCGTGGTGGCGCAGCCGGCGAGCAGGACAGCGGCCAGTAGCGGCCCGATTGCGCGCATGAGTCCCCCCTGGCGGCGACCATTGTCGGAAGCGGCGTGCGGTGCCACACGCCCTTGCACGGCACAAGCATCTTGACCGATATAAAGATATCTTTATATCCTTATCCGACCATGCAGCCGGCTCTCGACATCTTCCGCGCGCTCGCGGATCCGACGCGGCTGCGCATCCTCGCCTTGCTGCGGGCGATGGACCTGTCGGTGGGCGAACTCGCTCAGGTGCTCGGGCAGAGCCAGCCGCGCGTCTCGCGCCATGTCAAGATCCTCGCCGACGCCGGCCTTGCCGAACGCCGCAAGGAGGGGAGTTGGGTGTTCCTCGGGCTGGGTCCGCGCGAACGCGTCGCGCCGCTGCTCGCCGCGCTGGACGGCTGGGCGGACGCCGAGGCCGATCATTGGGCGCGTGCCGACATCGCCCGCCTCTCCGCGATCCGTGCCGACCGCGCCGCGGCGGCCGAGCGCTATTTCGCCCAGCATGCCGATCATTGGGATGCGATCCGCTCCCTCCATGTCGCCGAAGCCGAGGTCGAGGCCGCGATCCTCGCCGCGCTGGAGGATCGCCCGGTCGGCCGCCTCGTCGATATCGGCACCGGCACCGGGCGCATGATCGCCCTGCTCGGCCCGTCGGCGGAGAGCGCCACGGGCATTGATCGCAGTCCGGAGATGCTGCGCGTCGCCCGCGCCCGCCTCGCCGAGGCCGGGCTGGACCGCGCCGACCTGCGCCAGGGCGACATGTATGCGCTGCCGCTTGCCAGCGGCGCGACCGACCTCGTGCTGCTCCATCAGGTGCTGCATTATGCCCAGCAGCCTGCCGCCGCGATCGCCGAAGCGGGGCGGCTGCTCGCCCCGGGCGGGCGGCTGCTTATCGTCGACTTCGCGGCACACGACCGCGAGGCGCTGCGCAGCGTCGACGCCCATGCCCGCCTCGGGTTTGACGATGCCCAGATCGCCGGCTGGTTCACCGCCGCCGGCCTCGCCATCGAGCGCATCGCCGCCCTCGACGGCGGCGAACTGACCGTCAAATTGTGGCTCGCCGTGCGCACCGCGGTCGCCGACCAATCACCCGAACCCCTGCTGAAGGCCGTATCATGAGCTTCACCCTGCCCCAGATGGAGGAGGCGCGCCGCGCGCTGGACGCGCCGCTGTTCGCCGATCTTTCCGGCGATTTCGCGCTGTCGTTCGAATTCTTCCCGCCCAAGACGGAGAAGATGGACGCGGTGCTGTGGGAATCGCTCAAGTCGCTGGCGCCGCTGGGGCCGCGCTTCGTCTCCGTCACTTATGGCGCGGGCGGCTCGACTCGCGAGCGGACCCACGCCACCGTCGCCCGCATCGCCCGCGAGACGGAGATCCCGGCCGCCGCCCACCTTACCTGCGTCGATGCCACGCGCGACGAGATCGACGAGATCGCCCGTGAATATTGGGCGGCCGGCGTGCGCCATATCGTCGCGCTGCGCGGCGATCCCCCGCGCGAGGGCGAGCGCTTCCAGTCCCATCCCGGCGGCTACGAGAATGCCGCGGCGCTGGTCGCGGGGCTGAGGAAGGTGGCGCCGTTCGAGATTTCCGTCGCCGCCTATCCGGAATGCCATCCGGATTCCGAAGGGGTCGCGGCCGATCTCGACAATCTGAAGCGCAAAATCGACGCCGGCGCGAACCGGGCGATCACCCAGTTCTTCTTCTCGCCGGAAGCCTTTTTCCGTTTCCGCGACGCCGCCGCCGCTGCCGGCATCGCCGCCGAGATCGTGCCCGGCATATTGCCGGTGTCGAACGTGGCGCAGACGCGCAAGTTCGCCGGCCTGTGCGGCGCGGCCATCCCGGCGTGGATGGACCGGCTGTTCGACGGGCTGGACGATCATCCCGCCGCCCGCCAGCTCGTCGCCGCGACGGTGGCGGCGGAATTGTGCCGCAAGCTCTATGCCGGCGGCGTGCGCCATTTTCATTTCTACACGCTCAACCGCGCGGAACTGGCCTATGCCATCTGCCATCTGCTCGGTAAGCGCCCTGTCGCACAGGCGAAGGAGGCCGCGGCATGACCAAGCTCACCCCATCCCAAGCGGGCCAGCGGCTGCGCGCCGAGGCGGCCAACCGCATCCTCGTCACCGACGGCGCCTTCGGCACGATGATCCAGACCTATCGGCTGGACGAGGCCGCCTATCGCGGCGGCCTCGATCTCGGCCACGATCAGAAGGGCAATAACGACCTGCTGGCGATCACCCGGCCCGAGGTGATCGCCGAGATCACCGAGGCCTATCTGGCGGCGGGCTCGGACATCGTCTCGACCAATACCTTCAACGCCAACCGGATCAGCCAGGCCGATTATGGCGCGGAACATCTGGTGCGCGACATGAACCTCGCCGCCGCCCGGATCGCCCGCGATGCCGCCGATGCGGCAGAGGCGGCGGACGGCCGCCCGCGCTTCGTCGCCGGCGCGATCGGGCCGACCAACAAGACGCTGTCGCTGTCGCCGGACGTCAACGATCCCGGCTTCCGCGCGATCACCTTCGATGAACTGAAGGACGTCTATCGCGATCAGGCCGAAGCGCTGGTCGACGGCGGCGCGGACTTCATCCTCATCGAGACGGTGTTCGACACGCTCAACGCCAAGGCCGGCATCAAGGCGGTGCTGGAAATGGCCGAGGCGCGCGGGCACGAAATCCCGATCATGCTGTCCTTCACCGTCACCGACATGTCCGGGCGCAACCTGTCCGGCCATTCGATTGACAGCTTCTGGGCGAGCGTGCGCCACGCCCGCCCGCTGACCATCGGCATGAACTGCTCGTTCGGCGCGCCGCAGCTGCGCCCGCATGTCGCGACGATCGCGCGCGTCGCGGACACGTTGGTGATGGTCTATCCCAATGCCGGCCTGCCCAACGAGCTCGGCCAGTATGACGAGGAACCGGAGACGACCGGCGGCTTCATCGGCGAATGGGCCGATGCCGGGCTGATCAACGTGGTCGGCGGCTGCTGCGGCACGACCCCGCCGCACATCCATGCGATGGCGCGCGCGGTGGCCGGCAAGCCGCCCCGCGCCATCCCCGCCGGCCAGTCCCGCACCCTCCTCGCCGGCCTCGAGACGATGATCCTCGCCGCGTGATCCCTTCGCTTCCGGAACCAGACGTGACCCAGACCTCCACCGCTACCTTCGTCAATATCGGCGAACGCACCAACGTCACCGGATCGGCGGCGTTCAAGAAGCTGATCATGGCCGGCGATTACGCCAGGGCCGTGGAGGTGGCGCGCAGCCAGGTGGAGAACGGCGCGCAGATCGTCGACGTCAACATGGACGAGGGCCTGCTCGACGCCGAGGCGGCGATGGTCACCTTCCTCAACCTGATCGCCGCCGAGCCCGACATCGCGCGCGTGCCGATCATGATCGACAGCTCCAAATGGAGCGTGATCGAGGCGGGGCTGAAATGCGTCTCGGGCAAGCCGATCGTCAATTCGATCAGCATGAAGGAGGGCATCGAGCCCTTCCTCGAACATGCCCGCAAGGTGCGCGCCTATGGCGCCGCCGTGGTGGTGATGGCCTTCGACGAGGTGGGACAGGCCGACACCAAGGAGCGCAAGATCGAAATCTGCGCGCGCGCCTATGACCTGCTGGTCGCCGACGGCTTTCCGCCCGAGGACATCATCTTCGATCCGAATATCTTCGCGGTGGCGACCGGCATCGACGAGCATCGCCGCTATGCCATCGACTTCATCGAGGCGACGCGCGAGATCCGCGCCCGCTGCCCGGGCTGCCACATTTCGGGCGGCGTCTCCAACCTCAGCTTCTCGTTCCGCGGCAACGAGCCGGTCAGGCGCGCGATGCACAGCGTGTTCCTCTATCATGCCATCCAGGCGGGCATGGACATGGGCATCGTCAATGCCGGCCAGCTCGACGTCTATGACGCCATCGACCCGGAGCTGCGCGAAGCGTGCGAGGACGTCATCTGGGATCGGCGGGACGACGCCACCGAGCGGCTGATCACCCTCGCCGAGCGGTTCCGCGGCGGCAATCCGGAGGCCGAGAAGCAGGCCGAGGAATGGCGCAGCTGGCCGGTCGCCAGGCGGCTGGAGCATGCGCTCGTCAAGGGTCTCGATGCCTTCGTCGTCGAGGATACCGAGGAAGCGCGGCTGCAATTCCCCCGTCCGATCGAGGTGATCGAAGGGCCGCTGATGGACGGCATGAACGTCGTCGGCGACCTGTTCGGGGCGGGCAAGATGTTCCTGCCGCAGGTGGTGAAGTCGGCCCGCGTGATGAAGAAGGCGGTCGCCCACCTCCTGCCCTATATCGAAGCGGAGAAGACGGCCGGACAACGCGCCAAGGGGCGCATCGTCATGGCCACGGTGAAGGGCGACGTCCACGATATCGGCAAGAACATCGTCGGCGTCGTGCTCCAGTGCAACGGCTATGAGGTCATCGACCTCGGCGTGATGGTGCCGTGGACGGACATCCTCAAGGCCGCCAACGAGAATGACGCGGACATGATCGGCCTTTCCGGCCTGATCACGCCGTCTCTGGACGAGATGGTGACGGTGGCGAGCGAGATGGCGCGCGCCGGCATGACCATGCCGCTGCTCATCGGCGGGGCGACCACGTCGAAGGTCCACACCGCGCTGCGCATCGCGCCGGCCTATGAAGGGCCGGTGGTGCATGTGCTCGACGCCAGCCGTGCCGTCGGCGTCGCCTCCGCGCTGATCTCGGACACCCAGCGCGACGGCTTCGTCACCGATACCGCCAGCGACTATGCCGCCATCCGCGCCGCGCGCGAGGGCAAGGGCCAGAACGCGCTCGCGCCGATCGACGAGGCGCGCGCCAACGCCTTTCCCTTCGCCGCCGACCAGATGCCGCCGGCCCCGCGCCTGCCCGGCCGCCATGTCTACGAGGATTGGTCGCTTGCCGATCTGCGCGACTATATCGACTGGACGCCCTTCTTCCGCGCCTGGGAGCTGGCCGGCACCTATCCGGCGATCCTCGACGATCCGGTGGTCGGCGAAAGCGCGCGAGCGCTGTGGGCTGACGCGCAGACGATGCTCGATCAGGTCATCGCCGAGAAATGGCTGACCGCGAAGGGGGTCGCCTGTCTGTGGCCATGCCGTCGGGACGGCGACGACATCCTCGTCGAAGGCGACGCCGGCGAGGTCCGCCTGCCGATGCTCCGCCAGCAGATCAAGAAGCGCGAAGGCCGGGCGAATATGTGCCTCGCCGACTTCATCTCGCCCGACGGCGACTGGATCGGCGGCTTCGCGGTGACGGCGGGGCACGGCATCGAGCCGCATCTCGCCCGCTTCAGGGCCGAGCATGACGATTATCGCGACATCCTGTTGAAGGCCCTGGCCGATCGCCTTGCCGAGGCCTTGGCCGAACGGCTTCACCTCCATGTGCGCACCACGCTCTGGGGCTATGCCGCCGACGAGCAGCTGACCAACGACGCGCTGATCCGCGAGCAATATCGCGGCATCCGCCCCGCGCCCGGCTATCCGGCCTGCCCCGACCACAGCCTGAAGCCGATGCTGTTCGACCTGCTCGACGCCGGGCCGGCGACCGGGATCACGCTGACCGAGCATTTCGCGATGCTGCCGACAGCGGCCGTGTCCGGATTTTATTTCGGCCACCCGGACGCCCAATATTTCGGCGTGGCGCGGATCGGCGAGGATCAGCTGACCGATTATGCCGCGCGTCGCGGGGTCGATCTCGACACGGCGCGGCGCTGGTTGCGCCCGAACCTCGACTAGACGATCCCGATCTCGATCGACAGCCTGCCGGCTGCCTCGTCGCGCTCCAGCGTGGCGCGGAGCTGGCGGGCGAGACCGGTCAGCACGCGGTCGAAGCGTTCGCCATGCTTGCCATCGGCTTCGGTGGCGGCAGCGGTCAGCGCCGGAGAGGCCACGCTCAACGCGGCGCGCGTCGGCGATACCTGCGTGAGGCCGATCGCCACCGTGCCCTTGGGCGCACGCAGCATCGACGCTTCGACCATTTCGGTGATCAGGAACGCCACCGGCACGGCCACGTCCTGCGTCGCGTGCAGCGATTCCAGCTCGAGCAATATCGGCATGGAGACCGCATTGGCCGGCGCCGTGGCGCGCAGGTTGGCGGCAAGCTCGCTGATCAGCGGGCGCAGCGCCACGCCGCGATTTTCCTCCAGTTCGGCATAGTGATTGCGGTGGACGACGGCGAGCGCATCGACCCGCCGCTGGATCGAGGCATAGGCGTCGGCGACCTCGCGGCTCTGCGCGCCGCGCGCGTGCAGGCTGAGCAGCGAGGCGACGACCTGGAGGTTGTTCTTGACCCGGTGATGCACCTCACGCGTCAGCCGCGTCTGGCGGGCAAGCCCCTCCTCCAGGTCGGCCTCGTGGCGGCCGATGGTGTTGGTGACGCTGCGGAAGGCGGAGGCGAGCCGGCGGATTTCGTGCGCCGGCGTGGTGATACGCGGGATGACGAGCGATTTGTCGCCGGCGCGATAGGCGAGCACCGCCGCCTGCAACTGACGCAGCGGACGCAGCATCAGCCGGTCGGTGACGATGAACGCCACCAGCCCCGCCGCCAGCAGCATCACGACAGGCAGCGCGATGCTGAGCATTTCGCTCGCCGTGGCGCGGCGGGTCGGCAGGCTGAGTTCCAGCCGGCCCTGGCCGTCGACCACCGGCACCGCGTTGGTGGTGCCATCCATCGAGATTTCGGGCGTGCCCCCGAGCGCCATCGAGCGATCGCCCTCGCGCAGCACCAGCCGGTACGGGCCTTCCGCCAGACGCGGACGCGCCGTTTCGGCGATCGTGGCGCGCGCGAAGCGTGCCTCGCCGACCAGCCGGTCATTGCCGGCGAAGGTGGTGACGATCAGCGTCTCGCCGTCGGCGCCGATGTGGATGGTGGCGTTGGCGCGGGTCACCACCGGGCGATCGATCGGCTGGTAGCCGGAGGTGGAGCAGATCAGCCGGCCCTCAATGTCGCGGAGGGCGAAATCCACCGCGACCCGGTGTTCCGCGGCGAGCGAGCTCAGCGTGCGCTGGCAGGTCGCCTCGCCGGAGGTGGAGAGCGCCGTTCCCGACGCCCGCAGGGTCAGCGCGGTGCGCGCGACCAGCACGTCGATGGCGCGCGCGCTGTCCGTGGCGATGGCGAGGCTGGCGGATTCGCGCGCCGCGCGGTTGATCCGCGCCGTCTCCGCCGAGGCGAGCACCGCGATGATCATCAACGGCGTCAGCGCCAGGAGCATCAGCAGGATCAGCTTGGCGTTGGTCGGCAGCCCGGTGAACGGGCGCGCCATCGCACTTTCGCCGCCATGGTCTCCGGGCGTGGCGACGCCGGAAGGAGCGATGGCGGGCTGATCTCGCGGAGAAGTCATGTTCGCAGAATTATCGGCGCGCAAAGAAGCTCCGCGCAATCGCGAAACCATATCAGGAAGTCGGGGCCGCTATACCGGGCGGTACGCCTGCGGCGCAGGCGCGCATCGACGCTCAGTCCAGCTTGCCGAGCAGATCGAGCATTTCCTGGGGCACCGTTTCCTTGACCGTCTGGTCGTAGATGGTGCGCAGCACGCTGCCGACGCCCGCCTCCGAAGGACGGCCATTTTTGAACGCGCGGCGCGGCTTGTTCGTTTTCCCGGTCGCTTTGCTGCTGATCTCACTCAAGCCTGTCCGCCCCATCCCCTTTGGCCGCGACCGGCGCACGCCGAACAGGCGCCACCGGCAAAACGCGCCGGAAAATGAACACGCGGCGCCCCCGGGACGTTTCCGCCCGCTGTGCCGCATTCAGACCGCCCGCAAGGGCAAAGCCTGTGCTCGCGTCACCCGGCGGTGTCTCCGTCGCCGGATATCCGCCACTGCCGCATCATCGCATGAAACAAAAGACCTGATCGATTGTTCCGCACCCGGAGCGTCGTTTCGGTCCCACCTTGCATTTTATCCGCAGCGGGAAGCAGCTACGACGTATGAACTACATTCCCGCCCTTCCAAGGGGCCGGGACTCAAGGGAGTCACATCACCCATGTCGCTGGGCCAAGAACTCGCGCCGCACCTTCCGTTTCTCCGGCGCTATGCACGCGCCCTCACGGGCAGCCAGACCCATGGCGACCAATATGTGCGCGCGACGCTGGAGGCGATCGTGGCTGCGCCGGGCGATTTCCCGCGCGACGTGGACGCCAGGCTCGGCCTTTATCGCACCTTTCAGGCGATCTGGTCCTCGGCCAATATCGAGACCGGCCCCGCCGACGACAGCGAGGATGATGGCGATCCCCAGGCGATCGCCCGCGCCCGCCTCGCCCGGGTGACGCCGCTGTCGCGCCAGGCGCTGCTGCTGACCGCGATGGAAGGCTTCACGCCCGAGGATGCCGCCTTCCTCCTCGACGAGGAGCCGGAGGAGATCGAGCGGCTCGTCGCCGACGCGCTGGCCGAGATCGAGCGCCAGACCCATGCGGAGGTGATGATCATCGAGGACGAGCCGATCATCGCCATGGATCTCGAAACGATCGTGCGCGATCTCGGCCATGGTGTGACCGGCGTCGCCGTCACCCGCGACGAGGCGGTGCAACTCGCCATGCAGCGCCGTCCGGGGCTGGTGCTGGCCGACATCCAGCTTGCCGACGACAGCTCGGGCATCGACGCCGTCAAGGACATCCTCGCCCAGTTCTCGGTGCCGGTGATCTTCATCACCGCCTTCCCCGAGCGACTGCTGACCGGCGAGCGGCCGGAACCGACCTTCCTGATCACCAAGCCGTTCCAGCGGTCCACGGTGAAGGCGGCGATCAGCCAGGCCCTGTTCTTCGACAGCGCGACCGTTCCCGCGATGTAACGGAACAAGCTTCCGGCTTCCCTCGTTGGCATGGCCAAGAGACACGTTGGGAGCGTTCCGCCATGGACAACGACATCCATCTTAACCGGACGGAGGCGCGCGCCGGCACCACGCCGCGCGTGACCCGCTATGTGCTTTCGATCTCGCTCGCCGCGGTCGTCATCATCTTCGCCCTCCTGCTGTTCCTGTGGCGCTGACGGAACAACAGGCAGCGGCGCGGCACTGGCGCGGCCATGCCGTCCACCCTACATCCTTGGGTAATCACGGGGGAGTAAAGCTTTTGTCCAAGTCCGGCCCGGCCGCCGATGACAAGACGGACGATCAGGGAAGCGCGAACGCGGAACCGCACGTCGCCCTCCCCGATGACGAGTTCAAGACCCAGCTCGCCCAGGTGATCCCGCATCTGCGTGCGTTCGGGCGCTCGCTGTCCGGCAACCGGGATCTCGCCGATGATCTCGTGCAGGAAACGCTGCTCAAGGCCTGGGCGGCGCGCAAGCGCTTCCAGGCCGGCACCAACATGCGCGCCTGGACCTTCATCATCCTGCGCAATCTGTTCCTCAGCCAGATGCGCCGCGCGCGCTTCAAGGGCGAATGGGACGAGGTGACGGCATCGCGCCTGCTCGCCGCGCCGGCCAGCCAGGATCGCCATGTCGAGCTTGGCGACATGCAGCGCGCGCTGCTCCACCTGCCGCAGCCGCAGCGCGAGGCGCTGATCCTCGTCGGCGCGGGCGGCTTCGCCTATGAGGAAGCGGCGGAGATTTGCGGCTGCGCCGTGGGCACCATCAAGAGCCGCGTCGCCCGTGGCCGCGTGGCACTCGAAGCCTTGCTGACCGAAGGCAAGCTGCCGTCGCGTCATACCCACAAGGCCGATCCCGGTCGCACCGCGCTGCAGACGATCATGAGCGAAGTGGACGATCTCAGCCGCGACCGGTGAGGGCGCGTCACGGGCGGGCGATCCGCCTCCCCCGGACGTGGCATCACCCCGAACATGTTCCAAAGCGTGTCCTGAGCCCGGCGCGGGCTTCAGGCACGACGGGGCGCCCCCGGAGCTAGTGCAGCCGCTCCAGCAACACCGCCAGGTCGCGCGATATCTCGTCGCGTGGCGCCGGATAGGCGGCGTTGAGCGCGCGGCCGACGCCGTCCTGCATCGGCCGGGGCACGGCGATCGGCGTCGCTGCGTCCCGTCGTGCCGACGGCGTGGGATAGGGCGTTCCAGACTTCATATTCCCTCCAACGCATTGCCGCACGGCGAGTTTCGCGCCAAAGGTCGGCGATGGAGGGGGCGTGACATCTTTGACGCAAGCCATTGCGCGCGCCGAGGCGCATGCGCCGTTCCTGCGCGGGCTCATCGCCCGCCGGCCGGAGATCGTGGAGGCGCTGGCGGCAGACGGGCTCGATGCCGCGCTGGCCCTCGCGGCGACGCTCGCCGCCGGGGATGAACCGCCGGGTCGCGCGCTCCGGCGCGAGAAGCAGGGCGTGGCGCTGGCGCTGGCACTGGCCGACCTCGCCGGGATGGCGCCGTTCGAGACAGTGGTCCGCCATCTCTCCGATTTCGCCGATCGCGCGCTCGACCGGGCGATCCGCACCGCCATCGCAGAGCGCACGCCCGACGCCGAGCCGCTTGGCTTCGCCGCCCTCGCCCTCGGCAAGCATGGCAGCCGCGAACTCAATTATTCCTCCGACATCGACCCGATCCTGATCTTCGACCCGGCGACGCTGCCGCGCCGCACGCGCGAGGAGCCCGGCGAGGCGGCAGCGCGCATCGCGCGGCGGGTGGTCGAGCTGATGCAAGCCCGCGACGCGGACGGCTATGTATTCCGCATCGACCTGCGGCTCCGCCCCGCCCCGGAGGCGACGCCGCCGGCTTTGCCCGTGTCGGCGGCGATCAGCTATTATGAATCGAGCGCCTTGCCGTGGGAGCGCGCCGCCTTCATCCGCGCCCGCGCCGCCGCCGGCGATCGCGCGCTGGGCGAGGGGTTTCTCGCCGAAATCCGCCCCTTCGTCTGGCGGCGCGCGCTCGATTATGGCGCGATCCGCGAGATACGCGGCCTGTCGGCGCGCATCCGCGATCATTACGCGCAAGGCCAGAAGCTCGGCCCCGGCTTCGACCTCAAGCGCGGCCGCGGCGGCATTCGCGAAGTGGAGTTCTTCGCCCAGATCCACCAGCTCATCTATGGCGGCCGCGATCCGACGCTGCGCCACCCGGCGACGCTCGACGCGCTCGCCGCGCTGGCCGGCGCCGGCCGCATCGACGCCGGGGATGCCGGGGCGCTGGCCGAGGCCTACCGCCTGTTCCGCACGATCGAGCATCGCCTGCAGATGGTCGACGACCGCCAGACCCATTCCCTGCCGCTCGACCGTGCGGCGCTCGACAATGTCGCCCGGCTGCACGGCCTCGACGACGGCGACGCGCTCGTCGGCATGCTCGCGCCGGCGGTCGCGCGGGTCGGCCTCGTCTATGACGGGCTTGAGCCGGACGATGCGCCAGCCGGCCTGCCCCGCGCGCCGGAAGCGATGGAGGCGGCGCTCGCCCGTGCGGGCTTCGCCGACCCTGCCGCCGCCCGCGCCCGCATCGAGCATCTGCGCGCCGGCGCCTTGCCGTCATTACGCTCCGCCGCAGCTCAGGAGGCGCTGGAGGGCCTGTTGCCCGGCCTCGTCGCCGCCTTCGGGCGCGGCGCCGATCCCGGCCATGCGCTCAACCGCTTCGACGATCTCGTCGCCCGCCTGCCCAGTGCGGTGAACCTGTTCCGCCTGCTCGCCGCGCGCCCGCAGCTGGCGGCGCTGGTCGGCGACATATTGTCGCTCGCCCCCGCGCTTGCCGAGGCGCTGGGCCGGCGGCCGGCGCTGCTCGACGGGCTGATCGACGCCACCGCCCTCCAGCCGGCAGGCAGCACCGAGGAGATCGCCGCCGGCCTCTCCGCCGGCGAGACCGGCGAGGATTATCAGGCGCTGCTCGACCGGGTGCGGGCGGCGGTCGGCGAGCGGCGCTTCGCGCTTGGCGCGCAGCTCGTCGCCGGCACCGCCGATCCGCTGGAAGTTGCCGCCGGCCATTCCCGCCTCGCCGAGGCGGCGATCGCGGTGCTGGTCGCGGCCACCGTTGCCGAGTTCGAGCGCGCCCATGGCCGCGTGCCGGGCGGCGAACTGCTGATCCTCGCGCTCGGGCGCCTCGGCGGCGGGGCGCTGACCCACGCCTCCGATCTCGACCTCGTCTATCTGTTCACCGGCGATCATCTCGCCGAATCGGACGGCCCACGGCCGCTGGGCGCGACCCATTATTTCAACCGCCTCGCCCAGCGCGTCACCGGCGCGCTCACCGTCGCCACCGCCGCCGGGCCGCTCTATCAGGTCGACACCCGGCTTCGCCCCTCGGGCAAGGACGGGCTGCTCGCTGTCACCATCGACAGCTTCGCCCGCTACCAGCGCGAGCAGGCCTGGACCTGGGAGCATATGGCGTTGACCCGCGCCCGCCCGGTGTTCGGATCGGCCGCGGCCCGCGCCGCATTGCAGGCGGTGATCGACGAGGTGCTCGGCCGCCCGCGCGACCGCGAGGCGCTGCTTGCCGACGCGATCAAGATGCGCGACGACATCGCCCGCCACAAGCCGCCGGCCGGGCCCTTCGACGTCAAGCTGGCGGATGGCGGCCTCGTCGATCTGGAATTCGCCGTGCACGTCACCCAGCTGAGCCACCGCGCCGGCCTCTCGCCACGCCTCGGCGAGGCGATCGCCGATCTCGGCGGACAGGGGCTGCTGCCCGCCGCGCTCGGGCCGGCGCATGATCTTCTCACCCGTCTGCTGGTGACACTGCGCCTCGTCTCGCCGGATTCGACGGAACCCGCGCCGGCGACCCATGCGTTGCTCGCACGCGCCTGTGGCATGGTCGACTGGGCGCACCTGCTTGCCGCCTATGCCGACGCGCGGCAGAGCGTGTCCGCGGCATGGGCCGCCGTGAAGGGAGAGGAATGAGATGCTGAACGAAGGCGACACGGCCCCGGACGTCACGCTGGCCACGCCGGAAGGCGGCACGCTGACCCTGTCGGAGCTGCGCGGCAGCCCGCTGGTGCTCTATTTCTATCCGAAGGACGACACCTCCGGCTGCACCGCCGAGGCGCAGGATTTCAGCCGCCTCAAGGCCGCCTTCGACATGGCCAACACCGGCATCCTTGGCGTCTCCAGGAACAGCGCCGCCGACCATTCCAGGTTCATCGCCAAATATGATCTCAAGATCCCGCTCGCGACCGATAGTGACGGCGCGGTGTGCGAGGCGTTCGGCACCTGGGTCGAAAAGTCGATGTACGGGCGCAAATATATGGGCATCGACCGCGCCACCTTCCTGATCGACAAGGACGGCCGCATCGCGCGCATCTGGCGCAAGGTGAAGGTGCCCGGCCACGCCGACGAGGTGCTGCGCGCCGCCGAAACCCTCCAGGCCAGCCTCGGCGAGCCACGCCATAGCTGAGCCGACGCTCGCCGCCGCGGCCCGCGCCGTCCTCGTCACCTCCGATCCCGCCGCCAAGGTGCGCAGGGCGCGGGCGGCGGCGCGGGACTGGCGGCTGGGGCGGCTGGCCCATGTCTTCGACGTGACGATGCCGGACGAGCCCGCACGGCCGGCGCAGCCCGAGCTGCTGCCGCCGAACCGCATGCCCAAGCGCGGGCGGGGGGGATCGACGGAGAATCGCATCGCCCTGATCCACGCGCTCGCCCATATCGAATTCGCCGCGATCGACCTCGCCTTCGATCTCGTCGGCCGCTTCGGAGGGGAATTCCCGCGCGCCTTCGCCGATCAGTGGATGAAGGTCGGGGCCGAGGAGGCGATGCACTTCGCGCTGCTCGACCGGCGGCTGCGCGCGCTCGGCGCGGCTTATGGCGACCTGCCGGCGCATGGCGGGCTGTGGGACGCGGCAGCGATGACCGCGGACGACGCGCTCGCCCGCATCGCCATCGTGCCGATGGTGCTGGAGGCGCGCGGCCTCGACGTCACGCCGGCCACGCTCGCCCGCTTCGAGGCGGCCGGCGACGAGGCCACCGTCCGCATCCTGCGCCGCATCCTCGCCGACGAAATCAACCATGTCCGTGCCGGCACTTATTGGTTCGAATTCGCCTGCTCGGCGCGGCGAGTCGCGCCCGCGGAAACCTGGCGCGGCATCGTTTCAGCGCGATTTCGTGGAAGTTTGAAGGAACCTTTCAACGACTCAGCGCGTGCCGCTGCCGGTCTGACGCGGGACTATTACGCCGGCCTTGCCCCGGCACCCCGAACCCGCCGAGAAGGGGACGACACCGGGGGCGGGGGGACGTAAGTCCACTCAACGGTGACAGAAAATCCGGACCGGCACGAAAGTTCCGGTCCGGAAACGCGAAACCAGGTCACCGAGGATTTTCATGCTCGCAGCATTCCGGTCCCATGTCGTAGCGCGTGCGTTGCTGATCCTTTCCGCCTTCTCCGCCGTTTCCGCCCCTGCTTTCGCCGCCACCACGGATCGGGCGCCTGACGTCAAGTTCCGCTCGCTGTTCGACAGCTGGAAGCGCCTCGATCAGGTCGATACCGCGGCCAACACCATCGCCATCCCCTCGCAAAAGCCGCTCCAGGAAGAGATCAGCCTCTCCTCCAGCTTCGGCGTGCGCTCGGATCCGTTCCGCCACACCGCCGCCATGCATGCCGGCCTCGACATGCCCGGGAAGCTGGGCACGCCGGTCTATGCCACCGCCGACGGCGTCGTCGCCCGCGCGGAATGGGCCAATGGCTATGGCAAGCTGATCGAGATCGACCACGGCAAGGGCATCGCCACCCGCTACGGCCATCTTTCGGAGATCATGGTCGAGCCGAACACCCGCGTCCATCGCGGCGACATGATCGGCCGCATGGGCTCCACCGGGCGCTCCACCGGCAGCCACCTTCACTATGAGGTGCGCATCGACGGCCGCGCCGTCAATCCGATGCCGTTCCTTGAGGGCGACGACTATATGCTGGCGCTGAACCGGCTCGATGCCCAGCCGACCAATGGCCAGGTGGCGCTCGGCGGCCCGGAAGTGGGCGCGCCGGACGATGCAGAGAATGAAGACGTCAACTGATTGATGGGGCGCCGCCGCCTCCCTATCTTGCTCGCATGAGCGACGCCGTCATCGACATCACCCCTGCCGCGGCCGCCCGCGTCTCCGCCATCGCCGCGCGCACCGGCAAGCCGGCGATCCTCAGGCTCGCCGTCGACGGCGGCGGCTGTGCCGGCTTCCAATATGTGTTCGACCTCGCCGAGGCGGTGGAGGCCGACGATGTCGTCGCCGAGCGCGACGGAGTGCGGCTGGTCGTCGATTCGATGAGCCTCGATCTGGTCCGCGGCGGCGCCGTCGATTTCGTCGAATCACTGGGTGGCGCGGCGTTCCGCGTCGAGAATCCCAACGCCGCGTCCGGCTGCGGTTGCGGCTCCAGCTTCTCGGTCTAGCGCCGGCCGCGCCGCGCCGGGCCCCTTCGGCATCCGCTGGTCGCGCCCACGCCGGAGCCCGTAGCGCAGCCAGTTCCTGAAACGGGTGCGGGATGGTGACGCGCATCGCGAGGGCCGGCGCGCTATCCACCGGTCCGATGAAACTCTAAGGCTGGCGTCATGAAAATCGCCACGTTCAACGTCAACGGCATCAACGCCCGCCTCCCCCGCCTGCTCGAATGGCTGGAGGAGGCGCAGCCGGATGCGCTCTGCCTGCAGGAGCTGAAGGCGGACGGGGACAAATTCCCCGAGGCCGCGATCCGCGACGCCGGCTATGGCCTGGTGTGGCACGGGCAGAAGGGTTTCAACGGCGTTGCCATCCTCGCCAGGGGCGAGGACCCGGAGGAAACGCATCGCGGCCTCGCCGGCGACCCCGAGGATGTGCAGAGCCGCTATATCGAGGCGCGGGTCAACGGCGTGGTCATCGCCTCCCTCTATCTTCCTAACGGCAATCCCCAGCCCGGCCCGAAATTCGACTATAAGCTGGCGTGGATGGAGCGCTTCGCCGCCCGCGCCGCCGAGCTGCTCCGCAGCGAGGAGCCGGTGGTGCTGGCCGGCGATTATAACGTCATCCCCACCGCCACCCACGACGACACCTTCTCGGTGCGCGCGATGGCCAATGATGCGCTGATGCAGCCGGAGAGCCAGGCCGCGTTCCGCCGCATCCTCAACCAGGGTTGGACCGACGCCATCCGAACCCGCCAGCCGCACGGCAAGGCCTATACCTTCTGGGATTATCAGGCCGGCGCCTGGGCGCGCGATGCCGGCTTCCGCATCGATCATCTGCTGCTGTCGCCGGCCGCCGCCGACCGGCTCGCCGATGCCGGCATCGACAAGGCGGCGCGCGGCAAGGAGAAGGCGAGCGACCATACGCCGGTGTGGATTCGCCTGCGCGATTAATTACCCGGATGATATTGACGCACGAATTACCCGGGCGTAAATCGCCCCGCATGACCGACCGCACCTTCACCGCCTTCATGGGCGCCGACATCATCGCCTCCGGACCGGAAGCGGAGGTCGCCGCTGCCGTGCGCGAGCTGGGCGCCGCCGCGAGCATCGGCGTCTATGACGACGCCACCGGCCGGCCGGTCGATATCGCCCAGGCCGACGCCCCGGCCGCCTCCAGCGAAGTCCGCGGCCCCGGCAGGCCGAAGCTCGGCGTCGTCGCGCGGGAGGTGACTTTGCTGCCGCGACATTGGGAATGGCTGGCCACCCAGCCCGGCGGCGCCTCGGCGGCGCTGCGGCGGATGGTCGACGCCGCCCGCAAGGAGGACGGCGCCACGCCGCTTCGCGCCGCGCAGGAGGCCGCCTATCGCTTCATGCATGATATGGCCGGCGATCTGCCCGGCTATGAGGAGGCGATCCGCGCTCTGTTCGGCGGCGATCGCGAGGCGATGGCCCGCGAGATCGCGGGCTGGCCGGCGGACGTGCGCGGCTATGCGCTGCGGCTGGCCGAACCGTCCTTCGCCTGATCGGCGAGCGCCGCGGCGGCGGCGTCGAAGCCGTCCCACGCCGCCCTGGCGAGCGCGCTGCCGGTGCTCACCCGCCTGACCCCGATCGCGGCGACGTCGGCGACGGTGAAGGCATCGCCCCACAACAGCACGTTGACCGGCTTGGGCGCCACCGCCTGCACCAGCGCGGCGATGTCACCAAGGTCGCTCATCCCCGGCGCATAAAGGCAATCCGCGCCGGCCTCGGCGAAGGCGGTCATGCGGCGGATCGTCTCGGCGCGATCAGGTCGGCCGACGAGATAGCCTTCGGTGCGCGCGATCAGCATCACCGCCGGGTCGAGCGCCGCGCGCACGGCGCGGATGCGGGCGACGGCGAGATCGAAGTCATAAAGGGTGCCGCCGGTGCGATCCTCGATCGACAGGCCGGCGACGCCGGTGTCGGCGGCGAGCACGGCATTCGCCGCCGCCTGATCCGGCGCGTCGGCGAAGCCCGCCTCGAAATCGGCATTGACCGGCAGCTCCGTCGCCTGGACGAGCATGGCGAGATGGGCGAGCGCCGCGTCGCGGCTGAGCTGGCCGTCGGAAAGCCCCATTGCCACGGCCGCGCCCCAGCTGGTCGAGGCAAGCGCCGGAAAGCCCAGGCCGGCCAGCCGCCGGGCACTGCCGACATCCCACGGGTTGGGGAGCACGAAGCACCCCGTCTCGTGGAGCGCCCGGAAGGCGGCGCGGCGGTCGGCCACCCCCGCCATCACAGCGTCTTCTGATAAATGCGGTAGATTTTGTTGACCTTGCTGTCGATCGTCTCGGCGATCGAGCGCATGCCCTGATTGTCCTCGAGCACCCAGCCGATTTCGCCCCGGCTGGCGCCATAATCCGCGACCGAATCGCGGCGGATATATTCGATCATCATGAAGGCAAGCTGGCTGGCGAGGCGGGTCGCCTGCAGCTTCTGGACCACCCCCATCAGCGGCACGCGCATCGTGCGTACCTGCGGTTTGCCGCCGAACCCGCCATTGAGGCGCCACAACAGCTTGACGAAGCCGAACGGGAAAAGCGAGCCGTCGAGGTCGGCCGTGAACTCGTTGAGGTCGGGCAGCGTGATCATGAACGCCACCGGCTCGCCATCCACCTCGGCGATGCGGATCAGATCCTCGAACACGATCGGCTTCAGCTTCTTGCCGACATAGGCGATCTCGTCGTCGGTAAGCGGCACGAAGCCCCAATTGTCGGCCCAGGCATCGTTGAGGATCGACAGGATCAGCGCCGCTTCCTCGGCGAACTTCTTCTTGTTCACCTTGCGGATGGTGATGCGGTTGTTGCGCTCGCCGGACGCGACGATGCGCTGCACCAGCGGCGGGAACGGCTCGGTGATGTTGAGGTCGTAGGTGTAGAGGTCCTTGGCGGTGGCGTAGCCCGCGCCTTCCACCCAACCCTCATATTCGGCCTTGTTATGGCCCATCATCACCGTCGGGGGATGATCATGGCCCTTCACCAGCAGGCCCGGCTCATCCCAGATCGAGATGGAGAGTGGCGCCAGCACGCGGGTCATGCCCTGGCCACGCAGCCAATTCTCGGCATGGGCGATGAGGGCGGCGGCGGTGGCTTCGTCCTCCGCCTCCAGCATCCCCCAATTGCCGGTGCCCGGCCCCATGCCCTGCTCGACCGGCTGGGCGATGGCGAGATCGTCGATATGGGCGGAGATGCGGCCCGTCACCCGCCCGCCCGCCTCCGCGAGGAACAGCGCGGCACGGCCATGGCCGAACCACGGGTTCTTGCCCGGCGTGATCAGGCCGGCCACCTCGTCCTTCAGCGGCGGCACCCAATTGGGGTCGCCGGCATAAAGTCGGAAGGGCAGGTCGATGAAAGCCTTGCGGTCGGCCTTGCCGGAGACCGGCCGGATCACCGGGGCGCTCACGAACGGGTGTCGGTCTTTGCGGCCGCGCGGGCCTCCGCCTGCGCCTTGCGGATGCGATCCACCGGATGGCCGGTGGCCACCCCGCCGGACAGCTTCGCCACCCACGGATAGCGCGCCGCCACCTCCTCGCTATAGCCGAGGTTGAACACCGTCGGGCTCTTCGGGCGCTCGCTCACCCGATCATAGGTGGTGCCGAGCAGATCGTCCCACAGGAAGTTGGTGATGCCGAAATTGCCGGTCTCGTCATGGAAATGATGGGCCATGTGGCGGCGCTTCATCATCGCCAGCTTCTTGTTCTTCGGCGTGTAGGCGAGATGCTGGATGCAGTGGCAGAATTCGTAGAAGCAGGTGGTGACGAGCCCGGTCGCCAGCGCCGCCATCGCCGCGCCGAAGCCGCCCAGCGCCCAGCCGATCGGCATGGTGGCGAGCGCGATCGTCGGCAGCGTGGTGTGCAGCGCGCCGAACAGCACCTCGAGATGGTTCGGATCCTGATGGTGATCGTAATGGATGCGCTTCCACGTGCCGGCGAGCAGCGGGTATTTCCACATCCAGCGCGAATGCAGCACCCAGCGATGCAGGCAGTACCACACCAGAGGATAGACGAAGAGCGACACCGCGATCGTCGCCAGCGTGGCGATCAGCGGCGCCGGCCGCCATATGGCGAGGCCCGCAGCGATTGCCGCAAGGGCCAGATAGGCGATGATCGCCGGATACTGGAAGTACGCGACCACCAGCTCCCTGAAGGTCATGCGGTCAAGATGGTGCGCGCGCTGCCAGAAGGCGGGCTTCGCGGTCGCGGACAAGGTCTTCACGGGTGCAATGTCTCCGGCGGGCGGATCCTCGAATCCGCTATATGAGGGCGGGGCATGCCGCTGCAATGGGGCGATTTCCGGGCGAAGCCGCGGCAACAGGCCGGAAAGGACGGGAGGGGATCGAAATCAGGGACATGGAAGCCGTCCGCTTCAACGAGAAAGTGAGCCGGCCCCCGCCCGACATTGGGCGGCGCCAGTGGGCTCGCCTGCGGTTCGCAGGAATGTCCCGCTGGTGCGCCAACCGCGTCGATCGCCTTGCCGCTTCATGATTTCGTCGCAGGCGCTCCCGGCCCGGCAGAAACGGCCGCGTCGCCAGAGGGGATTGATCAGACCAGCCTGATCCTCCGCGCCACGCCGCCCAGCGCCAGCCGGTCGTCCCGGCTCAGCCCGAGCCGCAGCGTCGCCCACGTCGCCGCGAGGAACACCGGCACCAGCAACAGCGCGCGCAGCCGCATGCCCAGCGGCTCCAGCATGAACCCGGCCAGCGCCATCGCCGCGATACCCGCCAGCGCCACCGCCAGCCCGGTCCAGCTCTGCCGGTCAAACGCGGAGAGCTGGTCGCTCCAGCGCAGCTCTACCGCCGCCGCCCAGGTGGAGAGCACGGTGCCCACCGATACCGCCACCGCCATGCCGACGCCGCCAAAGCCGGGCACCAGCATCACCGCCAGCATCAGCCATGCCGCCATGCCGAGCAGCGAATTGACCAGCGGCAGCGCCTTGTGCCCGGTCATCTCGACGACCGGGCTCGCCGGCCCGACCACCGCCTCCGCCGCGCGGCCAAGGACGAGGATCACGACCAGCGGCAGCGCCGCCGCCGCCGCCGGCGCGAACGCCGTCAATATGTCTGCGCCGATGAGGATGATGAAGCCGGCAAGCGGCACCACCAGCGCGATCGAGACACGCGTCGCGAAGCGATAGAGCGGCGCGATCGTCGCCCGGTCCCGCGCCGCCGCCGCCGAGGCGAGCGGGGCCAGCACATATTGGAAAGCCTGGCGCACGATCAGCGGAATGGTGCTGATCTTGCGGGCGATGCCAAACAGGCCGGCGGCATCCGCACCGCGCACGCCGGGCAGCATGATGTTGAGGATGACGGGCGGCAGGTCGATGTACAGCCGCCGCGCGATCGACGAGGGCAACACCGACAGGCCGGAGGTGAGCAGATCACGGCGGACGCTGGCGCTGATCGGCGCGGTCAGCACCAGCCGCGCATCATAATAGCGGCCGATCAGCCTGCCGGCGAGCGCCGCGGTCATCGCCAGCGAGGCGAGATGGCCGAGCAACAGGCCGATGCGGTGGAAGCCGATCAGGAAGAAACCGCAGGCGAAGATCAGCCGCGCCACCTGTTCCCAGAAGATGCGCAGGCGGATCTCCGGCCCGAAGGCGCGGCGCGCGCGCACCGCCGACGTCGCCACCTCGACGAAGGTCCAGAGCGGCAGCGCCCAGGCGAACAGCGCGACGGCCAGCGGCAGGTCGACCCGGTCCGCCGGCGCCGCCGAGATCATCGCCGCGATCTGCGGCGCGAAGATGGTTGCGGCGAGCGCGATCGCCGCTGCCGGGCCGACCGACACGATCAGCGCAAAACGCACCGCGGCGTGGGCGCCGGCCTCGTCCTCCACCGGCACGACGCGCTGGAGGGCGGTGGTCATCGACAGGTCGATGAAGTTCTCAGCGATGTTCACGATCGCCCAGAGCACGACGTAGACGCCATAGGTCGGCAGGCCGAACAGCCAGGTGAAGGCCGGCTGCGACACCACTTCGATCACCGCGCCGAGGCGGGACAGCGCCGCCAGCGCCGCGCCGCGCGCCACGTCGCCGCGGGTCACGTCGCCCTGGCCGGGAGGCACCGGCACCGCCGGCCCGCGCGCCACTTCCTCCTCCACCGGCTCGGCGCCCGTGCCGGGGGGGATGGCGGTCATTCCTCGGTGCGGATCAGCACCGCCTCGCCGATCATCAGGAACAGGAGGAACGGCGCCCAGGCGGCGAGGAAGGGCGGATAGGCGCCGAGATTGCCCATGGCGAGCGCGGCGTTGTCGGCGACGAAATAGGCGAAGCCGAGCCCCATGCCGGTGACGACACGCACGAACAACGCCCCCGATCGCGCCAGCCCGAACGCCGCCACCCCGGCGAGCAACGGCATCAGCACCGCCGAAAGCGGGCCGGACATCTTGTGCCACATCCCGGCCTCGAGCGGCCCGGTCGGGCGGCCGGCCGCCTTGAGATAGTCGATATCCTGGCGGAGCTGGGCGAGCGAGCGATCGTCAGCGGAGACGTCGGCGAGGGTGAACTGGTCCGGCCGGACGCCGAGCGGCAGCACCACGCTCGGCCGCGTGGTGAGCTTGCCGGAGGCGACGTCGAAGCGGGTCACGTCGTCGAGCCGCCAGCCGCCCGCCACCTGCTGCCCGGTCTTGCCCGAGACGATCGAGACGAGGCTGCCGCCGGTGCGATCATAGATGATGACGTCGTTGAGCCGGGTCGCCGCCCCTCGGCCCTGGGCCGTGGCGGCATGGACGAGATCGTCGCCCGATCGCACCCAGACGTTGCTGGACACCCCCGTGGCCCTTGGCACCGGCCCCCAGTCCACCGCCTCCCACGCATTGAGGGACGCGGTGGAGCGCGCCACGATCCGCTCGTTGAACATGAAGGAGAACAGGGCGACGCCGATGCTGGCGACGATCAGCGGCGCGATGATCTGGTGCGCGGAGGCGCCGCTCGCCTTCATCGCGATCACCTCGCTGTTCTGGTTGAGCGTGGCGAGCGTGATCAGCGTGCCGAGCAGCACCGCGAACGGCAGGAAGCGGGCCACGATCTGGGGCACGCGCAGCCCGACATAGCGCCAGATCTCAGCCTGGCCGTTGCCGGGATGGGCGAGGATCTGACCGCTTGTCCCGAGCAGGTCTAGCGTCTGGAGCACGAGCACGAGCAGCGCCAGCACCGCGAGGCTGCGCGTCAGGAAGGTGCGCGCCAGATAGAAGGTCAGCTGGCGCGACGGGAAGAAGCGAAGGGCCATCATGCCGGCACGGGCCTTCCGTCGGTATCGCGGCGGCGGCGCAGGTTGAACCAGCGGCGCATGGCGGCGCCGGCCTTGGCCGCCACCCGTTCAAGGGCGCCGATCGGCTGGCCGCCCGGCTTGTGGGCGAGGGTGTGGTACATCCACCAGGTCAGCGCGACGAAGCCGAGGAACGGCGTCCACAAGGCGATGATCGGATCGGCCCTGCCGAGCCCGGCAAAGTCCTGCGCATATTGGTTTATCTTGTGATAGGTGACGATCATCACGATCGACAGGAACACGCCGAGCGCCGAGGTCGATCGCTTCGGCGGCACGGCCAGCGCCAGCGCCAGCATCGGCAGCAGGAACATCGTCGCCACCTCCACCAGCCGGAAATGCACCTCCGCGCGGCGCGCATAGCGGTCGGCCGCCGGCGTGGCGGCGCTGTTGCCGGTGCGCACCAGCTCCGGCAAGGTCAGCTCGTCCTCGCCGGAGCGTTTGCGGAAGCTGTCGATCTTGGGAAGGTCGATCGGCAGGTCGTGGCCGACGAAGCTCAGCACGCGCGGCGTGCGGAAGCCCGGCGCGTCATGCACCAGCACCCCGTTGGACAGGCGGAAGATGATCGTGTCCGGATCGTCGGTAGCCATGAAGGTGCCGTGATCGGCGGTGACGGCCAGCGACTTGCCGTCGTCGCGCGCCGTCATCACGAACACGCCGGACAGGTCACGGCCGCTATTATGGCTGCTCTCGATGCGCAGCGTCATGTTGCGGCCGAGCTTGGTGAACTCGCCGATCTTGATCGAGGCACCGAGCGCGCCGGAGCGCAGCTCATAGCGCAGCCCTTCATAGGCATAGCGCGAATAAGGCTGGACGAAGCCGACGATGGCGAGATTGAGCAGCGCCAGCCCGGCCGCGTACATATAGGGCACGCGCAGCAGCCGGCCATAGCTGTTGCCGGTGGCGCGCAGCACGTCCAGCTCCGAAGACAAGGCCAGCTTGCGGAAGGCGAGGAGGATGCCCAGCATCAGCCCGATCGGGATGCCGAGCGAGAGATATTCCGGGATCAGATTGGCCAGCATCCGCCAGACCACCGAGACCGGGCCGCCCTCCGACACCACGAAGTCGAACAGCCGCAGCATCTTGTCGAGGATGAGCAGCATCGCTGACAGCAGCAGGGTCGAGACCAGCGGCACCAGGACGAGACGGGCAATGTAGCGATCGACGCTGTTGAGCATGTTTTGCGACTTTTGACGCCTCGTCACCACAATTTGGCCGCAACCGCCCCCCATCTCCCCTCACGGAAAGCTGGGCGACGGCCACCATGTCCCGGCCGGGCATGGGGGCGAACCGCCGGGCTATAGCTTCCGGGAGTATCGAGGTCATGTCGAAACTGTGGGGGATGGGAGCAGCAGTGGCGCTTGGCGTCGCGGCACCCGCATCCGCTGCGGTGCTCGGCCCCGATGCGCCGGCCTGCTCGGCCGGCGCCGGCGGCCCCGCGGTGCTCGCGAAAATCGATGGTTTCAAGGCGCATACCGGCAATGTCCGGGTGCAGGTCTATGGCGGCCGGGCGGAGGATTTCCTCGCCAAAGGCCAATATGTGAAGCGCATCGACCTGCCGGTTTCGCCGCACGGCGCGATGGAGGTCTGCGTGGCGCTGCCGGAGCCGGGCAATTATGCCGTCGCCGTGCGCCACGATATCGACGGCTCGGGCAAGTCCGGCTGGAATGACGGCGGCGGCTTTTCCCGCAATCCGGCGCTCAGCCTGCTCAGCCTCAAGCCGCGCTACGAGGATGTGGTGATCGCCGTCGGCCAGACACCCAAGCCGGTCGAGATCATGCTCAACTATCGCCGTGGCCTGTCGATCGGCCCGGTCGGGCGGGGCGGGTGATGGCACCTCCTCGCGTCGCCTTGCTCTCCAACCCCCGGTCCACGGGCAACCGGGCGCTGCTGCCGCGCATCCGCGGCTTCTGCGCGGCGAATGACGACATCTTCCATTACGAGGTGGAGGACGTCGATCAGATCGGCGAGGCGTTACGCACCATCGCCCGAGTCCGCCCGCAGATCCTGATCGTCAACGGCGGCGACGGCACCGTGCAGGCGACGCTGACCGAGCTTTATCATGGCGATCATTTCGGTGATTCGCGGCCGCCGGTCGCGGTGCTGCCCAACGGCAAGACCAACCTGATCGCGCTCGATCTCGGCGCGGTCGGCGATCCGCTGGTCGCCTTGCAGCGAATCATGACGCTGGCCCGCGACGACATCGCCCCGCATATCGTTGCGCGCGAGCTGATCGCCCTGTCCGACGGCGGCGCGAACAGCCGGCCGGTGCTCGGCATGTTCCTCGGCGGGGCGGGGCTCGCCGATTCGATGCTGTTCTGCCGCGACAAGCTTTACCCCACCGGCCTGCCCAATGGGCTGTGCCACGTGCTGACGGCGATCGCGGTGATCTTCACCCTGCTGGTCGGCGTGCGCGCCGCCTTCCTGCCGCCCCGCCCTGGCCAGACCAGCGTATCGCTGATCCGCAAGGGCAAGGTCCAGGGCCGCTTCGCGCTGCTGATCGTCACCACCCTGCAAAGGCTCCTGCTGGGCTCGCGCACGTCGAACATCCACGGGGCCAACGACAATGAGGGCAAGCTCCAGCTCATCCTCGTCGACCATCGGCCGCTGTCGGTGATCCGCGCCATCTGCGCCGGCATCTTCGGCAAGCTCGGCCGCTCCGATCTGTCGGGCGTGCATGTCGCGCGCGGCGACGAAATCCGCATCGAGGGGGAAAATTCCTCCGTCATCCTCGACGGCGAGCTGTTCGAGGCCCGGGCCGGCCAGCCCATCGTGCTGAAGCCGACCGCGCCCGTCCCCTTCCTCCGCCTCGCGCCCGCCGCCTGATCGGGCGAACGGGCGGGCGGGCCGGCCGGCCTCTCTACTGGCAGGTCAGGCGGCCATAGCTGTTGGCGAGATTGCCGGTGCGGCAGGAGCGCATGTCGATGCTGCTTTCGCGGCGATCGCCCCGGCCATTGTCGCACCGCGCCGAGAAGGTGGAGCCGCGCATGCTCGGATTGGAGCAGCTCTGCGCCCAGGAACCGCCGGGCATGCGCCCGCCGCCGCCCCAGCCCGGACCGCCGGGGCCGCCCGGTCCACCGCCCCAGCCGGGACCACCGGGGCCGCCCCCGCCGCCGCCCCAGCCGGGACCACCGGGACCACCGGGGCCGCCTCCGCCCCAGCCCGGCCCGCCGGGCCGGCCCCCGCAGACGAGCTGGCCGTTGTCGTTGCCGATATCGCCACGGCAGCCGCGATAGCGCAACGCGGTCTGGCGATAGCGACCGCGATTGTCGCGGCATTCGGCGGTGAGCGTGTCGCCGCGATCGCGGATCGACCGGCAGGAATCGCGATAACTGCCGCGCGGCGCGGCTGCGTCCGCCGCGGCCGGGACCGAGGCCCCGCTGAGGCCGGTTGCCAAAATGGCCGCCGCGAAGATCAATTTCTTCATGACTCACTCTCCTGCGCGCGAGGCTGTGGGTGCCGCGCCTGCCGCGAAACGCCCGAACCTCGCTTTCAGGCTAATCCAGGCTAAAGAACGAGGCCATGGACGATCTCGCCACATTGGTTGCCGGGGAGCTGGCCGGTCCCGTCGACCCCCACGCCGTGCGCCTTGCCGAGGCGATCGCCGCGCGCCACCCGACGGCGCGCGCGGTGCTGTTCTACGGCTCCTGCCTGCGCAGCCTCTCGCTCGACGGGCTGATGCTCGATTTCTACCTGATCGTCGGCGACTACCGGCAGGCGTTCGGCAAGGCGTGGCTCGCCGCCGCCAACCGGCTGCTGCCGCCCAACGTCTTCCCGTTCGAGGCGGATGGTCTTGCCGCCAAATATGCGGTGCTGAGCGAAACGGATTTCGCCCGGCTGGCCTCGGCGGCGACGCGCGGCGTGTCTGTCTGGGCGCGGTTCGCCCAGCCGGCCCGCCTCGTCTGGGCGGCCGACGACGAGGCCCGCGCCGGTGCCGTTGCCGCAGTCGCCGGGGCCGCGCCCGCGCTGCTCGCCGCCGCCCGCCCGATGCTGCCCGAGCGGGTGGGGATGCTCGACCTGTGGCGCGAGGCGTTCGCGCTCACCTATGCCGCCGAGCTTCGCGCCGAGCGCGGCGGACGCGCGGCCTCGGTCGTCGACGCCGAGCCCGAGCGCTATCTGCGCTTCACCCTGCCGGCGCTCGCCGCCGCCGGTCTTGCTGGCGAAGTCGATGGCGAGGCGATCCGTTTCGCCCAGCCGGTGTCGCCGGCGGAACGCGCGGCGGCGCGGCGGCTATGGGCGCGGCGGCGGCGCGAGGGCAAGCTCCTCACCCTGGCGCGCCTCGCCAAGGCCAGCGCCACCTTCGCCGGCGGCATCGATTACCTTGCCTGGAAGATCAACCGCCACGCCGGCGCCAATGTCGTCATCCGCCCGTGGCAGCGGCGTCACCCGATCCTCGGCGCGATCACTCTGCTGCCGCGGCTGATCCGGGGAGGTGCGATACGCTGACCGGCGGCAGCGCGGCGGCGAGCGCGCGGTCCAGCCCGGCGATGGTGAAGGGCTTGCGCAATATCTCGTGCCCCGCAAGGTCCGCCGCCTCGCCGGCATCGCCGACATAGCCGGTGACGAACAGCACGCCGAGCTCCGGATAAAGCGCGCTCGCCCGGCGGACCAGCTCCGGCCCGGTCATGCCCGGCATCACCACATCGGTGATGAGCAGGCGGATGCCCGGCGTCTCCGCCAGCAACGCCAGCGCCTCGTCGCCGCTCGCGCAGGCGACGGCGCGATGGCCGAGCTCGCCCAGCCCGTCCATCGTCGAGCGCAGCACGCGCGGATCGTCCTCCACCACCAGGATCGCCGGATCGGGCATCGCCACCGCCTGGACCGGCGGCGCGTTGATGCCGCGCGCGGCGGGCGCCGCGGACAGCGGCTCGGCGGCAACCGCGCCGGTGTGGCGCGGCAGATAGAGCGAGACGATCGTGCCGGCGCGCTCCACCGAATCGATGGCGATCTCGCCTCCCGACTGGCGCACGAAGCCGAAGATCTGGGACAGGCCGAGGCCGGTCCCCTTGCCCACCGGCTTGGTGGTGAAGAAGGGCTCGAACACCCGGTCCATGACGTCGCGGCTCATGCCACAGCCATCGTCGACCACCGAGATGCAGACATAGTCGCCCGCCTTGGCCTCCCCGATCTCGCCGTCGCTCAACGAGACATTGGCCGCGGTGATCAGCAGCCGCCCCTCGCCGTCCATCGCGTCGCGGGCGTTGACGGCGAGGTTGAGGATCGCATTTTCCAGCTGGTGGCCGTCCACCCATACCCGCCACAGGCCGGCGAGCCCGCGCGAGACGACGGTGATCCGCTCGCCCAGCGTGCGATCCATGAGGTCGGACATGCCGGCGACGAGCTGGCCCGGGTCGACCGCCTGCGGCAGCAGCGGCTCGGCGCGCGCAAAGGACATCAGCCGCCGGGTCAGCGCGGCGGCGCGATTGGCGCCCTCCATGGCGTGATCGATATGGCGGGAGACCTCCTCCGCCTCCTGGCGCATGCGCCGACGGGCGAGGTCCAGCCCGCCGATCACCACCGCCAGCATATTGTTGAAATCATGTGCAATGCCGCCGGTAAGCTGGCCCACCGCCTCCATCTTCTGCACCTGCCGCAGCTGCAACTCGGCCGCCTCGCGCTCGGCCATCTCGGCCTGGAGGCGGAGATTGGCGGCGGAAAGCTCGGCGGTGCGCTCCGCCACCGCCACCTGCAGCCAGCCGGCGCGATCGGAGGCATTGTCGGCGTCGTCGCGGGCGCGGCGATGCTCGCCCCAGGCCGACACCGTCATCCAGCCGAGCGCCAGCGCCACCCCAACCACCGCCATGCCGAGCCCCGACAACACCCAGGCGAGCAGGTTGGCGCGGCCGGCAGTAAGGCGGGACTGGATCTGGCGTGACGCCAGCACCGCGCGCTCATTGGCCTCGATCCGGCCGAGGGTCAGCGCCAGATCGGAGACGGTCTGTTTCTTGCCGGCTTCGTTGAAGGTGGTCAGCGCGGGCAGATATTGCTTGTAGTTGGCGTGGCCGGCAGGCGCGTTGAGTTCCTTGCCGCGCTGGTCGAACAATTGCTGCAGCCGTTCCACTTCGGCGCGCTGGGCGGGATCGCGGGCGGTCACGCGGCGCAGCCGCTCGAGCTGGCGGCCGGCGGCGATCCACTCGTTGTAATAGACCGTGCCCACGCCCCTGTCGGCGGAGATGACGAAGCGGCCCAGCGCCGCCTCGGCGCGGCCGATCGAACCCGAAATGCCCGAGGTGAGCAGCATCACGTCATAGCTGTGCCGCTCGCGCACGACGGCGTGCTCGCGCTTGACGTTGGATTGGCCGACCAGCACGATGACGAGGATCAGCAGCGCAGCCAGCGCCACGCCTGCGACGCTGGCGACGACGCGAAGCCTGATTTCGCCCGCCGAGCCTTCCTCGACGGCGTCGATTTCGGACATGGCCATTAACGCCATTTTAGGATCATTTCGGAGGCGAGCAAAGGCTTTCGCGTCCGATCCACATCCTTCGCTCGCCCCTGTGGCCCCGAAACCCGCAAAAATCGGGGCCTCTTGAATCAACAGCGGTTCCTCAGACGCGAAATCCGCTCTACTCGCGTGCCATGTCCGATCCAGCCGCATCCACCGATCCGTTCGATCAGGTCGTCGAGGCGCCGTTCGACGACGCGCTGTCCAGCCGCTACCTGGTCTATGCGCTCTCCACGATCACCGCCCGCTCGCTGCCCGATGTCCGCGACGGGCTGAAGCCCGTGCATCGCCGGCTGCTCTGGGCGATGCGCCTGCTCAGGCTGGACCCGACGGCCGGCTACAAGAAATGCGCCCGCGTCGTCGGCGACGTCATCGGCAAATATCACCCGCACGGCGACCAGTCCGTCTACGACGCGATGGTCCGCCTCGCCCAGACCTTCTCGCTGCGCTACCCGCTGGTCGACGGGCAGGGTAATTTCGGCAATGTCGACGGCGATAACGCGGCCGCGATGCGGTACACGGAGGCGCGGCTGACGGCGGCGGCCGGCGAACTGATGGCCGGCCTCGACGAAGGCACCGTCGATTTCCGCCCGACCTATAATGGCGAGGAGGAAGAGCCGGAAGTTTTCCCCGGCCTGTTTCCCAACCTCCTTGCCAACGGCGCCGCCGGCATCGCCGTCGGCATGGCCACGTCGATCCCGCCGCACAATCTCGCCGAGCTGATCGACGCGGCCTCGGCATTGATCGACGACGCCGCCGCCGATCCCAGCCAATATGTCGCGGGGCCGGATTTCCCGACCGGCGGCATCCTCGCCGATTCCGCGACGTCGATCGCGGATGCCTATGCCACCGGGCGTGGCGCCTTCCGGGTGCGCGCGCGCCACGAGGTCGAGAAGCTCGCCCGCGGCGAATGGGCCATCGTCATCACCGAAATCCCGTTCGGGGTCGCCAAGGGCAAGCTGATCGAGCAGATCGCCAGCCTGGTCTCCGACCGCAAGCTGCCGATCCTCGCCGACATCCGCGACGAGAGCGACGAGCACATCCGCATCGTGCTCGAGCCGCGCGCCCGCACCGTCGATCCGCAGATGCTGATCGACAGCCTGTTCCGCCTCACCGACCTCGAAATCCGCGTGCCCCTCAACCTCAACGTGCTCGACAAGGATCGCACGCCAAGGGTGATGAGCCTGCGCGAGGCGCTGCTGGCGTGGCTGGAACACCAGATCGAAGTGCTGGTCCGCCGCTCGCAGCACCGGCTGCAGAAGATCGACGACCGCAGCGAGCTGCTCGACGGCTATCTCATCGCCTATCTCAATCTCGACCGCGTGATCGAGATCATCCGCACCGAGGACGAGCCGCGCCCGGTGCTGATGGCCGAGTTCGGCCTCACCGAGCGGCAGGCCGAGGCGATCCTCAACATGCGGCTGCGCTCGCTGCGCCGGCTGGAGGAGATGGAGATCAAGAACGAGCGCGCCAAGCTCGCCAGGGAGCGCGAGGGGCTCGCCGCCCTCATCGAAAGCCCGGCCAGGCAGCGCACCCGGCTGAAGAAGGATCTCGCCGCGCTGCGCGCCCGCTACGGCCCCGACACCGAACTCGGCCGCAGGCGGACCCTCGTCGAGGAGGCCGGGCCGGCGCGCGACATCCCGCTCGAGGCGATGATCGAGCGCGAGCCGATCACCGTGATCCTCTCCCAGCGCGGCTGGATCCGGGCGATGAGCGGCCATCGCGAGCTCGGCGCCGCGGACACGCTGAAGTTCAAGGAAGGCGACGGCCCGCTGTTCGCCTTCCACGCCCAGACGACCGACAAGCTGCTGCTCGCCACCGCCAATGGCCGCTTCTACACGCTGGCCGCCGACAAGCTGCCCGGCGGGCGCGGCTTCGGAGACCCGGTGCGGCTGATGGTCGAGATCGAGGGCGAGCAGCCGATCGTCGCCCTGATGCCGGTATCGCGCGCCGAGCGGCTGCTGCTCGCCGGATCGGACGGGCGCGGCTTCGTCGCCCGCTCCGCCGAACTGGTCGCCGAGACGCGGAAAGGGCGGCAGGTGGTCAATCTCCGGCCCGGCGCCCGGCTGCAGGTGGTGCGGCCGATCCCGGCCAATGCCGATTATCTGGCGGCGATCGGCGACAACCGGAAGCTCGTCGTCTTCCCGCTCGACGAACTGCCCGAGATGACGCGCGGCGCCGGTGTGCAGCTCCAGCGCTATCGCGATGGCGGGCTTTCCGACGCCGTCGCCTTCCGCTTCGAGGAGGGGTTGAGCTGGCCGATGGGCGGCGAGAGCGGCCGCATGCGCACCGAGACCGACCTCAGCCAGTGGCGCACCGCGCGGGGCGCCGGCGGGCGCATGCCGCCGGTGGGCTTCCCCCGCGACAACCGCTTCGCCTAGGGCCCGTTCACCGCGAATCCGGCTCCGGGCAAGCAAAGAATTAACCCTCCCCGCTTAATCCGGGCAGCATGCAGAGGGTGTCGGCGAGACGGAAAACCGAGCGCGTGTCGGCGGGCGCCATCCTCGGCGCGCCCGCGGCCCGCCAGCCCGAGCCGGTCCAGCCGGGCATGGAGATCGTGCTGCGCGCCCGCCAGACCTATCTGGACGCGCTGCCCATCGCCGCCGCCGTCGTCGTGCAGGATGATCTCGGCCGGCTGCGCGTCGTCGCCGCCAACGCCGCCTTCGATCGCATCGAGGCGCTCACCGGCAAGCCGGGCAAGCTGTTGCATCGCGCCCCGTTCGACAATGCCTTCGCCGACTTCCTCGACGGCGATCAGGCGGCGATCCAGTTCAACTGGACGACCGACAGCACCGCCAGCGCCCGCCATTTCATCGTTCGCCTCGCCACGCTGGAGCCGCTGCCGGGCATGCCGTGGCGGTGCATGGTGTCGCTGGTCGATCGCACCGCCGAGGTCGAGTCGGAGCGTTCGCTGCGTGCCGAGATGCTGCATGACAGCCTCACCGGCCTGCCCAATCGCGTCGCCTTCGACGAGGCGCTGGAGGAAGCGGCCGCGTGCGATCGCGCCGGCGGCGCGACGTCCCACCACGCCGTTCTGGTCGTCGATCTCGCCCGCTTCAGCCGGGTTAACGAGTGTATGGGCTCGATGGCCGGCGATGAGCTGATCATCACCGTCGCGCGCCGCCTGCTGTTCACGCTGCGCGCCGGCGACGTGCTGGCGCGCATCGGCGGCGACGAGTTCGGCATCCTCATGCGCATCAATGCCAGCGTCGAGGAGGCGCGCGAGGCCGCCCGACGCATCGTCACCACCTTGTCCACGCCGTTCCGCCTGTCCGATCTCGAAATCCGCATCGATTGCGCGGTCGGCTGCGCGATGACCCGCGAGGGCGCCGGCTTCGCCGAGGATGTGGTGCGCAACGCCCAGTTTGCCTGCAAGCGCGCCAAGTCCACCGGCAGCGTCGAAATCTATCAGTCCGGCGAGGCGACCGCCGTGCGCCGCCGCTTCTCGATCGAGACGGAGCTGCGCCGCGCGCTGGAGAATGCCCGGCTGGAGCTGGCCTATCAGCCGCTCGTCGATCTCGCTTCGAACCGCGTCACCGGCTTCGAGGCGCTGGCCCGCTGGTCCCATCCCGAAGAAGGGATGATCAGCCCGGCCGAGTTCATCCCCGTCGCCGAGGAAAGCGGCCTGATCGTGCCGCTCGGCCGCTGGGCGATGGAGACGGCGGTCCGCCAGCTCGCCGAATGGGACGAAGCGGCCGGCTCCGCGCTGCCGCTCTCTATGGCGGTCAATCTGTCGGCGATCCAGCTCACCCGCGACGATGTCCCGACGATGGTCGCCGAGACGCTCGCCCGCCATGGCGTCGCCGGGCGGCGGCTGGTGGTGGAGCTGACGGAAAGCGCCATCGTCCACGACCCGGAGCGCGCGGCGCGCGTGCTCGGCCAGCTGAAGGCGCTCGATTGCGCCATCGCCATGGACGATTTCGGCACCGGCCACTCCAACCTCGCCTATCTGCAAAAGCTGCCGATCGACGTGCTCAAGATCGACCGCAGCTTCATCACCGGCATGCTCACCGATCGCGACAAGGTGGCGATCGTGCGCGCCGTGCTCGGCCTCGCCAATGCGCTGGGCATGCGCACCACTGCCGAGGGCATCGAGGCGGTGGAGCTCGCCCACACCCTCTCGGCGCTCGGCTGCAGCCACGGCCAGGGCTATTATTTCGGCAGGCCGATGTCGGCCGACGAGGCGATGGCCTGCTTCCGCGCCTTCAACGGCTGAGCGCGCGCCAGACGCCGGACGGGCTCTTCGCGACCCCGCCCTGTCCGCCCGGTCGCGGTTTCAGGAGGCGTCGGACAAAAGCCGCCCCGCCTCCTCTGCCGCCAGCACCCGCACGCGAGCCGCATCGGGAAAGCCCTCGGCGATCCAGCGCCGCTCCACCGCCTGCAGCGCCGTCGCCACCACCGGGCCGGCGCGCAGGCCGAGCGCGATGAGGTCGCCGCCGCTGACCGGCAGGCGCGGGCGCTGCCAGCCGGCGAGCCGGGCAAGATCCGCGGCACCGCCCTCGTCGAGAAGCAACCGGTCGATCGCCCCCTCCAGTCCGCGGCGATAGGCGAGCGCATCCGGCGTCATCGGCTCGGCCACGGTTGCCGCTGTCACCAGCCGATCGCGCTGGGCCCGCGACAGGCGCAGCCGCCCGGCCACCTCCGCCGCCACCGCCGGATCGGGCGGCAACAGCGCCGCCAGCCGGCGCAGGGCAGCTGCCGCCACCCCCAGCGCCCGTTCGCGCGCCGCCAGCCGGGTGAGCCGCGCCACGCCTTCGGGCCCGATCTCGGGCAGCACCGGCGCCCAGATGCCGCGCCCCTGCATCAGCGCCACCGTCGGCGTTGGATCGGGAAGGCCGAGCAGTTTCAGCGTCTCGTCCGCGATGCGCTCGCGAGACAACGCCATCAGGTCGTTGGCGCGCAACGTGCATGCTTCGAGCGCGGCCGCATCGGGCTCGCCGCCGAAGCGGGCATGGAAGCGGAAGAAGCGCAGGATGCGCAGATGATCCTCGGCGATGCGCGCCAGCGGGTCACCGATGAAGCGCACCCGCCGCGCCGCCAGATCGCCGAGCCCGCCGAAATGATCATGAACGGAAACGTCCGCCCCGCGCGCGAACCCCGCCCCCGCCGACAGGGCGTTGATCGTGAAATCGCGCCGCGCGGCATCCTCCCGCCAATCATCGGTAAAGGCGATGGTCGCGCGCCGCCCGTCGGTGGTGAGGTCGCGGCGAAGCGTCGTCACCTCCACCGGCCCGCCCGGCAGCACCGCCGTCACCGTGCCATGGGCGATGCCGGTCGGCACCGGCTTGAGGCCGGCCGCGGCGATGCGCCGCTCCACCTCCGCGGGCGGCAGCTGGGTGGCGAGATCGATGTCGGTGACGGGCAGGCCGAGCAAGGTGTCGCGCACCACCCCGCCGACGAAGCGCGTGACGTCGCGCCCGGCATCGAGCGCGTCGAGCAGGCGATCGAGCCCATCCCGTTCCCGCCACTCAGCCATGACCGAGCCTGCGCCCGAGATTGACGATCATCGCCGCCGTCGCCCCCCAGATCCGCCAATCGCCCCACATGATCTCGTAATAGCGCCGCTCCCGCCCGCGAAACTCCCCGGCGCGCTCCACCTGATTGGCGATGTCGAGCACGAAATCGAGCGGCACCTCGAACACCGCTGCCACCTCGGCGTCGTGCGGCACCAGCGGCAGGTCCGGCGGGACGATGCCGACTACCGGCGTCACCGAGAAACCGGTGACGGTGCGATAGGCGTCCGCCGTCCCGATGACGTCGACCAGCCGCCGCGGCAGGCCGATCTCCTCCTCTGCCTCGCGCAGGGCAGCGTCCACCGGCCCGCTGTCGCCGGGATCGAGCCGTCCGCCGGGAAAGGCGACCTGCCCGGGATGGCGGCGCAACGTCTCGGTGCGACGGGTGAGGATCAGCGTCGGCGCCGGCCGGTCGACCACCGGGACCAGCACCGCTGCCGGCGTCGCGGCGATGCCGTCATGCTCGTCGTCAAAAAGATCGCCCGGCAGCAACCCGGGCGCGTCGGCGGCCAGCGCCTCTGCGATCCGCTCGCGCAAGGTCATGCCGGCACCAGCGGGAAGCAGGCGCCGTCGCTCCACAGGGCGGGTGGCTCGCCGCCCTCGGCCAGCGCCAGCGCCGCCAGCTCGTAATAGACCGGCCGCGCGACCAGCGCGTCGAGACGATCGCGAACATGGAGATAGGGATGGGGGCCGTCCTGCCGCTCCTCGACGCGCAAGCGGTGGTCCGGCCCGGCCACCACCAGATCGCCGGTGTTGAGCCGGAAGGCGAGGCGGCGGGCCGCGCCCTCCCCCTCGCTCTTCAGCTCGACGGCGAGGAACGGCGCGTCGGCGACGTCGATGTCGAGCTTCTCGACCGGCGTCACCAGCACATAGCCGCCCTCGGGCTCGCGGCGCAGGATGGTCGAGAACAGCCGGACCATCGCCGGCCGGCCGATCGGCGATCCCTCGTGAAACCATGTGCCGTCCGCGGCGATCGCCATGCCGCTATGCCCGCAATGCGCGGGCTGCCACTGGGCGACCGGCGGCAGGCGCCGCTCCTCGGCGAGCCGCGCGATCTCCGCGAGCGACAGGCCGGCAAGGTCGGGTGGGGGCATGGGGCCTGGCATGCCCCCTCCCTAGGTCACCGCGAGCGCGGGCGCAAAAGTCCCGAGACGGGCAGCGCCGGGCCGCCGGTGAGACGCGCCAGCAGGCGGCGCTGCTCGACCGGGCCGGGCACGCGCCACTGGCCGGTGACGGCGTCGGAATAGCCGAAGAATCGGCCATAATATTCCGGATCGCCGATCAGCACCGTGGCCTCGACGCCGGCGGCGTCGATCGCCGCCAGCGCGTGCCGGGTCAGCGCGCGGCCGAGCCCGCCCTGCTGGCGATCGGGCTGGATGGCGATCGGGCCGACCAGCACCAGCGGCACCACCCGCCCGTCATCGCCGGCCAGCTCCACCGGCCAGCTCTGGAAGGAGCCGACCAGCTGCCCGTAATCGTCGACCGCCGCGAACGACAGGCCGGGAATCGCCGACACGCCTTCGCGCAGCCGATAGGCTGTCCGCCCTCGTCGATCCGTGCCGAACGCGGCGTCGAGCAAAGCCTCGACCTCGGTTTCGGGGAAGTCGGCGAGCGGCGTGAAGTCGAGCGTGTCGATGATGATCGTCGTCCTGATTCGCGTTTCGGAAGCGCGCGCATCTAGTGCGATTGGCGCCGCGTGCAAGATTAATGGCCCGGATTCTTGCGCTGTCGCGTGCCGACGCGCTAGGCGCGAGGCCATGGAAGATCTTCTCCGGCTCGAAGTTGCGGACGTGGAGATGTCGGTGCTGACCGGCATCTATTCGGAGGAGACGCACCTCCCTCAGCCATTGCGCATCTCGATCGCCGTCGATCTCGACTGTCCGGATCATTTCGCGCCGGGCACCCCGCTGTCGGCATCGAAAAATTATCTCGACCTCAAGCGCGCCGCGACCAGCGCGCTGCCGGGCGACGTCCATTTCACGCTCGTCGAGGCGGTGGCGGATCATATCTGCGACACGTTGTTCTCCGGCGATGCGCGAGTGCGGCGCGTCGAGGTGAAGATCGTCAAGCTGGCGATTTCCGAGCGCGGCGAATCGATCGGCATCACGATGGTGCGGCACCGCAAATGAGCCTGGCGCTGGTCACGGGCGGCTGCCGGCGCATCGGCGCCGCGATCGCTGCCCGTCTGGCACAGGACGGCCACGCGCTGGCGCTGCACAGCGCCGGTGACTCGGCGCCGGACCCGGGCCTCGCCCGCGCGCTGGACGAGGCCGATGTCGACTGGGCGGTGTTCTCCGCCGATTTCGAGGACGAGGACGCGGTCGAGGGGCTGGTCGCCGAGGTCGCGGCGCGATTCGGCCGCGTGCCCGAGCTGCTCGTCAACAACGCCGCCCGTTTCGCCTTCGACACGCCGGACACGGTGACGATGCCGGCGATGCTGGCCCATCACGCCGTGAATGTCGCCGCCCCCGCCATCCTCGCCCGCACCCTCGCCGCCGCCCTCGGGCCGGAGGGCAGGGGCGTCATCGTCAACATCCTCGACCAGCGCATCGCCGAGCCCAATGGCGACCAGCTGAGCTACACCCTCTCCAAGCTGGCGCTGGCCGAGCTCACCCACATCCTCGCCCGTCATCATGCGCCGCGGCTGCGCGTGGTCGGCGTGGCACCGGGGCTGACCCTGCCGACCGGGGATTATGCGCCCGGCCAGATGCAGCGGCTCGCCGCCGCCATGCCGCTCCGGCGCCTGTCCCGGCCGGAGGACATCGCCGACGCCGTGGCGTGGCTGGCCGGCGCATCGGCGGTGACCGGACAGGTGCTGTTCGTCGACGGCGGCGCCCACCTCAACCGCTACGAGCGTGACTTCCTGTTCCTCGGCCGAGAGGAGGAGGCATGAGCATCATCCTCGGCCTCGAATCCTCGTGCGACGAGACGGCGGCCGCGCTCGTCACCAGCGATCGCGGCATCCTCGCCCACCGCCTCGCCGGGCAGGAGGCGGCGCACCGGCCCTATGGCGGCGTCGTGCCGGAGATCGCCGCCCGCGCTCATGTCGAGGCGCTGGGCCCGCTCATCGAGGCGGCGCTCGCCGAGGCCGGGCTGACGCTCGGCCAGGTCGACGCGATCGCCGCGACCGCCGGGCCGGGGCTGATCGGCGGCGTGATGGTCGGGCTCGTCACGGCCAAGGCGCTGGCGCTGGCGGCGGACAAGCCGCTGATCGCGGTCAATCATCTCGAGGGCCACGCGCTGTCGCCGCGGCTCGCCGATCCGGACCTCGCCTTTCCCTATCTGCTGCTGCTCGTCTCGGGCGGCCATTGCCAGCTGCTCGCCGTCGAGGGCGTCGGCCGCTATCGCCGGCTGGCCACGACCATCGACGATGCCGCCGGCGAGGCGTTCGACAAGACTGCGAAGCTGCTCGGCCTCGGCTTTCCCGGCGGGCCGGCGGTTGAGCGGGCGGCGGCGGCCGGCGACCCCGCAGCGGTGCCGCTGCCGCGCCCGCTGGTCGGCACGGCCGAGCCGCATTTCTCCTTCGCCGGCCTCAAGAGCGCAGTGCTGCGCGCCCGCGATACGGGGAGCTGGTCGGTGCCCGATCTCGCCGCCTCGTTCCAGCAGGCGGTGGTCGACTGCCTGGTCGATCGTACCCGCCGCGCCATCGCACAGGTTCCACAGGCGACCGCTCTGGTGGTCGCCGGCGGCGTCGCCGCCAACGGCGCCGTCCGCGCCGCGTTGACCGCGCTCGCCCATCAACATGACCTGCCCTTCTCCGCGCCGCCGCTATGGCTGTGCACGGACAATGCCGCGATGATCGGCTGGGCCGGCGCCGAGCGCTTCGCCGCCGGTCTGACCGATCCGCTCGACGTGCCGGCCCGCGCCCGCTGGCCGCTCGATCCCCATGCGGAGAAGGCGCGCGGCGCAGGAGTGAAGGCATGAGGCTTGGCGTCATCGGGGCGGGCGCGTGGGGCACGGCGCTGGCGCAGGTCGCAGCCGGTGGCGGCGACGACGTGCTGATCTGGGCATATGAGCCGGAGGTGGTCGACGCGATCAACGCAGCCCACGTCAACACGCCCTATCTGCCCGAGGTGCCGCTGTCGCCGGGGATCCGGGCAACCGGCGATCTTGCCGCGCTGGCCGATCGCGAGGCGCTGCTGGTGGTGACGCCGGCCCAGCATCTCGGCCGCATCCTTGCCACGCTGGATACCGACGCGCCGCTGATCCTCTGCGCCAAGGGCATCGAGGCCGGCACCAGGCGGCTGATGTCGGATGTCGCCGCCGCCGCGCGGCCGGGGAGCCCGATCGCCGTCCTTTCCGGCCCGACCTTCGCCAGGGAGGTGGCAGCGGGGCTGCCCACCGCGGTCACGCTCGCCTGCGCCGACGAGGCGCTCGGCCAGCGGCTCGCCCACCGCCTCGCCCGGCCGACCTTCCGCCCCTATTTCTCGGACGATGTCGTCGGCGCCGAGATTGGCGGGGCGGTGAAGAACGTCATGGCCATCGCCTGCGGCGTCGTCGAGGGCGCCGGGCTCGGCCAGAACGCACGCGCCGCGCTGATCTCGCGCGGTTTCGCGGAGATGACGCGCTTCGGCCTCGCGCTGGGCGCGCGGGCGGAGACGCTGGCGGGCCTGTCGGGGCTGGGCGACCTGGTGCTCACCTGTTCGTCCGCCAGCAGCCGCAATTTCTCGCTGGGGATGGGGCTGGGCCAGGGCAAGCCGGCCACGGAGCTGTTGGCCGACCGCCGCACCGTGGCCGAGGGCGCCTTCACCGCGCCCGTGCTGGTCGAGGCCGCCCGCGAGGCCGGCGCCGACATGCCGATCGCGGACGCCGTGGCGGACCTGCTGGCCGGCAAGGCCGATGTCCGCGCCGTGATCGACCGCCTGATGAGCCGGCCGCTCAAGCGGGAATAGCCGCCCGCCGCCTACCGCGCAGGCCCGCGCCCACGAGGCCGAAGCCGGCCAGCATCGTCAGCCATGTCGCCGGCTCGGGCACCGCGGCGGCGAGCGGGGTCGCCGTCATCGTCAGCTCCACATTCCGGGTGGAGAAGTAATTGAAGGGGCCGACGATGCTGTAGAGGAAACCCTGAAGGTCGGGGCGACCGCCGTCGTCGCTCGCCACATGGAGTGCGGGCGAGGTCCAGGGATTGGCGATTCCCAGTCTGAAATCATCAAACAGGCCAACGAATGCCATCCCGGCGGGATCGTTCCCCCGCGCGCGCTCATCGTCGGAGTCCGCCGGCGAGGAGCCGCCAATCCAGAGAACGGGGCCGTCATCGGAGTAGAGACTAAATTGCAGCCCGACCGGGAAGCTGACCGGAATATTCAGGTAATTGACCGTGACATCGCCGATTTCACCCACGACGATCCGCTCCGGATCAATGGTGAAGGTGAAGGAGCCGCTCACCGGATCGACCGGCACCCCGCCGGCATAGCCATTGCCGACGAAGAAATCCGTCGCGCTGAACTCGACGGTATAGACGGTGACGGCGGCGCTGGCCGCCCCGGACAGCACGGTCCCCGTCGCGAGCAGGACGGAAGCCAGGAATTTCGTCATCTGATTGTCCCCAAGGATAAGGGTCGAGCCTGTCGGATGATCGCAACGCAACACATGCCTGGCCCGGCAATCAGAATAAAAAGGTCTTATCCCAGGATCATAGGTATCGCGCGGGGGAAGCGTCAACCGCGCCTGATCGCTAGGGTCTGGACCTATAGGTCCAGACCCTAGAAATCGATCGCGATGCCCTTGCTTTCCCAGTCGCCATAGCGGACCGGGTCCGGGCCGTCCCGGGCGGGTTCGGGCGCCAGCGTCACCGCCTCTGGCGCGGGCACCGGCTCGCTCGGGCCCCAATGGGCAGGCGCCTTCACATGGGGCGGGCGTTGAGTGGCGCGATTGGTCATGGCTGGTCTTTCCGTTCCGAACTCGCCACATCGGCGCGATGTCCACGCCTGACAAGCCCGAACCTGCCGGCACCGAGACGCGCCGCGCCGCCATGCGCCTCATCGACGCGGTGCTCCGCCGCGGCCTGCCGCTGGAGGCGACGTTCGATGTCGCCACCCAGCATCTGACGCTGGCGGTCGATCGCGCCCATGCCCAGGCGATCGCCGCCGAGACGCTGCGCCGCCTGCCCGATCTCGACGCGCTGATTGACGCCCATACCGAAAAGCCGATCCCCGCCGACGCCAAGGCGCGCACCGCGTTGCGCCTCGCGCTCGTCCAGGCGCTGGCGCTGGGCACGCCGCCGCACGCCGCCATCGCCACGGTGCTGCCGCTCGTCGATGGTGGCCCTCGCCGGCTGGTCCACGGCGTGTTCGGGGCAGTGATGGCGGCCGAGGCCAAGCTGCCCGACCCGCCTTCGCTGCCGGCGGCGGTCACCAAGCGCTGGCGCAAACGCTATGGCGGCCCCGCGGTGCGCGCGGCGCAGGCTGCCATCGCCGCCCCGCCGCCGCTCGACCTCACGCTGCGCGATCCGGCCACCACCGGGGACTGGGCCGCCCGGCTTGGCGCCGAAAGCCTGATGCCCGGCCATCTCCGCCTGCCGCGTGCCAGCGTCACCGAGCTTGCCGGCTATGACGACGGCGCCTGGTGGGTGCAGGATCTCGCCGCCGCGATCCCCGCGCGCCTGCTGGGGGCCGGGCCTGGCACCGCCCTCGATCTCTGCGCGGCCCCCGGCGGCAAGGCGCTGCAGCTCGCCGCCGCCGGCTGGCAGGTCACTGCGCTCGACATCTCCGCGGCGCGGCTGGGGCGCCTGCGCGACAATCTCACCCGCACCGGCCTCGCCGCCGCGATCGTCGAGGCGGACGTGATGACGTGGGCACCGCCCGCGCCGGTCGACGTGATCCTTCTCGACGCGCCCTGCTCGGCGACCGGCATCTTCCGCCGTCATCCGGACGTGCTTCACCGCACCAGCCCGCGCGCCATCGCCAATCTGGCCGAGCAGCAGGCGGCGATGCTCGCCCGTGCCGCCCGGTGGCTGAAGCCCGGCGGGCGCATCGTCTATGCCGTCTGCTCCGCAGAGCCTTCCGAAGGCGAGGCGGTGGCAGATGCCTTCCTCGCCCAGCATGCCGACTTCGCCGCCGACCCGGTGACGGCGGGGGAATTGCCAGCGCTGATCCCGCCCGTTGCCGGCCGGCTGCGCGTCGCCCCCGGGGCGATCGTCGAGCATGGCGGGGCGGACGCCTTCTTCGCCACCCGCTTCCAGCGCCTTGGTTAGAGGGCGGGGGCCTGCCCCTGATCCGCATTCGCAAACAGGTTGAAAGGGGCGACTCGCAGGTTTAGTCCGCTTTTTCATGCAACAGCCGGTCCGCATCGCCCCTTCGATCCTCTCCGCCGACTTCTCCCGGCTGGGCGAGGAGGTGCGCGCGATCGATGCGGCAGGCGCAGACTGGATCCATGTCGATGTCATGGACGGCCATTTCGTGCCGAACATCACCATCGGGCCGGCGGTGGTCAAGGCGCTGCGGCCGCATACGTCCAAGCTGTTCGACGTCCACCTGATGATCTCGCCGGTGGACCTTTATCTGGAGGCCTTCGCCGAGGCCGGCGCCGATACCATCACCGTCCATCCCGAGGCCGGCCCGCACCTCCATCGCACCATCCAGCGCATCAAGTCGCTCGGCAAGCGCGCCGGCGTGGTGCTCAATCCCGCGACGCCTGCCGATGCGCTCGATTATGTGCTGGAGGATATCGACCTGGTGCTGGTGATGAGCGTCAATCCCGGCTTCGGCGGGCAGAGCTTCATCACCTCGCAGCTGCGCAAGATCAGCGCCATCCGCGAGCGGATCGAGCGGCTCGGCAAGGCCATCGACCTCGAGGTCGATGGCGGCATTGACGTCGACACCGCCCGGCAGGCGATCGCCGCCGGCGCCGATGCGCTGGTCGCCGGCACCGCCACCTTCCGCGGCGGGCCATCGGCCTATGCCGCCAATATCAGGGCCCTGCGCGGCTGAGATGGGCGGGGGCCAGACCGACAAGGACGGCCCCGATACGATCCGCGCGGGCAACCGCCCTCGCGAGGGGCTTGCCGCCCGCTTCGTCCACAGCCTCCATCGCGCCAGCTGGCGCACGCCCTTCCATGCGCTGCGCCTGCGCGGCCACCAGCCGCTGAAGCTGCGCGCCATCCCGGCCGATCCGGTGCCGGGCGATGCGGCCGCGGGGCAGGCGATGCTCAGCGGGACCATCCGCCATGGAGGCGAGGAGGCGACGATCGCCGGCTTCACCTTCGCCATCGACGGCCGATCGCCGGCCTTTGCCGATCATATGCAAAGCTTCGCCTGGCTGCCCGATCTGGCCGCCGCCGGCCCGCGCAGCAAGGCGGCGACGCCGGCCGAGCTGCTGCTGCGGCGCTGGCTGGCGCACGAGGGCGGCAATGTCGGCCCCGGCTGGAGGCCCGAGCTGTGCGGCCAGCGCATTCTTCACTGGGCGGCGCACGCCCCGCTGCTGCTCGCGTCCGGCGATCCGGTGCATCGCTCGGCGATGCTCAACGCGCTCGCCCGCATGGCCCGCCATCTCGACGGCACCGCCGACAAGGCCCCCGCCGGCCTGCCGCGCGTCGCCGCCTGCGCCGGGCTGGTGACGGCGGCCTTGCTGATCCCGGGCCGCGAGCCGCGGCTGGCCCGCGGCATGGCCGCGCTCGACCGGGCGCTGGTCGCCGCCTGCTGGCCGGATGGCGGACTGATCGGGCGCGCGCCGGTCGATCTGGTGGCGCTCGTCACCCTGCTCGCCCGGCTCGGCGCCGTATTCGAAGCAGCGGACAAGCCGGTCACCGGCGAACTCGTGCCGACGCTGGCGCGCGCCGTACCCGCGCTGCTCGGCGTGACGATGGGCGACGGCGCGCTGGGCAGCTGGCAGGGCGGCTGCCCGCTCCCGGCCGAGCGTATCGCTGCCGTCATCGAGGCTTCCGGCATCCGCACGCGTCCGCTCAGGCGGGCACGGGAATGGGGCTATCAGCGGCTCGTCGCCGGCCCTGTGGTGGTCGTCGCCGATTGCGCGCCGCCGCCCGCCGCCGCGTCCGCCACCGGCTCCGCCTCGACGCTCGCCTTCGAAATGTCGGACGGGCCGCGTCGGCTGATCGTCAATTGCGGCGGCGGGCGGCCGGTGACGATGCTGGACGGCGGGCTGGCCGAGGCGCTGCGCACCACCGCCGCCCATTCGACCGTCACGCTCGACGACACCAATTCCACCGCCATCCTGCCGGACGGCACGCTGGGCCGCGGTGTCGGCGAGGTCGAGCTGGATCGGCGCGAGGACGAAGGCGGCTCGAGCCTGGAGGCCAGCCATGACGGCTATGTCCGCCGCTACGGCCTCGCCCATCGCCGCCGGCTGGCGCTATCCGCAGACGGCAAGGCCCTGGTCGGCGCCGACATCATGACGCCGGCCGGGCGCGGCCCGCGCCACGCCGCCGGCTTCGCGGTGCGTTTCCATCTCGGCCCGGGCGTCGAGGCCAGCGCCACCGCCGACGGCCAGGGCGCGCTGCTCCGCCTGCCCGGCGGCGGCGCCTGGCAGTTCCGCGCCAAGGGGGGCGCGGCCGTGACGCTCGACGCCTCGCTCTGGGTCAATGGCGAGGGTCGCACCCGCCCGACGACGCAGATCGTCGTCACCGGCGAGGCGGGCGCGAGCGGCGCCACCATCGACTGGTCGTTACGGCGGGTGGGCTAGGGGCTGTCATCCCGCGCCCAAGGCGCTAAAGGCGCGGTCCATGACCGATCATGTGAAAGCCGCCCGTGCCCTCCTCTCCGTCTCGGACAAGGACGGGCTCCTCGATCTCGGCCGGGCACTCGCCCGCCATGGCGTGGAGCTGGTCTCGACCGGCGGCACCGCCAGGGCGCTGCGCGACGCCGGTCTCGACGTCCGCGATATTTCCGACCTGACCGGCTTTCCCGAGATGATGGACGGCCGGGTCAAGACGCTCCACCCCAAGGTGCATGGCGGCCTGCTCGCGGTGCGCGACGATGCCGGCCACCGCGCGTCGATGGACGAGCATGGCATCGGCGCGATCGATATCGTCGTCGTCAACCTCTATCCGTTCGCCGCCACCGTCGCGAAGGGGGCCGAACGGCCGGAGATCATCGAGAATATCGACATCGGCGGCCCGGCGATGATCCGCTCGGCCGCGAAGAACCACGAGTCGGTCGCCGTCATCACCGAGCCGGGCGACTATGCCGCGCTCATCGCCGAGCTCGACGCCAATGGCGGCGCCACCACGCTGGCGCTGCGCCGCCGGCTCGCCGCCACCGCCTATGCCGCCACCGCCGCCTATGACGCGGCGATCGCCAGCTGGTTCGCCTTCGCCGACCAGAAAGAGCAATGGCCCGAGACCCTGCCTTTCGCGCTGAAACGCAAGTCGGTGCTGCGCTATGGCGAGAATCCGCATCAGGCCGCCGCCTTCTACGATTATGCCGGCGGCCACGGGCGCGGCATCGGCCAGGCCGAGCAGGTGCAGGGCAAGGAGCTCAGCTACAATAATTACAACGACGCGGACGCGGCCCTCGGCCTCGTTGCCGAGTTCCGCGACGCCGAGCCGACCTGCGTCATCGTCAAGCACGCCAATCCCTGCGGCGTCGCCACCGCCGGCACCCTGGTCGATGCCTATGAGGCGGCGCTCGCCTGCGACAGCGTCTCGGCGTTCGGCGGCATCATCGCCGTCAACCGGCCGCTCGACGGCGCGACCGCGCGCGCCATCTCCTCGATCTTCACCGAGGTGGTGGTGGCGCCCGACGCCGACGAGGAGGCGCGCGCCATCTTCGCCACCAAGAAGAATCTCCGCCTGCTGCTCTCCGGCAGCCTGCCCGGCCCGGAAAGCCTGTTCATGACCGCCAAATCGATCATCGGCGGCTGGCTGGTGCAGACCGGCGACACCGGCGTCATCGGCGAGGATGAGCTCAAGCTCGTCACCCGCCGCGCCCCGACGCCGCAGGAGCTGGCCGACTGCCTGTTCGCATGGAAGGTGGCCAAGCACGTCAAGTCCAACGCCATCGTCTATGCCAGGGACGGCGCCACCGCCGGCATCGGCGCCGGCCAGATGAACAGGCTGGAGAGCGCGCGCATCGCCGCATGGAAGGCCCGCGACGCGGCCGACAAGGCCGGCTGGCCCGAGCCGCGCACGATCGGCTCGTCGGTCGCCTCCGACGCCTTCTTCCCCTTTGCCGACGGCCTGCTGGCGGCGGTCGAGGCGGGCGCCACGGCGGTGATCCAGCCGGGCGGCTCGATCCGCGACGAGGAGGTGATCGCCGCTGCCGACAAGGCCGGGCTGGCGATGGTGTTCACCGGGATGCGCCACTTCCGCCATTGAGCTCTGGGTAAAAGCGCAAAGCCCTCTCCTTTCCCGGGAGGGGGCTTCACAGCGTTCACACCTCCGCCGCCGTGCCCTTCATCCGGAACAGCTCGCGGTCCTCGTGGCCGAAGCCCCTGTACCAGATCACTGCGCCATAGGCGGCGAGGATCGCCGGGATGCCGATCAGCAGCTCCAGCCATTCCGGCAGCAGCGTGGCCAGATAGCCGACCGCCACCGCCGGCGCCGTCGCCCACACCAGGGCCCAGCGCCAGCCGGACACCCGCGCGCCGAGCAGCCGCGACAGGAGCCGCGCCTTCATCACCGACGCCAGGCCGAGCGCGCAGGTCATCGCGATCGCCGGGCCGGCGGCCTGCACCAGCACCGGCCATTGCATCACGCGCATCGCGTGGACGACGGCAAAGCTCAGCGCCACCTGTACGACGATCATCAGCAGCGAGATGACGAGGTTGCGCTTGCGCGCCACATAGATCAGCGCCGCCTCGGAGACGACCGCCGTCGCCGCCACCACTTCGGCGAGAAGCAGGAAGGCGAGCGCGCCGACACCGCCGACGAAGTTCGGCCCGACCAGCCCCATCACCGCCTCGCCGGGAATGCCCAGCGCCAGCGCGATCGCGGCCTGCGCGGCGATGATCCAGAAGCCGACCTGGCGCACCTGCCGCGCCACCGCCGGCTTGTCGCCCTCCTCCAGCTTCTGGGTGATGACCGGGCCGAGAATCGGATCGAAGCTGGTCTTCAGCTTCTGCGGCAGGGACGCGACCTGCTGCGCGACATAATAGATGCCGACGATCGCCGGCGAGAAGAGCAGGCCGAGAATGGCGATGTCGATGCGCCGCGATCCCCATTCGATGGCGTCGGCGGCGGCGAGCGGCAGGTTGCGGCGGGTAAGGGCGGCGAGCCGTTGCGGCTCCGGCTTCCAATAGCCCGGCGGGCCGTAGCTCCTCAGCAGCGGCACGATCGATGCGACGAAGGCGGCGATGATCGACAGCACATAGGACAGGATCAGCCCGTCGCGCAGCGAGTAATATTGCAGGCCGAATGCGGCGAGCGAGATCGTCCACGGCTCGATGATCGAACGGGCCTTGACGGTGGCGCCGATGTCCAGCCGATAGGCCAGCGCGGCGAGCGAGATGTCCGACCACACCAGCCCGAACACGGTCAGCGGCAGCAGCCAGTCCAGCCCGTTGAGCGCGGAATTGGGGAACATGATCTGCGGCAGCAGGCAGAGGAACGCCGCCGTCACCGTCGAGGAAAGGCCGCCGAGCAGCATCGCGTCCCAGACGCTGTGCGCCTGCGGCCGGCTGGTGCGCGCCAGTTGCTGGGCGAGGCCGCGCTTGAGGCCGAGCGTGGCGAGCTGGGCGGCGAACTCGACGACGATCACCGCATAGGCGAAGCGCCCCAGCGCCTCGGCGCCGTAGACCCGGCCGGCGATGAAGAGGAAGGGCAGGCGTGCCGCGAGGCGGAGCAGGAAGCCGAAGAAGTTGGTTCGGCCGCCCTTGGCGAGCTGGGAGATGTCCGCGTTCGGCGGGCCGGGCGCGCCGGCGACGGCGCCGGTCAATGCGCGGCGCCCCAGCTCGGGCCGGTGCCGATCTCGACGCCCAGCGGCACGCTGAGCCGGACATAGGGCTCGGCGGCGCTTTCCATGACGCGGCGGATCACGGTGCTGGCTGCCGCGGCATCCGCCTCCGGCACTTCGAACACCAGCTCGTCATGGACCTGGAGCAGCATCTTCACCGAAGTCAAACCTTCGGCGGCGAGCGCCGGGCCCATGCGGACCATGGCGCGCTTGATGATATCGGCGCTGGTGCCCTGGATCGGCGCGTTGATCGCCTGCCGCTCGGCCGCCTGTCGCTCGGACACCGTCTTGCCCTTGATGCCGGGCAGGTGGGTCTTGCGGCCGAACAGGGTGGTGACGAAGCCCTGCTCGCGGACCTGACCGACGGTCAGCGCGATATAGTTGCGCACGCCCGGGAAGCGATCGAAATAGCGATCGATGATCGCCTGCGCCTCGCCGCGATCGACGCCCAGCCGCCCGGCCAGGCCGAAGGCGGAGATGCCGTAGAGGATGGCGAAGTTGATCGTCTTGGCGCGCCCGCGGGTGTCGCGGTCGACGGTGCCGAACAGTTCCTGCGCGGTCAGGTTATGGATGTCCTGCCCCTCGGCGAAGGCGGTGCGCAGCTGCGGCACGTCGGCCATGTGCGCGGCGAGCCTGAGCTCGATCTGCGAATAATCCGCCGACAGCAGGACATGGCCCGGCGCCGCCACGAAGGCGTCGCGGATGCGGCGGCCGAGCTCGGTGCGGATCGGGATGTTCTGGAGGTTGGGATCGGTCGAGGATAGCCGCCCGGTCTGCGCCACCGCCATCGAGAAGCTGGTGTGGACGCGCCCCGTCACCGGATTGATCTGCTGTTGCAGCGCGTCGGTGTAGGTCGACTTGAGCTTGGTCAGCTGCCGCCATTCGAGCACCAGCCGCGCCACCTCGATGCCTTCGGCGGCCAGGCGCTCCATCTCGTTGACGTCGGTGGAATAGACGCCGGACTTGCCCTTGCGCCCGCCCTTCAGCCCCATGCGCTCGAACAGCACTTCGCCCAGCTGCTTGGGGCTGCCGATGGTGAAGGGGCCGCCCGCCGCCTGATGGATGACGCCCTCCAGCCGGGCGATCTCCACTGCATAATCAGCCGACAGTCGCGACAATTCGGCGCGATCGACCGAGATGCCCGCCATCTCCATCTCGGCGACGACGGCCAGCAGCGGCCGGTCGACCAGCTCATAGACGCGCGTCGCCGCCTCGCGCGATAGCCGCGGCTTCAGCCGCTGCCACAGGCGCAGCGTGACGTCGGCATCCTCGCCGGCATATTCGGTGGCCTGGGCGAGCGACACCTTGTCGAAGGTGATCTGGCTCTTGCCGGTTCCGCACACCGATTTGAAGCTGATCGTGTCGTGCGAGAAATGCTTCTTGCACAGATCGTCCATGCCATGCCCGCCCAGCCCCGCGTCGAGGTCGTAGGACAGCAGCATCGTGTCGTCATAGGCGATGATGTCGATGCCGGCCCGGCGGAACAGGATCAGATCATATTTGAGGTTCTGCCCGATCTTGAGGACGGACGGGTTTTCCAGCAGCGGCTTGAGCTTCGCCAGCACCAGCTCGCGCGGCAATTGCTGCGGCGTCTCGGATAGCAGCCCGTCGCCGACATGGCCGAAGGGGATGTAGCAGGCCCGCCCGCTGGCAGTGGCGAGGCTGACCCCGACCAGCTCGGCGCGGATCGCATCGAGATGAGTGGTTTCGGTGTCGACCGCGACACGTCCCTCGGCGGTCGCCTCGGTGATCCACAGGTCGAGCGTCGCCTCGCTGGTGACGCACTCGTAGCTCTTGTGATCGAAGGCCGGCTCTTCCGGAATCTCCACCGGAGCCGCCGCCACCGCCGGCTCGGCGAGCACCGATCGGCCCGGCTGCCCCTCGCCGCCGACGCGCAGCAGCAGCGACTTGAAGCCCTGCTCGGCCAGGAACTCGCGCAGCGGCTCCGGCGGCAGGCCCTTCAGCTTGAGCGCGTCGAGCGGCTCGGGCAGCGGCCGGTCGCACACCAGCCGCACCAGCTCGCGCGACAGGCGGGCATTGTCGGCATGGGCGAGGAGCGATTCGCGCAGCTTCGGTTTCTTGATCGTCTCGGCGTTCTGCAACACCGCATCCAGCGAGCCGAACTCGTTGATCAGCTGGCTCGCCGTCTTCGGCCCGACGCCCGGGACGCCCGGCACGTTGTCGACGCTGTCGCCCATCAGGGCCAGCACGTCGCCGAGCAGCTCCGGCGGCACCCCGAACTTCTCGATGACGTGATCGCGGCCGAGCCGGCGGTTGTTCATCGTGTCGAGCATGTCGAGGCCCGGCTCGATGAGCTGCATCAGATCCTTGTCGGAGCTGACGATCGTCACCTGCCAGCCCTCGGCCAGCGCCGCCCTGGCGTAGCAGGCGATGATGTCGTCGGCTTCCAGCCCCTCTTCCTCGATGCAGGGCACGGAGAAGGCGCGCGTGGCGGTGCGGATCAGCGGGAACTGGGGGACGAGATCCTCGGGCGGCGGCGGCCGATGCGCCTTGTAGGCGCCGTACATGTCGTTGCGGAAGGTACGACTGGAGGCGTCGAGGATCACGGCGAGGTGGGTCGGCCCATCCGCCTTGTGGAGATCGTCGACCAGCTTCCACAACATGGTGGTGAAGCCATAGACCGCGCCCGCCGGCATCCCGTGCCGGTTGGTGAGCGGCGGCAGGCGGTGATAGGCGCGGAAAATATAACCCGAGCCATCGACGAGATAGAGATGATTGCTGCTCACGACGGCCGCGATGTAGCAACTGCCGGGCCGCTTGGCGATTGCCTGCGGGCAACAAACGGATGCAAAGCTGTGGACGGCTTGCCGGGCCCGGCGCGTCCGCCTAGCTTCGGTCGGTCGTGACCCGCCTGATCGCCCTCATCGCCCTTCTGCTCGCCGCCTATGCGCCAGCCGCCGCGCGGGCGATGCCGGCCATGGCGTGCTGCCCGCAGGCAATGGCGAAGGCGATGCATCATGGCGAGCATCGCCCCGCTCTGCCCGGTGACGCGGCCGATTGCGCAGTGCCCGCCGCGATGCCGGCCACGCCGCTCGCCCAGCTCGCCGCGCCGCCGGCCCTTTTCGCTATCATCGCGGCAGCGCCGGTGCGTGCGCTGTCGGGGCGCCTGCCGCCGGCCGAGCTGCGCCCTCCGCGCCGAACCTGATCGCGCCGCGGGTCCGCCCGGATCCGCGCCGACACGGTTCACGGAGACACTGATGAGACACAAGCTTTGCGCGACCGCGGCCCTTGCCGCGGCGGTGGCGGCGATGCCGGCCGCTGCCCAGACCGACGCCCATGCCGGGCATGACATGGCCGGCATGATGGACATGCCCGGCATGGCCCAGCCCGATCAGGCCATGCCCGATAGGCCCGGCATGGCGGCGCTGATGCATGACGGCGTATCCGGCACCAGTCGCCTGCCCGCCGCCGGGCCGCCGATGGCCGGGCTGCATGTGATGGCCGGCGACTGGATGCTGATGGCCCACGGCTATGGCTGGGGCGTCTACACCGATCAGGGTGGCCCGCGTGGGCGCGACGAGGGATTCGTCGAATCGATGGCGATGCTGATGGCGGCGCGGCCGGTCGGCGACGGCGGCAAGCTGCAGCTGCGTGCCATGTTCTCGGCCGAGCCGCTGATGGGCGATCGCGGCTATCCCAATCTGTTCGCCACCGGCGAGACGGCCGGCGGCCGCGCGCTGATCGACCGCCAGCACCCCCACGACCTGTTCATGGAGCTGTCCGCCCGGCTCGACCTGCCGGTGGCGCCGGGCCTCACCGGCTTCCTCTATGTCGCTCCGGTCGGCGAGCCGGCGCTGGGGCCGAGCGCGTTCATGCACCGGCCGTCCGCCCGGCTGAACCCCGATGCCCCGATCACCCACCATTGGTTCGATTCGACGCACATCGCCTTCGGCGTAATGACGGCGGGCCTGTCCGGGCGCCATTGGCAAGCCGAAGCCTCCGTCTTCACCGGCCGCGAGCCGGACGAGGATCGCTGGGACATCGAGCGTCCGCGCTTCGATTCGTGGAGCCTGCGCGCGACATGGCTGCCCGACGAACATTGGTCCGCCTCGCTCTCCTATGGGCGGATCGAGAGCCCGGAGGTGCTGCACGTGGGCGAGGACGAGGGGCGGCTGGTGGCGAGCATCGCCTATGCCGCGCCGGGCTTCACCGCCACCGCCGGCTGGTCGCGCAAGCAGCGCATTCCCGGCCGCGCCCTGCAGGCGGGCTTCGTCGAGGGCAATTGGGCGATTCGCCCGCGCCATAACCTGTTCGGCCGCGTCGAGCTGGTCGACAATGACGAGCTGTTCCCGGAAGGCGATCCGCTCCACGGCCGGCCCTTCACGGTCGGCAAGGCGACGCTCGGCTATGCCTATGAACTGCCGCTCGGCCGGGCGGCGGCGCTGGCGCTGGGCGGCGCCGGCAGCGCTTATGCCAAGCCGGATCGCCTCGACGCCGCCTATGGCCGCACGCCGCTGAGCTTCAGCCTGTTCGCCAAGCTGACGCTGGGGCAACCGGCCGGACTCAGGTGACATAGAAGCGTTCGGTTCGGGCCTGTCGAGGATCGCCGCGACGATGGTGGCTGCTTCCCGACAGGCTCGGAGCGAACGGGGGGGCGGGGCTGATCCGTCCCCGCGGCTCAGGGCGCGACGATCGTATCCCGCGCCTCGGCAAGCGTCTCCGGATAATCGAGCGTATAATGCAAGCCCCGGCTCTCCTTGCGGGCGAGCGCGCATTGCACGATCAGACCGGCCACCTCGACGAGGTTGCGCAGCTCGATCAGATCGGGCGTCACGCGGAAATTGCCGTAATAATCGGCAACCTCGCGGCGGAGCAGGTCGATGCGATGCTGGGCGCGCTCCAGTCGCTTGGTGGTGCGCACGATGCCGACATAATCCCACATGAAGCGGCGGATCTCGCGCCAGTTATGCTGGACGATCACCTCCTCGTCGGAATCCGAAACGCGGCTCTCATCCCAGGGATTGAGCGCAGGCGGCTCGGGCAGATCGGCCCAATTGCTGCGAATATGCTCTGCTGCGGCCGCGCCATAGACGAAGCATTCCAATAACGAGTTGGATGCCAGACGGTTCGCGCCATGCAGACCCGATTGCGACACCTCGCCGGCGGCATAGAGGCCGGGCAGGTCAGTGCGTCCGTGTCGATCCACCACCACGCCGCCGCAGGTATAATGGGCTGCCGGCACCACCGGGATCGGCTGCGTCGTCATGTCGATGCCGAGCTCGGCGAGCCGCGCGCGGATCGTCGGGAAATGCTGTTCGACGAACTCCGGCGGCATGTGGCTGATGTCGAGATGGACGTAATCCAGCCCCAGCCGCTTGATCTCATGATCGATGGCGCGAGCCACCACGTCGCGCGGAGCAAGCTCGGCGCGCGGATCGAAATCCGGCATGAAGCGATGGCCGGACCCGGGCAATCTCAGCCGCCCGCCCTCGCCGCGCACGGCCTCGGTGATCAGGAAATTCTTGACCTCGGGGTGGAACAGGCACGTCGGGTGGAATTGCATGAACTCCATGTTGGAGATGCGGCAGCCCGCCCGCCACGCCATGCCGATGCCGTCGCCGGTGGCGCCGCGTGGAGATGTCGAGAAGACATAGGCGCGGCTCGCCCCGCCCGTTGCGAGCACGGTGGCGCGACCGGAGAACAGGCTGACCTCGCCCGTCGCGCGGCTGACGGCGTAGACCCCCCAGACATGGCCGTCGCCCGAATAGCGCGCCGCATGCCGGCCGGTGACGAGGTCGATCGCGGCGTGATCGGGGATCAGCGTGATGTTGGGATGGGCGGCGGCAGCGCGCTCGAGTGCCTGCTGCACGGCGAAGCCGGTGGCGTCGTCGACATGGACGATGCGGCGATGGCTGTGCCCCCCCTCGCGGGTGAGATGCCAGCGCTCCGCGTGGCCGGCCTCGCCCGGGTTGAACGGCACGCCCAGCGCCGCCAGCCGCTCGATCGCGGCCGGCGCATTCTCGACCACGAACTCGACGGTGCGCCGGTCGTTGAGGCCGGCGCCGGCGATCATCGTGTCCTCGATATGGCTTTCGAACGTATCGCCCGGCTCCAGCACGGCGGCGATGCCGCCCTGCGCATAGCGGGTCGAGCCGTCCGAAATGTCGCCCTTGGCGAGCACGCCCACCTTGTAATGCGGCGCGAGGTTGAGCGCCGCCGTCAGCCCGGCGGCACCCGAGCCGATCACCACCACGTCGAAACGCCGCTCCATCAGGCCGCTTCGTTGGTCAGGTTCAGGAACACGTCCTCGAGGTCGGCTTCCTTGGTGGAGACATCGACGATGCCGAGGCCGGCGGCGGTCAGCGCGCCGAGCACCTCGCCGGCATTCACCTTGTCCTTGTGATAGGTGATCTCGACGGTGCGCGCGCTCTTCAGCACGATCTTCTCGAAGCAGGCGGCGGCCGGCGCCTCGGTGAGATCGCGGTCGACCGTCACTTCCACGGCCTTTTCCTGCGCCTTGTTGACGAGGGTACGGGTCGGCTCATTGGCGATGAGCTGGCCATGGTTGATGATCGCGATGCGATCGCACAGCTCCTCGGCCTCCTCCAGATAATGGGTGGTGAGGACGACGGTGACGCCCTGCTCGTTGAGCGTGCGCACATAGGCCCAGAGCTGCTGGCGGAGCTGGATGTCGACGCCGGCGGTCGGCTCGTCCAGCACCAGGATCGGCGGCGAATGAACCATCGCCTTGGCGACCAGCAATCGCCGCTTCATGCCGCCGGAGAGGGTGCGGGCATAGGCGCCCGCCTTGTCCTCGAGGTGGACGGCGCGCAGCAGCTCCATCGTCCGCCGCCGCGCCTTGGGCACGCCATAGAGGCCGGCCTGATTCTCCAGCGTCTCGGCGGGCGTGAAGAACGGATCGAACAGGATCTCCTGCGGCACGATGCCGATCGAGGCCTTGGCGTTGCGCGGATGCTCGTCGATGTCGAAGCCCCAGACGCGCGCCGTGCCGCCCGATTTGTTGACCATCCCCGACAGGATGTTGATCAGGGTGGACTTGCCCGCCCCGTTCGGCCCGAGCAGGCCGAAGATCTGGCCGCGCGGCACGTCGAAGCTTACGCCCCGCAGTGCTTCCTTGCCGCCCTGATAGACCTTGCGCAGGTCGCGTATCTCGATCGCCGCATCACTCATGCCCGTCAGATAGAGCGAAGCCGGCGTCGTTGCGAGCCCGCAATCGCCGTCATTAACCCTGTCCGCCAAGACAATGTTAGGGATCGCTCCGGCATGCTCGGGTCATGATCCGGTTCGCTCCTTTCCGCTCCGCCCGCCTCGCCGCCGTCACGGCGCTCGCCGCCGCGGTGCTGGCGACGGTCGCGCCGTTCCTGCATCCGCCGGTGGCGGTGCATGCGCCGGCGATCGAGGGATCCGGCATCGCCTGAAATTCCTGTCGCCAGGGCTTGGCTAAGCCGCGTCGCTTTTGCATGGGGGGAAGCGCGAACGGCCGGGGACGATCGCAGGAGACAGGTTTGAACAAGGCGATGGCCGCGGCCTTGCTGCTCGCGCTGCCGGCCCAGGGCGTGGCTGCGCAGACCTGCCTCACCCGCGCCGAGGCGACCGACCTCGTCGTTTATCTGATGCCGGTGGTGGTCAGGGGGATCGCCGACAAATGCGCCGCTACCCTGCCTGACACAGCGTTCCTGAACAGCGGCTCGGCAGCCTTTGTCGAGCGGCTTGGCGGCGAGTCGGATCGGCGCTGGCCGGGCGCGCGCGCCGCGTTCATGAAGATGGCGGGCCGCGACCTGCCCGTCGATGCCGGCGACGACATGCTGCGCCCGCTGCTCACCGGCGCGGTATCTAACGCGCTTCTCAACAAGATCGGGACGCGCGGCTGCGTCTCGGCCGACGAGTTGCTCGGCGCCATCGCCCCGCTGCCGGCGCAGAATATCGGCACGCTGCTGACGGGCTTCCTTCGCCTCGCCACCGAATCCGGCCGCACCGCCAATCTGGCGATCTGCCCTGATGATTGAGCGCCGCCATCCGCCCTTCCAGCCGATTGCGATGCGCCGCGCGCTTCGCTAATGGCCGATGCCGTGACCCAGCCGCCCGAAACCCTCCGCGTCAAAACCAGCCGCGTCGCCTGCGATGGCGCGTCCGACATTCCCGGCGGCGCCGCGCTCGGCCATCCGCGTGTCTTTCTCGAGATCGACGAGAGCGGCTATGTCGAATGCGGCTATTGCGATCGCCGCTTCGTGCTGGAAGGCGGCCCCGCCGATCATTGAGCCGCGGCGGCAGCGCGCCTATATCGACGCGCATGACCGATCCCCGCAGCTTCATCTATCGCGACGCCCTCGACCCGGACGCGGCGCAGCGCCTCACCGCCGAAGCCCTGAAAAGCTGCGATGACGGGGAGCTTTATCTCCAATATCTCGCCTCCGAGAGCTTCGGCTTCGACGATGGCCGGCTGAAGACCGCGGATTTCAACACCCAGGCAGGCTTCGGCCTGCGCGGCGTCTCCGGCGAGACCACCGGCTTCGCCCATGCCAACGAGATCAGCGAAGCGGCGATCCGCCGCGCCGCCGAGACGCTGACCCTGCTCGATCCCGCTACGGGCGCCAAGGCGCCGCCGCCGCGCCGCACCAACACCCGCCTCTACACCGACGCCGATCCGCTCAGCCTCGTCCCCTTCGCGCGCAAGGTCGAGCTTTGCCAGCGCATCGACGCCGCCGCCCGCGCGCGCGATCCCCGCGTCGCGCAGGTCACGGTGGGCCTGTCCGGCTCGTGGAGCGTGGTCGAGATCGTCCGCGCCGACGGCCATGTCGCCCATGACGTGCGCCCGCTCGTCCGCCTCAACGTGTCGATCGTGGTCGAACAGAATGGCCGGCGCGAGAACGGCTTTCACGGTCTTGGCGGCCGCTATCTCTACGACCGGCTGTTCGACGAGACGATATGGCAGGGCGCGGTCGACACCGCGCTGGCGCAGGCGCTGGTCAATCTCGAATCGGTGGCGGCGCCCGCCGGCGAGATGACGGTGGTGTGCGGCCCCGGCTGGCCCGGCGTGTTGCTGCACGAGGCGGTCGGCCATGGGCTGGAGGGCGATTTCAATCGCAAGGGCTCGTCTGCATTCTCCGGCCGCATCGGTGAGCGCGTCGCCGCGCCCGGCGTCACCGTCATCGACGACGGCTCGCTCGAGGGACGGCGCGGCTCGCTGACCATCGACGACGAGGGCACGCCGACCCAGTCGAACGTGCTGATCGAGGACGGCATCCTCAAGGGCTATATCCAGGATCGCCTCAACGCCCGGCTGATGGGCGTCGCGCCTACCGGCAACGGCCGCCGCGAGAGCTTCGCCCACGCGCCGATGCCACGCATGACCAACACCTTCATGCTCGGCGGCGGCGAGGATCCGGCCGCGATCCTCGCCGGCGTCAAGACCGGCATCTACGCCAAGTCCTTCGGCGGTGGGCAGGTCGACATCACCTCGGGCAAGTTCGTCTTCTCCTGCACCGAAGCCTATCGCATCGAAAATGGCCGGCTCGGCGCGCCGATCAAGGGCGCGACGCTGATCGGCGACGGCCCCTCGGTGCTGACGCGCGTCAAGGCGATCGGCAACGACATGGCGCTCGATGAGGGCATCGGCATCTGCGGCAAGGGCGGCCAGTCCGTGCCTGCCGGCGTCGGCCAGCCGACCCTGCTGATCGAGGGCCTGACGGTGGGCGGCACCGCGGCCTAACCCATCCGCGACAATCTCGGGAGCGAGTGCCTAAAATCTAGGCACTCGCTCTACTCTGCCTAAAGCCTGTGCGCCTGCGAAATGACTCCGCGGCCTCCTCCTGCAAAATAGTCCGCGATTCCGCTGCACTGCGGAATTGGCACGCTGCTTGCGATGCTTCTCCTGCTGCAAAGCGAGGGAGGCGAAATTGAAGTTCGTCATCGCGATTATCAAACCGTTCAAGCTGGACGAAGTCCGCGAGGCGCTGTCCGCGCTCGGCGTCCAGGGCATGACCGTCACCGAGGTCAAGGGATTCGGCCGACAGAAGGGCCAGACCGAGATCTATCGGGGCGCCGAATACAGCACCAACATGGTTCCGAAGATCAAGATCGAGGTCGCCGCTTCGGCCGATCTCGCGCCGCGGGTCGTCGAGACGATCCAGCAGACCGCCAATACCGGCGCAATCGGCGACGGCAAGATCTTCGTCCTCGATCTCGCCCAGGCGGTACGCATCCGCACCGGCGAGACCAACGATACCGCGCTCTAACGGGGAAAGGGGGGGAACGCGATGCGTCTTTCTACCAAATTGACGGCGGCGGGCCTCGCCATGCTGGCGGCGACGCCGGCCTGGGCCCAGGATGCGGCGGCCGCCGCCGCGCCCACGGTCAACAAGGGCGACACCGCCTGGATGATGACCTCCACCCTGCTGGTGCTGGCGATGATCGTGCCGGGCCTGGCGCTATTTTACGGCGGCCTCACCCGCGCGAAGAACATGCTGTCGACGATGACGCAGATCGGCGCCGTCGCGGCGCTGGCGATGCTGGTGTGGGTGTGCTGGGGCTATACCATGGCCTTCGGCGACGGCGGCAACGCCTTCGTCGCCGGCTTCGGCAAGCTGTTCCTCCACGGCATCACCCCGGACAGCGTGGCGCCGACCTTCACGCCCGGCGTCGCCATTCCGGAATATGTGTTCGTCTGCTTCCAGATGACGTTCGCCGCGATCACGGTCGCGCTGGTGCTCGGCTCGACGGTGGAGCGGATGAAGTTCGCCGCCGTGATGGTCTTTGCGCTGGTCTGGCTGACCATCGTCTATTTCCCGGTGGCGCACATGGTCTGGGCCTCGAATGGCCTGTTCTTCGCCAAGGGCGCGCTGGATTTCGCCGGCGGCACGGTGGTCCATATCAACGCCGGCGTCTCGGCGCTGGTCGCCGCGATCATCCTCGGCAAGCGCCACGGCTATCCGCATGAGCGCATGGCGCCGCACTCGCTGACGCTGACCGGCGTCGGCACCGGCCTGCTGTGGGTGGGCTGGTTCGGCTTCAACGCCGGCTCCGCGCTGGAGGCGAACGGCTCGGCCGCGCTGGCCATGATCAACACCTTCGTCGCCACGGCGTCCGCGGGCCTCGTCTGGATGCTGGCGGAGCGCGCCGCCGGTCACAAGGGCTCGGCCCTGGGCTTCTGCTCGGGCATCGTCGCCGGCCTCGTGGCGGTGACGCCGGCAGCGGGCAATTCCGGCCCGTTCGGCGCGATCGTCCTCGGCGCGGTGGCGAGCGTGGTCTGCTTCTTCGCGGTGACGGTGATGAAGCCGAAGCTCGGCTATGACGATGCGCTGGATGCGTTCGGCGTCCACGGCATCGGCGGGATGATCGGCGCGATCGGCACGGGCATCGTCTACGCCCCGTCGCTCGGCGGCCCGGGCAAGCCGGATTTCGCCATCGGCCACCAGCTGGTCGTGCAGATCGAGGCGGTGCTGACGACGGTCGTCTGGGCGGCGATCGGTACCGTCATCGCCATCTACATCGCCAAGCTGGTCACCGGGCTCCGGGTCAGCCGCGAGGTCGAACTCGAAGGCCTCGACCTCGGCGAGCATGGCGAGCGCGCCTATAATTCCTGACAGGTTCCTCCTGCGAGAGAGACTGGGCCGGCGGCAAAACCGCCGGCCTTTTTTTGCGTCGGCGAGAGTGGCTAACGTCCCGAAATGTTACCGATCCCATCCTCGTAAAACGGCCATTTTCTTGATTGCAGTCTTTGCAACCGTGTAGCGCTATTACGCACTTGCACAATGACCGATTCGTTGCGAAAAAGGACCTGCCTTTCAGGCATCCTCTCCTAAAACTTAAGGGCCGGCCCCTCGGGACCGGCCCTTTTTTTGTCTGCCTTCCGGCGACGGGCGGGTCAGCGGGTCAAGGCGCCGCTGATTGAGGAGAGATCATAGCCGGCGTTGCGCGCGCTCGACATCAGCGCCGCGCCGTCCGCACCCTTGCCACGCTGCGACAGCGCCCACAGCGCCGTAGAGCGCATGCCGGATCGGCAGAAGGCGAGCACGGGGCCACTGGCACCGTCCAGCGCCTCGCCCATCGCCGCCACCTGCTCGGGGCGAAAGCCGGAATGATCGACCGGCACGGTGCGATAATCGATGCCCGCGGCCTTCGCGGCGGCGCCGATCTCGGCGGCGGTGGGCTGGCCCGGCTCCTCGCCGTCCGGACGATTGTTGATGATCAGCGTCACTCCCAGACGCTTGGCCTCTTCGACATCGGCGACGGTGATCTGCCGCGAGACGAAGACCTGGTCGCTCAGCTTCTTGAACTCGCTCATTCTTCCCTCCATTCGCGCATGACGTTCAGGAACGCGTCTCCATAGGCCTCGCGCTTGGCCTGGCCTACTCCGGTGATCTGGCCGAGCGCGTGGATGTCGCGCGGCCGGAACGCCGCCATCTCCCGCAATGTCGAATCGTGGAAGATGACATAGGGCGGCACGCCGCGCTCGCGGGCGATGTCGCGGCGGCACGCGCGCAGCGCCTCGAACAGCGGATCATGCGGATGATCCTCGGCGGCCTTGCCCCTGGCGCCCCGCGTCCGCAGCCGCGCCGGAGGGAGGACCAGTGGCACGCTCTCCTCGCCCTTGAGGATCGGCCGCGCCGCCGGCCCGAAGGACAGGCCGCCAAACTCGTCGGCGCGCAGGGCATCCCGCGCGATCAGGGCGCGCGCCACCGGCTTGACCAGCCTGATCTCGTCGGCGTCGGCGATGCCGAACACCGACAGGCGATGATGGCCGAAACTTCGCACCTTCTCATTGTCGTTGCCGGCCAGCACCTCGGCGAGATGATTGACGCCGAAGCGCATCTCGGTGCGGAAGGCGGCGGAGAGCAGCTTGCGGGCGATCTCGGTGGCGTCGACCGTGGCCGGCGGGGCGAGGCAATTGTCGCAATTGCCGCAGGTCTCGGGCGGGGTCTCGCCGAAATGACGGAGCAGGATGGCGCGGCGGCAGCCGGGCGACTCGACCAGCGCGGCGAGCGCATTCAGCCGGGTACGCTCGCCGGGCCGGCGCGCCTCCTCCACCTCGGCCTCGACACGGCGGCGGGCGCGGGCGAAATCCTCCGCTCCCCAGAACAGGTGCGCCTCGGCCGGCTCTCCGTCGCGGCCGGCGCGGCCGGTCTCCTGATAATAGCCCTCGATCGATTTCGGCAGGCCGGCATGGGCGACGAAGCGCACGTCCGGCTTGTCGATGCCCATGCCGAAGGCGATGGTGGCGACCATCACCATCTCCTCGGAGGCGACGAAATCCGCCTGGTTGCGCTGGCGCACGGCGGGATCGAGGCCGGCGTGATAGGCGCGCACCGCGCGACCGCCAGCGCCGAGCTGGGCGGCCAGCTTCTCGGTCATGTCGCGCGTGGCGGCATAGACGATGCCGGGGCCGGGAATGCGCTGGACGAGCTGGCCGAGCTGCTTGCCGATGCCGTCGCGCGGGGTGACGGTGTAGCGGATGTTCGGCCGGTCGAAGCCGGCGACGATCAGCCCGTCCTCGGGGATGCCGAGCTGGGCGAGTATGTCGGCGCGGGTATGCGCGTCGGCGGTGGCGGTGAGCGCGAGGCGGGGAACCTCGGGAAATGCATCGAGCAACGGCCGCAGCAGTCGATAGTCCGGCCGGAAATCATGGCCCCATTCGGATACGCAATGCGCCTCGTCGATGGCGATCAGCGACAGCGGCACGCGCGCCACGAGGTCGCGGAAGCCCGCCTGGCTGGCGCGTTCCGGCGCGGCATAGAGCAGGTCGAGCGCGCCGTCGCGGAAGCGGGCGATCGTCTCGGCGCGGTTATCGTCGGCGGAGGTCAGCGTGGCGGCGCGGATACCGAGCGCGGTGGCGGCGCGCACCTGATCGTGCATCAGCGCGATCAGCGGCGAGATGACCAGCCCGGTGCCGGGCCGCGCCAGCGCCGGCAGCTGATAGCAGAGCGACTTGCCGGCGCCGGTCGGCATGATCGCGGCGGTATGCCGCCCGGCCATGACGCGGCCGACCACCTGCTCCTGCACGCCGCGAAAGCCGGGAAAGCCGAAGACCTGGTGGAGGATGGTGGCGGGATCGGTCACAGACGTGTCTCTAGCGGGTTTCACGCCATCGTCATGCTGAACTTGCTTCGGCATCCACCCGGCCGCACTCTCCGAAGCCTGTGGAGGAGCGGCCCCCGAAACGAATTCCGGGTGACGGGGGTTACTCCGCCGCCAGCGCCTCGGCCGCCTCGCGCTCGGCGGCCTGCCGGTTCCACATCTCGGCATATAGCCCGCCCATGCGCAGCAGCGCCGCATGGGTGCCGCGCTCCGCCACCTGCCCGGCCTCCAGCACCACGATCTCGTCGGCGTCGACCACGGTCGAGAGGCGATGCGCGATGACGATCGTCGTCCGCCGCGCCGACACCCGCGCCAGCGTCTCCTGGATATCGGCTTCGGTACGGCTGTCGAGCGCGCTGGTCGCCTCGTCGAGGATCAGCACCGGCGGGTCCTTGAGGAGCGTGCGGGCGATGGCGACGCGCTGCTTCTCGCCGCCGGACAGCTTCAGCCCGCGTTCGCCGACGCGGGTGGCATAGCCCTCGGGCAGGCTGGCGATGAAATCATGGATCGCCGCCCCGCGCGCGGCCTCTTCGATCTCGGCCTGCGAGGCGCCGTCGCGCCCATAGCCGATATTGTAGCCGATGGTGTCGTTGAACAGCACCGTGTCCTGCGGCACGATGCCGATCGCCGCGCGCAGCGATGCCTGGCTGACCTCGCGGATGTCCTGCCCGTCGATGAGGATGCGACCGCCCGTCACCTCGTAGAAACGATAGAGCAGCCGGGCGAGCGTCGACTTGCCGGCGCCCGACGGCCCGACCACTGCCAGCGTGCGTCCGGCCGGCACGTCGATGTCGATGCCGTTCAGGATCGGCCGCTCCGGATCATAGGCGAAGCGCACATTTTCGAGGCGCACCGCGCCGCCGGCAACGGCAAGCGCCGCCGCGCCGGGCTTGTCGACGACCTCGGCCGGCGTGTCGACGAGGCCAAACATGGCCTCCATGTCGATCAGCCCCTGGCGGATCTCGCGATAGACCATGCCGAGCATGTCGAGAGGCCGGAACAGCTGGGCGAGCAGGGTATTGACGAGCACCACGTCGCCGGTGGTGAACTGGCCCTTGCTCCAGCCCCACACCGTATAGCCCATGGCGCCGGCCATCATCAGGTTGGTGATCAGCGACTGGCCGATGTTGAGCGCGGCGAGCGAGCCCTCGACCTTCACCGTCGCGTCGGTGAGCTGGCGGACGGCGCTTTCGTAGCGGCGCGCCTCGACCTGCTCGGCACCGAAATATTTGACGGTCTCGTAATTGAGCAGCGAATCCACCGCACGCTGCGTGGTGCGGGCGTCGAACTCCGCCCATTCGCGGCGCACGCCGATGCGCCATTCCGTCACCCGGCGCGTGAACACCACATAAGCGATGACCATCGCCACCGTCGCCCCCACCATCCCCCAGCCGAACTTGCCGAGGAAGATGATGCACACTGCGACCAGTTCGAGGATCGTCGGCCCGATCGAGAAGATCAGGAAGTAGAGCATCGAATCGATGCTCTTGGTGCCGCGCTCGATAATGCGGGTGAGGGCACCGGTGCGCCGCTCGAGATGATAGCGCAGCGAGAGCTGGTGGAGATGCTCGAACACCTGCACGGCGAGCCGCCGCGCCGCATCCTGGCCGACCCGCTCGAAGATCGCGTTGCGCAGATTGTCGAACAACACGCCGCCAAAGCGCGCGCCGGCATAGGCGGCGACCAGCGCCACGGCGAGCCCCACCCCCGGCTCCAGACCCGGCGCCATGCGGTCGATCGCCGCCTTGTAGGCGAACGGCATCAGCAGGGTGATCGCCTTCGCCCCGATCACCAGCATCAGCGCGATGACGACGCGGGCGCGCAGCGCCGGCGCATCGGCCGGCCACAGATAGGGGAGGAAACGGCGGAGCGCGGCAAAGCCGGCGCGCGGGCGCGGCGCGGGCGCCGGCGTGGTCGAATGGGCAGGTGGCATGTCGGCGCCCAAGATAGGGCGTCCGCGCCGCCACGCCAGTCGCGCGGTGGAACGGCTCCGTCGACGAAGCGTTTTGTCGCAGCGCCCTGTCGTGAAATCTGCAGGAAGCGCGGACGGGCCGCGGATCGGGGGCATCGGACGATGGGGCCGACCTTGTTCATCATGGCGATACTGGGCTGCGGCGATGCCGAGGCGTTATGCCGCGAGGTGCGCATCGCCAGCACGCCCTACCCTTCCGCCGAGGCCTGCCAGGCGGCGATGGGCCATGTCCTCGGCCGCAACCTCGACCTCGATTTCCCCACCGTCCTCGCCCGCTGCCGCCCGGAAAGCGCCGAGAGCGCGCGGCGCACCCTCGCCAGCCTGCCGCACGGCTGAACCGTTCGCGGCCGCGGCCGTTCTCTCCACGGGGTACAGCCCGTGTGGAAGAGAGAGACGATGATGGCCGACACCGAACCGATGATCCATGAGGATGGCCTGCCGGGCCACGAGAGCGCGCTCGATCGCCAGCCGGAGTGGCAGCCGCTCTATCCGGGTTCCGGGCGGATGGCCGGCAAGGCGGCGCTGATCACCGGGGCGGACAGCGGCATCGGCCGCGCCGTGGCGGCGCTGTTCGCGCGCGAGGGCGCGGACGTCGCCATCGTCTATCTTTGCGAGCATGACGACGCCGCCGAAACCAGGCGCGCGGTCGAGGCCGAGGGCCGCCGCGCCATCACCCTCGCCGGCGACGTCGGCGACAAGGCATTCTGCGATCGCGCCGTCGCCGAGACGGTAGCCGCGTTCGGCCGGCTCGACATCCTCGTCAACAATGCCGGGGAGCAGCATCCCGACCAGGACATCCGGGATATCACCGAGGAGCAGCTGCGCCGCACCTTCCAGACCAACATCTTCGGCATGTTCTTCATGACCCAGGCCGCCCGCCCGCACCTGAAACGTGGCGCGGCGATCGTGAACTGTACCTCGGTCACCAATTATCAGGGCTCGAAGGAGCTGCTCGACTATTCCTCCACCAAGGGCGCGATCACCGCCTTCACCCGCTCGCTGTCCGAAAACCTCGTCGGCGAGGGGATCCGCGTCAACGCGGTGGCGCCGGGGCCGATCTGGACGCCGCTCAATCCCTGCGGCGGGGCGAGCCCCGAAAAGCTCAAGGATTTCGGCAAGGACACGCCGATGGGCCGCCCCGGCGAGCCCAATGAGGTGGCGCCGTCCTTCCTGTTCCTCGCCTGTGAGGATGCCCGCTACATGTCCGGGCAGGTGCTACACCCCAATGGCGGGACGATCGTCAACGGCTAGCGGTGACAATTGCGAAATCTTGGCGCAGTTCGCCATGAGTTGGAACGGCAAACTGCGCCTGGTTCGCGATAATCATTAGATTATCGTATGTTAGCATTTGGCACGACCCGTGCAATCTCCCCAGCATGACGGCGCTTCCGCAGCTGAGGAGAATGATCATGTTCAAGTCCGAGCTTTCCCGCACCATGCTCTCCGTCGCCAGCGCGCTGGTGATGAGCGCCACGCTGATCACCGCCGCCGTCGGTCCGGCCCGCGCCGCCGAGCGCCAGGCCGTCGCCCGCGCCATCTCCGCCTGATCCGCCGCCTGAGGAGACCGACGATGACGACCGGGATTTTCCGACTCGATCGCAGTAATGGCCGGCTGATGGGCGTGTGCGCCGGGATCGCGCAGCGCACCGGGCTCGACGTGACGCTGGTGCGCGTCGCCGTGGCGCTGCTCACCCTGTTCAGTTTCGGCGTGGTCGGCGTCGCCGCCTATCTGCTCGCCGGCTGGCTGGCGCCGCGCTGAGCCCGGCCGATCAGCCAGCTTGCACGGCCCGGCGAGGCGGCACACAGTCCGTCGCGATGCAGAAGCTTCGCCAGATCATCGCTGCGCTGGGCCTGACCCAACATCCGGAGGGCGGCTGGTTTCGCGAGACGTGGCGCGCGCCGCTGACCGACGAGGGCCGCTCGGCGGGCACCGCCATCCATTTGCTGCTGGAAGCGGGCGAGACTTCGCATTGGCATCGCATGGATGCCGGCGAATTGTGGCTGTGGCACGCCGGCGCGCCCGTCGCCCTCTCCGCCGCCGCCGGGGACCGCGGGCCGACCACGACGATGATGCTCGGTCCCGAAATCCTCGCCGGCCAGCGGCCGCAGCATTTCGTCGCCGCCGGCGACTGGCGTTCCGCCCATGCCGGATCGGGCTGGGCGCTGCTGAGCTGCGTGGTGGTGCCGGGCTTCGCCTTCTCCGGCTTCACCCGCGCCCCGGCCGGCTGGGCGCCAGGATCCTAGGGTCCGGCTTGCCGCCCGCGATCATTTCGCGCATCGCTCGGCGATGACCTATTTTGGCAACGTCAATCCGGAGCTGCTCCGCTGGGTGCCGCTTGCAGCCGGCCGGGTGCTGGAGCTCGGCTGCGGCGAGGGGGCGCTCGCCGCGGCGTACAAGGCGCGCAATCCGCTCGGCCATTACACCGCCGTCGAAATGCACGGGCCCTCCGCGGATCATGCCGAAACGGTGGTCGATCGGCTGCTGCGCGGCGATTTCGAGGCGATGAGCGACGCCGAGATCACCGGCGGCGAGCCGTTCGACGCGATCGTGCTCGGCGACGTGCTGGAGCATTTCCGCGATGCCGACGCGGTGCTCGCCCGGCTCTACCGGTTGCTTGGCGATGACGGCCATCTCGTGCTCAGCGTGCCGAATGTCGGCCACTGGTCAGCGCTTTACCACCTCATCAACGGGCGCTGGCCGAGCGACGACTCGGGCCTGTTCGACCGCACCCATTTGCGCTTCTTCACGCTGGCGTCGCTCGAGGACGCGCTGGTGCGCGCCGGCTATCGCACGCGCAAGGTGCGCCCGCGCCAGTTTCTGCTCGATCGCGATACCGCGCAGCAGTGGATCGGCCCGCTTGCCGACGTCGCCCGGCATATGGGGCTGGATCGCCAGGCGTTCATTCAGCGCGCCTCGACGCTGCAATATGTCGTCGTCGCGGAGAAGACGGCGCGGCCCGCCGCCCCGCTCGTCCATGTCGAGATCGCCGCCCTCGCCCCGCGCCTGATGGACGTGCGCACCCGCCTGCCGGCCGAACAGCTCCAGTCGGTGCCCGATCTCACCGTCGGCTATCAGGAATCGGAGGCGCGGCTGCCGCACCTCCCGGTGGACGCGCCCAAGGTCCTCGTCATCCAGCGCGCCGCGCCGCGGGACCCGGTGGCCTGGACGGGCACCATCGCCCATGCCGTGCGCCATGGCTGGATCGTCGTCGCCGAGCTGGACGACCACCCCGACCTCATGGCGCGCGTCCACCATCAGCCGGACAGTCCGCTCAAATGGCTGGCGACGGCCGCTGCCCATGCCGTGCAGACCTCGACGCTGCCGCTCGCCCACGCCATCCGCGCGCACAACCACGAGGTCGCCGTCTTTCCCAACACCGCCTTCGCGCTGCCGCCGTTTCCGGAACGTGGCGCGGGACCGGCGCGGGTGTTCTACGGCGCTCTGAATCGCGAGGGGTTCAGCGGCCCCGTCGCCGCCTCGCTGGCGGCGGCGATCGCCGCTCACCCGGACACGGAATTCACCGTCGTCCATGATCGGCGCTTCTTCGAGATGCTGCCCACCGAGCGGAAGCGCTTCCTGCCGGCCCAGCCCTATGACGCCTATCTGGAGGCGATGGCGGCGTGCGACATCGTGCTGATGCCGCTCGAGGGTCTGGAGGCGGAGACGTTCAAGAGCGACATCAAATATGTCGAGGCCGCGTCGCAGGGCGTTGCCGCCATCGCCTCCCCGGCGGTCTATGCCGAGAGCATCCGTGACGGCGAGACCGGCCTTATCGCACAAACGCTGGCCGACTGGGCGCCTCTGCTCACCGGCCTGCTCGACGATCCGGCCCGCCGCCGCGCGCTGGCCCGCGCCGCGTGGGAGGGCGTCCGCGACGCCCGCATGTTCGCCGATCAGGCGCAGGCGCGGGCGGACTGGTATGCCCGGCTGTGGGAGCGGCGCGAGGAGCTGCACGCCGCCCTCGTCGCCCGCCTGCCGGCCCTGCCTCACCGCTTCGGGGAGGGCTAGGCGGCGATGGCCGAGGTCAAACTCCATCCCGGCTGGCTGGAGCCGCTGCGCGCCGAGTTCGACAGCCCCTATATGGCGGCGTTGCGTGCTTTCCTCGTCGCCGAGAAACAGGCCGGCAAGCGCATCTTCCCCCGGGCCAATGAGTGGTTCCGCGCGCTCGACCTGACGCCGCTCGATCAGGTGCGCGTCGTCATCCTCGGCCAGGATCCCTATCACGGCCCCGGCCAGGCGCATGGCCTGTGCTTCTCGGTACGGCCGGATGTCCGCGTGCCGCCGAGCCTGGTCAACATCTACAAGGAGATGGAGGCCGATCTCGGCATCCCGCCGGCCCGTCACGGCTTCCTCGAGCACTGGGCGCGGCAGGGCGTGCTGCTGCTCAACGCGGTGCTGACGGTGCAGATGAGCATGGCCGCATCCCATCAGGGCCGTGGCTGGGAGAAATTCACCGACGCCGTCATCCGCCTCGTCAACGCGCGCGCCGAACCGGTGGTGTTCATGCTGTGGGGCAGCCACGCCCAGAAAAAAGCGGCGTTCGTCGACAGTGTCGAGCGCGGCGGCCGCCATCTGGTGCTGAAGGCGCCGCACCCCTCGCCGCTTTCCGCCCATACCGGCTTCTTCGGCAGCCGCCATTTCTCCAGGGCCAACGCCTTCCTTGAAAGCCTCGGCCAGAAGCCGATCGACTGGCGCCTGCCGGCCGATCCGGGTCCGGCGGCGGGATAGGGTTCGACGCCGATAACGGCAATGGCCGGGATCGCCCCCTGAGGGTTCACACCCTCGGCAGGGCACCCTTCCGCCCGCCCGGCGTTCAAACACTCCCGCTGATGATGGAGAGGAGCCCGAACATGCCGGACCGCAGCCTTGGCGAGATCGCCGAAAAGATGCGCGACATCGACTTCGCGATGCTCTCCACCCGGGCCGAAAACGACGCCATCGCCGCCCGGCCGATGAGCACCAATCGCGACGTCGCCTATGATGGCGACAGCTATTTCTTTACCTGGGCCGGCTCGCATATGGTCGCCGACATCACCCGCGACGCCCGCGTCGGGTTGAGCTTCCAGGGCAAGGCCGGCATCTTCGGCCAGCGACCGTTCTTCGTATCGGTGGAAGGGGACGCCGAGATCATCCGCGACAAGGCGCGCTTCGCCGAGCATTGGACCAAGGACCTCGATCGCTGGTTCGAGCAGGGCCCCGACACGCCCGGCATCGCGATGATCAAAGTCCACGCCACTCGCATCCATTACTGGGACGGCGAGGACGAGGGCGAGGTGCTGCTGACCGCGGCGGGCGCGGCGGCCTGACCGGCCGCCAGCGCCCGCCCGCGCCTCACTCCGCGGCCGGCAGGTAGATCTCGCTGCCCTTTTCGCGGAACTTCTCGCTCATCTCGGCCATGCCGGCCTCGGCGGCGAGGAAGCTGTCGGCGGGCGCGTTCTGCTTCGCGGCGAAGTCACGAACCTCCTGCGTGATCTTCATCGAGCAGAATTTCGGCCCGCACATCGAGCAGAAGTGCGCCGTCTTGGCGCCTTCCGCCGGCAGCGTCTGGTCGTGATATTGCTCGGCCGTCTCGGGGTCGAGCGACAGGTTGAACTGATCGCGCCAGCGGAACTCGAAGCGCGCGAGGCTGAGCGCGTCGTCGCGCACCTTGGCGGCGGGATGGCCCTTGGCGAGATCGGCGGCATGGGCGGCGAGCTTGTAGGTGACGACCCCCACCTTCACGTCGTCGCGATCCGGCAGGCCGAGATGCTCCTTCGGCGTCACGTAGCAGAGCATCGCCGTGCCGAACCAGCCGATCATCGCCGCCCCGATCGCCGAGGTGATATGGTCGTAGCCCGGCGCGATGTCGGTGGTCAGCGGCCCGAGCGTGTAGAAGGGCGCCTCGCCGCACGCCTCGAGCTGCTTGTCCATATTGGCCTTGATCTTGTGCATCGGCACATGGCCGGGGCCTTCGATCATCACCTGGCAATCATGCTTCCACGCGATCTGGGTAAGCTCGCCCAGCGTCACCAGCTCGGAGAATTGCGCCTCGTCATTGGCGTCGGCGATCGAGCCGGGGCGGAGGCCATCGCCCAGCGAGAAGGCCACGTCATAGGCCTTCATGATCTCGCAGATCTCCTCGAAGCGCTCGTAGAGGAAGCTCTCCTTGTGGTGCGCGAGGCACCATTTGGCCATGATCGAGCCGCCGCGGCTGACGATGCCGGTCACCCGCTTCGCCGTCATCGGGATGAACGGCAGGCGCACGCCGGCATGGATGGTAAAATAATCCACGCCCTGCTCGGCCTGCTCGATCAGCGTGTCGCGGAATATCTCCCAGCTGAGGTCCTCGGCGATGCCGCCGACCTTCTCCAGCGCCTGGTAGATCGGCACGGTGCCGATCGGAACGGGCGAGTTGCGCAGGATCCATTCGCGCGTGTCGTGGATGTTGCGGCCGGTCGAGAGGTCCATCACCGTGTCCGCGCCCCAGCGGATCGCCCACACCATCTTGTCGACTTCGTTGGCGACATCCGAGGCGACGGCGGAATTGCCGATATTGGCATTGATCTTGACGAGGAAATTGCGGCCGATCGCCATCGGCTCGCTTTCCGGGTGATTGATGTTGGCAGGGATGATGGCGCGGCCGCGCGCCACTTCGTCGCGGACGAATTCGGGCGTCACGAAATCCGGGATCGCGGCGCCGAAATCCTGCCCGTCGCGGACATGATCGGCGAGCCGCGCGCGGCCGAGATTCTCGCGCTCCGCGACATATTCCATTTCGGGGGTGATGATGCCGCGCCGCGCATAATGCATCTGGGTGACATTGCCGCCGGCCACCGCGCGCAACGGCCGCGGGCGGACGCGGGGAAAGGGCGGGACGCCGCCGGAACGGTCCGGCCCGAGCTGGCCATTATCCTCCGGCTTCACGGCGCGGGCGGGATATTCCTCGACGTCGCCGCGGCCGCGAATCCAGTCGCGGCGAAGCTCCGGCAGGCCGGCCATGATGTCGATCTGGGCAGCAGGATCGCTATAGGGGCCTGAGGTGTCGTAGACGCGCACCGGCGCCTCGCCGGAGCCCGGCTCCAGCGAAATCTCGCGCATCGCGACGCGATACGGGCCGACATGGATCTTGGCCGAGCCGCGGATCGGCCCGGTGGTGACGCGCATCTCGGTACGGGCGGGGATATCGGCCATCGCGCAAGCTCTCCAAATGACGGGATGGAGAGCGGGCGGCCCGATCTCCCTCCCTACGCCGGTGTCAACCGGATCAGGTTCGACGGGTCGCGGCCGGATCGCCGCCTCTCAACCGCGCGCGCGGTCCCCCGGGGATGGCATGATTGTAGGCCCACCGGGCCGGCCTGCCAAGCGCCGTTACCTGGCGGTGCCCCGTGCGGCGCGAACCACCGCCCACACCGCGCCGAACAGCGCGGCGAGCCCGGTCAGCGCGGCGGTCGCCAGCTTCAGCCAGCCCGGCACCGCGTCCAGCCAGTCGTGCAGCTTGTCGGCGGTGCTGAGCTTGACGTCGATCACCTGGTTGCGGGTGGTGCTGCGCAGCGGATAATGGCGGCCATCGGCGGTGACCCCCTCGACCACGGTCTTGAGGGTGAGGACGTGGCGCTCGCCCTTCTCCGCGGTGACATCCCATTCCCAGGTCGTCTGGTCGCCGATGAACAGCTCCTGCTGCTCGGCGGAGCGGGCCTTGATCGCGAAGCCCTCGCCGGTCAGCGTCGCGCGCATATAGCGGCCGACCACCGGCTGGTAGCTGACCACTTTGCCGGGAAGCTGGCCGACCGTGTCGGACGGAGACACCGGCCGCACCGGCCGCACGCGCGCCGGCTCGGGCCGGTTGTGGCCGGCAGCGGCGTTGGAGATCGCCTCGCCAACGTCGGGAGTGCCGATCGCGGCGATGTCGTTGGAGCCGGCAGCGACATTGTCCGGCGTCATCTCCCCGGGCTCGGCCGGTGGCGGCGCGAAGCCGATGGCCAGTTGCAGCGTCACCGTCTTGCCGCGATACATGGGCTCGGGCGCGTTGAAGGCGGCGACGCCCTGCCGCGCCTGATCGGCGACGGCGGTGAGGTCGTCGCAATCCTGCTGGCTGATGCGGCGCCCGACCTCCGGGCAGAAAACCAGCGCGCCCGGAGGCGGCGGCGGCGGAGGCGGCGGCACTGCGTCCGCACTGTCCTCGGCAGACACGTTCTCGACAGCGCCGTTCGATTCGGAATTGCAGCCTGCGACGAGCAGCAGCATCAGGACAGGCACCAACCCGCGCATCTTCATGATGCACCCCCTCAGCGACCCCGCGCCCTTATAGCATGACGGCCGGCCCCGCCAAAATGGAGCCGGCCGTGGGCCGTCGCCGCCCCATCAGGCGACGAGCGTGGACGTGCTGCGATAGCTATAGGCCATCTCCACCGGAGCGGCCGAGAAGAGGACGGTCATGGTGGTGGCGGCGAGCGCGACGAGGCCGGCCGCGAGCGAACGGAAGAACATGGCTGATTTCCTTGATCTGCGATGAAACGGCCGTTCTCCGCCGGCCGTCGATTGCGGCCGTTTAGGCGGTGTGCCGGCCGCGGCACCCATTGCTCGACGAAGCCGGGCAATCCGTCGCCCAAGGCGCGACCCTGCCGCCTCGTTGCGCGTTCGTCGTGCGTTGGCGCATGCGCGTCCCTTGTGGGCAGCCCGCCTGATCCGCTAGTCCCGGGCAGGCGCGGGGTGATGGAATGGACCGGATGAAGAGGGCTGCCGTCATCGGTGCGGGCTTCGGTGGCCTGGCGCTGGCCATCCGCCTCCAGGCGGCGGGCATCGCCACCACCGTGATCGAGGCGCGCGACCGGCCCGGCGGCATGGTCCGCGGCAGCGCCCGGCAGGGCTTCAGCTTCGACGACGGGCCTGCCACGCTCACCGACCCGCAGGCGATACACGCGCTATGGGCGCTGAGCGGCCATGATCTCGCCCGCGACGTCGAGCTGCTGCCGGTCACGCCCTTCTCCCGGCTGATGTGGCCGGATGGCACCCGTTTCGACCTCTCCGACGACGACCCGGCGATGATCCGCGAGATCGGCGCGCTCCGCCCGGAAGATGCCGGCGGCTATCGCCGCTTCCTCGGCTATGCCGCCGCCGTGTCGCGCGATGTCCGCGACGGGCTAGGGCCGCATGCCTTCGACGATCGCGCCGGGCTGGCCCGGGCGGCGGCGCTGCTCGCGCGGCATCAGGCATGGCGGCCGCTCCACGCGCTCGCCTCGCGCTTCGTCAGGGACGAGCATCTGCGCGAGGCGCTCAGCATCCAGGCGCTGCAGGCCGGCGGCAACCCGATGACGGCGAGCGCGCTCTACGCCTGGCTCCACAAGCTGGAGCGCGACGGCGGCGTCTGGTTTCCGCGCGGCGGCATGCAGGCGCTGGCCCTGGCGATGGCCCGCCTGTTCGAGCGGCTCGGCGGCACGCTGATGCTCGGCGATGCGGCCGTCGAGATCGAGACCCGCGGCGATTGCGCCACCGGCGTGCGCACGGCGAGCGGCTGGCAGGCCGATTTCGACGCGGTCGCCTCCAACGCCGATGTCGTGGCGAGCTATGCGCGCCTGCTCGGCCACACCCATCGCGGCCGCAAGGCGGCCGACCGGCTGGCCCGGCGGCGCTTCGCCCCGTCCGCCTTCGTGGTGCATTTCGGCATCGAGGGAATCTGGCCCGGCATCCCCCACCACAGCATCCTGTTCGGCCCGCGCTATGCCGGGCTGTTCCGCGACATCTACGAGCATGGGGTGCTGTCGGCAGATGCCCTCATCCATCTCTATCATCCAAGTGTCACCGATCCCGGCCTCGCACTCGAGGGCATGTCGAGCTTCACCGCGCTGGTGCCGGTGCCGCATCTCGGCAAGCTCCCGATCGACTGGGATGGCGAGGGCGAGGCCTACGCGACCCGCATTCTCGATCATGTCGAGAGCCGGCTGATCCATGGCCTCCGCGACCGGCTGGTCACCCGCGCCCATGTCACGCCTGCCGATCTCGGCCGCGACGTCTCGGCGCATCTCGGCTCGGCGTGGAGCCTGGAGCCGCGGCTCAGCCAGTCCGGCTGGCTGCGCGTCCATCATCGCGACGACGCCATCCCCAATCTCTATTTCGTCGGCGCGGGAACCCATCCCGGCGCCGGCATCCCCGCCGTGATCGCGTCCGCGCAGGCGACGGCGCAGCTGATGCTGGAGGAATCGCACCCGTGAAGCGCATCGCAGTCTATTGCGGGTCGGCGACGCCCGCCGATCCGGTGTACATCGACAGCGCCCGCGCGGTCGGCCGGTCGCTCGCCGAGCGCGGCATCGGCATCGTCTATGGCGGCGGCCGGCTCGGCCTGATGGGCGCCGTGGCGGACGCGGCGCTGGCGGCGGGGGGCGAGGTGATCGGCGTCATCCCCGAGGCGCTGGTCAACGGCGAGGTGGCGCATACCGGCCTCACCCGGCTCGACATCGTCGCGACCATGCACGCCCGCAAACAGGCGTTCACCGATCTTTGCGACGGCTTCATCACCCTCCCCGGCGGCACCGGCACGATGGACGAATTGTGGGAGGCGATGAGCTGGGCGCAGCTCGGCTATCATGCCAAGCCGGTCGGCCTGCTCAACGTCGCCGGCTTTTATGACGGGCTGATCGCCTTCGCGGCGACCATGGCCGGGACCGGGTTCGTCCGCCCGCAGCATCGCGGCATCCTGATCGCCGCCGACACGCTCGACGAACTGCTCCAGCGCATGACGGCCTATGAGCCGCACGAGACGATCTTCGCGATGCGCCGCGACCAACTTTGAAACATTATTCGGTGCGCTTCGCCGCTAGGAGGACGCATCGCTTCTGCCCGGGCGATTGGTTCATGCCCAAGCGGAGCGCCCATGTCCTCGACCCTGCCGGTTTTTTCCCTCACCCGCGCGACGGCGGCGGCGTTCGCCTGCCTCGCCGCGCCGGCCTTGGCCGGCACCAGTGAAGACGCCCAGCTCTGGGCCAACGCGACGCTGATGGGGTCGCTCAAGGGCCGGCTCTCCTACTTCGCCGAAATCCAGGGGCGGATGGGCGACGATGCCGGCCGGCTGCATCAATTGCTGCTCAGGCCGGCGATCGGCTGGAAATTCTCGGACGCGCTGACCGTCTATGGCGGCTATGCGCATATCATGCTGCCCGGCCGCCACGGGCAGGACCGCAACGAGGAACGGCTGTTCACCCAGATCAGCTGGACGCTCGGCAATATCGCCGGGGGCACCCTCTCCTCGCGCACCCGGCTCGAGCATCGCCGCCTGTCCAATGGCGGCGACACCGGCTGGCGGGCGCGCGAGATGATCCGCTATGTCCATCCGGTGGCCGGCCCGAAGGCACCGCGCGCGCTGGTCTGGTCGGAGCCGTTCGTCGCCCTCAACGACACCGATTGGGGCGCCCGCGGCGGCTTCGACCAGATCCGCACCTTCGCCGGCGTCGAGCTGCCCCTGGCCGGCCGCTCGACGATCGAGCTCGGCTATCTGAACCAGCTGATCAACGATCCCGGCGGACGCAAGCGGATGAACCACGTCGCCTCCGTCACCCTGTTCGCGCGGCCTTGAGCCTTTGCCTGCGGGCAGAATCATGCTTTAGGCCCCCGCGAACCCTCCTTTTGCCAATCGGAGTCCGCCGGACATGAACATCCACGAATATCAGGCCAAGGAACTGCTCGCGAAGTTCGGCGCTCCGATCCCGGCCGGCCATGCGGCGCTCACCGTTGAAGAGGCGGTGAAGGCGGCCGAATCGCTGCCCGGCCCGCTTTACGTGGTGAAGGCGCAGATTCACGCCGGCGGCCGCGGCAAGGGCAAGTTCAAGGGCGCCGCCGCGGACGCCAAGGGCGGCGTCCGCCTCGCCAGGACGATCGAGGACGTGCGCAAGAACGCCGGCGAAATGCTCGGCCAGACGCTGGTCACGATCCAGACCGGCGAGGCCGGCAAGGAAGTGAACCGCCTCTACGTCACCGACGGCGCCGACATCGCCAGGGAATATTATCTCTCGATGCTGGTCGATCGCGCCACCGGCCGCATCGCCGTCGTCGCCTCGACCGAGGGCGGCATGGACATCGAGACCGTCGCGCACGACACGCCGGAGAAGATCACCACCATCACCATCGATCCGGCCGAGGGCTTCCAGCCGCATCACGGCCGCGCCGTCGCCTTCGCGCTGAAGCTGAAGGGCGACCTCAACAAGCAGGCGGTCAAGGTCACCGAGCAGCTCTACAACGCCTTCGTCGCCACCGACATGTCGATGCTGGAGGTGAACCCGCTGGTCGAGACCACGGACGGCAAGCTGCTCGTCCTCGACGCCAAGGTGTCGTTCGATTCCAACGCGCTCTATCGCCACCCCGACGTGCTGGCGCTGCGCGACCTGACCGAGGAAGACCCGATGGAGGTCGAGGCGTCGAAGTACGACCTCGCCTATATCAAGCTGGACGGCAATATCGGCTGCATGGTCAACGGCGCCGGCCTCGCCATGGCGACGATGGACATCATCAAGCTCAATGGCGCCTTCCCGGCCAACTTCCTCGATGTCGGCGGTGGCGCCAGCAAGGAGAAGGTGACGGCGGCGTTCAAGATCATCCTCAGCGATCCCGCGGTCGAGGGCATCCTCGTCAATATCTTCGGCGGCATCATGCGCTGCGACATCATCGCCGAGGGCATCATCGCCGCGGCGAAGGAAGTGAACCTGTCGGTGCCGCTGGTCGTGCGGCTGGAAGGCACCAACGTCCAGCAGGGCAAGGACATCCTCGCCGCCTCCGGCCTGCCGATCGTCTCGGCGGACGATCTAGGCGATGCCGCCCGCAAGATCGTCGCGCAGGTGAAGAAGGCCGCCTGATCCAGAGACATGGCGTGCCCCGGACTTCGCAAGTCCGGGGTTCGCAGTTTCGCAAGTCCACAATTGCCATGGGCGCCCCGGCGGGGGAATGCGGCGTCGGACTGGCTGAATATAGGAACCGGCTGCGATGAAGCTCCTGGTGCCCGTGAAGCGGGTGATCGACTATAATGTGAAGCCGCGGGTCAAGGCGGACGGGTCGGGCGTGGAACTGGCCAACGTCAAGATGTCGATGAACCCGTTCGACGAGATCGCCGTCGAAGAGGCGATCCGCCTTAAGGAGAAGGGCGCCGCCACCGAGGTGGTGGTGGTCTCGATCGGCCCGGCCAAGGCGCAGGAGACGCTGCGCACCGCGCTCGCCATGGGTGCCGATCGCGCCATCCTCGTCCAGACCGACGATGCGGTCGAGCCGCTCGCCGTCGCCAAGATACTGAAGGCGGTCGCCGAGGGGGAACAGCCCGGCCTCATCATCCTCGGCAAGCAGGCGATCGACGACGATTCCAACCAGACCGGGCAGATGCTCGCCGCCCTGATGGGCCGCCCGCAGGGCACGTTCGCGAGCAAGGTCGAGCTAGCGGGCGACGCCGTGACGGTGACGCGCGAAGTCGATGGCGGGCTCGAGACGGTCAGCCTCAGGACGCCGGCGATCGTCACCACCGATCTGCGTCTCAACGAGCCGCGCTACGCCTCGCTGCCCAACATCATGAAGGCCAAGTCCAAGCCCTTGGCCACCAGGGCGCCGGCTGATTACGGCGTCGACACCACGCCCCGCCTGCAGACGCTGACTGTCGCCGAGCCGCCCCGGAGGCAGGCCGGCGAGAAGGTCGCAGATGTGGACGCGCTGGTCGCGAAGCTCAAGGCGCTGGGAGTAACGCCGTGAAGTCTCTGGTTCTGGTCGAGCACGACAATGCGGTCGTGAAGGACGCCACGCTCGCCGCGGTGACCGCCGCGGGCAAGCTGGGCGAGGTCCATCTGCTGGTCGCCGGCCAAGGCTGCGGCGCGGTGGCCGAAGCGGCGGCGAGGATCGCCGGTGTCGCCAAGGTCCATGTCGCCGATGACGCCGCCTATGGCCATCAGCTGGCCGAGAATGTCGCGCCGCTGGTCGTCGCGCTGATGGCCGATCACGATGCGCTGGTGGCGCCGGCCACCTCCTCCGGCAAGAACATCGCGCCGCGCGTCGCCGCCCTGCTCGACGTCGCGATGGTCTCGGAGATCCTGTCGGTCGAGAGCGCCGACACGTTCACGCGGCCGATCTATGCCGGCAACGCCATCGCCACCGTCAAGGCGCCTGCCGGCAAGCTCGTGCTGACGGTGCGCGGCACGGCCTTCGCGAAGGCCGCCGCCGAAGGGGGCAGCGCCGCCGTCGAGGCGGTGTCGGGTCCGGGCGATGCCGGCCTGTCGAGCTTCGTCGGCCAGGAGGTCTCCGCCTCCGAGCGGCCGGAGCTGACGTCGGCCAAGATCATCGTTTCGGGCGGCCGCGCGCTCGGCTCGTCCGAGCAGTTCGAGCAGGTGATCGAGCCGCTGGCCGACAAGCTCGGCGCGGCGGTCGGCGCGAGCCGGGCCGCGGTCGACGCCGGCTATGTGCCGAACGACTATCAGGTCGGCCAGACCGGCAAGATCGTCGCCCCCGAGCTCTACATCGCCGTCGGTATTTCCGGCGCGATCCAGCATCTCGCCGGCATGAAGGATTCCAAGACGATCGTCGCCATCAACAAGGACGAGGACGCGCCGATCTTCCAGATCGCCGATATCGGCCTGGTCGGCGATCTTTTCCAGATCGTGCCGGAGCTGACCGCGAAGCTGTGAACCGCGCAAATTCCGCGGTTTTGCGACGAATGGAGGGGGCCTGGCGCCAAGCGGGAACTGGCCGTTAACTTTATCAGGTCATGAATAAGCCGACCTTGAGTGTCGGAGTTCGACCATTGGCGCCTGTCCCTCCCAATCCCGCGCCGGTGGTGCGTTATTTCGTTCGCCTCGTCGGCCTGATGACGGCGTTGTCGGGTCCGGCGGCGACCGCGATCACGCTTACCAGCTTTCTGGCGACGATCGCGCTCGATCTGTCGACGGGGCCGGTGATGAGCCTGACCTTGCCCTATACGCTGATCGTGTGCTTCGCCGCCTGGACGCTGGGCGAGCGGATCGGGGTGGTCACCGCGGTCGCCACCTCGCTGATCACCGTCACCGTCCATTATGTCCAGCTGCGCGCCAGCATGCCGCAACTCGGCGCGCTTGGCCCGGTGGCGGTGTTGAGCTGGCTGAACAGGCTGGGCACCGCCTGCCTGATGGTGCTGATCGTCAGCGGCCTGCGCTCGACCCTCGAGATGGAGCGCTGGCGCGCCGCCACCGACGCGCTCACCGGCGCGCTCAACAAGGGCGCGTTCGAACAGGCGATGGGCCGCGCCGTCGCCGCAGCCCAGCGCCGTGGCCACGCCCTGGTCCTCGCCTATATGGACCTGGACGGGTTCAAGGGCGTCAACGACAGCTATGGCCACTCCGCTGGCGACGAGGTGCTGCGCGCCTTCTCCGAAGCCGCCGCCGCCACGATCCGCCACACCGATCTCTTCGCCCGCATCGGTGGCGACGAATTCGTGGCGCTGCTCACCGTGCCGGATTGCGATGCCGGCGACGCCACCGCCGAGATGCTCCACGCCCGCCTGTCGCGCATCCTGTTCCAGACCGGCATGCCGGTGACGTGCAGCATGGGCGCGATCGTGCTCCACGGCTGTCAGGTCGGCCGCGAGGACGATCTCATCGCCCTGGCCGATACGCTGATGTACGAGGTCAAGCGCAGCGGCAAGAATGCGCTGCGCATCGGTCGCGGCGATCTCAGCGAAGCGGCGATGCGCGCCGCCATGCCGCCGCGCACCACCGACGATTTCCAGAAGCTGCTCGCCCAGATCGACCGCGCCGACCCCACCTACTTGACGAAGGCGGTGGCGTGACCTCGCTCCTCTCCTTCTATTCGCCGCCGACGCGGCCGACCGACGAAGCGCGCCGTCAGGCGGCCGTGGAGCATTCCGGCATCCTCGGCCGCGCCGACGAGCCGGCGCTGCAGGATATCGTGGCGCGCGCCGCCGCCCTGTTCGGCGTGACCACGGCGGCATTGTCGATCATCGACCGGCATCGCCAATGGTTCGCCGCGCGCATCGGCCTCGGCGTGTGCGAGACCAATCGCGCGATCTCCTTCTGCGGCCATGCGATCCTGACGCCGGAACGGGTGCTGATCGTCCCCGATGCCAGCCGGGATCGCCGCTTCGCCGGCAATCCGCTGGTCATCGGCGAATTCGGACTGCGCTTCTATGCCGGCGCGCCGCTGCGCACCGAAGCCGGCGACACGCTCGGCGCGCTGTGCGTGATCGGCACGCGGCCGCAAATGCCGACACCCGACCAGGTCGAGGCGCTGACCGCGCTCAGCCACGAGGCTGCCGGGATCATCGCCGCCCTCGCCCGGGAATGCCCGGCCACCTGAGCGCACGGAGGCGGGTGACGGCCAGCAGCCGCTAACGCGCGAACCGCAGCACGGCGTAGCCGCTCAGCGCGGAGAGCAGCGAGCCGGCGAGCACCCCGAGCTTCACCGCCGCCATGTGCGCCGGATCGGCGAAGGCGAGGCCGCCGATGAACAGGCTCATCGTGAAGCCGATGCCGCACAGGATCGCGACGCCGTGGACCTGGCGCCAGCGCGCGCCCCTCGGCGGCGGCGCCAGTCCCGTCGCCGCGGCGATCCACACCGCCGCGAGCACGCCGGCCTGCTTGCCGACGAACAGGCCGAGCGCGATGCCGAGGGTCAGCGGATCGGCGAGCGCCTGCCAGCCCATGCCGGCGAAGGACAGGCCGGCATTGGCAAAGCCGAACAGCGGCACGATGCCGAACCCGACCCACGGCGCCAGCCGGTGTTCGAGCCGGTGGAGAGGCGATAGCGCATCGTCAGGGCGCGCATGGCTGCGGCGGAGCGGCACCGCGAAGGCGGTGAGCACCCCGGCCACCGTCGCATGCACGCCTGACAGGTGGATCGCCACCCACAGCGCCGCGCCCAGCGCGAGATAGACGGACAGCGAGGCCACGCCGCGCCGGCCGAGCAGCAGCATCACCGCGAAGATCGCCGCCGCCGCCATCAGCGCGACGAGGTTCAGCCCGCCCGAATAGAATAGCGCGATGATCGCCACCGCGCCCATATCGTCGACGATCGCCACCGTCGTCAGGAACAGCTTGAGCGATGCCGGCACGCGCCTGCCGAGCAGCGCCAGCACGCCGACCGCGAAGGCGATGTCGGTCGCTGCCGGGATCGCCCAGCCGCGCGCCAGCCCGGGGACATGGCCGGCAAGGATCAGATAGACCATCGCCGGCGCCGCCATCCCGGCCAGCGCCGCAACCCCGGGCAGGACGCGATCCGGCCAGGTGGCGAGGTGGCCGTCCCGGAACTCCCGCTTGATCTCCAGCCCGACGAGCAGGAAGAACAAGGCCATCAGCGCGTCGTTGATCCAGTGCGCGACGGAAAGCGGCCCCAATTGCACATGCAGCAGCGCCGCATAGCCGGGGCCGAGCCGGCTGTTGGCGACGATCAGCGCCGCCGCCGCCGCCGCCATCAGCAGCACGCCGCCCGCCGCCTCGGTGGCGAGGAACGCGCGCAATGCGGAGAAGGGGCGAGCCATGCCGGCTTGCTACGCCATGCCGGCCACCCGCGCTACTCGCCGTCGCCCAGCTTGTCCTTCAGCGCCTTCAACGCCGCGAACGGCCCGGCCTCGCCCTCGTCCAGCACGCCCGCCTCGCGCAGCCGGTCGTCGGCGTCGGGCGCGCGCGGGAAGGGATCGAGCGCCAGGCTCAGCGTCTCGGCCACCGCCTCGCCAAGATCGATGGTGCCCCCGGAATAGGTGACGATGTCGAGGTCCGCCTCGGCCAGCTCCACCTCCTCGACGACATCGCCGGCCCCCGCCACGGTCGTCGGCTCGAAGCGCAGTGCGAACGGCTCGTCCAGCGTCGCGGGCAGCGGATCGCCCGTCGCCACGCAGGATTGGGTGACCGCCGCCGCCAGTCGTCCCTCGACGAACACCCGCTCGCCCTCCCGGCGGAGCGCGGCGGTCGCCTCCAGCCGCTCGATCGAGAGGAGGTGAAAGCGTTTGGCGAGCGCCGCGCGCTCGTCCGCCTCGGCGGCGATGGTCACCTCGCGCGCGCCTTCGCCCAGCGTGTCGAGGCGGATCGGGCGGGCGAATTCATTGGCCAGCATCATGACAGCCGTCCCTCCAGAAGCTGGCCGAGAGACAGCCCCGCCAGCCGGTCGGCGAGCGCCCGCATGCCGGCGGCGATAATCCCCGCCCCGATCGCCGGCGGCTGGCCGCGCCACAGATTGCGCACCAGCGCCCCCTCCAGGTCGCCGCCGGCGAGCCCGTCGCGATAGGCCGCGATCCGCCCGCCCAGCGCCGCCATCATCCGCCCGACATGCTTGCCGACCACGACGTCGCCGACGCCCTGCTGGCGAAGCTGCCCGTCCATATCGTCGACGAACAGCTCGGTCAGCCGGGCCGCCGGCTCGCGCCCGGCCTCGCCATCGGCCTCCATGCGGATCAACACCAGCGCCATCACCGCCGCGACCATGTCGAAGCGGCCGTCGAGCGTATCCGGTGCCCCGCCCTCGGCATACCAGAAGGGCCGCCGCGCCTCGGCCACCACCGCGGTATAGAGCGGGATATAGGGCTGGCGCGAGGTGCGGGCGTTGAACAGGCGGGACAGGATGGACAAGCGATGCTCCGGATATGCCGGCCGCCCTTGCCGCGACCGTTCACGCGGCATATTGAGCGACTGGGGCGCTGTTGCAATGGCGCTGGAGTGAGCGGAATGACGATGGTTGGACGTCGCCTGATCATGGCGACGGGTGTGGCGGCGCTGGCAGTGTCGCTCGGCGGATGCGGACAGTTCCGCGCGCATCAGGGCTTCGTGTTCGATCAGGTGCTGGCCGATTCGGTCAGCCCGGGTGTGGACAATAAGGATTCGGTGTCGAAGACGCTCGGCCGCCCAAGCTTTCAGGGCGAGTTCGACGATAATAGCTGGTATTATCTGTCCCGCGAGACGCGCCAGTTCGCGTTCCGCTCGCCGCGGCCGGTACAGCAGACGGTGCTCGCGGTGCGCTTCGACAAGGACGGCAACGTCTCGCGCGTCGACCGCACCGGGCTGGAGACGATCCGCAAGGTCTCGCCCTATGGCGACAAGACGCCCACGCTCGGCCGCAAGAGCAGCCTCCTGAACGACCTGTTCGGCAATATCGGCCGCGTCGGGGCCTCCGGCCAGGGCGCGCCGACAGCCGACAATCCCAACTCGAACTAGGAGCAGGCGCGGCCTCTCCCCTACCCCACCCCCGTCACCCTGAAACAAGTTCAGGGTGACGGGCGTCCCGCTCGTCGTCAGCTCGTCATGCCTGCCGCGCTCAGCACCGCCAGCGTCACCAGCTCGGACGCGGTCGAGGTCATCGACGCGATCTGCACCGGCTTCTCCATGTTGATCAGCATCGGCCCGATCACCGAATCGCCGCCCAGCTCCTTGAGCAGCTTGGCGGACAGGTTGGCCGATTGCAGGCCCGGCATCACCAGCACATTGGCCGGCCCCGACAGACGGCTGAACGGATAGAGCCCGGCCATCTTCGAGTTGAGCGCCACGTCCGGCGCCATCTCGCCCTCATATTCGAAGCTGACCCCGCGCGCGTCGAGGATCGCCACCGCGTCGCGGATATTGCCGAGCCAGTTGCCCGGCGGATTGCCGAAGGTGGAGTAGCTGAGGAAGGCGACGCGCGGCTCATGGCCCATGCGGCGCGCGACGTCGGCCGTCTGGATGGCGATATCGGCGAGCTGCTGGGCGTCCGGCCGCTCGATCACGGTGGTGTCGGCCATGAACACGGTATGGCTCTGGCCGACCAGCACATGGATGCCGAAGGGCGAGCGATCGGCGGCATGATCGATGACCAGCTCGACATCGTTCAGCGTCTGGCGGAAATGGCGGGTGACGCCGGTGATCATCACGTCCGCCTCGCCGAGCGCGAGCAGCAACGCGCCGAAGATGTGGCGATCCTGGTTGACCATCCGCTCGCAGTCGCGGCGCAGATATCCCTGGCGCTGAAGCCGCTCGTACAGATAATCGACCATGCGCGGCACCAGCGGCGAATGGCGGCTGTTGTGGACGGCGATCGTCTCGGGATTGTCGACGCCCAGCGCGCGCAGCTGCTCATGGACCTCGTCGCGGCCGACCAGCACCGGTATGCCATAGCCGCCGTCGCGGAACATCACCGCGGCGCGCTGCACCACCTCCTCCTCGCCCTCGGCGAAGATCACCCGCTTCGGGCTGGCGCGCGCGCCTTCATAGGCCAGCGTCAGCACCGAGGTGGTCGGGTTGAGCCGCGCCTTCAGCGCCTCGCGATAGGCGGCCATGTCGGGGATCGGGCGGCGGGCGACGCCGCTCTCCATCGCCGCCTGGGCGACGGCGGCGGGCACCACCTCCATCAGCCGCGGGTCGAACGGCGCCGGGATGATATAGTCGCGCCCGAAATGCGGCGCCGGGCCGCCATAGGCCACCGCCACCTCTTCCGGCACCGGCTCGCGCGCCAGCTCGGCGAGGGCGCGGGCGGCGGCGATCTTCATCTCGTCATTGATCGCGGTGGCACCGACATCGAGCGCACCGCGGAAGATGAACGGGAAGCCGAGCACATTGTTGACCTGGTTCGGATAATCCGAGCGGCCGGTGGCGATGATCGCGTCGGGTCGCACCGCCCTCGCGGCGGGCGGCGTGATCTCGGGATCGGGATTGGCCATGGCGAAGATGATCGGCTGGTCGGCCATGTGGCGGACATAGTCGGGCTTGAGCGCGTCCTTGGCGGACAGGCCGAGGAACACGTCCGCGCCCTCCAGCGCCTCGGCCAGCGTGCGGCGCTCGGTCCTGGCGGCATGGGCGGATTTCCACTGGTCCATGTCGTTGAGGCGGCCCTGGTAGATCACCCCGGCGCGATCGCACATGATCACCCGGTCGGAAGGCACGCCCATCGCCTTGATCAGGGCGGTGCAGGCGATGGCGGCGGCGCCGGCGCCGTTCACCACCACGTCGATGTCGCGCAGGTCGCGACCGGTGAGGTGGCAGGCGTTGATCAGGCCGGCGGCGGTGATGATCGCGGTGCCGTGCTGGTCGTCATGCATCACCGGAATGTTCATTCGCTCGCGCAGCGTCTGCTCGATGATGAAGCATTCCGGCGCCTTGATGTCCTCCAGGTTGATGCCGCCGAAGCTCGGCTCGAGCAGCGACACGGCGTCGATGAAGCGATCAACATCTTCGGTGTCGAGCTCGAGGTCGATGGCGTCGACATCGGCGAAGCGCTTGAACAGCACCGCCTTGCCTTCCATCACCGGCTTGGAGGCGAGGGCGCCGAGATTGCCGAGGCCGAGGATCGCCGTGCCGTTGGAGATGACGGCGACGAGATTGCCCTTGGCGGTATAATCATAGGCCGCGCCCGGATCCTCGGCGATGGCGCGCACCGGCACCGCGACCCCCGGCGAATAGGCGAGACTGAGGTCGCGCTGGGTAGCCATCGGCTTGGAGGCGACGATCTCGATCTTGCCCGGCCGCCCCGCGGAATGGAACAGCAGAGCCTCTCGATCGGAGAATTGCACCCTGCTCTGTCCGTCGCTCGTCATCGCCATTCCTTCACTGCCTGTTACCGCTCTCCTAAAGCGGCCGGCCGCCGAGGGAAAATGTATACAATAGGCCCGCTTTCCTTGGCCACGCGGCGCCCTTAGAAGCGCCTCATGACCGGAAGCGAGGACGGCGCGGCGACGCCGATGATGGCGCAATATCACGCGCTCAAGGCCGAGGCGCCGGATTGCCTGCTCTTCTACCGGATGGGCGATTTCTTCGAATTATTCTTTGAAGACGCCAGGATAGCCGCCGCCACCCTCGACATCGCGCTGACCGCGCGCGGCCATCACGGCGGCGAACTGGTGCCGATGTGCGGCGTGCCGGCCCACTCCGCCGAGGCCTATCTGGCGCGCCTGATCAAGGCCGGACACCGGGTGGCGATTGCAGACCAGGTGGAAACACCGGCCGAGGCGAAGAAGCGCGGCGGCTCGAAAGCGCTGGTCGGCCGTGCGATTATCCGCATCGTTACCGCCGGCACCCTCACCGAGGAAATGCTGCTGGAGGCGCGCGCCGCCAACTGGCTGGTGGCGATCGCCGAGGCCGGCGGCGAGCTGGGGCTGGCGGCCGCCGACATCTCAACCGGCCGTTTCGAGGTGCAGCCGGTGACGCGGCCGGCGCTGCCCGCCGAGCTTGCCCGCCTCAATCCTGCCGAGACGATCGTCGCCGAAGGCATGGACGGCCTCGTCGCGGATGCGATTCCGGCCGGCCGCTTCGACAGCGGACAGGCCGAACAGCGGCTGAAATCGCGCTTCGGGGTGGCGACGCTCGATGGCTTCGGCGCCTTCACGCGGGCCGAGCTTGCCGCGGCCGGCGGCCTGCTCGCCTATCTCGACCGCGCCGGCCGCGGCGCGCCGGTCCTCCTCCAGCCGCCGGTCAGGCGCGCAACCGCCGATCACATGATGATTGACGCCGCCACCCGCGAGAGCCTGGAAATGACCCAGGCGTCCGGCGGCGGGCGCAAGGGCAGCCTGCTCGATGCCGTCGACCGCACCGTCACCGGCGCCGGTGCGCGCCTGCTCGCCATGGATATCGGCGCGCCTCTCGTCGAACGGGCGGAGATCGAAGGGCGGCTCGACCTGGTCGGCTGGCTGGCCGAGGATGGCGGCCAGCGCGAGCGGCTGCGGGCGGCGCTCCGCGCCCTCCCCGATATCGGCCGCGCGCTCGGCCGGCTGGTCGCGAAGCGCGGCGGTCCGCGCGATCTCGGCCAGCTCCGCGACGGGCTCGACGCCGCCCGTACGCTGCACGAGGCGCTGACGCGCCTCGCCGAGGCGCCGGCCCTGCTCCGCCATCTCCTGCCCGCGCTCGCGGGCCATGGCGCGCTGGTCGAGGAATTGCGCCGCGCCCTCGTCCCCGCGCCGCCGATCGATGCCTCTCAAGGCGGCTATATCGCCGAGGGCTATGATGCCGCGCTGGACGAGCTGCGCGGCGTCGGCGGCGAGGGGCGCCGCGCCATTGCCGCGCTGGAAGCGCGCTATCGCGACACCACCGGCATCTCGGCACTCAAGATCCGCCACAACAATGTCCTCGGCTATCATGTCGAGGTGCCGGCGAGGTCCGCCGACAGGCTGATGACCGATCCCGGCTTCACCCATCGCCAGACCCTCGCCGGGGTCGTGCGCTTCAATGCGCCGGAGCTGCACGAGCAGGCCAGCCGGGTCACCTCGGCCGGCGCGCACGCGCTTGCCGCCGAGGCCGCCCATCTCGAGGAGCTGACCGCGCTCGCGCTCGCGCGTACCGCCGCGATCGTCGCCACCGCCGACGCGCTCGCCCGGCTGGATGTCGCCGCAGGCCTTGCCGAGCGCGCGTGCGAGGACGGCTGGTGTCGCCCGCATTTCGTCGATCACGCCTGTTTCGAGGTCGCCGGCGGCCGCCACCCGGTCGTCGAGCGCGCCGTGGCAGCGACGGGCGAGCGGTTCGTCGCCAATGATTGCGGCCTCTCAGAGGACCGGCGGCTGTGGCTCGTCACCGGCCCGAACATGGGCGGCAAATCCACCTTCCTCCGCCAGAACGCACTGATCGCGGTGCTTGCCCAGGCGGGCAGCTTCGTGCCGGCGTCGAGCTGCACGATGGGGCTGGTCGATCGCCTGTTCAGCCGGGTCGGCGCATCCGACAATCTCGCCCGCGGCCGCTCCACCTTCATGGTCGAGATGGTCGAGACCGCCGCCATCCTCGCCCAGGCAACCGAGCGGAGCTTCGTCATCCTCGACGAGGTCGGCCGCGGCACCTCGACCTATGACGGGCTGGCGATCGCCTGGGCCGTCGTCGAGGCGGTGCATGACCGCAATCGCTGCCGCTGCCTGTTCGCGACCCATTATCACGAGCTGACCCGGCTCGCCGAACGGCTCGACGCGCTGGCGCTCCACCATGTCCGCGCGCGTGAATGGAAGGGCGATCTCGTCCTGCTGCACGAACTGGCGCCCGGCCCTGCCGATCGCAGCTACGGCCTCGCCGTGGCGCGGCTGGCCGGCCTGCCGCCGGCTGTGCTCAGGCGCGCCGGCGCGGTGCTCGCCAAGCTGGAGGAGGGCAAGGCGAAGACCGGCGGCATCGCCGCGGGGCTCGACGAGCTGCCGCTGTTCGCCCACCTCGCCGCGGTCGAACCCGACAAGGCCGACCCGCTGCGCGCCGCGCTCGACGCTATCGACGTCGATGCCCTCTCCCCCCGCGAGGCGCTCGATGCGCTTTACCGGCTCAAGGCGGCGGCAGGGGACGGCTAGAAGCGCGCCTTGGCCGTTACCCCGTAGGTGCGCGGGTCGGCAGGCTGGCCGACGACGAGGCCGGTACTGCCCGACTGGGTCGCCAGCAGCTCGTAATAATTGCGATCGAAGGCGTTGCGCACCCAGCCGAAAATGTCCCACCCGCTCGCGGTGCGGAAGCCCGCCCGGACGTTGGCGAGCGCATAGCCGTCGATATCGGTGTAGATCGAGCGCGACGGATTGGACGAGAATTTCGAGCGATAGCTGCCGTCGAACGCGACATAGGCCTCGCCATCCTCGCCGAACAGCTTCGCCGGCAGATGATATTCCCCGCCATAGGAGAAGGACCATTTGGAGATGCCGGGCAGCCACTGGCCGGAAATGTCGCAATTGGCCGGGCTGAGCCCGCCGGGCACGCCCGGGGCGCCGGGCGTCTGGCCGGCGCCGGCGGTGGCGCCGCCGGCCAGCTCGGGCGGGCAGGGCGCGTCGGTGAACTTCACATATTCATGGTCGGTGAAGGCGCCGCTGGCATAGACGTTGAGGCGGCGCGTCGCCCGCGCCTGGAAATCCGCCTCGATGCCCCGCACCCTGACCTTGTTGGCATTGGCGAGATAGCCGCGCAGCACGCCCACCTGATTGTTGGTGACGTTCGCCTGATAGTCGCTGATCTCGGTCCAGAAGGCGGCGAGGTTCAGGGTCGCGCGGCGATCGAGGAACTGGGTCTTCAGGCCGATCTCGAAATGATTGACGTCCTCGGGCTTGACCGTCGCCGTGCTCAGGATGGGATTGTTGTTATTGTCCAGCGGCAGGCCGTTGAGGTTGATGCCACCCGATTTGAAGCTCTTCGCATAGGTCGCGTAGGCGTGGACGTCGTCGGATACGTCATAGGCGATGGTGAAGTCGCCCGACACGTTCCAGTCGCTGAACCGCGGATCATAGCATTGCGGGGCGAGCACGCCGCGCTGGTCGCTGTTGAGCCCGTTGTTGCTGGTGCAGCTCGCCACCACGCCGGAGCCGGTGATGACGGTGGCGACATAGGAGCCGCTCTTGCGATCGTAATTCACGCGCAGGCCCGGCTGGAGGCTGAGACGATCCGTCACCTTCCAGCTCAGCTGGCCGAAGGCGGCGAGGCTGGTGGTGCGCAGCCAGATGTCGTTTTCGGAGCGCAGCCCGTCCAGCACCGCGGGGTTGCCCGCGTTGGCGCTGGTCGGGTTGAGCAGCCAGCGGCTCGCCGCCGGGCCTTGTTGCTGGGTGCCGGTCGTGTGCTGGCGCTGGTGATAGGCGAACAGGCCGAACACATAGTCGAGCCGGTCGCCGGAAACCGCGTAGCGCAGCTCCTGCGAATATTGATTCTGCTTCGACGGGTTGGCCGAGATGGTGGTGATCGGCAGGCCGATAAAGTCGCGGTCGTTGGATGGGCCCCAGTTCCAGAAGCGCCACGCGCTGACCGAGGTCAGCGTGCCCGCCCCCAGCTGCCATTCGGCGCGCAGCGATACCCCGCCAATTTCCTGGAAGGCGTCGAGCGGGCTGTCGAGATCGGTCAGCCGGTCGAAGGCGTTGATGCTTGGCGGGGCATAGTTGAACGCCGCCGCCAGCGCCGCGAACTGCCGGTTGAGCGGCCTCTGGGTCGATCCGACGCGGGCGTAGATCTGGGCGCAGCACTCCGGATTCTGACGGTTGTAATCGGCCGACAGGGTGAGGTTGAGGGCGTCGGTCGCCTTCCACAGCAGCGAGCCGCGAAAGCCGCGGTTGTTCTGGGCGTTGACCCATTTGTCGCTGGTCACGTTGTAGATGGTGCCGCGCCGCTCGGTCGCCGAGGCAGCGAGGCGGATGGCGAGCTTGTCGTCGATCAGCGGGCCGGACACGGACGCCTTGGCCTGCACATAATCGAGGTTGCCGACGGTCAGCTCCGCGCGCCCTTCGAAGGTGAAGGTCGGCGCGCGGGTGGTGATGTTGATGGCGCCGGCGGTGGTGTTCTTGCCGTAGAGCGTGCCCTGCGGTCCGCGCAGCACCTCGACCTGCTCGACATCGAGGAAGTCGAACGTGGCAGCGGCGATGCGGCTGTTATAAACCTGATCGATATAGACGCCGACGCCCTGCTCGATGCCGTCATTGGTAAGGCCGAACGGCGCGCCAAGGCCGCGGATATTCGCGGCCGAGTTGCGCGGGTTGGTGGAATAGAAGGTCAGCGACGGCTGGATCTGCACCAGCTTGGCGACGTTGAACGTGCCGTTGGCATCAAGCGTGCGCGAATCGACCACGGAGACGGCGATCGGCACGTCCTGCACATTTTCGGCGCGGCGCCGCGCCGTCACCACCACTTCGCCATTGTCGGCGGCCCCGGCCGGGGCGGCGGCGCCATCCGCCTGCGCCAGGCCGGCCTGCGGGGCGACGATCGCCGCCAGCGCCACGCCGGCCGTGAAAAGCGTCCTGATGCCCATGCGAATCTCCCCCTTCGGCGTCTGAGCATCTCCTATTTCTCCAGTAGGGAAATCGTATAACTAGGAAATCTTGGGGCCGGGAAAGGCGCGCGTCGATCATGGTCGACAAGGCCCCCGTGACGAAGGGCGCCGCCTCGCCTATCTCTCGCTGCATGAGCGCTCGCTATGACATGCTGACCAACCGCCGCGCGATCATCGATCGCCGTCGCCTCGCCGACGCGCTGGAAGCGCTGGAGGGCGAGCGCGAGGTGCTGCGCCGCCAGGCGTGCGGCCTGCTCAAGGGCGCGCTGGACAGCGGCCGCGCGGAGATTGCCGCGCGACTGACGGAGCGGCCCGGCCGCGGCGCCGAGATCGCCGCCTCCTATGCCTTTCTCACCGATCAGCTGCTGCGTCTGGTCTTCGACTTCGCCACCACCCGCCTCTATCCGGCCAGCAACCCTACCGCCGCCGAGCGGCTCAGCCTCGTCGCCGTGGGCGGCTATGGCCGGGCGGAGATGGCGCTCCATTCCGACGTCGACATCGCCTTCCTGACCCCGTGGAAGCAGACGCCCTGGGCCGAGCAGGTCATCGAGAGCATGCTCTACCTGCTCTGGGATCTCGGCCTGAAGGTCGGCCATTCCAGTCGCTCAATGGACGACATGGTCCGCATGGCCAAGAGCGACCTCACCATCCGCACCGCCATGCTCGAAGGGCGCTATGTCTGGGGCGACACCGCCCTTTACGACGAGGCCTATGCCCGCTTCGAGCGCGAGGTGATGGCCGGCACCGCCCGCGCCTTCGTGGTCGAAAAGCTTGCCGAGCGCGACCAGCGGCACCAGCGCATGGGTGACAGCCGTTATGTCGTCGAGCCCAATCTGAAGGAGGGCAAGGGTGGCCTGCGTGACCTCCACACCCTGTTCTGGATCGGCAAATATGTGAACAAGGTGCGCGACGTGACGGAGCTGGTCGATGCCGGCCTGCTCACCCGCGCGGAGCTGCGCCAGTTCCAGAAGGCCGAGAATTTCCTGTGGGCGGTGCGCTGCCACCTGCACATCATCACCCGTCGCGCCGAGGAGCGGCTGACCTTCGACGTCCAGCCCGAGATCGCGGCGCGGATGCGCTATGCCGATCGCCCCGGCCGCGCCGCCGTCGAGCGTTTCATGCGCCATTATTTCCTGGTCGCGAAGCAGGTCGGCGATCTCACGGGGGTGTTCCTCGCGCATCTCGACGAGGAGTTCGGGGGCAAGGGCAAGCGCTTCGCACTGCCTATCCGCAGCCGCCGCAAGCCGAGCAATCTGAACGGGTTCATCGTCGATCGCGGGCGCCTGTCCGTACCGGACGAGGCGTTTTTCCATGGCGATCCGGTGCGGTTGGTCGAGCTGTTCGCGCTCGCCGATCGCCACGGCTATGAAATCCACCCGACCGCGATGCGCCTTGCCCAGCGCGACGCCAAGCTGATCGATCGCGCCCGCAACGACCCGCGCGCCAACGCGCTGTTCATGGACGTGCTCACCTCTCCGCGCGCGCCGGGCAAGATGCTGCGCCGGATGAACGAGGCCGACGTGTTCAGCCGCTTCGTGCCGGACTTCGGCCGCGTCGTCGCGCAGATGCAGTTCGACATGTACCACCATTACACGGTGGACGAGCATTCGATCCGGGCCATCGACCTGCTTTCGCGCATCGAGAAGGGGGAGATGGATTCAGATCATCCGCTCTCCGCGACATTGATGCGCCAGATCGTGTCGCGGCGGGCGCTCTATGTGGCGGTGCTGCTGCACGATATCGCCAAAGGCCGGGACGGCGATCATTCGGTGCTCGGCGGCGAGGTGGCGGAGCGGCTCTGCCCGCGCTTCGGCCTGACGCCGGCCGAGACCGAGACGGTGGCGTGGCTGGTGCGGCACCATCTGCTGATGTCGGCCACCGCCTTCAAGCGCGACCTCAGCGACTACAAGACGATCATCGACTTCACCGAGATCGTGCAGAGCCCGGAACGGCTGCGCCTGTTGCTGGTGCTGACGGTGGTCGATATCCGCGCCGTCGGCCCGGGCGTGTGGAACGGCTGGAAGCGCCAGCTGCTCACCGATCTCTACGAGCTGGCCGAGGAGGTGCTGCGCCTCGGCCACAAGCAGAATGGCCGGCGCGAGCGCGTCGCCGCCAAGCAGGCGGCGACCAGGGTGGCGCTCGGCTGGAGCGACGATCGCTTCGCCGCCCTCGTCAAGCGCCTGCCCGAATCCTACTGGGTGGCCGAGCCCGAGGAGGTGCTGATCGCCAATGCCCGGCAGATGGCGACCGCGGACGCCGAAGGCCGCCCGCTCGTCATCGAGACGCGGGTCGACACCGAACGCGCCGCGACCCTCGTCACCGTCTACGCCGCCGACCATCCCGGCATTTTCTACCGCATCGCCGGCGGCATCCATGTCGCCGGCGGCAACATCATCGACGCGCGCATCCACACCACCCGCGACGGCATGGCGCTCGACAATTTCCTCGTCCAGGATCCGCTCGGCGGCACCTTCACCGGGCCGGAACGGCTGAGCCGCCTCGCCCAGGCCATCGAGGACGCGCTCGCCAACCGCCACAAGCTTGCCGACCGGCTCGCCGCCCGGCCATTGCCGCGCACCCGCGCCGAGGCGTTCACCATCGAGCCCAATGTGTTGATCGATAACCGCGCGTCCAACCGCTACACGGTGATCGAGGTCAACGCGCGGGATCGGCCGGCGCTGCTCAACGCGCTGGCCCATGCCCTTTTCCAGTCGAAGGTGACGATCCACTCGGCCCATATCGCCACTTATGGCGAGCGCGCCGTCGACGTGTTCTACGTGACGGACCTGATCGGCGACAAGATCACCGCGCCCGCCCGCCTGCGCTCCCTTGAACGCCGCCTGCTCGACGTGGCCGGCGGCGTGCCGGCGGACAAGGCGGCGGCGTGATGTGAGGAGAGGGCCTTCCTCCTCGCCGCCTCAGAACAAGGTCCGCAGCGTCACCCCATAGGTCCGCGGCTCGCCGAGGAAGGCGCCGAACAGCTGCGTCGCCGTCGTCCCGAAGCGCTGGGTCTGTAAGGCGGAGCTGTTCGAGCCTTGCAGCGGCGCGTTGAACACCACCTGCCGCGTATCGGTGTCGAGCAGGTTCTGGCCCCAGAATTCGAGGCTCCAGCTGCGATCGTCCGGCCCGATCCCGAGCCGCGCATTGACGATCATCGCGCCCTGCTGCCTTTTCTCGTAGAACAGGTCGGAGCCGGTGTTGAATTCCGAGGTGTAGCGGAAATCCGCATAGACGAGGCCGCGCAGCCGCCCCCACAGCGGCGGCGTGAAGCTGCCCGAGCCGGTGACCACGTGCACCGGGGCATTGGACAAATGGCTCCCCGGCAGCAGGAAGGCCGGCGCCACCAGCGAATTGCCGTTGGCCGGCACGAAGAAGTCCGGCGTGCCGGCGAGGTCCTTGGCATAGCGGGTATCGGCATAGGTGTAGCCGAGGTTGAAGCGCAGGTCGCGCGCCGGCTGCAACATCGCCTCGATCTCGACGCCCTTCGAAACCACCCCGGCCTCGAGGTCCGAGCAGTTGGAATTGCCGGTGACGAGGTCCTGGTCGGTCAGCCCGAGGCCGGTCTTGCAGCCGCGAATGTCGGTGACGAGGAAGTTGGTGCCGTTGAAGGTGTTGAGCTGAAAGCTGCGAAACCGCTCATAAAAGGCGGCGACGTTGATGTCGAAGCGGCGCCCGTCATATTTCAGGCCGAGTTCGAAGGAATCGACCGTCTCCGGCTTGAACTTCAGCACGTCGAGATTGGTGGTCGAGGCCGCGGCGACATTGCCGCCATTGGCGCTGAGCGCGGCGGCGCTCAGCAAGGGGGCGCGATCGAGGTTGAAGCCGCCCGCCTTGTAGCCACGCGCGTAGCTCGCATAGCCGAGCAGCCGGTCGGTCGGCTTGTAGCTGAGCACCGCGGTGCCCGACCATTGCTTCTCGACATTGCGGGACGAGCCCGCGAACTGCGCGCCGCCGACCACGCAGGGAATGGCGGTCAATTGCGCGAGCTGGCCGGCAATGCCCGTCGCCAGCCCGGCGATCGCGGCATTGGCGCCGCCATTGCCGCCCGGATTGGCCCCCGCCGATGCCGCCAGGCCGCCCAGCCGGGTGATGTTGGCGAGATAGCCGGCGCAGGCACTGTTGCTGGCGAAATCGGCGTCCAGCCGCTTGCGGTCATGCGTGTAGCGCGCGCCCAGCGTCAGGGAGAGGCGGTCGGTGAGCTTGACGATATTATGGGTGAAGACGGCGATGTTGCGGTCGTCCTGCCGGTAACGATCGAGATAGCCGGTATCGGCGAACAGCAGGTTCTGCACCTGCCCGGCCACGGCATTGGCGACGATCGGACGCGCCGCCGCCGGCAGCCCGGCGAAGCGCGGGTCGCCAGCCAGCGTCTGCATCCCCGCCGCCTGAACGAAGCCCGACAGGTTGCGGAAGCCGAACGAGGGGAAGGCGGCGAGCTGCGGGCTCAACAGGCCGACGCGCCGCGAGGCGAAGCTGTCGAAATCCGCGCCGAAGCGGAGATTGTCGTTCAGCGCCAGCTTCTCCTCGGCGAAATAGCCGCCGACCAGCCAGTCCACCCGATCGCCGAATGCGGAGCCTTGCGCGCGCACTTCCTGGCTGAATGTGCGGAAGCGGGTGAAGCCCGATCCGTCGCCGGGGCGATAGAGGATGTCGAGATTGCCGAAATCGGCATCCTGGCCCTTCAGATAGTTGAAGTCGCGCCAGGCGCTGATCGAGGTGACCTTGACGTCGCCCAGCTCGACATTGGCCTCCGCGGACAGGCCCCAGTCGCGCACCCTGGCCGCGAAGCCGCGCCCCGGCGTCAGCGCCACGCGCCGCGCGAACGGATCACCCAATACCACGCCCTTGCCGTCGCCATTGCCCGGCACCGCGGAACTGGTGGCGCGAATCAGCGCGGCGATCGAGGAGGGCTGGCGGCTCAGCGTGCCGTCGGCATTGCGCACCACGTCGTTCGCCGGGAGATAGGGGCCGGCGCAGCATTCCTCCTTGCGGTTGGCGAAGTCACCGCTGAGGAGGATGGAGGCGCTGTCGGAAGGCTCCAGCAACAGCTTGCCGCGCACCAGATAGCGATCGCGATCATTGATGCGCCGGCCGGAAATGACGTCCTTCACGAAGCCGTCGCGCTTCACATAGACGCCGTCCAGCCGATAGGCGATCTTGCTCCCGATCGGGCCGGTGATTCCGCCGGCCAGCCGGTAGTAATCATAATTGCCGTAGCTCGCCTCGGCATAGCCCTGCTCGTCGAAGCTGGGGCGCGCGGTGACGATGTTGATCAGCCCCGCCGACGCATTGCGGCCGAACAGGGTGCCTTGCGGCCCGCGCAGCACCTCGATCCGCTCGATCGGCCCCAGTTCGGTGAGGCCCACCGCCGCGCGCGACCGATAGACGCCGTCGATGAAGGTCGCGACCGAGCTTTCCAGCCCGACATTGTCGCCGACCGTGCCGATGCCGCGGATGCGCGCGCCGCCGGCGCCCGCCTCGGACGCGCTCGACGAGACGAGCAGCGACGGCGTGATCTGGTTGAGTTGCCGGATATCGGTGGCGCCGCTGTTCTGCAGCGCCTCGCCGGTGACGGCGGAAACGGCCACCGGCACGTCGCTGAGCGGGCTCGCCCGGCGCGTCGCGGTGACGACGACGTCGCCATAGCCGTCCGGCCCGGCGGGCGGCGCCTGGGCCGGGAGCGGCGCTGCCGCCAGCGCCACGGACAGCACTCCCAACGACTTCCGCATCTTGTTTCCCCCTCGACGCCACAGGTCCACAGGCCCCTAGCTTACGTATACGTAAACGCAAATCCGGTTAACGCGGCGCCTTGGACACGGGAATCGGGCGCCACTTCGTCGCAAGGCGCGGCGGCCTCGTCGCGAAGGGGCGAACCTGTCGAGCGGGAGCCGAGGTTGGTCGCCGGGTGATTGTCGGCGGGGCAACGCCTCTTTAAGGGCGCCAATGCATTTTTGTGCAATTGCTCATTACGATTCGGGGGATTTTCGATGACCATCCGCACCGCCGCCAACGCCGGCCTGTTCGGCATGCTTTGCCTCGCCATGGCGACGCCGTCGCTGGCTGCCGACGAGTCCTCGGGCCGCAAGCTCCAGCAGAAGGGGCAGCAGGAAATTCCGATCTGCACCAAGAAGCTCGGCACGCTGATGATCGTCGAGCCCGAAACCAAATGGTGGACCCAGGTCGGGCTTGGCTCGCCGGAAGCGATCATCAAGCTGTTCGTCACCAAGTCCGGCTGCTTCGGCCTCGTCGATCGCGGCCGCGGCCTTGCCAGCCGCGCCGTCGAGCGCGCGCTCGCCGATTCCGGCGAGCTTCAGCAGAACAGCAATATCGGCAAGGGCCAGGTGAAGGCCGCCGATTACGCGATGGTGCCCGACATCATCACCGGCAACAACAATTCGGGCGGCACCAATATCGGCGCGGCGCTGGGCGGCTTCCTCGGCCGCGGCGTGCTCGGCGGCATCGCCGGCGGCCTCAACATCAAGAAGAAGGAAGCGAACGTCACCCTCGCCGTGGTCAACATGCGCACCACCGAGCAGGAGGCGCTGACCGAGGGCTATGCGCGCAAGACCGACATCGGCTTCGGTGGCGGCGCCGGCGGCTGGTTCGGCGGCGGGCTGGCGGCGGCCGGTGCCGGCAGCTACCAGAACACCGATCTCGGCCAGGTGGTCGTGCTCGCTTATCTCGACGCCTATACGAAGCTGGTCACCCAGCTCGGCGGCCTGCCGGCCAATGCCAGCGCGGCGGCGCCGGTGGCCAGCAAGTGACAGGATGGGGGGCGCGCGATCGCCCCCCCAACCGTCATGCGTGGGGCGGCGAGCCGGACAATCGGCCCGCCCCCCGCGCCTTATTTCGGCGCCAGCACCATCAGCATCTGGCGGCCTTCCATGCGTGGGAATTGCTCCACCTTGGCCACTTCCGCGGTGTCGGCCTGGACGCGCTGCAGCACCGCCATGCCCAGCTGGCCATGCGCCAGCTCGCGGCCGCGGAAGCGCAGCGTGCACTTGACCTTGTCGCCCTCCTCGATGAACTCGAAGATCTTCTTCATCTTCACGTCATAGTCGTGGTCGTCGATGTTGGGACGCATCTTGATCTCCTTGATCTCCTGCGTCTTCTGCGACTTCCGGGCGAGATTCGCCTTTTTCTGGTTCTCGTACTTGAACTTGCCGACATCCAGGAACTTGGCGACGGGCGGGTCGGCGTTGGGCGAAACCTCGACCAGATCCAGACCCACCTCGGCCGCCTGCTCCATCGCCTCGCGCGTGTACATCACACCCAGATTCTCGCCATTCTCGTCGATGACGCGAACCTTCGGCGACTGGATGAATTCGTTATAGCGCGGTCCATTCAGCGGCGTCGGTGTCGGGGCGAAACCGCGGCGGGGCATCATCGGGGGTATGGCAACGTCTCCTGAACAGTCAAAAACATCATCCCTTATTTAAGCGATCCGAGCCGCTTCGGAAAGGGATCAACCGAAAAGCTCGTCGAGGAAGTTCATCGCCGCCCTCCACGAGCGCGCCTCCGCCACCGGCGAGTACATGCCCTCGCGGTTCGGATTGGTGAAGGCATGGACGGTGTGGCCATAGGCGTGAAGCTGCCAGTCGACGCGCGCCGCGGTCATTTCCCGGGCAAAGGCCTCGACCTGATCGGGCGTCGCCAGCGGATCGTCCCAGCCGTGCAGCACCAGCAATCTGGCGGAAATCTCCCCATGGCCGGCCGGCGGCGGATCGAGCAGACCGTGGAAGGTGACGACGCCGGTCACCGGCTCGCCGGCCCGCGCCAGATCGAGGACGCACTTGCCGCCGAAGCAATAGCCGAACGCCGCCGTCCTCGCCGGATCGACATTGCCGCGCTGGCGCAGCGCGTCGAAGGCGGCGGCCATGCGCGCGGCGAGCAGCGGCCGGTCGGCGTTCAGCGCGTCCATCAGCGGCCGCGCCTCGTCCATCGTCGCGGGATGGCGGGCCTGCCCGTAGACGTCGGCGACCAGCGCGACATAGCCCCGCTCGGCGAGCCGCGCGGCAATGCCGCGTTCCAGATCGGTGACCCCCATGATCGTCGGCGCGATGAGAATACCCGGCCGCGGCTCGCGCCCGGCTGCGAAGGCGAGATGGCCCTCGAACGGGCCGCCAGGGCCCTCCCACACATGGGCACGCGCTTCGATCGTCATCCGCGATGCTCCTTACCCCGTGACGGCAGGCCCGGCCGCCGATAAGAGGCCGTTGCATTCCATCATTTTGACGGAGCCGTCTATGCCCCGCCTCGTCCTGATCCGCCACGGCCAGTCGGCCTGGAACCTCGAAAACCGCTTCACCGGCTGGTGGGACGTCAACCTCACCGATCTGGGCATCGAGGAAGCGATCGCGGCAGGCAGGCTGATGGCCGAGCGCGGCCTTGACTTCGACATCTGCTACACCAGCGTGCAGACCCGCGCGATCAAGACGCTGAACCTCGCCCTGGAGGCGATGGGCCGGCTGTGGCTGCCGGTGGTCAAGGACTGGCGGCTGAACGAGCGTCATTATGGCGGCCTCACCGGCCTCAACAAGGCCGAGACGGCGGCGAAGCATGGCGACGATCAGGTGAAGATCTGGCGCCGTTCCTTCGACACGCCGCCGCCGCCGCTCGAAGCCGGCAGCGACTGGGATCTGTCGCGCGATCGCCGCTATGCCGGCCTGCCGATCCCGGCGACGGAAAGCCTGAAGGACACCATCGCGCGCGTGCTGCCCTATTGGGAACAGGTGATCGCCCCCGATCTCCGGGCCGGCAAGCGCGTCGTCATCTCGGCCCACGGCAATTCGCTGCGCGCGCTGGTCAAGCATCTGTCCGGCATTTCCGACGAGGAAATCACCGGGCTGGAAATCCCCACCGGCCAGCCGATCGTCTACGAGCTGGACGATGATTTGCGCGCCACCGATCGCTATTATCTCTCCGAAAGGGCGCCCGCGTGACCGGGACGACGCCTCCAGTCGCGCCCCCGGTCGCGATCGTCATGGGCAGCCGATCCGACTGGGCGACGATGAGCCGCGCCGCCGAGACGCTGGAGGCGCTCGGCGTCGCCCATCTCGCCCAGGTCGTCTCGGCACATCGCACGCCGGAGCGGCTCTATGATTTCGCGCGCGGCGCGGCCGATCGCGGCTTCAAGGTGATCATCGCCGGGGCCGGCGGCGCTGCGCATCTGCCCGGCATGGTCGCGGCGATGACGCGGTTGCCGGTGCTCGGCGTGCCGGTCCAGTCGCGCACGCTTTCCGGGCTCGATAGCCTGCTGTCCATCGTCCAGATGCCGGCCGGCGTGCCGGTGGGCACGCTGGCGATCGGCGAGGCGGGCGCCGTCAACGCGGGGCTGATGGCCGCCTCGATCCTTGCCACCAACGACGCCGCGCTCGCCGGACGGCTCGATGCGTGGCGCAAGGCACAGACGGAGGCCGTCCCTGTCGACCCTGCCTGACGTGATCGCCCCCGGTGCCACGATCGGCATCGTCGGCGGCGGCCAGCTCGGCCGCATGCTGGCGGTGGCCGCCGCCCAGCTCGGCTATCGCTGCCACATCTATGCGCCCGAGGAGACCGGCCCGGCCTTCGATGTCGCCGCGCGGTGGACGCGGGGCGATTATGCGGATGCTGCGGCGCTGGCCGCGTTCGCCGCGACGGTCGACGTCGTCACCTATGAGTTCGAGAATCTGCCCGCCGATGCCCTCGCCGCGCTGGACGGCCTGCGCCCGTGCGCCGATGCGCTGGAAGTGGCGCAGGATCGGCTGGCGGAGAAGAGCTTCGTCAACGCGCTCGGCCTTGTCACCGCGCCGTGGCGCCCGGTCGACAGCCGCGCCGACCTCGACGCCGCCATCGCCGATCTCGGCGGCCCGGCGATCCTCAAGACGCGGCGCTTCGGCTATGACGGCAAGGGCCAGGCCCGGCTTGCCGGCGCCGGGGATGCGGCGGCGGCCTGGGCCGCGATCGGCGAGGCGCCCGCCATCCTCGAGGGCTTCGTCAGCTTCGAGGCGGAATATTCGATCATCCTGTGCCGCGGCCCAGGAGGCGAACTGGCATTCTGGGATGCCGTCACCAACGTCCATCAGGACGGCATTCTCGCCACCTCGACGGTGCCGCCCGCCGGCATCGTCGCGGCCCAGGCCCCCCATGCCCGCGCGATCGCCCGGGCGATCGCCGAGCGGCTCGATTATATCGGCGTGCTCGCCTGCGAATTCTTCGCCGGCGCCGATGGCCCGGTGTTCAACGAGATGGCGCCGCGCGTCCACAATAGCGGCCATTGGACGATCGAGGGCGCCATCACCTCGCAGTTCGAGAATCACATCCGCGCCATTTGCGGCCTGCCGCTGGGCGCGACCGGGCTGACGGCGCCGCGCGTGACGATGCGCAACCTGATCGGCGACGAGGCCGGCCAATGGCCAGCAATCCTCGCCGATCCGGAAGCCCGCCTCCACCTCTACGGCAAGGGCGAGGCGCGGCCCGGCCGCAAGATGGGGCACGTCACGAAGCGGGGCTGACCCCCCGTCTCCCCGACCCCGCCGGCGGCGCCCTTGGCTACGCCCGCGTTCCCGTGATGGGCCAGCTGCCGAACGCGCCCGCCGTCACCGTGCCGGTCAGCGTGTCTCCGGACACCGTCGCCTGGCCGTCGAGCGCCATCGGCATCGGCACTTTCAGCTGAAGCTTGAACGTGATCGAGTCGCCATCGACCGCGCCATCCTCCAGATCGAGCGAACCGAGCTGGCCGGAGGCCGTGCCGGTGAAGCTGTCGCCACTGGTCTGGATGGTGAGCGTTAGCTCTTGCGGGCCCATCGGGCTGGACACGGTGCAGTTCCACGCGCCGTCGATATTCGCCATGTCGATCTTCTCCTTTGACCGCGCCTATTTGGCGGGCATCGTCTCCACGGGCAAGCCGAGCCCGTCGAGCTGGGTGCGCACCTTGGCGGCGTCGCCGACGACGATCCACACCAGCTTCGCCGGATCGATCGTCGCCCGCGCCGCCGCGTCGAGGTGGGCCACGGTCTGCGCGCGATAGATGGCGGGCAGACGCGACTGGTAATCGTCCGGCCGGCCGTAGAGATCATTGGCGCGCATCGCCTCCAGCACCGCGCCGCCGGTCTCGAAGGTACCGGGCAGCTCGCGGATCTGGCCCTGGACGGTGCGATCGCGCTCCTCCGGCGTGACGCCGTTGGTGGTAAGGAAGCCGCGCGTATCGTCGAGGATCGCCTTGATCGAATCGCCGGTGCGGTCCGCCTGCACCGGCGCGGTGACGAGGAACGGCATCGCCTCGCCGAGCCGGCGGATGCGCGACGCGACACCATAGGCCCAGCCCTTGCTCTCCCGCAGGTCGCTGTTGAGCCGCGACAGGAAGCTGCCGCCGAGAATGTCGTTGGCGGATTGCAGGTCCTCCACCCCGGCGCCCCCCGCGGGCAGCGGCAACAGGCTGCCGGCGAGGATGTAGGATTGCGGCGAGCCCGGCCGGTCGATCAGGATGATGCGCGGGCGGGGCGGCGTCGGCGCCTTGAACGCCTTGGCCCCGGCAGCGCTGGCGGGCGGCCGCCAGTTGCCGAAGCTCTCCTCCAGCGCCGCCTTGATCTGCGCCAGCGGCAGGTCGCTGACCACGAAGAACCTGGCCTTGTCCGGCCGCAGCCACGCCTGATGGAAGGCGCGCAGCTCCGCCGGCGTCAGCCGCGCCACCACCGCCTTGTCGCCGGTGCCGGACAGCGGCACGCCATAGGGATGGTCAGGCCCGAACAGCACCGGGCCGATGGCGCGCGCCGCGATGCCGCCGGGATCGGACGCCTCGGCGTCGATGCGGGCGAGCTGGGCAGCGCGCAGCCGGTTGACCTCGGCCGGCGCGAACGCCGGGTTGCGCACGATGTCCGCGAACAGATCGAGCGATGGCTTGAGATTGGCCGACAGCGCCGAAAGGCCGATCGAGGTACGATCCATGCTCGGCGCCGCGCCGATATCCGCGCCCAGCCGCTCCTCCGCCTCGGCGATCTGCACCGAGTTGCGGGTCGTCGTGCCCTCGTCGAGGAGGGACAGCATCAGCGATTGCGTGCCGAGAGCGGCGTGCGGATCGGCGGCATTGCCGGCATCGAAGCCGAGCGAGATGCGCGTCAGCGGCACGGCATCGCGATGGGCGTAGACGATCTCGACCCCGTTGGAGAGCCGCGCGCGCTCGACCTTGGGGAAGACGAGGTCGGCGATCTCGCCCGGCACCGGCGCCTTGCGAGCCGGCTCGGCGGGATTTTGCGGGGCGGCGGGCCTCGCCTCGGACGCCGCCGCCGGCTTCGCGGCGGGTGCGGCCGCCCGCGCCTCGTCATAGGCGGAGCGGTCGCCGGGGCTTACCGTGATCGCCAGCACCGGGCGCGACAGCCATTTGCGCGTCGCCGCCGTCACGCTCGCCGGCGTCGCCGCGGCATAGAGGGCAAGCTGCTTCTTGTAGAAATCCGGATCGCCTGAATAGAGCTGCCCCTCGGCCAGCGTCACCGCCTTGCCGCCGAAGCCGCCGACCTGCTCCAGCCCGCCGAGCCGGGCGGCGACCATGCGGGTGGCAACGCGCTGCACCTCGTCGGCGGTCGGGCCTTTCGCGAGGAAGTCGGCGATGATCTGGTCGAGTCTTTTCGACACGATCTGCGGATCGACGCCGGGGCGCACGTCCACCACCACCGAATACAGGCCGACCCGCTCCAGCGGCGCCATGTCGGCAGAGACGGCGACGGCCAGCTTCTCGTCGCGCACCAGGATATTGTCGAGCCGCGAGCTCGCCAGCCCGCCGAGCACGGTGGCGCCGACATCCAGCGGCACGGCGTCGGCGTCGTTCAGCCCCGGCACCGCCCAGCTCCGGTAGAGTCGCGTGGTGGCGACGCGGTCCTGCATCGCCAGTTCCTTGCGCGCCGGCAGCGTCGGCACGCTGGCCGCGGCAGGCGCGACGTCCGGCCCCTTGGGAATGTCGCCGAAATAGCGCTCGACGAGCGGCCGGGCGGTGGCGACATCGATATCGCCGGCCAGCACCAGCACCGCGTTGTTCGGGCCGTAACGCTGCCGGAACCAGTTCTTCACCGTGTCGAGCGAGGCGGCGTCGAGGTCGGCCATCGAGCCGATCGTCGAATGATGATAGGGATGGCCGGCCGGGAACAACGCCTCGAGCTGGGCATAATCGACCAGCCCGAACGGCTCGTTATCCCCCTGCCGCTTCTCGTTCTGGACGACGCCGCGCTGGGCATCGAGCTTCTGCTGCGTCACCGCGCCGAGCAGATGGCCCATGCGGTCGCTTTCCAGGAACAGCGCCAGCGGCAGCACCGGCGTCGGCACCGTCTCGAAATAATTGGTGCGATCGAACGAGGTCGAGCCGTTGGGCTGGGTGGCGCCATAGGGCAGCAGCACATTGTCGAGGCCGCCGGCCGCGTTCTCGGATCCGCCGAACATCAGATGTTCGAACAGATGCGCGAATCCGGTCTCTCCCTTCGGCTCGTCCTTCGAGCCGACATGATACCAGACCGACACCGCGACGATCGGCGCCTTGCGGTCGGTGTGGACGATCACTTTCAGCCCGTTGGGCAGCGTGAAGCTGTCCCACGGGATGTCGACCTGCCTGAGCAAGGTCGCGACCGGGACGGGCGCGCCCGCGCCAATCGGGGCGGCGGGGACGACGACAGGCGCCGCGAGAAAGGCGAGCGCCAGCGCGGCGAAGGGCAAACGGACCATAAGCGGGCACGATAGACGCCTCGCCTGAACAGGCAATGGCCGGGTTGATCGGGCGGGCCGGGCGCGGCATGGGCGCCGACACCGTCTTTAACGGGAGGCTCGCATGAACGGCCCGTCGCACCTCAAGGATCTCGCCCGCCACTATCTCCACAAGGATACCCACGCCCTTGGCGAGGAGGAGCTGAACGTCCTCGAATCGATCGACGCACATACGCCGATCGCCCGCGACGCCACTGACATCGACGACGATCAGGCCTCGTTCGGCGATCGCATGTCGGATCGCGTGGCCGCGGTCGGCGGCAGCTGGGGCTTCATCATCATGTTCACCGTGGTGCTGATCGGCTGGATGCTGCTCAACACCGACGTGCTGGTGCATTGGGGGCTGGAATTCGATCCATATCCCTATGTGTTCCTGAACCTGATGCTGTCGACTTTGGCCGCGATCCAGGCTCCGATCATCATGATGAGCCAGAATCGCCAGGCGGCGAAGGATCGCCTCGCCGCCAGCCATGATTATGAGGTGAACCTGCGCGCCGAGCTGGAGATCATGCGCCTGCACGACAAGCTCGACGCACTGCGCGCCGAGAACAGCCTGCTGACCCGCATGGTATTGGAACGGGAGAGACCCTGACACACTTGTGTGGCATAACAGCAACACCATATCAGCCGGGACCTGAACGGGGAGAGATATGAACCTCGAGAAACTGACCGACCGCGCCCGGGGCTTCCTCCAGTCGGCGCAGACCGTCGCGATTCGCATGAACCATCAGCGGATCGGCCCGGAACATATGTTGAAAGCCCTGCTCGAGGACGAGCAGGGCATGGCCTCCGGCCTCATCGCGCGAGCGGGCGGCGACGCGCGACGCGCCGTCAGCGAGACTGATCTCGCGCTCGGCAAGATCCCCGCCGTATCCGGCTCCGGCGCGCAGGGCACGCCCGGCGTCGACGCCGATCTCGTCCGCGTCCTCGATCAGGCCGAGCAGATCGCGACCAGGGCCGGCGACAGCTTCGTCACCGTCGAGCGGCTGCTGGTGGCGCTGGCGCTGGCGCTCAACACCCCCGCCGGCAAGGCGCTGCAGGCCGCCGGGGTCCGCGCCGACGCGCTCAACACCGCGATCAACGAGCTGCGCGGCGGCCGCACCGCCGATACCGCCACCGCCGAGGATCGCTATGACGCGCTCAAGAAGTTCGCGCGCGACCTCACCGCGACGGCGCGCGAAGGCAAGCTCGATCCGGTGATCGGCCGCGACGAGGAGATCCGCCGCACCATCCAGATCCTCGCGCGCCGCACCAAGAACAACCCGGTGCTGATCGGCGAGCCCGGCGTCGGCAAGACCGCCATCGCCGAGGGCCTTGCGCTGCGGATCGCCAATGGCGACGTGCCCGATACGCTCAAGGATCGCACGCTGATGGCGCTCGACATGGGCTCGCTCATCGCCGGCGCCAAATATCGCGGCGAGTTCGAGGAGCGGCTGAAGGGTGTGCTCGACGAGGTGAAGGGCGCCGAGGGGCAGGTGATCCTGTTCATCGACGAGATGCACACGCTGATCGGCGCCGGCAAATCCGAGGGCGCGATGGACGCCGGCAACCTGCTGAAACCCGCGCTGGCCCGCGGCGAGCTGCATTGCATCGGCGCGACCACGCTCGATGAATATCGCAAATATGTCGAGAAGGACCCCGCGCTCCAGCGCCGCTTCCAGCCCGTCTTCGTCGGCGAGCCGACCGTGCCGGACACCATCTCGATCCTGCGCGGCCTCAAGGAGAAGTACGAGCTGCACCATGGCGTGCGGATCACCGACGGCGCGCTCGTCTCGGCGGCGACGCTGTCCAACCGCTACATCACCGACCGCTTCCTGCCCGACAAGGCGATCGACCTGATGGACGAGGCGGCCAGCCGGCTGCGCATGGAGGTCGAATCCAAGCCCGAGGAGATCGAGGCGCTGGATCGCCGCATCATCCAGCTCAAGATCGAGCGCGAGGCGCTGCGCAAGGAGACCGACGACGCCTCGCGTGATCGGCTGGAGACGCTGGAAGGCGATCTCGCCCAGCTGGAGGAGCAATCCGCCGCCCTCACCCAGCGCTGGCAGGCCGAGAAGGACAAGATCGCCGGCGAGGCGAAGATCAAGGCCCAGCTCGACGAGGCCCGCATCCAGCTCGATCAGGCCCAGCGCGCCGGCGATCTGGCGCGCGCGGGCGAGCTGTCCTACGGCGTCATCCCGGGTCTTGAGAAGCAGCTTGCCGAGGCCGCGGGTGCCGCCGCCGGCGCGATGCTGCGCGAGGAGGTGACGCCCGAGGACATCGCCTCGGTGGTCAGCCGCTGGACCGGCATCCCCGTCGACAAGATGCTGGAGGGCGAGCGGGACAAGCTGCTCAACATGGAAGCGCAGATCGGCCGCCGCGTCATCGGCCAGCAGGATGCGGTGGACGCGGTGTCGCGCGCCGTGCGCCGCTCACGCGCCGGGCTTCAGGACCCGAACCGGCCGCTCGGCTCCTTCCTGTTCCTGGGGCCGACCGGCGTCGGCAAGACCGAGCTGACCAAGGCGCTCGCCGGCTTCCTGTTCGACGACGACGCCGCGATGGTGCGCATCGACATGAGCGAGTTCATGGAAAAGCATTCCGTCGCCCGGCTGATCGGCGCGCCGCCGGGCTATGTCGGCTATGAGGAAGGCGGCGTGCTCACCGAGGCGGTCAGGCGGCGGCCCTATCAGGTGGTGCTGTTCGACGAGGTCGAGAAGGCGCACTCCGACGTCTTCAACATCCTGCTTCAGGTGCTGGACGACGGGCGCCTGACTGATGGGCAGGGCCGCACGGTCGATTTCTCCAACACGCTGATCATCCTGACGTCCAACCTCGGCAGCCAGTATCTGGCCAACCTTGGCGAAGGCGAGCCGGTGTCCAATGTCGAGCCGCAGGTGATGGAGGTGGTCCGTAGCCATTTCCGCCCGGAATTCCTCAACCGGCTGGACGAGATCATCCTGTTCCACCGCCTCGGCCAGGAGCATATGGGCCCGATCGTCGACATCCAGGTCGGCCGCGTCGGCAAGCTGCTCGCCGAGCGCAAGGTGCGGCTGGAGCTGTCGGACGCAGCGCGGGCGTGGCTCGGCCGGGTCGGCTATGACCCGGTCTATGGCGCGCGGCCGCTGAAGCGCGCGGTGCAGAAATATCTGCAGGATCCGCTCGCCGACATGATCCTGCGCGGCCAGGTGAAGGACGGCGCCACCGTCCATATCGACGAAGGCGACGGCGCGCTGAGGCTGGAAGCGGCCTGACACGAAAAAGGGGGCCGGCACGTCGGCGCCGGCCCCCGATTTTCGCGCCGTGAAGCGGCCTAGAGCTTCACCCTCACGCCGACATACATCATGCGGCCGATATTATCGTAGATGGCGTCGCCGTCGGTCAGGCTGCCGGTGCCGAGCACGCCCAGCGGCGGCATCTTGTTGGTGAGGTTGTCGACGCCGCCGTAGAACTGGAAGTGATCGTTCACGTCCAGCGTGGCGCGGATATTGTGGTAGGTGACGCTCGGATAATAGACCCGATCGGCATAATAGGGGTCGAGCGGCGCCACGCCATAGGTGGTGTGCTGGGCCTCCCAGTCGGTGATCGACTGCTTGCCGATATAACGCAGCTGATAGCCGAGCGTGAACTTGTCGTGGGTCCAGTCGATCGAGGCGTTGAACGCGTAGATCGGATCGCCCAGCTCACCCTTGATGCGCTCGGGCTGGTCGGGCGAATCGAGATAGGGATAGTCGGTCCGGGTGCGCACCCAGTTGCCGATAAAGCGCAGCTGCACGCGATCCTTGTCGCCCAGCCGGTGGTTGTAGGCGACGTCGACGTCGAGGCCACGGGTCCGCTGCGCGGCGTAGTTGACCGACGCCTTGAGCAGCGCCGGGGCGCCGAACGTGTGGTCGGCATCACGCGGGTAGATCAGCTTGCAGAAGGTGTTGTCCAGGCTCGGCGCGTCGTAGCAGCCGTCGAGGATCGTCTGCGGCTCGACCGGCTGGATGACGTTGCTGATCTTCACATCATAATAATCGAGGGTCACCGTCAGGCCGGGCACCCAGCGCGGCTGGATGATCGCGCCGAAGGTGATGCTGCGCGATTTCTCGACCGTGAGATTGGAATTGCCGCCGGACAGGATTTCCAGCGTGGCCGCACGCGCCTCGGTGTTCTGGAAGCCGACGGGCACGCCCGCCGCCGCGCAGTTGGCGGGGCGGCTGGCCTTGCCGGCGTTGATGAAGTTGGCGTCGCACGGATCGTTCAGCGAATCATAGTCCTGCGAGGGCGAGCTGTAGAGATCGCCCAGGGTCGGCGCTCGGACCGAGCGCGAGTAATTGGCGCGGAACTTGATGTCGCGGATCGGCGCGTACATCACGCCGTAATTATAGGCCCAGACGGTGCCGGCCGAGCCCTTGTAATCGGCGACGCGCGCCGCGCCGTTCAGCGACAGCTCCTCGACGAACGGCAGGTTGGAAAGGAGCGGCACCTCCAGCTCGCCATAGGCCTCCTTCACCGCGAAGGAGGGCGGGTTGAACGGCTGGATGGCGTTGAGGAAGGTCGCCCCGCTGGTGACGAGATCGTCGTAATGATAGGCCGCCGTCTCGCGGCGATATTCCGCGCCGATCGCGAAGCGCACCGGGCCGCCCGGCAGCTCGAACAGCTGCGAGCTGTCGCCGGCCAGATTGGCGCTGATGTCGAGCTCCGTCGCCTTGCCCCAATAGCGCGACGTGGTGTTGATATAGTCGAGCGCCGCCTGGCTCGCCCGGCCGTTGCCGAGGATGTCGAGCGGCTGGCAGCCCGGATCGGTCACCGTCACCTGGTTGACGCGGCAGACGATCTGGCCGGCACCGTTCCGCACTGCGTCGATGGCGTTGTAGAAATTCTGCTCGATGCGGTTGTTGTAGAACTTGGTGCGCGTCTTGAGGTGGCCGTAGTCGACCGACACGTCGTAATGCCAGTCGTCGTTGAACGTGCCCTCGGCCCCGACCACGACGCGCCAGGTGTCGCGCTGCGGCGCCTCGTCGCGGGTGCCGAGATCGACATTGTTGCGGTTGAGCGCGAAGAAGGTCGAGCCGGCCGGCAGCAGGGACTGGATCGTCGCCCGCGCCTGCGGGTTCAGATAGGCATTGTCCAGCATGATCGGCGTGTAGATCAGATAGTTGAACGGCTCGGCAACGGCGCCGCCGTCCAGACCTTGCGGGCCGCCCTGCGAGAAGGTCGGGCCGCCCTGCGAGTACGCCTTCACCCGCACGAACTTCGCCTCGACGAACGGGCGGAAGGCGTCGGAGAAATCATAATGGCCGACGAGGTTGGCGACGTAACGCTGCACGCGCGGATTGAGCGTGCCGGTGTCGTTCAGGGTCGCGCCGTCGCCGCCCTGATTGTTGCCGGAGCCGACCGGGCGGAAATCCGTGCCGTAATTGCCTTCCTTCAGCGTGCCGTCGGGCTGGAACAGATAGACGCGCGGGAAGCCGTTGGGCAGGCACGCCCCGGCGGCGTCCGAGCAGTTGAAGACGCTGCCCTCGCTGTATGAGATGAAGCTGCCGCCATTCGAATAGCCGTAGCTGTGCACCCCGGTCAGGAACTGGCGGTTGGGGATGGTGTTGTCGGCGGAGGGATCATCGACGAGCTGGAACTGGCGGCGGCCGGCGAAGGCCCCGGTCAGCTTCGGCCGGTCGGCGAAGGTCACCAGGTTCTGCTGGCTATATTCCAGCGACACGGCAATGTTGCCGCGGCCTTCCGAGAAATTGGTGCCGAAGGTGCCGGACAGGCGATAGGTGCCGCGATCGCCATAGCTGGTGATGCCGCCCTGGGCGTTCAGGTTGACGCCCTCGAAGTCCTTCTTGAGCACGAAGTTGACGACGCCGGCCATCGCGTCCGAGCCATAGACGGCCGAGCTGCCGCCGGTGACGATGTCGACCCGCTCCAGCAGGTCGGTCGGGATGGTGTTGGTGTCGATCTGGAACTCGCCCTCGACCGAGGTGATGTGGCGGCGGCCGTTGACCAGCACCAGCGTGCGCGGCACGCCAAGGCCGCGCAGGTCGAGGATATTGAGGCCGGTGGTGCCGATATACTGGGTCGAGTTGGAGCTGCTGTAGCTCGAGCGCAGCGACGGCAGGTTGTTGAGCTGGTCGCCGACGGACACGTCGCCGGTGCGGGTCAGGTCGCCCACCGACACGCTCGTCACCGGGACGGGGGAGGACAATGTCGGGCTGAAGATGCGCGTGCCGGTGACGACGATCGCTTCTTCGGAAGCCGTGTCGGCGGCGGCGACCTGGTCCTGCGCCATCAGTGGCGTAGCCGTGCAGAACGTGCCGACAAGCAGGGTGGACGCCAGCAGGCGCCCGCGCAAATTAGTGGCCATTGAACCTTCCCCTTGTTTCTACGCCCTCCGCGAGACGCGGTGAAAGGCGCATGGAGACCGGCAACTCCCCCCAAGGGCCGGTCGGAATGCCGCCTTTCTATTGGCTGAACGCAAGGGCAGGCAAGCTGGAGCCGCCGGGGCATCGGGTTCGCGGCCGGGTGTAGCCCGGATGCCACATCTTGTGACCGTAAAAAAAGGGCGGGCCCGCAGGCCCGCCCCATGTTTCGTCCGGCGTTCCGGATCAGAAACCGAAGTTCGCGCCGACGCGGAACGTGCGGCCGATGACGCCGGCATAGTGCCAGGTCGGCAGATAGTTGATGCCCGAATAGGAAGACGGGGCGATCGGCGCCTTCGCGTTCGTGAAGTTGCCGACGTTGATGTAGAAGGTGAACTTGTCGTTGACCTGCAGCGACGCATTCAGATCCGAGTAGATGAAGCGGCGGATGTGGCAGAAATCCTCACCCGTGCCATACAGGTTGCCGCCCTCGCACGACAGATCCTCGCCCTCGTCGGCGGCGACGTTCTTGATCTTGGAGACGTAGTAGGTCGTCGCCGTGAGCGAGAACTTGCCGAACTGGAGCGTGTTCTGCCAGTTGCCGCGCCACTTCGGCGTGCCAGCGCCCGACGAAAGCTCGTACGGGCCCATCGTGCCGACATACTTCTGGACGAGGCCGTTCTGGGTGACGTTGTACTTGAACACGTCGGTCACGTCGATGCGGCTGGTCCACTTGATGTTGTCGCCCAGCGGCACGTTCGCCGTCGCCGAGAAATCCAGACCCGTGGAGAGCTGGCTCGCGGCGTTGACATAGGGCGCGCTGATCACGAGCACGCGCGGCAGCGCGGTCGGGAACAGCGGGTCGACGCCGTCGATGGCGGCCACCGTGTAGCCCTCCGGCAGCGGCGTGCCGGCGAAGTAGGCGGCACGCGCCGCGCCGAGGTCCGGACCGGTGACGATGACGTCGGTCTTCTTGACGTTGTAATAGTCGACGGTGAAGCTCAGCCACGGCACCGGCTGGGCGACGATGCCCGCGGTGAAGCTGCGCGACTTCTCCGGCTTCAGGTTCGGGTTGCCGTTGACGCCCTGGCCGGTCGAATAGGCCTGGGCATAGGGGTTGGTGTTACCGGCAGAAAGCAGGCCGCCATGGGCGAGCTGGAAGCTCTCGGGCGGCGTGACCGTCACGAAGCCCGGGAAGTTGGACCGGGGATTGCTCTCCGCGAAGGTCGGCGCGCGGAAGCCCTTCGACCAGGTACCGCGGACGAGCAGCTCGCGCATCGGCTTGAAGGTCGCGCCGATCTTCGGCGAGAACCGGCTAAAGCCCTCCGAATAATGGTCGTAACGGCCCGAAGCGGTCAGCTCGAGCGGGTCGAGCACCGGAGCGGAGATTTCGAAATAGCCCGCCGACACGGTGTGCTTGCCGAACGATGCGGCGGTGTTGGCGAACTTCAGCTTGTCCGGGTTGATGCCGGGGTTGTTCTGCACCTCGTGGCGCACCTGGCCGCCGACGGCGATCTGGAGCGGGCCGCCCGGCAGGTCCATCAGCGACTTGCTGACCGATGCGTCGAGCGAGACCATCGAGGTGTAGGAATGGGTGGTGTAGGTCGGCGAGATCTGGTCGCGCACGGCCTGGGTGTTCAGGGCCGGATTGACGAAGTTGTACGCGCCGGTGTTGATCGCGCTCTTCAGGCCGGCAATGTCGACCACGCCACGGTTGGTGATGTCGAGATTGTCCTTGGCGGCGACGGCATCGACCTGCCAGTTCCAGTCGTCGCCGACCGACCCGCGCAGGCCCGCGGCCGCGCGCAGCACCTCGTTCTGGCGATGCGTGCCGACCGGGATGTCGCCGAAGCGATAGTAGATGCGCGCCGCACCCGCCGCCGGATCATTGGCGAATGCCGCCGCATAGGGGTTGTTCGGGTTCAGGCGGCGATCGGCCGCAGTGACGCAGTTGATGCCCGCCGAGCAGATATAGACCGGCAGCACCACGCCCGGCGCGGTCGACGACATGGCCGGCGACGCGCCATAGGGCTGCTGCTGGCGGATCGGCGCCGGCAGAGCCCGGATGTCGACGATGTTGCGGGAGAAGCTGCCGCTGACATAGCCCTCGATATTGTCGCTGATCCGCACGCTAAGGCGGCCGGTGACCGAGTAGCGCTCCTGGTCGGGCTGGATCTGCGAATAGGTGTTCTGCAGGTCATAGCGGCAGCCGGTGCCGCCGGCCGCGCCGGCGACGGTGAAGGTGCCGTTCGGGCAGTTGCCGAGGCCGAGCGTCGTGTAGGTGCCGGTCGGCACCGAGCCGCCCGAGAACGGATTGTTGAGGTCGCTCTGGCCGGCGAGACGCACCACCGCGCTCGGCGAGCCGTTGCTCGGCGCCAGCGAATTGTCAGTGGGATTGTTGTCGATGCCGCCGATCGAGGTCAGATCATTGGTGTTGTACGGGAAGGCGCGATCCTTGACGGCGACGCGGCCATCCTTCTGATACTCGCCGTTGACGTAGAAATTCCAACCCTTCTCGTCATAATCGCCGAAGCCGGCGGTCAGGTTGGCGCGGTAGCGCGGCGCATCGCCATGGGCGCTGACGCCGGCTTCCACGGTGCCGGCGACACCGTTGAACTGCTTCTTCATGATGATGTTGACGACGCCGCCGATGGCGTCCGCGCCATAGATGGAGGACGCGCCGTCCTTCAGCACCTCGACCCGCTCGACCGCGCTGAACGGAATCGAGTTGAGGTCGACATAGGCGTTGTGGCCGTCATCGTTGATCGGGAAGTTGGTCGAGCGCAGGCCGTCGATCAGGACCAGCGTCGAGGACACGCCGAGGCTGCGCAGCGACACCGCGGCGCCGCCGGCGGAGAAGCCGCTCTGGAAGCCGGTGGAGATCGAGCCGGCGCCGTCCGCGGAGATCGAGCGGATCGCGTCGTTGATGTTGGTGATGCCCGCCTTGGTGAGCGACTCGGTGGTCAGCTGGGTGACCGGCGACGCCGTCTCGGTGTCGATGCGGCGGAGCAGCGAGCCGGTGACGACGATTTCTTCGGCCGGAGCCGCGTTGTCGGAGGCAGGCGCGGTCTGCGCGAAGCTCGGCGAGGCAATGAGAGCGGTACCGAGAGCGAGCGGCGCCGCGCCCGATCGGAGCGCGATGCGCCCGTAATGTTTGAACGACTTGGTCATGAAAAGTCTTCCCCTTATCGCCTGCCTTGCGGGCATGGCGCCGGATTGGACCGCCTCGCGATGCCGGTTCCCCGGCGCGCGCCTTCTGCGGCATGGGGGCTTTGGTGCAACACTGTGATCTCAACTGTCTAGGATGACACCATGCGCGCCCCACTGTTCACGGCCGCGTGTCACCTTTTCGCAACATAATTCACAGGTTGTTGCGCAAAAACGCCGCCCGCTGTTCATTTCTTTCGATGGGTCTGGCCGGGCCCGCCGGCGATGTCGGGCGGCGACACGCGACACCCCCGGAACGACAGGAAGGGGCGAGCCGGTCCGGCCCGCCCCCGAGAATCTGTCGTCCCGATCAGAAGCCGAACTTGGCCCCGACGCGGAAGGTACGGCCGACGACACCCGGCAGATGCCAGGTGGCGATGAAGTTCGAGCCGCCGGCCGCGATCGGCGCCTTCTCGTTCGTGAAGTTTCCGACGTTGATGTAGAAGGTGTATTGATCGTTGACCTTAAACGAGGCGTTCAGGTCGGTGTAGATGAATTTGCCGATATAGCAGAACTTGTCGCCCGTTCCGTACAGATTGTGGGCGCAGGACAGGTCCGTCGATCCCGAATCCGCGGCGACGTTCTTGATCCGCCCGACAAAATAGGTGGTGGTGGACAGCGTCAGATTGTGGATCTGGAGGCTGTTTTGCCAGTTGGCGCGCCATTTCGGCGTGCCGGCGCCGGCGGAAAGGGCCGACGGCCCCTTGGTGCCTTCGAACTTCTGGACGATGCCCTCGGCGGTGGTCGTGCTATATTCCAGCACATAGGTGCCGTTGACGGTGCTGTTCAGCTTGATGCCGTCGGCGATGCCGATCCGCGCGGCCGCCGAAAAGTCGATGCCGGTGGAGATCTCGCTGGCGCTGTTGCCGAATGGCGACGCGATGAGCGTCGCACGCGGGAGCGCGTTGGGGAACAGCGGATCGGGTTCGCCCACCGCCAGCAGCACATAGTTGGGCGGCAGCGCCTGGCCGGTATAATAATTGTTGAACGCCTCGCCGATACGCGGCGCCATGACGATCACGTCGGTCTTCTTGATGTTGTAATAATCGACCGTGAGATCGAAATCGCGCGTCGGCGAGATGACGGTGCCGACCGTGAAGCTCCGCGATTTCTCGGGCTTCAGGTCCGGGTTGCCGGAAAAGCCGCCGCGAGCCGAGCGGCTGGCCGTGACATAGGCCGCGTTGGGGCCGCCATGGGCGGCAATGTACGCCTCGGGCAACGGCACGGTGAAGCTGCCGGAGAAGCCGGAGGTCGGATCACGCTCGGCGAAGCTCGGCGCACGGAAACCACGCGACCAGGTGCCGCGCAGCATCACCTGGCGGATCGGCTTGAACGTCGCGCCGACCTTGGGCGAGAAGGCGCTGAACCCCTCCGAGTAATTGTCGTAGCGGCCCGAACCGGTCAGTTCGAGCGTCGGCAGCACCGGCGCGGAAACCTCGAAGAAGCCCGCCGAGACGGTGTGCTTGCCGAACGCGCCGGCGGTGGTGGCGAACTTGGTCAGGTCCGGGTTCATGCCCGGGCTGTGCTGCACCTCGCGCCGCACCTGGCCGCCAACGGCCACCTGCAACGGGCCGCCGGGCAATTCCATCAGCGACTTCGCCAGCGAGGCGTCGAACGACACCATCGAGGTCCAGTTGCGGGAGGTATAGACCGGCGCGACGATGTCGCGCACCGCCTGGGTGTTCAGGCTCGGATTGACGAAATTGTAGGCGCCGGTGTTGATCACCTGACGCAGGCCGGCAATGTCGAGTGTGCCGTAATTGGTGTTGTTGAGGACATCCTTGGCGGCGACGATGTCCGCCTTCCAGTTCCAGTCCTCGCCGAACGAGCCCTCCAGCCCCGCGTTGGCGCGGTAGACCTCGTTGACGTTGCGGGTGCGCGCCTGGATGTCGCCGAACAGATAGTAGATGCGCGCCGCTCCGTTCGCCGGATCGTTGGCATAGGCCGCGGCATAGGGGTTGTTCGGGTTCAGCCGGCGATCGGCCGCGGTGACGCAGTTGACGCCCGCCGCGCAGACATAGACCGGCAGCGCGATCTGCTGCGAGCTGTCGGTGGTCGGCCCGCGATAGGGCTGCACCTGGGCGATGTTGGTCGGGTTGTTGATATAATCGCCGACGCTGCGCGAATAGGAGCCGACGAGGTGCGCCTCGATAGTGTCGCTCAGCCGCGCGGCGAGATGCGCCGTCACCGAGTAGCGCTCCTGCTTCGGCACGATCTGGCCATATTCGTCGGTGATGTTGTGCTTGCAGCCGGTTCCCCCGGCAGCGCCCGCGACGGTGAACGTGCCGTAGGAGCAATTGGCGAGGTTGGTGAGCGTCGTGTAGGTGCCGGTCGGGGACGGCGCCACCAGCCCGCTGCCGTTGAACGGATCGTTGAGGTTGATCTGGTTGACGCGGCGCACCTTGGCGTCGGGCGTCGCGGTGGACAGCGTGTCGTCGGCGCTGTTGCGGTCGAGGCCGCCGATCGAGCTGATGTCCGCGGTGTTGTAGGGGAAGCCGACGTCATGGTTGGAGACCCGGCCGGTCAGCTGGTATTCGCCGTTGACGTAGAGATTCCAGCCCTGCGATTCATAGTCGCCGAAGCCGACCGTGAGGTTGGCGCGGTAGCTCTGGCCGTCGCCGCGGGTCGTCGCCCCGCCCTCGAGCTGGCCGGCGACGCCGGTGAAACGCTTCTTGAGGATGATGTTGACGACGCCGCCGATCGCGTCGGCGCCGTAGAGCGAGGAGGCGCCATCCTTCAGCACCTGGATTTCCTGCACGGCGCTGAACGGCACCGAATTGAGGTCGACGAAGCTGATATGGCCGTCGTCGTTCATCGGGAAGCCGACCGAGCGCAGCCCGTCGATCAGGGTCAGCGTCGCGCCGGCACCGACGTTGCGCAGCGACACCGTCGAGGCGCCGCCCGAGAAGGAACTGCGCGTCGAGGCGATCGAGCCCGCGCCGTCCGCGGCGATCGAGCGCACCGCCTGGCTGACGTCGGTGACGCCCGCCTTGGCCAGCGTGTCGGTGGTCAGCATCGTCACCGGCGAGGCCGTCTCGGTATCGATCGCGCGGCGGAACAGCGAGCCGGTGACGATGATCTCCTCGGGCCGGCCGGCCGCGTCGGCGGCGGCGGCGGGGGTTTCCTGCGCAAAGCCCGGCGTGGCGATGAGCGCCGCGCCGAGCGCCACCGGAGCCGCGCCGGTGCGGAGCGCGAGGCGCGCATAATGCTTGAACGATCTGGTCATTGATTTCCCCCTGTTTGCCCGCCCGGGCCGCGTGATCGATGGCCCCGCGCTGCCCATGCGCAGGGTTTTTTGTGGCAACAACAGGCTGGGGGCCTTGGCTGTCCAGCAAGACAGTGTCGAAATGACAGTTTTTGCGATCACCTGTTACACTTGCGCAACATACATCGCAGCATACCGTAGAACATTGCCAGCTTATGGCATTTTATGCTGATATGCAGCAATTTTCTTGCTCGGCCGATCAGCCGGCCGGCATCGGCCCGGCGAGCAGCAGCGGATCGATGCGCGCATCCCGCCATTTCAGGCTCCAATGGAGATGCGGCCCAGTGGCGCGGCCCGTCATGCCAACCGCGCCGATGATCTGGCCCTGGCGGACATGGTCGCCGGGCTTCACGTCGATGCGCGACAAATGGAGGAAGCTGGAATTCAGCCCCATGCCATGATCGACCATCAGCAGATTGCCCTCCAGCGTGAAGGGATGATCGGCGGCAAGGATCACGACGCCGTCCGCCGGCGCCGCCACCGGCGTGCCCGCAGGCCGCGCGACATCGGTGCCCGAATGATAGGCGCCCTTCTCGCCGCGATAGACGCGTTGCGATCCGAACAGCCCGCTGATCCGCCCGGTGATCGGCCAATGGAAAGACTGGGTCCAGCCGGCGGCGTCGGTGCCGATGGCGCGGGCGGCGGCGATCTGGCGCAGCTCCTCGCCGCGGATGCGCAGGAACTCGGGGCTGGGCGAGGTGCCCTTGGGGATGGGCAGTTCCTCGATCTCCCAGGCGCGCGGCGCGACGGCGAGGGTCTCGGTCTGTCGCCGCCCGTCCGGCAGAATGGCGATGAGCGTGGCTTGCGGCCCGGCATCGCGGTCGAAGGCGATGATGAAGCGCCCGTCAGGCGCGGTCGGCACCGGCTTTCCGTCGAGGATGATCTGGGTGCCGGCGGGCGCCGTGCCGTGGATCAGCCCGCCCTGGATGCGCTCGCCGGTGAGGACAGGTCCGGGCAAGGGCGCCGGCGGCGGTGTCACCGGCGCGGCAGGCGGGGGCGCCGGCGCTGTCATCGCGGTACGCGGCGGCGCGGACGGCGCCACGCAGCCGGCCAGCGCCACCATCGCGAGGATAGCGGCGCCGCATGTCGTGCCCCCGGTCCGTTCGCTCCCGGCGAAGCCCGAGCCGGCAGTTCTCATGGTGCCGCCCGACCGGCGGGGAAGGTTCGGACGGAGCGGGGCCGTCACTGGCCGAGCGCGGCGCGGGTGGCGATCTCCGGCGTGGCATAGGCTTCCTGTCTGGCCACCGACCAGTAGCGCAGATGGTCGAGCGGAATCGGCGCTCCCGACACGGCGCAAACCACGTGATCGCCGGGCGACAGCAGGCGGAAGCCATTGTCGAGGAAGCGAAGGCGGGCGGGGCGGCCGGCCCCCTGGGACATCAGCATGTGTGTGGACTTTCTCTCTATCCGTCATGCCGAACCTGTTTCGGCATCCACGCCCCCACGAACTCCGGAGCCTGTGGCGGGGCGGACCCCGAAACGCGTTCAGGGTGACGGGTCTAGGTAATGACCCTATATCAGAAAAGCGATTCCTGTCCCGGCGGATGGTCCCCCTGGCGCGGCCGCTCAACCCGGGGGCCGGCCGGGCCGGCCTGTACATCCACCGTGCCGTCGGCGAAATGCAGCGTCAGCGCGCCGGCCGCCCGCGCCTCGCCGGCGCTGGCGACGACCCCGCCAGTGCGCTTCGACACCCACGCATAGCCCTTCTGCAACGGCCGCTCGGGATGGAGGCTCGCCGCCAGCCGCCACAGCGCGTCGAGCTGCGCCCGATCCCGCGCCAGCCGATCCTGCAACAGTCGCGGCCGGAGCGCGCCCGCCGCATGCGCCAGATCGCCGCGCGCCACCGCCAGCCGCCGCCCCAGCGCGCGCGGCAGCCGATCGCCGGCATCGTCGAGCCGCTGGCGCTGGGGGCTGAGGATCGCATCCGGCGCCGGCAGCCGCCGCGCGACATTTGCCAGCCGCTCGCCCGCCCGCTCGTGATAACGGCGCGCGCAGCGGTTCATGCGCCGGCCCTGATCCTCGATCATCGCGATGAGGTCGCCGCGCACCGGCACCGCCATCTCGGCGGCGGCGGTCGGCGTCGGCGCGCGCCGGTCGGCGGCGAAATCGCAGAGCGTGGTGTCCGTCTCATGCCCCACCGCCGAGATCACCGGGATTGGCGAGGCGGCGACGGCGCGCACCACCGCCTCCTCGTTGAACGCCCACAGATCCTCGATCGAGCCGCCCCCCCGTGCGACGATGACGAGGTCCGGCGGGCTCTCCATCGCGCCGAAGCCGCGCACGGCGGCCGCCACCTGTTCGGCCGCGCCCTCGCCCTGCACCGCCACCGGCCACACCAGCACGCGCGTCGGGCAGCGGTCGGCCAGCCGATGGAGGATGTCGCGGATCACCGCGCCGGTCGGCGAGGTGACGACGCCGATGGTCCGCGGCAGGAACGGCAGGGGCCGCTTGCGCGCCTCGTCGAACAATCCCTCGGCGGCGAGCGCGCGGCGGCGCTGGTCGAGCAGCGCCATCAGCGCGCCCTGGCCTGCCAGCTCCAGCCGATCGATGACGATCTGATATTTGGACCGGCCCGGATAGGTCGTCAGCCGGCCGGTGGCGATGACCTCGATGCCGTCCTCGGGACGGAAGCGCAGCAGCGCCGCCTGCCCCTTCCAGATCACCCCGTCGATGCAGGCGCGATCATCCTTCAGCGTCAGATAGCAGTGGCCGGACGAATGGCGCTTGAATCCGGACACTTCGGCGCGCACCCGGACATGGCCGAACGCATCCTCCACCGCCCGCTTGAGGGCGCCCGAAAGCTCGGACACGGTGAGCGCCGGCGCGTTGTCGCCCGGCAACTCCTCGGCTAGGAGGCCGCCGGCAGCGGAGAAAGAGGTGGCCATGAAAATCCTGTTGATCGGATCGGGTGGCCGGGAAGATGCGCTCGCCTGGAAGCTTTCGCAATCGCCCCTGCTGACGACGCTCTACGCCGCGCCCGGCAATGCCGGCATTTGCGGGCGCGCCGAATGCGTCGCGGTGGACGTCACGGATCATGCCGCCGTCCTCGCCTTCGCCCGCGACAAGGCCATCGACCTCGTCGTCATCGGGCCGGAACAGCCGCTGGTCGACGGGCTCGCCGATACGCTGCGCGGGGCCGGCGTGCGCGTGTTCGGTCCGTCGGCGGCGGCGGCCCAGCTGGAAGGCTCGAAGGGTTTCACCAAGGATCTCTGCACCCGCGCCGGCATTCCGACCGCCGCCTATGCGCGCTTCGACGGCGCGGCGGCCGCGCTCGCCGACATGGATCGCTTCGGCCTGCCGCTGGTGGTCAAGGCGGACGGGCTCGCCGCCGGCAAGGGCGTGGTCATCGCCGAGAACCGGGGCGAGGCCGAGGCGGCGATCCGCGCCGTCGACGGCCCGATGGTGCTGGAGGCGTTCCTCACCGGCGAGGAGGCGAGCTTCTTCGCCATCGCGGACGGGACGGACGTCATCGCCTTCGGATCCGCGCAGGATCACAAGCGCGTCGGCGAGGGTGATACCGGCCCGAACACCGGCGGCATGGGCGCCTATTCCCCGGCCCGGGTGCTGACCCCGGCGCTGGAAGCCCGCGTCATGGACGAGATCGTCCGCCCCACCGTGCGCGCCATGGCGGACGCCGGCACGCCGTTTCAGGGCGTGCTGTTCGCCGGGCTGATGCTGACGGCGGACGGCCCGCAGCTGATCGAATATAATGCCCGCTTCGGTGATCCCGAATGCCAGGTGCTGATGAGCCGGCTGGACAGCGATCTGCTGCCGCTGCTGATCGCCGCCGCCGATGGCCGCCTCGGCGAGGTGAGCCCGCGCTGGTCCGACGATGTCGCGCTGACCGTGGTGATGGCGGCAGAAGGCTATCCGGGCACCCCCCGCACCGGCACCGTCATTCGCGGCGTGCCGGCGGAGGGGGAGGCGACGCGCACGTTCATCGCCGGCGCGAAGCGGGATGCCCAGGGCAACCTCGTCGCCAGCGGCGGGCGGGTGCTGTGCGTCACCGCCCGCGCGAAGGACGTGACGGAGGCGCGCGCCCGCGCTTATGCTGTGGTCGACGCGATCGACTGGCCGGAAGGCTTCTGCCGCCGCGATATCGGCTGGCGGGAGGCCGCGCGCGAACACGCATCCGGCCGGTAAGACAGGCGCAAGGGAGAGAGACTCGTGGATACGCAAAGCCTCGTCATCATCCTCGTCGCGCTGGCGGCGATCCTCGCCGTGGTGCTGTTGCTGCGCGGCCGCCGCCAGCGGGTCGCGCTCAGCGAGCAGCCGGTCGCCGAGCCCGAGCGGCGCACCTTCGCGCCGACCCCCAGGGAGGCGAAGCCCGCCGGCCCTGTGATGCCGCGCCCTGAGCCCGAGGTTGCCGCCGCCAAGGCCGGCACGCCGCCCGTGGGCCTCGCCCCGTTGCCGGTGTCATTCTCGCCCGCCGCGCCGGGTACGCCGGTCCCCGGCGACGCGCTGACCATGCTCAAGGGCCTCGGCCCCAAGGCCGCCGCGCAGCTCAACGCGCTCGGCGTCACCCGCTTCACCGATCTCGCCGCGCTGGACGAGGCCGGCGTGGACGCGCTCGACGCGCAGATGGGCAGTTTCAGGGGCCGCATCCGTCGCGACCAGTGGGTGGAGCAGGCGCGCCTCCTCGCCGATGGCGACCGCGCCGCGTTCGAGGCGCGCTACGGCAAGATCAGCTGAAGGGGACGCGCCGCGGTCGGCCGCATGACCAGCCGGCCAGTTGAGTTCGGGCAAGCCGCCACGGATGCTGATGCCTCATGAGTGCATCGGCATAGGGAGCGCGCGTGGGCTGGCTGATTTTCCTCGCCATCGCCGTCTGGCTGTTCTTCGCCTACAACAGGCTCAGGGCGGCGGCGGAGAATGTGAAGCGGCGGCAGGCCAATATCGCCGCCACGGTGAAGAAGCGGCATGATGTCGCCCAGCGGCTGTCGGATATCGCCGCGAGCTATGGCGACCATGAAAAGCTCACCCATTTCACGGTCGTCGAAGGCGACAGCCTGGCGCGCGCCAACATGGCCGCGGCCGATGCGGCGCGGGTCATCGGCAATGTCCAGATGCTGGCGCAGCGCTTTCCGGACCTCAAGGCGAACGGCACCTATCAGCAGCTGATGGCCCAGCTCGAAGGCATAGAGACGACGATCCTCGAGCGGCGCGAAGCCTATAACGCCGCCGCCCAGGGCTATAACGCGCTGCGCGGCAGCCTCCCCCACCTGCTCTATGCGGAAAAGCTGGGCTTTGCCGAGGCGCCCTATTTCGCCGCCGACGAGGCCGCCGAGGAACGGCTGGCCTCATTCACCACCGACGACGGCAGGATCCTGCGCGAAGGCATGGGGCGGATGGCCGCACTGGCGACCAGCCACGCGCAGGGCGCGGCGGAGCGGCTCAAGGCTTCGAACGCGAAACGTGCCGCCGATCCGCAGGAAGCCGACGACGCCGGCGATCCCACCCCCCAATCCTGAACGCCGGGCAACTGAACGGACGGCAACGCATCGTCCAGCATTCTTTCAGCTGCGTAATGGAATTTTCGATGCCGTCGCCTCCCCGGAGGCCCCGAACAGGAAAGGCATCACGCCATGCAGAAGTCCCTCCTCGCCATCGCCGCCACCGCCACGCTGGCGCTCGGCATGCTGCCGTCGACCGCCTCGGCGGCGCCGTGGCAGAACATGAATGCACGCAAGAACCAGATCGAGCGCCAGATCGACCAGGGCGTCCGCACCGGCCGGCTGACCCGCCAGGAAGCGAGCGGTCTGCGCGGGCAGTTCGCCAGCCTCATGCGGCTGGAGCGGGACTATAGCCGCGGGGGCCTGTCGATCCGCGAGCGTAGCGACCTCGATCGCCGCTATGACGCGCTTTCGGCCCGTGTGCGCGCCGAAAGCCGCGACCGCCAGGTTGCCCGCCGCCGCTGAGCGGGTCGCGGCGGATCGGCATTGGCGGCCGCCGCCCCCGCCTAGGCCTCGCCCCTGATCCGGCGGGTGGCGAGCAGCTTGTCGATCTTGCGCCCGTCCATGTCGACCACCTCGAAGCGCCACCCGTCATAGGCGAACAGGTCGCCGGTGACGGGCAGGCGCTTCATCACCGCCAGCACGAAGCCGGCCGCGGTCGCATAATCGCGATCCTCGGGCAGGTCGAAGCCGAGACGCTCGGCCATCGCATCGGCGGCGAGCGATCCGGAAATCAGCCAGCTGCCGTCCGCCCGCTCGACCAGCGCCGGATCATGGCCGTCGCCGGCATCCGACACGAACGTGCCGGCAATGGCCGCGAGCAGGTTGGCGGGGGTCACGATGCCTTCGAAATGGCCATATTCGTCATGGACCAGCGCCATCGGCACGTCGGCGCCGCGCAGCACGACCAGCGCATCCATCGCATCCATCTGGTCCGGCACCACCGGCACCTCGCGCAGCATCGCGGCAAGATCGAGCGCCCGGCCATCGAGCACCGCGATCAGCAGGTCGCGCGCCAGCACCACGCCGCGGATCGATTCCACCGAGCCTTCCGCCACCGGCAGGCGGCTGAACGGCACGTCGCGGACCAGTCCGGCAATCTCCTCGCTGGTGGCGGCGATGTCGAGCCACTCGACCTGGTTGCGCGGCGTCATGATCTCGCGCACCGGCCGGTCGGCGAGCCGCACCACGCCGGAAATAATCTGCCGCTCGCTCTCCTCGATGACTCCCGCCGACGAGGCTTCGGCGACGATCAGGTGCAGCTCCTCGGCCGTCACCTGCGTCTCGCTCTCGCGATTGAGGCCGAGCAGCCGGAACACCAGCGCCGAGGATTGATCGAGCAGCCACACCACCGGCGCCGTGGCCCGTGACAGCCACAGCATCGGCACCGCCATCGTCGCCGCGATCGGCTCGGGCGAGCGCAGCGCGAACTGCTTGGGCACCAGCTCGCCGACGATCAGCGAGGCATAGGTGGTGATGGCGATGACGAGCGCGAAGCCCATCTCGTTGGCGACCGCCACCGGCACGCCGAGCAGCGCCAGCCGCTCGGCCACCGGCGCGCCGAGGCTGGCGCCCGAAAAGGCGCCGGCGACGATGCCGGTGAGGGTGATGCCGATCTGCACGGTGGACAGGAACTTGCCCGGATCCTCGCGCAGCCGCAGCGCGGTTGCGGCGCCGGATCGGCGCGCCCGCGCCATCGCTTCCAGCCGCGGCCCCCGTGCCGAGACGATGGCCAGCTCCGACATGGCGAAGACGCCGTTCATCACCACCAGAGCGAGGATGATCGCGAGATCGATCCACGGGAAGGGATGAAGGGGAGCGGTTGGGGCCATGGCCAGACCGCTCTCATGCCGGGAAAGCGCGCCGCCGACAACCCGTTTGAGGGCAAGCCTTCCTGTCGAAGGGTTCAGCGGGTCGGGGCCGGCCCCGGGGGCGCGATCACCGTCTGTCCCGGAAGAATCCCCGCAGCTGCCCGGCGGCTTCCGCCTCCCCGATCCCGGCATAGATGTCGGGCCGGTGGTGGCAGGTCGGCTGGGCGAACAGCCGCGGACCGTGGTCGACCGCGCCGCCTTTCGGATCGGGCGCCGCGTAATAAAGCCGCGAGAGGCGGGCCAGCGCGATCGCCCCCGCGCACATCGCACAGGGCTCCAGCGTCACCCACAAGGCGCAGCCATCCAGTCGGGGGGTCTCCAGCGCCTTCGCCGCCGCGCGGATCGCGACCATCTCGGCGTGGGCGGTGGGATCATGGCCACCACGCATCGCGTTGGCGGAGGTCGCGACGATGCGCTCGCCAAGCGTCACCACCGCGCCGACCGGTACCTCGCCCGACCGCGCCGCCTCGGCGGCGAGATCAAGGGCGAGCCGCATCGGCGGGGGCAGCGGGAAAGCCATGCCCTCCCATCGCCCCTGCGACGCGCCGCGGCAAGCGCGGCGCCGGTTTATTGCGGCTTGCGGACCTCGACCTTGGGCAGCTCGACGGTGCGGCGCTCGGTCTCGACCTTCGGCACTTCCACCGTCGTGTTGGTGGTGCCGACGTCGACCGAGCCGACATCCGCGTTGACGGCCGGCAGGCGCCCGCCTTCAACCGCGACTCGCGGCATCTCGCCGGCCCTGCCGCTGAGGTTCACGAAGCCCGTGAGGATGGCGACGATGGCGACCAGCACCACGATCGCGATTATGACGGCCAGGGTTCTCATCGACGTCCTCTCCCTCTAACCCAGCCGTCAACGCCGTCCCGGGCCGGCGGTTGCATCCGGATCGGCGGGGGCGCCGGCCGGCCAAAGGTTGACCTCCCGGGCGAATCCCGCTAGGCGGCCGGCCTTTCCGGGATTTAAGCTGCAGGAACGAGAACGATGTCGCGCATTTGCGAGCTGACGGGCAAAGGTCGCCAGGTGGGGCACAACGTCTCCCACGCCAATAACAAGACGAAGCGCACCTTCCTGCCGAATCTGCAGAATGTGACGCTGCTGTCCGATGTACTCGGCCAGTCGGTGCGTCTGCGCGTTTCGACGCACGGGCTGCGCTCGGTGGAGCATGTCGGCGGCCTCGACAACTGGCTGCTCAAGTCCAAGGACGCCGATCTTTCGCTGCGCGCGCGTCGCCTGAAGCGCGAGATCACGAAGAAGACGGCCGCCCAGGCCGCCTGATCCCGGCGATCACGATTTCGAAGGGGCCGGCTGGAGCGATCCAGCCGGCCCCTTCGCGTTTTCGCCGTCAATCTTCCAGTGCGAAACGCAGCAGCAGGGTGCGCTCGATCGGCAGGAAATTGTCGTCCGAGACGAGAGTGATGATCGTCCGTCCGCCGGTGCTGGTGGCGGCGATGCCTTCGAAATTGTCGGTGACCAGCGGCGGCGCGAGCCGCGCGATCTCGGTGCCGGCGACGGTCGCGCCCCGGCGGATGGCGCCGGGATCGACCACGGTCAGCACCGCCGTGAACCCCTCCATCAGCGACACCCGACGATTCAGCACCAGCAACCGCCCGTCCGGCAGCTGGGTGGCGTCGCTCGGATCATAGCCGTCGGGCGGGCGATAGACGAAGGCGAAGGGCGTCGCGCCCGGCAGCGTCGGATCGCCCGGGAACATCAGCGCCCGCCGCCCGCCCGGCCCCGACCGCATCTTCTCGGCGATGACCATGAAGCGCCCGTCGGCGAGCCGCAGCAGCGCCTCCGGCCCGCCGTTGATCTCCCAGTCGCGCATCGCGGCCGGGCGCGTCCGCGCTTCCTCGGCCAGCCCCGGTCCATAGCGGACGATGGCGTTGATCCCCTCATAGCCCGCCCAGAAGCGCCCGCTTGCCGGATCATGGGTAAGCGATTCGCTGTCCCGCTCCCGCTTCGGCGCCTCGGCTTGGCCGGGCGGGCCCAGCGTCGGCAGGATATGGGCGACGGGGCCGGCGGCGGTCATCGTGATGCGGGTCGGCGTCGCGGTGTCCGACAAGGCGAGGAACTGTCCGCCGCCGACATCGACCAGCGCCGAAAGCCCGCCGAACCGCCGGTCGCGCGAGGCAAGCGCCCACCCGCCCAGCCAGCGCAGCTTGCCCACCCTGACCCGCCCCGGATCGCCCGCGTCGAGCTGCACCGAAGTGGCGTGGATGGCGTCGCCGCGCGCGGCGGTGGCGGCGAGCCCCGCGGGCAGGACGGCGAGCAGGGCGGCGGCGAGGGCTGGCAGGCGCATGGCCCGCGCTTCTAGCGCCTGCGCCCTTTTGCGCCATCCCGATCCGCTGAACCTCGGCCGACCGGGTTGTTAAGGATAGGCTCAGGGCAGGCCGGGCATAGGCGCAGGCGAACTTGTCCGGTAGGCGGGGATTGCGGCACCCCGCGAATCGACATCGGACGACTCTGTTGGAGAAGTGAGAAGTTGATGATCCGCCAGGCCCTGACGATCGCCGCCCTGTCGGCCGTCATCCTGACGCCGGTTGCGGTGTCCGCCCAGCCGCGCGGCTATCCGCGCGGCGGCTATGATCGCCCCGATCGCGGCCGCGGGCCGCCGCCGCGCCGCGACTATGACGATCGCCGCTACGATCAGCGGCGCGGCGGCCCCGACGAGCGCGACGGTTATCGCGACCCCCGTCGCGGCCAGCCCCGCTGCGGCGGCGGCGGCTCGAGCGGCATCATCGGCGCGATCGCCGGCGGTCTGCTCGGCAACGGCCCGAACGGCCGCGTCATCGATCGCTCGGACGGGCGTCCCTGCTAAGCTTTTTCCCGCGTTGCGTATCGGGAAGAGAGGCCGGTGCCGCATGGCGCCGGCCTCGTCGGTTCTTTCCGGGTCCGCGCGCGGCCCGGATGCAATCCCCCCTCTAATGCTGCCGCCCGAAGTCGGGCGCCGCGTCGTCCTGCCCTTCCTCGATGATCGAGCGGCGGACGGCGCGGGTGCGGGTGAACAGCTCGAACAGCGTGTCGCCGTCGCCCCAGCGGATCGCGCGCTGGAGCGCGGTCAGATCCTCGGTGAAGCGCTGCAGCATCTCCAGCACCGCCTCCTTGTTGGCGAGGAACACGTCGCGCCACATCGTCGGGTCGGAGGCGGCGATCCGGGTGAAGTCGCGGAAGCCGCCGGCCGAATATTTGATCACCTCGGAACGGGTCACCGTCTCCAGGTCCGAAGCGGTGCCGACGATGGTGTAGGCGATGAGGTGCGGCAAATGGCTGGTCACGGCGAGCACCAGGTCGTGATGCGCCGCGTCCATGATGTCGACCCGCGCGCCCAGCCCTTCCCAGAAAGCGGAGACCCGCATCACCGCCGTGGGATCGGCATCGCCGGCCGGCGTCAGGATGCACCAGCGCCCGTCGAACAGGCTGGCGAAGCCCGCGTCCGGGCCGCTCTTCTCGGTGCCGGCGACGGGATGGGCCGGCACCACCGCCACGCCGGGCAGCGCCACCGCCAGCGCAGCAGCCACCCCCGCCTTGGACGAGCCGACATCGGAGACGATGGCGTCCGCCGGCAGATCGGCGGCAAAGCTCGCCGCCACCTCGCCGATCGCGCCGACCGGCACGCACAGCAGCACCAGATCCGCATCGGTGACGGCGGCCCCGGCCGTGTCGGCGATATCGTCAAGGAAATCGAGCTCGGCGACCCGCTTGCGCACCGCGGGGCTCGCGTCATAGCCGGTCAGCCGCACCGTCGGCATCGAGCGCCGGATGGCGCGCGCGACGGACGAGCCGATCAGCCCCAGGCCGATGATCGTGACGCGCGCAAACGGCAACATCAGGCAGCCCCCTCGGCCATTTCCGCGATCGCGGCGGCGATGGCGCGTGTCTCCTCCTCCGTGCCGATGGTGATGCGCAGGCCATGGGGCAGGCCCTGGCCCGGCAGCCAACGCACGATATAGCCGCGATCCATCAGCCCCCTATACGCCCTCTCGGCGTCCAGCGCCCCCTCGAACAGCACGAAGCTGAAATTCGCCTTGCTGGGCACCGCGCGGATACCGGCATTGCCGAGCCGCGCCATCTCGCCCTCGAACCAGCCGCGCCAGCGGGCGTTGTGCGCCCGGCTCCGCGCCACGAATTCGCTGTCGCCAAGCGCGGCGATCGCCGCCAGCTGGCCGGCGGTGGTGACGTTGAACGGCGCGCGGATACGATGCATGGCGTCGATCGCCTCCGCCGGCCCATAGGCCCAGCCGATGCGCTCGGCGGCGAGGCCGAAGATCTTCGAGAAGGTCCGCGTCACCACCACGTTCGGCAGCGTCCGCGCCATCTCCAGTGCGCCGTCATCATCTTCGGGCGCGAGATATTCGGCATAGGCCTGGTCGATCACCAGCAGGCAGTCGGCGGGCAGGCCGGCATGCAGCCGCGCGAGCTCGCCGCGCGGCGTGAAGGTGCCGGTCGGGTTGTTCGGGTTGGCGACGAACACCACGCGGGTCTTGTCGGTGACGGAAGCGAGCAGGGCGTCGACGTCGGTGGCATAATCGCGATCCGCCGCCTCGACCGGCTCCGCGCCGACGCGCCGCGCCGCGATCGGATAGACCGAGAAGCCGTAGCGCACATAGAGCACCTCGTCGCCCGCGCCGGCATAGGCGCCACAGGCGAGATGGAGCAGCTCGTCCGAGCCGGTGCCATGGATCACCCGCGCCGGATCCAGGCCGTGCGCAGCGGCCAGCGCCTCGCGCAGCGCGGTGGCGCCGGCATCCGGATAGCGATCCAGCGTCGCGGCGGCGGCGGCGAAGGCGGCGCGCGCCTGGGTCGACGTGCCGAGCGGGTTCTCATTGGATGACAGCTTGGCGACCTTGCGGCCGTCATCGGTGGTCGAGCGACCGGGCACATAGGGGCTGATCGCGGTGATCCACGGCTTGGGTAGGGGCCTGTTCATGACTTCGGCCTTAGCGGGGATGCGGGCAGGTGGAAACTGGGCAGCCAAGCGCCTAATTGGCGCCCGACACGCTTGATTCAGCATTTTCCATTATCCTGGAAATTGCTACAGCATAGCGTACACCGCAGCGCGCCTGCCCCGGCGCGAGGCACAAGGGCAGAACAGTGACCGCCGCGATCGTTTCCGCCTCCACTGCCATCGACGACAGCCGCTTCGGCCTCGCCCGCACCGCGCGCCTGTCCGGGCCGCTGGCGCTGGACGGGGGCGGCAGCCTCGCCGCGATCGATATCGCCTATGAGACCTATGGCACGCTCGCCCCCGACAAGAGCAACGCGATCCTCATCTGCCACGCGCTCACCGGCGACCAGCATGTCGCCTCCGCCCACCCGATCACTGGCAAGCCGGGCTGGTGGTCGCGCATGGTCGGGCCGGGCCTGCCGATCGACCCCGATCGCCACTTCATCATCAGCACCAATGTCCTGGGCTCGTGCATGGGCTCGTCGGGGCCGGCCTCGCTCGATCCGGTGACGGGCCTGCCTTATGCGATGCGCTTCCCGGTGATCACCATCCGCGACATGGTGCGCGCCCAGGCGCTTCTGCTGGACCATCTCGGCATCGCGCGGCTGGAGGCGGTGGTCGGCGGCTCGATGGGCGGCATGCAGGCGCTGGAATGGGCGGCGACCTTTCCCGATCGGGTGGAGGCGGTGGTCGGCATCGCCACCACCGCACGTCATTCCGCGCAGAACATCGCCTTCAACGAGGTCGGCCGGCAGGCGATCATGGCCGATCCAAACTGGCGTGGCGGCGATTACTACGCCACTGGCCAGGCGCCCACCGCCGGCCTCGCGGTGGCGCGCATGGCGGCGCACATCACCTATCTCTCGGAAGCGGGGCTGACCGGAAAGTTCGGCCGCCGCCTGCAGGCGCGCGAGGCGAAAAGCTTCGGCTTTGACGCCGATTTCCAGGTGGAGAGCTATCTGCGCCACCAGGGCCTCGCCTTCACCGACCGGTTCGACGCCAATTCCTATCTCTACATCACCCGCGCCATCGACTATTTCGATCTGGCCGAAGCGCATGGCGGGCGGCTGGCGGATGCCTTCCGCGATACGCGCACGCGCTTTTGCATCGTCTCCTTCGACACGGACTGGCTTTATCCCACGCCCGAATCGCGCATCATCGTCCATGCCCTGAATGCGGCCGGGGCCGAGGCGAGCTTCGTCGAAATCTCCTCGCCCTACGGTCACGACGCCTTCCTTCTCGACACGCCGGAGCTGTTCCGCGTCGTCGATGGCTTCCTGCGGGCGGGAGAAAGCCGGTGAGCGTGCGCCTGTCCGGCGATCCCGCCGACATCGACCTTGATGTCGTCCACGGCTACCTCACCCGGAGCTACTGGTCGCCCGGCATCTCGCGCGAGCTGGTGGCGCGCGCCGCCGCCAATTCGCTGTGCGTCAGCGCGCTCGACGAGACGGGCCAGATCGGCTTCGCCCGCGTCATCACCGATCGCGCCACCTTCGCCTGGCTCGCCGACGTGTTCGTGCTGGAGCGGGCGCGCGGCCTCGGCATCGGGCGGGCGATGGTGCGCTGGCTGATGGAGCATCCCGAGCTGCAGAATCTGCGCCGCTGGATGCTCGCCACCTGGGACGCGCACGGCGTCTACGAGGCGCTGGGCTGGAAGCCGGTGGACCGGCCGGATCGCCTGCTCCAGCGCCACGATCCCGAGGCGCACCGGCGGTGAGCGCGCTTCGTCCCGATCTCGCGATCATCGCCGATCATGTCGCGGCCGGCGCCAGCGTGCTCGATGTCGGCTGCGGCGATGGCGGCCTGATGGCGGCGCTGCGCGATACCAAGCAGGCGCGCCCGCGCGGCATCGAGATCGACGGCACCAATGTCGCCGCCGCCGTCGCGCGCGGCCTGTCGGTGGTGCAGGGCGACGCCGACACCGACCTTGCCGACTATCCCACCGACAGCTTCGACTATGCCATCCTTTCCCAGACGCTGCAGACCACGCGCGCGCCCGACCGGGTGCTGGACGAGCTGCTGCGCATCGGCCGCCGAGCGTTCGTCTCCTTCCCGAACTTCGCCCATTGGCGGGTGCGCGCGTCGCTGCTGTGGGGCGGGCGGATGCCGGTGACGAAGAACCTGCCCGAACAATGGTATGACACGCCCAACATCCACCATCTGACCGTGGACGATTTCCGCGCCTTCCTGCGCGCGCGCGGCATCACCACCGAAGGCGCCTGGTTCCTCAACCGCGGCCGCAGGACCAGCGCGGCGGCCGCGAATTTCCGCGCCGAGCACGCGGTGTTCCTGTTGAGGCGGTAAGTGGCTGGACCACCGCTCCTTGATATCGGAGACGTAACGATGCGATGCTCACCACGACGGGGCGGCGCTTCCTGACAGAGGCGCGGCAATCCTCCCGTCAAAAGGAGGTGAGAACAACGACGACGAGCAACGTGGAAGCCATCACCAGCATAGCCATGCTGGCGGTGGCATTTGCTGCCTTGGTGTTGAAAATCATCGAGGTAGCCCGCTCCAAGTAGCGGCGTTCGGGGGCGGAGCTGACATTCCGTCCCCGAATGTGTGAGGCCCCGGCCGCTGACACAGCCGAGGCCCCGGGAAGTTGGTGGTCACAACGACTCGCCAGCAACGTGCCACGAATATGCTCATTGAGCGCATCCAATTCAAGAGCGCCCTACCCCCTCAGGCTCGCCCCCGCCTTCTCCGCGGCGGCGACGATGCGGTCGGAGATGGCCTTCAGCTCGGCGTCGGTGAAGCTCGCCTGCGCCGGCTGGAGCGTGACGCGCAGCGCGAGCGAGCGCTCGCCCGAGGGCAGGCGGAACAGGTCGAAGAAGGTCACGTCCTCCACCAGCTTGTCCGCCTTGCGGATCGCCAGATCGAGCTGCGCGGCGGGCTTGTCCTCCGGCAGCACGAAGGCGAAGTCGCGCTTCACCGGCTGGAGCGGATTGGGCGCATAGGCGGGCTTCTTGCCCGCGCGGCGCAGCGTCAGCGCATCAAGGAAGAGTTCGCCGGCACACGCCGCATGGCGCAGGCCGGCGGCGCGCAGCAGTTCCGGATGCAGCTCGCCGAACTCGGCCACCGGCCTCGCCCCGAGCTTGAGCACGCCCGAGCGCCCTGGATGATACCAGGGGCTGGCCGGCGCCTCGACGCGCAGCCGCTGCGCAAGATCCCGGCCCGAGACCGCCGCGATCAGCGCCAGCGCGTCGGCCTTGGCCGCCGCCCAGCCGCCCGGCTCGCGCCCGCCGAGACCCACCTCGTCCACCGAGCGGACGAAGCCGAGCGTCGGATGCTCGGCGTCGGCGGCATAGCGCCGGCCGATCTCGAACAGCCGCACCGCGTCCTCGCCGCGCGCGCGATTGCGCTGGGCAGCGGCGACAAGGCCCGGCAGCAATGAGGGCCGCATCACCTTCAACGACTCGCTGATCGGATTGGCGAGGGTCCAGGCGCCGCCGCCGAACGGCCGCGCCTCCTCCTCGGAGATAAAGCTCCACGTCACCGCCTCGTGCAGGCCGCGCGCGGCGGCCGCCCGGCGGATGCGCCGCTCGACGAGCTGCGCGTCGGACGCGGTCGGCTTGGCCACCCCCTCGGCGCGGGCCAGCGGCGTAGAGGGCACGCTGTCGAGCCCGGCGATCCTCACCACTTCCTCGACGAGGTCGGCGGTGCCGTCGACGTCGCGGCGCCAGCTCGGCACCGTCACCGTCCAGTCGCCGCCGACGCCGAAGCCCAGCGATTCGAGGATCGCACGCTGCCGGTCGGCGGGCACGTCGATGCCGCCCAGCGCCGGCGTCCGCGCCGGATCGAAGGCGACCGTGCGCGGCGTCACCGGCGGCGCGCCGGCCCGGATCACTTCGGACGGCCGACCGCCGCACAGATCGAGCACCAGCCCGGTGGCGATGGCGAGGCCGTCGTCGAGGAAAGCAGGATCAACACCGCGCTCGAACCGCTGCCGCGCGTCCGAGGTGAGGCCCAGCGCCTGCCCGGTGCGCGCGATCGCCGCGGGATCGAAATAGGCGCACTCGATGACGATGTCGGTCGTCGCGTCGACCACGCCGGAATGCTCGCCGCCCATGATGCCGCCGATATCGTGGACGCCGACATCGTCGGCGATCACCGTCATCGCCGGGGTGAGCGCGTAGGTCTTGCCGTTGAGCGCCTCGACGCTCTCGCCGTCCCGCGCCCGCCGCGCCACCAGCGCGCCGGACAATTTCGCCATATCGTAGACGTGCAGCGGCCGGCCGAGATCGATCATCACATAATTGGTGATGTCGACCAGCGCCGAGATGCTGCGCTGGTCCACCGCTTCCAGCCGCCGCCGCAGCCAATCGGGCGACGGCCCGTTGGCGACGCCGGCCACGGTGCGGCCGTAGAAGGCCGGGCAGCCCTCCGGATCGTCAGTGCGGATCGCCACCGCCGCGGCGCCCTCGCCGGCGATCGACGGGACGGCGAGCGGCTTCAGCGTGCCCAGGCCGGCAGCGGCCAGGTCGCGGGCGATGCCGCGCACGCCCATGCAATCCTGCCGGTTGGGCGTGATCGACACGTCGAATACCGGATCGTCCAGCCCCGCCCATTGCGCATAGGCGACGCCGACCGGCGCATCGCCGGGCAGCTCGACGATGCCGTCATGCCCCTCGCCCAGTTGCAGTTCGCGGGCCGAACACATCATGCCGTTTGATTCGACGCCGCGGATCGCCGCCACCTTCAAGGTCACGTCGAGGCCCGGCACATAGGCTCCCGGCGGGCCGAAGATGCCGACCAGCCCGGCGCGGGCATTGGGCGCGCCGCACACCACCTGCATCGGCCCGTTGCCCGCATCCACCGACAGCACCTGCAGCTTGTCCGCCTGCGGATGGCGCTCGGCGGTGAGCACGCGCGCAATGGTGAACGGGGCGAGCGCATCGGCCGCATTGCTCACGCCTTCCACCTCGAGGCCGACGCGGGTCAGCGCCTCGGCGACGGTCGCGGCGTCGGCCTGCGTGTCGAGATGATCCTTGAGCCAGGAAAGAGAGAATTTCACGCCGAGATACCCCCGGAAAGCGTCGGCACGTCAAGGCTGGCGAACCCGTAGGTGCGCAGCCAGCGCAGGTCCCCGTCGAAGAAGGCACGCAGATCGTCCATGCCATATTTCAGCATGGCCAGCCGATCGATGCCGCAGCCGAAGGCGAAGCCGGACCATTCCTCCGGATCCAGCCCGCACGCGGCCAGCACCTTGGGATGGACCATGCCGGAGCCGAGAATCTCCATCCAGCCATCGGGCTCGCCGCCGCCGATGATCCGCTTGCCGTCCTTGCGGGTATAGCCGACATCGACCTCGGCGGAGGGCTCCGTGAACGGGAAATAGCTCGGCCGCATGCGCAGCACGATGTCGTCCCGCTCGAAGAAGGCGCGCACGAACGTCTCCAGCGTCCATTTGAGATGCCCCATATGGATGCCCCGATCGATGACCAGGCCCTCCACCTGATGGAACATGGGCGTGTGTGTGGCGTCCGAATCCGAACGATAGGTGCGCCCCGGCGCGATGATGCGGATCGGCGGCGGCTGGTTCAGCATGGTGCGGATCTGCACCGGCGAGGTGTGGGTGCGCAGCAGCATCTTCCGCCCTTCCCGCTCGTCCGGGAAATAGAAGGTGTCGTGCATCGCGCGCGCCGGATGCAGCTCCGGGATGTTGAGCGCGGTGAAATTGTGCCAGTCGTCCTCGATCTCCGGGCCGGTGGCGACGGCGAAGCCGAGATCGGCGAAAATCTCCGCCAGCTCGTCCATCACCTGGGAGACGGGGTGCACCGAGCCGGCCGCCGGCAGGCCGTAGGGGAGCGTGACATCCTCGCGCTCGGCGGCGAGCCGCGCGTCGAGCGCGGCGCGATCCAGCGCCGCCTTGCGCTCGGCGATGGCGGCGGTGACCGCCTCGCGCAGGCCGTGGATGCGCGGGCCCTCGGCCTGCCGCTCGTCGGCGGACATCGCTCCAAGCGTCTTCAGCAGGCCGGTGACGACCCCCTGCTTGCCGAGCGCATGGACGCGCTGCGCCTCCAGCGCGTCGGGAGCGGCGGCGGCGGCGATGGCGGCGAGCAGCTCGCCCTGCAATGTCGCGATATCGGTCATGCTTCGTCTTACCTGCGGGTCTGGCCGTGGCGGCACATGACCGGAGTGACGGGGAAAGAAAAGGGGCGCGGAAAGCCCGCTGGCCATCCGCGCCCCGAATGCTTCGGCTGGTGCCCGAAGGTTACGCGCTGACGCGCGCGCCCTCCGGAAGCGCTGCCTTCGCCTGGGCGATGATCGCGCTGAACGCCTCGCCCTCGTGCATGGCGATGTCGGCCAGAACCTTGCGGTCGAGTTCGACACCGGCCAGCTTGAGGCCGTGCATGAACACGCCATAGGTCAGGCCTTCGGCGCGGACCGCGGCGTTGATACGCTGGATCCAGAGCGCCCGGAACGACCGCTTCTTAACCTTGCGGTCGCGATAGGCGTACTGCCCGGCCTTCTCGACGGCCTGGCGGGCGATACGGATCGTGTTCTTGCGACGGCCATAATAGCCCTTCGCCTGTTCCAGGATCCGGTTATGCTTGGCGCGGGTGGTCGTGCCCCGCTTGACGCGTGCCATAGTCTAGCCTCCCTCAGTTCAGGCCGTAGGGAGCCCAGAGCTTCACGGTGCGGGTGTCCGCATCGGAGAGCACGCTGGTGCCGCGGTTCTGGCGGATATACTTCGCGTTGTGCGAGATCAGGCGGTGGCGCTTGCCGGCCACACCGTGCTTGATCTTGCCCGTCGCGGTGAGCTTGAAGCGCTTTTTCACGCCGCTCTTCGTCTTGAGCTTGGGCATTTTCGACTCCGTTGAATGACCAAAATCGGTCGTCGATTGCGAACGCGCCACGGCAGCCCACACTGGCCGGGCCATCCCTCGATCGAGCGCGGGCCTATAGGGGCTGGCCTCGCGAAAGGCAAGCCGGCAGGAACCTGTAGGCGGCGCGTTCCGTTCTGCCCTTTCATGACCAGCGAGCAGCCCATCGACCGCGACGGCGCGGCGGAGGTCCGCGCTCCGGAGCCACCGCACAAGCGGCGCGCCGGCCCGCTGGCCATCGGCTTGCGTATCCTGGGCGCGATCCTGGCGCTGATCGTGCTCGCCTGGGCGATCCTCTACATCACCAAGGGCCGCTTCCTGAAGCACGTGTTCGAGAAATACGCCAGCCGCATGGCCGATCGCCAGATCCGCGTGGCGGGCGACTTCCAGTTCTATTTCAACATCTTCGATACGCAGTTCCTGGCCGAAGGATTGACCATCGCCAATCCCGGCTGGGCGCCGCGCCCGAACTTCTTCTCGGCAAGGCTGATCGACACGCGGATCAAGACCTTCGCCTATCTGTTCCGGGGCGCGCGCCATGCCGAATATCTCGTGCTGGATGGCGCGGCCATCGACGCCGAATGGGATGCGAAGCGCCGCAACACCTGGACGTTCGGCGAAAGCACCGGCAAGCCATTCCAATGGCCGGTGATCGAGCGCGCCTTCGTCACCCGCACCACCGCGCGCTACGTCGATCCGCAGCTCCAGCTCGCCACCGACGTCAAGGTCGATACGGTGCGCTCCACCGATACCCGCATCGCCGACAATCGCGTCGGCTTCACCGGCGACGGCACGTTGCGCGGCCGCCGCTTCGTGATGAACGGCGCGATCCTCTCCCCCAACGAAACGGCGCGGATGGGCCGCACCCGGCTCGTCCTCCACGCCGCGTCCGGCCCGACGCTGATGGATGTGTCCGGCACCCTGCCGGCCGCCACCCAGATCGAGGGCGCCGCCCTCGACATGACGGTGCGCGGGCCGAATCTCAGGCTGCTGTTCGATTTCCTCGGCGTCGCCGTGCCGGATACCCGACGCTACCGCTTCCGCTCCGACCTCACCAAGGCCGGCGAGGAATGGCGTTTCACCCGGCTGCGCGGCGCCTTCGGCGATTCGGATCTGGCCGGGCGGATGACCATCAAGATGCCGGACGATCGCCTGCGCATCGATGCCGACCTCGCCTCGCGCAAGGTCGACATCATCGATATCGGCCCGTTCCTCGGCTATGATCCGCAGAAGCTGGCGACCACCGGCGTCCAGGCCGCCGTCGCCCAAACCGGCACGCCGCGGCTGCTGCCCGACGCGCCGCTGCGCATCGAATCGATCCGCAATTTCGACGCGCATGTGAACTACAAGGTCGCGGACATCCGCCAGCCCTTCGTGCCGCTGTCGAACCTCGCCCTCGTCTTCGATCTCGATCACAGCCTGATGAAGCTGTCGCCGATGACCGCCAAGGTTTCCGGTGGCGAGGTCGCGGCGGACATCGTCATCGATGCCCGCAAGCGCGCGGTGCTGACCGATTACGACATCCGCCTGTCGCCGACGCCGCTCGCCACGCTGTTCCGCCGTACCGGCTTCTTCAATGCCGGCACCACCGGCACGGTGAAGGCGCGGGTCAAGCTGCGCGGCACGGGCGACACGCTGCGCGAATCGCTGGCCAGCTCCGACGGGCGGATCGCCATCATCCTGCCGGCAGGCACCTTCTGGACCCAATATGTCCAGCTCGCCGAGTTCGACGTCGGCCTGTTCCTCCAGAAGCTGCTGCAGGATCAGCTGAAGAAGCCGATCGAGATCAATTGCGGCCTGATCGCCTTCACCGTCCGGAACGGCGTGGCGGCCGCGGACCCGATCCTCATCGATACCGACAAGAACGTGATGGCGGCAAAGGGCGGCTTCAGCTTCCGCGACGAATCGCTCGATCTCGCCTTCCGCGCCGACGGCAAGAAGTTCAGCCTGTTCTCGGGCCAGTCGCCGGTCGGCATCAACGGCTATTTCGCGAGGCCCGGCGTTCAGATCCTGTCGCCGCAGTTGCTCACCCGCGCCGGCGCCGGCGTCGCGCTGGGCGCGGTGGCGAGCCCGCTCGCCGCCGTCCTCGCCTTCATCGACGTCGGCGACGCCAAGGCCGCGTCCTGCGCGCCCGTCCTCGCCGGCGCCACCGCCGCCGCCCAGCGGACCACCAAGGGCGAGCCGCGCAAGGATGTCGGCAAGGTCAGCGAGAATCGGGAGAAGGCGCGCTAGGCGAGCGCCGCCACCGTCTGCTCGATCAGCACCGGATCACCGGCGGCGATCACCCGCCCATCGCTGTCCCGGCCGAGCGGCCGGCCCTGCCAGTCCCGCATCACCCCGCCGGCGCCCTCGACCACCGGCACCAGCGCCGCGAAATCATGCAGCTTCAGCATCGATTCGACGACAAGGTCGAGGTGCCCGCTCGCGACCAGCCCGTAATTGTGACAATCCCCGCCCCAGAGCGTGTCGCGGCATCGGCCGCGCAGTGCCTCGAAGCGCGGCTGGTCCTCGCCGGGGAAGAGATAGGGTCCGGTGGTGGCGAGATGCGCCTGGGCCAGCGCCGCGCAGGCCCGCGTTTTCGCCGGACGTTCGCCGAGCAGGGTCGGGCGGCCCCGCGCCCCGATCCACCGATCCCCGATGATCGGCTGGTCGATCACGCCGAGCACGGGGCTGTCTCCCTCAATCAACGCGATCAGCGTGCCGAACAACGGCCGCCCGGCGATGAAGGCGCGGGTGCCGTCAATCGGATCGAGCACCCAGATCCGCTCCGCCTCCGGGCGGTCGGCGCCATATTCCTCGCCGACGACGCCGTCGTCCGGGCGTTCGGCGGCGAGGATGGCGCGCATCGCGGCTTCCGAGGCGCGGTCGGCCAGCGTCACCGGCGAGGCGTCTCCCTTGGTCTCGAGGCCGAAGGCGCCGCGCCAGTAAGGGCGGATCGCCGCGCCGGCGGCTTCGGCGAGGCGATGGGCCAGGGCAATGTCGGACTCGTTCATGGGCGGTGGACTAGCGGAACTCCCGCCACGCGCAAAGCTTGCGCGCTGCGCCTCTGCTGTGACAGGCTGCGTCCACCGGGGAGGGTGCGGAACGAGGACAAAGGATGCGCAGGCACGAGACCAGCCGGATGAGCGAGAATGACGTGTTGATCGAGCTGCGCCGATTGCGCGGCGAGCTCAGCGACGTGCGCGGCGAAATGGCCCGGCGGCAGGAGGCGCGGCGCTCAAGCTCGTTCCGTTCCGGGTCGGTCTCCGCGCGCCAGATCCGCAACCGCGTCGGCATCGCGATGCTGGCCGGCCTTGCGCTGGTCGTCGGGCTGGTCAGCTGGCTGCTCTACTGGCTGCTCTCGCACACTGTCGGGGTGTTCCTGCAGGATCTGTTGCCCCACCCCGTCCGCATCACCGTGAATGCGTTCGCGGCGGTGCTGGCCCTCCTGCTCCAGCCCTAGGGCCTGAGCCCTAGTCGAACAGCGACGACACCGAGCTTTCGTCGGCGATCCGCTTGATCGCCTCGGCGAGCAAGGGGGCGATCGTCAACAGCCGGATCTTGGAGGCGCCGGAGACGGCAGCCGGCGGCTCGATCGAATCGGTGACGACCAGCTCGGTCAGCGCCGATCCCTCGACGCGCGCCACCGCGCCCCCCGACAGCACGCCGTGGCTGACATAGGCGACGACGTCCTCGGCCCCCGCCTCACGCAGCGCGGCGGCGGCGTTGCAGAGCGTGCCGGCGGAATCGACAATATCGTCGACGAGGATGCAGAAGCGTCCGCGCACGTCGCCGATGATGTTCATCACCTCGGATTCGCCCGGCCGCTCGCGCCGCTTGTCGACGATCGCGAGCGGCGCGTTGTTGAGCCGCTTGGAGAGCGCGCGGGCACGCACCACGCCGCCCACGTCCGGCGACACCACCATCAGGTTGCGCCCGGCGAAGCGCGCGTTGATGTCCGCCGACATCACCGGCGCGGCGTAGAGATTGTCGGTCGGGATATCGAAGAAGCCCTGAATCTGCCCGGCGTGCAGATCGACGGACAGCACGCGATCGGCGCCCGCCACCGTGACCAGGTTGGCGACCAGCTTGGCCGAGATCGGCGTGCGCGGGCCCGGTTTGCGATCCTGCCGGGCATAGCCGAAATAGGGCACCACCGCGGTGATCCGCCGCGCCGACGCGCGCTTGAGCGCATCGATGCAGATCAGCAATTCCATGAGATTGTCGTTGGCCGGATAGGCGGTCGACTGGAGGACGAAGACGTCCTCGCCGCGCACATTCTCATGAATCTCGACGAACACCTCCTCGTCGGCGAAGCGGCGCACCGAGGCGTCCGTCAGCTTCAGGTCGAGATATTCGGAGATGGCGCGTGCCAAAGGCAGGTTGGCGTTGCCCGACATCAGTTTCATGGGTTTCACAAACCTCCCGACAATGCCGGCCCCTTAGGGTCTCAACCCGATCATCGCAACGGTCGTGACGGACAGGCCGGCGCTGGCTATCAGCAGCGCCATGTCCGTCACCACCCGTTTCGCGCCGTCGCCCACCGGCCTGCTCCATGTCGGCAACCTGCGCACCGCCTTGCATAACTGGCTGTTCGCCCGCGCCGCCGGCGGCCGCTTCCTGCTCCGCCTCGACGATACCGACCGCGCCCGCTCCACCGTGGAATTCGCGGATGCGATCCGTGCCGACCTCGGCTGGATGGGCCTGGACTGGGACGGCGAGACCCGCCAGTCGGATCGCGGCGCGCTTTACGAGGCGCGGTTCGAGGAATTGCGCGCCGCCGGCCGCATCTATCCGGCCTATGAGGATGGGCGGGAACTGGACCTCAAGCGCAAGGTGCTGCTCGGGCGCGGCCTGCCGCCGGTCTATGATCGCGCGGCGCTGCGCCTCACCGATGCCGAGCGCGCCGATCTGGAAGCGCGCGGCGTCCGCCCGCACTGGCGCTTCAAGCTCGATCATGACGAGCCGATGGCGTGGGACGATCTCGTGCGCGGGCCCCAGTCCTTCGATCCGCGCACCCAGTCCGACCCCGTCGTCCGCCGCGCCGATGGCAGCTGGCTCTACATGCTGCCCAGCGTCATCGACGATATCGACATGGGCGTCAGCCATGTCGTGCGCGGCGAGGATCATGTCACCAACACCGCCATTCAGCTGCAAATGTTCTCGGCGCTCGGCGGCACGGCGCCGCGCTTCGCGCACGAGGCGCTGCTCACCGGCGCGGAGGGCAAGCTGTCCAAGCGGCTGGGCTCGCTCGGCGTCGCCCATTTCCGCGAGGCGGGCATCGAGCCGGAAGCGATCGCCAGCCTCCTCGCCCGCATCGGCACCAGCGATCCGGTGGTGCCGACGCTCGATCGCGCGGCGCTTGCCGCCGGGCTCGACTTCGCCCGTTTCGGCCGCGCCCCGGCCCGCTTCGACGAGGCGGAGCTGGCCGCCGTCAACGCCCGCATCGTCCACCAGCTGGCCTATGAGGCGGTGGCCCGCCGCCTCCCCCCCGGCATGGACCAGGCGGCGTGGGAGGCGATCCGCCCCAACCTCGCCACCGTCGCCGAGGCGGCCGACTGGTGGCAGGTCGTGCAAGGCCCGGTCCCGTCCGCGGTCGACGAGGCCGACCGTGCCTTCCTCGCCGAGGCGGCGGCGACGGCCGCGGCGATCAACTGGTCCGCCGATCCCTGGCACGCCCTCACGAATGCCCTGAAGGGGGCGACCGATCGAAAGGGCAAGGCGCTGTTCCTGCCGCTCCGTCTCGCCCTGACCGGCCGCGCCCACGGGCCGGACATGGCCGCCCTGCTGCCGCTGATCGGACGGGAGCGCGCCGTCGAGCGACTCGCAAAGGCCGGCGGCAGCCACTAGATTGCCGCTATGGCCGTTCTCCCCCCGATCTCGTCGCCCGCCAATGCCTGGCGCGACCTCAAGGAATTCTTCCGTACGCGCGAGCGCTCGCAGCTGCTCTTCGGCATGCTCGCGCTGGTCATGCCGGCGCTGATCGTGACCGGCTTCTACATCGATTCCGACCCCGGCCCGCAGGCGCCGGTCACTGTCTACGTGCAGAATTACAATGGCGACCGCCCCGATTCGGTGATCATCGCCCAGCAGAAGATCGACAAGGTCGTGAAGGACCGCGAACTCGCCGAGAAGCGCGCCGCCTATCAGCGACTGGCGAAGCAGCTCGGTATGGATTGAGCGGGCGCTCCGCCCCCTGACACCAACCCGCAACCCGGCCGCCCCGCCGGCCGGTCACCGCGGGGGTGGTGCGGGCGATCCGACCACGAACGCCGGAGCGCGGGCGCGAACAAACGCCTTCCCTAACCGGATCGCCTCTGCCACCCACCCCTGATGAGCACCCGTCCCGCCTTGCAGATGATCGCCCCGCCCGGTCAATCAGCGGGCATCGATCGGGTGAATATGGTCAACTTCATCGACTGCGCATGACCGCTTCCGCCGCTGCCGACGCCCGCTGGATGGCCGCTGCCCTCGCTTTGTCCGAGCGCGGACGAGGACGCACCGCGCCCAATCCCAATGTCGGCTGCATCATCGTCCGCGACGGCCGCGTCATCGGGCGCGGCTGGACCCAGCCCGGCGGCCGGCCTCATGCCGAGGCGGTGGCGCTGGCGGCGGCGACGGCGGCCGGTGTCGCCGGCAGCACCGTCTACGTCACTCTTGAGCCGTGCGCGCATTACAGCCCGCGTGGCCCCGCCTGCGCCGACCTGCTGGTCGCGGCGCGACCGGCACGGGTGGTGATCGGGGTGGGCGATCCCGATCCGCGCACCGCCGGCAAGGGCGTCGCCCGGCTCCGCGCCGCCGGCATCGCCGTCAGCGAGGGCATGGCGCCCGCCGCCGCCCGCGCCGCCATGGCCGGCTTCTTCACCCGGCAGGAGCATGGCCGGCCGCACGTCACGCTGAAGCTTGCCACCTCGCTCGACGGCCGCATCGCGCTCGCCTCGGGCGAAAGCCGCTGGATCAGCGGCGCGCAGGCCCGCGCCCACGCCCATCTCGAACGCGCGCGCGCCGACGCCATCCTTGTCGGGCGCGGCACCTTCGCCGCCGACGCGCCCAGCCTCGATGTGCGTCTGCCCGGCCTCGCCGACCGCTCTCCCCGCCGGCTGCTGTTGTCCCGCACCGCCAGGGTGGCCGGCTGGGAAACCCTCGCCGCGCCAGAGGAGATATCCGGCCTCGCCCATGTCGATCAGCTGCTCGTCGAGGGCGGCGCCGACACGGCTGCCGCCTTTCTGCGCGCGCGCCTCGTCGACCGGCTGCTCCTCTATCGCGCGCCGATCCTGATCGGCGCCGGCCGCGCCGCGCTTGGCGATATCGGGCTTGCCAGCCTCGCCGACGCGCACGGCCGCTGGCGGCTGGCCGATGCGCGGATGCTTGGCAGCGACCGGCTGGAGGTCTACGCGGCGGCCTGACATGTTCACCGGAATCATCACCGACATCGGCACCGTCGCGCGCGTCGAACCGCGCGGGGATCGCCGCATCACCATCGCCTGCGGCTATGATCTCGGCGACGTCGAGCTCGGCGCGTCGATCGCCTGCTCGGGCGTCTGCCTGACAGTGGTCGACAAATCCGCCGCCGGCGCCCCCGGCTGGTTCAGCGTCGACGTCTCCGCCGAGACGGTGTCGCGCACCGCCGACCAGTGGCAGGAAGGCCGCCGCCTCAACCTCGAGCGCGCGCTCAAGGTCGGCGACGAGCTGGGCGGCCACATCGTCACCGGCCATGTCGACGGCGTCGCGGAGGTGATCGCGATCGCGGATGTCGGCGATTCGCGGCGCATCGACGTCGCCGTCCCGGCCGCGCTCGGCCCCTATGTCGCCGCCAAGGGCTCGATCGCCGTCGACGGCGTTTCGTTGACCGTGAACCGCGTCGAGGATGTGGCGGCCGGCACCCTGTTTTCCGTCAACATCATCCCGCACACGGCGGGCATGACCACGCTCGGCGCGCTGGCGCCTGGCGATCGCGTCAATATCGAGATCGACGTGCTCGCCCGCTATCTCCGCCGCATGGAAGAGTATCGCAAATGACCGCAGAGCCCTTCTCGCTGGACCGGCTGCGCCACGGCTTCCTCTCCTCTCCGGAGGAGCTGATCGACGAGGCACGCAACGGCCGCATGTTCATCCTCGTCGACGATGAGGATCGGGAGAATGAGGGCGATCTCGTCATCCCCGCGCAGATGGCGACGCCGGACGCGATCAACTTCATGGCCCGCCATGGTCGCGGCCTGATCTGCCTCGCGCTCGCCCGGCCGCGCGTCGAGCAGCTCGGCCTGCAGCTGATGAGCCCGCGGAACGGTACCCGCCACGAGACGGCATTCACCGTCTCGATCGAGGCACGCGACGGCGTCACCACCGGCATCTCGGCCGCCGATCGGGCGCGCACCATCGCGGTGGCGATCGACGCATCCAAGGGCGCGGACGAGATCGTCACGCCGGGCCATGTCTTTCCGCTGATCGCGCGCGACGGCGGCGTGCTGGTCCGCGCCGGCCATACCGAGGCGGCGGTGGACATTGCCCGCCTTGCCGGCCTCAATCCCTCCGGCGTGATCTGCGAGATCATGAAGGATGACGGGACGATGGCGCGGCTCGACGATCTCGTCGCCTTCGCCCAGCTCCACAATCTCAAGATCGGCACGATCCGCGATCTCATCGCCTATCGCCGCCGCTACGATCACAATGTCGAGAAGGTCGCCGAATCGACCTTCGTCAGCCGCCATGGCGGCGAATGGCGGATCATCTCCTATCGCAACAAGGCCGTGGGCACCGAGACGCTGGCGCTGGTCAAGGGCCGCGTCGATCCGGCGGCGCCGACGCTGGTCCGCATGCACCAGCTCAGCCTGTTCGCCGATACCCTGGGTGAGATGGGCGACCGCGCCGGCCTGCTGCAGGGCGCCATGAAGGCGATCGACGCGGAGGGCGCGGGCGTCGTCGTGCTGATCGGGCGGCAGGTGCCCGGCGCTATCGCCCAGGTCATCGCCGCGCGCGGCGGCGGCGGGCAGCATCCGGACATGGAATTGCGCGACTATGGCATCGGCGCGCAGATTCTAGCCGAGCTTGGCATCCACGACATGATCCTGCTCACCAACACCCAGCATACGCCGGTGGCGCTGGCCGGCTATGGCCTCAACATCGTCGGCCAGCGGCCGGTCACGCCCGTGGAGGAGAATTGATGGCCCGCATCCTCATCGTCGAGGCGCGCTTCTACGATCATCTCAACGACCTGCTGCTCGAAGGTGCGCGCGGCGCCATCGACGCCGCCGGCGGCCATGCCCATGAGACGATCACCGTGCCCGGCGCGCTGGAGATCCCGGCGGCGATCGCGATGGCTGCCGAGACGGGCCGCTACGATGCGTTCGTGGCGATCGGCGTGGTGATCCGCGGCGAGACCTACCATTTCGAGATCGTATCCAAGGAAAGCGCGCGCGGCCTGATGGCGCTGACCCTGGACGGGCTCGCGATCGGCAACGGCATCCTGACGGTCGAGGACGAAGGCCAGGCGCTCGCCCGCGCCCGGCCGAGCGAAAAGGACAAGGGCGGCGAGGCGGCACGGGCGGCGCTCGCCATGCTGGCGCTGAAGGCGCGGCTCGGCTGAGCGGGCCGACGCTCCTGACGCCGCGGCTGCTGCTGCGGCTGCCGGAGGCGGGCGATTTCGAGCCCTGGGCGGCGTTCGCCGCGGACGCGGAGACGATGCGCTTCCTCGGCGGGGCGATGAGCCGGACCGAGGCGTGGCGCAACATCTGCACCGTCGCCGGCGCCTGGTCGATCCGTGGCTTCGGCATGTTCTCGGTGATCGAGCGCGCCTCCGGCCGCTGGATCGGCCGCATCGGCCCGTGGCAGCCCGTGGGCTGGCCCGGCACCGAGATCGGCTGGGGCCTGGCACGCGCCTTTTGCGGGCAGGGCTATGCGCTGGAGGCAGCGCGGGCGACGATGGACTATGCCGTCGACGTGCTCGGCTGGCGCCACATCATCCACACCATCGATCCCGACAACGCCGCCTCGATCCGCCTCGCCGAGCGGCTCGGCTCGCGCCACGAGGGGCCGACGCGGATGCCGGCCCCGTTCGCCGATCGCCGCATCGACCTGTGGGGGCAGAGCGCCGCGGCGTGGCGCTCCGCCCGCGCGGCTCAGGCGGCCACCGACTCCAGCGTCGGATAGTCGGTATAGCCTTCTGCGCCCTGGGTGTAGAAGGTCGCCTCGTCCGGCGCATTGAGCGGCGCCCGGTCGCGGATGCGCCGCGGCAGGTCGGGATTGGCGAGGAAGGTGCGGCCGAAGGCGATGGCGTCCGCCTCGCCGGCATCCAGCGCCGCCTGGGCGGTGTCGCCGCGATAGTCGGCGTTGAGCACCAGCGGCCCGCGGAACAGCTTGCGCATGCCGGGATGGACCGGCGGATGATCAGGCGCGCCGCGCGTGCCGTCCGGCCGCGGCTCGCGCAGCTCGAGGAAGGCGATGCCGATCTCGTCGAGCAGGGCGGCGGCCGCCTCGAACAGCGGGGCGGGGTTGCTGTCGTTGACGCCCTGCACCTCGCCATTGGGTGACAGGCGCACCGCCGTCCGCTCGCCGCCAACGGTGTCGACGACGCGCCGGGTCACCTCGCCGAGCAGGCGGATGCGGTTGGGGACGGAGCCGCCATAATCGTCGTCGCGGAAATTCGCGTTGTCGCGCAGGAAGGTATCGATCAGATAGCCGTTGGCGGCGTGGATCTGCACCCCGTCGAAGCCGGCGCGGATCGCGTTGCCGGCGGCGCGCGCATAATCGTCGAGCAGGCCCGGAATCTCGTCGACGCGCAGCGGCCGCGCCTCGGCATAGGGCTTGATGCCGTCATAGGTGCGCACGTGACCCGGCGCGGTGTTGGCCGAAGCCGCCACCGGCTGCTCGCCGCCGAGGAAATCGGGATGGACGAGCCGGCCCATATGCCAGAGCTGGGCGATGATCCGCCCGCCGGCGGCGTGCACCGCCTCCGTCACCGGCCGCCAGCCCTCGACCTGCTCTTCCGTCCACAGGCCCGGCGCATAGGCCCAGCCCAGGCCCTGGCGGCTGATGCCGGTCGCTTCCGAGATGATCAGGCCGGCGGACGCGCGCTGGGCATAATAATCGGCCATCAGCGCCGTCGGCACATGCTCGCGCGTGGCGCGGCCGCGCGTCAGCGGCGACATCAGGATGCGGTTGGGCGCGTGGATGGCGCCGAGCTGGATCGGATCGAACAGGCTGGGCATTTTTTGGGTTTTCCCTTGCAACGCGACTATGGCGCCGCGGCCGTATATGGGATGGCAGGCGACTCCGGCCAGAGAGAAACTCGAGAAGAAATCGTTGACCGACGCCAAGCCCCTGACCGCCCCGATGGAGGCGCCGCCGCGGCGGACGGACGGCGGCGGGCCGGTGCCGTTCGTCGCCATGCTGGCCGGCAATCTCTGCCTCGCCTTCGGACCCTGGATGGTGCGGCTCACCGATGTCGGGCCGGTCGCCGCAGGCTTCTGGCGGCTGGCCATCGCGGCGCCGATCCTCGTTTTCTTCGCGCTGCGCGCGGCGCCGGTGCCGCGGCTGCCGCGGTCGGTCTGGGGCCTGCTGATCGTCGCCGGGGTGCTGTTCGCCGCCGACCTCGCCACCTGGCATGCCGGCATTCACCGCACGCGGCTGGCCAACGCCACGCTGTTCGGCAACATCTCCGCGTTCCTCTTTCCGCTATATGGCTTCATCATCGCCCGGCGGCTGCCCAACCGCGTGCAGGGGCTGGCGCTGGGCCTCGCCTTTGCCGGCATGATGCTGCTGCTCGGCCGCTCCTATGAACTATCGTCCCGCACCCTGGCCGGCGACCTGTTCTGCATGCTCGCCGGGGTCTTCTATGCCGGCTACCTAATCGTCGTCGAACGCGGGAGGACGATGCTCGGCGCCTGGCAGACGCTGGCGGTGGCGACGCTGGCCGGCATCGCGCCGCTGCTGATCGTCGCGATGGCCACCGGAGAGCAGGTGTGGCCGAGCGACTTCACGCCGCTGGTGCTGCTCGCGCTGGGCAGCCAGGTGGCGGGCCAGGGGCTGACGATCTACGCCATCGGCAAGCTCTCGCCGCTGGTCATCGGGCTCGGCGCGCTGCTGCAGCCGGTGGTCGCCGCCGCCGTCGGCGCGGCGCTTTACGGCGAGCGGCTGACCACCGCCGACCTGTTCGGCGCGGCCGCCGTCGCCACGGCGCTGGTGCTCGTGCGGATCGGGCGCTAGTTCATGGCCATGACCTTGCCCGTGGACCCGACGCTGGACGAGATGCGCGATGCCCTCGCCGCGGTGATTCCCGCCCATGCTGCGTTCGACGGCTGGACCGAGGAGGCGCTCGGCCGCGCCGCCGAGGAACTGGGGCTTGCCCCGGCCCAGGCGCGGCTGGCCTTCCCCGGTGGCGCCATCGACATGATCGACGCCTGGTATGGCTGGATCGATGCCGAGATGGCACGCCGTCTGCCGCCGGAGCGGCTGGCCGCGATGCGCTTCCGCGATCGCATCGCCGCGCTGGTGATGACCCGGCTCGACCTGTCGCTGCCCTATCGGGAGGCGGCGCGGCGGGCGCTCAACCTGCTCGCCAATCCCCGCCATCTGCCCCGCGCCGCCCGGCTGGGCTGGCGCGCGGCGGATGCGATGTGGCGGCTTGCCGGCGACACCGCGACCGATTTCAACCACTATACCAAGCGGATGACGCTGTCCGCGGTGTACGCCCAGGCGATCCTCGTCTGGCTCGACGACGAGAGCGAGCATCAGGCCGAGACCCGCGCCTTCCTCGATCGCCGCATCGCTGGCGTGATGCGATTCGAGAAGCTGAAGGCGGGCCTCCGCCGCGATCCCGAACGCCGCTTCAAGGTCGCCCGCTTCCTCGGGCGCCTGCGCTATCCGCCGAAGTGAGGGATTTGCGCGCCGCGGCAGATATTGATAATGACTATCAACTTCTCCCCGATCGGACATTGGCCAAGTGCGTCTCCACCAGCTGCCCCGTAATCGCCTCGCCCGCATCGCCACCGTCGACTGGGCGGCGCTGACCACCAATGAGGCGCGGCGGCTGCGCGAGCTGGGCGTCGACGAGGGCGTCGAGGTGATGACGCTTCATCAGGCGCCGTTCGGCGCGGACCCGATCGCCGCCCGCATCGGCCGCATGACGATCGCCATCCGCCGCGCCACCGCGGCCGCGATCCACACCGAAGAGCACCACGTCTCCGCCGTAGCCGCGGAATGAACCCGATGCCGATGGTCGCGCTGGTCGGCAATCCCAATGCCGGCAAGAGCGCATTGTTCAATGCGCTGACCGGCGCCCGCCAGAAGGTCGGCAATTATCCGGGCGTGACGGTGGAGCGGAAATCCGGGCGGCTGGCGCTGCCCGACGGCCGCCCGATCGAGCTGATCGACCTTCCCGGCACCTACAGCCTCACCCCCTCCAGCCCCGACGAGGCGGTCACTCGCGACGTCGTGCTCGGTCGACAGGAGGGCGAGCGGCTGCCGTCGGCGATCGTGGTGGTGATGGATGCCACCAATCTCGACAATCACCTGCGCTTCGCGTTGCAGCTGCGCGCGCTCGGCCTGCCGATGATCATCGCGCTCAACATGATCGACATGGCCCGCCGGGACGGGCTGACCATCGATGTCGACGCCCTGTCGCGCGAGCTCGGCGTGCCGGTGATCCCGACCGTGGCGGTGCGCAAGCAGGGCGTCCCCGAGCTGGTCACGGCGCTGGCCGAGCTGGTCGGCGACGGATCGGCGATACGGGTGGCCGGCGCCGAGCGGGCGATGGACAGCGACCTGCGCACCCTGCAGCGCCGCGCGCGCCAGATCGCCCATGCCGCCATTTCCGAACATGCGCCAGCAAAGCGCTGGACGGAGCGGCTGGACCGCATCGCGCTGCATCCGGTGATCGGGCCGATCCTGCTCGCCTTGTTGATGTTCGTGATGTTCCAGGCGGTGTTCGCCTGGGCCGAGACGCCGGTCGGCTGGATCGAGGGCCTGTTCGCCGACATGCAGGCGGCGGTCACCACTGCCATGCCGGACAATGTGCTGCGCTCGCTGATCGTCGACGGGGTGATCGCCGGGGTCGGGGCGGTGGTGGTGTTCCTGCCGCAGATCCTGATCCTGTTCTTCTTCATCCTGTTGCTGGAAGCGACCGGCTATATGGTACGCGCGGCGTTCCTGATGGATCGGCTGATGGCGCGGGTCGGCCTGTCGGGGCGGGCGTTCATCCCGCTGCTTTCCTCCTTCGCCTGCGCGGTACCGGGCATCATGGCGACGCGGACGATCGACGATCCGAAGGACCGGCTGACGACGATCCTGATCGCGCCGTTGATGACCTGTTCGGCGCGCCTGCCGGTCTATGCCGTGATCATCGCCGCCTTCATCCCGGAGCGGACGGTGGGCCCGGGCATCGGCCTGCAGGGGCTGGTGCTGTTCTGCCTCTATATCTCGGGCATCCTCGGCGCGCTGGTCGCCGCCCTGGTGCTGCGGCGGACGGTGACCAAGGGGGCCAGCCACGGCTTTCTGATGGAGATGCCCAAATACCAGATGCCGCGCCTCGCCGACGTGGCGCTGGGCCTGTGGCAGCGCGCGCTGATCTTCCTCAAGCGCGCCGGCACGATTATCGCCTTCACCACCATCGTGCTGTGGGCGCTGTTGAGCTTCCCCAAGCCGCCGCCCGGCGATCCGACGCCGCCTGTCGATTATTCAATCGCCGGCCGCATCGCCGACGGCATCGCGCCGCTGGTCCGGCCGATCGGCTTCAACCGCGACATCGCGCTCGCTCTCATCCCGGCGATGGCGGCGCGCGAGGTCGCGGTGTCGGCGCTGGCCACCGTCTATTCGATCCAGGCCTCGGACGACGAGGCGGCGACCGAGCAATCCCTGGTCGAGCGGCTGCGCGGGCGCTGGCCGCTGCCGACCGCGCTTGCCTTCCTCGCCTGGTTCGTGTTCGCGCCGCAATGTCTGTCGACGCTGGCGGTGACGCGGCGCGAGACCAATGGCTGGAAATGGCCGGGCTTCATGCTGGCCTATCTGTTCGTGCTCGCCTACGCCGCGGCCGGTGCAACCTTCTGGACAGCGACCGCGCTGGGACTTTAGGGTGGCCTGAACATTTTCGCAGACACCCCAGGAGAGCCGATTTGGCCGGCAGCGTGAACAAGGTGATCCTCATCGGCAATCTCGGGCGCGATCCCGAGAGCCGCAGCTTCTCCAACGGCGGCAAGGTGGTGAACCTGCGCATCGCCACTTCGGAAACGTGGAAGGATCGCAACAGCGGCGAGCGCCGCGAGAAGACGGAATGGCATAGCGTGGCCATCTTCAACGAGGGCCTGTGCCGCATCGCCGAGCAATATCTGCGCAAGGGCAGCAAGGTCTATATCGAGGGCCAGTTGCAGACCCGGAAGTGGCAGGACCAGTCCGGCGCCGATCGCTATTCGACCGAGGTGGTGTTGCAGGGCTTCAACGCTAACCTGACCCTGCTCGACGGCCGCGAGGGCGGCGGCGGGGGCGGTGGCCGCGGCGGTGACGACTGGGGCGCGGGCGGCGACGACTTCGGCGGCGGTGGGGGCGGCGGCGGTGGCGGCGGCTTCAGCGGCGGCGGCCAGCGCTCGGGTGGCGGTGGCGGCCAGTCCCGCCCGTCGAGTGCCTTCGACAATGATCTCGACGACGACGTGCCCTTCTAAGCCTCGCTCTCCGCGAGGTCGCGGCGCACTTCGGCGAGGAGCCATTCGCGGAAGCGCTTGATCTTCGGCACGTTGCGCCGATGCTCGGGCGCGACCAGCCAATAGGCATAGCCGCGGGTCGAAAGCTGATCGAACGGCCGCACCAGCTTGCCTGCGGCGAGATTGTTGCGCCAGAAAAAGGGCGTCAGCATCGCGATGCCCTGTCCGGCCAGCGCGGCAGTGCCCTCATTGGCCTGCGAATCCATGCGGATGCCCGGCCGGATCGGTCCGTCCGGCACGGCCACGCCCGCCTCGCTCAGCCACCACGGCCACCACGGATCGTGCGGGCTGATCATCGGCAGGCGGAGCAGATCCGCCGGCTCAAGCCGCCCGCCATGGCGCGCAAGGAAATCCGGGCTGCACATCGGCGTGAAGTCGATCGGCACCAACAGGTCCGCGTCGAGGCCCGGCCACGGGCCGAGGCCGGCGCGGATCGCGACGTCGACGTCATCCGTCGCGAAATCGACGAGCGCGTCGTCGACGAGCAGCCTCACCGCCATTTCGGGATGCGCCATCTGGAAGCTGCCCAGCCGCCACACCAGCCAGGTGTTGGCGAAGGTCTGCGAGGTGGACAGGGCCAGCATCCCCTCATCCTCGGCGCGGAGCTGGGCGAAGGCGCCGTCGATGGCGTCGAAGGCGCGGCTGACCGGGCTGGCGGCGCGGCGACCGGCCTCGGTCAGCACCACGCGGCGCTTGTCGCGGCGGAACAGGGCGAGGCCGAGCCGCTCCTCAAGCAGACGGATCTGGTAGCTGACGGCGGCCTGCGTCATGCCGAGCTCGGCGGCCGCGGCAGTGAAATTCTCGTGGCGGGCAGCGGCCTCGAACACGCGGACGGCGGCGAGCGGGGGCAGGCGGCGCATGGCTGATCCATAAGCTGGATTGATAATTGGCGTCGATCGATTCGTTGGTCGCTGAGGGCCGAATCGCCCATCTTCGCAGGGTGGACCGGGACTGGTCCCCGATGCCGACGGAGGGAGAGATGATCGATCATCACGAGGCCCGCATCTGGGCCGATCACCACAAGGCCTATAGTTGCTGGGCGGGAGACGTCCTCCACGCCATGGGCGAGGCGTTTCGCGTGCTGGCGCGCATCCAGTATCAACGACCCTGGGCCTGCACGCCACCGCCGTGTGCGCGGCGATGAAAAAGGCCCGGCGGGTAAGGCTACCCGCCGGGCCCGATCACGCCGGAGCGACCCGGATCAGAACTTACCGCTGAGCGACACGCCGATGATGCGCGGCTCATTGTAGACGGCGGCCATATAATTCTCGATCACGCCCTTGAGATTCTTCTCGTTGGTGATGTTACGGGCGAACACGGCCAGCTCATAAGCGCCGTTGCCGCCGGAATAACCGAGCTTCACGCCGCCCTCGAAATTGCCGTCAGAGTAGAACTCCTTCGTCTTGTAGAGCACGAAGTTCGTATAGCCCTGGATGTTCCAGTCGGTCATCACGAACAGCTTGCCGTCCGGCCCGAGCGGCAGGTCGTAGCGGGCGGTGAAGCTGGCATTATATTTCGGCGCGTTGGGCAGCGGATTGCCGTCGATCTGCGCGAAATAGGTGGTGCCGGTGCCGGTGCCGCGGGTGAAGATCGGATTCTCGACGGTGCAGACCAGCACGCCGTTCAGGCTGCACGCCTGCGCATAGACATTCTTGTCCTTGATCTCGGTATGCAGCAGGCTGAGGCCGGCGGTCAGCGTCAGGTTCGGCACCGGGCGCAGCTCGGCATCCGCCTCCATGCCATAGGCCTTGGCCTTGTCGGCATTGAACAGCACGCCGTTGCCGTTCGAGTCATTGCCGTTCAGCTGGATGTCGTCGACGGTGTAGGCGAAACCGGTGATGTTCAGGCGCAGGCGATTATCCCACAGGCGGCTCTTGATGCCGGCTTCCCAGGAGAGAATCTTCTCGGAATTGGCGGTGGTGAAATCCGCGTTGAACACTGCCGAGCGGCCCTGGATGGTGGGGCCGCGGAAGCCGCGGGCGACGCGGGCATAGACGCTGACGTCGGGATTGATCTGGTACATCGCGCTGACGTCCCAGCTCGGCGTGGTGTCCGACAGGCGGACGGCGCGGCGCCCGGCATAGGTGACGGCGCCGGCCGCGGTGTCTGCGGTCTTGAGCAGGCGCGTCTTCTTGGTGTCCTCCGTCTCGCGCACGCCGCCGGTGACGGTCAGCTGATCGGTGACCTGGTAGCTGAGCTGGCCGAACACCGCCCAGGAGGTGTTGACGTTGCGCAGGCGCACCCAGTTGTTGGGGTTGCGGGCGGCGCCCTGCAGGAACCAGGCACGCTGGTAGAAATCGGTGGTGTCGCGGCCGTCGAAATAGAAGCCGCCAAACTGCCACTTCAGCCGGCTGTCCCCCTCGCTGGCGAGGCGCACTTCCTGGGTGAACTGATCGAGATCGCGAACCTGACCCATCGACTGGCCGAAGCCGTTCGGCGCGCCGTTGAACGGGAAGTTGGCGGCGGCGCCGCCATCCGTGTCGCCGCGGCTATAACCCGAGGTCGTCTCATAGGCGCTGATCGAGGTCAGCGCGGCGGCGCCGAAATCATAATTGATGCGCACCGAGCCGCCATAGGTCTTGTAGGCCTGCGGATTGTTGCCGGCCTCGTCATAGGCGACCTTGTCGCGCGGCACGTCGACATCGTGCGAGCCCTTGGTGATGGCGTTGCGCAGGAACAGCGTCGAGGTGCCGTCATAGTCGCGGGCATGGCCCGAGGCGAGGATCGACAGCTCCTCGGTCGGGGTGAACAGCAGCTGGAGACGGATGTTGCGGTCGTCATAACCGCCCATCGCATCCTTCTTCGGCGTCACCGTGCCGTCGGCGCTGGCGCCCGAGAAGGTGTTGTCCACCCAATTGTCGCGATGCTGGTAGAGGCCGGACAGGCGGAACGCGATCTTGTCCTGGACGAGCGCGCCGCCGACACCGCCGTCGAAGGTGATCGTGTTGTAGCTGCCATAGGATGCCGAGGCGCGGCCCTCGAACGCCTGGGTCGGCTTGATGCTGTCGAACTTGATGATGCCGGCGGTGGTGTTGCGGCCGAACAGCGAGCCCTGGGGCCCTCGCAGCACCTCGACCTGGGCCACGTCGAACACCGGGTTCGACTTCAGCACGACATGCTCCAGCACGACATCGTCCTGGATGATCGACACCGGCTGCGAGGCGCCGAGGTAGAAATCGACATTGCCGAGGCCGCGAATGTAGAAACGCGGGAAGATGCGGCCGGTGGTCGTCTCGGCATAAAGGCTGGGCACCTTGCCGGAGAGCGCGAGCAGCGTGTCGTCGCCGCCGCTGGTGAAGGCGCGCATGTCGGCGCCGTTGACCACGCCGACCGACACCGGCACGCGCTGCAGATCCTCCGAGCGGCGCTCGGCGGTGACGACGATCTCGCCCAGTTCGGCGGCCGGCGCATCCTGCGCCGAGGCGGCGCCGGCGCAAAGCACCGCGCCCAGTGAAACGCCGATCAGGAAAGCGGCTTTGCCGGCATGGAATTTGGACACAACTCACCCCTTGGTTCGAGAAATCGCTTAAATTTGATTGGATTACGTGAGAGCCGGCACAGCCTGCGCCGTTAGCTTTGCTTTATGTACGCCTCATGACAGGGCCGCCCTCGCCTCGGGCGGCCGAATGCTGGCGCGCCCCTGAACCGCGCTTTACTGCATTGCAACAGAGGATGTTTCGCATGCTGCGTCGAAAGCCGCGGATCAGGCGACGGGCAGGCATTGCGGGCGGCGGCTGTGTCCGGCCCGCAACAGTGATCAGGGCCGGCCGACCCGGTCGATCAGCGCCTGGGCAGCGGCGGGATTGCGCACCTTGGCGCCGGAAATGAAGAACAGGAAAGCGTCGCCGCGCTGCGCCATCTCCCGCGCGCGGCCCGCCCAATGATCGAGGCCGGCGGCGTCATAGCCGGTCTCGATCTGCTCCTCGGCGCGCATCAGGCGGGCGTAGGAGAAATCGGCGGTCGACTCGTCGATCACCGGAACTTCGTCGCTGTCGGCGAGCACGATCGCGGCGTTGGCCTTGCGGGCGAGCGCAAAGAAGGCCGGATCGCGGAAGCTTTCGTGGCGCACCTCCAGCACATGGCGGAGCGGAAGCCCTCCCTGCTCCTTGGGCAGCAGAGCCAGGAAGGCGGCGAAATCGTCCGGCTGGAACTGTTTGGTGGCCATGAACTGCCACAGGATCGGCCCGAGCCGGTCGCCCAGTTCGGTGATGCCCTGCGACAGGAATTTGGCGATCGACTCGCCGGCCTCGGCGAGCACGCGGCGATTGGTGCAGTAGCGCGACGCCTTCAGCGAGAAGATGAACCCGTCCGGCACCGCCCTGGCCCAGGCGGCGAAGGTCGCCGGCTTTTGCGAGCCATAATAGGTGCCGTTGATCTCGATCGCGGTCAGCCGGCCGGCGGCATAATCCAGCTCGCGTTTCTGGGGCAGGCCTTCCGGATAGAAAACCCCGCGCCACGGCTCGTAGGTCCAGCCGCCGACTCCGACCCGGATCGCCCCCGTCATCCGCATTCTCCTCACCGTGCCCCTTCCTAGCGGGATTGGCGAACGCGGCCAACAGTGCCACAGGGGCGCCGGACAACCGCGAAGCAGGGGATGGTTTCGGCTTGCCTTTCAGGCGATTTCGGCTAGGATCGGACTTGCTAATTGGATCTGCCGGAAGCCTCCAATCATCCGGTTCCTTCTGCAAACCGAAAAACCCGGCCTCGCGCCGGGTTTTTCATGTCCCGGCCATCTAGGCACGGTTCACGACACACCCTAGAGCCTGCCCATGGCTTTGTTCGCCCTCTGGCGCGAGGATCAGGCAACGGGGTCGGCCGCATCCCTGCGCACGCGGCTGCGCGATACGGCGCATATCGTCCCGCAATGTGAGCATTTCATGCCGGTCGCGACCGGCGGCGGACGCTGGCAAGTCGCCGCGCTGGCGACGGCGACGCGCTTCTATCCGGCGGCGGCCCAGTTCTGGTCGGACGGGCAAGAGGCATGCGTGATTCACGGCCTGATCTGGCGGATCGCCGGGGAGCGCGCGGCGCTGCTCGACGCGGCCGAGGTGGCGGCGCTGCTCGATCGGCCGGGCAAGGCGCTGCCGACCGATGTCGCCGGCGAATTTGCGGTGGCGCGGCTGCATGCGTGCGGCACGCTCACCGCCTTTTCCGACGCAGCCGGCCTGCACCAGCTATTCCGCCGCGCCGACCGTCCGGCGATGATCGCCAATCGCGCCCGCTGGCTCGCCGAACTCGGGCAGGACGGCGTCGCCGACCCCGGCCTGTGGACCTCGACGATCGGCTATCGCGTCGGCACGGCGACCGGATGGCGCGGCGTCAGCCAGCTTCCCCAGGCGCGCATGCTGGTCTCCGGACCGGGCGGGGCGGCGCTGCGTGCGATCGCCGATCCGGCGGCGGCGGTCGGCGGCGAGCGCGGCTTCGACGAAGCGCTGCTCGACGAGGGCATGGCCCAGGGCCGCGCCGCGATCCGGCTGGCGGCCGGCGACGGCCGGCTCGACCTGCCGATCACCGGCGGCAAGGACAGTCGCGCGGTGCTGGCACTCGCGCTGTCCGCCGGGCTCGGTGAGCGGCTGACCCTGTTCACGCGCGGCCATGACGGGCACCCCGATATCGCCGCCGGCCGGACGATCGCCGCCGCGCTCGGCTTGCCCCATCGGCGCGAGCCGCCGCTCGGCAGCGACATCGCCACCGACTGGACAGTCGATCATTTCGCCGCCGAGATGGCGGCACTGGCCTGGCAGAGCGACGGCGGCATCGGCGGCTGGGACCTGATCACCGGCGCGAAGCTGGGGCAGGACACGCTCGTCACCGGCCATATGGGCGAGGTGCTGAAGGCCTATGCCAAACGGGCGCCGACGGCCGACGGCGATCCGATCGCGCTGGTCAGGCTGCAGGCGCCGTTCGACCCGCTCGGCCTGCTGCTGCCGGGCGCGCGGGCGGCGCTTGCCGAAGAGCTGGCGGACGGCTTCGCGGTGATGCGCCGCGCGGGCGCCACCGACGCCGACCTGCCGGACCTGTTCTATTATCGCAACCGCGTGCCCAACTGGCTCGGCGGCATCCGCGCCATCAAATCGTTCGAGCGCCAGCCGGTGATGCCGCTCGGCGCGCCGGCGCTGCAGGCGCTCGCCTTCCGCATGACCGCGGCCGAGCGCAAGGCGGAGCGCGCCCATTACGAGATCGTCCGCCGCGCCGCGCCGGCGCTGCTCGCCCTGCCCTTTGCCCACCAGAGCTGGGACGCCTCGCTCGCTGCGCAGCAGACGGCGCCGCTGGTCGCCGCGGCGGGGACGAAGCTGTTCGGCACCTGGCAATATTCGATCAACCGCAATGCCGGCGTGCGGGCGTTCCTGAGCGACATCCTCGGACGCGCGGAGGGCCGATTGTGGGAGGGGCTGGACCGGGGGGCCCTGCTCACGGCCTTGCGCGAACGCCGCTTCGATTATTTCGACGGCATCCAGCTGCTCGGCCTGACGGTCGCCGCGATGCACGCCGCCGGGCTCGGCCGGCCGACGCGGATGAGCGAGCGCGGGCGGCAGGACGAGCCGCTGCCCGAAGCGCTCGCCCGGCTTGCCGCACGCCCGGCGCCGCGCCTCGCCGGCCATGTCGACACGGTCGAGCGCGACGCGGCAGGAGCGATGCGGCTCGGCGGCTGGCTGTGGGCGCCGGACTGGCCGGGTGCGGCGCCGGCGATCGAGGCGCACGGAGCAGACGGCCGCCTGCTGGCGCGCACCGGCAGCGAGCTGCCGCGACCCGATCTGCCGGACGGCGGCGCGCATGGTTTCGCGCTGGATATCGCGGCGGAGATGGCGCGGCCGGACGAGACGATCACGCTCACCGGCTTTGCCAGCGCCGACGGGCCGGCCGGCGGACGGGTGGAGGCAGTGGCGTGAACATCCTCGTCATCGGCCAGAGCCACGTCGCCGCGATCCGCGACGCCGCGCGCGCCCGGCGCGAGGCCGATCCGGATCGACCACGCACGCGCGTCATCCACACGCTGGAGCCGCGCTACGCCCCGGAGCTGGTCAGCGCCGGTGACGAGGCGCGCTTCACCGACGCGCTCGCCGCCGCCGTCCGCGACCAGATCGACCGCCACCATCCACGCCTCGCCTCGGTGATGGGCGGCAATTACCACAATGCGATCGGCCTGTTGCGCCATCCCCGCCCGTTCGATTTCCTGCTCTCCGACGAGGCCGGGCCGCCGCCCGATCCGGACGCCGAGCCGATCGCCGAGGCGCTGGTGCGGTCGGCGCTGGCGGCCGGCCTTGCCCGCGACTTCGCGCGCCTGACGCTGCTTCGCGCCCTTGGCGGGCCGTTTATCCATGTCGAAAGCCCGCCCCCGGTGCGCGACGGCGACTGGGTGGCGGCCCGCGCCGACGCCTGGTTCCGGGAGCGCGGCGGGCCGGCGATCGCCGTCGCGCCGGCGGCGCTGCGCTGGCGGCTGTGGCGGCTCAATTCCCGGCTGTTTCGGGAGGCGGTGGAAGGGCTGGGTGGCCGGTTCCTGCCGGTGCCGGCGGAAACGCAGGATGCCGACGGCTTCCTCCGCTCCGATTTCGCGGCCGACGCCACTCACGGCAACGCCGCCTATGGCGAGGCGGTGATCCGGGCGCTGGAGTCGCTCTGATCGTCAGGTGACGGCGGGCCGATAAGGGGGCATGATCGCCACCGGGTAGCGACAACCCGGAAAGCATCACGTGGCCAGCCATCCTTATGCTCATTTGCCGGACAGTGCGTTCTGGCGCCGTGCGGTGGCCGGCGCCGGCCCGGCCGTCGATCCGGTGGCGGGGCCGTTCCTGCGCCTGGCACGAGAGGACCGGGTGGCGACCGCGGGCTCCTGCTTCGCCCAGCATATCGCGCGCCACCTCGCCGCCTCCGGCTTCAACTATCTGGTGACGGAGACGGCCCATCCGATCGTCCCGCCCGAGGCGGCGCGCGCCGCCGGCTACGGTCTGTTCACGGCGCGCTACGGCAATATCTACACCACGCTCCAGCTGCTCCAGCTGTTCGACCGCGCCTATGGCCAGTTCGCGCCGGCGGAGGATGTGTGGGAGGGTGCCGACGGGTCGGTGATCGACCCGTTCCGTCCCAATATCCAGCCGGGCGGCTTTGCCTCGGAAGGCGAGATGCGCGCCGACCGCGCCTGGCATCTGGAAAAGGTGCGCGAGGCCTTCGAGACGCTCGACGTGTTCGTATTCACGCTCGGCCTTACCGAGGGCTGGGTGAGCCGGGCGGACGGGGCGGCCTTTCCGCTTTGCCCGGGGGTCGCCGGCGGGCGCTTCGACGAGCAGGCCCACGCCTTCCGCAACCTGCGCACCGGGGAGATTCGCGCGCAGCTCGGCGCCTTCGTCGCGCGGCTGCGCAGCGTCAATCCGAAGGCGCGGCTGGTGCTGACGGTGTCGCCGGTCCCGCTGGCGGCGACGGCGTCCGGCCGGCATGTGCTGCCGGCGACGATCTATTCAAAGGCGGCGCTGAGAGCGGCCGCGCAGGAAGCGGCGGAGGATATTCCCGATACCTGGTATTTCCCCTCCTACGAGATCGTCACCGGCCCGCAGGCGCGCGGGGCGTTCTTTGCGGACGATCTGCGCGAGGTGACCGAGGCCGGCGTTGCCCATGTGATGTCGGTATTCCTTCGCCACGCCGCCGGGATCGAGGCGCCGGCCGCTCCGCCCGCGCCGGCGCCGGCACCGCGCGAGGATGCCCACGTCGCCGCCGCACGGGCCTGGGTGGAAACGATGTGCGATGAGGCGATGCTGGACCAGTCCCGATAGCCGGGCTACCGCTCACAGCCGATGACCAAGGGGTTCGGCAGGATCGCGGCTGAGGAGGCTTACCGCGCCACGCTTTCCACCCGCGCCGCCAAATGGCCGGGGCGCGGCGAGGCGAGGGCCGAGCCGATCTGCCGGCCGGCCTTCACTCCCGGCTTCACGATCGGGCGTGATGCCTCGGTGTTCACCATCGGTTCCTGCTTCGCGCGGCATATCGAGCAGGCCCTGGCCGGCCATGGCCTGACCATCCCGACGCTCGACTTCCGCGTGCCCAAGGCCGAGCTGTGGGCGGGCACCGGCATGATCACCGGCATCCTCAACAAATACACCCCCTTGTCGATGCTCAACGAAGTGGCGGCGCTCGACTGGGCGGAGGGCGAGGAACGGCGCTTCCTCATCCAGGCGGGCGAGGATGCGTGGTGGGACGGGCAGCTCCATACCACCGAGATGGTGACGCTGGAGCGCGCCCTGAAAAGACGCGCGAAGATCCGCGATCTCTACGCCCGCGCCATCGACGGGAGCGCGGTGGTCATCGTCACCCTCGGGCTGGTCGAGGCGTGGTTCGACCGGGAAGCCGGCCTTTACCTGAACGATACCGCGCCGCGCGCGCTGGTGGAGCGCTATCCGGGCCGCTTCCAGTTCGAGACGCTGGCGCCGGACGCGGTGATCGCCGCGGTCGACCGGCTGGTGGCGCGGCTCCACGCACGCAACCCGGCTGCCCATCTGCTGATGACGGTATCGCCCGTGCCGTTCGCGCGGTCCTTTTCCGGCGGCGATGCGATGACCGCCAACGCCTATAGCAAGGCGGTGCTGCGGGTCGCCGCGGAATGCGCGGTGCGCGCCTGGCCGCACGTCGATTATTTCCCCTCCTATGAGAGCGTCACCATGTCGGACCGGGCGCTGGCCTGGGAGGACGACCTCGTCCATGTCCGGGACGAGCTGGTCGCAGCGAACGTGGCGCGGATGGTCGCGGCCTATGTCGAAGGCGAAGCGGAAGGGGCCCGGTGATGGGTCGCGCCGCCATCCTCATCCTCGGCATGCACCGCTCCGGCACCTCGGCGCTGACCTGGGCGGTCGGGCGGCTGGGGGCGGCGCTGCCCGCCGACGGCATTGATCCGCACGCCGACAATGCGCGCGGCTATTTCGAGAGCGCCGGGCTGGTCAAGGCCGACGACCAGCTGCTCCGGGTGTGCCGATCGAGCTGGTTCGATCCGCGGCCGCTCGACTGGTCCCGCCTGCCGCCGGGCGGGCTCAACTCGCGCAAGGAGCGGATCGCCGAGGCGATCGCCGCGGCGTGGGGCGACGCGCCGCTGATCGCCATCAAGGACCCGCGTCAATGCCGGTTCGTGCCGGTCGTCGCCGAGGTGCTGGCCGGTATGGGCATCGCCGCGCGCGCGGTGCTGATGCTGCGCAAGCCCGATGAGATCGCCGGGTCGATCGCGCGGCGTGACGGCACCACCAGCGCCTATGCCCACCTGCTGTGGCTGCGCCACATGATCGACGCCGAACGGGCGACGCGTGGCATGATGCGCGCGGTGGTCGATTATGACGCGCTGCTCGTCGACTGGCGGGGCACGCTCGGCCGGGTGGCGCCGCTCGCCGGAAGGCCGGGCTGGGTCCCGGACGCGGCGGATGCGGAGGCGATCTCTGCTTTCCTCGATCCGGGCCTGCGCCATCATCGCGGCGAACAGACGACCGCGCTGGAGGAGCCGCTGGCGGGCATCGTCGCGGCAGTGAGCGCCGGGCTGGACCGTCTGCAGCTGGCCGACGACAGCGCCGCGCGGGCGACCCTGGATGCGGCTTATGCCCGGCTTGACGCGGTGCCGTGGCTGGAGGGCGATATCGTCCATGACGAACTGCGTCACCGCCGCATGCCGACGCCCGTCCCGGTCGCGCCGCCGGCGTCCGCGCCGGTCGCCGAGCCGGCGCCACCGCCCCCGCCACCCGCTCCCGATCCGGAGCCGGACGAGGCGGCGGAGCTGATTCGCAATTCCGGCCTGTTCGATGCGGACTGGTATCGCGCCGCGTATCCGGACGTCGCCGCCTCGGGGCTCGATCCGGCGACCCATTATCTGCGCATCGGCGCTGCCGAAGGACGCAATCCGAGCCCGCTGTTCGATACCGGCTTCTATGCCCGCCAGATGGCCCGGCGCGACGCCGGCCGGGGAGAGGCGGCATGAAGGCGGCAATCCACCTCCATCTCTTCTACCCGGACGTCGCCATCGAGCTGATAGGGCGCGTCGCCCGGCTGGGACGGCCGGACATTGCCGTGCTGGCCACCCATTGCGGCCCGCTCGATCCGGCGGTCGCGCGCGCGCTGGAAACGCTGCCCGCGGTCCGGACGATCGAGACGCCCAATCTCGGCTGGGATATCGGGCCGCTGCTCCACGTCCTGCCGCAGCTGCGCGATCTCGGCGTCGAGGCGGTGGCGCATCTCCATACCAAGAAGGGGGATTCCGGCTATGCGCCCGAATGGCGGGCGATGGCCTATGAGGGGACGATCGCCGACGCCGCGCTGGTCGAGCGCATCATCGCCGCCTTCGCGGACGATGCGGACCTCGCGCTGGTCGGCGCGCGGGCGCTCTACAAGTCGGCGGCGAGCCACCAGTTCCGCAACGCCGAGCTGCTCGCCGAGCTCGCCCCCCGCCTGCTCGCGCCTTATTACCCGCCGGCGGACTGGGGCTTCTTCGCAGGCACCTTCTTCTGGGCGCGGCTCGGCCTGCTCGAACGGCTGATCCCGTTCGGCGATTTCGGCGAGGGCGGGGAGCGCGACGGCACCCTCGCCCACGCGCTTGAGCGGCTGATCGGCCTGGCGCCGGTGGCCCATGGCGGTCGCATCGGGCTGGTCGGCGAAGATGGCGAGATCGAGACCGTCGCCGCGCCCGGCGCGCCGGATCACGAGCCGATCATCCGCAGCCTCGTAGCGCGCGCCGAGCGCAATGTCGGGCCGCTCGACCCCGAGCTCGCCGCGCTGATCGGCCGGCGCAACCCTCTGATCGACTATATCCGCCACGGCCGCGACCTCGACGCGCTGGATCCCAACCCCTATTTCTCCTCCGCCTGGTACAACCGCATCCACGAGGACGTCTTCCGGGCGGGGATGCATCCGCTCTACCACTATACCCATCATGGCGCGCCGGAAGGGCGATCGACCGGGCCGCTGTTCGACGGCCTCTATTATCGCCGCGCCTATGACGATGTGACCGGCGATCCGTTGCGCCATTTCCTGGAGACGGGCGCGGCGGAAGGGCGGGTGGCGATTCCGATCAGCCAGCCCGATTACCAGGACGCCGAAAGGCCGCGCCGTTTTTACCGGCATTTCGACGTCGCTGCCGAGGCCGCCTTCCTGCGCGAAATGGCACAGCTGCCCGATCGGGTGGCGGCAAAGGCGGGCGCCACGCTCGTCTCGGTGATCATGCCGGCGTGGAATCGCGAGGCGTCGATCGGGGCGGCGATCCGCTCGGTGCTGGCGCAGAGCCACGGCCGTTTCGAGCTGATCGTCGTCGATGACGGCTCGACGGACGCGACGCGCGACATCGTCGCGGGCTTCCTCGGCGACGGGCGCGTGCGGCTGATCGAAGGCGGGCATGGCGGGGTGTCGGCGGCGCGCAATCTCGGGCTGGAACATGCCCGCGGCGACATCATCGCCTATCTCGACAGCGACAATCGCTGGGCGGCGTGGTTCCTTGAGGTGATGGTCCGGTTCATGACCGCGCGCGGGCTCGACGCGGCCTATAGCGGCATCGCGCTGCGCGACGATCTTGGCCAGCTTACCGGCTATCGCGGCGACGATTTCGACTGGGAGGCGTGCCTCGCCCAGAATTATGTCGACCTCAACGCCTTCTGCCACCGCCGTGAGCTGCTCGCCGAGACCGGCGGTTTCGACGCCAACCTGCGCCGCATGGTCGATTGGGATCTGATCCTGCGCATCGGGCGCGCGCGGCCGGTCGGCTACGCCCCGTTCGTCGGCTGCGATTATTTCGACGGCAAGGCGGATATGGCCCGCATCACCGTCGGCGAATCCTCGGCGTTCCAGAAGCTGGTGTGGACGAAGAATCGCTTCGCCCTCGCCACCGGCACGCCGGCGTTCGCCGCGAAGATCGTGCTCAATTTCGCGATCAAGATCGCCGCCCCGGAGGCCGACAAGGCGGCGTGGGGCGACTGGCACTTCGCCGAGGCGCTCGGCGCCGCGATCGAACGGCTCGGCCACAAGGCGCGCGTCGACGTGCGCGAGCGCTGGACCGGCCACGCGCTTGCCGACGAGGATGTCGCCATCGTGCTGCGCGGCCTCATCCCCTACACCCCCCGCCCCGGCCAGATGGCGTTCCTGTGGAATATCAGCCACCCCGATCAGGTGCCGCTGGAGGAATATGATCGCTTCACGCGGGTCTATGTGGCGAGCGAGAGCCATGCGGCCTTGCTCCGCCACATGATCCGTCCGCCTGTCGCCGCGCTGCTGCAGGCGACCGACCCGGCGCGCTTCCACCCTGTCGATGCGCCCGAAAGCGAGCCGCTGGTGTTCGTCGGCAATTCGCGCGGGGTCGACCGCGACATCGTCAATTGGGCGATCGCGGCGGGGCGACCGCCGGTCATCTATGGCGATGGCTGGGAGGGCCGGGTGCCGGCGGAGCTGGTCCGGGCGGCCAACATCGACAATCGCCGGCTTGGTGCGCTCTACGCGACGGCGGGGGCAGTGCTCAACGATCATTGGCCGTCGATGCGTGCGTTCGGCTACCTTTCCAATCGGCTGTTCGACATCGCGGCGAGCGCCGGCCGGGCGATTTCCGATCCGGTGCCGTCAATGGGCCACGTGTTCGGCGACGCGGTGGCGCAGGTGGACGGTCCGGCGGCGTTGCGCGCGGCGCTCGACGCCGCCGCCGGCCGCCCGCGCGACCTCGCCCTGGCGAGGCGGGTGGCGGACGAACACAGCTTTGACGCGCGGGCACGGCGGCTCGTCGGCGATGCCTGCGCCGCCCTCGGCCTCGCCGGGCCACCAGTCGCGCCGGCGATCATCGGCAAGGCGCCGGTCCGCGTCCACATCGTCGCGCCCTTCGGGCCGCACGGGCCGCAAAGCTCGGCCTATATCCGCCTGATCTGCCCGCTCACCGACGAGAGCGTCAGCGGGCGGGCGGTGGTGAGCCTGGGCGCCGAGGGCGATCCCCTGCCCGACGGCACCGACATCTGTGTCGTCCAGCGCACGGCATTGTCCTCGGTGGCGGCGGTTGACAGGCTGGTCGGGCGGCTCGGGGCGATGGGCGCGGCACTCGTCACCGATGTCGACGACGCCTTCATCGCCATCGGGCCGGATCATCCCGAGGCGGCGCGCTACGCTCCGCTCAACGCCGCGCTGGAACGGGCGATCGCCGCCTCGGCCGAGACCTGGTTCTCGACCGCGCCGCTCGCCGCGCTCTACGCCAAGGTGGCCGGGCGGCGGCACGTGCAGCCCAACGCGCTCGATCCCCGGCTATGGCGGGACTGGCGCCATGCCCGTCCCGCGCCCTTCGGCGGTGACCGGCTGCATCTGCTCTACATGGGCACGCACACCCACGACGCCGACCTCGCCATGCTGCGCCCGGCGCTCGACCGGCTGTGGGAAGAGCGGCCCGACCGTTTCGATCTCACCCTGATCGGCGTCGCCGCCGAGGCGGACGGCGCGCCGTGGCTGCGGCGCATCGGCCTGCCGGCGGAGGTGATCGCCTATCCCCGCTTCGTGCGCTGGCTGCGCGCGCAGGGGCCGTTCGACCTGGGGCTGGCACCGCTCGCCGACAACGCCTTCAATCGCGCCAAGTCCGACATCAAGCTGCTCGACTATGCGGCGCTGGGCCTGCTGCCCGTCGTCGCCAGCGGGCCGGCCTACGGCGCCGACCCGTCGCTGGCGGCGCTGGCGCTTGCCACCGACGACTGGCACGGCGCGCTCAGCTGGGCGCTCGACCGGCCGGACGAGGCGCGCGCCCGCGCCGCGGCGGCCCAGGACCGGCTATGGGCGACTCGCACCGTCGGCGCCGTCGCCCCGATGATGCTCGAACGGCTGGAGGCTCTCGTCCGATGATCGCGCTGATGCTCGCCGCCGCCCCGGTGTTGCAACTCCCCATCGCCTGCACGCCGGGGATGGACTGCGCCGTGCAATCGCTGCCCGATCACGATCCCGGCCCCGGCGCCAGGGATTATGCGTGCGGCGATCACACCTATGACAAGCATGACGGCACGGATTTCCGCATCCCCTCGATGGCGCGCCAGCGGGCGGGCGTGAACGTGCTGGCCGCCGCCGCCGGCACGGTGCTGCGGGTGCGCGACGGCATGGCCGACATATCCATGCGCGACGCTGCCTTCGCTGCCGGCCAGGATTGCGGCAACGGCCTGGTCATCGATCATGGCGGCGGCTGGGAAAGCCAATATTGCCACATGGCCAAGGGCAGCGTGGTGGCGAAGCCGGGCCAGCAGGTCGCTGCCGGGGCGGTGCTCGGCAAGGTCGGGCTTTCTGGCAACACCGAGTTTCCGCACGTCCATCTGACCGTGCGCGAGAATGGCAAGGCGGTGGATCCGTTCGCCTATGGCGCGGCGGCGGGCCAGTGCCGCGGCGGGCGCAGCCTGTGGGCGGCGACCCCGGCCTATCGGCGCGGCGAGGTGCTGGTCGCGGGCTTCGCCGCCGGCCCGGTGACGATGGCCCAGGCGCAGGAGCTGGGCGCCGCGCAGCAGCCGGCGCCGGGGCGGACCAGCCCGCTTGTCGCCTTCGTGCAGGCGATCGGGCTGGAGGGCGGCGACGTGCAACGGCTGGTGGTGACCGGGCCGGACGGACAGACGCTGGCCGACAATCGCGCCCAGCCGCTCGACCGCGCCAAGGCCCAGACCATCCTCTTCGCCGGCAAGCGCGCGCCCGCGGCCGGCTGGCCGGGGGGCCGCTATCGCGCCCGCTACAGCGTCATCCGGCAGGGAAAGGAAGCCATCATGCGCGAATTCGAGGTCCGTCTGTGAACATCCTTGTCGTCCATCAGAATTTCCCCGGCCAGTTTCCGCATATCGTCACCGCCCTGCTGGCACGGGGCGACAAGGTCGCCGCGATCGGCGGCGTCACGGCGACGGCCCGGCCGGGCGTCGACCTTCGCCGCTGGACCAACAAGCGCGGCACCACGCCGAACATCGTGCCCGCCGCGATCCGCGCCGAGGCGGACCTGATCCGCGCCGAGGCGGCGGCCGGCGCCGCGCTCCAGCTGAAGCGCGACGGCTTTCATCCCGACGTGATCATCGGCCATCCCGGCTGGGGCGAGACCCTGCATCTCAAGCTGGTCTGGCCGGAGGCGAGGCTGATCCTGTTCGGCGAATATTTCTACCGGCCGTTCGGGGGCGATTCGGATTTCGATCCGGAGTTCGGCATGCCCGACTTTGCCGAGCGGATGCGCATCAACGGCAAGGCCGCCGCCCAGTCCATGGCCTATGTGCTGGCCGATCGCATCATCTGCCCGACCCCGCATCAGGCGGCGACCTTCCCGGATGTGCTGCAGAGCCGGATCAGCGTCATTCACGAGGGCGTCGACCTGTCGCGCGCCCGCCGCGAGCCGGACGCGCAGCTGGTGCTGCCCGGCAATGTCCGTCTGGACGCATCGACGCCGGTGATCACCTTCATCAATCGCACGATGGAGCCATTGCGCGGCTTCCATATCTTCATGCGCGCGCTGCCGGCGTTCCTCGATGCGGTGCCCGACGGCCGCGCGCTGATCATCGGCGAGGATCGGCCGTCTGGCTATGGCAAGGCCTCGCCCGACGGGAAGGGCTGGAAGGCGGCGATGCTCGCCGAGCTGGGCGACCGGCTGGACCTGTCCCGGGTCCATTTCCTCGGCCGCGTGCAGCATGACGCGATGATCGGCGCGCTGTCGATCGGCGCCGCGCATGTCTACTACACCTATCCGTTCGTGCTGAGCTGGTCGCTGGTCGAGGCGATGGCGTGCGAATGCCTGGTGCTGGCGTCCGACACCGCACCGGTGCGCGACGCGATCACCGACGGCGTGGACGGGCGGCTGCTGCCCTTCTTCGACGTGGACGCGCTGTCGCAGGCGATGATCGACGCCGCCCGGGAGCCTGTGCGGTTCGAAGGCTTGCGCAAGGCGGCGCGGAAGAAAGCGCTAGAAGGATTTGATCGTGCGGCAGGGACGGCGGGGTGGCTACGGGCGATCGACACGGTCTGAATGCCTGAGCGACACGCGAGGAAAGTAGCTTCATTCCGCTGTACGAAAAAAGGCCCGGTCTAAGACCGGGCCTTCGTTCGCTTTCCCTAAGCGGGAAAACTCAGTGCACGAAGTCCGAGGCGCCGAAGACGTTCGGAGCAACGCCAACCACCTTCACGGCGTTGTCAGCCGCCGTCGAGACGGTGTCAGCCGACGAGAAGAACAGGTAGGTGTCGGAGCCAACTGCCAGCGCCACAACCTCGCTGCTGTTAGCGTTGGGCGTCGCGTTCAGGAGCTGCGCCGCATAGGTCGCAGCAGCCTGCAATGTCGGAAGCACCGCGTTCTGCGTGTCGACCAGGATGTGGTCGGCGGCAAAAGTCATGCCCAGGTCGATCTTGTCGGTGCCGTCAGCATAATCGGCAATGATGTCGGTGACGTTGACGTTCGTCCCCGTCGTCCCGGCCAGGTACGTCGAGTCGCCAGCGGCAAACACGAACGTGTCCTTGCCGTCGCCGCCGAACAGCACGTCGAGGCCGGTGCCACCGGTCAAACGGTCATCACCGAGGTCGCCGTAAACGATGTCGTTGCCAGCGCCGCCGAGGACGGTGTCAGCACCCTGGCCACCGCGGAGGACGTCATTGCCAAGGTCGCCGTCGATGCGGTCATCACCCTGGTTACCGTTGATGTTGTCGTTGCCGGCCTCACCGTTGATGGAGTCGCCACCCGAACCACCGACCAGACGGTCGTCACCGGTGCCACCCATGATGGTGTCGGCACCAGCGTTACCCTGGATGTAGTCCTTGCCCGCGCCACCCGAAAGGTGATCAGCGCCGTCATCCGCACCCTGGGTCGAGGTCAGAGCATTGCCGTAAATGTGGTCATTGCCGTCGCCGCCAACCACCGAGTCGGCACCGAGACCACCATAGATGTAGTCGCCGTTGTCGCTGCCGGTGATCGTGTCATCGCCAGCGAGGCCATAAATCACGTTCTTCACTTCCGAGCCGGACAGGTCGAGCGTGTCGGCGGCCGTGCTGTTCACACCGATAACGAGCGAGGAACCGTCGTCAAACTGCACCTGACCAAGCTGGCTGGCACCAGCGATCTCGGCGGCGTTGAACGTCAGCGACGTGCCCGCGGCAGTGAGCGTGATGCCCGCGCCGACGCCGGAACCGGCGGTGACGCCGATGTTGGTGGCGGTGACGCTGCTGTTCGCGAACGCGAGGAAGTCATCGGCCGTGAAGGCCGCAGCCTCGCCCGCATCCGTGTTCTCGAAAACGTATACTTTGGAAGAAGTAACAGCCATTTGGAGCCTCCAATTGAACCTTCTTGGGCCTCTAGAACCTTGAACCCCTCCCCCTACACGAGCTGGAGGCGCCTATCGTTCGTTATGTCCCCGGCCCCATAATAGGACGGGAGCACGTCCGAACGAGCCCAGTCGGTTGCTTAGCCAAGCTTTTCGGCCCGTGCAACAGCCAAACCGCATCCCCGACAGTCACAAATCGCATAGGTTACTGCCGGTTACGCGGTTCAGTGACGACTGGCGGCAAAGTTCGCGGTTCGCCGCACCGATGTTTACCCGAAACGTTCCAGACGCTTAGCAGCCGGAGCCATCCCGGTTGCGCGATCCAACGCCTATGGATCAATTAGTTTCCGAAAAGGTCCGGCCCGCCGAGCGAGGCGAAACGATCCATCTCATCTAGATAGATACGTTGCAGGTAGGCCACGTCCTCGGGCTCCAGCCGGGAGGGGTAGGCGATATCGGGCGCCACGCGGACGAGACGCGGCGCAATCCGTCCCGCAGGCCGGGCGATTCCGAGGAAATCCGCGATTCTGGCGAGCACCGCATCGGGATCAGACTTGAGGTCGGCCGAGCGCAGCAACAGCAACTGCCCGCGCGGGAACAGGGACAGCGCGCGGGCCAGCTGGCTGCCATAGAAGCCGCGCTCGACATAGGAGAAGACGCGGTGGTGGCCGGGGAAGGGCAGTGCATCGGCCATGCGTCGCCGCCCGTCGCGGATGCACCAGGCGAAGGGCTCGGTCTCCTTGCGCTTGGCATATTCCATCTGCCACTGCGACCATGCCCGCGCCACCGGGTCGCGGAACAGCAGGATCAGCTTCATCTCCGGATTGTAGCGGGCGATCCGCTCCAGCGCTGGCGGCCAGTAGAGATAGATCGGCGTCGCCTCGCCACGTAGCCGGCCGTCATCCGGGAAGAGCGCGTGATAGGGCGCGTAATCCGGGCTCGCCCAGTCTACGCGCGTCTCATCGTCGAAGAAATGCGCTTCCTTGACGTCGGGCAGCACCAGATCGGGCAGGCCGCGCAGATATTCGAACAGCGCGCTCGTGCCGCCTTTCTGCACCCCGGCGACGAGGAAGGCGACCTTCCCCGCGGTCACCGTTCGCGCATCGCCGTCCGCATCGCCTCGGTCATCGGCCCGAGCAGCCAGTCGAGGATGGTGCGGCTGCCGGTGACGATGTTGACGACCGCCGGCATGCCCGGCGTCATGCGCACGTCCGGCCCGGCCCGGGCAAGCTCGCCCGGATCGACGCTGACGCGGACATTGTAATAGGATTCGTGCGTCGCCTCGTCGCTCGTCGCATCGGGCGCGACGAGGGTGACATGGCCGCGCACCGGCGGCGTGGTGCGCGGATTATAGGCGGTCAGCGTCACGTCCGCCGGCAGGCCGACGCGCACCGAGGCGATGTCGTTCGGGCGGACGCGGGTGTTGATCGTCACCTTGGTGCCCTCGGGCACGATCTGCAGCAGCGTCTCGGTGGGGCCGGCGACGCCGCCCTCGGTGAACTGGGTGAGATTGAAGACGTGGCCGGAGACGGGCGCGCGCACCTCGGTCTGGGCGAGCGATTCCACGGCGGCGCGCACCTTCGGTCCGGCGTCGGTCAGCCGCTCCTGCGCCTGGCGGATGCCGTCGGCGGCGTCGGTCTGGCGCTTGTCGTCGAGCTGGGCGATCTGCAGGCGAATCTCGCCGATCGCCTGCCGCGTACGGCCGATGTCGGAGGTGATCTGGCCGCGCTGGCCCTTGATGCCGGCCGCCGACCGCTCCAGCGCGAGCAGGCGCGTCTTCGGGGCGTAGCCGTCGCGGGCGAGCTCGCGCACGCCCTGCAGCTCGTCGATGATCGTCTCGCCCTGGCTGTCGACCGCGGCGGCCTGCGCCTGCAGGCCCTGGATCTGCGTTTCGAGCTGCTGGGCCTGGCCCGACAGCACCGCCGCCTGGCTGCGATAGAGCGTCATCCGCGACGCGAACAGGGTGCGCTGGCCGGCAAGCAGCATGCCGACATTGGGGTCGGACTGGCGGGCAAGAAGGTCGGCCGGGAAATCGACCTGCGCGGCATTGGCAGCCTCGGCCTGGAAACGGGCGAGGTTGGCCTCGGCGGAATCATAGGCCGACTGGTAGATGTCGCGCGCCGCCTGCGCCTGGACGCGGTCGAACTGGATGAGCAGCTGGCCGGCCTTCACCGCCTGCCCCTCGCGCACCAGGATGCGGCGGATGGTGCCGCCTTCGCGATGCTTGAGCGTCTTGGCGCTGCCCTCGACGCGGACGATGCCGGGCGCCACCACCGCGCCCGAGATCGACGCAATCGCCGCCCACAGCAGCAGCCCGAAGACCAGCACCAGCACGACCAGCGAGCCGGCAACGATCGGGCGGCGCAGCTGCAGCCGCGCGATCTCGCCGTCGGTAATGTCCACTTCGGTGAAGCCGGGGACATGCTGCATTTCGTCAGCCGGCTGGCGGCGGCGGAGCAGGCGGTCGATATCGTGCAGCATATTCATGGCCGGGCCTCCGCCGGAACATTGGGTGCCTCGTCGGCGCCAGGGGGCGCGGCGGGCGGCCTGACGGCCCTGGTCCTGGCGGCCTGCAGCGCTGCCTGACGCCGCTCGGTAAGGGCCTTCACGATCTCCTCGCGGGGGCCGTAGCCGGCCATCTGGCCGTTGTTGAGCAGCAGGATCTTGTCGGCATGCTCGAACGCCGAGGTCTTGTGGGAGATGACGATGACGGTGGCGCCACGCTCCTTCATCCGCGCCATCGCCTGATTGAGCGCGGCCTCGCCGTCATTGTCGAGATTGGCGTTGGGCTCGTCCAGCACCACCACCTTGGGATCGCCGAACACGGTGCGCGCCAGCCCGACGCGCTGGCGCTGGCCGGCGGACAGCGCCTGGCCGCCCTCGCCAAGCTCCGTCTCATAGCCCTTGGGCAGGCGCAGGATCATCTCATGGGCATTGGCGGTCTGCGCGGCCTTGACGACCTCCTCGTCCGTCGCCTCCGGGCGGAAGCGGCAGATATTGTCGCGCACCGTGCCGGTGAACAGTTCGGTATCCTGAGGCAGGTAGGCGACGTGGTGGCCGAAATCCTCGCGATCCCAGGTGTAGACGTCGGCGCCGTCGAGCCGCACCGTGCCCGAATTGGGCTTCCAGATGCCGCACAACAAACGCGCCAGCGTCGACTTGCCGGCGCCCGACGGCCCCGCAATGCCGACGAAATCGCCCGGATTGACGCGGAAATTCAGGTTGATGAGGGTCAGCGCCGCGGCGCCCTGCGGGGCGAAGCTGACATTCTCCACCGTCAGCCCGCCCTGCGGCACCGGCAACTGGGTCACCGGCACCGGCGGCTCATAGCCTTCCAGCGTCGCCTCCAGCCGGCGATAGGACTGCATCGCCTCGAACAGGATCCGCCACGATCCGACGATGCGCTCGATCGGCGCCAGCGCGCGCGAAGCGAGGATCATGTTGGCGAACAACATCCCGGACGGGATCGAGCGCTCCATCACCAGATAGGCGCCGGCGGCCACCGTCAGGATCTGGATCAGCATCCGCACGAAGCGGATCGAGCCGGAATAGAAGCTGGTCCGTTCGCCGGACCTGACCCCCGCCGCCACCGAGATGTGGCGCAGCCGCGCCCATTGCCGGCCGAGCGTCGGCAGCATGCCGAGCGCGCGCACCACCTCGCCATTGCGTAGTGCCGCGTCGGTGAAGACGTAGCTTTGCAAGGCGGCGTTCGTCGCCTCCTTCATCGGCTCCTTGGTGGCGCGCTCCTGCAGGATCGTGAAAACGACGAGGAATATGCCGCCGAAGAAAGTGATCGCGCCGATCAGCGGGTCGATGATGAACAGGATCAGCAGGAAGATCGGGATCCACGGCACGTCGAACAGCGCCCCGATCGCCGGCCCGGACACCGCCTGACGCACGGTGTCGAGATCGCGCAGCGACTGGGAGCGCGTGCCCTGGCGGCGCACCGCGGCGTCGAACAGCGCCGCGAAGGTGCGGCTGGCGAGTTGCGCATCGAACACCACGCCGAAGCCGGTCAGCACCTGCGCGCGATAATGGTCGATCACCGAGGAAACGAGGAACACGAACGCCGCGCCCAGCGTCAGCACCATCAGCGTCGGCAGTGAATGGCTGGTCAGCACCCGGCTGTACACCTGATTGGTGTAGAGCGGCAGCGCCAGGTAGAGCAGGTTCGAGACCAGGCCGAACAGCGCCGCGAAGGCGAACGGCCCATAACCCAGGCGCAGTGCGCGCAGCAGCGGCCCCGGCTCGTTCGGGTTCTTGGCCTTCGGGAGCGGGTTCAGCGCCATGGATGATCTCGGTTCATGATATATGGGCCTAGCGGACCGCGTCCGGCGGCGTAGCGGGTCGATCGGGCAGCGCGCCGGTGCGCGGCAGGCCGCCGGGCAGCTCGGACGCCGGCACGACGCGGCTCTGGTTGATCGGCACCAGGGGCTGTTCCGTCAAGGCGGCGCCGGGCTTTTCGGGCAGCGCCGGCGCCTGATCCGGACGCGGCGCGCCCTCGCCGGTGAGGTTGGCGGACAGCGGGCGGCGCACCGCCGCCGAGCCGATGCGGTCCAGCCCCATCGCGATCGGCTCGAGCGGGGTCATGCCGGCGTGGCGGACCCGGCGGAAATTCTCCTCCGGATCATAGACCTCGACATCACTCGCGATCGTCTTTGCCCGCAGCGTGCCGACCGCCGCGAGCAGCGACCCGCGGGCGACATATTCGCTGTAGCGGCTCTGCAGGAAATTGAGCTGCGCGGCCTGCAATTCCTGCTCGGCGTTGAGCGTGTCGATGGTCGAGCGCAGGCCGTTGCGCTGCTCGCGCTGCATGCCGGCGAAGGCGAGCTGGGCCGATTCCACCTGCCGCTGGCCGGCGACGAGCGCCACGCGGGCGGCCGAAAGCTGGCTCCAGGCCAGCGTCACCGCCTGCATCGCGGCGCGGCGCGCCTGATCGATACCCACCTGATCGGCGGAGTTGCGCGCATCCGCCTCGCGCACCCGGGATTGGATGGCACCGCTGTTGAACAGCGGCTGGGACAGCGTCACCTGCCCGGTGAGCGTCTTGCGCGCGCTGCGCCCGTCGATGTGGAGCAGATCATTGCTATAGGATGCCTGGCCCGCGACGCTGATCGAGAAGCCGCGCTCGCCGCGCACCGATGCGGCCTCCGCGCTCGACACCTGCTCGACGAGCCGGGCAACGGACAGATCGGGGTTGTTGTCCTCGGCCCGGACGAAAGCGTCGTCGATCGAGGTCGGCATCGGCCCGATGTCAGGCAGCGGCGCGAGCGTCCCCGGATTGTGGCCGACCACCTGGAGATACTGGCCGCGGCTGACGGCTAGGCTCGCCTCCAGCGACGCCAGCTGGAGCTCGGCGGCCGCGAGGCGTGAATCCGCCTGCCCGACGTCGGTAAGGGTGACGTCGCCGACCCGGCGGCGGGCGATATTCTCGCGCAGCTGATCCTGCAGCACAGTGACGTTCTCGCGTCCGACCGCCAGCCGCGCCTCGTCGCGCAGCACGGCGGCGTAGACGGAGATGACGTTCTGGACGAGCTGCTGCTCGGTGGCGCGGAGTTGCTCCTGACCGGCGAGCACATTTGCCCGCGCCGCCGCCAGCGAGCCGCGCAGCCGGCCCGAGCTATAGAGCGGCTGATTGAGCGACAGGGTGGCGGTATTGGTCTCCTGATCCTGCACGGCGAGCCCGCCGACGGTGATGCGGCTCTTGCCAGCGCTGATCTGGCCGTTGAGCTGCGGCCCATAGGCGGCGCGGGCCTGCACATAGCCCTCGTCGTTCGCCTTCTGGCGGAAGCGCTGCTCGTTGAGCGCGGGATTGCGGGCATAGGCAGCCGCTACCGCATCGGCCAGCGTCTCGGCCGAGACCGGATGGGCGATGAACGCCAGCCCCGCCGCGAGGACCAGTTTCGACCATGAACGTGCGGATAGGGAGATGGGCTTCACCGTGCCGTCATTTCTGGCCCGCAGGTCCGGTTTATTGGCGGGCGGCGCTGCCATAGCCGGGTTCCTTGGCGAGTCAATGTGTCTGGGGGGTTACAGCCACGACTTCAGACTCTAGAGGGGGCCATGGGGAGAATGGCAATAAGGGCGGACGGGTGATCGGCTGGTTCAGGAAACGCGGGACGCCAAGCGCCCGCGACCGGGGTGACGCCTTTCGGGATGCGCGAGCCTGGGCCGAGGCGGCAGACGAATATCGGCGATGGCTGGCGTCCCGCCCGAACGACGCAGCGATCTGGATCCAGCTCGGCCACATGCTCGGCGAACTCGGCGATCTGGAGGGTGCCGACACTGCCTATCGCCAGGCGGCGGCGCTCACCCCGGACGATGCCGATCTCGCCTTGTGCCGCGGCCGGCTGGCCCAGCGCGCCGGCGATCTCGACGCCGCGCGCCTGCTCTACGAACGCAGCCAGGCGCTGGACGGCAATCCGCACGCCGCCAATGCGCTGGCGCAGCTCGCCCCGCCGGAGAGCGCCCCCATCCCGGAGCCGCGCTACGCCGGCCGGGTCGACGGCTGGCTGCATTATTACCTGTCGGGCCTCGCCTATCCGGGCGATGATGAAGCCGACGCCCATATCGAGCTCAGCCGCGACGGCGCGGTGATCAGCCGGGCGCCGCTCCAGGCGCCGGGCGAGGATGGCGGCCGACGTTTCGAGGCGAAAGCCGATTATCCGGGCGAGTCGGCCGAGATCACCGTGCGATTGATGCCGGCCGGCCTGGAGCTCGATCATTCACCGGTGCTGCTCATCGCGCCGCCGCTCCCGCGCCCGGATTCGCCGCCGGCCTGGGCGGTCGACATCCTCACCCTGAAGCCGCTGCCCGAGGAGGCGCGCGCCGGCGAGGTGGCGCTGTTCGTCACCCATTCGCCAGCCGGGACGATCAAGCCGCACGTGCTGCCTTATGTCGCGGCGCTCGGCGAGGCCGGCATCGCCGTGTTGCTGATCGTCGTCACCGATCGCCCGGTCGAGCTGCCGCAGCCGCTCGTCGATCAGGCGGCGGGCGTCATCGTCCGCGCCAATGCCGGCTGGGATTTCGGCGCCTGGGCGCATGTGCTGCACCTCGATCCGGGCCTGTACGGCGCGCACCGTCTCTATCTCCTCAACGACAGTCTCTACGGCCCCTCCAGCCCGGCCAGCCTCGCTGCGATAATCGCCCGGGTGCGGGATAATCCGGCCGATCTCGTCGGCCTTACCGCCAGCCATGAATGGCATTGGCATATCCAGAGCTATTTCCTGGCGCTCGGCCCGCGCCTCATGTCCTCCTATGCTCTGCACGATTTCATGCGCGACGTGCGCCTGCTCGACGAGAAGGACGCGGTGATCCACGCCTATGAGGCGCGGCTGACCAGCCGGCTCGAGGAGGCCGGCCACTCGGTGGCCGTGCTGTTCGACAGCCCGGCGGCGATCAATCCCACTCTGTTCGACTGGCGCGGCCTGATCGAGCGCGGCTTTCCGTTCGTGAAGCTGCTGCTGCTGCGCGGCGCCTTTGCCGAGGCGGATATCGACGGCTGGCGCGAGACGCTCGCCGAGGCCGGCTTCGACCTCGACCTGCTGAGCTCGGTGCTGCTGCCAGCGCCATCGGGCATTCCCGACAGCGGCGAGCGCCACCTGCTCGCCCGCTGGCCGGCGCTGCCGCCGCTACCGGAACGGCCGTTGCGCGTCGCTTTTTTCGGGCCGTGGAACCACGATAACGGCCTCGGCGCGGCCAGCCGCAACCTGATCGTGGCGCTGCGCCGCACCGGCGCGCGCATCAACCTGTCGCCGGTGCGCAAGCCCTTCCACGTCCACCGCCCGCTCGGCCCCTCGGCCGATATCAGGGAGTTCGAAGGGCCGGCCGACATCGCGCTGGTCCATCTCAATCCGGACAGCTGGCACCTGCTCGACGATACCCAGCGCCACGCCATCCTCCGCGCCGGGCGCCGTATCGGCTATTGGGTCTGGGAGATGGAGACGCTGCCGCCGGCGTGGAATGCCGATCTGTGGAACGTCGACCGCATCTGGGCGCCCAGCCAGTGGTGCGCGGAGGTGTTCGCGCGCGAAACCGACGCCACCGTCGACGTCATCCCCCATCCGCTGCCGCCGGAAGACCGCTCGGGCGATCGCTCCCTCATCGAGCGACTCGGCGTCCGCGATGGCGAGCGCACCATCCTTTATGTGTTCGATGGTTCGAGCTATCTGGTCCGCAAGAACCCGGCGGCGCTGGTCCGCGCCTTCGCCGCCTCCGGCCTGGGCGGGCGCGGCTGGCGGTTGCTGCTCAAGACCAAGCATCTCATGGACCGGCCCGAGGATGGCGCCGCGCTCCGCGAGCTTGCCGAGGGCACACAGGGCGTGCTGCTGATCGACCGGGCGATGGCGGCAGACGAGCTGGCCGGGCTGATGGCGGCCTGCGACATCTATGCCTCGCCCCATTGCGCCGAAGGCTTCGGCCTGACCGTCGCCGAAGCGATGGCGGCGGGGCGCGCGGTCGTCGCCACCGATTATTCGGGCACGCGCGACATGCTCGACCCGGCCACCGGCTGGCCGGTGCGGGCGCGACAATGGGTACTGGACGAGGATCACGGCCATTATCTCGCCGGCTATGGCTGGGCGCGGGTCGACGAGCCGGCGCTGGCCTTCGCGCTGACCGAGGCCGCGGCGGCCGTCGAGGCCGGCGAGCGGACCCGGCAGGAGGCCGCCGCCGCGAGGATCGCCGCGATGCTCGCCCCCGATGCGGTGGCGGCGCGGATGGCGGAGAGCTTTCGCGACACGCTGGCCGCGCCGCCGCGGCGCGCACCGGTGCCGCGTGTCGCCGGCGACATCGCGCGCGGCCTGCCGCTCGACAGCGATCTGTTCGGGCCGCTGGTGGCGGCCTCGATCTTCCCGGGGCCGGTCGCGGACGGCGACAGCCCGTGGGTGGCGCTGCTGCCGCGAGGCACGCTTGCCGCGCCGACGCTGGAGACGGTGATCGCGCGCTGGGCGGCGGCGCGGCCGGATGCGGCGCTGTTCATCGGCGACGATTTCGCCCGCGATGACCCCGACCAGCTCCGCCTGTTCCCGGAGTTCGACCCCGCCCTGCTCGCCGCGCGCGGCTATGACGAGGCGGCGCTGGTCATCCGGCGCGACGCGCTGGCGCGGCTCGGCGAGGCGGAGGGCGCGGACGATCTGCTGCTCCGTGCGGCGGCTGCCGGCCTCTCGATCGTGCGGCTGCCGGAGGTGCTGATGGCGCGACATGCGGCCCGGCCAGCCGCCGATGCCGCCGCCCGGCAGGCGCTGCTCGCGCGGCACCTGCCCGAGCTTGAGGTCACGCCCGGCCAGGCACCCGGCCTGCTCGAGGTGGCGCGGCGCTTCGCGCCCGGGGAGGCGCCGGCGGTGACGCTGATCGTGCCGACGCGGCGCAGCGCGATCCCCGGCACGGATCGGCCCTATGTCGCCCGCCTGCTCGACGCGCTGGGGCAGACGGACTGGCCGATGGAGCGGCTGTCGGTGATCGTCGGCGACGATATCGCCGGCCGGCCGGACTGGGCGGAAGCGCCGCGCCCCTATCGCCTGCGCCATATCGAGACCCCGCGCGCCGAGGGCAGCGCGTTCAACTATGCCGCCAAGATGAACGGCCTGTGGCGGGCGGCAGAGACAGAACAGCTCGTCTTCCTCAACGACGATCTGATCCCGGAGGATGGCGGCTGGCTCAAGGCCCTGCTCACCTTCGCGGTCGAGCGTGATGTCGGCGGCGTCGGCGCCCGGCTCAGCTACGAGGACGGCCGGGTGCAGCATGCCGGGATCATGCCCTACGCCGGCCGCGTCGGACATGCCTGGGCCGGCCGCGCCGATTTCGCTGGGACCTATCAGGATTGGGCGCTGGCCCAGCGGCAATGGTCGATGGTGACGGGGGCGGTGTTCGCGACGCGGGCCTCGGCGATGGCGGCGGTGAACGGCTTCGACGAGGCCTTCACCCTCGAATATAACGACATCGACCTGTGCCTCCGGCTGCGCGCGGCGGGCTATCGCATCGTCTACACGCCGGCGGCGCGGCTGGTGCACGCCGAGAAGGCGTCACGCGGCGAGGTACTGCCGCGCGGAGACGAGATCGCCGCCTTTCTCGCGCGCTGGCAGGAATGGCTCGCCGACGACCCGGCGTGGCACCCGCTGCTCGACGCGCCGGCGCTCGAAGTGACGCCCCGCCACGCGAACCAGCCCTGGTATGGCTGACGTTCAGACGAAGTCGCTGGCCTCGATCATCCCCGGCTGGGTGTTGGCGATGCGGATGGCACTGTCGATCTGGCCGGCGCCGTTATTGCCCCAGAACAGCCAGGTCTCGCCGCCGATGCCGACGATGGCGAGATCGCCTGTCCCCGGCTGGCCGTCGAGCAGCGACTGGGCATAGGCATAGCCCGCGGCAAGGTCGGCCTGGTTGCCGCCGTGCAGCAGGACGTGGCTGCCGAGGCTGAGATGATCGACGCCGTCCTGCCAGTCGGCAATGGCATCGGCGGCGCCGCCGGTCGGCCCGGACATGGTGAAGGCCGCGTCGGTGCCGGTGAACAGGAACAGGTCCGCCCCCGCGCCGCCGAACAGCACGTCGATGCCGCCGCCGCCGCTCAGGCGATCGTCGCCGACATCGCCCATCAGCGTGTCCTGCCCGGCATCGCCGAACAACTCGTCATTGTCCTGGCCGCCGCGCGCCAGATCATTGCCCTCGCCGCCATAGAGGCGATCCTGGCCGCGATTGCCGTTCATCACGTCATTGCCGTCGTCGCCACGCAGGACGTCATTGTCGGCGCCGCCCTGGATGCGATCCGATCCGGCGCCGCCGGACAGCTGGTCATTGCCGGCATTGCCCTGCAGATAGTCGCTGCCATTGCCGCCGGCGAGCACGTCGTCGCCATCGGCGCCAGTCGAGGCGGCGCGGCCGTAGAGATGGTCATTGCCGTCCCCGCCGGACAGCTGGTCATTGCCGGCGCCGCCGAACAGCACGTCGTGGCCGCCCCCGCCCACCACCGTGTCGTTGCCGCTGCCGCCGGTCACCGTGCGGCTGATCGCGTCGGCAAGGGTGATCATGCCGCCGAGCGCGCCGGCGATCTCGACCGTCGGCACCGCGCCGGCGACGCTGACCGGCCCGGCGCCGGTCCACACGCGCAGCGTGTCGCCGTTGACGACATCGAGCTTCATGTTGAGGGTGCCGGACTGGAAGCCGATCGAAACCGTGCCGGCCAGCCCGCCGCCCGACAGCATCGCCGTGCCGCTGCCCGAGACATGATCGATCTGCCAGCCGCCGCTGGCGTAGCTGACGCCGGCGCGGCCGCTGATCGTCACCGCGAGATCGCCGCGACCCTCGCCTGCCGAATAAAAGCCGTCATGGTCCCTGTCGGTATAGGCGACACCGAGCAGATAGCGCCCGGCGCCGGACCGCACCCCGAAATCCTGGGTGACGACGTTGGGCCCGACCGGCGTCGCCGGGTTGCTCTCGATGAGCACGCCGATGCCGACCTCGTTGAAGCGCGCGTTCATGATGTTGTCGCGGTGGCCGGCCGGATTCTGCATGCCGTTGGCGCCGTCGCCCCAGTCGACCATGAAGCCGGCATGGGCGTAGAGCATGTCATCGGCATAGGCGTAGACATTCTCGCCGATCGAGCTCCAGCCGGTATAGCCGGTCGCATAGACCCGGCTGGCGAAATCGGCCTCGCCGCTCGCCTGATGGGTCTGCACCTGCTGGTCGATCATCACCTGATCATGGGTTCGCGCGCCGGCGGCGAGATTGTCGTTCCACGCCACCGCCGCGACCGGCGTCAGCGCCGCATAGGCCGCCTGCAGGGCCTGGCCGTTGACGTGGAAGTAATTGAGCGCGGCACGGATGTCCGCGTCGCCCGAGGTGAGCGGCGCATAGGAGCTGATGTAGCGCGCCGCGCTGCCGAGCGGATCGAGCCGCGTCTCGTTCAGATATTCGAGCAGCAGCTGCTCCTGGTCCGTAGGTCCGGCCATCCTCGTCCTTTCACGGACAGCGGCAGCGCCACCAACGGCGCAACCGGCTGTCCTTCCTTAAAAAACCGATGGCCCTGTTCGCCGATTCACGGTTAACGCCGGCTTCCCCGACATGGTTAACGCGCATCGGACGCGCTGGCTCCGGCCCCGCCCGGCCGATTGGCGTCCCGGGCTGGCGGCGGCGCGCAAGCGGCTCTAGACAGGCGCCGTGCGTGATCCTTCCGATTTCGAGCCGGCGACGAACGACAGCTTCGATGCCGAGCGTTATCTCGCCGCCAATCCCGACGTCGCGCGGCACGTCGCGGCCGGCGGCGATGCCTGGCGCCATTTCGACCGGCATGGCCGTGGCGAAGGGCGCCGCCAGCTCACCGCCGCGGCGATGGGCCTCGCCGGCACGGACAAGGCGCGCAAATATGCCCGCTTCGCCCACCTCCTCGCCGCGGAGAAGGGCGCTGGCGGCCGCTTTGACTTCATCGGCGTCGAGGGCGAATTTCCCGTCGCCTATGGCGGCATGCCCCATGACCTCCACGCCTATGACGCGGAGTCGGCCAATCCCGGCCTCGGCGCCTTTGTCGACACGGTGATCGCCCATCCGGACCGGCTCTATCTCGACGTCGGCTGCGGGAGGCGCAGCCGGCATCTCGCCAATTGCCTCTATCTGGAGGTCTATCCGTCGCTGAGCGCGGACGTGGTGATGGCGCCGGCCTGCCGCTATCCGATCGCCGATGCCAGCCTCGACGGCATCGGCTGCTTCGCGGTGATGGAGCATATGGAGGAGCCCTGGGCGGCGGCGGCGGAATTCCGTCGCATGCTCAAGCCCGGCGGCATGGTGTTCATCGACTACCCGTTCCTGGTGCCGGTGCATGGCTACCCATCGCATTATTACAACGCCACGCGCGAAGGGCTGGCGCGGCTGTTCGCGGACGGATTCGAGACGCTGTCGCTGACCACCGAGCCGAACCAGACGCCCGATCAGGCGATAGGCTGGCAGCTGCGCGGCATCGCCGAGGCGATCGCCGACCCCGCCATCCGCGCCGAGATGGAGGCGATGACGGTCGCCGAGCTGATCGCGGCGCCACCCGGCGGCCCGTTCTGGTCGCGCGCGCTGGCCGCCATGCCGGACGCGGCGCGCGCAACCTATGCGGCCGGCAACACGCTGGTCGCGCGGCGGCTTTAGCCGCTACAAGGCCGCCGCATGAGGACGCCGCCGCCCGCATTCGATCCCGCCACCTATCGCGCCCGCAATCCCGCGCTCGCCGCCCTGTCGGACGAGGCGGCGCGGGCGCATTACGAGGCGGAGGGGCGGGCGGCCGGCCTCGTCGCTTCGCCGTTCGCGGTGCGTGAGGGGTTGCTGGGATGGATCGCGGCGGCGCCCTCGGTACTTGAGATCGGCCCGTTCTGCCGGCCGCTGCTGACCGGCGCGCATGTCGACTATCTCGACGTGCTCGATGCCGACGCGCTGCGCGCCCGGGCACGGAAGCTGGGCATGGACCCGGCCGGATGCCCGGAGGTGATCCAGCATGTCGGCGAACTCGCCCAGGTCGACCGCCGCTATGCCGCGGTGGTGAGCAGCCACGCCATCGAGCATCAGCCCGACCTCGTCGCTCATCTGCGCGAGGTGGAGCGGGTGCTGGAGCCCGATGGCGTCTTCTGCCTGCTGATCCCCGACAAGCGTTATTGCTTCGATCATTTCCTGCCCGAAAGCAGCATCGCCGGGGTGTTGCAGGCCTATCGCGAGGGCCGCCGGCGCCACATATTGGCCAGCGTCATCGAGCATGCCGCGCTCACCGCTCATAATGATCCGGAACGGCATTGGGCCGGCGACCATGGCGCTCCGGCGGAGATGCCCGCCAGGCGTGTCGCCGACGCGATCCGGCGGCATGACGAGGCGGGTGGCGGCTATCTCGATGTCCACGCCTGGCAGTTCACGCCGCAGAGCTTCCGCGCGATCATCGATACGCTGCAGGCGCTCGGCCTGATCGGGCTGGAGGTGGCGGGCGTCTACGACACGGCGCGTGGCCGCAACGAGTTCGTCGCCATCCTCCGCCCCGACCGCCAGGCCGCGCAGCGGCTGCGCGCGGCGGCGGAGCACATCCGGGTGATCGCGCTGCAGACTGCCGACGCCGACCGCTATGCCGCGATGCTGGCCATCACCCAGCCCAATGTCGCCGAATATTGCCGTCGCCATGGCTATGGCTACGAGGCCTATATCGGCATCAAGCGCGGCTTCCATCCGTGGCAGGCCTCCTACAATCGCATCGCCATGCTGAGCGAGCTGGTGGCGCGGGGCTATGACGGCTGGGTGCTGTACATGGATGCCGACGCCTGGGTCGCCGATCTCGATTTCGATCTCGCCGCCTATCTCGCCCGCCATCGCGATCGCGCAGCGATCATCGCCACCGCCGGGGTGACGCCGGCGCGCTGGGACGTCAATGACGGCGTGATGCTGATCAATCTCGGCCACCCGACGGGCCGCGCGCTGGTCGCGCGGTGGCAGGCGCTGTTCGATGAACGCCTGCCCGACGCGCGGCTGCGCGAGGCGGTGGAATGGGTCGGCGAGGATAACGACCAGGACCTGCTGCAGCGGCTGCTGCGCGAGGACTCGACGCTCGCCGACGCCGTGCTGGTGGAGAGCATGGCGGTGCTCAACGGGCCGGCGGCGCGCTTCGTGCGCCAGCATCTGCGTGCCCATACCGCGGATTTCCGGGAGCGGATGCGTGCGCTCGCCGAGGCGGTGGCGGATTCGTTCCGGCTTGGCGAAGCAGCGCCGCCGATCCCGACGACTGCGGCCGACCAGCGCTGGCGCTGGCGCCTCGCGCGCCCGATCGGGCACGAGCCGGCGCTGGCCGAGGCGCCGTTGCCGGCGCCGCGCCCGGCGCTTGCGGAGCGGGCGATCGAGGCGTGGCGGGCCGGCGGCGGCAAGCCCAGAAACAGCCGCCCGCACGAGGCGGCCCTCGCCGAGGCGCTCGATCGCGGCGATGCGGAGGCGGTGGCGGCAATGCTCGCCGGGCTGGGGCGCGACGCGGCCGGGCAAGGCCTGCTCGGTGGCGCGCAGCAGCATGGACGCGCCCGCGATCCGGTGTTCGCGTACCGGCTGGCGCTGATCGCGCAGGACCGGATGGTCTCGCTCGCCGAGGCGGTGGGGGCGCTCCCCCTCGAGGATCCGGAAGACGGGCCGTGGGGCGTCAACGCCGCGCTCGCGCCGCCCGCCTTGTGGGCGATGATCGCCGGGGCAATCGGCGCCGACATCACCCCGCCGGACCAGATCGGCGGCCATCTCGGCCTCGCCACCGGCGGCGCGATCGTCCATCTCCGCATGATCGAAGGGCTCCACGCCGCATGGCGGCTGCGCCAGCTGGGCAGCTCCCGGGTGATCGAGATCGGCGGTGCCGCCGGCCTCGCCGCCGCATATGCCGCCCGGCTCGGCCTCGGCCATGTCACCGTCGATGGGCCGCTGCGCCGCGCGATCCAGGCCTATGTCGCCGGCGGACGCACCGCCGGAACGCTCACCGAGGCGGGGCCCGCCGATACGCTGCTGGTGAACGAGGCAACCGGCGCCCTCACCCAGGCGTTGCTGGCCGACGCGCGCGAGGCCGGCATCGTGCGCGCCCTGATCATCGACGGGGACGCCGGGCTCGCCGGCATCGCCGGCCGGATGACGGACGCGGGCTGGCGCCTGATTTCGCGCAACCGTCATTGGTTGAGGCCAGGCGCGATCGAGTCTGTCTGGGAACCCGGACGCAGGTTATGACGCAGCGCGGCGAACGCTGGACGGCACATTAGGTTCGGGGCACAGATAAGAGATGCAATTCAAGTACAAGAAGTCAGCCGGGATTCCCGTGACCGCGGCGACACACCGGCGCATCGCGCTCGGCAATGCCGCGCGCGCCCGCCGGGAGCATGCGGAGGCCGCCGAGCATTACCGGCAGGCGCTCGCGCTCGACCCCAATCTCGGCCACATCTGGATCCAGCTCGGCCATATGCTCAAGGATGCCGGCGACCGGCACGGCGCCGAAGTCGCCTATCGCCGCGCGGTGGAGATCGGCAGCGGCAGCGGAGAAGGCTGGCTGCATCTCGGCCATCTCGCCAAGCGGAGCGGGTCGATGCATCTCGCCATCCGCAACTACTACCAGGCGCTCCAGGTGGAGCCGACCAACGCCGACGCCATGACCGAGCTGCACCGCGCGCTCGGCCGCGCCGCGGGCCATGAAAGGCACATGATCACCGAATTCCTGTCCAACGCGCTGCAGGCGCCACGCCCGGCACCGATCGCCGCCAATGATTCGACGCCATCGACGCAGGTGCTGGCCAGCAAGGCGCGACGCGCACTGGAAACGCTCGCCGCCGATCTCGGCAGCGGCGAGGGCGCGGCCATCCGCGACGCCGTTTCGGTCGTCGCCACGCTGGAGGAGCGCATCGCCACCCGTGACAAGGGTCCGGCCGAGGGCAAGGCGGCGCTGGTCTTCGACGCCTCCGACCTGATCGGCTATTACGGCCACGCCCGCCTGCCCACCGGCATCCAGCGCGTGCAGATCGAGGCGATCACCTCCGCGATTCGCGAGGAAGCGCGCGCGGTGCATATCTGCTGCTTCATCGACGGGCGGGACGACTGGCTGGAATGGCCGATCGACCAGTTCCTCTCGATCACCGAACTCGCCGTGAAGAGCGGCGAGCGCAACGATCGCGAATGGATCGCCGCGCTCAACAATTTGCAGCTCACCCTGGCTTTGGCCGAGCCGTTCGAATTTCCGGACGGCGCCTATCTGATCAATCTCGGCACCAGCTGGTGGCTGCACAATTATTTCCTGTTCGTGCGCCAGGCCAAGGCCAGGCATGGCATCCGCTACATCCCCTTCGTCCATGATTTCATCCCGATCATCACGCCCGAGCATTGCGTGCGCGGGCTGACCCAGGATTTCATCACCTGGGCGCTGGGCGTGTTCGAACACGCCGATTGCTTCCTGGTGAATTCGGAGGCGACCAAGCGCGACCTGCTCTCCGTAGCGCGCACGCTGGAGAAGAATGTCGATCCCGACGATGTCGCGGTGATCCGGCTCGACGCGGATTTCCGCAAGCCGGGGGTGGCGACGCTCGATCGCTCGTCGCTGGCCCGCTGGGGGCTGGGCGACGAGCCGTTCGTGCTGTTCGTCTCGACCATCGAGAGCCGCAAGGGCCATGTCGTCGCGCTCGACGCCTGGCTGGAGCTGATCCGCCGCCACGGCCGCAAGGCGCCGAAGCTGGTCTGCGTCGGCAAGAATGGCTGGCTGAACGATGCCGTGTTCCAGCGGCTGGAAAGCTCGGACGAGCTGAAGCGGCGGGTGACGATCCTGTCCTATCTGTCCGACGAGGAGCTGTCGCTGCTCTACCGGACCTGTCAGTTCACCATCTATCCCAGCCTTTATGAGGGCTGGGGCCTGCCTGTCACCGAGGCGCTCTGCTACGGCAAGGCGGTGGTCGCGGCCGACAGCTCGTCATTGCCGGAGGCCGGCGGCGAGTTCGCCGTCTATGTCGAGGCCGGCGCCGTCCGCCAGCTCGCCGACGCCGCCGAGCGCATGGCGTTCGACGCCGAGTGGCGCCACGGCTGGGAGGCGAAGATCGCCGCCGGCTTCGCCCCGCGCAACTGGCGCGACATCGCCGCCCAGATCGACCATGAGGCGATCCGCCTGGCCGAGCGCAAGGCGGCGGCCGACGGCAATCGCGGCTTCCGCCCGCCGGAGGCGGTGCTCGGCAGGTGGCACCCGATCAGCACCAATCTCGAGACCCGCATCTGGACCGGCGCCGGCACCGGCGAGATATTCCGCGCCGGGCTGGGCTGGCTGTGGCCGACCGGCGACGGCTGCTGGACACGGCCGCAGGGGGCCGAGCTCGCCATCGGGCTGCCCCGCGGCCACGGCCCGCTGCGCGTCTACATGCTGCTGTGGGGCCTGCCGGAGCAGGAATGCCCGTGGAAGCTTCGCATCAAGGGCCGCCCGCCGCTGTCGGGGACGCTCGCCCCGGAGGAGAAGAAGTGGATCAGCTTCGACTATCCGGCCGCTGACGATGACGGCGTGCTGCGCATGCGGCTGAACGGCCAGACCGCCGAGGCGATCACGATGAACACCAGCGGCTCCGAGAAGGAATATTTTGCGTCACTCGGCGTCGCCGGCTTCTTCATCTGCGACGCCGATGACGGCGCGGCGCGCGCGGCGCTGCTGGAGGCGGCGGCGCTCGGCAATCTGGCGGACATCTCCGCCTATGCAGAGCGACTGCCGGCTCCGGACGCCGAGGCTGGCGACGGCTGGGACGAGGCCTGAAGCCCGCCCGGTCGCCGACAGATGCGGCTGGACCACCATGGCTCCGTCATGCACAGCGGAAACGGGCCTGCGGGGGGAAGACAGAGTGAGCATCATCCTGTTCCAGACTGCGGACCCGGTCCGCTATCGCGAGATGCTGGAGGCGACGTCACGCACGGCGATCGAATTCTGCCGGCGCCACGGCCATGGGTATGAAAGCTATGTCGGCATCAAGCGCGGCGTCCATCCCTGGCAGGCGACGTTCAATCGCATGTTCCAGTATCAGGAGCTGGTGGCGCGCGGCTTTCGAGGCTGGGGCCTCTATCTGGACGCTGACGCCTATGTCCACGACCTCGACTTCAACCTCGCGGGCTATCTCGCCGACAAGCTCGATCGCGCCGCCGTGCTGGTGCCCTCGGGCGACACGCCGGACATGCCGTGGAACATCAATGCCGGCGTGACTCTCGTCAATCTCGGCCATCCACTCGGCCGCGACCTCGTCGCACGCTGGCTGGCGCTTTATCAGGCCAAGTCGGACGGATGGATCGCCGGAACGGCGCAGTGGCCGGAAGACGATAATGATCAGTATATGCTGTTCAGCCTGCTGCGCGACCATGTCGAGCTGCGCGAGGCGGTGCACTATGAATCGCGGGACCTGATCAATTCCGATCATGCCCGCTTCATCCGCCAGAAGCTGCGCGCCTATCTGCCCGATCAGGCGGAGCGGACGCGTGCGCTGAAGCTGATCACCGACGAGGTGCTGGGAGGAAGCACGAGCGAGGGGCCGGCAGCTCAGCTCGGCCCGCTGGTCGCCACCGCCACCTATCGCGCCCTGCTCCACCGCGATCCGGATTCAGAGGGTCTCGCCGGGTTCAGCGCCCATGTCCGCGCGCGGGGGCTGGAGCGCGGCATCGAGGAGATGATCGCCGCTATCGCCGACAGTCCGGAATATCGCGCGCTCCGCGAGCGCAGGGCCTGATCGGGACGGGGGGCAGCGGCCCCCCGGGAGTGATGGTGCGGTCGAGAAGACTCGAACTTCCACGGCCTTTCGGCCACAACGACCTCAACGTTGCGCGTCTACCAGTTCCGCCACGACCGCACATCGAACGTCCGCCGAGGCAACCCGGCATCCGGTAGGCGCGTGCCTCTAGCAGCGGTCCGCCCCCCACGCAACCGCCTCGATGGACAAGATCGCAACATCGCGATCGACCAAGGATTTCAGACCTGCGGCGCCGGCCCGGGCTTCAGATGAATGGTGCGCGCGGCCTGCGGCACGTCGACCTCGGCGGAGTTGAAATCGGCGCTGGCCCCGGGCGCGAGGCGGGTGACGGGCGCGCCGATCGTCCAGTTATAGACGGCGCGGCCCTGAGCATCGCGCAGCTCGGCGCGGATATCCGGGACGCGCACCGGCTTGCTGGTCGGATTGGTGACGCGGCCGGCCACCGACAGCAGCTCGTTGCCGCTGTCCATCGGTCGGCGCTCGGGCGTGCTGGTGAAGCTGATGACCAGCGGCGAGCCGGTCGCGGCCTCGGCCCTGCTCAGCCGGTCGCCGACGCCGCCGACATTGGCGCGCACGGCGAAGAAGGCGGCGGCCCCGAGCACGAGCACCGCGACGAGCAGCCACAGCAGCCATTTCAGCGCCGAACGCGGGCGCGGCTCGAACGGCGGCTGGTAATCGAACGGGCTGGGGCCGGCGTCCGCCGCCTCGGCCTCGGCGACAAGGCCGGCGGGCGGCGGCGGGGGCGGCACGGCGGGCGCCACCGGCAGCGGCGGCGCGGAGGGATGGGCCGGCGGCGGCACCTCGCGGGAGGCGACGGGCGAATGCGGCCGCTCGGCGACAACCGACGGGGCGGCGCCGGCCGGCTCCGGCGGCGCACCGGCCTGATCGGCCGCGGTGATGCCGTCAATGTGCCAGCGATTCCCGCAGGCGGCGCATTTCAGCTTCCGTCCGCTTGCCCCGATGGCCGCCTCGGGCACATCGTAGCGCGTCCCGCACTCCGGACAGGAAATGATCATCGCTGCCGCTCCTTCATCATCCCGTCTTCGACGCATTTACCTTGACGAACGATTCTTAGGCCCACGCGACTCCGGCTGGCAAGCGTTGCCGCGTCGCTCAGGTTGAAAGGCCGGGTGGCGGCATGCGATGGCGGAAGGGATGGCAGCGATCGTCCAGTTCGAAAATGTCGGCCTGCGCTATGGCACGACCGCGGAAACGCTGCGCGACCTGTCGTTCACGCTGGCGCGGGGCGGCTTTTATTTCCTGACCGGCCCCTCCGGCGCGGGCAAGACATCGCTGCTGCGCCTGCTCTATCTCGATCAGCGGCCGAGCCGCGGCACGGTGCGCCTGTTCGACCAGGATGTCGCCGCGATCCCGCGCGATCGGCTGCCGGCGATGCGGCGGCGGATCGGGGTGGTGTTCCAGGATTTCCGTCTCGTCCCGCACCTCAGCACCTATGACAATGTCGCATTGCCGCTGCGCGTGGCGGGGCTGGACGAGGCGGAACTGGCGCGGCCGGTGAACGAGATGCTCGATTGGGTGGGGCTGAGTGATCGCGCCCGCGCACGGCCGGCGACCTTGTCCGGCGGCGAGCAGCAGCGCGTTGCCATTGCCCGCGCGGTGATCACCCGGCCCGAGCTGGTCATCGCCGACGAGCCGACCGGCAATGTCGATCCTGAGATGGCCGGCCGGCTGCTCTACCTGCTCGAGGCGCTGAACGGGCTCGGCACCACCGTCGTCGTCGCCACCCATGACCTCCACCTGCTCGGCCGCGTCGCGCGCGCCCGCACATTGCGCCTGGACCGGGGACGGCTGTCCCAGCCGGCCGGCGCCGGTCGCCATTCTGCGGTGCCGGCATGAGCCGCGATCCGCTGTCGCGCCTGCTTCCCGAAGGCTGGCTGGCCGGGCCGATGCCCTGGGTGATCGCGGCGATGGCCTTCCTCGCCGGCCTGTCGCTGGCGAGCGGCTTCGCGCTCAACACCGCGGCGCGCGGGCTCGGCGAGGATCTCGCCCGCCGCGCGACGGTGCAGATCGTCACCGCCGATGCGCCGGCGCGCGACCGTCAGGCGGCGGCAGCCCTCGTCCGGCTGAAGACGATGCCCAGCGTCGCCGCGGCCCGCGCGCTCGGCAGCGACGAGCTTGACACGCTGCTCGCGCCATGGCTCGGCCCCGGGGCGAGCCGCGAGCTGCCAATGCCGGCGATGATCGACGTGACGCTGCGGGCGGATGCCGCCGCCGACATGGATGCGCTCGCCCGCGCGCTGGCCGCCGTCGCCCCCGACGCGCGGATCGACCGGCATGACGCCGCGCTCGCCCCGCTCGCCGGGCTGGTCAAGGCACTGCGGCTGGTGGCCGGCGTGCTGGCGGCGATCGTCGTCGCGACGATGGGCGGCGTAATCGGACTGGCTACGCGCAGCGCGCTCGACAGTCATCGCGAAACCGTGGCCATCCTCCACCTGCTCGGCGCCACCGACGCGCAGGTGGCGCGGCTGTTCGCCCGACGGCTGGCGATCGACGCGGCGGTCGGCGCGGCAGTCGGCGTGGTGGCGGCGGCGACCGTGCTGTTGTTGCTGGGCCGGGCGCTGGCGGCGCTCGATTCAGGGCTGGCGGCGATGGCGGCGCCGGGCTGGCCGGTGCGCATCGCGCTGATCATGCTGGCCCCGGCCGTGGCGCTGCTCGCCGCCGCGGCGGCGCGCACCACCGTCGTCCGCGCGCTGAGGCGAGTGCCGTGATCGGGCGGCTGCTGTCCATCCTGCTGCTCGGCTGGGTCGCCGGCTTCGTGCTGTTCGTCGTCACGCTACAGCAGCCGCCCGACAAGCTGAACACCGACGCCATCGTCGTGCTCACCGGCGGCAGCGGGCGGATCGAGCGCGGCCTCGCCCTGCTCTCCGCCGGCCGGGCGCGGCGCATGCTGATCTCCGGCGTCGACCGCACCGTCCGCACCCACGAGCTGGCGATGCGCTACCCGGGGCATGCGACCAGCTTCGCCTGCTGCGTCGATCTCGGCCGCGAGGCGGTGGACACGCGCTCCAACGCCGAGGAGACGGCGGCGTGGATGATGGCGCGCCATTATCGCTCCGTCCGGCTCGTCACCACCGACTGGCACATGCCGCGCGGACGCTTTGAGCTGGCGCACGCGCTGCATCAGGCCGGTGCCGTCGTCGAGATCGTACCCGAGCCGGTGCGCAGCGAGCCGGGGCTGAGCGCGCTGGTGCGCGAATATAACAAATATCTGCTGCGACGTGCGGCGGTGCTTGCGGGGAAATGATGGATCGTCTGCGCAGCCTGGTGTTCTCCATCGTCTTCCTGACCGGAACGGCGATGGCCATCGCCATCGGATTCGGCTTCGCCCTGGCGGGGCAGCGGGCGCTATCCCGCTATGTGACGGCGTGGACCCGCTTCCACGCGCTCTGCGCGCGGCTGATCCTCGGCATCCACACCCGCATCGAGGGCCGCTTGCCGGAGGGGCCGGCGCTGATCGCAGCCAAGCATGAGTCGATGTACGAAACGCTGGAGCTGGTCCGCATCCTTCCCTTCCCGGCGGTGGTGGTGAAGCGCGAGCTCACCGATTTTCCCGGCTGGCGGTGGGTGACGGCGCTGTACGGCCTGGTGCCCGTCGACCGCGAGGCTTCGGCCAAGGCGCTGCGGGCGATGCTGAAGGCGGCCGAACGGCTGAACACCGAGCATCGTTCGCTGGTCATCTTTCCCGAGGGCACGCGCGTCCGGCCGGGCGAAGAGCCGCCGCTGCAGGCCGGCTTCGCCGGCCTTTATCGGGCGATGGGCATGCCCGTGGTCCCGGTTGCCATCGACAGCGGCCGGCTGTGGCCGCGCAAGGGGCCGAAGCATCGCGGGATCGTCACCTTCCGGTTCGGCGCGCCTATTCCCCCCGGCCTGCCCCGCGCCGAGATCGAACGCCGGGTGCATGAGGCGATCAACGCCCTCCACCACTGACCGGCGATCACGCGGGGCGGGATCAGCTGTCGAGGTCGAACAGGCCGGCGAGCTGCTCCACCATCGTGCCGCCGAGCTGCTCGGCATCCATGATCGTCACCGCACGCGCATAATAGCGCGTCACGTCATGGCCGATGCCGATCGCCACCAGCTCGACCGGGGACTTGCCCTCGATCCAGCCGATCACCTGGCGGAGATGACGCTCCAGATAGGCGCCGGAATTGACCGACAGCGTCGAATCATCGACCGGCGCGCCATCCGAGATGACCATCAGGATGCGCCGTTCCTCGGGCCGCGCGATCAGCCGGCCATGCGCCCAGAGCAGCGCCTCGCCGTCGATATTCTCCTTGAGCAGACCTTCGCGCATCATCAGGCCGAGATTGCGGCGCGCCCGCCGCCACGGCTCGTCGGCCTGCTTGTAGACGATGTGGCGCAGATCGTTGAGGCGGCCCGGCGCCGGCGGACGGCCGGCCTGCAGCCACGCCTCGCGCGATTGCCCGCCCTTCCAGGCGCGGGTGGTAAAGCCGAGGATCTCGGTCTTCACCCCGCAGCGCTCCAGCGTGCGGGCGAGGATGTCCGCGCTGATCGCAGCGATCGAGATCGGCCGCCCGCGCATCGACCCGGAATTGTCGATGAGCAACGTCACCACCGTGTCGCGGAACTCGGTGTCGCGCTCGATCTTGTAGCTCAGCGAATGGCCGGGGCTGACGACGACGCGGGCGAGCCGGGCGGCATCGAGCAACCCCTCCTCCTGATCGAAATCCCATGAGCGGGACTGCTGCGCCATCAGCCGCCGCTGGAGCCGGTTGGCGAGCTTGGTGACGGCGCCCTGGAGATGGACGAGCTGCTGGTCGAGATAGGCCCGCAGCCGCGCCAGCTCCTCCTCGTCGCACAGGTCGGTGGCGCTGACCACCTCGTCGAAGCGGGTGGTGTAGGGGCGATAGTCGAAGCCGGGGATCATGTCGGCCGGCGGCCGGTTGGGCCGGGCCGGGACCATGCCCTCCTCGCCGTCATCGCCCATGTCGCCGACATCGTCCGACATCTCGTCGCCCGACTGTTCCCCCTCGGCGTCATTCTCCGCCGTCTCGGCACTTTCCGAGCGAACCTCGACCTCGCCGGTCTCGGCGCTGCCGCTATCGTCCTGTTCGGCGCCCTCCTCGCCGCCGCTCTGGTCGTCGCCCTCGCCTTCCTCGCCCTGATCGGTCTGCGCCTCGGGCTGGACCTCGCCCTCGACGAGCTGGAGATCTTCGAGCAGGCGGGTGGCGAGCTGGGCGAAAGCGCGCTGGTCGTCGATGACCAGCCCGAGGGCGTCGAGATCGGCGCCGGCCTTGTCCTCGATCCACTCGCGGACCATGGCGAGCCCCCCCTCCGCGGTCTCCGGCGTCTCCCGCCCGGTCAGCCGCTCACGCACCATCAGGCCCACCGCGCTCGCCAGCGGCACCTCCTCGCGGGTGCGCGCCCGCGCGATCGGGTCGGAACGCAGGCGCAGGCGCAGGGCATGATCGAGATTGTCGGCGACGCCGGCCATGGCCCGCGTGCCGATCGCCTCGACACGCGCCTGCTCGGCGGCATCGAACACGGCGCGGGCGATGGCGTCGCCCGGGCTGTTGCGGGCATGAAGGGCGGCGTCGTGATGGCGCAGGCGCAGCGCGAAACCATCGGCGAAGCCGCGCGCCTCGGCCACCTGATCGGCCGGCAGGCCGCGCCCCGGCAGCGGCACCTTCACCGCCTTGCCGGACGCGAACGGCGCGTCGGCGGTGAAGCTGAGCTCCACCTCCGGCTCGCGCGCCATGGCGCGCGCGGCGCCGCCCAGCACCTGGCGGAAAAGTTCGAGCGGGGTCTGCTCAGCCATAGGCGATCGCGCGCGTCACGCCGTCTTGGCCACGCTCTCCGGCAAGTCCTTGCCGAAGACGCGCTGATAATATTCGGCGACCAGCGGCCGCTCCGCCTCGTCGCACTTGTTGAGGAAGGAGAGGCGGAAGGCGAAGCCGACATCGCCGAAGATCAGCGCGTTCTGCGCCCAGCTGATCACCGTGCGCGGGCTCATCACGGTGGAGATGTCGCCGGCGACGAAGCCCTGGCGGGTGAGGTCGGCGACCTTGACCATGTTGGCGACCAGCTTCTGGCCGTCCGGCTTGTCATATTCGCCGGACTTGGCGAGCACGATGCGCGCCTCCACCTCGGCGGGCAGGTAATTCAGCGTGACGACGATGTTCCAGCGGTCCATCTGGCCCTGGTTGATCTGCTGCGTGCCGTGATAAAGCCCCGTGGTGTCGCCGAGGCCGACGGTGTTGGCGGTGGCGAACAGACGGAAATAGGGATTGGGCCGGATCACGCGGTTCTGGTCGAGCAGCGTCAGCTTGCCCTCGGTCTCCAGCACGCGCTGGATCACGAACATCACGTCGGGACGGCCGGCATCATATTCGTCGAACACGATCGCGGTCGGCGTCTGCAGCGCCCAGGGCAGCAGCCCCTCGCGGAACTCGGTGACCTGCTGGCCGTCGCGCAGCACGATGGCGTCGCGGCCGATCAGGTCGATACGGCTGATATGGGCGTCGAGGTTGATGCGGATGCAGGGCCAGTTGAGGCGCGCCGCGACCTGCTCGATATGGGTCGACTTGCCGGTGCCGTGATAGCCCTGGACCATCACCCGGCGATTATGCGCGAAGCCCGCGCAGATCGCCATCGTCACGTCCGGGTCGAACACATAAGCGGGATCGAGATCCGGTACCCGCTCGTCCGCCTCGGAGAAAGCGGGCACTTCCATGTCCGAGTCGATGCCGAACAGGTCGCGCACCTTCACCATCTTGTCGGGCGCATCCATCACCGTGGAGCCGCGGGCATCGGGCTGGACGTTGGGCAGGTCGACCATGATCTTCTTTCCGTGACTCAGGCGAAGGCGGGTGCGGATTTCAGCTGCGTATAAGCCGCAATCACGTCCTGCAAAGCCTTCTCATGTGAACGATCGCCGCCATTGCGATCGGGGTGATAGCGGCGCACCAGCTCGGCATAACGCTGGCGCAGCGCACGGCGGTCCGCGTCGTGCGGCAGCCCCAGCGTGCGCAGGTTGCGCATGTCGCCTTCGCTCAGCGGGCGGCCGTCGGCGCGCTGCGGCTGTTCGGGGCGGCGGAAGCGGGCGCCGATCGCGTCGAGCGGATCAATGAAGTCGGCCCAGCGCGGCGGCCGGTCGGCGCTGGCGCCGGCAGCGAAGGCGCGAGTCTCGCGCTCCCAGCCGGCATAGGGGCGCTGGGCGGCCTCAATCTCCTCGGTGGAGAGGCCTTCGAAGAAATTATAGCCGGCGTTGAAGGCGCGGACATGATCGAGGCACAGCCATTGCCACGCCCCAGGCCCGTCGAAATTCGAACCGGGGCCGTGGCTGGCCGGCGCGCGGAACTCGCCCGCCTCCGAGCAGCCGGGATAGGCGCAGCCCTGCTCGCCCCCGCCGACCCGCCCGTGAAAGCGCTGCTCCCGCCTGGTGCCGCCCGATCCCGTCAAACCCCGTCCCTTTACGCTCGAAAACGCCTTATATGGGGGCATGACCACAGCACCCCAAGGCCCCGTCGCGGCCGAAATCGAACGGCGGCTCGCCGCCGCCCTGTCTCCGCAACGGCTGGCCGTGATCGACGATTCGGAAAAGCATCGCGGCCATGCCGGCCATGATGCGCGCGGCGAGAGCCACTTCACCGTGGAGATAGTGTCGCAGGGCTTTGCCGGCCAGTCCCGCGTCAACCGGCAACGCGCCGTGAACGCGGCGCTGCGCGATCTGCTGGCGGAACGGGTTCACGCGCTGGCCATTGTCGCCCGGACACCGGAGGAAGACCAGGCGGCACGCACATGACCCCTTATGATCTGTGGTATTGGCCCGGCATTCCCGGCCGGGGCGAATTCGTGCGCCTGGCACTCGAGGCCGGCGGCATCCCCTATCGCGACCGCGCGCGCGAAGACGGCGTCGGCGAGGAGGGGCTGATGGCCGACATGGCCGCACGCCGCCCCAAGCCCTTCGCCCCGCCCTATCTGGTGGCGGGCGAGCTGGTCATCGCCCAGACCGCCAACATCCTGCTGTTCCTCGGGGATGAGCACGGCCTCGCGCCCGAGGACCGGGCGGGCCGCCTGCTCGCCCACCAATATCAGCTGACCGTCGCCGACATCGTCGCCGAGGCGCACGACACCCATCATCCCGTCGCCCTCGATGCCTATTACGAGGACCAGAAGCCCGAAGCGGCGCGGCGCGCGGCGAGCTTCCGCGAGGCGCGCATCCCGAAATTCCTGGGCTGGTTCGAACAGGCGCTGGACGGCCGCGAATGGCTGGTCGGCAACACCTGGAGCTATGCCGATCTCTCGCTGTTCCAGCTCGTCGAGGGGCTCGACTTCGCCTTTCCTAAGCGCATGGCGGCGGTGGCGGACGATATTGCCGGCGTGCGCGCGCTGCACGGCCGGGTGAAGGCGCTGCCGTCGCTTGCCGGGTATCTCGCCAGCGATCGCCGCATCCCGTTCGGCGACGGCATCTTCCGCCATTATCCGGCGCTCGACCGCGCATGAAGCGGCAGCGGCCGGCCGCGCGCATCCTGCTCGTCGATCCGGAGGATCGGGTGCTGATGTTCCGCTTCGTGGTCGAGGGGCGTGCGCCTTTCTGGTGCACGGTCGGCGGCGCCGTCGATCCGGGCGAGGATTTTCCAGCGGCTGCCCGGCGCGAGCTGCGCGAGGAGACCGGGCTCGACCGCGACTGCGGACCTGAGATCGCGCGGCGACAGGTGGCGTTCGTCACCGTCGAGGGCGAGCCCGTCGATGCCGACGAACGCTATTTCCTCGTCCGCACCGAAGCGGCGGCGATCGATACCGCCGGCCACACCGCGCTCGAGCAACGGGTGATGCGCGAATGGCGCTGGTTCGACGCCGCGACGCTCGCCGCCCACCCCGAGGCTTTCTATCCGCTGGACCTTGCCGGGATGCTGGCGGAACAGGGCATCTGGCCCGCGACTTCCTTGCCGCCCGCCGCCTGAAAGCCTAAGTGCCCGGCCGTCATGGCCGATCCGATCATCATCGCGGTGCCCAAGGGGCGCATCCTCGAAGAGGCGCTGCCCCTCCTCGAAAAGGCGGGCATCGTGCCCGAGGCCGCCTTTGCCGATCCCGACAGCCGGGCGCTGCGCTTCGCCACCAATCGGGCGGACATCTCGCTGATCCGCGTGCGCGCCTTCGACGTCGCCACCTTCGTCGCGCATGGCGCCGCCCAACTCGGCCTGGTCGGCTCCGACGTGCTGATGGAGTTCGACTATTCGGAGATTTACGCGCCGGTCGATCTCGACATCGGCCATTGCCGGGTGTCGGTGGCCGAGCCGGTGGCGATGGCCGCGGGCGACGATCCGCGCGAGTGGAGCCATGTCCGCGTCGCCACCAAATATCCCCACCTCACCAAGCGCCATTTCGAGGCGCGCGGCGTGCAGGCCGAATGCGTGAAGCTGAACGGCGCGATGGAGATCGCGCCGGTGCTGGGGCTGGCCGGCCGCATCGTCGACCTCGTCTCCTCCGGCCGCACGCTGAAGGAGAACGGCCTCGTCGAGGTGGAGGTGATCGCGCAGGTGTCGACGCGGCTGATCGTCAACCGCGCCGCGTTCAAGACGCGCGCCGCGATCATCGGCCCGCTGGTCGAGGCGTTCCGCCGGGCGGTGGAGGTGCGCGATGCAGCCTGACGGGCCGCTGCGCCTCGATGCCCGCGATGCCGGTTTCGACGCCGCGTTCGACGCGCTGGTCGATGCCCGACGCGAGGCGGACGGGGACGTCTCGCGCGACGTCGCCCGCATCGTCGCCGATGTGCGCGATCATGGCGAGGCCGCGCTTGCCGACTATACCCGCAAGTTCGATCGGCATGATCCCGTCGCCGCCGGCTGGGAGATCCCCAAGGCGGAGCGGGAGGCCGCGCTCGCTGGTCTCGACCCGGAGCTGCGCGCCGCGCTGGAGCTCGCCGCCGCCCGCATCCGGGCCTACCACGAGAAGCAGAGGCCGGCCGACAGCGACATGACCGACGATGCCGGGGTGCGCATGGGGGCGCGCTGGCGTGGCGTCGACGCTGCCGGTCTCTATGTGCCGGGCGGGCGGGCGGCCTATCCCTCCTCCGTGCTGATGAACGCCATTCCCGCCAAGGTGGCCGGCGTGGCGCGGCTCGCCATGGTCACGCCGACGCCGGGCGGGGTGGTCAACCCGACCGTGCTCGCGGCCGCGGAGATCGCGGGAGTGGACGAGGTGTGGCGGGTCGGCGGCGCGCAGGCGGTGGCGGCGCTGGCCTATGGCGCGGGCCCGATCGCGCCCGTCGACGTGGTGGTCGGCCCGGGCAATGCCTGGGTCGCCGAGGCCAAGCGCCAGCTTTACGGCGTGGTCGGCATCGACATGGTCGCCGGCCCGTCCGAAATCGTCGTGGTGGCGGACGGCGCCAACGACCCGGACTGGATCGCCGCCGACCTGCTCAGCCAGGCCGAGCATGATCCGACCAGCCAGTCGATCCTGTTCACCGATGATGCGGACTTCGCCGACGCCGTCGCCGCGGCGGTGGACCGGCGCCTCGCCACGCTTGCCACCGCCGAGACGGCGCGAACCAGCTGGACCGCGAATGGCGCGATCGTGCTGGTGGCCGCGCTCGACGATGCGCTGCCGCTGGTCGATCGGCTCGCGCCCGAGCACCTCGAGCTGGCGGTGGCCGATCCGGAGCCGTTGTTCGCCAGGGTGCGTCATGCCGGCTCCGTGTTCCTCGGGCGGCACACCCCGGAGGCGGTCGGCGATTATGTCGGCGGGCCGAACCATGTGTTGCCGACGGGGCGGCGGGCGCGTTTCGCCTCCGGCCTGTCGGTGCTCGATTTCATGAAGCGGACCAGCTTCCTCGCGCTCGATCCCGATGCCCTCGCCGCCATCGGCCCGGCGGCGGTGACGCTGGCGCGCGCGGAAGGGCTGCCCGCCCATGCGGCCTCGGTGGCCGTGCGACTGGGAGAATGAGTTTGGGACGTGTCAACGAGCGCGCGCGCAGCCGGTCGGCGGCCCGCCTTGCCGCGGTGCAGGCGCTCTACCAGCAGGAGATGGAGGGAACGCCCTTGCCCACCCTGCTCCATGAGTTCCACAGCCACCGCCTCGGCGCGACGATCGAGGATGTGGAATATGCCGACGCCGAGGTGAGCTTCTTCGACGATCTGGTGACCGGCGTCGACGCCCGCCGGGTCGAGATCGACGGCGCGATCAGCGCGCGGCTCGCCGAAGGCTGGACGCTGGAACGGCTGGACCGGCCGATGCGCCAGATCCTGCGTTGCGGCGCCTATGAGCTGATCGCCCGGGCGGATGTGCCCACCGGCACCGTGATCAACGAATATCTCGACATCGCCGACGCCTTCTACGCCAAGCGGGAAAAGGGCTTCGTCAACGGCCTGCTGGATGCGGTGGCCAAGGCGGCACGGGGGTGAGGGCCTGCGTTCCGGCTCCTTTGCCGTCGCCCTGAACTTGTTTCAGGGTCCACGCCTCCAGATGGCTCCGGCGCGCGCGGCTGGATGGATGCGGCAACAGGTTCAGCAACGCGGCGGAGGTTAGCCGATGGACGAACCCGCCTTCATCGCCGCCCTCCGCGCGCTCGCCAGCCACCCGGCCGCGCGCGGGCTTGCCGACGACGCCGCCGTGCTGGGCGATCTGGTGCTCACCCACGATATGCTGGTCGAAGGCGTCCATTATCTGCCCGGCGATCCGCCGGCCGATGTCGCATGGAAGCTGCTGGCGGTGAACCTCTCTGATCTCGCCGCCAAGGGTGCCGTGCCGCTCGGCGTGCTGGTCGGCTACATGCTTGGCGATGAGGCCTGGGACCGCGCCTTTCTCGACGGACTGGGCGAGGCGCTGGCGGCGTACGCCGTGCCGCTGCTCGGCGGCGACACAGTGAAGGGCCCGGGGGTCCGCGCTCTCGGCCTGACGGCGCTGGGCCGGGCGAGCATCGCCCCGGCCCGGGCCGGCGCCAGGGCCGGAGACGGCCTGTGGGTGGCGGGCACGATCGGCGACGCCGGGCTCGGCCTCGCCATCGCCCAAGCCGGCGAAGGCCCGCCCGAACTGCTCCGCGCCTATCGCCGCCCGCGCCCGCTGCTCGTCGAGGGCCGCGCGCTCGCCCCTCATGTCCACGCGATGATGGACGTATCGGACGGCCTGCTCATCGACGTCGCCCGCATGGCCGAGGCGAGCGGCCTCGCGGTGACGATCGACCTCGCCGCCATGCCCCGCTCGGCGGCCGCCCGCGCCTTCGCTGGAGACGATCGCGCTGCCCGCCTCGCCGCGGCGACGGCGGGTGACGATTATGCGCTGCTCTTCGCCGCGTCCGGCGAGGGCGTGGCGACGAGCGGGGTCGGGGCGATCCGGGTCGGAACCTTCGCCGAGGGACGCGGCGTCTCGCTGCGCGACGGCGCGGCGACGGTGCCGCTGCCCGCCCGGCTAGGTTATCAACACGGCTGACCGCCCCGACAAGGCGGCTTGCCAAGCGGATTTTCGGCCCTAGTCTCCCGTCTTCCAGGCGCGTAACAAAATTGCGCCGGACTAGGGGAAGGAGCCGACATGAACGTTGTGTTCGTGGCGATAGCCTGTGGCCTTATCGCCGTGCTCTACGGAATCCTGACAAGTCGCCAGGTGCTTGCCGCGCCCGCCGGGAACGACCGCATGGTCGAGATTTCCGGCGCGGTGCAGGAGGGCGCCAAGGCTTATCTTGGACGGCAATACCGTACCATCGCGCTGGTTGGCGTGGTGATGGTCGTACTCGTCGCGTATTTCCTCGGGCTCACCTCCGCGATCGGATTCCTGATCGGGGCGCTGCTGTCCGGGTTGACCGGTTTCATCGGCATGAACGTGTCCGTCAGGGCCAATGTCCGTACCGCCGAGGCGGCGCGCACCAGCCTGCAGGGCGGGCTGACCATCGCCTTCCGGTCGGGCGCGATCACCGGCATGCTGGTGGCCGGCCTCGGCCTGCTCGCGATCTCGCTGTTCTTCTGGTACCTGACCGGCCCTGCCGGCCATATCGCCGGAGACCGGACCGACCGCACCATCGTCAACGCGCTGGTCGCCCTCTCCTTCGGCGCGTCGCTCATTTCCATCTTCGCGCGGCTGGGCGGCGGCATCTTCACCAAGGCCGCCGATGTCGGCGCCGATCTGGTCGGCAAGGTCGAGGCCGGCATCCCCGAGGACGATCCTCGCAACCCGGCGACCATCGCCGACAATGTCGGCGACAATGTCGGCGACTGCGCCGGCATGGCCGCCGATCTGTTCGAGACCTATGTCGTGACGCTCGGCGTGACGATGGTCTCGATCGCGCTGACGCTCTCCGGCACGCCCGAGGAGATGATGCGGCTGATGGCGCTGCCGCTGATCGTCGGCGGCGTGTGCATCATCACGTCGATCGTCGGCACCTATATGGTGCGGCTGGGCAGCGGCCAGTCGATCATGGGCGCGCTCTACAAGGGCTTCTGGACGGCGGCGATCCTCGCCGTGCCGGCGATCTGGGTCGCATCGACCTGGACGCTCGGTGATCTCAACGCCGTGATCGGCGGCGGAGACGGCGGCGTCGGAGGCTTCACCGGCATGGACCTGTTCTGGTGCATGATGATCGGCCTGGCGCTGACCGGCGCGCTGGTCTGGATCACCGAATATTACACCGGCACCAATTACCGGCCGGTGCGCAGCATCGCCAAGGCATCGGAGACGGGCCACGGCACCAACGTCATCCAGGGCCTCGCCGTCAGCCTCGAATCGCCGGCGCTACCGACGCTCGTGATCTCGGTCGCGGTGATCGGGGCCTATCAGCTGGCCGGCGTCATCGGCATCGCCTTCGGCGCGACCTCGATGCTGGCGCTCGCGGGCATGGTCGTGGCGCTCGACGCCTATGGCCCGGTCACCGACAATGCCGGCGGCATCGCGGAGATGGCCGGCCTTCCCGACGAGGTGCGCGCGCGCACCGACGCGCTGGACGCGGTGGGCAACACCACCAAGGCGGTGACCAAGGGCTATGCGATCGGATCGGCGGCGCTGGCGGCGCTGGTGCTTTTCGGGGCCTATACGTCGGACCTGCGGGAATATTTCCCGGCGCTCACCGTCGATTTCTCGCTGTCCAACCCATATGTCATCGTCGGCCTGCTGCTGGGAGCGTTGCTGCCGTTCAGCTTCGGCGCGTTCGGCATGACCGCGGTCGGCCGGGCGGCGGGTTCGGTGGTCGAGGATGTCCGCGCCCAGTTCCGCGACAATCCGGGCATCATGGACGGCACCAGCCGCCCCAATTACGCCCGCACCGTTGACCTCGTCACCCGCGCCGCGATCAAGGAGATGATCGTGCCCAGCCTGTTGCCGGTGCTGGCGCCGATCGTCGTCTATTTCGTGATCACGGCGGTCGCCGGCCGCGAGAGCGGCTTCGCGGCACTCGGCGCGCTGCTGCTCGGCGTGATCGTGTCGGGGCTGTTCGTCGCCATCTCGATGACGAGCGGCGGCGGCGCCTGGGACAATGCCAAGAAATATATCGAGGACGGCAATTACGGCGGCAAGGGATCGGAGGCCCACAAGGCAGCCGTGACCGGCGACACCGTCGGCGATCCGTACAAGGACACGGCGGGCCCCGCCGTGAACCCGATGATCAAGATCACCAACATCGTCGCCCTGCTGCTGCTCGCCGCGCTGGCAGCACACGGCGGCTGAGGATAGAACTCCCTCCGTTCCCCCGTTCTCGGCGGGACGGAGGGAGGGCTCCAGCGTGCAGCACATCGATACCTCGCCGCTCCGCCTGCACGATTACTGGCGGTCCTCGGCATCCTTCCGCGTGCGCATCGCGCTCAACCTCAAGGGCGTGCCCTATCAGAGCGTGCCCGTCGACCTGCTGTCCGGCGCCCAGCGCAGACCCGCCTATCGCGGCATCAACCCGCAGGGGCTGGTGCCGGCGCTGGAAGTGGCCGGGGCGACCATCGGCCAGAGCCTCGCCATCATCGACTGGCTGGATCACGCCTATCCGCAGCCGCCCCTGCTGCCGGCCGATCCGCTGGAGCGCGCCCGGGCGATGTCCAGCGCGCTGCTCATCGCCTGCGACATCCATCCGATCAACAATCTGCGCGTGCTGCGCTGGCTGAAGGACGACCTGCGCGTCGGCGAGGCGGAGCGGCTGCGCTGGGTGGCGCACTGGATCGACGCCGGCCTCGCCGTGCTGGAAAGCCAGACGGGCGGCGGTCCCTTTCTGGCCGGCGACCTTCCCGGCCTGCCCGACATCTGCCTCGTCCCCCAGCTCTACAATGCGCGGCGCTGGGACGTATGCCTGGATTTCTACCCGGCGCTGCTCGCCATCGAGGCGCGGTGCCTCGCCATCCCCGCTTTTGCCGAGGCCCATCCCGATCGTCTGCCCGACGCGGCAATCCTCTGATACAGACGGCCCGCTTTATCCCGGCGCCGCCGCGCGATAGAGGGCGGGCGTCAGATAATAACATGAAGAGGGGTAGAGATGGCGGTTCCATTGCCGGCGGCCTTGCCGGCGCCGATCGAGATCGTGGTCACCGGCTATGGCCTCGACGCCGCGCGCGGCGATGCCGCCTATGACGTCGTCTCGATCGATCGCGAGCGGCTGAACGGCACGGCGAGCGGCCGGCTGGAGGACGTGCTGCGCGATGTCGCCGGCTTCGCCCAGTTCCGCCGCTCCGATGCCCGCTCCGCACATCCGACCAGCCAGGGCGCGACGCTGCGCGGCCTCGGCGGCAACGCCTCCAGCCGCGCGCTGCTGGTGCTGGACGGCGTGCCCCAGTCCGATCCGTTCGGCGGCTATGTCACCTATTCGGCCTATGATCCCGAACGGCTCGGCAATGTCCGGGTGACGCGCGGCGGCGGATCGGGCGCGTTCGGTCCGGGCGCGCTGGCCGGCACCATCGAGCTTTCGAGCGCGAACGCCAGCCAGCTCGCCCCGATCTGGGCGAACGCCGGCTATGGCAGCCGCGATTCGCAGGAGGCCAATCTCGGCGTCTCCGGCCGCATGGGCGGCGGCTACGCCTTTCTGTCCGGCAGTTTCGCGCGCGGCGACGGCTTCATCCCAATCGTCGAATCGCAGCGCGGCCCGGTCGACATGCCGGCGCGCTACCAGCAATACAGCGTCTCCGGACGGGTGGTGATCCCGGCGGGCCCGGATACCGAGATCCAGGCGAGCGGCCTGGGCTTCAACGATACGCGCACCCGCGGCGTGCCGTTCACCCCCAATCGCTCGACCGGTGCCGACGCCTCGCTGCGCGTTGTCGGCAAAGGCCGATTCGGCTGGGAAGCGCTCGCCTATGTGCAGACCCGCAGCTTCTCCAGCGGCTTCGCCTCGGTCAACGATACGCGCAGCACGGCGACGGCGACGCTCGACCAGTATGAGGTGCCCGCGACCGGCTTTGGCGGCCGCATCGAACTGCGTCCGCCGGTCAGCGACGCCATCCAGCTCCGCCTCGGCGCCGATACGCGCGTCACCAGCGGCCGTACCCAGGAGCTGTTCCAGTTCGTCACCGGCGCGCCGACCCGCATCCGCAAGGCCGGCGGCCGCAACGAGACGGTCGGCGCCTTCGCCGAAGCCAGCGTCGATCTTGCAGACGCGCTGAGGCTGACGGGCGGCGGCCGCATCGACCGCTGGTGGATCAAGGACGGCTTTCTGCGCGAGACGCAGAACAGCAGCGGCGCCGTGCTCACCAACACCCGTTACGCCGATCGCAGCGGCTGGCGGCCGACGGGGCGCGCCGGGCTCGCCTGGCATCCGGGCGACGCGGTGACGGTGCGCTCGGCCGCCTATCTCGGCTGGCGCCTGCCGACCCTCAACGAGCTCTATCGCCCGTTCCGCGCCGGCGCCGACGCCACCGCCGCGGAGGCCGGACTCAAGCCGGAGCGGCTGCGGGGCGTCGATGCCGGCGTCGATTTCCGGCCGCTGCCAGGCTTCCGGGCGTCCGCCACCGTGTTCCTCAACCGGCTGGAGGATGCGATCGGCAACATCACCGTCGCGCGCGGGCCGGGCACCTTCCCGCAAGTCGGCTTCGTCTCGGCGGCCGGCACTTTCCGCAAGCGGGGCAACATCGACGCGATCGACAGCAAGGGCGTCGAGCTGGACGGCAGCGCGCGGTTCGGCGCGTGGATGCTGTCGGCCTCCTATGCCTATACCGACGCCGAGGTGAAGACGGCCGGGGCCGCCATCGCGCTCGACGGGTTGCAGCCCGCCCAGACCGCCAGACACCAGGGCTCGGCGACGCTGGCCTGGGCGCCGGCGGGCGGCCCCTCGCTGGCGGCGACGATGCGCTATGTCGGCCCGCAATATGAGGATGACCAGAACAGCGTCAGGCTCAAGGACGCGACCACCCTCGATCTCGTCGGCCGCCTGCCGCTCGGCAAGAGCATCACCGTCGAGGCGCGGGCGGAGAATGTCACCAACGCCCTGGTAATGGCCGGCATCAGCGGCGGCTCGCTCGTCGAGCGGGCGACGCCGCGCACGCTGTGGATATCGTTCCGCTACGGCAATTGAGACCAAAAACGGCCCGGCGAAAAAAGGGGGAACGCCGGGCCGCAGTTTGGCAACGCCAGGGAGTCGACGCTTGGCGTTGGCCCGATCATATTTCCCAGCTGAATGCTAGGGAATAGGGCAAAATCTTGGCGGCCGCTAAGCGCCGCTTCGTCCGCTCACTTCGGCCGCTCGCCCGCCTCGGCGAGCAGCTCCATGCTCGCCGCATCGGCCAGGGAGACGCTTTCGAGCAGGCGCACGGCATCGTCGCGCACGCGGCTCATCACCCGCCGAATCGCGCAGGTCGCCTCGTCATGGCAATCGCCGCAGCGGGCGTAGAAGTTGAGGCTGGCGCATGGCACCATCGCGATCGGCCCGTCGGTGGTGCGGATCACCTCGACGAAGCTGATCTCGGTCGCCGGCCGTGCCAGCGCATAGCCGCCGCCCGGCCCGCGCCGGCTGGTGACGAGGCCGGCATGTTTGAGATCGAGCATGATCAGCTCGAGATATTTGCGCGGCACCTGCTGCGTTTCGGCGATTTCGGCGATCTGGACGGGGCGGGCATCGGCGCGTTCGGCGAGGAACAGCAGCGCGCGCAACGCGTAACGGGTCTTTTGCGACAGCATCGCCATCCCTATCTTGCATTCCCCGCCGGGAAGCTAGTGGCCTCAAGGACGCAGCGCCGCCTGCTTTCCTTTTTGCGCGCGTGGCGCTAAGGCGGCGCGATTTTTTTGCACAGAGTCCGCTATTAACGGGGTGCCGATTGGCCAAGGAAGAACTGCTCGAAATGCGCGGACAGGTGGTCGAACTCCTGCCCAACGCCATGTTTCGCGTCCGCCTCGAGAATAATCACGAGATTCTCGGACACACCGCCGGCAAGATGCGGAAGAACCGTATCCGCGTGCTCGTCGGCGACGAAGTGCTCGTCGAGCTGACGCCCTATGATCTGACCAAGGGCCGGATCACCTACCGCTTCAAATGACGGCGGCCTGATGGCCCGCCTGGTCCTCGCCTCCGCCAGCCCGCGACGGCTGGACCTGCTCGCGCGCCTGGGCGTGACGCCGGACGCGATCGATCCCGCCGATATCGACGAGACGCCCGCGCGTGCCGAGGCCCCGCCGGCCTATGCCCGACGCATGGCCGTGGAGAAGGCGGCGGCGGTGGCCGCCCGCCATCCGGGCTCGGTAGTGCTCGCCGCCGACACGGTGGTCGCCGCCGGGCGCCGCATCCTGCCCAAGGCCGAAACGGAGGCGCAGGCGCGCGCCTGCCTGGAGCTTCTGTCCGGACGGCGGCATCGCGTCCTCTCGGCGGTGACGGTGGTGGATGGGGCGGGCGTGGCGCGGCATCGGCTGTCGGCGACGGTCGTCACCTTCAAGCGCCTCTCGCCGGCCGAGATCGACCGCTATCTCGCTGGCGGGGAATGGCATGGCAAGGCGGGCGGCTATGCCGTGCAGGGTCATGCCGAGGCGTTCGTCCGCTTCCTCGCCGGCAGCCATTCCGGCGTCGTCGGCCTTCCCCTGTTCGAGACGCGCGCATTGCTCGCCGCGGCCGGCATCCCGATTGGCTGAGTGGCTCTACGAGGACGGCATTGGCGAGCAGCGCGCGGCGCTGGTCGTGGGCGGCGAGATCGTCGCGACGCGCATTGCCTGGGAGACTGACGGCCCGCGCGCCGGGGCGGTGATCCCCGGCCGGCTGGCGGAACGCCATGCCGGCGGACGGCGCGGCCTCATCCGGCTGGATGGCGGCGGCGAAGCACTGGTCGAGCCGATCCCCTCCGGCATCGCCGAGGGCGCCCGCGTCCACGCCGAGATCGTCCGCGAGGCCATTGCCGAAGCCGGCCGGCCCAAACCCGCCCGCGCCCGCCTGTCCGAGGAGCCCGCCCGCCCCGGCCCGACGCTGGTCGAGCAATTGACGGCGACAGGCATCGCCGTGCGCCCGCTCCTCGCCTACGAGCCCGATGCGCTGGAGGCGGCGGGCTGGTCCGAGTTGCTGGCCGAGGCGGCGACGGGCGAGATCGCCTTTCCCGGCGGCGCGCTGCGCCTCTCGCCGACGCCGGCGATGACCCTGTTCGATGTCGATGGCGGCCTGCCGCCGGTCGAGCTGGCGCGGGCGGGGGCGGCGGCGGCGGCGCGGGCGGTGCTGCGCCTGGACATCGGCGGCTCGATCGGCATCGACCTGCCGACCTTCACCGGCAAGGCGGAACGCCAGTCGGTCGCCGAGATCATCGATGCGATCCTCCCCCAGCCGTTCGAGCGCACCGCAGTCAACGGCTTCGGCTTTCTCCAGATCGTCAGGCGACGGGTGCGCGCTTCGCTGCCGGAGCGGCTGCGCGCCGATCCGGCGGGGGCGGCGGCGCGCGCGCTGTTGCGCCGTGCCGAGCGCACGCCGGGCGCCGGGCAGCGCCTGCTGGTCGCCGCCCCCGCCGTGATCGCGGCGATCGCACCCGGCTGGGTGAGCGCCCTCGCCGCCCGCATCGGCGCGCCGGTCGCCTTGCAGGCGGAGCCCGGCCGGCCCATATCGGCGGGCCATGTCCAGGCCGAACATCCGTGACAACAAGCCCTGTCCGCTCTGCGGCGCGCCGGTAGCGCCGGAGCACGCGCCCTTCTGCAGCCGCGGCTGCAAGGATCGCGACCTGCTGCAATGGCTTGGCGAGGGATATCGCATGCCCGGCCGCGCGCTTGAGGAAGAAGAGTTCGAGGGGCTGGACAGGGACGGCGCCCGGCCTCTATAGGCCCGGCCTCCAACCGTGGACGCACCGCTGAGGTGCTTCATGCGCGGCCTGTGCCCGGGTAGCTCAGTTGGTAGAGCACGTGACTGAAAATCACGGTGTCGGTGGTTCGATCCCGCCCCCGGGCACCATGGCCGCCAAGGCTGTCCCAATCATCACACTTGACACGCTCCCCGTAACAATCGGATCAGCGTGGCCGTTCGGCAAGGGACCCCATCCGTGAAGACCATCGCGATGCTTATGATTTGCGCCGCCGCGCTGACGACGGCGGCGTGCAACACCATCTCCGGCGTCGGCCGGGATGTCTCTTCGGCGGGCAACGCCGTGTCCAAAGCGGCTGATCGCTCGAAATAATCGCACGTCGACTCAGCCCGTCGCACTCCTAATGAATTGATAAGCCTCCGCGCTTAGAGCCGATGCCGGGTGAGGCCGTCGGGCCTGTTGGCTACGGATTGAGTGTGGCAAGTGCGATGATCTTCAGCGCGCCTCGCTGGGCGCCGACGGCATGGCTGTTGCGGACGGGCGACGATGTCCCGGCCGAGATCAGGCGCGCGCTGGTCGGCAGCCTCTACGGCACCTTGCCGATCTATGCCGGCGGCGTGATCAACACCATCGGCGTGGCGTTGCTTGCCACGCTGCGCCATCCGACCCCGGCTTTTCTCTGCTGGCTGATGACGGAGGTGCTGCTCTGCGCCACGCGGCTGTTCGTGCTGCTGCACGACCGGCGGGCGGCCCGCGATGGGCGCCGGACCTTCACCGATCTCTATATCGGGCTCGGCCTGAGCTGGGCGGCGAGCGTCGGCTACGGCGCCTACATCACCATGACCAGCGGGGACTGGGTGTCGGCGACGCTGGCCTGCCTGTCGGCGGCGGCGATGGTCGGCGGCATCTGCTTCCGCAATTTCGCCGCGCCCCGGCTGGTGGCGGCGATGATCCTCCTCAGCCTCGGCCCGTGCGTGGTGGGCGCGATCGTCTCGCGCGAGGCGATGCTGCTGATCGTCGTGGCGCAAATCCCCTTCTATCTGGTGAGCATGACGATCGCCGCGTTCAAGCTGAACCGCATGCTCGTCACCACCATGCAGGCAGAGCGCGACAATGAGCGCCGCGCCCGCCACGATCCGCTGACCGGCCTCGCCAATCGCACCGGCTTGCAGCACGCCTTCGATGCGCGCCGGGCGGATGGCGGGCAGGCGATCTTCTATCTCGACCTCAACGGGTTCAAGGCGGTGAACGATCGCCTCGGCCACGCCGCCGGCGACCAGCTGCTCGTCGCGGTGGCGGACCGGCTGCGCGCGCTGGACTGGCCGGACCTGTTCGTGTCCCGCGTCGGCGGCGACGAGTTCGTGCTCATCGCCCCGATGCTGGAGGAGGCGGTTGCGCGCCGGCTGAGCGAGGCGATCGTCGCCACCATCTCGGACGATCTCTATCCGATCGAAAATGTGCGCGTGCCGATCGGCGTAAGCGTGGGCGTCGCGTTTGCGCGCGCCGGTGATGAGCTGCGCACGATCATGAGCAGCGCCGACAAGGCGCTCTACGCCAGCAAATCGGCCAGCGCCCGGCCGACCCGCGCCGCCTGATCCGCCGTCGCCGCCCTGCTATTGCAGGGGCGGTGCGCCCGCCCCCGACAGCCGATAGAATTGCAGGAACTGGACGAGCAGCTCGGCCCGCTCCGGCAGCCCCGGCGCTTCCAGCAGCGCCTGGCGCGTCACCACGTCGAACGGGGCGATCTGGGCGACCCCGTTGATCAGCGACTCGTCGTCGATCCTGCCGACCTCGTCCCAGTCCACCGCATAGCCGCGCGCGTCGGCGAAGCGGCGCGCCTCGCGCTCCACCTCGGCGCGGACGGCGAACGGCAGCGGAGCCGGCTCATCCTCGCAGAACACCGCCAGCTCCGCCTCCACCTGGCGGAAGGCGGTGGCGGTATCCAGCTCGCGCAGGATGCGGAAGCGCGACAGGCCCTCGAGCACGATATTGTACCGCCCATCCTCCATCGCCTCGACATGGACGATGCGGCCGACGCAGCCGATATCGTAAAGCGCCGGCACGAGATGATCGTCGCGCGGCTGCACCATGCCGATCCGCCGGTCGCGAATCAGCGCGTCGGAGATCATCGCCCGGTAGCGCGGCTCGAAGATGTGGAGCGGCAGCGTGCCCCGCGGGAACAGGATCGCCCCGGCCAGCGGGAAGATCGAGAGGCGCGCGCCGGCCGCCATCAGGTGAACAGGATGGCGGACAGCCGCCGCCGCTGCGCCACCGTCCAGGGATCCTCAAGGCCGACCACCTCGAGGAGCTTGAGCAGCCGGGCCCGCGCCGCGCCCTCATTCCAGCCGCGGTCAAGGCGAATCGATTCGAGCAGCACGTCGGCGGCGCCCTCGCGATCACCGACCGCCATCAACCCGCCGGCAAGGCGATAGCGCGCCTCCTGATCCTCGGGCGTGGACTCGACCTGCGCGGCAAGCGCGGCGAGATCGTCGACCGGCTGCGCCTCGCGGGCGAGCGCGATGGCGGCGCGGGCACGGGCGACGGCGGGATCCTTTGCCGCCTGTTCGGGCAGCACCGCCAGCCGCGCCTCCGCGGCCTCAACCTCGCCGGCGGCGACCAGCGCGCGGGCATGGCCGGCGGCCGCGGGCACATTGTCCGGCACCATCTCGGCGAGCTGATCGAACAGGCCGAGCGCGCGGCCGACATCGCCGGCCGCCAGCACCTCGTCGGCGAGCGCGACATAATGGGCGACGTCCGCCGCCTGGTCGGCGCCGGGCCCGCGAATGGGAAGCTGGGCGAGGATCTGGTCGAGCGTGCGGGTCAGCTGCGCCTCGGTGCGGGCCGGGGTCAGATCGGCGACGAGCTGGCCCTGGAACAGCGCATAGACGGTGGGGATCGACTGGACGCGGAATTGCGCCGCGATCACCTTGTCCTTGTCGACGTCGATCTTGACGAGCTTCACGCCGCGATCGGCATAATCCTTGGCCACCTTGTCGAGAATCGGTCCGAGCTGCTTGCACGGCCCACACCATTCCGCCCAGAAATCGAGGATGACGAGGCTGTCCATAGACGGCTCGACCACATCGCGCCGAAACCCCTCGATCGCCTCGCGTTCGGCCGCCGTCATACCCAGGGTCGCCACCGTTTCCGTCCTCCAGTCTTGTCCGCGTCTTATGTGGGCTTGAAGGCCTTGCTGCCAACCCCGTAAGACTGGGCTTGCGGGCGGCGGATCACGATGCTAGTGGCCGCGCCTCGGCAGACGGCCCCGGCCATCTGCGGACGCCAGAGCGGGCGTAGCTCAGGGGTAGAGCACAACCTTGCCAAGGTTGGGGTCGAGGGTTCGAATCCCTTCGCCCGCTCCAGTTTTCCAGCGACATCGCCGGACCTGTTTGCGCGGCTCCCCTGTCCGGGGTGAGCCGTGATAGGGATGGGCGATGTCCGCATATACGATCCTCACCGATATCGGCGCGCTGATCGCGATGCTGGTCGGGTTCCATCTCGCCTTTCGCCAGCATCTGGTGCGGCGGTGGTGGCGGATCATCCGCTCGCGCCCACCCGAACCGGCCATTTCCGACGAGGATCCGGCACACTACGCCATGATCATCTTCGGCATGATGCTGCTCGCCTTCGGGCTGATCATCTTCTGCTTCATGACCCTGTTCAGCCTGTTCACCGCCGGAAACCCGCCCGGCTGACGATCAGACGAATTGCCCGCGCAGCAGGGTCGGGACAGCGCCGTTCTCGCCCCGCGCTTCGGCCATGAAACGCTCCTTGAGCGCGGGCAGGCGCTCGACCATCGACAGGCCGAAGCGCCGCGCCGCGCGTGGCAGCGCGCCCTTCAGGCCGAACAGCCGGGTGAGGCCGTCCGTCGCCATCGCCACCGCCAGCGTATCGAAGCCGCGCCACCGCTCGTAACGGGCGAGGAGCTGCGCATCGCCCGGGTCGAGGCCGAGCCGGGCGCCCTCGACCAGCACCTCGACCAGCGCCGCGACGTCGCGGAAGCCGACATTGACACCCTGGCCGGCGATCGGATGAATGCCGTGTGCCGCATCACCGACCAGAGCGAGGCGCTCGCCGGTGATGCGCGCGGCGTGATGGAAGCCGAGCGGATAGCTCGAGCGCGGCGCGCCGAGCTTCAGCGTGCCGAAGATGCCGGCCATGCGCTTGTCCGCCTCGGCAAGGAAGGCGCGCTCAGACAGGCCGAGCATCCCTTCCGCGTCGCGGCGGTGCACCGACCAGACAAGCGCCGAGCGGTTGCCCGGCAGCATCGGCAGCAGCGCGAACGGCCCGTCCTGGTAGAAGATCTCGTGGGCGACATTGCCGTGCGGGCGCTCATGCTCGAGCACGGTGACGAGGGCGGTGTGATCATATTGCCAGCGCGCGGCGTTGAGGCCGGCGGCGTCCCGCGTCGGCGAATTGCGCCCCTCCGCGCCGATCAGCAGGCGCCCGCGCAGCACCCGCCCATCGGCGAGCGTGACGCGGACGCCGGAGCCGTCGCGCGCCGACACCACGGGGCGCGACGGCATCAGCAGCGTCACGTTCGTCGCGGCGTTGGCCGTCGCGTGGAGAGCGATGCGCAGCGCCCGATTCTCGACCATGTGCCCGAGCGGCCCCTCGGTCGGATCGGCATCGAAATGAAGCAGGCCGGCGAGCGCGTCGCTGACCGCGATGTGGTCGATCGGACAGGCCTTGTCGGCGAGCGCCGCGCCGACGCCGATCGCTGACAGCAGTCGCCAGGGGGCGCTGGCGATGGCGGAGACGCGGCCGTCAAAGCCGGCCGCCTGCACCGCCTGCGGATCGGCCGGATCGACGACGATATTGGTCAGGCCATGGACGTCGAGCGCGATCGCCAGCGTCAGGCCGACCAGCCCGCCGCCGAGAATGATGACGTCGGCTTCCGCCGGAATCTGGGCGTTGTCATGCATGGGCCGGCTCTATCGCAGCCGGGCGCGGCTTGCCACCTCCTCGCGCCGCGGGCATGATCGAAACGGGAACAAGCGGGACGATTATCGAGATGGCCGACTATGTGACGGCGGGCCCGCCCGCATCCCCGCGCGGCGCGGTGCGGCAGGGCTTGCGGCGCAGCGCAGCGCGCGGCGGCCGGATGGCGGCCGGCGGCGCGCTGGTCGCCGGCACGCTGGCGGTGGTGCTGGCGCTCGGTTCCTATCATCCGAGCGATCCCTCGCTGAACACGGCGGCGGCAGGCCCCGTCGCCAACCTGCTCAACACGCCCGGCGCCTGGGTGGCCGACCTGATGCTGAGCCTGGGCGGCCCGGCAGCGGCGCTGCTGCTGGCGACGCCGATCGTCGCCGGCCTGCGCCTTGCGCGCGGCAACGAGGCGGGGCGCTGGGGGCGATCGCTGCTCGTGCTGCTGTTCGCCGCCGCCTTCGTGGCGACGGCGGCGACGCTGCTCCGCGGCGGCGCCGCGCTGACGCTGCCGGCCGGCTGGGGCGGCCTGATCGGCTTTGCCGCCACGCGCAGCATCGATGCCGGGCTGGCGCTGGTGCCGGATGCCCATGCCGCCGCCATCGCGCGGCTGGCGTTGGCGCCGGCGCTCGGCCTGATCGGGCTGGCGCTGTTCCTGTGGGGCCTCGGCCTCGATGCCGGCGAGCGTGCCTGGCTGCTGCGCCGCCAGCCGGCGGAGCCTGCCCGCCGCCGTACCCGGCGGGTGGTGCGAACCGCCGGCGCGCCGGCCGGGGTCGTCGAGGAGGATGGCGAGGATGAGGACGAGGGAGCGGGCGAGGCGGCGCCGACGCCCGTCCGCACGATCATCGCCGAGCCGCCGCAGCGACCCGGCAAGGTCGCGGCGCCGACCGGCCGGCAGGGCTCGCTCGACCTGCGCGACACCTATGTGCTGCCCGGCCTCGATCTGCTCGCGCCGGTGCCGGAATCGTCGGGCCCGACGATCGACAAGGCGGCGCTGGAGCGCAATGCCCGCCTGCTCGAAACGGTGCTCGAGGATTTCAACGTCAAGGGCCAGATCACCGAGGTTCGCCCCGGGCCGGTGGTGACGATGTACGAGCTGGAGCCGGCGCCCGGCATCAAGGCCAGCCGGGTGGTCGGCCTTGCCGACGATATCGCCCGCAACATGTCGGCGCTGTCCGCCCGCGTCGCGGTGATTCCGGGCCGCACCGTGATCGGCATCGAGCTGCCCAATGCCCGGCGCGAGCCGGTGCTGCTGTCCGAACTGATCGCGTCCAGCGAGTTCGACGGTCAGAGCGGCAATCTGGCGCTGATCCTCGGCAAGAATATCGGCGGAAGCCCGGTGGTCGCCGACCTCGCGCCGATGCCGCATCTGCTCGTCGCGGGCACCACCGGCTCAGGCAAGTCGGTCGGCCTCAACGCGATGATCCTGTCGCTGCTCTACCGGCTGACGCCGGACCAATGCCGCATGATCATGATCGACCCGAAGATGCTGGAGCTCAGCATCTATGACAATATCCCCCATCTGCTCTCGCCGGTGGTGACGGAGCCGGCCAAGGCGATCCGCGCGCTGAAATGGGCGGTGGAGCAGATGGAGGAGCGCTATCGCATGATGGCGTCGGTCGGCGTGCGCGGCCTCGCCTCGTTCAACGAGAAGGTGCGTGCCGCCAAGGCCAAGGGCCAGCCGCTCGGCCGCCGCGTGCAGACGGGCTATGACGCCGACACCGGCCAGCCCATCTACGAAGAAGAGCAGCTCGATTACGAGCCGCTGCCGCAGATCGTGGTGGTGGTCGACGAGCTGGCCGATCTGATGATGACGGCGGGCAAGGAGGTGGAATTCCTCATCCAGCGGCTGGCGCAAAAGGCGCGCGCCGCCGGCATCCACCTGATCATGGCGACGCAGCGCCCGTCGGTCGACGTCATCACCGGGGTCATCAAGGCGAACCTGCCGACGCGCATTTCCTTCGCCGTCACCAGCAAGATCGATTCGCGCACCATCCTGGGCGAGCAGGGTGCCGAGCAGCTGCTCGGCAAGGGCGACATGCTCTACATGGCCGGCGGCAAGCAGCTGATCCGCGTCCACGGCCCCTTCGTCTCGGACGAGGAGGTACGCGCCGTGGCCGATCATTGGCGCACGCAGGGCACGCCCGACTATATCTCCGCCGTCACCGAGGAGCCGGAGGATGGCGGCTATGCGCTCGACGGCGCGCCGCCGGTCGATGATTCGCCGGATGCGGCACTCTATCGCAAGGCCGTGCAGGTCGTCGCCGAGTCGCAGAAGGCCTCGACCAGTTATGTCCAGCGCCAGCTGCGCATCGGCTACAACTCGGCCGCCCGGCTGATCGACCGCATGGAGAAGGAGGGCGTGGTTGGCGCCGCGGACCATGTCGGCCGCCGGGAGGTGCTGGTCGATCGGGACGGCGTGCCGGCCTAAGCCCCACGGAACCCGGCCCCTTCACACCGCATTCAGCGCGTGATCGCCACAGGATAGTCCATGAAAGCCCTTCCCCTTGCCGCCCTCGCGCTCGCCGCGACGCCCGTCCTTGCCGCCCCCATGCCCGAACTGGCGCAGGTCCAGCAGCATCTGCGCGTCGTCGAGACGATGACCGCGGACTTCACCCAGACCGATCGCAACGGCAAATCGCTCAACGGCACGCTCACCCTCAAGCGGCCGGGCCGGATCCGCTTCCAATATCAGCCGGGGGTGCCCCTGCTTGTCGTCGGCGACGGCAAGGCGCTGACGATGATCGACTATCAGGTAAAGCAGGTGTCGCGCTGGCCGGTCGGCGATTCGCCGCTCGGCCTGCTGCTCGATCCCGGCAAGGATATTTCCCGCTTCGCCAAGGTCGTGCAGACTGGCGATGCCAACACGCTGATGATCGAAGGCCGCGACCCCAAGCACCCCGAGTTCGGCACGATCAGCGTCGCCTTTTCGCGCGATCAGGCAGCCCCGGCCGGGCTTTCGCTCCAGGGCTGGAGCGTGCTCGATGCGCAGGGCAACCGGTCCGTCGTCCGGCTATCAGGGCAGAAGTTCAATGTTGCTGTAGACGACAAGCAATTCCGCTGGCGTGATCCTCGCCAAGCCGGTCCGCGCGGCTGAATGACCTAAACAACGCCTGACAGACATGTTCATGCTGAAGACAGGTATCGGGGTCTAGATCGGTATTCGCGGTCACGGGGCGCTTCGAGATTTCCCCCTGTTGCTCGAGGCACTCCTTGACCCGCACGCGTGACGAACGCCGTGTCGGCCCTCGCTCCATTGCCCCCGGAGCGGGGGCCATTCGCTTTTCGGCCAAGCCCGGGCACCGCGCGGGACATCCTGGCCGTGGCGACCACCAGACGAGAAGCGACAGGCCACCGGCCATCCGGGCGAGGGGCCAGCCGCGCCGTCCGGGCGTCATTGCCGTAACAGGGCCGCAGGGACCAGACGCGGGCTGGCGCGGCTCAAGCCCACCTATTATGTCGGCGACCGACATGACCGAACGTCTCAAGATCGCCTCGTGGAACATCAATTCGGTGCGCTACCGGATCGACATCGTCGGACGCTTCCTCAAGGAGGAGGCGCCCGACATATTATGCCTGCAGGAGACCAAGGTCGTCGACGAGCTGTTCCCGCATGAGGCGTTCCACGCGCTCGGCTACAGCCACCGGCTTCTGCACGGCCAGCGCATGCATCACGGCGTGGCAATCGTGTCGCGCGTGCCCCTGATCGAGGATGACCGGCTGGACTGGCAAGCCAATCAGGAGGCGCGTCATATCGGCGTGCGCCTGCCCAACGGACTCAGGCTCGAAAACGTCTATGTCCCGGCCGGCGGCGACGTTCCCGACGCGGAGCTCAATCCCAAATTCGGCCAGAAGCTCGCCTTCGTGGAGCGGATGACGCGCTGGTCCGAGGGGCTCACGACGCCCACCATTCTCGTCGGCGATTTCAACATCGCGCCGCTGGAGTGCGACGTGTGGAGCCACAAGCAGCTGCTCGACGTGGTCAGCCACACGCCGGTCGAGGTGGCGGCCCTGGCGCGCTTGCAGGCAAGCCACCAATGGGTCGATCTCGGCCGCCATTTCGTGCCGCCGCCGGGGCGGCTCTACACCTGGTGGAGCTATCGCGCCAAGGACTGGGCCGCCTCCGATCGCGGGCGGCGGCTGGATCATATGTGGGCGAGCCCGCAGGTCGCGCGGCACGCCGTCGCCCACAAGGTACATGAGGATTGCCGCGCCTGGCTGAAGCCCTCCGATCATGTGCCCCTGGTCACCGAGTTCGCCTTTTGACGAAGCCCCGCCTCGTCGCCCGCGCCATCGACGCGCTCAGGCGCGGCTGGCCGGTGACGATCGACGGACTGGCGCTGCTCGCCATCGAAACGGCGGATGAAGGCCGGCTGGCGGCCTTCGATCCGGAGCGAGGCGCCGACATCCTGCTCTCGGCGCCGCGCGCGGCGACGTTGAAGCTGGGCAATCAGCGCGACGCCGCCGGCAATGATCCGGTGCGCGTCGCGCGGACCGGGTGGCTCGATCTCGATGTGGCGGCGGCGCTGGCCGATCCCGCGCGCGATCTGTCCACCCCCCTCAAGGGCCCGTTTCGCGCCGTTGCGCTGGCCATGCCCGAAGCGGCGCGGGCGGCGATGAAGCTTGCCCGCCTCGCCGGGCTGATGCCGGCCTTCTTCGTCGCCGAGGCGACGGCCGACGAGACGGTGGCGCTCGCCGCCGCTGACATCGCCGGTTATGACGATCCGGCGCGACTGGCGCTCGTCTCACGCGCACGCCTGCCCGTGGCGGTGGCGGAGGATGCCGAGATCGTCGCCTTCCGCTCGGCGGATGAAGCGGTGGAGCATGTCGCGTTGCTCATCGGCCAGCCCAATGGTGCCGCCCCGCTGGTCCGCATCCATAGCGAATGCCTGACGGGCGACGTGCTGGGCAGCCTGAAATGCGATTGCGGGCCGCAACTCGATGCCGCGCTGCGCGCCATTGCCGGGGCTGGCTGGGGGATCCTGCTCTATTTGCGGCAGGAAGGGCGCGGCATCGGCCTGATCAACAAGCTGCGCGCCTATGCGCTGCAGGATCAGGGCTTCGATACCGTTGACGCCAATCTCCGCCTCGGCTTCGCGATCGACGAGCGCGATTTCGGCGTGGCGGCGCGCATGCTGCGCCTGCTGGGGCAGGACCGGGTGCGGCTGCTCACCAACAACCCGGCCAAGGTCGCCGGGCTCGCCGCCGCCGGCATCGAGGTGGTCGAGCGCGTCGCCCACAAGGCCGGCGAAAACACGCATAATCACGGCTATCTCGCCACCAAGCGCGACAAGACCGGACACCTGCTGTGATCCGTGTCGATACGGCGCGGCGTATTCTCTCCGGCCATGGCATCGAGGCGCCGTGCGAGATCGGGCGGGCCGGCGCGCTGCCCGGCGCCGACAAGCGTGAGGGTGACGGCGCGACGCCGCTGGGGGACTGGCCGGTGATGACCGCGCTTCTCCGCGGCGACCGGGTGAGCGCACCCGTGGGCATGCGCATCCCGTGGCGATGGATCGGCCGCGAGGATGGCTGGTCCGACGATCCGGCCGATCCGGCCTATAACCGGCCGGTCTTCCACCCCCACCCTTTTTCCGCCGAACATCTGTGGCGGGCGGATGGGCTCTATGACGTCATCCTCGTCATCGGCCACAATATGCCGCCGGTACCCGGGCTGGGCAGCGCGGTATTCCTGCATTGCCTGGAAGGGCGGCCAACGGCGGGGTGCGTCGCCATCGAGCGGGCGCTTCTCCTCGCCCTGATCGGCCGGATCGACCCCGGAGAGATCGTCAGGATCGGCTGAGCAGCGCCGCCACCGCGTCGAAATCGCACGCAACATGTTGGACGCCGACCGCTCGCAGCCGCTCGGCATGGCCCGGGCCGCAATGACTGCCGGCGCACAGCCCGACCACCGTGGCCCCCGACGCCACCGCCCCCGTCACCCCGACCGGCGAATCCTCAAGGATCAGAGCCTGCGCGATATCCACACCGAGGGCGGCGGCGGCATGGAGATAAAGGTCCGGAGCCGGCTTGCCGCGGGCGACATGCTCCCGCCCGCTATAGACGTGGCGGCCGAATCGCCCGGCCAGGCCGAGGCGGGCAAGATGGGCGTGGAGCCAGCGCGTGCCGCTCGACGAGACGACGGCGACCGGCAGCTCCGGCGGCAGGCCGGAGACGAATTCGATCGCGCCGACGACCGCCTCCAGCCCGTCGGCGATCAGCCTCTCGTCCTCGGCATGGCGCGCCTCGGTGAAGCCCGGCGGCACCGGCCCGCCGATCCAGCGCGACACCGCGCCGAGGAAATCCGCGCCGGCCAGCCCCATGAACATCGCCATCGACTGTTCGGGCGTGGTCGGGTGGCCGATACCGGTGAGATAGGCGGCGATCTGGCGGTTGCTCGCTGCCTCGCTCTCGATCAGCACACCGTCGAAATCGAACAGGATCGCCTCGTAGCGCAGGCCCGTCAGCACGGCGGCGCTCACCTGCGGGCGCCGAACAGGGCGGTGCCGACGCGGACATGGGTCGCGCCCAGCATCACCGCCGTCTCGACATCGCCCGACATGCCCATGCTCAGACCAGCCACGCCATGCTCGCGCGCCAGCTTGGCGAGCAGCGCAAAATAGGGCGCCGGCTCGACCTCGGCCGGCGGCACACACATCAGCCCGGCAAGCGGCAGCCCCGCTGCCCGCACTCTTTCGAGCAGCGCCGGCAATTCGGCGATCGCCACCCCGCCCTTTTGCGGTTCGGCGCCGATATTCACCTGGACGAAGCAATCCGGCCGGCGATCAGACCTCGCCATGGCATTGCCGAGCGCATCGACCAGCGACGGCCGGTCGACCGAATGGATGGCGTCGAACAGCGCGATTGCCGCCGCCGCCTTGTTGGACTGGAGCTGGCCGACGAGATGAAGCGACAGGCCGCGATCAGCGTCGCGCAGCGCCGGCCATTTGTCCTCCGCCTCCTGCACGCGATTCTCGCCGAACACACGCTGCCCGGCGGCAATCAGCGGTGCGATCTCGTCCACCGTGCGCGTCTTGGAGACTGCGATCAGGGTGATTTCGGCGGGATCGCGGCGGGCGATGGCGGCGGCGCGCGCAATGGCGGCACGGACGATGGCAAGCTGTTCGGACATGGCGGCTGCTCTATAGGCAGGCTGATGCCCAAGCGCCACGCCCTCCCCACGCTCTGGCTGATCACCGACGAGCGGCTCGGGCCGGCGCTGTGGCCGGCGCTGGCGGCGCTGCCGCGCGGCAGCGGCGTGGTGTTCCGCCACCTGAGCCTCGACGGGGCGGCGCGGCGCGCGTTGTTCATGGCGGTGCGCGTGGTGGCGCGGCGGCGCCGGCTGGTGCTGCTGGTGGCGGGGCCGCATCCGCTGCGCGGCGCGGACGGGCGGCATGCCGCTGCGACGCGGCGCCTGCCCGGCGTGCGCTCCGCCCCGGTCCATGATGCAGCCGAACTGATCGCGGCACAGCGAGCAGGAGCGGATCTCGTCTTCCTGTCGCCGGTCTATCCGACGCGCTCGCATCCGGGCGCGCCTGCGCTCGGCCGGGTGCGATTCGGGATGCTGGCGCGCGCCGCCCGGGTGCCGGTCATCGCACTCGGCGGTATGACGGCAGGGCGTTTCGCAGGCGTGAAGCCGCTCGGCGCCTATGGGTGGGCGGCGATCGACGGGCTGACGCCGCCGGATCAGAAGCGGAAGGCGGTGCCCAGATAGACGGCCTGGCTGTCGCGGCGCAGATCGGCGAGCGGCGCCACTGTCGCCTGATCACGCTGCACGCGGTAACGCATGCCACCGGTGACGGCGAGGTTGCGGGTCAGCGAATAAGAGCCGCCGAGATCGACCGAATAGCCTTCGTCCGCGCCGACCAGCGAAGCACCGGTGCCGAAGCCGCGCTCGGCGCCCAGCACGACGCGCGTGCTCCAGTTCTTGCCACCATAGGACAAGGCCACATCGGCCGATTCGCGGCTGCCCGGCATCATGCCGGTGTCGACCCGCGCGACATCGCCGGTGATGGCGAAGCGCTTCCAGCCAACCGAGACGCCGAGATTGTAGGCGGTCGGCGTGATCGCCGTGACCACCGGCGTGGTGGCGACGACATCATGCTGGGCCTGGACCTGGGCCAGATCGGTGCGCCGTGCGCGTACCGCGACGGTGACGGCGCGCCGGCTGCCCGGCGCCGTGGCGGGCGTGAAGCGAAAGCCGGCCGCGTCGAGGCCGCCAATGCCCGCCCGCGCGAACGACGCCGCCGCCCGCGGATCGGCCGCAGCCGGCGTGAACGAGCCGAACGGCACGGTGAGCGCCACCGACGCCTTGGTGCTGACGCGCTTCTTTGAAGTCTGCGTCGCGGATTGACCGGCCGACGGCATCAGGGCGAGCGCGAGCATCGCGGCAATTGCCGCTGCGCCCCCCGCCCCTTTGCGTCCCCGGATCATGTACATCTTCTCCCTATCCGGTGCGCTAACACGCGACTCGCCCTCTCGCCACCCAAGTCAGAGCGGATATCGCGATGGAAGACGATAAATTTGAGTCTGTTGCGAACTGTACACAGCTGCAACGGCCTCCGGAGGGCTCGCTTGCCCGCGCCGGACGGGCTCTGTAGAGCGAAACGTCCGATATTTCCTTGAAGGTTCACGCCTATGCACGCCCGTTTCCGTTCCGCCGTCCTGTTGACGGCCGTCCTCGCGCTGGGCGTCACGCTGGAAGGGTGCGCGCGCAACAAGGGCGGCCGGCCCGTCGGGCAGCAGATCGCGCCATCCAGGGTCACCACCATCGGCGTGAACGCCTATCTCTGGCGGGCGACGCTCGACACCTTGTCCTTCATGCCGTTGTTGCAGGCGGATTCGAACGGCGGCGTCATCGTCACCGACTGGTATGCCAATCCCTCCCAGCCGAATGAACGCATGAAGCTGACGGTGTCGATCCTCGATCAGGATCTGCGCGCCGATGCGCTGCGCGTCGCGGCCGCGCGCCAGATCAACCAGGGCGGCAACTGGATCGACGCGCCCGTGCAGGCGGCCACCGTCCAGAAGCTGGAGGAGATCATCCTCGGCAAGGCGCGCGACCTGCGCCGCACCGCAGTCGCCGGCTGAGGGACAGACTGACGGTCATGGCCGAGCGCTTCAATCACGCCAAGGCGGATTCCCATTGGCAGCGCGTCTGGGAAGACGGCGGCACGTTCCACGCCCAGGACGCCAGCAACAAGCCGAAAAGCTATGTGCTGGAGATGTTCCCCTACCCGTCCGGGCGGATCCACATGGGCCATGTCCGCAACTACACGATGGGCGACGTGCTCGCCCGTTTCCGGCGGATGCGCGGCATGGAAGTGCTCCACCCGATGGGCTGGGACGCCTTCGGGATGCCCGCCGAGAATGCGGCGATGGAAAAGGGCGTGCACCCCGGCGACTGGACCCGGGCCAACATCGCCGCGATGCGCGCGCAGCTCAAGACGCTCGGCTTCGCACTCGACTGGAGCCGCGAGCTCGCCACCTGCGAGCCTGATTATTACGGGCAGGAACAGGCGATCTTCCTCGCCTTCCTGGAGGCGGGCCTCGTCTATCGCAAGGAAAGCTACGTCAACTGGGACCCCGTCGACATGACCGTGCTCGCCAATGAGCAGGTCATCGACGGCAAGGGCTGGCGCTCGGGTGCGCAGGTCGAGAAGCGCAAGCTCAACCAGTGGTTCCTCAAGATCACCGACTTCGCCGACGAACTGCTCGACGGGCTGGACGGCCTCGCCCACTGGCCCGACAAGGTGAAGCTGATGCAGGCCAACTGGATCGGCCGCAGCCGGGGCCTGCGCTTCCGGTTCGCGCTGGCCGAGCCGGTCGCCGGCCATGACGGGTTCGAGGTGTTCTCGACGCGGCCCGACACCATCTTCGGCGCCAGCTTCGCCGCGATCGCGCCCGATCACCCGATCAGCGCCGCGCTCGCCGCCAATGATCCGGCCCTCGCCACCTTCATCGAGGAATGCCGCGCCACCGGCACCGCCGCCGCCGAAGTCGAGACGGCGGAGAAGAAGGGCTATGATACCGGCCTGCGCGTCGTCCATCCGCTGCGGCCGGACGTGACGCTCCCGGTGTTCGTCGCCAATTTCGTGCTGATGGAATATGGCACCGGCGCGGTGATGGCGGTGCCGGCGCACGATCAGCGCGATCTCGAATTCGCCCGCAAATATATGCTTCCGGTGCCGCGCGTCGTCGCCGCCGCCGGCGACGAGACGCTGCCGATCGGCGACGAGGCCTATACCGGGCCCGGCCGCATCATCGCCTCGGATTTCCTCACCGGGATGAGCGTGGAGGAGGCCAAGGCCGCCGTCATCGCCCGCGCCGAGGCGGAAGGATGGGGCCAGGGCACCACCGTGTGGCGACTGCGCGACTGGGGCGTATCCCGACAGCGTTACTGGGGCACGCCGATCCCGGTGATCCATTGCGAGGCGTGCGGCGTCGTGCCGGTGCCGCGCGATCAGCTTCCGGTCGTGCTGCCCGACGACGTGACTTTCGACGTGCCCGGCAATCCGCTCGACCGGCATCCGACATGGAAGCATGTCACCTGCCCGTCCTGCGCCGGCCCCGCCGTCCGCGAGACCGACACCCTCGATACCTTCGCCGATTCCTCCTGGTATTTCATCCGCTTCGCCAGCGCGCCGCAGGACAGGCCGTTCGATCGCGCCACTGCCGAGCAGTGGTTGCCGGTGGGCCAGTATATTGGCGGCGTCGAGCACGCGATCCTCCATCTCCTCTATGCGCGGTTCTGGACGCGAGCGCTGGCGCGGGTCGGCATGATCGATCTCGCCGAGCCGTTCGCCGGCCTGTTTACGCAAGGCATGGTCACGCACGAGACCTACAAGGCACCGGACGGCCGCTGGCTGGCGCCCGACGAGGTGCGAGACGGCGTGGTCGTGGCCACCGGCGAGCCGGTGACGCTCGGCCGCGTCGAGAAGATGTCCAAGTCAAAGAAGAACACCGTCGATCCGGGGCCGATCGTCGAGCAATATGGCGCGGACGCGGTGCGCTGGTTCATGCTTTCCGACAGCCCGCCCGAGCGCGACTTGCCGTGGAGCGAATCCGGCATCGAGGGCGCGTGGCGGTTCGTGCAGCGGCTGTGGCGCCTGTCGCAGGGCGAACGCGCCGCAGAGGGCGCGCGCGACGTCGCCCTCGACCGCAAGCTCCACCGCACCGTCGCCGGTGTTGCCGAGGATATCGAGGCGCTGTCGTTCAACAAGGCGGTCGCCAAGGTCTATGAGCTGGCCAACGCGATCGAGAAAGCGCCTCCCGGCCCGTCGCGCACCGAGGCAACGGACACGCTGCTGCTGATCGTGGCGCCGATGGTGCCGCATCTGGCCGAGGAAGCGTGGACGGCATGCGGCGGCCAGGGCCTGATCGCCGATGCCGCCTGGCCCGAGATAGACCCGGCGCTGCTCGTCGATGACGAGGTGACGGTGGCGGTACAGGTGAACGGCAAGCTGCGCGACACGCTGACCACCGCCAAGGGCACGGACCGCGCCGCGCTCGAGGCACTGGCGCTCGCCTCCGACAATGTCGTGCGGGTGCTTGCCGGCGCCGCGCCGAAGAAGGTGATCGTGGTGCCGGACCGGCTGGTGAACATCGTCGCATGACCCGCCGCGCGCCCCTCATCGCGCTTGCGCTGCTGCTGCCGGCGCCGCTGCTTTCCGGCTGCGGGCTCCGGCCGCTCTATGCCGGCGGTGGCGACGGCAAGGTGGCGACGGCGCTGGCCGGCGTGGAGGTCGGGCCGATCGGGGGCCAGAATGGCTGGCTGATGCGCAATGCGCTCAACGACCGGCTGAATCATGGCGGCCCGGCACTCTACCGGCTCGAGGTCGAGCTGGACGATCACATCACCGGCTTCGGCGTGCGCGCCGACAATGCGGTGACCCGCGAGCGGCGGACGCTGCGCGCGCGCTACCGGCTGGTCGCTGCCGATCGCGGCACCGTGTTGCTCGATGCGACCGCCGGCTCTGACGCGGGCATCGACGTGGTCAGCTCGGAATATGCCACGGTCGCCGCCGAGCAGTCCGCGCTGGAGCGGCTGACCGAGGATGTGGCGGACCAGATCGTCGCCCGTCTGGCGCTCTACGCCTCACGGACGAAGTGAAGGCGAATCGCGGCCAGATCGGGCCGGCGTTGCGCCGGCCGGGCAATGTCCGGCTTTTCCTGCTGCACGGGCCCGATGAGGCCGGTTCGCGCGCATTGGCTGATGAACTGGCCGCAGCCATGGGGGCGGGCTCCGAACGCGTCGATCTTGCGCCCGGCCAGCTCAAAGCCGATCCGGCCCGGCTGGCCGACGAGGCGGCGTCGGTGTCGCTGTTCGGTGACGCGCGACACATCCGCGTCGAAGGTGCCGGCGACGAGGTAACCGACGCGGTCGCCGCGCTGCTGGAGGCGAACGCCGCCGGCAATCCCGCGGTGGTGATCGCCGGCACATTGCGCGCCACCTCCAAACTGCTCAAGCTCGCCCTCGCCTCCCCGCTAGCGATGGCCTTCGCCAGCTATCCGCTCAGCGCCCAGGACATGGAACGGCTGGCGGTCGACGAGGGCCGCGCCCAAGGGTTGCGCATCGACAATGACGTCGCCCGGCGACTGGCGACGGCGGCCGGCGGCGACCGCGCCATCCTTGCTTCCGAGATCGGCAAATATGCGCTCTTTCTCGATGCCACGCCGGAAGGCCCGGTCGAGCTGACCCACGAGGTCGTGGACGCGCTCTCCGCCGATGCCGGCGAGGCGGACTTGAACCGGCTGGTCGCTGCCGTGCTTTCCGGCGACCCGCGCGGCGCCGAGGCGGAGCTGGCCCGACTCGCCGCGATCGGAACGAGCGGCGTGCCGCTGGTCCGCGCCGTGCAGCGTCGGCTGCTGCTGCTCGCGGAGCTGAGCGGCCAGGTGGCAGCCGGCAACAGCATCGGCAGCGTGCTCGGCCGACCCGGCAGCGGCGTCTACCCGCGCGAGCAGGAGGCGGTGGCGCAACAGCTTCGCCGCTGGACGCCGGCGCGCGCCGCAACCGCGCTGGAGCGCATCGCCCAGGCCGGCCGCGCGGCGATGTCCGCGCGCGGGCCGGGCGAGCTGGCGATAGAAACGGAACTGGGCGTGATCGCGCGCAACGCCGCCCGCGCGCGCTAGATGCTTCCGCCGCTCAGCCGCTGGCAGATCATGTCGAGCTGATCGAGCGAGGAATAGGCGAGCGTCACATTGCCGCCGCCCTCGCCATGATGGATCGACACCTTGAGGCCGAGCATGTCGCCGAGCTGACGTTCCAGCGCCTCCGTATCGGCGTCGCGCAGGGCGGCGGGCTTGGCCGATCGCGCCGTCCGCCTCGCCGGCGCGCCGCCGCGGGCAAGCGCCTCGGTCTCGCGTACCGACAGGCCCCGCCCGATCACCTCAGCGGCCAGTGCCGCCGGATCGCCGGCGGTGACCAGCGCGCGCGCATGGCCCATCGAGAGCCGCCCATCAGCCACCGCCGTCCGCACGGACTCGGGCAAGGTCAGCAGGCGCAACAGATTGGCGATATGGCTGCGCGACTTGCCGACGAGCTTGCCGATATCCTCCTGGCCATGACCATAATCGTCGACGAGGCGCTGATAGGCCTCCGCCTCTTCGATGGCGTTGAGATCCTGACGCTGGATATTCTCGATCAGCGCCACTTCCAGCGTCTCGGCATCGCCGAACTCGCGGATCAACACTGGCACTTCATGGAGTTGCGCGCGCTGCGCAGCACGCCAGCGGCGTTCGCCGGCGACGATCTGGAACTCGCCGCTGCCATGCGGCCGCACCACGATCGGCTGGATCAGCCCGCGCTGGCCGATCGACTCGGCAAGCTCGGCCAGCGCTGCCTCGTCGAAGTGGCGGCGCGGCTGGCCGGGATGCGGGCGCATATGCGACACCGGCACCATCGTCACCCCGGGGCGCGAGCTCGCACCGGGGGCGATCGATTGCTCTTCGGCGACCTCGCCGAACAGGGCCGACAGGCCCCGCCCGAGCCCGCTCGGGCGGCGACGCGGTTCGGCGGCGCTCATGCCGCGACCTTTGCGGGGCTGCCGGACAGCCGACCGATCAGCTCGCGCGACAAGGCGATATAGGCCTCCGAGCCGGGGCAGCGATGATCATAGACCAATGCCGGCAGGCCATGGCTCGGCGCCTCGGACAGACGCACATTGCGCGGGATCGTCGTCTCGAACACGGTGTCGCCGAGCACGGCGCGCGCATCCTGCGCCACCTGGTCGGACAGGCGATTACGCCGGTCATACATGGTCAGCACCACGCCGATGATGTCCAGCACGGGATTGAGGCCGGCGCGGACACGCTCCACCGTCTTGAGCAGCTGGCTCAGCCCTTCCAACGCGAAGAACTCGCACTGAAGCGGCACCAGCACATGATCCGCCGCGGTCAGCGCGTTGACGGTCAGCAGGCCGAGCGACGGGGGGCAATCCATCAGGCACACGTCCCAGCGGCCGCCGGCCTGTTCCTCGCTCAGCGCCTCGCGCAGGCGGTAGGCGCGGCCCTCAGCGTCGGCGAGCTCAACCTCGGCGCCGGACAGGTCGACGGTGGATGGGATGATATCGACGCGCGGCACGTTGGTCGCCAAGGCTGCTTCGGCGAGCGTCGTCTCACCGCCGAGCAGCTCATAGCTGGTATGGGCACGCTGCCCGCGACGCAGGCCGAGCCCGGTCGAGGCGTTGCCTTGCGGATCAAGATCGAGCAGCAGCACGCGGCGCCCCGCCGCGGCGAGACCGGTGGCGAGATTGATCGCGGTCGTGGTCTTCCCCACCCCGCCTTTTTGATTGGCGATGGCAATACGGATCATCGGCCGGCCTTTCGCCGGACGTCGCGTACCATGATGATCGACGCCTCCGGGTCTGTCAGGCTAGGAATCAGCCTGAAGCTACCCTGCCATGTCCGGCGCGTTATCGCCAGTTCTTCCGCTGCGCTTCGTCCCTTCGGCAGCAGCCAGACCGTATCGGGGCCGGCGTGGCGTTGGCCGATAGCCAGCAATGCATCGAGCCGGGCGACGGCGCGCGCGCTGATTACCGCAGCGGGTGATGGATGCGCCGCCTCCGCCTTTGCCGCGACGACGGAGACATTGGTGAGACCTAAATTTTTCGCGGCCTCTTCCAGAAACGTCGCCCGGCGCGCGCGAGGCTCTATAAGAGTCATGGGCGCGTCAGGTCTCACTATAGCGACGACCAGGCCGGGCAAACCTGCGCCGCTGCCAATGTCGAGCCATGCTCCCGCGCGCGGAGCGAGCGGGGCAAGCTGGAGCCCGTCGACGATGTGACGGACCCAGATGCCGGGGATCGTCGACGCCGCGATGAGATTCTGGCGCTCATTTTCGGCGATCAGCAAGGCGACAAAGGCCTCGAGCCTGTCCCGTGTTTCACGTGAAACAATTGCGTCGAGGAAGGGCGGAGGCGGCGGGCTCATGCGGCGTGGCGACGGCAGGCGAGCAGCAGTGCCGTGACCGCAGCAGGACTAATGCCACGGATTCGTTGGGCGTCGGCGATCGTCGCCGGGCGGGCGGCGTCCAGGCGGGCCCGCATTTCAATCGAGAGGCCACCCACCGCGCCATAGTCGAGTTCGACGGGAATCGGCAGGTGTCCGCCCGCCTGCTCACGTGCAACCTGGGCATGAGCGCGCGCCACATAGGGTGCATAGTGATGCGTCTCAGCCATCTCCTCGTCGACCGCCCCCCCAACGTCGCCCGGCTGCCAGGCGGCGCGCGCCGCCATGCGTTCGCGCCCTTCGGCGAGCCGCCCGGCATCAAGGCATCCTGCTGCCTCTGCGGCGGCGAAGAGCCGCGCCTCGGCATTGTCGGAGCGGAGATGGAGCCGGTGCTCGGCGCGGGCAGTGAGCATTCGATAGGGTTCACTAACGCCCTGCAGGGTGAGGTCATCGATCATGACCCCTAAATAGCTATCCCGTCGATCCAGCAGCACGGGCGCGAGCCCGAGCGCGTGGGCGGCGGCGTTAAGGCCGGCGACCAGCCCTTGCCCAGCCGCCTCTTCATAACCCGTCGTGCCGTTGACCTGTCCAGCCAGAAACAATCCGCCGATCTCGCGACTCTCCAGCGTTGCCCCCAGATGACGCGGGTCGAGGAAATCATACTCCACCGCATAGCCCGGTTGGATGATCTCCGCCCGCTCCAGACCCTCGATCGTCCGCAGGAACGCGAGTTGTGTTACGGGCGGGAGCGATGTCGAAATACCATTGGGATAGACCAAAGGATCGCGCAGCCCTTCCGGTTCGAGGAAGATCTGGTGCCCGTCGCGGTCTCCGAAGCGGCGGACCTTGTCCTCGATCGACGGGCAATAACGCGGCCCTACCCCTTCGATATCACCGGAATATAACGGCGATTCGTCGGCATGATCCTCGATCAGCCGATGCGTCGCCTCGTTGGTGCGGGTAATGGCGCAAGCGACCTGAGGGTGGCGAACGGCCATCGTATAGGGCGCCATCGTCCACGGCTCCACGTCGCTCGGCTGGGTTTGAAGACGAGCCCAGTTGATCGTTCGCCCATCCAGGCGCGGCGGCGTTCCGGTCTTGAGCCGCCCGGTGGGCGCCAGCTCGCGCAACTGCTCGGCAAGGTGCAGGGAGGCGCGCTCACCGACACGGCCGCCGCCCACCTGCTCACGGCCGCAGAACAGCTTGCCGCCGAGAAACGTGCCCGACGCGATCACGACCGAGGGAGCGCGGAGGCAGGTCCCGTCAGCCAGTGCCGCACCTCGGATCTGGTGGCCCTCAAGCATCAGCCGAGCGGCCTCGCCCGCGACAACGGCGACGCCCGCGTTGGACGCGATCGCCTGCTGGATCGCGCTCTTGAACAGACGCCTGTCGGCCTGCACCCTTGGCCCCCACACGGCCCTTCCCCGGCTGCGATTGAGCATGCGATAATGGATTGCCGCCGCGTCGGCGGCGCGAGCGATGAGCCCCCCGAACACCTCGACTTCGCGCACCAGGTGGCCCTTGCCCACCCCGCCGATCGCGGGATTGCAGGACATGGCGCCGACCATCGACGGGTCGAAGGTGACCAGCGCGACACGCGCGCCTCTCCGTGCCGCCGCCGCCGCCGCTTCGCACCCGGCATGGCCCCCGCCGATGATGATGACATCATGTTCCACGTGAAACATTCACTTCCCGACGCAAAAACGACCGAACAATTCGTCCATTACCGCCGCAAGGTCGGCATGTCCCGTCAGACGATCGAGAACAAGCCGCCCTTGCCGCAGAGACTCCGCTATCACCAACAGATCATGCTGCGCCGCGGCATGCGCAAGGTGGCCGGACAGCTCGCGCACCGCCTCCCGCTGCCGCGCGTTCAACACCACGCCCGCCCCGCAATGCTGAACAGCTGCGGCGCGTTCGGCGACCCAGTCGAGCAGAGCGGTTATGCCGGTACCGGACGCGGCCACCGCCAGCCGCCCCGAAGGCTGCTCCCGTCCAGGTGCATCGCATCGTGCGTGGATATGCAGAAGATTGTCGGACATCTCGGGCGGTGGCCCGTCACCCGTCCAGATCACCAGATCGCCCACCGCCGCGGCCCGGCGAGCGCGCGCAATGCCGATCGCCTCGATTTCATCGGCAGTCTCGCGGACGCCGGCAGTGTCGATCAGGCGGATACGCTGGCCGGATACGACCATCGGCAATTCGATGACGTCACGCGTTGTTCCTGCTGTCGCCGTCACGATCGCCGCGTCGCGGCCAACCAGCGCATTGAACAGCGAGGACTTGCCGCTGTTGGGCGGGCCGGCGAGCACCACCGACACGCCCTCACGCAGTTCCTCACTGGTCGGCTGACCGAGCATCGCCGCCAGTTCCCCGCCGAGAGCAGCGAGCTGTGCGCGGAGATGCGCATCGCCCGCGCCCTCCGCGACATCGCCCTCGTCGCTATAATCGAGCAGGGCCTCGGCTTCTGCCGACAGGGCGACGAGCGCCCGCCGCCACCCCTCGATCCGGGAGCCGAGCGCGCCGTCGAACGCGCCGAGCGCCGCGCGCCGCTCCGTCTCGGTGTCGGCGAGCAACAGGTCCGACAGCGCTTCTGCCTGGACCAGTCCGATCCGCCCGTTCAGCAAGGCACGGCGGCTGAACTCCCCCGCCTCGGCAAGCCGCAGCCCAGGCTGCGCGCCGAGTACCGCCAGCAGACGAGCGACGACGGCGCGTCCGCCATGGACATGGAACTCGGCGAGATCCTCGCCGGTGATGCTCCCGGACTGCTCGGGAAACCACAGCAGCAGACCTTGGTCGATCAGCTCCTCCCCCAGGGTGATCCGCCGCAGCACGGCGCGGCGCGGCGCTGGCAGCGGCCCGGCCAGCGCCGTTGCCACCCGTGCCGCGGCGGGACCGCTCACGCGGATAACCGCGATACCCGCCGGCGGCGCGCCGCTCGACAGGGCGAAGATCGTGTCCGGGTTCGAGGCCACTCAGGTCTTCGGCGTATTGCCCATCTGATCGACGAGCTGGCGCCACATCGCCATGCCCGCCTCGCCCATCGGCGCCCAGTTCTTCAGCAGCGATTCGACGGTGCCGCTGCCGATGCCGCTATCGAGCGCGGATTTGAGCTTGTCGAGATAGATATCATGCACCGGCGCCATGTCGGGGAGGCCCATGAAGCGCCGGGCCTCCTCAGGCGTGCAATCAATGTCGACGCTGATCTTCATAAGTCCCCTTGCGTTCCGCTTGAGCCGGCCCGTGCTTGCCGTAGAAGAAGGCGCGCGTCACGGGTTCAGGAGCATAGCCTCATGTTCAATCTCTCGATTCCCACTCTCGATAGCAAGGACAGCTTTGGCGCCTACGCGGCCGGCCCGGAAGATGCCCCGACGATCATCGTCATTCAGGAGATATTCGGCACCAATGCCGGCATCCGCGCCAAATGCGATGCCTTGGCCGCCCAGGGCTGGCGGGCCATCGCCATCGACCTATTCTGGCGGCAAGTGCGCGGGCTTGAGCTTGATCCGGACGTACCCGAGCAATTCCAGCAAGCTATTGATTATATGAACCAATATAACCTGGATGACGGGGTGACCGATATCGAGGCGACGATCCGATTCGCCCGCGGCCAAGGGGCGCCGAAGGTGGGCGTCGTCGGCTATTGCATGGGTGGCGGCCTCGCCTTCCTCGCTGCGACGCGCACCGATACCGACGCCAGCGTCGGCTATTATGGCGGCCCGATCCCGTCCAAGCTCAATGAGGCGCATGCCATCGCCAAGCCGGTGCTGCTGCATTTCGGCGAGAACGACCATTTCATCGACGCCGACAAGCGACGCGCCATCCATGAGGCGCTCGATGCCAACCCGCACGTCACCATCCACGATTATCCGGGCGTCGACCATGGCTTCGCCACCCAGTTCGGCAAGCGCCGGGACGAGGCGGCCGCGACCCTCGCCGACAGCCGCACCGCGGCGTTTTTCTCGGAGCATCTGAAATGAACGACGGTCTGCGCATCATCGTCCGCACGATCGGCGGCCCGGAGGCCCTGGAGACGGAGCGCTTCGATCCCGCCAGTCTCGTGCCCGGCGCCGGAGAAGTGCTGGTGGCCCATCGCGCCATCGGAGTGAACTTCATCGACACCTATCAGCGCTCCGGCCTCTACCCGATGAGCCCGCCCTTCACGCCGGGCAGCGAGGCGGCGGGCGAGATCGTCGCCGTCGGTGCCGAGGTCAGTGGCTTCGCCGCCGGCGATCGGGTGGCGTGGTTCACAGGCGGCCCCGGCGGCTATGCCTCGCATCGGCTCGTCAAGGCGGACACGCTGGTGCCGCTGGCTGACGGCATCAGTTTCGAGACGGCGGCGGCGGCGATGCTCAAGGCCGCCACCGCGGAGATGCTGATCGAGCAGATCGCCCACACCAGGCCGGGTCAGTCGGTGCTCGTCCACGCCGCGGCGGGCGGCGTCGGCGGCATAGCCGTGCAGTGGCTGAAGGCGATCGGCGCGCGGGTCATCGCCCATGCCGGCTCGCCTGAGAAGGCGGCGATCGCGCGCGATCTCGGCGCGGATGAGGCGCTGTCCTGCCCGCTGGACCAGCTCGCCGAAGCGGTGCGCGGCCTGACCGGCGGGGCCGGCGTCGCCACCGTCTTCGACGGGGTCGGCGCGGCGAGCTTCACCGCCTCGCTCGACAGCCTCGCCAAGCGCGGATTGATGATCACCTATGGCAATGCTTCCGGCCCGGTGCCGCCGTTCAGCCCGCTCGAGCTGACCCGCCGCGGCTCACTGTTCCTGACCCGGCCGACGCTCGGCAATTATGTCGATACGCCGGAGTCCATGCGCGCCTCGGCGGCGCGGCTCTTCGAGATGATCGGTTCGGGCAAGGTCACGGTGCCGATCGGCCTCTCCATGCCGCTGGAGGAGGCCGCTGAGGTGCATCGGCGGCTCGAAAGCCGCAGCACCACCGGATCGATCGTCTTGCTGCCCTGAGCGGCCTCGCAGGCGTGGGATCAGGCGAACAGCCGGCCCACGCCCACCTGCGGATCGACAATGCCGTCATAGATCATGCGCCCGGCGACGTAGAGGATCACCACCAGACCGACATAGGCGATCCAGCGATAGCGGCCGATCACGCGCGCCAGCAGGTTCGCGGCGACGCCCATCATCGCCACCGACAGCAGCAAGCCGACGATGAGAATGCCCGGGTGTTCCCGTGCCGCGCCGGCAACGCCGAGCACGTTGTCGAGGCTCATCGACACATCGGCGAGGGCCACCGCCCATGCGGCCTGCGCGAAGCTCTTGGCCGGCCTGACGCCGGAATGCTCGTCTCCCTCGATTTCGGGGGAGCCCGCGCTTTCCGTCTGGTGACGCAGCTCGCGCCACATCTTCCACGCCACCCACAGCAGCAGGATGCCGCCCGCAAAGACGAGGCCGACCACCTGCAGCAGCTGGGTCACCCCCAGGGCGAAGACGATGCGCAGCACCAGAGCGGCGAGGATGCCGATCATGATGACCTTGCGCCGCTGGTCCGCAGGCAGGCCCGCCGCGAGCGCGCCGACGACCACGGCGTTATCGCCGGCGAGCATCACGTCGATCATCAGCACCTGGGTGAACGCCGCCAGCGCGGACGGCGAGCCCAGGTTCGAGAAGTCGGTGACGATCTGGTTCCAGAGCTCGAGCATCGTGTTTCCGTCAGAAGGAGAGCGCGTCACCGCTCATAGCGTTCCGAACGACGCGCGCCAGCAGAGGGTCCGGCGAGACCGCCCCGGCAATGAACCGAAACAGGGGCGGCCGGGGCCGCCGCCCGCTTACTGGTTCATGGATTCGAAGAAATCCTCGTTGGTCTTGGAATCGCGCATCTTGTCGAGCAGGAACTCCATCGCGTCGATGGTGCCCATCTGCATGAGGATACGGCGCAGCACCCACATCTTGGACAGCTTCGCCTTGTCGACGAGCAGCTCTTCCTTGCGCGTGCCGGACTTGCCGACGTCCATCGCCGGGAAGATGCGCTTGTCCGCCACCTTGCGGTCGAGCACGATCTCGGAATTGCCGGTGCCCTTGAATTCCTCGAAGATCACCTCGTCCATGCGGCTGCCGGTGTCGATCAGCGCGGTGGCGATGATCGATAGCGAGCCACCCTCCTCGATGTTGCGGGCGGCGCCGAAGAAGCGCTTCGGCCGCTGCAACGCATTGGCGTCGACGCCGCCGGTCAGCACCTTGCCGGAAGACGGCACCACGGTGTTGTAGGCGCGGCCAAGGCGAGTGATCGAATCCAGCAGGATCACCACGTCCTTCTTGTGCTCGACGAGGCGCTTGGCCTTTTCGATGACCATTTCGGCCACCTGCACGTGGCGCGAGGCCGGCTCGTCGAAGGTGGAGGAGATCACCTCCCCCTTCACCGAGCGCTGCATGTCGGTGACTTCCTCCGGCCGCTCGTCGATGAGCAGCACGATCAGGAACACTTCCGGGTGGTTGTCAGTGATCGCCTTGGCGATGTTCTGGAGCAGCACCGTCTTGCCGACGCGCGGCGGGGCGACGATCAGCGCGCGCTGGCCCTTGCCCTGCGGGGCGATGATGTCGATGACGCGCGCCGACTTGTCCTTGACGGTCGGATCCTGCGGATCGAGCGTGAGCTTCACCTCGGGGTAAAGCGGGGTCAGATTGTCGAAATTGACGCGGTGGCGGACCATCGACGGGTCGTCGAAATTGACTGCGGTGAGGCGCGTCAGCGCGAAATAGCGCTCGCCGTCCTTCGGCTCGCGAATCTCGCCTTCCACCGTGTCGCCGGTGCGCAGGCCGAATTTCCGCACCTGGTTCGGGCTGACATAGATGTCGTCCGGCCCGGCGAGATAGTTCGCCTCGGGACTGCGCAGGAAGCCGAAGCCATCGGGCAGCACCTCGATCGTGCCAAGCCCCATGATCTGCTCGCCATTCTCCGCCTGCACCTTGAGGATGGCGAACATCAGGTCCTGCTTGCGTAATGTCGACGCCCCTTCGACGCCCAGCTCCTCGGCCATGGCGACGAGTTCGGCGGGGGCTTTCGACTTGAGGTCCTTGAGGTGCATGAGACTATGGTCCGGCTGGAAAGGTGAGCACAGCGTTATCGTGAAGATCGCGGTGATGCTGAGGAGGGGCGCTCTGGCGCGAACGGCCGGCGCTTCTTTCCAACGGACCTAAGTGCGCCCGCAGGCCAAGTCAAGCCGGGTCAGAACGGCCGGACGATGACCAGGATGACGATCAGGATCGTGGCCAGGCTCGGTATCTCATTGGCGAGTCGCAGCCCGCGATCGCTGCCCGGGCGAAGGCCGGACGCCATCTTGCGGGCGGTGCCCGTCATCCAGCCATGATAACCCGAGAGCAGGAACACCAGCGCCAGCTTGGCATGGAGCCAGCCCAGCCCCGGCGCGCCGTCGAGGAGGCCGAGATTGACGGCCAGCGCCAGCCCGAGCAGCCACACCGCGACCATCGCCGGCGTGATGATGATGCGGCGGAGGCGGCGTTCGCGCTCGATCCACAGCGCGTCCTCGGCCGATCCCGGAACGGTGGCGCGATGATAGACGAGGAAGCGCGGCAACATGAACAGCCCCGCCATCCAGAAGATGACGAAGATGACGTGCAGCGCCTTCACCCAGGGGTAGGCGTTCCCGAGAAACCCGCTCATGGATCAGCCCCTTAGCAGGCTGATCAGCCGTTCGACATGGGGGATCGGGGCATCCGGCACGATGCCATGGCCGAGATTGAAGACATGGGGACGTTCCACGAAAGCGGCGCGGATGCGCGCTACGGCATCGTCCAGCGCGGCGCCACCGGTCACCAGCGCCAGCGGATCGAGATTGCCCTGCACCGGCAGGCCCTCGGGCAGCGACGCATCCGCCCATCGCGGATCCACCGTCTCGTCCAGCCCGATCGCATCGACGCCGGTCTCGCGGGCATAGGCCGGGAGCTTCCCGCCCGCGCCCTTGGGGAAGCCGATCACCGGCACGTCCGGATGTCGCGCCTTGACGCCGGCGACGATCGCCGCGGTCGGCGCGATCACCCAGCGCTCGAACTCGGTCGGGGCGAGGCTGCCCGACCAGCTGTCGAACAGCTGCACGGCATGGACGCCAGCGGCGATCTGACCGCAGAGATAATCGATCGTCGCCGTCACCAGCGCATCGATCAGCGCCTGCATCCTCGACGGGTCGCCATAGGCCAGCCGTCGCGCCTCGGCCTGCTCCCTGGAGCCGCGGCCGTTGATCATGTAGGTCGCGACCGTCCACGGGCTGCCCGCGAAGCCGAGCAGGGTCACCGCCGGCGGCAGCGCGGCGGCGACCTGGCGTACCGTCTCATAGACCGGGTCGAGCCGCTCCGGTGCCGGCCGAAGTGCCTCCAGCGGCGCGTCTGCAAGACGCGGGGCGAGGCGCGGCCCCTCGCCTTCTGCGAACCACAGGTCCTGGCCCATGGCGTGGGGGATGACGAGGATGTCGGAAAACAGGATCGCACCATCCATGCCGAAGCGGCGTACCGGTTGCAGCGTCACCTCGGCGGCGGCGGCGCTGTCATGGACGAGATCGAGGAATCCCCCCTTCTCGGCACGGAGCGCGCGATATTCGGGCAGGTATCGCCCGGCCTGGCGCATCAGCCAGACGGGCGGCGGATCGCGGCGTTCACCCCGCAGCACGGCGAGCAAGGGCCGGTCGGGCGCGACGCTCATAATCATTCCTTTAAGATTCTTAGAGAGGTTGAAGGAGATAGTAGGACCCCTGACCAGCGGGGTTTATTCACGCCGCCTGATTTTGCCAACAGCTTGACTCTCCGGATGCCCCGACCGTGCACGGAGTCGGCGGCGTCATCCCCGTCATCCACAGGCTGTGGAAACGATCATCCCCTTGTGGACAAGCGCTGGAAACGACTCCGGTTGGCGGGGATCGGTCGCTGCGGCTTGCTCCTCCCCATATCCGTCCGCTAGCTGCTCCCCATGGTTTTCCACAGGGTTGTCCGATGAGCCGGCTGCATCTGCATCTCCTCTCCGATTCCACTGGCGAGACGCTGGAGGTGATCGCCAAGGCCGGCCTCGCCCAGTTCGAGGATGTCGAGCCGATCAAGCATTTCTGGCCGATGGTCCGCTCGTCGGGCCATCTCGACCGGGTGCTGACGGAAATCGCCTCGCGTCCCGGGCTGGTCATCTACACCCTGGTCAACTCGGACGTGCGGCATCGCCTGGAGGCGCGCTGTGCGGCGCTCGGCCTGCCTTGCGTCGCGGCGCTCGATCCGGTGATCGATGCCTTGTCGGACATGCTCGGCGGCCAGAAGACGGTCACCCGGCCGGGCCGCCAGCACGCGCTGGATGCCGCCTATTTCGATCGCGTCGAGGCGATCCAGTACACCATTGCCCATGACGACGGCGTGCTGTCCGAGGATTGGGAGGAGGCGGACGTGGTGCTCGCCGGCGTGTCGCGCTCGTCGAAGACGCCGACCTCCATCTATCTCGCCAATCGCGGCTATCGGGTGGCGAACATCCCGCTGGTCATTGAAAGCCCGCCGCCGGCGCAGCTTTTCCACCTCGAAAAGCCCCTGGTCGTCGGCCTTACCACGTCCGCCGACCGGCTGGTCCAGGTGCGGCGCAACCGGCTGTTGTCGCTAAACCAGGCGCCGGAGACCTCTTATGTCGATCAGGAGCGGGTCGCTGCCGAGCTCGCCTTCGCGCGGCGCATGTTCGCCGACAATGGCTGGCCGGTGATCGACGTCACCCGGCGCTCGATCGAGGAGACGGCGGCCGCGATCATCAACCTCGTCTCGGCGCGCACCGCCGAGGGCAACGGCCAATGAGCCTGATCCTGGCTTCCACCTCTCCGACCCGCCGGCGGATGCTGGCGGACGCCGGCGTGCCGCATGAGGCGATGTCTCCGCAGGTTGACGAGGAATCGGCCAAGGCCGCGCTCGGCCATCTCACCGCGCGCGACCTCGCCGATGCCCTCGCCGAGCTGAAGGCGACCAAGCTTTCGACGCGCCATCCGCAGGCCCTGGTGCTCGGATGCGATTCGACGGTGGAGACGGCGGACGGGCGCCAGCTCGACAAGGCACCCGATCGCGCGAGCCTGCGTGACCAGCTCGCCGGCCTGCGTGGCACCACCCACAAGCTGTGGAGCGCGGCCGTGCTGTGCCGGGGCGGCCGGCCGGTCTGGCGACAGGTCGATGGTGCACGGCTGGCGATGCGCGATTTCTCGGACGCGTTCCTCGACGCCTATCTCGATGCGGAATGGCCGGCGGTGGGCGGCTGCGTCGGCGGCTATCGGCTGGAGGGGCGGGGCGCGCAGCTCTTCGCCCGCATCGACGGCAGCCATTTCACCATTCTCGGCCTGCCCTTGCTGCCGTTGCTGGAGCAGCTTCGCGCCCTCAAGGAAATGCCGGCATGACCATCCCCTATGCCGAGGTGATCGGCGATCCGATCGCCCATTCCAAGTCGCCGCTGATCCACGGATTCTGGCTGGATCGACTGGGCCTTGCCGGCAGCTACAGCAAGACTCACGTCCTTGCCGCCGACCTGCCGGATTTCCTCGCACGGCGCCGCGCCGATCCCGATTGGCGCGGATGCAACGTCACCCTGCCGCACAAGCAGGCGGTGATAGCGCTGCTCGACCGGCTCGACCCGCTCGCCGCCAGGATCGGCGCAGTCAACACCATCGTGCCGGAGGATGGCGCGCTGGTCGGCTACAACACCGACGCCGCCGGATTCCTGGAGCCCCTGGCCGGCCCGCTTGCCGAGCGCCATCTGCTGCGCACGGCGCGGATCTTCGGCACCGGCGGCGCGGCCAGGGCCATCGCCCACGGCCTTGCCGGGCAAGGATTCGCGATCATCCTCATCGGACGCGATACCGCGGCGGCGTCCGCTCTCGCCGCCGAGCTCGATACCGAGACCCACGTCGCGCCTCTCGATCATTTTGCGGAAGCGCTCGAGTTCGACTGGGGCGAGAGCGGCGACCGGCTCGATCTCGTCGTCAACGCCACCTCGCTCGGCATGACCGGCAAGCCGCCCTTGCCCGTCCACCTCTCCCATCTGCCGCCGGGAGCGATCGTCTATGACGCCGTTTATGCGCCGCTGGAAACGCCGCTTCTCGCCGAAGCGCGGGCGGCGGGGCATCCGGTGGTCGACGGCCTCGCCATGCTGATCGGTCAGGCGCGCCTCGCCTTCCGCCATTTCTTCGGCACCGAGGCCCCCGCCGATGCCGGAGCCGACGATGCGCTGCGCCTCATTCTGACGCGATGATCGTTCTCGGCCTTACCGGCTCGATCGGCATGGGCAAGTCGACGGTGGCGGCGATGTTCCGGCGTGCGGGCGTGCCGGTCTGGGATGCCGATGCCGCCGTGCACGCGCTTCAGGGGCCGGGCGGGCGACTGCTCCCGGCGATCGAGGCGCGTTTCCCGGGCACGACCGGCCCGGCCGGCGTCGATCGCGCCGCGCTCGGCGCGCGCGCGCTGGCCGACCGGGCCGAGCTGCGCGCGCTGGAGGCGATCGTCCACCCCGCCGTCGCCGCCGAGCGCCGCGCCTTTCTGCGTCGTTACCGCGCCCGCCGCCTGGTCGTGCTCGACGTGCCGTTGCTGCTCGAGCGCCGGCTGGACCGGCTCGTCGACGCGGTGGTCGTCGTCTCGGCGCCGGCGTGGCGGCAGCGCGCCCGGGTGCTGGCACGGCCGGGCATGAATAGCGCCCGCTTCGCCGCGACCCTGCGCCACCAGATGCCCGACCGCGCCAAGCGCGCCCGTGCGGATTTCGTGATCGATACCGGCCTCTCCCGGCTGGAGACCGCGACGCAGGTCCGTGCCCTCGTCGCTTGCATGGCGGCGCATGGAGTCCGATATTGCCGGGGATGCGCGAGATTGTCTTCGACACCGAAACGACCGGACTGAGTCCCGCCGATGGCCACCGTCTGGTCGAGATCGGTTGTGTCGAGCTGTTCAACCGGGTCGAGACCGGCCGCACCTTCCATGCCTGGTTCAATCCCGATCGCGACATGCCGACCGAGGCGTTCGAGGTGCATGGTCTTTCGGCCATATTCCTGTCCGACAAGCCGCGCTTCCATGAAATGGTGTCCGAGCTGATCGAGTTTCTCGGCGATGCCCCGCTCGTCGCGCACAATGCCGGCTTCGACATGGCCTTTCTCGACTGGGAGCTGAAGGCCTGCGCGCGCGATCCGATCTGCCGCACGCGGATGATCGACACGCTGGCGCTGGCGCGGGCCAAGCATCCCGGGGCCAAGCATTCGCTGGACGCGCTCTGCACCCGCTACGGCATCGATCGCAGCCAGCGTATCAAGCATGGCGCGCTGATCGACGCCCAGCTCCTCGCCCAGCTTTATGTCGAGCTGACCGGCGGCCGCCAGATCGGCCTGATGCTCGCCGCCGAACCTATCGTCGCGGCGGGGGAACCGGAGCTTGTGCCCGCGAATATTAACAGTGAGATCATCGTCGCGACGATGCCGCGCCCGCCGCGCCCGCACGGCCCCAGCGAGGCCGAGCTGGAGCGTCATGCGGCCTTTGTCGCGACGCTGACGAACCCGCTCTGGGCGGGGACGGCCGCATGAGATGGCTGCCTCGCGCCCGGGCCAAGTGAAGGAGAATAGGTGATGGAAATCCGCGTATCCGGTCATCAGGTCGATACGGGCGAGGCTCTGCGAACCCATGTGCGCGAGCGTCTCGAAGGCATCGCCGACAAATATTGCCAGCGCGCGCTGTCGGCGACCGTCACCTTCGGCCGCGGGCCGCACGACGCCGGCTTCGTGTGCGACATCGTCGCCCATGTCATGCAGGGCGTGATCCTCAAGGCATCCGCCCACGCCGTCGGCCAGGAGGCCAACCCCGCCTTCGACCAGGCCGCGGCCAAGATCGAGACGCAGCTGCGCCGCTACATGCGCCGGCTGAAGGCTCGCAATGCGCCTGTCGCCGCCGCCGACGTCCTTAACGGCTTTGAAGCGGATGCCGGTTATACGGTCTTCCAGGAGAACAGGGACGAAGAGGATGCCGCCGACAATCCGTTGATCATCGCCGAGACTCGTGTCGATATCCCGGACAGCAGCGTTTCCGACGCGGTGATGATGCTGGACCTCAGGAACACCAACGCGCTGCTGTTCCGGAATAGTGGGACGGGAGCGTTCAACATGGTCTACAGGCGCGGCGACGGGACGATCGGCTGGGTGGAGCCGCGACGCAGCGGCGAAGCGGTGCAATCCGCCTGAGGCCCGATCTCCGACACGGAATTTACGCCGTCAGTGGGTTATGGGCCCACTGGCGGCCAAGGGATTGCTCGTATTTTCATGGACGATTTCAGCGACATGCTTTCGCCGGACGGCACCGCCATGGGTCTCGTCGTCCAGAACAAGAAGGCGCTCTTCCAGTATCTGGCGGGCCGCGCGGCGGAGCTGACCGGCTGCGATGCGGACCATATCGCCGAGCGAATCAACGAGCGCGAACGGCTCGGATCGACCGGATTCGGCGGCGGCATCGCCATTCCCCATGGCAAGATCGACGGGCTGTCGCGCGTCACCGGCATATTCGTGCGGCTCGGCGCGCCGATCGACTTCCGGGCGATCGACGATCTGCCGGTTGACCTTGTCTTTTTGCTGCTGTCCCCGCCGGGCGGCGGCGTCGATCACCTCAAGGCGCTGGCGCGGGTTAGCCGGCGACTGCGTGACCGCGCCTTCGTCGCCAAGCTGCGCGGGGCTGGCTCTCACGATGCGCTTTACGCGCTGTTCGTCAGCGGGGAATCCCGTCACGCGGCATGAGCGCGCGGCTGCCCGCCAGGCTGATCGTCACCGCGCTGATGCGCCGTGCGCAGGCCGAGGGCGGCAGCGCGGCGGTGCTCGCGCGCGGTGACGACCAGGCCGGCGCCGTCCTGCTGATCGTCGCGCAACGCGGTGAAATCACGCGCATAATCGAGCGAGGCCATGATCTCGACGGTGCTGAGCTGTGGCGTGATGCTGCCCCCCAAGTACTTGAAGGAAAAGCCGATCTTAACGATTATTTAACCCGCCGCCGCCACGCTGACCCGGATCTTTGGGCCGTGGAACTGGATATCGCGGATAGCCAACGATTCATCGCTGAAACGATCGCGAGCAATTGACGCGCGCGTGTGGCCACGGCAACAGAGCCGCAACGTCCACACGTAGGGCGGTCCGCCTCGGCGGAACGCCACGTAGACGGGGGGCAAGTCCCGGCGAGATGGGGTGTTTTTCCTCGCCGGCTGATGCGCCAACCGCAGTCAAGATCAGATCATTGCAGAAATTCCTTCGCACCGTGCTTTCGGTGGTGGCATCGTTTGGCTTGCTCGGCACGCTTGCCATTTCGACCTCCGCTCCCGCCGCTGATACCGGCGCCGCCTCCAATGACGTGGCCAGCCTTCGCCTCGCCGCCGTCACCGCGCCCACGCTGGCGCTGGACGCCGCCGCCCTCGCCGATCGCGAGAATTTCGCCAACGACTCCGCCGATGGCATCCAGCAGGCGCCCGCCACGCTGGAAGCGCTGGTCGATGCGCAGGAGACTGCCGACACTGTCGACGCCGAGCAGAAGTGCCTCGCCGCGTCGGTTTACTTCGAGGCCAAGGGCGAGCCGCTGGGCGGCCAGCTCGCGGTCGCCGAGACTGTCCTCAACCGCGCCCATTCGGGCCGCTTCCCCACCTCGATCTGTGGTGTCGTCCGCCAGAAGGGCCAATTCTCCTTCGTGCGCCGCGGCGGCAAGATCCCCGCGCCGGTGACGACCAGCAAGTCCTGGCGTCAGGCGGTGGCGATCGCCCGCATCGCCCAGGGCGAGCTGTGGGAGGACATCGCTCCCAACGCGCTGTTCTTCCACGCCCGTCGCATCTCGATGAACATGGGCAGCGCGACCCGCGTCGCCCAGGTCGGCAACCACATCTTCTATCGCTGAGCCCCCGCTCGGCCGGTCGATCGCAGGACAGGATCATGGGTGCTTGCCCATGTTCCTGTCCTGTTCTAGTTTCAGGGCGTGGAAGATTCGCTTGAACAGGGGTGTCTGGCGGACATGCCGCTGGCCGCGCGGGATGTCGCGCGCGGCGTCGCCCGGCTGTTTTTCCGTCAGGATCTGATCGCGCTATGCGAGGTGCCGCTCGGCAATGGCCGGCGCGCCGACATCATGGCGTTGGACGGCGCTGGCCGCATCACCATCGTCGAGATCAAGGTGTCGCGCGCGGATCTGCGCGGCGACCTGAAATGGCCGGATTATCTGGATTATTGCGACCGCTTCTACTGGGCGGTGCCGGGTGGCTTCGATCTGTCGCCGTTCGAGGAAGAATGGTTTCGGCCGGGCTGCTGCGGCCTCATCGTCGCCGACCGCTACGACGCCGCGGTGCTGCGCGATCCTGAGCATCGCCCGATGCCGGGGGCGCGGCGCAAGGCGGAGACGCTGCGCTTCGCCCGTCGCGCTGCCCGGCGCCTGCTGGGCGGCCTCGATCCGGGGCTGGAAGGGCTCGACTAGAAGACCGGCCCGGCCACCGCGGGCTTGGGCGCCGCGGGCTTGTTGTCGTCGATCATCTTGAGGATGGGCGCGGCGCGGGGATCGCGCGCGGCATAGTCACGCGCGGTCATGCCGGTGGCGCGGTCGCCCTGTTTGGCATCGGCGCCATTGGCCAGCAACAGGCGCACCATTTCCGTATCGCGCGCCTGCACGGCCAGGATCAGGGGCGTCTCGCCGCGCGAATTGCCGATATTGACGCTGGCGCGGCGCGCGATCAGGGCCTGCGCGCCTTCCACCCAGCCGAGATGCACGGCGACGATCAGCGGTGTCTCGCCGGCGGTGTTGCGGGCATTGGTGTCGGCACCCTTGGCGAGGATATAGTTGGTCCACACCATGTCGCGTCCGCGCACGACGATGTGCAGCGCGGTGTCGCCGCTGTCCGAATCGCGCGCGTTGACGATGGTCGTGCCGGGTTTGTCGAGCAGCGGCTGCACCTTGCTGCCGTCGCGGTCCTTCACGCCTTTCAGAAAGGTGTAGCCGTCCGAATATTGGGCATGCGCGGCCGAGGCGAACATCACCAGCGCGGCGCTGGTCAGCGCGAATGCCGCGAGCGCGATCCACAGCTCGCGCAAGCGCCGCCATGTCAAAGCCATTTAACCCATTTCCCTTGCCAATTGCGGGCTGCGTCCGCACTTGGGGACGTCCCGTAGCAAAGCAAGGCTGGCGGTCAAATGAACAAGTACATCATCCCGCTTCTCGCCGGCCTCGGCGCGCTCTGCGCGTGCTCGCCGCAGGGCGCCGGCGGCAGCGAGGAAGCGCCGCTCGCCGGCGCGCGCATCGGTGGCCCGTTCACGCTGGTCGACCAGGACGGGCGCACCGTCACCGACAAGGATTTCACCGGCAAGTGGCGGGCGATCTATTTCGGCTACAGCTATTGCCCGGACGTCTGCCCCGTCGATCTGCAACGCCTGATGCAGGGCTATCGCCAGTTCGCCCGGGATCACCCCGCCGAGGCGGCGAAGCTGCAGCCGATCTTCATATCGGTCGATCCGGCGCGCGACACGCCGCCGGTGCTGAAGCAATATGTGACGGCGTTCGGCGCCCCGCTGATCGGGCTCACCGGCACGGAGCAGCAGATCGCCGCCATGGCCAAGGCATATGGCGTCTATTACGCCAAGCGGCAGGAGCCCGGATCGAGCGACTATCTGATGGATCACCTGCGCGCGACCATGCTCTTCGACGGTGACGGCAAGCCGATCGTGCTGCTCAAGACCGATGAGAGCGCCGATACCGTGGCAAAGGAGCTTGCCCATTGGGTGAAGTGACCGCCCGCCCCTTCTGGGAAGAAAAGCCGCTCGACAAGATGAGCCGCGCGGAGTGGGAATCGCTCTGCGACGGTTGCGGCAAATGCTGCCTGCACAAGCTGGAGGACGAGGTGACGGGGGAGGTGTTTCCGACCAACGTCGCCTGCCGCCTGCTCGATCGGCGCATGGGCCGCTGCAAGGATTATCGCCATCGCCACGCCTATGTGCCGGAATGCGTAAGACTGACCCCGGCCAAGCTCAAGACGCTAGACTGGCTGCCCTCGACCTGCGCCTATCGCCTGCTCGCCGAGGGGCGGCCGCTCTACGATTGGCACCCGCTCATCTCCGGCGATCCGGAATCGGTGCATCGCGCCGGCGTGTCGACGCGCGGCTGGACGGTATCCGAAGACGAAGCCGGCGACCTCGAGGATCATGTCGTCGAGCGTGAGCTTTGAAGGCGGCGGCCGCGTCCGGCCGCTGACTGTTCACCGCAGCGCCACTGCACGCCGCATGCGCCTTGCCGTCGATCCGCGTGACGGGGCGGTGCGGCTGACGCTGCCGCGCCGCGCCTCGCTCAGCGCGGCCACCGCCTGGGCCGAGACGCACCGTGACTGGATCGAATCGAGCCTCGCCCGGCTGCCCGCGCCGCGCCCCTTCCTGCCCGGCGCGACGCTCCCGCTGGAAGGACGGGAGGTGGCGATCGCCTGGGACGCCGCCCATCCCCGCAGCATACGCCGCGAGGACGACCGGCTGATCGTCGGCGGGCCGGCGGAGCTGATCGCCGCCCGGCTATTGCGCTGGCTGCGCGCCGAGGCACTGGCACGCCTCAGCGAGGACAGCCATTTCTATGCGGAGCGGGCGGGAGTGTCGCTCGGCCGCATCGCTGTCGGCGATCCGCGGACCCGCTGGGGGAGCTGCGCCGCCTCCGGTGACTTGCGCTACAGCTGGCGGCTGATCCTGGCGCCTGCCGAAGTGCGTCGTGCCACCGCTGCGCACGAGGTCGCGCATCGGCTCCACATGCATCATGGCCCGGCCTTTCACGCCGAGCTCGCCCGCCTGTTCGGTCGTGAGCCGGGCGCCGAACGCGCCTGGCTCAAACGCAACGGCGCGGCGCTTTACTGGGTCGGCCGCGCCGGCTGAACGCTGACCGCGGAGCGCGGCGCCGGCGGCGGGGCGCCGCCCGGCAGCGACGCCGGGTTGCGGCGCGGCTGGGGCTGCGGTTGCTGCCGGCCCAGAACGCCGTCCAGCCATTGCTGATCGAGCCGCGGCGGCGCCTCCTCTCCCTGCGCAGGCGCCGGCTGGACCAGCGGCGGTCCGCCCGGGGCCGGCGGCTCGCCGGGATTGATCAGCGGCGGCTCGTCCGGCTGATCGCCCTCGCGGGGCAGGGGCTGGCCATTCTCGTCGACCATCACGCCATTTTCGTCGGGGGCGCCGAAATAGGCTTCCTCGTCCGGTTCGAGCTGCCATTCGGGCAGCTTCACCTCGGTGGCGAATTTCTGCACCGGCCGCTTGGCGACCGCCTCTTTCATGAAATCGGCGAAGGCTTGGGCGGGCGCGCGGCCGCCGGACAGGCCGGGCATGGGCCTGGCGTCGTCACGCCCCATCCACACGCCGGTGGTCAGCCCGGAGGAGAAGCCGAGGAACCAGCCGTCCTTGTTGGACGAGGTGGTGCCGGTCTTGCCAGCCACCGGCCGGCCGATCTGGGCGGCGCGCGCGGTGCCGGTGTTGACCGCGGTCTGCAGCAAGTCCGTCGCCTGCGCTGCCACCCATGGCGCGACCAGCACGCGCGGCTCCGGCAGCTCGTGCTCGTAGAGCGTGCCGCCATTGACCACGGTCACCCTGGTGATGCCGTAGGGCGTCACCGCGACGCCGTTCGCCGCGACCTCGGCGAAAGCGCGGGTCATCTCGATCAGCCGCACTTCGGAGGTGCCGAGCACCATCGACGGGTGGGTGTTGATCGGGCTGGTGATGCCGAAGCGCTTGGCCATGTCGGCGACGGTCTGGAAGCCGACGATCTCGCCGAGCTTCGCCGCCACGGTGTTGATCGAGAAGGCGAAGGCGGTGCGGATGTCGATCTGGCCGGCGAAGTTGCGGTTCGAATTGCGCGGGCTCCAGCCGTCGATCGTCACCGGCTCGTCGACCACCGGCTCGTCCGGGGTATGCCCTGCCTCGAGCGCGGCGAGATAGACGAACAGCTTGAAGGCCGAGCCCGGCTGGCGCACCGCCTGCGTCGCCCGGTTGTAGATTGACGAGACATAGTCCCGGCCGCCGACCATGGCGCGCACTGCCCCGTCCGTCTCCATCGACACCAGGGCGCCCTGCGCACCCGCCGGCGCGTCGGCGCGGATGGCGCGATCGGCGGAACGTTGCATGGCGATGTCGAGCGTCGTCCATACGTCGATCGGCTGGGTCTTCTCGTCGATCAGCGTGTCGAGCTGTGGCAGCGCCCAGTCGGTGAAGTAGCGCACGCTGTTCTGCCGGGCTTCCGGCGCGAACCGCACGGCTGCGGGGTCGGCGGCGTCGGCCTCGGCCTGGGTTACGGCCCCGGTCTCGACCATGGTGTGGAGCACGACGTTGGCGCGTCCGACGGCGGCGGCCTGATCGGCGGTCGGCGCATAATTTGACGGCGCCTTGACGAGCCCGGCGATGATCGCCGCCTCGCCCAGCGAAAGGCTGCTCGCGCCATGGCCGAAGAATTTGCGGCTGGCCGCGTCGATGCCATAGGCGCCGCCGCCGAAATAGACCTTGTTCAGATAGAGTTCGAGGATCTCTGCCTTGGAGAATTTTCGCTCCATCGCCAGCGCCAGGATGATCTCGCGCGCCTTGCGGCCGAGATTATAGCTCTGGTTGAGGAAGATGTTGCGGGTGATCTGCTGGGTGATCGTCGAGGCGCCCTCGATACGCCGGCCCTGCCCGCGACGCTGGAACGCGCGCCACACGCCGCGGCCCATGCCGATCGGATCAACGCCGGGATGCATGTAGAACCGGCGATCCTCGACCGAGACGATCGCCTCCTGCATCACCTTCGGGATCGTCTCCAGCGGAAGCCATTCGCCGTAGGAGGGGCCGAGGGTGACGAGCACCGTGCCGTCGGCCGCGCGAACGCGGATCATCTGGCCGTTGGGCGATGATTTGAGGCCGGCATAATCGGGTAGCGAAGTCATCGCCAGGCCCACCGCGACGGCGATGCCGATCAGGCCGAGCACGGCCAGCCCGATGAGGATCTTCACGACACGTCCGATCACGCCCGATCGCTTGCGGCGTGGCGGCTGCGGGGGCGGCGGGGCAGAGCGGGCGCGGGGAGAAGCCATGGGCGGAATAGTCGCCGATTACCCGCTCCGCCGGCCCGCCACAAGCAAAGGCTGTCCCGTGCTTACCCCTTCCGGTCGAAATCGCCGCCAATCCGGGTCAGGCGCATCGCCGGGCCGAGCAGCCATGGCGCCGCGCCAAGCAGTGCCAGCGCCGGGCCGGCCAGCCCCGGCCGCTCGGCGATGTCGCGGATCATCCCGGCGATGCGCAGCGGCCGTGCCGCCGCCCGCGCGAAGGGCGGCTGGAAAGGCGCCCGCCGTACACAGGCGGCCACGGCATGGGCGGCGCTGGCGAGCGCGATGCCGATGCCTTCGCCGGCGAGCGAAGGGATGACGGCAGCCTGATCGCCGAGCCGGTACAGGCCCGGCGGAGCGGCCTCGGCGCGCCACCCATAAGGAATATTGGCGACGGCCTGCACCGGCCCCGACGCGCCGGCGCCCAGCCGCTCGCCCAGCCGGGGCGATTCCCGGCCGAGGGCATCGATCAGCGCCTCCGGCCGCCCGCCGGCCGCGTCCAGCCGGCTGCGATGGACGGCGAGGCAGAGATTGGCGCTGCCATCCTCCTGCAGGACGAGCCCGGCATAGCCGCGATCGAACAAATGGAGCTCGATCGTCTCCGCCAGCAGCCGCGCGAGCCCCGGCGCGGCGGCGAGGCGGAGGCGCAGGCCGAGCACCGGGTCGCCCCCGGCCCGCGGCCGGGCAAGGCCGCGCAGCTCATGCTTGCCCGTGGCGAGGAACAGCGCATCGCACGTCACCTCGCCGCCGTCGTCGAGCCGGACGCGCCCGGGCTCCGCCTCCCGCGCCGCGACGCCGCGCTCGACGGCATCGACACGGGCGAGGAGGGCGCCATCCAGCGCGCGGCGCGACAGCCCCGCCGCCCTGCCGGGTAGCGCCGCCGCCACCGTCCGCGCGCCGGCGAACAACCGCACCTGCGTCACCGCCCGAGCCCCCAGCGCAAAGGGATCGACGCCGAGCGCGCCGAGTGCCTCCAGGGTCCGCCAGGAAAGGAAGCCGCCGCACAGCGCGTCGGCGGTGGTGCGCTCCCGCTCGATCAGCAACGGGCGATGACCGGCGCGGGCCAGCCGGATCGCGGCGGCGGCGCCGGCCGGCCCGCCGCCGACGATCAGCGCCGTCTCTCGACGCACAGCCGGAAGGGGAAGGCGCGAAACACCCGTGCGCCCGCAATCCCGGCTTCGGCGAGGATCGGCGGCCATTCCGCGGGTCGATAGCTGCGGGCGATGGAAAGGGTGCCGTCCTCGCGGACGATGCGGTGCCAGCCCATCAGCCGGGCGAGCAGCGGATAGCCGAAATGGGCGAAGCCGTGGCGGTGCAGGTCGTTGACGAACCAGCCGAGGGTCGCGTGCCGCTCCATGTGGCGGAGGAACGCGACGAGCTGGGCGTGGCTCATATGATGGGCCACGAAGCTGGAGATGATCAGGTCGAAATCGCCGAGATCGGCATAGTCGCCGGTGCGATAGTCGATCGCCATGCCGGCGGGGGTCGCGGCGCGCGCCACGGCGGCGCTGCGCGGGTTGAGGTCGACGCCGACCAGCTCGGCGGCAATCCCCCGCCGCGCCGCCCAGCGGGCGATGACACGCAGCATGTCGCCGTCGCCAAAGCCCACATCGAGCAGGCGGATGCGATCGCGCCCGCGCGTGGCGCGCGTGAGGAAGGCGAGGGTCGGGCGGGCGCTCATCGTCAGCCGGTTGACGCGGGCGAGGTCGCCGAGCACCGCTGCATAGACGGCCGGATCGAGATCCGGCGCGTCCATCTGCTCCTCGGCAAGGCTGCGTGCGGCGAGGCTCATGCCGCGCTCCGGAAGCGGAAGCCTTCCGCGGCGAGGCCCGGTCCGAAGGCGACGGCAACGCCATCGCCGGCCTGTCCGAGCAGCCTCGCAAGGGTGAACATCAAGGTCGAGGAGGACATGTTGCCATGCTCGCGCAGCACCGCCCGCGAGGCGGCGAGCGCGTCGCCCGGCAGCGCCAGCGCATGTTCGACGGCGTCGAGGATCGAGCGCCCGCCGGCATGGACCGCGATGCGCTCACCCGCCAGCCGCGCGCGCAGGTCGGGCGTCGCCAGCGCCTCGCCGATCCGCTGCGGCACCGCGCCCGACAGGTGCATGGCAAAGCCGTGATCGCCGATCGTCCAGCGGATCAGCCCTTCGGAATCGGGCAGCGTCTCGGAAAAGGGTTGCTCGATGGACAGCCCGCCGGGCTCCGCCGTGACCAGCGCCGCCGCCGCCCCGTCGCCGAACTGGAGCATGGCGAGCAGCGGCTCCAGCCTTTCCTCCGGCTGAAGGTGCAGGGTGGACAGCTCCACCGTCACCACCAGCACCCGCGCGGCCGGCGTCGAGCGGACGATGTGATGCGCCGTGCGCAGCGCCGCGACCGCCGCATAACAGCCCATGAAGCCGATCAGCGTGCGCTCGACATCCCCGGGCAGGCCGAGCCGGGCGGCGAGCAACTGGTCCACCCCCGGCGCCACGAAGCCGGTGCAGCTCGCTACGACGAGGTGGCTGACCGGCCCCGTCTCGCCCAGCGCACGCACGGCACGTTCGGCGAGGGCGGGCGCGGCCTCGGCATAGCGGGCCATGCGCACTCCGGTCGAGGGCATGGCGCCGCCGTCGTAGAAGCCGCCCGGCGCCACCGGAGATCCGCCGTCCGGGGCATGGGGAAGCACCGACCAGCGGTGGACGATGCCCGATCGCTCGGCCATGCGCAGGAACAGGCGTCGCTCGCGCTCCTCCACGGGCTGGGCGACGGCCCAGTCCACGAAGGCGCGGTGGATGTCGTGACCGGGCACGGCGGTGCCGATGCGGTTGATCCAGGGGGTCGTCACTCGCGGAACCAGCGCAGCATCACGAAATAGCCGGTGACGCCGACCGCCACGGCCACGCAGAACCCGGTGACCCACCAGAAGGCGTGGGGATGATGGGCATAGGGGATGCCGTCCACATTCATCCCGAGCAGGCCGGTGATGAACGTCAGCGGCAGGAAGATCAGCGCGACCACCGACACCAGCAGCGCCCGTTGCTCGACCAGCTCGGCGCGCAGATCGGTGAGCTGCTCGTGCATCAGAGCGGCCCGCTCGCGGATCGCTTCCAGCTCTTCCGCCATGCGCGCGAAGCGATCGGCGGCGACGCGGACATGGGAACGGTCGTCATCCTCAAGCCAGTCCACCTCCAGCCCGGCGAGGCGCTCCAGCGCGGCGCGCTGCGGCGCCACGAACCGCCGGTAGAGGATAGCGCGCGAGCGGGCCTTTCCGATCCGTGCCCGCACGCCCAGCCCGCGGCGTGGGCGCAGCATGTCGGATTCGAACTCGTCCAGCGTGTCGCCGAGGGCGGCGACGTCCGGATCCAGCGCCTCGGTGATGGTGACGGCGATGGCGGTGATGAGGTCGCCGGGATCGCGGATCCGGCCCGCCTCCATCGCCGCGCGCACCGGCTGTACCGCCGCCAGCGGGAAGAAGCTGACGGAGATGACGCGCCCCTTTTCAGCCCAAAGCCGGATCGAGACGAGGGCGTCGGGCGCGACCACGCCCTGGGTGGCGAGGCCGCGCAGGTTGAGGATCGCGCCGGCATGGATGACGTCGGCGCGCGGTCGCGTTTCCTCGGCGGTGAGCGCTTCGAGGGCGGCGCGCGGCAGGTCGGTCTTCTCCAGCCATGCGCGCGATTCGGGATCGCGGCCGTCGAGATGCACCCAGACCAGCGCCTTGTCGTCGTTGGAATGCTGAGGCGCGCCGGCGACGCCGCATTCGGCCACCGTGCCATCGGCATGAACGACATAGCCGCAACCGATCATGCGCGCGCATCCTCCAGAGAAAGATCGAGGGAGAGGCCGGGGGGGGGCGTCTCCGGCGGGGTGGGACAGGGGATGAGTTCCGCATCGGCCCGGGCACGGTTCAATATCGCCTGCGGAATATTCGGCCGGTGATAGACGCGGTCGGCGTGCGACAGCAGCCGCGCGATGCGAAGCGTGAGCTCGTCCGGGTCGGCGGAGACGAGGCGGACGGAAATGAGCGCCGCCGGCGTGGGATCGGCAGCGCCGGCGATCCAGCCGGCGACATCGCCCGGCTCGCCGAGCGGATCGAGCGTGCCGCCCGCGCCGAGCGCGGCGTCGATCGCCCGGCGCCGGTCCGCCGCGTCCGGCCAGCGCGCGCGGATGGCGGGCCGCGCCGCGTGAAGAGCGGTGGCGAGGGCGCCCAGCCCGGCCGGCAGCAGCGCCTCGATGCGCTGGCGGAGCGCCTTGGCGAGCCCGGCAGACGCGCCGCCGGTGCCGATCGCCACCATCACCGGCGCGCGATCGACAATCGCCGGGAAACTGAAATCGCACAGGGCTGGGCGGTCGACGACATTGACGATGAGGCCGCGTGCGCGGAGCCGGGCGGCGGCGTCCGCTGCTTCGCCCTCGTCGGCAATGGCCACCACGGCGATGCGGGCGCCCGCGTCCTCCTCCCCGACCAGGCGGGCGCCGGCGCGCAGCAACAGGCGCCGTTTCGCGTCCGCCGCCCCGCCTTCGCCGAGGAGGATCACGGCCCTGCCGCGAAGGTTCAGGAAAACAGCCAGGCTTTCCACAGCGCGCTTTGTGGGGTGCCGGGGGCCGCTTTCCAAGCGCTGATGTCAGATCTCGGCGAGGAACGCCCGGATTTGCGGCGCGAGATCGGGGCGGGACAGGGACAGGGCGATATTGGCCTGGATGAAGCCCGCCTTGTCGCCGCAATCATAGCGCCGGCCGTCGAAGGTGAACCCGTGGAACGGCTGGTTGCCGATCAGCTGGGCCATGGCGTCGGTGAGCTGGATCTCGCCGCCGGCGCCCTTCTCCTGCTTTTCGAGGATGCGCATCACCTCGGGCTGGAGGATGTAGCGGCCGGGGATCATCAGGTTAGACGGCGCCGTGCCGAGCTTGGGCTTTTCGATCAGCGCCTTCACCTCGGTCAGCCGGCCATTGACCGCGCCGGGCGAGATGATGCCATATTTATCGGTCTGGTCCGGCGCCACTTCCAGCGCGCCGATGACGTTGCCGCCGACCGTCTCATAAGCGTCGACCATCTGCTTCATGAATCCGGGCGTGCCGACCATCAGCTCGTCCGGCAGGAATACCGCGAACGGCTCGTCGCCGACGATGTCGCGCGCGCACCACACGGCATGGCCGAGGCCGAGCGGCTCCTGCTGCCGGACATAGACGGGTGACCCCGGCTTCTGGCGGATCGAGGCGATGGCATCGAGGGATTTGCCCCGCGCCTTCATAGTCGCCTCGAGTTCGTAGGAAATATCGAAATGATCCTCGAGCGCGCCCTTGCCGCGCCCGGTGACGAAGATGATCTGTTCGATCCCCGCCTCGATCGCCTCTTCCACCGCATATTGGATCAGCGGCTTGTCGACGACGGTCAGCATCTCCTTCGGCATTGCCTTGGTGGCGGGAAGGAAACGGGTGCCGAGGCCGGCGACCGGGAAGACGGCCTTGCGAACAGCTTTCATGCGGACTCCTCAACAAGCCAGTGCGGCAGATTATCCGCAGCGATCAGCGCCTCGACCGGCTGCCTTTCGCGGACGACCGCCCAGTCGCCCCCGGAGACGAGCACTTCCGGCGTGAGCGCGCGGGAATTGTAGGTGCTGGCCATTGTCGCCCCATAGGCACCGGCCGTCATGAAGGCGACGAGATCGCTTGCCGCGACCCGATCCATCGGGCGTTCCATGGCAAACGTATCCCCCGTCTCACAGACCGGGCCAACGACATTGGCGTCGAAACGTTCCCCGCGCGGGACGACCGCGCGGATGTCGTGCCAGGCGTCGTAGAGCGCCGGGCGCATCAGGTCGTTCATCGCCGCATCGACGATGACGAAGGGGCTGGCGCTGCCGGGCTTGACCCGGATGACGCGGGTGAGGAGCACGCCGGCATTGCCGACGATCAGCCTTCCGGGCTCGAAAATCAGGCGCAGGCCCCAGTCGGCGGTGATCCGCGCCACCATCGCGCCATAATCGGCCGGCGACGGCGGGAGCGGCCGGGCGGGATCATAGGGGATGCCGAGCCCGCCGCCGAGATCGGCGGTGGCCAGCGCATGCCCGTCGCCGCGCAGCGCCGCGATCAGCGTGCCGATGCGGGTGAAGGCGCGCTCGAGCGGCGCGAGATCGGTGAGCTGGCTGCCGATGTGCACGGCCACGCCCTGCACGACGATGCCCGGCCGCGCGGCAGCCCTCGCATAGGCGGCGCGCGCTATGTCGTGCGGGATGCCGAACTTGTTCTCGGATCGGCCGGTGGAGATCTTCGCGTGGGTGCCTGCGTCGACGTCCGGATTGATGCGGAAGGCAACCCGCGCGGTCAGCCCGAGGCTGGCGGCGACCTCGCTCAGCGTCTCCGCCTCCTCCTCGGATTCGAGGTTGAACTGGCCGATGCCGGCGTTGAGCGCCAGCGCCATCTCGTCCGCGGTCTTGCCGACGCCGGAGAACACGATCTTCCCCGGCGCGATGCCCGCGGCGAGCGCGCGCTTCAGCTCGCCGCCGGAGACGACATCGGCGCCCGCCCCGGCGCGGGCCAGCGTCGCCAGCACCGCGGCGTTGGGATTGGCCTTCACCGCATAGGCGATCAGCGGATCGTCGAGCGCCGCCAGCGCCTCGCGGAACACGCGGAAATGCCGCTCGATCGTGGCGGTGGAATAGACATAGACGGGCGTGCCGACGGTTTCGGCGATCTCGGTCAGCGCCACGTCTTCGGCGTGCATCACGCCGTCGCGGTAGAGAAAATGGTCCATGAAATGGCCTTTAGAGGTGCGGCAGCTCGAAACGATCGTCGCGCCGGCGTTCGGATTGGCGCAGCAGCTCGTCCGATCGTTCGGGCCGCGCCTGGGTGGTCGGGGTCAGCAATTCGGCGACGGTCGGCTGGGCCGGCGCCGTGGCCGGTTTCTGCGGCATCGCCTTGCCGGCGACCGGCGCCAGCGTCTCCTGCTTGCCGCAGCCGACCAGCCCCAGCGCGGCGACGACGACGATGACGAGCGCTTGCGCCCTCATTCGCCCAGACCCAGCGTCGTGCGGGCCTCCGCGATGCGGGCGCGCACCTGCTCCGGCGCGGTACCGCCGAAGCTCGCCCGTGCCGCCACCGATGCCTCGACCGGCAGCACCTGATAGACGCGCTCGTCGATCCGCCCGTCGATCGCCTGCAGTGCTTCCAGCGGCAGCTGGGCAAGGCCGCAGCGCTCGCTCTCGGCCAGCCGCACCGCCTTGCCGGTGATCTCGTGCGCCTCGCGGAAGGGGATATCGGCAACGCGGACCAGCCAGTCGGCAAGGTCGGTGGCGGTGGCGAAGCCGGCCTCGGCGGCGGCGCGCATCCGCTCCTGGCGGAAGCTGATCGTCTCGATCATGCCGGTCATCGCCGCGAGGCTGAGGGCGAGCAGGTCGTGCGCCTCGAACACCGGCGGCTTATCGTCCTGCATGTCCTTGGAATAGGCGAGCGGCAGGCCCTTCATCGTCGTCATCAAGGCGACGAGGCAGCCCTGGATGCGGCCGGCATGGCCGCGCACCAGCTCGGCGGCGTCGGGGTTGCGCTTCTGCGGCATGATCGACGAGCCGGTCGAATAGGCATCCGGCAGCGCCACGAAGCCGAATGGTTGCGACGCCCACAGCACGATCTCCTCGGCGAGGCGGGAGAGATGCAGCGCGGCCTGCGCGGCGGCCATCAGATAATCGATGGCGAAGTCGCGATCCGACACGGCGTCGAGCGAATTGGCGGTCGGCCTGTCGAAGCCCAATGCAGCGGCCGTCGCCTGCCGGTCGATCGGAAAGCCGGTGCCGGCCAACGCCGCGGAGCCGAGCGGGCATTCGTTCATGCGCACGCGGGCATCGGCGAAGCGCGAGCGATCGCGCCTGGCCATCTCGTAATAGGCCATGAGGTGATGGCCGAGCGTCACCGGCTGGGCCGACTGGAGATGCGTGAAGCCCGGCATCACCGTGTCGGCATGCTCGGCGGCGCGCGCCACCAGCGCCTTCTGGAACGCCTCCAGCCCCGCTTCCACCGCGTCGATGGCGTCGCGCACCCACAGGCGGAAGTCGGTGGCGACCTGATCGTTGCGGCTGCGCGCGGTGTGCAGGCGGCCGGCCGCGTCGCCGATCACGTCCTTCAGCCGCGCCTCGGTGGCCATGTGGATATCCTCGAGCGCGAGGTCCTCCGGCACGCCGTCCGCCTCATATTCGGCGGCGATGCGATCCAGCCCGGCGCCGATCGCGTCGGCATCGGCGGCGGTGACGATGCCTTGCGCGGCGAGCATGGCGACATGCGCCTTGGACCCGGCTATGTCCTGCCGCCAGAGTCGCTTGTCGAACGGGATGGAGGCGTTGATCTCGCGCATCACCGCCGCCGGCCCTTCGGCGAAGCGGCCGCCCCACATGCTGTTGGAGCCGGAATTGCGCGCAACCATCCTGTTCACCCTGACGACAATGGGCCTGATGCTAGGCGCGTGCGATAGGCAGAAACAGCCCGAGCCGCAACCACAGTCCCAGCCCGAGGCGGCCGGCGTGATCGACACCTCCCATCGCGGGGAGAATGCGCCGGTCGTGCCATTCCTCGCGCCCGACGGCGGGCCGGCGACGCTTTCCGGCTTCCGCGGCAAGCCGCTGCTGGTCAATCTCTGGGCCACCTGGTGCGCACCCTGTGTCAGGGAAATGCCGACGCTGGACCGTCTCGCCCAGGCGCGGGCGAAGGATTTCCAGCTCGTCGTGGTCAGCCAGGACATCAACGGCAAGGCCGCCGTCGACCCCTATTTCGCCAAGAGCAGGTTCGTCGCGCTCAAGCCTTATCTCGACAAGCAGAACGTGCTGATGATGGGCCTCAACGTCGACACCTTGCCGGTGACGATCTTCTACGATGCCAAGGGCAAGGAACAGTGGCGTGTCACCGGCGGCATGGACTGGACCAGCGAGCGCGCCAGGAAGCTGATCGACGATGCGCTGAAGGACCCCGGCAAGGCCTGAGCTAGCGGTCGAGATAGGCGGCGAAGGCCGCGGCGTAATCCGGATGCCAGCGCGACAGCGCCGGCCGGCCGTGGATCACATCCTCCATCGCCCAGCGCATCCTCTTTTCGTCCATCTCGCGGGTGACGTCATTGTCCGGGCAGAGGATGTAGAAGTCGCCGCGATCGAGCGCCGGCATCATGAAATCGACGACCTGCTCGGCGGTCCACGCGCCGGCCGGCTTGTCGGCGATGCCGCGCGCGCGGGTGAAGCCGGTGAAGGTGAAGCCGGGAATCAGCAGATGCGCCGTCACCCGGCCCTCGCTGCGCAGCAGATCATGGGCGAGCGATTCGGTGAGCGCCTTCAGCGCCGCCTTGCTGACATTGTAGGCGGTGTCGCCGGGCGGCAGCGTGATGCCCTGCTTCGACCCGGTGTTGATGACGGCGCAGCGCAGGCCGCCCGCGATCATGTCCGGCACGAACAGCTGGATGCCGTGCAGCGGCCCGAGCAGGTTGACGTCGAGCGTCGCCTCCCAGGTCGCGGCGTCGGCGAAGATGCCGCCGCCGCCCTCACGCGCGGCGTTGTTCATGAGCAGGGTGACGGGGCCGAGATCGTCGGCGATCGCCTTCACCCGGGCCACGTCCTCGCGCCGCGCGACATCGGCGATCACCGGATGGACCGCCAGTCCCTCCCCGCGCAAAGCCTCGCCGGCGGCCGCCAGCGCATCACCGTCGCGGTCGGCGAGCACCAGGCGCATGCCGGCGGCGCCGAAACGGCGCGCGGCGGCAAGGCCGATGCCGCTGGCGGCACCGGTGACGACCGCGACGTGATCCGGGGCGATGGCGGGATGGCCGGGCATGGCGTGTCCTTGTGAAGCGATATCGTCGCCTCTCTAGGGCAGCCAGCCCGGCTTGTCGTCAGTGGCTGCCGTGGATGCGCGAATCGCCGCCCCGTTCCGGGGTCGGCTTGGCGACCGGCTTGGGCATGGCGGCGCCGCCGCCCTGCGGGTCGGAATCATAGTCCTCGGGCCCGCCGCCGCCGCCGGCGCCCGCACCGCTGCCGGCCACCGCGCCGTTCACATCGGTGGCACGGCGGCCGCGATTCTGCGTGCTGCTCCGGCTGTCCGGCGTGCCCGACGCCTTGCGTTCATAGCCGCCCTCGTCCGCCGCATAGAGCGCCGGGTTGCCGCGAACGGCCTTGTCATTGTCTTTGGCCATGTGTTGCTCCTTTCATGCGCGGAACAACGCATGGCCGGCCGATCAGTCGCGCAGCAGCTCGTTGATGCCGGTCTTGGCGCGGGTCTGGGCGTCGACGCGCTTGACGATCACCGCGCAATAGAGCGAGGGTCCGCCCTTCGGATCGGGCAGCGCGCCCGGCACCACCACCGCATAGGGCGGCACCTCGCCGCGGAACACCTCGCCGGTGGCGCGATCGACGATCTTGGTCGATGCGCCGAGATAGACGCCCATCGAGAGCACCGCGCCCTCGCGCACGATGACGCCCTCGGCCACCTCGGCGCGCGCGCCGATGAAGCAGCCGTCCTCGATCACCACCGGGCCCGCCTGCAGCGGCTCCAGCACGCCGCCGATGCCGGCGCCGCCCGACAGGTGGACGTTGCGGCCGATCTGCGCGCAGGAGCCGACCGTCGCCCAGGTGTCGACCATCGTGCCCTCGCCGACATGGGCGCCGATATTGACGAAGCTCGGCATGAGCACGCAAGACCGGCCGATGAAGCTGCCCCGCCGCGCGACGGCGCCGGGCACGGCGCGGAAGCCGGCGGCGCGGAAGCGCGCCTCATCCCAGCCGGCGAACTTGGACGGCACCTTGTCGAAGCCCGGAGCGCCGGCCGCGCCGCCCTCGATCAACGCATTGTCGTTGAGGCGGAACGACAGCAGCACCGCCTTCTTCAGCCACTGGTTGACGCGCCAGCCGCCGGTGCCGTCCGGCTCGGCGACGCGCGCCGCGCCCTGGTCGAGCAGGCCGATCGCCTGATCCACCGCATCCCGCACCGGCCCGATGGTCGTGAAGCCGAGCGTGTCGCGCTCTTCCCAGGCCTGTTCGATGGTCGCGGCGAGATTGGTGTTCATGCGTCAGTCCCCAGTTCGTGCAGCCAGTGGCCGAGATCGGCGATGCGATAATCGATGAAATCGGTCGCGACAGGCCCCTGCCCCTGCTCGGAGCCGTTGTCGAGCCATGCCGTGGTCATGCCGAGCGCCTTGGCCGGGGCGAGGTTGCGCGCCATGTCCTCGACGAACAGCGCGGTTTCCGGGCGCAGGCCGAGCGCGTCGCACATCGATCGATAGGCCTGCGGGTCGGGCTTGGGCCGATAGGCGCAGGCATGGATGTCGTGGATCGCCTCGAAGCTTTCCGACAGGCCGAGCCGGTCGAGCACGCGCCGGGCATAGGGGGCGTCGGCATTGGTGAAGATCAGCTTGCGGCCCGGCAGCCTGCCGATCGCCGCCACCAGCCGGCGGTCCTCGGCCACCACCTCCAGGTCGATGTCATGGACGTCGGCGAGATAATGGTGCGGATCGATGCCGTGGTGCCGCATCAGGCCGGCCAGCGTCGTGCCATGCTCGTGGAACCAGCTTTTCTGCAGCGTCCTCGCCGCCACCGCATCGAGCCCGGTGACCCGCGCGACATAGGCCGTCATGCGCCGGTCCATCTGCCCGAACAGGTCGCAGGCGGCCGGGTAAAGCGTGTTGTCGAGATCGAAGATCCACGTGTCGACATGGGCAAGGGCAGGCAGCATCGCCGGGCCTCCTGTTATCCTGGAACCGTTTCGTGGCCAGTTCATTCCGCAGGCGCGCCGACTGCCCGGCGCTGGGAGACCTGCCATGATCCTGAAGCACCTGATGATCGCCGTGACGCTGGTCAGCGGATTCGCCGCCCTGCCTGCCGCCGCCGATGCCCAGCCGCGCCATGGCTGGAACGGCCACCATCGTCAGGTCCGCGTCTGCAAGCGCGTGCGCGACCGTCATCATCGCTGGGTCCGCCGCTGCACCTGGCGCCGCCGCTAGGCCCCGGACGAACGGCCCTGCGGCTCAGACGGTGAAGCTCTCGCCGCAGCCGCAGGCGCCCTTCGCATTGGGATTGGCGAACACGAAGCCGGCCGAGAAATCATCCTCCACCCAATCCATCGTCGAGCCGATCAGATAGAGGATCGAGCCGGCATCGACGTAGAAATCGCCGCCGGGCGTGGCGATCTTCTCGTCCATCGGATCGGCCGCCGTCACATAATCCACCGAATAGGCGAGGCCCGAGCAGCCGCGCCGCGGCGTGGAGAGCTTCACGCCCACCGCCCCTTCCGGCGCCCGCGCCATCAGCGCTGCGATGCGCGCCTCGGCCGACGGCGTCAGCGTCAGCGCGGCCGGGCGTTCGCGGACCCGCGTCGCCATCACAGCATCCCCAGTTCGAGCTTGGCCTCGTCGGACATTTTCTGCGGATCCCATGGCGGATCCCAGACCAGGTTGACCTCGGCCGAGCCGATGCCCGGCACCGCCCCGACGCGCAGCTCGACCTCGCCCGGCATGCTCTCGGCGACCGGGCAATTGGGGGTGGTGAGCGTCATCGTGACGGTGGCGTGGCTGTCGACGATGTCGACGCCATAGACCAGGCCCAGCTCGTAGATGTTCACCGGGATTTCGGGATCGTAAATCTCCTTGAGCGCGGCGATCACCGCTTCATAGAGATCGCCGCCGGGCGCATCGGCCGGCTGGACCGTCGGCCTGGTCTCGAGGAAGCCGGTCAGATAATCCCGCTCGCGGCCGACCTGCGGCCGCTCCGGCGCCGGGGGAGCCGCGTCGAGTTCCTCGATCCTGATGCTGTTGCTGCCGTCGCTCATCCGAAAATTCTCGCTACCCGTTCGATACCGGCCGCCAGCGCGTCGACATCCGCGGCGCTGCTATAGACCCCGAAACTCGCCCGCGCCGTCGCCGGCACGCCGAGATGCTCCATCAGCGGCTGGGCACAATGATGCCCGGCGCGGATGGCCACCCGGCCTTCGTCCAATATGGTGCCGACGTCATGGGGATGCACCCCCTCGACCGCGAATGAGACGATGCCCGCCGATGTCGCCGGTCCGAACAGGGTGACGCTGTTCATCCGGCCGAGGATGTCGCGGGTGCGGGCGACCAGCGCCGATTCATGGGCATGGATCGCCTCCAGGCCGATCGCCTCGACATAGTCGATCGCCGTCGCCAGCCCGAGCGCGCCGACGATATGCGGCGTCCCCGCCTCGAAGCGCGACGGCGGCGGCGCGTAGGTGGTGCGCGCGAAGCTGACCCGGTCGATCATTGATCCGCCGCCCTGCCATGGCGGCATCGCATCGAGCAGCTCCGGGCGCGCCCACAGCACGCCGATGCCGGTCGGCCCATAGAGCTTGTGGCCGGAAAAGACGTAGAAGTCGCAGCCCAGCGCCGCGACGTCCACCGGCAGGCGCGGCACCGCCTGGCAGCCGTCGACGAGAAGCAGGGCGCCGACGTCATGGGCCAGCGCGGCCGCGCGGGGCACGTCGAGGATCGAGCCGAGCACGTTGGAGACATGGGCCAGCGCCACCAGCTTGTGCGCCGGCCGCAGCATCGCCGCCAGTGCGTCGAGGTCGATGCGGCCGTCGGCGGTCAGCGGGCAGACGTCGATCTCGACGCCGACGCGATCGCGCAGCAACTGCCACGGCACGATGTTGGAATGATGCTCCAGCGTCGACAGGATGATGCGGTCGCCGGCCTTGAGGTGGGCGAGGCCCCAGCTCTGCGCGACGAGATTGATCGCCTCGGTCGCGCCGCGGACATAGACGATCTCCTCGGCCGCGCCGGCGCCGATGAAGCGGGCGACGCGGGTCCGCGCCGCTTCATAGGCCAGGGTCATGTCGGCGGAGCGCTGATAGACGCCGCGATGCACGGTGGCATAGGTCTCGCCATAGGCCCTGGCGATGGCGTCGAGCACCGGCCACGGTTTTTGCGCGGTGGCGGCGGAATCGAGATAGGCCCACCCTTCCGGGATCGCCGGGAAATCGGCCAGCCGATCGAGCGGCGCGGTATCGAGGATCGCGGTCATGCGCCGAGCCACGCCTCGGCATCGGCGAGGAACGCCGCGCGCACCGCTTCGTCGCCGATCCGCGCCAGCGCGTCGGCGACGAAAGCACGGGTGAGCAGCGCCTTCGCCTCGACCGGCGGCACGCCGCGGCTGGCGAGGTAGAAAAGCGCGTTGCGGTCCAGCTCGCCCACCGTGGCGCCATGGGCGCATTTCACGTCGTCGGCGAAAATCTCCAGCTCCGGCTTGGCGTTGATCGTCGCGGTGCGGGCGAGCAGCAGGCCCTTGAGCGACTGTTCGGCGTCGGTCTTCTGCGCGTCGCGGGCCACCTCGACGCGGGCGGCCACCGCGCAGGTCGCGCGATCGTCGGCGACCGAGCGCCACAGCTGCCGGCTGGTGCCGCCGGCCGCCGCGTGGCGCAGCACCGCGTTGGCGTCGTGGCGCTGGGCGCCGCGGGCGAGCAGCGCGCCGCCCGCCTCGCCATAAGCGCCGCCACCCTCCAGCGTCAGCCGCGTGTCGAGCCGGCTGTCGCCGCTGCCGGCAGCGAGGGTGGCGATATCGAGGCTGGCGCCGGCCGCCAGCGAAGCGGTGTCGGTGAGGCTCGCGAAGCCGCCGCCGAGCACGCGCCGGGCGATGCCCAGCCGCGCCGCCCGGCCGAGCGTGATCTTGCGCGCGACATTGTGCCAGCCCTCGCCGGCGAAGGTCTCGACGAGGCTCGCCTGCGCGTCCTCGTCCATCACGATCTCGGCGGCGACATGCGCCGGCCCGCCCGTGGCGACATGGACGATCTCGATCGTCGCCGCCGGCCCGCGGTCCCTGGCCAGCTGCAGCCGCCAGCCCTGATGGCCGGCGAGCCGACCGAGCGGATGATCGCCCGCGCCCGCCTCGGCAGGGCCGACCGTTACCGGGCCGGGATCGCTTTCCTCGGGCCGGTAGGCGCCGTCGATGAACAGCAGGCGCGGGCCGCCACAGCCGATCCACAGCTCGCCGGTCGGGGCGCGGCCGCCGGGGCGCGCGCCGGCCAGCGCCGGGAGGCCCGAAAGGTCGCTCCAGCGCCACGCCTCGTCATGTGTCGAGGGAAGGTCCAGCACGCCGTTCACGCCGCCAGCGCCCCATAGCCTTCGCGCTCCAGCTCCAGCGCCAGTTCGGCGCCGCCGGAGCGGACGATGCGGCCGCCGGCCAGCACATGCACGAAGTCCGGCTTCACATAATCGAGCAGCCGCTGATAATGGGTGATCAGCAGCACCGCCCGGTCAGGCTTGCGCATGATCGTGTTGATGCCGTGGCCGACGACGCGCAGCGCGTCGATGTCGAGCCCCGAATCCGTCTCGTCGAGAATGGCGAGGCGCGGGTCGATGATGCCCATCTGCACCATCTCGTTGCGCTTCTTCTCGCCGCCCGAGAAGCCGACATTGACCGGCCGCTTGAGCATGTCCTGGGCGAGGCCGAGCGCATCCGCCTGGGCCCGCGCGAGGCGCAGGAAATCGCCGCCGGACAGTTCCGCCTGCCCCCGCGCCACGCGCTGGGCATTGAGCGCCGAGCGCAGGAACTGCACGTTCGACACGCCGGGGATCTCGACCGGATACTGGAAGCCGAGGAACAGCCCTGCCGCGGCGCGCTCATGCGGCTCCTTGGCGAGCAGATCCTCGCCCAGGAAGCGGACCGACCCGCCCGTCACCTCGTAACCGGGCCGGCCGCCGAGCGTATAGGCGAGCGTCGACTTGCCGGCGCCGTTCGGACCCATGATGGCGTGGATCTCGCCGGCGTTGATGGACAGCGAAAGCCCGTTGAGGATCGTCTTGCCGCCCACTTCGGCCGAAAGGTTTTCGATGTTGAGCATGGTCATATCTTATCCAACCGATCCTTCGAGGCTGATGCCGAGCAGCTTCTGGGCCTCGACGGCGAATTCCATCGGCAGCTGTTGCAGCACCTCGCGCGCGAAGCCATTGACGATGAGGGCGACGGCCGCTTCCTGGTCCAGCCCGCGCGACATGGCGTAGAACAGCTGGTCGTCCGAGATTTTCGAGGTGGTCGCCTCATGCTCGATCTGGGCGGAGGGATTGCGGACCTCGATATAGGGGACAGTGTGCGCGCCGCACTGGTCGCCGAGCAGCAGCGAATCGCACTGGGTGAAGTTGCGCACGCCCTCGGCCGTCGGGCCGACGCGGACCAGACCGCGATAGGTGTTGTTCGATTTGCCGGCGGAGATGCCCTTGGACACGATCGTCGACCGGGAGCCCTTGCCCAGATGGATCATCTTGGTGCCGGTATCGGCCTGCTGGTGGTTGTTGGTGACCGCCACCGAATAGAATTCGCCGACCGAATTCTCGCCCGCCAGCACGCAGCTCGGATATTTCCAGGTGACCGCCGACCCGGTCTCGACCTGGGTCCAGCTCACCTTCGAGTTCCGCCCCTGGCAGAGCGCGCGCTTGGTGACGAAATTATAGATGCCCCCCCGGCCCTCGGCGTCGCCGGGATACCAGTTCTGCACCGTCGAATATTTGATCTCCGCATCGTCGAGCGCGACCAGCTCGACCACGGCGGCGTGAAGCTGGTTCTCGTCGCGCTGCGGCGCCGTGCAGCCTTCCAGATAGGAGACGTATGCGCCTTTGTCGCAGACGATCAGGGTCCGCTCGAACTGGCCGGTATTGGCGGCGTTGATGCGGAAATAGGTGGAAAGCTCCATCGGGCAGCGCACGCCCTCCGGCACATAGACGAAGGTGCCGTCGGAAAAGACCGCGCTGTTGAGCGTGGCGAAATAATTGTCGTGGATGGGCACGACCTTGCCCAGCCATTTGCGGACCAGCTCGGGATATTCCCGGATCGCCTCGGAGATGGAGAGGAAGATGACGCCGGCCTTCTTCAGCTCCTCGCGGAAGGTGGTGGCGACCGAGACGGAATCGAACACCGCATCCACCGCCACCTTGCGCGCACCCTCGACGCCGGCGAGCACCTTCTGCTCCTCGATCGGGATGCCGAGCTTCTCATAGGTGCGGCGAATTTCCGGATCGAGCTCGTCCAGCGAGGACAGGCTCGGCTTCTGCTTGGGCGCCGCGTAATAATAGGCGTCCTGATAGTCGATCGGCGGCACGTTGAGCTTGGCCCAGTCGGGCGCCGTCATGCCCTGCCACATGCGGAAGGCCTTGAGCCGCCATTCCAGCATCCATGCCGGCTCGTTCTTCTTGGCCGAGATGAAGCGGACGATGTCCTCGTTGAGGCCCTTGGGCGCGAATTCCTGCTCCAGATCGGAGACGAAACCCCATTCGTAGGTCGCGGCCTTGTCCGCCGCGTCGCGCGCCGCCTGGTCGCGCAACTCGGGGGCGTCGTCCTTGCTGAGGGTGGTGCCGTCGCTCATTTCAGGCCGTCACCTTGCCGGCCAGCGTCGCGAGGGTGACGCCGCCCAGCGCGCCCTTCACGGCGGAATTGACGACGCTCCAATGCGGCTTCATCCGGCAATTTCCTTCCAGTTCGCAGTCCCGCCGCCCCTCCACGCAGGAAGTCATGGCAATCGGGCCCTCCACCGCCTCGACGATGTCGGCGATGGAAATCTCGTCCACGGTGCGCGCCAGCATGAAGCCGCCGCCCGCCCCGCGCGCGGAGGTGAGCAGCCCGGCGCCGGCCAGCTTGCCCATCACCTTCTGCGCGGTGGGCAGCGGCACGCCCGTCTCGCTGGCGAGCGACGTCGCCGAAAGGCGCGTGCCGGCACGATGCCGCGCGGCGGCGGACATCATCACCACGGCATAGTCGGCAAGGCTCGACAGGCGCATCGGGATTCCCGTTCAATCGGATCGATTCGATCCGGTTCGCCATCTGGTGTCCACGCCGCTTCTGGTCAACCCTTTATGTGCCGGGCATAGCAGCAGCCATGGACGCTTATCGCCTGCTCCGCCCGCTCCTCTTCCGTATGGATGCGGAGAATGCCCATCGCATGACGATCGGCGCGCTCAAGCTCTTCGGCGGCGAGGCGGCGCCGGACGGCGATCCCATCCTCGCGCGGCAGGTGGCGGGGCTGGATTTCCCCAACCCGGTCGGCCTCGCCGCCGGCTTCGACAAGGACGGCGAGGTGCCGGATGCGATGCTGGGGCTCGGCTTCGGCTTCGTCGAGATCGGCACGGTGACGCCGCTGCCGCAGGACGGCAATGAGCGTCCGCGGCTGTTCCGGCTGGTCGAGGATCGCGCCGTCATCAACCGCATGGGCTTCAACAATCGCGGCCAGGCAGACGCGCTGGCGCGCCTCTCCGCCCGGCCGCGGCGCGGCATCGTCGGCGTCAATATCGGCGCCAACAAGGATGCCGCCGACCGCATTGCGGATTATGCCGCGGGCGTGCGGGCGATGGCGCCGGTGGCGGATTATCTGACGATCAACATCTCGTCTCCGAACACGCCGGGCCTGCGTGCGCTGCAGGGCCGCGCCGCGCTCGACGAGCTGCTCGCCGGCGCGCTGGAGGCACGGCCGGAAGGCGGGCCGCCGATCTTCCTCAAGGTCGCGCCGGATCTGAAGCCCGAGGACATCGACGACATCGCCACCGTGGCGATGGATCGCCGGGTGGATGCGCTGATCATCGCCAACACCACCATCTCGCGCCCCAAGCTGAGATCGCCGCACCGCGCCGAAGGCGGCGGCCTTTCCGGCGAGCCGCTGCGCAACCTGGCGCTGGTCCGGCTGGTCGATTTCCGGCTGGCGACGGGCGGACGCCTGCCGCTGATCGCGGCTGGCGGGATCGCGTCGGCCGAGGATGCGTGGCGTCGGCTGAAGGGCGGCGCCAGCCTCGTCCAGCTCTACACCGCGCTGGCCTATGAAGGGCCGGGGCTGGTCCAGCGCATCACCGCCGGTCTCGCCGAGATGTTCGCGCGGGAGGGTGATCCGCGGGCCATGTAATCATTCTGGCCACCGCCTCGCGGCAAGCCCGATGCGAACGGCACGGGCCGGGGCGAACCGGACGGCCAGCGTTGGTCGCCGCCGTCCGCCGTTCGCTTCCCGCCTGTCGGGAGCCAGCCACCGTCAGGCGGGAGTTGGGGGCGGAAACACTCCGCGACAATCCCCTTGCCGTAGCGTCATCGGCGGCTATCGTCCCTCATCATGTTCCTTCGCCTGTTCACCGCGCTCGCCCTCCTCCTGTCCACTGTCTCCCCGGCGATCGCAGCCGGAGGCGGGATGGTCTCGGCCGCCGATCCGCGCGCGGCGGCGGCGGGGCAGGAAATCCTCCGCAAGGGCGGCAGCGCCGCCGATGCCGAGATGGCGATGATGCTGGCCCTCACCGTGGTCGAGCCGCAATCGTCCGGGATCGGCGGCGGCGGCTTCATGCTCTATCAGGACGCCCGCTCGAACAAGCTCACCAGCTATGACGGGCGCGAGGCGGCGCCGGCGGCGGCCGGCCCGCGCTATTTCTACGCAGACGGCCAGCCGCTCAGCCATTCCGCGGCCGTGCCGGGCGGCAAGAGCGTCGGCGTGCCGGGCAATTTGCGGCTGATGGCGATGGTCCATCGCCAGCATGGCAAGCTGCCCTGGGCAGCGCTGTTCCAGCCGGCCATCCGCCTCGCCCGCGACGGCTTTGCGATCACGCCGCGCATGGAGGATTTCCTCAGCCGCATCGGCAATATCGACAGCGAGTGGGGCAAGTCATACCTGATGGCCGACGGCCGCCCCCGGCCGGTCGGCGCCATCCTGCGCAATCCCGACCTCGCCGCGACCCTTGCCGACATCGCGGCACGCGGCGCGGACAGCTTTTATGTCGGCCCACGCGCGCAGCGCATCGTCCAGACCGTCAATGGCGCGCGCCGCAATCCCTCGCCGATGACGGCGGGCGATCTCGCCGCCTACGACGCCAAGGAGCGGCCGGCGCCGTGCGGCAGCTATCGCGGCTGGCGCATCTGCGGCATGGGCCCGCCCTCCTCAGGCGCGGTGGCGGTGTTCCAGATCCTCAAGCAGCTCGAGCGTTTCGACATGAAGGCGCTGGGCAAGGACAGCCCCACCGCCTGGCACCTCATCGCCGAATCGATGCGCCTCGCTTATGCCGATCGCGACGCCTATCTCGGCGATCCCGATTTTGTGAAGGTGCCGGTGGCCGGGCTGATGGACCCGGCCTATCTCGCCGGGCGCAGCCAGCTCATCGCCACCGACCGCTCGCTCGCCCATGCCGAGCCCGGCTTGCCGCCCGGCGCCGAGCCGCGCGCTGTCGTCGCCGGCAACGAGGTGCCCTCGACGACCCATTTCGTGGCCATCGACGCCGCCGGCAACGTCGCCACGATGACCTCGACGATCGAGGGGCCGTGGGGCTCCGGGCTGACGGTGGACGGTTTCTTCCTGAACAACGAGCTCACCGATTTCGATATCGTGCCCGAGAAGGACGGAAAGCTCGTCGCCAACCATGTCGAGGGGGGCAAAAGGCCGCGCTCGTCGATGGCGCCGACCATCGTCTATGCGCCGGACGGCTCGCTGCGGCTCGCCATCGGCGCGGCCGGCGGCTCGACGATCATCGCCCAGGTGGCCAAGGCGCTGATCGGCATTCTCGACTGGGGTCTCTCCGCGCAGGAAGCGATCGCGCTGCCGCAAATCTATGCGCCGGGCGACACCGTCGTCGTCGAGCAGGGTACCGCGCTGGCGGCGATGGCGCCCCAGCTCACCGCGCTCGGCAACCAGGTGCGGGCCGGCACGTTGCCGCTCAAGGCCAATGCCATCGAACGGGTGAACGGCGCGCTGCGTGGCGCCGCCGACCCGCGCAGCGAAGGGGTGGCGCTGGCCCAGTGATACCCGTCCGCGTGGCGAGGCGGGAAGAGGAGAAGCGCATGGCGCGCGCGCTGGAGGAATTCCCCAATCTGGTGACGATGTTCTTCGCGCGCGCCGCGCAGAAGGGCGACGCGCCCTTCCTGTGGGCGAAGCGCGACGGCGCCTGGGTCGCCATGAGCTGGGCGGAGACGGCGGCGCAGGTGGCGCGGCTCGCCGCCGGCCTTTCCGGACTGGGGCTGAAGGCGGGCGACCGGGTGATGCTCGTCTCGGAGAACCGGCCGGAATGGTGCATCGCCGATCTCGCCATCATGGCCGCGGGCTGCGTCACCGTGCCGGCCTATGTCACCAACACCGAGCGCGATCATCACCACATATTGGAGAATAGCGGCGCGCGGGCGGCGATCGTCTCCGGGCCGAGGCTGGCGCGCAACCTGGTGCCGGCGGTGATGCGCTCGTCGCAATGCCTGTCCGTGATCGGCATGGAGCCGTTGCGCATCGGCCAGTCCGGCGCGATCAGCTTCCATGACTGGGCGGCGCTGGTCGCCGGCCCGGCGACCGCGGCGGAGGTGGCGGCCCGCGCCGATTTCGGGCGGGCGGACCTCGCCTGCATCATCTACACCTCGGGCACCGGCGGAGCGCCGCGTGGCGTCATGCAGCATCACGGCGCGATCCTCGCCAATGTCGCGGCCTGCACCGAAGTCGTCGTCGAGGATTTCGGATGGGGGGACGAGGTGTTCCTCTCCTTCCTGCCGCTCAGCCATGCCTATGAGCATACCGGCGGCCAGCATCTGCCGATCGCGCTCGGCGCCCAGATCTATTATTCCGAGGGGCTGGAGAGGCTCGCCGCCAATATCGAGGAAGTGCAGCCGACCTTCATGATCGTCGTGCCGCGCCTGTTCGAGGTGCTGCGCCAGCGTACCGCCAGGCAGGTGGAGAAACAGGGCGCGGCGGCGGCCTGGCTGCTCGACCAGGCGCTGGCGGTGGGCCGGCGCACCGCCCAGGGGCGACGCCGCATCGTCGATGGCCCGCTGGACCTCCTGCTCAACGCCACCATTCGCCGCAAGGTGGCGGGCAGGTTCGGCGGGCGGCTCAAGGCGCTGGTCTCGGGGGGCGCGCCACTCAACCCCGAGGTCGGCGGCTTCTTCTCGTCGCTCGGCATCATCCTGCTGCAGGGCTATGGCCAGACCGAGGCCGGGCCGGTCATCTCCTGCAACCGGCCGGCGGCCGGGATCAGGCTGGACACGGTCGGTCCGCCGCTCCCCGGCGTCCAGCTGCGCATCGCCGAGGATGGCGAGATCCTCGTCGCGGGCGAGCTCGTCATGCATGGCTATTGGCGCAACCCCGAGGAGACGGCGCGGGTGCTGGTCGACGGCTGGTTGCACACCGGCGATATCGGCCATCTCGACGAAGCCGGCCGGCTGGTCATCACCGATCGCAAGAAGGATCTCATCGTCAACGACAAGGGCGACAATGTCTCGCCCCAGCGGGTCGAGGGCATGATGACGCTACAGCCGGAGATCGTGCAGGCGATGGTCGTCGGCGACCGGCGGCCCTATCTGGTCGGCCTCGTCGTGCCGGATGCGGAGTGGATGGCGGAATGGTCCACCGCCGCCGGCCTGCCGGGCGACCTCGTCCTGCTGCGCGAGCATGCCGCCTTCCAGCGCGCCGTGCAGGCGGCGGTGGACCGGGTGAACGCGGACCTGTCGACGATCGAGAAGGTGCGGCGCGTGCTGATCGCCGACGGGCCGTTCACCATCGAGAATGAACAGATGACGCCGTCGCTCAAGATCAGGCGCCATGTCCTCCGGCGCGTTTACGGCGCCCGGCTGGATGCGCTGTACAAGGCCGACAAGCCGCCGCGCTGAGTGCGGCTATTTCGCCTTGGTATAGGGGATGAAATCGCCGAGCGCGCAGGAGCCGTAGCTCATGCCGCTGACCTGATCGCGAATGGTGACGATATCGCCGCGGCAGGCGCTGCCGGTGGTCGAGCGGCTGATCAGCGCATAGCCGCGCCCGGCGCCGATGCAGCCGCCGGGCGGGTCGTTGCGCCAGATGGTGCGGCCGATATTGCTGTAGATCAGCGTGTTGGTGCCGATCTGGCGGACATTCATGTTGATCGAGTTGGGGATGCACGACTGCGGCTTGCCCGCGGTGCGGCCCTCCAGCGCCTTGGCGAGTTCCGCCTCGTCCTTGGCGCTGGGCGTCGGCGCCTTCAGCGGCGCGGCGCAGGCCGAGCCGGCGATCAGCAACAGGACAGTCGGGACGATCAACGCGCGCATGGCAAATCCTCCGTCATCTGAAACACTTGTCAGACGGAATCGATCCGCCTCAGCCTTGGAACAAATCCTTGGCGGCGCGGCGCGCGGCGAGCTCCGCCGCATCGCGGGCGCGCATGAACGGGTTGGTGGCGCGTTCGGCGGCGATGGTCGTCGGCACCGTCGCCTCGCCGGCCCGACGGAGCGCCGCGACCTCGGCGAGCCGGGCGGCGATGGCCGCGTTGTCCGGCTCGGCGACGGCGGCATAGCGGCCGTTCGATTCGGTATATTCGTGGGCGCAATAGACCCGCGTCTCGGGCGGCAGCGCGGCGAGGCGGGTCATGTTGGCGAACATCTCCGCCGCCGTGCCCTCGAACAGTCGGCCGCAGCCCATCGCGAACAGCGTGTCGCCGACGAAGATCACTGCGTCCTGCGCGAGATGATAGGCGATGTGGCCGGCGGTATGAGCCGGCACCGCCAGCACCTGGGCGACATGGTCTCCGAGGCGGACGCTGTCTCCCTCGCCGACCAGCCGGTCGAGCGTCGGGATGCGCGCGGCTTCGGTGGCCGGGCCGGTGATCAGGCAGCCGGTGGCGGCCTTGATCGCGGCGTTGCCGCCGGTGTGGTCGGAGTGCCAGTGCGTGTTCCACACCTGCCCGATCGACCAGCCTCGCGCGGCGGCGGCGGCGAGCACCGGCTGCGCCTCGGCCGGATCGACGACCACGGTCTCGCCGCTCGCCGGATCATGCACCAGCCACACATAATTGTCGCTGAGCGCGGGTATGCGGACGATGTCGAGCGCGCTCACCGCGCATCGCCGAGCAGGGCCAGCGCGCCGTCGGCGAGCCGGCGGGTCAGCGCCTCGGCGGGCAGCGCCTGGCCGAGCCGCGCCGCCTCGCCCGACCACCACGGGCTGAACCGGCCGTCTCCGGCCGCCTCGGCCGCCTTGCGCAGCTCGGCCAGGGCCGCGGCAGCGTGCGGGAAGGCCGGAGCGAGCGGGCTGACCGCGCCGAAATTGTCGAACAGCGGGCTCGGCAGGCGGCGCGCGATGCCGCCGGTGAAGAGGTTGGTGACCCGGCTATGCTCCGCTGCCTCGCCGGCCAGCAGGTCGCGATGGCCCTGCGCGATGAGGCTTTCCGGGCAGAACAGATAGGCGGTGCCGAGCTGGACGAGGGCCGCGCCCAGCACCAGCGCCGCGGCGACCCCGCGCTCGTCCCCGATGCCGCCGGCCGCGATCACCGGCAGGCCGGTGGCGTCGGCGACCTGCGGGACAAGGGCGATCGTGCCCATATGCTCGGCCGGATCGGCGCCGAGGAAGCGACCGGCATGGCCGCCCGCCTCATGCCCCTGGGCGATGATCGCATCGACGCCGCGCGCCGCCAGCCAGCGCGCCTCGGCCGGGGTGGTGGCGTTGCCGACGATCAGCGCGCCCGTCGCCTTGACACGGGCGAGCAGCGTGTCGTCCGGCAGGCCGAAATGGAAGCTGACGACCTCGGGGAAGACCTGCTCCACCGCCTCGGCCTGACGCGGGCCGAACGGCGCGCGGGCGGGGGGCGGCACCGCCGGGTAGCCGACTCCATAGGCGGCATAGAAGGGGGCCAGCGCATCCCGCCACGCCGCGTCCTCGGCCGGCTCCAGCTGATGGCAGAAGAAGTTGAGATTCACCGCCGCGCCGGTTGCGGCGCGGAAGGTGGAGATCTGCTGGATGATCGCCTCCGGCGCGATGAGGGCCGCGGGCAGCGAGGCAAGCGCCCCGCCCGTGGCCGCGCCAATGGCAAGATCGACGCCGCCCGCGCCGGCCATCGGCGCCTGCACGATCGGCGTGGACAGGCCGAGCCGCTCGGCGAGCCTGCGATCGCGCCAGCCGCTCATCGCGGCCCGGTCACCAGCTGCCGGTGTTGGGCATCGACGCCCACGGTTCGGCCGGCTCGAGATGCCCGTCCTGCAACAGCTCGACCGAAATCCCGTCCGGCGAGCGGACGAAGGCCATATGGCCATCGCGCGGCGGACGGTTGATCGGGATGCCGGCGTCCATCAGCCGCTGGCAGGTGGCGTAAATATCGTCCACCCGGTAGGCGAGATGGCCGAAATTGCGGCCACCGGTATAGCCGGACTCGTCCCAATTATGGGTCAGCTCCACCTCGGCCTGCTCGTCGCCGGGAGCGGCGAGGAAGATCAGCGTGTAGCGGCCCTTCTCATTCTCCATGCGGCGCGTCTCCCTCAGCCCGAGCAGCGCGAAGAAGCGGATGGTAGCGTCCGGATCGGACACGCGGATCATGGTGTGGAGATATCGCATGTCCGATAGTCTAGGCCGGACGCGGCCGCCGTTCAACGCGCCGGATTGGCCTCCAGCGCAGCGGCGGCGCGTTCGGCCGCGGGATCGCCTTTGCTGGCGGCGGCGCGGGCCCAGGCGGCGCGCGCGGCGTCCGGCTTGCCGCTGGCCATGGCGATATTGCCGTCCTCATAGGCGATCGCGGCATTGCCGGGGGCCAGCCGGTCCGCCTCGAGGATATCCTTGGCGGCACGCTCATACTGGCCCTGGCGGCGGGCGAGGGTAGCGGAGAGCAACCAGGCCATCGGATCGGCGGCGACGAGCTTCAGCGCCGCGTCGATGTCGGCGCGGGCCGCGGCGGGATCATTGGCGGCGACGGCGGCGCGGGCGCGGTCCAGATAGGCCTCCCCCGCCTGCGCCGGGATCAGCATGTCGAGCGCCAGCGCCCGGCTCAGCGCGGTGCGCGCGACGGTGGCGTCGCCGCCGGCGAGGCTGGCATTGCCGGCCAGCACCCACAGGATGGCGGCGCGCCCGTCATGCTGGATCTCGGCATCCTTGGCGGCCTGGGTGAAGGCAGCGGCGGCCGGGCCGTAGCGCTCCAGGCCGACATAGGCGAGGCCAAGGCATTGCCGTGCCGGGATGCCGCCATTTGCCAGCCGCCAGGCGTCGGCCTGCTTCTCGGCGGCGGCCGGGTCCGTCCCGGCGAGCTTCGCACAGGCCTCGAAACGGGCGGCGTTGTCGGACGGCGGCACGGCGGCCGGCGCCGGCTGGGCGGCGAGCATGGCGGCGAGGATCAGGGTGGTCACGGCGTCTCCGGCAGCGCCTCGATCGTCGCGATCAGCAGGGCGATGTCCTGCGGGCGCGAGAGGCGGTGATCGCCATGCTTTACCAGCACGGTCTGCACGTCCGCTGAACGAAGCGCCCCGGCGAGGTCGAGGGCGAGGCGCCACGGTACCTCCGGATCATTCTGACCCTGCAACAGGCGCACCGGGCAATCGATAGGGATGCCGCTCCCCATCAGGCGCTGACGCTGGCCGCTCTCCCAGAAGGCGCGGGTGGTGAGGGTCGGCTCGTCGGTATAGAGGGAGGGCTGGAGCAGCCGGCCTTCGGCGGCGATCGTCGCCTTCTCGGCATCGCCATAGCCCCAGTCGGTGAAGTCCGGCGCGGCGGCGATGCCGACCACCGCCGTCACCTGTCCGGCCAAGGCCTTGGCGACGAGGAGCGCGATCCAGCCGCCCATCGACGAGCCGACCAGCACCAGCGGACCCGGCGCCAGCGCCTCGATCACCGCCAGCGCATCGTCGCGCCAGCTCTCCAGCGTGCCGTCCGCGAACCGACCCTCGCTGGCGCCGCAGCCGGCATAATCGAAGCGAACCATCGCCCGACCGCTGCGCGCCGCCCATTCGTCGAGCGCCAGCGCCTTCGACCCCTCCATGTCCGAGCCATAGCCGGGCAGGAAGACGATCGCCGGGCCGCGCCCGGTCCGACGGCGGCAGGCCAGCCGCAGGCCGGCGCGGGTGACGGAAACCCCCTCAGCCATGATGATCGCGATGCGACGATGGCGCGGGCAGCGGCGCTATCTCCATCGGCTCGGGCTCGTCCAGCTTGCCCTCCCATTTGGCGACGGCGGCGGCGGCGATGGCGTTGCCGACGACGTTGGTGCCCGATCGGCCCATGTCGAGGAACTGGTCGACGGCGAGGATCAGCAGCAGTCCCGCCTCGGGAATGCCGAAATGGCCCATCACCGCGGCGATCACCACAAGGCTGGCGCGCGGCACGCCGGCGATCCCCTTGGAGGTGATCATCAGCATCAGCACCATCAGGATCTGCTGCCCGGCGGAGATTTCGATGCCATAGGCCTGCGCGATGAACAGGGTCGCGAAGGTCATGTAGATCATCGAGCCGTCGAGGTTGAACGAGTAGCCGAGCGGCAGCACGAAGCTGGCGATGCGCCGCGGCACGCCGAACCGGTCGAGCGCCTCGAGCAGCCGGGGGTAGGCTGCTTCCGAAGAGGCGGTGGAGAAAGCGAGCAGGATCGGATCGCGAATATAGCGGGCAAGCATCCCTGCCCGCCGGCCGAGCACCGCCCAGGCAGCCGCGAACAGCACTGCCCACAGCAGGAACAGGGCGAGGTAGAAGCTGCCGATGAAGCGCGCATAGGTGGCGAGGATGCCGAGGCCGTTGACGGCGACGGCATGGGCGACGGCGGCGAACACCGCCACCGGCGCGACGCGCATCACATAATCCGTCATCTGCAGCATCACGCCGACCAGCGATTCGGTAGCAGCCACGATCGGCGCCGCCTTCTCCCCGATCGCGGTGAGCGCCACGCCGAAGAACACCGAGAACACGACGATCGGCAGGATGTCGTTCTTGGCCATCGCCTCGGCGATCGAGGCGGGGACGAGATGGACGAAGAAATCATGCAGGTTGAAAGCCGAGGAATCGAGCCCGGCGCTCGCCGCCGCCGGCGGCAGCGGCAGGCCGAGCCCGGCGCCTGGCTGGAGCAGATTGACCAGCACCAGGCCGAGCGTCAGCGAGACGAGGCTGGCCGAGAGGAACCAGAAAATGGTGCGCGCGCCGATTCGCCCGAGCGCCGCCGTGTCGCCCATATGCGCGATGCCGACGACCAGCGTCGACAGCACCAGCGGCGCGATGATCATCTTGATCAGGCGCAGGAACAGGTCCGTCGCGATGGTCAGATAATCGGCCACCGTCTTGAGCTCGGCCGGATCGGTGAGCGCCTGGTTCAGGGCGAAGCCGACGACGATGCCGAGCACCATGCCGATCAGGATGTAGAGGGTGAGGCGCCTGGCCAAGTGCGTGCTCCGGGAAAAGGTCGTCGGATGTGGACGGGATTAGCGGCGCCGGGTCAAGGCGCGAGGCGTCCATGAGCATAGACGCGATCCGTGCCGTTTACCGCATCGGCAGTGAATCGCATGGGCGCGCTTGCCGTGGGGCGTGGCCCCGCATAAATCCGCGCACGTCATGACCCAGATGTTCAAGATCAGCCTTCCCGATGGTTCCGTGCGCGAGGTGGCGCCGGGCACGACGCCGGCGGACGTCGCCGCCGCAATCGGCCCGGGCCTCGCCAAGGCGGCGCTGGCGGCGCGCGTCGACGGCGAGCTGCGCGATATCAACCGCCCGTTCGAAGGCGATGCGACGCTGGCGCTCGTCACCGCCAGGGACGAGGCCGACGCCCTGGAGCTGGCGCGCCACGACTTCGCGCACGTGCTGGCCGAGGCGGTGCAGAACCTCTTTCCCGGTACCCAGATCACCTTCGGTCCGGCCACCGAGGATGGCTTCTATTATGATTTCGCGGCCAGGGACCGGCCCTTCACCGACGAGGACCTGCCGGCAATCGAGGAGGAGATGCGCCGCATCATCGCCCGCGACGAGCCATTGATCCGCGAAGTGTGGAGCCGCGCCGACCTCATCGCGCGCTGGCAGGCGCAGGGCGAGACCTTCAAGGCGGAATGGGCCGCCGAGCTGCCCGAGGGCGAGACGCTGACCGTCTATCGCGCCGGCAACGGCGAGGGCGCATGGCTCGACATGTGCCGCGGGCCTCATCTCGCCTCGACCGGCAAGCTCGATCCGCAGGCGTTCAAGCTCACCCGCGTGTCCGGCGCCTATTGGCGCGGCGACCAGAAGAACGCGATGCTGAGCCGCATCTACGGCACCGGCTGGCTCAACAAGAAGCAGCTCGACGCCCACCTCGTGCGACTGGAGGAGGCGGCAAAGCGCGATCACCGCAAGATCGGCCAGGAGATGGACCTGTTCCACCTCCAGTCCGAGGCGCAGGGCAGCGTCTTTTGGCACCCCAAGGGCTTCGTGCTGTGGCGCCAGCTGGAGGCCTATATGCGCCGCCGGCTGGACGCCGCCGGCTATCAGGAGGTCAGGACGCCGCAGCTGATGGACGCGCGCCAATGGGAGCAGTCCGGCCACTGGGGCAAATATCGCGAGAACATGTTCGTCGTGCCGGACGAGATTCCGTCTACCGAGGATGACGGGCCGATCGTCTCCGCCGCGGCCGACCTGATGGCGCTCAAGCCGATGAACTGCCCGGCGCACGTCCTCATCTTCCGTCAGGGCATCAAGAGCTACCGCGACCTGCCCATGAAGCTCGCCGAGTTCGGCTGCTGCCACCGCAACGAGCCGCACGGCGCGCTGCACGGCATCATGCGCGTCCGCCAGTTCACCCAGGACGACGCCCATATCTTCGTCCGCGAGGACCAGCTCGTCGGCGAGGTGACGGCGTTCTGCGAGCTGCTCGACAGCGTCTATCGCGATCTCGGCTTTGCCGATTACGCGGTGAAGCTGGCGCTTCGCCCCGACAATCGCTTCGGCTCTGATGAGATGTGGGACAAGGCCGAAGAGGAACTGCGCCAGGCCGTGCTCCAGTCCGGCCTCGCCCAGTCGATCAAGGACCAGTTCGAGGAATTGCCGGGCGAGGGCGCCTTCTATGCGCCGAAGCTCGAATTCCACCTGACCGACGCGATCGGCCGCACCTGGCAGGTCGGCACCATCCAGTCGGATCGCGTGCTGCCCGAGCGGCTCGATGCCTCCTATGTCGGCGAGGACGGCGCGCGCCACCGGCCGATCATGCTCCACCGCGCCATTCTCGGCACGTTCGAGCGCTTCATCGGTATCCTGATCGAGCATCATGCCGGCCGCTTCCCGCTATGGCTCGCACCGGTGCAGGCGGTGGTGGCGACAATCGTGTCGGACGCCGACGAAGCGGCCAGGGCGGCGGTGGCGAAGCTGGAGGCGGCGGGCCTGCGCGTCGAGGCGGACCTGCGCAACGAGAAGATCAACTACAAGGTACGCGAGCACAGCCTTGCCAAGGTTCCCTACATCCTGGTGCTCGGCAAGCGCGAGGCGGAGGAAGGCACCGTCGCCGTCCGCCGCTTGGGCGAACAGGCGCAGCAGGTGATGCCGCTCGACGACCTCATCGCCCGGCTGGCGCAGGAGGCGAAGGCGCCGGATCTGCGGGGGTAGGGCCTGACAGGCTCGGCACGTGCACATGCAGGCGGCGTCCCGGCGCTGTAACGCCGCGACGCCGCGCTCGGCCCGCGTGGCGCGCCAGCAGGCCGACGACCGCGACCATCAAGGGACGCGGTGTCATGGAAAGGCGCGCTTCTACCGCGCCGGCAGCTCGCCGATGATCTCCGCCAGCGCCGCCAGGCAATCTCGCGCGAGCAGCATCGAGCGCTCCGGCGACCAGCCATGCACGGGGTCGGGGAGGTCGTCATTGTCCTTGAACGGCATTTCCAGCGTCATCGACACCGCGCCGAATCGCTCGGCGAGCTGGTTGGTCGACATGGCGAGGTTGGCGGTGCCGGGCCTGGCCTTGGCATAGCCGGCGCGGGTCTGGAAATCCGGCGAGCGTCGGGCGAGCGCCGTTTCGAAGGCGGTGAACAGCCCGCCCTGTTTCTCGGTCAGGGAGGGCACGCCCTCGAAGCCGGCGAGGAAGACATGCGGGATGGCCTCGTCGCCATGGACGTCCATCGCGAAATGGACCCCGGTCTCGTCCATGCGGTTGCGCACGCACAGCACCTCGGGGCTCTTCTCCGCCGATGGGCCGTTCCACTCGCGGTTGAGATTGACGCCGGCGGCGTTGGTGCGCAGGTGGCCGCGGCGCGAGCCGTCGGGGTTCATGTTCGGCACGATGTGGAAGGTCGCTTGCCTGCGCAGCAGCCGCGCCACCGGGTCGTGCGGATCGGTGAGCGTCTCGAGCGCGCCTTCCATCCACCATTCGGCCATGCTCTCGCCGGGATGCTGGCGGGCATAGAGCCAGACCTGCACCGGCCCCTCGCCCATGCGCAGATAATCCATCTCCTGGCCGTCCAGCGTCTGGCCAAGCGAAGCGAGCGTCACCCCGGGCATGGCGGCGGTGGCGGCGACGAGATCGTGATGCCGCTCCATCGAATAGGGCGCGAAATAGGCGAACCACACGCTGTCGCCCTCGGCGGCATGGCGCCAGCTCAGCGCGCCGTCGGCATAGCTGGTATCGGCGACCCGGCCCCATTGCTCGCGATCCTCAGACCAGCAGACGCGATAGCCCGGCCAGCCATCCGGATAGGCCGACCCGGCGGCGTTGCGGATGGTGTAGCGGATCGCCCGTCCCCGTCCCCCGATCACACGGAAGTGGAACCACTGATAGAAGTCCGAGTCATTGTCGCGGACGATTTCGAGCGACACATCGTCGCCGGAAATGTCGAGGACGCGGATATTGCCGCTGTCGAAGGCGGTGGAGATGCGGATCATGTCGGTCATTTGACGGTGATAGTGCGCCCTGATTCCCCGGGGAACCCCTGGAAGAGCACTGCGGCGAGATGGCGCACGGCGGCATCGGGATCGGCCGCCGGCGTGCCGGCCCGCGCCTCGCCCTGTGCGCGGCCTTCCCAGATGACGGTGCCGTCCGAGCGTCGCTTGATCTGCACCGACAGCATGGTCAGCGTGACGTCGTTGGATCGGGCCTTGCCGACCGGGAAGCTGACGCTGCCGCCAAGGCCGACGCCGCCACCACGATAGCCGCCCGTACCGCCGCCCAGCCCCAGCGACACGCCGCTGCGCTGGCGCGGCAAGGCGCTCTCGCGGGTGCCGCGCGCCACGTCGAGCACGGCGACCTGCTCGGCCTTGGTGAGATCCTCGCTCTGGCGGAAGCCGAGGCGGGTCAGCTCACCGGCGACGATCGACGCATAGACGTTGAACTCCGGCCCTGCCTGCAGCCCGCCGGGGCGGGTCTCGATCGAGATGTCGCCCGGCGCGATCGGCTGACCGAGATGGAAACGGGTGACCTGGGTGGGGCCGAGGCTGCCGCCCCCGCCGCCGGTGGTGGCGCAGGCGGAAAGCGCCAGGGCGGCGAGGAGGATGGCAGGCTTGGGACGAAAGACGGACGCGGTCATCGCTACATGGCTCCCGGCAAACATGAATCGAGTCGATCGATTCAGGGGCGAAACGCTGTGTAGGAGGATTTTGCTGCAAGGGCGCGGGAAACTTGACTCTGTCGGCCTGCCCGCATAAGCGCGGCGCTCCGATTTTCCGAAGACCTAGAACAAGGCACGAGGCGGCCCAGGCCCATGAAGATTCGCAATTCGCTCAAGTCCCTCAAGGGCCGTCACCGCGACAACCGCGTGATCCGTCGTCGCGGCCGCACCTACGTCATCAACAAGACCAACCGCCGCTTCAAGGCCCGCCAGGGCTGAAGCCGGCCCGGGCCCGCGGGTCCGGCGTCCGAACACGAATAGGGGGCGGCGCCCGGTTGGCGCCGCCCCCTTTCGCGTGGCCCGGCCCGCTCAGCCCTGATAGTTCTTCAGCTCGTTGCCGGTGAGGCGGACGACGTGAAGGACGTTGGTCGCACCCGGGGTGCCGAAGGGCACGCCCGCGGTGATGATGATCGGATCGCCGCCCTTGGCGATGCCGGTCCGCAGCGCCATGCGCCGCGCCTTGGCGACCATCTCTTCGAAATTGCCGACATCGCGGGTGTGGACGGCATGGACGCCCCATAGCAGGCCCAGCCGCCGCGCCGTCTCCAGCTTGGGCGTCAGCACCAGCGACGGCACCGAGGTGCGCTCGCGGGCGATGCGCCGCGCCGTCGAGCCGGAGGTGGTGAAGCAGACGATGGCAGCCGCGGAGACCGTGCCGGCGATACCGTTGGCGGCCTCGGCGAGCGCGTCGGCGGTGGTCGGATCGGGGCGGGTCTCGGTGAAATGGACGCGGGCAAGATGGCCGGGGTCCGATTCGACGGCGACGGCGATGCGGTCCATCATCGCCACCGATTCCTCCGGCCAGGCGCCGGCGGCGCTTTCCGCCGACAGCATGATCGCATCCGCGCCATCATAGATGGCGGTGGCGACGTCGGAGACTTCGGCGCGGGTCGGCGTCGGCGCGACGATCATCGATTCGAGCATCTGCGTCGCGACCACCACCGGCCGGCCCTGCCGGCGCGCCGATTCGACGATCCGCTTCTGCATCGGCGGCACCGTCTCCGGCGGCAGCTCGACGCCGAGATCGCCGCGCGCCACCATCACCGCGTCGGACAGCTCGACGATCTCGTCCAGCCGGTCGAGCGCGGCCGGTTTCTCGATCTTGGCGAGCAAGGACGCCTTGCCGCCGATCAGCCGTCGCGCCTCGGCGACATCGTCCGGCCGCTGCACGAAGCTCAGCGCCACCCAGTCGCAGCCCTGCTCGAGCGCGAAGGCGAGGTCGCGGCGATCCTTGTCGGTGAGCGCCGCCATCGGCACCACCACGTCCGGCACGTTGACGCCCTTGTGATTGGACAGCCGCCCGCCGACCTCGACGCGGGTGGCGACATGATCCTGCCCCGCCTCGGTAACGCGCAGCACCAGCTTGCCGTCGTCGAGCAGCAGCCGCGCGTCGGGGCGCAGCGCGCGGATGATCTCGGGGTGCGGCAGGAACACGCGGCTGGTGTCGCCGGGCGTCGAATCGCGATCGAGGGTGAAGGTGGCGCCGGTTTCCAGCATCACGGCCCCCTCGGCGAAGGTGCCGACGCGCAGCTTCGGCCCCTGCAGGTCGGCGAGGATGGTGGTCGGCCGGCCGAGCTCCTTCTCCAGCCCGCGGATCGCCGCGATCACCTTCTGGTGCCCGTCATGATCGCCATGGCTCATGTTGACGCGGAAGGCGTCCGCGCCGGCAAGATAGAGCTTGCGGATCATTTCGGGGGAGGCGCTGGCCGGCCCGAGGGTAGCGAGGACGCGGACCTTGCGGCGGCGGGGGGCGATGGGATTGGCCACCGGGGGGAGCTCCTTCTGCGACGCGAGTGAGGGGGGATAGACTCCTATGGCTCCAGTTCAACCACCGAATGGCAAAGAGCCCTGGTTAAAACGCCCCCGTTTCCATTCCGCGCGCCCACAGGCTAGACGCGGGCGACCCATGACGAATCAGGAGACAGGCATGAGTGACGGCCAGACCGTCGCGGCGGACCAGCTTCGCCTCTTCATCGAGCGTATCGAGCGGCTCGAGGAAGAGAAGAAGGGCATGTCCGACGATATCAAGGACGTGTATCTCGAGGCGAAGAGCCAGGGTTTCGACGCGAAGACGATGCGCAAGATCGTGTCGCTGCGAAAGAAGGAGAAGCATGTCCGCGACGAAGAGGACGCGCTGCTCGAAACCTATCGCAACGCGCTGGGCCTGGTGTGAGCGTCAAGCGGGCGGAGGACCGGGCGATCCCGCCCTTCGCCCACCAGCCGATGCCGCTGCCCGATGGCGCGCCGCGCAAGGCCGAGGGGCAGCAACGACAGCAACAACAGCAATAGCGTCGCGCTGGACTGGGCGGGGCCGCCTCGCCTAGAGGCTTTGCGACGATCTTCCTGAAGAAAGAGACCGGGCCATGGCCGGCCATAGCAAATTCAAGAACATCATGCACCGCAAGGGCGCGCAGGACAAAAAGCGCTCGGCGCTCTTCTCCAAGCTGTCCCGAGAGATCACGGTCGCAGCCAAGATGGGCCTGCCCGATCCGGCGATGAACGCCCGCCTGCGCGCGGCGATCATCGCGGCGCGCGCCGGTGGCATGCCGAAGGACAATATCGAGCGGTCGATCAAGAAGGCCGAAGGCGGCGACAGCGAGACCTATGAGGAGGTGCGCTACGAGGGCTTCGGCCCGGGCGGCGTGTCGCTGATCATCGAGACGCTCACCGACAATCGCAACCGCACCGCCACCAACGTCCGCACCGCCGTTTCCAAGAATGGCGGCAATCTCGGCGCCGGCGGCTCGGTCAGCCATGCCTTCGATCGCATGGGCCTGATCAATTATCCGGCCTCGGCGGGGGATGCGGAGAAGGTGTTCGAGGCGGCGCTGGAGGCGGGGGCCGAGGACGTCTCCTCTTCCGAGGACGGCCATGAGATCTGGACGGCGGTAGACTCGCTCCACGAAGTCGCCAAGGCGCTGGAAAAGGCACTCGGGGAGCCGGAAGGCGTGAAGCTCGCCTGGCGCCCGCAGACGATGGTGACGGTGGACAGCGAGGGCGACGCCGCCACGCTGATGAAGCTGATCGACGCCCTCGACGATGATGACGACGTCCAGCAGGTGTGGGGCAATTACGACGTGCCGGACGCGGTGATGGAGAAGCTCGGCTGATTATCCTCGGCCTCGATCCTGGCCTCGCCTGCACGGGCTGGGGGGTGATCGCCCGGGCCGGCAACCGGCTGTCCCATATCGCCAACGGGCAGGTGCGCACTGATGCGAAGGCGGCGCTGTCCGACCGTCTGGTCACCCTGTTCGATGCGCTGACCGACATCATGCTCCGCCACCAGCCCGACGCGGTGGCGGCGGAGGAGGTGTTCGCCAACACCAATCCCCAATCGACGCTGAAGCTCGGCCAGGCGCGCGGCGTGGTGCTGCTCGCGGCGGCGCGCAGCGGCGTGACGGTGGGCGAATATGCGCCCCGACTGGTCAAGAAGGCGCTGGTCGGCACCGGCAGCGCCGAGAAGGGGCAGGTCGAGGCGATGGTCGCCCGCTTGCTGCCGGGCGCGGCGATCGCCGGGGCCGACGCCGCCGATGCCCTCGCCGTCGCGATCACCCATGCCCATCATCTCGGGCTGGCCCACGCCATCCGGCGGAGCGTGGCATGATCGCGCGGCTTTCCGGCAGGCTGGCCGAAGTCGGCGCGGACCATCTCGTCATCGACGTGAACGGCGTCGGCTATCTGGCGCAGGCGTCGGGACGCACGCTCGCCGCGATCGGTGCGGTCGGCGGAGAGGTGACCCTGCTTACCGAAATGCAGGTGCGCGAAGACGCCATCACCCTCTTCGCCTTCGGCTCGGCGGCGGAGCGGGACTGGTTCCGGCTGCTCGGCTCGGTACAGGGGGTGGGCGGCCGCGTGGCGCTGGCCATCCTGTCCGTGCTCGATCCCGGCGAGCTGGTGCGCGCGGTGGCGAGCGGCGACAAGGCGATGGTGGCACGCGCCAACGGTGTCGGCCCGAAGCTCGCCCTGCGCATCGTCACCGAGCTGAAGGACAAGGCGGGCGGCGTCGCGCTCGGGCCAGGCGGCGGCGGGGCAGCCGCGCCCCGCGCCGGCGCGGCGGCGGATGCGCTCTCGGCGCTCGCCAATCTCGGCTTCAAGCCGGGTGACGCCTCGGCGGCGGTGGCGGCGGCCGAAGAGGAGCTGGGCCCGGGCGCCGGCCTCGACGCGCTGGTCCGCCTCGCGCTGCGCAAGGCGGCGCGATAGGAGGATGCCCTATCTCGCCTATGTCGGCGCGGCGGTGGCGGAGATCGCCGGCTGCTTCGCCTTCTGGGCGTGGCTGAGGCTGGGCAAATCGATCTGGTGGATCGCCCCCGGCGCCGCCTCGCTCTGCCTGTTCGCATGGTTGCTGACCCTGGTGCCGGTGGATCAGGCCGGGCGGACCTATGCGGCCTATGGCGGCATCTACATCGTCACCGCGATCGGCTGGCTGTGGCTGGCGGAAGGCGTGCGGCCGGACCGCTGGGATTTGATCGGCGCGCTCGTCTGCCTGATCGGCGCAGCGATCATCCTGTGGGGACCGCGCGGACGCTAGCCGGCCAGCCCGGAATGAGGGGGATGAGCGGCTCGGCAGCTGCTGAAACGGGTTCGGGATGACGGGGAATATCGACCCCTAATTGCCGCGCGGCACCGGCGTCAGCAGCGGCCTGCCGGCGAAGAACGCGTCGACATTGTCGATGACGAGCTGGGCCATGGCGGCGCGTGTCTGGCGGGTGGCGCTGCCCATGTGCGGCATGAGCACGACATTCTCCATCGCCAGCAGCGCTTGCGGCACATTGGGCTCGTCCGCGAACACGTCGAGGCCGGCGCTGCCCAGCCGGCCCTCGGCCAGCGCCGCGACCAGCGCCGCCTCATCGACCACCGAGCCGCGCGCGATGTTGATCAGCATGCCGTCAGGCCCCAGCGCGTCGAGCACGGCGCGGTCGACCAGCCCGGCGGTGCCGGCGCCCCCCGCCGTCGCCACCACCAGCACATCGACGGAGGCGGCCAGCGCCACCGGGTCGGCCTCATAGCGCCACGGCACGTCCCGCCGCTCGGAACGGGCGTGATAGGCGATCTCGAGGGCGAAGGGCACGGCGCGCCAGGCGATGGCGCGCCCGATGCGCCCGAGGCCGAGAATGCCGATGCGCCGGCCGCTGAAGCGGGTGGCGAGCGGCGCCGCGCCGTCGCGCACCCAGCGGCCGCCGCGGACATAGCGGTCCATCGCCGGAATGCGCCGCGCGGTGGCGATCATCAGACCGATGGCGAGGTCGGCGACGTCGTCGGTGAGCACGTCCGGCGTATTGGTCACCTCGGCGCCACGGGCATGGGCGTGGGCGACGTCGGTCTGGTCATAGCCGACGGCGCAGACCGCGATCAGCTTGAGGTCGGGCAGCCGGTCGATGGTGGCCGCGTCGATGCCCTCGGTGCCGCCGGTGATCACCACCTCGATGCCGGGCGCCGGCTCGCTGAGCAGGGTGTAGCGCGTGGCGAGATCGTCCAGCGCCCAGGGCGACGGGTTGCGCATGAGCATGAGGACGGGCGGCTTGGCGGATGGAGTCTCGGTCATGAGGCGGGAATAGCGATCCCCGGCATCGACTGTCCATCGCATGGGCGCTATCCCGGCCGCGTGACCAGCCCCGACCGCCTTATCAGCCCCGCCCGCGCGCCCGAGGATGTCGACGCCGCGCTGCGCCCGCGCACCCTCGACGACTTCGTCGGGCAGAAGGCGGCGCGGGAGAATCTGCGCGTGTTCCTTCACGCTGCCAAGGCGCGGGGCGAGGCGCTCGACCATGTGCTGTTCTTCGGCCCTCCCGGCCTCGGCAAGACGACGCTCGCCCAGATCGTCGCGCGGGAGATGGGCGTCGGCTTCCGCGCCACCTCCGGCCCGGTGATCGCCAAGTCGGGCGATCTCGCGGCGCTCCTCACCAATCTCGAGGATGGCGACGTGCTGTTCATCGACGAGATCCACCGGCTCAGTCCGCAGGTCGAGGAGGTGCTTTATCCGGCGATGGAGGATCGCGCGCTCGATCTGATGATCGGCGAGGGGCCGTCGGCGCGCTCGGTGCGCATCGATCTGCCGCGCTTCACGCTGGTCGGCGCGACGACCCGGCAGGGCCTGCTGACGACGCCGCTGCGCGATCGCTTCGGCATCCCGATCCGTCTGCAATTCTATACCGTGGACGAGCTGGAGCGGGTGGTGACGCGCGCCGCCGGGCTGCTCGGCCTCGGCATCGCGCCCGACGGCGCTTCCGAGATCGCGCGGCGCGCGCGGGGCACGCCGCGCATCGCCGGCCGGCTGCTCCGGCGGGTCCGCGACTTTGCCGATGTCGCCGGCGCCGGGACGGTCGACGCCCGGGTGGCGGACGCCGCGCTCAACCGGCTGGAGGTGGACGCGCTCGGTCTCGACGCGATGGACCGGCGCTATCTCCATATGATCGCCGACATCTATGCCGGCGGGCCGGTGGGGGTGGAGACGCTCGCCGCCGGCCTGTCCGAGCCGCGCGACACGATCGAGGAAGTGATCGAGCCCTATCTCATCCAGCTCGGCCTGGTGGCGCGGACCGCGCGCGGGCGAGTGCTGAACGGGCGGGGGTGGACCCATCTCGGCCTCGTCCCGCCGCGGGGCGGTCAGGACGGCCTGTTCGATTGATCATATCCGGGGTTCCACCCTGCGAATCGGACCAGTAAAGCGGGGCCATGGCCGGGCATCCTCTCGACCGCCCCTATGAAGGTGGCTTCCTCGGAGGCGTGCATCATTTCGCGGTGCGCGTCTATTTCGAGGACACCGATGTCGGCGGCGTCGTCTATCACGCCAATTACCTGCGCTTCATGGAACGGGCGCGGTCGGACATGCTCGCCTGCGTGGGGATCGACCAGCGCGCGGCGCATGAGGCCGGCGAAGGCGTCTATGCCGTCACCCATGTCGATCTGCGTTTCGTCCGCCCGGCGCGGCTCGGCGATGCGCTGGTCATCGAAAGCCGCGTGCTGCGTTCGCGCGGCGCGTCATGCGCCATTCATCAAAGAGTCAGGCGCGATGGGGAGGAGATTGCCGTCGCGGACGTAACGGTCGCCTTCCTGTCGCCGGACGGCCGCCCGCGCAGGCAACCAAAACCATGGGTCGGGATTTTCGATGATTTGGCCCGGGCGTCTAACCATCAGGAGGAATCGAGCCCCGCATGAGTGTCCTGCCCGCCGCCGCCGCAGCCGGTGCCAGCATATCGCCGGTCGCCCTCTTCCTTCAAGCCGACATCGTGGTGAAGACGGTGATGATCGGCCTGCTCGCCGCCAGCATCTGGACGTGGTCGATCATCATCGGCCACGTTCTGCGCATGCGCCGCCTCGGCGGCGCCAATGAGCGCTTCGAGCAGGATTTCTGGAAGGCCGAGGATATCGACACCTATTATACCGCGCATCGCGCCTCCGAGCTGCCGAGCGCGCGGGTGTTCCTGGCCGGCGTGCAGGAATGGCGCCGCTCGACCAAGGGGCCGGCGGTGGACCGCACCGGCACGCGCGCGCGGCTCGCCAGCATCATGGGCTCGGCCGCGGACGCGGAGATGGATCGCCTGTCGGACAAGCTCAACATCCTCGCCACCACCGGCGCGGTGGCGCCGTTCGTCGGCCTGTTCGGCACCGTATGGGGCATCATGCGCGCCTTCACCGATATCGCCGCGCAGGAGAATTCGAGCCTCGCCGTGGTTGCACCGGGCATCGCCGAGGCGCTGTTCGCGACCGCCCTCGGCCTGTTCGCGGCGATTCCCGCGGTCATCGCCTATAACCGCCTGACCCACGGCCTCAATCGGCTCGAGGCGCGGCTGCATCGCTTCGCCGATGCCTTCCACGCCACGCTGAGCCGCGAGCTGGAGGCCGAATAATGGCGATGAGCCCGATCCAGTCCGGCGGGCGCGGACGGCGGGGACGCGCGCCGATGGCCGAGATCAACGTCACGCCGCTGGTCGACGTGATGCTGGTGCTGCTGATCATCTTCATGGTCACCGCGCCGCTGCTGGTCACCGGCGTGCCGGTGAACCTGCCGGACAGCCGCGCCGGCGCGCTCGATCAGAAGCAGCAGCCGGTGCAAATCTCGATCGACGCCCAGGGCCAGACCTTCGTCGACGATCAGCAGGTGGCGACGGGGGTATTGCCGGAGCGGCTCGCCGCCATCGCCACCGGGCCAGAGGGCAGGGAGCGACAGGTCTATCTGCGCGCCGACGCCAGCCTCGATTACGGCCGGGTGATGGCGGTGATGGGCGAGCTAAACCGCGCCGGACTGAACAAGGTGGCGCTGGTGTCATCGGCCGCGAACAACGGCGCCGCGGCAGACCAGCCGGGCGAAGCGGGCGAGGCGGCGCAATGAGCATGGACCGCGCGGAACGGACCGGGCTGGGCCTGTCGGTGGCGGGGCATGTCGCCCTGTTCGCCGCGCTCTCGCTCGGGCTGTTCGCCGCGCGCAACAAGATGCCGTCGCAGAATCAGCCGCTCGACGTGATGTTCGTCGACGAGGTCGGCCTGACCGCGGCCGCGCCGAAGGCGTCGAACGAGGCCGCCGCGCCCTCGGTCGCGCCGGAGCAGGGCAAGCCGGAAGAGGCCGCCGCCCCGCCCGAGGCGGCCGCCCCCGCGCCGAGCCCGCCCGAGCCGCAGGCCGCGCCGCCCAAGCCGGCGCCGAAGCCGGAGCCCAAACCCGAGGCGGAAAAGCCGGCGCCGGCCAAGCCGACGCCCGCCGCGAAGCCGGTGCCGAAGCCGTCACCCAAGCCGCTTGGCGCCGATTTCCTGAAGAGCATCAAGACCCAGGCGGCGAGCGAGGGCAAGAGTGCCTCGGCCGACACGAACAAGGCCAAGGGCGCGCGCCTCGGCCCGGATTTCCTGAAAGGGCTGGGGGCCGCGCAGGGCAAGGCCAACACCCCACCCGCGCCGATGAGCGGCGTGGCGCAAGCTTCGCTCGCGGCCGCGATCCGCGAGCAGCTGGCGCGCTACTGGGTGCCGCCGTCCGGGCCGATCGGGGCGCTGCGCACGTCGCTGCGCGTGCATCTCAACCCGGATGGCTCTATCGCCGGCCGGCCCGAGGTGATCGGCCAGGACGGCATCAACGACAGCAACCGTTCTTACGCCCGCCAGCATGCCGACGCCGCGATCCGCACCGTCTACAAGGCGGCGCCGCTCAAGCTGCCGCCCGACCTTTATGATTACTGGAAGCTGCTCGAGCCGCTCAACTTCGACGCTACGCTCGAACGATGAACCCGGAGACGCCGATGCCGCGCCTTAAATCCCTCCTCCTGCTCGTGCTCGCCACGCTCGCCGCGCCGGCCGCGGCGCAGCTTCGGGTGGACGTGAGCGGGGGCATTTCCCAGCCGATGCCGATCGCGATCCCGGACATGCCGCCCCGCGTCGCCATGCAGACCCCGGCCGGCGAGACGACGGCGCTCGGCCGGCAGATCGCCAAGATCGTTTCGGACGATCTCAAGGGCTCCGGCCTGTTCCGGCCGGTGGCGAGCCCGCCGCCGGTGTCGCTGACGCAGATGGATGCGCCGGATTACCCGACCTGGGCCAACACCGGCGCGCAGGCGCTGGTGCAAGGGTTCGTCCAGGCCAATGGCGACGGCACGATCTTCGTCGGCTGCTATCTCTACGATGTGTTCGCCCAGACCGAGCTCGCCCGGCAGGGCTTCACGCTGCGGCCGGAGCAATGGCGCCGCGGCGCGCATAAATGCGCCGACGAGGTTTATGCGCGGCTGACCGGCGAAGGCCCCTATTTCGACAGCCGCGTCGTCTACGTCTCGGAAACGGGCCCGAAGAACAACCGCATCAAGCGGCTCGCCATCATGGACCAGGACGGCGCCAACCACCGCTTCCTGACCAACGGCCAGAGCCTCGTCCTGACGCCGCGCTTTGCGCCCAACCAGCAGACGATCGTCTATATGTCGTTCCAGAACGACCGGCCGCGCGTCTATGTCTATGATGTCGGCTCCGGCCGGCAGCGGCTCGTCGTCGACCAGCCGAACATGACGTTCGCGCCCCGCTTCTCGCCGGACGGGCACTGGATCGTCTTTTCCATGTCGGTGGCCAACAATACCGACATTTATCGCGTCGCGGCGAGCGGCGGCCGGCCGGAACGGCTGACTACCTCGCCCTCGATCGACACCGCGCCGAGCTATTCGCCGGACGGCAGCAAGATCGTCTTCGAGAGCGACCGGTCCGGCGGGCAGCAGATCTACGTCATGAACGCCGACGGATCGAACCAGCAGCGCATCAGTTTCGGCAGTGGCCGCTACGCCACGCCGGTGTGGAGCCCCAAGGGGGACCTGATCGCATTCACCAAGATGGACGGCAATTTCCGCATCGGCACGATGTCGCCGGGCGGCGGCAACGAGAAGGTGCTGACCAACAGCTGGCAGGACGAGGGGCCGAGCTGGTCCCCGAACGGCCGCGTCATCATGTTCTTCCGTTCCGCGCAAGGGTCGGGCAAGGCTGATCTCTGGTCGGTCGATCTGACCGGCGTGAATGAGCGCCGGATCCCGACCCCGCTCGACGGATCGGACCCCGCATGGGGCCCGATCCTGCCATGAACCAAGGCCGGGTTGACGCAGCCGCGTCAAACGGCGACCCTCCCGCGTGTCGCGTCTGGCGGGGGGTGGTAAAATCCCGACTAACCACGAAGAGGATCGACTATGCCCAGCACCCCGGCCAGACTACTGGCTATAGCCGCGCTCATCGCCGTTGCCGGTTGCGCGAAGAAGGCGCCGCCGGAGCTGCCGCCGCCGCCGCCGAGCCCGGCCGCCGAGCCCGCTCCGACGCCGCCGCCGCCGCCGCCGCCCACCGCGCAGAACGGCCCGCGCCCCGGCAGCCGCGCGGAGTTCATTGCGCAGGCCGGCAGCGACCGCGTCTACTTCGCGCTCGACTCGCAGGATCTCGATTCGGACGCGCGCGCGACGCTCGACGCGCAGGCGCAGTGGCTCGCCAAATATCCGAACGTCCGCGCAACGATCGAGGGCCATTGCGACGAGCGCGGCACGCGCGAGTATAACCTCGCCCTCGGCGATCGCCGCGCCAATGCCGCCAAGAATTACCTGGTCGGCAAGGGCATCGACGCCGGTCGCCTGTCGACGATCAGCTACGGCAAGGAGCGCCCGACCGCGCTCGGCTCCGACGAGGCGGCCTGGCAGCAGAACCGTCGCGCCGTGACGGTGGTGCCGGAATAAGCCGGAGCCCCAGGGCATCGGACTGGAAACGGGTCGCAATTCGGATAGAATTGCGGCCCGTTCTTTTTGGGAGCGCGCCGTGGATGACGCGCGCCGCTACTGGTTCGCCCCGAAGCGCTATCGCTACGGAACCGGAATGCCGATCACATGCGAGGTGGCGCACGCGTGGCGGCTGGCGGTGGCGGTCGGGTGAGGGCGACCGGCCCTAGCCTCGCGGCTTGGGGAGCAATGGCGAGCCCGGGGCGGGTGCGGTGCCGCCGAGCGCCTCGTCGAGCAGGCGCGCCAGCCTGAGACCGCCTTTCTCCACCTGCCTGCGCACCGCCGGAACGAGCGCCGCGATCTGCTCCTGGCTGAGGCGCGGCCGCATGCCTTGCGGCACGAGCGCGCAGGCATCGCCGGAAAGCAGCGGCGCGTAGGCGAGATCATGGGCGACCTGCCAGCCGTCGCGCGCCCAATCCTCGACACTGCCGGCCTGGAGCCGGGCCCTCTCCTCCGCGCCGAGGCCGGCCAGCAGACCGTCCGGCGCGGCCGGCGGGGTGGACAGCGCCCGTTCGGGCAGCAGCCCGTCCCAGATGGAATGGAGATTGGTGCGCCCGCCGATCAGGCCGTAATCGGCGGCCAGGTCGTTGCCGCCACGATCACCGCGATCGCCGGCGTGCATCGGTTGGGAAATGTCGCCCATGAAATGGGTGAGCAGCAGCAGCGCCTCGACCCGGTCGCGCAGCGGCAGGCGCGGATCATGGAGCATGCGCGCCGCCCGCTCGATCTGCGACGACACGCAATTGCCGTCGGCGCATGGCGTCGTGAGGTCGAACGGTTTGCACACGTCGACATTCTCATAATGCCAGGAATAGATGTAGCTGAAGCGGTCGCCCAACGGCTTGATGCAGTCGGCCCACACGCTCGCCTCCTCCAGCGTCCGCGCCGGGCAGGTCGGCGTGCGCATCAGCCCCTGGTGGCGCAGCAAATCGCGGATCGCGGCGCGGGTGCGCGGCGTGACCGAGCGCATCGCCACCGCGGCCACCATCTCGTGCCCATATTCCCACCAGGCGAGGGCCGGCGCGGGCATCACCGCCACCAGCGCGGCGACAAGGGCGGCGGCCAGGCGGCGCATCAGGCTTCGTCTCCGTAGATCGCGACCAGTGTCGGAAGGTCGGCACCGGCGACGCCGCGGTACATGGCGGGCGTGGTGAAGCGCCAGGCGTGGCGGCCGTCCGGGGCGGCGACGATGACCCCGCCGGTGCCGCCCATCGCCCTGATCTCGGCCAGCACGGTCTCGGCCGCCGCCTCGGGCGCAAGGCCGGCGAGGCGCATCCGCGCCGCGATTTCATGGGCGGCGCAGGCGCGGATGAAATACTCCCCGGCGCCGGTGCAGGAGATGGCGCCGGCGCGATCGTCCGCCCAGGTGCCGGCGCCGATCAGCGGCGAATCACCGATCCGGCCCCAGCGCTTGGCGGTGAGCCCGCCGGTCGAGGTGGCGGCCGCGACATGGCCGGCGGCATCGCAAGCGACAGCGCCGACCGTGCCATATTTCATGCCGCTGTCGAAGCCGGCGCCGGCCTTCAGCTCGTCGAGCTGGCGGCGCCGCTCGGCAATCGCGAACCACTCCGCGCCTGCCTGCTCCAGTCCCTGGGCGAGGGAGAACTCGTCGGCACCCGCGCCCGACAGCAGCACATGCTCGCTATTGTCGAGCACGGCGCGGGCGAGGCTGACGGGATTGCGCGTGGCGGTGACGCCGGTGACGGCACCGGCGGCGCGATCGGCGCCGGCCATCACCGCCGCATCCATCTCGTTTCCCCCGTCCCAGGTGAAGACCGAGCCGCGCCCGGCGTTGAAATGGGGATCGTCCTCCAGCACGCGCACCGCCGCCTCGACCGCGTCGAGCGCGCCGCCGCCGCCGGCCAGCACGGCCTTGCCCGCCGCCAGCGCCGTCGACAGGCCAGCCCTCGCGCCGGCATCCTCGGCGGGCGTCAGGCGATCGCGGCGCATCGCGCCCGCGCCGCCATGGATGAGGAGCCTCCAGGTCACCGGCGCGCCTTTAACGGTGATGGGAGGAATTGCCACCTCCTGTGTTTGGCCTCGGCCGGCGATCGGCTATAGGGCATGACGCAGTTACCGGAGCGTTTCATGTCGATCCGTCCCTGGCGCGATATCATGCGCCGCCAATCCCGCCAGATCATGGTCGGCAATGTCCCCGTCGGCGGCGATGCCCCGGTGACGGTGCAGACCATGACCAACACGCCCACCCCCGACGTGACGGCGACGATCGACCAGATTCGCCGCTGCGAGGATGCGGGCGTCGACATCATCCGCGTCTCCTGCCCGGACGAGGAATCGACGGCGGCGCTCAGGCAGATCGTGCGTGCCTCGCGCGTGCCGATCGTGGCCGACATCCATTTTCATTACAAGCGCGCGCTGGAGGCGGCTGACGCGGGCGCGGCCTGCCTGCGCATCAACCCCGGCAATATCGGCTCGGAAGCGCGCGTGCGCGAGGTGGTCAACGCCGCCAAGGCCAATGGCTGTTCGATCCGCATCGGCGTCAACGCCGGCAGTCTCGAAAAGGACCTGCTGGAGAAATATGGCGAGCCCTGCCCCGAGGCGCTGGTGGAAAGCGCGCTCGACCATATCAAGCTGCTCGAGGACGCCGATTTCCGCGAATACAAGGTCGCCGTGAAGGCGTCGGACGTGTTCCTTGCCGTCGCCGCCTACCAGCAGCTGGCCGAGGCGGTCGATTGCCCGCTGCATCTCGGCATCACCGAGGCGGGCGGGTTGATCGGCGGCACGGTGAAGTCCTCGATCGGGCTCGGCTCGCTGCTCTGGTACGGCATCGGCGACACCATCCGCGTGTCGCTGTCCGCCGAGCCGGAGGAGGAGGTGCGCGTCGGCTTCGAGATCCTCAAGGCGCTCGGCATCCGCAATCGCGGCGTGCGCGTCGTATCCTGCCCGTCCTGCGCGCGGCAGGGCTTCGACGTGATCCGCACCGTCGAGACGCTGGAGGCGCGGCTGCAGCATATCCGCACGCCGCTGTCGCTTTCCGTGCTGGGCTGCGTGGTCAACGGGCCGGGCGAGGCGCGCGAGACCGATATCGGGCTGACCGGCGGCGGCAACGGCAAGCACATGGTCTATCTCAAGGGCGTCACCGATCATACCGTGCAGGACGCCGACATGCTCGACCACATCGTCAGGCTGGTCGAGGCGCGCGCCGCCGAGATTGAGGCGGAGAACGATGCCGCGGCCCAGGCCGCGGAGTGAGCATCACCCCGGCTGAGGCAATCGCCGTCCGGGCCTTTGCCGCGGCCGGGCTCGGCATCGCCCTGTTCGCGGCGATGGATGCGGTGATGAAGGGGCTGAGCCTCGCCATCGGCGCCTATTCGGCGATGGTGTGGCGGTGCGCGGCGGGCTGCGTCATCGCCGGGCTGCCGTGGCTCGCCACGCGCCCGTCCGTGCCGGCAGCCGGCGCGATGCGGCTGCACCTGCTGCGTGGGGCCGTCACGGCGCTGATGACGGTGAGCTTCTTCTGGGGGCTGGCGCGGGTGCCGATGGCGCAGGCGATCGCGCTGACCTTCGTCGCGCCTTTGCTCGCGCTTTACCTGGCTGCCGTGCTGCTCGGCGAGAAGGTCGGACGGGGCGCGATCCACGGCAGCCTCGTCGCCTTTGCCGGCGTGCTGGTGATCCTGGCCGGCGCGACGCGGGGGGAGGGGGATCCGTCGCGGCTGCCGGGTATCGCGGCGATCATCTTCTCGGCCTTGTGCTACGCCTATAATCTCGTCCTCCAGCGCCAGCAGGCGCAGGCGGCGGGGCCGCTGGAGATCGCCTTCTTCCAGAGCGCCACGATCGGGCTGTTCCTCGTGCTGGCGGCGCCTGTCGTCCCGATCGCTTCCCCGGCTGGTCATTGGTGGGAGATCGCGCTGGCGGCGCTGCTCGCCAGCGTGTCGTTGCTGTTGCTGTCATGGGGTTATGCGCGCGCGCCGGCCAGCTATCTGGTGCCGGTGGAATATAGCGCGTTCATCTGGGCCTGCCTGTTCGGCTGGGCGGTGTTCGGCGAGGCTGTCGGGCTCGCGACGCTCGCCGGCGCGGCGCTGATCGTGTGCGGATGCGTGGTGGCGATGCGCAGCCGGCCGGTGGCGGTGGCGGGCCCCGGCAATGTGGAGATAGGGCTTTGAGTGTGATGGTGCGCGTGGCACGTCCGGGGGACGAGGCGGAAATCCTGCGCATGATCCGTGCGCTGGCTGCCTATGAGCGCGAGCCCGATGCGGTGAAGGCGACGGAGGCGTCGCTGCAGGCGGCGATGTTCGGGCCGGATGCCGGCGTCCATGCCTTCATCGCCGAGCTTGACGGGCGCAGCGTCGGCCTCGCCCTGTGGTTCCGCAACTTCTCGACCTGGACGGGCACGCAAGGCCTGTATCTGGAGGATCTGTTCGTCGACGAGGCGGCGCGCGGGCGCGGCGTCGGGCGAGCGCTGTTCCGCGCATTGGCCGGAGAGGCGGCACGGCGCGGCTATCAGCGGATCGACTGGGCGGTGCTCGACTGGAATATCGAGGCGATGGACTTCTACACCCGCATCGGCGCGCGTGCGACGCGCGGCTGGCAGCCCTGGCGGCTGGACGCGGCCGGTATCGCCCGGCTGGCGGCGGAAGGCTGAACCATGGCCTGGATGCTGCTCATCATCGGCGGGTTGTTCGAGGTGGGCTTCACCACCTGCCTGCGTTTCGTCGACGGCTTTCGCAACATCCCGTGGACGCTGGGCTTTCTCGGCTCGGTAAGCCTGTCGATGGGGCTGCTGGAACTCGCCTCGCGAACGATCCCGATGGGCACCGCCTATGCGGTGTGGGGCGGGATCGGCGCGGTCGGCACGGTGATCGTCGGCATCGCCGCGTTCGGCGAACCGGCGAGCGCGCTGCGCGTCGCGCTGATCCTCGTCGTCGTGCTGGCGATCGGCGGCCTGAAGCTGCTCGCCTAGGATCGTGCCCTAGCCGCCCAGCACGTTGATCGAGAAGGCCAGCACGCCGATATTGAAGATGAAGGCGGCGAGGCTGTGGAACAGCGCCGTCGTGCGCAGCGCGCGGGAGCGGATCGACACGTCGGAGGTCTGGAACGTCATGCCCAGCGTGAAGGCGAAATAGGCGAAGTCCCAGTAATCGGGCTCGTCGCAGTCCGGGAAATCGAGGCCGCCTTTGTCCTCGCCCTCCTGCTGCAGGTAGAAGACGTGCGCATAATGGAGTGCATAGACGGCGTTGGAGAACACCCAGGCGATCAGCAGGGTGGCCACGATCAGGCCCGCCACGGCCGGGCTGGGGCCGCCCTTGCTGGAAAGCTCGGCCGCGATCGCGGTCATGATCGCGACCATCACCGCGCCGGTGATGGCCAGCAGCAGCACGCGGTTGGCATCGTTCGCCCGGGAGCGCGCCCGCATCGCGTCGGCGCCGCGATCACGGAACAGCGGAACGAGCGAGAGGAGAAACCCGACGGCGGCGACGTCGAAGCCGATCAGGAAGCCGCGCCGCCAGCCCATCGAGCCGACGGCCACGGCGACGCCTGCGGCGAGCAGCCCGAGGAACAGCACGAAACGTGCCGGTGCGATCCGGCTGCCGATGCCCGTCATCGGCTGAGGATAGCGTGGAGGGCGATCAAGGTCACCGCCCCGCCCCGATCAGAGATGCGACTTGGTCTGGCCCTTGGCCGTCTTGTTGGCGTCGATCGCCTCGACGATGATGCGCTTGGCCTCCTCGGCGTCGCCCCAATTGCCGATGCGCACCCACTTCTTGGACTCCAGGTCCTTGTAATGGGTGAAGAAATGCTCGATCTGCTGCATCACGATCTCGGGCAGGTCATGGCCCTCGACGACGTTGGTGTAGTAAGGGAAGGTGCCGTCGATCGGCACGGTGAGCAGCTTCTCGTCGCCGCCGGCCTCGTCCTCAAGCTTGAGGACAGCGATCGGGCGCACGCGGACCACCGAGCCGGGGATGAACGGCGAGCGCGCCACCACGAGCGCGTCGAGCGGGTCGCCATCCGGCGACAGCGTATGCGGCACGAAGCCATAATTGGCCGGATAGCGCATCGGCGTATGCAGGATGCGATCGACGAACAGCGCGCCGGACGCCTTGTCGAACTCATATTTCACCGGCTCGCCGCCGACGGGCACCTCGATGATCACGTTGAGCTCGTGCGGCGGATTCGGCCCGATGGGGATGAGATCGATGTTCATGCTGCGGGCGCATAAGCAGTGATACGTCCGGCCTCAAGCCAGAATCGGCGAATGATATTGCGAATGCGAAGGATGTTCCGCGTGCCGCCAATTTGCTCTACTGGCCGCACCCCATGACAAGCATGACGACGCCGCGCCCGATACGCGGCACGCAGGACATGATCGGCGACATGGCGAGGCGCTTCGGCCGGGTGGTCGAGGCCTTCGAGACGGTGCGCCGGCTTTACGGCTTCGGGCGCGTCGAGATGCCGGTGTTCGAGGCGACCGCGGTGTTCGCGCGCTCGCTCGGCGAGACCACCGATGTCGTTTCCAAGGAAATGTACAGCTTCGAGGACCGCGGCGGCGAATCGCTGACGCTTCGGCCCGAATTCACGGCCGGCCTGTGCCGCGCCTTCCTGACGGAGGGCTGGCAGCAATATGCGCCGCTGAAGATCGCCACCCACGGCCCCGTCTTCCGCTATGAGCGGCCGCAAAAAGGGCGCTATCGCCAGTTCCACCAGATCGACGCCGAGGTGATCGGCGCGGCCGAGCCGATGGCCGATGTGGAGCTGCTCGCGCTCGCCGACCAGCTTCTCCACGAGCTCGGCATCGCCGATGGTGTCACGCTGCAGCTCAACACGCTCGGCGACCGCGAGACGCGCGACGCCTGGCGCGCGGCGCTGGTCGCCCATTTCGAGCGGCATCGCGGCGAATTATCCGAGGACAGCCTGACGCGGCTGGAGAAGAATCCGCTGCGCATCCTCGATTCCAAGGACCCGCGCGATCGTCCGGTGGCCGATGCAGCACCGGGGATCGACGCCTTCCTGACCAGCGAGGCCGGCATTTTCTTCGAGAGCGTGACCAAGGGGCTGGACGCTGCCGGCGTCGCCTGGGTGCGCAACGATCGGCTGGTGCGCGGCCTCGATTATTATCGGCATACCGCCTTCGAGTTCGTCACCGATCGGCTTGGCGCGCAGGGCACCGTTCTCGCCGGCGGCCGGTATGACGGGCTGATCCAGTCATTGGGCGGGCCGGAGACGCCGGCGGTGGGCTGGGCGGCCGGGATCGAGCGGCTGGCCATGCTGCTGGATGAGCCGGCGGCGGAGCGGATCGACGTCGCTCTGGTGCCGATGGGGGCCGCCGCCGAGGCGGTGTGCGCCGGCCTCCTCGCGCGGCTTCGGCGAGCGGGCATCGCTGCCGACATGGGCTGGCGCGGCAATATGAAGAAGCGGATGCAGCGCGCCGACGCGGCCGGCGCGCGCTATGCCGTGATCATCGGGGACGACGAGATCGCGCAGGGGCAAGCGTCGGTGAAGCATCTCGCCACCGGCGAGCAGCGCACCGTGCCGATTGAGGGCGTGGCAGACGCGGTGGCGTCTTGACCCCGACGATCAGCGACCAGCGCATCGCGGCGATCGAGGCGCGGCGCGACGAACTCGGTAACGCGATGGCCGCGCCCGGTCTCGCCCCCGAGCGCTTCGTCAGCCTGTCGCGCGAATATGCCGAGCTGGAGCCGGTGGCGGCGGCGGCGGCCGATGTGCGGCGGCTGCGCGCCGAGGCCGCCTCGCTGACCCAGATGACGCGCGACGCCGACGACGAGCTGCGCGCGCTCGCCGCCGAGGAACTCACCGAGAATCAGGGCCGTCTGGCCGAGGCGGAGCGGCATCTCGCCATCAGCCTGCTGCCGCGCGACGCCGCCGACGAACGATCGGCCATTCTCGAGATTCGGGCCGGAACCGGGGGCGACGAGGCGGCGCTGTTCGCCGGCGACCTGTTCCGCATGTACCAGCGCTATGCCGACAGCCGGGGCTGGCGGGTCGAGCTGATCTCGGCAAGCCAGGCGGAACTCGGCGGCTATAAGGAAGTGGTGGCGAGCGTCACCGGCCAGGGGGTGTTCGCGCGCCTCAAGTTCGAAAGCGGCGTCCATCGCGTGCAGCGCGTTCCCGCCACCGAGAGCGGCGGCCGCATCCATACCTCGGCGGCGACGGTGGCGGTATTGCCCGAGGCCGAGGAGGTGGACGTGCAGATCGACGACAAGGATCTGCGCATCGACGTGTTCCGTTCGTCCGGACCGGGGGGGCAATCCGTCAACACCACGGATTCCGCGGTGCGCATCACCCACCTGCCGACCGGCCTCGTCGTCAGCCAGCAGGACGAGAAGAGCCAGCACAAGAACAAGGCCAAGGCGATGAAGGTGCTGCGCGCCCGGCTCTACGAGCTGGAGCGCGAGCGGCTGGCCAGCGCGCGGGCGGGCGCGCGCAAATCCATGGTCGGATCGGGCGATCGATCGGAGCGCATCCGCACCTATAATTTCCCGCAAGGCCGCGTCACCGATCATCGCATCAACCTGACGCTGCATCGCCTGCCCGAGATCATCGAGGGGCAGATGGATGAGCTGCTCGGCGCGTTGATCGCCGAGGATGAGGCGGCGCGGCTCGCCAATCTCGACCAGGATGGCTGAAACCCTCCGCGCCGCGATCGCGCGGGCGGCGGCGGCATTCGCGGAGTTCAGCGATACCGGCCGGCTCGATGCGGAATTGCTCGCCGCCCATGCGCTCGGCGTGAGCCGCGACGCGCTGCTGCTCGGACGGCTGGACGATGCCGTGCCCGCCGGATTTGCGGCGCTGGTGGCGCGGCGGCTGGCGCACGAGCCGGTCGCCTATATCGTCGGCCGGCGGGATTTCTGGACGGTGAGCCTCGCCGTCGGCCCGGGCGTGCTGGTGCCGCGCGCCGACAGCGAGACGCTGATCGAGGCGGCGGTGGAGCATTTCGCCGGCACCGCGGGCCCTCGCTCCGTGCTCGACCTCGGCACCGGATCCGGCGCGCTGCTGCTCGCCGCGCTGGACCAATGGCCCCGCGCGCGGGGCGTGGGCGTCGATGCCTCGCCCGCCGCGGTGGCCATCGCCGCCGGCAATGCCGCCATTCTCGGCATGGCGGCCCGCGCCGAGATCCGCCCGGGCGGCTGGGAAGGCGATGGCCGGGCGCATGATCTGGTGCTGTGCAACCCGCCCTATGTCGAGGCTGGTGCGGCGTTGCCGCGCGAGGTGGCCGGGCATGAGCCCGCCTCGGCGCTGTTCGCCGGCGCGGATGGGCTCGACGATTATCGCCGGCTGGCGCCATTGATCGGCGCCCAGATCGCGCCGGGCGGCGTCGCGTGCATCGAAATCGGCAGCGCCCAGGCCGAATCCGCGGGCGCCCTGTTCCGCGCCGCCGGCCTCCGCGTGGCGCTCAGGCCCGATCTCGCCGGGCGGCCCCGTTGTCTGGTTGTAACGACAGCTTAACTGAAATCTGTGCATAACCCCCTTGGATTTACCGGCGCGAACTCCTAAGTGGGAAGCACGAGACGGGGGCCTCGGACAGGCCGGGTTTGATCATATGGCACGATGCCATGGCAGCCCGCATGCGAGGCCGACCCGTTTGCTGACCCCATATGTCCACGCCGCGCCCGGCCGTTGAGCCCGAGCGGCGCCGGCATGATGCGGTGGCGGATGGCGTGATGCGCCTCTGTCGCGGCCACGGGTCTGCGCATGGATTTGCCCGGGAATGGCCTGGGCGTGGAGTGGTTGAAGCTACCACCAGTGACGAGGACGTTCGGACCTTGATCAACAATCGGCAGAACGGCCGCCGTGGGCGCGGCCGGGGTAACGGCATGCGTCCCATGAACGGTGGCGGCGGCGGCGGAGGCGGCGGCCAGGATCGCGGCAATCGCATCGACAATCGTGCCCGCGGCAACGCCAACCAGCTTCACGAAAAATACAAGACGCTCGCCCGCGACTCCCAGATGCAGGGCGATCGGGTGATGACCGAATATTATCTCCAGTTCGCCGACCATTATTTCCGCGTGCTGAGCGAGACCCGCGGCCGCTTCGAGGAGCAGAAGCGCCAGCGCGGTGATTTCCAGGACGATTATGACGGCGAGGAAGGCGACGGCGACCTGAACGCCACGGATGCCGGCGATCGCTATGACGATCAGCCCCAGCCGCAGCAGGCCCGCCGCAATGGCGAGGCGAATGGCCACGTCAATGGCGAGCGTCAGCCGCGGCCGGAGCGCCGCGAACGCGCCCAGCGCGACGATCGCCGCGATCGCAACGCCCAGCCCGAGCGCGAGGAGCGCCAGCAGCTGTCCTTCGCCGATGACGAGCCCGCGGAGGAGGCGCCGGTCGTCGCCGCCGCGATGCTCGAGGACGAGGCGCCGGTGGCGCGCCGCCCGCGCGGCCGTCCGCGCCGCGAGCGCCCGGCCGAGACGGAGGCCGCCTCGCGCATCGATGGCGAGCGTCCGCTGCCCGCGTTCCTGGCCGAGCCCGCCGCCGCCGAACCGGTGGCTGCCAGCGATGTCGCCGAAAAGCCGCGCCGCCGCACCACGCGCCGCCGCGTCGATTCCGGCGACACCTTGCCGGTCGAGGCCTGACGCCTCCCGGTAACGATCCAACAGGACGGGGCGGCGCCGGATGCGGTGGCCGCCCTTTCCTTATGCTGCGTCGCGCGGGATCGGGCGCGGGCGGTGATCCTCGTCGAGCGCGACGAAAGTGAACAGCGCCTGCGTCACCTTCACCTCCGTGGCGCCGCGATCGCGACTGGCGACGACCTCGATGCGCACCGCGACCGAGCTGCGCCCGATCCGCTCGACCTTGCCATAAACGGAGATCAGATCCTGCAGCAGGATCGGCTCGATGAACTGCATGGCATCGATGGCGACGGTCGCCACCGGCCCCTGGGCGACGCGCGCGGCGACGATGCCGCCGGCAATGTCCATCTGCGCCAGCACCCAGCCACCGAAGATATGGCCGTTGGTGTTGATATCCCCCGGCCGCGGCACGACCCGCAAGACCGGCTCCGGCACGTCGTTCATCGCCGCGGCGCCTTCCTGTCCCAATCCTCTTCCTCTTCCGGCGCGATCTCGCCGACAATGTCGTCATGGCCGCTGCCCGCGCTGAGGAAGACGAGCCCCATCAGCGCCGTGCCGAGCAGCATCGACAGGCCGACGCCGGCAATGGTGGCGATGACCATCGGCAGCGGCATCGGCGTGCCGCTCGCCTTCAGCCAGACGAGCACGGCCGCCACCACCAGGGCGGCGACCAGCGCCATCCACCGCATCAGCCGGCGATAGCGGGCCCAGGCGTGGGCCCTTTCCTCGGGAGTCGCGCGCATGGCTTTCCTTTGGAACGGCGAAGTGTGATCATCAACCCAGCAAAAACCCGACAAAGAGGAGAGAGGCCATGACCATCGCCACGATACTCGAAGGCAAGGGCAATGCGGTGGTGAGCGTCGCCGCCGAGACCAGTGTGGCAGGGGTGGTGCGGATACTGGCCGAGAAGCGGATCGGCGCCGTGCCCGTGGTCGAGCAGGGAAATGTGGTCGGCATCTTTTCCGAGCGTGATGTCGTCTACGGCCTGGCACAAGACGGCGCCGCGATGCTCGAGCGGCCGGTGCGCGAGGTGATGACCAGCCCGGCGGTGACGGTGGATCGCAAGGTCCGGATCATCACCGCGCTGGCGATGATGACCCGGCGACGCATCCGTCATTTGCCGGTGGTCGAGGACGGCGCGCTGATCGGGTTCGTTTCGATCGGCGACCTGGTCAAGCGCCGCATCGATTCGATCGAGGGCGAGGCCGAAGCGATGCTCACCTATATCCAGCAGGTCTGAGCCAGGGTCCATCGGCCGGGGCGCCGCGCAATGGCCGGCGATCGTGAGTTTTCCGCCATCCGAAGCGCCCGAGTCTCCATTTTTTCGAATCACCGGGGGCCGATTCGGACTGGTGTCTGGCCGAATGGGACGGCGGAAAACCCCGAAAACCGGGCGGTTTGAAAGGGTGCGCAACAAAATTGCAAAATTGGAGTTGACCGGCCGCGGCCGCGGACATAGATAGCCCCTCGTCAACGGCGCTTTGCCACGGCGAAGTGCGGTTCACCGCCATCGGCACCCACGAGGGCCCGACCTGGAAGGGGAGGGATCAAGGGGGTGTCGGCTTGGCGGTTGGCTCTTTCTCATTGTTGGATTGATGAAGGGACATGTGGGCGGCGGCCCCGGTTACCCAGGGTCTTTGGGCCTGGGTGGATCGGACAAATCAGGCCGTTCCTATATGT
>NZ_JAHKRT010000015.1 GCF_018863195.1 Sphingomonas quercus | reverse complement strand
GCGCGTCGTGCTTCGTCGCGGGCGGCGCGGAGGAGGCCTTCGATATAGCCATAGGAGAAGGCGAAGGCCTGGAGCTTCTTGGGGTCGTCGGGATGGCGTGGGTTGTGATCGGGCAGCAGCGTGCCCTGCCAGCCGGTGTCGCGCAGGACGCGCACGCAGTTCAGCATGTCGATATCGCCCTCATCTTCATAGACTTCGATGAAATTGCCCTGCGCGCCGCGGATGTTGCGGAAATGGACCTGGGCGATCTTGCCCTTCTCGGCCATCTCGCGGAGCAGCGGCAGCTGGGCGTTGGGATCGGGGATGGATTCGCCGGTGACGGCGACTTCGTAGCACAGCCCGTTATGGGGATCGTCGTAAAGGGCCATATATTTGCGGATGGCGGCCATGTAGTCGACCGCGTCCCAATTATCGACGCCCTGATAGCCGAGCGGCAGACCGCCGGGATCATAGGGATGGACGGCGAGCCGGACGTTGTTCTCGCGCGCGACCGGCACGATCGACTTCAGGAAATGATCGATCCGCGACCAGTAATCCTCCATCGACACCCGGCCGGCGGCCTCGGTGACCGGCAGATCGCGATAGTTCTTCTCCAGCCTGAAGCCGTCATAGGTCGAGCCGCCGCGCCCGGGCACGGTGAAGTTGCGGCGGATCGGGATCATCGTCCAGTGATAGGTGACGAGCCGGATGCCGGCGCGCGACGCCTTGCGGATATTCTCGCGGATGAGATCGAGATATTTCTCGCGCTGCGGCCCTTCCTTCATGATGATGTAGGCGGAATCCATCCGCACCGCCTCCAGCACCATGTCCGCCTTGTGGCAGTCATCCTGCCAGCGGCGCAGCTCGTCGCCGTCCCACGGGCCGTCGGCGTTGAGGAAGGTGCCGGCGCGCGGCCACTGCTTCATCTCCTCGGCGCTCGCGGTGGTGTTGGCGCGCACGGTCAGGTAGCGCGCGTTGAAGCGCCGGAAATAATCGAGGCTGGCCTCAGCGGTCGGGCCGTTGCCGACCAGCGTGTGATAGTCGCCGCCGGTGTGGATGTCGCCCAGCGCGCGCACCTTCAGGTCCGGCAGCACGCGATAGGGCAGGTCGCGCGCCACCGCC
>NZ_JAHKRT010000014.1 GCF_018863195.1 Sphingomonas quercus | reverse complement strand
GGGCGAGATTTTCGGTTTGCACGCGGTCTGATATACCGTATACGATCTGTGCTTTCAACGGAGGTTTCCGGAAAATGAGTTCGTCCAAGACCCTGTGGCGGGGCGTTTATCCCGCTGCGACCACCCAGTTTGCCCGGGATCTGTCGATCGACTTTGCAGCGACGCAGAACACGCAGAGCGCGCTGGTCGACGACGGCGTCGACGGGCTGATCCTGCTGGGCACTTGCGGCGAGAACAACTCCCTGGAGCCGGACGAGAAGCGCGCCGTGCTGCGCGGCGCGGTGGAGGCGGTGGGTGGCCGGGTGCCGCTGATCAGCGGCGTTTCGGAGTTCACCACGGCGCGCGCCGTCCAGTTCGCGCGCGATGCCGAGGCGATCGGCATGGACGCGCTGATGGTGCTGCCGTGCATGGTCTATGTGCCCAAGCCCGCGGAGCTGGTCGCGCATTTCCGCGCCGTCGCCGAGGCGACGTCGCTGCCGATCATGCTCTACAACAACCCGCCGGCCTATCGCGTCGATGTCAGCTTCGACGTGCTGGAGGCGCTGTCGGAGGTGAAGAACATCGTCGCGGTCAAGGAGAGCGCGCCGGATTCGCGTCGGTTCACCGATGTCTTCAACCGCTTCGGGGATCGCTACACGGTGATGGCCGGGCTCGACGACGTCGCCCTGGAGGGGCTGATGCTCGGGGCCAGCGGCTGGGTGTCGGGCCTGACCAGCGCCTTCCCGCGCGAGTCCGTGCGTCTCGTCGCCGCCTTCCGCGAGGGCAAGATGGACGAGGCGCTGGCGATCTATCGCTGGTTCATGCCGCTCCTGCATCTCGATGCCGAGCATGATCTCGTCCAGTCGATCAAGCTTGCCGAGGAGATTATGGGCCGGGGCAGCGAGCGCGTCCGCATGCCGCGCCTGCCGCTGACCGGCGCGCGCCGCGCCGAGGTGACGGCGTGGGTCGAGCGCTGCGCGGCGACCATGCCCAGCAAGCAAGCCGCCTGATAAGGGGGGGCCGCCCATGCGCCACACCTTCTTCTGCATCGACGGGCATACGGCCGGCAATCCGGTGCGGCTGGTCGCCGGCGGCGCGCCGCTGCTGCGCGGCGCGTCGATGGCGGAGCGGCGGCAGGATTTCATCGCCCGCTTCGACTGGATCCGCACCGGCCTCTGCTTCGAGCCGCGCGGGCACGACATGATGTCGGGCGGGTTCCTCTATCCGCCGACGCGCGACGACAGCGACGCCGGCATCCTGTTCATCGAGACCAGCGGCTGCCTGCCGATGTGCGGCCACGGCACCATCGGCATGGTCACCTTCGGGCTGGAGCATGGCCTGATCACCCCGCGCCAGCCGGGCCGGCTGCGCATCGAGGTGCCGGCCGGCATCATCGACATCGACTATCGCTGCGAAGCCGGCAAGGTGACGGCGGTGAAGATCCGCAACGTGCCGGCCTATCTGGCCGCCGAGGGGCTGGCGATCACGGTGCCGGGCTTCGGCCCGCTGTCGGTCGATGTCGCCTATGGCGGCAACTATTACGCGATCATCGAGCCGCAGGGCGCCTATGCCGGGCTCGACGACCTCGGCGCCTCGCGCATCGTCGAGCTCAGCCGCACGATCCGCGCGCTGGTGCGCAGCGCCTGTGAGCCGGTCCATCCGCTCGACGACCGCATCCGCGGCGTCAGCCATGTGCTGTGGGCCGACAAGCCCCGCAGCGCGGATGCCGACGGGCGCAACGCGGTGTTCTACGGCGAGCGCGCGATCGATCGCAGCCCATGCGGCACCGGCACCTCGGCGCGCCTCGCCCATCTCGTCGCCAAGGGGCGGCTGAAGGTCGGCGACCGCTTTGTCCATGAAAGCTATATCGGCAGCCGGTTCATCGGCCGGGTCGAGGAGGCGACGATGCTCGGCGAGACCGCCGGGATCATCCCGTCGATCGAGGGCTCGGCCATCGCCACCGGCTTCAACAGCATCTGGATTGATCGCGCAGACCCCTTTTGGGAAGGGTTTTCGGTGGTATGACGCGCAGATGAGCCTCATCATCCGAAACCTCGCCGAACAACTCGTCGATCTCCTCCGGGATCGCATCCTGTCGGGGGCCATAACCGACGACGAGCCGATCCGGCAGGATACGCTGGCCGGCGAACTGGGGGTGAGCAAGATCCCGCTCAGGGAGGCGCTCGCCCGCCTCGAGCAGGAAGGGCTGGTCCACTCCCAGGCCAATCGCGGCTATTTCGTGCGGGCGGCCAGCGCCACCGAGGCCGAAGAGGTCTATGAGCTGCGCATCAAGCTCGAGCCGCCGACCATCGCGCTGGCCGCCAGGCGCGCCACCGAGGCCGATCGCGCCTATGCGCTGGAGACGCTGGGCACGCTCTACAATGTCACGCGCGAGCATGGCGAAGGCGTCGGCGCGTTCAACCGCAAGCTGCATCGCGCGCTCTACGGGCCCAGCCAGCGGCCGGTGACGGTGAACATCCTCGACCGGCTGCAGGTCCTGTCGGAACGCTATGTCCGCAAGCATCTGGAACCGCTCGGCCGCGACGAGCGGGCCAATGACGAGCATCGCCAGCTGGTCCTGGTGTGGCTGGCCGGCGACAGCGAGCGGGTGGCGGAGCTCGCCCGCGCCCATATCGGCAAGACACTCGAAGACCTGCGGCAGCAATTTTCGGCAGGCGCATCAAACCCGGGGGGATAATATGGCAGGCGGACTGTTCGGACCGACCAAGCCCATCGAGATGGCACAGGCCGAAGCCGGGCACAGCTTGCGCGCGACATTGAGCTGGCCGCATCTGGTGGCGCTGGGCGTCGGCGCGATCGTCGGCACCGGCATCTATACCCTGACCGGCGTCGGCGCCGAGCGTGCCGGGCCGGCGGTGATCCTCGCCTTCCTCATCGCCGGCGCGGTGTGCGCGTGCGCGGCACTCGCCTATGCCGAGCTCGCCACGCTGATCCCGACCGCCGGCAGCGCCTATACCTACACCTATTCGGTGCTCGGCGAGGCGCTCGCCTGGATCGTCGGCTGGAGCCTGATCCTCGAATATTCGCTGGCCTGCTCGACCGTGGCGGTCGGCTGGGCGGGCTATCTGGTCGGCTGGATCCAGTCGGCCGGCATCACCTTGCCGGCGGTGCTGCTGTCAGGCCCGCATGGCGGCGGCATCATCAACCTGCCGGCGGTGCTGGTGGCGCTGGCGGTGGCCGGCATGCTGATGGCCGGCACGCGCGAGAGCGCCACGCTCAACATCGTGCTGGTGGTGATCAAGCTGGTCGCGCTGTCGGTGTTCGTGATCTTCGCTGCCCCCGGCTTCGATCCGGCCAACATGCACCCGTTCATGCCCTATGGCTTTGCCAGCCATGTCGAGGGCGGCGGCACCAAGGGGGTGATGGCGGCGGCCGCCATCGTGTTCTTCGCCTTTTACGGCTTCGA
>NZ_JAHKRT010000013.1:0-5000 GCF_018863195.1 Sphingomonas quercus | reverse complement strand
CGTGAGATGTTGGGTTAAGTCCCGCAACGAGCGCAACCCTCGCCTCTAGTTGCTACCATTTAGTTGGGCACTCTAGAGGAACTGCCGGTGATAAGCCGGAGGAAGGTGGGGATGACGTCAAGTCCTCATGGCCCTTACGCGTTGGGCTACACACGTGCTACAATGGCAACTACAGTGGGCAGCAAGTCCGCGAGGATGAGCTAATCTCCAAAAGTTGTCTCAGTTCGGATTGTTCTCTGCAACTCGAGAGCATGAAGGCGGAATCGCTAGTAATCGCGGATCAGCATGCCGCGGTGAATACGTTCCCAGGCCTTGTACACACCGCCCGTCACACCATGGGAGTTGGATTCACCCGAAGGCGCTGCGCTAACCCGCAAGGGAGGCAGGCGACCACGGTGGGTTTAGCGACTGGGGTGAAGTCGTAACAAGGTAGCCGTAGGGGAACCTGCGGCTGGATCACCTCCTTTCTAAGGAAAAGATCGTACTGCGCCGGGTTTATCCTGGAGATGCGTCGATCGTTCCAAAGAACATAGCCGCCGTCCTCATGTCCCTTCATCACTGGAAACTGGCCCTATTGGGTCAGGCAGCCTGAGCTGGCTTTGGTGCCGCCCGCGGTCGTCAAGGCCTTGCCGGGTCCGGACGGGGGCCGGTAGCTCAGGTGGTTAGAGCGCACGCCTGATAAGCGTGAGGTCGAAGGTTCAACTCCTTCTCGGCCCACCATTTTCACCAGGGACGATCGCGAAGCGATTGGCTGGTGAAGATCCCGAGCCTGCGAGAGCGGGCGACGGTGCGTCAGGGTTAGGTGCTGCTTGTGCGGCGGAGCGCTCACGGGGCCTTAGCTCAGTTGGGAGAGCGCTAGCTTTGCAAGCTTGAGGTCATCGGTTCGATCCCGATAGGCTCCACCATTTTCACCTAGGGCCGATCGCGAAGCGATTGGCCGGTGAAAATCCCGAGCCGGCGAGAGCCGGCGACGGTGCGCTGCCGCTGGTGGTGCCGCGATGCGCGACGCCTGAGGCTGATGATTTTCCAGGGATGAAGAAACGAGATCCGGCATGGCCGGTAGGGAGGCGTTTGGCCTTCTGTCTTTGACATTGTGAATGGGTTCTAGAAATCGATGCCGTGGCGGCATGGGTTCAACGAGGCGGCTTTCGGGCTGTCGCGAAGATCCGTGCCGGCATTAATTGATTACTATTGCTGAGCAAAATCATCCGCATCATGGCGGCAGGGTTTGCCGAGTGGCGGCCGGGTAACCGGTAACCGTTCAGCCCTGTCGTTGGTGGTGTGGACTCTCAAGCGTGAGGTAAGGGCATTTGGTGGATGCCTTGGCATGCACAGGCGATGAAGGACGTGGCACGCTGCGATAAGCTGCGGTGAGGTGTGAGCAACCTTTGACCCGCAGATTTCCGAATGGGGAAACCCACCTTCACCAATTAATTTCGCTACTGAGCAATCAGTGACGGAGTTAATTGGGGCGAGGTATCACCGAAGTGAATACATAGCTTTGGTGAAGCGAACCCGGCGAACTGAAACATCTCAGTAGCTGGAGGAAAAGACATCAACCGAGATTCCGTAAGTAGTGGCGAGCGAACGCGGACCAGGCCAGTGCCGACAAGTGAATTAGCAGAACACTTTGGAAAGAGTGGCCATAGCGGGTGACAGCCCCGTATGCGAAAATGAAATTGTCGGACTTGAGTAGGGCGGGACACGTGTAATCCTGTCTGAACATGGGGGGACCACCCTCCAAGCCTAAATACTCGTGCATGACCGATAGCGAACAAGTACCGTGAGGGAAAGGTGAAAAGCACCCCGATGAGGGGAGTGAAACAGTACCTGAAACCGAATGCCTACAAGCAGTGGGAGGGGTTTTATGCCCTGACCGCGTACCTCTTGCATAATGGGTCTGTGACTTAATGTATCGAGCAAGCTTAAGCCGTTAGGTGTAGGCGCAGCGAAAGCGAGTCTGAATAGGGCGCTTCAGTTCGATGCATTAGACCCGAAACCCGGCGATCTAGGCATGACCAGGATGAAGGTGGGGTAACACCCACTGGAGGTCCGAACCGATTACCGTTGAAAAGGTACCGGATGAGTTGTGTTTAGGGGTGAAAGGCCAATCAAGCCGGGAAATAGCTGGTTCTCCGCGAAAACTATTGAGGTAGTGCCTCGGATGAATACCGTTGGGGGTAGAGCACTGGATGGATGCGGGGGTCGCGAGATCTACCAACTCTAACCAAACTCCGAATACCAACGAGTAATATCCGGGAGACAGACGGCGGGTGCTAAGGTCCGTCGTCAAGAGGGAAACAGCCCTGACCTACAGCTAAGGTCCCCAAGTCACGTCTAAGTGGGAAAGCATGTGGGAATCCCAAAACAACCAGGAGGTTGGCTTAGAAGCAGCCATCCTTTAAAGAAAGCGTAACAGCTCACTGGTCTAATTAAGGGTTCCTGCGGCGAAGATGTAACGGGGCTCAAGACGTGCACCGAAGCTTAGGGTGTGGATTTATCCACGCGGTAGCGGAGCGTTCCGTAAGCCTGTGAAGCGGTCTGGTAATGGGCCGTGGAGGTATCGGAAGTGCGAATGCAGACATGAGTAGCGATAAACAGGGTGAGATGCCCTGTCGCCGAAAGACCAAGGGTTCCTGCTCAAGGCTAATCCGAGCAGGGTGAGCCGGCCCCTAAGACGAGCCCGAAGGGGGTAGTCGATGGGAACCACGTTAATATTCGTGGGCCTGGTGGTGTGTGACGGATCGCGTAAGGTGTCAGTCCTTATCGGATTGGACTGGCTACGAAGCGGTTCCAGGAAATAGCCCCACCGTATAGACCGTACCCGAAACCGACACAGGTGGTCTGGTAGAGTATACCAAGGCGCTTGAGAGAAGTGTGCTGAAGGAACTCGGCAAATTGCCTCCGTACCTTCGGAAGAAGGAGGCCCTCATTCCGGGCAACCGGTCTGAGGGGGCACAGGCCAGGGGGTAGCGACTGTTTAGCAAAAACACAGGGCTCTGCTAAGTCGGCTTCAAGACGACGTATAGGGTCTGACGCCTGCCCGGTGCCTGAAGGTTAAGTGGAGGAGTGCAAGCTCTGAAATGAAGCCCAGGTAAACGGCGGCCGTAACTATAACGGTCCTAAGGTAGCGAAATTCCTTGTCGGGTAAGTTCCGACCTGCACGAATGGCGTAACGACTTCCCCACTGTCTCCAGCACATGCTCAGCGAAATTGAATTCTCCGTGAAGATGCGGAGTACCCGCGGTTAGACGGAAAGACCCCGTGCACCTTTACTGCAGCTTCAGAGTGGCATTAGGAAAGAACTGTGTAGCATAGGTGGGAGGCTTTGAAGCTTGGGCGCCAGCCCGAGTGGAGCCATAGGTGAAATACCACCCTGTTGTTTTCTGATGTCTAACCTGCACCCGTGAAACCGGGTGAGGGACCCTCTGTGGCGGGTAGTTTGACTGGGGCGGTCGCCTCCTAAAGAGTAACGGAGGCGCGCGAAGGTTGGCTCAGGCCGGTTGGAAACCGGCTGTTAGAGTGCAATGGCATAAGCCAGCCTGACTGCGAGACTGACAAGTCGAGCAGAGACGAAAGTCGGTCATAGTGATCCGGTGGTCCCTCGTGGAAGGGCCATCGCTCAACGGATAAAAGGTACGCCGGGGATAACAGGCTGATAACCCCCAAGAGCTCATATCGACGGGGTTGTTTGGCACCTCGATGTCGGCTCATCACATCCTGGGGCTGGAGCAGGTCCCAAGGGTTTGGCTGTTCGCCAATTAAAGTGGTACGTGAGCTGGGTTCAGAACGTCGCGAGACAGTTTGGTCCCTATCTGCCGTGGGCGTCGAAATTTGAGAGGAGTTGACCCTAGTACGAGAGGACCGGGTTGAACATACCTCTGGTGGACCTGTCATCGTGCCAACGGTGCAGCAGGGTAGCTATGTATGGACGGGATAACCGCTGAAAGCATCTAAGCGGGAAGCCTCCCTCAAGATAAGATTTCATCGAGCGGTCGAAGACCACGACCTTGATAGGCCGGATGTGGAAGTGCGGTAACGCATGGAGCTAACCGGTCCTAATTGCTCTGTTCGCGCTTAGAGAGTCCCACCATCAATGACAGGGCTGACAGCCCGTCATCGATAAACGGATGATAAGGCACAGCACGGTAATCACATCGATTTCAGATCCGCCCATGCGCCGGCCCCATAGCTTGGTGGCCATAGCGTCTGTGACCCACCCGATCCCATCCCGAACTCGGCCGTGAAACCAGACAGCGCCAATGGTACTATCGCTCAAGCGATGGAAGAGTAGGTCGCCGCCAGGCTTTGCGGCCGGCGCAATGCACGGATCACCAGAACCCATTCACATGTTTGCCCTCCAGGGCCGTCACGCCCCCGCACCGCCGGGGGCTTTTGGCGTCTCCAGGGCATGTTGGCGCGGGGTGGAGCAGCCCGGTAGCTCGTCAGGCTCATAACCTGAAGGTCACAGGTTCAAATCCTGTCCCCGCAACCAACCCACCCCAATCCTCACCCAAAGCCCCGAGACCCCTCTCCGGGGCTTTTCGCATATCGGCGCCGCGCCCATCCGCCGCTCCCCGCAATCGCAGCCGCCCGCTACAGCCCGTCCAGCCCGCCCAGGATCTTGTCGGGGGTCACCGGAAAACTGCGCACGCGCACGCCGCACGCATTGTAGATCGCATTGCCGATCGCCGCCCCGGCGCCGCAAATGCCAAGCTCGCCAACCCCCTTGGCCTGCAACGGGCTCGCCGCCGCATCGCGCTCCTCGACCAGCTCCACCTCGATCCGCGGAACATCCAGGCTCACCGGCACATGATACTCAGCGAAATCCGCATTGACCACGTGCCCGTCACGCCGGTCAAACACCAGCTCCTCGCCCAGCGCACTCCCAATCCCCCACACCATCCCCCCAACACATTGCGAATGCGCCGTCTTCCCGTTCAGCACACGACCAACTCCAAACGTCCCCGCAAACCGATACAACCGCACCTCGCCGGTGA
>NZ_JAHKRT010000012.1 GCF_018863195.1 Sphingomonas quercus | reverse complement strand
GCCCCGGGTCGTCACCCCGCCTGTCGTTTCCGGGGCGGTGCGGGCAAGGCCGATGCCGAGGCGGCGCAGCACCGTGTCCATGGTGAGCGGCCCGGCGGACACCGCCCGGAAATCGCTCCAGCCATATTGGGCAACGATATCGCTGTACCAGCCATCGTCCCAGAAGCGCGTCCAGTAGCCGCCCGCCGTCCAGCTCTTCAGCGTGTCGCGCCCCGCATGGGTCGCGTCGAAATGGCGGACATTGGCGCGCATCCGCCCCCACGCGCCATAGACGCCGACATGATCGCGCGGCCCGCGATAGAGGTCGGTGCCCATCTGGACGGCATACATATCGTAGTTGAAGCGCGCGCCGTCGCGGTAGATGCCGCGCGCCAGATCGCCCTGGGTGCCGCCCTGGACGAGCAGGCGGCCCCAGATCCGCGACGGCCCCCATCCGCCGCCGCGCCGCGCCGCGCCGCCGCTCTCGTCGCCGATCCGCTCCTGCAGCGTGTCTATCAGCGTGCGATCATAGAGCAACTGCATCGCCGGCATCGCCGCGTAGAGCGACGCCTCGGCGCGATATTCGGGCGTCACCGCCAGCGGCGGCTGCGGCGCGCCCTGCCCGTCGCAGATGTCCACCAGCGGATCGAGCGCGCAATCCAGCACCGAGCGCAGATACCAGTTCTCGGCACCGCCCGCGCCGCCGCGATAGAGCGCATATTCATAAGGCCCGGCGATCACCCGACCGCCGAGCGTGAAGGCATCGCTGGCGGTGGTCGCGCCGTTTTCGGCCAGCACCAGCGCGATCCCGTCGCCGGTGGTGAGCTGGCCATTGCCGCCGACATGGTTGATCAGCACCACGGAATGGCCCGACACCGCGCCGCCGCTCACCACCAGCCTGTCGGTCGGGGAGGCATCGGCCTCGAGCATGGTGTTGAAGGCGATCGCGCCGTCCATCCCGACATAGTCGCCCGCGACGCGCAACACCGTGCCGGGCGCCGTGCCCATCCGCACCATACCGGCGTTGGCGAGGCCCGGCAAAATCTGGCCGAAGCCGCCCAGATCGAGGGTCGCATCCGCGCCGACGCTGACGCCGGACCGCGCGCTGAACACGCCTGTCGCGCCGGCGCGCAGCGTGCCGCCCTCGATCAGGGTGGGGCCGCTGTAGCTGTTCGCGCCGCTTAGGATCGTCGTCCCCGGCCCGATCTTGCGCACCCCGCCCGTCCCGGAGATCGCACCTTCGAATGCGGCGCTGCCGGCCGGATCGAAGGCCAGCGTGGCGTTGTCGACGATATCGCCGACGATCGACCCGCTCGTTGCGCCATCGCCCAGTTGCAGCGTGCCGGCGGTGATCACCGTGCCGCCGCCATAGCTGTTGGCCCCGGTGAGGATCAGCGTGCCGGCGTCATATTTGTCGAGGCCGCCAGGGCCGACCAGATCGGCCTCGATCGTCGCGACGATATCCACGGCATTGCTGGTGCCGTCCCCGACGCGGAAGAAATTGCGGCCCGGATCGAGCGTGACCGGATCGCCGCCGATCACATAGCCGCCGGTGAGGAACTGCATCCCGTCCGAAGCGACCGGGGCATCATAGCCATTATCGACGGTGACGCGGCCCGGCGCGCCCGCGAAGATCGCGAAGGAGCCGTTGGCATAGGGGCCGTTTTCGGCGCCGCGCCGATTGGTCCAGTCATTGTCGCGCGACTCCACCCGCCAGATGCCGTCGCCGCCGTCGATGACGCCATTATCGACGCCGCGATCATCCTCGCCGTCCCAGAAATTGAGCAGGAGGGGCCGCTCCGGCTCGGCGGGGCGCGCGGTGTTGACGAGATTGACCTGATTGGGGATTGTCGTTTCGACCGAAAGATCACCCGCCGGCGCCGCGCCCAGCATCAGCCCGTCGCCGCCGAGCGCGCCGTCATAGCTGATGATGCGATAGACGCCCGGCGCGAAATTGCCGCCGTCGGGCACCGTGACGTTGAGTGTGCCGCCGAGCGCGATGTCGCCCTTGACGATCGTAAGGTCGTTCCACGGGCCGCCGGCCACGCCGGGTTCGCCGAACTGGTATTTCAGCACCGCCTCCGGCTCGAGCGCGAGGTTGCCGTTGATCGTCAACGTGCCGACCCGGTCATAACCCGGGCCGGGCTCGAGGATCGCGCCGGCGGCCAGCGTGACATTGCCGCCGATGGTGCCCGCACCGCCCAGCTCCGCGCCGGTGGCGACCAGCGTCTCGCCGATCGCGGCGGTCTGGTCGCCGTTGATGAACAGGGTGCCGCCGCGCACGTCCGTCTTGCCGTCGAAGCTGTTGTTCGCGGTGAAGGTGGTGACGCCGGCGAGATGCCGGACATCGCCGCTGATCGCGGTGGTGTTGGTGATGCGGGCGTCGAACACATAATCGGTGGCGTTGTGGTTGAGGATCAGCGCGGTCGTCGGATTGAGCCGGAGTTCCGGCGTGTCCAGCACCCCCGGCGCGACCGGCGCCCTGCCTTCGGACGCGCCGATGATCACCGTGCCCGTGCCACCGGCCGCCGCACCCACCCATGTCAGCTCCGGCGAGGTGAGCAGGCCGCCATTGCGCAGCGTCAATATGCCCTGGCCGATGCTGCCGATATAGACGGCGCCCGTCGCGACCAGCGCCGAGCCTTCTCCGTCGATCGTCGCCTGCGTGAAGGTGTTGGCCTTGTTGGCGAGATAGACATAATTGCCGGAGACGACGCCGCCGCCCGTGATGTTCAGCGTCGCGTCACCCTGAAAGCCGATCGAGAGGCTGCCCACGGCGGTCAGGCGCGAGCCCGCGCCGGAAACGGTGATCGCCGCGTTCGAGCCGGTGGAATAGGCGGCGTAGACACCGGCATAACCGAAGCCGGAATCAGGCGTGTTGGAGATGAAGGCGCCGCCATTGCTGATGTTCAGCGTCGCCGTGCCGTTCATCGCCATGACCGAAAGCGCGCTGTCGACGGTCAGCGTCGAGCCGGGCCCGTCGATGTTGATCGTGCCGGTCGCGCCGGCGGGATCGCTGACGAAAAGCGTCGAGCCGGGGGTGACGGCGCCGCCCCCGGTGATGTTCAGCACGCCGATGCCGCCATTATTGGCGCCGACGCTCAACTGGTCGTTCATCGTCCAGGTCGATCCGGCGCCGTCGACCGTGGCGACGCTCGGCCCGGCAGAGATGCCGATCTGGCCGCTTCCGGCGGTGGCGGCAGTGGCGCCGTCCAGCACGTCCATCCGGCCGATGCCTGAAATTCCGACGATGATGTCGGCGGCGCTCGTCAGCGACGAGCCCGCGCCGGAGACGATGACATTGCCCTGCGATCCGCTGCCGCTCGCGATGACGATATTGCCGGTCGTGGTGGCGACGACGCCGCCGTCAAGGACGTTCAGCCCGGCGGTGCCGGCGGAGCCGATATAGAGCGGGCCCGTAACCTGCCATGGCGACGGCTGGTCGCCGCTCTGATCACCGCGCACGATGATCGTCGCGCCGTCGATCGTCTCGGTGGCGGGAACCGGGCCCGGCGCCGCGAGCGGATGCACCAGCAGGTCGTCGGCGGGAAGGAGGGTACCGGCCTCGTCGGTCCCGGCCGCCGGCTGCGCGAAGGCGGCGGATGAACAGATCGCCAGCGTCGTAAGCGAGGCGTTCAAGAGATAGGGGATTCTCATCAATAAAGCTCGCGGCCGGTTGCACAACCACCAAGGTGAGACAACCGATTAACCACGATGACAAGACAGGCATTCAACTAAATGTGCGATCTTGCAATCATATTCGTGTTTGCAAGATTGATCGATAATTTTCAGAAAAATACTTGATTGGACCATTTGCGCGGCAACTACTGGCTGACCCCAATCATCGTCGCGTAATCAGGGCGGCGAGGCCAGCATTGGGAAAGCCGAATATGGTCGCCGTAACAGCATTTCACGCGCGCCGTTCTTCAAAGCGCCGCCTGATCGCGATGCTCTGCGCCTCGACGGTCGCGTCGCCGGCGCTTGCCGACTGCAACAATTTCGCGCCTGCGTCCGGCGAGACCGCGATCTGCAGCGTGCCGACCAACACCATCAGCAGCATCATCGCCGCGTCGGGCTCATCCAATGTCGCGATCATCATCGAGGCCGGCGCCGAAATCCACGCCTCCGGCGCCGCCGTGCAGGTCAACAACAGCTCCACCGTCACCAATGACGGCGTCGTCACCACGAACCTGCTCAACGGCTATGCGATCTGGGCGGGCACGCCGGGGAGCACGACGGCGACCACCGGCTATGGCAACACGCTGGTCAATAATGGCTCGATCATCGTCAACCTCGCCAATTCGGTGGGATTGCTTGCCCGCACGCAAAATGCCGGCGCGGGGAACACGCTGGTCAATAATGGCAGCATCGAGACGCGCGGCGGCATCAGCGGCGCCGGCGTCAACGCCTCCAACGCCGGCATTCGCGCGCAGAGCGTGGCGGAGAGCTTCATCGTCAACACCGGCACCATCATCACCCGCGGCGCGCCGTCGGCGGCCGGCGTCGGCGGCAACGCCGTGGAGCTGATCGGACGCGGCCAGATCACCAACAGCGGCGCCATCACCGCCGAACAGGGCTATGGCGTGGCCGGCGGCGATGCCGGCATCACGCTGGACAATGAGGGCGCGATCTCCGGCGCGCTCGGCGCGGTCAGGCTCGGCGGCGGCGGCGACCGGGTGATCCTGCGCCAGGGATCGGCGCTGACCGGGGCGATCGACGGCGGCGGCGGCGGCGACCGCATCGTCTTCGACGCCATCGCCGAGCCGGCTTTCGGCAACGCCATCGTAAATTTCGATCTGCTCCAGGCGACCGGCAACGCCGATATCGGCCTGACCGCGCCCGCCTATGCTCTCGGCCGCGTGCAGGTGGACGCGGGATCGTCGCTCACCTTCCGCGACAGCGACCTCGTCGCGCCGGGCGGGGTCGTCAATCAGGGCAGCCTGACCTTCTCGGTCGCGACCGCGAACAGCGTCACCGCGCCGATCACCGGCGACGTGATGAAGACCGGCGCCGGCACCCTCACCTTCTCGGGCGGCCATAGCGGCCTGTTCACCGTCGCGGCGGGCACGCTGCGCGCGGGCGCGGACGGCGCGCTGGGCCCGGCCTCCGACGTCGTGCTGGCGGCGGCCGGCGCCACGCTCGACCTCAACGGCGCGGCGCAGACGGTGGGGCGGCTGGGCGGGGTGCGGGACAGCGTCGTGAACCTGAACGGCGGCACGTTGACCGTGACTGGCGGCACGCTTGGCGATGGGCTCGGCACCAACTTCAGCAATGCCAGCCTCAGCGCGATCACCGGAGAAGGATCGTTGGTTGTCGCCGGCGGCACATTAGGGCTGACCGCCGGTCTGCTCGATTATGTGGGCACCACGCGCATCGAGGAAGGAGCCTCGCTTTCACTCAGCGACGGTCAGCTCACGTCCGTGTCGGGCAGCCGCCTCGCCACCATCGGCCCGATCGTCAACAATGGACAACTCATCATCGGGCCACTGAACTCTGAAACCGGGACCGCCAGGATAGATAACCTCATCACCGGCAGCGGATCGGTGACGACAAGGCGCTCCGTGCCCATCATATTCCTTGCCGACAATGATTATACCGGTGGCACGGTGACCAGCACCGGCAGCCTGCAACTGGGGGATGGCGGCACGACGGGCAGCATCATCGGGCCGGTGGCGTTGGGCGGCACCCTGATCTTCAATCGCAGCGACACGCTGAGGTTCGACGGGCCCATTTCGGGGGCTGGCAACGTCAGGCAGATAGGCACCGGCACTGTCATCCTTACCCGCGACAACAGCTATGGCGGTATAACTCTGGTGGAAGCGGGGTCGCTCTATGTGAACGGCGATCAGAGCGCGGGTCCCTTTTACACGGAGGTTATGCCGGGCGCCACGCTGGGCGGCAGCGGCATTTTCGGCGGGACGGCTGTTTCGATTGCCGGGGGCACCCTGTCGCCCGGCCCCGCGCCGCTGCTGCCCGGCACGTTGACGTTCGACACGATGCTCGTTCTTGCCGACGGGGACGTTCGCCTGTTTTACAACCTCGCCGACCTCAATGTCGGCGGATCGCGCAATGATCTTACCATCGTTCGGGGGAACCTCACCCTCGACGGGACGATCAACGTGCTGGACACCGGCCAGAACCTCGTGAGCGGCGTCTATCGCGTCATCAGCTATGACGGCGCGCTCACCGACAATGGCCTGACGCTCGGCGCGTTCGTCGCCGATGACGGGGTGACGATCACCCGCCCGCTTGCCGGCTTCACCGTGCAGACCTCGGTTCCGGGGCAGGTGAACCTCGTCAACGCGGCCGGCCTCAGCCTCAATTACTGGGATGCCGCCAGTCATAATGACAACCGCATCCAGGGCGGCGCGGGGCTCTGGCAGGCGGGCGCCGGCAACGATAACTGGACGGACATGGGCGGCACGATCAACGCGCAATGGCATGACAGCGATTTCGGCATCTTCACCGGCGATGGCGGCACCGTCACCGTCGACAACAGCCTCGGCGCGGTGACGAGCTGGGGGATGCAGTTCGCCAGCGACGGCTATCGGCTGACCGGCGATCCGCTGACGCTGGAAAATCCGGACCCGGCGCTGGCCGCGCCCGGCGTGGGCAGCTTCGTCGCCATCCGCGTCGGCGACGGCAGCGACGCCGGCGCCGCCGTCACCGCCACGATCGATAATGACATTGTCGGCGAGGCGAGCCTGTTCGTGGCGGATCAGGGGACGCTGGTGCTGAACGGCAGCAATGATTTCCTCAACATGGCGGTGATCGGCGCCACCGTGCAGGTGTCGCGCAGCGCCAGTCTGGGCAGCGAGGACGGCACCATCGTCCTCGACGGCGGGGCGACATTGCGCACCACTGCGGACTTCACCAATGGCCGCGACATTGTCGTCGCCGCCTTCACCGGCGACAGCAGCATCGACACGGCCAGCGGCACGACGCTGGTCCAGAGCGGCGTGATCGCCGGCAACCCCGGCAATCCCGACCCCGGCGCGCTGATCAAGACGGGCGGGGGCCGCCTCGTGCTGACCGGCGCCAACACCTACGCCGGCCCGACCGATGTACGCGCCGGCACGCTGCTGATCGAGGGTGACCAGAGCGCGGCGACGGGGCCGACCAGCGTCGCCGCCGGGGCGACGCTCGGCGGCGGCGGCCGGATCGGCGGCGGCGTCGCCATTGCCGATGGCGGCATCCTCGCCCCCGGACAGGGCGCCGGCACGCTCACCATCAATGGCGGCCTCGCCTTGTCCCCGGGGGCGATCCTCAATTATGAACTGGGGGCGGCCAATGTCGCCGGCGGGCCGCTCAACGATCTGGTCGTGGTCGGCGGCGATCTCCTTCTCGATGGCTTGCTCAACGTCCGGGTGGCGGATGGCGGCACGTTCGGCCCCGGCCTCTATCGGCTGTTCGATTATGCCGGCACACTCACTGATCGGGGTTTGACGACCGGCGACATGCCTGTCGCGTCAGGTTACGTCGTCCAGACTGCGATCGCCAGACAGGTTAACCTCATCGTCGGCGCCCAGACGTCGGGCGGCGGCGGCGGCGAACCGGCCCGCGAAGGGGGCGGCGGCCCCGGCGGCGAGGCAGGCTTGCGCTTCTGGGACGGCGATGCCGGCCCGAAGAGTGACGGCGCGGTCAATGGCGGCAACGGCATCTGGCAGGGCGGCGATAGCTGGACGGACGAACAGGGCCGCATCAACGGCCGCTTCGCCGATCGTGCCTTCGCCGTGTTCGCCGGCGAGGCCGGCACCGTGACGGTCGACGAACAGGGCGGCGATATCGTCGCCCCGGGCATGCAGTTCGCGTCGGACGGCTATGTCGTCAAGGGCGGCGCTATCACCCTTGCCGGCAACGGCGACGCGGTGATCCGTGTCGGCGATGGCACAGCGCGGGGCGCCGCCTTCACCGCGACACTGGCCTCGACCCTGCACGGCGCGGTCACGCTCGTGAAGGCGGATCTCGGCACGCTGGTCCTCGCCGGCAGCACTGATCACGCCGGCGCCACCCGCATCGCTGCCGGCACGCTGCGCGCCGGCGGCGGGGATGTGTTCAGCGCGCGCTCGACGGTGACGGTGGAAGGCGGCGCCACGCTCGATCTCGCCGGCCACAGCCAGACCATCGCCGGGCTGGCCAATGCCGGGCGCGTCGACCTCGGCGACAGGCCGGGCGCGGTGCTGACGGTGGCGGGCGATTATCTCGGCAATGGCGGCACCGTGACGTTCAGCACCGTGCTCGCCGGCGACGGCGCGGCGACGGGCAGGCTGCGCATCCTCGGCGATAGCCTTGGGCGAAGCATGGTGCGGGTGGTCAATGCCGGCGGCCTCGGCGCGCAGACCGACCTCGGCATCAAGCTGATCGAGATCCTTGGCGCATCCGATGGCGTGTTCACGCTGCTCGGCGATTTCGTTACCGCCTCCGGGCGTCCGGCAGTCGTCGCGGGCGGCTATGCCTATACGCTCGATCGCGGCGACGATGCCGACTGGTATCTGCGCTCGGCGCTGGTCGATCCCGAGCAGCCCGGCACGCCCGCGCCTTTGCTCAACCCGGGCACACCGCTCTACGAAGGCTATGCGCCGTCGCTGCTCGCACTGAACACCGTGCCGACGCTGCGCCAGCGCATCGGCTATCAGAGCAGGCGCAGCGAGCGCGGACATATCTGGGGCCGGATCGACGGCGAGATCAGCCATGCGGCGGGCGGCATAACGACGACGCAAGCCGTGCGCAGCGATAGCCTTCATGCCATCAACCTCGGCATCGAGACGGCTCTGTTCGAAAGCGCCGCCGGCTCGGAGCTGGTCGCCGGGCTGACCGGCCGCCACGCCGCCGGGCGCTCGGCAATCCTCTCTCCGGAAGGATCGGGCGGCATCAAGACCTCGGGACTCGGCCTCGGCGTGACGCTGACCTGGCGCGGCGCCGACGGTCTCTATGCGGACGCGCAGGCGCAGCACAGCTGGTACGATACGGATCTCGTTTCCGACACCGGCGGGGCGGCAGCGATCCGTGACAATCATGGCCGCGGCGACGTCGTCTCGTTGGAGAGCGGATGGCAAATGGCGGCCGGTGGCGGGCTGCGCCTCACGCCCCAGGCGCAGCTCGTCTATTCGCGTGTCCGCTTCACGACATTCGACGATTCCTTCGGCGCGCGCGTCTCCGGCGGCACGGGCGATAGCCTGCGCGGCCGGATCGGTATCGCCCTCGACCGCGAGACCGGCGACGCCGGCCGGTCCACCTCGCACGTCTATGTCATTCCCGAAATCAGCTATGAATTTCTCGACGGCGGCCGGGCGATTGTGTCCGATGCGGCCGGCGGCAATCGCCTGCGGCTGGCCAACCGGCAGGACCGGCTCCGGGCGGGGCTCGGCATCGGCGGCGCCAATGGCTGGAGCGGCGGCAGGGTGGTTCTCTTCGCGGAGGCCGATATGCACGCCAGCCTGCATGACCCGACCGGGAACTACACCGCGTCGGGACGGCTGGGCCTGCGCCTGAAGTGGTAGGGAGCGTCAGCGCATATCGCGATATTGCTTCGGCGAAACGCCCGTCCAGATGCGGAATGTATTGGCGAAGTGCGAATGATCGGAGAAGCCGCATCGCACGGCGATTTCGGTCAGCGGCATTTCTCCTTCGGTCAACAGGCTCTGCGCGCGTTTGACCCGCATCTGGATGACATATTGATGCGGCGTCATGCCCTTGGACGCCTTGAACCGCCTGATGAAGCCGTTGCGGCTGATGCCGCAAACCGACGCCATGTCGTCGAGCTGGATATCGCGCGCGAGATGGCTTTCCAGATAGTCCTGCAGACGCGCGATCCGCCGCTTGCCGAGGCCTTGTGGTGACGGCTCGAACGGCGAAGGCGTGATCGGTTCGACGGCATATTTGAGGAGGATGTTCGCGCACAGCGCGCGCGACAGATAATCCATCATCAGTCGCGATCCGCCCGCCTCGCGCAACAACGAATTGCCGATCGACCGGAGCAGCCCGCTCAGTTGATTGTCACACCGGTTGAATAATGGCTGCAACGCGATATCGGACAGGGTCCGCCCGGCAAGTTCGCTCGCGACCTCATCGATCAGCGCCGGATTGATGAACAGATGAAGCAGCTCGGTCTCGACATCCAGTTCGACGCTCTTCTTGCAGTCCGGCGGCGCGACGTTGATCGCGAATGCCTCCTGTGCCCCCTCCTCGTTCATGCCGTTCAGGCACCGCCGCCCATAGGTCGGCGTCAGTGGCATGGTGATCCAGAACAGCGAGCTGATCGTGTGATGGGTGTGGTGCGGATTCTCGTGGGAGCGCACGGCGAACACGTTGCGGGCACCGAGTTCAAGACTGTCCGCAACGGGCTCGATGGTGGGAGACACCAATAGAGTCGTCTTCGCCAGCTGCCCGATCGACTGGGCATCGTCGACGCCAGCCTGTCGCTTTTCTCTCAGCATCCCCGTTATCCGTCATGTTCGATCGTCGCGCCGGGGCGTTTCCGGCCGGCCGCGCAACTGGCAGGCGCATCCGCATCCGAGGACATATCGGCTACCGCAATTGATACAGATGAAGTGATGATCAATGTCGCGCTCATCTGGAACCCGGTAATGTTCTCCTCCGGAAATCTGGTGCGCGCCCTTCATATCAGCACAGCCGTTCAGAATAGATGACTCTGTAATACCGATGTTTTTTGCAGGCGCGCTGGCAGACTTCTCCATTTCGGCGAGGGCGCCCGATTTGGCGACCTTCGGCGACGATGCGCCGGCCGCGCTTCGAGGGTCGCGCGACGCGGTCATCCCGGGAAAGTTCGATCGTCATGGGGTTGATCGACGTCGTCGTGAAATCCGACGCGCCATGGCCTCAGAAACGATGGGTGACCCCAGTAGAAACCCTGTTGCCAGATAATGCCTGCCTCCCTCGCAAGACTTGCCTCGGCGCCGCTTTCGATGCCTTCGACGACGACAGTTGGCACGATCAACTGCGCAAGCTTTACGACCTGCCGGAATACTGCCCGATCGTGCTCGCACACCGCCGCCCGTCGCATGAACACCTGATCGATCTTGACGATATCCGGAGCCATCGCATTGAGCTGCCAGATCGAGGCGAAGCCGGTGCCGAAATCGTCGAGCGCGATGCGCACCCCGCAGCGCCGCAGCCGCGCCAACAGGTCGAACATCTCCGACACGGTCTCGGGCACGGCCGTCTCCGTCACCTCTATGATCAGCCGCTCGGCGAGCGGGCGATCGCGCTCGAGATAGGCGATATGCGCTTCCCACCAGCTGTCCCTGCGCAGCGTCGAGGCCGACACATTGACGCCGAGCACCGCCTCCGGTGAATGTTCGAGCTCGCGCAGCACCAGCCTGATGATCAGGTGATCATAGGCGCCGATCAGCCCGATCCTCTCCAGCGAGGCGATTGCGCTCCCTTGCGACCGGGCCTCCCCGTTCGCACCCATCACCCGGGCAAGCCCTTCGTGATAAAGGATGCTGTCGCGATTGTCGGCCGAGCGCACCGGTTGCCAGCAGAGGGCAAACCCTTCATCGCCCTCCCCCGCCTTGGGGCGAAGCGCGCAGAGCAGCTGCGAGGCGGCGGCCATGTCCTCGCGATAGACGCGATCCCGGCGCCCGTTGCCGGTGATCGGCTCCGCTGCGAGGAAGCCGTCGACCGTTCCGACGAGCCCGCCATCCGGCCGCCGACACTCCGCGGAGAGCGAGAGATGGACCGGCCCGGCGGTGGTCGCGAACGGGATGAACGGCATCGTCGCGCACATATTGCTGAGCCCGAGCAGGCACAGTTGCAGGCCGAGGTCCGCCGGCATCCGCCTGGGCAGGGCGATGTCGAGATCGATGCCGTCCTGGCGCTCGCGAAACGGACCGAGATCGAGGCGGGCGATGTCATGCATATGCGCGCCGACGCGCCGGCGAAGCGCCTGATCGACCTCGCCCATGATCCGATCACCGAAGGCACGGAGCAGCGCGGCGTGATTGTTGATTCGAAACTGGATGCGAATGGTGTACCCCGTCGGCGTCGAGGCGCCGGCCGCGCCTGCAGGCCCGTTGAGGCGAGAGGCGACGCTCTCTTGCGCATCGAGCGCGACCGGAAGGCCGGCCCCATCGCCCCCGGCGTCCGGGAACTCGATGCAACGCAACCTGCCGTCATGAACGAAGGCGAGGCGATTGAAATCGACGCCGTGCGCGAAGAATCCCTTGATCCACACCGAATCGCCGCGCTCCATCTCCAGGACAAGATCATGTCCTGCGCGCGAATATCGGGAGACTTCGGACGGCGTGGCATCGATCAGGAAGTTGGCGCGACGATCCGATGAGTCGACGATGACATCGCTCGCCTCCCGGCCGCGCTCGGCGAGCTGATTGTTCTTGTGGGATCCCATAGCGAGTTCCTTCATCCGTCCGCAGGACCCTGAGCGGCGGATTTACACAGTCCGCAAATTGGATTGGCAAGTCCGATTTCCGACATCACCGCAGAAAATTGTATTTTTTTCCCAGTAAACACGACGATTTTCCAGTTGGCTGTGTTCATATCCAATCGACCATCTCGGCCTTGTGCTAATCAATCACTGCAAGTCGCCGAACACCATGTCGACTCAACGCAGGGGCATCGGCAGGACCAGTTGACGAGGTGGAAATCGTGGACACACCCGAAACAGATCTTCATCCTGCGTGGCGCGGTGTACATATTTCCCGGCCGGCCTTGCTTCGCCATCGGGACGAGCGCCTTGTCATCGTCCAGTCCGACGCCGAGACCACGCTCGCGCTTGCCGAGATCGCCTGGTTGATCATCGATACGCCGCAGGCCAGCATCAGCGACGCCCTCGTCGCCGCGCTCGCCGAGCATGGCGTCATGATGATCGTGGCCGATGCCGGCCATCATCCCGTCGGCGTCCTGTCACCGCCGGTCAGGGCTGTCCGGACGACGATCGGCGAGCAGCTATGGGTCGGCCTGTCGCAGGCGCTGGCCACGGCGCGGATGCGCAACCAGGCCAATCTCCTCCGCCAGCTCCGCGAGCCGCTGCACGATGCGCGCGTCCGCCGATCGGCGCCCAGCCTGTTCTCCACCTTCGCCCACGGAATGCTCAGCGACCGGCGCGGCGCCCTGCTGCGCTATGGCGAGGCGGTGGCCCGCGCCGCCCTGATCCGCGCCTGCGCCGCGGCCGGGCTGGTGATCGCCGCCCGCGAGGACCGTGTCGACGCGCTGCTCGGCCCCGTCCGCCCGTTTCTGGACCGCGCCGCCCACCGCCAGTCGCTGGGCGGCATCGGCACCAGCCTCTCGCTCGACGACCGGCAGCGGATGGCGGCCCCTCTCGGTGAAGTCGCGATGATCGGCGACAGGCGCATGCCGTTGCTCGCCGCGATCGGTGCGATGACGATGTCGATCGCCCGCGCCGCGCGACAGGGCGACGCCGCACTCGTCGCAATCCCGTCGCTCCCCCCGGTCACGGCGTGATGATCACCTTGAGCGCGCGCGTCGTCGCCGCATGGCCGAATGTGTCATAGGCGGCGACGATCTCGTCCAGCTTGAAGCGATGGGTGATCAGCCGGGCGGGATCGATGCGGTGGGTGCACACGCTCTTGAGCAGCATCGGCGTGCTGACCGTGTCGACCAGCCGCGTGGTGATGGCGATATTCCGGGACCAAAGCCGCTCGAGGTGGAGGTCGACCTTGGCGCCGTGCACTCCGACGTTGGCGATCACCCCGCCCGGCGCGACGACGTCCTGGCAAAACAGGAAGGTCGAGGGCACGCCGACCGCCTCGATCGCCGTATCGACCCCCATGCCGTCGCACAGGGCCCTGACCCGCTCGGCCGCGCCCGCGTCCGCGGCATTGATCGTATCGGTGGCGCCGAACTGGCGGGCGATGGCAAGGCGGTTGTCGTCAAGGTCGATCATGATCAGCCGCGCCGGGGAATAGAGCTGAGCGGTCAAGAGCGCGGCGAGCCCGACCGGCCCGGCCCCGACGATCGCGACCGTCGATCCCGGCGACACCTTGCCGTTGAGCACGCCGCATTCGAAGCCGGTCGGCAGGATGTCGCTCAACAGCACCAGCACATCCTCGTCGGCGCCGGACGGCACCGGATAGAGGCTGGTGTCCGCATGGGGGATGCGCACGAACTCGGCCTGGGTGCCGTCAATCTCGTTGCCCAATGTCCAGCCGCCGGTGCGGCAATGGGAATAGATGTTGCGGCGGCAATAGTCGCAACGGCCGCAGGCGCTGATGCAGGAGATCAACACCCGGTCGCCCGGCTTGAAGCTCGTCACGCCCGCCCCGACGCTGTCGATCTCGCCGACGCCCTCATGGCCGAGAATGCGGCCGGGCGTGCAGCTCGGCACGTCGCCCTTCAGGATATGCAGATCGGTACCGCAGATCGTCGTCTTCACGATGCGCACCACCGCGTCGCCGGCATCGCGAACCACGGGCATGGCCCGATCCTCGAGCGCCATCTGGCCCGGCCCATTATAAACGAGCGCCTTCATCCGATCCTCCTTGCTCTTCAGAGCATCGATCGTGCCGAGACTTGGCCGCACGAGATTTGACAAAAATCAAATGCCAGTAGTCATGAGCGGCAACTTGATCCGACCCGTGCGGATATACGATCCGAAAGCGATCAATCTCGTTGAACTCCAGGTTCTATCAGGGGGTGTGTTCAACTAGACTCGGAAGATGCAGTCGGGGTGTGTCGTCGATCATGGAGATCGTCACACATGGCATGCGATCCCGTTCTCAATTCGCGTCTTCTGCTTTTGTCGACGACCCTGATCGCGGTCGCTCCGGCGGCCTGGGCGCAGACAAGCATTGCGCCCGCCTCGGAACTGTCGACCGCCGCCGGCACGACGACGCCCGCCGCCGATGCAGCATGGCTGCTGACCGGCGACGGCATCTGGCTGTCGCAGGCGGTGTCGCTGCCGCAGGGCGCGCCCGGCCTCACCATCGACGGCGACGGGCATGTGCTGACGATGAACGACGGCGCCGGCGTGGCCGGCCGCTTCACCATCGCCTCCGGCTCGTCCGCGAGCCTCAACCTCGCCAACATCACGCTCACCGGCGCCAACCAGCCATCCGCCGCGACCAGTGGCTATGGCGGCGCCATCTCTCACCTCGGCTTCGAGGTCGGCAGCCTGGCCATCGCGATGACCGGCGACGTCACGCTGAGCGGCAACCACAGCGAGCATATCGGCGGGGCGATCCGTTCGAGCGGGGCGCTGACGATTACCGGCGAGCGGATCAGCTTCATCGGCAATTCCGCCACCTCGGCCGCCGGCGCGATCAGCGCGGGCGATGTCTCGATCGGCAATGCCGGCAGCATCGTCACATTTTCCGGCAATATATCCGGGCACCTCGCCAGTGGCGGCGCCATCGCCGGCGCCCATGTGACGATCGACGGCGCCAGCATCACCTTCGCCGGCAATATCAGCGGCACCACCGATTCCCAGGAGTTCAGCGGCACCGGCGGCGCGATCGATAGCACCGGCTACACGATCGGCGGCGCCGGCACTGGGGCGGTGACGATCACCGGCAACATCGCCCGCACCAATTCCGGCGGCGCGCTCCACGCGACCACCACCAGTTCCTCGATCACCGGCGATGTCGTGACCATCAGCGACAATCATGCCGGCGACGACAATCAACCCGGCGGCCATGGCGGCGCGCTGTGGCAGGGCCTCGGCGCCGCCCTGACGATACACGGCGGCGAGATCAGCATTTCCGACAATAGCGCGCACGGCCAGGGCGGCGCGATCTTCGGGCGGGACGCGGTGACGGTCGGCGATGCCGACAGCATCGTGACGCTGACCGACAATGGCTCCCTCACGGGGGGCGGCGCGATCATGAACTATATCAATGTCGCCCAGGGCCAGCTGACCACGACCACGATCAACGGCGGCGACATCACCATCTCCGGCAATCACGCGGAGTATAATTCCGGCGGCGCGATCGACACGGACGGCGACGTCATTATCGGCCGCGCGGACAGCATCGTCGCGATCCGCAATAATAACGTCCTCAATGCCGCTGGCGTCACGGACGCTAATGGCGAATTGTACGGTGGCTGGGGCGGCGCCGTCTATGGCATCAACGTCGCCATCAACGGCGCCGATGTCAGCCTGACCGGCAATGGGGCGGCGACCAGCGGCGGCGCGGTCTATGCAGAGACCGGCGTGTCGATCGGCGAGGATGGCGGCGCCGTCACCATCACCGGCAACACCGCCGCCTATGGCGGCGCGATCTATAGCGAAGGCGCGGTCGCGATCACCGGCGCCAATATCACTCTCTCCGGCAACGACACCACCGGCGCCCGGACGACCGCGCTGCGCAAAGCCCGCGTCACGATCGAGGGTGATGAGCGCGCGGTAACGGGGGTCGCCGGCGCCGGCGCTCTCGCCCGCATTCTCGACAGCACGTCCGGCCATGGCGGCGCCATCTATGCGGAAGGCCCGGTGACGATCGGCGATGCCGGCAGCCGCGTCACGATCGACGGGAATAGCGGCAGCATGGGCGGCGCCGTCATCGGCTTCGACACGGTGACGATCAACGGCGGTGAGATCAGGCTGACCGATAACAGCGCCAGCGATGTCGGCGGCGCGGTGGCGGCGGTTGGCACCTTGCTGATCGGCGGGGCGGGCAGCACTGTTTCCATGACCGGGAACAGCGCCGCCAATTATGGCGGCGCGATCTATGCCGAGAAGGCGGTGACCATCACCGGGTCCGACGTCGCCATCGCCGGCAATGAAGCGCCCACCACCAGCGCTCCCTCGCCAGGCGGGCGCGCGCCGATCCTCCGGGAATCACCGAGGCCGGACACCGGCGGCCATGGCGGCGCAATCTATGCCGGTGAGGACGTCCTGATCACGGGCGGCAACGCGATGCTTGCCGGCAATGCCGGCGCCGCGCGCGGCGGCGCGATCTATGGCCTCGGCGCGGTCACCATCGGCGAAGCCGGCGGCGTCACCAGCCTCTCCGGCAACAGCGCGGGCTGGGACGGCGGAGCGATCTTCGCCGGTGGTCCGGTAACGATCCGCGGCAGCGAGATCATCATTTCCGGCAATAGCGCGGCAGACGGCCTGGGCGGCGGCATCCTCGTCACCAATGGCGATGCGATCATCGGCGGGCCGGACAGCGTCGTCACGCTGGCCGACAACAATGCCGCTACGCTCGGCACAGCCTCGTTCGGCTATGGCGGCGCGGTCTGGCTGCAGGACGGCGGCATCGTCGTCGACGGCGCCAGCATCACCGTCTCCGGCAACATCGCCGAAAATGGCGGCGGCGCGCTCGATACGCGCGCGGGCACGATCCGGGTCGGCAATGCGACGAGCGAGGTCAGCTTCGCCGGAAACGCCGCCGAGGGAACCAGCGGCGGGGCGATCAACGCCTATGGCGGCGATCTCGTCATCGATGGCGCGCGCATCGCCTTCACCGATAATCATGCCGGCATCGTCGGCGGCGCTATCGGAGCGGCCGGCAATGCCACCATCGGCAACGCCGCCAGCGCCGTCAGCTTCGCCCGCAACGTCGTCGGCAGCATCGGCGAGGGCACGCTCGCCACCAATGGCGGCGGGGCGATCAGCCAGGATGGCGCCGGCAATGTCATGACGATCAACGGGCGTACGATCGACTTTGTCGACAACAACGCCTTCCTCCTCGGCGGAGCGATCGCCAGCGAGGGCAGTATCGTCCTCGGCGGCGCCGGCAGCACGATAAGTTTCACCGGCAACAGCGCCGGCGGCGCGGACGGCACCGGGCCGGGCGATGGCGGCGCCATCTTTTCCGGGGTCTCGACGACGCTGACCGGCGCGCTGACGATCAGCAACAACCGATCCGGTACATCCGGCGGCGCCATCGTCTCCGATGGGGACATCACCCTCAACGTCACCGGCGACAGCCTGATTTCCGGCAATCGCGCCGGCGGACCTGCCGCCCGCGCCGCCGGACCGGCGGTAGACGAGGCGCTTGCCGAACGCGCGGCCGGCCTCGTCACCCGCGCTGCCACGCGCGCGCCGCTGACCGCCAGCGGCGGCGCGATCTGGGCGGCGGGCAATGTCACACTGAACGCGACAGGCGGCACTGTCAGCTTCACCGGCAATATGGTGGGCGCGCGCGCCAACGCGATCTGGCTGGAGAATCTGTCCGGCGACGCGACCCTCGCCTTCGACACCACCGCCACCGGCGCGATCAGCTTCCTTGATCCGATCGCCAGCAATCAGGCGAGCGGGCCGGTGACGGTGACGGCGAGCGGCGCGGGCGCGGTGATGTTCGATGGCGCGAGCCAATCCGCCGCCGTCGACCGGTGGTCGCGCATCTATGGCGTCACCGAGGTGCGCGGCGGCACGTTCGCCGTCCGCGACGACGCGGTCTACGGCATGCTCGCCGCCGATGCCGGAGCGGTCGAGCCGACCGCCTTCACCGTCTTCGCCGGGGGAACGCTGGCCGGCGGATCGGTCGGCGAGGTGCGCGCCGACAGGTTCAGCCTCGCCGGCACGCTCGACATCGCGGGTCGCGGCCTGCCCGCTGCGGCCACCTCCGGCTTCAGCCGCTTCGTCATCACCAGCGGTACCAACGCCTTCGTGCCGGGCAGCCAGATCCTGTTCAACACCATGCTCAACGCGGATGATTCGAGGACCGATCTGCTGTCGCTGAACGGTGGCATCGCCACCGGCCGCGCCACGATCCTCGTCAACCCCGCCGGCGGAAGCGGCGCGCTCACCACCCGCGACGGCATTCGGCTGGTGCTCGCCGAGAGCGGCGCGACGACGGCGATCGACACCTTCTCGCTCGGCGGCCGGGTGATCGCCGGCCCCTATGAATATCATCTCTATCGAGGCGGCAGCGCGGCGAGCACCGCCAATGACTGGTTCCTGCGCTCGACGCTCGACTGCACGCTCGATCCGCTGGTGGAGATTTGCGCCGACGTGCCGGCGCCGCCCGAGCCGCCCTCACCGCCGGAGGCGGAAGCGCCCGAGCCGCCGCAACCGCCTTTGCCGCTCGTGCCGGAATATCGCGCCGAGGCCTCGCTCTATGCGGCGATGCCGGCGATGCAGCTTCTCTACGGCGCCACCTTGCTCGATACGCTGCACGAGCGCGTCGGCGACGAAGGCGGCGGGGTGGCGCGGGCCGGCGGCGGGACCGGGCCGTCGCAGATCTGGGGACGGCTGATCCTGCAAGCCGGCACGCAGGGTGATCTTTCGCGCGGCATCTACCGTGACGGCCCGCGCTTCAACTACGATATGCTGGCCGTGCAGATCGGCATCGACCTCTATCGCGGCTCGCGCGATCATGCCGGCGTCTATGGCGCGTGGGGGCGGATGAACGCCAATGTGCGCCATTTCGACGCCAGCGCCGCCGGCAAGGACCGGCTGAAGGGCTGGACGGCGGGCGGCTACTGGACGCGCTTCTGGGACAATGGCTGGTACAGCGACGTCGTCGCCCAATATGGCTGGAACCGGTTGCGCGCCAACGCGGCCGGTCCGGCGACGATGGACACCCTGCTCCGCCGTATCGGCGTGCGCTCCGCCAGGCTCGCGCCGGATGCTCAGGCGGGCGTGGACGGACGCGCCAGCACCCGGGGG
>NZ_JAHKRT010000011.1 GCF_018863195.1 Sphingomonas quercus | reverse complement strand
GCCGTGCTCGGCTGCCTCTACCTGATGTTCAGCCTGCCCGGCATGACCCTCGTCCGGTTCGCCGGCTGGAACGCCGCAGGCTTCCTCCTCTACCTCCTCTACGGACGCCGCCGCAGCCTCGCCGGCCACACCGCACCCGCCACCGCCAACAGCTGAACACCCACAACCCCAACCCTCCTCCCACCCGCAGGAGGGCGCTCAGCGATCGCCCTATTCCGGCTTCTCGAACTCCGGCAGCGCCGGGTTCCAGCCCTTGGGATTCTTGCCGCCATCGGCGATGAACTGGTCGAGCCGTGCCCCCAGCACGGTCAGCGGTACCGAGCCCAGCGCGAGGATGGCGTCGTGAAAATTGCGCTGGTCGAAGGCGGGGCCGAGCTTCGCCTCCGCCTCCGCGCGCTTCTGGCGGATCAGCATCTCGCCAAGCTTGTAGGCCAGCGCCTGGCCCGGCCAGGCGATGTAGCGATCGACCTCGGTCTCGATCTCATGCTCGGACAGGGCGGTATGATCGCGCAGATATTGCTGCGCCTGCTCGCGGCTCCAGCCATAATGATGGATGCCGGTGTCGATGACGAGGCGGCTGGCGCGCCAGATCTCGTAGGACAGCCGGCCGAAATTCTCATAGGGCGTGTCGTAAACGCCCATCTTCGTGCCCAGCCACTCCATGTAAAGTGCCCAGCCCTCGCCATAGCCGGAGAAGCCGGTCGAGCGACGGAACGCCGGCCGCCGCGTCGCCTCCTGCGCCACCGCCGCCTGGAAGCTGTGGCCGGGATTGCATTCGTGCAGCGTCAGCGCGGTCAGCGTGTAGAGCGGCCGCGACGGCAGGTCATAGGTGTTCATCATGCAGGATTCGAGGCCGCCCCGCCCGCCGGTGTAGATCGGCGCGAGGCTTGGCGGCACCGGAATGATGGTGAAGCGACGCCGGGGCAGGAAGCCGATGAAATCCGCGACCTTCCCGTCGACGCGCTTCGCCACATAGGCGGAAAAGCCGAGCAGCTCCCGCGGAGTCTTGGGATAGAATTGCGGATCGGTGCGCAGGAACTTGAGGAAGGACGGCATGTCGCCCTTGTAGCCGGTCTCGGCCTTCACTTTCTCCATCTCGGCGGCGATGCGCGCCACTTCCGCCAGACCCTTCTGGTGGATCTGCTCGGCGGTGAGGTCGAGCGTGGTGAACGCCTCGATCTGCGACTGGTAGAAGGCCTTGCCGTCCGGCTCCTGCTCCGCGGCGAGCGTAGTGCGCGCCTGGGCCATATAGTCGTTGCGGATGAAGCCGAGCAACTTGTTATAGGCCGGCGCCACCGCCTCCCGGATCGCCTTGTCGCCCTCTGCCTTCAGCCGCGCCTGCTCGGCCGCCGGGATCGACGCCGGCATTTCCCTGAACGGGCCGTAGAAGGGATTGCTCTGATCACTGGCGATATAGGGCTCGATGGTCTTGTCGCGCCCGGTAACGACGACACGCGGCACGCTGTAGCCGCGCTTCAGCCCGTCGCGCATGTTGGCGATCTGCTCGTCGAAATAGCGCGGCACGTCGCGCATCCGGGCGATGTAATTCTCATAGGCCTTGACGCTGCGGAAGCCGCCCGAGCGCGGGCTGAGGCTCGCCCAGAAGAAGGTGTCGGCGTTGAACGGCGCCTCGTAGGTCTTGAAGCGTACCTCGTCGGCGAGGGTCTGGATCGAGCGGCGGAACACCGCGGCGTTGATCTTCTCTTCCGCCGAAAGCTCGTTTGCCGGAATGCCGTCGAGCTCGGCCAGCGCCTTGGTCCAGTAATCGAGATGCGCGGCCTGGGTTTTGGCGTCGACGCGGGGAAGGTGATCGAGCCCGGCCTCGTCGGCACCGCGATTGCCGCGCAGCCCCTCCTGCTGGCGCCACGCCCATTCGCGTTCATAAAGCGCCTGCAGCTTCCGGTCGGCGGCGCTGGCCTGCGGCTGATCGGACGATCTCGGCCCACAGGCCGAGGCCAGCAGGGCCAGCGCCGCGGTGCTGACGGCCAGATAGGTCTTCATGATCGCTGGTCTCCTCATCCTGGGCGGGGAAAGGCCCTCAGTGGGTGGTGTCGACGGATTCGATCGGCATCGGACCGGCCGGCATGCCGCGCGCCGCCTTGGACTTGAGCACCATCTGGCGCAGTTCCTCGCGCAAGGCCCTGGCGTCGTAGAGGATCCCGTCCTTGATCGTCCACGCGATGCCGCCGACGCGCTCGACCTGGCCGGTGGCGTCGTCGAGATGCAGCGTGCCGGTGCCGAACAGGATCTTGAGATTGGCGAGGGGATTGCCCTTCACCACCACCAGATCGGCCTTGCGGCCGACGCGAACGGTGCCGATCTGGTCCTCATGCCCGAGCAGGCGGGCGCCCTGCTGGGTCGCGGCGTGGATCACTTCCAGCGGCGAGAAGCCGGCCTCGCGCAGCAGCTCCATCTCCTGGATATAGCCGAAGCCGTAGAGGTTATAGATATAGCCCGAATCCGAACCGACCGTGACCATGCCGCCACGGTTCTTATATTCGTTCACGAACTGCATCCACAGACGATAATTCTGCTTCCACGCCACCTCGTCTTCGGTGGACCAGTCATACCAATAGGAGCCGTGATTGACGCGGCTGGGGCGGTAATAATCCCACAGCTCCGGCATCGTATAATCATCATGCCAGGTGGCGCGGCTCATCCGCATGAAATCGCGGCTGGTGAGATAGGCGGTGAAGGTCGGATCGAGCGCGAAACCGCGGTCGAGCAGGGTCTGCATCACCTCTTCCCACTTTCTGGACCCGGGCGCCGCCGTCTGCGCCCACAGCCGGCCGGATTCACCGAAGCGCATTTGCTCGTCATTGTTGATGAATCCGCCCGGCCAGCTCTGCACCGTCTTGTCGGTGAACATCGCCTCGGGCAGCCCGTACCAATGCTCCATGGATTGCATGCCATGCGCCGAGGTGGTCAACACATTTGCCCAGGCCACGCTCTGCTGTGAATGATGCATCGTGGTGTGCAGGCCGAGCTTGCCGGCTTCGTCCAGCGCCGCCCAGAGTACGTCTTCGGGCACATAGTTGATGAACTTGACGCCGTCGGCGCCGCGCCGTTTCGCCTCGCGCATGGCGATGCGCGCCTCCTCGGGCGTGTTGGGCGGGCTCTTCTGGATCGAGGTGAAAAAGGGATAGACGTCGATGCGGGGCGCCGCGATCTCGTTGCGGGCGCTGCGCGCCTTGATGTCGGCCAGCCACTCGATCGGCCGGCTGCTGCCCAGCTCGCGCACGGAGGTGACGCCGTTCGCCAGCCACAGCTTGAGGATATAGTCCGACGGCACATGCTGGGCGTCGTCCATGTCGTGGAGATGGGTGTGCGCGTCGACGAAGCCCGGCAGCACATAATAGCCGGTGAGGTCCAGCTCGTGATCGCCGCTGGCGGCGCGCGCGCGTGGATTGATCGCGCCGGGCGCCCCGATCGTGCGGATTTCGGCAATATGGTCTCCGGCGAGCACGATATCGACGGGCCCCTGCGGTGGCGCCCCGGTGCCGTCGATCATCGTCACGTTGCGCAGCACCGTGCGCGCAAACGGGCCGATACCTTCGCTGCGCCGGGGAATGGCGTTGGCGGCAAACGGCGCGGTGCGGGCCGGCTGGGCCCGGCCCGGTGCCATGCCGGGGGCGAGCGCTACCAGGGCCGCCGCCGACAGGAGCAATTTACGCATCGCGATAGTCATGCCGGCCCCCGCATATCCGAAAAAATAAACGCCGCGGGCTTCGGTTTACCCGCGGCGTTTACGACGATCAGAACTTGAAGGTGACGCCGCCAAAGTAACGGCGGCCCTGCACGTCGTAGAGGGAGACGTCGACATTGGCGTCGCCGACGAAGGTGGTGCCGAGTACCGGCGGCTTGCGGTCGCCGATATTGTTGACGCCGATGAACAGGCGCAGGCGCTTGTCCACATCGAAGGTCAGCGTCGAGTCGACATACCACACGGCCGGCACATGGCTGACATAGGCGGCGACGTTCTTGTAGACATCGAGCCCGCCGATCATCCGGCCGACCACGCGCCAGGACACAGGCCCGCTCGAATAGGCGCCGGTCAGGTTCAGCTTGAAGTCCGGGAGGATGAAGCCGCCCGTGCCGGACGAGCAGCCACCGCCATAATAGCCCGCGCAATCCTGAGGCACGGACTGGCTCAGCGCCTTTTGCGTCTTGTTGAACAGCCAGCTCGCGACCGCCGTTAACGACAGCTGGGCGCGCTCGCCGCCAAGCTCGAAGAAGCTTGGCAGGCCGATGCGGTAATCGGCCTGAGCGTCGATGCCCGAGACCTTGAGATAGCCGATATTCTGATAGTTGGTCTGGATATAGGCGATCTGGCCGGAGGAATCGCGGATGATCGACTGGCAGCTCTGCCCGGCGGCATCGAGCGAGGTGAGGCAGTCGTTGATCACCTGCTGCACGTTGGGGCGGGTGATGGCGTCGTTGACGGTGACGTTGAAATAATCGACGGTGAAGTTGAGGTTGCGCACGAACGGCGGCGAGATCACCGCGCCAACTGTATAAGTGTCGGACTTCTCTGCCTTCAGCGCACCACTATTGGTGGTGAGCGAGGTCAGGCCGAGAGCCGACTGGCGGAACGTGGCGATATCGCCGGCAGGCACGCCCTGGGCCACGCACAGCTGCTGGACGGCGGAGCTCGGCCGGGCGGTGATGTCGCACGGATCGGTGCCGCCGGTGAAGCCGGTGCCGGGCTGGACGAACAGTTCGCCGACATTGGGAGCGCGGACCGCGCGGTTATAGGCGCCGCGGAAGCGGACCCAGCTCACCGGCGCGTACTGCACCCCGCCCTTGTAGGCGACCACGCCGCCGATCGACGAATATTTGGAATAACGGATCGCCGCCTCGAGTTCGAGGCGATGGAAGAAAGGCATATCGGCAAGGATCGGCACGCCGATTTCGCCGAAAACCTCCTTCACATTATAGCCGCCGGCCAGCGGATTGTTGGACGCGCTGCCATATTCCTTGTTGAGGTCATAGGGGCTCGGGTTGGATTGATAATAGTCGCGGCGATATTCGGCGCCCACCGCCACCGAAACCGGGCCGGCCGGCAGATCGAACAGCGACCCCGCGATCGAGGCGCCCGCCACCGAGCGGGTGAAGGTGCTGCGGCTGTCGCGCTCGGGCGTGACGAAGGCCGCCGCCGCCGGATTGATCGCACCGAAGATGTTGAGCGGCACGCAGCCGGTGCTGCCCGATACGCACACCACGCTGCCATTGGCGCTGGTGGTTGCATCCAGCGCCTGGGTCAGGCGCGCGGAGTTGACGAAGCCGAGATTGCGCGTGTCCTCGCGGTTGCGCATATACTGGCCGAAAACTTCCCACTTGAAGTTGCGGCCGCCGAGATCGATGTCGCCGCGCAGGCCCCCGGTGAAGTCAAAGCTGTTGCGTTCATAATAGCTGCGGCGGGTGCCGAAATCCTCGGTACGCAGTCCAGCCCCGGTGATCGAGGCGATGCCGGTATGCCGCGGATCGAACACCTGCTGGTTATTGTTGAAGAAATTCGACACCACCGTCGGCAGCGCCGGATTGTTGATATAGCGCACCTTGAGGGTGGTGGTGAGCGGGTTGGCGGGATCCGGGGTGAGCGGCGTCAGGGAATCCGGCGCCAGCACCGAATTGTTCTGCACATTGACGTAATAGGCCTCCATGAAGGCCGTGATGTGATCGCTCAGATCATAATGGCCGAGCGCCGTCGCGTTGAAGCGCGTCAGCGGTCGCTGCAGATAATTATAGGCGGCGTAATTATAGCTGTCTTCCGGGGAGCAATAGCGGGTCGGCGTGCCATTGGCCTGGAAGCGCACGCTGGTTACCGAACAGCCCGGTGTCGTTGCCGGCGCCAGTCCCTGGAGCGAGGCGATCTGCGCCGCGCTGAGTGGGATGCGGGTGTAGGGGATGTTGCCAGAGCCCGAATAGACGAAGGCGGTGTGGGCGCTGTTGTCGGCCAGCGGAGTGCGCGACCAGGAACGATCGTCCTGAGTGAAGCCGTCGACCTTGGTGTAGGAGAAACTCATCGCGACATTGCCGCGATCGTCCGGCGCATTCATGCCGATGGTTACGTCGAACTTGCGCTGCGCGCCGTCGCCGCGCTCGTTGATGCCGTAATTGGCGGTCGCCTCTATCCCTTGAAAATTATCCTTGAGGATGAAGTTGACGGCGCCCGCGATCGCGTCCGAGCCATAGACGGCCGACGCGCCGCCCGAAATCACGTCGACGCGGCTGATCAGCGCGTCGGGGATGCTCGACATGTCGACATCGCCGGAAGAATTGGCGGCGACGAAGCGGCGGCCATTGACCAGCGTCAGCGTGCGGGTTGAGCCGAGGCCGCGCAGATTGGCGGCATAGATGCCGGAGCCGCCGCCATTGTTGACCGAACTGGTATTGCCCTGGCCGAGCTGTGGCATCTGGTTCAGCGTGCGTTCGAGCGTGACGTTGCCGGACAGCTTGACGTTCTGCTCGCTCACCACCGACACCGGGCTCGGCGCGGTAAGATCGGTGCGCAGCAGGCGCGATCCGGTGACGACGATTTCCTGCGTCTGTTCGGACGGCGTGGCCTGTTGGGCAAATGCCGGTTGCAGCGCCAGTGGTGCTCCAAGCAATGTGGTTGCCAGCAAGGCACGGCGAACGTGCGCGGAAGAGCGGATGAAGCCTCGGAATTCCATGCTATGCTCCCTGGTCTTTATTGTTTCACGCCAAAGACTTGTCGGGCCGCTCTCCGGCGGGACGGTTCATCGGATGCGCAGAGCCGTGCCAATTGTCCGGTACCCCTTCCATAGGTCCGACCGGGGCCTGCCCAACGCCGATCAGCCATGCGCGACAATACACCGCCCTTGATTCGGTGTAACGTATACGAAATACGGTATCTGAGGCTGTGGCTGAGTCAATCCCAAAAAGGGAGGAGGTGTCCGGTGGCAATATCGAACTATTTCAGGCTGTTCCTCCTGCTGATCGTAGTGGGTGGCACGAGTGGCGCGTCGGCATCATCCGCAGTGGTTGAAATAGCCAACGTTATCTTGATCGACGGAACAGGTGCGCCCCCACGCCCGGGGGTGACGGTGCGCATCGAGGGGGAGCGCATCCGGTCGATCGTCCCGGCCGGCGTGCGCAAGCCGGCGAAGGGCGTCACCTTCATCGACGGGCAGGGCCGCTACCTGCTGCCGGGCTTTGTCGACAGCAACGTCCACGGCACCGTTTATGGCCAGCCGGCGCGCCGCGACACGTCGCTCAAATATGCCGACAGCAACGCCGAGCTGATGCTCGAATTCGCCCAGCGCGCACTGAAATATGGGGTCACCACAATTCGCGACAGCTACGGCGTGCTGCCGCCGACGCTGGCGGTGCGCGATCGCATCGAGCGCGGCGAGGTGGTCGGCGCGCGGATCAAGGCGGCCGGCAATATCCTCGGCTGGAGCGGTCCGTTTTCGCTCACCTTCTCCCTGACCAGGGACGCCGACCTGTCGCTATTCCAAGAGAGATGGAACGATCTCCTCGCCCAGGGCATGGGCGAGGAGATCATGGACATGACGCCGGACGAGCTCCGCGTCGCCATGGACGCCTATCTCGACAAGGGCGTCGACTTCATCAAATATGGCGGCACCAGCCACTTCATGCGCCCCTCGCTGATCGGCTTCTCGCCGCGCCAGCAGGCGGTGATCGTCGGCGAGGCGCACAAGCGCGGAAAGCGGGTCGAAACCCATGCCACCAGTTCAGAGGGGCTGCGGCTGGCCGTAGAGGCCGGGATCGACCTCATCCAGCATCCCGAACTGATGAGCCGCGATCTTCCGGACGATCTCATCCGGCTTATCGTCGACAAAGGAACGCTGTGCGGCATCCGCGCCAATTACATCACCGGCGCCTATCGCCAGCGCCACATCAGCCAACGTGCCGAGGCCCAGGCGCGGATCGACAGAATGCCGCCGGCGCTGACCAGCGCCGAGAAATGGCGCCGGCTGGACATGCTCGCCGACAATGAGGATGTGCAACGCCGCAACGCCGAGCGACTGATCCGGGCCGGCTGCCGCGTCACGCCGGCGACCGACAGCTATTATGGCGACGCCCCCGAATTCCGCCGCGCTCACAAGACCGACGAGGCCGAGCCCGGCATCGGCACCATCCGCGCCATCGAAGGGCTGGTCGAGCTGGGCATGACTCCGATGCAGGCGATCGTGTCGGCGACGCGCAACGGCGGCATCGCGGCGGGAATGGGCGAGGATCTTGGTACAGTGGAGCCCGGCAAGATCGCCGACCTGGTCCTCGTCTCGGCCAATCCACTGGCCGACATCCGCAATATCGAGAAAGTCGAGGCGGTGATCGCGCGCGGCAAGCCGGTCGATCTCGGCAGGCTGCCCGAACATCCGCTGTTCTACGGTAAGCCGGAAGGGGTGGCCGGATCATGATCATGATGCCGCGGCGCCCGGTCCGCCTGCCCGGACATCAAGGTTATTTGCAGAACTTACACGGATCGTATAACATATTCTGATTGGAATAAGGAGGCGGCATGAGCGCGCAACTGGTCGGCACGCGGCGGGAATGGCTGGCTGGTGCCGGGATGATGGCCCTGGCCGCAAGCGGGGTCGCGCGCGGCGCGGCGCGGGCTGTGGCGGGGCCGGCCCTGCTGCCCGCACATCCCGAGCCGCTGCCGCTCGCCGACGTTCGTTTGCTGCCGTCCCCCTTCCTCGACGCGGTTGCCGCCAATCGTCGCTATCTGCTCAGCCTCGAGCCCGACCGACTGCTCCATAATTTTCGCACCGGCGCCGGACTCCGGCCCAAGGGTGCGGCCTATGGCGGGTGGGAGGGTGACACCATCGCCGGCCATACCCTCGGCCATTATCTCTCGGCGCTGGCGTTGCTCCACGCCCAGACCGGCGACGACGAGGCGAAGCGGCGCGTCGATTATATCGTCGCTGAACTGGCGGAGTGCCAGAAGGCACGCGGCAATGGCTATGTCGCCGGACTGCTGCGCAAGCGCAAGGACGGGTCGCTGGTCGACGGCGAAGAGATTTTCGGCGAGATCAGGGCTGGCGATATCCGCTCAGGCGGCTTCGATCTGAACGGCGCCTGGTCGCCTCTGTACAATGTCCACAAGACCTTCGCCGGCCTGCTCGACGCCGAGCAACTGTGCGGCAATCGTCAGGCGCTGGCCGTCGCGGTCGATTTCGCGGGCTATTTCCAGCGCGTGTTCGCGGCGCTTTCCGAGGATCAGCTACAGACGGTGCTCGCCTGCGAATATGGCGGCCTCAACGAAAGCTTCGCCGAGCTTTCGGCGCGCACCGGCGATCGCCAATGGATGCTGCTGGCCGAGCGGGTGCGCGACAACAAGCTGCTGTCGCCGCTCGAGCGTCGCCAGGACGTGCTCGCCAATGTCCATGCGAACACGCAGATTCCGAAGATCATCGGCCTCGCCCGCATCCACGAACTGACCGGCCGCGAGGCAGCCGGGATCGGCGCCCGCTATTTCTGGGAGATCGTCACGCGTCACCACAGCTATGTGATCGGCGGCAACGCCGACCGCGAATATTTCTTCGCGTCCGACGCGATCTCGAAGCACATCACCGAGCAGACCTGCGAGCATTGCAACAGCTACAACATGCTCAAGCTGACCCGCCATCTCTACAATTGGCAGCCGGACGGGGCCTTGTTCGATTATTATGAGCGCACCCATTTCAACCACATTCTGGCGGCGCAGGATCCCGCGACGGGCATGTTCACTTACATGACGCCACTGATGTCCGGCATCAAACGGGCATTCTCCACGCCAACGGACGATTTCTGGTGCTGCGTCGGCTCCGGCATGGAAAGCCACGCCAAGCATGGCGAGAGCATCTACTGGCAGGGTGCGGACACGCTCCTCGTCAACCTTTTCATCCCGTCGCGCGCGCATTGGGCGGCGCGCGGCGCGGATGTCGAGCTCACCACCGGCTACCCCTATGACGGCGAGGTGAAGGTGGCGCTGGGCGCAATGAAGCGGCCGGGTGTCTTCGCGGTGGCGCTGCGCATTCCGGGCTGGGCGGCGGGCCGGGCGGCCTTGCTGCTCAATGGCGGGCCCGTCGCTGCCGAGCATGGCGCCGGCTATGCGGTGGTGCGGCGGCACTGGCGGGCCGGCGACACGCTTACCCTCACTTTGCCGATGGACCTGCGTATCGAGCCCACGCCGGACGATCCCGGCACGATCGCGATCCTGCGCGGACCGCTGGTGCTGGCCGCCGATCTCGGCCCGGTGGACGGGCCCGATCGCAACGCCGCGGCGCCGGCGCTGGTCGGCAGCGACATCCTCGCCGGTTTTCGCCCGGTGGCGGAACCGGCCGTCTACCGCACTCAGGGCGTCGGCCGCCCCGCCGACATGGCGTTCGGCCCCTTCTATCGCAATTACCAGCGGCGAAGCGCCGTCTATTTCAAGCGCTTCACCGATGCCCAGTGGGAGCAGGAGAAGATCGCCTTCGCTGCCGAGCAGGCGCGGCTCGCCGATCTCGCCGCGCGATCCGTGGACGTGATGTATCTCGGGGAGATGCAGCCCGAGCGCGATCACCAGCTCAGCTCCAGCATCTCGTATCCGGTGGTCTATCGCGGACGCAACGGGCGTGACGCGCGCACCGGCGGCTTCTTCCAGTTCCGCATGAAGGTGAAGCCCGGCGCGCTCGTGCTGCAGGCGACCTATTGGGGCGAGGAACGCAACCGCGCCTTCGACATATTGGTCGACGGGCAGCGCATCGCGACGCAGACATTGGAGGCGGAGAAGCCCGGCGAGTTCGTCGACATCGATTATCCGGTGCCGGAAGCGGCGACGCGCGGCAAGGGCGATGTCGTCATCCGTTTCCAGCCGCACACCGGCCACACCGCCGGGCCGGTATTTGGCGTGCGCCTGTTCACGCCGGCGGTTGCGGCCGGGCCGGTTGATGTTGCGGCCGGGCCGGTTGATGTCGATATAGGCGCAAAAGGAGTGACTGCGCGTGGCTAACGAGATTGATGGTTCGATTCTGATCGGCGGCACGAACGAGAAGGGCGCGAGCGACTTTGCCGCCGTCGATCCGTCGAGCGGCGCGGAGCTGGCGCCGCGGTTCGCCAATGCCGATGCCGGCCATGTCGATCGCGCCTGCGCGCTCGCCGATCAGGCATTTGCGACCTATGGCGATGCCGCGCCGGAAGTCCGCGCCGGCCTGCTCGAGGCGATCGCCGAGGAGATCGAGGCGATCGGCGACGCGCTGATTGTGCGTGCGATGCAGGAGACCGGCCTGCCGCGTCCCCGCCTCGAAGGCGAACGCGGACGTACCACCGGCCAGCTGCGCCTGTTCGCCAGCTTCGTGCGCTCGGGCGACTGGGCTCATGCCACGCTCGACAGCGCGCTGCCCGATCGCGCGCCGCTGCCGCGTCCCGATCTGCGCCGTCGCCATGTCGCCGTCGGCCCGGTGGCGGTATTCGGCGCCAGCAACTTCCCGCTCGCCTTCTCGGTGGCGGGCGGCGACACCGCCTCGGCGCTTGCTGCCGGCTGTCCGGTAGTGGTGAAAGGCCACCCGGCCCATCCCGGCACCGGCGAACTCGTCGCCCGCGCGGTGCAGGCCGCGGTCCGTCGCACCGGCCTGCCGGAAGGCGTCTTCTCCTATCTGCCCGGCGTCGGCAACGCGCTGGGCTCGGCGCTGGTCGCCGATCCGCGCATCAAGGCAGTCGGGTTCACCGGCTCGCGCGGCGGTGGCCTCGCGCTGGTCGGCATCGCCGCCGCCCGACCGGAGCCGATCCCGGTCTATGCCGAGATGAGCAGCGTCAATCCGGTGCTGCTGTTTCCGGCCGCGCTGGCCGCCCGCGCCGAGGCGCTCGGCGCGGCGTTCATCCAGTCGCTGACGATGGGGGCGGGGCAGTTCTGCACCAATCCGGGTATCGTCATCGCGCTCAGCGGCCCGGACCTCGATCGCTTCACCGCCGCCGCGGCGGCGGCGCTGGCGGAAAGCCGCGCCACGCCGATGCTCAGCCCCGGCATCTATTCCGCCTATGAGACGGGCGTCGCGGCGCTCGCCGGCCATCCGTCGGTGGAGACGATCGCGCGCGGCTGCGTGGGGGAGGGGATCAATCAGGGCCGCGGCGCGCTGTTCGCAACCGATGTCGCCCGTTTCAAGGCCGATGCGGCGCTCGGCCATGAGGTGTTCGGCGCGTCGTCGGTGATCGTGCGCTGCGCGGACTTCGCCGAGATGGCGGAACTGGTGCAGAGCCTTGAGGGGCAGCTCACTGCCACGCTCCACCTCGACGCTGCCGACGAGGATGATGCCCGCCCGTTCGTCCCGCTGCTCGCCCGCAAGGCCGGCCGCATCCTCGCCAATGGCTGGCCGACCGGCGTCGAGGTCAGCCATGCCATGGTCCATGGGGGCCCGTATCCGGCAACGTCCGACGGTCGGACGACGTCGGTCGGGACGCTGGCCATCGAGCGCTTCCTCCGCCCGGTCTGCTATCAGGGCCTGCCGTCGAGCCTGCTTCCCGAGGCGCTGGCGGACGGCAATCCGTGGAAGCTGCTCCGCACCGTCGACGGCAAGCCGGTGCTGGCCGGCTGAGACCCCCGGGTCAGGCGCTGATGCCCATGCGGCGCAGCGCCTCACCCGCGCCGGCGATGTTGGACAGGTTCATCTCGGCATATTTGCGCGACAGCACCACGCCCGCCGCCCCGCCTGCATAGGCGGCGAGCGTGGCGTCGCGCACATCCTCGGGCCGGGTGCGTTTCTCGTCGCGGCGGGTGGGGATGTCGATGTCGATGCCCGGATAGATGGGGATGGCGCCGCCGACGCCATCCACGGCGCGTGCCGTTTCCACCTTTACGGAGTTGGCCGACATCCCGCGCGTCGGCAACTGGGCCAGCGTCGGTTCCCCCTCCAGGCCGAGCAGGCGATAATGCATGTCGAGCAGCTGTTCCGGCGTGAAGTCGCGATACATCACGGCCTGCACGTTGCGGATATAGTCGGCGAAGCGAGGCCCCCCGCAATTATTGTAGGTCGAGGGCTTCAGATAGTCGGAGAACTTCATCAGCCGCGCGTAATCATTGTCGGCGCGAAAGAACGGGCTCATCGAGATCAGGTGCATGATATGCCAGCCGACCTGTAGCGCTGGCTTGATGCGCTTGGCGGTGCCGTAGAGGTGGGCGTACATCTCCTCCTGGCTGGCCACCCAGAAACGATGCCAGCCGAGGATCTCGGGATAATCGGTCATCAGTCGCCAGAACGGCATGAAGCTGCCCTCCGCCCCGAGCGGCCGGTTGGCGAGCAGCGCCGTCACCCAGCGGTCGAACAGCTTGTAGCCCTCGCGCGCGCGATTGCCGTCCAGTCCCTGATGCGCCGCCTTGGCGATGCAATGGTCGCAGAAACAGCAGATGGCGGCGCGGCGGGGCGCCATATCGCCGAAATGCGCGCCGATCATCGCGTTGAACGGACCCTGCCGCTCGGATTCCCACATCAGCCCGTCAAGGTCGTTGCTGGTCACCCAGTCGGCGACCATCGAGGCAAGATAAGCGCGCGCATTGGGATTGTTGAAACAGGTCGCGCGGCCCACCCGGCCATAGATGTCGATCTCGGCGATCTGCTCGAAATTGGGGATGTAGCGCGGGTTGTAATTCTCCTCGAACAGGGCGTAGGTCTGCATGCCCCTGGACTTGGCGCGGGGAATGACCTCGGCCAGAATGTCGAAGTCGCCGAGATCGGGCGCGCGCACGTCCTTGATGACGGACCCGGCATAGAATTCCGGGTGGACCGCCGCATAGCTTCCGCCATGGATGCGATCCGGCTCCTGCGGGCCGTGATCCGGAAAGGGCTGCCCGCGCGATTGTCGGCCGGCCAGCCCGCCACCATAGGTGAACACCGCCGCCATCACCACATTCACGCCGCCGACGCGCTGTAGTGTGTCGAGCGTATCGTCGACTCCTTCGTCGACGAAGGATCTCGCCCCGATCTGCAAGGCGACGAATTTCTTCGCCGGGGCTCGGCGTTGCGGGAGCGGCCGGAGCGGCTGCGCGACCGCCGGTGACATCGCCAGTGGCAGGGCCAGCCCGCCGAGAATATCGCGCCGGGATTGATCCATCGCCCACCCCCTGAACCATAATCGTATACGGTATTTCTTAATAACGGCCTAGACAAGTCCGTGTCACGCGCATCATGCTTGCCGCGTGATCGAGACAGAGCGCCTGCTGCTTCGCCCGTGGCGCGAGGAGGACAAGCCCGCATTCCATGCGCTCGCCAACACGCCGCGGATGATGGCGCATTTCGGCGGCCCGGTAGCGCGCGCCCGCCACGATGCGATCATCGACCGGCAGATCGCCCAGCAGTCCGTACACGGCCACTGCATGTGGGCGGTGGAAATGCGCGATAGCGGCGCGCTCGCCGGTATTTGCGGCGTGCGCATCGGCGGCCATCCGGGCACGCCGGTGCCGGAGGAACTGGAGATCGGCTGGCGCATCGGCGAGCGATGGTGGGGCCAGGGCATCGCCCGCGAGGCGGCCGAGGCGAGCATCGCATGGGGCTGGGCGAATACCGATCGCCCGCGTATCGCCGCGTGGACGGTGATCGGCAACAGCCGGTCATGGGGGCTGATGGATCGGCTCGGCATGCGCCGGCGGGCCGATCTCGATTTCCGGCATCCGGATTATGCGCCCGGCGATCCGTTCGGGGCGATGATCGTCTATGCGCTGGATCGGCCGGCCTGAGCCGCGGTCAGTGGCCGATCAGCTCGGCCATCATCGCGATCGCGCCGGTCGCCAATATGCCGGTGCCGAAGATGCGTTGGACGGGGCTGACCAGCCTGCGCAGCGGCACGCCGAGACTCTCTTCGATGCGTTTCATGCTGGTCATGTCGATCACCCGTTCCGACGCGTCCAACAGGTAACTTCGCTGAGACTGATCTGATCCATGGATGACGACGCCGGGGCGCGCATTTGCCCCCGGCGCCGATCCGATCAGGCGACGCCTGCGTAGCGAAGCAGGTCGATCATCGAGAAATCATCGCCGGTCTTCGAGCCGTCGACGGTCGGCAGGAACGGGTTCCACTCCGGATCCTGGGCCAGATAGGAAGAGCTGTCGCCCTGCAGCAAACCGAGGAATACCTCGGCGACGATGCGCGCGCCGACCGGGCCGAGCCGCTCGCCATTCTCCATCGTTTCCGCCTCGCGCAATATGTAGAACCATAACGGCGTGCGATCGTCGAAGCCGTGCGGCTTGAGGTCGGCGAGGTCGCCTCTCGACAATTCGGGCAGCTGCATCGACCGCGCCACCCGTTGGCCCGAGGGCAGCGAAAAGGTCAGGTGACGCAGCAAATTGCGCTGCGCCAGCGACGCGGGGTTGGTCCGCGCGTCAGGATTGGCCACCACCGATCCGGGCAGATGGAACAGCGCCGTCGACAGCGTGGTGTCGATCTTCTTGTTCGGCTTCACATTGCCGTCGCCGAAATCGAAGAAGGTCGGCCAGTCGACGAACCGGCGTGGCGCCCGGCATCCGCCGGAAAGATCGTCGGGATCGGTCGGGGTCGAGGGGGTCGGCGTGAAGATCATGGCGAAGAACGGGGTTCCCCCGGCACCGCCGGTAAAGTTGGCGCGATAGGATGGCCGCACCTGGCTGTGGCCGAAGCGATAGGCCGCCACCGAGAACTCCACCGGGATGAACGGCTCGTTCGACCACTTAAAGAATTTGCCGCCGTTCTGGAGCACGTCGTCGACCACCGCGTCGCCGCACGTCTTGCGCAGGAACTGGTGGACGATCATCCATTGATAATGCCAGCGCACGATGCGCTGCGCCTCGGCGAAGATTTCCCCCGGCGCCGTCAGCTTGATCCTGGTCCTGACATAATCGACCACCGCATTGTGGAACTTGAGGAAGCCGAGCTGGAGCTGGGCGATGATGATATTCTCGTCGTCGCGCGGGTCGCCGATTAGCGCGACATTCTGGCTGTTGCGCGGCAGATCGAACTTGCCCGGCGTGCCCATCGGCTCGACGAGGAAGGTGATGCCCTTGCCGCCCACCTGGTCGTAGAGATGGGGGCTGCCGCCGGGGCCGGCGCCATAGACATTGTCCAGCCCGAAGCTCGGCGTGCGGAAATTGGCGACCTGCTCCGGATCGGCCTGTCGCTCCAGACTGGAGGTCGGGTCCGCGGTCATGTCGTGATCGAGGAACTGGCCGAGAAAGGTGAAGCCGGCGGTGAGATTGGGATTGTCGCGGTTTCTGGCACCGAGGCTGGGATCGGTGATCAGCTTCTGCGGGCCCTTGGACAGATCGTCCTTGGCGTCCATGATCCCGCCGGGCTTGCCGATCTCGATCAGCGACGCGCGGACATCGGGCGTATCGGCCGCGAAGGGCGGCAGCTCCCCGAACATGCGGCCGAAGCGACCGGAATTATAATATCTTGACCGCGGCGGAACGATATCGTGCGGATAGACGCCGTGACGAGCCATGAAACCTCTCCCCTGCAATTCTGAGCAGCCGTTCTACTTTCGGAGGGGAGCGGGGATTTGTCCGATCCGGCGCGACCAAGCAGCAAAGCGCCGCGACCAGCCGGCGCGACGGTTCGAGCGGATGTTCCGCGGCGGATGCGAACTGTGCGCGATGGCGCGCCGTGTGGCATTGCCGGCAAATCGAAGACAGTCGCCGATCCCGGATGGCTCGACCGCGCCGGGGGAGCGGCGCCGCTCCCCAATCGCGCCACCTTGTCAATCGGCGTCAGGGTGACGTGGCTATCGCCGGGACGGTCCTTGCTATTTCACGCCGGCATCCGCCACCGGCTGGCTCACCGTCTCCGGTGCCGTCCCGGCCAGCGACGCTGCGACTTTCTCGGCAGCGGCCATCACCCTGAGCACATTGCCACCGGCCAGCTTGGCGATGTTCGCGTCGCTCCAGCCCCTCCGCATCAGCTCGGCGAGCAGGGCCGGATAGGTGCTGACATCTTCCAGCCCCTCGGGCAGATCATTGCCGGTGCCGTCGAAGTCGGAGCCGATCCCGACATGGTCATACCCTGCCACCTTGGCGACATGATCGATATGATCGGCGACGTCGGACAGGGTGACGCGCGGCGCCGGATGCGCCTTCTGCCACTCGGCGAGGGCGGCCGCGGCCTTTTCGGGCTGACCGATCAGCAGCCCGCCGAACGGCGGCGCATTGAGCCGCGTGCGCTCCGCCTGCAAGTCCGCCGACCAGATGCGATAGGCGTCGTTGACGTAGAAGAGCGCGTAATTGACCATCACCACGCCGCCATTGGCCGCGACCAGCTTCAGCACCTCGTCCGATACGTTGCGCGGATGCTCGGTGACGCCGCGCGCGCTGGAATGGGAGAAGATCACCGGCGCCTTCGATACGCGCAGCGCGTCGCGCATCGTATCCTCGTTCACATGCGCCAGATCGACGAGCATGCCGAGCCGGTTGAGCTCGCGCACCACGGCCTCGCCGAACGGGGTGAGGCCGCCATGCTTGGGATTGTCGGTCGCCGAATCGGCCCATTCGATGGTCTTCGAATGGGTCAGCGTCAGATAGCCGGCACCCAGCGCGGCATAGGCGCGCAGCACCGACAGGTCCTTGTCGATCTGCCCACCGCCCTCGACGCCGATCATCGAGGCGATCTTGCCGGCGCGATGGGCGCGCACCACGTCGTCGGCGGTGCGGGCCAGCGCGAAGTCGTTCGGGTAGCGCGCGACGATGTTCTTGACGAGGTCGATCTGGTCGAGGGTCTGCTCGACCTGCTCCTTGCCGGGCAGGTTGGCCGAGACATAGACCGACCAGAATTGCCCGCCGACCATGCCGCGCCTGAGCCGCGCGATATCGGTGTTGTAGGGGACCGGATCCTTGTCGAGGCCCTGGCGCAGATCCTTGGTCCAGCGCTTCTCGCCCTCGCGCTCGTGCAGCACTTCCGGCCAGTCATTATGGCCGTCGATCAACGGCGTCGCCTTGAGGATGCGCTGGACGCGCGCGGCATAATCCTGGGCCTGGGCAGGCGTGCCGAGGCCGGCGACCAGGGCCAGGGCGGAAATCAGCGAACCGGTCTTGAGCATGTTCTTGCGATCCTCAGCGATGCGGAAATATTCCCCGGCAGGTCGGGAAGATCTTCCGCGATCCGCTATAGAGCCGGGCCTGCCGTACATGCGGCAAGCCGGCGACCCTGTGAAGCATCGTCTCCGATCGCGCCTCGCCGGGATCGTCGACCGCCACCTCCATCAGCAGGAATCGCTCGCCGCGGGCATAGTCGATCGCGTGCGGCACGAGATCCTGTTGCGCGATCAGGTTCAGCACGCGCAGGCATATCTGCGGCGAAACCTCGGCGAGGACGCGCAGCCGGACGAGACGATCGCGCCCCACCTTGCAGGAGGCCGGCCCGGGCGAGGCCGCGTTCGGCTGGTGAAATGCGGCGATATGCATAGGCTATCCGCTCGGCGGGGGGGTGCGCGGGAACGGCACCGATTCCGCTTGTGATGTTTTCCGTTCAGGATAAAAATGTCCTGATCTTGCAATAATTGTCAAGGGACGTTGCATGCGCCTGATGTCGTCGATCAACCGCTTCCTGCTGCCCGGGCTTGCTTTCAAGGCGGTGGTGATCGGCGGGGGCTATGCGACGGGGCGCGAGCTGGTCGAGTTCTTCATGCCCGCCGGACCGACGGGCGGCCTGTGGGGGATGATCCTGGCGATGGCGGTGTGGAGCGTGGTGTGCACGCTCACCTTCGTGCTGGCCTTTCGCATGCGCGCGCTGGACTATCAAAGCTTCTTCCAGGGCCTGCTCGGGCGCTTCGGCATCGCCTTCGAGATCGCTTATTTCGCCGATCTCATCCTGATCCTGTCGGTGTTCGGCTCGGCCGCCGGCAATATCGGCGCGGCACTGCTCGGCCTGCCCCTGATCGTCGGAACGCTCGGCCTGATCCTGCTCGTGTTGCTGGTCTGTGCAGCGGGGCAGACCGCGGCCGAGGCGGTGTTCAAATATGTCTCCGTGCTGCTCTACACCGTCTATGCGGCATTCGTAGCGCTCAGCCTGTGGTCGTTCAGCCCGGAGATCGCCGCCGGCTTCGCCAAGCCGGTGCCGACCGATGGCTGGATTTCGGGCGGTCTTACCTATGCCGCCTATAATGTCATGGGCGCGGTGCTGATCCTGCCGGTGCTGCGCCACCTGCGCAGCGAGCGGGACGCGGTGATCTCCGGCCTGTTCGCCGGACCGCTGGCGATGCTGCCGGCGATCGCCTTCTTCGTCTGCCTCGTCGCCTTTTATCCGGCGGTGCTGAACGAGGCGCTGCCGTCCGACTACGTGCTTCGCGCGCTCGGCCGGCCGCTATTCCACTATGTGTTTCAGACGATGGTGTTCTTTGCCCTGCTCGAATGCAGCGTCGGCTTCGTGCAGGCCTTCAATGCCCGGATCGCCGCCTATAATGCCCGTCGCAACCGCGTGACGCCCAAGGCGATGCGCGTCGCTGTGCCGGCGGTGATCACGTTCGGCTCGGTGTTCATCGCATCGTCGATCGGCCTCGTCGATCTGATCGCCAAGGGATATCGCCTGATGGCGCTGGGCGTGCTGCTGCTATTCCTGCTGCCGCTGTTCACGATCGGGGTGGCCAGGCTGCTGCGCGGCCGCGCGGCGGCGGGCGCCTGAAGCAATCCGGCGCGTCGGGGCCGAACCCATCGGGAAGCGGCCGCGACGCTGGTGGCCGCTTCCCGACAGGCTCGAAGCGAACGGACTAGGCCAGACAGCTCTCGACCAGCGCCGCGAACGCTTCGCCGCCGCGTAGCGGATCGGCGACGGGGAGGCCTAGTCGCTTGCTTTCCGCCGCGCACAGCGCGAGCGCGTCGACGTCCGACAGCGCGCTGGTGTTGAGCGACACGCCCGCACAGCGGATCGCCGGGTTGGTCCGCCTGCCGAGCGTGAGGTTGAGCGCGATCGCCTCCTCGATGCTGGGAATGGCGAAGCCATCGCAGCCGAGCACGACATCGCGTCCGGGCTCGTGGCAAATCACGATGACGTCCGGCTGGCTGCCGTGCAGCAGGCCCAGCGAGACGGCCGCATAGCCGGGATGGAACAGCGATCCCTGGCCCTCGATCACATCCCAATGATCGGGTGCAGCAGGCGGGCTGAGGATTTCCGCTGCCCCGGATTCGAAGTCGGCGACGACCGCGTCCATCGGCATGCCGCCGCCGGCGATCATGATCCCGGTCTGGCCGGTGGCGCGGAAATCGGCGTCGAGCCCGCGCTCGGCAAAGGCGCGGGTCAGCGCCAGCGCGGTATATTTCTTGCCGAGCGCGCAATCCGTGCCGACCGTCAGCAGGCGCTTGCCCGGACGCTTGATGCCGGTGCCGATCGGGATGTTGGCCGGCGGCACGCGTACGTCGATCAGGCGCCGGCCGAGCCGCTCGGCCGCGGCGACCAGCTCCGGCTGGTCGCTGAGGCGGGTGTGCATGCCGTTGACAAGGTTCAGCCCCGCCTCCAGCGCCGCGATCAGCGACGGCATCCACTCCGGCTTGATCGCCCCGCCGACCGAGGCAATCCCGATCACCAGTGATTTGGCGCCCTTTGCCGCGGCCTCGGCGGGGGTCATCGCGGCAAGCCCCGTGGTGACGCGCGCCGTCGGCAGCGCCAGTTCGCCGAGGCATTTCTCCGGTGCCCAGTCGCGCAGGCCGAGCGCGGTCTTGGCGAAGCCCGCAAGCTCCACGTCGCCAAGGAACAGCAGATAGGGAGAAGGTATCTGCAGGGTGCGCGTGTGGCCGGTTAGCGCGTGCATGATGATAGCATATCCATTGAAAGGGGAGGGATGGCGGCCGTCATTTCCAGGTCGCCCCGAGCAATCGGCGGAAATTGCCGCCGAGCACCGCGCGGATATTGTCGTCGGAGTAATTGCGGCGGACCAGCTCCTCGACGAGGTTGTACATCTTCATCGGGCCTGAAAAGGCTTCGATGTCGATCTTGTCGCGGAAACCGTAGCTGTCCTTATAGCCGGCCTTCAACGCGGCATATTGATCCGGCTGCATCTTGTCATAACCGTAGAGATCGGCATCCGTGCCGATACCGACGTGATCGACGCCGATCAGCCTGGCGACGTGATCGATATGGTCGACGAGGTCGGCGATCGTCGTCGGCTCCTTGGCGCTGACGAACATGCGCACGCCGGTAATGCCCATCACGCCGCCCTTCGCGCCGAGCGCCTTGATCGCCTCATCCGTCTTGGTGCGCGGATGGTTGTTGAGCGCGCGGCAATTGCTGTGGGTGATGGCGATCGGCACCGTCGAGGCGGCGATGGCGTCCAGCGTCGTGCGGTCGCCGCAATGCGAAACGTCGACGAGCATGCCGACCTCGTTCATCGCCTTGACGATGCTGACGCCGAAGTCACTGAGGCCGCCGTCGACCCGATCGGTCGACCCCGAGCCGAGCAGGTTCTGGCTGTTATAGGTGAGCTGGGAGCAGCGCTGGCCGATCTCGTAGAACGCCTTCACATCGGCCGGGCGACGGAAATGATCGGAATCCTGCAAGCCCTGGATGACGGCGATACGGCCCTGTTTCTTGGCCTCGTCGATGTCGCTGGCATGGCTGGCGAGGCGGAAGAGGTGGGTGTTGCGCCCGACAAACCCCGACCAGGAGGCGAGGAACGTCATCACCGACGCATAGGCGTCGCGTCCGCCGACGCCGACCGCATTGTGGAAGGCGGTGATGCCGCTCGCCCGGAAGTCGTCGGTCTGCTGCTCGCTCAATTGGCCCGCATAGGATGACGGGCGGAAGTCGAGCGTCAGCGGCCCGAGCATGTCGATGATGATCGATTGCTTGACGAGATCGACGACCCGCCTGGCATAGCGTTTCGGAGATTGGGCATGCACGGCGTAAAGGCCGGTGTTGATCATCGGGAACGCGACGGCCCCGGCGGCGGCGATGCCGCGGAGCACACGCCGTCGCGAAATCGGGCCTTGCGTCATGTGCGAACCCCCGCTGGCATTGCGGGCGGCCTCACGCCCGCCCGATCCTCATCGACAGCTTTTACAGCATCGGACGGGGCATGGAAGAGAATATTTTCTGATCAGGACAAGATTTGCCGTCCAGGCCGGGCGTCATGGCTTCAGCCGTTCGTCCAGGAAACGGACCATCCGCGCATCGGCCCGCAGCCAGCTGTCGTAGCGAAGAAAGCCATGGACCTCATTCGGCAGGATCATCTCCTCGAACGGGATGTTCTGTGCCGCCAGCCGCCGGGCGAGATCGACCGTCTGGTTGAACGGGACGTTGCGATCATCGTCGCCATGGATCAGCAGCACCGGCGAGCGCCACGTCGCCATCGCCGCCTCGGGCGAGCTTTCGAAGGCGATCTTCTTCATCGCCGCAACATCGCCCTGCTCGTAGCGCGTACCCCCGCCGAGATTCTGATAGAGCGTCCAGTCGTGCACGCCATGCAGGTCCACACCGGCCTTGAAGATATCGCTGTTGCGCGCCAGCCCCTGCGCGGTGAGCAACCCGCCATAGGAACCGCCCCAGATGCCGAGCCGGGCCGGATCGACATCGGCGAGCGCCTGGAGGTAGCGAGCGCCGGCGACCACGTCCTGATATTCCGAATTGCCGCTGGCGCCGGCCTTCGCGGCATGCTGGAAGGCGCGGCCATAGCCGATGCCGAGCCGGTAATTGACCGACAGCACGACATAGCCGCGCGACGCCAGATACTGGTTCATCGCATAGCTGTGGGTGTAATAATCCATGTAGGACCAGCCGAGCAGCATTTGCCGCGGCGGCCCGCCATGGACGAACACCAGTGCCGGTTTCTTCGCCTTGCCGCCATTGGGCCGGAACAGCTGGCCGTGAACGACGGTGCCGTCCGCGGCGGTGAACGTCACCGGCTTTGGCACCACGAGCTGTTGCGAAGGAAAGGGCGCCGGCTCCGGGTCGATCAGCCGTGCGCCCTTGCCGTCGGCACCGGCGAGGGCGACGCGCGGGGGCGTCTGCGCGGTTGCCGAGATATAGGCGATGCGGCCGCCGGCGAGCGGCGCCGGCGTCCACTCGAGGCCAGAGCCCGGGGTCAGCGCCGCCGGTCCCGGCCGGTCCACCGCCACCCGGAACACATGCCGCCGATCGATGTCGCCGGCGACGCTGCCGGCATTGGCGCTGTAGAGCAGCGCCGTGCCGTCCGGCGTCATCGTCACATGCTCGACCATGAACTCGCCCGGCGTCAGCAGCACCGGCTCGCCGCCCGCCGCCGGCAGCGCGTAGAGATGCGCCCAGCCATCCAGCTCGGCGCGGAAGGTGATGCGGTCGCCCGCGCCCCACATCAGGAACAGCCCGTCCGGCACGCTCGGGAAGGAGCCGTTGAGCGTCGCCGGGCTTTTCCACGCCTGCCGCGCGCTGCCGTCCGCCGCCGAGGCCACCCAGATCGAGAAGGGGTTCGGCTTCTCGCCCGCCGAGGCGGCGAGGATGTCGAACGTGCCCGTCCGGCGCGAGAAGGCGATGCGCGTGCCGTCCGGCGACCAGGCCGGATTGTCGTCATAGGCGGTGGCCGGCGCGACCCAGGTGATCGGCGTGTCCGCACCATTATAGATGCCGATGAAACTATGGTCGCCACGCCGTGACACGAAGGCGAGCCTGCTGCCGTCCGGCGACCAGGCGAGGCCGCCCACCCGCCCGCGATCGTAAAACAGCCGTGTCGCCTTGCCCGGGTTCGCCGGATCGACGGTATAGACCTGATAATCACGGATGAAGACGAGCTGTCCCTTCGACGAGAAGAGTGGCTCGGAGCCCTCGGCGATCTTCACGCCGGGCGCGCCGTTCACCGAAGCCCACAGCTCTTCCTGCTGCTGGCCGGGGGCGGAGGCCGGGTTGGCCGGCGCGCCGGTGGCCCAGCCATTATGCTCGACCTCGCCGCGCACCCAGGCGAGAATGCGGCCGTCTGGGGACCAGGTGACGAAGGTCAGGTCCTGCCCGTCGTCCCGGGTGCCGTCGGTCAGCTTGCGCGGTGCGAAATCCGGCGCGGCGGCGGACCAGACGTTGCGCACCCCCTTTCGCATCTCCACCCAGGCGATGCGGTCGCCCCGGTGCGGCGCGGCGAGGTGGCTCGCATAGCTGTAGCCGATGAAGTCGGCGAGCTGGGCCGGCGGCGGCGGATCGGCGGCGAGCACCGGCGTCGCGAGCGAGAGTCCGGCAATTCCGGCCAGAAACAGATGCTTGAACATATCGTCACCCCTTTATCCGGCGTCGATGCTGTCGCGCCCCCAGAGATCCTCGCCGCACCAGGCGGTGCCGCGGTCGTAGACGATCGCCGGCACGCGATCCTCCGCAAGGAAGATCGGCCCGTCCAGATCGACGATGTCACACAGCTGCCCGAGGATGAAGGCCGGGGCCATCGACAGGCTGGAGCCGACCATGTTCCCGACCATCACGCCCAGCCCCAGCGCGCGGGCGGCGCGCGCCATCTCCAGCCCCTCGGTCAGCCCGCCGCACTTGTCGAGCTTGATGTTGATCACCTGGAAGCGGCCGACCGCCCCGGCGACGTCGTCCAGCGTCAGCACGCTTTCGTCGGCGGCGATCGGGATCGGGCAGGCATAGCCGTCGAGATCCGCCTCCCGCCCGCGCGCCAGCGGCTGCTCGAGCAGCTTCACGTCGAGCGCGACCAGTCCCTCGACCAACGTGTCAAGCTCACCGATGGCGAAGCCCTGATTGGCATCGACGCCGATCCAGCATTCGGGCCGCGCCGCGCGCACGGCGCCGACGCGGGCGAGATCGAGCGCGAGATCGCCGGTGAGCTTGATCTTGATCGCCTGCGGGTCGGCGAAGGCGAGGGCGCGTTCGGCCATCAGCCCGGGCGCCTCGGCACCGAGCGTGAAGGTGGTGACGATCGGCCGGGGCGCGGCATCGAGGCCGGCCAGCTGCCAGACCGGCTTGCCGCTGCGCTTGGCCTCCAGCTCCCACAGGGCTGCGTCGAGTGCGTTGCGCGCACCGCCCGCCGGCAGCAGCGCGCGCAATCCGGCGCGATCGACGCCGCGCTCGACCGCGTCGCGCACGCTCTCCACCGCGGCCAGCATCTGCGGCACGCCGTCGGCCAGATAATAGACGCCCGCCGCCTCGCCCCGCCCGACATGGCGGCCGTCCGACAGCGCCACCTCGATCACATCCGAGCTGGTGAAGACATGGCCGGAGATGCGGAACGGATTGGCGAGCGGCAACGATTTGCGCTCCACCGTCAGCGTGCAGGCCGTCTCGTCGATCATGCTCTTGTCCTAAATCCGAAATGCCCGGTCCCGGCCGACCGGCTTTTGACCGGCCGGGGCGGGTTCGTCTCTCGCCGCGATTGCGCTGGCCGGCCCCGCGATGGTAGAAACGGCCATTCCTGGCATCCATCGGCCTGCCATCCAATCCTGCTGCGGACGCTATTGTCCTGATCAGGATGCGTCAAGCGGGCATCAACGGGAGAGACGTGGCTGTGGCATTGGGTCGGCAACTTACCCTGGGCGCCGTGATGCGGGGGCTCCGCAGCCGTAACGGATGGACGCTCAAGGAGATGAGCCAGCATAGCGGCATCCCGATCTCGACGCTGTCCAAGGTCGAGCATGACCGGCTGACGCTGACCTATGACAAGCTTCAGCAGCTCAGCGCGCGCCTGAACATCCGCATGTCGGACCTGTTTGCAGAGGGCGAGACGGCGCCGGCTGCCGGCGCGGTGCCGACCGGGCGGCGCAGCATCGGCACGCTTGCCCAGTCCGTCCATGTCAACACCCAGAATTACGACTATTATTATCTGTGCACCGAATTGCGCCACAAACGTATGATCCCCAGCGTCACACGCATCCGTGCCAAATCTCTGGAGGAATTTGGTGAACTCGTTCGGCATCCGGGTGAGGAATTCATCTATGTCGTCGAGGGCCGGATCATCGTTCACAGTGAATTCTACGATCCGGTGATCCTGAATGTCGGAGAGTTCATCTATATCGATTCGTCGATGGGCCATGCCTATCTTGCCGGCGAGGGATGTGACGAAGCCGTGGTCATGGCGGTGATGTCGAGTGCCGACGAGGATCTGATGGCGGAGCTCATCAATCTCCACGGCGAGCGGGTGCAGGAAGTCGAAAGCGCCACTGCGCCGGCCGCCCGCCGCCGTGCCGCGAAAAAGCCGGAGCGCAAGGTCGCATAATCCTCCCGGGCGCCCTCGATGAGAGGAATTGACCTGCTCTTTCCTTCGCGCCTATGACCTGATCAGAAAATTCATCCTGATCGCGCCAAGGAGGATCCGGCAATGGTTGATGTGCACCGTGGACCGCGTGTCCGTAAGGGGCTCGCCGCGACGCTTGCGCTGGCCTTGCTCGGGCTGCCGCTGCCCGCCGTCGTCGCCCAGCCGTCGGCGCCGGCCGCCTACGCGATCCCCGCCGCCCGCCTCAACGGGCTCGCCGATTTCATCGACGGCGTCGTCGCCCAGCAGATCGCCACCCGCGACGTCGCCGGCGCGGTGGTGACGGTGGTGCACCAGGGCCGGGTGCTGTTCACGCGCGGCTATGGCTATGCCGATCTCGACAGGCGCCTGCCGGTCGATCCTGAGCGCACGCTGTTTCGCCCGGGCTCGGTGTCGAAGCTGGTCACCTGGGTCGCGCTGATGCAGCAAGTCGAGGCCGGCAAGGTCGATCTCGACGCCCCGGTCAATCGCTATCTCGACTTCAAGATCCCGGATCCCAAAACCCGCCCGATCCGGGTGCGGGACCTGATGTCGCACACGCCGGGCTTCGGCGATCAGGGCGGCATCTCGGCCGGCAAGGTCGAGGATCTCGTGCCCTATGGCGCGTGGCTGAAGGCCCACATCCCCATGCAGATGTGGGAGCCGGGCACCGAATCCGCCTATTCCAACTATGGCGCCGCGCTTGCCGGCTATATCGTCGAGCGCGTCTCGGGCATGTCCTTCTACGACTATACCGAGCAGCGCATCTTCCAGCCGCTCGGCATGCCCGACACGACTTTCCGGGAGCCGCTGCCCGCGCGCCTCGCCGGGCGGATGTCGACCGGCTACCGGCTGGTCGACGGCCGGCTCGTCGCCCGCCCCTTCGAGCTGTTCAGCAACATAGCGCCGGCCGGCTCCGCCACGGCGACCGCGCCCGACATGGCCCGCTTCATCCAGGCGATGCTCAATGGCGGCCAGCTCGGCCCGGCGCGCATCCTCTCGCCGGCATCGGTGCGCTTCCTCGGCATGGACGGCTTCAAGAACGCGCCGAACCTGCCCGGCTTCGCCAATGGCTTCATGGTGCTGCGCGAGGCCGGCCCGCGCATGATCGAGCATGGCGGCAATACCGGCGATCAGCACAGCTATCTGCTGCTCGCGCCGGAAGCGCAGTTCGGCTTCTTCATGTCCTTCACGGGCGGCGCGGCGAGCAGCGATGCGCGCACCGATCTCGTCGCCGCAATCGTCGGCCGTGTGTTCCCGACGGAGCGGGCGCCGCGCTGGACGGGCACCGAAACGCCGTCGCCGATGGGCGCTTATCGCTCCGACCGGCGCGACTATAGCCGCCCCGCCAATCCCCGCTACGACCTCAAGGTCGCCGCGGCTGGCCCGCACGCGCTGACCATCGAGCGCGACGGCGCGAAAAGCTACTGGGAGCAGATCGGCCCGCGCCTCTACGAGCGTGTCACGGGCGCGCGCGACGGCGGGCCTTATGAGCGCGTTGAATTCTACGGCACGGCAGAGGAGCCCAAGCTCTCCTTCGCGTCCGAGCCGCACATGCTCTATCGCCTCGTAAAGCCCTGATTTCCGATCGGGATGAGCCTTTGCCGGCGATCGGCATATATTGATACGATTATCCTGAACGGGTTCTATTGTCCTGAATAGGATAATGTGTAAGCTTCCCGCATCCACGACCCAAACGGGGGGACTCGAGAGACGCGACCTCGAGAATCTGCACCACGCGTCCAGCCAGGGGGACACAGAATGCACGCCACGTCAGGCAATCCGATCATCCGTCGATTCCGTGGGCCGAGCGCGGTCGCGCTGGCCGCCGCGCTGCTCCATGTCGGCGCCGCCCATGCCCAGCCGGCCGCCGCTCCCGACCAGACCGATACGCTGGCCCAGGATGAGCAGACGATCACCGTCACCGGATCGCGCATCGAGCGCGCGGGCTTCGACGCGCCGACGCCGACGACGGTAATCGGCGCGGTCGATCTGCGTCAGGGCAACCGGCCCAATCTGCAGCAGGTGCTGAACGATTCCCCCGCCTTCCGCCCGACGACGACGCCGCAGGTGTCGGTCGGCAACACTTCCAGCGGCAGCGCGCCGATCGACCTGCGCGGTCTTGGTGGCGGACGCACGCTGACGCTGCTGAACGGCCGCCGCTTCGTCGGCAACGACAATCTGAACTACATCCCGATGGGCCTCGTCGACCGCGTCGAAACCGTGACCGGCGGCGCGTCCGCCGCCTATGGCTCCGATGCCGTCGCCGGCGTCGTCAACATCATCTTCAAGACCAAGGTCACCGGCATCACCGTCGGCGCCACCACCGGCATTTCGTCGCGCGGGGACGGCGGGCGCTATGGCGGCGACATCACGCTCGGCACCGGCTTCGCGGAGGACCGCGGCCAGATCATGGCCAGCGCCGAATATATGAAGGATCGGTCGATCCCCGACCGCAATTCCCGCCGCAACCTCGGCAGCGCGGGCATCGTCCGCCTCAATCCGACGGTGGCCACCGATCCGCGCCAGGTGCTCGTGCGCGACGTCAATTACGGCAATGTCACGTCTACCGGCCTGATCACCAGCGGCGCCCTCGCCGGGCAGATGTTCAACGAGGACGGCACGCTGCGCACCTATCGCGCCGGCCAGTCGCTGGCGGCCAATCCGGTGACGACGCCGTTCCCCGCCCAGTCGATCGGCGGTGCCGATGCCGTCGGCCTTTATGACCGGGTGGTGGTCAGCACGCCGGTCGAGCGGATCAGCGCTTTCGCGCGGGCGAGCTATGAATTCGGCGCCGGCATCACCGGCTGGGTAGACGGCAGCTTCGGACAGTCGCGCTCGCAATATGATTTCCTGCCCGATATCGCCGGGCCTGCCAGCCTCACCATCCAGGCCACCAATCCGTTCCTGTCGCCCGCGATCAGGGCTCGACTGGCGGCGGCCGGGCAGACCAGCTTCACGCTCGGCAAATTCTATGACGGGCCGTTCATGCTCGGCCTCGATGCGCGCCGCCGCAATCTCGAGGGCGCGATCGGCATCGACGCCGATCTCGGCGGCAGCTGGACGGTGCGCGCCCATTATAGCCACGGCGAGGTGAAGAACCGCACGCGCAATCCCAACACGCCGATTGCCGCGAAGCTCACCAACGCGCTCAACGCGGTGGCCGGCGCCAACGGCCCGGTCTGCGCGATCAACGCCGACGCCAGCGCCGCCAATGACGATGCCGCCTGCCGGCCGATCAATCCGTTCGGCACGTGGAACGCCTCGGCGGACGCGCTCGGCTACGTCATGGGTACGCAGCGCAGCGACTCTACCAACAAGCTCGACGCCGCCGCCGCCGAGGTGCAGGGCGACCTGTTCAAGCTGTGGGGCAGCCAGCCCATCACCATCGCCTTCGGCGCCGAGGCACGCTGGGAGAGCCAGCATGCCACCGCGGGCGCGCTCGACCTCGCCGGCGCGTTCGGCGGCGTCAATCTTTACGGCAATCCCGTCTCCGGCAAGTTCAACGTCAAGGAGGGGTTTGCGGAGGTGGCCGTGCCGTTCTTCGAGATCGAGGACAAGGTGAAGATCGATCTCAACGGCGCCGCGCGCTATTCGGATTACAGCCGCAGCGGCGGCGTGTGGACGTGGAAGGGGGGCGCCACCGTCGACCTGTTCGACCAGCTGCTGCTGCGCGGCACCCGCTCGCGCGACATCCGCGCGCCGAGCATCGGCAATCTGTTCTCGGTAAGCTCGCTCAACGTCCGCCCGCTCGTCGACCAGGACACCGCCGGCCGCGCCGCCGCCAATCCGGCCTATAATCCGACACCGCAGGCGGTGACGACGTTCAGCGGCGGCAATCCCGATCTCGTGCCCGAGATCAGCCACACGACCACGCTCGGCGCGACCTTCTCGCCGCGCTTCCTGCCCGGCTTCAATGCCTCGGTCGACTGGTATGACATCAAGATCGACGGGGCGATCGCCACGCTCTCCGGCACGCAGCTGACGCTGGCCTGCGCCAACGGCAACGCAGCCGCCTGCGGCAGCATCACCCGCGACGCCACCGGCACCGTCAGCGTGGTGCGCGCCAATGCCCAGAACGTCGCCCGGTTCGAGACTTCCGGCCTCGATATCGAGCTGTCGCAGCGCGTGCCCTTGTCAGATCTCAGCAACGCGCTGTCGGGCACGCTCAACATCCGCGCGCTCGCCACCTATGTGAAGAAGTTCGTCTACGACACCGGCATCACCCGCGTTGACAGCGCCGGCGACGTCGGCAGCGCCACCACCAACGCCATCCCCAGCTGGCGCGGCAACCTGATCGTCAACTATCAGGGCTCGGCGCTCGGCATCGACGCCCGCGTCCGCTATGTCGGCAAGGGCAAGTACGACCATCTGCTCGATGCGGTGCTCGTCAACAACAAGATCAAGGCGTTCACCTACCTCGACCTCGGCGCATCCTATAAGGTCACGGAGCGGCTGCGGCTGACGGCCAACGTCAACAATGTCTTCGACAAGCAGCCGCCGATCAGCCCGACCGGCCCGCTCTTCTATGATGCGATCGGCACCTATTTTTCGGTGGGAGCGCGCGTCACTTTCTAGAACCCGGGGGGACTTGGCCCGGTTGGGCGGGATGGCGGCAGCGCGCCATCCCGCCCTTTTTCAGGTCAGGGCCGCTTCGCCGCGACGGGGGTGAACAGCAGATCCTGATAATCATAGCTGAAATCGGCGAGCGGCGAGATCGCCTTCAGCGTGATCCGCTCCACCTTGCCGTCCGGGCCGATGCCGAAATTGAGATAGGGCGCCTCGATCGACTTGTCGTCGAGCACCGCGCGGAAACTGTCATACTGATAATGGTCGAGCGTGCCGGTCATGCCCGGCGTCCGCGTGAAATCGACGCGCAGCTTGCCGTCCGCGTAGCGGATCGTCATTGGCCCGTACCAGGGATCGACATAATCGCCGGCATAGGATTGCAGCGGCAGGGAAGGGCCGACCTTGGCCGGCGTCGCCTGCGTGGTCTGGAGCGCGGCGATGGCGCGCGTGCGCTGATCTTGCGAATTCTTCGCGTAGATGGCCGCCCAGTCCGTCTTGGGAAAGCCTAGATAGTGATCGAGCAGCTCGTACATGAGGCCACGGACAAAGACGCCGTCCTCGCTGTTGATGACGATCGAGAAGCCGATATTCTTCTCCGGCACCAGTACGACCATTGTCAGGAACCCGAACACAGCGCCGCTGTGCGAGATCATCTTGACGCCGCGGAAATCCTGAACGTTCCAGCCGAGCGCATAGCCGCTGAACATCGGCTGCAGCACCCCGAGCGGCCCGGTCGGCCGCCGCCCGCCGCCGCCGGTGAGCACCACCGGCCGCCACATGTCGTTCGCCACCGCCTCGCTGTAGAGCCGCCCGCCTTCGGGCAGCGCGCCCTGGCCGAGCTGGATGGTCAGCCAGCGCGCGAAATCATTGGCGCTGACCGACAGGCCGCCGGCAGGAAAAGCGACCGGCGCCAGCGTAGAGCGCTCGTCGAGCACCTGCTGATCGCCGACGCCGCGGATCGCGCCGTTGATCCGCGCGTGCGGCTGGGCGTGATCGGGGCTGGCGACGAAGCCGTCATCGTCGCTGGTGGATTTCGCCATCCCGGCCGGGCGCAACAGGTGATCGCGGGTGAATTTTTCCCAGGTTTCGCCCGTCACCTCTTCGATGAGCTGGCCGGCGACCATGTACAGGATGTTGTCATAGGCATAGCCGCCGCGGAAGCTGTTCTTCGGCTTCATGTTCCGCAGCGCGGTGACGACTTCCTTGCGGGTGCGATTGCTGCGCGGCACGAACAACAGGTCGCCCTGGCCGGTGCCCAGCCCGCTGCGATGGACGAGCAGGTCGCGGATCGTCATCTCGCGCGTCACCCACGGGTCGTACATCTGGAACCAGGGCATGTGGTCGACCACCTTGTCGTCCCAGCGGATCTTGCCCTGGTCGACGAGCAGCGCGAGGTCGGCCGCGGTGAATGCCTTGGTCGTCGAGCCGATCGTCATGATCGTGTCCGCGCCCACCGGCTCGGGCGAGCCCAGCCGACGAACGCCATAGCCTTTGGCGAGCGTCGTCTTGCCGTTCTCGACGATGGCGATGGAGGCGCCGGGCACGCCGAACTGCTTGCGCAGCGCCTCCACCCGCGCATCGAAGCCTGGGGGCGGCGCGGCGTTAGCGGGGAGCGCCGCGACGAAGGCGAGGGCGGCCGTCGCGGCGAGGAGTAAAGTCTTCATTCCGGTGTCCTTCAGAATTCGGTGTGGAAGCTGAGCAGCCCGAACACCCACCCCAGCCACAGCAGCACGAAGAAGGAGAGGAGGAGCACGACGCTCCACGCCTTGGCGAACCAGCCTCGCTGCGCCCCGCCGCGCCAGATCAGCCACGCGTTCCACGCCGCCAGCCCGAGCCCGCCGAGGAAGGCGACCAGCGTCAGGAGGTACATGCCGATCAGCTCGGCGCCGAGCGCGCCTTCCGGCGCGAAGTTCAGCTGGGACTGGACGATCATCATCCACCCCACCGGCACCAGCAGCGCCAGCAAGGCTGCCACGCGCACAGCGCGCCGCGCCACCAGCGGCCGGCCCGACAGCGCCAGCGGCTGACCAAATCGCCGCCGCACGATCGCCGCCGTCGGCCACAGCAGCACCGTCAACAGCAGCGCACCCAGCGCCGCGTAGACGGCGGGCGACAGCCACCCGGTCGAGCGCCACCACGGCGCGCGATCGAAGACGGTAAAAGGCGAGATCGCGTCCATGCTGAAGCGCACCACCTTGCCGTCGACCAGCGTCGCAGCGATGCGTTCCTGGCCGCCGACCTCGCGCCACACGAAGGGCGCGATCTCCCGCCAGGTCTTGGTGGCGCCGCCGAAGGTGCGGAAATCGGGGATGACGATGCTGCCCTTGCCGTCCTCGGCGATGCGGGTCTGGCTGAGAAAGCCGAGCGCCGCGGTGAAGCCGCCATGCGATCGGCGCGACGCGTCGTAGAGGCCGGCCATGGCGCGGGCATGATCGGCAGCAGTCGCGGCGTCGACCGCCCCATCCGCCGGCCGGCCGGGGAAATAGCGGTCGGCAAAACCCTCGAACAAGGCCGAGCGGATCGTCGCCGCCGCGCCCTGCGCGCCCGTGCTGTTCAGCGACACGAACATGCCGACATGGTCGTCCATGAACAGGTTCAGCTCGCTGTGGAACAGGGTGGTATCCCCGGCATGGGCGATGACGCGATGGCCGTTGATGTCATGCTCGTAAAAGCCGAGCAGCATGCGGTGGAGCGGCGGCACCACGGTCAGCGCGGTGGTGTGCATCATCCGCGCTGTCTCCGGCCGCAGGATGCGCGCGTCACCGATCGCGCCGTCGCCGAGATGGGCGAGCATGAAGCGGCCCATGTCGGTTGCCGTCGTCGCCAGGCTCCCCGCCGGCGACAGGCCCACAAATTCATAGGGCTTGGCCGGCACCGAGGCGCGCGGATAGCCCTTGGACATGCGCGCCAGAAGAGGCGCCTGAAGCGGCTGATGGAAGCTCGAATCCGCCATGCCCAATGGCCGGAAGATGTGATTGTCGAGATAGGTCTCGAACGGCTCGCCCGAGACGCGCTGCACGATATAGCCCGCCAGCGCCGTCGCATAATTGGAATAGGCAGGCGTTGTGCCCGGCGCATAGACCCGCTCCGGAATCCACGCCTTGACGGCTTTCTCCAGCCCGATCTTGCTTTCGTCGCTGGTGATCAACCCACGGATACGCTCCTCGAAGCCGGCCGTGTGGGTCATGATGTTGCGCAGCGTGATCGGCTTGCCCTGATAGGGCGGGATCTTGAAATCGAGATACTGGTTCACGTCGGCATCGAGGTTGAGCTTGCCCGCTTCCACCTGCTGCATCACCGCCGTCCAGGTGAACAGCTTGGAGACCGAGCCCGGCCGGAACAGCGTGCGCCGGGGATCCACCGGCACCCGCTTCGCCACGTCCGAAAAGCCATAGCCCTTTTCGAGGAGCACCTGGCCATCCTTGACGATGATGATCGTCGCGCCGGCCACGTCGCCGCGCTGGAGCGCATAAGGCATGAAGCCGTCGAGCCACGTCTCGGCGTCCTGGCGGCTCAGCTGCGCGGGCCCGCCCGGCGTCGCCGGCGGCGCGGCGACGGCAGTCGGCGCAGTCGGTGGCGAGGCCGGCGGCAACAGGCTGGGACTTTGTTGGGCGAGGGCGAAACTCGTCAGACATGCCATGGCTGCGGCCACAGCGGCGCTGAGCTTGCGCATCATCTTATCCCCTTTGGTGGCGGCGGCGCCCACGCACCGGGCCTTGATGGCAGATTGAAGCCAGTCCAGGGCGTTTGCAAGCCCAATCAGGATAATTCATCCTGTCGGGAAAATGAGCCGCGACCGGACACGCGGGCTGTCACGAAACCGCCGTTGTAATCCCCGGCCGGGCCTGAAACTGTGCGTCGATGAAAAACCTCATCTCAAGCTGGGTGTGGGCGGCGCCGCTCGCTGGTCTGTTCTGCCTCCTGCTCGGCGGGGTGGTAGCGCTGCCGGCGCCGCTGCTCGGCCTGGTGCTCATCGCCACGGTGCTGGCGGCGGTGCATCATGCCGAACTGATCGCGCACAAGGTCGGCGAGCCGTTCGGCACCTTCCTGCTCGCGCTGGCGGTGACGGTGATCGAGGTCGGCCTGATCCTGACGCTGATGCTGCAAGGAAAGGCCGGCTCGGAGACGCTGGCGCGCGACACCGTCTATTCGGCGGTGATGATCATCCTCAACGGACTGGTCGGCATCTGCATCTTCATCGGCGCGCTGCGCCATCGCGAACAGACATTCCAGCAGGCCGGGGTCAGCGCATCGCTGGCGACGCTGAGCACGCTCACCGTGCTCACGCTGGTGCTGCCCAATTTCGCCATTTCGGCGGGAGGCCCCTTCTACGCGCCGTCGCAGCTTGCCTTCGTCGCCATCGTCTCGCTGCTGCTCTATCTCACCTTCGTGTCGGTGCAGACGATCCGGCACCGCGATTATTTCCTGCCGCCGCACGACGCGGCCGCCGACCTCGACGCCCATGCGCCGCCGCCGGACGATCGCGCGACGTTGATCTCGGCGATCCTGCTCGTCGCCTGCCTGGCCGAGGTGGTGTTGCTCGCCAAGGCGCTGGCGCCGGCGATCGAGCGGGCGGTGGCAGCGGCGGGCGCGCCGCATGCGGTGGTCGGCGTGGTCATCGCCGGGCTCGTGCTGCTGCCTGAAAGCGTGGCGGCGACGCGCGCGGCACTCGCCAACCGGCTGCAGACAAGCCTCAATCTCGCGCTCGGCTCGGCCCTGGCGACGATCGGGCTGACCATCCCGGCGGTGGCCGGCCTGTCGCTGGTCGGCGGTTTCCACCTCGCGCTCGGCCTCGACGCGCGCAGCACCGTCCTGCTGTTCCTCACCCTGCTCGTCGCGGGCACCTCGCTCGCGGCGGCGCGCACCACCGTGCTGCAGGGCGCGGTGCATCTCGTGATCTTCGGCGTATTCGTCTTCACGACTCTGGTGCCCTGATCCTATCATCGCCGCATGAGCGCGGCGGACATCTGCATCATCGGCGGCGGCCCGGCCGGCATGGTCGCGGGGCTGCTGTTCGCGCGCGCGGGCCTGCGCACCATCGTGCTGGAAAAGCATGGCGATTTCCTGCGCGACTTTCGCGGGGACACCGTCCACCCCTCGACGCTGGAGCTGTTCCACGAGCTCGGCCTGCTCGACGCGCTGCTTCGCCGGCCGCATAATCGTGTCGACGAGATCGGCGGGCGCATCGCCGGCCATTATGTGAGGATCGCCGATTTCCGCCACCTGTCGGTGGCCGCTCCCTATATCGCGCTGATGCCGCAATGGGAGTTTCTGGATTTCGTCGCCGATGCCGCGCGCCGCTATCCGGTGTTTGCCCTCCACCAGAATTGCGAGGCGGCGGCCCTGATCGAGGAGCAGGGCCGGGTGCGGGGCGGGCGCGCCGCGGACGGACGCGAATTCCGCGCCGGTCTGGTGATCGCTGCCGACGGGCGGGATTCGCATTTCCGGGCCGGCTTCCCCGCCCGCGTCATCGGTGCGCCGATGGACGTGTTCTGGTTCCGCATCCCCAAGCAGATGCAGCCCGCGAACGACAGCATGGGCGTGTTCGACACCGGCCGCATCTTCGTCCTGATCGACCGCGGCGATTATTGGCAATGCGCCTTTCTCTTCCCCAAGGGCGGCGCCGACCGCATTCGCGCCGAGGGCCTCGACGCTTTCCTCGCCCGCGTCCGTGCCGTCGGCCCGGAGACGCAGGCCGTGGGCGAGACCGTCAGGAGCTGGGATGACGTCAAGCTGCTGACGGTGACGGTCGATCGGCTGCAACGGTGGGATCGGCCGGGCCTGCTCGTCATCGGCGATGCCGCTCACGCCATGTCGCCGATCGGCGGGGTCGGCATCAACCTCGCCGTTCAGGACGCTGTCGCTGCCGCCAATCTCCTCGCCGCGCCGATGCTGGACGGGGCGGATATCGACCCGCTGCTTCACGGCGTGCGCGATCGCCGCATCGGCGCCGTCCGGCTCACCCAGTCGATGCAGAAACTGGCGCAGGACAGGATCATCGCGCCGACGCTGGCCGGCGAAACGCCGATGGATGAACCGCCCTTCCTCGTCCGCCTGCTCGGCCGTGTCGGGTTGCTGCGCCGGCTGCCGGCGCGCGTCATCGGGCTCGGCTTCCGGCCTGAGCATGTCCGTTCGCCGGATGCATTCCCAACGCGGTGATTGGCCACTAAGGGGCCGACGAAAGGGAGACACCATGGCCGCCATCGCCAAGATCCTGCTGCTCGGCTCGGGCGAGCTCGGCCGGGAGTTCACCATTTCCGCCAAGCGGCTCGGCTGCCATGTCGTCGCCTGCGACAGCTATGCCGGCGCGCCGGCGATGCAGATGGCCGACGAGGCCGAAGTGTTCGCGATGCTGGACGGGGACGCGCTGCGTGCCGCCATCACCCGCCACGCCCCCGATTTCATCGTCCCCGAGGTCGAGGCGATCCGCACCGAGGTGCTGGCCGAGGTCGAGGCCGAGGGCCATGTCGTCGTCCCCTCGGCTCGCGCCACGCAGATGACGATGAACCGCGATCGCATCCGCGAGGTCGCCGCCGTGGAACTCGGCCTGCACACCTCGCGCTATCGCTACGCCGAAAGCCTGGCGGAGGCAGAGGCCGGCGCCGCGCACACCGGCTTTCCCTGCGTGATCAAGCCGGTGATGTCCTCCTCGGGCAAGGGCCAGAGCACGGTCCGCGACGCCGGGGAGCTGGCGCGCGCCTGGGACTATGCCGTCGCCAACATGCGCGGCGACCGGCGGCGGGTGATCGTCGAGCAGTTCGTCGATTTCGACTATGAGATCACCCTGCTGACGGTGCGCACCCGCGACGGCATCCGCTTCTGCCCGCCGATCGGCCATCGGCAGGAGCGTGGCGACTATCAGGAATCCTGGCAGCCGGCGGCGATGGCCGCGCCCGTGCTCGCCGCCGCGCAGGACATGGCGCGCAAGGTCGTCGACAATCTCGGCGGCTTCGGCCTGTTCGGCGTCGAGTTCTTCGTGAAGGGCGAGGAGGTGATCTTCTCGGAGCTCTCGCCGCGCCCCCACGATACCGGCATGGTCACGCTGATCTCGCAGGATCTGAGCGAGTTCGATCTCCATGCCCGCGCGATCCTCGGCCTGCCGGTGCCGCAGCCGCGCCTGCTCGGCGCCTCTGCTTCCGCCGTCATCCTCGCTGATCGCGACGCCACGGCGTTCGGCTATGCCGGCCTCGCCGAGGCGCTGGCGGTTGCCGGCGGCGATATCGACGTCCGCCTGTTCGGCAAGCCGGTGACGCGGCCCTGGCGGCGGATGGGCGTGGCGCTGGCGCGGGCAGGGGACACCGACGCCGCCCGCCGCCTTGCCGCGGAGGCCGCCAGCCGCGTCCGCATCAACTACGACAACTGACCCGCGCGTTTACTTTTTGGCGGTTTGTCGGGAAATCTTACGCCCCAATTCGGGATTTCGTCCGGCCCTCGGGAGGAGAGGCCGCGCCGCCGGGCAAGTCAATCTTACCACCCATGGTTAATAGCGACGGCGATTTTCCGCGAATGTCAGACATCTGTACATATGTCAGGCGGCATCATCGCAACTTTGTCTTCATTCTGGTGGGCTAGGCTGTGAAAACGGCAATTGGCACGCCTCTTGCTGGAAAGGGGTATCTCAGGACTCTGGTTGGATTAGGGTATCATGAAGAAAGTTGCTTTCACCGCTTTTGCCGCCGCCGCCGCTCTCGCCGCCAGCCCCTCGCAGGCCGCGACCTATCTCACCGGCGCTGAGGTCGCCCAGTTCGTTCAGAACGCCGGCATCAGCGTCACCGGCGGTACCGTCGTCGGCGCCTACTGGAAGAATGACGATCAGAATCACCTGAACAACAGCAACGCCGTCTACACCGCCGATGCGCTCGCCGCCCTCGGCCTCAACGGCGCCAGCCTGCAGTCGGCGATCCAGTCGGTCGGGTCAGGCTACACGCCGACCAGCTTCACCACCGGCGGCAATCTGTACGGCGACATCTATGTCGGCCTGCACTTCGGCGGCGGCAAGGGCAAGAATGCCGGCTACCTCGCCAATGATACCGTCTATCTCCATATCCTCGCCGACGCCGGTGGCGTCAGCGCCATCGCGGCGAATAGCGGAAAGGCATATTCCGGCGGCTATCTGTTCGCATCCGGCGCGCCGACCACCTCCGCCGTGCCGGAGCCGGCGACCTGGGTGATGCTGATGCTCGGCTTCGGCCTCGTCGGCGCCACCGTGCGTGGCCGTCGCAAGGCGCTGAGCGCCGTCACCGCCTGAGGCGGCTATCCCGCTATCGCGTCCGGCCCCTGCCGGACGCGGTAGCGCCGCGCCAGCATCGCGCAGGCGATGAGCTGGATCTGGTGGAAGATCATCAGCGGCAGGATCACCATGCCGACCTGGCTGGCCGGAAACAGCACGCCGGCGATCGGCACCCCCGACACCAGGCTCTTCTTCGATCCGCAGAACTGGATGACGATGGCGTCCTCGCGTGAAAAGCCGCCGAGCCGCCCGATCGCCCAGGTCGCCGCCAGCACCAGCGCGAGCAGCGCCGCGCAGAGCAGGGCGATCGCCGCCAGCATGCCCGGCGACAGCCGGTGCCAGAGGCCCTGGACCACGGCCGCGCTGAACGCCGAATAGACGACGATCAGGATCGCGCCGCGATCGACGAAGCCGAGGACGAACCTGTACCGGCTCAGCAATCCGATCGTCCACCGGCGCGAGGCATGGCCGAGCAGGAACGGCAGGAGGAGCTGCATCGCGATCGTCTCGATCGCGCCCGCGCTGATCCCCCCTCCCGACAGGTGCATGAACAGCGACACCAGCAGCGGCGTGATGATGATGCCGAGCAGGTTGGAGAGCGACGCGCTGCACACCGCCGCGGCGATATTGCCGCCGGCCATCGCCGTGAACGCGATCGAGGATTGCACCGTCGACGGCAGCAATGTCAGGAACAGCATGCCGCTCGCCACGAGGGGGGGAACGAACGGCATGTTGGCGATGCCCAGTCCGAGCAGCGGGAACAGCACGAAGCTTGAGCCGAGCACGGCGAGATGCACCGGCCAGTTACGCAGTCCGGCAAGGATCGCCTCGCGCGACAGCTTGGCGCCGTGGAGGAAGAACAGCAGCATGATGCCGGCGTCGGCGACATGGTCGACCACCACGGCGCCCTGTCCGCGGCACGGCAACACCGAGGCCAGCGCCACCGTCACGATCAGCGCGACCAGGAATGGATCGAGATAGGTTTTCAGGAGCCTCTGCACGCCGCGGCTCTAGACCAGAAGGCCCCGCAGCAGCCAGACATTGGCCGCCGCGATCACGCCGAAAAGCGTCCATGCGACGATCCTCATGCCCGGTCCATTGGCATGCTCGCCCATGATCCCGCGGTCGCTGGTAAAGCGGATCAAAGGATAGATCGCGAAGGGCAGCTGCACCGACAGGATCACCTGCGTCAGCACCAGCAGCCGGCCGACGGCATGATCGCCCAGCCAGACCACCCCGATCAGCGCCGGCACCAGCGCCAGCCCGCGCGTGATCACGCGGCGCTGCCAGCACGGGATTTTGAGGTCGAGAAAGCCCTCCAATATGATCTGCCCGGCGATGGTGCCGGTGAACGTCGCGCTCTGGCCGGAGGCGAACAGGGCGATGCCGAACAGCAGGCTTGCCGCCGCCGCCCCGGTGATCGGCGCGAGCAGGCGATAGGCGTCCTCGATGTCGTTGACCCCGGCATGGCCGCTGGCGTGGAAGGTCGTCGCCGCCAGCGTCAGGATCGCGCCGTTGACCAGCGTGGCGAGCAGCAGCGCGACGACGATGTCGATCGTCGCGAAGCGGATCGCCTCGCGGTGCGCGGGGGCGCCGGGGCCCGCCGCCCGCGTCTGCACGATCGAGGAGTGGAGATAGAGATTATGCGGCATCACCGTCGCGCCGAGGATGCCGATGGCGAGGTAGAGGGCATGGGTCTCGCCGAGCCGGCCGAGGTCCGGCGTCAGCCCGGCGAGGATGCCGGCAGCATCCGGCGGCGCGATGACCAGCTGGGCGGCGAAGCACAAGGCGATCGTCGTCACCAGCGCGAGGATGATCGCCTCCACCTGACGGAAGCCGCTGCCCTTCAGGCCGAGCACGATCACCGTGTCGAGCCCGGTCAGCAGCACGCCCGCCCATAGCGGCACGCCGAGCAGCAGCTTGAAGGCGAGCGCGCTGCCCAGCACCTCGGCGACGTCGGTGGCGATGATCGCGATCTCGGCGAGGATCCAGAGCGCGCGACAGGCGGCCGGGCTGTAGCGTTCCCGCGCCATGCGGGCGAGGTCTCGCTCGGCGACGATGCCGAGCCGCATCGCCAGACATTGCAGCAGGATCGCCGACACCCCGCACAGCGCCACCACGAATAGCAGGTCATAGCCGTAGCGCGCGCCGGCCTCGATATCGGTCGCCCAATTCCCCGGGTCCATATAGCCGACCGCGACCAGCAGCCCCGGCCCGGCGGAGCGCAGCGCCCTGCCGAGAAAGGACAGCCCCGCCGGCACGACGACGCTCCCCCGCACCTCGGACGGGCAGAAGGGCGCGGTCGCCACCTGTGGCAGTCGGAAACGCATCGCCCCTCCCCGGAGAGGAATTATCCTGCGCTGGCCTGCCTCGCGGTGCAAGTGTTCCCGAGAGCGTTCTAGGAATTTCCCTGTGACGGCGGCCGCAGCAACAAAACGTCACAGGGGCGGCGGGGCGTGTTAGGCTATGTTCGGGCTCGACAAAAAAAAGGAGAAAGAGGATGAAGCAGGCGATCCTGATTGCGGCGGCAACGGCCGCCGCCCTTGCGGGCGTGACGACGGTATTGGCCCAGGGCAACGCCCAGCCGCCGGCCAATCCGGCCAAGATGAGCTTCTTCATCACCAGCACCGGCAGCGGGCAGGGCGGCAATCTCGGCGGCCTCGCGGGCGCCGACAAGCTCTGCAAGGATCGCGCCACCGCTGCCGGCGCGCCGGCCTCGCGCGTGTGGCGCGCCTATCTCAGCGCCACCGCCGCCAATGGCCAGCCCGCCGTCAACGCCCGTGACCGTATCGGCAAGGGGCCATGGTACAATGCCCGTGGCGAGCAGGTTGGCCGCGACGTCGCCGATCTGCATCGCGAGGGCAGCCCGATCAACAAGGCCACCGGCCTCGACGAGCGCGGCAACAGCGTCAACGGCCGCGGCGACACCCCCAACAAGCATGACATCATGACCGGAAGCAACCGCGACGGCACGCTCGCCGGTGACCTCACCTGCGGCAACTGGACGAGCAACGGCGCCGGCCAGACCCGCGTCGGCCATTTCGACCGCACCGGCGGCGGCGACTATCCGACCTCGTGGAACTCGGCGCACAGCAGCAAGAGCTGCTCCCAGCCCGATCTCATCTCGACCGGTGGCGACGGCCTGATCTTCTGCTTCGCCGAGCGCTGAGCACCGCCCCGCTGTCGTTCGCAGCGGCGGCGCCGCCGCCTTGCGAACGACAGCGGCCCATTCGCGATCGCTGGCGCTCCGGGGGGGGGCGCGTCGCGCTTCGTCGTTCAGCGGCGCGTCCCTCCGCCGAGGTCCCCGATCCGCCCGAGCGTGAAGAAGAACCCGGCCGCGGCGATCACCAGCGCCAGCGACAGCACCGCCATCGGCGCGAGGTTGCTGCCGGTGGCGTCGTGGATTGCCGGCACCGCATTCTGCGCCACGAAGCCGCCGAGATTGCCGATCGAGTTGATCGCGGCGAGCCCGGCCGCGGCATGGGGGCCGGTCAGCAGCCGCTGCGGCACCGTCCAGAACACCGGCTGGGCGGCGAACACCGCACCCGCCGCCACGCACAGGCAGGCAAATTTCACGATCACGCCGGGCAGCAGCACGCTGCCCATCAGCCCGGCAGCCGCGATCAGCATCGGCCCGACGATATGCCAGCGCGTCGCGCCATGGCGGGCGGCATGACGCGGCACCAGCACCAGCGCGAGCGCGACACAGGCCCACGGGATGACGTTGATCGCGCCATTTTGCAGATTGGTGGCGCCGAAGCCCTTGACGATCGTCGGCAGCCAGTAGCTCAGCCCATAGGCACCCAGGGGCAGCCCGAAATAGAGCGCGGCGAGCAGCAGCACACGCCTGTCGAGCAGGGCCCGCCACGCCGCGCCCTTCATCGGCGCCGCGGCGCCGGCCTCGGCGGCAAGCTCGGCGGCGAGCCACGCCTTCTCGTCGGCGCTGAGGAAGCGCGCTTCCCCCGGCCCGCTCGGCAGCTTGGCAAGCACCAGCGGCACCAGCAGCAGCGCCGGAAGCGCCGTCGCCACGAAGACCCACTGCCAACCGGCGAGCCCGGCCACGCCATCCAGCTCCAGCAAGGCGCCGCCGATCAGCGAGCCGACCGCGCTCGCCACCGCGCTGGCGCTCATGAACCAGCCGACCATCTGTCCGCGCCGCGCCTTTGGATACCAGAGCGTCAGCACGTAGAGCACACCCGGGAAGAAGCCCGCCTCCGCCGCGCCCAGCAGAAAGCGCAGCACATAGAACATCGCCGCGTTCTGGGTGAAGCCGAGCGCCAGCGTGACGAGGCCCCAGCTGCCCATGATCCGCGCGAACCACACGCGCGCGCCGACCCGGGCGAGGATCATATTGGCCGGCGCCTCGAACAGGAAATAGCCCAGGAAGAACAGGCTCGCCCCCAGCCCATAGGCCGCCTCGGACAGACCGAGCGCGTCGACCATCTCGAGCTTCGCGAAGGACACGTTCTGCCGGTCGATATAGGCGATCAGGTACATCAGGCAGAGCAGCGGCATGAGCTGCCGGCTGATCCGCGAGAGGGTCCGTTCGCCGATGTCGGGATTGTTCATCCGTGGGGTTGTGCCTGCCGGAGGCAGCATCCGCAATCGCCAATCTCGGGCCGCGCTTGTCCGCGCCGCCCGGCGCGCGTGCCGCTCACATCGCCAGCATCCACAGCGCCATGCCGACCATCATCACATTCTCGATCAGCGACACCAGCCCGAGCGGCACGTTGGACGACCCGCCGACACAGGCGCATTTGAGTTGCCGGCGGTCGATATAGACGGCCTTGAACACCGAGACAGCGCCGATCGAGCCGATGACCAGCGCCACCGCGACGGCTAGCCCGGGCAGCACGCCGGCGATCATCAGCACGCCGGCCAGCGCCTCGGCGAAGGGATAGATGGAGGCATAGGGCACCCAGCGCCGGGCGAGCAGATCATAGTTGAGGAACATCGTCGAGAAGCGCTCGACATCCTGCAGCTTGAGGATCGCGAGCACGCACATGCTGAAGGCGATGAACCAGAAGGCGGCGCGCGGCGTGAAGGCCGATCCCAGGGTGGCGAGGCTGGCGGCCATCGCCATCAGCGCCGTCATCACGAAGATCGCGATCACCGGGCGATAGCTGGTAGCGCCGGGCTCGGGCAGGCGCTGGCCGAACCAGCGCCGCAGGTCATCATAGCCGCCGATGCGCTGGCCATCGACGAAGATCTGCGGCGTCGTCCCGACGTCATGCTCGGCCTTGAAGGCGTTCGTCTCGGCCCGCGTCAGCAGCGGGCGATCCTCGACGGCGAAACCCTTGCGTGCGAGCAGGTGCAGCGCCTTGCGGCCATAGGGGCAGACATGGTCGGGCAGCACCATCCGATAGACGGTGGCGGTACGGCGTTGCGGGGCATTCATGAAGGGGCGGCTCCTCGTCAGCCCGCGCGATATAGGGGCCGCCCGGCCTCAGAAGAACAGCTTGCGAATAGTCAGCCTCACCGTTCGGCCCATCGGGTCGAGATAGGCGGGCTGGTAGGCGAGCGGCGTGTTGCCGGCCTCGTCGCGCACATCCTGCCGCTGGTTGAAGATATTGTCGACGGACAGGGTCAGCCGCATGCCGCGCGCCCAGCGATGCTTCACCAGCGACGGGATCTGGCCAAGATCGGCGAACAGGCGCGCGTTGAGCGTCGTCAGGTCCGAGAAATCGAGATTGCCGACGCTGCCCGCGCCGCCGCGAACGGACGTGGCGCTCTGCCAGTTGGCGGTGAGGCGGAAGCCCAGGCCATTGTTGGAATAGCCGGCCTGCCCCTCCAGCTTGTGGCGGGCGATGCCGCCGGAACTGCCCAGCGCGTCGCCGCCGAGCAGGTCCAGCTCCGGCATGCCCGGCTGGATGCGGATGTCGTCGCGGAATACCCAGGTATGATAGAGCGCGAACTGCAATCGGCCGCCCTGCGCGCCCTGTCCGCCGCCAAAGCCGCCGCGCCCGCCGCCGAAGCCGCCCCCCGGACGGCCGCCGCCGCCCGGCCCTGCGCCGAAACCGCCGCCCGCACCCGGCGCGCCCGGGGCGCCGTCGCCCGCCGGGCGGCTGACCGGCGCCTGATCGCCCTGCGCCTGAGCCTGCTGCTGCTGCTGGCCCTGGGCAGGCGCGCCGTCCTCGCCCCGTGGGCGCTGGCCCCCGGCGGCGCCGGGGAATTGCCGCCGCCCAGGCGGGGCGATGCCGGCGGCGCGATAAGCGGCGATCAGCTTCTGCGTGTCCGACCGCAGCCGATGGGAGAAGTTGAAGCCCCAGCGCAGCTGGGTGCGCGTCTCGCGGTCGAAATTGATCGGGGTGTTGTCGATGCGGATAAGCGCGCCGTCCTCGTCGCGCACGAAACGCTGCGGGAATGCCGCCTCGATCGCCGCGGTCGGGGCTGGCAGGGAGGAGGCGGTGTCGCGGGTGACGATGCGCTGATAATTGGCGACGATGGTCAGGTCGGTGTTCTGGATCGGCTTCCAGTTCAGGCCGAGCCGGAAGACGTTGCGGTTGCCGGCCTCGAGATCGGGATTGCCGCCGTCGAGCCGCGTCACCTCCACCGTGGTGCCGGTGCGATAGTCGAACACGCGCACGCCGGGCGTCAGCACTTGCGGATTGCCCAGCTGCTGGATGCTCGGCGCGCTGCCGGTATCGGTGACGGACAGGATCACGCTCAGCCCGGTGCGCGGCCGCCAGTTGAAGCCATAGCCGTGCATGTCGAGCGTACCGAAGCCCGACACCGGCACGACGCCGGCATTCACGTTGGCGGTAAAGGCGCCGATCGGGCTCTCGCGCTTCAGGATCGGCAGGTCGAAATGAATGCGCGCCTCGCCCTGGCTGCGCGACAGGCTGGCGCTGCTGGCGAGGCCGGCGCGCGTCGAGGTGGAATCGAAGCCGGTCACGGTGCCACCGACCCGGACGGTGGTGGTGATCGGGCCGGCCGGCAGCCGCCACAACTGGCCGTTGATCATCAGCTCGACATCGCCGGCGTTGGATAGCGAGCGGGCACGATCCGGCGCCGTGGTGCGAATCATGCCGGCAGGGAGCGCCGCAAACGGGTTGAGCGCCGGATCATTCGCGTCGAGCGCGGCCTGGATGGCGGAAACGTCGATGCCGCGCTCCGTGCTGGTGCGCGAGGCGGCGCGATCATAGGTGCCGGTGAAGGTCCACCGCCATCTGGACGAGATCTGGCCATTCAGGGTGGTGCCGATATGTCCGGTCTCGCCGCTCGTCCGCTGGGTCAGCGGATCGATGCCCATCGGGTAGCGATAAAGCATCACGTCGTCGGAGAAGGGCGAGAAGGGGTTGCCCGCCGGAAGCGTCAGCCCGGCGCCGGGCAGCCCGCGCAGCGAACGGCTGCCGGTGGCGTCGAACGTGCCGTTCAGCGTCGCCGAGACATTGCCGATCGGGTGGGCCAGCACCGCGTTGATCGAGAGCGCGTCGGAGCGTGGGCTGAGCGAGCGATAGGGCGAGACGTCGCTGACGTTGGCGACGCCCGCCCCGCCGACGAAATCGCCGAGCGCCGGCGCTCCGGCAGCGGCGCCGGCCGGCACGCCGGCAATCGTCACCGGCGTGCCGGCCAGAGCGCTCAGCCCCGGATCGAGCTCGCTGCGGCCGTCGGGGCTGGTGACGTTGCCGGCGAAATCATAGGGTCGCCCGACGGCGCGGGAGGTGACGTCCCGCTGGCTCTCCAGCAGCCCGGCATTGCGCGTATATTCCACGTCGAGGTTGAGCCGCGTGTCGCCGCGGACGTGGAACAGATCGGCATCGCCTTCCCCGCGGGCGCCGCCGCCATCGGTGGTCGCGGCCCCTTCGAGTTCGCCGGTGACAGCGCGGAAGCGCCGCCGGAGCACGATGTTCACCACCTTCTGGTCGGGGTTGTAGCCATATTCGAGCGCCACCTCCTCCGGCAGGATCTCGGTGCGCAGGATCGCCTCGGTGGGGATGTTGCGGATTTCCGACATGCCGGAAATGCGCTTGCCGTTGAGGAGCACCACCGGCGGCCCGTTCGTCGCCTGGCCGGTCTGCGCGGAAAGCTCGTTGAGCAGGTCGGCGACATTGGAAACGCCATAGGATCGCACGTCGGCCGGCGACAGCGTCACCTCGGGCTGGATATCGCCGATCACCGAGCCGGGCGGGCGCTGGCCCTGGACGACGATCGATTCCACATCCTCCTCGCCGCCGGTGTCCAGCTCGGGCGGGCTCTGGCTGGCGCGATCCGGCTGGGCCGGCGGCGATGCGGCCGGCGGCGTCTGCGCGTTGAGCGCCGCCCATGGCAGCGCCGCCATGACCAGACCGCCCGTCAACATCCCACCGCGATACAAACGCATTGCCGTCACCCGCTTACTCGCCTCGTCCGTCCCCGTTAGCGCGGCGATGCGTCCGCGGATTTCAGGGCCGAAACTTTTCTGGCGGGGCGCTCATGAATCCAGCCTGTCGCGAATGCGCGGCGGGGTCGGCGTGGCGCCGTCCGCGACCCATGGCTGGCATAAAAGCGCGCGGGAACGGCAGCATGCCCGCGCGGACAGTGCGTAATTCGCTTTTGCACCGCACGGACTCGGCGTATCATGGATCATGGTCCGTTCCTGGTGCAGCATCGGTGCAGCATTAGCGCTGATTTTGGCGGCTCCACCGGTGTTGGCCGGCAAGCCCGGCGAGGCCGTGCCTGTCGCCCCCGGCGACATGTCCGCCCTGAACCCGACCGGCTCGGACCTTGCCGACGCGCTCAGCCCCGATGACGAGAGCATCAAGCTGCGCGAGATCATGAATCGCATGGCGGTGTCGGTCAGCGTCAACGGCAAGGGGCCGTTCCGCTTCCTGATCGACAGCGGCGCCGATCGCTCGGTGATCGGCGATGCGCTGGCCGAACGGCTGTCCCTGCCGCCGGGAAAGACCGTCCGGCTGCACGGCATGGCCGGCGCGCGCTCGGTCAACACGGTGCAGCTATCCAGCCTGCAGGTCGGCTCGAACACCATCCAGGGCATCCACGCCCCGGCGCTCAGCGAGACCTATATCGGGGCGCAGGGGCTGCTCGGCGTCGACGCGCTCGTCAACCAGCGCGTGCTGCTCGATTTCGAGAAGACGACGATGACGGTGCTGGCCGGCCGCCGCGCCCCGCCGGTGGACGAGGACGAGATCGTCGTCACGGCGCGGCGCCGCTTCGGCCAGCTGATCCTTGCCGAGGCCGATATCGACCGCGACAAGATCTACGCGATCATCGACACCGGATCGCAGGTGACGATCGGCAACACCGCGCTGCGCGAGAAGGTGTTCGCCAAGCGCAAGAACCCGCCGCCGACCGTGCCGATCACGCTGATCAGCGTCACCGGGCAGGCGACGGTGGCCGATCTCGCGGTGATGCCGCGCATCCGCATCGGCGGGGTCGACATGCGCAACGTCCCGGTCGCCTTCACCGACGCGCCGCCGTTCGCGCTGTTCGGCGTCTCCAAGGTGCCGGCGATGCTGATCGGCACCGACGTGTTGCAGGGCTTCCGCCGCGTCCTGCTCGACTTCCGCGACAAGAAGGTGCGCTTCCAGCTCCGCCGCAGCAGCGCCGCCGACATCGTCTTCAAAGACTAGACCTGGGCACAAGCCTAGACCGGGCGTCGCACGCGCCCGACGACGGCATCCCACAGCTTCTGGCAGACGATACCGACGATGATCGCGACGGCCGCTGCCGCCCAGTCCGAATAGGGATGCCCGCCCAGCTTCGCGCTCAGCGAACGCAGCTGGAAATGCACCAGATAGATGAACAGCGAGGCGGCGGCGGTCATCGCCACGGCCTTGCTGATCGGTCGCGGCATCCTGATCCGGTCGACGAGCAGGATCACCGCGAAGGCGGCCAGGGTCAGCGGCTGCGCTTCCCGTCCCAGCATCCAGTCGACCGCCAGCAGCGCCACGACGAGGGCGGTGGCGGCGATGCGCTGGCCGGTGCCGTGGCTCTGCGCGAGACACCAGCCGAGCCCGATCAGCCAGATCTTGCTGGTCGGCACGCGATCGTAGAGCGGCGAGGTATCCCAGACGGCCTCGACGAGGGCGGCGATGGCGAAGCTCGCCACGGTGAACAGGAAGGCGGTCTCGAACGGCCGTCGTCGCGTCACCTCCCGCATCGCCGGCAGCGCGAAGAGGAGGGCCATGACCAGCATCATCTGGATCAGCACGTCGACGAACCAGTAGGAGAAGCCCCCCGCCACGTTCGGGCCGACGAAATTGCCGAGGAACAGCCAGGTGATCGGCGTCGGCTTTCTGAAGAAGAATTGCTGGACCAGCATCGCCGCCAGCGTCGGCAGCGCCACCTGGAATATGGTCTTGAGGATCGAGCGAACGCTGTTCTCGCGCAGCACCGACGGCACCTGGAAGCGGCCGAAGCTGTGGCCGGCGATGAAATAGAGGGCGGAGGTCGCCCCGCCGAACGCGATCAGTCCGAAATGCCCCGCCACGACCGCCATGATCGAGATGGCGCGCATCAGGATCGTCGATTCGACCGCGGAAAAGCGCCCTTGCTCGCCGGCGCCGTCGGCAAGATCGCGCAGCGGCCGCTCGTCCCAATCGTCCGGCAGCGTGCCGACCACTTTCTCCAGCGCCAGCATCAGGTTGAGATAGGAGAGCGAGTCCGCGCCGAGATCGCGCACGTTGCTCGTCATCGACACGGTGCGGGCGCCGAGCGTGCGGCGCACCTCGGCGACGATGGCGAGTTCGGTCTCCGTCGCCGGATCGACCACGTCGCCATCGGCCGCCGTCTCGGGCTCGCGCGGCAGCCGCGCCTTGTCGAGCTTGCCGTTGATGGTCAGCGGCAGCGCCTCGAGGACGAATAGCGCGTGCGGCATCATATGCTTGGGCAGCTGCCGCGCGCAGGCGTCGGTCAGCCGGGCCTGATCAGGCGCGGCGCCGGCCTTGGGCGTGACATAGGCGAGCAGCTTGTTCTCCCCGCCGGCCATCGGCTCGACGAGAATCGCCGCCTGATCGACGTCGGGCTGCGCGCGGAGGAAGGCGGCGATCTCGCCAGGCTCGACGCGATAGCCGCGGATCTTCACCTGATCGTCCTTGCGGCCGACGATGGCGATCTCGTCGGAGGGCAGGAAATAGCCGGTGTCGCCGGTCGCCAGCGTGCGGATCGGACCGTCGGCGAGGCCGGTCATGCCGGCCCCGGCGTCGTAATAGCCGAGGAACAGGTCCGAACCCTCGACGGTGATCTCGCCCACCTCCCCATAGCCAGCGTCCGCGTGCGCCCGCCGCACGGTGACCCGCCGGCCGTTGACGCCGCGGCCGATCGGCGCATCCTGCCAGTTCGCCGTGCGCTCGACGGGCCACATCGCCGCGGCCTGGGGAGTCTCGGTGAGGCCGTAGAACACGCTCGCCTGGGCATTGGGCGCGGCCTCGAACAGTGCCTCGGCCTCGGCCCGGTGCAGCTTGTCGCCGCCGAGGAAGACATGGGCCAGGTCGGCCAGCACCCGGTCGCGACGTCCCATCGCGATCAGCTTGCTCATCTGCGGGGTAAGGTGGGCGGCGGTGACGCGCTCCTCGGCCAGCCAGTCGAACAGCCGCCGCGGATCGTCGCGGAACTCCGCCGGCGGCACACAGATCGTGCCGCCGCACAACAGCCCGGTGAAGACATCGCGCAGCATCGGATCATGCCCGAGCCCGCCGAGCAGGGAGAAGCGGGAGCCGGGGCCAAAGCCGTGGGTGGCGATATGCCAGCCGATGAACGACAACAGCCCGTGCGCGGCAGTGGCGACGCATTTCGGCCGGCCGGTCGTGCCGGAGGTGAACAGCACATAATCGACGCCCGGCGCGAGCGGGGCGGCGCCGGCGGCATCGAGCGGCTGGAGGCCGATATCGCCGACGATCCGCGCCGCTGCGGCGGGCGCGTCGGCGTGCAGCAGGAAATCCGGCCGGAACACCTCGTTCATCACCTCGATGCGCGCCTGCGGATAGGCGGGATCGTAGATGGCGAAAACCGCGCCGAGCCGGTTCGCGGCGAGCAGCAGCGCGATCAGTTCCGGCCCGCGATCGGCGAGGATGGCGAGCTTCGTCCGCGGGCCGACGCCGTTCGCGGCCAGCGCCGCGGCCACCGCTTCGACCAGGGCGAGGAGTTCGCCATAGCTGATGGCGCGGCCGCCGGCCGAGATCGCCTCGGCGTCCGGCTGGCGCGTGGCGGTGCCGGCGAACCTGTCCCACAGCGTCTCGGGGATGCTCGCCTTCACCGCCGCTGGGGGCAGCGCCGGGCCAGGCAGCCGGATATCGCGCAGCGGCGTGGCGCCATCCCGCGCGACCTGCGCCAGCAGCGCCGCCATCTGGCTGAGGACGAGCGCGGCCCGCTCGCCGCGCGCGGCGCCGGCCGGGTGGGACATTTCTAGGCTCAGCCCGTCGCCGTCGCGGATGCAGTGCAGGTTGAGGTCGTAATCGGACTGCCACTCGACGATGTGGCGGGCCGGATAGGCGCGCCCGTCGAGCGTCAGCGTCTCGGTGCCCGGATACCAGTTGATGCCGAAGCGCGGATGGAAGCCGGTCTGCCGGATGATCTCGTCATAGGGCAGCTTTTCATGGGCGAGCGCGGCGCGGACATGGGCGCGAATCGTCGCCGCGAAATCGTCGAACCCGTGATCCGCATCCGGCGCCGCGAACAGCGGGAGGGCGTTGGAGAATTCGCCGATCACGCCATCCATGTCGGGCTTGCCGTGCCGGCCGGAGCTTTGGAAGGTGGCGCAGGCCGCCGCGGCGCCGGTCTGGCGGGCGAGGGTGAGCAGATAGGCTGCGAAGAGGAACTGAAAGACGGTGACGCCGGCCCGCGCCGCCGCCGCGGCCGTCGCCGTCATGTCGTCGGCGCCGAGCCGGTGCTGCACCCGCGCGCGCTGGCCGCCGGCGGAGCCGCTGCCCGCGAACAGCGGCAACTGGCCGCAATCGTCCGGCGCGGTGCGCAGCGCGCCTGCCCAGTAATGGACGTCGGCCGGATGCCACTCGCCGGGCATCAGGCCATAATGGTCGCACAGGCTGAAATAATCCCGCCCGGCCGGTGCCGCGGCCGGCAGCCCGGCACAGGCCTGCGAGACGCGCTCTGCGAACAGGCCGAGGCTGATCGCGTCGGCGACGGCGTGATGCAGGGCGATGGTGATCGCGGTTCGGCGCTCCGGCTCGTCGAGCCGGGCGACGTGGAGCTTGCAGGTCGGCGCGCCGAGGATGTTCTGGGGGGCGTAGACGAATGCGGCGATGCGCTCGGCCAGCCCTTCGGCATCGACAGGGCCGCTTTCAATCTGGCAGGCGACCGGCGAGCTGGACGGCGCCGCACAAACGAAATGCCCCCCGGCGGCACGGATCGTGACGTTTAGGGCCGGCTCCGCCAAGACGACGCGATGAACTGCCTGGACAGTTCGATCTATATCCGTTGATTGCTCGACGAGGAAAGTTATTGGAAGATAATAGCTGTTGTCACTGGTAAGAGAGGCCTTGACATATCTTTCCTGGTTGGACGAGCAGCGCCGCCCGGCGAAGTCAGGTTTCGAAACGAAATTCACAATCGACCTCTTCATCGTCCGGCCGGCTGGCCATCGCACAGGGCGGCGGCGGGTTCAATCCTGGCCGGTTCGTGCACATCGTGCGTTACGGGCGGCGCAGGCGCCGGAACAGGCCGCGTCGGCTGAGCGGCTCGAACATCTCGTCCGGGCCTTCGGGGTCGAGAACCTCGCCATCGGCCAGCCATTTCTCGGCGGCGCTGAGCGTGGGCGGCTGATAGGGACGAAGCGAGCGGCCGGGCCCGCGCAATGCCTCGATGGTCGCGATCAGCGAGCCCGTCTCCGCCAGCTTCGCGCCGACGCGTGCCGGCGTTTCGCCGAGGTGTTCGGCCAGCAACCCGTCGCGCACCGTCTGCGCGAGCGCGGCGGCATGGCCGTTGCCCGGACGCTCGGCGTCGATCGTCAGATCACATTCGGTGTCGAGCCGCATCGACCGGTTGTTGAGATTAGCCGAGCCGACGCGCACCACCCGATCATCCGTGATGAGTATCTTGGCATGGCAATAGATCGCCTGGCCGGCGGCGGTATATGGGTGATAAAGGCGCAGGCGGCCGTGCTTGTCGCGCCGGGCCAGCGCCTCCATCAGCCGCGCGCGCGCGGTGTCCATGGCCAGCGGCTCCAGCCAGCCCTGCGCTTTTTCCGGATTGACGATGACGATCTCCGGGCCGTCCGGCTCGTCGAGCCGCCGCGCGATCGCCTCGGCGATGCGGCGCGAGGCGACATATTGGCTTTCAATATAAAGGAAGCGGCGCGCCTCCGCGATCTGGGCGAGGAACTGCGCCTCCACCTCATGCACCTCCGGATAGCCGGGCATGGCGGCGCGGGTGCGGGCAATGTCGATGTCGACAGCCTCGATATCGGGCGCCAGCCCGTCGGGCCAGCAGTCGGCGCCGCCCTCCAGCAACGGGATCGGACGGCCGTTGGCGGCGTGCCAGCGCTCCTCGGCAAGCTCGGCGATCGCCGCCGCCGCCGCGCCGTCCACCGCCATCACGGCGTCGTGCCACGGCTTGTAGGGGCGGCCGGCCGGGTCCACCCGGCCGGGCTCATCGTCGAGATGCAGGCGCGTATCCCAGCGGTCCCCGGTCATGTCGATGCCACCGGAAAAGGCGACGCTGTTGTCGATCACTACGATCTTCTGGTGATGCGAGGCCGCCGTCGGGTGGAAGCTGTCGAGCTTGGTATGGATGCGGCGATTGGCCATCCAGCGCATCACGGTGAAGGCGGTCGGTCCGCGCAGCAACGTCTTGAGCACCCCCTTGTCCCAGCGCAGCACATAGACTTCGAGGCTCGGCGTGCGCCGGACCAGCCACGGGATGAAGCCGCCGAGCGCGCCGGGCTCACCGGGCAGGCGATCCTGGTTGGTGAGCGCGATGCGCGCGTCGAAGTCCCAGCCGATCATGAGGATGCGCCGCCTGGCGCGCAGCATCGCCGCGCGGGCATGCCGGAAATAATCATCGGCATCGACGATCACCGCCGCGCGATCCGCGCGTTCGGTCCGCCAGCTCCTTGCCCCCAACTTGACGCTCCTGTTCACGGTTACGGGCGCCGAACGCCTGTCGCGCGAACCGGGTCCGTTACAATTTCAGGTGCCGGCTGGCCGGAGGGCGGGGGTGGCGCGGATGCCGGCCATGAGGATCGCCACCGCGGCGACGAGGCCGAAGGCGCCGGCGATGATGAAGGCGGGCAGATAGGTGCCGGTCTGCTCGCGGATCACCCCGGCGCCGAAGGCGGCGACGGCGGCGCCGATCTGGTGGCCGACGACGATCCAGCCGAACACGATCGGCGCGTCGCGTTCGCCGAATGACTGGTTGGCGAGCTTCACGGTCGGCGGCACCGTCGCGATCCAGTCGAGACCGTAGAACACCGCGAACACGGTCAGGCTCATCGCCCCGAAATCGAGGAAGGGCAGCGCGATCAGCGACAGGCCGCGCAGGCCGTAATAGACGAACAGCAGCCGGCGGGGATCGTGGCGGTCGGTCAGCCAGCCGGACGCGGTGGTGCCGACCAGATCGAACAGCCCCATCAGCGACAACAGCCCGGCCGCCTGCACTGGCGCGATGCCGTGATCGCCGCAGAACGCGATCATATGCGTGCCGACCAGCCCGTTGGTGGTCAGCCCGCAGACGAAGAAGGTGCCGAACAAAAGCCAGAAGACCGGCTGGCGCGCCGCCCGCGCCAGCGCCGAGAAGGCGAGCGCAGGGCTCGCCGCCTGCTTCATCGGCGGCGGCGGCGCGCTGTCGTCGCTATCGCCGTGGCGGCGCATGGCGACGTCGGCGGGACGCTCCGGCACCAGCAGCAGCACTACCGGGATGAGCAGCGCGCAGGCGACGCTCACCGTCATCACCACCGGCTGCCACGCTCCCTCGCGCGACAGCCATGCGAGGATCGGCAGGAAGATCAGCGCGCCGGTTGCGGTGCTGGCGCTGAGCATGCCCATCACCAGCCCCTGCCGCGTCGCAAACCAGCGATTGACCACCGCCGCGCCGAGCACCGAGGCGACCGCGCCGGAGCCGATGCCGGACATCACCCCCCAGCTCAGCACATAATGCCACGGCTCGCTCATCCACAGGCTCGCGAAGGTCGCGGCGGACATCAGCGCCAGTCCGCCGATCATCGTGCGCCGGATGCCGATCGTCTGCATCAGCGCGGCGGCGAAAGGGCCGACCAGCCCGTAAAGGAAAATGCCGACCGCGGCCGCGAACGAGATGGTGGCGCGATCCCAGCCGAAATGCATCTCCAGCGGCAGCATCAGCACGCCCGGCGTGGCGCGCAGGCCGGCGGCGACGAGCAGGGCGACGAAGGTCACCGCGACGACGGTGGGCGCATAGGCGCGGGCAGGCAGGCGGAGCGGCATGGAGCTTTCCCCTCAGTCTCTTGCCTCGGCGGCGATGGCGGCAAGGCGGTGCAGCGCGTCTTCCAGCGCCGCCCAGCCGGAGGCGTCGAAGGCGCCGGCGATGCGGCCCTGCGCATCAGCCCAAGGGCCGGTGGCGGCCTCGATCGCGGCGCGGCCCTCGGGGGTCAGGGTGGCGATTCTGGCGTTGCCGGTCCGCGCGTCGGCGAGGGCGATATTGCCCTCGCGGGCCAGCGGCGCGAGCGTGCGATAGAGCGAGGTGCGGTCCATCATCAGCTGGTCGGCCAGCCGGCTAAGCGGCATGTCCCCCTCACGCGCCAGCGTGCGCAGGATCGAGAATTGGGTAATGGTGAGCCCCGCCGGCTCCAGCGATGCGTCATAGACGCGCGACAGTGCACGGCTCGCCTTGCGGAGCGCCGTGCACAGGCAGCGGGAATCCGGGGAGACGGCCTGATGCATATACACCGTGTATATGCATCAGGCCGTCTCGGCAAGCGGCTCAGACGATGCTGAGCTTCACATCGATATTGTTGCGGGTGGCGTTGGAATAAGGGCAAACCTGATGTGCCTGCTCGACCAGCGCCTCCGCCTCCGCGCGGTCGACGCCCGGCAGGCTGACCGCCAGCGCGATGGCAAGGCCGAACCCGCCCTCGGAGCGCGGGCCGATGCCGACCGTCGCGGTGACTTCCGCGTCCGCGGGCACCTTGGCGGTACCACCCTGGGACGCGACGAATTTCATCGCGCCGATGAAGCAGGCGGCATAGCCCGCCGCGAACAGCTGCTCAGGATTATTGCCGTCGCCGCCCGCGCCGCCGAGCTCCTTCGGGGTCGTCAGCTTGACGTCGAGGCTGCCGTCGAGGGTGCGGCTGCGGCCGTCGCGGCCGCCGGTGGCGCGGGCGGAGGTCTCGTACAGGACATTGGTGGACATCGGCTTTCTCCTTCTTTCGATCCAGCGCGATTCGATCGCGTACGATGTATATCGACGGGTGTCGGCGAGATGTCAAGCGAACGATAATATCGCGTACGATATTTCTCTTGTCCTATCGCCCTGAGCCTCTTTCAACCTCCACCCCGCCACAAGCCCGGCAGCCGCGGTGAGGGGACGTTGAAGCAGGTTCAGGGCCACAGCAATGGAGCGGGGAAACCGCGTCCTATTTGAGCGCGACGCCGTGCAACGAGTGGTGGGAGAGGATGAACAGCGTCTTGCGGTCCTTGCCGCCGATCAGCAGCTGGAGCGGGCGCTCCGGCGTATCGATGCGGCCGATCTCCTTGCCCTGGGGGTCGTAGACGAAGACCTGGCCGTTGGCGACGTAGACATTGCCGGCGTCGTCCACGGCAAGGCTTTCGCCGCCGCGATTGGCGAACATCTTGAGGTCCGTGATCGCCCCGCCGGCACCGAGCAGGCCGCTATAGACCTTGCTCTCCGAATTGTTGCTGACGAACACGCGCTGGCCCGGCTGGGCGAGGGTGAAGCCGTAAGTGTCGAGCGAATCGGAGAAGCGCAGGCCGCGATGATCCGGCGGCCCCTGCTGGATCACCCGATAGGCCGGCAGCGCGATGCTGCCGTCCGGCGAGACATATTCGGTCGGGCGCGGGACGGCGATGTCGCGGGCGAACATCTCGGCGAGCGTCGTGAAGCGATAGGTTTCCGGATCGACCTGATCCTTGAACTCGCCATTGTTCCAGAAATTGAGCGGCAGCACCGTTGCCGCTCCGGCATGCTGGCCGACCGGCGTCGGCTGGATCAGCGTCATCTCGGTTTCGGGCGAGCCGGGCTTGAAGGAATAGACGGTGCCGTTGCGGCCGAGGCTGGAGAGGACGAGCAGATTGCCGGACTTGTCGACCGCGAGGCTCACCGGATCGGTGGCGTTGTCGCGCTCGACCGACAGGCCTTCGTCCTTCGACCAGCCATAGATGGTCTGCTTGCGGTGATCGACGAAGTAGAGCTTGCCGTTGGCGTCGACCGCGCCGCCGGAGACCGAATAGAAATCGCCCTCCAGTTTCTCGACCTTCGCGCCCGGCGCCAGCACCGCCGCGGCATCGGCGGTGACGACCGGGGCGGGCGTGGCGAGCGGCGGAATGTCGAGCACCGCGAACTCGCGCTCGCGCACCTCCAGCTTGCTGGTCAGGTCATGAATGGCGTTCTCATAAGGGAATTTGGAGAGGCGCAGATAGGTGGTGCAGCCATTCTCGTCGCACATGCCGACGCCGCTCTCGCCGTTCACATGCATGTTGCGGAAGCGGATATCGCCCGAATTGAACAGCCGCACCGCCGAGCGCACCGGCTTGAAGGTGCGGGTGACGCGATAGGCGTGGTAATTGGCGACGAGGATGTTGCTGGAGTTGCGGATCTCCAGCGACACCGCGTCCTGGCTCTCGCCGGCCTCCTCCTCGGTCTGCGGCGCGAGCAGTTCCCAATTCTCGACGCGGTTGAAGGCGATCTCCACCGGCCCGTGATGCTCGGCCGACATCTGGTAGACATGGCCGGGCGTTTTCGTGTCCGACACGTAGAGGCCGGACTGGGCATAGGTGTCCACCGTCCACACATTGGTGAAGGTGCCGCCGCCGCCGTCGGTCACCCACAGGCTGGGATATTGGCCGGCCCAGCGCTTGGCCGGATCGGGGTCGGCCATGCGCGTGGCGTCATAAGGGTTCATGCGCGTGCCGTCCGGCAGGATGGTGCCGTGGCCGCCCTGGAATTTGACGTCCTGGACGAGCGAATTCTCGCCGGCCTTCCACAGCAGCCCGGTGGCGCGCGGATTGATGCCGCCGGTAAAGAGGCCGAGGCCGGAAACGATCGCGTCGCCCCCCTTGGCGCTTTCGACCAGCGCCTTGGGCGCGCCGACGCCGGCGAAGCCGGGCGTCTTGTCCGGCAGGCTGAGCCAGGTCATGCCCGGATGGAGGCCGATCAGCACCGTGTCCGGCTTCAGCTTCAGCGTGTCGGTGACGCGGTAATGCCCGCTCGGGAAATAGAGCACCTTATGGGTGTCGATCGCCTTCTGGATGGCGGCGGTGTCGTCGGCCTTGTCGTCGCCGACCACGCCGAGCGTCTTGACGTTGACCCACTCGGACGTCGCCGGCAGCAGCCGCACCGCGCGAGGCCCGGGGGCGGGCAGGGCGGAGAGCGCCTGCGCATCCACCTTCATGTCATATTTGCCGGTGGCGCCGAGGCTCGGCACGAACATGCCGTAGTTGAACGCTTTCATGCGATAGGCCTTGCCGGCGCCGGCGACCGTCTTGCCGCTCTCGCGGAAGCGGGCGAAGGTCGGCGTCGCCGTCGCCAGCGCATTCTCGAAACCGATCTGGGTATAGGGGTTGTTCTCGTTGGAGATGACGACGGCGGCCTTCGAGACATTCTCGAAGCGCACGTTCTTGCCCCACAGCCAGTCCGAATAGCCTTCGTCGATGTCGATGCCGACCGGCACGTTGCGGATGCGGGTGTTGATGAGGGTAAGGCTGGCCTCATGCTCGCGGATCGCCGCTTCGCGCTGGCCCTCGAACACCGAATCGATCAACGTGAACTGCCAGGCCGGCGACGGCTTCTCGGCGAGGATGCCATAGCGGCCCCCGAAGAAGCGCAGGTCCTCCGCCTCGTTGGCGACATGATAGATGCCGGCAAGGCCCGAGCCGATGTGAAAATCGATATGGCTGAGATAGGCGTGCTGCGCGGCGTGGAAGCGGATCGCAGTGGCGGCCGGATTGCCCTTGCCGATCTCGAAATCGACATTGCTGATCGCCGGATAGAAGGTGCCCGGATTGGCATCGGCGATCTTCTCGTTGAACGGCACGCTGCCGGGCGGCGGGAAGGGCACGCGGCGCGGCGCGTCGCCGGCGCTGGTCGGGTTGCCGCCGGCGAAGATCACCATGTTCTTCACGCCCTTGTCGAAGCCGGGCGTGTTGTCGCCGAGCACGATCACGGGCCGCGTCTTGCCGACGCCGAACACACGCACCGCCGGCCAGATGTACAGCGTCTTGCTGATCCGATAGCGGCCGGCGGGGAGGAAGACGATGCCCTGGTTCTTGCCCTGGGCATAGGCACGATCGATCGCCGCCTGGATCGCAGGCCCGGCATCGCCGCGCCCGTCCTTCGGCGCATCGACGACGACGCCGATGCCGTCCTGCGGCTGCTGCACGAAAACCGAGGTGGATGCGGGCGTCGCCGCCGTGGCGGGCGAGGCGAGCACGGCCGCGCCGCACATCAGCCACGCCATCGAAGTGAGGTTCGCCTTCATCATAATCCCCTGGCTTTGTGGTTTGATTTGGGTGGTCGATATCGGACTGGCGTCCGGTGATGACCCTCGACCTAGGTCGTAAGCATTCACGGCATCAGCCGTTTGCGGCCCTGGGACAGGTGCCAGCGCATCGCCAGCGCGGCGCCGTCGCCGTCCTGGGCGCGGATCGCCTCGACGATCATCTCATGCTCGGACAGCATCGCGCCGATCGCCTCGGGCGGGCGCGAGCGGGAGATGTCGATGCCGGCGCGCATGATCCGCTCCATCTCCACATGCATGTGATCAAAGGCGGCGACGAAGGCGGGGTTGGCGGTACCCTCGGCGATGGCGCGGTGAAGCGCCATGTCCTCGTCATGGGCCGGCTCGTTGGAGCTGAGGGCGGCCACCAGCACGCGCAGCCGCCGCTCGATCTCGGCCAGTTGCTCGCTGGAGCGGCGCTGCGCGGCGAGGCGCGCTGCCTCGGCCTCGACGACGAAGCGCACCTCATAATTGCCGAGCGTCGCCGACATTTCGGACATCGGCATGTGCGTCACCAGCCGCGCCGAGGGCCGACGCATCACGAAGGAGCCGGCGCCGCGTCGCGCCTCGGTGATGCCGTCCGAGGCGAGGCGGACCAGCGCCTCGCGCACCACCGTGCGGGACATGCCGAACATCTCGGCAAGCCGCGTCTCCGACGGCAGGCGATCGCCGATGCCGAGCTCGCCGGCGTTGATGATCTCGACGATGCCGGAATAGGCCCGATCGGCCAGACGTTCCTCGCTCACAGCACGGCGCTCGCCATGAGGATGCAGAGGAGGCCGACCACCGAGATCGCCGTCTCCAGCACCGACCAGGTGCGGAACGTGTCGGCGGTGCTGGTGCCGATATAGCTCTTCACCAGCCAGAAGCCCGGATCGTTGACATGGGAGAAAAACACCGATCCCGCGCCGATCGCCAGCACCGTCCATTCCGGCGAGGTGCCGGTGGCCTGAACCAGCGCCGGCACGATGCCGGCGGTGGTGATGGTGGCGACGGTGGCGGACCCGGTGGCGAGGCGGATGCCGACCGCGATCAGCCAGGAAAGCAGGATCGGCGACACCGCGCCGGACGAGGCAAGGCGGGCCAGCAGTTCCGACAGGCCGGCGCCGACCAGCACCTGCTTCAGCGCGCCGCCGGCGCCGATCGCGAGCAGGATCGCGCCGGCCGGCTTCATCGTCTCGGACCAGATCGCGCCCTGCACCGCGGCGTCGCGGATGCGCCCGCCGAACAGCAGGGGCAGCGCGACCAGATTGGTTAGCAACAGCGCCAGCACCGGGTTGCTCGCCACCGCCAGCCAGCCCAGCCCGCCCGACATCTCGGTGGGCAGCAGGGTATGGACCTGACCCATGGCGATCAGCACCACCGGCATCAGGATCACCGTCAGCGAGGCGAGGCGGGACGGCTCGCCCGGCAGCACCAGTTGCGGCTCGAGCACCGGCTGGTCGAGCCGCACGCCGCGCGACGTGAAGCGCGAAAGCAGGGGGCCGGCGACGATGGCGGTGGGAATGGCGACGATCAGGCCATAGAGGATCGTCCGGCCGAGATCGGCGCCGAGCGCGTTGACGGCGAGCAGCGGTCCGGGATGCGGCGGCACCAACGCATGCACCACGGAAAGGCCGGCCAGCGCCGGCAGCATCAGGCGCAGGCTGGCAGCGTCCCGCCCCGGCCCCGCCGGCAGGCTGGCAGCAGCGGCGGCAACGATCGGCAGCAGCAGCACCAGACCGGTTTCGAAGAAGAGCGGCAGGCCGACCATCATCGCAACGAGCAGGCTCGCCCAGGGCGCACCTGTTGGACCAGTCAGGCCAAGCCCGGCGCGGGCGATCGACGAGGCGCCGTTAGACAACTGCAGCATCGCGCCGAGCGAAAGGCCGAGCGCGACTACCAGACCGGTGCCGCCGAGAATGTCGCCAACGCCCTTCTGCACGGCCTTGGCGGTGTCCTCGGCGGACAGGCCGGCGGCCAGCCCGACAAGGAAGGCACCGCACAGCAGTGCGATGAAGGGATGCAATTTCCCCTTCACGATCAACCAGATGGTAACTCCGATGCCAAGCAGCGCCGACAGGATCAGCCGAATATCCTCAGGCGTCATAGGGCTCCGCCTCGTGCCGCTTCCATCATTCCCTCCCGGTTCCGGTGCCGCTCTCGACGGCCCGCCTCTGTCGGATTATCTGTAGGACAGCTTGCCGGAGGCCGTCAGCAAAAATGTATGGTTGACTGTCAAATTGTATGGACTTAGCGTGAACCTGTCCAACTGATTCCGGGAGTCGCCGCGCAGCGCAAACCGGAGCGGATGGCTTTATGCCAAGTAGTGCACCGGAATGGTTTCCGGCGTCCGCTGTCGCGTGCGCCGGGGTCGCCGGAAGCGTTCGGGGATGCCAGGTTATGATCATGAAGCAGCGGGATTTCGCGATGGACGTCGCGCCGGTCGACGAGCTGGACAATCAGATGATCCGGCTCACTCCGACGCAGCTCAAGGTCATGAAGGGCGTCTATTCCGGCCTTCCCAACAAGCAGATCGCCTTCGATCTCGGCATCGCCGAAGCGACGGTGAAGGCGCACATGACGGCGCTGATGCGCAAGCTGAAGGTACGCAACCGCACCCAGGTGGCGATCGCCGCGCAGGCGATCGGCTGGGGTTCCTCCGCCCATCAGTCCTGAACGATCCAGTTTCCGAAATCAGGGCCGGCGGCGGTGCGCCGCCCGGCCCGACTGTCAAACGGCTCACCCCCTCTCCCGAGCCGAACCTTGTCCGGGGCAAGCCACTGGCTTCCCCGGATTTTTTTGCGCCCGTTGCCGCCTGGAGCGCCGCGGAGCCGACTCCCCTTGCAGGATCGCGCCTGTCACGCAGGACGGATGATCCGCCTCGCCCGCCGACCGGGGGTGCCGGATCGCCGCGCTCGATCGGGGCGCGATCCTGCCGCGAGATCAGGCGCCCGCAATTGTCAACTTGATCAACTTCGCCGCAGCGCTGGGGCCGCCATATGCATGCAATCGGGCTTGTTGTCCGATCGTGGCCTCGATATTGGCAGGGATCAGCCGTGCGGGGCGTTCGGGCTCCGGTGCCGGAAGGGGGGAATGGTGATGCAATTCAAGCGGGCCGGCCGGGTCGGCTTCGTCCTGGCGCTGGTCGCCTCGACATCGGTGTTCGCGCAGGAGCGGGAGGATCGCACCCTGCTCAGCCAGACGCAGATGACCTCGATCATCAACGAGGTGTCCGGCGATCGCGCGATGCAGCACGTGCTGGAGCTGGTCCCTTATCAGCGGGTGCGGCTGCCCGGCGACTATGACAGGAATTTCCGCGAGACGCAGGTCATCGTCGATTTCGCGAGGGAATATGGCTTCGCCAATGTCAGCGTGTCGACATTCAACGACGAGGCCCGGGCCTTTCAGCCGACGGTCGGCGAGCTGTGGCTGACCACGCCGAAGAGCATCAAGCTGTTCGACATCCACGACATCCCGCTGAGTCTCGTCTCGCTCAACGCCAATGGCGATCTGTCCGGCGAGCTCGTCGATGTCGGGGCGGGAAGGGCGGAGGATTTCGCCGGCAAGGATGTGAAGGGCAAGTTCGTGCTCACCTCCGGCACGACCGCGCAGATTTATAATCTCGCCGTCGAGCGGGGCGCGCTGGGCGTGCTCGGCCTGTCGACGATGGGTCCGCAGCGGGCGATCGACTATCCGCGCAGCATCGTCTCCTCGACGGTGACGGCCAGACCCGGCACGGTGGCATGGTCGCTGACGCCCGAGACGCGCGGCTATCTCGAGGCGCTGATGGCGCGCGGCGAGAAGCTCACCATCCGCTCGGTGACGAAGAGCACGGAAGTGTCCGGCCGCAGCGAATATGTCCATGCCGAGATCCTCGGCGACGGCTCGACGAAGCAGGAAGTCGGCATCAGCTGCCATCTGTTCGAAGGGGTCATCAAGCAGGGCGCCAATGACGACAATTCCGGCTGCGCGCTGATCCTCGAGGTTGGTCGCGCCTATATGAAGCTGGTCAAGGAAGGCAAGTTGCCGCCGCCGAAGCGGACGATCAACTTCCAGTTCGTGCAGGAAATCTCGGGCACCAACGAATATCTGAACAAGCATCCCGACAAAGCCAAGGCAATGATCGGGAACCTGAACTTCGACATGGAGGGCATCAGGCTCACCGCCAGCCGCGCCACCTGGCTGATGCACCGCACGCCCGATACCTTCCCCTCCTATCTGAACGACGTCGGCCAGAGCATGCTCGAATATGTCGCCGACATCACCCGTGAGCGGGTGCGGTTCCGTCGCTCGATCAACGGCTATGCGGCAGCACAGCCGGTTGAATCGGTGCATGGTTCGAAGGATGCTTTCTACATCACGGTCGACAAGCATTATGGCTCGTCGGATCATGTCACCTATATGCAGCACGGGATACCGTCGATCATCTACAATACGTGGCCGGACATGTGGTATCACTCGTCCGACGACACGCCCGACAAGCAAGATCCGACCCAGTATAAGCGCGCCGCCGTGGTGACGCTGGGCGGGCTGGTGGCGCTGGCGACCGGCACCGACGAGCTGGCGACGCGGGTCGCGGCCGAGAATCTGGCGCGGGGCACCAGTCGCATGGGCGAGGCACAGGAGAAGGGCCTCGGCTATATCGCCGACGCCACCCCGGCCGATCTTCCGCGCGCTTATCGGGAAGCGCAGAACGCCATCCGCCATCAGGCGGAGATCGAGAAGGCGGTGATCGGCTCCGCCGCGGTGATGTGGACGGATGCCGCCGCCGGCAGGAAGCGCGTCGCCCCCTTCGCCCCGTTGATCGACAGGCGGGCCGAGGCGCTGCTCGCCGAGGTCAAGGCGACCTATCAGCTGGCGAGCGCCGAGCACGGCGTCCCCGCCGCCGAGCCGACGCTGACCGCCGAGGAACGCGAGGCGGCCACCATAATCGTCAGGCGCGGCCCCAATGTGCCCGCCCCCGGCGCGCGCCGGGCGCCGCCGCCGGGCCCCAATCTGCCGGACGAATATATGGCCGAGTTCCAGATCCTGGTCGATCGCGGCAACATGACGATCCTGCAGATGCGCGACTTCCTGTCGGGCGAGTTCACGCCGCTGTCGCTGGCCGAGCTGATGGCGACGCTCAAGGCGCGCGAAGCGGCGGGCCTGGTGACGCTGCAGAAGAAATAGGTCGGGTGCCGGCACGATGAAACAGCCGGGCCCGCTGGCCCGGCTGTCCTTTGGCCCGCCCGAGGGGGAGGAGGCGGGTCAAATCTGGGCGATGCGCTGGCGCCGCCGGGATTGCATGGAGATGCCGATGATGCCGAAGCCCATCGCCATCATCGCCCATGTTGCCGGCTCCGGCACCGGGCTGGCAAAGCCGCTCGGCCCCTCGACGAAGCCTTCGGTGTAAAGCGGCGAGTTGTTGCTGACCTTCAGTGTCTGCGATCCGAAGGCCAGAGTATTGCCGATGTCCGAATAGGTCGACACCGCGCTATAGCCGGAAAACACGTAGTCGGCGGGGGGCGTGAACGGGCTTCCGATCCAGGTGAAGACCAGATTGGCGATAGTTGGATCGTCGACGATGCCCGGCGGCAGCAGGGAGAGGCTGCTGAGTGCTTCGACCGACGCTGCGACATTCGCATTGCCGCTGGTGACGGTGCCGTCGACATAGCCGGCGAAGTCGTAGATGATGAACGTCGAGCCCGGAAGCACCCCTTCGGCGGTGTCGCCATTGCTGTCGATGGCGAAGACGCCGCCATAATTGTAGCGCGTGCCCAATGGATCGGCCTGCGTGCTGTTCAGCACGAGCGTGACCGCCCCGGCCGAACTCGCCAGACCCATCAGGCCAGCCATGACGGCGGCGAACTTTATCGATGTTTTCATGCCAATACTTCCTCGAACAGGGGTCCGTGGGGGTTGAGCGGGGCATCGATTGACGATTGCCGGTGATCGCCCGACCAAGAATTGCCAACAGGTCGGATTGACAACAAGATCAATCAAATCAACAATGGATTGTATTATTTGACCTTTTCTATCAAAATAATTTCCTGTCGCCGCCGGCCCGCCCTACCAGGCCAGCCGTGCGCCGATCTTGGCGCCGTAGGTCTGTCCGCGATTGTGGAAGCGGGCGAGGTAGTTGCCCGAGGCGTAGACGGCGAGGCCGCCGGTGATCTGGGCAT
>NZ_JAHKRT010000010.1 GCF_018863195.1 Sphingomonas quercus | reverse complement strand
TCGCCCAGCGCACTCCCAATCCCCCACACCATCCCCCCAACACATTGCGAATGCGCCGTCTTCCCGTTCAGCACACGACCAACTCCAAACGTCCCCGCAAACCGATACAACCGCACCTCGCCGGTGAAGGCGTTGACGGCCACCTCGGCAAAGAAGGCGCCATACATCGCAGAATGGCATTTATCCTCGATCGTGCCCGGGTCGAAGCGGCCGGTCTCGGCAATCTCCTCGCCGCCGAGCAGTTCGGTAACCGGCATGGCGTCATTCCCGAAGATCGCCGCGCCATCCTTCAGCGTCAGTGCCTCCTCGGTGCAGCCGAGCCGCTCCGCAAGCCTTTCACGGATTGCCTCGCACGCGATAAACACCGCCGAGCCGGTAGAGGGCGCCCCCCAGCTCCCGCCAGAACCGGCCCCGGGCGGCAAATCGGACTCGCCCAGCCGGACGAGCACGTCGTCGGGATCAAGGCCGAGCATCTCGGCGGCGATCTGGCCGAGGACCGTGTAGGTGCCGGTGCCGATGTCGGTCATGTCGCTTTCGACGATTGCCGTGCCGTCCGGGCAAAGCCGTACCCTTGCTTCGGCCTCGTTGAGATTGTGGACGCGGGTCGCCGTCGCCATGCCGGTGCCGATCCACCATTCGCCCTCGCGGCGCCGGCAGGGGGTGCGGTCCGCGCCGTCCCACCCGAAGCGCTCTGCTCCACGCGTCAGGCACTCGGCAAGCTTGCGCGAGCTATAGGGAATATCGAGGCTCGGGTGCCGTTCGGGAATGTTGCGCAGCCGCAGTTCGACCGGGTCAATACCGACGGCAATGGCGAGCTCGTCCATCGCACATTCGAGCGCCAGCATGCCGACCGCCTCGCCCGGCGCACGCACCGACCCCGCGGTCATGCGGTGGACGCGGGCCAACTCGAGCCGGATGGTGCGATCAGCCCCGCGATAGAGAAACTCGCTCGCCTGGGTCACCGGCTCGGCAAATTTTTCGCCCGGCAGGTTGGAGACAAGTGCCTCATGCCCGAAACCGATGAGGCGGCCATCCGCATCGGCAGCGAGCCGGAGGCGCTGGCTGGTTTCCGAGCGGCGCATGACGCACTGAAATACCTGCTGGCGGAGCATCACCACCCTGACCGGGCGCCCGAGCTCGATGGCGGCAACCGCGGCCGCCACCGCCTCAGCGCTGATGCCGAGCTTGGAGCCGAAGCCGCCACCGACATAGCGGGAGATCAGCCGCACCCGCGCCGGCGGAAGCCCGAGCGCGTCGGCCAGCTCCTTCACGTTATATTTGATCATCTGCATGCTGAGATGGACGGTCAGCGTCTCGCCATCCCATTGCGCGATGCTGGCGTGCGGCTCCATCGGCGCGCTGTTGTGGCCTTCGGTGGTGTAACGGACATCCACGGCATGCGACGCCTCTGCCATCGCCCGGTCGAGATTGCCCTGGACCACGGACTTGCCGCGCTGCTCCTCCACGATCGCGTCCGCGGCGTGGGGATCCACAATGGCGCCGGGCTCCTCGGCATAGCGTACATCGAGGTGCCGGGCGGCGTGGCGGGCCTGCTCGAACGTCTCGGCGACGACCAGCGCCACGGGTTGGCCATAATAATCGACCTGCCCGATATCGCGCTTGGGCGACTTGCCGGCAGTGCCCTGCGCTGAACGCGTGATCATGCGCGGATCGGCGATCACCGCGACGACGCCCGGCATGGCCAGCACCGCATCCCGGTCAATGCCGATCACCTTGCCGCGGGTGATTGTCGCCGTCACCAGCACGCCGTTCAGCGCGCCGTCGATGGCATATTCGGCGGCATAGGGCGCCGTGCCGGTTACCTTGGCGATGCCGTCCGGCCGATCGAGCGGACGGCCGATCACGCCTTGCGCCATATGATCGAGCCGGTTGCGCGTGTCCGGCTCGTCCATGCTGCGGCTGCGGGTCATGCGGCGATCTCCGTCGCTTCTCGCAACACCGCCCTCAACGTCCGGCGCGCCAGTGGAACCTTGAAGTCGTTCGAGCCCCAGACCCGCGCATCCTCCAGCAGCAGGTCGGCAGCCCGATCGAACAGATCATCCGACGGCAGCTGACCGGCCAGCGCCGCGTCGATACGCGGATCATGCCACGGCTTATGGGCAAGCCCGCCAAAGGCCAGGGTGGCCGATGCGATGCGCTCGCCGTCCATCCGCACCACCGCCGCGATCGACACCAGCGCGAAGGCATAGGAGGCGCGGTCGCGCACCTTGCGATAGAGCTGGGTTCCTCCGGCCGGCGCCGGCAGGACGACGGCGGTGATCAGCTCGCCGGGCTCCAGCACATTGTCCCGCTCGGGCGTCTCGCCGGGCAGCCGATGGAAATCGCGCACGGGGATGATCCGGGTGCCGCCTTCGGGGCTGGCGATCTCGACGCGGGCGCCGAGGGCCGCCAGCGCCACCGCCATGTCGCCGGGGTAGGTCGCGATGCACAGCTGATTGGTGCCGAGAACGGCGTGGATGCGATTGAACCCGCCGATAGCGCCGCAGCCGCTGCCCGGCGCGCGCTTGTTGCATGGCTGGTCGACATTATAGAAATAATAGCAGCGCGTGCGCTGGCAGAGATTGCCGCCGGTGGTCGCCTTGTTGCGCAGCTGGAAAGTGGCACCGGCGAGGATGGCGCGCGCCAGCAGCGGATAGTCGCGACGGATGCGCGGGTCGGCTGCGCAATCGCTGTTGGTGACGAGCGCCCCGATGCGCAGGCCGTCGCCGCTTTCCTCGATGCGGTCGATCGGCAGGCGATTGATGTCGACCAACGCCGCGGGCGCTTCGATCTCCAGCTTCATCAGGTCGAGCAGGTTGGTGCCGCCGGCGATCGGCCGCGCCCCGTCTGCGACGAGCCGGACGGCGCCGGCAAGCCCGCCCGCCCGGTGATAGTCGAACGGCCTCATCGGGCGCCCTCCACGACTTCGAGAATGGCATCGACGATGTTGGGATAGGCGCCGCAGCGGCAGAGATTGCCGCTCATCCGCTCGGCAATCTCTTCGCGGGTCAAGCGGGGCGTGGCGGACAGGTCTTCGGAGACGAAGCTCGCCCACCCCCTGGTCGCCTCGTCAATCATCCCCTTGGCCGAGCAGATCTGCCCGGGCGTGCAATAGCCGCACTGATAACCGTCATGCGCGACGAACGCCGCCTGGAGCGGGTGCAGGTCGGCTGGCGTGCCCAGCCCCTCGATGGTGGTGACCTCATCACCCTCGTGCATTACCGCCAGCGTGAGGCAGGAATTGATCCTGATGCCGTTGACGAGCACCGTGCACGCTCCGCACTGGCCGTGGTCGCAGCCCTTCTTGGTGCCGGTCAGACCGCAGGAATGGCGCAGGAAATCGAGCAGCGTGGTGCGCGGATCGCCGCCGAGGTCGCGGCGCTCGCCATTGACGGATAGCTGCATGGCAACTCCTTCCATGTTCGCGCCAAACGTCCCACATCGTCGTTCGGTCCAGCGACGCTGATCGGTCGTGGCGAACCGGGCGTCGGCAGCGCCGTCGCCTGCCAACATGCTTCCACATGCTGCATGTCGATCGCCGCCCGGGCGGGCCTGCCCCGATCCGCGATGGGCGGACCGGCGCGCCGGTTTTCGCAGATGTCGGCCAATTCCGGGGCCACGGCCGTCGCTGGTAACCAATTCATTTGCCAAGCGTTTATCGATCAGCAGCGATGAAGGGTGTGGCGATGGGGGGCGGGGAAACGGGCATGTCGCCAATTGCGGCGACCGAGGCCGTGGAGACGGCGACGCGCCTTTTCCATGCGCAGGACGCAGGCGCCGTCTACCTGTTCGAGATCGCCGCGGATGGCGAGGTGCGGTGTGGTGAGGGGATGCGCAGGCTGCTGGGCGTCGCTCCAGGCGCGCGGCTTGATCGGGACATATGGCTGGCAGCGGTACATGACGAGGATCGGCAGCGGTTGCGCGCCAGTTTCGCCCGGATGGATGCGGGCGGCCATGAGGAGGTCGAATATCGCGCCGGGCCGGGCGGGGCGGCGGGCTGGCTGCTGACAAGAGGCGGGGCCGCGCCCGGTGGCGGCAGCGTACGGTCGATCTTTGGTGCCACCCTCGACATCACCCGCCAGGGGATAGTCGCCGAGAACGACGAACGGCTGCGAATGACACTCGACGCCGGCCGGATGGCGTCCTGGAGCTGGGACCTCGCGACCAATCGCTGGACCTGGGACCGGCGGCGCTTCGAGCTGTTCGGCCTTGATCCGAACGATGGGGAGCCGGATTACGAGCAGACGCTGGCACTGGTCCATCCCGAGGATCGCGCGCAGCTCAGGGCCGCGATCGAGGGTGCGCTGGCGGCAGGCGACGGCACCTACCAGAGCGAGTTCCGCGTGCCGTTGCCGGATGGCGAGGTGCGCTGGCTGGGTGGTTATGGGCGCGCCATCCCCGGGCCGGACGGGCGGCCGGCGCGCATGCTCGGCCTCAGTTTCGACATCACCGAGCACCGCGTCGCCGCGGCCGAGCGCGATCGGGCGATGGCTCTCCTCCAGACCTTCGTCGAGGCGGTGCCCGGCGTGGTCTGCGCCAAGGACCGGGACGGGCGCATGCTCCTCGTCAACCAAGGGACGGCGGCAGTTGTGGGAAAGCCGTCTGCCGCACTGATCGGCAAGGTCATCACCGAATTTCTCGACGACCCGCAGCAGGCGGAGGCGGTGGCGGCCAACGACCGGCGTGTGCTGGAGACCGGCGTCGCCGAGCAGATCGAGGAGGAAGTCGGCTGGCGCGATGGCATGCCGATCGTCTGGCTCTCGACCAAGGCGCCGCTGCTGGACGCGCTAGGCCGGGTGACGGGCCTTGTCGCCACCTCGCTCGACATCACCGACCGCAAGCGTGACGAGGAGCTGCTGGCGCGCGGCAGGCTGGAGCTCGAGCATCTGGTCGAAGAGCGCACCCGCCATCTGCACGAGACCCAGACCCAGCTCGCCCACGCCCAGCGAATGGAGGCGCTCGGCCAGCTCGCCGGCGGCATCGCCCATGATTTCAACAATATCCTTCAGGCCATTCAGGGCGCCAGCTCGCTGATCGAGCGGCAGGCGAGCAGTCCGGACGCGGTTCGCCACCTTGCCACCATGGTCGGCGAGGCGATCGGCCGGGGCGCCTCGATCACGCGCCGTTTGCTCTCCTTTTCCCGGCGCGGGGAGTTGCAGGGCGAGGCGCTTGACCCGGCGCAACTGCTCGCGAGCCTGCGCGAGATCCTGTCGTTGACGCTCGGTTCGGCGATCGAGGTCAGGGTGGAGGTCGCAGCCGGCGTACCGCCCCTGCTCGCCGACAAGGGCCAGCTGGAGACGGTGCTCGTCAATCTCGCCGCCAATGCCCGCGACGCGCTCGACGGGGCGGGAATGCTGACCCTCACCGCCTCTCCCGGGCGGCGTGGGCGCAATGGCCGGCCGGGTCACCCGATCGGGCTCACGCCCGGCGATTATGTGCGGATCGCGGTGTGCGACAATGGTCACGGCATGGATGCCGCGACACTGGCGCGCGCGTCCGACCCCTATTTCACCACCAAGCAACCCGGCAAGGGCACCGGCCTCGGCCTCGCCATGGCGCGCGGCTTTGCCGAGCAGAGCGGCGGCGGGCTGCACATCGACAGCGCGCCGGGTCGCGGAACGACGGTGACATTGTGGCTGCCGGCGGCGCGAATGGAGGCAGCGTCGGCCCCTTCTCGCGAGGATGCGCCGCCGCCACGCGGCGAGCGGCCCCGATTGATGGTGGTCGACGATAATGATCTGGTGCGCGAGATGCTTGCCGAGAACCTGATCGGCGCTGGCTACGAGGTGATTCAGGCGTCGCGCGGCGCGACGGCATTGGCGCTGATGAGGGCAGGTGAGCAGGTTGACCTGCTGGTTTCCGACCTGTCGATGCCGGAGATGAACGGCCTTGCCCTGATCCGCGCGGCGCAGCAGCAGCAGCCGGCGCTGCGGGCGATCCTGCTCACCGGCTATGCGGGTGAGATACCGGAGCTTTTCTCAGGCGATGCCGAGGAGGCGGACTTCTGCCTGTTGCGCAAGCCCGTTACCGGCCAGCAGCTCGCGCGTCAGGTCGCCTCGCTGCTGCATGCGGATGGGGCGGGGCAGGACGGATGCGGCGGGTGACGCGAGCGCCGGTGCCATCGCGCTGCGCGCGTTGGCGGATTTCGGCACCCTCGACGTCGGTCGCGCGTTTCGCGGGCGTGCAAGGAGAGCTGCCATGAACCGCGACCAAGGGAATATCGACCAATCCACCGCCGAGCCGGCCGAAGGACCTGCCGATCTGCCGCCGCCCCAGACAAGGTCTCCCCGTGCCGCGCCATCGAAGGATGCGCCGCGCTCGCCGCTCGATCCGCCCGGCGTTTCCGGCGGCACAGCCGGGACGGGCGGCGACAACAAGGTCCAGGACGAGTTGGATCGCTAGGCGACGACTGCTCGGGCGCCCGCCAGACGGGGGCGCGGGCAGTTACCGTCCGGCCGGCCCGCTCCATCGGCCGTCAGCGTCGCCGCGATGACGCTCGCGGGAGCGGTCGATGTTGCTGCCCTCATCGCGCCGCCGCGCTCCGAGACGCTCATCGAGCGAAAGGGGACCGGCGCCGCCGATGCAGAGCGCGATCAGGCCGGCAATGTAGAGCAGGTCCGTCTCGTAACCCGGCTGGCCGAAATGCGCCCCGGCCGCATCATAGGACATCAGCTTGATCGAGCTGAAACCGTTCGGCAGGTGAACGGTGAAGATCGCCACGAGCAACACCACGATCATCGGCACAGTCATCAGCGGCACCAGCGCGCCGGCCAGGACCATCAGGCCGCCGATGATCTCCACGGCGACGGTCGCCCAGCTCAGAAAGAGCGGCGTCGGCATGCCCATCGCATGAAGGATGCCGGCAAAATTGTCCGGCCCCCGGGCGAGTTTCGCCCAGCCATGCGAGAAGAAGCCATAGCCCACGATGAGGCGGATCGGGATCGCATACCATCCGGCAGCTATCGGCAGCGGCGAGATGGCGAGCCTTCTGATTAGCGGTATCATCGGTCGCGCGGGTCCTTTCATTGACGCGGGGGAATGGCAGCGATCCGCCCATTGGAGGCCGCGGGGTCTGGTTCGTCGAATTTGAGCGGGGGCTGGGCGGTCACGGTTGCGAGCCCGGGACATGAGGCGGCGCGCCGCCATCCACCCGCCCGGTTATGCGGGACGCAGGGGGCGAGCGGGACAATAATGGTGAGGCGAGCCATGCACCTCGTACGCTGTCGGTATCGTCGCGGTTACAGGCTCGTGGACGAGTGCTCAGGCGTAACGCGGTCACCGTATATAGTCTGACAAAAGAGCACTTGCGCGCCCGGACCGTGCGTCATAATCCTATATGATCGCGATCCTGCCGGCCGTGGCGAGGGTCGCCGTCAGGAGGGGACATCATCCCATGAGGCCGCTTTGCTCGCGAAAACCGCGCGCGCCGACAATCGGGCGGCACATATACCGATCCTGTCTTCTATGACGACGAACCGCCGACGGGCCGGTTTCAGGCCGTCGACGCCCTTGCCATGACCGGGATCAATCGCATCGACCGAACAGCGCCGGAGCGCGAACCGGAGAGGGCCGAGACCATGGCCCTGATTGCGCATGATCCGGTTCGGGAAATCGGCTGACGCAATGCTGGACCGTCGCGAGACGCTTGCCCTGGCCGGCCTCGGCCTGGTCTCCGCCGGGCTGAAGGGCGCGCAGGCCCCGGCAGCCAATGGGTCCTCCGAACGGCCGATGCTATGGTATCGCCAGCCGGCACGGATGTGGCTGGAGGCGCTGCCGATCGGCAATGGCCGTATCGGCGCCATGGTGCATGGCGGGATCCGCAGCGAAACGCTCCAGCTCAACGCGGACAGCTGGTGGGCCGGACGCCCCTATGACCCCGTCCGCCCAGGCGCGCGCGAGGCGCTTCCGGAGGTGCGCCGGCTGGTGTTCGCCGGTCGCTATGCCGAGGCGGAGGCGCTTGCCAACCGCACGCTGATGGCCCAGCCGATCACCCAGATGCCGTACCAGACCATCGGCAATTTCGTGGTCACCGCGCTGAACATCAACGACAACGACGCGGAAACCTATCGCCGCGAGCTCGACCTTGACGCGGCGGTGGCGAGCACGGCCTTCCTTGCCGGCGGCGTGCGTTATGAGCGTCAGCTGTTCGCGAGCGCGCCGGATGGCGTGATCGTGATGCGCCACGCGGCGGACCGGCCGGGCGCGATCCACGCCCGGCTCGCATGGCAGCTGCCGGGTGGGGGGCGTGCCGCTGGCGGCGGCGAGGACATGCTGGCGATGCAGTTGCGCAACGGCGGCAGCGCGGGCATCGACGGTGGATTGAGCGCCGCCGCGGTGGCCAAATTGTCGGCGCGGGGTGGCACGGTGTCGCGCGAGGGCGACGCGCTCGTCGTCCGTGGCGCCGACGAACTGGTGGTGCTGATCAGGATCGCCACCGATTATCGCCGTTTCGATCTTGTCGGCGGCGATCCGCTCGCCGAGGCGGTCCGGACGCTGGCAGCGGCGGCGGCGAAGCCGTTTGATATGTTGCGCGACACGCATGTCGCCGATCATCGCTCGCTGTTCCGATCGGCAGCCCTTGACCTCGGCCGGACGCCGGCTGCCGCGCTCTCCACCGACGCGCGTGTGGCGATCTCCGATCCGGCTGACGATCCGGCCCTGGCGGCGCTCTATTTTGCCTATGCCCGTTATCTGCTGATTGCCTGCTCGCGTCCGGGCGGACAGCCGGCAAACCTGCAGGGAATGTGGAACGACAGCGCCAAACCGCCCTGGGGCTCGAAGTACACGATCAACATCAACACCGAGATGAACTATTGGCTTGCCGAGCCGACCAACCTCGCCGAGTGCGTGACGCCGCTCGTCGCGATGATCGAGGAGCTGGCGGTTACCGGCGCCCGCACCGCGCGGGCCATGTATGGCGCCCGCGGCTGGGTGGCGCACCACAACACGGACCTGTGGCGCGCGACGGCGCCGATCGACTTCGCCGCCGCGGGGCTGTGGCCGACCGGCGGTGCCTGGCTCGCGCTGCATCTTTGGGAGCATTATGATTACGGCCGCGACCGGCGCTTCCTCCAGCGCGTCTGGCCGGTAATGCGCGACGCAGCGCTGTTCTTCCTCGACACGCTGGTGCCGCTGCCGGGCACGGCGTACCTCGTCACCAACCCGTCCCTTTCTCCGGAGAACGACCATGGCCGCGGCGGCAGCGTCTGCGCCGGGCCGACCATGGACATGCAGATGCTGCGCGATTTGTTCGACCGCTGCGTCGCTGCCGGCACGCTCCTGAAGCGGGACGTCGAGCTCTGCCGTCAATTCGCCGCCGCCCGTGCGCGGCTGGTTCCCAACCGGATCGGCGCTGCCGGACAGCTCAGGGAGTGGCTGGAAGACTGGGATCTGACCGCCCGCGACGTCCACCATCGGCACATCTCGCACCTGTTTGGAATCTTTCCCAGCCATCAGATCAACCTGGATGAAACGCCGGCGCTTGCGGCTGCTGGCCGCAGGTCCCTGGAGCTTCGCGGCGACGCCGCGACCGGATGGGGGCTCGCCTGGCGCGCGAATGTCTGGGCGCGCCTGCGCCAGGGCGATCATGCCCACCGCCTGCTGGTCGCCCTGCTGTCGTCCGACCGCACTTACCCCAATCTGTTCGACGCTCATCCGCCGTTCCAGATTGACGGAAATTTCGGTGGCGCGAATGCCATGGCCGAAATGCTGGTGCAGAGTCGGGGCGCGCTGATCGACCTGCTGCCGGCGCTGCCCGCGGCCTGGCCGGAAGGCAGGCTCACCGGCATCCGCGTGCGCGGTGCCGCCGAGGTTGATCTCGCCTGGACGTCGGGCAGGCTTGACGAGGTGGTGATCCGGCCGGCGCTCGGCGGCCGTCGCATGCTGCGTCATGGGACAGTCGAACGTACGGTGGAACTGCGTCCTGGACGTCAGCTTCGCTTGCGCGGGCCCAATCTGGAGGTGTGATGATGACGAGACTCGGCCGTCTATTGCTGGCGACCTTCCTCGCCACATCGGCAGGCGGCGCGGCGACACCCGCATCCGCGCAGGACGCGCCGTTTCCTGTCGAGATCACCGTCGATGCGTCGCGCGACGAGGGGCCGGTAAGGCAGGTGTGGCGTTTCTTCGGCGCCGATGAGCCCAATTATGCGACGATGAAGGATGGCCGCACGACGCTTGCGACATTGGGCCAGCTGGCACCTGACCAGGTCTATTTCCGCGCGCATAACCTGCTGACGACGGGCGACGGCACCCCGGCGCTGAAATGGGGCTCGACCAACGTCTATACCGAGGACGCGCAGGGGCGCCCCGTCTATGATTGGACGATCGTCGACCGAATCTTCGACACCTATCGCGCGCGGGGTGTGAAGCCCTACGTCGAACTGGGGTTCATGCCCGAAGCGCTCTCGACCCATCCTCAGCCCTATCAGCATGATTTTCGGCCGGGGAGCGGCAATCTGCGTACGGGCTGGGCCTATCCGCCAACCAGCTATGCCAAATGGGAAGAGCTGATCTTCCAGTGGGTGCGCCATTGCATCGCGCGTTACGGGCGAGCCGAGGTCGCCAGCTGGTATTTCGAGACCTGGAACGAGGCCAATCTGCCGCAATATTACTGGGGTGGGACAGCAGAAGAGTTCTTCCTCCTCCACGATGCCGCCGTGCGCGGGGTGCGCCGCGCCTTGCCGGATGCGCGGGTCGGCGGACCGGACATTGCCGGTGCGGGCGATGATTTCATGACCCGCTTCCTCGATCATGTTAAGCGGGCAGGGACGCCGACCGATTTCCTGTCGTTCCACGCCAAGGGGCAGCCCAGCTTCGTACCCGGCCCCGCTGGCGGCCATGTGCGGATGGGTATCGACAAGCACCTCAAGGCAGCGGACCACGAATTTGCGCTGATTGGCGCCGACCCTGTGTTCAAGTCGCGGCCGATCGTGATCGGCGAGTCTGATCCTGAGGGTTGCGCCGCGTGCCAGGGCCCTGCCAATGCCTATCGCAACGGCACGATGTATTCGAGCTACACCGCTGCCATATTCCCCCGCCTTCAGGCGCTGGCGGCGCGACGGCAGCTCAATCTGGAAGGCGTGCTCAGCTGGGCCTTCGAATATGAGGACCAGCCCTATTTCGCGGGCTTCCGCCAACTGACCTCGGCGGGCATCGATCTGCCGGTGATGAATGTCTTCAAGATGTTCGCGATGATGAAAGGCCGAGTGGTCACGAGCCGTTCCGACCACCAGCTGACGGTCGAGCGCATGATGGCCGATGGCGTGCGCGCCACGCCCGATGTCGGCAGCGTGGCCAGCGCCGACGGTAAGCGGCTGGCGATATTAGTGTGGCACTATCATGATGACGACCTTCCCGGCCCGGATGCGGACGTGCATCTGCAGGTGGGCGGACTGCCCGCCGCCTTTCGGCGCGGCGCGACCGTGGTTCAATACCGCGTGGATCACGATCATTCGAACAGCTATACTGCCTGGCTTGCCATGGGCTCCCCGATCGCGCCTGACGACCAGCAGCGCGCAGCGTTGCTCAAGGCTGCCACGCTCGCGGGTGGGGCGCCGCAGCAGACCGTGCAGGTCGCGAAGAACCGGGCGGAGCTGCGCTTCCGACTGCCCCGTCAAGGCGTGTCGCTGCTGGTGCTGACTCCGGGCTGATCGCGGAACACCCACGCGATGATCCGCCGACGCCGAGCGATGGGTCCTCGGCCCCGGTCGATTTTACGTGCGCGATATGCAGGGTCGTGCCCGTCACGGCTGATTGAATCCGGGGCGGCAGGGGGACGCTGGTCGGCATCGGACCTTCTGCAATACTCGGACTATTGAACAAGCCCGGTCGTCCGGATAGAAACCGGTGATGAGGTCAGATGACGTGGACCGTGCCTTTCCGACCGGAGCCTGGCCCGGTGCCATGCTCCGCCTGCTGCCTGGCCCGCAACGGCATTGGTGCACGCGGCACCGCGTCTCGTCGGGCGCCGACCACCCCCGCGGCAGGGCCTCGGGGGTCCGCGATGAAGGGAGGGAGCCTTGACCGGCGTTTCTTGCTGTAACGGCCATTCCCGAAGGGATTTTCTCGCCTCGGCGGGCGTCACCGCGCTCGCGGCGGGGGGCGTGTTGGCGCCGCTCGCGCCAGCCGCTGCGGCGCCGGTGCCGCCGCCCGGCGCTACGCGGGCGGCGCTGCGGCCCTTCGACCTCGCTGACGTCGATCTGCATGAGAGCCCGTTCCTGCATGCCCAGCGCATGACCGAGGCCTATCTGCTCAGGTTACAGCCTGATCGCATGCTGCATAATTTCCGGGTCAATGCCAACCTCCCGCCGAAGGCCCCGGTTTATGGAGGATGGGAATCCGATCCCATCTGGGAAGAGATAAATTGCCACGGCCATACGCTCGGCCACTATCTCTCGGCTTGCTCGCTTGCCTGGCGCTCGACGGGCGACGTCCGTTTCCGGCAGCGCGTGGAGTATATCGCGGGCGAACTCGCCGCCTGTCAGCAGGCAGCCGGGACGGGCCTGGTCTGCGCCTTCCCCAAGGGGGGGGCGCTGGTGGCGGCGCATCTGCGCGGCGAGAAGATCACGGGCGTTCCGTGGTATACATTGCACAAGATCTTCGCGGGCCTGCGCGACGGCGCGCTGCTCGCCGATAGCGATACATCGCGCGCAGTGCTGATCCGGCTTGCCGACTGGGCTGATGCGGCAACCAGGCCCTTGTCCGACGCACAGTTTGAAGCAATGCTGGACACCGAGCATGGCGGCATGAACGAGGTCCTTGCCGACCTCTATTTCATGACGGGGAACACCAGCTATCGCGACCTCGCCCGCCGCTTTTCGCACAAGGCCATCCTCGAGCCTCTGTCGCAGCACCGCGATCATCTCGACGGTCTTCATGCAAATACCCAAATACCCAAGATCGTCGGCTTTGAGCGGGTTTACGAGGCCACCGGGGATGTCGCCTTTCGCGACGCCGCGATCTTCTTTTGGAGAACGGTGGCGCAGACCCGCTCATTCGTGACCGGAGGCCATGGCGATAACGAGCATTTCTTTCCCGTCGCGGAATTCGACAAGCATGTCTTTTCGGCGAAAGGATCAGAGACCTGCTGCCAGCACAACATGCTTCGGCTCACCCGCGCTCTGTTCATGCAGGATCCGCGCGCGGACTATGCCGATTATTATGAGCGCACCCTCTATAACGGCATTCTCGCGTCGCAGGATCCGGACAGCGGCATGGCGACCTATTTTCAGGGCGCACGCCCCGGATATATGAAGCTGTACCACACGCCCGAGGATTCTTTCTGGTGCTGCACCGGGACGGGCATGGAAAATCACGTCAAATATCGTGACTCGATCTATTTCAGCGACGACCGGACGTTATATGTCAACCTGTTCATTCCCTCGGCCGTGCGCTGGGCGGAGCATGAGGCGGTGCTGACGCAGACGACTGCGTTTCCCGAAGCGTCATCGACCACATTGCGCTGGACGCTGAAGCATCCGGTGGAACTGACACTGAAGCTGCGCCACCCGCGCTGGAGCAAACTGGCCACCGTGCTGGTCAACGGGGTGGAGGTGGTGCGATCGACCACGCCCGGCAGCTATGTCGAGCATGCCAGCCTGTGGCGGAGCGGGGACGAGGTGGAACTCCGGCTGGCTCTCGAGGTCTCGATCGAGCGTGCGCCGACGGCGCCCGACATCGTCGCCTTCACCTATGGCCCTTTGGTGTTGGCCGGGGCGCTGGGCCGCGACGGGCTCGCGCCCGGCTCGGACATCGTCGTCAACGAGCGAAGATATGGGAGCTACAATGACGGGCCGTTCACGCCGCCCCGTCTCGCCGGTGACACGGAGGCGCTCCCTGCGCTGATCCGGGCCGGCGACCAGCCGCTGGAGTTTACGATCATGTCGGCCGAGCAGGCGGCGGTGCGCCTCATTCCCTACCATCGGATCGCACATCAACGCTATGCGACCTATTGGCAATTGCACTGAAATCCGGTGCCACGCGGTGCCGGCGGCCAGTAGCAGATGTGCTCGAACGGGGACGGGAACGCCTGGTTGAGCGGCTCGAATGCGGGCGATCGTGGACGAGCCGCAGGCCGCTCAATAGTCCACTCCGCGATGAAGCGTTTGCCGCAGCATATATCTCGCCCGCCTCACCCTCTCACGGGCGTCCGCCTGCCGAACCAGGACAGGCATAATGGCGGGGACCTCCTTCAGCGCCTCGGTGAGCGCCTTCTCGGCCTCGGCAAGCTCGCGGGCGCATCTGCCCGGCGGCAATACATAGAGGGGAACCGGCCTGTCCGGGACCGGCAGCGGCTCGGGCCTGTGCGCCCGCGGGAATGGCTTCACCTCGATTTCCCGGGACCGGCAGCGCCGACACGAGAAGTGCTGCCCGATATCCTCCAGCCTCTCGGGCCGTCGCGCGGTCCGCAGGTAGCCGGCAAGGGAGTCCGGATCATAGACGGCGGTCCTGCCGCAGCTCATGCACACCACCGCGGCGTCGCACTGGATGCTGTGCAGGTCGAAAAGGCACTCGATTTTCCGGCCGCTACCCATAGGCGACGCAGAACATACGGAGAACACGGCGCGCAACGGATTCGGTGCTAACCTGCGTTAGGAAGGAGAATCTGTCCCGCTACGACCCAGCACGGGGAATCATCGGCGTGGGATGGCGGGTGCCTCGATCGCGGCGACGGTAATGGCAAAAAGCATCAGCCCGGTGTCATCCACCACCCGTATCTCCAGGTCGTGTTCGAAGATGTCGCCACCGCAAGCCCCCAGCAACTCGCTTGCGAACTGGACAGCCATTCCACGAACAGCGTCTCTGTCCGGCAAATCCACGGTCTCAGGGGTCTGGATGGTCCCTCTTTCCACGGTGTGAATATTGTACCGGGGCATGGTGAGCCTCTCCCAACAGGGGCCCTTAACGGGCGGCTGTTGCGAGCCGTTCCCAATAAATCACCGCAGAGCCGAACGGGTCGTCCCGTTTGCGACCTCCCGCCCGTCATCCGATGCTGCTCCACCGCCCTGACACAGTGCCGCCTCAAAGCGCCGCAGCCATGCAAACGAATCAAGCAAGATCAGGATGTGCCAGCTAACTGGCTGGGGCGGCAGGATTCGAACCTGCGAATGCCGGTACCAAAAACCGGTGCCTTACCACTTGGCGACGCCCCAACAGCCGGGAGAGGGGCTTATAGCCCGCTCTTCCGGCGATGGAAGGGATCAGAACAGGCGTTCGACCCAGCCATGCGGATCGGGGGCGATGCCGCGCTGGATATCGACCAGCGCGCTGCGCAGCTTTTCGGTGACGAGGCCCGGGCCGGCATTGCCGATGGTGAACTCGACCCCCGGCGCGCGAACGGTGCCGATCGGCGTCACCACTGCCGCGGTGCCGCAAGCGAACGCCTCGCGCAGCCTGCCGCTCCCGGCGTCGGCGCGCCACTGATCGATGCCGTAGCGCTCCTCGCGCACGGTGAGGCCCATGCCCCGCGCCAGCGTAATCAGGCTGTCGCGGGTGATGCCGGGCAGGATCGTGCCGGAAAGCGGCGGCGTCACCAGCGAGCCGTCATCCATCACGAAGAACACGTTCATCCCGCCCAGCTCCTCGATCCAGCGGCGCTCGGCCGCGTCGAGAAACACCACCTGGTCGCAGCCATTGCGGATCGCTTCGGATTGGGCGAGCAGGCTGGCGGCGTAATTGCCGCCGCACTTGGCAGCGCCGGTGCCGCCCGGCGCGGCGCGGGTGAAGTCCTGGCTGACCCAGAGCGACACCGCCGGGGCGCCGCCCTTGAAATAGGCGCCGACCGCCGATGCGATCACCATGTAGAGATATTCCGAGGACGGCTTCACGCCGAGGAACACCTCGCTCGCGATCATGAACGGACGCAGGTAGAGCGAGCCGCCCTCGATCTGGGGGAACCAGTCCCGGTCGGCCTTGACCAGCTGGCGGCAGGATTCGAGGAACAGCTCTTCCGGCAGCTGCGCCATCGCCAGCCGCTCGGCGGACTCGCGGAAACGGCGGGCATTGGCCTCGGGACGGAACAGCGCCGCGCCGCCATCGGCGAGGCGATAGGCCTTCAGCCCCTCGAAAATCTCCTGCGCATAATGGAGCACGGAGCAGGCCGGATCGATCTGCAGCGGGACGCGCGGATGCACCTTCGCATCATGCCAGCCACGGCCGTCCGCATAGCGGATCGTGACCATATGGTCGGTGAACACGCGCCCGAACCCGGGGTTGGCCAGCAGCTGGTCGCGCTCGCTCACCGGCACCGGATCGGCATGCGGATCGAAGGCGAAGCTGAGGTTGGAATCGGCGGCCATGGATGCTCCTTGCCCGCGCCCGAAGATGGCGGCGCCGGGTTGCGCACGACTAGGGGCGATGCCAAGATGCGTCAACATGGCTGTCCTGACTTCTTCTCCTCTCTTCCTGCGCGAACCGGAGATCAGACGGGGCGTGGAGCTGCTCTATTTCGGCTATAGCAACCTGATCCGCTCGATAGACGAACGGCTGGCGGATCAGGGGTTGGGCCGGGCGCATCACCGCGCACTCTATTTCATCGCGCGCCAGCCGGATCTCACCGTCTCGGCGCTCCTGCGACTGCTCGGCATCACCAAGCAATCGCTCGGCCGGGTGATCACCGAGCTGAGCGACCGCGGCCTGCTGGAATCGCGCACCGGCCTGGTGGATCGGCGGCAGCGGCTGCTGCGCCTGACCCCGGCAGGCCGCGCGCTGGAGGTGGAGCTGTTCCAGGAGATGCGCGAAAAGGTCTCGGCCGCCTATCAGGCCGCGGGCCGCGAGGCGGTCGGTGGCTTCTGGCAGGTGCTGGAAGGGCTGGTGCCGGAAAGCGAGCGCGACATGGTGGCAGCGCTCGCCCGAGGCTGACTGGGCACGGTTCCGGGACATTGATGGGTCGAGCGACGATGCCTCGTCGTCTCGGCAGAAGGGGGAGCCGGGCGGCCCGCCCAAACCCTATCGCGTCTCCGCCGCCAACTCCGCATTGCGTCGCTCGGCGGCGACCAGCGTGTCCTCGAGCAGCGTATCGAGCGTCCTGTCCAGCACATCCAGCCCCTTGCGCGTCGAGCCGCCGGGGCTCGCGACACGTTCGGCAAGCGTGCCGGGATCCGCATCGGAGGCCTCGGCCAGCGCCGCCGCGCCGCCGACCGTGGCCAGCGCCATGCGGGCCGCCTGATCTGCCGGCAGGCCGAGGGCGGCGCCCGCCTTGCCCAGCGCATCGATGAAGCGGAACAGGAAGGCGGGGCCGGAGCCGGACAGCGCCGTCACCGCATCGAACAGCCGCTCGTCCCCGATCCATTCGACCAGGCCGAGTGCACCCATCATCGCCGCCACCAGTTCGCGGCCGGCCGGCTCCAGCCCGTCGGCATGGAGGGCGAGGACGCCCCTGCCGATGGCGGCCGGCATGTTCGGCATGACGCGCACGATCGCCCGCGGCGCCGGGAAGCGGGCGCGCAGCGACCCAAGCTCGGTGCCGGCGAGGATCGATAACAGGATCGTCTCCGGCGCCAGCAGCGGAGCGAGGGCAGGGGCGACCTCGTCCAGCTTCTGCGGCTTCACGCCGAGCATCACGATCGCCGGCGATGCGCCGTCCGGCGGCAGCATCGACAGATGGGTGACGCCGGCCGGCACGCTCGCGGCATTGGGCTCCACCGCCGTCACCTGCGCGGGATCAAGACCGGCAGCGAGCCAGCCACGCAGCATCGATCCGGCCATGTTGCCGCAGCCGACGAGCAGCACTGGCCCCGTTTCGGGAACCGCCATCAGGCCTCGCCCTGCGTCTCGATCAATGCGGAGGCGATCGCCTCGGCCGGGCTCTTGTCGCCCCACAGGATGAACTGGAACACCGGGTAGAAGCGCTCGCACTCGTCGATCGCGGCATCGACCATCGTTTCCGCCTGCTCCATGGTGAGCCCGGTCTCGCCATCCGAATCCTGGCCCAGCAGCGTCGCGTAGCGATAAAGGACGAGGCCGGACGCCGCCCACAGCTCGAAATGGCCAATCCACAATTGCTCGTTGATCAGCCCGATCGTCTCATACACGGCCGCGCGCTTGTCGGTGCCGACGCGGATGTCGGGCAGCGCGAGGAACTGGAGAACGGCATCATCCTCCCGCCACACGGCGCGAAGCTCATATTGAGTCCAGCTGCCCTGGACCGTCGCCGCGATCTCCTCCTCGCCGGTCCGCTCGTGGGGCCAGCCATGGGCGGCGAAATACTGCTCGAGCATCTCGATGGGGGCGCTGGCCTCACGGCCGGCCTCGTAATCATCCACCCTCATTGCCGTTCTCCCGCAACGCGGCGGGCACAGGAATAGACCACGCTCGCGCTTGCGCAAAGCGCGCGGGAGAAACCGGGTGACAAAGCTGTGGATAAGCTGGGGATCAGACGGCTCCGTCCGCCAGCTTCGCCTCCAGCGCGTCAAGCCGGGCGCGCAACGCGTCCGCCTCGTCCCGCGCTGCAGCAGCCATGGCCTTCATCGCCTCGAACTCGTCACGGCTGACGAAGTCGAGCCCGCCGATCCACTCCCGCGCCCGCGCGCGCGCCGAGGCTTCCGCCTCGCGGCCGACGCCGGCCAGCGTCCCGGCAGCGCCATTCAGGATCTTGGCGAAATCGTCGAAAAAACGGTTTTCGGTCTGCATCTTGGTCTCCGTGTCGGCGCCTATCTGGTGCGGTCGGCGCCGCGACGCAAGCGTGCTCAGCTGCCGCGCACCGCGCCGAGCACATATTCGACATTGCCTTCCGGTCCGGTGATCGGGCTTTGCGTCACCCCGATCGCCGTCCAGCCGAGTTGCTCCACCCATGAGCGCGCCGCCTCGCAGACGCGGGCGTGGACGGCGGCGTCACGCACCACGCCGCCCTTGCCGATCTCGTGCCGCTCGGCCTCGAACTGCGGCTTGATCAGCGCCGCCAGCCGCGCCTGCGGAGCAGCGAGCGCCAGCGGCGTCGCCAGCACCTTGGCCAGCGAGATGAAGCTCGCGTCGCACACGATCAGCTCCGGGGCATAGGGCAGATCGGCGGCAGTGAGGTGGCGGGCGTTGGTCCGTTCCATCACCGTCACGCGCGAATCGTTGCGCAGCTTCCAGGCAAGCTGGCCATGGCCGACATCGACCGCCACGACATGCGCGGCGCCGCGGGCGAGCAGCACATCGGTGAAGCCGCCGGTGGAGGCGCCGACGTCCAGCGCCCGTGCACCCGCGACGTCCCAGCCGAAGATATCCAGCGCATGATCGAGCTTCAGTCCGCCGCGCGATACCCAGGGGTGATCGCGGCCACGCACGTCCAGCGGCGCATCGTCGGCGAGCGACTGGCCGGCCTTGTCGATCCGCCGCTCACCCGAGAAGACGAGGCCGGCGAGGATCAGCGCCTGGGCGCGGGCGCGCGATTCCACCAGCCCACGTTCGACGAGTAGCTGATCTGCACGCATGGTCATTTACGGCCCTTTTCGCCGGTGAGCCGTGCCGATCCGTCGGCGAAGCGAGTTGCAAAATCTGCAATCGCACTTTCGTTGTTTGCGTTTGAAATAATCTGTCGTGAGCCTATTTGCGCTGCACCGCACAATCGAGCGGTCGGTCCAACGGGCCGGTAGATGAGGGAACCAGTGACATGCGTCTGTTCGAAACCGCTGCGCTGACGGCGCTTGCCGTCTCGGCTCAGGCCCTTGTGGTTGCCGCGATCCTGATCTGATCGCCGCCATTCGAGGCTGATAAAACGCAAGCCGCCGACCTCGGTCCGGCGGCTTTCGTGTTTCTTGCACATGCGAATTCAGCCGTTCGCAGCTGCAATAAGGCGGTCGGCCAGCCGCGCGACATCGGCCTCGGTCGTCCGCCACGACGACAGGCTGACACGAAATGCCGGTCTGCCCTGCCATATCGTCGTTCCGAACCAGCCATCCTCCGAGGCAAGCGCCGCCTGCCGCACGCGCGCCGTCTCTGCATCGTCGGTGCCGCGCACCAGCACCTGATTGATGACGACGCGGTTGAGCACGTCCAGCCGGCTGCCGCGAAGCCGCTCGGCGAGATGGGAAGCCTGATCGCAATGCCGGTCGACCATCGCCGCCACGCCGGACCGGCCGAGCGTGCGGAGGGCCGCCCAGATCGGGATGCCACGCGGCCGGCGCGAGAATTCCAGTGTCAGGTTCTTCTGGGCATCCTTGGCCGCCGTCGCATAGGCGGCATCGCTGTTCATCGCGCCGGCCAGCGCCTCGGCGTCGCGGCAGATCGACATCGCGCCGTCATAGGGGGTGTTGAGCCATTTATGCCCGTCGGTCGTCCAGCTGTCGGCCTGCTCCACGCCGTTCGTCAGCGCGCGTCGTGACGAGGCGCGCGCCCAGATGCCGAAGGCGCCGTCGACATGCACCCACGCGCCTGCGGCATGCGCCATCGGGATCAGCGTGGCGAAGGGATCGAATTCTCCCGTGTTCACCTCGCCGGCCTGAAGACAGAGGATGGTGCGATCATCGAGCGCGGGCAGGCGCGCAGGATCGATCCGGCCATGCTCGTCCACCGGCGCCGCGATCACGCGCCGCATGCCGAAACCGAGCAGGCGGAGCGCCTTGCGCACGGTGATGTGGACGGTCTCCGACACCACCACCTTGATCTCCGGCGCGCCGATCAGCCCGTCCTCGTCGAAATCCCAGCCAAGCCGGCCGAGCATGGACCGGCGGGCGGCGGCAAGGCAGGCGAGGGTGCAGGCGGTGGCGCTGGTGCCGAAGCCGACCGCGCTTTCCCTCGGCAGGTCCAATATGTCGAGCACCCAGCCCGCGGCGACTTTCTCGATCGCGGCGGCGGCGGGAGAGTTGTCGGGCGTGGAGGCGCATTGGTCCCACGCCAGCATCAGCCGCTCAGCCGCCGCGGCGCCGGGAAGCGCGGCTCCGATGACGAAGCCGAAATAGCGCGGGCCGTTCGAGGCGGTCGTCGCGGGCGAGCCGAAGCGATCGAGCATCTCGAGCATTTCCGCCGGGTCGGTGGCGTGATCCGGCAAGGCCTCGGCGAAGGCGCCGAGCGCCTCGCGGGCGGCGGCGCCGGGGAAGGGCGGGCGGGTATCGATGCCTTCAAGATAATGACGGGCCCGCGCGTCGGCCTGCGCGAGCAGCTCGATCTCATCGATCAAAAGACGCCCTTCCATGCGATGTTCTCAGGATGCGCGCGCGCCTTCCACCACCCCATCGCTATTGTAGCGCAGCGCCTTGAGCACCGTCGCCACGATATGATCGGCGTCGAGCCCGGCCTCGGCATATTGCAGGTCGGGCTTGTCCTGATCCTGGAAGACGTCAGGGAGGCGCATCGTGCGCAGCTTGAGGCCGGCATCGATCAACCCTTCGTCGGAAGCGAGCGTCAGCACATGCGCGCCGAGGCCGCCAATGGCGCCTTCCTCGATCGTCACCGCCACTTCATGGCCGGTCAGCATGCGCCGGATCAGCGCCTCGTCGAGCGGCTTGGCGAAGCGCAGGTCGACGACGCTGGTCGAAAGCCCGCGTGCCTCGAGCCGGTCTGCCGCCTTGAGCGATTCCTCCAGCCGCGTGCCGAGCGAAAGGATCGCCACCGTCTTGCCCTCGCGGACGATGCGGCCCTTGCCGATTTCGAGCGCTTCGGGCGTCGTGGGCATGGCGACGCCGGTGCCGTTGCCACGTGGATAGCGGCAGGCGATCGGCCCGGCATCATGCACCGCCATGGTGTGGACCATATGGACCAGTTCCGCCTCGTCGGCGGCGGCCATCACCACCATGTTGGGCAGAGTGGCGAGATAGGTGACGTCGAAGCTGCCGGCATGGGTGGCACCATCGGCGCCAACCAGCCCGGCGCGGTCAATCGCGAAGCGCACCGGCAGATTCTGGATGGCGACATCATGCACCACCTGGTCATAAGCGCGCTGCAGGAACGTGGAATAGATCGCGGCGAACGGCCGATAGCCCTGCGCCGCCAGCCCGGCGGCGAAGGTGACGGCGTGCTGCTCGGCGATGCCGACGTCGAAGAAGCGCTCCGGGAATTTCTCCTGGAACTTGTCGAGCCCGGTGCCGGACGGCATCGCCGCGGTGATCGCACAGATGGTGGGATCGCGCGCCGCCTCGGCGAGCAGGGCATTGGCGAACACCGCGGTATAGCTGGGCGGGCCGGGGGGCGCCTTGTCCTGCGCGCCCGTCACCACGTCGAACTTCTGGACGCCGTGATATTTGTCGGCGGCGGCCTCGGCCGGGCCATAGCCCTTGCCCTTCTTGGTGACGACATGGACGAGGATCGGCCCCTCGGCCGCATCCCGCACATTCTCCAGCACCGGCACCAGCCGGGCGATGTCGTGCCCGTCGATCGGGCCGACATAATAGAAGCCCAGCTCCTCGAACAGCGTGCCGCCCATGGCGAGGCCGCGCGCGAACTCGTCGGTCTTGCGGGCGGCCGAATGAAGCGGCCGGGGCAGGCGCCGGGCAAGGCGCTTGGCGAGATCGCGCAGGCCCAGGAACTCGCGGCTGGATACGATCCGCGCCAGATAGGCCGAAAGCCCGCCCACCGGCGGCGCGATCGACATGTCGTTGTCGTTGAGGATGACGATCAGGCGATTGCCCGCCGCCTCGGCGTTGTTCATCGCCTCATAGGCCATGCCTGCCGACATCGCGCCGTCACCGATCACCGCGATCGCCTTGCCGGGCCGGTCGGCCAGCTTGTTGGCGACGGCAAAGCCCAGCGCCGCCGAAATCGACGTTGAGGAATGCGCCGCGCCGAAGGGGTCGTATTCGCTCTCGCTGCGCTTGGTGAAGCCGGACAGGCCGCCGCCCTGCCGCAGCGTGCGGATGCGATCGCGCCGACCAGTCAGGATCTTGTGGGGATAGGCCTGATGGCCGACGTCCCAGATCAGCACGTCGCGCGGCGTGTCGAACACATAATGGAGGGCGACCGTCAGCTCGACGACGCCGAGGCCGGAACCGAGGTGGCCGCCGGTGGTGCCGACGGCGGAGATCATCTCGGCACGCAGCTCCTCGGCCAGCTGGCCGAGCTGCTCGGGCTTCAGCTTGCGAAGGTCGTCGGGAGTAGAGGCCGCATCGAGCAGGGGAGTGGCGGGCAGATCAACCATGGCCCTTCTTTAACCAAGCCTCGGAGCCAAGTCGATTGTTCCTCTATGGCGCAGGCGCCACACTTGCCCTCGCATTCCGCGCGACCGGGCCTAGATGCAGGGAAATTAGGCTTTTCGGGCGTGAGGATCGGCATGGATTTCGGGCTTCTCATCGACGGCGCGCTGATTCCCGGCGCCGCCCGGCTGGACGTCGTGAACCCGGCGACGGGCAAGGTCTTCGCGCGCGCACCGCGTGCTGACTCCGCCCAGGCCGAACGCGCCATCGCGGCGGCGGGACGTGCCTTTCCGGGCTGGGCGGGGCTCGGCTATGCCGGGCGGCGGCGTCAGCTCGAGTCGCTGGGCAGCGCCATCGCCGCACGGGCGGCGGAGTTCGCCCGGCTGATCACCGAGGAGCAGGGCAAGCCGCTCGATCAGGCGAGCGGCGAGGTATCGGCGGCGCTATCGGCGCTGCGCTGGTTCGCCCGGCAGGAACTCGGCCCCCGTCTGCTGCGCGACACGGCCGCCGAGCGCATCGTCGAGGATCGCTATCCACTCGGCGTGGTGGCGGCGATCACGCCGTGGAATTATCCGCTGCTGCTGTTGATGGTAAAGCTGGCCCCGGCCCTGATCACCGGCAACACCGTCATCGCCAAGCCGGCGCCGACGACGCCGCTCACCACGCTGCTGCTCGGCGAGGTCGCGGCGAAGGTGCTGCCCCCGGGGGTGTTCCAGACGCTGGTCGACGACAATGATCTCGGGCCGCTCCTCACCGGCCATCCCGGCATCGCACATGTCAGCTTCACCGGCTCCACCGCCACCGGCAAGAAGGTGCTGGCGAGCGCCGCCGACACGCTCAAGCGCTTCACGCTGGAGCTGGGCGGCAATGATCCGGCCATCATCCTCGACGACGCCGATATCGCGGCGGTGGCGCCACGTATCTTCGAGGGCGCGATGATGAATGCCGGGCAGGTGTGCCTCGCGGTCAAGCGCGTCTATGCGCCGCGCCCGCACGTCGATGCGCTGTGCGCCGCGCTCGCCCGGCTGGCCGAGGCGGCGGTGGTCGGCGACGGGCTGGAGCAGGGGACGACCATCGGTCCGATCCAGAATCGCGCCCAATATGACAGGCTCGTCGCCCTCATCGAGGAGACCCGCGCGCAGGGCAATATCGTCGCCGGCGGCGTCGTGCCCGCGGGCGAGGGCTATTTCATCCCGCCGACGATCGTGCGCGACCTGCCCGACGATGCCCGGCTGGTGCGCGAAGAGCAGTTCGGCCCGGTGCTGCCGGTGCTCGCCTATGACGATCTCGATGACGCCATCGCCCGCGCCAATGCCAGCGAATATGGCCTCGGCGCGACGATCTGGACCGGCGATGTCGCCCGCGGCCTCGCGGTGGCGGCGCGCATCGAAAGCGGGACGGTGTGGGTGAACCGCAATCTCGACCTGCCGTTCGACGTCCCGTTCGGCGGCGCCAGGCAATCCGGCATCGGCCGCCAGCAAGGCATCGAAGGATTGGAGGACTTCACCCAGGCGCGCATCATCAACGCCGCGCTGGGCTGACCCCGTCATTTCCGGCTGGGGCGCAGGCCACGCAACAGGGCGCGGCCCTCGCCGAACTGCCAGATGGCGAGGGTCGGCAGGCCGATGGCAAGATCCCGGGCGCGCTTGGCGAGGGAGAGGGCAAGCGCCGATTCCGCCGGCAGGCCGAACAGCGGTCCGATCAGGGCATAGGCCGCCTCCTGAACCCCGATCGCGCCGGGAACGGCGAAGGCGACCGAGCGGAGCATGAAGATCAGGCTCTCGATCGACAGCGCCGCCCGGAAGGACAGCTCCACGCCCATCAGCCGCAGCACGATCCACGCCCCGGCGGCACTCCCCACCCAGCCGACGAGGTTGAGCAGGAACGCCGCCAGCACCGCGCGCCGCCGGCCATAGATGCGGCGCAACTCCGCCTCGACGCCCTCCATCGCCAGCGCCGATTGCGGCAGGACGTGGCCGGCAAGCCGCGTCGCCAGCCCGAGCAGCGAGCGCTGGGCGACGAAGAAGGCGATCATCAGCGCGATCATCGCCACTGCGCCGGAGAGGATCATCGGCCGCAGCGTCTGCGCGCCGCCGCCGCTGACGATGGTCACCAGCAACGCCGCGCCGAAGAGGGTGAAGACGAGCTGACCGGCCATTTCAGTGGTCATGTCGACGATCAGCGAGGCGTAGACGCGGGCGCCGGCGACGCCATCGGCCGCCAGCAATCGCGTCGCCACGACGATGCCGCCGATCTGGGAGAAGGGCAGCAGGTCGGCCACCGCCTCGCGCACCAGCCGGGCCCAGGCGAACAGCCCGATCCGGCCGACAGGCTCGTCCGGCGCCGAGGCCAGCCAGGCCCCGCCCAGCACCGCGAACACGCCCAGCGAATAGAGGCAGTAGAGCAGGAAGCCACCAACGCCGACGCGCTTCGCCACGGCCAGAATCTCGCCAAGGCCGGTGCGGTCGAACGCCCACACCGCCGCCGCCAGCCCGCAAAGCGTGGCGAGGAGGATGCCGGCCCGCGCGAGTGAAGGCGTCACGCGCCCGCCTTCTTCCCCCGCCCGATGAAGCGCAGGATCAGCCGCATGGCACCGGGCACGAATCGCGGACGGATCAGCCGCTGGTCATAAGGGGCGAGGCGGCGGTCATTCTCGGCGAGGCAGATGCGCGCCAGTTCCGGGAAGCTGATCTCCACGCCCAGCTCCCTGGAGCCGTTGAGGGTGAAGTTGTTCTCCTGAGCCTTGGTGTTGTCCTCGCCCAGCCCCCTGGCCATGTCGATCCGTTCCCAGATCAGCGCGATCCAGATCGCGATCACCTTCAGCTCGAACCACGGCCGCCGCCACCACGGCATGTTGCGACGCCACCACGCCACCCAGTTCACGAAGAACAGGATATGGCGGCCTTCCTCGCGCATCACCGGCTCGAACGTGTCGACCAGTTCTTCCGGGAAGAAGCCGGAGTCCTTGGCCAGCTTGAACAGGCCGAAGCCGAAGAAGCTGTCGATGCACTCCGAATAGCCGGTGCGGGTGAACGCCCATTCCGGGTCGCGGGGCCTTGGATAGGGCGGCTCGGGCTGCAGTTCGATGCCATAGGCCCGCACCATATGGGACAGCACCAGCTTGTGGCGCCGCTCCTCATAAGCATCCATGGCGATCGCCTCGGCGAGCAGCGGGTCGGCGATGCCCTCCCCATAGGTGCCGACATTGATGCCGGCGCGGCCCTCCGTCGCCACGGCGATGTCCCAGATCGGCAGCGAGACAATGCGGTCGCGCGTCTCCTCGTCGAGCTTCGGCCAGTCGATCACTGCCGGGCGATAGGGGTCATGGCTGTCGAGCAGCATGCGGCAGAACAGCCGCCGATGCGCGTCCGAGCCGAGCGGCACATGGTCCCCCGGCGCCGGTGCCGGATTGGCCGAGGCGGGCGAGATGATGAGCGCGGCGAGCGTCGTCATGCGGCGACCTCCAGAAAATCGGTGAAGCTGCCGAGGCGGGCGCCGCGCGCCGCAACGGCCTCCCGGGCGGCGGGAGTGACGAGGCCGTCGAACTCCGCGCGGTGGCGGTAGCCGGGGCCGTGGCCGGGGAAATCATCAAGCATGGCGGGATGGAGATAGAGCTCGCTCAAGCCCTCGGGAAGGGCGGCGACGGCATCGGCAATGCGCGCCGCGGTCATGTGGCCGGAATGGGCCAGGCCATAGACCTGATCCGGCGCCGTCAGCCCCCTTGCCCGCGCGCGACTGCGCAGCGCCCGCGCGAACGGTGCTGCGAGCCAGCCCGAGCCGCGCGGCCGCCCCGGCTCGACCGGCGCCCGGATCGCGCGGACGCCATGACGCGCCGCCTCGTCGAGCAGGATCGCGCCGATCATCGGGTGGACGTGGAAATGCTTGTGCGCGTTGACATGATCGCAGGCGAGGCCGGTCGCGGCGAAGGCGGCGAACTGGGCAGCGATCTCGGCGCGGACCTGACGGCGGACGGCGGGGCTGAGCGCGATGGCGAGGCCGAGCCGCGCCATGTCGGTGCGGAACAGCCCGTCCGGGCCGACGAGATCGCGGACCTCGCCAGCGGGCAGCACCGGGCGGCCTTCGACCAGCACGAGATGGAGGCCGACGCCGAGGCCCGGGTTGCGCCGGGCGCGCGCCACGGCGTCGGCGACGGCGGGCGCGCCGACCATCAGGCTGGCAGCGGTAAGGATGCCGTCCTGATGCGCGGCCTCGACCGCCTCGTTTACGGCGATGTCGGCGCCGAAATCATCGGCGGTGACGACGAGCTTCGTCACCATCAGTGCAGGCCGAAGCTGACGATAGCGGACGCCTTTCGCCGAAGGGGAGAGAGGGTAGCGGTCAGCATGGGCCCGGAGGTGGCAGATGCGCGCCCGCAAGGAAAGGGGTTGAGGGTGGCAAGCAGATGCCCAGCCGACGACGTCACCGCGGACTTGATCCGGGTCCATCCGTCCGCGCGCGCACGCGCTGGGGGCGGCATGGATGCTGGATCAGGTCCAGCATGACGTTCGGGCGGGCGGCGGCCCTACGCCTCCTTCACCTTGCGCATGCGCAGGAAGGTGAAGAATTCCACGCCCTCGCGCAGGCGACGCTTCAACATGTCGAAGTCGCGCAGCATCTCGGCGACGATCGCGCCGATCTTGCGGGGGCGGAAGTAGAAGCGTTTGTAGAATTCCTCGACCTTGTCGAAGATCACCTCCGCCGGCAGATGCGGGTAGCTGAGCTGGGCGAGCTGGGTGCCGGCGTCGGTGAGCAGGTGATCGGTGCCGTCGAACCAGCCATTCTCGGTCGCCTGCTTGTAGAGGAAGGTGCCCGGATAGGGCGCGGCCAGCGACACCTGGATGGTGTGCGGGTCGATCTCCTTGGCGTAGTTGATCGTCTCCTCGATCGTCTCCAGCGTCTCGCCGGGCAGGCCGAGGATGAAGGTGCCGTGGATGACGATGCCGAGCGCGTGGCAGTCCTTGGTGAACTGGCGCGCGACATCGACGCGCAGGCCCTTCTTGATGTTGTGCAGGATCTGCTGGTTGCCGCTCTCATAGCCGACGAGAAGCAGCCGGCAGCCGCCTTCCTTCATCACTTTCAATGTCTTGTACGGCACATTTGCCTTGGCGTTGCAGGACCAGGTGACGCCGAGCTTGCCGAGTTCGCGCGCCAGCTCCTCGACGCGGGGCAGGTTGTCGGTGAGGGTATCGTCGTCGAAGAAGATCTCCTTCACCTCCGGCATCTCGCGCATCACATATTTCACTTCCTCGATCACATGGGGGATCGAGCGGACGCGGTAATTATGGCCGCCGACGGTCTGCGGCCACAGGCAGAAGGTGCAGCGGCTCTTGCAGCCGCGGCCGGTGTAGAAGCTGACATAAGGGTGCTTGAGATAGCCCCCGAAATATTTCTCGACGGTGAGGTCGCGCTTGTAGATCGGGGAGACGAAGGGCAGCTGATCCATGTCCGTCAGGATCGCGCGATCCGGATTATGGACGATCTCGCCGGCCTCGTTGCGATAGCTGATGCCTTCGATCTCGCTCCACGGCCGCTCTTCGGCGACCTCCTTCACCGTGAAATCGAACTCGTTGCGGCAGACGAAGTCGATCGCGGTCGAAGCCTCGAGCGCGCCCTGCGCGTCGACCGCCACCTTGGCGCCGATCAGGCCGATCTTCAGCTTCGGATTGAGCGCCTTGAACAGCTCGGCGGTGTGCAGATCCTGGCGGAAGGAGGGGGTGGAGGTGTGCAGCACGATCAGGTCGCGCTCGAACGCCTCGCTTTTGATGTCGTCCCAGCCGAGATCATGGGCCGGCGCGTCGATCAGCTTGGAGCCCGGCACCATCGCCGCCGGCTGGGCCAGCCACGTCGGATACCAGAAGGAGCGGACCTCGCGCTTCATCTGGTAGCGCGCGCCGGCGCCGCCGTCATAGCCGTCGAACGAGGGGGCCTGAAGGAACAGCGAACGCATCATGGGAACAACTCCTGGCCGGCCGTGACACGACCGTTGCGGGACATTTTAAGCTTCGCGCCCCGCCAATCAACCGAGCGCGCGAAAAGGCTGCCGATGAAAATCGCGAAGGTGAAGCAATCCCGCAACGGCAGGAGCCAGAGCGGCGCGGTGCGGGCCCCGGCCTCGCGATCGGCGACCCCGGCCACCGCGACCCGCACGGCCAGCGCGCCGAGCACGAACCACAGTCCGGCCGGTACCAGCACCCAGCCGGCGAGCGCGGTCGGCAACGGGATGCCGATGACGCCGGCGATATAGGCGGCCGGCACGATCTCCTTGAGCGTGGCGCCCCAGCGCAGCTCGTGGCGCCACAGCGCGGCGAGGCTGGGTTCGTCCGAGGCATGGGTGACGAGCATGTCCGGCACGGCGACGCGCTGGCCGAGGGCATGGATCGCCTCGCCGATCGCATAATCGTCGGCGAGCATGTCGGCGAAAGGCCGGAAGCCGCCGATCGCGGCCAGCATTTCCTGCCGGAGCGCGATGGTCGAGCCCATGCACGGCCGGGCGAGACCATTGGCGACGGCGAACAGCGCCCCGGGCAGGAATTGCCAGCTCAGCCCGGCCGCTCCCAGCCGCGACCAGAACCCCGCATCGCCGCGCCCATGATAGAGGCAGGTGACGGCGCCGACGCCCGGCAGGTCGAGCGTGGCGAGAAGGCGGGCGAGATAGTCGCGCGGGGCGACGATGTCGCTGTCGCTCAGCACGATGATCGGGTGGGCGATGTGCGGCGCCAGATTGATGAGGTTGGCCACCTTGCGGTTGGCGCCGTGGGGCGTGGCATCGACGACGAGATCGATGCGGACGCCGGCGCGCTCGCGGCGGAGCCGTTTGACGATGGCGATCGCCGGATCGTCGGGCCGCTGCACGCCGCAGAGCAGCTGGATCGGGCCGGCATGATGCTGGTCGAGGAAGCTCGCGAGATTTTCGTACAGACGGGGCTCGGCGCCGTGGAGGGGCTTCAGAAGGGTGACGGCCTCGGCACGCGGGGCGGCGCCGGCGGACGCATCGCGGAAATGGCGGCGGAGGAGCAGGCCGGCGGCGACCATATAGGCCGTGCCAAGCGCCGAAAGGCCGAGCAGCACCCAGCCGAGCGCGTGTCCGATCAGGGCGAGCGAAGCCATACGGCTCCCTATCGTCCCTGCGTCATCCTGTGTAGAGCGCATCGGCCAGGAGCGGAGGCGGTGTGGCCGAGGACAGGATTTTCGTCACGGGCGTATCCGGTTTCGTCGGCTCGGCCGTGGCCCGCGCGCTGGCCGCACGCGGCCGGGCGATCACCGGGCTGGTGCGGGCAAGCTCGCCGCGCGGCAATCTCGCCGACTTCCCGGGTGAGCTGGTCGAGGGCGACGCGCGCGATCCGGCGGCGGTGGCGCGGGCGATGCGCGGCGCGCGCCACGTCTTCCATGTCGCCGCCGATTATCGCATCTGGGCGCCTGACCCGGAGGAGATCGTGCGCAACAATCTCGCCAGCACGCGCGCGGTGATGGAGGCGGCGCTGGCCCATGGCGTCGAGCGGGTGATCTATACGAGCAGCGTCGCCACGCTGCTGCCGGGCGACGTCGGTCCATCCGACGAGCGCGCCGCCGCCCGGCCGGAACAGGTGACCGGCGCCTATAAGCGAAGCAAGGTCGTCGCCGAGCGGCTGGTGGAGGAGATGGTCGCGACGAACGGCCTGCCGGCGGTAATCGTCAATCCCTCGACGCCGATCGGCCCGCGCGACGTGCGGCCGACGCCGACGGGACGGATCATCGTCGAGGCGGCCAACGGGCGGATGCCGGCCTTCGTCGACAGCGGGCTGAACCTCGTCCATGTCGACGATGTCGCCGAGGGACATGTCGCGGCGCTGGAGCTGGGCGCCATCGGCGAGCGCTATGTGCTGGGCGGGCAGGACGCGACGCTGGCCGAGCTTCTGGGTGAAATCGCGCGGCTGACCGGGCGGCGACCGCCGTCGGTGCGCCTTCCGCGCGGGCCGCTGATGCCGCTCGCCTGGGTGAACGAGCGGCTCGCCCGGGTGACCGGGCGCGAGCCGTTCCTGACCATCGACGGCCTGCGCATGGCGCGGCATCGCATGTATTATTCCTCCGCCAAGGCGCAGCGGGCGCTGGGCTATCGGGCGCGGCCGTTCGCGGAGGCGCTGGCCGATGCGGTTGGCTGGTTTCGCGCGGCGGGGATGATCCGATGATCGGGCTTGCGCTCGGCGGGGCGGCGCTGGCGGTGTGGCTGGGGCTGGTGTTCGGCCATGGCGGCTTCTGGCTGGCGCGCGAGCGCGATGACGGCCCGCTGCCAGTGCCGGATGCGTGGCCGGCGGTGGTGGCCGTGGTGCCGGCCCGGGACGAGGCGCAGGTCATCGCGCGCGCCGTCGCCAGTCTCGCAGCACAGGATTATCCGGGGCCGTTCCGCATCATCCTCGTCGACGACGGCAGCAGCGACGGTACCGCCGCCATCGCCCGTGAGGCTGGCGGCGCGCGGCTGACGATCCTGGCGGGCGCGACCCTGCCGGCGGGATGGACGGGAAAGCTGTGGGCGGTGTCGCAGGGCGTCGCGCGGGCCGGCACCCCCGAATATCTGTGGCTGACCGACGCGGACATCGCGCATGCGCCGGATACGCTGCGGTCATTGGTGGCGAGGGCGGAGGCGGGGCGATCGTCGCTGGTGTCGCTGATGGCGCGGCTGAGGTGCGAGGCATGGGCGGAACGCGCGCTGGTGCCGGCGTTCGTGTTCTTCTTCCAGATGCTCTACCCGTTCGCGCGGGTGAACCGGCCGGGCGGCCCGGGCGCGGCCGCGGGCGGTTGCATGCTGGTGCGGCGCGCGGCGCTGGAGGCGGCCGGCGGGATCGCGGCGATTCGCGGCGCGCTGATCGACGATTGCGCGTTCGGGGCGCTGATCAAGCGGCAAGGGCCGGTCTGGCTGGGCCTGACCGACCGCGCCGTCAGCATTCGGCCCTATGACACGCCCGGCTCGGTGGCGGCGATGATCTCGCGTTCGGCCTATGCGCAACTTCGCTATTCGCCGCTGCTGCTGGCGGGCACCATGCTCGGCATGGCGCTGGTCTATGCGGTGCCGCCGGCGCTGGCGCTGTTCGGGGAGGGCTGGGCGCGGCTGGCGGGCGCGGCAGCGTGGGCGCTGATGGCGCTGAGCTTCCAGCCGATGCTGCGCTTTTACCGGCGATCGCCCTTGTGGGGCGCGGCCCTGCCGCTGATCGCCGGCTTCTATGCGGGCTGCACCCTGCTTTCGGGCTGGCAACATCATCGCGGGCGGGGCGGCATGTGGAAGGGCCGCGCCCAGGCGGCGGCGGGCGGGCGCTGATGGCGGACCTCGCCTCCGGCAAGGGCCATCGGGACGAGAATTTCCCGGTCGCCTCGGCGCTGATCGCGCCGGCCCATCGCGCGCCGATCATGCATTTCTACCGCTTCGCGCGCGCCGCCGACGACATTGCCGACCATCCCGCCGCCGGCCCGGAGGAGAAGCTTCGCCAGCTGGAGGCAATGCGTGCGGGCCTTGGCGGCGACGGCCGGCCGGAGGCGATGGCGCTGGCGGCGGTGATGCGCGAGCGCGGGCTCGACGACGTCCACGCCCACGAGCTGCTCGACGCCTTCGTGCAGGACGTCACCGTCAGGCGCTACGCGACATGGGAGGGGCTGATCGGCTATTGCCGCCTGTCGGCGATGCCGGTCGGCCGCTTCGTGCTCGACGTGCATGGCGAGGATCGCGGCCTGTGGCCGGCCAACGACGCGCTGTGCGCCGCGCTCCAGATCATCAACCATCTCCAGGATTGCGGGAAGGATTATCGCGCGCTCGACCGGGTCTATGTTCCGGCCGAGACGCTGGCGGCGACGGGCGGCAGGATCGAAGACCTCGGCGGCGACCGCGCCACGCCGGGCCTGCGCGCGGCGATCGTGCAGCTTGCGGAGCGGACCAACGGGCTGCTTCGCGAGAGCGCGCCATTCGCGGCGCGTATCCGCGACCGGCGGCTGGCCGCCGAGGTGGCGATCATCCAGCGGCTGGCCGAGCGGCTTGACGCGATGCTGATGACGCGCGATCCGCTGGCGGAGCGAGTGCATCACGGCAAGGCGGAGACGGCGATGATCGCGCTTCGGGCGGTGGCCGGGCATTTCCTCGGGAGGGCGCGCGGATGAGCACGGGCGGCGGTGGTGCGGCGGCGCTGGGGACGCAGGCCTCGGGCAGTTCCTTCTACGCGGGGATGCGCATCCTGCCCAAGGCGGAGCGCGAGGCGATGTACGCCATTTACGGCTTCTGCCGGCTGGTCGACGACATCGCCGACGATCAGCAGGGCGGGCGGTCCGAGCGGGCGGCGGCGCTCAACCGGTGGCGGGCGGACATCGACGCGCTCTATGCCGGCGGCGAGGGCGGGCAGGCGGCGTTCCTGGCGCCGGCCGTCGCGCGCTTCCGGCTGGACCAGGCGGATTTCCACGCCGTCATCGACGGCATGATGATGGACGTCGAGGCGGATATGCGCTGGCCCGATGCGGCGACCCTCGACCTTTATTGCGACCGGGTGGCGTCGGCGGTCGGGCGGCTGTCGGTGCTCGTGTTCGGCATGGAGCGCCATGTCGGGCTGGTGCTGGCCCATCATCTCGGCCGCGCGCTGCAACTCACCAACATCCTGCGCGACATCGACGAGGATGCGGCGATCGGCCGCGTCTATCTGTCGCGGGACGCGCTGGAAGCGGCGGGCGTGCCGCTGACCACGCCGGCCGAGGTCGCGGCGGACCCCCGCGTCGACGCCGCCTGCCGGCCGCTCGCGGCGCTCGCCCATCGTCATTTCCGCGAGGCGGACGCGATCCTCTCCACCCGCCCGCGCGGCCATCGGGTGGCGCCGCGACTGATGTCGGCGGCCTATGGCAAGCTGCTCGCGCGCATGGAGCAGATCGGCTGGGCGCCGCCGCGCACGCGGGTGCGGGTATCCAAGCGGGCGATCCTGTGGACGGTGATAAGGCTGGGTCTGACGCGTTGAGCTTCGCGCGCGCGACCATTGCCGGTGCGGGGCTGGCCGGGCTGTCGGCGGCGGTGGCGCTATGCGAGGCGGGCGTTGCCGTCGCCATCTCGGATGCCGCTGCGCAGGCGGGCGGGCGCTGCCGATCCTACGACGACCCGCAACTCGGCCTGACCATCGACAATGGCAATCATCTGGTGCTGTCCGGCAATCCGGCGGTGGCGCGGTTCCGTGCGGCGGTGGGCGCCGCGACGCCGCTGGCCGGGCCGGACCATGCCGATTTCGCCTTTCGCGACCTGCGTGACGGGCGGGACTGGACGATCCGCATCAATGACGGGCCCTTGCCCTGGTGGGTGGCGGCCCGCACGCGGCGCGTGCCGGGCAGCGGCCTGCGCGAATATCTTGCGCTCGTCCGCCTGCTGCGCGATCGCAACGAGCGGATCGATGCCCATGTCGCCGCCAGGGGCGCGGCGTGGGATGGGCTGATCCGGCCGGTGCTGCTCGCCGCGCTCAATACCGAGCCGGCGGAATCCTCGCTGAGGCTGGCCGCCGCCGTGCTGCGCGAGACGATCGCCCGGGGCGGCCTCGCCACGCGGCCGCGCATCGCCGAGCCGAGCCTTTCCGCCGCCTTCATCGACCCGGCGCTGGCGTGGCTGGAAGGCCGGGGCAGTGCGGTGCGGCTCGCCCGGCGGCTGCGTGCGATGACGTTCGACGGCGAGCGGGTCGTCGCGCTCGACTGGGGCGACGGGCCGGAGCCGGTGGCTGTCGACGAGGCGGTGATCCTCGCCGTGCCGCCATGGATCGCGGCGGGGCTGGTGCCGGGCCTGTCCGCGCCCGACGAGTTCCGCGCGATCGTCAACGGCCATTTCGCCTGTGCCCCGGCGGCCGGCCGGCCGGCGATGCTCGGCCTGATCGGCGGGACGGCGGAATGGGTGTTCGCCTTTCCGGACCGGCTTTCGGTGACGGTGAGCGCGGCGGACCGGCTGGTCGATCGTGATCGCGAGGCGCTGGCGCGCATCTTCTGGGCGGATATCTGTGCCGCCCACGGGCTCGACGCGCCGATGCCGCGCTGGCAAATCGTCAAGGAGAAACGCGCCACCTTCGCCGCCACGCCGGAGCAGGAGGCGAAGCGGCCGCCGGCGCGGACCCGCTGGCGCAACCTGTTCCTGGCCGGAGACTGGATCGACACCGGCCTGCCCGCCACCATCGAAGGCGCCTTGCGCTCCGGCGAGGCGGCGGCGCGGCTGGCGATCGGCGCGGGCGCGCGGTAAGGCATCCCCATGCATCTGCCGATCGACCCGCAGGCGTCCGAGGCGCCGATCGTGCCGCTGGCCATGGTCGAGCAGGCGGTGGCGCGCGCCGCCGCCGCGCTCGCCGCCGCCCAGCGCGATGACGGGCATTGGGTGTTCGAACTTGAGGCCGACGCCACCATCCCCGCCGAATATGTGCTGCTCCGCCACTATCTGGGCGAACCGGTCGACGCCGGGCTGGAGGCGAAGATCGGCCGCTATCTGCGGCGCATCCAGTCGGCGGGGCATGACGGCTGGGGGCTGTTCCACGGCGGCGCCTTCGATGTCAGCGCCTCGGTGAAGGCCTATTACGCGCTGAAGATGATCGGCGACCTGCCCGACGCGCCGCACATGGCGCGGGCGCGCGCGGCGATCCTGGCGGCGGGCGGCGCGGCGGCCAGCAATGTCTTCACCCGCATCCAGCTGGCTCTCTACGAGGCGGGGCCGTGGTCGACCGTGCCGACCATGCCGCCGGAGCTGATCCTGCTGCCGCGCTGGTTCCCGATCCACCTCTCGAAAATGTCCTACTGGGCGCGGACGGTGGTGGTGCCGCTGTTGGTGCTTGGGGCGCTGAAGCCGGTGGCGCGCAACCCGCTGGGCGTGAAGGTGGACGAGCTTTACACCGGCCGCCCGGTGAAGGCGGGCAGCAAGGCCGCCGACCGGAAATTCCTGTGGACGGCGGGCTTCACCACGCTGGACCGCCTGCTCAAGGCCGGGGACGGATTGTGGCCGAAGGGCCTCCGCAAGCGGGCGATGCAGGCCTGCGTCGACTTCGTGGTCGAGCGGCTGAATGGCGAGGACGGGCTCGGCGCCATCTATCCCGCCATGGCCAACAGCGTGATGATGTTCGACGCGCTCGGCTATCCGGCCGTTCATCCGGCCCGCGCCGTCGCCCGGCTGTCGGTCGAGAAGCTGCTCGTCATCAAGGAGGACGAAGCCTATTGCCAGCCCTGCGTCTCGCCGGTGTGGGACACGGCGCTCGCCGCTCATGCGATGATGGAGGTCGGCGATCCGCCTGCCGAGGATCGCGCCGCGCGCGCACTTCAGTGGCTTGGGCCGCGACAGGTGCTCGACGTCGAGGGCGACTGGGCGGAGGAGCGGCCGGGCGTGCGGCCGGGCGGCTGGGCCTTCCAGTATAACAACGCCCATTATCCCGATCTCGACGACACCGCCGTGGTGGTGATGGCGATGGACCGGGCACGGGGGCGTGCCGGCGCCGTCCATGACGAGGCGATCGCGCGCGGCGTGGAATGGACGGCGGGCCTCCAGAGCCGCGATGGCGGCTGGGGGGCGTTCGACGCCGACAACAGCTATCATTATCTCAACAACCTGCCGTTTGCCGACCACGGCGCGCTGCTCGATCCGCCGACCGCCGACGTCAGCGCGCGCTGTGTGTCGATGCTGGCGCAGATCGGCGAGGCCGATGGCAGCGCGCGCATGACGGCGGCGCTCGCCTATCTCGATGCGGAGCAGGAGGCGGACGGAAGCTGGTTCGGCCGCTGGGGCGTCAATTATGTCTATGGGACATGGTCGGCGCTATGCGCGCTCAACGCGGCGGGGCGGGGCGGGGATCATCCGTCGGTGGCGAAGGCGGTCGGCTGGCTGAAGTCGATCCAGAACCCGGACGGCGGCTGGGGGGAGGATTGCGAGAGCTACGCGCTCGACTATGCCGGCTACATGCCCGCCCCCTCCACCGCCTCGCAGACAGCCTGGGCACTGCTCGGCCTGATGGCGGCGGGCGAGGTCGAATCGCCCGCGGTGGAGCGCGGCATCGGCTGGCTCGCCCGGCATCAGGACGCCGACGGCCTGTGGGGGCAGGAACAATATACCGGCGGCGGTTTCCCGCGCGTCTTCTATCTGCGCTATCACGGCTATCCGAAATATTTTCCGCTCTGGGCGATGGCGCGATACCGCAATCTGCGTCGCTCCAATGCGCGGCGCGTGGCATGGGGCATGTGATGGCTGGCGCCGTGCCTGAGCCCTCACGCTGAACCCGTTTCCGGGCCCACCTGTCCGGTTTTTGGCGCCGCAGTTCGGGAAGACGTGGATGCGGGAACAGTTTCGGCATGACGCGGGGGTGTTGAGGGTGCGTTCCGCGTGATCCTCATCGCCACTGGCCTCGGGCGCGAGGCACGTATCATGGCTGGTCCGGGCGTGGCCGTCATCGCTGGCGGCGGCGATCTCGCGCGGCTCGAACGAGACATTGAAGCGGCCGTCGGCAATGCGCGCGCCATCCTGTCGAGCGGGCTCGCCGGCGCGCTCGATCCGGCATTGCGGGCCGGCGACATCGTCGTCGACGGCGACGAACGGCTGGTCTCGGCCTTGCGCGGCGCGCTCCCCGGCGCGGTGGCGGGCCGGGTCGTCGGCACCGACAGTCCCGTCGCCAGCGTCGCGGCCAAGGCGGCGCTTCGTCAACGCACAGGCGCGATTGCGGTCGAGATGGAAGGCCATGTCGCCGCGCGGGTCGCGGCGCGCCACGGCCTGCCGTTCGCGACCCTGCGCGCCGTCTCCGACGCGGCCGATCACGCGCTGCCGCCGGCGGCGCTGGCCGGAATGGCGCCGGATGGGCGGATGGCGATCGGCGCGGTGCTGGCGTCGCTCGTCCGCCGGCCGGGACAGCTGCCTGCGCTGATCCGCACCGGCCGCGAGGCGGAGCGGGGGTTTCGCGCCCTATTCCGCTGCTACCGCGTCCTTGGCGTCATGGATGTCGTTGAGCATGCGCTGGACATGGCCTGAAAAGACGAACTCGGCCGGACGCTGCTGCGACAGGTCGATCTCCGGGGCCATCGGGCCTTCGGTCTTCACCCCGCGCAGCGCGACCAGAGCCGCCTTGATCGGGTGGCGCACAGTGTCCTTCACGGCCGTCGCCTCGAAGCCGGAATGGACCATGCAATTGGCGCATTTCTCATAATTGCCGACGCCGTATTTATCCCATTCGGTGGCGTCCATCAGCTCCCTGAAGCTCTTCACATAGCCTTCGCCGAGCAGGTAGCAGGGCTTTTGCCAGCCGAACACGGTGCGCGTCGGATTGCCCCAGGGCGTGCATTTGTAGGTCTCGTTGCCGGCGAGGAAATTGAGGAACAGGGTGGATTGGCTGAATGGCCATTTCCGCCCGCCATTGCCGCGGGCGAGGATGCCGCGGAACAGCTGCCTGGTCTTCTCGCGGTTGAGGAAATGCTCCTGATCGGGCGCGCGCTCATAGGCGTAGCCGGGCGACAACGTGATGCCGTCGAGGCCGAGCGCCGTCACCGTGTCGAGGAAGGCCGCCGTCCGCTCCGGATCGGCGTCGTTGAACAAGGTGGTGTTGATGCTGACCCGGAAGCCCTTCGACTTGGCGAGGCGGATCGCCTCCACCGCTGTCTCGTAAACCCCGTCCTGGCTGACGGCGCGATCGTGCATGCCCTTGTCGCCGTCGAGATGGATCGACCAGGTGAAGCCGGGATCGGGCGTATAATCGTCGATCTTCTTCTTCAGGAGCAGCGCGTTGGTGCAGAGGATGACGAACTTCTTGCGGGAGAGGAAGCCCTGCACGATCTTCGGCATCTCGCGGTGGAGCAGCGGCTCGCCACCGGCGATCGAGACGACGGGCGCGCCGCATTCGTCGATCGCCTCCATGCACTCGTCATAGCTGAGCCGCTTGTTGAGGATCGGATCGGGATAGTCGATCTTGCCGCAGCCCGAGCAGGCGAGGTTGCAGCGGAACAACGGCTCCAGCATCAGCACCAGCGGGTAGCGCTTGGCGCCGCTGAGGTGCTTGCCGACGATATAGCGGCCGATCCGCAGGACTTGCGAGGCGGGGATACCCATGAAACCAATCCTGTCTTCTCAAGCGGCCGTCAGGCTCGGAGATGAAACGCTTTTGAGCTCGGGCGGAAGGCTGAACTCGATATTCTCCTCCACGCCATCGAGCGAGGAGATTTGAACCGGGCCGATGCGGCGCAAGGCGGCGATCACCGTCTCGACCAGCTCGTCCGGCGCGGACGCGCCCGCAGTGAGGCCGACCTTGTCGACGCCGGCCAGCCACGCCGGATCGAGCGCATCGCCATCCGCGACGAGATGGCTCGGCACGCCCATCTCGACGCCGATCTCGCGCAGGCGATTGGAGTTGGAGCTGTTCGCCGAGCCCACGACCAGCAGCAGGTCGACGACCCGACAGAGATCGCGCACTGCGGTCTGGCGGTTCTGGGTGGCGTAGCAGATGTCGGATACGTCCGGGCCGACGACGTCCGCGAAGCGGGCATGGAGCGCGGCGATGACGCCGCGGGTATCGTCCACGCTTAGCGTCGTCTGGGTGACATAGGCGACAGGGGTGTCGGCGGCGAGATCGAGCGCGTCGACATCCTCGGCGGTGGAGACGAGGTGGATCGGCCCGTCGATCTGGCCCATCGTGCCGATCACCTCGGCGTGGCCCTCATGACCGATCAGCACCAGGGTGCGCCCCATCTTCATGTAGCGCCGGCCCTGCACATGCACCTTGGTGACCAGCGGGCAGGTCGCGTCAAGCACCGGCAGGCCGCGTTCGCGCGCCTCGTCCTGCACGGAACGGGCGACGCCATGGGCGCTGAAGATGGTCAGCGCGCCCTGGGGCACATCGGCCAGATCCTCGACGAAGATCGCGCCCTTGCTGCGCAGCTTGTCGACGACGTGGCGGTTATGAACGATCTCGTGGCGGACATAGACGGGGGCCTTGTGCATATCGAGCGCACGCTCGACGATCTCGATGGCGCGGACGACGCCGGCACAAAAGCCGCGTGGCTGAGCGAGAATGACGTGCACGAACTTCTCCTGGACCGCGGCTGAAACAATGCCCCCACTGGTTCGCCGGCTTCGTGACATCCCTCCTGTACCCGGTGACCTTGACGACCCTGGGCAAGGTCAGGACATAGCGGCCCGACGCCTCCCGAAAAAGATGCAAAGCGGTACAAAATTCATCGGCCGGCGAATTGGACCGGAGCCGTTGCAATCATGCCCGCTCCCGCCCATCTCCGGCAGGGCCGGGATGGACCCGGCCGGCGGGCGGCGATAAGGCCCCGGGCACGGAAGCGGAATCGGATATGCGGCCAATCCTCGCCTTCACCCTTTTCGGCGCGGCGATCCCCGCACTGGCGCAGGCGCAGGCGCCGGATGCGGCGCGCGCGCCCGTGCAGGCGCTGAGCGACGGGCTGATCGGGATCATGCAGGGCGGCCAGAAGATGGGCTTTGCCGGGCGATCGGCGGCGATCGCGCCGATCATCGACCGCAGCTTCGATCTGGCGATGATGACGCGGGTGGCGGTCGGCCCGGCCTGGACGGGGCTGTCGGCGGCCGACCAGGCGGCGCTGGTGGCGGCGTTCCGCAAGATGACGATCGCCGAATATGCCGGCAATTTCGACAGCTTCGGCGGCCAGAAATTCACCATCGACCCCAATGTCGAGGTGCGCGGCGCCGATCGGCTGGTGCGCACCAGCCTCGTCCAGCCGGGCGAGGCGCCGGTGGCGATCGCCTATCGGCTGCGCTCGGGCGCCAATGGCTGGCGGATAGTCGATGTGTTCTACCGCAACGCCATCAGCCAGCTCGCCACCCGGCGCGCCGACTTTTCGCGCGTCATGGCCAATGGCGGCGCCAGGGCCTTGATCGGCCACCTCAACGACCTCGCGGCGAAAGCCGCGGCTTGAGCCTGTTGCCGGCATTGCTGCTGGCGGCGCAGGCCGTGCCGGAGCTGCCGCCGGCCGTCCCCGCGCCCACAGTTGCAGGTCATCGTGAGCGTACCAGAGGCGATCCGCTGGAAGGCTTCAACCGCGACATGTTCTCCGTCCATCAGGCGGTGGACAAGGCGGTATTGCGGCCGGCGGCGATGGGCTATCGGACGGTGGTGCCGAAGCCGGTGCGCGCCGGCTTGCGCCATTTCTTCTCCAACCTCGGCGAGCCGATCGTCTTTCTGAACGACCTGCTCCAGCTCCGGCCGGGGCGCGCCTTGCGCACTTTCGGGCGGTTCACGATCAACAGCACCCTGGGCGTCGGCGGGCTGATCGACGTCGCCAAGGGCGAGGGGCTGCCGCATCGCGCCAACGGCTTCGGCGGCACCTTCGCTTATTATGGGGTGAAGCCGGGCCCTTATATCTTCGTGCCGCTGATCGGGCCGACTACGCTGCGCGATCTGATCGGCGGGCAGGGCGACAACGCGCTGTTGCCGGTAGCGGTCGGAACGCCGTTCGACACGTGGCAATATCAGGTGACACAGGGCGTGACGGTCGGCCTCGACACGCGCGCCGAGGTGGACGCAGAGTTGCGGGCGCTGTTCCAGGGCGCGGTCGATCCCTACGCAACCTTGCGCTCCGTCTATCTGCAGAATCGGGCGAGCGAGATCGCCACTCTGAAGGCCAGGGGCCGGGGCATCGCCGCGCCGGACGATATCCAGCTCGACGAGCTGGACGACCCCGGCGCCCAGCCCGCGGCGCCCGAGCCTGAGAAAAAGCCTTAGCGCCGCCGGGATGATCTCCGTCCGCCCCTGACAGCCGTTCGACAGGCTCAGCGGCTGGCCGGGGGGAACGGCATCGGCCGGATGTCGCCCTTGCGCCGGGGCGGGCCGAGCAGCGCCGGCTCGAAGATCAGCGCGCAGACCAGGGTCCAGGCGAGCGAGATCATCAGAATCTTGCCCATGCTCGCCGTCCCGGGGTGATGGGAAAGCCACAGGCTGCCGAACGCCGTGCCGGTGGCGAGCGCGCTGAACAGGACGGCGCGGGCAAGGCTCGATTGCAGGAGCGCGGTGGCGCCCCCTCGCCACGCCATGACGAAATAGATGTGGAACGCCACCCCCACCCCGAACAACAGGGGAAAGGCGATGATGTTGGCGAAGTTGATCGGCTGGCCGATGATCACGCAGGTGCCGAGCGTGAGGAACCCGGACAGCACCACCGGCGCCAGCGTGAAGGCCACCTCGCGCACGTCGCGCAACACGAGGAAGAGCAACAGGCTGACCAGCGCCAGCGCGATAAGCCCGGCCTGGATGAACGCGCCGGCGACGGTGCCGGCCGCGGCCTGGGTGGCGACGGGCAAGCCGGAAATCGCCGGCGTGACGGCGGCGACGGCGGCGCGGAAGCGGGTGATGACGCGATTGTCATTGCCGTCGCCCTTCGGGAAGACCTGCATGCGGACGCGGCCGTCCGGCGCGATCCAGTCCCGCCGCAGATCGGCCGGCAAGCTATCCAGCGTCACCGGCTGGGCGCCCAGCGCCGCGCGGGTCTGGCCGAGCATCACCTTCAGAGGCTGGCTGAGCATGGCGCTGACCGCGGCGCGGGTGGCGGGGCCGGCGGCGGCGAGACGCTGGAGCGCGTCGGCCAGCCGCACGGCGTCGGCGGCACCCTTGCCGGGCGCTCCGGCGGCCGCCGCGCGGAGCCGCGCCGCGAGCCCCGGAAGCGGGGCGGCGAGCGCCTCGTCGGCGGCGGGCGGCGCGGTCTCGAAGGGGTTGAGGGTGAGATCGAGCAGCATCGACGCATCGCCGATCAGCGCGAGCTTGGCGGGCTGATCCTCCGGCACGAAGCTGTCGAGGGTGACGACCTGCCCGACCTCGGGCAGCGCCGTCAGGCGCGCGGCGAGGGCATGCGCCTCGACCGGATCGCGGGCGAGGACGTCGATGGTGTTGGGCGTGCGATCGGGATCGCGGGTGAGATCCGCGAGCGCGCGCATCGCCGGGGCGTGCGGGTCGCGCAGGTGGAGCGGGTTGAAATCGAAGCGGACCAGCGGCAGCAGCGCGATGCTGACCGCCATCGACAGCGCAAACGCCCATAGCACGGCGGCGCGGCGGCGCTCGAGGAAGCGATCCACCGGCGCCATGCCTGCAAACCCGACCTCGCGCCTCGGCGGCCCGGGGGGCAGGACCATGACCAGCGCCGGGAGGAGGGTCAGGCTGAAGGCGAGGGCGACGATCATGCCGAGGCCCGCGATCACGCCGAGTTCGGCGATGCCGACATAAGCGGTCGGCAGGAAGGCGCCGAAACCGAGGAAAATCGCGCCCGCCGCGAGCAACAGCGGCGCGCCGAGCGCGGCAGCGGCGGCGCGGAGCGCGGTGGCCGGATCGGCGCCGCCTGCGCGCTCGGCATTGAAGCGCACGCAGATCTGGATGCCGAAATCGACGCCGAGCCCGACGAACAGGGGAATGAAGGCCACCGAGATCAGATTGAACCGTCCGACCGCCGCCAGCCCGATCGCACAGGTCACGACCAGCCCGGCGACGATCGTGGCGAGGATGATCGCGACCAGCCGCACCGAGCGCACCGCGAACCACAAGGTCGCGAGCATGGCGAGCAGCATGACGAGGCCGACCAGCCCCATATTCTCCGAGAGGGTGGCGAACTCCTCGTCCGCAAGCGGCACTTCGCCGGTCAGGCGGATGGTGACGCCGTGGGCGGGATCGAGGCCGAGTTCACGGGCGGCGGCGTCGACGGCGCCGGCCGCCGCCTCGCCGGGCATGAGGGCGGTGTGATCGAGCACCGGCTGGGCAAGGATGAGGCGGCGGAGCGGCGGGCGGGTGGCGCCGTGATCACCGGCAAACAGCGCCTGCCACGAGAAGAAAGCGGGCCTGCCGGCGAGCTTGGCGTCGATGGCGTCGGCGAGCGCGCGCACCGGCCTGTCGATACGATCGAGGGTGGCGTCGCCATGCTCGACGCCGTCCAGCATCGCCCCGAGCGCGGTGAGGGTGCCGCCGAGACCTGGGTCGGCGGCAAGCGGGCCGAGCAGCGGCTGGGCGTCGACGAGCGCGGCGGTCGCCGCCCGCACTTCGCCGGTGGAGGCGAAGAGCAGACCTTCGCTGTTGAAGAAGGCGCCGCCGTCCGGGCGGGTGACTCGGCGGAAATGTCGCTTGTCAGCCGCGAGCCGCTCGGCGAGGCGGGCGGCGCCGTCCTCGGCAAGCTCGGGCGTGGCTCCGTCGATGACGATCAGCGTGGCGTCGCGCAGTTGCGGGAAGGCATTTTCCATCGCGCGTTCCTGGCGGCGCCAGTCGACGTCCGGCGAGATCAGCGCGGCGGTGTCGGTAGTCATGTCGAAATGACCCGACGCAAAGACGATGCCGGCCAGCGTCAGCGCAAGCGCGAGGCCGATGGTGAGCCAGGGCCGCGCGATACTGGCGGCGACGATGCGGGAGACGAGGCGCAACGGCTCAGCGCGCGGTTGGGCCGGAAGGGCCGCTGAAATAGCGCATCCGGAACGTGATCGCCTGCGCGGCCGGCCCCTGATCGAAAGCAGCATCGGCGAATTTCGGCGGGGCGAGGCGGATCGGCGCGTCGTTGGAAAAGCCGACGCCCTCGGTGGGAATGCCGATGAGGTTGCGGTCGGCCTTGCCGTTGCGATTCTCGTCGTGGAAGGCCTGGGCCGCGTAATGGCCGGGGGGAAGATCGGCGATCGTCACCACTGTCGTGCCGGCGGTGGCCGGCGCCTCGGCCGACCAGGGACAGCCATCCTTGAGGAATTTCGCCTCGGGGCAGATGTCGACATGCACCGTGCCGGTCGCGTCGCGGACGTTGGTGACGCGGATTTCGAGCGGCGCCGCAGGGGCGGCCGTGGCGGCGAGCGCGAGCAGCGACGGGAGGAAGCGGGCCATGCGCTATTCCTAGGTTCTGTCGGGCGCTTCGTCATGCTGAAACAAGTTCGTCATGACGGGCTGCCGACTTGATCGGTCTCCACCGGGCGCGGCGGCCCTTCCTCGCGCGCGCGTGGGGAATTCGCGGGTCCATTCGTGCTGCATTTGCGAAGGCCGGGGGAACGATTGAGGGATTTCGGCCATTTGTCCGTTACCCCGAGAAAGGATTTGCATGAGCCTGTCGCCGCCGCCGACCGACCTTCCCGATCGCCTCAGCCTGTTCCTCGATTTCGACGGGACGTTGGTGGAGATGGCGCCACGGCCCGATGCCGTGGCGGTCGATGCTGGTTTGCAGACGTTGATGGGCACGCTGTCCGCACGTCTGGACGGGCGGCTGGCGGTGGTCAGCGGCCGGTCGGTGGCGCGCATCCGGCAGTTCTTCGGCATCGCCGGCTTCGCGATCGGCGGCAGCCACGGCGTCGAGATGGCGTGGCCGGACGGGCGCAATGTCGCGCCCGGAGAGCCGCGGTGGCGCCAGCGGGTCATCGCGCAGGTCACCCCCTTTGCCGAGTCCCATCCCGGCGTGCTGGTGGAGGTGAAGCCGTTCGGCGTGGCGCTGCATTACCGACTGGCGCCGGAGGCCGGCCCGGCCGTGCACGCTCTGGCCGACGAGCTGGCGGCGGCGGACGGGCTTCGCCTCCAGCACGGCAAGATGATGGTCGAGCTGCGCGAGGCGGGCGCCGACAAGGGCGACGCGGTCCGCGCCTTCATGGCCGAGCCGGCGATGGCCGCGGGCGTGCCCTTCTTCCTCGGCGACGACCTCACCGACGAATCGGCCTTCGCGGCCGTGGCGGAACTCGGCGGGGCGGGTGTGCTGGTCGGCCCGGAACGCAGGACGGCGGCGCGCTATCGCCTGCCCGACGTCGCGGCGGTGCATGGCTGGCTGGAGGCGCTGGCGGGAGTGGCGGCATGACGACGACGCTCGATCTCTGGCCGATCGGCAATTGCCAGGTGAGTGCGCTGGTCGATCGCGCCGGCCGCTTCGTGTGGGCCTGCGTGCCGCGGGTCGACGGCGATCCCCTGTTCTCTGCCTTGCTCGGCGGCGAGGATCCCGCGGGCGACGAGGGCTTTGGTTTCTGGGAGATCGCCCTCGAGGACGGGGTGACGATCGAGCAGCATTATATTCGCAACACGCCGGTACTGGTCAGCCGGCACAGCGACGCTGCCGGCAATGCCATCGAGGTGATTGATTTTTGCCCGCGCTTCCAGCGGCTGGGGCGGAGCTACCGCCCGGTCGCCTTCGCGCGGATCGTGCGGCCCGTGGCGGGCAGCCCGCGTATCCGCGTGCGGCTGCGCCCGACCTGCAACTGGGGGCGGCCGTGCGGCCAGTTCGTCGGTGGCTCCAACCATATCCGCTATGTGACCGGCGACGTGACGCTGCGGCTGACGACGACCGCGGCGGTCGGGCTGATCGAGGCGGAGCGTGTGTTCCGCGTCGAGCGGCCGCTGCACTTCTTCCTCGGCCCGGACGAGGGCTTTTCGGGCGACGTCGCCGCAACGCTCGACCAGATGCTCGCCCAGACGATCGACGAATGGCAGCATTGGGTGCGCGGCCTCGCCATCCCGCTGGAGTGGCAGGAAGTGGTGATCCGCTCGGCGATCGCGCTCAAGCTGTGCCAGCATGAGGAGACCGGCGCGATCGTCGCCGCGCTGACCACGTCGATCCCCGAGCATGCCGGGTCGCAGCGCAACTGGGACTATCGCTATTGCTGGATCAGGGATGCCTATTACACGGTGCAGGCGCTCAACCGGCTCGGCGCGCTCGACGTCCTCGAGACCTATCTCGGCTATCTGCGCAACATCGTCGACGCGGCGCGCGGCGGCCATATCCAGCCGCTCTACGGCGTGCTCGGCGAGGCCGTGCTGGAAGAGCGGATCGAGGAGGCGCTGCCCGGCTATCGCGGCATGGGACCGGTGCGGGCCGGCAATGCCGCCTACACCCAGGTCCAGCATGACGCCTATGGCCAGATCGTGCTGTGCAACGTGCAGGCCTTTGTCGACCAGCGGCTCTATCGCATCGCCGGGATCGAGGATTTCCACGCCCTCGAAAAGGTGGGCGAGCGCGCCTGGCAGTTCCACGACCAGCCCGACGCCGGGCTGTGGGAGCTGCGCACACGGCAGAGCGTCCACACCTATTCGTCGGCGATGTGCTGGGCGGCCTGCGATCGGCTGGCCAACGCGGCCGAGGCGCTGGGCCTGGAGGAGCGCCGGCAGTTCTGGGCGGCGCGCGCCGCCGATATCCGCCAGCGCATCGTCGCCGCAGCGTGGCGGCCGGACACCAACCGGATGTCGGCGACCTTCTCCGGCGACGATCTCGACGCCAGCCTGATCCAGCTGCTCGACCTGCGCTTCCTGGCGCCGGACGATCCGCGTTTCCGCGGCACGCTCGAGGCGGTGGAGCAGGGGCTGCGGCGCGGCTCGCACATGCTGCGCTATGCCACCGAGGATGATTTCGGCCTGCCCCAGACGGCGTTCAACGTGTGCACCTTCTGGCTGATCGAGGCCTTGCACCTCACCGGCCGCAGCGACGATGCGCGGGCTCTGTTCACGGAGGTTCTGGAACGGCGTACCGCATCCGGCTTGCTCTCCGAGGACATCGACCCCAGCACGGGCGAGCTGTGGGGCAATTATCCGCAGACCTATTCCCTCGTCGGCATGATCAACTGTGCCGCGCTGCTCAGCAAACCCTGGAGCGCCATCCGATGAGCCGCCTGATTGTCATCTCCAACCGCGTCTCCGCGCCGCGCGGATCGCATTCCGGCGCGCAGGGCGGGCTTGCCGTCGCGCTGTCGGCGGCGTTGCGCGAGCATCGCGGCATCTGGTTCGGCTGGTCCGGCGACATCACCGACCAGTTCACCGGCCATATCAACTTCCAGCGCGAGGAGGATGTGACCACCGCCACGATCGACCTGGAGGAGCAGGACGTCGAGGAATATTATAACGGCTACGCCAATCGCACGCTGTGGCCGCTCTTCCATTACCGCATCGACCTTGCGGAATATGAGCGCGGGTTCGCCGGCGGCTATCAGCGGGTCAACGAGCGCTTCGCCGAGACGGTGTTCCCGCTGATCGAGGCGGACGACGTGGTGTGGATCCAGGATTACCACCTGTTGCCGCTCGGCACCGAGCTGCGCCGCCGCAACGTCACCAACCGGATCGGCTTCTTCCTCCACATCCCGTGGCCGCCGCGCCGCCTGCTGTCGACCCTGCCGGAGGCGGACGAACTGGCGCGCGGCCTGTTCGCCTACGACGTGATCGGTTTCCAGACCGAGGAGTGGCTGGAGGCGTTCCGCGACTTCGTCTCCAAGGAGATGGGCGCGGAGATCGACGGCGACGATGTCATCCTCGACGGCCGGCGGGTAACGGCGATCGCGTGCCCGATCGGCATCGACGCGGCCGAGTTCCGCGCGCTTGCCGGCAGCACGAGGGCACGGCTGGCCTTTCGGCGGATGCGGGACAGCGCCGTCGGGCGGGACATGATCATCGGCGTCGACCGGCTCGATTATTCGAAGGGACTGGAAGAGCGTTTCCTCGGATATGAACGGTTTCTCCGCGAGCATCCGGAGGAGTGCAAGGAGGTCTTCCTGCTCCAGATCGCGCCGCCGTCGCGCGGCGATGTGAGCAGCTATCGCAAGATCCGCACCACGCTGGAAGGGCTTTCCGGCCGCATCAACGGCGCCTTCGCCGACCTCGACTGGGTGCCGATCCGCTATGTGAACCGTGGCTATTCGCGCGACGAGCTGGCCGGCGTCTATCGCGCCGCCAGGATCGGCCTGGTCACGCCGCTCCGCGACGGCATGAACCTTGTCGCCAAGGAATATGTCGCCGCCCAGGATCCGGAAGACCCCGGCGTGCTGATCCTGTCGCGCTTCGCCGGCGCCGCGCAGCAGCTGAGCGAGGCCGTGCTCGTCAATCCCTACAGTGCCGAAGAACTATCCGACGCGATCATGCTGGCGCTGCGCATGCCGCGTGACGAGCGCGTGCGCCGCTGGCGGGCGATGATGGATAATATCGAGGAGCAGGACGTGCTGTGGTGGCGCCAGCGGTTCACGGATTCGCTGATGTCGGCAAAGCGGCTGCAGGACGCCTGATCTTCCCCGGGATGAGCTGGGGAGAGACCTAAAGCTGCTCGCAGACCGAGACGCGGTTCCGCCCCGCGGCCTTGGCCCGATAGAGTTCCGCATCGGCGAGCGGCAACAGATTGGCGAGCCGCGCCGCCTCGCTGTCCGCGTGGTGAACGAGGCCGATGCTGATCGTCACCTTGAGCGGCGCCTTTCCGGGGTCGGCGATGGCGTGACCTTCGACAGCAAGGCGCAGCCGCTCGGCCATGGCCATCGCGCTGTCGCGGTCGATATCGAAGAGGGTGATCGCGAACTCCTCGCCGCCGAGGCGCCCGAACAGGTCCGACTTGCGCAGTTCCTGCCCGATCGCCGTGGTGACGCCGATGAGCACCGCGTCACCGGCGGCGTGCCCGTGGAGATCGTTGAAGCGCTTGAAGTGATCGATGTCGATCATCATCACCGCCACGCCCCGCGCCGCCTGCACCGGGCGGTTGAGCATCCGGGTGGTGCGATCGAGATAGGCGTGACGGGCGAGCACGCGGGTCAGGCTGTCGAGGCTGTTCGCGCGATCCAGGCGCTCGATCAGCTCCTTGCGGGCGATGGTGATGCTCGACACGGTGAGCGGGCCGATCGTGATCAACGCGATACCGAGGCGGAACGAGATCGTGTCGGCCAGCATGCCGGGGTGATCGGCGGTGACCAGCAGGCCGAGCGACTGGGCGCTCATCATCGTCACGCTGAACGTCAGCATCAGCAGGCTCATCGGAAACAGCCCGTAGGACAGCGAGCACCACAGCAGCGCCGGCACCGGGAAGGCGATGGCGCCGGCCCCGCCGACGAGAATCGCCGCGGTGATCGACACCGCCAGCACCGCCAGCGGCGCGATCCGCTCGCGATCGGACGCGATGCGCCGCACCGCCTCGGTGGAACGGCGGGTGAGATCATGGGGCACCGCGAGCAGCACCGGCAGGATGATCGCGTAATTGCAGAACTCCGTCGCGAACCAGAAGGCGAAACCCAGCGGCAGCGACTGGCCGATCATCTCCGCCGCGAGGCTGCCGCCGACGATCGTCGAGGCGAGTGCGGCGGCGGTGCAGATCAGCAGCAGATAAAGGGTGGAAAGCGGCCGGCGCAGCGCCCGATCCTCGGCATCCAGCGAGCGCAGCAGCAGATAGCCGGTGACCACCCCCATGAGATTGGCGACGGTCATGAAGATGTTCTGGACGAAGCTGTCGCCGGTGACATGGCCGGCCAGCATCAACCCGGACGCCGCCGCCAGCCAGTTTGCCGGGCGGGCGAGATCGCGCCTGCGCACGAACAGGCCGAGCAGCAGCGCGTTGACCGGCCAGATCGCGGCGAGCAGGCCCAGGGGCCGCGTCACGATGCCGAATAGCGCGGCGAAGAAGACGAGCGCCGCCACCGCCAGCGCGGCAACGACCCCAAGGCCCTCATCGCGGGCGTTGCCTGTCGAGGTTCGTCCGAAAGCCCCCATCTCAGGGCAAGTCTAGCCAATCAGATTCATGTTTTCGCTGTCTTTTTTTACGTATTATCTGTCCCGTTCGGGGACTTGGGGGGGCGGGTCCGCGCCGCTCAGATGACGATATCGCCTTCCTCGGAACGGGCGATCATGCGGCCGATGGATTCGAACAGCACCTTCATTGACACGGGCTTCATGATCACGTCGTCGGCGCCCTGTTCCAGGCAATGCTGCTGGATGTTGAGCGCGGTGTCGGCGGTGACGACGATGACCGGGATGCTGCCCTTGGCATCGGTGCGTGCGCGGAGCTGGCGGATCGCGGTCAGCCCGTCCATGCCCGGCATGCGCAGATCCATCAGCACTACGTCATAATCGCCCTCGACGATCATGCGCAGCCCCGTCTCGGCATTGTCGGCCTCGTCCATCGTCGCGCCCGCCACGCGCAGCATGTCCTTGACCACGCGCCGGTTCATTGCGTCGTCTTCAATGAACAGCACCTGCATCAGAGCATTCCCTTCGTACGCATTTTCCCCGATTCAAGGACTATAGACAACATCACGCTGCCTTTGCCTTTGTAGAGAGGGGAGCGAGCAGACGGAGCAGCGCCTGACCGGAGACCGGCTTGACCATCAGCTGGGTCGCGCCGGCTTGTTTCAGATCGGTGGGATCGTCCGGCCCGGGGGTCGGATGGAGGAGCGTGATCGGCGCACCGCGCGACATATCGCACAGATCACGCAGCGTCATCACCAGTTCCCCGGGCTCGACCAGACCTTCGCCATCGACGAGGATCGCGGCATAACGTTCCGCATCCAGCGCCGAAATCGCCTCGCGCACGTCCTCGACCGCGACGACGCGCGGGAATGCCTTGGCGAGCAGCGCGCTGAGCACGCTGCGGGTCAGCGGATTTGCCTCGATGAGGAGGATCGCGTCGGGCTCGCCATCCTTGTCGCGGCGGCCGGCAAAGCCTTCGGCCCGCTTGAGCGGCAGCATTATCGTGAAGGCCGAGCCCTCGCCGAGCACGCTTTCCAGCGTCACCGAACCGCCCATCGCATCGACGATCTGCCGGCAGATGGTGAGGCCGAGGCCGGTGCCGCCGAACTGGCGGGTGGTGCCGCCATCGACCTGGCGGAAGGATTCGAAGATGTCGGCGAACTTGTCCTCGGGGATGCCGATGCCGGTATCGGCAACGGTGATGGCCAGCATCTCCGGATCGCCGGGCAGGACGCGAGCGCACAGCCCGACCGAGCCCTTGTCGGTGAATTTGACCGCGTTCGACATGAGGTTGAACACTACCTGCCGCAGCCGCGCCTCGTCGGTGACGATGCCGTCCGGCGTGTCACCCAGATCGAGGGTGACGGCGACGTTCTTGGCGGCGCCGTGGTCCGCCCACAGCTGGACGGCGTGGCGCAGAATCTCGTGCAGGCTGGCCGGCGCGCTCTCGATGGTGAGGTTGCCGGTCTCCATCTTCGCGACATCGAGCAGGTCGTCGACCAGCGCGCGCATCGTCTCGCCGGCGTTGTGCACCAGCTTGATGCGGTCGTGCAGGCCCGGCTCGACGCTGCGATCCGCGAGGATCACCTGGGTCATGCCGAGAATGCCGTTCAGCGGCGTGCGGATCTCGTGGCTGGTGGTGGCGAGGAATTCGGTCTTGGCCCGCAGCGCCTTTTCCAGCGCGACATTGGCGGTGCTCAGGCTGGCATTGGCGTCGCGCGTCTCGTTGCGGCTGCGGCGAATCGAGAAGAAGGCGATCAGGCTGAGGCCGGACACGATCACCGCGATGCCGAGCGCGCCGGTGATCAGCGTGGTACGCAGCCGCGCCCGCGATACGGCGAGCTTGGCGTCGCGCTCAATCTGGCCGGCCTTGAGCGAGGTGATGCGCATATTCTGGTTGGCGAAGTCGAATCGAGCCGCCATCAGCGCGGCGCTGGTCGAGGTGGTCAGCTCGCGCGCACGATCGTCCAGCCGCTTGAAGATTTCGAAATGGGCGAGCGCCTGGCGCTCGTCACCGCTGCGCTTGTAGATTTCATAGGCGGTCTTCTGGAACTCGCGGAACGCCGGCTCGTCATTGGCGCCGGGCGCCTGCATGGTGCGCTGGATCAGTGCCCGGGCACGCGGAAGATCGCCGTGCATGACGGCGCTCTTCGCCGCCACGCCCCACAAGAACGGGCTGATCCCGCCATCGCCCCGGGTCCCGAGCTGCATCGCCCGGGCGATGGCGAGATCACCATCAGCGAGGCGGCCGGCGGCAAGCTGGGTCCAGGCAAGGTTTTCCAGGATCTCCTGCTCGAACGCCGGGGCCCTGGCCTCGCGAGCAAGATCGAGGGCGCGCTTGAATTCCTGCTCGGCGCGATCGAGCCGGCCCAGCTCGCGCCACGCGCGGCCGATATTGTTATGGGCGGTGGCGGTGAGCATGGGGTCGCCGCCATAGGCCTCGTTCGCCTGCTCGTAATAGCGCAGCACCCGCTCATATTCGCCGGCGTCGGTGTAGATGATGCCGATATTCTGCAGCGCCATCGCCTGTCCGCGCGGCTCGCCGGCGGCGCGATAGATTTCGAGGGCCTGCTGGAAATCCCGCAACGCCTCCGACACCCGCCCGGAAATGGTATCAGCGGTGCCCTTGGCGCGCATCAGGTCGCCATGGAGCTTGGTGTTGGGTGCGCGCCGGGCGACGATCGCCAGCGCCTTTTCGAGGACCGGCGTCGCCTCGACGACACGATTGAGTCGGGTCAGGGCCTCGCCCTCCAGCCACCCTGCGGTAGCCAGCGCGATCTCGGGGGAGGGGGCGGAGGGCGCGAGCGCCCCGGCCTCGCGAGCGCGGCCGAGCGCGGCGGCCGGATCGGCCATCATCGCCTGCTTGGCGGCGGCGATAAGAGCATCGAACGAGGAGGGAGCGGCCTGTCGTGCGGCGGGCACATCGGCGGCCTGCGCGCCGCTCAGGACGAGCGGCGCACAGATTGCCGAGAAAAGCGCCAATATTTCCGGGACGTAACGCACCAATGCCTCTCCCCGCCACGGGAATGAGCATGGCACAACACGGCTAAGGAATCTCTAAGGATTTACAACGCGCATAACGAGATCAGAAACCCATGCGGAAGCGAGCGCCGGCGATATAGGCCGGCAGCGCATCGGTGGTGACGCCCTGCTTCAGCCGGGCGCGGCCGAACAGGCTCACCTCCCGATTGATGCCGAGGCTGCGGCCGTAGAGCATCTCGCCGATGAACTGGCGATTCTTGCCGGAAATGTCGAAGGACTGGGTGACATTTCCGAGTTCGCCGGTCTGGCGATCGATCACCTGCACGGTCGTGTAATCAATCTTGCCTTGCTCCAGATACATGGGCTGGCTGAACGTGAAGCGGATGCGATCGCGGGCGTCGAACAGCTTGTTCTTGGTCAGCGCGACCTCGTAGGACGAAGTGAGCAGGCCGCCATTGCCGACGGCGATGTTCTGCCGGCCATTGGCCTGGGTGCGGCCGACGGTGCCCGAGGCGGCGATGTTGAGATCGCTCGTGACCGCCACGTTCATGCCGATGGTGGCGCCGTCGGTGGTCGAGCCGCCGGCGAGATCGGCGCGATCGACAGACTGGGTGCCGAGCAGCGCGGTGTTCTCCCGCAGGCGGGTATAGCCCGCATTGACGGTGATCGCCGGCGACATGCGATAGCTGATCGCGACATGTTCGGCCGAGCTGCGGTTGTCCGGAATGCCGCCGAGCATCAGCTGGTCGCCCACCGACATGCCGCGGGTGTCGCGGCGCAGCGAACGCTCCGTCACGCCGAACGACATCTGCACCCGATCGCTGAGCGCATAGCGCGCCGCCGCATAGGCGCCGCCCGAGGCGAGGCCGAGCAGCGGGTTGGCGCCGCCGGTGTCGCTGTCATAATCCGAAGCGAGGCCGAAGCCGGCATGCTGGCCGAGCGTGATCGCGCCGTCGCCGTCGCCGGCGGTGATCGCGAAGCGATTGTCCTGATCGGCGATCTGCAACGCCGTCTGATAGGGCATACCCGACTGGCGATAGCCCTGCATCAGCGTCCGCGGCGCCATCGACATGGTCATGTTGACGCCATAGGGGTTGCCGACCGGCGCCGACATGCTGGTGAACGAGGCGAAGCCCGCCGCGCCGCCGCTCGTGCCGGTCTTGCCGACCCAATCGATGAAGCGGCTGTAGAGATATTGCTGGAACTTCTCCTGCCGGCCGGTCGGCGACAGGGTGGCGCCGCCGACCAAGCGGGTCGACAGCGGGATCGAGAAGTCGCGGAACGTGCCGTCGATATCCTCATAGGCGTAGAAGAAGGCGCCGTCGGCTTCCCACTTGGTCAGCGTTTCCTGCGTCGCTCCCTGCACGGAGGACAGCGGCTGCTGGGTCAGCTTGCCGTTGACCATCTGGTAGAGACGCAGCGCATTCATGTCGATCGGCGACTGCGAGGCGGTGACGTCGAGCAGGCCGACGCCATAGACATCGTCGACACCCGGCGCGCCGAGATCACGCGCGGAGCGCAGGATGATGTTGGTCGTCGCCTTGGGATTGGTGGCGAGCCACGGCCAGCGATCGTGCAGCAGGGCGATCGTCGCCGACACCAGAGGCGCCGCCAGCGAAGTGCCGGACATGCGCATCGTGCCGCCCTTGTCGTCCGAGACGAGGATCAGCTCGCCGGGCGCGACGATGAAGCGATCGCGCAGCGCGTTGCCCGCCGCGCATGTCGCGGTGGCACTGGACACGAGGCAGGCGTCGCCCGGCCGGTTCGAGAAGCTGGAGATCGTGCCGGACGGGTCGACCGAGCCGACGACGAGGAAGTAGGGATTGGCCGGATTCCACAGGATCTTGCCGGTCTGGCTGGCGCCCTCGTTGCCGGCGGCGATGACGAACACGGTCTTGGCGATCTTCCCGGCCAGTGAGGCATCGGTGAACACGCCGTTCCAGTCCGGATGCAGCGTGTAGCCGGGCACGCCCAGCGACATGTTGACGATGCTCGCCCTGTTCTGGACGAGCATTTTCACGCCATTGGTGATGTCCGCCCAGTTGGCGGTGCCGGTCGCGTCGAACGGATTGTAAGCGACGACGGTGGCGCGCGGCGCGATGCCCATCACGCCCTTGCCGTCCTGCGCCGAGATCATCAGGCTGGCGACGGCGGCGCCGTGACCGTTCGAGAAATCGGACACGCCGGTATATTTGCTGATGCTCTGGGTGAGGTCAGGATCCTTGACGGTGAAGTCGAGCAGGCCGATCACCGTGCCGGAGCCTGCCCCCTGGACCTGGCTGAGCGCCGGGTTCCAATGCACCGCACCCATCCAGTGATCGACGCGGTCCGTGCCGGAGAGGTTCATCAGGCCATCATACCAGTCGACGAAGAACTGGTTGCGCTGGCCGACGTCGAGCTTGGCGAGCGTCGACGGATCGTTGAGATCGATGCCGTATTTGACGAGCAGCGGCTGGGCGAAACCATCCTGGAAGGACTTGCCGGTCTTCTGCTGGACGGTGGCGCCCCAGAAGTCGGCCGAATGCTGCATCATCTCCTTCAGCTGATCGGCCACCGGCTGATAGGCGGAGGGATCGGCGAACGGGCTGATGCTGCCCCAGAACGGGCTGACGCTGCCCCAGCGCGTGTTCACGTCGCCCCAAAAGGCGTTGATGTTACCCCATTGCGGTATGATGCCATCCGCCGGCGCGGCGCCGCCGAACGGGCTGACGCTACCCCAGAACGGACTGACGCTGCCCCAGAACGGGCTGACGCTGCCCCAGAACGGACTGACGCTACCCCAGAACGGGCTGACGCTACCCCAGAACGGACTGACGCTACCCCAGAACGGGCTGACGCTACCCCAGAACGGGCTGACGCTGCCCCAGAACGGACTGACGCTACCCCAGAACGGACTGACACTGCCCCATGACGGCGTGACGATGCCTTGTGGCCTGACGGGACGGGGCGCGGGGTTCGTGCCCTGCGCGGACGCCATTCCGGCGGCGAGAGAAAGCGTTCCAAGCGAAGCCGCCAAGGCGGCGATCCGGATCCGACGTGCGCGCAGCGACATCTCTATTCCCTTTTGACAATCCGCCCCGTCCATTCCCGTCAACGAAACTGACAGGGCAGGGTTACCAGTGGGTACAGGCCCATGGTTTACAATCAGTTAGCACTGATTGTTTAGACTAAGCTACAAGCGACCCGCGAATTGGGTAATTGAGACAGGCGACCGGGTAGTCGCCGTCACCCCAGACTCCGCATTCCGTGTATCGAGGAAGTGGCGGAGCTCGTCCAGAGGCAGCGGACGGGAAATTTCATAGCCCTGGATAAGATCACAACCCATGACGCGCAGCAGCGACAGCGCGATCGGGGTCTCGACACCCTCGGCGGTGACTTCCATTTCCAGGGCGTGAGCAAGATCAATCGTCGATCGCACCAGCAACGGATCGCGGTGGCTCGAGACGAGGGTGGAGATGAACATCTTGTCGATCTTCAGCTCGCTTGCCGGTAACTTGCGAAGATAGGCGAGGGACGAAAGGCCCGCGCCATAGTCGTCGATCGCCACACGGATGCCGGCATCGGCATAGGCGTGGAGATTCTCCAGCGCATTCTCGGTGCCGTCGATGACTGCCGTCTCGGTGATCTCCATGCCGATCGGGCCGACGGCCTCCTTGCATGCCTCGAGCGCCCAGCGGGTGAAGCTGCGGTCGCCGACCAGCCGTCCGGAGAGATTCACGCTGACGGCCAGCGCGTGGCCACTGGCGGCGAGATCGGCCTGGTCGCGGATCGCGGTGCGCAGCACCCATTGCGTGACCTGACGGATCAGGCCGTGCCGCTCCGCCCAGGGGATGAAATCGGCCGGGCCGATCGCGCCTGCCACCGGATGCTGCCAGCGCAGCAAGGCTTCGACCGCCTCGATCTGATTGCTGCGGGCATTGAGCTTGGGCTGGTATACGAGGGCGAGCCTGTCATTTTCGACCGCCGCGATCAGATCCGCCAGCAGCACCGCGTCCGGGATGGAGGGATGGAGAGCGGCCTCGTGCCAGCGTTCCCGTGCCTCCTGGTGCAGCATGCGTGCAGCGAGACCGTGCAGCGCACGGCCGAGGCGGGAGCGAACCGAGGGGAGCGAATATTTGCTCATATTTCGCCGGGATAAACGCACGAGGCTAAAGAGGGAGTTAATCCTGTCCAGGAGCCGTGGCCGAATTTTGCGGCCCCGCCCCCTCGACCTTTGGGGAGGGTACGCTACACAAAAACGCTATGAACGACATGGTCTCTCCCGTGGGCTGGCGCGCCAAGGTTCCAGCCGTCATTCGACCTTACACCGAAGCGGCGCCGCTTGCCGCATTTTTCTTGGGCATTTCGTCAGCGTTTCCGTTCACGATGATCGCCTCGACGCTCACCACGCGGTTGGCCCAGGCAGGAATAGACAAGAAGAGCGTAACGGCCTTCGCGCTTGCTTTCCTCGTTTATAATGTCAAGTTTCTCTGGGCGCCGATCGTGGATCGGATGCACTTGCCGCTACTGCATCGCTTGGGACAACGCGTCTCCTGGATGCTTGTCGCTGGAGTGCTTTCGATTGCGGCGGTGCTCCTCCTCGGCGGGCTCGATCCGGCCGCCCATCTTGGCCAGGTGGCGGTGGCCGCGGTGCTGGTCGGCGTGGCCGGCGCCACCTACGACATCGTCATCGACGGCTATCGCATCGAGCTGCTCGAGCCGCGCCAGCTCGGCGTCGGTTCGGGCATGTCGCAATATGGCTGGCGGATCGGATCCGCTGCGGCGGGTGCGCTGGCGCTGGTGATGGCGGTGCGCATCGGCTGGACCGGCGCCTATTGGCTGTGCGCGCTGTTCGGGCTGCCGGCAATCATAACCGCTCTGGTGATGGGCGAGCCGACGCGGCGACGCGAACCGGCAAAGCAGCGTGGCCTGGCCGAGATGGTCGACGCCTTTGTCGGCCCGCTCTCGGAATTCTTCCGGCGCGAGGGCGCGGCGCTGATCCTGGTGTTCGTGCTGCTGCACAAGATTGGCGATACGCTCGCCAATCTGACGCTGCGCTTATTGTTCGACGATCTCGGCTTCACCAATGATCAGATCGCGGTATTCGATGTTGGAGTGGGTTTCTGGGCGTTGCTGGCCGGCGTGTTCGTCGGCGGCATCATCTATTCGAAGCTCGGGCTCAAACGATCGGTGATGATCAGCCTGGTGCTGATGGGCGTGACCAATATCGGCTTCGCGCTGCTGGCGGCATCGGGGCCGAGCAATATCGGTATGGCCGCGGCGATCGGCTTCGAGAATTTCGCGAGCGGCATCGGCGGGGTGACGGTGGTCGCATATCTCTCGGCGCTGACCGACCTGCGCTTCACGGCAACCCAATATGCGCTGCTGTCGGCGACGGCCAGCATCGCCGGACGGCTGATCACCGGGACCACCGCCGGCGCGCTGATCGAGGCGATGGGATATCCGGCATTCTACCTGTTCACGGCGCTGCTCGCGCTGCCGGGGATCGCTATCTTCTGGATGATGATGCGCAGCGGCCTGATCGACCGTTCGATCGGCGACGCCGGGGAGGTTCAGTCCGGCAGCTGATCATTCTCCGCCAGCACCGTGCCGGCGAGATAGAGCGAGCCCATGATCAGCACCACCGGCGGCTGGATGCGGTCGGCATGGCGGGCGATCCAGCCCAGCGCCGCCGCCGGGCTTTCCTGGGCGATGCCGGACAGGCCCGCAGCGCCCGCCATCTGGGCCAGTTCCGCAGGCTCGTGATGCGCGTGGCCGGGCACCGGCACGGCATGGATCGTGGCGGCGCGACCGGACAGCGCGCGCAGGATGCCGGCGGGATCCTTGTTGGCGAGCAGGCCGAGGACGATGTGGAACGGCCGTCCCGCCGGGACATGGCCGCGAAACCAGTCGGCGACGACGCGCGCCGCCGCCGGATTATGCCCGCCGTCCAGCCATAGCTCGCTGCCGGCCGGCAGCAGATCGGCGAGCGGGCCGGCGCCGAGCCGCTGCAATCGGGCCGGCCAGTCCGCCCATCCCATCGCGGCACGCAGCGCCGATGCCGGCACGGCGAGCGCCTGCTGGTGGCGCAGCATGGCCACGGCAAGCGCGGCGTTGCTGGCCTGATGCGCGCCGGGCAGACGGGGGAGGGGGAGCTCAAGCGCCCCGTCGGCGTCGCGATAGCGCAGCCGGCCCTGGTAGGCGGTCGCTTCCCACACGCCGCCCTTGGGCAGCCACACGGCGCCGCGCTCGGCCGCGACCTGGCCGACGCGATCGGCGACGGTGCGGGTATAATGCTGGGTGATGAGCGGCACCCCGCGCTTGGCGATGCCGGCCTTCTCGGCGGCGATATCCTCCAGCCGATCGCCGAGGAAGGCCTGATGATCGATGCCGAGCTGGGTGATGCCGCACACCGCCGGCGCCTCCAGCACGTTGGTCGCATCGAGCCGGCCGCCGAGCCCGACCTCGATCACGCAGGCGTCCGCCGGCCTCTCGGCGAAGGCGAGGAAGGCGGCGGCAGTGGTCACCTCGAAGAAGCTGGGGCCGATGCCGTCGGCGATGTCGAGGACGCGCGCGAGATAATCGGCGAGCGCCTCGTCTCCGATCAGCCGGCCGGCCAGGCGGATGCGCTCATTGAAGCGGACAAGGTGCGGGCTGGTATAGGCGTGGACGGCGAGGCCTGACGCATCCAGCGCGGCGCGCAGGAAGGCGCAGGTCGAGCCCTTGCCGTTGGTGCCGGCGACATGCAGCACCGGCGGCAGGCGGCGCTGCGGATTGCCGAGGCGATCGAGCAGCCGGGCGATGCGATCCAGCCCGAGCACGTCCGCGCCGGGGGACAGGGTCGCCAGCCGATCGAGCTGATGCTGGACGCCCGGATGATCGGAAACCGCGTGATCCGCCATGATATTCAGAGCCTGCCTGTTCCGCGCTCGCTGCCGGTCTCGTCATGTGAACCGGTTTCAGCATCCTCTTCTCCACACGCTGCGGAGCGCGCGGAGGGGTGGGCCCTGGAAAACAGGTTCAAGGTGACGAAGGTCGGCCCGTGCCTTACGCCGCCGCCTTCTCCGGCGCGAGATAGCCGATCAGCTGGGCGAGCATCGCGCGCAGATCGTGGCGGCGCACGACCATGTCGAGCATGCCGTGATCGAGCAGATATTCGGCGCGCTGAAAGCCTTCGGGGAGCTTTTCGCGGATCGTGCTCTCGATCACGCGCTGGCCGGCGAAACCGATCAGCGCGTTGGGCTCGGCGATCTGGACGTCGCCGAGCATCGCGTAGCTCGCGGTGACGCCGCCGGTGGTCGGATCGGTCATCACCACGATATAGGGCAGCCCCGCCTCGTGCAGCCTGGCGATGGCGACGGTGGTGCGCGGCATCTGCATCAGCGAGAGGATGCCCTCCTGCATGCGCGCGCCGCCCGCGGCGGTGAAGATGATGTAGGGGCAATGATCCGCGATCGCCGCCTCGACGCCGGCGAGAAAGGCAGCGCCGACGCCCATGCCCATCGATCCGCCCATGAAGGCGAAGTCCTGCACGCCGACCACCGCCTTCAGCCCCTCGATCATGCCGCGGGCGTTGACCAGCGCGTCATTCTCGGCGGTGGCGGCGCGGGCGGCCTTGATGCGCGCGGCATAGGGCTTGGTGTCGCGGAACTTGAGTGGATCTTCGCGCACCGTCGGACGCGGCAGCAAGGTGTAGGTCGCCGCATCGAACACCTGGGCGAAGCGCGCCGCCGGGCCGATGCGGCCATGATGGCCGCATTTCGGGCAGACGGAGAGATTCTCCTCCCACTCCTTCATGAACACCATCTGCCCGCACGACGGGCATTTGTGCCAGAGATTGTCCGGCGTCTCGCGCTTGGCGATGAACGGGATACTCTGGCGGACACGATCGAGCCAGCTCATGCGGCGATCTCCTGGCGGGCGCCCCGCAGCGCGGCGGCGAGGCTATCTACGAACGAACGGACGGCGGGAGCGGGGTCTTCACCCGCGGCGCCCGCCTTGGCGATGGCGTCGATGATCGCCGAGCCGACGACGACGCCATCGGCGACGCGGCCGATCTCGGCGGCCTGTTCGGGCGCGCGCACGCCGAAGCCTACGGCGACGGGCAGCGCCGTGCCCTGCTTCAGACGCGCGACGGCGTCGGCGATCGAGGCTTGCGCCGCCTGCTGCATCCCGGTGATGCCGGCGACCGAAACATAATAAAGGAAGCCGCCCGCGCCATCGAGCACGACCGGCAGGCGGGTGCTGTCGGTGGTCGGCGTGGCGAGGCGGATGACGGCGACTCCTGCCGCGCGCAACGAGGCGCCGAGCGCGTCATCCTCCTCGGCCGGGATATCGACGCAGATCACGCCATCGACGCCGGCTTCCGCGCAGGCCGAGGCGAACCAGTCCGGCCCGCGGCGGACCATCGGATTGGCATAGCCCATCAGGATCAGCGGCACCTGCGGGTGGCGGGCGCGGAAGCCGGCGGCGATGTCGAGGACCGCCGAGGTCGTCGTGCCCGCGGCGAGCGCGCGGAGATTGGCGAGCTGGATGGCGGGGCCGTCCGCCATCGGATCGGTGAACGGCATGCCGAGCTCGATGACGTCGGCGCCCCCCGCCACCGCGGCATCGAGGATGGCGGGCGTGACCGCAGGCGCCGGATCGCCGGCGGTGATGAAGGCGACGAGCGCGGCGCGATCTTCGGCGGCGGCGCGGGCAAAGGCAGAGGCGATGCGGCTCACAGCGCCACCCCCAGTGCGTCGGCAACGGTGAAGATGTCCTTGTCGCCGCGCCCGGACAGGTTGAGGACGATGATCTGGTCCTCGCGATAATCGCGCGCGTTGCGGATGATCGCGGCCAGCCCGTGCGAGGATTCGAGCGCCGGGATAATGCCCTCGGCACGGCAGCAGAGCTGGAAGGCGTCGAGCGCCTCCCGGTCCGTCACGCCTTCATACTTGACCCGCCCGATCTCGTGCAGCCAGCTGTGCTCGGGGCCGATGCCAGGATAATCGAGCCCCGCCGAGATGGAATGGGCCTCGGTGATCTGGCCGTCCTCGTCCTGCAGCAGATAGGTGCGGTTGCCATGAAGGATGCCCGGCGTGCCGCCGTTGAGGCTCGCGGCGTGCTTGTCGGTGTCGACGCCATGGCCGGCGGCCTCGATGCCGAGCATCGCCACCTCCGGATCGTCCAGGAACGGGTGGAACATGCCGATGGCGTTCGATCCCCCGCCCACCGCCGCCACCAGCAGATCGGGCAGGCGGCCTTCCGCCGCCATGATCTGCGCGCGGGTCTCGTGCCCGATCACCGACTGGAAATCGCGGACCAGCTCCGGATAAGGATGCGGGCCGGCCGCGGTGCCGATGATGTAGAAGGTGTCGTGGACGTTGGCGACCCAGTCGCGCAGCGCCTCGTTCATCGCGTCCTTGAGCGTCTGCGCGCCCGAGACCACCGGGCGGACCTCGGCGCCGAGCAGCTTCATGCGGAACACGTTGGGCTGCTGCCGCTCGACGTCCTTGGCGCCCATGAAGATCGTGCAGGGCAGCCCGAAGCGGGCCGCGACCGTGGCGGTGGCGACGCCATGCTGGCCGGCGCCGGTCTCGGCGATGATCCGCGTCTTGCCCATGCGGATGGCGAGCAGGATCTGGCCGATGCAATTGTTGATCTTGTGCGCGCCGGTGTGGTTCAGCTCCTCGCGCTTGAAATAGATTTTCGCGCCCATGCCGGCCGGCGCTTCGGCGCGGAGCATCTCGGTCAGCCGCTCGGCATAATAAAGCGGACTGGGGCGGCCGACATAATGGGTCATCAGCCCGTTGAGCTCATCGGCGAAGGCCGGGTCGGCGCGGGCGGCGCGATATTCGCGCTCCAGGTCGAGGATCAACGGCATCAGCGTCTCGGCGACATAGCGTCCGCCGAATTCGCCGAAATGACCGCGCGCGTCGGGCTGGGCCCGGAGGGAGTTCTGGATGCTCATAGACGCCCGACCGCTTGGCAGAAGGCGGCGATCCTGTCGACATCCTTGACGCCCGCGGCGCTTTCGACGCCGGACGAGACATCGACCAGGGTCGCCCCCGTGATGCCGGCGGCTTCAGCGACATTGTCGGCATCCAGCCCGCCGGATAGCGCCCAGGGCGCCGCATGCCGATAGCCCTCCAGCAGCCGCCAGTCGAAACGCAGGCCGAGCCCGCCGGGAAGGTCCGCGCCACGGGGCGTCTTGGCATCGAACAGCAGCCGGTCGGCAGCGCCGCGATAACGCCCGGCGGCGGTGAGATCGGCGGCCGTGCGGACGGGGATCGCCTTCCAAGTCTCGACGGAGAAGCGCTGGCGGATGGCGGCGGTGCGCTCCGGCGTCTCGTCACCGTGAAGCTGCACGGCATCGAGGCCGGCGGCGATGGCGACGGCCAGCAGCGCGTCGTCCGGATCGACGAACACGCCGACGCGCCGTGCCACGCCCTCGGCGCGGGTGGCGAGGGCGCGTGCCTGATCGGGAGTGACGTTGCGCGGGCTCTTCGCGAAGAACACGAAGCCGACATGGGCCGCGCGTGCGGCGAGCGCAGCATCCAGCGTCTCGGGCGTGGACAGGCCACAGATCTTGGCGGCGACGCGGGGCATGGGCGGCATATAGGCAATTTGGATGGATCGTCACCCCGAACTTGTCGGGCAGAGAAGTAATCACTCATTTTACGCAAACTCAGCGACAGGCGCGCAAAATTCGGGCCGGAGGCGTGGCGCACTTGTCCTCGCCGGTAGCCGCGCTGCATGCTGTGCGCAGCTTGTGCTGCGCAATTTGCGTAGTAGGAACTGGGCGCCTGCGGAGACGCAGGACGGGTCCTAGGAAGCCCGAAAGCAAGAGCGCCGGTTCTCGATAACCGGGTGGCGACCGCGTATGTCCAGAGCCTTGGGCTTAAAGGCGTCGCGCCAAACTTGCTTTTGGTTTCTAGCACCCGGTTTTCGAGCCACGGCGCGCCCCGAGGGCGTGCCGATGGCCATTTCGGAGAGCGCTATGGCCGGGCAGACTGACCAGGCATTGAGCATCGCGAACACGCTCACGCAGCACGCACTCGATTCTGTCATCGACTTGAAGCGGCAAATCGCCGCGATGGCCCGCGTGCTCGGCATGTTGCGCGAGGCTGACATCGACGACGACGCCATCCGTACCCTGATGGAGGTTTCGCACAGCCTGCTCGACCGGCGCGGCGACGATCTCGCCGCCCACCATCTGCAACTGGCGATCGACGCCTTTGGCCGGGGCAGGGCGGGACCGGAGCCGGCGCCGTTGCGCTGAACCGGCGTCGGTGTGGCGGGATGCGGCCGGGCGTTATCCGCGCGCGAGCAGATGATCGACCAGCGCACCGAGGGTGGCGAAGCCTGACAGCGTCATGCCGCCTTGCGGCGCCACCCCCGCCGGCGCCAGCGCGCGGCCGAAGCCCAGCTTGGCTGATTCCTTGAGGCGGATATTGGCGTGCGCCACCGGGCGCACCTCGCCGGAGAGCGCCACTTCGCCAAACGCCACCGCGTCCGCCGGCACCGGCCGCTCGGCCAGCGCCGAGACGAGCGCCGCCGCCACCGCGACATCGCAGGCCGGATCGCTCACCCGATAGCCGCCCGCCACATTCAGATAGACCTCCGCCGTCGAGAAGCTCAGCCCGCAGCGAGCCTCGAGCACAGCGAGGATCATCGCCAGCCGCCCGCTGTCCCAGCCGACCACCGCGCGCCTCGGCGTCGCCCCGGAGGCGAGGCGGACGGTGAGCGCCTGGATCTCGACGAGGATCGGCCGGGTGCCCTCCAGCGCCGGGAACACCACCGCCCCCGACACGCCGTCGCCGCGGGCGGTGAGGAACAGGCTGGAGGGGTTGGCGACCTCGGACAGGCCGCCTTCGTCCATTGCGAACACGCCGATCTCGTCGGTGCCGCCGAACCGGTTCTTGACGACGCGCAGGATGCGGTACTGATGCGATCGCTCGCCCTCGAAGGCGAGCACCGTGTCGACCATATGCTCCAGCACGCGCGGACCGGCGATCGACCCGTCCTTGGTGACATGGCCGACCAGCACCAGCGCCGTGCCCGTCTCCTTGGCGAAGCGGATCAGCTCGTGGGCCGAGGCGCGCACCTGGCTGACCGTGCCGGGGGCGCCTTCGATCTGATCGGAATACATGGTCTGGATCGAATCGATCACCAGCAGCGCCGGGGGCGCGCCCTGTCCGAGCGTGTGCAGGATGTCGCGCACCGACGTCGCCGCGCCGAGCCGGACCGGTGCCTTGCCGAGGCCGAGCCGGCGCGCGCGCAGCCGGACCTGATCGGCCGCCTCCTCCCCCGAGATATAGGCGACTGGCTGTCCGGCGAGGGCCAGCCGGGCGGCGGCCTGGAGCAGCAGGGTGGACTTGCCGATGCCGGGATCGCCGCCGATCAGCGTCGCCGAGCCCGGCACCAGCCCGCCGCCAATGGCGCGATCGAGCTCATCGATGCCGGTCGTCAGCCGCTTCGGGGAGGGGATGTCGGCGTCCAGCCCGTCCAGCGCCAGCGCCCGGCCGCCGCTGCGCAGATCATGCCGAGCTGAAAAGGGCGTGACGACCTGCGGCAGCTCCTCGGAGAGCGTGTTCCACTCCGCGCAGTCGGGGCATTGGCCCTGCCAGCGGTGGCTCAACCCGCCGCAGGCCTGGCAGACATAGCGCTTCTGGACCTTCGCCACTTGCTTCCCACTCCTACGAACGAAACAGGAACATAGCCGCTCCGGCAGCAGAAATTCAATATCCGCGATTCGTCGTCCCCCCGAGGCGGGGGTTTTCCGGCGGGCGCGTCGTCAACGGCGGATGCCGCCCCGGCCTAGCCGACCGGCTCGAGCCCCTCGTCGCGGAGATGGCCGCGGGCGCGCAGCCAGTGGAAGACATGGTTGAGCAGCGGATTCGACCAGCCGCTGATCGTCGCGAAATCGCGCTGGAGCGAGCGATGATGCCGGTCATGCATCTCGGGCGTCATCAGCAGATGCAGGCGGCGCATCACGTTCACCACTGGCGGATTGTCGCGGCGATGCAGCGCGCCGTGGAAATATTGCGAGAATGTGCCGCCGATAACGAAGGCCAGCGCGCCGGCCATCACCCAGCCCGGCGCCGGCCACAGCAGCGCCCAGGCGTTGAGCAGCAGCGACACCGGCAGGGCGGCGAACACGATCGTCGACCAGATCTGGTAATGCATGCTGCGCCGGCCCAGCGAATCCGGGCGCGGATGATGCACCTTGAAATCGAACAGGATGCGATCGAGCGGGCTGATCCGCGCGAACACCTGGCGACGAAGCGCCGCATATTCCGGGGTGTCGCGCCCCTCGCCGTAGAAATAGAGCGTGCCGAGGCCGACGCCTTCGGGGCACGGCACATAATCCATCAGCATGTGGATCACGCCCGAGGCGAGATCCGCCAGGAACCAGCCGGCGAGCAGCGCCGGCACGATCCGCCAGTCGAGAGCCCAGCCGGCGAGGACAAGGTTCAGCAGCATCGAGAGCACGAATGCGATGATCGCTATCCGTATCTTCACTCGCCCGGGCTCCCTGTCCGATCGCGCCGGCACCCGTCAGGGCCGCCTCGAACGCTCGGCTCTATGACGGAACGAACCGCGCTTGGCCATAGCGCCCAACGGCCCTAGTTGCGGAACAGTTTCCAAAACGGGATGAAATCAAAGGGGTTGGCGCAGAGGCCGGCCTGTGCCAACCCGCTGGGCATGCGGGAGAAGGAGCTGCGGCTCGCGCTGGTCTGCTATGGCGGGATCAGCCTGGCCGTCTACATGCACGGCATCACCAAGGAGGTGTGGCGCCTCTGCCGGGCGAGCCGTGCGCTGCATGCCGGCGAATGGCCGGAGGGCGGCAGCGAGGCGGTCTATCTGCGGCTGATGGATCAGATCGCGACGACCACCGACACCAGGCTGCGCGTGCTGTGCGATATCCTGACCGGGGCCAGTGCCGGCGGCATCAACGCCATCTTCCTCGCCCAGGCCATCGCCAGCGGCCAGTCGCTGGAGCCGTTGACCGATCTGTGGCTGGAACTCGCCGATATCGAGAAGCTGATTGATCCGGAGGCGCGGCCGGGCTCGCGCTTCGCCAAATTCTGGGCGCAGCCGCTGGTGTGGGCAGCCGCCCGGCGCGGCGACACGGTCGACGAGACGGTGGAGCCCGATACGCGCGCGGAGGTGCGCGCCAAGCTCTCCGGCTTCATGCGATCGCGCTGGTTCGAGCCGCCCTTCACCGGCGAGGGCTTCACCCACATGATCCTCGATGCGCTGGACGCGATGGCCGAAGCGCCGGCCGGCCCGGCGCTGCTGCCGAACGGCCAGCCGCTCGACCTCACCGTGACGCTCACCGATTTCCATGGCCATGCCGAGCGCATCCAGCTCCATTCGCCGCCGGAGGTGCTGGAGACCGAGCATCGGCTGATGGCGAATTTCTCCGATCGCGGCGCCGCGCCGCGCCACCTCGGCGCCGCCGCCGAGCTGGCCTTCGCGGCGCGCGCCACGGCGAGCTTCCCCGGTGCCTTCCCGCCCTTCCGCGTCGACGAACTCGATCGCGTGCTTGCCGATCGCGGCGCGCGCTGGCCCGGCCGCGACGAGTTCCTCGCCCGGGTGCTGCCCGATCATGCCGCGATCGGCGCGGCCGAAAGCGCCGTGCTGATCGACGGATCGGTATTGGCCAACGCGCCGTTCCAGCCGGCGATCGACGCGCTGGTCGACCGGCCGGCGCGCCGCGAGGTCGACCGGCGGATCGTCTATATCGATCCCAAGCCGAACATCCGCTCGATCGGCATGCGGACCGGCGATCGGGCGCGGCCGCCCGGTTTCTTCACCACGATCCTCGCCGCGCTGTCCGACCTCCCGCGCAGCCAGCCGATCCGCGACAATCTCGAGCGCGTCGACCGGCGCTCGGCGCGCATCACCGCGCTGCGCCAGGTGGTGGAGGGGCTGCGGCCGGAGGTGGATGCGGCGATCGAGAGCGGTTTCGGCCAGCCGCTGTTGCTTGACCGGCCGACGCCGGCGCGCCTCGCGGCGTGGCGGGCGCGGGCGCATGACGCCGCCGCGCGCGGCGCCGGCTATGCCTATGCGAGCTATGGCCACCTCAAGCTCGCCGCGGTGTGCGGCGAGCTTGCCGCGCTGATCCACACGCTCGCCGGCGGGCGCGATGCCGGAGGGCGCGACGCATTGCGCGCCGCCATCCTGTCGGCGGTGCACGCCGCTGGCGTCGACGCGCCCGGCGCGCTTTCCGCGGGCGGCGCCAACGAGGCCGCCAAGACGTTCTTCCGCACCCATGACCTGGGTTTCCGCATCCGCCGCCTGCGTTTCCTGGCGCGCAGCGTGCAGGCGGTGGAGGAGCGGCGCGGCAGGGACGAGCCGCACCTCGACGCCTTCCGCGTCGCCATCTTCGCGGCGCTGGCGCCCTATCTCGACCGGCAGCGGCCGGGCTTCTACGACGAGACGGCCCGCGCCGCCGCCCGCATCTGCCGCACCCAGCCGCAGGCGACACTCGACTGGCTCGGCGATCTCAGGAATTTGCGGGCGGTCGACGACGAGGCCGACGCGCTGCTCGCCGACGCGCTCGCCGGCCTCGGCAAGGCGGACCGGCGCGAGATGCTGCTCGCCTATCTCGGCTACCCCTTTTACGACATCGCCACGCTGGCGCTGCTGCGGGGTGAGGGGCTGGAAGAATTCGATCCGATCAAGGTTGATCGCATCGCCCCGGACGACGCCACCTCGATCCGAAAGGGGGGCGCGGCTGCGACACTCAAGGGCATTCAGTTCAATAGCTTCGGAGCATTCTTTAGCAGGGCATGGCGAGAGAATGACTATCTCTGGGGCCGGTTGCACGGCGCCGAGCGGATGATCGACATCCTCGTTTCCGCCATTCCCGAGGGCCGGGCGTTGCCGCCGGGCACGGTCGCCACCGCCAAGCGCGACCTGTTCCGCGCCATTCTCGCCGAGGAGCAGGGTCGGCTCGCCGCCATTCCCGAGCTTTTCACGGCGCTGGCGCGGGAGATCGGTTGAGCACTGGCCATGACGGCCCTGTCTCGCCTAAGGTCGCGTGGGGAGACAGTGCGATGCAATTCCTGAAGACCCTGTTCTGGGTGATCCTGGCGGTCGCCATCGTCATTTTCTCGCTGCGCAACTGGACGGTGGTGACGCTGACGCTGTGGAGCGGCCTGCGGCTGGACGCCAAGCTGCCGGTGCTGCTGATGGTCGCCTTCCTCGCCGGCCTGTTGCCGACGCTGGGCGTACTGCAGGCAACGCGCTGGCGGCTGCGGCGCCGGCTCGACGCCGCGGAGCGCGCGCTGGCCGATGTCCGCCTCGCCGATACGGCCACGCCAACCGTCGTTGCCGCGGACCACCCGGCTAACCTTTCCGTTTCTCCGGTGCAGAGCTGATGACCCGTCCTCTTTTCGTCGCCATCGACACCCCCGATCTCGACCGCGCCAAGGCGCTCGCCGCCAAGGTTCGCCACCATGTCGGCGGCATCAAGCTCGGCCTCGAATTCTTCTGCGCCAATGGCCGCTCCGGCGTGCGCGACATGGCCGCGCTCGATCTGCCGATCTTCCTCGATCTCAAGCTGCATGACATTCCCAACACCGTCGCCAAGGCCGTGCAGGCGCTGCGCCCGCTCAACCCGGCGATCATCACCGTCCATGCCGCCGGCGGGCGGGCGATGATGGAGGACGCCAAGGCGGCCGCGCCGGAAGGCTGCAAGGTCGTCGGCGTCACCGTGCTCACCAGTCTCGACGGCGACGACCTCGCCGCGATCGGCGTCGGGGGCGATCCGCATGATCAGGTGTTGCGCCTCGCCGACCTCGCGCGCGAGGCCGGCATCGACGGCATCGTCTGCTCCGGACAGGAAGTGAAGGCCGCCAAGCAGCATTGGCCAGGCGGCTTCTTCGTCGTGCCCGGCGTGCGTCCTGCCGGCAGCGACGCCGGCGACCAGAAACGAATGATGACGCCGCGTGCGGCCCTGGATGCCGGGGCCTCCGTCCTTGTCGTCGGCCGTCCGATCACTCAGGCCGAGGATCCCGACGCCGCCGCCCGCACCATCGAGGCAACGCTCTAGGAGACCCCGGACGCGCGACGGAAATATCCTATCGAGTCGCCGCGAGATGTGAGTTGAGATCGGCATGAAACTCGATTCACTTATCGTGTCATAGGAATTTCCCTGTGCCGTTAAGTGTATGTATATCTGCATTGGGAGCAATCCATGCTCGGGCCGGATGTAAGAGCCTAGTGCCTCTGCGCTGATATATAATGATAATTTATTTTCTAACCCGGTCGAGAGTGGCTCGCCGCGTCGTCGCGCCTGTGCGCGGCAAGCGAGGAACTTGCTTTGCGGCTGCTCATCGCGCGGCTCGGGCGGCTATCAGCGTGGGCCTCGTTCGCGGTGCACGAAGCAGCCCTGACCTGATGGCCGTTCTGAGATATCCACTCTATCAGCCGAAGAATGAAGGATAATTCACCAGAGCGGCTAGTCTATCATTGACCGCGACGGCCTATTCCGGGGCTGCTATTCGTGCGTGGGCAAAATCAGCCAGGGAGGGTCGGGTGGCGGGGATGCGGATGTGGCGGCTGTTGTGGGCGAGCGCGGCGGCTCTGGTCAGCGCCGGGGCGCAGGCGGAGACGATCCTGTTCGTCGGCAACAGCTTCACCTACGGCGCCAGTTCGGCGGCATGGCATTATCGGCCCGATAGCGTCACCGACCTGAACGGCGAGGGCGTCGGCGGGATGCCGGCGATCTTCAAGCGGCTCACCGAGCAGGCCGGGCTCGATTATCATGTGAGCCTGGAGACCGCCGGCGGCAAGGATCTGGCCTGGCACTGGGCGAACAAGGCTCCCATGCTCGATCGACACTGGGACCATGTCGTGCTGCAGGACTATAGCACGCTCAGCCAGAGCAATCCCGGCGATCCGGCGGAGCTGATCGAGAATGCGCCCCGCTTCGCGGCGATGTTCGTGCGCGCCAATCCGGCGGTCGACATCAGCCTCGATGCGACATGGTCGCGCCCCGACCTCACCTACCCGGAGGGCAAGCCGTGGCACGGCAGGGATATCCGCGCCATGGCCGAGGATTTGCGGCGCGGCTATGATCGCGCCGCGGCAGCCACGTCCGGCGTGAAGCGGGTGTTGCCGGTGGGCGAGGCGTTCAACGCCGCGATCGATGCGGGCATCGCCGATCCCGACCCTTATGACGGGATCAGCTATGGCCAGGTCGACCTGTGGACGTATGACCATTACCACGCCAGCGCCCACGGCTATTATCTCGAGGCGCTGGTCGCCTATGCCGCGATCACCGGCCGCGATCCGCGCGCCTTCGGGCGGGAGGAGAAGGCGGCGGCCGATCTCGGCATCGCCCCCGACGTGGCCGAGCGATTGCAGCAGGTGGCGTGGGAGACGGTCGAGGCGAAGGGGCGGCCGGTGCGGTGAGCTACCCCGGGCAGGAGTGGCCGGGCGGGGGGATCACTCCCCGCCGTCGGCCAGATCCTCGCCGATCTCCGCGTCAGGGACGGGCGCGGTCTCCGGCTCGATGCCCTCGCGGATATCGACTTCTGCCTCCTCCTCGCTCTCCTCGATGCGCGCGGCGGAGACGACATGCTCGCCGTCGGCGACCCGGAACAGGGTGACGCCCTGGGTCGAGCGGCCGGCGATGCGGATATCGCCGACAGTGGTGCGGATCAGCTTGGCCTGATCGGTGACGAGCATCAGCTGCTCGCCATTATGCGCCGGGAAGCTGGCCACCACCGGGCCGTTGCGCTCGGACGTGATGATGTTGGTGATGCCCTGGCCGCCGCGCCCCGTGCGGCGATAGGCGAAGGCGGACGTGCGCTTGCCATAGCCATTGGCGGTGACGGTGAGGATGAATTCCTCCGCCCCGGCGAACTCCGCGCGTCGCTCGGCGGACATCGCCTCGTCGCCGCGCAAATAGGCGTCGCGCTCCTCGGTGGAGGCATCGAAGCCGGCGAGGATGGATAGCGAGATGACCTCATCGTCGCCGAGCAGGGTGATGCCGCGCACGCCGGTGGAGGTGCGGCTCTGGAATTCGCGCACCTCGGTGGCGGCGAAGCGGATCGCCTTGCCGCCGCGGGTCGCCAGCAGCACGTCGTCGCTCTCGGTAAGCAGCGCCACGCCGATCAGGCGATCGGTCGCGTCCTCGTCGAAGCGCATCGCGAACTTGCCGTTGGACGGCACGTTGGCGAAGGCGTCCATCGAGTTGCGGCGGATGCGGCCATGGGCGGTGGCGAAGACGACGTGGAGCTTGCCCCACTCGGCCTCGTCCTCCGGCAGCGGCAGCACGGTGGAGATGATCTCCCCATCGGCCAGCGGCAGCAGATTGACCATCGGCCGGCCGCGCGCCTGCGGAGCGCCCTCGGGCAGCTTCCACACTTTCATGCGGTAGACCTTGCCGTGGGTTGAGAAGAACAGCACCGGCGTGTGCGTCGAGGTGACGAACAGCTTGGTGACGGCGTCCTCGTCCTTGGTCGCCATGCCGGAGCGGCCCTTGCCGCCGCGCGCCTGAGTGCGGAAGGAGTCGAGCGGCGTGCGCTTGATGTAGCCGCCCATGGTGACGGTGACGACCATCTCCTCGCGCTCGATCAGGTCCTCGTCGTCGATGTCGTCGCCGGCCGGCGCGATCAGCGTCTTGCGCGGCGTGGCGAAGGCATCGGCGATGGCGTCGAATTCCTCGACCATCACCTCGTAGAGGCGGGCGCGATTGCCGAGGATTTCGAGCAGCTCGCCGATCGAGGCGGCGAGCTTGGCGAGCTCGTCGCCGATCTCGTCGCGGCCGAGCGCGGTGAGGCGATGCAGGCGCAAGTCGAGAATGGCGCGGATCTGGGTGTCGGTGAGGCGATAGGTGTCGCCCTCGATCTCGCTCTCCACCGCCTCGACGAGGCGGATATAGGGGAGGATCTCGGCGATCGGCCATTCGCGCGCGGCAAGCGAGACGCGCGCCTCCACCGGGCTCGCCGAGGCGCGGATGATCCGCACCACCTCGTCCATATTGGTGACGGCGATGACGAGGCCGAGCAGGATATGGGCGCGCTCGCGGGCCTTGAGCAGCTCGAACTTGGAGCGCCGCGTGATCACTTCCTCGCGGAAGCGGACGAACGCCTCGATGATGTCGCGCAGCGTCAGCAGCTCCGGCCGGCCGCCGCGAATGGCGAGCATGTTGGCCGGGAAGCTGGTCTGCGCCGGCGTGTGCCGCCAGAGCTGGTTCAGCACCACGTCGGGCGTGGCATCCCGCTTCAGGTCGATGACGATGCGCACGCCTTCGCGATTGCTTTCGTCGCGGATGTCGGAAACGCCTTCGACGCGCTTGTCCTTGGCGGCCTCGGCGATCTTCTCGACCAGCCCGTTCTTGCCGACCTGATAAGGAATGGCGGTGAGCACGATCGAGCGGCGATCGCCGCGCCCTTCCTCCACCTTGTGGGCGGAGCGCATGATGATCGATCCGCGCCCGGTGGTGTAGGCGTTGCGCGCGCCGCCTTGTCCCAGGATCAGCGCGCCGGTCGGGAAATCCGGGCCGGGGATGATCTCGTGCAGTTGTTCGGACGTGATGGCGGGATCGGCGACATAGGCTTTGCAGGCCGCGATCACTTCGCCGAGATTATGCGGCGGTACGTTGGTCGCCATGCCGACGGCGATGCCGCCCGCGCCGTTGACGAGCAGATTGGGGAAGCGCGCCGGCAACACCTGCGGTTCTTCGCGCGAGGCATCGTAGTTCGGCGTGAAATCGACCGTGTCCTTGTCGAGATCGTCGAGCAGCGCATTGGCGACCTTGGCGAGCCGCGCCTCGGTGTAGCGCATCGACGCGGGCGGATCCGGGTCCATCGAGCCGAAATTGCCCTGGCCGTCGATCAGCGGCACGCGCATCGCCCAATCCTGGGCGAGGCGGGCGAGCGCGTCATAGATCGAGGAATCGCCGTGCGGATGGTAATTGCCCATCACGTCGCCGACGATCTTGGCCGATTTGCGATAGGGCCGGCCGGCGACGAAGCCGCCTTCCTGGCAGGCATAGAGGATGCGGCGATGCACCGGTTTCAGCCCGTCGCGCACGTCGGGCAGGGCGCGGGCGACGATGACGGACATGGCATAGTCGAGATAGCTCGACTTCATCTCGTCGACGATCGAGATGGGGGAGATGTCGCTGTTGTCGATGGTCGGCGGGCTGCTGGCCAAGGGATGGTCCGATTGCTGTCAGGAATATGTCACGGGGCTCTAGCGCACCCCCCGGGGGAGCGCCACCCCTCGCGTACACGCGTGCGTATGCGCGTGTACGCGTGCGCGGGGTGATCGAATGCCGCCTCATATTGACGCTTACGTAAGGCGGACATAGCGTGGCGGCCATGTCGCGCGCCGTGATCGAGACACCGGATGCCAGTGACCGGCAAGCCTACACCATCTCGGACCTGTCCGAGGAGTTCGGCGTGACGGCGCGGGCGCTGCGCTTCTACGAGGATGAGGGGCTGATCGCGCCGACCAGGCGCGGGCTGGCGCGCATCTATTCGCGGCGGGACCGGGCGAGGCTCGCATGGATCCTGCGTGGCAAGCGGGTCGGCTTCAGCCTCGCCGAGATCCGCGAGATGATCGACCTTTACGAGGCCGACGAGGCGCACGACATCCAGCGGCGCGTGGCGATCGCGCGCTGTACCGAACGGATCGCGCTGCTCAAGCGCCAGCGCGACGATATCGACGCCGCGATCGTGGAGCTTACCGATTTCATCGCGCTCGCCCGCCAGTCCGAGCCATAACCGAAGGAGACGATCCCGATGCCCACCTATTCCGCGCCGGTGCGCGATACGCGCTATGTGCTGGAAGCGGTGCTGGGGGTGGAGCGGCTGGCCAATCTTCCGGGGTTCCAGGGCGCCACGCCGGACATGGTCGAGGCCGTGCTCGGCGAGGGCGCGCGCTTCTGCGAGGAGATCGTGTTCCCGCTCAACCAGTCCGGCGACCATGAGGGCTGCACCCGCCATGCCGACGGATCGGTGACGACCCCGGCCGGGTTCAAGGCTGCCTACGACCAGTTCGTCGCCGCCGGCTGGGGCACGCTCGACGCGCCCGAAGCCTATGGCGGGCAAGCGTTGCCCCATTATCTGGCGACCGCGTTCGAGGAATATATGATCTCCGCCAACATGGCCTTCGCCATGTATCCGGGGCTGACCGGCGGCGCGATCCGGGCGCTGATCGCCAAGGGATCCGAGCAGCAGAAATCGCTCTATCTGCCGAAGATGGTGGCCGGCACCTGGTCCGGCACGATGAACCTCACCGAGCCGCATTGCGGCACCGATCTCGGCCTGATCCGCACCCGCGCCGAACCGCAGGCCGACGGCAGCTATCGCATCAGCGGCACCAAGATCTTCATCTCCGCCGGCGAGCATGACCTTGCCGAAAACATCATCCATCTCGTGCTCGCCCGCACGCCGGGCGCGCCGGAAGGATCGAAGGGCATCTCGCTGTTCGTCTGCCCCAAATTCCTGCCCGACGAGGCCGGCAACCCGGGCGCGCGCAACGCCGTCTCCTGCGGCTCGATCGAGGAGAAGATGGGCATTCACGGCAACGCCACCTGCGTCATGAACTATGACGGGGCGACCGGCTGGCTGGTCGGTGAGGAGAATAAGGGCCTCGCCGCGATGTTCATCATGATGAACGCGGCGCGGCTCGGCGTCGGGCTTCAGGGGCTCGGCGTGGGCGAGGTCGCCTATCAGAACGCCGTCGCCTATGCGCGCGAGCGGCGCCAGGGCCGGGCGCTGACCGGCGCTGCCGAGCCCGGCGAGAAGGCGGACCTGCTGTTCGTCCACCCCGACGTGCGGCGGATGCTGATGGAGTGCCGCGCGCTGCTGGAAGGCGCGCGCGCTCTCTGCCTGTGGGGCGGGCTGCAGGTCGATCTCGAGGAGAAGGGCGCGACCGAGGCCGAGCGGCAGACCGCGAGCGATCTGATTTCCCTGCTCACGCCGGTGATCAAGGGCTATGTCACCGATATCGGCTATGCGGTCGCCACCAGGGCGCAGCAGGTGTTCGGCGGCCATGGCTATATCCGCGAGACCGGCGTCGAGCAGTATGTCCGCGACGCGCGTATCGCCCAGATCTACGAAGGCACCAACGGCGTGCAGGCGATGGACCTGGTCGGCCGCAAGCTCGGCATGAACGGCGGTCGCGCGGCGATGAGCTGGCTGGCCCTGGTCTCCGCCGACATCGAGGCGGCGAAGGATAGCCCGCAGGCCGACCTCGCCGCGCGCATGGCCAAGGCGCTTGGCGAACTGCAGGCGGCGACGATGTGGCTGATGCAGAACGGACTCGCCAACCCGGACAATGCCGGCGCTGCCGCCTATAGCTACATGGAACTGGCCGGCATCGTCGCGCTCGGCTGGATGTGGTTGAAGATGGCGCGTGCCAGCCAGGCGGCGCTCGATGGCGGCACCGATGATCGTGCCTTTCATGAAGCGAAGCTGATCACCGCGCGTTTCTACGCCGAGCGCATCCTGCCGGACGCCGGTGCGCTCCGTCGCAAGATCGAGGGCGGAGCAGAGGCGGTGATGGCCTTGCCGATGGAAGCGTTCTAAGGGAGGCTTCGTTCTGCCCCGTCATGGCAGGAGGCGTCGAGGACCAGGAATGACGATGTTGCGTGCGCGAGTTTCCGATCACCTGTTGCGGGCGGCGCGCTATCAGCGGCATCGCGACAGGTTCGGCTGGCGCCCCCTGTTCCAGCTCGCCGCGCTGGCCGACCCGGCCAATGGCGAGGCCGCGCGCGAACTGCGCAGGTCCGTCCCCGTGCCGCGGGCGGACGGGTTGCCGGCGGCCCTGCGGTTCATGGCGATCGGCACCACCGGCACCTGCAACGCATCGTGCATCCATTGCCCGACCGGCAAGGCGGAAACCGCGCACGTCCCGCGCGGCGAGATGCCGATGGAGCTGTTTCGCAAGCTGATCGACGGCATCGCCGAGGCCGGCCTGACCGTGACCGACCAGATCAGCTTCGGCCTGTTTGGAGACGGGCTGGTCGACCGCCAGGTCATCGAGCGCGCCCGCTATCTGAAGGAGCGGCTGCCCGAGGTGCAGTTGTCGGTGAACACCAACGGCGCCGCCTATGCGCCCCGCCATGCCGAGCTGGCCGGGCTGGTTGACGTGGTGGGCCTGCACTGCGAATCCCTGGTCGAGGAAACCTACAACCTGCTGATGCAGCCCCTGCGGCTGGCGCGCGTGAAGCCCAAGCTGGAGGCGATCCTGCGCGATTTCCCCGGCAAGGTGCATGTCAGCGTGCCGGTAAGCCGCCGCAATCTCGGCGAGCTGGAGGCGATCCGCGCATGGTTCATGGAGCGCGGCGCGCAATGCGTCGTGTTCGATCCGCTCTCCAATCGCTGCGCCGAGGATCAGACGCTGTTCGACAGCCTCGCGCTGGCGCCGGCCCCGGTGCGCTGCGGGCCGGACATCACCAACGACCTGATCGTCGATTGCGACGGCCTCGTGCTTGCCTGCTGCCAGGATTTCCGGCGGCTGGAGCCTGTCGGAAACCTGCTCCACGAAAGCGTCGCCGATACGCTGCGTTCAGCCAGCCGCGCGGCCTTGAACGCCGTGCTGGCCGAGGGCCGTCATTGCGAGAAGACGACCTGCGGCGGCTGCCGGGGGGATATGCGGACACCGGACTTCCCCTTCGACCAGCTCGCCGCCGCCTGACCCGGAGCGCTCCGGGGGCAATACGGAGCGCATGCCCATGGGGCGCCGCCATTGTCCGGTCCTCGACGGATTCTCCTTTGGAGTCAGTCGTGACGGCTTTGCGTGACGGCGTGCTGAGGCGGATGTCGCCGCGGTCATCCTGATGCGCAGGGGCCAGCCCCGCCCGGCGCCCCGTCGGGGCGGCCAGGCGAAGGGCGGCGCCGTGTTCCGGGGAGAGCTCGCTCAGCTTTCCGGCAGGAAATCCGGCACGGAGAGATAGCGTTCGCCCGTGTCGTAATTGAAACCGATGACGCGCGGACTGTCACCCAGTTCCGGAAGCTTCTGTCGGATCGCCTGCAGCGTCGCGCCGGAGGAGATGCCGACGAGCAGCCCTTCCTCGCGGGCCGAACGGCGGGCCATCTCCTTGGCCTCGCCAGGATCGACCTGGATGACGCCGTCGAGAAGATCGGTGTGGAGATTGGCGGGGATGAAGCCCGCGCCGATACCCTGAATGGCGTGAGGCCCCGGCTGGCCGCCGGAGATGACCGGTGACAGCGTCGGCTCGACGGCGAACACCTTGAGCATCGGCCAGCGGCCCTTCAGCACCTGCGCGACGCCGGTGATGTGGCCGCCGGTGCCGACGCCGGTGATGATCGCGGTGGGCGGCGCATCCCGGAAGTCGGCGAAGATCTCCTCTGCGGTGGTCTTCACATGCACGGCGATATTGGCCGGGTTCTCGAACTGCTGCGGCATCCACGCGCCGTCGATCTGGGAGACGAGTTCCATGCCGCGCTCGATCGCGCCCTTCATGCCCTTTTCCTTGGGCGTCAGATCGAAGCTGGCGCCATAGGCGAGCATCAGGCGGCGGCGCTCGACGCTCATGCTTTCCGGCATGACCAGGATGAGCTTATAGCCCTTCACCGCCGCCACCATGGCAAGGCCGATGCCGGTGTTGCCGGAGGTCGGCTCGACGATGGTGCCGCCGGGGCGGAGCCGGCCCGACGCCTCGGCATCCTCGATCATCGCCAGCGCGATGCGATCCTTGATCGAGCCGCCGGGATTGGCCCGCTCGGACTTGATCCACACCTCGGCGTCCGGGAACAGGCGGCTGAGGCGGATATGGGGCGTGTTGCCGATGGTGGCGAGGACGTTGTCGGCCTTCATGCTAGCTTCTCCTCGGTCGGGGCATGGTCCAGATTTTCGGGCGGATCGAAATTGCGCGCATTGCGAAGCTCCGGAAACAGCCTGGTCCATAGCAGAACCACGATGACGGCGCCGAATCCGCCGGCGATCACCGCCGGCACCGGCCCGATCACTGCGCCGAGCAGGCCGGATTCCGCTTCGCCCAATTCGTTCGAGCCGGACACGAACAGCGAGGAGACGGCGCCAACGCGGCCGCGCATCTCGTCGGGCGTGTGGAGCTGGATCAACGACTGGCGGACATAGACCGAGAACATGTCGGCCGCGCCGACCAGCGCCAGGCAGCCGAGCGACAGCGGCATCCAGCGCGACAGGCCGAACAACACCGTGCCGCCGCCAAACACCGCGACCGCGCCGAGCATCTTGCGCCCGACATTATGCTTGAGCGGGCGGAACGCGAACCACAGCGCCGTCACCGCAGAACCGAAGGCCGGCGCAGCGCGCAGATCCCCGAGCCCTTCCGGCCCGACATGCAGAACGTCGCGCGCGAACACCGGCAGCATCGCCGTCGCCCCGCCGAGCAGCACCGCGAACAGATCGAGCGAGATCGCGCCCAGCACCAGCTTGTTGCGGCGGACATAGGCGAGGCCTTCGATCGCCTGGCGCCACGGATTGCCCCGCGCCGCCTCCCGCCGGGGCAGCGGACGGAGCAGCATCAGCGCCGTCAGCGAAACCGTGAACAGGACCGTCGACACCGCATAGGGCACCCAGCGATCGATGGCGTAGAGATAGCCACCCAGCGCCGGCCCGATCACCGAGCCCGACTGCCAGGCGATCGAGCTGAGCGCGATCGCCGTCGGAAGTACCGCGCGCGGCACGAGATTGGGTGCGATGGCGCTGAGCGCCGGGCCGGCGAAGGCGCGCGCCACGCCGAGCAGCGCAGCAATGATGAACAGCGCCGGCAACGTCGTCGTGCCGCGCCACGACATCTCGGCCAGCATCACCGCGCAGACGATTTCCAGCGTGACTGCGGCGCGCGCCACCCAGCGCCGGTCCACCCGATCGGCCGTCCACCCGACGACCAGCGTCAGCAGGGCCAGCGGCGCGAACTGGATCAGGCCGACATAGCCCAGCTGCAACGCCGCCTGCTTGAGCGGCATGGTGCGCCGGGCGATGTCGTAGACCTGCCAGCCGATGACGATGACCATCGCCAGCTGTCCCACCGTCGTCGAGAATCGCGATAGCAGGTAGAGCCGATAGTCGCGGATGCGGAGCGGGTGAGGGGCATCGGCCATTTCCCCTGCGCATAGGTCAGGGAATCGGGCGAGGGCAACGGGGGACCGCCATTATCAGCCGGGCTTGTCGTCCTTGCCGCGGTTCACGGCATGCTCCGTTTCGCGGACGACGTGGGTGACGACGCCCTTGTCCGGATGGGCAGGCGCATCCTGCTTGCCCGGCCAGGGGCCGCCCTGGGATTCGCCGCCGCCCCTGGTGTCGGATACGCCGTCGCTACGGGTGTTGTCGTTCATCGTGCAGCCTCCTGATGTGGAGGCGGAACGCACGAAGGATCAGGCGAGGCTCACGAAACTGTCGAGGACGCGCTTGCGGCCGGCATGCTCGAAGTCGATTTCGAGCTTGTTGCCCTCGATCTCGGCGACGACGCCATAGCCGAACTTGGTATGGAACACCCGGCGGCCCTCGCTGATGTCGCCGCGCGGCTTGGCGGCGAAGCTGGCGGCGCTGACACGGCTCTCGACGACGCGTGCCGGCGCCGTTGTGAAGGCGCCGGAGGTGGCGGCGCGCTGCCAGCCGGGGCCGCGCCCGGTGCCACGACCGACATCGGCGAACGGATCGGCACGCTCAGACCAGTTGGCCCGCCAGAGCGATTCCCCGCCGGACATCGTCGTCTCCGCCTCGACATGGGCAGCGGGCAGCTCGCCGACGAAGCGCGACGGGATGGACGAGGTCCACTGGCCATAGATTCGGCGATTTGCAGCGTGGAATATGAAGCACTTGCGCCGCGCTCTTGTGATCGCGACATAGGCGAGGCGGCGCTCCTCCTCGAGACTGGCAGTGCCGCCCTCGTCGAGCGCGCGTTGCGACGGGAAGATGCCTTCCTCCCAGCCCGCGAGGAACACCGTGTCGAATTCCAGCCCCTTCGCGGCGTGGATGGTCATGATGGTCAGCTTGGGCGCATCCTCGGCGGCGTCATTGTCCATGACCAGGCTGACATGTTCGAGGAAACCGCCGAGCGTCTCATAATCCTCCATGGCGCGGACAAGCTCGGTAAGGTTTTCCAGCCGGCCGGCGCTTTCCGCCGAGCGATCGGCCTGCAGCATGGCGGTATAGCCGCTTTCGTCGAGCACCTGGCGGGCGAGATCGGGATGGGCCATGCTACCGGCCAGATCGCGCCAACGGGCGATGTCGCCGACCAGCCTTCCCAATGACTTACGGGCCGCTCCTGTCAGCTCGTCTGTATCGAGGATGAGGGCGGCCGCCATGGTCAGCGGCACGCCACGGGCGCGGGCCAGCTGATGGACCTGGGCCACCGCCTTGTCGCCCAGCCCGCGCTTCGGCGTGTTGACGATGCGTTCGAAGGCGAGATCGTCAGCCGGCTGCTGGATAACGCGCAGATAGGCGAGCGCATCGCGTATCTCGGCGCGCTCGTAGAAGCGGAAGCCGCCGACGATGCGATAGGGCAGGCCGATGGCGATGAACCGGTCCTCGAACTCGCGGGTCTGATGCTGGGCGCGGACGAGGACGGCGCAATCGGCTGCCGTGCCGCCGCGCCGCTCATGCGCCTCGACCTCCTCGCCGACGCGCCGCGCCTCCTCCGGCCCATCCCACACGCCGATGACCTGGACTTTTTCACCGGCGGTCGCCTCGGTCCACAAGGTCTTGCCGAGGCGCCCGCCATTATGCGCGATGACGCCCGAGGCGGCGGCGAGGATATCGGGGGTGGAGCGGTAATTCTGCTCCAGCCGGATCGTCACCGCACCGGGGAAATCGCGTTCGAACCGCAGGATGTTGGCGACCTCAGCGCCGCGCCAGGAATAGATGGACTGGTCGTCATCGCCGACGCAGCAGATATTCTTCCGCTCCTGCGCGAGCAGGCGCAGCCACAGATATTGTGCGGAGTTGGTGTCCTGATATTCGTCGACAAGAATGTAGCGGAAGCGGTTCTGATACTGCGATAAAACCTCACGTTCCTGCTTCAGGATGGTGAGCATGTGGAGGAGCAGGTCACCGAAATCGCACGCATTCACGGCACGCAGCCGCTCCTGATAGGCAGCGTAAAGCTCACCGCCACGGCCATTGGCATAGGCCTCGCTCTCGCCGGCATCGACATCCGCCGGCACCCAGCCGCGGTTCTTCCAGCGATCGATCAGCCCGGCGAGCTGGCGGGCGGGCCAGCGCTTCTCGTCGATCTCGGCGGCGACGATGAGCTGGCGGAGCAGGCGGAGCTGATCGTCGGTATCGAGGATCGTGAAGTTCGATTGCAGGCCGACCAGCTCGGCGTGACGGCGCAGCATGCGCGCGGCGATGGCGTGGAAGGTGCCGAGCCACGGCATGCCCTCCACCGCGTCGCCGATCAGCCGGCCGACCCGCTCGCGCATCTCGCGCGCCGCCTTGTTGGTAAAGGTGACGGCGAGGATCTCCGACGGCCAGGCGCGGCGTGTGGCGATGATGTGGGCGAGCCGCGCTGTCAGCGCCGCGGTCTTGCCGGTACCGGCGCCGGCCAGCACCAGCACCGGCCCGTCGACCGTCAGCACGGCGGCGCGCTGTTCAGCGTTGAGGCCGCGCAAATAGGGCGGCTCCGGCGTCGGGGCGGGGGTCTGGCTCACCGGTGAACAGTTAGGGAACGCCGCCGCCCGGGGCAAGCGCGACGTCGGCTGCGGTCGTTGCCGCAGGCGCGGAATCCGTTGCGCAAGGCCCGCCCACGCCGGTCGCCACCAAGGCGACAGCACTCGTACGGCCTAGGCCGGGCCGGAATTGAGAAAGCATGTCGGTCGGCGCGCGGGAGGCGACCTATTCCGCGTCGTCCCGCCTGAGCAGGGTCAGCTTCGCCTTGCCGTAGACGCGCTCGGCATCCACCGCCCAGCCGCCGGCCGAGACCGGCTCGTCGACCGCCGTCTCCACACTGGCCCAGGCGCCCGGCGCCGCCCAGCCGAGCCGCGTCAGCCGCTCGAGAAGCGCGCCGCAGCCGCCGCTTTGATAGGGCGGATCGAACAGCATCAGGTCGGCGGCCACCGCGCTGGCGGCCAGCGACGAGACGGGCTGGGCGCGAATGTCGGCGGCGGCGCCCAGCGTCGTCACGTTGCGGCGGAGTGCATCCAGCGCGGCGCGATCCTGCTCGACGAAAGTGCAGTGGGCGGCGCCACGCGACAGCGCCTCCAGCCCGAGCGCGCCGGTACCGGAGAAGAAATCCGCGACGCGCAGCCCCTCGAAGCTGCCCAGCCGGCTCGCCAGCATCGAAAACAGCGCCTCGCGCACGCGGTCCGCGGTCGGTCGCGTCGCGGCGCCGGCCGGCGCCAGCAGCGGGCGGCCGCGCCATTGCCCGGCGATGATCCTCATGCCGGGCGTTCCGCCTTGGGCGGGCGCGGCCGGCCCTGCTCGAGCGATTTGCGGAACATGATCAGGTCGTGCTGGCGGACCTCGTCGACCGCGCCGGCGGGCAGGTCCGCCAGCGGGAAGGGGCCGTAGGCGGTACGGATCAGTCGCGACACTTGCAGGCCGAGATGCTCCAGCACGCGGCGCACCTCGCGATTCTTGCCCTCGGTCAGCGTCATTTCGATCCACACATTGCGGCCGGTGCGGCGCTCCATATTGGCGTCGATCTGGCCATAGCGGATGCCGTCGATCTCGATGCCGAGGATCAGTTCCTCAAGCTGGGCCTGGCTGATCTCGCCATAAGCGCGGGCGCGGTAGGTGCGCGGCACACCGGTGGCGGGCAGCTCCAGCTGCCGCTTCAACCCGCCATCGGTGGTGAGAAGCAGCAGCCCCTCGGTGTTCATGTCGAGCCGGCCGACCGGCACCAGCCGCGGCAGACCGGGCGGAAGCTTGTCATAGATGGTCGGCCGTCCGCGCGGATCGCGCTCGGTGGTGAGGAAACCGGCCGGCTTGTGGAAGCGGAACAGCCGCGCCGGCGCTGCCGCCTGTACCGGCTTGCCGTCGACGGTGACGCCGTGGAGCGAGGTCAGCAAGGTCGCGGGCGTGTCGATGGCGGTGCCGTTCACGGCGATGCGCCCCTCGGCGATCATCCGCTCGATTTCGCGGCGCGAGGCGATGCCCGCGCGGGCGAGAAGCTTGGCGATGCGCTGCTCCTCCTTGCCGGCGCGCGCGCGCAACGGACGATCCGGCTCGCGGGCGAGGGCGGCAGCCGGGCTTTTCTTCGGCGGGGCCGCGGAACGCGGCGCGCCGCCCGAGGGTTTCCGAGTGGGCAAATCCTGTCTCCGGTGCGGCGATGGAACCCGCATCAAGCCGAAACGATATGGGGTCAAGCGCAGCGATCCGCCAGGCGGAGCGGTACGGAGGACGGCTTGTTCAGTAAGCGTGTACGGATCATTCGCAAGGTCTTGATCGTCGAGGACGAGCCGTTGGTCGCGTTCGACAACGAACATATGCTCGCCGAAGCCGGCTATGAGGTGGTGGCGACGGTCGACCGGGTGGTCGACGCGCTGGCGGTGATCGCCGAGCAGGAACTGGATCTGGTGCTCGCAGACATCAGCCTGAGGGGCGGCGGCACCGGCATCGATGTCGCCCACGCCGCCGCCAACAAGGGCGTGCGCGTGCTGTTCGTGGCCGGACAATGCCCGAGCGGCACGGAATCCTATTCGGTCGGCTGTCTCGGCAAACCCTATGCCGCGCGCGACCTGATGGATGCGCTGGAGGTGATCGAGGCGATCGCCACCGGCCGCGAGCCGAGGCGGGTGCCGCGCGCGCTCAAGCTGTTCGTGTAACCCGCCGGCGCGCTAGGCCGCGACCCGGATCACCTCGTCCCCCGGCGCGACATCGAGCAGGGCCGCCGCCCCGGCATCGATCATGCCCTCGCCGGAAAGGCCCCAGCAGGCACGGAAATCGGCCAGCCGGCCTGAGGCGATCAGGCTGCGTGCGCCGCCGGGGGCGATGCCGGCGAGGACGCTGCGCTCCGCCAGCCGGATCGAGCGCAGCGCATCGGTCGCCGCGACCATCGTCGGGCCGCCATCGAACAGATCGACATAGCCCTCATGCGCGAAGCCTTCCGCCTCCAGCATGCGCATCGCCGCGCGGCCGCCGGGATGCGGGCGGCCGATCGCCGCACGGGCGGGCTCCGGCAGCATCGCGGTATAGACGGGGTGGCGGGGCATGAGATCGGCGATCACCTGACTGCCGTTGATGGCGTTGAACTCGTCCGCCTCCTGGAAGCTCATGCCGAAGAATTTGGCGCCCAGGCCGTCCCAGAAGGGGGAGCCGCCCCCTTCGTCGATGACGCCGCGCAGTTCGGCGATGATCCGTGCGGCGAAACGGGCGCGGTGGCCGGCGATGAACAGGTAGCGGCTGCGCGCCAGCAGCATGCCGAGCCCGCCGGCCCGCTCGCGCGGGTGGAGGAACAGGCCGCCCACCTCCGAGCAGCCCTCATAGTCGGTGGTCAGCGTCAGCATCTCGGCCCGGAAGGTGCGGCCGAGCTCGCGGCTGATCTGGCTCAGCGTGCCGAGCCGGTAGCTGTAGAAGGGAGAGCTACGGCCGACGCCGGAGAATAGCTGGGCCGTGCCGCGCACCGCGCCGGTCTGCGCGTTCTCGAGCACCAGCACGTAGAGATGATCGCCCGGCGCTTCCTCGCTGCTGGCATAGGCCTCTGCGGAACGGGCAAGCTTGGCGGCGAGCGCGGCCCGATCGGCAGGCAGGTTGGTGAAGCCGCCGCCGGTCAGCTTGGCCATCTCGTAGAGCGCGCCGAGATCGCTTTCCCGCGCCGCGCGGACCAGCCAGCTCATTGCCGGGTCCTCCCTCACCACATGCAGAGGATAGGGCGGAAGGCGACGCCCCGCCACCCCCCTCAGAATGCGTAGACCAGCGTCGCGCGGCTCAGCGTGTCGACCTTCTTGCGGGTGTCGGGCGAGTCCTGCTCGAAGGTGATGTTGTAGGAAAGCCGGGCCTTGAGCGCACCGATCAGCTTGGTATCGAGGCTGGTGGTGGCGGTCGCGTTGCTGTCCTCCTCCTCGTAGAAGACGGCAGCGTCCTGGCTGAACGAGATGCCGGGCGCGATCGTCCATCGCACGGCCAGCGAGCCGCGGCCGGCCACCGTCCTGCGGTCCTCGGTCTCGAAGCCGCGGGTGTAGCGCAGCGCCGGGCCGCCGGTGACGTCGATCTTGAGTCCGGGTCGGTTGACCAGCGTGTAGCCGAGGCCGGCGCCGCTGGTGAGACGCAGATCATAGCCCAGGAAGCGATCATGCTCGTACTGGGCGAGGCCGAAGATATAGAGCCGGTCGTCGATCTTGTATTGCGGTTGCCAGGCCGCGGTGGCGCGCTCGGTGGTGGTGGTACCGTCGGTACGCTGATAATCGACGCGGCCGCTGAAGCTGTGCCGCCATTTCAGCCCCTCGCGGGTCAGCGACACCGCCGAATAGAGGCCAAGATAGTTGCTGTTGCCGGCGGCCAGCGAAGCGCCGAGCTCGACCTCGCCCTTCAGGAGATCGAGAAAGGCGGCGCTGGCGAGGCGATCGGCCTTTTCGCGCGCGGCGCGGGCTTTTTCCTCGGCGAGCTTGGCGTCGTTCTGGGCGACGACGGCATCGATCTGGCCGGCATTCTGCGGATTGGCGGCGCGCGCCACCTTGGCGACCGAAGCCAGAATCGCCGGATCGTCCGTTTTCGCGGCTTCGGCAAGCAGCGCCTTCACCGCGTCGGGCAGCGCCACCGTCGGCGGCGCGGCGATGACCACCGGCGGGGCCGGCGGCTCGGGCGGGGCGACGATCAGGATCGGCAGCGGCGCCGGCTGCGGCGCCTGCGCCCAGACCACGGGGATGGGCGGCGGCGGGGGCGGCGTGGCGACACGCTGCCGCGCGGAGCGGCGCACCGGGCGCTTGGCGGCGTCGGCGGGCGACGCGGCGCAGACCAGGGTGGCGCAGAGCAGCGCGGCGGCGATCGGCGACGACTTCATAATTCAGGCCTCGGGCAAGGTGAGGTGATCGGCGAAGAGCTTCAGCACATCTTCGTAAAGGGCGCGTTTGAACGGCACGATCATGTCGGGCAGCTCGGCGGGCTCGGCCCAGCGCCAGGCCCGAAACTCAGGCTCGGGCGTGGCGATGTTCACATCCGCATCAGTGCCGAGAAAGCGGCAGAGGAACCAATATTGGCGCTGCCCGCGATAGCGACCGCGCCACACCTTGCCGACGAGGTCGGCCGGCAGATCGTAGAGCAGGGGTTCGGGCGCTTCCGCGATGATGCTGACCAGATCGGCGCGGATGCCGGTTTCCTCCTCCAGCTCGCGCAGCGCGGCGGCACGGGGATTCTCGCCGGGATCGAGCCCGCCCTGCGGCATCTGCCAGGCTTCCAGCGCATTATCGAGGCGCTGGCCGACCCACACCTTGCCCTCCGCATTGAGCAGCATGATCGCGGCCGCTGGCCGATAGGGAAGTTCGCTCATTGCCGGTCTCCTGCGGGGATGTCGCGGGACACAGCCCCTAGCCGCCCCCCGTCCGGGTGAAAAGCATCGGCGCGGCGTGGCGGGCGAGGGCGGCGGCGGACGCTGGCGGACGGGGGCGGCGGCTGGTACATCGGTGGCCATGCTTCTCGCCCTGATGATCGCCCTCCAGGCCGCCACACCTGCGGCGCCGGCCGCCGCGCCCGGCCCGCCGCCCCGCTACCTCCAGCAGATGCGCCAGTTCGGCATGACCGAGGCGGGAATCGCCGTGCTTCAGCGCCTGTCCGCGCCCGATCCGGACGCGCCGGCCTATGCCGCGCGGCGACAGGCGTTGCGCGACCGGCTGCGCACCATCGCCACCGCAAACCCGATCGACGTCGAGGGCTTTGCGGGCCTGCTCAAGGCCGAGGCGCAGGCGGAAGGGGAGGCGCGGGTGCGCGTCGCGGAAAAAATCGCCGAGACGATGCGCGCCCTGCCGCCCGAGGATCGGCAGATTTTCGCGCGCGTCGTGCTGGCCCAGAGCGCCCGGGCGGCGCCGGCGCCGGCGGCGACCCAGAAGCCCTGACGCGCGGGCTTTCTTTCCGCCGTAACGAGCGCATATTGATGCCATGCATGCGCCCGTCCATCGCGGACATCATTTGCTGAGGGCGGGCCGGCTGTTCGCCACGGGCGAAGGCTGGCTTGCACGGCTGGTGGCGCCGGGGTTCCGCCGGCTGCTGGACCGGATCGACGCCGGGCTGGCCGAGGGCGCGATCGACCTCACCTTGCCGGAGGGATCGCGCCGCCGCCTCGGCGGGCGGCGCGCCGGGCCGGTCGCCGATGTCGAGCTCAAGGATTGGCGTGCGCTGGTGCGTCTCGCGGTGGGGGGCTCGGTCGGCTGGTATGAAGCGTGGGAAAAGGGGGAATGGACCAGCCCCGACCCGGTGCCGCTATTCGACCTGTTCATGCGCAATCGCCATACGCTGGGCGGCGCCGGACGCTCGCGCGGCGTCGTGCGGTGGCTGAACCGGCGGCTTACCGCGCTGCGCCGCAACGATCGCGCGGGGGCGCGGCGTAACATCGCCTTCCACTATGACCTCGGCAATGATTTCTACGCCGCCTGGCTCGATCCCTCGATGACCTATTCCAGCGCGGTGTGGAGCGCGGGCGACGATCTGGAGGCCGCCCAGCATCGCAAGATCGACCTGCTGCTCGATCGACTGGAGCTGGCCGCCGGCGACCGCTTGCTGGAGATAGGCTGCGGCTGGGGCGGGCTCGCCGAGCGGGCGGCGGGGCGCGGCGCGGATGTGCTCGGCATCACCCTTTCCGAGGAGCAAAAGGCGTTCGCCGAGGCGCGGCTCGCCGGTACCGGCGCGGTGATCGAGCTCGTCGACTATCGCGATGTGGCCGGGCGGTTCGACGCCGTCGCCAGCGTCGAGATGGTCGAGGCGGTCGGCGAGGAATATTGGCCGGCCTATCTCGGCACCATCGCCCGCGTGCTGAAGCCGGGCGGGCGGGCGGCAATCCAGTTCATCTCGATCGATGACACGATCTTCGAAGCCTATGCCGCCAATGCCGATTTCATCCAGACCTACATCTTTCCCGGCGGGCTGCTGATCTCGGAAAGCCGCTTCCGGGCGATCGCCGGGCGGCTCGGCCTGTCATGGCAGGACCGCCGCGGCTTCGGCCCCGATTATGCCGAAACGCTGAAGCAATGGCGCGTCCGCTTCGATGCGGCGGCTGCGGCGGGGAAGCTGCCCGCCGGCTTCGACGCGCGGTTCGTCCGGCTATGGCGCTATTACCTGATGTATTGCGAAGGCGGCTTCCGCGGCGGCGGAATCGATGTGGCGCAGGTAACCTTGGTCAAGAACTGAGCAGCCCGCCCCTTCGTCATCCACAGCTGCAAAGACTTCGGGTTTGGCCCCGGCTCAGGCCCCCACCGCTTCCTTCTGTCCGCGCGCGGAGCCGGCCAGCCGGCGGCGGGCGCCGGTCGGGAAATCCTCCGCCAAGAGGGCCATCAGCTTGTCCGCCGTTTGCGCCGGGCTCTGGATCGTTGCTGGATCCTCGCCGGGATAGGCGCGGGCGCGCATCTGGGTGGCGGTGGCGCCCGGATCGACGATGGCCACGCGGATCGCGGAGATGTTGCTCATCTCGTCGCCATAGGCGAGGAGCAGCGTCTCGAAAGCCGCCTTGGACGCGCCATAGGCACCCCAATAGGCGCGCGGGGAGGCCGCCACCGACGAGGTGATGCCGATGATCTTCGCCTCGGCAGACGCGCGCAGCAGCGGATCGAAGGCGGCGAGCAGCGCCTGCTGGGCGATGACGTTGAGCGTCATCACCCGGCCGAATTCCTTGCCGTCGATCGCCGGAACCGGGGTCAGCGAACCGAGCATGGCGGCGTTAAGGACGAGGATGTCGAGCGACTTCCAGCGTTCGCCGACCGCCGCCGCCAGCCGGGCGACGCCGTCACCGGCGGCGAGATCGAGCGGGGCGATGGTCGCCGAGCCGCCGGCCTGATGAATGCGCTCCTCGACTTCCTCAAGCCCGGCGGCGGTGCGGGCGACGAGCACGACATGCGCGCCGGCAGCGCCCAGCGCCTCGGCCACCGCCGCGCCAATCCCACGCGAGGCGCCCGTGACGAGCGCCAGCTTTCCCTCATAAGCGCGCGACATCAGGCAATCCGCTCGGCAAGCATGGAGAGCTGGTCCGCTGGCGCCAGATCCTCCTGATCGGTGAGGTGAGTGGGGTAGGAGCCAGTGAAGCACGCGTCGCAATATTGCGGATGCGCTTCCTCCCGCGCGTCCTCGCCGAGAGCGCGATAAAGCCCCTCGATCGACAGGAAGGCGAGGCTGTCCACCTTGATGTAATCCCGCATCTCGGCAACCGACATCTGGGCGGCGAGCAGCTTGGCCCGCTCGGGCGTGTCGACGCCGTAATAGCAGCTGTGCCGCGTCGGCGGGCTGGCGATCCGCATATGGATCTCCTCGGCGCCGGCATCGCGCACCATCTGCACGATCTTGAGGCTGGTCGTTCCGCGCACGATCGAATCGTCGATCAGCACCACGCGCTTGCCCTGGATGAGCGCCCGATTCGCATTGTGCTTCAGCTTGACGCCGAGATGGCGGACCTGATCGCCCGGCTGGATGAAGGTGCGCCCGACATAGTGCGAGCGGATGATGCCCAGCTCGAACGGGATGCCGGACTGCTGGGCATAGCCGATGGCGGCCGGCGTGCCGCTGTCCGGCACCGGGATGACGAGATCGGCGTCGATCGGATCCTCGATCGCCAGCTCGGCGCCGATGCGCTTGCGCACCGAATAGACCGACGAGCCATCGACGATCGAGTCGGGCCGCGAGAAATAGACATGCTCGAAGATGCACGGACGCGGACGGACCGGCGCGAACGGCCGGTGCGAGCGCAGGCCCTTGTCCGAGACGATGATCAGCTCGCCCGGCTCGACCGAGCGGATATAGGAAGCGCCGACGACGTCGAGGCCGACCGTCTCCGAGGCGAAGATGTAGCTGTCGCCGAGCCGGCCCATGACCAGCGGGCGGATGCCGAGCGGATCGCGGCACACGATCATGCCTTCGCTGGTCAGGCAGATCAGCGAATAGGCGCCTTCGATCTGCTTCAGCGCGTCGATGAAGCGATCGAGCAGCGTGCGGTAGCTGGAGGTGGCGACGAGATGGATGATCGTCTCGGTGTCCGAGGTGGACTGGAAGATCGACCCGCGGCGGACGAGGTCCCGGCGCAGCTTCATCGCGTTGGAGATGTTGCCGTTATGGGCCACGGCGAAGCCGCCCGAGGACAGCTCGGCAAACAGCGGCTGGACGTTGCGCAGCGCCGTCTCGCCGGTGGTGGAATAGCGGACATGGCCGATCGCCACCTTGCCGGGCAGGCCGCGGATGATGTCGTCCCGATCGAAATTGCCGGCGACATGGCCCATCGCGCGATGGGTGTGGAACTGATGCCCATCCCAGCTGGTGATGCCGGCTGCCTCCTGGCCGCGATGCTGGAGCGCGTGCAGGCCAAGCGCGGCGATGGCGGAGGCGGCATCTGCCCCCCACACTCCGAAAACGCCGCACTCCTCGTGCAGCTTGTCGTCGTCGAACGGATGGGTGGTGAGCATCGATCGCGGAACCCGGTGGCTGAGGAATGGGCGCGCATATAGGGATGGGCGGGGGGCTTGTCGCCCCCCAAGCATGGGCTAGATGACGAAATCATGACGGATATCGAACAGGGTACGGCGCTTGCGCCGAAATGGGACGCGGCCGGGCTGGTCACGGCGGTGGCCACGGATCACCGCACCGGCGAGCTGCTGATGCTGGCCCATATGAATGCCGACGCGCTCGCAGCGACGATGCAGACCGGGGAAGCGCATTTCTGGTCCCGTTCGCGCGGGCGGCTGTGGAAGAAGGGGGAGACCTCCGGCCACGTGCTGCGCGTCGTCGAGATGCGCATCGACTGCGATCAGGACGCGCTTTGGCTGAAGGTCGATGCCGCCGGGCCGGCGTGCCACACCGGCGAGCGCAGCTGCTTCTACCGGCGGATCGAGGGCGGGGCGCTGGTGCGGGACTAGCCCCGCGCGAACAGCCACCTGTCGCCGTCCGATTCGGCGGCGTGCCAGCGATAGCCGTCGCTGTCGAAGCCTTTCAGCGCCTCGACGTCGTCCAGCCGATGCTCGCTCAGGTAGCGCGCCATCATGCCCCGCGCCCGCTTGGCAGCGAAGCTGTTGAAGCGCAGGCCGTCCGGGCCTTGCTCGCGGAAATCGATGGTGACGATGCGCGCGCCCCTGGGCGGGAAGGGGGCGATCGCCGCCCAATATTCCTGGCTGGCGAGGTTGACGATCACCTTCGTCCCGACCTCCTCCATATCCTCGGCGAGCAGGGCCGCGATGCGCCGGCCCCACCAGTCGATCAGGCTTTTGCGACGCGGCGCCCAGCGCGTGCCCATCTCCAGCCGATAAGGGCGGATCAGGTCGAGCGGGCGCAAAAGACCGTAAAGGCCCGAGAGGATACGGACATGGTCCTGCGCGAAGGCGATCGCGGGATCGTCCAGCGTCTTCGCCTCGAACCCGGTATAGACGTCCCCGGCAAAGGCGAAGAGCGCCGGCCGCTCCGCCTGATCCACGAAGCCGCGATAACGCTCGGCGTTGAGCGTGGCGAGCTTGTCCGAGATGTGCATGAGCTGGCCGAGCTTCTTCGGCCCGAGCCTGGCGGCGGCGGCGGCGAGCGTTTCGGCCTCCGTCGCGAAACGCGGCCGGCTGGCCTCCAACGGCGGCAAAGGGGACTTGAAATCAAGCGTCTTGGCAGGTGAGATGAGGGCGAGCATCCGCGCAGCGGGTAGCAGCGGTGCGGGCCCGGTCAAGGCCAGGTTCAGGCGGCCCGGGACATATTTCGGAACACCCCGGAACGCTTGTCACCCGCCCGCCTAGGCTATAGCTGTGCGGTCGTGTGGCGTCCTGCGGGGCCCGATAGGAGGAGGTTTGATTTCCATGCGTAAGATATCGTCGATGACGCTCGGCGCCGCCCTGGCCCTTGGGGTCGCGGGGGTCGTCGCCGTTGCTCCTGCGGACGCCCAGCGCAACAAGAAGGAAAAAGAGGAGCAGCCCGCGCAGCCGCAATTCAAGCTGAGCAAGGGCGTGCGCGAGAATGTCGGCGCGGCGCAGGAAGCCGCCGGCAAGAATGATTTCGCCACGGCCGAGGCGAAGCTGACCGCCGCCGATCCGCTGGCCCAGACCAATGACGACAAATATGTCATCGGCATCACCAAGCTGAACATCGCGGCGAAGCAGAACGACAATGCCAAGATCGCCGCCGCGATCGACCAGGTGATCGGCAGCGGCAGCGCGCCGGCCGCCGACCTGCCGACGCTCTACAAGAATCAGGGCGCGCTTGCCGCCCAGGCGAAGGACATGGCCAAGGCCGAGGCCGCCTATGCCAAGCTCAACGAGATCGACCCGAACAAGCCCGACAACCTCGTCGCGCTGGCCGAGATCAAATATCAGAACAAGAAGCCGCAGGAGGCGCTCGACGCCCTCGACAAGGCCGTGGCGGCGCAGAAGGCGAGCGGCCAGCCGGTGAATGAGAACTGGTATAAGCGCGGCCTCGGCATCGCCTATGATTCCAAGCTCAAGCCGGAGACGCTGAAGTGGAGCGAGGAATATGTGAAGGCATATCCGACGCCGACCAGCTGGCGCACGGCGCTCCAGATCTATCGTCAGGACAACCCGCTCGACGATAACGCCACGCTCGACCTCTATCGCCTCGCCCGCGCCGCGAAGGCACTCAATGGCGAGCGCGACTTCTTCGAATATGCCTCCGCCGCGCTCGACCGCGGCCTCCCCGGCGAGGCCGAGGCGGTGATCGACGAAGGCTTCAACTCGAAGATGGTCGACGCCAGCAGCAAGCCGCTGGGCGAAGTGAAGGCGCTGGCCTCGCCGAAGATCGCCGCCGACAAGGCGTCGCTCCCGGCTTCGGCGACGCGCGCGGCCTCCGCGGCCGATGGCCGCCCGGCGATGAACACCGCCGACGCCTATCTCGGCTATGGCGACTATGCCAAGGCGGCGGAGCTGTACAAGCTGGCGCTGACCAAGGGCGGCGTCGATGCGTCGACGGCCAATACCCGCCTCGGCATCGCGCTGGCGCGCAGCGGCCAGAAGGAGGCGGCGATCGCCGCCTTCGCGCAGGTCACCGGCGCGCGCAAGCCGATCGCCGAATATTGGACGATCTGGATCAGCCAGCAGGCCTGATCCTTATTCGGCAGATGCGAAGAGGGCGGCACCCGCGAGGGTCGCCGCCCTTTTTGCTGCCAGGGCCATTTCCGGCGAACCGACGGGACGGATGATCGCGCGCCCCCGAGCCGAGGGCGCTCTATTCGTTGTCCACCGGCACGCCAGGCAAATCCTTCGACGTGCGGATGGTGAGCGAAGTCTTGACGCTGGCGACGTTGGGCGCGGTGGTCAGCTTCGAGGTCAGGAAGGCCTGAAAGCTTTGCAGGTCATGGGCGACGATCTTCAGGATGAAGTCGATCTCGCCATTCAGCATATGGCATTCGCGCACGTCGGGCAGGCTGGCGACATGCGTTTCGAAGGCGCGCAGATCATCTTCGGCCTGACTCTTCAGGCTGACCAGCGCGAACACCATGATCCCATAGCCAAGCGAGGCAGCGTTCAGGCGGGCGTGGTAGCCATCGATAACGCCATTCTCCTCCAGCGCGCGGACGCGGCGCAGGCAGGGCGGGGCGGTCAGGCCGGCGCGGCGCGCCAGCTCGACATTGGTGATGCGGCCCTCGTCCTGCAGCTCGGCGAGGATAATTCGGTCGATTGGATCAAGTGGGGCGGTCAATGCCATGCGAATCTTCCTCCAGGATGACGAGCATCATAAGAAAGTTTCAGGGCCGTGCAATTGTCGAAGCCGCTTGCCACTCGCCGCGGCGCTGCCTATCGCCACCATTCCGGATGATGGGGCCTGTAGCTCAAGGGTAGAGCTGGCCGCTCATAACGGCTTGGTTGCGGGTTCGAATCCTGCCGGGCCCACCATCCGCATGCTGGCCTTTCCGCGCATGAGCGGCTAGGGCGGCCCGCGACGGGGAGTGGCGCAGTCTGGTAGCGCATCTGCTTTGGGAGCAGAGGGTCGCAGGTTCGAATCCTGTCTCCCCGACCATTTCGTCCGATGATCGAGGCCGGCAAATGAAACGGGCGCCACCCACAGGGGGAGGCGCCCGTTCATCCGATCGGCCGTCAGGCCGGGTCAGCTCAGTGCGCGTTGTCCTGAACGGCATCGGCCGCGGCATGCGCATTGTCAGCGGCGTTCTCGAGCGCCTGCTCGCTGGCCTCGTTCGTCGCGTTATCGGCGGCGGCCTCGAGGTTATCGGCCTGGTTCTCGATCGCGGCGGCGGTGTTGTCGGCGGCATTGTCGGCGGCAGCAGCCTCCGGCGACTTGTTGCAGGCGGCCAGAGTGATCAGGCCGGCGGCAGCGAGAACAAAGCTAAGCTTCTTCATTCGAGCAGCTCCCAAAGTGAATCCATAACGGGGCCGGCCCGAATGCCGTCCCGGCGCGCACCCCATAGCGGCGGCTTGGTAACCGTCAACGATAAATTACCGACCGATGAACGCGCCCCGCCGGGCAAAGGTTGCACTCCGCTTACCGCAATGCAACACGAGCGGCGAAACTTTCTCCCCCGCGAAGCATTTAGACCGGCAAGCAAAACCGCCGCAATCCGCCCGGATTGCAGCCATTTTCCGGGGATGTGAGATGGAGATGAGCGCCAGCATGGACGTGAGCGTCGGCAAGGCATCGCCGCCGCCGCGACGCATCGCCCTTGTCGGCAATCATCCCCCGCGGCTTTGCGGCATCGCCACCTTCACCGCCGATGTCCGCGCCGCGCTGACCAACGCCTATCCGGACACCGCAGTCGACGTCTATGCGATGGAAGACCCGGGCGTCGACCACGCCTATCCGCCGGAAGTGACGATGACGATCGCGCGCGACGACATCGATTCCTATCGGGAGGCGGCCCGTCGCATCAACGAGAGCGGCGCCGACATCGTCTGCGTCCAGCACGAATATGGCATCTATGGCGGCCCGGCCGGCGCCCATTTGCTGCGCCTGCTAGACCGCGTCGAGGCGCCGGTGGTGGTCACGCTGCACACCGTGCTGGAAAGCCCGAACGCCGATCAGCGCGCGGTCATCGAGGCGCTTGTGCGGCGCGCGGCGCGGTTGATCGTGATGGCCGAGAAGGGCCGCGACATTCTGCGGCGCGTCCATGGGGTCGCCGACAACCGCATCGCCGTCATTCCCCATGGCGTGCCCGACCGGCCGCTGACCGACGGGCTGGCCGAGAAGCGCGCCTTTGATCTCGACGGCCGCAAGGTGCTGCTGACCTTTGGCCTGCTGTCTCCGAACAAGGGGCTGGAGACGATGATCCGCGCCATGCCGCGGATCGTCGCCGCGCACCCGGACTCGCTTTACGTCGTGCTCGGCGCGACCCATCCGCACCTCGTACTGCGCGAGGGCGAGCGTTATCGCGAAAGCCTCCAGGCGCTTGCCGCGGAACTTGGCGTGGCGGATCACATCCGCTTCGTCGACGGGTTCGTGCCGCACGAACTGTTGATGGAATATCTCACCGCGGCCGACATCTACGTGACGCCCTATGTCAACGAGGCGCAGATCACCTCGGGGACGCTGTCCTACGCGGTGGCGCTGGGCAAGCCGGTCGTATCGACGCCTTATTGGCATGCCGCCGAACTGGTGAGCGACGCGATCGGAAGGCTCGTCAGGGTCGGCGATGCGGACGGCTTTGCCGAAGCCATTGTCGGCATGCTCGACGATCCGGCGCGGCTCGACGAGATGCGCCGCGCCGCCTGGCTGCTCGGTCGCGGCATGACGTGGAGCCGGCTGGCCATCGCCTATGTCGCGGTGTTCGCCGCCGCGATCACCCAGCGCCCGCGCCGGTTCGGCCGCCCGCAGATGCGCGTCCACACCTTCGCGCCGCTGCCGCCACGGCTCGACGCCGTCGAGCGGATGACCGACAGCTGCGGCATCGCCCAGCACGCCATCTTCACCGTGCCCGATCGCGACCATGGCTATTGCGTCGACGATAATTGCCGGGCGCTGATGCTGATGCACCGCATCACCGGGGAGGAGGCGGCCCGCGCCGACCAGCTCGCGACCATCTACGCATCGTTCATGCAGCATGCCTGGAATGGCGATCGGGGCCGGTTCCGCAACTTCATGAGCTATGATCGCCGCTGGCTGGAAGAGGCCGGGTCGGAGGACAGCTTCGGCCGCTCGCTCTGGGCGATCGGCGTCACCGTCGCCGAGGCGAGGCGCCGCGAGATGCGCGCCTGGGCGCTCCATCTGTTCAACCAGGTTCTGCCCCATGCGCAGGAGCTGCGCAGCCTGCGCACCCTGGCGTTCGCCGTCCTCGGCTGCGACGCGGTGCTGGAGGCGCATCCGGGCCATGATCTGGCGCGGACCTTCGTCGCCGATTTCGGACGCCGCATCCATGCCCAGTTCCGGGCTGTGCGGCGTGAAGGGTGGCAATGGTTCGAGCCGGTGCTCGGCTACGACAATGCCCGCCTGCCGGAGGCGATGCTGCGCGCGGCGCGACGGCTGGGCGATGCCGATATGGAGGCGGACGCGCTCGCCGCGCTCGGCTGGCTCGACACCATCCAGACCAATGCCGACGGCCAGTTCCGCCCGGTCGGCACCGACAGCTTCGGGCGCCATTTCATGCCGCCGCTGCCGTTCGATCAGCAGCCGGTCGAGGCGTGGGCGACGATCGAGGCGATGCTTCACGCACATGGCGCGACCGGCGCAGCGCGCTGGCGCGAGGCGGCGCAGCGGGCCTATTCCTGGTTCCTCGGCGCCAATGATCTGGGCACCCCGATCGCCAGCCTCGCCGATGGTGGCTGCCATGACGGGCTGATGAGCGATCGAACCAACCTCAACCAGGGTGCCGAATCCATCCTCGCCTATCAATTTGGCTGTTGCGCTATGGCGCGTGCAGCGGGCAATGCTCTGTCCACCGAGACAGTTGATCGGGTGGAATCGGTGGACGCAGCCACAGGCTGACGATTCGCTGGCTTGGCGCCCGGGGGGTCAGAGCTGCTTGCTTAACGAGACGATTCACTGGCCGCTTCGCTTACAGGCCGATCCGTCCCGGGTTGTGGTGCGTCCTTTCCATATCCCGATCGAGGCGCGCTCGTTCGGCATGGGGCCGAGCCGGGTGCGGCGCATCGCCGATTCCGTGCTCGCCCTCGATGACGACGCAGCGGCGGCCGAGCTCGATCATGTGCTGAAGGATTTCGAGGCGCGCCACTGGCAGACGCGCGGCGTGTTCATGACGCGCTATCTGCAGATCCGCGAGGTGCTGGGCCTCGACGAATCCTTCATCTCAGAGACCAAGCGCCAGCTGATCGGCGCCTATTTCTGCCACGAATACAGCTATGCCGCCGCCGCGCTGATGAACCCGAGCATCATCGCCCACCCCGACCAGAGCGGTCTCTCGGAAGGATCGACGCGCATCGTCATGTCGCTGCGCGCGGTGGGTGAGGGGCATATCTCGTCCGTCTCGTTTCGCGAGGGGATATTGAGCCCCGGCGTCCATTTCGAGCTGGCGCCGGAGCCGCCCTTCGCCACCGCCGCCGACAGCGCCACCGAACTCATGGACGGGGCGATCGAGGTCCATCGCCATCACGATAGCACGCTGTCCGGCACCGTGCTGTTCCCGATCACCGCGGCGCAGCGCAACGGGCTGGAGGACCTCCGCCTCGTCCAGTTCACCCATGACGACGGCTCGGTCGAGTGGCTGGGCACCTACACCGCCTATTCGGGCACGACGATCCGCTCCGAGCTGCTGCGCACGCGCGATTTCCGCAGCTTTGTGCTGGCGCCGCTCGGCGGGCCGGCCGCGCGCAACAAGGGCATGGCGCTGTTCCCGCGCACGGTGAACGGCGAATATATGATGATCGGCCGGCAGGACGGGGAGAATCTGTTCCTGCTGCGCTCCGACTCCATCGACAGATGGGGCGAGGGCGAGCTGCTGCTCACCCCCAAATATCCGTGGGAGCAGGTGCAGATCGGCAATTGCGGATCGCCGATCGAGCTGGACGAAGGGTGGTTGCTGCTCACCCACGGCGTCGGCGCGATGCGCAAATACTCGATCGGCGCGATCCTCCTCGACAAGGACAATCCGGCGCGGGTCATCGGGCGGCTGGCCGAGCCGCTGCTGTCGGCCGCGGACGAGGATCGCGAGGGCTATGTGCCGAACGTGGTCTATACCTGCGGCGCGATCCGCCATGGCGACCTGCTGTTCATGCCCTATGGCGTGGCGGACAGCTCGGTCGGCTTCGCGTTCGTGCCGATCGATGCGCTGCTCGCCGCGATGCACTCGCCTGACGAGCCGGCGCATCACCGCCGCCGGCGTCCGCGCCGCGTTCGGCCCGCCTGACCGGCGCATCGCAACGCCAATCACCGGATTGCAAAGCAGGCCGGCGCCTCCCACCTGTTTGCCAAAGCCGTGGGTGCTGGGCTAGGCCCCGCGGCGACCGAGACACCCCAGACATGGAGCCCCAGGCCGATGGCCGTCCAATACAGCTTCGTCATGAAGAACCTGACGAAGACCTATCCCGGCGCGCCCAAGCCGGTGCTCAACAACATCAGCCTGCAGTTCCTGCCCGGCACCAAGATCGCCATCATCGGCGTCAACGGCACCGGCAAGTCCACGCTGATGAAGATCATGGGCGGCATCGACACGGATTTCTCCGGCGAGGCATGGGCGGCCGAAGGCATCCGCGTCGGCTATCTGCCGCAGGAGCCGCAGCTCGATCCGACCAAGAACGTGAAGCAGAACGTCATGGACGGCGTGCGGCCGGTCGCCGATCTCGTCGATCGCTTCAACGCGATTTCGGCGGAAATGGCCGATCCGACCGACGCCACGGACTTCGACGCGCTGATGGAGGAGATGGGCACGCTCCAGGAGAAGATCGACGCGGTCGACGGGTGGACGCTCGACAACCAGCTTGAGATCGCCATGGAGGCGCTGCGCTGCCCGCCGGGCGACTCTGCGGTCGACAATCTTTCGGGCGGCGAGAAGCGCCGCGTGGCACTGACCCGCCTGCTGCTGGAAAAGCCGGACATCCTGCTGCTCGACGAGCCGACCAACCACCTCGACGCCGAAAGCGTCGCCTGGCTCGAAAATCACCTCAAGGAATATGCCGGCAACGTCATCCTCGTGACGCACGACCGCTATTTCCTCGACAATGTCGTGACCTGGGTGCTCGAGCTCGATCGCGGTCGCTACTACACCTACAACACCAATTATTCCGGGTTCCTCGAGGCCAAGGCCAAGCGCATGTCGCAGGAGGAGCGCGAGGAGGAGGGCCGGCAGAAGGCGATCCGCGAGGAACTGGAGTGGATCCGGCAGACGCCCAAAGCCCGCCAGACCAAGAGCAAGGCGCGTATCCGCGCGTTCGACGAGCTGGTCGAGCGGCAGGCGGAGCGCGGCCCCGGCAAGGCGCAGATTCTCATCCAGGTGCCCGAGCGCCTGGGCGGCAACGTCATCGAGGCGAAGAGCCTCAGCAAATCCTATGGCGACAAGCTGCTGTTCGAGGATCTGAGCTTTACCCTGCCGCCGGGCGGCATCGTCGGCGTCATCGGGCCGAACGGCGCGGGCAAGTCGACGCTGTTCAAGCTGATCACCGGCCAGGAGCAGCCCGACGCCGGCTCGATCAAGATCGGCGAGACCGTCCATCTCGGCTATGTCGACCAGAGCCGCGACCATCTCGATCCCAACAAGAATGTCTGGGAGGAAGTGTCGGGCGGCAATGAGCGCTTCTATTTCGGCAAGCACGAGGTCGCGACCCGCGCCTATGTCGGCGCGTTCAACTTCAAGGGCACCGACCAGCAGAAGAAGGTCGGCCAGCTCTCGGGCGGTGAGCGCAACCGCGTCCACATGGCAAAGATGCTGGCGCAGGGCGGCAACGTGCTGCTGCTCGACGAGCCGACCAACGATCTCGACGTCGAGACGCTGCGCGCGCTCGAGGATGCGCTGGAGAGCTTCGCGGGCTGCGCCGTGGTGATCAGCCACGACCGCTTCTTCCTCGATCGTCTCGCCACCCACATCCTCGCCTTCGAGGGCAACAGCCATGTCGAATGGTTCGAAGGGAATTTCGAAGCTTATGAGGAGGACAAGCGGCGCCGCCTCGGCGACGAGGCCGACCGGCCGACCCGGCTGGCCTACAAGCGGCTGACCCGCTGAGGCACCGGCAGCCGGTCGCCACACCCGCACCGTCGCCCTGAACCCTTCGACAGGCTCAGGGCAGGCTCGTTTCAGGGTCCACCCATCCGCGCATCGCGGCGCTTGTGGCCGGGTGGATGCTGAAACGAGGCCGGCACGATCAGGGCGTCAATAGAAGGCGGCGGGATCGGGCGGGGGCGCGTTGCAGGCGGCCTTGCTGCCTTTCTGGCAGTCATGGGCCTGGAGGCGCCAGGCGGCCATGGCGTCGGCATAGGCGCGCTGCTGGCGGGCGTAGCGGACCTCGTCGCGGGCCAGCTCCATGCGATGCGCCTGCACCGAGCTGCGATAGGCCGACATGTCGGCGGCATATTGCTCCTGCTGGGCCGCGGAGAGATCGGCCGCCGCGTTGGCCGCGTCGGCACGCTGGGCGTCGCGCGCGGCGGTGGCCGCGTCGACGGTCTGGTTAAGGTGCTGCGTCACCGGCGCCTCGACGGCGTTCACGGCGCGCTGCTTCGGCGTATCACCCTCCTGCATCGGAGCAGGGGCCTGCGCGGTCAGCGGCGCGGCGAGCATGGCGAGCACGGCGCCGATCATCATCTTCGCAGACGACATGGGACATTCTCCTGCAATCGTCCCCCGCCGAAGCGGAGAACGAGGGCAGGTCGCGTCTCGTTCCCGCCGGTCAGGCGGGGCGGAATTCGTCCGTAGCCGGATCGAGCAGGTGGAGCACGCCCTCGGCGATCGCGAAATAGGCGCCGCGCAGGGTCAGCTTGCCCGCCGATTCGCGTTCCGGGATGCAGGGGAAGGTGCGCAGGTTGGCGAGGCTGACGCGCACCGTTTCCAGCTCCATCTGGTGGGTCGCTTCCGGGCCATGGCCATGTTCGGCGACGATCCGGTCGCGCGCCTCATCGAGCAGGTCCACCCAATGGTCGATAAAGCCGCCTTCGCCCGGCCGCGCCCCGGCGAATTTGCGGGTCAGCGCGGCATTGACGCCGCCACAGGCGCCGTGGCCGAGCACCACGACCTCCGGCACCTCAAGCTGGGTTACGGCGAATTCCAGCGCCGCGGAGACGCCGTGGCGGCCGCCGCCGAGCTCGAACGGCGGCACCAGATTGGCGATGTTGCGCACGACGAAGATCTCGCCCGGCGAGGTGTCGAATATCTGAGCGGGATCGACCCGGCTGTCCGAGCATGCGATCACCATCACCTTCGGGCTCTGCCCTTCGCTCAGCTCGGCCCAGCGCTCGCGCTGGACACGCCAGCCATGGTCGCGAAAACGATGATATCCGGTGATCAGCTCAGCAAAGTCCGCCATGCAATTGCTCCTCGGGGCAGCGGGGGTGGCAACGCGCGCTGCCTATCGCTATTTGCGCTGACATGACAGAGCCGCTTCCCGCCGCGCGTCCGGCCCGCACGCGCAAGCCCGACTGGATTCGAGTGAAGGCGCCGACCTCGGCGGGCTTCAGCGAGACTCGCGAACTGATGCGCCGACTCAACCTCGCCACGGTGTGCGAGGAGGCGGCCTGCCCCAATATCGGGGAATGCTGGACGAAGAAGCACGCCACCGTGATGATCCTCGGCGACGTGTGCACGCGGGCCTGCGCCTTCTGCAACGTCAAGACCGGCATGCCGCGCGCTGTGGACAATCTGGAGCCCCAGCATGTCGCCGATGCGGCCGCCGAGATGGGGCTCAGCCACATCGTCATCACCTCTGTCGATCGGGACGATCTGCCGGACGGCGGCGCCTCGCAGTTCGTCAAGGTGATCGAGGCGCTGAGGCGGACCACCCCGGCCACCACCGTCGAAATCCTGACCCCCGATTTCCGCAACAAGGCGGAGGCGGCAGTGGAGTCGATCGTCGCGGCGCGGCCGGACGTCTACAATCACAATCTGGAGACCGTGCCGAGGCTTTATCCGACGATCCGGCCCGGCGCGCGCTACTACGCATCGCTCCGTCTGCTGGAGAGCGTGAAGCGGCATGATCCCTCCATCTTCACCAAGTCCGGCCTGATGACCGGGCTCGGCGAGCAGCGGCTGGAGGTCCATCAGGTGATGGACGACATGCGCTCGGCCGATGTCGATTTCCTGACGATGGGCCAATATCTCCAGCCGACGCCCAGGCACGCCAAGGTGGAGGAGTTCACCACCCCGCAGCAATTCTCCGCCTATGGGGCGATCGCGCGCGCCAAGGGCTTCCTGCTGGTGGCGGCGACTCCGCTGACCCGTTCTAGCTATCATGCCGGCGACGATTTCGAGAAGATGCGCGCCGCCCGCGAGGCGAAGCTCGGGCGCTGACATGCCCCGTCATGCGGAAACCCGGGCGCTGCCCTATACGCCGGAGCAGATGTTCGAGCTGGTGGCGGATGTCTCCCGCTACGGCGAGTTCCTGCCCTGGGTGTCGGCGGTGCGCGTCCGCTCGGACAGCGAGACCGAGATGGTCGCCGACCTCATCGTCGGTTTCAAGGCGTTGCGGGAGCGCTTCACCTCCCGCGTGATCAAGCAGCGGCCGGGCGAGATCCATGTCGATTATCTCGACGGCCCGCTCAAATATCTGCGCAACGACTGGCAGTTCCGGCCGGACGGGAAGGGCGGCACGCTGGTCGATTTCTCGGTCGACTTCGCCTTCCGCTCGCGCATCTTCGAGGCGCTGGCGGGCCAGGTGTTCGACCTGGCGCTCCGCCGCATGATCGGCGCGTTCGAAGCCCGCGCCCAGGCGCTTTACGGCACCGGCACCGATGCCGGACGCGGCTCTTCGGCCGGAACCAGCAGCTCCAGCGCGCACAGCGCGGCCTGACGGCGGATCTCGCTGCGGCCGAGGTCGCCGAACTGCCGCATCTCGGCGACGACATCGGTGGGATCGGCGCCACGCACCGCGCGCGCGAAGACGACGGTGCCGACCGGCTTCTTCTCCGACCCGCCGGACGGACCGGCGATGCCGGTGATGGCAACGGCGACATCGGCGTCGCTCTTGTTGAGCGCGCCCTGCGCCATCGCCCATGCCACGGCGACCGAGACCGCGCCGAACGTCTCGAGCAGGTCGCTGGCCACGCCGAGCATCTTCAGCTTGGCGTCGTTGGCGTAGGTGACGAAGCCGGCATCGAACACGTCGGACGCGCCGGGAATCTCGGTGATCGCGGAGGAGACGAGGCCGCCGGTGCAGCTTTCCGCGATGGCGACACGGCGGCCGGCCTCGCGATTGGTGTCGATCACCTTGAGCGCGGCGGCGATAAGGCTCGGATCGATCAGGTCAGACAAGGGAATTCTCCAGGACTATGGTCGCCGTAGCCTGGGCCGCGATCCCCTCGCGCCGCCCGGCGAAGCCGAGACCTTCGGTTGTGGTGGCTTTTACGCTCACCCGATCCTCCGCGATACCGAGCAGGCGCGCGACCTCGCCGCGCATCGCCGCGCGGTGAGGGCCGACCTTCGGGGCCTCGCAGATGATGGTGACATCTATATGGGTGATCCGCCCGCCCTTTGCGAGGACGAGGTCCCGCGCATGACTGACGAAACGGTGCGAGGGGGCGCCCTTCCATTGCGGGTCGGAGGGCGGGAAGTGCATGCCGATATCGCCGTCGCCGATGGCGCCGAGCAAGGCGTCGGTGATCGCGTGCAGGGCGACATCGGCGTCGGAGTGGCCGGCGAGGCCGGCGACGTGCGGAATCTTCAGGCCGCATAGCCAGATATGATCGCCAGCCACGAAGGCATGGACGTCATAGCCGCTGCCGGTGCGCACATCGGGGATCAGGGTCATGCGGCGTCGTGCCTCGGAAAGATCGGCGGCGTGGGTGAGCTTGTCGAGCGCGGCGTCGCCGGTCACCAGCGCCACCTCATAGCCGGCGGTGCGGGCGACCTGTGCGTCGTCGGTCGCCTCGCCGCCGGGCCAGCGCTGATGAGCGTCGCGAATCGCCCTGGCGTGGAACGCCTGCGGCGTCTGTACCCGGTGCAGCCCTTCTCGCGACACCGGCGCGCCGAGCAGGCGATCGGCGCTGCCGCGCGCGAGCGTGTCGACCACCGGCAGGGTGGGAATGGCGCCGGGCGCCGCATCGAGCGCGGCGAGCAGCCGGTCGATGACCGCGGCCGGTACGAACGGGCGGGCGGCATCGTGGATGAGGACGATGTCGGCGTCGATCGCCGCCAGTCCGCGCCGCACCGAATCCTGGCGCAGCGCGCCGCCGATGATCGGCGCGGGCAGGGCTCGATCGCCTATCGCCTCGGCGAACATCTTGTCCTGACCGGCAGCGATCACCACCTGCACGGCGTCGATCGCCGGATGGGCGATGAGCGCGTCGACAGCGTGGGCGATCATCGCCTTGCCGCCGATCGGCGCATATTGCTTGGGCACGCCGCCCCCGGCACGGACGCCCTGTCCGGCGGCCACCACCAGGGCGACGATGCGCTTCCCCTGTTGCATCGCGGCGCCCACTAGACGCGGAAGAGCCCGGGGGGAAGCCCCCGCGCTTGTCGCGGCGCCCGGCATGGGATAGGGCGTGCTTAATTTATAGGCAGATTTTTATGGCTCCGCGTCTCAAGCCCCTCTCGATCGGACCGGTGACGGTCTCTACGCCGGTGATCCTGGCGCCGATGACGGGCGTCACCGATCTGCCGTTCCGCCGCGCGGTGCGCCGCTTCGGCTCGGGGCTCAACGTCACCGAGATGATCGCCAGCCAGGCCGCGATCCGCGAGACGCGCCAATCCGTACAGAAGGCGATGTGGGATCGCATCGAGGAGCCGGTTTCGATGCAGCTCGTCGGCTGCACGCCCTACGAGATGGGGGAGGCGGCGAAGCTGGTCGCCGACCGCGGGGCGGCGATCGTCGACATCAACATGGGGTGCCCGGTGCGCAAGGTCGTCAACGGCGAGGCGGGCTCCGCCCTGATGCGCGACCTGCCGCTCGCCGCCAGCCTGATCAAGGCGGTGGTGAAGGCGGTGGACGTGCCGGTGACGGTGAAGATGCGCATGGGCTGGTGCCATGACAGCCTCAACGCGCCGGAGCTTGCCCACATCGCCGAGGATATCGGCGCGAAGCTGGTCACCGTCCACGGCCGCACCCGCAACCAGATGTACAAGGGCTCGGCCGACTGGTCGTTCGTGCGCCGGGTCAGGGACGCGGTGGCGATCCCGGTGATCGTCAATGGCGACATCTGCTCGATCGAGGACGCCGATACCGCGCTCGACCAGTCCGGCGCGGACGGGGTGATGATCGGCCGTGGCGCCTATGGCCGGCCGTGGCTGCTGGCGCAGGTGATGCACTGGCTGGAAACCGGCGAACGGCGCGCCGACCCGACGCTGGACGAGCAATATGCGCTGATCGTCGACCATTATAACGAGACGCTGGACCATTATGGCCGCGACGTCGGCGTCAATATGATGCGCAAGCATATCGGCTGGTACACGCGCGGTCTGCACGGCTCGGCCGAATTCCGCAACGGCGTCAACCAGGTCGCCGATCCCGCCCGGGTGCTCGGGCTTCTCGAAGGGTTCTACGCCCCGTGGCTCTCCCGGGCAGCGGCCTGATCCGCTTCCGCCGGGGTGCTGCCGGCCCGGGCGCGCAGCCATTCGCGGACGTGTTCGCCACGCTGCCGACGGCGGTGCTGGTGCTCGATCCCGACGGTCTCATCGCGGAGGCGAATATCGCCGCGGAGGCGCTGCTCAACCTCAGCCGTCCGGCGCTGGTCGGACGGCCGGTGGAGGAGCTGATCGGCCACCCTCTGACCTCGATGCCGGTCGACCAGCCGTTCGCCGCCTATGATCTCGAAGTGGCGCTGCCCGGTCGGCGCAAGGCGCAGGTCGATCTGATGGCGGCGCCGTTGCCGGAGCGGCCCGGCTGGCGCGCGATCACCATCCATGGCCGCACTCCCCAGGCGCTGGCCGGGCGACGCACCGAACGCGAGGCCGGCACGCTCACCGCCGTTGGCGCGGCGGCGATGCTCGCCCACGAGATCAAGAATCCGCTGTCCGGCATCCGTGGCGCCGCCCAGCTCCTCGAGAGTGGGGCCGACGAGGGTGGGCGAGCGCTGACCGCGCTGATCCGCAACGAGGTGGACCGCATCACCGCGCTGATCGACCGGATGGAAGGCTTCACCGACACACGCCCGCTGGAGCGCGGGCCGCAGAATATCCACGCCATCCTCGGCCATGTCCGCGATGTAGCACGGCAGGGCTTTGCCGCCGGCTGCACCGTGCGCGAAATATACGATCCCTCCCTGCCCGAGGTCTACGGCCATCGCGATTCACTCGTCCAGATCTTCATGAACCTTGTGAAGAACGCCGTCGAAGCGATGGAGCGCGAAGGGATCATGAACGGCACGATCACGCTCACCACCGCCTATCGCCACGGCATCTCGATGGGTTCGTCGAAGAGCGCACGGACGCGCATTAACCTGCCGATCGAGGTGTGCGTGATCGACGAGGGGCCGGGCGCGCCGCAGGCGATCGGTGCGCACCTGTTCGATCCGTTCATCTCCTCCAAGCGCAGCGGCGGCGGGCTGGGGCTGACACTGGTCGACAAGCTGGTCGGCGATCATGATGGCGTCATCGAATATCGCCGCGAGGGCGATCCGGAGCGCACCGTGTTCCGCCTGCTCCTGCCGCGGGTGAAGGATTGATGGCGCCGCACCGCATCCTCGTCGTCGATGACGACGCCGCCATCCGCACCGTGGTGCGCGAGGCGCTGCGCCGCGAAGGCTATGTGGTGGAGACGGCCACCTCGCTCGCCGCCCAGCGCGCCGCGCTCGCCAGTTTCCGGCCGCACGTGCTGGTGACCGACGTGGTGCTGCCCGACGGCAACGGCCTCGACGCGCTGACCGAGACGTTCGCCGCCCAGCCCGACCTGCCAGTGATCGTGCTGTCCGCGCAGAACACGCTGGCGACGGCGGTGCGCGCCAACGAGCAGGGCGCGTTCGAATATCTTCCCAAGCCGTTCGACCTCGACGAGCTGGCCCGCGCCGTGGCGGCGGCGATCGCCAGCCGGGGCGCGGTGGCGATGCCGGACAGCGAGGCGGCCGGGGAGGAGCTGCCGCTGATCGGGCGCTCGCCGCCGATGCAGGACGTCTACCGGACGATCGCGCGCGTCGTCTCGAACGACCTCACCGTGCTGGTGCTGGGCGAGAGCGGCACCGGCAAGGAGCTGGTGGCGCGGGCCATCCACGACCTCGGTTCGCGCCGGACAAGGCCGTTCGTGGCGATCAACATGGCCGCGATCCCGCGCGAGCTGATCGAGAGCGAGCTGTTCGGCCACGAGCGTGGCGCCTTCACCGGCGCGCAGGCGCGCACCGCCGGCCGCTTCGAGCAGGCGCAGGGCGGCACCCTGTTCCTCGACGAGATTGGCGACATGCCGGCCGACGCCCAGACGCGGCTGCTGCGCGTGCTCCAGTCCGGCGAATATTCGCCCGTGGGCGGCACGCGGGCCATCCGCGCCGATGTGCGGATCATCGCTGCGACCCACAAAGACCTGCCGCGGCTGATCGCTGAGGGGCTGTTCCGCGAGGACCTGTTCTATCGGCTGAACGTGGTGCCGATGACGCTGCCGCCGCTGCGCGAGCGCGGCGCCGATATCGGGGAGCTGGCACGCCATTTCCTCGATCGCGCCGCCGCCGACGGGCTGCCGCGCAAGGCGTTGTCCGAGGACGGCGCGGCGGCCCTCGCCGCACACAGCTGGCCGGGCAATGTCCGCGAGCTGGAGAATCTCATGCGCCGCCTCGCCGCGCTGACGCGCGAGGATGTGATCGGCAGCACGCAGGTGGCGCGACAGCTCGGCGCGCGCGACCTGCCCGCACCGGCGCTGTCCGGGGATGGCGGACAGGACAGTCTCGGCGAAGCCGTCGAGCATCATCTGACGCGCTATTTCGCCGCCTTCGGCCGCGAATTGCCGCCCGACGGCCTGCTCGACCGCCTGATGGACGAGGTGGAACGCCCGCTGCTCCGCCTGACCCTGGCGGCGTGCAAGGGCAATCAGCTCCGCGCCGCGCGCCTGCTCGGCATCAACCGCAACACGCTGCGCAAAAAGCTCGGCGATCGCGGCATCGACGCAGGCGATGTCCGGCGGATGGGCGGCTCCGGCGGAAGCCCGGGTTGATCCGCGCCACAGCTGCGCCCAGCCGCATCAAACTGTGTTTTAGATGCAACGGCATCGTGATATCACAGCCACGATGAAGGCCGATCGGGCGAATGTGACAGCTCATAGCCCCCGCTGGTGGCGCAGGTTCGTGCTGGCCAGGCAGCGCGGACTGGTGACGGCCATCGAAGGCGGCACGCTGCTCGCCGCGATCTGCATTTTCACCGCCAGCTATTTCATCGTCACCGGCGGCCAATATCCCTCCCGCCTGCTGACGCCGCCGATCGTGGCGCTGCTGCTGGTCGCCAATCTGGTGCCGGCGATGGCCTTGATGGTGCTGTTCGCGCGGCGTGTCGCCCGCCAGCGCTCGGCCCGGCGGCCGGGGGCGGGAAATGGCCGGCTGCATGTCCGCCTCGTCGCCATCTTCTCGGCGATCGCAGCGGTGCCGACCCTGCTGGTGGTGATCTTCGCCTCGCTGCTCTTTCAGTATGGCGTCGAATTCTGGTTCTCCGACTCAGCGCGCAAGGTGCTGGAGAATTCCGACCGGGTGGCACGCGCCTATGTCACCGAGAATGAGGAACGGCTGCAGCGGGAGATGATCCCGATGGCCGAGGATTTCCGCTATGCGCTCAATCGGGCGCCGATCAACGATCCGCGCATCTCCGGCTTCGTCGCCGTGCAGGGGCGCACGCGCAACCTGTCGGAGATCGCCCTGATCGAGGTCGGCACCGACGGGGTACGGCGCGCGCCGCTCGTGGCGCTGGCCGACACCCGCGCGCTGGAAAACCGCCTGCCTGCCGAGGCGCTGGGGCCCCTGGACGCCGGGCAGATCTGGGTCAGTGCCAATTCCGGCGATCGTGCCGAGGCGGTGATCGCTCTCAACCCGCGCACCCACACTTATCTCTACGCGTCGCGCTTCGTCGACGGGAACGTGCTTGCCCAGGTGCGGCGCACCCAGGCGGCGCTGGGCGATTATAATAGCCTGCTGGTGCGATCGCGGACGCTGCAGCTGCAATTCAACGCGGCGCTGCTGGTGGTGTCGCTGCTGATCGTCGGGGCGGCGATCGTCATCGCGCTGATGGTCGCCGACCGGCTGGTACGGCCGGTGGGCGAGCTGGTCGATGCGGCGCGGCGGGTGACGGCGGGCGATCTGTCGGTGCGGGTCGATCGGCCGCGCGTGCAGGACGAGGTCGGCATATTGGGCTTCGCCTTCAACCGCATGACCCGCCGGCTGGAGGAACAGACCAGCGCCCTGGTCACCGCCAATGCCCAGCTCGACAGCCGCCGCGCGTTCATCGAGGCGGTGCTGTCCGGGGTGACGGCGGGGGTGATCTCCGTAAATGGCGAGGGGCGCATCCGCCTCATCAACAGCTCGGCGGCGGCACTGCTCAAGACGGACGTTCCGATCGGCGCGGCGCTCAGCGAGGTGGCGCCGGAACTCGACCAGCTGTTCGCCGGGCCGGATCGCGAGGCCGTGGTGCAATTCTCGTCGGCCGGAGAGCCGCGCACGCTGGCGGTGAAGCTGGTCCGCTCCGACGACGGCAACGTCATCACCTTCGACGACATCACCGATCAGCTCGCCGACCAGCGCCGCGCCGCCTGGGCCGACGTGGCCCGGCGCATCGCCCATGAAATCAAGAACCCGCTAACCCCGATCCAACTCGCCGCCGAACGGTTGCAGCGCCGCTACGGCAAGGAGGTGCAGAGCGATCCGGCGACGTTCGAGCGGCTGACCGAGACGATCGTGCGCCAGGTCGGCGACCTCCGGCGGATGGTCGATGAATTCTCGTCCTTCGCGCGCATGCCGAAGCCGGAGTTCGCGCCTGAACCGATCGTCGACATCGCCCGCCACTCGCTGTTCCTGCACGAGGTCGCGCATCCCAATATCCGCTTCGTGCTCGACGCTCCGGAGCCCGCGCCACTGCTCGTCTGCGACCGGCGGCAGATCGGGCAGGCGATCATCAACCTCGTCAAGAACGCGGTCGAGGCGATCGACGCCAAGCCGCCTGCCGCAAGCGGCGAAGCGCCGGCCGGCCTGATCACGCTGGCCCTGGCCGAGGAGCAGGATCGGCTGACGATCACGATCAGCGACAATGGCGTCGGGCTGCCGCCCGAGCGCGAGCGGCTGACCGAGCCCTATATGACGACGCGCGCCAGGGGCACTGGCCTCGGCCTCGCGATCGTCAAGAAGATCGTTGAAGAACATTATGGAATTATGAGCTTTTCCGACAGGCCGGGCGGGGGCGCGATCGTGCGCATCACGCTCGACCCGGGGAAGCTCGCGCCGCTCGCCGGAAGCGCGGCCGGCGTCACCGACGGGGAAGGGCGGCTTCCCGAACTGACACGCATAAAGGCGGGCTGAGATGGCACTGGACGTATTGATCGTCGACGATGAGAAGGACATCCGCGAGCTGGTGGCCGGCGTGCTCGAGGACGAGGGCTACGCGCCGCGCACCGCGGCCAATAGCGACGAGGCGCTGAACGCCATCACAGAGCGGCGGCCGAGCCTCGTGCTGCTCGACGTATGGCTGCAGGGCTCCCGGCTCGACGGGCTGGACCTGCTGGACGAGATCAAGCGCCGCGACCCGTCATTGCCGGTGCTGGTCATCTCCGGCCATGGCAATATCGACACCGCCGTCGCCGCCGTTCGCCGGGGCGCGGCCGATTTCATCGAGAAGCCGTTCGAGGCCGAGCGCCTGCTCCTCCTCGTCGCGCGCGCCACCGAGACGGAGCGGCTGCGGCGCGAAAACGCCCATCTCAAGGCGCAGATCGGCCAGGAGGACGAGCTGACCGGCCAGTCGGCGGCGATCAACGGCATCCGCGCCACGCTGAAACGGGTGGCGCCGACCGGCAGCCGCGTGCTGATCTCGGGGCCCGCCGGCGTCGGCAAGGAAGTGGCCGCGCGCCTGCTGCACAATTGGAGCCCGCGCGCCGCAGCGCCGTTCGTCGTCGTCTCTGCTGCGCGGATGACGCCGGAGCGGGTGGAGGAGGAGCTGTTCGGCCTTGAGGACGCCGCCGGCATGACGCGCGCCGGCCTGCTCGAACAGGCGCATGGCGGCACCCTGTTCCTGGACGAGATCGCGGACATGCCGCTCACCGCCCAGGCGAAGATCTTGCGAGTGCTGACCGACCAGAGCTTCACGCGCGTCGGCGGTCAGCGGATGGTCAAGGTCGACGTGCGCGTCGTCTCCGCCTCCTCGCGCAATCTGGCGGACGAGATCGCCGCCGGCCGTTTCCGCGAGGACCTTTATTACCGGCTGAACGTGGTGCCCGTGCATCTGCCGCCGCTGTCCGAGCGCCGCGAGGACATCCCGCCGCTGACCATGCATTTCGCCACCCGCTATGCCGCCGAGCGCCGCGTGCCGACGCCGGCCATCGCCAATGAGGCGATTGCCGCGCTCCAGGCCTATGACTGGCCGGGCAATGTCCGCCAGCTGCGCAACATCGTCGAGCGTACGATCATCATGGCGCCGGGTGACCGGCTGGCGACGATCGACGCCGACATGCTGCCGCCGGAGGTGCTGTCCGATCAGGCGCGGCTCGCGCCCGGCGGCGAGGCGAGCCGATCGATCATGGGCACGCCGCTGCGCGAGGCGCGCGAGACGTTCGAGCGCGAATATCTGCGCGTGCAGATCCGGCGCTTCTCCGGCAACATCTCCCGCACGGCGACGTTTATTGGGATGGAACGCTCGGCGCTCCACCGCAAGCTCAAGACGCTTGGCCTTGTCGAGGCGCGCGACGAGGGCGAGTGACGCGGCCGGGGCGGTGGACGCCCGCCCCGGCTCAAGCTAGAAGACGCGCGACGTCGACAAGGCGCAAGCCAGCGGGCCATGTCCCGCCAAGAACCGGAGACCGGCAATATGGCCGACAAGGTCAACAATCTTCAGGATATGTTCCTGAATACCCTGCGCAAATCCAAGATTCCAGTGACGATGTTCCTCGTCAAGGGCGTGAAGCTGCAGGGGATCATCACCTGGTTCGACAATTTCTCCGTGCTGCTCCGCCGCGACGGCCAGAGCCAGCTCATCTACAAGCACGCCATCTCGACGGTGATGCCGGCCCATTCGCTGGACCTGACCGCGATCGAGAAGAGCTTCTCCGAGGAGCGCAAGGCGACCTTGTTGCAGGAGATATTCCTGGGGGCGGTGCGCCGCGCGCGCGAGCCGGTGACGATGTTTCTGGTCAATGGCGTGATGCTGCAAGGCGAAATCGCCGCGTTCGACCTGTTCTGCCTGCTGCTGCGTCGCGACGGCCAGAGCCAGCTCGTCTACAAGCACGCCATCTCGACGGTGCAGCCGGCCAACCCCGTCAACCTCGCCGAGGTTGATGACGAGGCGGAGGGCGATTGAGCGGTTTCCAGCGAGAAGACGAGGGCTTTGCCCGGGGCGCAAAGGCCATCGTCGCACTGCCCGATCGCGGCGACAATGATCGGCGCTCCGCCAGCGCCCGGCTCGACGAGGCCGCGGGGCTGGCCGAGGCGATCGGCGTGGAAGTGGTGGAGCGCATCGCCTATCGCGTGCGCCAGCCGAAGCCTGCGACCCTGCTCGGCTCCGGTCAGGTCGAGGCACTGGCCACTGCCGCGCGAATGGCCGAGGCGGAGCTGGTCATCATCGATGCGGCGGTGACGCCGATCCAGCAGCGCAATCTCGAAAAGGCGCTGTCGGCCAAGGTCATCGACCGTACCGGCCTGATCCTGGAGATTTTCGGCGAGCGCGCGGCGACGGCCGAGGGTCGCCTGCAGGTCGAGCTTGCCCATCTCGATTACCAGCAGGGCCGGCTGGTGCGTAGCTGGACCCACCTTGAGCGGCAGCGCGGCGGCTTCGGCTTCCTCGGAGGCCCCGGCGAGACGCAGATCGAGGCCGACCGCCGCATGATCCGTGATCGCATGGCCAAGCTGCGCCGCGAGCTGGAGCAGGTCAGCCGCACGCGCGGGCTGCACCGCCATCGCCGGCACAAGGCGCCATGGCCGACCATCGCTCTCGTCGGCTATACCAATGCCGGCAAGTCGACCCTGTTTAACCGCATGACCGGGGCCGCGGTGATGGCCGAGGACCTGCTGTTCGCGACCCTCGACCCGACCATGCGGCAGATCGCCTTGCCGGGGCTCGACAAGGCGATCCTGTCGGACACGGTCGGCTTCGTCTCGGACTTGCCGACCCAGCTCGTCGCCGCCTTCCGCGCCACGCTGGAAGAGGTGACGGCCGCGGACCTCATCGTCCATGTCCGCGACATCGCCCATCCCGACAGCGACGCTCAGGCCGCCGACGTCGTCCACGTCCTCACCGAGATCGGCGCGATCGGCGAGGGGGAGGGCACGGACGTCCCCGTGCTCGAGGTGTGGAACAAGATCGACGCGCTCGACGCGGACGGCCTCGAGGCGGTGCTCGGCGAGGCCGCACGGCGGGACGATGTCGTCGCCGTCTCGGCGTTGACCGGCGACGGGCTGGAGGCGTTGCAGCGCCGCATGTCCGACCGGCTGACCAGCGGCTCCGAGCGGCGGCAAGTCGAGGTCGCGGTGACGGACGGCGCGGCGCTGGCCTGGCTTCACCGTCATGGCGAGGTGATCGGCCAGAGCGAGGCCGAGGGCGTGCTGCATCTCGACGTGCGCATGCCGCCGCGGGACTGGGCCCGGTTCGAGGCGCGGGAATAGGCCGGTTTTGCCCACGCGTTCGACTCGGTCAGGACAGGCCTGTCTCCGCATTCCCGCCGGCCACTGGCTGCAGAGTTCGGGGCCGGATCAACCCTGAACCAGGTTCAGGGCGAAGATAATCCCGGCAGCGGGCTCAGAGTTTCTTTGCCCGCTCCCACAGCCGTTCCTTCTCCGCCAGCGTCAGCTCTGCGAACGCGCCGCCGGCCGCCCGTTCCATCGCGGCGAAGCGCCGTTCGAACTTGCCGTTGGCGGCGCGCAGCGCGGCCTCCGGGTCGATGCCGAGGTGGCGGGCCCAGTTCACCACAGAGAAAAGCAGGTCGCCCATCTCCTCGGCGCGGGCGGCACCGTCCGTCGCCGCCTCTATCTCGGCCAGTTCTTCGGCGATCTTGGCGCGCGGGCCATTCGCGTCGGGCCAGTCGAAGCCGGTGCGGGCGGCGCGCTTCTGCAATTTCTCGGCGCGGAGCAGGGCGGGTAGCGACAGGGCGACGCCGCCGAGCGCGCCTTCGACGCCGCTGCCGGCGCGCTCCTCGGCCTTGATCGCCTCCCAGCTTTCATGCCCGCCGGTGCCATCGCCGAAGACATGGGGGTGGCGGCGTTCCATCTTGTCGGCGATGCCGTCCAGAACTTGCGTCAACGCGAAATGGCCGGCCTCCTCCGCCATGCGGGCGTGGAAGACGACCTGCAGGGCGAGATCGCCAAGCTCGTCGCGCAACGCCGCCATGTCGTGCCGCTCGATGGCATCGGCGACCTCATAGGCCTCCTCGATCGTATAGGGCGCAATGGTCGCGAAATCCTGCGCGACGTCCCATGGGCAGCCGGTTGCCGGATCGCGCAGCCGCGCCATGATCGCGGCCAGCCGCGTGATCGCGGCGGCAGGCGTTTCGCTCACTGTTCCTCGCTCCTCGCTGGTCGCCGCGGCCATAGCCGATGGCGGAATCGCAGAATAGGGGAAGCCGCTTGCGACCGGCTGGCGGATAGGCGGGATTGCGGGCGAGGATTTCGGCAAGTGCCGGGACGGCCCAGACTTCGGATCGCGCCCCGCAATGCAGAGCGCCCGCGATCGTTCCCGCGATAATCGAACATTATCAAATTGTTGATCAAGGTTAAATCGGGAACGCCGGGGGTGGGTGGGTCGTTTTGCGAGCTCCTCATCAGGAGATGATCATGCTGGCTTCGGTCAACCGACGCCCCGAACGGACCTCCCAGTTTCTCACCGACAGCTTTCAGCGCGGCCTTGCCCATTGGAATCGCGAGCGGCTGGCGCCGGGCTTTCCTTCCGACGATTGGCAAAAGCGTCTCGAGCGAGACGTGAAGATGTTGCGGCTGGAAGGCGCGTTTCTCGAGGAGCTGCGCGCCGAGGTCGCCGCCCAGGCCGCTCAGGCGCCAACCGACGCGGACGGCTTCATCGCCTGGTTCGAAGATCTCAGCGCCACCGGCCCCGGCCAGGGCGATGCGCTGTTTCCATGGCTGGCGCAGGAGGCGAGCCGCGACGAGCTGCGCTGGTTCTTCGAACAGGAGGCGGCCGGCGAAGCTGGCTTCGACGACCTCGTCGCGATGACGCAGGTCAAGTTGCCGGTCCGCCCCAAGCTTGAGCTCGCCCGCAATTATTGGGACGAGATGGGCCACGGCACCGCCAAGGGCATGCACGGGCCGATGCTCGACGCGCTTGTCGAGACGCTCGCCGTCGAACCGGTGATCGAGAACACGGTATGGGAGAGCCTGTGCCTCGCCAATGCCATGACGGCGATGGCCACCAGCCGCCGCTATGCCTGGCATTCGGTGGGCGCCCTCGGCGTCATCGAGCTGACCGCGCCGGGACGCGCCGAGCAAGTCGCCGAAGGCCTGAAGCGGGTCGGCTTGACGCCGAAGGAAGCGCGCTATTTCACGCTCCACGCAGTCCTTGACGTGAAGCACAGCGCCGACTGGAACCGCGAGGCGATCCGCCCGGCAGTGGAAGAAGATCCGGCGCGTGCGACCGCAATGGCCGAAGGCGCGTTGATCCGGCTGGCGTGCGGCGCGCGATGTTTCGCCCGCTATCGGGAGGCGCTTTGGAACGATCACGGCGAGAGGTGAGCATGTCGGGTGCGAGCCGCTGGCCGGCGCGTCTCTGGCTGGTCCGCCATGGCCAGAGCGCCGGCAACGTCGCCCGCGACGAGGCGCATGCCGCCGGGCTGGAACGCATCCCGATCGCGGTGCGCGACGTCGACGTGCCGCTGTCGCGGCTCGGCGAGCAGCAGGCCGACGCCCTTGGCCGCTGGTTCGCAGGCGGGGCGGGCAATGGCCGGCCCGACGTGATCCTGGCGAGCCCTTATCTGCGGGCGCGGGACACCGCCCGTCGCTTCCGCGACGCCGGCGGCGCCGAGCCGGACGAGCGGATCTGCTCGGACGAGCGGCTGCGGGAAAAGGAATTCGGCATCCTCGACGGGCTCACCACCGCCGGCATCGCCGCGCACGAGCCGCAGCAGGCCGAGTTCCGGCGGCTGCTCGGAAAATTCTATCACCGGCCGCCGGGAGGCGAGAGCTGGTGCGACGTGATCTTCCGTCTGCGCAGCCTGCTCGACACCGTGTCGCTCCATTATGGCGGGCGGCGGGTGATGATCGTCGGCCATCAGGTGGTGGTGCTGTGCCTGCGCTACATCATCGAGAATCTTGGCGAGGAAGAAATCCTCGCGATCGACCGGGCAGCGGACGTCGCAAATTGCTCGGTCACCGAATATCGCTTCGATCCGGCCGCCGGCAAGGACGGCGGGCTGGTGCTGGTCCGTTATAACGAGGTGGCACCGATCGTGGAGGATCCGGTGGCAGAGGTGACGCGGGCGCCCGATCCGATCGTGGCGGCGCGCGGATGATCCCGATCGACCGCGACTGGCTGGCCGCGCATCCGCTGCCGCCCGTCGCGACCGACACCGACAAGAATGCGCGCGGCCGGGTGCTCATCGCCGGCGGGTCGTCAATCGTGCCGGGCGCGATCGCGCTGACCGGCGAGGCCGCGCTGCGCGCCGGGGCGGGCAAGATTCAGCTCGCCACGGTTGCGGCCGCGACGATCGCGCTCGGCGTGGCGATGCCGGAGGCGGCGGTGTTCGGCCTGCCCGCCAACGAAGAGGGCGAGCTGGCCGAGGAAGCGGGCGACCGGCTGGTGCCGCTGATCGGCCGTTGTGATTGCATCGTGCTCGGGCCGGGCATGGGCAGGGGCTCCGCCGCCGCGGCGATCCTCGGCCGGCTGCTGGCATCGGACGAGGAGATCGGCGCGATGGTCATCGATGCCGCGGCGATCGCGGGCGCGCGCGATTGCGCCGCGGCGCTGCGTCGACACCCATGCAAAAGGGTGATGACGCCGCACGCAGGCGAGATGGCCGGGCTGATGGACCGCGACGAGGATGAGGTGAAGGCCGATCCGCGCGGGATCGTCCGGGAGGCCGCCGATCGCTTCGGCGCGGTGGTGATCCTCAAACAGGCGCAGACCTGGGTTTGCGCGCCGGGCGCGGAGCCACTGCGTTTTCCCGGTGGCGGGCCGGGGCTGGCGACGGCGGGGTCGGGCGATGTGCTCGCCGGCATAGTGGGCGGCCTGCTCGCACGCGGAACGGCTCCCGAGGACGCCGCCGCCTGGGCGGTGTGGCTGCACGGCGAGGCCGGCCGGCGCCGCGGCGCGCTCTCCGGCGAGATCGGCTTCCTCGCTCGCGAGTTGCCCGCCGAAGTCCCGGCGCTCATCGAAGAGGCAAGGTCGGCGCCCTGAGCAGGCCTGGCGCGGCGGAGTTGTCGCTGATGTCGATGGTCGGCGGGAACGCTTGGCCGCGCCGCGCGTGGCGGCTAGGGTGGCGGGCATGGACTTTGATCAGCTTCTCGTGCGCTTCTTCGGAACCGATGATTTCACCACGCTCCCGCCGGAACGGATCGTGACCGGCGTCGAGGCGCTGCGTCTCCAGTTCGGCCTGGAGAAGGACAGCGGGCGGCGCTTCGCCCTGTGGTGCCTGATGTATATGCTCGATGTCGCGCCTGATCTCGACGACGCCTTCGAGGATGAGGATGATCGCGAAGCCGCGCGCGATTTCATGGACGCCGCCGCCCGCGAGATGAGCGAGGACGAGGATTGATCGGCGCCACAACGTCGCGTGCCGGGCGCGGCGCGGAGTAACACTGGAAAAACCCCCTTCGCTGGGCTAGCGCGTTCCGGTCATTGGCTCGCAGGATGGGATCGTCAGATTCGGCAGATCGCGGCATTGCCGTACAGGTTCGAGGGCGCGATCAGCGACTCTCCCATCCAAGTCCTGCTGATAACTTCCCGCGAGAGCGGCCGCTGGGTGATCCCGAAGGGCAATCCGTTGCCGGGCCTTGCCGCGCATAACGCCGCCGCCGTGGAGGCGGAGGAGGAGGCCGGCGTGCAGGGGCTGGTCTGCCCGACGCCGCTCGGCTCCTATCGCTACCGCAAGCGCCGCAAGAATGGCGCGTCGCTGATGATCGACGTCGACGTCTTCCCGCTCGCCGTCCACCGCGAGCTTCCCTCCTGGAAGGAGCAGGGACAGCGCAAGCGCCGCTGGGTGGCCCTGGCCGAGGCCGCCAGGATGGTCGAGGAAGCCGACCTCAGCGATCTCATCAGCTCCTTCGGCCCCACCGAATTCAAGGCCGCCGCGCTCCGCACCGGCTTCGCGGCCGTCACCCGATCGAGGATCAGTCCCATGTTCGCCTGGTTCCAGCGCCTCCTTCCCAAGGCTGGCAATTTCTTCGAGCTGTTCGATGCGCATTCGCGCACGATCACCGCCGCGGCCGATGCGCTGACCCGGCTGATCCAGGGCGGGGCGGCGGCATCGGATCATATCCGCGAGGTGACCGAGCGCGAGCATGACGCCGACGAGATCACCCGCGCGGTCTTGAAGACGGTGCGCGAGACCTTCCTCACCCCGTTTGATCGGAGCGCCATCACCGCGCTGATCGGCTCGATGGACGACGCCATCGACGAGATGCAGGCCACCGCCCGCGCCATCGATCTCTACGAAGTGCGGGTGTTCGAGCAGGAGATGAAGGACATGGCGGCGATCATCGTCGATGCCGCCCGCCTCACCGCCGAGGCGATTCCGTTGCTCCGCGATGTCGGCCGCAACGCCACGCGATTGCACGAGTTGACCGAGCGACTGGTGCGCATGGAGGGCCATGCCGACGATCTCCACGCCGCCGGCGTCAAGCGCGCTTTCGTCGAGCTCGGCCAGACGGAGACGCTGCGCTTTCTCGTCGCGCGGGAAATCTACAAGCATCTCGAGCGGATCGTCGACGCGTTCGAAGATGTCGCCAACGAGATCGACGGCATCGTGATCGACAACGCCTGATCACCCGATGCACCAGATCGCCCTTCCGCTGCTCGTCGGCCTGATCGTCGTCGCGCTGGCGTTCGACTTCCTCAACGGCCTGCACGACGCCGCCAACTCCATCGCCACCGTCGTGTCCACGCGGCTGCTCAAGCCGGTGCAGGCGGTGCTGTTTGCCGGCGTGTTCAACTTCGCCGCCTATTTCCTGACCATCGCCTTTCCGAGCCTCCACGCGGTCGCCTCGACGGTGGGGCAGGGGCTGATCGACAAGAATCTGGTGACGCCCGGCGTGGTATTCGGGGCGCTGGTCGGCGCGATGTTCTGGAACGTGGTGACCTGGCTGAAGGGCATCCCCTCATCCTCGAGCCACGCGCTGGTCGGCGGCATCATCGGTGCCGGCGTCGCCCATGCCGGCGTCAGCGGCATCCAGTGGAGCGGGCTTAACAAGACGCTGGTTGCGATCGTGTTGTCGCCGGTGCTCGGCATGATCCTGTCGATGCTGATCATGCTGATCTCGAGCTGGCTGTTCGCTCGCGCCTCCAATCGCACCGCGGAACGCTCCTTCCGCTTCCTCCACCTGCTTTCTTCGGGCACCTATTCGATCAGCCACGGCCTCAACGACGCGCAGAAGACGATGGGCATCATCACCGTGCTGCTCTTCTCCACCGGCTATCTGCACGGCGAGTTCGCGGTGCCGCACTGGGTGGCGATCAGCTGCTATGTGGCGATGGGGCTCGGTACGCTGACCGGCGGCTGGAAGATCATCGAGACGATGGGCTCGCGCATCACCAAATTGTCGCAGCATCAGGGCTTCAGCGCGTCCGCCGGCGGCACGATCATGGTGTTCACCGCATCCCTGCTCGGTATTCCCGTCTCGACCACCCACACCATCACCGGCTGCGTGATCGGCGCCGGCGTGGCGCGGCGCGCCAGCGCGGTGCGCTGGGGGGTGGCGGGCAATGTCATGGTCGCATGGGTGATCACCATTCCGGCTTCGGCGGCGGTCGGCGCGCTGTTCTACCTGCTGACGCGGTTATTCTAGGGCGTGTCGACCACAGCCAAGGGATGAGGTGCCGATGACCTACGCGATCCCCGCTCCGCCGCAGCCGTCGCTGTCGATCGTCGGCGACGACGCCGTGTTCCCGGTGCGCCGCATCTATTGCGTGGGGCGGAACTACGCCGACCATGCGCGCGAGATGGGCTTCGACCCGGATCGCGAGCCGCCGTTCTTCTTCATGAAGCCGGCCGACGCCATCGTCGCCGACGGCGCCACCATTCCCTATCCGCCGCGGACCGCGAACCTTCATCACGAGATCGAGCTGGTCGTCGCGATCGGCCACGGCGGGCGCGACATTCCGGTCGAGCAGGCGCTCGGCCATGTCTTCGGCTACGCCGTCGGCCTCGACCTGACCCGGCGCGACGTCCAGATCCAGGCGCGCGACCTGGGGCGGCCGTGGGACATGGGCAAGGGCTTCGATCGGTCGGCGCCGTGCAGCGCGCTGGTGCCGGCGGATCGCGTCGATCCGACGCGCGGCGCGATCTGGCTGGAGGTGAATGGCGAGCGCCGCCAGCACAGCGACCTCGCCAAGCTGATCTGGAGCGTCGCGGAAGTGATCAGCTTCCTGTCGACCTATATGGAATTGCAACCGGGCGACCTCATCTACACCGGCACGCCGGAGGGCGTCGGCGCGCTGGTGCCGGGGGACGTGGTCACCGGCCATGTCGATGCGGTTGGCGACCTGCGCCTGACCATCGCGGGCTGACGAAACCCGGTGCCGCGGATATCCGCACGCAGCGACGGCAACCCTCGGCGCGCCGGACGGTTCTCGACGTAGAGATCGTCGGAACGAGGGAGAGCAGCATGTCGAAACTGGTTTTCATAGGCATCGGCGCGGCAGCGATAACATTGTGTGGATGCAGCGGCAGCAACAGCGGTGCGGCGAACAACGCCCAGGTTCAGGCCGGCGCGGAAGGTAGCGACGACTTCAATCAGGCCGGCCAGCTCAACAGCGGCATGGATCCGGCGATGGTTCAGGACAATACCAGCGGCGAACCGACCAACGCCTCTCAGGCGCGGTAACGGGGAGGGGGCCCAGCCCCCCCCCCGCCGTCCGACCCGCGTGGTTCTGCGTGTGTTGTCGTGGGTCAATCGCCGGCGGTGGTGCCGAGATTGGGGTATTTGATGCCGAGCTGGTCGAGGTAGGTCGGGTATTTGGCGGGGTCGTAGT
>NZ_JAHKRT010000001.1 GCF_018863195.1 Sphingomonas quercus | reverse complement strand
CCGGCTTCGATCCGGCCAACATGCACCCGTTCATGCCCTATGGCTTTGCCAGCCATGTCGAGGGCGGCGGCACCAAGGGGGTGATGGCGGCGGCCGCCATCGTGTTCTTCGCCTTTTACGGCTTCGATGCGGTGGCGACCTCGGCGGAGGAGGCGAAGCGGCCGGCGCGCGACCTCACCATCGGCATCATCGGCTCGATGGCGATCTGCACCCTGATCTACATCCTCGTCGCCGTCTCGGCGGTCGGCGCGATGCATTATACCCAGCTCGCCAACTCGCCCGAGCCGCTGGCGCTGGTGCTGCGCTCGCTCGGCCATCCGGTGGCCTCGCATCTCATCGCCCTGGCCGCGCTGATCGCGCTGCCCTCGGTGATCCTGGTGATGATGTACGGGCAGAGCCGCATCTTCTTCGTGATGAGCCGCGACGGCCTGCTGCCGCGCCGGCTCAGCCGGGTGTCCGAGCGCACCGGCACGCCGGTGCTGGTGACCGGACTGACCGGGCTGTTCGTCGCCGCCGTCGCCGGCTTCTTCCGCCTCGACGAGATCGCCGAGCTCGCCAATGCCGGCACGCTGCTCGCGTTCATCGCCGTCGGCGTGTGCGTGATGGTGCTGCGCCGGCATCGCCCGGACCTCGTCCGCGTGTTCCGCTGCCCGGCCCCCTATCTGGTCGGCACGCTCGCCGTGCTCGGCTGCCTCTACCTGATGTTCAGCCTGCCCGGCATGACCCTCGTCCGGTTCGCCGGCTGGAACGCCGCAGGCTTCCTCCTCTACCTCCTCTACGGACGCCGCCGCAGCCTCGCCGGCCGCACCACACCCGCCACCGCCAACAGCTGAACACCCACAACCCCAACCCTCCTCCACCCGCAGGAGGGCGCTCAGCGATCGCCCGTCGGGCTCGCCTGCCATTGCTCGCGCTCGCTGAACATGCGCGCCACCGCCTCCATATTGTCGCTCCCCCAGTTGCACAGCGGAACCAGCGCCTGGGCCAGGCTGCGGCCGAGCGGCGTAAGCGAATAGTCCACGCGCGGCGGAACCTCCTGATAATCCCTGCGGACCACAATGCCGTCCGCCTCGAGCTCCTTCAGCTGCTGGATCAGCATCTTGTCGCTGACGCCGCGCACGGCCCGCTTGAGGGCGCCGTAACGGCAGGGACCCTGGATCAGGAAATAGATGATCAGCGGCTTCCATTTGCCGGCGATCACGCGAAGCGTGGCGTCGAGGCCGCAGGTGAAGCCGGGAACGGCCTCCGCTACCGATGTTGTCATTTTTAGATACTTACCAAAAGGTGCATACTTGCCGATAGGTAGGCAGGCCATCAGCTCTGCGCCAGTACAAACTGGAGACAGAGCATGAGAAGACTGGACGGCAAGACGGCGGTGGTAACCGGCGGCGGTACTGGAATCGGCTTCGCCACCGCGAAGCGCTTCATCGAGGAAGGGGCGTTCGTCTACGTCACCGGGCGCCGGCAGGAGCCGCTCGACAAGGCGGTCGCCGCGCTCGGCGCCAACGCGCGCGCGGTGCAAGGATCGGTCTCCGACCTCGGCGACCTCGCCCGGCTGTTCGACACGGTGAAGGCCGAGCGCGGAACGCTCGACGTGCTGGTCGCCAACGCCGGCTTTGGCGAACTGGTGCCCCTGGGACAGATCACCGAGGAGCAATATAGCCGCGCCTTCGACGTCAATGTGAAGGGCGTGCTGTTCACCGTGCAGCTGGGCCTGCCGCTGATGCGCGAGGGCGGATCAATCATCCTCACCGGTTCGACGACCGGCGTGATGGGGACGCCGGCCTTCAGCGTCTACAGCGCGACGAAGGCCGCGGTGCGCAACTTCGCGCGGAGCTGGGCCCAAGACCTGCGCGGCACCGGTATCCGGGTGAATGTGCTCTCTCCCGGGCCGACCCTGACCGAGCTGGCGGAGGAAGCCGTCGGTCGCGACGCGATGATCGAGATGGGCTCCCGGACGCCCATCGGCCATGTCGCCGCACCTTCCGAGATCGCCGCGGTCGCCGCGTTCCTGGCTTCGTCGGACAGCAGCTTCATGACGGGCGGAGAGGTGTTCGCCGACGGCGGCCTGGCCCAGATCTGAAAGTCGCAGGGGCGTTGGCTGGCGATCGCGCTCCGCGCCGCCGCCCCCGCCTGGCCGAAAGACGCTGCCGCCGGTTTATTTGGGCAGTTCCCCCGGCCCGCACTGGCCGAGGCGAAAGGCGCCGATCTTCGTCGAATAGGCCGCGTCGCCCGTGCGGAGATAATCGCCGACATACCACATGGTGCAATCATCGTCGGGATCGACCGCAGTGGTGACGTAATCCTCCCAGCGCAGTGTGTCGGTCTGCGCCCCCTGGCCGTGCACGAGCACCGTTTCCGCGCCAAGTTGGCCGGGCGGATCGCCCGCCAGCCGGCCGGCGAAGCGCTGGCCGACATAGGTCTGGGCATCGCCGAAGGAATAACCGATGCCGATGTTCCCGAACCTGTCCATCGCCGCGCTCGGCAGCCAGCGATAGCTCGTATCGGGTGCGAAGCTGCCCTGCTGGTAGAGGACGGGATCGCGCGCGCCGTTGAGCCGGAACTCGTACCAGCGGGCCGCGCCGGCGTCGGCGCCGCTCGCCACCGAATGGGCGGCAACCAGCGATTCCTGGTTGCCGATCCGGCGATAGACGAAACGCTGCATGATCTTGTCGCCCTGGGAATCGAGCTTCATCTCCGTGCGCGGCTGGGGCACGCAGCGCGTCAGCTGGCCGCCGCAAAGATAGGCATAGGGCGCAACCGGCACCTTCGTCGGGCCGATCAGCGTCGTGCGCTCGGGCCGCTGCCAGTCGACATGATATTTCCAGAAGTAAAGCGCGTCGTCTTCGGTCTTCTTTCGAAGCTGCGAGCCGCCGGCCGCGACCACAATATTGGGCGCGCCCCGGGGCGGGAGCGACTGGCCGTCGACATCGGCATTGTTGAGGAAATTGACGTCGTTGACGATCAGGCAGATTTCCCGCGCCGGCAGCCCCGCCAACATCTTTTCGCGCTCGGCGACGCAGGCATGCCGCTCGATCACCGTATCGCCGGTGCTGGTCGGCACATAATAGCCGTCCGGCCAGACCGCCGGCCGCGGATAATCGGGAAAGAGGGGCCGCACGAACTCATAGCGATACCAGGATCCGAGCGGATCGGAGGTGGTGCTGACGGCATAGCAGATTGCGTAGGATCCATCGCCGCCTGCGCCTCGCTGGCGCGGCGGCACACGGCCATTTTCGGCGACGTCGAGGGGCTGGGCGGCGGGCTGAAACAAGGTGACGGCGGGCCCCGGCTGATCGGCGCGCGCGGGCATGCTGAGCGTCGGCGGATCGCCTGCCTTCGGCGTGGCGGGTTCCTGCGCGCGCCTCGGCAGCCGGGTGAAGATCGGCATCACCAGCAGCCAGCGATTGGCGAGCTGATCATAGCGGATCACGCCGTCGCCGTTGCTGAACTGCTCGCACGGGCCGCCGAAGCCGCGAAAGACATTGTTGGTGCCGACCGGCCCATAAAGCGGCCGTCCGGTTTCGCCGAATTGTGCGCCCTTCTTGGTGAAGATCGCCATGCGGGAGTTGACGATCTGGACGATGTGGTTGGGGCCGACCGCCAGCGAATTGTCGGACGGGCTGCGCCCGAAATTCTGGCCCTGCGGGCCCGAAAAGCCGCGCCCCAGGCCGTCGAAGCTCGCCACGAGCCGCGGTGCGGGGGAGGCACCGGGCGCGATCTGCTCGGCCGGCAGTGCGGCGCGCGGGCCGGGTGCTGCGGGCGGGGCGAACTGAGCCGATGATCCGCTCGCCAGGAACAGAGGTGAGGCGGCCGCGAGGACCAAGGCGCGGGCCGCAATGCAATGCAGACTCTTCATTACCTTCAATGCTCCGCTCATGATCCTGGATGGAGTTCCTGTTGCCCTGTTCCCGAATTCGCCCTGCGCCACGCCTGATACGTGTCGATCGCGTCGGATTGCATGAGGATTTCGGACAGGGGTCGATCGCAGGCGATGCGGGCCCCGCGAACGACCCACCTCTCCTTACCCCTCAGCGCAGGGCCGCCGGCAGCGGCCGAGCCATGAAGCGCTCCACCTCGTCGATTTCGACAGGGACGGAAGCCGACAGATTCTCATAGCCGGTCGCCGTGATCAGCAGCATGTCCTCCAGCCGCACCGCGACATGCTCGCCGGGAAGCCGCAGCATCGGCTCGATCGTGAACACCATGCCGGGCTCCAGGGTCGTATAATCGCCATATACGTCATGGACTTCGACGCCGACGGCATGGCCAAGCCAGCCGCCCTTCTTGCCGCGGAAGCTGTCGACGAAGGCCAGGACCGCGGTCTTGATCGCCGGATCGGTGAAGGCGTAGCCGGCGACGATGGCGTCCATCTTCGCGACCGCGCGTTCGGTGATCGCCGCGGGCGTCTCATGCACGCGGATCGAGGTCATCAGCGCCTGATAGAGACGCAGGTAGATGGTATAATATTCGCGCTGGTGAGCGGTGAATTTTCCATTGGCAGGGAAAATCCGCGTTACGTCCGACGTATAGCCTTTATAGTCGGGCGCGTAATCATATTGGACGAGATCACCCGCCTTCAACGTTGCGGTGTTATAGTGATAATGAGTGTACCAGCTATTCTGGCCCGTGGCGACCAGCGCGAAATAGGCCGCGCCATAGGCGCCGCCGCGCTTGAATTCATATTCGGATTCCGCCTGAAGTTGATATTCCGTCAGCCCGGGCCTGGCCGCGTGCATCGCGCGCAGGATGCCGCGGTCGGTGAGCCGGGTGGCTTCGCGCAGCAGGGCGATCTCGCGCGCGCTCTTGATCGCTCGCATCCGGTCGATCGCCGGGTCGAGGTCGCGTATCTCCGAGCGGGGCGCCGCCGCCATGATATGCAGGCGGAACGCCTCCTCGCGGCTCGGCCGGCCATCCCAGGGATCGTCATGGTTGAGCCGCGCGAGGGTGCGCGGGTCCGCGGATGAGGCGCTGCCCAGGACTTCAGGGCGGAACGGCGTGTAGATGGTTCGCCCGTCGCGCGCGAACGTCGCCAACAGCTTCGCAAATTCCGGGCGCGGCAGCACGCGGGTGACGCCAAGCTTCTCGGCGGCGCCGGGTTCGGGATAGAGCGCGCCCGGACCATATTTGGAGAGGACGTCGCTGTCCTTGCGCTCCAGCAGGAAAAAGCTGGTCTCGCGGCTGCGGCCATCGAAGACGGCAATCGCCCGCGGCTCGGCGACACCGGTCAGGTAGAAGAACTGGTTCGCCTGCCGGAAAGGCTGCTCGCCGGGCCGTTCGGTGGTCCCCTCGATGATGGCGACGCCGTCGCCGATCGCCTTGAAGAGCTGTTCGCGACGCCCGGCATATTCCTCCGGCGGAAACACGTCGCGAAACACCGGCTGGGCTTGAACGGCGGTGGACATGCCGATCGGCGGAGCGAGCGCCAGCGCCACGGCGACGGCGAGGGCGCGCCCGGTCTTCGCGGTGGGGGAAGCAAACATTCGGCCGCTATCCTCTGGCAGTTACTCGATCGTGGTCGACATCGCGTGGGGTCGGCCACGATCGAGCATGATCCTTCCTCAGAAGTCCTTCTGCACGCGCAGCGCGAAGAAGCGGCCGCGTGCATTGAAAGTGTTGAAGTCGTAGCCGACGTCGACCAGCATCGGAGGCATCTTGTTGAAGATATTGTCGATGCCGAAGCTGATCTTCGCTTTCATAACATCGATGTTGTAGGTGACCATCCAGTCGTTCTGGACATAGGAATTGGCGCGCTCCCGCAGGTTCGATGCGGTGTTGGTGACCGGCCCGACATAGCGCAGGGCGGTGGTCAGGGAGAGCGGGCCGCGATCCCAGGTGATCCGACCGGTGGCGCGGACTTTGGCGAGCGTGCCGTTACTGCTGCTGTAGGTGCCGGCATATTCGACGGCCGGCGTATCCGGCGCCGGAGACGTCTTGAAGCTGTCGAGATAAGTCATGTCGCCACGGAAGGTGAACCGACCGATCGGCGCTGTCGCCGTGGCATATTGGAACCCAACGTCAATGCCCTGAAGCCGGAGGCTCGCCAGATTCTGGCGGACATTGTAGATGCTCGTCACGAGGCCGGTGGCGGGATCGCGCTTGATGATGTCGGCGTAGCTGCCATCCGTTGCATTCTGCCGCAGGACATAGTTGCGATCGGCCGTCGTGATCACGTTCGTCTTCCTGATCTTGTAGAAGTCGACGGTCAACGACAGGCGCGGGATGAAGCTCGGCGTGATCACCGTGCCGAGGGTGAGGTTCTTCGCCTTCTCCGGCTTCAGATCGGGATTGCCGCCGGTGATGATGAAGGTCCCGGTCTTGCCCTGCGCGTCGAGCATGGTCGGGCCGCACTTCGCATAGGAGGCGAAATCCACCTGGGCGCACGGGTCGATGATCGACGAATAGCCGGTCGACTGGGGAGCATAGGCTTCCTGGAAGGTCGGCGCGCGGAAACCCGTGCCCCAAGAGCCGCGCAGCAGCACGTCACGCACTGGCCGCCATTTCACGCCGATCTTCGGATTGGTCGTCGTGCCGAACTGGTTGTAGTGCGAGAAGCGGCCGGCCAGTTCGAGGTCGAGGCGATTGAAGAACGGCACGTCCTTCAGGATCGGCACGGCAAGCTCGGCATAAGCCTCGGACACCTTGCGCGTCGGCGGATAGGTGCTCGGCGAGTAGGAGCGCGACAGGAACGGGCTGCTGTTCGTCGCCGGATCGAGCGTCGAGGAGATCGGATCGCGCGTGGCATCGTAGGATTCGGTGCGATATTCCCCGCCCACGGCGATCTGCACGTCGCCCGCCGGCAGCGCGAAGAGCGTGCCGCTGATATTGGCGGTCGCCGACTGTAGCGACGAATTGACGTCGGTCCAGGAATCGGCGGAGAGCGGATCGATCATCGCCTGGGTGATCGTGCCGGGCCCGCCGAGCAGGTTGATCGGCACGCAGCCGGGCGTCGCGCGGCATAGATCGGAATCGCCGGCCGCTTCCTGCAACCTCGGATAGAGGATGCCCCGGCCGCCGTTCGTGAACTGGTCGAGCTTCTGATAATTGTACGAGACGTCCCACTTCCAGCTGCTGTCGCCGATCGTGCCTTCGAGGCCGCCGACGATGCGGTAGGTCTTGGCGGACACGTCGGACAGCCGGCGGCCGCTCAGCGGCTGCTCGATGATCGTGCGCGACACATCGAGATCGACCCCGAACGGGTTATAATCATTGTTGGCGCTGACCGTGATCGGCTGGCCGAAGACCGCTCCGAAGTAGTCGGGCGCAAGGAAGCCCAACGACTTGCGCCGGACAAAGGAGCCCTCGACGAATGCCTTCACATTCGATGACAGCTCATAGTCACCGTTCACGAGGACATTGATCTGGTTGATGCTCGAGGCGACGCTCTCATATTTATAATAGTTTATGCCGTCGTTGGGGATGGACGGGTCGGTCCCGCTCGGGAAACTGGCGGGCCGGAAATCGGCGACGCTGGTCGCCTGGGTGATGCCGTCGCGCAGGATCATCTGCGTGTCGCCGGTGCCGGGCAGACCCTCGACAACGGGATAGGGCGGCAGCGGATCGCGCTGCTGGTGGCCGCCGAAGGGCCGCCAATCCGGATCGCGAGTGATCGGCCGGTCGGCGAAGACATTGCCGCCGGACTTGCGCCAGGAGACGTTGACGAGGAAGCCGCCCCGGGTGAAGCGCTTGCCGTAGGTGGCGCTCGCTTCATAAAGAGGCAGGTCGCCATAGGTTGAGAAGCCGAGGCCACCCTTGACGATCAGGCCCTCGAAATCCTTGCGCATGATCAGGTTGACGACACCCGCAATGGCATCCGAACCGTAGATCGCCGACGCGCCATCCTGCAGCACCTCGACGCGCTCGACCGCCTCGAACGGGATCGAGTTGAGGTCGACGGTGCCGGCGTCGCTGAACGGAAGAACGCGGCGGCCATTGATGAGCACCAGCGTATTGACCGCCGAGAGCCCGCGCAGCGCGACCGTCGCGGTGCCGTTGTTGCCGCGGCCGGAGGATTCGCTGGCAGAAGAGGTGGCCACCGGCATCTCGCGGAGAAGCTCGCCGACGCTGCTGGATCCGGTCTGTTCGATCGCCTCGCGGCCGAGCACGGTCACCGGCGCCGAACCCGTCAGATCGGGCGAGGCGAGGCGCGAGCCGGTGATGACGATCGCTTGCTCGGTCGGGGCCTCTTGGGCGAAGGCCGGAAAGGCGGCGAGCGCGGGCAGGGCCGTGGCGACGAGAAGGGCTGGCTTGAGGCTTTTCATGATGATCCCCCTTTGGGATGAAGGTCCCACCCCGATTCCCAAAGGATCGTATACCATCTACGTATTTGGACAACCCCGACACCGCGTAAGGACTCCGCCTGTGGCATTCTTGTGACAGGATATGGAGAGGCGGGAGAGGTTCGGACCTTTGCCGTTGAGGGGATGGGACGGGCCGCGTTGACAATGGAAGGTCTAGCCGGATAACGTATACCATTAGGCGAGGGGTGTTCAGGAGAATTCCGTGGGGGGCATGCGCGTTTTTGGGCTGACGGCGGCGGTCGCGCTGGTGATGGCTCCGGCCGTTGCGCAGCAGCCGCAAGTGCCAAGCCCGCTCCGGCTCGACCAGATTTATGGCCCTGCCGCGGTGTCGCTGGATCGCCCCAAGGTCAGCAAGTGGCTCGGCACGGGCGATGCCTATACCACGCTGGAACCCTCGCCGGGGGTCGCTGACGGCATCGATATCGTGCGCTATGACACTGCAACCGGCCGGCGGAGCGTGCTGCTGGACGCCTTGGCCCTGAGGCCGGGCGGCGCCGCCAAGCCGCTGGCGATCAGCGACTACGCATGGTCGCCGGACGGACGCGAGCTGTTGCTGCGCGTCGCAGCACCGGATGCGCGCCCGAAATATAATCAGATTGGCACCTATTGGCTGTTCGACCTCGGCAGCAGGACGCTGCGCCAGCTCGGCGAGGGGCTTCCCGTCGACAGCCAGCTCTTCGCCGAATTCTCGCCCGATGGGGCGCACGTCGCCTATGTCTCCGGCAACAACCTTTATGTCGAGGCGGTGGCGGGCGGCACCCCGGTCAAGCTCACCAGCGACGGCAATGAACTCATTCGCAATGGTCGGGCCGACTGGGTCTATGAGGAGGAACTCGGCCTCAGCAAAGCCTTCCAATGGAGCCCGGATTCGCGGCGCATCGCCTATTGGCGGTTCGATACGAGCGGGATTGGCACCTTCTACTTCATGCGTAACACGGACGGGCAATATTCCAGGCCGGTGCCGCTCCAATATCCCAAGCCCGGCACCACCAATTCCGCAGTGACCGTCGGCGTCATGGCGATCGACGCGCCTGGCCGCACCACCTGGTTGTCGCTGGACGGCGATCCGCGGCAGAATTACGTGCCGCGCATGCTGTGGACGGCTGACGGCAAGCTGATGATCCAGCAGCTCAACCGGCTGCAGAACACCAACAAGGTTCTGCTCGGAGACCCGGCCACTGGCAGGACCAGCGCGTTCTTCGTCGATAGCGACAAGGCGTGGGTCAACATCAATTCCGACGTCGAGTTCACTAAGGCCGGCAAGTTCACCTGGTTGAGCGAGCGGGACGGCTGGCGCCACCTCTACCTGATCGGCCGGGACGGCTCTCTGGATCTGCGCACGCCCGGTGCCTTCGACGTGGTGAGCGTCGAGCATATCGACGACAAGTTCGCTTACTTCATCGCCTCGCCCGACAATGTGACGCAGCGTTATCTCTTTCGGGCGCCGCTCACCGGCGCGGCGCGCATCGAGCGGCTGACGCCCGCCGATCAGGCGGGCACGCATCGTTACGACATCGCGCCCGGCGGCAAATGGGCGTTCCATAGCTTTTCGACGGCGGAGACGCCGCCGGTGATCGACGTGGTGAGCCTGCCCGCCAGCAAGATCGCCCGGGTGATGACCGACAACAAGGCGATGCGCGACCTGCTCGCCGCGACCCCGCGCCAGTCGACCGAATTCTTCAAGGTCAACATCGGCGAGGTGACGCTGGACGCGTCGATGATCAAGCCGGCCGATTTCGATCCATCGAAAAAATATCCGATGCTCGTCTATGTCTACTCGGAGCCGGCCGGGCAGACCGTCGCCGACAATTGGGGCGGTGACCGCTATCTGTGGCACCGGATGCTTGCGCAGCAGGGCTATCTGGTGGCGAGCGTCGATTCCCGTGGCGCGGCGTCGCCGCGCGGCCGCGACTGGCGCAAGAGCATCTATCGCCAGATCGGCCTGCTCGCCTCCGCCGATCAAGCCGCAGCGGTGAGGAAGATGATCGAAACCCGCCCCTATATCGACCCGGCGCGGATCGGCGTCTGGGGTTGGAGCGGCGGCGGGGCGATGACGCTCAACGCCATGTTCCGCTACCCCGACCTCTACAAGACCGGCATCGCGGTGGCGGGGCCGGCCAACCAGCTCCTCTACGATTCAATCTATCAGGAGCGCTATATGGGCCTGCCGAGCGACAACGTCGCCGGCTATCGCGACGGCTCGCCGATCAACTTCGCGCAGAACCTCACGGGCAACCTGTTGCTGGTTCATGGCACTGGCGACGACAATGTTCACTATCAGAATACCGAGCAGGTCGTGGATCGGCTGATCGGGCTCAACAAGCAATTCTCGCTGATGATCTACCCCAATCGCACGCATGGCATCAGCGAGGGCGGCCCCAACACCCGGCTGCACCTGTTCACCCTGATGACCAATTATCTGCACGCGAATTTGCCGGCCGGCCCGCGATGAGCGGCCGGACCTGGATCGTCAGGAGGAAGTTTCCATGACGGTGGGCCTACGCCGGATGATTGCGATCGTTCTCGCCCTTGCCGGCGGATCGTCTCCCTCGATCGCGGCGCAGACCGCGCCGGCCGCCGCGCAAGGGGCGAGCCAGGCGCCGCGGTCGCCGCGCATTCCGTCCCGCGCGGACTTCCTCAGCGGTGAATATGGCCGTTATCGCGCCAACAACGATCTGCTGTCCTACCAGCTCAGCGTCCGTGTCGATCCCGACCGGAAGAAGATCTCCGGCACGAACAAGATCCGCTTCAAGATGCTTCAGGACGATACGCGTATCCAGTTGAATCTGAGCGCGGACCTCAACGTCAATGGCATCCGGCTCGGCTCGACGCCGCTGAAGTACGAGCGCGATCTTGACACTGTCTATGTGGATTTTCCGAAACGCCTGCTTGCGGGCACCGAATATAGTATTGATTTCGATTATTCGGGAAGCCCCCGCGAAACGGGCCGGTTCGGCGGTCTGGCCTTTCGCAAGGACCCGAAGGGGCGGCAATGGATCAACACCGCCGGCGACTCGCTTCTCTGGTGGCCGAACAAGGACCAGTGGCGCGACGAGGTTGAGTGGATGGACATCAGCGTCGCCATCCCGAATGGCCTCGTTGACGTTTCCAACGGGAAATTCGTCGGCAAGACCAGGCTTCCGGGCGGCTATACGCGTTGGGATTGGCACGTCCACTACCCTATCAACAACTATGATGTGTCGCTGAACATCGGTTCCTATATTCATTTCGAGGATCGTCTGGGCGATCTGCCGATCGACTTTTATGTGCTGCCCGAGAGCATCGAGGGGGCCAGGCGGCAGTTCGCGCAAGCCAGGCCGATGATCGAGATTTTCCAGAAATATTTCGGCGAATACCCGTTCGTCCGCGACGGGTACAAGCTGATCGAGGCCCCCTATTCCGGCATGGAGCACCAGAGCGCGGTAACTTACGGCAATCATTTCGCGAACGGCTATCTCGAGCGCGACTGGACGGGGGTGGGCATCAGCCCGCTATTCGATTTCATCATCATCCATGAGAGCGGTCATGAATGGTTCGGCAACGCCGTCTCCGCTGCCGACATATCCGATATGTGGATTCAGGAGGGATGGGACACATATCTCGAAGAGCTTTATGTCGAGGCCCGGTGGGGGCGCGATGCCGCAAGCAGATACATAAACGGCTATAAGCCCAAGGTTCGCAATGAGGAGCCGATCGTCACGCAGCGCGGCGTCCATAGCACGCCATCGCAGGACCAGTATTTCAAGTCCGCGCTCTTTCTGCATACCCTCCGCAACGTCATCGATGACGACACGCGCTGGTTCGCCATGCTGCGTGCGATGTTCCAGCGTTTCAAATACAGGAACATCATGACGGAAGACATGGTGGAGTTCATCAACGCACAATTGGGGCGCGACCTGACGCCGATCTTCAACCAGTATCTGCGGCGCGCCGCGCTTCCGACGCTGGAACTCGCGTTCAACGCCAGCGATGGCACGCTTGCCTATCGCTGGGACGCGGACGAAAGGGATTTCGCGATGCCGATCAGGGTCACCGCCGCCGGCCAGCCGCTCCTGCTCGAGCCGACCACGGCGTGGAAGATCATGCCGATGAAGGCATCCAGGGATGCCGTCGAGGTTGCGACGGACGTCTATTACATCAACGTCAAGAAATATGAGAGCCGCTGACGCCAGCTCATGGCCTGCAGCTCGTCTTTGTCTCGTCGGGAGAAGAATGTCGTGACTGTCGATCTTCGCGTGGCGGGCGCGCTCCTCCTCAGTCTCGGAAGCGTGGCGTCTCCTGCGATAGCGGCGCAACCTTCGGCGGGTGTTGCGCAGGTCGGTGGCTATGCCGATCTGGTTCGCCTGTTTCAGGAATGGCGTTCCTTCGCGCGACCCGAATGGCGTGGCGGAGTGCCAGATTACACCGCTGCCGGCATGGTGAAGAAGGCGGCGGCGCTGCCGCAATGGCAGGCCCGGCTCGCCGCGATCAATCCCCGCGCCTGGCCGATCGCGCAGCAAAATGACTATGCGCTGGTCAGGGCCGAGATGAACGGCATGGACTTCGACCATCGCGTGCTCCGCCCATGGGCGCGCGATCCGGCCTTCTACGTCACGATCTGGCCGCGGCGCACCGACGTCCCCTCGCGCGAGGCGCCTGTCGCGGATCCGGAGACCTTGCTTTACGATTACAAATACCCGCTGTCCGCGGCAGACCAGCAGAAATTGCTCCGCGAGATCGGCGCCATTCCCGGCTTCCTTACGCAGGGCAGGGTGAACCTCAACGGCGCCAATGCGCGCGAACTCTGGGTTTATAGCGCGCAGGAACTCGCCGGCCAGCTCAGGGCCCTGCAGCAGCTCCAGGCAGGCACCCTGACCGTCGCCACGCTGGAGGGCAGCTGGACGGCCAATCTTGACGGCGCCAGCCCCGCGCTCAGGCAGGCCGTGGCACAAGCGATCACGGCGACGAGCGAGTTCATCGCCTGGGTCAACGCCCAGGCGCCCAGCAAGACGGGCCCATCCGGCGTCGGCAAGGAAAATTACAACTGGTACGCGAGGAACGTCCAGCTCGTCCCTTATGACTGGGACCAGCAGGTCGCCCTTCTGCAACGCGAACTGGATCGCGCCATCGCATCGTTGCGGCTGGAGGAGCATCGTAACCGCGCCCTGCCGCAGCTCCAGCCGATCAATGAACCGGGTGCATTCGACAAGATGGCACAAGAGCGGCTCGACAAGTTCGTCACGTTCCTGGTCAAGGCCGAGATTATTCCGGACAAGCCCTATCTGAGGGCCGCGCTTGTCCCGCAGATCAGTCGATTTACGCCCGAGGACAAGCGAACCTTCTTCGATCATGTGATCGCGCGTGAACCGATGCTGCTCTACAGTCATGATTATCACTGGATCGACCTGGCACGGATGCGCGACGAGCCGCATCCCAGCCCGATCCGTCGCATGGCGTCGCTGTACAATGTCTGGGATGTGCGCGCCGAGGGCTTCGCCACCGGCTTTGAAGAGCTGTTGATGCACGCCGGCCTCTACGACGACAATCCGCGTGCCCGCGAGTTGGTGTGGATCATGCTGGCCAATCGCGCCGCGCGCGGGCTGGCTTCGCTCCACGTCCAGGCGAATGAGTTATCGCTACAGCAGGCTGGTCATTTCCATGCCGAATGGACGCCGCGGGGCTGGTCCAATCCAACCGACAAGCTGACCGCCTTCGAACAGCTCCTGTATCTCCGCCAGCCCGGTTATGGCGCGAGTTACATCCTGGGCAAGATCGGCTTCGATCAGCTGATGGCGAACGAATCGCATGCGCTCGACAGGCAGAAAAAGCCGTTCGATCTGCGTACGCTCATGGATGCCTGGAACAATGCCGGCATGATCCCGCCCGAGTTGATTGAAAAGGAACTCGTGCCGGGGCAATGAGGTCGGAGACGGCTCCCGTTGTTTCTGCGATCAACCCCTTATTATCCGTGGATGATTATGCAAAAGCGCAAGAAAATCACCTCCCTTCTCGCGGCCGCTGCTGCGGTGATGGCGGTTGTCGCGGCCGTTCCGGCCCGGGTTCAGGAGCCGGCGGGCGCGCCGACGCCCGGTCGGCCGACCGAACGGGATGTCCTGGTCACCGGCGGCTGGATATTCACCTCCACCGCGGACAAGCGGATCAGGAATCCGGGCATCCTGGTGCGCGCCGGCAAGTTGCTGCGGGTGGGCGGCGACCTGTCGATCGCCAGCCCCGACGCGGAGCAGGTCACGCTTGCCGCGAACGAGACGGTGTTGCCGGGCTTTTTTGATCTCCACGCCCATTATTCGACGATGATCACGCCACGTGCCGCGCGCGTCGATGAGATGAAGGCCTATCCCGAGCTGTTCATCGCCAACGGCGTGACCTCCACCTTTCCGGCCGGCGAGAGCGATCCGATGGGGATGCGCGACCTGCGCATCAGCATTGACAATGGCGCCCGTGTCGGCCCGCGCATCATGAATTCCGGCCCTTATTTCGGCACCGCCCGGCGCGGCTGGAATTCGGCTACGAGCGTGGCCGACGTCAAGGCCCAGGTCGACAAATGGGCAGCGCTGGGCATCAAGGGCATCAAGACCAAGGGCATCAATCCGACGATGCTGCGCGCCGTGATCGAGGAGGCGCACCTGCATGGCCTGACCGTGACCGGCCACCTGGATTCGGGCGCGCGCACCTCGGTGAACCCGCGCGACGCGATCCTGATGGGGATCGACCGGATCGAGCATTTCACTGGCGGCGATGCCTTCTCCCCAGATCGTTCGGCCTATGCTTCCTATGAGCATATGACGTTCGATACGCCCGAGTTCCGGAAGATCGTCCAGCTCTATCGCACCCATCATACCAATTACGACGCGACCGTCAGCGCCTATGGCTATTGGGGGCTAAAGGATCCGAAAGTGTATGATTACTTCACCGACGAGAAGCGCTTCCTGACGCCCTATGCCCGCCACCTCGTCGACACCACCAAGCGCCCGGTCAACCAGCAGTTCGAGAATATCTACTGGACCAAGCAGAAGGAAATTAAGGCCTTCTATGACGCCGGCATGGGCGATCTGATCACGTTGGGCACCGATCACCCGAGCTGGGGAGAATATTTCACCCCATTCGGCGCCAGTCGCGAAATGCTGGTGATGACGCTGGCCGGGATACCGAATGCGGCGGTCCTCAAGATCGCGACGATCAACTCCGCCCGCGCCATGGGGGTTGGCGATCAGCTGGGCACGATCGAGCCGGGCAAACTGGCCGACCTCGTCATCGTTCGCGGCGATCCGCTGACCGACATCAAGGCCGTGCGCCTGCCGCGCCTCGTCATCAAGGCGGGCCGCGTCTATCATCCCGAGGCGCTGATGAAATCGGTGGAAGGGCTCATCGGCCCGACCGGCCCGGACGACAAGAAGTGGTTCATGCCGCCCCAGCCCGGGCCCGACGAGTTCCCCCAGCAGTAATCTGTCAGGCGCCTATCCCAGCTGGTCCTGAGCGGTCAGCCAGGGGCGAAGCACGGCGAGCGTCGCGGCCGGCTGGTCGCTGAAGGTGCCGTGCCCCGCCCCCGGAATCTCGGCGAACGCCGCGCCCGAGGGCGGCACGCGGCGCGCAAAGCCGCGTACGGTTTCCGGCCGCGCTTCGTCATACTGGCCGCACAGGAACAGGGTGCGCCGCCCGTCGAGCCGCGCGAGCAGCGGTTCGCCGTCATAATCCTTGAGCGTGCCGGTGGAGACGAATTCCGTCTTGCCCCACATGGTTTCGTAGAGCTTCTTGCCGAGCGACGGACCGGTGCCCTGCAAATGCTGCCTGTTGCGATAGGCGATCGCACCGTCGGTCGGAACCTCGCGCCGGTTGTACAGGCTGTAGAATGCGCGCGTCGCCTCGTCGCAGACCTCGGCCACCGGGGGATTGGCCGCTTCGCAGGCCGTGAGCGTCTCGCGCGGCCCGGCCGGCATCTGTCCGCGAAGGACAGCCGCGTCGGCGAGCCAGCTGCGCGTCGAGATCAGCGCGCTGCTCGGCACGAGGCCGGCCAGCGCGGTGGGCCGGCGGGCGCCATATTCGAGGGCGATCGTGCCGCCCCAGCTGTGGCCGAGCACGTGCCAGCGTCTGACGCCGAGGCCCGCGCGCACCGCCTCCAGCTCGTCGACGAAGCGCGGTACCACCCAGTTGGCGGGATCGCCCGGCTTGTCTGACCAGCCGGAATCGAGCTGGTCGTAAAGGATGATCGCGCGCTCGTCGGCGAGGGCGAGCGCGTCGAGGAAGGCGGCGTGGCTCCCCCCGGGGCCGCCATGGATCATCACCAGCGGCGGCCGCGATCCCCTGAGATCGCCGTTGATGCGGACATAGACCCGTCCACCCGGCACCGGCAGCACCATCTCCCGATCGGGTGCCGGATAGCTCGCGGGGCCACGCGCCAGGGCTGTTGTCGCCGATGCCAGCGTCGTCGCGCCGGCAAGGGCGAGGAAGTCACGGCGGGAAATGCTGTCGATCATCGTTTCGCTCCTGCAACTCCACTTCTGATCAACGGGCGGAGGATCGCTCCAGCGTCATGTCGGCCAGAAGGTTGACGTTTGGATCGAGCACGACGTCCACAGGCGCGCGGTCCGCGGGAATGCTGAATTGCTGGGTCTTCCCGGTCATCTCGATCTTCTCGATCCTGAGCGCACCACGCGGCGCGGCGGCGATGCCGATTTCGATCGGCAGGCGATATGCCTCGCCGTCCTGCGACTGCGCGGCGCTGAGACGGATCGCCCTGGCGCCGGCATCATAACGCCACGTCATTCTGAGCTTCGGCGAATCCACGCGGGTCAGCCACTGGTTGAAGAACCAGCCGAGGTCCTGTCCGGAAGCCTCCTCCATTGCACGCCGGAGATCGGGTGTCGTGACATGGCCGCCATGATAGCGGCCATAATAGGCCTTGATCGCCTTGAAGAAGACCGGGGTCGTCACCTGCTGGCGCAGCATGTGAAGCATCCAGCCGCCCTTGGCATATTGCACCCGGGTGAGATGCGGCCCGGAAGCCTCGTCGGCAGTGGTGATCACGGGAATGCGTTCGCGTCGCTCCGCGGCGAGGGCGCCGGTGCGCTCGCTCCTGAGCGAAGCGGTGAAGGCATCACGGCCTTCGAAATTCTCGGCATAGAGATCCGCGAAATAGGTGGCGAAGCCCTCGCTCAGCCACACGTCGCCCCAGCTGTTTTCGGTGACGGAATCGCCGAACCATTGATGGGCGATCTCATGGGCGAGAAGGCCGGCACCGGCGAGGCCGACGCCGTTGCCGCGCGAGCGGATCGGCTGACCGCCGTCGCGGGTGCCGGCGTCGCCATAGAAGATGACGCTGGCATGCTCGGTGCTCGACCCATCGAACGGCGCCATTACCTGGCCGAGTTTTTCATAGGGGTAGGGGCCGACAAGATCGCCGAAAAAGTCGATCGTGCGGCGCGCGACGAGAAAGCCATTGTCGACATCGACCTTCGTGCCGAGCGGCGCCCAGATCTGGAGCGGAACGCCGCGATGCGTGCCACCGTCGAACATCTGGAAGCGGGCGATCGCCACGGCGTTGAGCCACGGCGTGATCGGCACGCCCTGCCGCCAGTGGGTGACCTTGCGCCCGTCGCCGAGGGCGATCTCGCTGTCGAGCAAGCCGTTGGCGACGACGGAATAAGCTTCGGGCGCGGTGACGACGAACTCGCTCGTCACCTTCGACGAGACATGGTCGACGGTCGGCGCCCAGTCGCGCATATGGGTCGGCCAGTTCCAGCTGAAGATGCCGCGATCCCCGCCGCGCGTGGTCCCGAAGCGCAGGCCGTCGCCCGCCTGGCCGGCATAGCGCACGATCAGGTCGCGGGCCTCCCCGGCGCGGGACGGGTGGTCCAGCAGGATGGTCAGCCGGTTGTCCTGATGGACGAAGCGGAGATCGGAGCCGCCCCGGTCGCTCACCTTGGCGACGGTCATGCCGGTGCCGTCGGGTGCGCGACTGCTCAGGTCGAGGACGACGCGATCGGTGCCGGCCGTCGAAAAGCGCACCGAGACGATTGTCTCGCCCTTGATCTCGTGGCTGGCGATGCCATCGGCGTCGCCGACCTCGAGGTTGAAGACATAATGCTCGACGGCGACGCCGGGTTGGCGCCGATAGGTCTCCGTCGCGGCCGGGGTAGCGACCAGCACCGCGCTGGCGGCGAGCAATGCGAACATCGTGATCTTCATGGCGAGTCCCTCAGCGCGGGGTCAGGGTCATGTCGGCGAGCAATCTCGTTTCGGGATCGAGCACCAGTTCCGCCGGCCGGGTGGGAGCGGCGATGGTGAATTCCTGCGCCTTCCTGTCCATCGTCACTGTCGACGTCCTGAGCGCGCCGCCCACCGCGTCGGCGAGGCCGAGTTCGATCGGCAGGCGATAGGGGTCCCCGGGCTGCGTCTGTGTCGCCGTGACGCGCACCGCCCTGGCACGGGCATCATAGCGCCAGGTGACCGCGAGCCTCGGGGAATCGACCCGCGTCAGCCACTGGTCGAAGAACCAGCCGAGCTGTTGCCCGGACACCTCCTCCATGGTCGCGCGAAGGTCCTCGGTGGTGGCATGGCCGCCCTTGTGGCGATCATAATAGAGGCGGATCGCCTTGAAGAAGGCCGGGCTCGTCATTTGCTGGCGCAGCATGTGCAGCACCCAGCCGCCCTTGCGATACTGAACCTGGGTGAGGTGCGGACCGGCGGCCTCGTCGTCCGCCCCGATCACCGGGATGCGCTCGCGCCGCTCGGCGGAGAGCGCCCCGTCGCGCTCCGATCTGAGCGACGCGACGAATGCGTCGCGCCCGTCAAAATGCTCGGTGTAGAGGTCGGAGAAATAGGTGGCGAAACCCTCGCTCAGCCACACGTCGCCCCATGTCGCCTCGGTCACCGAATCGCCGAACCATTGGTGGGCGATCTCGTGCGAAAGCAGGCCGTCGTGCGACATCGCCGGCAGATCCGCGCGTTGGGCGCGCGCCGGACGCGGTGGAAGCGGCGGGCCCCCGTCGCGGGCGCCGCCGTCTCCGTAAAAGATCACGCTGGCATGCTCCATGCCGCCGCCACCGAACGGCGCGACGACTTGCCCGAGCTTCTCGAACGGATAGGGTCCGACAAGCTCGCCGAACAGATTGATCGCCCGGCGCGCGACCAGAAAACCGTTGGCGACATTGACCCTGGTGCCGGCGGGCGCCCAGATCTGGAGGGGGACGCCCTGCGCCGCGCCGCCATGATAGACCTGCATGCGCGCAACACCGAGCGCATTGAGCCATGGCGAGATCGGCACACCCTGCCGCCAATGGGTGACCTTGCGGCCGTCGCCGAGCGAAACCTCGCTGACGCGCAGGCCGTTCGCGACGACGGAATAAGGCTCGGGCGCGGTGACGATGAACTCGCTGGTGGCCTTTGACGAGATATGGTCGACGATGGGCGCCCAGTCGCGCATCAGGGTCGGCCAGTTCCAGGTGAAGGCGCCGCGCTGCCCGCTGCGGCTGGTGCCGAAGCGCAATCCATCGGTGGGCTGGCCGGCGTATCGGATGTGGAAGACGCGAACGTCCCCGGGGGTGGAGGGCCGGGCAAGCCGGATGGCAAGGCGGTCGTTGGTCTGCTCGAAACGGAGCGCGCCGCCGCCTTCCTCGCTCACTGCGGCGACGGTCATGCCGGTGCCGTCGGCCTTTGGGGACTGGAGATCGAAGGAGATCCGGGTGATGCCTCCCGCCGTAAAGCGCACGGTGGTCACGGTCTCGCCCTTGATCGCCCGGCTATTGTCGGCGAACTCGACGTTGAAGACATAGTGATCGACGGCGACGCCGGGTTGGCGCTCGTAGCGATCGGCCATTGCCGGAGCCATCGCGATCGTGCCGAGCAGGGCTGCGGAAACTGTCGATAATGGCCTCATAAATCCTTCCTGATGCGGGTGGTGGAGATGCCGCTGGATATGCCCGCCCGGGCGCGCGGCCCGGGCGGGTGAGGAAGAGTGACTTAGTAGTTGACCTTGACCCCCAGGAAGAACTGGCGACCGATAATGTCACCATAGCCGGCGCTATAGGGGAACGACGGCGCCTTGTCGGTGAAGTTGTTGATGCCGGCGCGGATCTCGAACTTGTCGAGCCCGTAGGCCGCCGAGATGTTGTGCCGGGTATTGCCCTTCACCGGGAGAACCGGCGCATTTTCGACCGTATCGGTAAAGTTGATCGGCTCGGCCGGCATGTAATAGGCGGAGTAGTTCAGGCGAAGCCGGCCGATGGAGTAGGTCGCCTGCGGGCGCAGCACCCAGGACGGGAGCGCCGTCGTACCGGCGGAATGCGTCACGTCGAGACCGGTGACCGACTGGTCGCGCATCCGATTGTGGGTCGCCTGTAGCGAGAGCGCCAGGTTGCCCAGATCCCGGCCGCCGAACAGCGTGCCGACATTGAAGCGATAGCTCAGCACGAAGATGTCGCCGCGATAGCGGTAATAGCCGGCGTTGAACGTCGTCGCCTTGGCCGTGGCGATCGTCCCGTCCGGACGGAAAGTGAAGGTGCTGCAAATATCCGCGGGCATGCCCGGGGTATCGAAACAGGTCGCCGTGAAGTTGGCGGCCGTGAAGTTGGACAGCGCATCCGTCAGGTTCAGGCGGATGCGGTCGGCGGTGAAGGTCAGGCCGGGAACAAAGGTCGGCTGGAATACGAGGCCGAAGGTCAGCGTCTTCGACACCTCGTTCCTCAGATCCGGATTGCCGCCCGTCGTGACCAGAGTGCGGAAGAAGTTCTGGCCGATGTCGAAGAAGTTCGAGAGCCGTGCCGCCGGGTTGGAGTCGATCGCCGGGTTGCCGGTCGCGCCGTAGGTCGGATTGGCCGTGAACAGCGCGAGGCAGTTGGCCGCGCGCACCGCCGGGTTGGAGCCGGACTGGATGGTCGCGTTGGAGCAGGGGTTGCCCGAGCCGGCGACGTTGGTGGTCTGCGGCTGGGCCAGCTGGCTCAGGTTGGGCGCGCGGAAGTTGCGGCTGAGCGAGGAGCGCAGCGTCAGGCCGCGGAACACATCCCAGCGCAGGCCGGCGCTCCACACATTCTCCTTGCCGACCAGCGAATCGTCGACGAAGCGGAACGAACCCGTGGCCTCCAGGGCGCGCACCAGCGGCAGCGTGAAATCGCCGCCGACGATCGGGACCAGCACTTCGCCGTTGATCTCGTTGGTATGGAACCCGCCGCTCATCGGCGCGAGCTTGGTGCCCGACCCGATCAGTCCGAGGCGATCGGCCTCCTCCGGCGTCGTTTTCGTGCTCTCGATGCGGTGTTCATAGGTAACGTTGAACTTCGCCTTGCCCGCCGGCAACTGAACCAGGTCGCCGCCGAAGCTCGCCAGATAATCGGTCAGGTCGTTGACATAGTTGGCGGTCTGGCCGTTCTGCGCGAAGCCACTGCGGATGTTGATATAGTCGCGCGCCTGGTCCGAAATGTTGGTTCGGCCGAACAGGTTGACCGGGACGCAATTCGCGTCGGTGACGGTCGTCTGGTTGATGCGGCAGACGATATTGCCGGCGGCGTTGCGCACCGCGTCGAAGGAGTTGCGCAGGCGCGACTGCCACAGCCCCCAGCCCTGGATGCGGCCGGAGACGTGGCCGCGGCTGACGGAGACGGACCAGTCGAAATCGCGTTGACCGGCGGAGAAGTCGCCATCGACCGCGAGCAGGCCGCGATAGGTGGTGGTGGTCAGCGTCTGGCTGGTGTCCTTGAAGAGATTATCCGCGAACTTCGCGAGATAAAGTGGCGAACCGCCCGGCACGAAATTGATCCCGCGTGCGGCGGCGGCGGTCGTCAGCTGCGCCAGAACATCGGGCATCTGCTGCAGATAGGCATTGTCGGCATAGAGCAGGAAGGACTGGGTGCCGCCCGCGGTCGTGCCGGTGTTGTCGAACTGCGGCACGCGCATCAGCGCCAGCGGGTCCTTCGACTTGGTGCGCGAATATAGGAGCTCGGTGGACACCTGGATATTGTCGGTCAGCTCATAGCTGCCCAGCCCGAACGCGTTGAATCGCTTGATGCCGGCGAACAGGGTCGATTTGGAATTGTACGGGACGCCGCCGCCGTTGATCGACAGGTTCGACCAGATATTCTCGCCGGGGTTGAAAGTCGTCAGCCCGTTGCCGGCGGTGTTGAACTCCACCGGCCTGCCGCTCACGTTGAGCAGGCCCGCCGGCGTGGTGCCGGTGGTCGCCCAGATCGCCCCATTGTAAGTTGACGACCAGGTGTTCGAATTGAGGATGTAATAGCGGTTCGGAATCCCGTCATTCGGCCCGGTATCGGCGGGATTGGTGGCGAGGAAGGGCACCAGCCGCGATGCTTCGCGGTCGGGGAATTTCAGCACCCCCGATTGGGAATATTCGAGGTTGATCGCGAAATTGCCGCGATCCTCGGCGAAATTCTGGCCGAATGTGCCGCGCAGACTGTAGACCGGATAGTCCCCGCGCGAGGTGATGCTCGCCTGGCCGTCAAGCTCCAGGCCCTGGAAATTGCGCTTCAGCACATAGTTGACTGCGCCGGCCATCGCGCCCGAGCCATAGACCGCCGCGCCACCAGCCTGCATCACGTCGACGCGCTCGATCAGACCGGTTGGAATGATGTTCGCGTCGACGGCCGCATCAGCCGTCCCCACCGCGGTGGTCGGCAGCCGGCGGCCGTTCATCAGGCTCAGCGTGCGGCCTGCACCCATGTTGAACAGCTGCGGGGCGGTCTGCACGCCGCTCGCCGGGTTGCCGATGCCGGTGTTGCGCGGGAAGGAGGGCGTGATCGACGGCAGCTCGTTCAGCGCCTGGCCGATCTGGGTGAAGCCGCGATCGGTGACCGCGGCTGCGTTGACCACCGTGACCGGGGCGGGCGTGGTCGTGTCGGTGGTGCGGATGCGCGAACCGGTGACGACGATTTCCTGGGGCCTTGGTTCTTCCGCTGCGGCAGGCACGACATCCTGCGCAAAGGCGGCGGTGGAGGCGCCAATAACGGACATCAGTGCCGAACTGCCGAGGATGGCAGCGCGATAAATACCCCTGCGTGACGAATTCACGGTGCAATCTCCCTGTTGATATCCCCGGTCGCTACTGATGCAGGCGCATCCCCTCCTATCGAACAGCCAATACCGACGGACGTGGCCTGATAGGATGCGCCGTAGCGACGAAGTTTTTTAGAAATTCGGATGTACAGTTTTACGCAACGAAACTTGAAACACGGCGCCGGAGCTTACTGGTGAGCTTTGTTTTCGTAGTAAGAAATGGCCTGATCAATCGAGGCCTTGTATTCGGACTTTTGCTGTTCGGTGAACCAGGCATTCCGCTGTTCGACCCGCGCCCAGAGCGCGCGCACCGCGTCGGCCAGGAAAAGCGCGTCGGCGGTGTTGATGACGGGCTTGCCGGCGACATAGACCGGGCTGGTCTGCGCGAAGACGTCGGCGTCCCCGAGGTAGCGGCTCTTGGGGCCGGAGGCCCGCGCGGCGATCCAGCTGCCCGCCGGCGCGTTGATCGGCGCCGAGAAGCTCCATTGCGGCCCCTTGCCGCCCGGCTTCCAGCTCTTCACGACCTTGCCGTTGACGACGAGGTCGACGGTATCGACCGCGGCGATCGACGACAGGTTGATCGTGGCGGTGCGCTTGCCGTTGGCGATCTCGTCGCCCGGACCCGCGCCGCCGACGTTGAGGAACAGGAGCGGGCCGTTGGTTCCGAAGGTCCGCCCTTGCCTGATGGCGGCGATCCAGTTCTCGAAAGTCAGCGGCTGGCCGTCGCGCAACTGGGCATAGGCGCGCGCGGTGCCGCCCGAAGGATCAAACCAGACATCGGAGAAATTGTCCGTCCCGCCTGTCGCTGGCAGCCTGATGCCGCTGTTGAGAATGCGATAGTACATCTCCGTCGTCGGGCCTTCGAGGGACGCGATCGAGGTGACGTCATAGGAATCGAGCAGCCCCAGCGCCGCCAGCACCGGTCCGATGCTGACCCCGTCCGACGGCTTGGTCACGGCGACATTATAGGGATGGACGAAATCGGCGATGCCGCCCTGCGCGCGCGCCTGCCTGATCGTGTCGATCGCCAGCGTGTCCGGCGCATAGGGAGTGTTCCGCGAGCCGTCGACGAGCGGCATCACGAATTTCTTCACGCCCACCAGCGCAACGTGGCCGAATCCGCCGCGAAATTCCTCCGAATAGCGCAGCAATGTCCTGTCATTCGAAAGCGAGCTGGGCGTGCCGGTAAGATCATCCCAGCGGCCCATGATCTTGGAGCCATCCATGTGGATCAGCGCGTTCGCCACCCGCACGTCGTCCGCCTGGAGCTGCGCGAAAAACTTCTCGTGGGTCAGCCCGTACCGGCCCTCGTGAAGATCGTGGATGTGCATGTCGCCGCCATACCAGCCACTCTTCGCCGGGTCGGCGACGCGGGACAGGTGCAGCTCGACTGTCGTGACGCCGCCCTCGGCGACATGGACGGATTGGTCTGCCGGAGCATATTCGAAGCCATGCAGGGCCTCGACCGAAACGTCGCCGGCCGGCACCTGGATTTCGAACGTTCCGTCCGAATGTTCATAATGCACGCCGGTGTTCGGCACCTTGCGATGAAAACTGTCGTTTTCGACATAGCTGCGACCGTCGCTGGCATTTACGACGAGACGCGCCGGGGTCACCGCGCCATGTTCATCGAGGATGCGCCCCTTGATGGTGCCCATCGCATAGGGACGAACCAGCTTCGTGATCGGGACGGGCCGCCAGCTGGCGATTGCGCCGCCGGTTGCATCCATCAGCATCAGCTCGGTATTGCCGTCGCGATTGGAGACGAAGGCGATCTGCTTGCCGTCGGGGCTGAGCTGGGGATCGAACTCATTCCAGTTTTCATGGGTGAGCCGGAATTTATCGCCGCCTGCCACCGGCACGGCGGCGATATCGAAGGAGCCGGCCGCGTCCGACACGAAGGTCAGCACCTTGCCGTCCGCCGACCAGCTCGGCTTGAGGCGATAGCTCGATTCCTCGTGGTGGACGAGACGAGCAGGTCCGCTGCCGTCCAGCGGCATGACCCACAGGCTGCCCGAACCGTTAAACCCTCGCTCCGGCGCGACAAACGCCAGCCATTTGCCGTCGGGTGAGGGCGCCGGCTGATATTGGGAGCCCGGGCCCACCGCCACGTCCGTTACCATTCTGGTGGCGAGGTCGATGCGGACAATGTCGAGACCGGCGGTGCCTTTACGGCGCGTTACATAGAAAATCGACTTGCCGTCGACGCTCCACGCCGGGGCGAAATCCTGTTCCGGTCCGGTGGTCAGGCGCTGCACGGCGCCGCCTTGTGCCGGCATGATGCCTATATCGTAATTGCCTTCATTATCTTCCATGGTAACGGCGATCATGCTGCCGTCGGGGGCATAGCTCGGTTCGGAATAGTAGAATGGCCCCTTGGTCAGCGCGGTTGCCGTTCCCCCGGTTACAGGAATCGTCCAGATGTCGCCCTGTGCAGCGTAACTGAGCGTCTTCCCATCCGGGCTCCATGCCGGATCGAGGGGGCCGGTGGACACCGCCGGATAGAGATGGAAGTCGAGCCGGGTCTGCGCGTGAGCGGCGCCGCCCAGCGCCATTCCGGCCACCGCGGACGCCATCAATACCAGAGGGTATAGCTTCCCAAAGCTCATTCACACTGCCCCTTATGCCCTAGTCGTAGACATTATACGATTATCGGGCACTGTAAACGGGGAACCACGTGAGGGGCGGTCGCTGGCCGGCGCGGGGACGGATGACCACGGGCTTCCGAAGCGGATGGTCGGCGTGGCGCCCTTCGGCGGGCCATCGGGAAGGCGCGGTGCGGAGCTGCACGGCCCCGGGAAGAAATGGGGCGCCCGGCGGTCTGCCGGACGCCCCGATCCGCCTCAGCGGCAGATGCGGACGCGGTGATCGTAGCGCCATTCCGTCCAGCAGCGCGGGCGGCTGTCATAGCGGCCGTAGCCGTAGCTATAGCGATTGCCGCGATAATGGTGGCGGCGATCGTCGCGGCGGCGATCATGACGGTTCCAGCCGCGATCGTCGCCACGATCATAATGACGCCCGTCGTTCCAGCCATAGGACTGCGCATTGGCCGCGGCGCCGAGCGGGACGACGGCGGTGGCCAGTCCGAGCGCGGCGGCCAGCATGGGAATGATCTTCATGGTGCATCCTCCAGTCTCATCTGCAATGGAGGCACATTAGACCGGTGATTCGGGCCTGACGCTGAATGCGCCTGTAAGGCTAGCGACAGGTTGGCGACTGGCTTTGGTCGATAACGAAGCCGTAACGACTTTACTGTCCGTGTCGTTCGCGCAACAGTTCCACGCGAAGTTTCCGATGGCAAAACAATTTCCACCGGGCGGCGTTGTGCGGTCCGGGCGCCAATTGTGTGCCCACGAGTGAGGAGGCATTTTGCAAGCCTTCCGCCTGGCCGTCTCGGAGGAACAGTGAATGCGTGCCCATCCTTCCCTGAAGGGGACCTTGCTCGCCGGTACCGCGCTCTTCGCCGCGACCGGTGCCGTCGCCCAGCAAGCCGCCAACCCGTCGCCCACCGAGCCCCCCGCTGCGACCAACGCATCCCCGCCCGGTGCCCAGCCGCCGGCAGGTCAGGGAACGCTCGAGGAGATCGTCGTTACCGGCAATACTTCGGGCAAGCGGACCTTGTTCGACTCCTCCTCCAACGTCACGCTCGCCAATTCCGAAGACCTGCTGCGCAAGGCGCCGCGCTCCACAGCCGAGACGCTGGAGCTGGTGCCCGGCATCTTCGTGGAGGGCACGGCCGGCCCGATCTCGAACAATTATTCGGTGCGCGGCCTGCGCGGCGGCGCGCAAACGTTCATCACGCTTGAAGAGGATGGCATGCCGATCCTCTATGGCGGCGGCGGCGCCGACTTCTATTTCCAGAATGATATCACCGTCGATCGGCTGGAGGCGGTGGAAGGCGGCACGTCAGGCGTGCTGGCGCCGAATGGCGCCGGCGCGACGATCAACTTCATCACGCTGAAGCCTAATTTCAACGAGGCGACCGCCTCGGTGCGCTTCACCGGCACGACCTATGGCGATTATCGCGCGGACGGCTATTTCTCCGCCCCGATCAGCGAGGATCTGGCATTCAACGTCGGCGGCTATGCCGTTTCGCAAAATGGCGTGCGGCGCAGCCCGTTCTCCCACGAAGGCTATAATGTCCGCGCCGCGCTCGAGAAGCGTTTCGCGGACGACGGCTTCGTGCGGCTGAGCATCCGCCGCAGCGACATCCACAACCCCTATTATGCCGACATGCCCTTTGCCGTGTCGGCGAGCGGCAAGATCAGCTCGATCCCCGGCCTCGACCTGAAGCGCGACGATGTCGGCGGCAATGCCTTCGGCAATTTCCTGGTGCCGGATTCCTCCCAGACCGGCAACCGGCTGCGCCGGTTCAGCGCGGTGGACGGCGTGCACGTCAAATCGACGACCTATCGCATCGACATCGACAAGCCGATCAACGACGCCTTCCGGGTGTTCGCGCGGGCGCGCTATCTGGACGGCGCCTATGATTTCAACGGGCTGTTCCCGGGCAGCGGCGCCGGCACGGCCGGCCTCACCGCCGCCGGCGATTATCTCGACCCGACGAAGTCGCCCCTTGCCAGCCTGACGCCGGTTGCCGGCCAGACCTATTTCCAGCGCGCCGCCGCGCTGTTTCCGGGGACCGCGCAATATGCCCTGCGCGACACGCTGGGCGGGGCGATCATCCCGGCTTCCAACACGTCGGCGCTGGCCGGGCTGAACGGCAACGGGCTGCTGCAGCAGACCGTGCTCAACCACCAGACGCTGTCGACCAAGGATTTCGGCAGCGATTTCGGCGTGAAATGGGATCACGAGGCCGGCGCGTTCGACAATTCGCTGACCGTCGGCGGAATGTATTACAATGTCCGCCGGCGCAACGATCAGTCCGCCGTTGCCACGGTGATCAACGATGTGCGCAACAATTCGCACGTCTATGACATCGTCGCACTGGATGGCGGCGGCAACGTCATCGGTCAGCTGACCAACAACGGCATGGTCAATTACGGCAATTGGGGCCAGGGCATCTTCAATGACGAGGTGAATTCCTACTCGGCCTACTTCAACGACGAGCTGCGCATCGGCGAGAAGCTGCATATCGACTTCGGCGCCCGCTATGAGCGGCAGCATGTCCGCGTCGACATCGGCGGTACGGCATTGACCAACGAGCCGGTCCCGGCAGGCACGCCCGGCCTGTTCCAGGATGTCGGCAGCACCTTCGACGGCACCTATACCCGCCAGAAGGACACATTCCACCACTGGGCCTATACCGGCGGCATCAACTACACGCTGACCGACCATGTCTCGCTCTATGCGCGCGGCGCATACGGCTTCCAGACCAATGGCGGCGACACGGGCGGCACTCACAAGCCCACCGCGCTTACGCTCTACGAGGGTGGCGCGCGCTTCCAGTGGCCGGGGATCACGGCATCGGTGATCGGCTTCCGCACGATCATCAAGAACCTGTCCTACCAGATCATCAATCCGGCCGATCCGGCCAACCAGACCAACGCGCTCGCCGACAGCAAGACCAACGGCGTGCAGGTGGATGCGGATTTCCGGCCGGTGCGCTTCTTCAGCCTGGGCGTGTCCGGCGTCTATCAGGACCCGACGTTGAGCAACCTCGAGTTCAGCAATCCGATCGCCGGCAGCTACAACGGCAACACGCCGGAGCGCACGCCCAAGAAGCTGCTGACGGTGACGCCGTCCTTCATCCTGCCGAGCGGGCTGGGCGAGATTTATGGCCGCTGGAAATATGTCGGCAAAATCTATGCCGACGCCGGCAACGGCATCGCGCTGCCGAGCTACAGCGTGTTCACCGTCGGCGCGAGCCTGAACGTCACCGATCGCATCAACGTCAGCGCCAGCGTCGACAATCTCACCAACGCCAAGGGCTTCACGGAGGGCAACCCGCGGCAGGGCCAGACCCAGACGATCGTCAACGGCTTTTTCTACGGGCGTGCGATCGTCGGCCGTAACGCGCTGGTCAGCATGACCGTCAAGCTCTGACGGCCATGCCGGGGGGGACGACAGGCGCGTTTCTCGCCATCGCTGCATTGGCGCTGGCGGCGGCGGCGCCTGCTCCCGAGACCGTCGGTTTCGCGCGGCGCGAGGGGCTGAACCTCAACAGCTTCGTGCGCGACGGGCCGGTTTCGGCGCATATCCTGCTGCGCTCCGGCGGGGCTCCGCGCATCATCGTCGCCTTCCCGGCAGGCAATAGCGGCGTCGGCCTGTGGTTCGGCGCCGTATCGCCCGCCGCTGAGTGGACGATGGCCGCGCCCGCCCGGCCGGTGACGCTTGCTGACGGGAGGGGGCGCCCGCTCCATGGCGTCACCTTCGAGGCCAGCATCGCCACCCCCCGGCTGGCGACCAGGCAGGCATTGCTGTCCAGCGTGCGCGTGCTGCGCGATTATGAGGGGCTCGGCACCGCGCCCGTCGAGGTGCAGACCGAGCCGACCGCCGCCGGCGACACGATCAGCTGGGCGCGCGACCGGCTGGACGGGGCGCCCGGATATCGCCTGTCGCTGCGGCTGGTCCACGGCACGCTCGCCGGCCAGGAGATCAGGGCGGGATCGGACGGGCGCATCACCCTCGCCGTGACCGCGTTGAGCGGCGAGACGCCGCTCACCCCGGTGGGCGGCGACGCGCTGCTCAACGCCACCGCCAATCCCGATCCGGCGGCGCGCGGTGCGCTCGAATTCCTTAGCTATGCGGAGAAATTCAACGCCGGCTCATGGCGGTTCAACACCTATTTCGGGCGTGACACGCTGATGTCGGTGCGGTTGCTGATGCCGGCACTGCAACCGGCGGCGGTCGAGACGGGCCTGCAATCGGTGCTGGAGCGGCTTTCGCCCGAGGGGCGCGTCGCCCATGAGGAGGACATCGGCGAGTTCGCCATCCTCGATCACCGCAAGGCCGGCAGCGGCAATTCCGACGCCCCGGTCTATGATTACAAGATGATCGACAGCGACTACATGCTGGCGCCAGTGGCGCGGGCGTGGCTGCTCGACGACGCCCGCGGCAGGGCGCGCGCCGCCGCCTTTTTTGCGCGGAACGGCGCGGGCGCGGCGCTGATGCGCAACCTGCGCTTCGTCGTCGAGAGCGCGGGGGCCTTCGCGCGCGATCCGGTGGCGACGAAGCTGATCGGCCTCCATCCCGGCGTGCCCGTCGGCGAATGGCGCGACAGCAATGACGGCCTGGGTGGCGGCCATTATCCCTATGATGTGAACGCGGTGCTCGTGCCGGCCGCGCTGGAAGCGGCGGACGCGCTCTATCGCAGCGGCCTGCTCGCCCCCTACGCCAACGGCGGGGACAAGGCGATGTTCGCCGCGGTGCCGGCGATGGCGACGATATGGGCCAGGCGCGCGCCCGGCCTGTTCGCGATCACCATTCCGTCGGCCGAGGCCCGCGCCGCGATCGCCGGCTATGCGGGCAGCGCGGGCGTGCCGGCCGCGGCGGCGATGGGTGCGGCAGGCGAGGCGGCCCTTGCCTTCCACGCGATCGCGCTCGACACGGCTGGCCGGCCGGTGCCGGTGCAGAATAGCGACGAGGGCTTCGCGCTGCTCTTTGCCCGCCCGTCGGAGGCGGCGCTGGCCACCATCGCCGACACACTCGGCCGCCCGTTCCCGGCCGGCCTGATGACCGGGGCGGGGTTGCTCGTCGCCAACCCGGCTTTCGCGCCGGCCGCGCTTCAGGCCCGCTTCGGCCCCAATGCCTATCACGGCACGGTGGTCTGGTCGTGGCAACAGGCGCTGGCCGCCGCCGGCCTCGCCCGCCAGCTCGCCCGCACCGACCTGTCCGCGCCGATCCGCACGCGCCTCCGCCAGACCGAGACCTGCCTGTGGCGCGCGATCGCAGCGACGCGGGCGGTGCAATCGTCCGAGCTGTGGTCGTGGCGGTACGAGGGGGGCGCTTATCGCGTCGAGGCATTCGGCGCGGGCGGGCAGGATGCCGACGAATCCAATGCCGCCCAGTTGTGGAGCACCGTCTATCTTGCGCTGCATCGCCCGCCGCCCGATCCTGCGGCGCGCTGTCAATAAGGGGTAGGGCATGAGCGAGCCGGGCGTCCGCACCGTCGTCATCCTCGGCGGGGGTACCGCCGGCTGGATGGCTGCCGCAGCGCTGTCACGCGCCCTTAAGGGATCGGGGCGCCGCATCCTGCTCGTCGAATCCGATGAGATCGGCATCGTCGGTGTCGGCGAGGCGACCATCCCCACCATCCACTGGTTCAACCAGCTCGTCGGTCTCGACGAGCGCGCGTTCATGACCGAGACCAACGCGACCTATAAGCTCGGCATTGCCTTCGAGGGATGGAACGGGCCGGGAAGCGCCTACCTCCACCCGTTCGGCACGTTCGGGCCGCCGGGCGATGGGGTGATGTTCCTGCATCGGCTGATCCGCGCGAGGCTGGCAGGCATGGCCGGCGGCAATGAGGAATTCTCGCTGACCGCGCAGGCGGCGCGGGCCGGCCGCTTCGCCCGGCCGGTCGCGGATCGCCGCTCTTTACTGTCGACGCTGGGCTATGCCTTTCACTTCGATGCGAGCCTTTATGGCCGCTGTCTGCGCGGTCACGCCGAGGCCAATGGCGTGGTGCGCATCGAGGGCAAGGTCGCGCGCGTCGAGCGACATGGCGAGAGCGGTGACATCGCCCGTCTGGTCACAGAGCGCGGCGAGGTGGCCGAGGGCGAGCTGTTCGTCGATTGCTCCGGCTTTCGCGGGCTGCTGATCGAGCAGGAGCTTGCCACCGGCTTTGATGACTGGTCGGAGTGGTTGCCCTGCGATCGCGCCTGGGCGGCGCCGACCGCGCGCGAGAGGATGCTGGTGCCCTATACCCGCGCCATCGCGGCGGAAGCAGGCTGGCGCTGGCGCATCCCGCTGCAGCACCGCACCGGCAACGGCTATGTCTTCTCCAGCCGCTTTCAGGATGAGGAGGCGGCGCGGGCTTCCTTCCTCGCGGCGCTCGGCGAGGCGCCACTGGCCGAGCCGCGCCTGCTCCGCTTCCTGCCCGGGCAGCGCAAGCGGAGCTGGAACCGCAACGTCGTCGCCATCGGCCTGTCGAGCGGCTTTCTGGAGCCGCTGGAATCGACCAGCATCCACCTCATCCAGAGCGGCATCGCGAAGCTGCTCGCGTTGTTTCCACGCCACGGTGCCGATCCGCTCGTCGCGGAGCAGTTCAACCGCGTCTTCGCGCAGGAGATGCTGGACGTGCGCGACTTCCTCATCCTCCACTATGCGATGACGGAAGGACGCGGAGAGCCGCTGTGGCGGCATTGCCAGTCAGTCGCGCTGCCGGACAGCCTTGCCTATCGCATCGCCCATTTCCGCGCCTCTGGCCGGCTGGTCCTGTCCACCGACGAGCTGTTCAGGGACGCGAGCTGGTTCGCGGTGATGGAGGGGCAGGGGATCGAGCCGGCGGACTATAATCCCGCCGTCGAGACGGACAGCATCGAGCGCGTTGTCCAACATGTCGAATCAGTGCGCGCGGCGATCCGCGCCCACGTCGCAGAGCTCCCCGCCCTGCCCTGGTAGATGCAGGCCCGGAGGCATGACGCCACGCCTCCGGGCAGGTCCGGCGCCCTCCTGAAAGGGGGGATTGAAGGGCGCCGTGCAAGGTCAGGCGGTGGCGGTGGCAGGCCGGCGGCGGCGCAGCGCGAGTCCCAGCACGCCGAAGCCCGCCAGCATCGTCGCCCACGTCGCGGGCTCGGGCACGGCGGCGGCAAGGGTCGCGTTGTCCGGCGCGAAATCGCTGATCACCTCGGTCCCGCCGGCGCCGCTGCGCGGCCAGATGTTGAAGCCATATTGTTCGGGCGCGAAGCCGGTCGACGGCAGCAGCGAGAGCGGCACAAGCACGCTCAACAGATCGCCGGAAATCGTCACCGCGCCGCTCGGCAGGCTGTTGCCGCTGACGGTGGCGGTGCCTGCCTTCTGGACGGCGATGACCTGGTTGAAGCGAACGCCGCCGAGCCCGATCGAGGCAAAGCTGTTCGGCCCGGTGCCGGTGTTGACGCCGATCGCGTAGAAGCCGGGCAGAGACGTGTCGATCGCGCCGGCCATCGTGCTCTTCAACAGGAAGGACGAGCTGGCCGCGATCCAGTCGACGCTGAAGCTGGTGACGTCGAGATCGGCCTGGTGCGGCCCGACATAGCCGCTGGCGAAGTCTCCGGTCGGATCGCTGATCGTCTGGGCCGCGATTGCCTGACCGCCGATCGCCAGCCCGGCAGATATGGCGAGGATGCTGAGAGATGTGCGCATGGATCGTCCTCCCTTGGTGGTAACCATGATTTGGTGGCGGCGTCCCGGCAGGAGGTTCGATCGAATTCGAAAATGACTTGTAAAATCGGCCGATAGCGAACAAATAGAGAACGATGACCAAGCTGACCCGCCTGGAAAAGCTGTCGATCCTCGCCGACGCCGCGAAATATGATGCCTCCTGCGCATCGAGCGGCGGCGCCAGGCGGGATTCGCGCGAGACGGGCGGCATCGGCTCGACGACCGGCATGGGCATCTGCCACAGCTATGCGCCGGACGGGCGATGCATCTCGCTGCTCAAGGTGTTGATGACGAACATGTGCATGTTCGACTGCACCTATTGCATCAATCGCTCGTCCTCGAATGTGCGCCGGGCGGCGTTCACGGTGGCCGAGATCGTCGATCTGACCCTCGATTTCTATAAGCGCAACTATATCGAGGGCCTGTTTCTCTCGTCCGGCATCGTGCGCAGCCCGGATTATACGATGGAGCAGATCGTCGAGGTGGCGCGATCGCTGCGCGAGGATCACGGCTTTCGTGGCTATATCCACCTCAAGACCATTCCCGAGGGCGACCCCGAACTGATCGCGCGCGCCGGCCGCTATGCCGACCGGCTGTCGATCAACATCGAGCTGCCGCAGGACGAGGCGATCGCCGCGCTCGCGCCGGAGAAGGATGGCGCCTGTATCCGCCGCACCATGGCCGATCTCGGCAAGCGCATCGGCGAGGCCAGGGCCGAGCGGCAGGAATCGCGCAAGGCGCCGGCGTTTGCGCCGGCCGGCCAGAGCACCCAGATGATCGTCGGCGCCGACAATTCCGGCGACGATCACATGCTCCGCACCAGCGCCGCTTTCTATCGCGATTACGGCCTCAAGCGGGTTTATTATTCCGCCTTCTCGCCGATCCCCGACGCCAGCCGCACGCTGCCGGCCCAGCCGCCGCCGCTGATGCGCGAGCATCGGCTTTATCAGGCGGACTGGCTGCTCCGGAATTACGGCTTCTCGGTCGATGAAATCACCGGCACGATGCAGGGCGGCCGGTTGTCGCTGGACATGGATCCCAAGCTCGCCTGGGCGGTGGAGAGGCGGGACATGTTCCCGGTCGACGTCAATCGCGCGCCGCGCGAGATGCTGCTGCGCGTGCCGGGGCTCGGCGCCAAGGTCGTCGATAGGCTGATCCTCGCCCGCCGCCATCGCCGACTACGGCTGGAGGATGTCGGCCGGCTGTGCCGCGTGCTGCGCAAGGTGCGCCCGTTCATCGTCGCCGCCGACTGGCGGCCGACCCGGCTGATCGATCGCGCCGATCTCGGGACGCGGCTGGCGCCGGCGCAGCTGCCGCTGTTCGCGTGACCGCGGCGCGCGCGACGCTGGCGGCGGCGGACGATTTCGCCGGCTGGCGCGATCACGCCCGCGCCTTCCTCGCCGCCGGCATCGCGCCGGAAGGGGTCGTGTGGGACGTCGCCGGGGGCGACGCGCCCGATCTGTTCGGCATCGGAGCTATGGCGGGGCCGACCGCCCCGGCGGATGGGGAGGCGATACGCGTGCCGCGCGACCTGCTCGGGCTGCTGCGCGATGCGCTGATGCACAGCGCGCCGCACCGCTTCGCGCTCGCCTATCGGTTGCTGTGGCGGCTGCGCGCCGCGCCGCATCTCCATCGCGACCCGTCCGATCCGGACATGATCGCGCTCCACGGCCTGGCCAAGGCGGTGCGGCGCGACATCCACAAGATGCACGCCTTCGTGCGTTTCCGAAAAATCGGCGTCGTGGACGGGCGGGAGCAGTTCGCCGCCTGGTTCGAGCCGGATCATCATATCGCGCGGGCGACGGCGGGCTTCTTTCGCGATCGCTTCGCCGGCATGGACTGGCTGATCGTCACCCCGGAGGCGAGCATCGCCTGGGACGGTGTCGCGCTCCGCGAGGGGCCCGGCGGTTCGCGCGACGACGTACCCGCCGAGGATGCGGTGGAGGCGGAATGGCAGGCTTATTATGCCAGCATCTTCAATCCCGCCCGCCTCAAGATCAACATGATGAAGCGTGAAATGCCGGTCCGCTACTGGCGCAACCTGCCTGAAGCGCCGCTCATCGCCGGGCTGATCGGCGATGCGGGCCGGCGCGTCGGCGCGATGGTGGAGGGCGGGACGCGGAGCGAGGAGCGGTTGGCCGAGATCCCGGTCGCCGAGCGTCGCTTCGACAACCTCGATCGGCTTTATGCCGCGCTCGATGCCGAAGACGCGCCGCCGTCGCCGGGCTTCTCCCGACGGGTCGTGTTCGGGGAGGGGCCGTCCAGCGCGCCGCTGATGCTGGTCGGCGAACAGCCCGGCGATCAGGAGGACGAGGCCGGGCGCCCCTTCGTCGGGCCGGCGGGGCAATTGCTCGATCAATGTCTCGCGGAGGCCGGGCTGGCGCGGGATGGCATTTTCCTCACCAATGCCGTCAAGCGCTTCAAATTCACCGAGCGTGGCCGCCGCCGCATCCACCAGACGCCGACCACCGGCGACATCTCCCATTATCGCTGGTGGCTGGCGGAGGAGGTCAGGCTGGTCGCGCCGAAAATTGTGGTCGCGCTCGGCGCGACGGCGCTCCACGCACTGTCCGGTCGCAAGCAGGCGCTCGGGCCGGTACGCGGCGCCGCTCTGCCGTGGGGCGGGCGGCTGTTGCTGCCGACGGTCCACCCGAGCTTCCTGCTCCGCCTGCCCGACGAACAGGGGCGCGCCATCGAGCGCGGCCGCTTCGTGCGCGAGCTGCGGCGGGCAGTGGCGGCGATCTGACTTTTCTCTCCCTTCCCGAGACCAGCGCGGAGAAAGGGGTCAGGGCGCCAGCTCGCGCACCGGGCGGACCTCGATGCTGCCATATCGAGCCGGTGGAATCCTCGCGGCGAGGGCGAGCGCCTCCTCGCGATCGGCCGCGTCGATGAGGTAGAAGCCGGCGAGCAGTTCGCGCGTCTCCGCGAACGGGCCGTCGGAGATGCTGGTCTGGCCGCCGCGCACGCGCACGGTGGCGGCCTTGTCGATCGGGTGGAGGGGTTCGGCGGCGATGAGGCGCCCGTCGGCGGCCAGCCCCGCGGCGAAATCAAAGCATTGCCGGTCCGGGCAGGCGCTCCAATTCTCCGCATCGAGATAGACCAGACAGAGATACTTCATCCTCTCACCCCTCCACGCGTGACGCACTCAGCTCAGCGACAGCTCTAGAAGCTCGCCATTGACGATCCAATGGGTGCCGAAGCGATCCTTGACCATGCCGAACTTCTTCGCCCAGAACGTGTCGGCGAAAGGCATCGTGACCTCGCCGCCTTCACCGAGGGCGTTGAACACCCGCTCGGCCTCGGCCACGCTGTCAAAATTCAGGGTCAGCGAAACGCCATGCTGCCCCTGATAGGCCATGCCGCCCATGCAATCGCCGCCATAGAGGGACGAGCCGTCCGCCAGCGCGAGGCGGGCGTGCATGATCCGCTCGCGCTCCTCGGACGGGCATTGATCGGACATCGGCGACTGGCCGACGTTCATCATGCCGAGCGTGCCGCCGAGCACAGCTGCGTAGAAGCGCATCGCCTCGGCGCAATCGCCGTCGAACGAAAGATAGGGAATTGGCTGGGGCATCGGACGATCCTTTCCTGGCTGGGTGTGCTTATTCGCCGTGCGGCGGGGCGGCGTTGGGATCCATCCACATCACTTCCCAGATATGGCCGTCGGGATCCTCGAAGCTGCGGCCGTACATGAAGCCGTAATCCTGTTCCGGCGTCGGATCGGCCTTGCCGCCCGCGGCGACCGCCTTCTCAACGATCGCCGAGACGCCCTCCTTGCTGTCTTCCGACAGGCACAGCAGCACCTGCGCGCCCTGATGGGCGTCGACGATCGGGCGGTCGGTGAACTGGCGCCATTTGCCATGGGTCAGCAGCATGGCGTGGATCGTCTCGGAGAAGACCATGCAGGCGGCGCTATCGTCGGTGAACTGCGGGTTGTTGGGGGCGCCGACGGCCTCGTAAAAGGCCATGGATCGCTTGAGGTCGGTCACGGGCAGGTTCACGAAGATCAGCTTGGCCATGTCACTTTCTCCAACCACCGGCGCTACCACCAGCGCCCGACATTCCCCTGACGAACGGCCATGCGCCATTTCGACAGCGGCCCGGAAAAAAATTCGCGTGGGCCGGTGAAATCGGCTCAAGGAGCCCGGATGTTCCCTGTCTGTTCAGGATATGCTATGGCGGCTCCATGACGATGTTTCGCGAGGTCCGCTGATGGCGGCGCGGGCAGGCAGGGCGGATCTGCCGCTGCACAATGGCCGGGTGCCGGCGTGGCTCGGCCAGCGCATGGCGCGGCTGGGCGCGGTGATCACTCAGGCGATCATCCTCGAATATGGCCGTGACGAGATGTTGCGGCGGCTCGCCCACCCCTTCTGGTTTCAGTCATTCGGGGCGGTGATGGGGATGGACTGGCATTCTTCCGGCATCACCACCAGCGTGCTCGGCGCGCTCAAGCGCGGGCTCGCGCCGCTGTCGGGCGAACTCGGCCTCCACGTCTGCGGCGGGCGGGGCAAGCATAGCCGGGCGACGCCGCAGGAGCTGATCGCGGTCGGCGAGCGGGTCGGGCTCGACGGGTCGGCGCTGGCGCGCTCCAGCCGGCTGGTCGCCAAGGTCGATAGTGCCGCCGTGCAGGACGGATTCGATCTCTACCTCCACGGGTTCATCGTCGCCGATGACGGGCGGTGGGTTGTCGTGCAGCAAGGGATGAACGGCGCCCGCAAGCAGGCCCGGCGCTACCACTGGCATTCCGAGGGGCTGGAGAGCTTCATCGACGCGCCGCACGCCGCGATCGAGGGGCGGGGGCAGGGCATGATCGTCAACCTCGCCGATCGTCGGGCCGCCGCCTCGCGGGCCGGCCAGCTCGACCTGCTCGGCTCGCTCGGGCCGGATGGCATCGCCCGCGCGCTTGACGCGCTGGAGGCTCCGCCGTTCCAGGCCGAGCAAGCAATGCTGCCCCATCTCGTCATGCCCGATCACCATGAGGTGCGGCCCGAGAATATCGTCACCCGCCGCCTGCATGGCGCGCTCGCGGCCGCGGCCGATCGCGGACCGGCCGATTTCGCGGAACTGCTGCTGGTCCCCGGCATCGGTGCGCGGACGGTGCGGGCGTTGGCGCTGGTGGCGGAGGTGGTGCACGGCACGCCGTGCCGCTTCACCGACCCGGCGCGCTTCTCGCTCGCTCACGGCGGCAAGGATCGCCATCCCTATCCGGTGCCGACCCGCGTCTATGATCGCACCATCGCGGTCATGAAGTCGGCCGTCCAGAAGGCCGGGCTCGGCCAGGCTGAGGAACTGGCCGCGATCCGCCGCCTCGATGCGCAGGCCCGCCGGCTGGAGGCCATCGCCGTGGGGCCGGGGGTCGATGCGTTGCTCGCCGATGAGCGGGCGCGCTCACACGATTATGGCGGCCGCAGCGTGTTCGGCTGGGAGCCGCCGGCATGACCGGCGACCTGTTCGGCCTGCCCCCGCTGCCCGGCCTGTCTTCGTGCGAGGCGCTGGTCAGCGCGGCGGAGGAGCGCCTGCTGATCGCGGCGATCGACGCGACCGAGCTTGCGCCCTTCCGCTTCCAGGGCTGGGAGGGCAAGCGCCTGACCAGATCGTTCGGCCACAGCTATGATTTCGATCGCGGCCGGCTCGAGGTCGGCGATCCGATGCCCGACTGGCTGCTGCCATATCGCGAGCGGATGGCGGGCTTTGCCGGGCTGCCGGCGGCGGATTTCGTGCAGGCGCTGCTGATCCGCTACGATCCCGGCGCCGGCATCGGCTGGCACCGCGATCGGCCGGCGTTCGAGCACGTCCTTGGCCTGTCGCTCGGCGCGCCGGCGGTGATGCGCTTCCGCCGCCGAATGGCCGCGAAGTTCGAGCGCGTCGCCGTGCCGCTGCCGCCGCGCGGCGCCTATCACCTCACCGGCGAGGCCCGCCATGGCTGGGAACATAGCATCGCGGCGATGGCCGAGACGCGCTGGTCGATCACCTTCCGCAGCCTCGCCTCGCCGATCGGACGGCCGGCGAACGCGGATGCGCCTGATGGGAATATGATCTAACGCCGGGGTGGCTTGCGCGACTTAGTATCCGGCGAATTTCGGCCATTATGCTCCAGTCTCGAGACTTCTTGGCATTTGCATGGGGCAGTCTATCTATAGATATGTATACTTGGCATGATTTATCCGTAATAGTTCGTCACATTCGAATAAATGATCAGCAACATCAATTAGGCAAATTGCCATGATCTGCGCTCGCGCAGTTACGATTCGTTAGCGCTTCCCGCTTTAGGTGCATCGCACGCTGGGGGAGGCACCAAGATGGAAAAAACAAGCCTGAAGTCACTTGCGGCCCTGCTGGGCACGCGCGGCGCGATCGCGGTCGCCTGCTTCGTCACCATCGGCTCGGGCGCGACCGGCGTGATGCTCGAATTGTCGGCGAAGAGCCGCGCGCGCGAGACCGGCGCCATCGTCGCGGATCGTGTCGCTGCCGATATTCGCGGCGAGTTCGAGCGGCCGATCGGCACGGTTTCCGGCATGCGCGACGCGATCGTCGCCTCGCGCCGCCAGCATGTCGTCGACCGCCAGACCCACAATATGATCATGCGCACGACGCTGAACGAGACGCCGGAGCTGCTCGCCACCTGGACGGCGTGGGAGCCCAACGCGTTCGACGGGCGCGACGGCGGCTTCATCAACACCCCCGGCCATGATCGCACCGGCCGCTTCGTCCCTTATTGGCATCGCGCCGGCACGGGGATCGCGCTCGCCCCGCTCGAGGATTACGACAAGCCCGGCGCGGGCGACTATTATCTGCTGGCCCAGCGTTCGGGCAAACCCGTGATGGTCGAGCCTTATGATTATGCGGTCGACGGCAAGACCGTGCTGATGACCTCGATCGCGCTGCCGGTGATCGAAAACGGCCGCGCCATCGCAGTGGTCGGCGCCGACATGGCGCTGAGCGACCTGCAGAAGCGCATCGGCGCCCTCAAGCTGCCGTTCGGCGGCGACGTGAAGCTGCTGTCGGGCGGCAATTCCTATGTCTACAATGCCGACAAGGCCTTGCTCGGCAAGAAGGGCGAGGCGCCGCAGGAAGAGGGCACGACCGTCTCCGATCCGGTGCTCGGCAAGGTGATCCGCGTCGATCGCCCGGTAGTCCTCAACGGTTTCGAAACGCCGTGGACGGTGCGTATCGACCTGCCGGTCTCGGCCGTGCTCGCCGACGCCCGGGAAGCGGAGCTGGTGCTGTTGCTGACCGCATTGCTGATGATCGGCGGCCTCGTCCTCGTCATCCGCATGACCGCGACGCGCGTCGTCGGCCAGCCGATGCATGCCCTTGCCGACGAGATGAAGAGCCTCGCGTCCGGCGACCTTTCCGATCCGCAGCGCGAGGTCACGCAGGCGATCGAGATCGACCAGATCCGTGAGGCGGTGAACGTGTTCCGCGAGAATGCCCGCGAGAAGCGCCGCGCCGACGAGGAGCAGCAGCGCGTCGTCGCCGCGCTCGCCGGCAATCTCCAGCGGCTGGCAGAGGGCGACCTGTCGACGCGCATCGATGCCACGTTCAGCGGCAGCTACGAGCAGATCAAGACGGATTTCAACGCGGCGATGACGCGGCTCGAAAATGCCCTGTCCGCCGTCTCCGGCAGCGTCCGCGACGTGCGCTACGGCTCGGAGGAGATCAACACCGCCTCCGACGATCTCGCCCAGCGCACCGAACAGCAGGCCGCCGGCCTCGAGGAGATGGCGGCGGCGATGACCGAGATCACCTCCGGCGTGCGCCGCACCGCCGGGGCCGCCGCCAAGGCGAGCGAAGTGGTCGGCGATTCGAAGCGCGACATCGAGGAGGGGGGCGTCGTCATCCGCCGCGCCATCGACGCGATGAGCGGCATCGAGACGGCCTCGCGGGAGATTTCGGACATCATCTCGGTGATCGACGGCATCGCCTTTCAGACCAACCTCCTCGCCCTCAATGCCGGCGTCGAGGCGGCGCGAGCCGGCGAGGCGGGCAAGGGCTTCGCCGTGGTCGCATCCGAAGTGCGCGCGCTCGCCCAGCGATCGTCGGACGCGGCGCGTGACATCAAGGCCAAGATCAACGCCAGCTCCTCGCAGGTGCGCTCCGGTGTCGAGCTGGTCGGCGAGATGAACCTCGCGCTGGATCGCATCGTCGGCCGTATCGAGGAGATTAGCGGCCTCGCCAACGAAATCGCCACCTCCGCCGAGCAGCAGTCGACCAGCCTGACCGAGGTCAATGGCGCGGTCGGCCAGATGAACGACTTCACCCAGCAGAATGCGGCGATGGTCGAGGAAAGCACCGCCGCCGCCCGCAACCTTGCCGGTCAGGCGAGCAGCCTTGCCGAGCTCGTCGCCCAGTTCCGGACCAGCGACGCGCCGATCGCCGCTCCGGCGCGGTCGGGCCGGCGCCCGGCGATGCGGCTGGCGAGCTGACGGCAGCAGGCGCGCGCCCTCGCGGCGCGCGTCCATTGCCATTGCCCGGCCGCTGGCCCATCGCGTCGGCATGATCGACACCGAGCGCCTGCTGCTCCGCCCGTGGCGTGAAGAGGATCGGCCGGCGTTCGAGGCGCTGGCCAGCACGCCCGGCATGACGGCCAGGGTCGGCGGGCTGCGCAACCGCGCGCAGATCGACGCGATGTTCGCGCGGCGACTGGAGGATCAGGCACGTTTCGGCCACTGCTACTGGGCGATGGAGTTGCGCGGCACCGGCAAGCTGGTCGGCAGCTGTGGTATCCGTATCGCCGGCAATTACGGCTATGCGCCGGTCGCCGGCCTTGCCGAGATCGGCTGGCGGGTCGCCGAGCGCTATTGGGGCAGGGGCCTCGCCCGCGAGGCGGCGATGGCCAGCATCGACTGGGGTTGGGCCAATCTCGATGCGCCGGTGATCGGGGCGTGGACGACGATCGGCAACAAACGCTCCTGGGGATTGATGGAGCGGCTTGGCATGAAGCGGCGCGCCGACATGGATTTCCGCCACGCGGATTATGGGCCGGATGATCCCGCGGGTGCGATGATCGTCTATCTGATCGAACGCCCGCATGGCCGGCCCGCAGCCACCGGGCCGGCCGCCGGCGCCGCTTGAGGAGGCGGGCCGGGTCGGGCATCATCCCGCTTCCCACGACAGGCAAGCAAGGGGTGATCGCATGCCGCATGTCAGCACCTGCCTCTGGTTCGGCAAGGACCTCGAAGAGGCCGTCCGCTTCTATGTGTCGCTGCTGCCCGACTCGGAGATCGGCCAGATATTGCGCTCGCCCGGGCCATGGCCCGGCGGCGGGACGGGCGATGTCATCCTCGTCGACTTCACGCTCGCCGGGCAGAGCTACCAGGCGCTCAACGGCGGCGCGCCGGCCGATTATGGCACCGCCGCCTCGATCGCGGTCTCCTGCGCCGACCAGGCGGAGATAGACCGGCTATGGGCAGCGCTGACCGCCGATGGCGGGGCGGAGATCGCCTGCGGCTGGCTGCGCGATCGCTGGGGCGTGCCGTGGCAGGTCTATCCGGCGATGCTGCCGCGCCTGCTCGCCGATCCCGATCCTGCGGTGGCGGCGCGGACATTTGCCGCGATGCAGGCAATGATCAAGCTGGACGTCGCCGCGCTGGAGCGCGCCGCCGCCGGCTGACGACTCTCCCCTCGACGGGGGAATCCGGGTCAGTCGACGGGTATGCCGGCGATCATCGCCAGCTGCGACACATGGTTGATACGGATGCGGCCGCGCGACACCTCCACGACGTCGCTTCGCTCCCACGCGGCGAGCGTGCGGCTGATCGTCGGCACGGTGGAAAAGCACATATCGGCCACTTCCTGCTGGCGCAGCTCAAGGACGATGGTCAGCGCCTCGTCGTCCAGCGGCAGCTCCCCGGCGAGGCGCAGCAGCAGGCGCGCCAGCCGCTCCTCCACCGGCCGGTTGGCGACATCGTCGAAACGGTCGACAAGCTGGGCGGCGCGGCGGGTGACGATCCGCAGCAGCCCGTTGGCCAGCTTGGCGCTGCCCGCCATCGCCTCGCGCAACAACGACACCGGCCAGGAAACGGCGGTGACCGCGTCGATCGCGGAGACCGAGACCGGATTGGTGGTGCCGTTGATCATCCCCAGCGTGCCGACCACCTCGCCGCCGCCGAGCATAAGCAAAGTCGCGGCGACGCCATGCTCGTTCAGCCGCCACACCTTGGTGCGGCCCGAGATCAGCACGAAAATCTCCACCGGCAGCTCGCCCTGCAGGAACAGATCCTGCTGCGGCGCGAAGCGACGCGGGATCGCACGACGCGTGACCTCCCCAGGCAGATCGAGCGGCACCAGATCCCACGGTATGTTCGGCATGCGAGCCCCCCAAGGCCACACCCCGACCGCGATCTGCCTGTTTTCGGCGCAAACTTGCCACCCGACAAGGACCAACATGCCTGTCTTGCCCTTGTTTGCGGAGCCATCCGCCGGACAGGGGAAGTGTCTTGGTTTTCTATCCGCATGCCGAATCGCTGCAAATTGCCCAGGCGACCCTCGCCGAACTGCGAAGCCGCCACGCCCGGTTGCCCGTCGCCCTTGCCCTCGCCCTCGTACCCGGCCGCACAGAGGAGCTTCGTCTGTCGCTGACCGAGGCGATGCTGATCGGCGGCGAGCTGATCGATCTCATGATCCTGTGGACGGCGCGGGTGATGCCGTGGCGGATCAATCAGGCCGGACCGGAGATTTCCCGCTTCGTCCGCGCCGGCGAGGGCGAAACCCTGCTCGAGGCGCTGGCCGCGGCGCTCACCAGCGGCCCGTGCGCCATGGAGAAGCCGATGATCCGCAACGCCTGGCTGGAAATGGGCCAGGCGCTGGTCGCCGCCCTGCAACATGAACTCGCCGAGCCCCAGTCCGGGACCTGCTGCTGTGCCGATGAGAGCGCGTCGTCCGCTCCCGCCCGCGAGAATATATGACAAGCTACGCAAATGCGGTCATCATCGGCGCGAAGGGGCCGAGGTGGATGAGCGATAGACCGGAAGTGGAGGGCGCCCGCGCCGGCGGCATGCTGACGCGCGGCTTCTGGCTGGCACTGGGCTTCGTCAATGTCGCCCTGGCTTTCATCGGCGCGCTGTTGCCGCTGATGCCGACAACGATCTTCCTGATCCTCGCCGCCGGCTGCTTCGCGCGTTCCTCGCCCCGGCTGGAGGGGTGGCTGCTCGATCATCCCCGCTTCGGGCAGACGCTTCGCGCGTGGCGGGCCGAGGGCGCGATCGGCCGCAAGGCAAAGATCGCGGCGGTGAGCGGCATTACGCTCGGCTATGGGCTGTTCTGGATCGGGGCGCGGCCGGGATGGGCGCTTGGCCTCGGCGTCGGTGCCGGCATGGCCGCGTGCGCGGCGTTCGTACTCAGCCGCCCGGCGCCTCTCCACGAACGCGCTGCGCGCGATCCAGGAACCACGGCCTGATCCGGGTGATCGCGTCCTCCACGCGGTCGGTGGATACGGCGAAGCTGAACCGCATGAAGCCGTGGCCGGCAACCGGATCGAAGTCGATCCCTGGCGCAGTGGCGACGCCGGTCTCCACCAGCAGCTGCTCGCAAAAGCCGAGGCTGTCCTGCGTCAGATGGCTGACATCGGCGTAGATGTAGAAGGCCCCGTCCGGCGGCGCGATCCGGCGCAGGCCGAGCGCCGGCAGCGCGTCCAGCAACAAGGCGCGGTTGCGCCGATAGCTCTCGACATGGCCGTCCAGTTCGTCGCGGCAGTCAAATGCCACCAGCCCGGCATGCTGGGCCAGGGACGGGGGCGTCAGGAACAGCGCTCCCATCCGCGCCCGCGCGGCCGGGATCAGCGCCTCGGGCACCACCAGCCAGCCCAGGCGCCAGCCGGCCATGCTGAAATATTTGGAAAAGCTGTTGATGATCAGCGCCTCGGGCGCGTGCTGGAGCATCGAATCGGCAGGCAGCGTGTAGCTCAGCCCGTGATAGATCTCGTCGGAGATGAGCGCGATATTGCGCCGGCGGCACACCGCGGCGATGGCCTTCAGCTCCTCGGGCGGGATGATCGTGCCGGTCGGATTGGCGGGGCTGGCGACGATCAGCCCGTCCGGCGCCGGCTCCAGCCGTTCGATCGCCTCGGCGGTGACCTGGAAACGTTCCGCCTCGCCGCAGGCCAGCTCCACCGGCACGAGATGCAGCGCCTTCAGCGTGTTGCGATAGGCGACATAGCCCGGCCGGGCGAGCGCCACCCGCGCGCCCGGGGCGAACAGGCAGGACAGCGCCATGACGAACGCCGGCGACGCGCCGCAGGTCAGGATCACCCGCTCGGGATCGACCGCCAAGCCATAGGCCTCCTGATAATGGGCGGCGATCCGCGCCTTGAGCGGCGGGCTCTCCCAATAGCCCATGCCGTCGGTGTCGAGGATGCGATGCGCCTCGGCGATGGCGGCGGTGGGCGCGCCGGTGGAGGGCTGGCCGAATTCCATATGGATCACCGATCGCCCCTCGACGCGCAGACGGTGGGCGAGGCGGCTGATGGCGATGGCGTGAAACGGGTCGATCTCGGCGGACATGACTTCCCGCTATGCGCGCAGGCCGGGCGGCGCAAGACGCATGCCGGTCAGCTCATCTTCGCCGATGTCGACTCGGAGCCGGTGAGCTTCAACGTCGCCATGAACTCCTCCTGCAACCGCGTCGGGAACCAGTCGCGCCGGGTGATCACCCCGATCGTGCGCTGGGTATCGGGCACGCATGACGCGATCGTCACCAGCGTGCCCGATTCGATCTCGGCGCGGACCTGATCCGTGGAAAGCAGGGTCAGGAAGTCGGACCGTACCAGGATGCCGCGGATCAGCGCCACCGATCCGCACTGGATCGGCGCGGTCGGGCGGGTCGCGCCGGAACGATCGAACATCTGCTGCCACTGATCGAGCAGCCCCGATGCCCGCCGCGCCACGATCCACGGATAGGCGGCCAGTTCGGTGAAGTCGGCGACGCGCCCGGCGAGCGGATGCTCGGCGCGGCCGATGATGGTGAGCGCGTCGGTGAACAGCGCTTCCTGCACCAGATCGCGCGGCGGATGTTCGCGCAGCGCGCCGATCAATACGTCGATGCGTCCGTTGCGCAGCAATTCGACCAGTTCGAGAAACGAGCCCTCGATGACGTCGACGTGGATATCGGGCCGCCGTTGCAGCAGATCGGCGAGGCTGGCCGGCAGCAGCAGCGAGCGCGACAGCGCCATCGCTCCGATCGACAGGCGCTGGCCGCCCGACGCCGTCTCCTCCAGCGCGGCGGCAAGCTCGGCGGTGGCGATCATGAAGCCGCGGGCGAGCCTGGCGCCGGTGCGGGACAGGCCCATGCCACGCCCGCGCCGCTCGACCAGCCGCACGCCGGCCAGCGCCTCCAGGTCACGCACGGCGCGGTGCAGCGAGGGGACGGAGACGCCCGCCTCCTCGGCGGCCTTGAGGAAGCTGCCCGCTTCGGCCAGCGCGATCAGCCCGCGCACATGGGACATGGTCAGCCAGGCTTCGAGCTTCTGGCTGTTCACCGGCTTGGCCGCGCGCCTGCAGGCCACGCCGAACGCATCGAGCGAGCGGGACACGCGCTGGATGAGACGCCGGCCGCCGCTGGTCGGCGCCACGCCCTGCGCCGTGCGGTGGAAGACGGCGGTGCCGAATGCCGTCTCCATCTTCGCCAGCGCCTGGGTGAGCGCCGGCTGGGAAATCGCCACCGCGCGCGCCGCCGTGCTGAGGCTGCGGCTGTCGGCGATGATGCGCAACATGCGCAAATGACGAAGATTGAGGCTGTATACAGCGGTCATGGTGCATGTTTAGCCTGAGCTTATGGCTTTCCAATAAAGGAATTGGCGGCCGGGTGCCATGCCGAATAGCTTCCATGCTGCGAGAAAAGTCGGGTGGAGAGGAACACGACATGCTGCTGGAACCGGCGAGCAAACAGCTCGACGTGCGTGACGAGGCGCCCACGCGCCACCGCGCCTTGCTCGAATGGGTGGCCGATGTCGCCGCGCGCGCGCAGCCCGACAAGGTGGTGTGGTGCGACGGGTCTGAGGCCGAATGGCATCGCCTGTCGGCCGAGCTGGTCGGCGCAGGCACCCTGATTCCGCTTAATCCGGCGCTGCGTCCCAATTCCTTCTACGCCCGCTCCGATCCTCGCGACGTGGCGCGGGTCGAAAGCCGCACCTTCATCTGCTCCGAGCAGGAGAGCGATGCTGGTCCGACCAACAACTGGGCCGAGCCCGGCGAGATGCGCGATCGCCTCGGGCGCCTGTTCGACGGCGTGATGCGCGGGCGCACGCTCTACGTGGTGCCCTTCTGCATGGGGCCGCTCGGCTCGGACAAGAGCCTGATCGGCGTCGAGATCACGGACAGCCCCTATGTCGTCCTTTCCATGCGGATTATGACCCGCATGGGCCGGCAGGTGCTCGATGCGCTGGGCAACGACGGCTTCTTCGTGTGTTGCGTGCATTCGGTGGGCATGCCGCTGGCGCCAGGGCAGGCCGACGTGCCGTGGCCGTGCAATGAGGAAAAGTGGATCGTCCACTTCCCGGAGACGCGCGAAATCTGGTCCTACGGCTCGGGCTATGGCGGCAACGCGCTGCTCGGGAAGAAATGCTTCGCGCTGCGCATCGCCAGCGTCATGGCCCGCGACGAGGGCTGGCTGGCCGAGCATATGCTGATCCTCAAGCTGACCGGGCCGGAAGGGCGCAGCCATTTTGTCGCCGCCGCCTTCCCCAGCGCCTGCGGCAAGACCAACCTTGCCATGCTGGAGCCCTCCATTCCCGGCTGGAAGGCCGAGACGGTCGGCGACGACATCGCCTGGATGCGCTTCGGCAGGGACGGGCGACTTTACGCGATCAATCCGGAGGCTGGCTTCTTCGGCGTGGCGCCGGGCACCGGCCTTGCCACCAATCGCAACGCCATCGCGACGCTGACCGGCAATTGCATCTTCACGAACACCGCGCTCACCGCCGACGGCGATGTGTGGTGGGAAGGGCTGACCGACACCCCGCCCGAGGGGCTCACGGACTGGACCGGGCAGCCCTATGATCCGGCGAGCGGCAAGCCCGCCGCGCATCCCAATGCGCGCTTCACCGCACCCGCCGATCAATGCCCGGTGATCGCCGACGAATGGGATTCCCCGGACGGCGTGCCGATTTCCGCGATCCTGTTCGGCGGCCGCCGCGCCAGCGCCGTGCCGCTGGTCACGGAAGCGTTCGATTGGGATCATGGCGTGTATCTCGCCGCCAACATCGCTTCGGAGGGCACCGCCGCAGCCGAGAACAAGGTCGGCGAACTGCGCCGCGATCCGTTCGCGATGCTGCCCTTCTGCGGATATCATATCGGCGATTATTTCACCCATTGGCTGCGTGTCGGCGCCTCCGCCCAGTCCGATCCGTCGGTGCTGCCGCGGCTGTTCCTGGTCAACTGGTTCCGCAAGGACGCGCAGGGCAAGTTCATGTGGCCGGGTTTCGGCGACAATGCCCGCGTGCTGAAGTGGATCGTCGAGCGCGTCGAGGGACGCGCCGAGGCCCAGTCCACGCCGATTGGCCTGCTGCCGACCGAGACGGCGCTCGATCTCGGTGGCCTGTCGCTGAGCGCGGAGCGGCTGACGGCGCTGCTTTCCGTCGACAAGGCGGTGTGGGCGGAGGAGGCAGGGTTGAGCCGCGCCTATCTCGAAAGCTTCGGCGATCGCTGCCCGCCGGCGCTGATCCGCCAGCAGGACGCGCTGGAGAGGCGGCTGGGCTAGGCCGGTAGCTCGACGGCGGCGACGAGCCCGCCGCCGTCGCGCGCCTCAAGCGTAATCTCGCCGCCATAGAGCATCGCCATGTCGCGCGAGATGGCAAGGCCGAGGCCCGTGCCCGGCGTGCTCGGGTCAAGGCGAACGCCGACGTCCAGCACCTCCGAACGTTTGTCGTGCGGAATGCCGGGGCCGTCGTCGGCAACCGCGATGCGCACCGTCTGGCCTGCCGCTCGCGCCGACACCGAGACGCGCGACGCCGCCCATTTGCAGCCATTGTCGATGAGGTTGGAGACGATCTCCGACAAGTCGCCCGGATCGCAGCGCGCATCGAGCCCGGCCTCGATCTGGACATCGAAGCGCAGGCCGCGCTCGGCATGCAGGCGGCGCATCGCCTCGACGATCCGCTCGATCAGCGGCGCTACCGCCGTCACCGCGCTGGTGCCGCGTGTGCCGGCGGCGGCGGCGCGCATCATGTGATAATCGATCTGGCGCTGGATGAGCGCGCACTGGTCGAGGATGAAGGCGGCGGCCGGCCCGCGCCCGGCCCGCGCCAGTTGTTCCGCCTCGTCGCCGATCAGTGCCAGCGGCGTGCGCAGATTATGGGCGAGATTGCCTGTTTCCACCCGCGCCCGGCTGACCAGCGTCGCCTGCGCGTCGAGCAACTGGTTGAGCCGGGTGACGATGGCGAGGAACTCGCTCGGGACGTCGCTCTCGGGGAGGCGCGATATCTGCCCGCGCCGGAGCGCCTCGATCCAGTCGCCCAGCCGCCGCACCGGGCGCAGGCCGAAGCGGATCTGCAGCATGATGCCGGCCGCCATCAAAGCCGCGAACACGATCAGCGAAAATGCGAGATCGCGGTGGAGGCGCGCGACCTCATTGTCGAGAAGGTCGCTGGCACCGGCAATAGTGAAGATGAGCGGTGGCCCGCCTCCGGGCGGGGTCGCGCGCTGGCTGTGCTGCATCACGCTGCCGAACGGACCCGGGACCTTTTGAAAGCCCCGGTCATCCGGAGTTGCGCCGCTGTCGAGGCGCTTGCCGCCGAGCGACGGGGAAGTGACCGTCACGCCGCCCGGCTGCTCGACCTGCCAATAATAGCCCGAGCCACGCAGCAGGAAGAGCGGATCGGCGAGTGGCTGGCGCACGGATGGCCGCCCCGCTGGATCAATGCGGGTAATGCCGATCAGCTCGTCCTGATGATGGCCGAGCTCCGATGTGAAGCGCTGCGTGGTATGGCTGCGGTAGAGCGAGGCAATGAACACGCCGGCCAGCAACGTCGCCAGCCCCAGCCAGAGCAGCGAGGCGGCGATGAAGCGGAAGCGCAGGCTTTGCGTGTCAATGCCAGTCATGTCGCCAGCCGGTAGCCCATGCCCCACACCGTCGCGATGCGTTCGCGCCCGATCTTGCGGCGCAGCCGGCCGACCAGCACCTCGACGGTGTTGAGATCGCGCTCCTCCTCAACGCGATAGAGCCCGTCCAGGATCGCCTCGCGCGTCAGCACCCGGCCGGCATTGTAGAGGAACAGTTGCAGCAGCCGGAATTCATTGGCGGTGAGCGTCAGCGGCTCGGCGTCCAGCCACGCCTCGCCGGTGGCGGGATCGAGCGCCAGCGCGCCGCTGGTCAGCCGGGTGGCGGCGAAGCCGGCCACGCGCCGCGCGAGCGCGTGGAGGCGCGCCACCAGCTCCTCGATGCGCACCGGCTTGACGAGGAAATCGTCCGCGCCGGCGTTCAGCCCCTCCACTTTCTCCTGCCAGCGCCCGCGCGCGGTGAAGATCAGGATCGGCACGGTCAGCCCACGCCGGCGCAGCAGCCGAACCAGCTCGACTCCGCCCATGCCGGGCAGGCCGAGATCGACGATCAGCGCGCTGAATCCATCGGACACGAAATCGGCGGCGTCCTCCGCGGTGGTCATCCATTCGCAGGTCATGCCGTGGGCGGCGAGGTTGGCGACCATCCGCCGCGCCAGCTCCGCCTCGTCCTCGACCAGCAGGATGCGCAATATTTTCCCCCCGTGTTTGACAGGTTTTTGGCAGATTTGGCCGATAAGGCCAATGCCGCCAAGACATTGAGGTGAAGGGGGCAAGAGCGTGTCGGACGGGATCGTGCAGATCGCCTCGTGGCGCGCCGCATTCCTGCCGGCCCTGCTGCTGCTTGCCGCCTGCTCGGGCAAGGCGCCTGCGCCGACCGGAACGGAAGACCCCGTCGCCGCGCCGCAGAAAGGCGACGCCATCGCCCTCGACGCCGGGCGGATGCAGCGCATCGGCATCCGCTTCGCCCCCGCCGAGGCCGCGACCGAGGTCGCGCTCGGCACCGTGCCGGCGACGGTGGCGCCCCCGCCCAATGCGCGGGTGGCGGTCGCCGCGATCATTCCCGGCGTCGTTACGCGCACCCTCGTCGTCGAAGGGGAGTCCGTGCGCGCCGGCCAGCCGCTCGCCGTCATCGCCAGCCGCGAGCTTTACGCGATGGGCGCGGCGCTGGAGAGTGCCTCGGCCCGGGTCGCCGTCGCCCGCGCCAATGACGCGCGCCTTGGTCAGCTTGCCCGCGAAGGCGTCATCGCCGGCGCCCGGGCGGACGAGGCCCGCGCCGCGCTGCGCGAGGCGGAAGCCGGGCTCGGCGAGCAGCGCCGGGTGCTGGCGCTGATCAACGGCCGGCCCCGCAGCGGCAGCTATACGCTCAGCGCGCCGATCGCCGGCAAGGTGACCAGCGCCACCATCCAGACCGGCAGCCCGGTCGACGGCGCCACCGCCGCCTATGTCATTGATGCAGCCGACCGTTATGAGCTGACCGCGCAATTGCCCGCGCACATGATCGGGCAGGTCCGCCCCGGCATGGGGGTGTCGATCGGCGGGGACGTGCGCGGCACCGTGACCAGCGTCGCCTCCGTCGTTGACCCCGCCACGCGCTCGGCGATGCTGCGCGCGCGCCTTCCGGCGACGCCGGGGGTCGTTTCCGGCCGCGTGACTTCCGCCACTCTGTTCGGACCCGCCCCGGCCGGCGCGGTGAGCGTGCCGACCAGCGCCGTGCTCGCCATCGACGGCGCCGACACGGTGTTCGTGCGCGCCGATGGCGGCGTCGTCCCACGCAAGGTGACGAGCGGCGGCGCGGCCGGCGGGCGCACGGTGCTGCTGTCCGGGCTCAAGGCCGGCGAGCCGGTGGCGGTGTCCGGCGCGAGCGAGCTCAAGTCGCTCGCCGCGGCGCGATAGCCGGATCGATCGATGCTGCGTTCGCTCGTCGCCTGGTCGCTCACCTACCGCCTGCTCGTGCTGGCGCTGATGCTGGTGATGGCCGGTCTCGGCGCGTGGGCGTTTATCAAGCTGCCGGTCGATGCCTATCCCGACATCGCCCAGACACAGGTCAAGATCATCCTCAAGGCCCCGGGCATGACCCCCGAGGAGGTCGAGACGCGCGTCATCGCGCCGATCGAGATGGAGATGCTGGGCCTGCCGCGGCAGGCGATCCTGCGCTCCACCGCCAAATATGCCATCGCCGACATCACCATCGATTTCACCGACGGCACCGACATCTACTGGGCGCGCCAGCAGGTCGGCGAGCGGCTGGCGGGGGTGATGGCGGACATGCCGGCGTCGGTATCCGGCGGCCTGGCGCCGATCTCGACGCCCCTGTCCGAAATGTTCATGTTCACCATCGAAGGGCCGCTCAGCCTCGCCGAGAAGCGCACCCTGCTCGACTGGACGATCCGCCCGGCGCTGCGCACCGTGCCGGGGGTCGCCGACGTCAACGCGCTCGGCGGCCATGTCCGCAGCTTCGAGGTGCGGCCCGATCCCGTCGCCCTGGCGGCGGCAAAGCTTTCCGTCGGCGATCTGCGCGACGCGATCGAGCGCGGCAATCGCAATGACGGCGCCGGCCGGCTTGGCGCCGGCGACGAGGTGCTGATCGTCCGCGCAGTCGGCGCGGTGCGCGACGCGGACGATCTTCGCCAGATGGTGGTGACGGCGCGTGACGGCCGGATCGTGCGCATCGGCGATGTCGCCGAGGTCGGCATCGGCAGCCTCACCCGCTATGGCGGCGTCACCAAGAACGGTGCCGGCGAGGCGGTGGAGGGGCTCGTCATCGGCCTGCGCGGCGCCGATGCCCGCGCCATCGTCGATGGCGTACGCCAGCGGCTCGGCGAGCTGGAGCGTGACATGCCGAAGGGCACGACGCTCCACATCTTCTACGATCGCTCCGATCTCATCGAACGCGCCGTCGGCACGGTGGAGGAGGCGCTGCTCGAGGCTACGATCCTCGTCGTCGTTCTGCTCATCCTGTTCCTCGGTGACTGGCGGGCGGCGGCAATCGTCGCGGCAACGCTGCCGATGGCGGCGCTGCTCACCTTCCTGTTCATGCGCGGCATGGGATTGTCCGCCAATCTGATGAGCCTGGGCGGGCTCGCTATCGCCATCGGCATGCTGGTCGACGGGGCGGTGGTGGTCGTCGAGAATGTCGTGGAGCGGCTGGGCCGCGCCCATGGCGAGGACGCGCCTCGCCTCAACCTCGTCTTCCGCGCCACCAGCGAGGTGATCGTGCCGGTGACGGCCGGGTTGATCATCATCGCGCTGGTGTTCCTGCCCCTGCTGTCGCTGGAGGGGCTGGAGGGCAAGCTGTTCGCGCCTGTCGCGCTGACGATAATGTTCGCGCTCGCCGGATCGCTGCTGCTGGCGCTGACTCTGGTGCCGGTGCTCGCCTCCTATGGTCTCCGGAGCGGCGATCATGGCGAGCCGTGGATAATGCGCAAATTGTCGCCGCGCTATCACGCGCTGCTCGCCGGCGCCTTCGCGCGCAGCCGGCTGGTCTATGGGTGCGCCGCCGCCGCGCTGGTCGTTGCCGGGCTCGCCTATGGCGCCGTCGGCAAGACGTTCATGCCGACGATGGATGAAGGCTCGGTGGTGGTGCAGGTGACGAAGCTGCCGACCCTCGGCCTCGATCGCTCCCTCGCCGTCGACGAGGCGGTGCAGCGCGCCATCATCAAGGCCGTTCCCGAGGTCACCAACGTCATCGCGCGCACCGGCACCGACGAGATCGGCCTCGATCCGATGGGCCTCAACGAGACCGACATGTTCATCACCCTGAAGCCGCAGGGCGAATGGCGCGGCGACCGCGACTTCGTCGTCGAGGCGATCCGCAAGGCGATCGACGGCTTGCCCGGCATCGTCCCCACCTTTACCCAGCCGATCGAGATGCGCGTGTCCGAGATGCTGACCGGCGCGCGAGGCGACCTCGCCGTCAAGATCTTCGGCCCGGATCTCGCCACCCTCGCCGATCTCGCCCGCCGCGTGCAGGCGGTGCTGCAGGCGACGCCGGGTGCCGCCGAAGTGACGACCGTCGCCAATGACCGGGTCGATTATCTTCAGCTCGACGTGGATCGCGCTGCCGCCGGCCGTTTCGGCATGCCGGTCGACACCTTCGAGGATGCGCTGCGCGCCCAGGTCGAGGGGCTGCCGGCCGGCATCGTCGCCGAGGGGCAGCGGCGCGTGCCGATCCTGATCCGCGGCGAAGCAGACGTACGCAACGACGCGCAGCGATTCGCCGACCTGCAGCTGATGACGCCGGCCGGCCAGATCGTCCGCGCCAGCGACCTCGCCCGGCTCGAGCGGACGGAGGGGCCGGTGCGTCTCGATCACGAAAATGGCAGCCGCTACGCGCTGGTGCAGGCGTTCGTGTCGGGCCGCGATCTCGTCGGCTATGTCGACGATGCCCGCGGCCGGGTGTCAGCCGAGGTGCCACTGCCACAGGGCTACAGCCTCGTCTGGGGTGGCCAGTTCGAGAACCAGCAGCGCGCAGCGGCGCGGCTGATGCTGGTCATCCCGGTGGCGCTGCTGCTGATCTTCTTCGTGCTCTACGCGACGCTCGGCTCGCTGCGCGGGTCGCTGCTGATCCTCGCCAACATCCCGTTCGCGGCGGTCGGCGGGATCGTCTCGCTGTGGATTTCGGGCGATTATCTGTCGGTGCCGGCCTCCGTCGGGTTCATCGCCCTGCTTGGCATCGCGGTGCTGAACGGGCTGGTGCTGGTCTCCTATTTCCGCCAGCTGCGTGGCGAGGGGCGGCCGCTTGCCGAGGCGGTGCGCGTCGGTGCGGAGCGGCGGTTGCGGCCGGTGATGATGACGGCGAGCATCACCGCCTTCGGGCTGGTGCCCCTGCTGTTCGCCACCGGCCCCGGTTCCGAAATCCAGAAGCCGCTGGCGATCGTGGTGATCGGCGGGCTCGTCACCTCGACGTTGCTGACGCTGATCCTGCTGCCGATCCTTTATGAGCGCTTCGGCGAGAGCCGGGCGGAGGCGACGGCATGAGCGGGGAGGGGACTGTGCTGCTCAGCATCGCCTGCGCGAGCGGCGATCGGGATGCGATCGTCGAGGCGCTGCGCGCGCGGGTGCGCTGCCCGATCCACCTGCGCGCCGAGGCGGTGCACGGCCTCGATTTCTCCGATGCCGGCACTGCCGAGCGGGTGACCGGCGCGCTCGACCGGCTGGCGATCGAGCTGGTCGTGCCGGCGGACGCGGTAACGGCGCTGGTCGAGGCGGCGGGCGCGTCGCGGCGGCGCTTGCCAATGCGCTGGCGGGTGACGCCGGTGCTGGCCTCGGGGCGCGTGGCGTGAGGCGGCTCGCCCTTGCTGCGCTGCTGGCCACGGCCGCGCCCGTCCTCGCCCAGAGCGACCTGCCGCCGGAGCCGCTGGTCGAGCAGGTGCTGGAGCTTTACCCCGGCACGCTCGCCGCCGACGCGGATGTCGCCGCTGCTCGCGCCGAGGGCCGTGCCCTCGCTACTGGCGCGCATGAGGTGACGCTGACCGGCACGGTGTCGCGCCGCTCGGTCGAGAATGACCGCCGCTTCGCCGAGTATGACGGCACGCTCAGCCGTGCCTTCCGCCTGCCCGGCAAGGCGCGGCTCGATCGGCAGGCCGGCGCGCTGGGGGTCGAGATCGCCCAGAATCTCGCCGAGGACGCCCGGCATCAGGCGGCGCTGACGCTCGCGCAGCTCTGGTATGACTGGGTGCGGGCGGGCGAACAGCATCGCAACGCCGAGGCGCTGGTCGCCAATCAGGACGCGGCGGCGGCGGCGGTGCGGCGGCGCGTGGCGTTGCGCGATGCCGCCCCGCTCGATCTCGAACAGGCGCTGTCGGCGGTGGCGGCGGCGCGGGTGCAGGTTGCGGATGCCCTGGCCGAGCGCGAGCGCGCCCGCGCGCTGCTCGCCGGCACCTTTGCCGAACTGGCCTTGCCCGCCGAGCCGCCACGCCCGGCCACCCCCGCGGAGCCGGCCGAGGGGCTCGACCAGCTCCGCGACTGGGCCGTCGAGCGCAGCCACGACATCACCGCCGCGGCTCGCACCGCCGACCAGAAGGCAGTGTTGGCCAGCCGCGCCCGGCTGGACCGCATCGCCGATCCGAGCGTCGGCGTGCGCGTGTTCAGCGAGCGCGGCGGCGAGGAGCAGGGCGCCGGCCTCTACGCTTCGATCCCGTTCGGTGGCGGGCACCGCCGCGCGCTTGCCGATCAGGCCTCCGCCCAGGCCAGTGCCGCGACCGCGCAGAGCAGCCTCACCCGCCGCAAGGTGGAGGCCGAGGCCGCGGCCGACCTCGCGGAGACCCGCGCCCGGCTGTCCGCCTGGGCGGCGAGCCGCGAAGCGGTTGCCCGCGCCGAGGCAAGCGCGCGGCTCAGCGCCCGCGGCCAGGATCTCGGCGAGATCGACCTCGCCGATCGTCTCTATGCCGAACGGCAGGCCAATGACGCGCGTCGGCTGGAAATCGAAGCTCGCGTCAACGCCGACCTCGCCATCCTGAAGCTGCGGATCGACGCGCACAGTTTGTGGATCCACTGAGGGACGCCTGCGCGCCCCGGCACGATCCGGCGCCCGTATAGCCAGCGCGGGCGCTGGTGACCGGTTGATGCGGTACCAGTCCCGCGTGGCGGCTGCGGGTCGACGGCACCCGTCCGCGCTGCGAGGCCGTCACCCTGAACTTGATTCAGGGTCTACCCCGTCGCGAATTCCGGTGCCTGTGGCCGGGTGGATGATGAATCAAGTTCAGCATGACGGTTGCGCGTCGGCCGCTACCCGATTGCCCGCTGCATTTCCCATCCCGCTTCGGGTTCACCCGGACGAGGGGTGACGCCCATATCCACCCTTCCACCACCGGCCGATCCAATATATCGGACTACGATATATTTAACCTTGTCAGGAGAAGCCGGCCGTCATGCGTGACGAGGATATTATTGGCATCCGCCCGTCCTCCGGCGCGCGGTTGGCGGATTTCCGGGCCGACCCGCGGCTGGTGCTGCTCGCCGGCATGGCGATGGTCGTCGGAACAGGCGGGGCGCTGGCGGCATTCGTGCTGGTCCGGCTGATCCTGCTCGTCACCAACCTCGTCTGGTTCGGCGCGTTCGACACCGTCTCGCGCTCGATGGCGACGATCACACCCGGGCCGTGGACGGTGGCGGCCCCGGTGCTCGGCGGGCTGGCGATCGGGCTGATGGCGCGCTTCGGCTCGGAGAAGATTCGCGGGCACGGCATCCCGGAGGCGATCGAGGCGATCCTGATCGGCGGCAGCCGCATGTCCGCCAAGGTCGCCCTGCTCAAGCCGATCTCCTCGGCGATCTCGATCGGCACCGGCGGGCCGTTCGGTGCGGAAGGGCCGATCATTATGACCGGGGGCGCCATCGGCTCACTGTTCGCGCAATTCTTCCACCTGACCGCTGCGGAGCGCAAGACCCTGCTGGTCGCCGGCGCGGCGGCCGGCATGACCGGCATTTTCGGCACCCCCGTCGCCGCCGTGCTGCTCGCCGTCGAGCTGCTGCTGTTCGAATGGCGGCCGCGCAGCTTCGTGCCGGTGGTGACGGCGGCGATCGTGGCGTACGGCTGGCGCCCGCTGCTGTTCGACGCCGGCCCGCTCTTCCCGTTCGCCGATGCGGGGCCGACGGCGCCATGGAGCCTCGTGGGCGGGGCGATGATCGGCATCATGGCCGGGCTGCTGTCCACGCTCCTCACCAAGCTGCTCTATGGGCTGGAGGATCTGTTCGAGCGGCTGCCGGTCCACTGGATGTGGTGGCCGGCGCTGGGCGGGGTCGCTGTCGGCCTCGGCGGGCTGGCAGAGCCGCGCGCGCTCGGCGTCGGCTATGACGTGATCGGCGATCTGCTGGGCGGCCACCTGCTGGCCGGGGCGGTGGCGGTGATCCTGCTCGTCAAGGCGGCGATCTGGCTGGTCGCCCTGTCCTCGGGCACTTCGGGCGGCGTGCTGGCGCCGCTGCTCATCCTCGGCGGCGCGGCGGGGTGGCTGATGGGCCTGATGCTGCCGGGGCCGCCGGGCGTCTGGGCTCTGCTCGGCATGGCGGCGATGCTCGGCGGCACGATGCGCGCCCCGTTGACCGGCGCGATCTTCGCGGTCGAGCTGACCGGCGACATGCATCGCCTGCCGGCACTGCTCGCCGCCACCGCCGCAGCCTATGCGGTGACGGTGTTGCTGCTTCGCCGTTCGATGCTCACCGAGAAAATCGCGCGCCGCGGCCAGCACATTACCCGCGAATATGGTGTCGACCCCTATGAACTGGCCCGCGTCCGCGATGTGATGGTGGCGTCGGTCGAGACGCTGCCGCACGATCTGCCGATCCCGGAGGCGGTGGCGGTGCTGGAGGGCGGCCGCCACCGCATCTATCCGGTGATCGATGCGGCCGGGCGACCGGTCGGGCTGGTCTCGCGTGCCGATGCCCTTCAGTGGAAGGTCGAGGGCATATCCGGGGACGAGACGGTGGCCGATCGGGTCTCAGACGCCTCGCTCGCCGTGATCCATCCCGACGAGGTGGTGTCGCGCGCGCTCGATCTGATGCTCGACACCGGCCAGGGGCGCATTCCCGTCACCGATCCGATGCACGGCAGGCTGGTCGGTCTGGTGACCCGCAAGGATCTTCTCCAGGTGCGGGCGACGGTGACAAGACTAGAGGCCGAAAGGCAGGTGTATTTCTGGAAAGATCGAGCGCGCAGAACCTAATGCGAAAGCTATCTGTTGTCAGCGGGGATGCGGCTATTTCCCTCTCCCCACCTCGACACTACAACATGAAAGGAAAATGAAAGATCGCATACTCATATGTGACGATCTATGTAACATTTCTTTCCCCGACCGTCCCTACAGGCGTCCCAAAATACGGACCGCCAAAAGGGGAATCCTCAGATGCAATACCGAGTTCGCCGCACGCTCCAGCTTCTGCTGGGCGGCATCGCCCTGAGCGCAGTGGCGTCGCCGCTGCTGGCCGAGGCGCCTGTCGCAGACGACGGCCAGAATCTCGCCGATATCGTCGTCACCGCGACCAAGCGCGAGACCAACCTGCAGAAGACGCCAATCTCCATCTCGGTGCTCGGCAGCGAGGCGCTCGCCGATCGCCATGTGCAGAGCCTGCTCAATCTGTCGGACGGTTCCATCCCGTCGCTGCGCGTGGCGACGTTCGAGGCGCGCCAGTCGGCGCTGACCGTCGGCATTCGCGGCATCGTGCCGTTCGACCAGAACCAGACCGCGCGCGAGCCGGGCGTCGGCGTCTATATCGACGGCGTCTATCTGGGCCGCACCCAGGGCCTCAACGCCGCGCTCTATGACGTCGAGCGGATCGAGGTGCTGAAAGGCCCGCAGGGCACGCTGTTCGGCCGCAACACCGAGGGCGGCGCCGTCAGCATCGTCACCAAGGCGCCGACCGGCGAATGGGGCGGCAGCGCCAGCGCCGGGTTCGGCAATTATGGCAGCTATGACGGACAGCTGCATGCCAACTTCCCGACCATCGCCGGCTTCTCCTTCAAGGTCGACGGGGTGCTCCAGCATCAGGATCCGACGACGAAGAACCCGCTGGCCGGCCAGATCGGCTGGAACGCCTATAACCGGGTCGGCGGCCGCGTCTCGGCGCGCTGGCAGCCGTTCGACGGCTTCACCGCCGATTTCTCTTTCGACAAGGCCAAGGACGAGAACACGCCCTTCTTCAGCCAGCTGGTCAACTACAATCCGAACAATCTGCCGGTGGCCACGGTCGCCCAGATGCTTGCGAACAACAACGCCGTGCCGAAGGGCATGATCGCCCCGTTGCCGCCGCTGGTCGGCGTGCACCCGGAACGGCAGGACGTGGCCGATGTCGGCGTGCCGCAGCAATGGAGCGTCGATCGCACCAGCGGCGAGCAGGCGACGCTGAAATATGAAGCCGCGCCGTGGGTCGAGCTGCGCTCGATCAGCGCGTGGCGCAAGGTGTCGACCAACCAGTGGGACAATTCCGGCGGCCCGGAGCGCGTCCCGTTCGCGCCCAACGGCTCATTCAGCCGCTACAGCCTGTCCGATCTGCACCAGAGCCAGTTCAGCCAGGAACTTCAGGCGGTCGGCAGCCTGCCGCAGCTCGATTATGTCGTTGGCCTCTATTACTTCACCGAGCAGGCGCGGGAATCCGCTGCAACCCCGTCGAGCAACCGGTGGAACGCCGACGGCACCGCCTATACGATCCTGCCGTCGCAGGTGTTCGGCCCGATCAGCTCGTCCAACCAGGGCTGGGATTATAATTCCCGCTTCCTGCAGCGCGGCAGCTACGCCAAGGCGCACAGCTATGCCGTGTTCGGCCAGGCGACCTACACGCCGCTGTTCGCCGACACGCTGCACCTGACCGTGGGCGGCCGCTACACCCGGGACAAGCGTCGGGGCACGCTCTACCTGGTGTCGGGCGTCGCCACCGACTGGACGCTCGACTATCGCAAGAACAGGTTCGACCCGATGGTCACGCTCGCTTTCGAGGCGAGCGACAACATCAATCTCTACGCCAAATATTCCACCGGCTATCGCGCCGGCGGCGCCAATGATCGTTCGTCCAACTTCCAGGCCTTCGGCCCGGAATCGGTGAAGGCGTATGAAATCGGCGCCAAGATGGATCTTCTCGAGCACCGGGTCCGCCTGAACGTTGCGGGCTATATCATGGATCGCACGAACACGCAGATCGACTTCGACAATGTCGATACCACCCAGTTCCTGCCGGGCACGACCATCCCGAACCCGACCTTCAACCTGCACACCGAGAATACCGCCAACGCGCCGGGCACCTCGAAAATCCGCGGCGTCGAAGTCGAGCTGACCGCGCGGCCGCTGCAGAATCTGACGCTCGGCGCGTCCTACGCCTACACCTATACCCATGTCCCGCCGACGGCGAACCCGAACCCGGGCCCGACCTTCGGTGTGCTGACGCGGGTCTATACGGTGTTCACGCCGAAGAACGCGGCCACCGGCTATATCGACTATGAAATCCCGCTCACCGGCAGCGATGCGAAGATCCGCTTCCACATCGACGGCAGCTATGCCGACGCGCAGTACAGCTTCCAGGCGGAGAGCGTGAAGACGGACCCGAGCTTCGTCGCCAATGCCAGCCTGGCGCTGGCGGGCCTGCGGCTTGCCGGCACCACGCAGGCGACGCTGTCGATCTGGACGCGCAACCTGTTCAACGAGGAGCATATCTATCGTCGCTCCGCCGCCAACGCCGCGGTGCTCGGCGACTATGCCAACTTCAATCCGCCGCGGACGTTCGGCGGTACGCTCGGCATCAACTTCTGATCGCTATGGAGCGCGAAAGGGGCCGGGGCGGCTTTGTCGCCCCGGCCTTTTTCATGCGCCGCATACCGGCAGGACGAGTAACGCGCGCAGGCCGGGCGCCGCGTCCTCCAGCACAAGCGTGCCGGCATGCAGCCGGGTGACCGCGGCGACCAGCGGCAGGCCAAGGCCATGGCCGCTGCTGCCGCGATCCTTGGCCAGCCGGCCGAACCGGCGCAGCGCCAGTTCGTGCTGATCGGCGGGAATGCCCGGACCGTTGTCGGTGACGCTGAGCGCGACTCGTCCCTCGCCGGCGGCGGCGACATCGACATGGATATGCGCGCCGGGCGGCGTATGGCGCAGCGCGTTCTCGATGAGGTTGATCAGCGCCTGGCTGAGCAGCTGTCGGTCGCCCTCGATCCACATTGGCGGGCGGTCGGCAGTGGTGAGCACGTCGCCGTCATCGGCCGCCACCGCCGCCATCGTCGCGCCGACATCGCGGGCGAGCTCGGCGAGGTCGAGGCGGCCAAACCCGGCTCGCCGATCGCCGCCCTGCACCTCGGCGATGCGGAGCATCGCGGCGAACATCGCCAAAATCTCGTCCGCCTGGGCCACCGCCTGCCCGGCGGCATCGCTGAGCGCCGGCTCCTTTCCCTCCGCCGCTCGCGCCAGCGCGACGAGCTGGCCGCGCAGGCGCGCCAGCGGCGTGCGCAGGTCATGGGCGATGTCGTTGGAGACGTTGCGCAGCCCGGCCATCAGCTCGGCGATGCGGTCGAGCATGCGGTTGAAGGCGAGCGCCTGCTGGTCGAACTCGCTGCCCGATCCGTCGGTCGGCACGCGGCGGGCCATGTCCCCGGCGACGATGGCGTCGACGGTGCGCCGGATATCGGCCGCGCGACGGCTGACGATGACCATGAAGCCGATCAGCCCGCCCATCACGATCAGCACTATCGAGCCGAAGCCGAGCAGGTAAAGCCTGGCGCGCGCCGCGTTGTAATTGTCGATCGGCTCCGTCTCGCCGATGACGGTGAGGCGGTGGCCGCCGCCGCCCACCGTGCGGACCAGCGCGCGGCCATGGGTGAGGCCGATGATCCCGTCGGCATCGGCGACCGACGAATAGCCGAGCGGCAGCGCGCGGCGCAGCGTGATGTTGCCGGCCACCACCCGGCCGGCGCCGTCGGTGAGGACCATGCCGAGATCGGCGGAATCGCGCGCCCGCGCCTCGCTGGCGATGCGCGCGGCGATCACCGGGATCGGCGCGTCGCCGTCGCGGCCGGCAAGCTCGTCGCTCTCGCCGGTGATGCGCTTGTCGACGAGCTGGGCGATGCTGGCGCGGGTGGCGATATAGCCCGTCAGGCCGGTGGCGATCGTCGCGAACATGAAGAAGCAGAGGAAGAGGAGGGTCAGCGCCTTCAGCGAACGCGGCGCCGGCAGCCTCATGCCGACAGCATGTAGCCGACCCCGCGCACCGTCACGACCGGATCCTCGCTGCCGTCCTCGGTCAGCTTGATGCGCAGCCGGCGGATATAGACATCGACGATGTTGGTGGTCGGAATGAAATCATAGCCCCAGACGCGCTCGAGCAGCATCGCGCGCGTCAGCACCGTCTCGGCATTGCGGGCAAGCTCGGCGAGCAGCTTGAACTCGACCTTGGGCAACAGGATCGGCTTGCCGTCGCGCCAGACGCGGAAGCGGGCGGGGCTGATCACCAGCCCGGCGACCTCGATCGTGTCGGAGGGCGCGCCTGCATTGTTCCACCGGCGGCCGCGCAGCACGGCGTGGAGCCGGGCATTAAGCTCCTCCACGGTCACCGGCTTGACGATATAGTCGTCGGCGCCGGCCTCCAGCCCCTCGACCTTCTCCGGCGCGCGCGCCAGCGCGCTCAGCATGATGATCGGCACCGTCGCCTGTTCGCGCCGCAGCCGTTCCAGCACGGAGATGCCGTCCATCTTCGGCAGCATGCGATCGAGGATCACCGCGTCATAACGGTGGCGGGCCAGCTCCAGCAACGCGTCGCCGCCGTCGCCGACGACCGTGACCTGGTGATCATAACGTTGCAGCTCGTCCGAGAGCATCGCCGCCAGCGGGGCATCATCCTCGACCATCAGGAGATTCAAGTTCATGTCGCGCGTCCCGCTGCCCAAATCCCCCTAGCATCTTCGGGCTTTGGCGCGAAAGGGCACAGAGTTTTCTCACCCTCCCGCGCCGGTCCGTGCTAACGGGCGCCGATGGCCGGCGATTTGTCGCCGCTTTTGCTCTTTCCAATGATTTGTGAGTGACATGAGTTTTTCCAATCTGCCGACCCATCTGCGCGAGGCGCTCGCGGGGCGCGGCTATGCCGAGCCGACGCCCGTGCAGGCCGCCGTGCTCGAAGCGCAGGCCGAAGGCCGCGACCTGATCGTTTCGGCGCAAACCGGCTCCGGCAAGACCGTCGCCTTCGGGCTGGCGATGGCCGGCGAGCTGATCGGCGAGAACGGCCAGGTGCCGCAGGTGGCGGCGCCCCTTGCCCTGATCATCGCCCCGACCCGCGAGCTGGCGTTGCAGGTCAGCCGCGAGCTGATCTGGCTCTACGGGCCGGCCGGCGGGCGCATTGCCACCTGCGTCGGCGGCATGGACGCCGCCAAGGAACGCCGCGCACTGCGGGCCGGCGCGCAGATCGTCGTCGGCACCCCCGGCCGCCTGCGCGACCATCTCGAACGCGGCGCGCTCGACCTTTCGGGCCTGCGGGCCGCCGTGCTCGACGAGGCCGACGAGATGCTCGACATGGGCTTCCGCGAGGATCTGGAAGAAATCCTCGACGCGACGCCCGAGAATCGTCGCACATTGCTGTTCTCGGCGACGATGCCGCGCCCGATCGTGGCCCTGGCCAAACGCTACCAGCGGGACGCGCTGCGCATCTCCACGGTGAGCGAGGCCGCCGGCCATGGCGATATCGCCTATCAGGCGGTGACGGTGGCGCCGGCCGAGATCGAGCATGCCGTCGTCAACCTGCTCCGCTTCCACGAGGCGGAGACGGCGATGCTGTTCTGCGCGACGCGCGACAATGTCCGCCGGCTGCACGCGCTGTTGCAGGAGCGCGGCTTCGCCGCCGTGGCGCTGTCCGGCGAGCATAGCCAGTCGGAGCGCAACCACGCGCTGCAAGCGCTGCGCGACCGGCGCGCGCGGGTGTGCGTGGCGACCGATGTCGCCGCTCGCGGCATCGACCTGCCGACGCTGAGCCTCGTCGTCCATGTCGAGATCCCTCGCGACGCCGAGACGCTGCAACACCGATCCGGCCGCACCGGCCGCGCCGGACGCAAGGGCACGGCGGTGCTGATCGTCCCCTATCCGCAGCGCCGCCGGGTGGAATCGATGCTGCGCGGCGCTCGCATTCAGGCGGAGTGGATCGACGCGCCGACGCCGCAGCTGATCCGCGCGAAGGATCGCGAGCGGCTGCTCGCCACCTTGCTCGAGCCGGCCGAATATGACGAGGAGGACCGCGCGCTCGCCGCGCGGCTGATGACCGAGCGTTCGGCCGAGGACATCGCCGCGGCGCTGGTGCGGGCGCACCGCCGGGCGCTGCCCGAGCCCGAGGAGCTTATCGAGAACACGCCCGAGGCGCGACGCGAGGCGCAGCGCGAACGGCACCGCCCCGGCTTCGAGGACGTGGCCTGGTTCCGCATGGACGTCGGCCGCCGCCATAATGCCGATCCGCGCTGGATCCTGCCCCTGCTGTGCCGGCGTGGGCATATCACCAAGAACGAGATCGGCGCGATCCGCATCGCCACCAACGAAACCTGGTTCCAGGTGTCGAGCGGGGCGGCGGCGAAGTTCACCGCCGCGCTCGCCCGCACCGCCGGCGGCGATGGAGACGGCGCCGATGTGCGCATCGAGCCGTCCGCGCCGCCCGAGCGGCCGGCACCGCGCGGGGCGCCGCGCGGGGATGGGCCGCAGCACCAGCCGCGGCCTTATCGTGGCGGCGGCCGACCGGGCGGCCCACCGGCGGGCGGCCATCGCGGACGGCGGCCTCCGCCGCAGCGCTAGCTCCGCATTCTCGCCGGGCGTGTTCGAGGAAGAACTGGCTCTGAAGCTGACGAAGCGGACGATCGTGCGCGGCGGTTTTGGCGCGAGATGGATTGTTTGATCGCGCAACACGGCCCTGTTCGCGCGCGCCATCGCCGGGACGTCACCCGGCCGATCCTGCAAAGCTAGCGGAAAGTGAATACGCCGTAGCGCATCGCGCCGGTGCGATAGGCCCAGATGAGGCGCGGCAGGCTGAGCGCGAAGCGGCGGTTGCGGGCGCGCAGCACGGTGGCGCGGGTCGCCCGATCGGCGAGCATCGCGCGGACGAAGCGGGCGGCGCAGATCGTCCAGGTGCGCGCCACCGCGGCGCTGACATCCACATGGCTGATCGTCGCGAAGCCGGCCGCCTCGGCCATGGCGCGATACTCGGCGGCGTTGCCCATCGAGGGCAGCCCGCCTTCGTAGCAGATCGGTTCGAGCAGATGATCGACCTGCCAGCGCGTCGGCCGGTCGCAGGCGAGCCACGCGCACACCACCAGCGGCGCGCCCGGGCGGAGCACGCGGCGGGCCTCGGCGAAGAAGCGGGGCTTGTCGACCATATGTTCCGAACTCTCGATGGCATAGGCGCCGTCGAAGCCCGCATCGGGCAGGCGATTGTCGAGCCAGTCCCGGCAGGCGAGCGAGACGTTGGCGGCGGGCGGGGCGGCGTCGACCTGCGCCTGCGACAGGGTGAAGCCGCTGACGACCGCGCCGCGCGCGGCGAAGCGGCGGGCGGTGGCGCCATAGCCGCAGCCGATATCGACCAGCCGGTCGCCGGCCCGGAAGCCGAGCCGCTCGCCGACCATGTCGCTGAGCGCGATCACCGCCTCGGCGGGCGTCTCGCCGCCGGAGCGCCAGAGGCCGTGATGGACATGCTCGCCCCACAGCGAGCGGTAGATCGGGTCGAGCTCGTCATAATGATCGGCGACGGCGACGCTGGTCCCGGGCGCGCGCGGGTGGATCATGATGCGGCGCCTCCCCCAGTGCTGCCGGGCAATGTGCCAGTATAACCGGGGGAGCGCCAGCCGGGCGACGGAGGGCATCAGGGCGGGGGGCTGGCGCGACGGGGGCCTGAAACGGTTCGGGGGTGACCGGAACTCGATTGTCGTCCTCTCGCCCGTCATGCTCGGCTTGCCGGCCGCGGATGTCGGCGCTTTGTCGCACCGTCAGGCTCGATCCGCTCGCCGGCGCAACGGGCGCGCGTCCGGTCGAGCTATCGTTGGCGGAGGCGCTGGCGGCCGCGGCTGGAGGCGATGATGCGGGCCGCTTCGCGACGCGCCTGGGCGTGAGCCTCGGCGCGGCGGAAGAGGAGCTGGAGATCCTCGCGGGCGACGTCGAACGGCTCGCCCGCCTCCTCGAGTGCGCGATCGATGTCGCCCGGCTCGATCGCCAATGGCACGGCAGCCGGCGGCGTAGCGGCGCGATGCGGATAGCTGTGGCCCGAGAAACGATGGAAACACCAGCCGAGCGCCACCAGCAGCAGCGAGTTGAGCGCCACCGGCATGAACGGGAACACGAAGCCGGCCGCGGTCACCGCCGGCCCGCCGATGACCGCCGTCAGCGCGGCGGCGCCACCGGGCGGGTGCAGGCAGCGAAGCAGCGACATGGCGAGGATCGCGCCGCTGACGGCGAGGCCGGCGGCGAGCGAGGTCTGGGGCACCGCCCATGCCGCCACGACGCCGACCAGCGCCGAGACGGTGTTGCCGCCGACGATGGCCCAGGGCTGGGCGAGCGGGCTGGTCGGCACCGCGAACAGCAGCACCGCCGACGCGCCGGGCGGCGCCACCAGCAGCGGCAGATGGGCCGTCGCCGGCGGCAGCAACAGGAAGGCCGCGCTGGTTGCCGCGATGCAGGCCAGCGCGCCGAGGCAGGCGATCAGCCGATCGCGCAGGCTGGCGCCGGCCATCAGCGGCACGAAGAGGGGGGAATTGGAGCGACTCATCGGCGGCGCCACTAGCCGAGCGGGGTCGGTCTGCGCGAGCAATGTTTCGGTGGCGCCGGCCAAACACGGCTTTCGCCTCGGCTCGTCTCGAAGGGCCTTGTGAGCGACGCCGCTCCGCGATTATCCGGCGGCCATGGCTTCCACCGTGCGCCGGCGCAGGAGACGATCAAGGCGCGCGGTGCGCCGGCGGTCGCGTACCGCCACGACCTTGCTGCTGCTGGCGATGGGCGGTCTGTGGCTGGCGGCGCGGGGCGGCTGGCGCAGCATCCTCCCGGTGGCGCCGCCGCCGGTCAATCTCGACATGGAGCAGGCGCGCGCGCTCAACGCCTCCGTGCCGATCATCGCCGGGGGGCTGGCGGCCGCCCGGCCCTATCATTTCCGTGGTACGCCGGCGGCGCGGGAACAGGCGGTGCAATGCCTCGCCACCGCCGCGCTCTACGAGGCGGGCAGCGACGCCGATGGCCAGAAGGCGGTGATCCAGGTGGTGCTGAACCGGGTGGCGCGGCCGCAATATCCCAAGACGGTATGCGGCGTGGTCTATCAGGGGTCGTCGCGCAGCACCGGCTGCCAATTCTCCTTCACCTGCGATGGCTCGCTGACCCGCCGGCCGGAACACAAGGGCTGGACGGCGGCCCGCGCGGCGGCGCGGCGCGCGCTCAACGGCTATGTATTCGCGCCGGTGGGGCGGGCGACCCATTATCACACCGACTGGACGGTGCCCTATTGGATGCCGACGCTGGACAAGATCGCCCAGATCCGCAGCCACATCTTCTACCGCCCGCATCGCGGATGACACGGGCGGCAGTCGCAGTCAGGGGAGCGGGTGCTGCCGGACTTCTCCCGCTGAGGCGGGCCAGGCTTCGGTGTCGAGGACGGGGCGCGCCTCCAGCTCCTGCGCAGTCAGACGGCAGGCGATGGTGCCTTCGGCGAGGCTCAGCTCGTCGAGGGGAAGGGCGTGGAGGCGCTCGCCGACCCCGGCGACGCCGCCCTCGCTGACCACCAGATAGGCGAGGCTGGCATCGGAGCAGCGCATCATCCCTTCGATCACCGTGGCGATCGGCGCGCCGTCGCGGCCGACCAGCCGGGCGCCGGCGAGGGCGCCGATCGGGAACAGGCTGGGCGTGCGCGCAGCGGCGCTGCGGGCGGCGGCGGCCTCGCCGCCATCGTCATAGCGGGCCTGCCGGCCGAGCCAGCGCCAGATGCCGACGAGATTGACGAAAGTGAGGAAGCCGTTCGTCCACAGCAGATTGGCCTGCCCGGTAACGATCGCCACCACTGACCAGGCGATCGAGCCCACGGTGAATACGACGAAGCCCCAGCCGGTGATGCGCGCGCCGAGATTGGCGGCGGTCATCATCGCGGCGAGCATCGTGGCGATAGGGGCGACCCAGCCGGCAATCTGCTCCATCAGCGATCCTCGTCCTTTCCGGTCGTCACGCCGCCGCAGCGTGAGCATGGTGATGCGCCGGACATGGCGACGGGTCCGGCTCGGCACCGACAACGATCGAGACATCGACCTCGTTCTGTCCGGCTGCGCATCCGGGAACGCAACCGGCGGACAGGCTGATTATCCGGACGGAAAGCTGGCGCCGCGCCCGATGGTGGTCCATGAGTTTTCGGCGGACGAGACAGGATGAGCAATGGTACGCGACACCAATGCCGACTGGGAGGGCATTTCGGGCGAGCCCTATTATGGCGTGCTGATCGACCCCGACCATTTCCGGGAGCGGATGACGCCGGAGAGGCGGGAGCGTTTCTTCGCGAGCGGCCGGGCGGACATCGGCTGGCAGGTTGACCTGTTGCGGCGGCATTACGGGCCTTTCCATCCACGCACCGCGATCGATTTCGGGTGCGGCGTCGGGCGGCTGACCTGCCCGATTGCGGATATCGCGACGGAGCGGGTCTATGGTGTCGATGTCGCATCCGGGATGCGCGAGGAGGCCCGGCGCAACGTGCCTGCGCATGTGGAGATCGTCGCGGAAATTCCCGACGTGCAAGTGGACTGGATCAATTCGCTGATCGTCTTCCAGCATATCCACCCGGCCAACGGGGTGCCTTTGCTGGCGAGGCTGTTGCAAGCGCTCGCGCCCGGCGGCGCGCTTACCCTGCATGTCGGGGCGTTCAAGGCGCGCGGTGCCATGACAATGGGTGGTGTGGGCATGGATTTCGTGTCGTGGGACGGCGACGGGCTGCGGACCCTCATCGAAACCCCGCCCGGCTCCGGCATGATGATGATGTATGATTATGACCTAAACCAGGTCATGGCGCTGCTATACACCAACGGGATCGAACGGTTCACCGTCCAGCATCTCGACCATGGCGGCCATCACGGCGCCTGTTCATTGGCCGGAAGAAGGACGGCTGAGGCGGAGGGTCGATCGCGGCTGGGCGGCCGATGCTGCGCAGCCTGTCTGGCGACGTTGACATGCCCGGCTCGGTAATGCGGACGAGGCCCTAGACTGATAGAAAGCGGCCTCCGCTATCGCGCCGTCTTCCCCGTTCGTTCGCAGTCTTAGCGCGTCTCGAAGCTGACGCCGGAATGGTCCGGCTTGGCACCGACAACGATCGAGACATCGACCTCGTTCTGTCCGGCCCCCTTAGCTTCCGTTCGTGGCCGGCGCCCAACGCGGCCGTTTATCGGTTCACGGCCTGGTACAAGGTCAGGCGGCGAGCCGGTCGGGGATGCCCCAGGGGCAGAAGCTCTCCCGGGCGAGGCCGATCGCCTCGGCGATGTGGCGGCGGACTTCGGTGACCCGGTGCGAGCGATGCGTGTCGGGATGGGAGGTCAGCCAATAGCTGCGCACGAAGCGCAGGTCGGGCAGCACGCGCCGCAGCGACGGCACGTCCTTGGCGGCATAATCATGGAGGATGGCGACGCCGCGACTGGCCTTCACGGCCTCCATCTGCCCGACGACGCTGCCGCATTCGAACCGGTGCGGCATTCCGGACGCCAGTTCGCGCCCATAATCCAGTGACGGCGTGTACATCGCGTCGTCGACAAAGGTGATGAACAGGTGTTGGGCGAGATCATCGACATGGCGAATCGGCGGGGATCGCTCGAGATATTCTTCGGAGGCATAGAGGCTGAGCGTATAGTCGGTGAGTTTCTGGATGATCAGATTGCCCTGTGCCGGCCTGTCCAGGGTGATGACCAGATCGGCCTCGCGCCGCGACAATGAGAAGCTGCGCGGCAACGGCAGCAGCTGGATCAGCAGATCGCTGTGCTTCATCGACAGTTCGGCGAGGCGCGTGGCGAGGAAGTAATTGCCGAGGCCATCCGGCGCGCCGATGCGGACGACACCGCGAATTGCCCCGGACAGGCCGGATTCGAATTGCAGGAATTCGGATTCCACTTTCTCGGCGGTGGCCAGCATCGCCTCGCCCGCCAAGGTCAGCGAACAGCCATTGACGTGGCGTTCGATCAGCTTGACCCGAAGCTCTTCCTCCAGCGCGGTCAATTGTCGGCCGACCGTGGCATGGTTCAGCCCCAGATTGCGGGCCGCGGCGAGAAGCTGCCCGCTGCGGGCGACGGCGAGGAAGATGCGAACCTTGTCCCAATCCATCGATGCTACCTTTTGCACATCGAAGCCGCATTATTGCTGCTTGTCACCCCGGGGAGCTGTGCAAAAATGCATCACGAAAACATGGACACGTCAACAATCTCGTGACGGGAACAGCCGGGGGCGGCGACGCCTGCCGACGGCTTCCCCTGCGCGATCGCGGACGGCAAAGACAATTCCAACCAGATCGAAGGTATTATGGCTGACCTTGGCGCATCCCTGAAAGCCGGCATCATCGGCAATTTCATCGGCGGCAGGACGCTCGCCTCTGCGAGCGGACGGGAGCAGGACGTGTTCAACCCGGCGCGCGGCGAGGTGGCGGCGCGCGTCGTGCTCTCGTCGGCGACCGATGTCGCGGAGGCGGTGGCCGTCGCCAAGCAGGCCTTCCCGGCCTGGGCGGACACCCCGCCGCTGCGTCGTGCGCGCATCCTCAACCGCTTCCTGGCGCTGATGCGCGAGCACCGGGACGATCTCGCCCGCGCGATCACCGCCGAACATGGCAAGGTCTTTTCCGACGCGCAGGGCGAAGTCGAGCGCGGCATCGACATCGTCGAATTCGCCTGCGGAATCCCGCAGCTGCTGAAAGGCGATTTCACCGATCAGGTTTCCACCAACATCGATAACTGGACGTTCCGGCAACCGCTCGGCGTCGTCGCCGGCATCACGCCGTTCAATTTCCCGGTGATGGTGCCGGCATGGATGTTCCCGATCGCGCTGGCGGCGGGCAACTGCTTCATCCTTAAGCCCAGCCCGATCGACCCGACACCGTCGCTGATGATGGCCGGGCTGCTCCGCGAGGCCGGGCTCCCCGATGGCGTGTTCAACGTCATCCAGGGGGACAAGGAGGCGGTCGACGCGCTGATCGACCATCCCGACGTCAAGGCGGTCTCCTTCGTCGGATCGACGCCGATCGCCAATGCGATCTACGAGCGCGGCGCCGCCAGAGGCAAGCGGGTGCAGGCGCTGGGCGGGGCCAAGAACCACCTCGTCGCCATGCCGGATGCCGATCCGGAAAAGGTGGTCGATGCGCTGATCGGCGCCGCCTATGGCTCGGCCGGCGAGCGTTGCATGGCGATTTCGGTGGCGATCCTGGTGGGCAGGGCCGCCGACGCCATCATGCCGATGCTGGTCGAGCGCGCCCGGCAGCTGCGCATCGGCGACGGGCTGGCCGACGGGATCGAGATGGGGCCGATCGTCACCGAGGCGGCGAGGGGGCGTGTCACCGGCTATATCGACAAGGGCGTCGCGGAGGGCGCTATCCTGCTCGTCGACGGGCGCGGCCATAGCGTCAAGGGGGCAGCGCGGGGCTTCTTCCTCGGAGCGACGCTGTTCGATCAGGTCACGCCCGATATGACGATCTACCGGGAGGAAATATTCGGCCCGGTGCTGGCCTGCGTGCGGGTGGATACGCTGAGCGAGGCGCTGGCGCTGATCAACGCTCACGAGTTCGGCAATGGCGTCAGTTGCTTTACCAGCGACGGCCATGTCGCGCGCGAGTTCGGGCGCCATGTCGAGGCCGGCATGGTCGGCATCAACGTGCCGATCCCGGTGCCGATGTCCTGGCATGGCTTCGGCGGCTGGAAGCGCAGCCTGTTCGGCGACATGCATGTCTATGGCGAGGAGGGGGTACGATTTTACACGCGGCAGAAGTCGATCATGCAGCGCTGGCCTGATAGCATCGCCAAAGGTGCCGAGTTCCAGATGCCGACTCATCGCTGACCGGCGATCGTCGGAAAGGGAAAAGAAGGGAGCGGGAGTGGACGACGATATCGCCCGGGCAGTGGCCGGGATGACGGCCGGGGCGGCGCGCATCGTCCGGTATCGCTGAGCGGACATGGCCGGGGCGGAACGGCTGGACGGCCGTTATGACTATATCGTCGTCGGCGCGGGCTCGGCCGGCTGCGTCGTCGCCAACCGGCTGTCGGCGGACCCGTCGAAGCGGGTGCTGATCATCGAGGCCGGGGGGCGGGACGACTGGATCTGGCTGCACGTGCCGGTCGGCTATCTGTTCGCGATCGGCAATCCGCGCAGCGACTGGATGTTCCGGACCGAGGCGGAGGAGGGGTTGAACGGCCGCTCGCTCGCCTATCCGCGCGGCAAGGTGATCGGGGGATCATCGGCGATCAACGCGATGATCTCGATGCGCGGGCAGCGCGAGGATTACGACCATTGGCGCCAGCTCGGCCTGCCGGGCTGGTCGGCAGAAGACGTGTTCCCGCTGTTCCGCCGGCTCGACGATCATTTCCTTGGCGACACCGAGCATCATGGCAGCGGGGGCGAGTGGCGGGTGGAGGCGCCGCGGCTGCGCTGGGATGTGCTGGATACGGTGCGCGCGGCGGCAATCGAGATGGGCATTCCGGCGTCGCAGGATTTCAACACCGGCAATAATGAGGGCGTCGGCTATTTCCATGTCAACCAGAAGCGCGGCCTGCGCTGGTCTTCGGCGCGGGGATTCCTGAAGCCGGTGCTGAAGCGGCCCAATCTCCGGCTCGTCACCGAGGCCCAGGTCGATCGGCTGGTGTTCGACGGACTGCTGGCGAAGGGCGTCCGCTTTCGCCGCGGCGGACGGTGGTTCGAGGCGACGGCCGAGGGCGAGGTGATCCTGTCGAGCGGGGCGATCGGCTCCATCGAGATATTGCAGCGCTCCGGCGTCGGGCCGGCCGATCTGCTGAGGTCGCTCGGCGTCCCGGTGGCGGCGGCGCATGCGGGGGTCGGCGAGAATCTGCAGGATCACCTCCAGCAGCGGATGATCTACACCGTGCGCGGGGTGAAGACGCTCAACGAGACCTATCATTCGTTGCCCCGCCGGGCGCTGATGGGGCTGGGCTACGCCCTGTTCCGGCGCGGACCGCTGACCATGGCGCCGTCCCAGCTCGGCATCTTCACCCGCTCGGATGCAGCGCAGGAGCGGCCGAACCTGCAATTCCACGTCCAGCCGCTGTCGCTCGACAGTTTCGGCGAGCCACTCCATCGCTTTCCGGCGATCACCGTCAGCGCCTGCAACCTCCGGCCGACCTCGCGCGGACATGTCCGCATCCGCTCGGCGGACCTGCACGACAAGCCGTCCATCAAGCCCAATTATCTCGCCACCGAGGAGGACCGGCGTATCGCTGCCGATGCGATCCGGGTGACGCGGCGGCTGATGCAGCAGCCGGCGCTGGCGCGCTATTCGCCTGCGGAACATGTGCCGGGCGCCGGCATAGGGGACGACACGGATGAACTGGTGCGCGCGGCCGGCGATATCGGCACGACGATCTTCCATCCTGTCGGCACCGCAAGGATGGGCCGGGCCGGCGATGCGGGCGCGGTGGTCGACGAGCGGCTGCGCGTGCGCGGCGTCGACAGGTTGCGCGTGATCGACGCATCGGTGATGCCGACGATCACCTCGGGTAACACCAACACGCCGACGATCATGATCGCGGAACGAGGAAGTGGCTTCGTCATAGAAGATGCCAGGAATGGCACATGAACCAAGGGCCGGGCGCTTCGCCCGATTGGAGAGGTGAATATGGATCTGGATCGCAGGACGACGCTCGCGGCGCTGGGCGGATTGGGGGCGGCGGCGATGCTGGGCGGGGCGACGCCCGCCCTCGCGCAAGGCCGCCGGCTGGGTAGCCCGACCAAGGCCTTTTACTGGGTGGCGACGATCACGCCGTGCAACCGCAACCTGCAATTCGATCCCGGGGCGATGGCCGCGATCATGCAGTGGCACAAGGAGTGTGGCGCCGACGGCGTGACCGTGCTCGGGACATCGGGCGAATTTCCGTCCTTCTCCGTGGCAGAACGCAAGGCGATCCTCGAGACGGCGATGAAGCATCGCAACGGCATGAACATCATCGTCAACCCCGGCACGTCCAACATCGCCGAGACGATCGACCTTGCCAGGCATGCCGAGGGATTGGGCGTCGACGGGTTCCTCGTCATCCCGCCCTTCTATTTCAACGCGCCGCCGGTTGCGGGACTGACCAACTATTATTCGATGCTGTTCGATGCCGTCAGCACGCCGATCAACCTCTATCACATCCCCGGCACCAGCGAGGTGCCGATCAGCATCGAGCTGTTGAAGGCGTTGCATCATTATCCGCATCTTGCCGGCATCAAGGATTCGAGCGGCAATGCGCCGGGCTATGCCGAGTTCATCCGCAATTTCCCGGACCTCAACATGCGCACCGGCGGCGCCGACCTGCTGGAGACGGCGCTGGACAATGGCATGGGCGCGATCCTCGCTGAGGGCAATTCGTTCAGCAAGCTCTGCGCCAACGTGTTCCACACCTATCGCGCCAAGGGCGACTGGAAGCCCGCCGCGCAGAAGCTGAACGCGGTGATCGGTTCGGTGATGAAGACCGAGGGCGGGGACGCGATCTATTCCTATCCGCACATGAAATACCTGCTCAGCCTCGATATGGGCGGCGGCGACTGGTATCCGCGCCTCCCTTATCCGCCGCTCAGCGATGCCAAGAAGGCGTCGCTGAAGACGGCCTATCAGCGTGCCAAGGCGATGATCTGAAGGGGGCGGGGAGGGTGATCGCCCGCCGGGGCAACCGGATGTCGGCCCCTGCCCCAGCATGGCGGGGCGAAACAATTCGGCACGGGGCTGATGCGCAAGATCAAGAAAGACCTCGGGATCGACTGACCCGAGCACGGAAGGAACGCGATGATGTTCGAATATCCGGTGGAAATCGCGCGCGATGACGACGGCTCCTATCTGGTCACCTTCCCCGACGTGCCGGAGGCGGTGACGTTCGGGGAGACCGAGGCCGACGCGCTGGCGCGGGCGGTCGACGCGCTGGAGACGGCGCTGATGGGCTATATGGCTGACTGGCGCCCCCTGCCGCCCGCCAGTGCGGCGAATGGTCGACCAACGGTCATGCCGGACCTGCTTAGCACCCTGAAACTGGCCGTTTATGCGGCGATGAGGGAGCGCGATTGGCGCAAGGCCGATCTCGCCCGCGCGATGGCGCTCAATCCGCGCCAGATCGATCGACTGCTCGACCTGCGGCATGCCTCGACCGTCGCCCAGCTCGACCAGGCGCTGCGCCTGTGCGGCCGCCGGGTGGTGATGGAGACGGCCGCCGTCGCCGCATGATCAATCCGCCGCCTTCGTTGTCGTGCAGGCCGCCGCCAGCGCGCGCAGCTCGTCGGCATGGGCATCGATGCGCAGATAGGCGGCGCCAACGATGTCGAGATCATGGGTGGGGAGGCCGGTCACGCGGTCCAGCCCGGAGGCCGGCTTGTCGGGCAGCGGGCCGGCGATGCACGGCACCGCGATCGGCCGGTCGACATGAACGGTGCGGATCTCGACCGCCGGCGGCGTCGTGGCGCAGCCGGCGAGCAGCAGCGCCACCAGCAGGATCAGGGGGACATTGAGCGCGCCAAGGCGATGATCTGAAGCGGGCCAGGAGGGCGCCCGGCGCCCTCCCGATCCGCCGCATGCAATGAGTGCATAGTTGCACAACGAAAGCGCATTATTGCCGATTGCTTCTGCCACGCGAATCGAAACACAATCCCGCCAAGATAATAGCCGCAACAGTGGCATATAAAGGGAGGGGGACGCCGGCAGCTGGTGTAATGCTGCAATAAATCTCTTAGATTTATTTATAATGAAACGTTCGTTTCACTTGGGCTTTTGCGGAGCCGGGTGGAAGGGGCGGTCGCTCGTCTCTGGCCGGATGGGGATCCGGATGCGGCGGGAAAGTCACAGGCGATACACAGGAAATAATTCCAGGCGACCCGCGACAGCGCGCGACCTGGCACGCCTCGTCTTTTGGTGGGAGGATAATCATGTCATCTTTCGCGCATTCTTCGCGCCTGGCGATCGCTGTCGCCATGCTGACCGCCGCTGGCGCCGCTGGCGCCCAGCAGGTCGCCAACGCCGAGCCGCAGGCGGACATCATCGTCACCGGCACCCGCACCACCGGCATGAGGGCGGCAGACAGCCCGGCGCCGATCCAGCTGCTGGGCAGCGACATGCTGCAACGCACAGGCCAGCCGGACCTGGTATCGAGCCTGTCGCAAAACCTGCCGTCCGTGCAGGCCCAGGCCTTCGGCACCGACCTGCAGCAGGTCAATTTGCAGATGAAGCTGCGTGGCCTGAGCCCGAACCACACGCTGATCCTGGTCAACGGCAAGCGACGTCACGGCACGGCCAATGTCTCGGTGGCCGGCGGCCCGTTCGGCGGCAGCGCCGCGCCTGACGTCAGCTTCATCCTTTCGGAATCGGTCGACCATGTCGAAGTGCTGCAGGACGGTGCCGCCGCGCAATATGGCACGGACGCCATCGCCGGCGTGATCAACTTCATCCAGAAAAAAGCCGATCATGGCGGCACGATCAATCTGACGGGCGGCCGCTATTACGACCAGGGCGGCAAGAGCTATACGGTCAACGGCAATATCGGGCTGGCGCCATTCGAGGGCGCCTATCTGAACATCACCGCCGGCAAGACGCACAAGGGGTTCAGCTTCCGCGGCAATGCCGATGCCTCGGTATTTGGCAACAACCCGACGGCGATCCGTAACCTCGCCAACTTCCCGTTGCTGCCGAAAAACCCCTATTATCCCTATACCAACCGCTATACCGGCGATCCTGAACTTGATCAGACGTCGGTCATGTACAATGCCGGCTATGAGTTCGGCGATTTCGAGCTCTACAGTTTCGGCAGCTATGGCCACAAGAAGGCCACCGCCAACGAGATTTATCGCAACCCGAGCGCGGTGACCTGCGAAGTCGGGGCGGTGGGCTGCACGGTCGGCGCCAATGACGCGACCAACGCCGATGGCACGTTGAAGCTGCTCTATCCGTCCGGGTTTGAGCCGCAGCAGCGCTTTTCCGAGACGGACTATTCGTTCACGGGCGGGTTCAAGGGCAATGTCGGCGAGACCACGTTCGACCTTGCCTCGACCTATGGGCGCGATCGCTATGACGTCTATGTCCAGCATTCGGCCAACGCCTCGCTGTACAGCGACACCGGGTTCAGCCCGAACACCTTCTATATCGGCAATCTGACGGCGAGCCAGTGGAGCAACACGCTCGACCTGACGCACCAGTTCGACGTCGGTTTCGCCGAGCCGATTACGGTCGCCGCCGGCCTCGAATATCGCCACGAGACCTATCGCCTCGGAGAGGGCGATCCGGCCTCGCGTTACGGCAGCGGCGCGCAATCCTTCTTCGGCTGGGGTCCGAACGATGCCAGCCGCAATTCGCGCAACAACTTCTCGCAATATCTCGACGTTACCATCAAGCCGACCGACAAGTGGCTGATCGACGGTGCTGTCCGCCATGAACATTATAGCGACTTCGGCAACACCACCGTGTTCAAGCTGACCAGCCGCTATGACTTCTCCGATGCCATCGCCATTCGCGGCACGGTGTCGACCGGGTTCCGCGCGCCGACGCTGGCCGAGGAATTCTACAACGGCATCAATGTCAGCTCCGATTATGTCGGCGGCGTGTTCGCGCCGAACAGCGCGGCGGCGGCCGGGCTCGGTTTCGGCAACCTCAAGCCCGAAAAATCGACCAATTACAGCCTCGGCCTGGTGCTGCATCCGGTCGAGCGGCTCACGATCACCATCGACGCCTATCGCATCGACCTGCGCAACCGGATCGTCATGTCGAGCAATTTCAACGGCTTCGACGGGCCTTATTGCCCGCGCAGCCTCTACGACGCCAGCGGCGCCAATCCGACCCAGTCCAGCTGCCTGGCGACGTTCGACGAGAATCTCTACAAGATCCACAATCAGCAGGCGGTCTATGATGCGATGGCCGCCGCGCTCGGCGGGCAGATTCCGCCGGCGACGCTTTACGTCAACGGCGATCCGGCGCTGGGCCGCAGCGCCGAAGGCTCGGTGTTCATGCAGACCTTCGTCAATGGCGTGACGATGCGCACCCAGGGCGTCGACGCGGTAATGAGCTATTCCAGCAACTTCGGCGGCGCGCGCGTCGACTGGTCGCTGTCCGGCAATTACAACGCCAACAAGGTGCGCAAGATCTACCCGCTGCCGGCGCAGCTCTACACCTCGACGACGACGCCGGACCTCACCGTGCTCCAGGATCGCTACTCGGTTGCCGAGATGGAGCACAGCACGCCCCGTTTCCGCGCGACGGCGAGCGCGTTCGTCACGCTCGGCAAGCTCACCGCCAGCCTTCAGGAGAATTTCTACTCCTCGCTCTACACGCTCGGCACGGCGCCTTCGGGCAGCCCGATCGAGGGCGAGGACGTGAAGACCCGGGCGAAGGCGGCGTTCATCACCAATCTTGAACTCGGCTATCAGATCGCCGAGCCGATCAAGATTTCGATCGGCGCGAACAATCTGTTCAACAAATATCCGACCAAGCCCCCCTTCAAGGAAATCCGACAGCCGAGGCTTCTGTCCGGTTCGCCGAGCTATGCGACCAACGTCAACACCTCTTCCGCCTATGGCTATAATGGCGGCTATTATTATGCCCGCATCGGCGTGCGGTTCTGATCGAACGAATGCAATGAAAGCAAGGGGGGAGGATAGCGATGTCTCGCGCATTTCATCGGCTGGTGTCCGGCACGGCAACGCTGCTTCTCGCAGCGCACGTCGCTGCGGCGCAGGCGCCGGCGTCGGGCCAGAATATGGACTGGCCGACCTATAATGCGGATCTCGCGGGCAGCCGCTATCGCCCCCTCGACCAGATCAACGCCGCCAACTTCAACGAGCTGGAGGTCGCGTGGCGGTTCAAGACCGACCGCATCGGCACCCGCCCGGAGTTCAAGCTGGAGGGGACCCCGCTCGCCGTCGACGGCGTGGTCTATATGACGGCCGGCACGCGGCGCGGCGTCGTCGCCCTCGACGGGGTCACCGGGGAGATGCTGTGGATGCACAGCGAGCGCGAGGGGCCGCGCGGCGCCGCCTCGCCGCGCGCCTTGTCCGGGCGCGGGCTGAGCTATTGGACGGATGGCAAGGAGAAGCGCATCCTCTATGTGACGCCCGGCTATCGGCTGGTGGCGCTCGACGCGCGGAACGGCCAGCCGGTGACGGGCTTCGGCAAGGACGGCATCGTCGACCTGAAGGAGGATTTCGACCAGGAGCTGAAGGGCGGGCTGGAAACCGGCGAGGTCGGCCTGCATTCGGCGCCGGCGATTTCAGGCAACACCATCATCATCGGGGCCGCCTTCCGCGAGGGCTATACCGCCAAGACCCATGCCAACACCAAGGGCTATGTGCGCGGCTTCGACGTGCGCACCGGCAAGCGGATGTGGATTTTCCACACCATTCCGCAAAAGGGCGAGTTCGGCTATGATACATGGCTGAAAGGCTCGGCCGAGATCAACGGCAATGCCGGCCTGTGGACACAGGTGTCGATCGACCCGGAGCTCAATCTCGCCTATCTCGCGGTGGAATCGGCGACCAGCGATTTCTACGGCGGGCATCGGCCGGGCAATGGCCTGTTCGGCAATAGCCTTGTCGCGGTCGACCTCAATACCGGCCAGCGCAAATGGCATTACCAGCTGATCCATCACGAAATCTGGGATTTCGACAATTCGTCGGCGCCGCTGCTGATGAACGTGACGGTGGATGGCACGCCGCGCAAGGTGGTGGCGCTGCCCAGCAAGCAGAATTTCCTCTATGTGTTCGACCGCGAGACCGGCAAGCCGATCTGGCCGATCAACGAGACCAAGGTCGAGAAGGGCAATGTGCCGGGCGAATGGTATTCCCCGACCCAGCCGATCCCGTCGAGGCCGCCGGCCTATGCGCGCAACAGCGTGCAGAAGGACGACCTCATCGATTTCACGCCCGAACTGCGCCAGAAGGCGCTGGAGCTGACGAAGAACTACAAGCTCGGCCCGATCTTCACCCCGCCGGTGGTGAGCACGCCGCAGCAACTCGGCGTGGTGATGGTGACGGCGTCGGGCGGCACCAACTGGCCGGGCGGCTCGTTCGATCCCGAGACGGGCATCGCCTATGTCTTCGCCTGCACGTCCTGCACGGAATCGATCGGGCTGGTGCCGGGGCCGAAGGACGTCACCGACCTCGACTATCTGGTCGGCGTCGCCGGGCGTCCCGTGACGATCATCAAGAGCCCGGGCGAGATCGCCGGCGCCGACGTGCCGCCGCCGCCCCCGCCCAAGCCGGGCGACACGGACGGCTTCGTATCGCTCGACGTCGAGGGGATGCCGCTGGTCAAGCCGCCCTATTCGGTGATCTCGGCGATCGACGTCAACAACGGCACGATCAAATGGCGGATTCCGCATGGCGAGACGCCCGACTTCATCCGCAATCATTCTGCGCTGAAGGGCTTGAACATACCTCGCACCGGCCAGTCGACGTACCAGATCGGCACGCTGGTGACGAAGTCGCTGGTCATCGCCGGCGATGGCCAGGTGACGAGCACGTCCGAGCATCCGCGCGGCGCCATGCTGCGCGCCTATGACAAGACCAACGGCAAGGAGGTCGGCGCCGTATTCATGAACGCGCCGCAATCCGGCTCGCCGATGACCTATATGGTCAACGGCCGGCAATTTATCATCGTCGCCATTTCCGGCGGGATCTATTCAGGCGAATATGTCGCCTATACATTGCCGTCGCGGAAATAGCGGCCGAACGGGAGCTCACCATGGCGCGTATCGCAGTCATCGGGCTGGCGCTGGCGGCCTTCGCGGCGCTCGACACGGCGTCGGCGCCGGCCACCGATCCGAACGGCTATGCCAATCCGTACAAGGCCGATGCGGGTTTCTTCAAGCTGCCGCCGGGGCGGACGATGGGGTCGTCCAGCGCGGTGGCGGTGGACAGCAAGGGCCATATCTGGATCGCCGACCGCTGTGGCGCCAATGATTGTTCCCAGAGCGGGCTCGATCCGATCATGGAGTTCGACGCGCGGGGCAATTTCATCAAGGCGTTCGGCGGCGGCCGCTTCGCCTTTCCGCACGGCCTGTTCATCGATGCCCGGGACAATCTGTGGCTGACCGACACCTATGTGCGCCACGGCAAGGGCGGCACCGTCACCAAGATGAGCCCGGCCGGCGAGGTGCTGCTGGTGCTCGGCAAGACCGGGGTCAGCGCCGTCGGCCCCGACACCTTTCTGGAGCCGACCGCGGTGCTGGTGACGCCGGCCGGCACCGTCTTCGTCACCGACGGCCATGATCCCGACACCACCGCGCGGGTGATGAAGTTCGACGCCGCGGGCAAGCTGATCAAGCAATGGGGCGCGCTCGGGCGCGGCCCCGGCCAGCTCAACATGCCGCACGCGCTGGCCCTGGACAGCAAGGGCCGGCTGTTCGTCGGCGATCGCGACAATGATCGCATCCAGATCTACGACCAGGACGGCAAGCTGCTCGACAGCTGGAAGCAGTTCAGCCGGCCGAGCGGCGTCTATATCGACGCGCGCGACATGATCTATGTCGCCGATTCCGAATCCCGCACGCCTCAAGGCTATGGCCATCATCCCGGCTGGAAGCGCGGCATCCGCGTCGGCAGCGCGCGCAGCGGCGCGGTGACGGCGTTCATCCCCGACGACGAGCCTGATCCCGATGCCCGCGACACCAGCGGGCCAGAAGGGGTCTGGGCGGATCGCGAGGGCGTCGTCTACGGTGCCGAGGTGCGGCAAAAGCGGGTGGTGCGTCACGCCCGATAGGGAAGGTCAGGGGTGGAATGGAACAGGATGCGGAGCCTTCGTCGCCGATGAACCGGCGGGAGCTGTTCACGCTGATCGGCAGGGTGGCGGGAACGGCCGCCATGTATCAGGCGATGAGCTCGCTCGCCTTCGCCGCGGAATCGACGTTCGATCCGCGCTTCGGCCTGCAGGGCGCGCCGAGGGGCGCGTCGGTGCTGATCCTCGGCGCGGGGCTGGCCGGGATGGTCGCCGCCTATGAGCTGCGCAAGGCCGGCTACAAGGTACAGATCCTCGAATATAACAATCGCTCCGGCGGGCGGAACTGGTCGCTCTATGGCGGCGACGTCTATACCGAGCTGGGCGGCTTCACCCAGCATGTCGGCTTCGACAAGGGGCTGTACCTCAATCCCGGGCCGTGGCGCATTCCGCATCATCATCGCGGCATCCTCCATTATGCCGCGCTGGTCGGCGCGACGCTGCAGCCGTTCATCCAGATCAACTATGCCGCCTATCTCCATTCCACCCGTGCCTTCGGCGGGAAGCCGCAGCGCTATCGTTCGATCAAGGCCGATTATGAGGGCCATGTCGCCGAACTGCTCGCCAAGACCGTGCAGCAGAGCCGCCTCGATCAATCGGTGACCAAGGAAGATCAGGAGATATTGCTGGAATCGCTGCGCGGCTTCGGCGCGCTCGACGAGAATTTCCGGTACGGCAAAAGCCTCGAAGCGAGCAGCCGGCGCGGCTTCGACCATCCGCCCGGCGGGGGGCTCGACGCCCGGCCGACCCCGAGCGATCCGGTCGGCCTGTCCGACATCCTCAAGTCCCAGCTGTGGCGCGCGCTCGCCCAGTCCAACGAGCATGAGGAGCAGCAGACCCTGTTCCAGCCGGTCGGTGGCATGGGCATGATCGGGCGCAAGTTCGGCGAACTGCTCAAGGAGGTGATCCGCTACGACGCCAAGGTCACCCGCATCGACCAGAACGAAAGCGGCGTCACCGTCAGCTTCGTCGACGCAAAGAAGGGCGGCGCGCCGCAGACCGCGCAGGCGGACTGGTGCGTGTGCACCATTCCGGCCTCGATCCTGAGCCAGATCCCGATCAGCGTCTCGGCACCGATGCAGGCGGCGATCAACGCCATTCCTTACGCCGCATCGTGCAAGGTCGGCCTCCAGATGAAGCGCCGCTTCTGGGAGCAGGACGAGGATATCTATGGCGGCATCACCTATACGGATCAGGCGAACGCGATGATCGCCTATCCGGCGACCGATTATTTCAGCTCCGGCAAGGGGGTGCTGCTCGGCGCCTACACATTCGGGCGGCCCGGCGAGGAGTTCACCGCGCTGGCGCCGGAGGATCGCGTCAAGCTAGCGGTCGAGCTCGGCGCCAACATCCACCCGCAATATCGCACCGAGTTCGATACCGGCGCCAGCGTCGCCTGGCATCGGGTGCCATGGACGCTCGGCTGTTTCGGCGGCTGGACGGAGGAACGCCGCGCGCAGCATTACGACAATCTCTGCCAGATCGACGGGCGGATCGTGATGGCCGGCGAGCATGTCTCGATGATCCCGGCATGGCAGGAGGGGGCGGTGCTGTCCTCGATCAACGCCATCACCCGCCTTCACCAGCGCATCATGCAAGGTTGAGCCATCATGACCATGACGCCCCACAAGATCGGCCTGCTGCTCTGCGCGGGGCTCGGCGTGGTGACCCTGGCCGGCGCCGCGGCGGCTCAATATGAGCGCGGCTACCCCTATCGCAGCGGCGAGGAGACCTACCAGCGGCTTTGCCAGGGATGCCACATGCCGGATGCCAGGGGCGCCACCGGCGCCGGCGCCTATCCGGCGCTGACCGGCAACCGCAAACTCCAGACGCCGCTCTATCCCGTGCTGATCGTGCTGCGCGGGCAGAAGGCGATGCCGCCCTTCTCCGACCTCACCGACCAGCAGGTGGCCGACGTCGCCAATTATATCCGCAGCCATTTCGGCAACAGCTTCGCCGGGCAGATCACCGTCGATCAGGTGAAGGGGCTGCGCGCGCGGGCGGTCGGCAAGAACGACCAGCGGCCGGGCTGATCTTCATCGCGTCGGAGTGCCACAGCTTTGTCGCGCATCGCGATTATGGCCCGCGCGAACCCGAACGGAAAAGGCGCTTCGAATGACATCTGTGTCTCTTCGGCTGCGCATCGCTGTGGCCGCCCTGGTGCTGGCGATCGGCGCAACCGCGCAGGCCGATGCCCGGCAGGCGCGCAACGTCATCATCTTCCTCGGCGATGCCGGCGGCCTGCCGACCCTGAACGCCGGCGGCATCCTTGCGCACAATCGCCCGCAATCGCTGTTCATCCAGTCCATGCCCAATATCGGCCTGTCCGATACCTCCTCGCTCGATCGCTGGGTGACGGATTCGGCGGCGGGGATGACGGCGATCGTCACCGGCAACAAGACCAATAACGGGTGGCTCTCGGTGGTGCCGACGGCTGGCGGCAACGCTCCGGCGCCGGTCAAGACGATCTTCGAATATGCCGGGGAGAGGGGCCTCTCCACCGGCGTCGTCACCAACATGCCGATCTGGGATGCGACGCCGGCGGCCTGTTTCGCCCATGTCCCGGCGCGCTCCGACAAGGACATGATCTTCCGGCAGATGCTGGCCCCGCGCTACGGCAAGGGCGTCGATATCCTCGTCGGCAAGGGGCGCAAGGATGCCGACCAATCCTTCGCCCGGCAGGGCCTTACCGCCGAGCGGGCCTTCACCGGCGCCGGTTATCGCTTCAGCGACGATCCGGGGGCGCTGACCCGTGAGACCAGGCGCGCCGCGATCCTGCGGGACGAGGATTTCGCCGCGCTGCCGACCGTGGAGGCGGCCATTTCGAGCCTCAGCCGCAACCGGAAGGGCTATATGCTCATGGTCGAGTGGGACATGCACACCGATGATCCCGACAAGGGGCTGCGCCACGTCGTCGAGATGGACGACATGATCCGCCGGGTGAGCGCCATCGCCGGCAAGGACACGCTGATCCTGTTCGTCGCCGACCACAGCTTTGGCCTGAGGCTGCACGGTGGCGTGCGCGCCACGCCGCTCGCCGATCAATATGCCGCCGCGGCAAGGCAGCCCGGCGCCACGCGCGAGACGAACGCGGTGATCGGGGTGGAGGACAGCCACACCGGCGAGGAGGTGATCGCCGCCGCATCGGGACCGGGCGCCGAGCAGGTTCGGGGCTTCTTTCCGAACACCCGGCTGTTCCGGATCATGATGGATGCGCTGGGCTGGAAGGCGGATCGCTGAGGCCGAGGATATAATCCGTGCAGGCGCCGTTCATCCTGGGTCATGACTGGCCGTGACAAGGGGGATGGGTTCGGCTCCTTCAAGGGTGATTATGCGGCGTCTCGTTCGAATGATCCTGGTCCTGGCGGGAGTGTCCGGTGCCGCATGCGCCGCGGCGGAGACGGCCCCGTTCGACCTCACCGGCCCGACGCTGCGTGTCGCGGTGACGCGCGACGGCAAGACGTTGCCGATCGCGCAGGTGCCGCAAATGGCGACGGGCGACCGCATCAAGGTGCGTGTCGACCTGCCGGCCGATCAATCCCAGCATTATCTGCTGGTCGCCGGCTTCCTGCGCGGATCGACCAATCCGCCGCCCGACAAATGGTTCTTCAAGTCCGAGCCGTGGACCAAGCGCGGGCGGGACGGGCTGGACCTGACCGTGCCGGAGGGGGCGCAACAGATCATCCTGTTCCTCGCACCGGAAACGGGCGGCGACTTTTCGACGCTGCGCAACGCCGTGCAGGGGCGGCCGGGCGCCTTCGTGCGTGCGGCCCAGGAACTGGCGCAGGCGTCGCTCGATCGCAGCCGGCTGGACGCCTATCTTGCCGCCATCCGCAAGACCGCGCCCGACGATCCGGAGCGGCTCGCCCGGATCACGCCGCTGCTCGCGCGCAGCCTGCAGATCAAGGTGGACGGCGATTGCCTGACGAAGATGCCGTCGTTGCAGGCGGCATGTCTGTTGCAGAACCAGGAATCGCTGGTGCTGAACGACGGGCACAGCAATGCGATCACCGACGCGGTGGCGGGGCCGGGCGCCGACCTCGCCCTCCAGCTCAGCGCGACGCCGCAGGGCGGGCTCGGCCAATATAGCCCCTATATCGCCGCGATCCGGGACGTGATTGGCATATTGAGCACGTTCGGCACCGCCAAATATCAATATATCCCCGCGCTCGCCACGCTCGACGGCGACAAGATGAACCTGGTGCTGAACGCGGCGCCCTCGTTCCACAATCCCAAGTCGGTGCTGGTCACCGGCCTGCCGATCATCGCGCCGACGCACGTGCCGCCGCTGGCGATCCCGGAAGCGACGCCGGGGCTGTGCGCGAGGGCGAGCCGCCCGGTACTGCCGATGGCCGGCGCGCCGCTGATCTACGCGACCCGCTTCGCGCACGGGATGACCCTGCATGCACAGCTGCCCGATGGCAGCGCCGTCGATCTGCCGGCGACGCCCGATGTCGAGCAGGGCGGGCTGGTCATCGACACCGCCTCGATCCCGGCACGGTTCAGCGGCTCGGTGGAGGCGAAGCTGCACGGCGAGTGGGGCTTCGAGCCGTTCGAGGGGCCCTCCGTCACCCTCCAGGCGGGGACCGGCCGGCGCTGGCAGGCGGCACCGGGCGAGCCGGCGGGTGGGGAGCTGGTGCTGACCGGTGGCGATGCGGCGTGTCTCGGCACGGTGACGGCACAGACCGACGGCGCCGCGCCCGCCGCGCTGAAATGGAGCCGGACGGCGGCCGATGCGGTGAAGGTGCCGCTGCCCGCCGAGCGGCCACTGACGCTGACGCTGGCCGGGCTCGACGGCAGCCGGCAGCAGATCGCGCTCGGCGGCAGGACGCCGGCGCGGCTGGGCGCGACGATCATCGCCCGGCACGTGCAGGCGGTGGCGGCCGCGCCCGTGGCGATCAGCCTTGCCAATGACAGCCAGATCCCGACCTCGGCGACGCTGACCTTCTCGCTGCGACTGGAGGGCACGGCCAACTGGACCGGCAAGGAGCGCGTCGAGGTGACCGCCGAGCATGGCGGCGCGCCGGTTACACTGGCCCCCGGCAAGGGGCTGACCATCCTCGGCGATCATGTCGCGGTGGCGCTGCTCCAGCCGGGCAATTGGGCGGGCGGATCGGCCTTTGGCGGCCTGCGCGCGCGGGTCGTCGGCCCGGACACGGTCAGCGACTGGCTGCCGCTCGGCACGCTGGTGCGCCTGCCGTCGCTGAGCCGGTTCGAGTGCGCGACGCCGCCGCAGAGCGGCTGCCGGCTGACCGGCGACGGGCTTTACCTGATCCAGAGCGTGTCGACGACGCCCGGCTTCGAGACCAAGCTCGACGTGCCGCTCGGCTATCCGGGCACGACGCTCGACGTGCCGCAGCCGGCGGACGGGCGGCTTTACATCCGCCTGCTCGACGCGCCGGACGTGGCCAACTGGCTGGCGGCGTGATCGGCGCGAGGGCGCTTCCGGTCTCGGCACTGTTGATCGCGGCGACGATCGCGGCCGGGCTGGCGATCAGGCTGGTGCCGCTCGGCCTGCCCTTCGTCATCGTCAAATATGGCGGCTCGATGCTGTGGGCGCTGATGGTCTATTGGATCGTGTCGACCGTGCGGCCGCGCTGGTCGCCGATGCGGAGCGCGATCGTCGCCGGCGCGGTGGCGTTCGCGGTCGAGCTGTTCAAGCTCCATCACGCGCCGGGGCTGGACGGGTTCCGGCTGACCATGGCCGGCAAGCTGCTGCTCGGCCGGGTGTTCTCGCTGTGGGACCTGGTCGCCTATGCCGTCGCGATGGCGGCCGGCGCTTCGGCCGATCGCGGGTTGAGGGCGACGAGGCCGGCGGCGATCTCCTCGTAGAAATCGCAGACCCGGCGGAGATCGACCGGGGTGACGACCAGCGTGTCGCCGAGCGCCACCGACATCAGCGGCGCGTCGCTGAGGCCGGCGCTGGGCGGCCAGCCGGCGGTCATGCGCGTGCCGCCGTGACGATCCCCGCGCCGCGCGACGCCGCCGCAGTGGAACAGGCAATCGCGCGAGCGGCCGAGCGCGCGCAGCCGGTGATGATCCGGACTGGCGGCGCCGAGTATGGCGTAGAGGGTGCGCAGCTTGTTGGCGGTGTTGCGCTGGCCGGCGAAGCCGATCGGCTCGATCCGACCGGGGCAGGCCTCGGCGGCGACCTCGTCGATGAGCAGGTTGAGGAAGCGATCCAGCTCACGAAGGCAATTGCCGAGCACCTTGGCGCGCAGCCGCCGTGCCGCGACCGGCGTTTCCGTGCCGATCGCCGCCGGATGCCTGCCGAGAAAGGCGGTGCCGCGCAGCAGCGTGGCGAAGGCCCCGCCGGGCCGGACCGATGCGATCATGGCCCCTGCTATGATCCCAAAATCGTCGATTGTCTCGCGGCATCGCCGATGCGGATATCGGCCGGCGGCTGGCCATCGCGGTGGCGCTGGTGGGCGATGGCGAAGCCGGCTTCGAGGTCGCGGGCATAGCGTCGGGAATCGAACAAGGGAGCGGTGGGGCGGGCCTCGCCGAGGCGGGCCCGCAATGCCGCCAGACGCGACGGATCGGTCGCCAGCGCCACGGCGAGCGCCTCATATTCGGCCTCGCTGGTGGTGACCAGCTCAGGCAGGCCGATGGCGGCGAGCAGGCTCGCCCCGACCCGCGCCGCGAACTGGCGGCCGGCGAGGGTCAGCACCGGCAGGCCGCCCCATAGCGCATCGCTCGCCGTGGTGTGGGCGTTGCAGGCGAAGCTGTCGAGGAACAGATCCGCGCAATGCTGCCGGGCGAGGTGCTCGGGCTGGGCGAGGCGTCCGGCGAAGACCAGCCGGGCGGGATCGACCCCGCGCGCAGCCGCCTCGCGGCGCAGATTGGCCTCCGCCCATCCATTGGCCCTGAACAGCCACAACACGCTGCCGTGCACCCTCGCCAGCAGGCGCATCCAGATGTCGAATTCGCGCGGCGTGATCTTGTAGCTGTTGTTGAAGCTGCAGAATACGAAGCCGGTCTCGGGCAGCCCCAGCTCGGCACGTTGCGGGGCGCGAGGCGCGATCGGGCGGCGATCGTCGTTCGGCTGGTAGCTGTGCGGCAGCAGGATCAGCCGCTCGCTGTAATGGCTGCGCTCTCCCTCCGGAATGAGGGCGGGATCGGCGACGAGATAGTCCATGAACTCCGCGCCCATCGACCCCGGATAGCCGAGATAGTTGACCTGCACAGGCGCCAGCCGCCAGGCGAACAGCCGCGACCGGCCCTGATCGGTATAGCCCTTGAGGTCGACGGCGATGTCGAGGCCGTGGCCGCGGGCGAGGTCGACGACTGCCTGATCGGCCATGTCGCGAATGTCGACGAAGCGATCGACATGGCGCTGCATCGCTGCGCGGGCCGGGCCGTCGCTGTCGGGGCCATAGCTGTAGGCGCTGATCTCGAAGCGCTCGCGGTCATGCTCGCGAAGCAGGCCCGCCATGAGGTGGAGCGCGGCGTGCTCGTGGAAATCGGCAGAGAAATAGCCCAGCCGGATGCGACGGTCCGGTGCGGGGGCAGGAGGTGGCCCGTCGCCGGCGGCAAACTGCGCGGCCCACAGCCTCGCGCGCCGCAACTGGTGCGCGGGATCATCCTCGACGGCGATCATGAAGAAGGGCGAGGCGCGATCGCGCAGACCGGGTGCGGCGGATTGGCCGGCGTCGTCCCAGCGGCACATATGAGCGCGGGCATGGAGCCTGCCGACGATCGCCGCCGCGTCGTCCGCGCAGACGGCCAGGGCGCGGCCGAACAGCTCGTCGGCGCGGTCGTACTGGCCGGCACCGAGGAGAAGGTTGGCGAGATTGACGAGCGCGCCGTGATGGACAGGATCCAGGGAGAGAAGGTGCTGGTGGGTGGCGATGGCATTCGCGGTCTGCCCGCGCTCGCCATAGGCATTGGCGAGATTGAACAGCAGGTCCTCGGCGTCCGGCTTCAGCGCCAACGCGCGCCGATAGATCGCGATCGCCTCGGCTGGCCGGCCTTGCGCCCTGAGCGCGGCGCCGAGATTGGCGTGGGCCATGATCAATCCGGGCTTGATCGCGATCGCGGCGCGATATGCGTCGGCCGCCTCGTCCAGCTGGCCGGCCTGCTGAAGCGCGGTGCCGAGGTTGAGCCGGGCCTCGGCGGAGTCGGGGCGGAGCGCGATGGCGCGGCGGCAGGCGGCGATCGCCTCGTCCAGCCGGCCAGCCCGGCGGAGCGTGGCACCCAGATTGAGATGGGCCTCGGCAAGCTCCGGGGCGAGCGCGATGGCGCGGCGATACGCGGCGACGGCTTCATCGAGCTTGCCCTGCTCGCGATAGACATTGCCGAGCAGATAGTGGAACTGGACATGGTCCGGCCGAAGCGCCGTCACCCGGCGGAACAATGCCTCCGCCTCGGGCAGGTGGCGCAACCCGGCATGCGCGGCGCCGACGAGTTCGAGCAGGGCCAGCGCATCGGGATGATCGGCGAGCAGCGCCTCGCCGCGCTCGACCACTTCGGCGAGCGCGCCCTGCCGGTAGCGCTCCGCAAGCTCGGCGGCGGCCACCTCCGCCGCGCCATGCAGCGACGCCAGGGCAGCGCGTGCGCGGGCATTGCCCGGGAATTGGCGCAGGATCGCCCGATAGAGCTGCGCGGCCCCGGCAGTGTCGCCGCGCTTCCCTGCCGCGCGTGCCTTCAGCAATTGCGTTTCGAGGCCGCTGCTCATCAGCGCGTCCAATCGCAAGGGTCAGGCGCTGTCAATGTGGCACGGCCGCGATCTACTTGAATCTTGCAGGCAATCGCGCGTGAGGACTTGCGATCCGGCGCGCATCGTGCGAGCCATAAGCGCGAGGAGCGCAAAAAAAACCATGCTCCTCGTACAGCTGGAGGGGGACCAATGAGCAAATTTTCTTGCTCCCGCAATCTGATGATCGGCGCCGGTTTCGCTGCGCTGCTGGCCACGCTCGGCGTGTCGCAGCTGGCGTTGCAGGGCAAGGCCGAGGCGCAGCGGGACGTGTCGGCGCCGAAATTCGAAGTCGATCCGTTCTGGCCGAAGCCGCTGCCCAATCACTGGGTGATGGGCATGACGATCGGCCTGTGGGTCGACAGTAACGACAATGTCTGGATCGTGCATCGCGCCAACACCGTCGATCGCACGCTCAATCAGGCCGATCGCGGCCTCGGCGAATGCTGCAAGGCGGCGCCGCCGGTGCTGGCGTTCGACAAGGCCGGCAACCTGATCCACGCCTGGGGCGGACCCGGACAGGGCTATGAGTGGCCCGAATCCAATCACGGCATCTTCGTCGATCACAAGGGCAATGTGTGGATCGGCGGCAATGGCGGCCCGGATTCGCACATCCTGAAGTTCACCCAGGATGGCAAGTTCCTCGCCCAATACGGCAAGGCCGGCGCGCGCCGGAAGGCCGGGGCCGCCGCCGACGCCACGGTCGAGGCATCGCAGGCCGGCTTCGTCGGCAATTCCAACGATCCGGACAATTTCGGCCGTGTCGCCAAGATCTTCGTCGATGCGAAGACCAACGAAGCCTATGTCGCCGACGGTTATCTGAACAAGCGCGTCGCCGTGATCGACGGCGATACCGGCAAGATGAAGCGCTACTGGGGCGCTTATGGCAACAAGCCCGACGATGCGCCGCTCGGCGCCTATGATCCCAAGGCGCCGAAGGCACAGCAATTCCGTACCCCGGTGCATTGCGCGGACGTGTCGGTGGATCGGCTCGTCTATGTCTGCGACCGCGTCAACGACCGGCTGCAGGTGTTCACGACCGAGGGCAAGTTCGTGAAGGAGATGTATTACAAGACCGATACCCGTTCCGACGGATCGGTGTGGGACATCGCTTTCTCAAAGGATCCGGAGCAGAAGTACATCTTCATGGCCGACGGCGTGAACGAGAATGTCGTCGTCATCGCCCGCCAGGACCTGAAGCCGCTGACCACCTTCGGCGACGGCGGCAATCATCCCGGCGAGTTCCACGGCGTCCACTCCATCGCCACGGATTCCAAGGGCAACATCTTCACCACGGAGACCTATGAGGGCCGTCGGGTGCAGAAGTTCGTCTTCAAGGGCATGGGTCCCGTCACCAAGTTCGACCAGGGCGTGCCGCGGCCGGACAGCAAGTGATCCGTCAGGGCTGACCGGATATATATTTGATGTCGAGTAACTCCGTGCGCCGCCAGCTACTTTTGTTGCTGGCGGCGCTGATTTTTCTGTGTCGGCCGGCGGCAGCGCATGAGATACCGGTCTCGGCGACATTGCAGATGTTCGTCAAGCCCGAGGGCCAGACGCTCAAGGTGCTGGTGCGCGTGCCGCTCACCACCTATGTCGACGGCGAATATCCGCGCCGGCCGGGCGATTATGTCGATCTCGCCAAGGTCGATCCGTCGCTGCGCGCGGCCGCCACCATCACCGTCGTGCAGCCGCTGAAAATGTATGAGGGCGAGCGCGCCCTTCCCGAGCCGCGCATCGTCTCGACCCGGCTGTCGCTGGATTCGGATCGTTCTTTCGCCGACTACAAGTCCGCGCTCGCCCATGTCACCGGGCCGCCGCTGCCGCAGGAGACCAATATCTTCTGGGAGCAGGCGAAGCTCGACATGCTGCTCGAATATCCGATCCGGTCGGATCGCTCCTCCTTCGCGATGCATGCCGCTTTTGACCGGCTGGCGGAAAATCTTGCGACCGCCGTTCAGTTCATCGCGCCGGGGGGCATCACCCGCATCTATGACCTGCATGGCGATGCCGGCCTCGTCAAACTCAACCCGAGCTGGACGCATGCGGCGTGGCTGTTCGTGAAGATGGGCTTCCATCATATTTTGGAAGGCACCGACCATCTGCTGTTCCTGTTCTGCCTGGTCATCCCGTTCCGCCGGGTGCGGCCGCTGATCCCGATCGTGACCGCCTTCACCGTCGCCCATTCGATCACGCTCATCGCCTCGGCCTATGGCCTGGCGCCGGACGCGCTGTGGTTCCCGCCGCTGATCGAGACGCTGATCGCGCTGTCCATCGTCTACATGGCGCTGGAAAACATCATCGTCGAACAGCCCGCCCGACGCTGGATCATCACCTTCTTCTTCGGGCTGGTGCACGGCTTCGGCTTCTCATTCGTGCTGCGCGAGACGTTGCAATTCGCCGGCGATCACATCCTGTCGTCGCTGCTCGCCTTCAATGTCGGGGTGGAGATCGGCCAGCTCGTCATGCTGCTGCTGTTCGTGCCGCTGTTGAACCTGTTGTTCAGTCGCGTGGTGGCGCGGCGGCTGGGTACGATCATCCTGTCCGCGCTGGTCGCTCATCAGGCATGGCATTGGATGGAGGATCGCTTCGACGCGCTGTCGCAATTCCCGTGGCCGGCGATTACCGCAAGCGGCGTGCTGGATGCGCTGCGCTGGGTGACGGCGCTGGTGGTGCTGGCGGCGTTGGTGTGGCTGGTGTCGTTGCTGATGCGGCGCCGGGAACAGGCACGCGGCCTTTCCGGCCAGTGACCGGTCCGGCCGGCCGGCCGCTCCTTCCCCGCATCCGGCGTTGACATCGTAACGACCAGGCGCATTGCAGCTTCTCCGGTCGCGCCTTGATCTGCCGGCGACGGGGATGGATTTGAGAAGGGGATGCGCATGAAGACCAAAGCTTTGCTGGCTGCCACGGCGGTGCTCGCCCTCGCCGGTGCCGCGCAGGCGCAGGATCTGGCTGCCGGCGCCGCCGCCGCCCGCGACCGCGCGCTGGGCGACCAGACGGCGTGGACCGTGCTGGAGTCGCTGACCACCGAGGTCGGTCCGCGGCCGGTGGGCACGCCGGCGATGGATCGCGCGCGCGACTGGGGTGTCGCCAAGCTGAAGGAACTGGGCTTCCAGAATGTGAAGGTGGAACGCTTCACCACGCCGACCTGGACGCGGCAGGGCATCGACACCGCCGAGGTGATCAGCCCCTATCCCCAGCCGCTGCACATCCTGGCGCTGGGCCGCTCCGCCTCGACGCCACCGGGCGGCCTGACCGGCGAAATCGCGCTGTTCAGGAGCTACCAGCAATTCCTCAACCAGCCGGAGAGCTCGCTGCGGGGCAAGATCGCCGTCGTCACCCAGGTGATGGCGAAGACGCAGGACATTTCCGGCTATGCGAACATCAACGCCCAGCGCTCGCGCGGCGCGGCGGAGGCCGCGAGGCGCGGTGCCATCGGCTATATGATGCGCTCGCTGTCCACCGACGACACCCGTCTGCCGCACACCGGCGGCGGCGCGGACGGCGGCATCCCCTCGGTCGCGCTGTCCAAGCCGGACGCCGATCTGCTGGAGCGGATGGTGGCGCGCGGCAAGCCGGTGACGGTGCGCATCAACGCGCAATCGACGACCAACCAGGCGTCAACCGCCTACAATATCTCGGGTGAGATTCCCGGCACCACCGACGAGGTGATCGTGCTCGGCGGCCATCTCGACAGCTGGGACCCGGGAACCGGCGCGATCGACGACGGCGCCGGCATCGCCATCACCACCGCTGCCGCGAAGCTGGCGACCGCCGGCGGCGGGCGGCCGCGCCGCACCATCCGCGTCGTGATGTGGGGCTCGGAGGAGCAGGGAGGGTCAAGCGCCGCCTATGCCGCCGCGCACAAGGACGAGCTGTCGAAGATCGTCGTGGTCGGCGAGAGCGACGACGGCCCGGAGGCGGTGTACAACGCAGCGCTGCCCAAGGGCGCCGACGCGCACCCGGCGATGAAGGCGTTCCGGCTGGCACTCGCCCCGCTCGGCATCGTCAACGATCTGACGCCGGCGACCAATGGCGGATCCGATGTCTCGGCGATGGTCCGCGCCGGGGCGCCGGTGGTGGAATTCCGCAACAGCGTGCTGCGCTACATGGATCTGCATCACTCCGCCGACGACACGCTCGACAAGGTCGATCCCAAGAACCTCAGCCAGAATGTCGCGGTGTGGGCGGCCTTCCTGCACACGGTCGCCTATAGCGACATCGACTTCCGCAAGCTCGCCGCGGCCGCGCCGGCGGACGCGCCGGACGTGTTCTCGCGCCGCTAGGGACGGGTACAGGCCCCGGCCGGCCTCCCGGCGGGACGCCGGAGCAGTCAGCGCTCCGGCGTCCCGCTCATTTGCGGGCAAATGCGGCTTCGAGGAACTTGGCGGACTGCTCGAGCATGTCCTGCCGGACGCTGCTGTCCTCGAGATAATGGTCGAGCTTGTCGTAGGTGACGAGACGGGCGTCCTTACCCGCTTCGTGGAGCTGATCGGCCATCAGCCGCGACTGGCCATAGCCGACATTGCGGTCGAGCGTGCCGTGGAACAACAACACCGGCGCCTTGATCTTCGCCGCCTGCCGCGCCGGCGAGCCTTCGACGATGTGCGGCCCGCTGCCGATGACATTTTCCTGAAGGCGCGAGATGGTGAAATGGGCCCACTCATCCTTCAGCCGGGCGAGATCGGTGACCGGCGCCACGGCGATCACCGCGCGAAACAGGTCGGGATCGACCGCCGCGCTCTGTAGCGCCGCGTAGCCGCCATAGGACCAGCCGAAGATGCCCAGCCGGGCGGGATCGGCGATGCCCTGCGCGACCAGCCAGCGCCCGCTGGTGGCGACATCGCTGATCGCGGTGCGCCAGCTCTTGAAGCCATTGTCCATGAACCACGCGTCGCCGTAGCCGGCAGAGCCGCGGAAATTGGGCTGGATCACGGCATAGCCGATCTGCGCGAAGAACTGGGCGAGCCAATCGAAGCCCCACTCGTCTCGTGCGCCCGGCCCGCCATGCGGCATGACGATCGCCGGCAGGTTCCTGGCCTCCGCTCCCGCCGGCAAGGTGAGATAAGCGGGCATCATCTTGCCGTCCGCGGTCGGCACCTGGATGGCGCGGACCGGGGCGAGCTTCACCCCCTGCAGCTCGGCGCGGCTCAGCGTCAGCTCGGTGAGCGCGCGGGTGTCGCGGTCCAGCAGATAATAATGGCCCGGATCGGTATCGGCGCCGGCCCAGATGAGCAGCTTCTTCTCATCCTGGCTGGAATCCACGAAGCGGATGAGCGGCAGATCGTGCAGGCCACGCCCGAGGCCGGCGGCGAGGCGCTTCAGATCGGGGTCGAAATAGTCGACCTGGCGGCGGTCTGTCGAATAGGTAACGCCGACGACGCGGCGATTGCGGCCGATGGTGGCGAAGCCGTCGACATCGACGGTGGGGTGAGAGAGCAGCGTCGTCTCCCTGGCCGAACCGTCCAGCGCGACGCTGAGCGCGGCGAGGCGGCCGCCCTGTTTCTTCAGGCCGTAGACGACGTCGAGAACGGGGTCGACGAAATAGGGGTTGAAGCCCTCGTTGGTCCGCTGGTCGTAGGCGGCGAGCGGGCGCCACTCGTCGGAATCCTTGAGGCGATAGCGATAGGCGACCTTGCCGGAGAGCACGGCCCCGTTTCTCATCTCCGGGTCGGTGCCGAGGATCCTCACATGACCGACGCCGTCCGACACATATTCGAGCGCCGTCCTGCGGGCACGCTCGACGCTCGCCGAGTGGAGGTTGGCCGAATCGACATCGTCGACGGCGAGGCCGTCTTCGGTCTGTGCGGTGCGCGCGCCGGTGGTGGATTCCGGGATATATTCGCGGACCATCAGGACGTGGCCGTCCTTCCCGGTGTTCCAGTCCAGCACCGATCCGCCGAACGTGGAATAACCGAGCAGCTCCCCCGTCCGCCGCGGCACGTTGAGCATCTGCATGTTCTTGCCGTTGGCGTCGATGGCGAGCAGGCGGCTGATATAGGTGATGTCGCCCGTTTCCAGCCGCATACTGGCAAAGGCCTGACACATCAGCCGGGTCGTCCCGGCCCATCGGCACCACTGGATGCGATCCGGATCGCCGGTGGTCTGGAGGATGGGCGAAGGCTTCGAACTGGCATCGGTGAGATCGAGGATACGGACCATCGCGCCCCGCGGGCCGACGGGCTCCAGCATCGCCAGCTTCTTCCCGTCGGGAGACAGGCTGGCCTGAAGCACGCTTTCGCGTGCGCCGAAACGCAGCGCCGCCTCATGCACGCCGAGATGGGCGGGAGCCGGCGTCTGCGCGGCGGCGGCGCCGCTCAGCACGACAGCCGCCGACAGGCCGGCAGAGGCCAGCGCGATAGCCCGGATCGAAATCATCATGCCCCATGCGGCCCCCGCCGCACCCCCTTGCGAATTTAGCACCCGACCATCGTCAGATGATCGGGCGCATTATCCGCGGGAAACTATAAACGACAGGGTATGTGCAATCTGATTTTGACCCGTAATGGGTTGTTTGTGCCAGATACTGTAACGTCGGTCTTAAGCGGCGCTGGGCCGCGCGGCGCCTGCCTAGCGTTTCGCGCCGCGCAGCGTGTTGAGCACCGCCACCGCCGCGACCCCGAGGAAGGCGGCGCTGGTCCACGGGCGGGCCTTGGCGAAGCTCTTGGCCTTTTCGGTGAGCGGCGCGTCGCCGGAGAAATGGGTGCGGAAGGCGTCGGTAAGCCCGGTCTTGTCGTTCGAGGTCGGGATCTGGACCTTCGGCTCGGTGGTGTCGGCCATGACTATGTGCCTCCGGTTGGGATGAATGGAGCAAACGCCATCCGACAACGCGCGGCCGCCGCTTAGGATGCCGCCGACCCATTCCAGCCGGGCGCAGCCGCACTATATCTGTCACCGACACCGACAGGAGGATGGCACATGCCGACCTATCACAAGGACGAGGACGCGATCGCGCGGCTGACGCCGGAGCAGTTTCGCGTCACCCAGCAGAACGCCACCGAATATCCGGGCACGGGCGCGCTTCTGAACAACAAGGCCCCGGGCATCTACGTCGACATCGTCTCGGGCGAGCCGCTGTTCGCGTCGTCGGACAAATATGAGTCCGGCTGCGGCTGGCCGAGCTTCACCAAGCCGATCGAGCCTGCCAATGTCGCCGAGCTCAGCGACAATTCGCATGGCATGGTCCGTACCGAGGTGCGCTCGAAATATGGCGACAGCCATCTCGGCCATGTCTTTCCGGATGGGCCGCGCGACCGCGGTGGCCTGCGCTATTGCATCAATTCTGCCTCGCTCCGCTTCGTGCCGCGCGAGGAGATGGAGGCGCAGGGCTATGGCGCCTATCTGGACCAGGTGGAGAATGTGGCATGACGACCGAACGCGCAGTGCTGGCGGGTGGCTGTTTCTGGGGGATGCAGGATCTGATCCGCAAGCGGCCCGGCGTGGTTTCGACGCGGGTCGGCTATAGCGGCGGCGACGTGCCCAACGCCACCTATCGCAATCACGGCAGCCACGCCGAGGCGATCGAGATCGTGTTCGATCCGGCGGTGGTGAGCTATCGCGAGCTGCTCGAATTCTTCTTCCAGATCCACGATCCGACGACGCTGAACCGGCAGGGCGGCGATATCGGCGCCAGCTACCGCTCGGCGATCTATTACGAGAACGACGCCCAGCGCGCCGTCGCCGAGGACACCATCGCCGATGTCGAGGCGTCCGGGCTGTGGCCGGGCAAGGTCGTCACCAGCGTGGAGCCGGTCGGCGACTTCTGGGGGGCCGAGGTCGAGCACCAGGATTATCTGGAGAAGCATCCCGGCGGCTACACCTGTCACTTCGCCCGCCCGGGCTGGCGACTGCCGAAACGCGCCGCGTGACGGGACGGGGACGGCGCATCCTCGTCGACGCCGATGCTTGCCCGGTGAAGGAGGAGATTTACCGCGTCGCCTATCGGCTCGAGGTGCCGGTCGTGGTGGTCAGCAACGCGCATCTGCGCGTGCCGCAGCATGCGCTGATCGAGCGCGTGGTGGTCAGCGACGGCTTCGATGCCGCCGACGACTGGATCGCCGAGCATGTCGATCCGGCGGCGGTGGTCGTCACCGCCGACATTCTGCTCGCCGACCGTTGCCTGAAGGCGGGGGCGGGGGCGGTGGTGGCGCCGAACGGCAAGCCCTTCACCGGCAGCTCGATCGGCAATGCCGTGGCGGTGCGCGCGATCATGAGCGACCTGCGCGCCGGCGGTGACCGCATCGGCGGCCCGCCGCCATTCGGCAAGGAAGACCGGTCCCGCTTCCTGTCCGCGCTCGACGCGGCACTGGTGCGGATCGGACGGCAGACAGGCGAAGGAATGAGAGCATGACAAGCCCCGTGAAGATCGTGGCGGTGCTCACCGCCCGCCCCGGCAAGGCGGAGGCGCTGGAGGCGCTGCTCGCCGGGATGCTCGGCCCGTCGCGCGCCGAGCCGGGCAATCTGCGCTATGACCTGTGGCGGGATCAGGCGGACCCGTCGCGCCTCGTGCTCGACGAGCTTTACGTCGACAATGACGCGATCGCCGCCCATCGCTCCACGCCGCATTTCGCGAATTACCTCGCCCATATCAACGACCTCGCCGAACGCACCGCCCTCGTGCTCGATGCCGCTGCGATCGCCTGACGCCAAGGATCCGATCATGTCCCAGCCGGCCCTGTTCGAGCCGCTCATCATCGACACGCTGTCACTCCGCAATCGCATCGTCATCGCGCCGATGTGCCAATATTCGGCGGTCGACGGGGCGATGACCGACTGGCACCTGATCCATCTCGGCCAGCTCGCCCTGTCCGGGGCGGGGTTGTTGACGATCGAGGCGACGGCGGTGCTGCCCGAGGGCCGGATCAGCCATGCCGATGTCGGCCTGTGGGACGATGCCACCGAGGCGGCGATCGCCCGCACGCTGGACAGCGTGCGCCGCTGGTCGGACATGCCGGTGGCGATCCAGCTCTCCCATGCCGGCCGCAAGGCGTCGACCGAGGTGCCGTGGAAGGGCGGGGCGCAGCTGCCGCCGGACGACGCCAATGGCTGGCAGACGGTGGCGCCGTCTTCTCTCGCCTTCGCGGACGGGCAGAATGCGCCGCTCGCCCTGGATCGGGAGGGCATGACCCGCATCCGAGATGCCTTTGTTGACGCGACGAGGCGCGCCGCCCGGATCGGGCTGGACGGGGTGCAGATCCACGCCGCCCATGGCTATCTGCTCCATCAGTTCCTGTCGCCGCTGTCCAACCGGCGCGAGGACGATTATGGCGGCAGCCTGGAGAAGCGGATGCGCTATCCGCTCGAGCTGTTCGACGCTGTTCGCTCAGCCTTTCCGGCGGAGCGGCCGGTGACGGTGCGCGTCTCGGCGACCGACTGGGTGGAAGGCGGCTGGACGATCGACGAGACGATCGCCTTCGCCAAGGCGCTGGAGGCGCGCGGCTGCGCGGCTGTCCATGTGTCGAGCGGCGGGCTCGATCCGCGCCAGGATATTCCGGTCGGGCCCGGTTATCAGGTTCCGCTGGCACGGGCGATCAAGCAGGCGATCGGCATCCCGGTGGTCGCGGTCGGGCTGATCACGGACTATGATCAGGCCGAGGCGATCGTCGCCGATGGCGATGCCGATCTCGTCGCGCTGGCCCGCGGCATTCTCTACGACCCGCGCTGGCCGTGGCATGCCGCCGCCCATCTCGGCGCGAGCGTGGTAGCGCCGCCGCAATATCTGCGTTCCCAGCCGGCCCAGTTCCGCAATCTGTTCGGCCGCTAAACCCTCGGGGTTCAGGCCCTAGCGCGGCAGCCAGATGCCGACCAAGGCGGCGATGGCGACGAGCACGAGGAAGCCGTTGACGACGATCAGCAGCGCGGAGGGCAGGCGGCGGGTGTCCGGTCGGGGCGGGGCAACCGCCGTCATCTGCCGCCACACCGCCGCCACGAAGCAGAAGCCGCTGAACAGGATCAGCACGCTGCCGGTGGCGCCGATCAGCCAATCGGACACCAGCTTGTCGAGCAGCGCCCGCGCCCCGATCCCCGAGGCCAGCGCGGCCAACCCCGTCCGCACCCACGCCGCATAGGTCCGCTCGCCGGCCAGCACGGTGCGATCCGCGGCGAGTTCGGTGCGGCGGTCGGCGCTGTCGGTCTGCTGTTCGGCGCTATGTTCGAGGCGGTCGGCGCTATGCGCCAACTCCGCCTGGGCATGGGCGGCCTTTGCTGCGGGCTCCGTCGACATGCCCCCCGAACGCGCGAACGCGCAGAATGTGACCAAAATCGCGTTCGGGCGTTGGCATCGGCATGACCACCCCGCAATGGCTCTCCATCGTCACGCTGTTCGGGATGATGGCGCTCTTCATCTGGGGGCGGTTCCGCTATGACGTCACCGCGATCATCGCCCTGCTGGCGGCGCTGGCGCTCGGCATCGTCAAGCCGAAGGATGCGTTTTCGGGTTTCTCGGACGACATCGTGATCATCGTCGCCTCGGCGCTGGTGATGTCGGCGGCGATGCAGCGGTCGGGGCTGATCGAGCAGGCGCTGGGGCTGATCGGACGGCGGGTGCGGCGGGTGCGGTCGCAACTGCTGGTGCTGACGGCGGCGGTCGGCGTGTCCTCCGCGTTCGTCAAGAATGTCGGCGCGCTGGCGATGCTGATGCCGGCGGCGTTCCAGATGGCGAAGAAGAACAACGCCAGCCCGTCCGTGTTCCTGATGCCGATGTCGTTCGCGTCGCTGCTCGGCGGGCTGATGACGCTGGTCGGCACCTCCCCCAACATCATCGTCAGCCGCGTGCGCGAGGAGATGACCGGCAAGCCGTTCGGCATGTTCGATTATCTGCCGACGGGGCTCGGCCTGCTGGTGGCGGGGCTGATATTCCTGCGCTTCGGCTATCGCCTGCTCCCGCGCGAGCGGCGGGCCACGGCGACGCTCGGCGATGCCCTCGACATCTCCGATTATGTCACCGAGGCGACGATCCCCGACAGCTCGCCGGCGATCGGCGAGCGGGTGCGCGATTTCCTCGATCGCCACGAGCGGGTCGTCGGCCTGACCGGGCTGATCCGCGCCGAGATGCGCACCGTGCCGTCCGCCAACCTGCTCCTCCACGGGGGCGACACGCTGATCCTGGTCGGCGAGCCCGACGCCTTGGAGCGGGTCATCGCCGGCGACGGGCTGATGCTGGAAGGCGAGCAGCGCGAGCCGCCCAAGGGGCGCGAGGGCGACGAGACCGGCGTGCTTGAAGCGGTGATCGGGGCCGGCTCGGTGCTGGTCGGCCAGACGGCGGGGCGGATGCGGTTGCAGGAACGCTATGGCGTCAACCTGATCGCGGTGGCCCGCGCGGGCGAGCGGCTGACCAGCCAGCTCGGCCAGATCAAGCTCGAATCCGGCGATGTCATCGTGTTTCAGGGGCCGCTGGGGCTGCTGCCGGATCGGCTGCGCGATCTTGGCGTGCTGCCGCTCGCCGAACGATCGCTGCGACTGGGCGGCGCGGGTCGGAGCTGGCTGCCACTGGTCGTACTGACGCTGGCGATGACGGCGACGGCGACCGGGATGGTGCCGGTGGCGGTGGCCTTCTTCGCTGCGGCGGGCATCGTCATGGCGAGCGGCGCGCTGCCGCTGCGCGACGCCTATGAGGCGGTGGAATGGCCGATCCTGATCATGCTCGGCGCGCTGATCCCGGTGAGCGATTCGCTGCGTACCACCGGCGCGTCCGATGTGCTGGCGACGGGCCTTGCCCATGTCGCCGCGACGCTGCCGCCGTGGGGCGCGGTGGCGCTGATCCTCGTCGTGGCGATGGCGGTGACGCCGTTCCTCAACAATGCCGCGACGGTGCTGGTGATGGCGCCGATCGCCGCGGTGTTCGCCAAGGACCTCGGCTATCGCCCCGACGCTTTCCTGATCGCGACGGCGATCGGCGCCGGGTGCGATTTCCTGACCCCGATCGGCCACCAGTGCAACACGCTGGTGTTCGGGCCGGGCGGCTATCGCTTCGGCGATTACGCCCGGCTGGGGGCGCCGCTGTCGCTGCTGGTGCTGCTCCTCGGCACGCCGCTGATCCTGTGGGTGTGGCCGATCTAGAGCGCGTAGCGGAGCGACACGCGCAGCTGGCGCGGCTCGACGGGATGGATATGGCGATCAGCAACGCCCTCGTCAGGCTCGCCGCGCAGGCGGGAGGCGTAGAGATAGCTGATGTCCGCATCGCGCGCGTCGAACAGGTTGAGCAGGTCCGCGCCGATCTTCAGGCGTCCGCGCCTGTAATAGGCGCCGAGATTGACGAGCGCGGTCGGGCGGGAGCGGGCGCTGTCGTCCTCGATCAGCGGCGCCGCGCCGAAATGGCGAAGGCGCAGCGAAGCGCTGAGGCCGTGGCCGAGTTCCGCGGTCGCGCCGCCGGCGACGACGTTCGACACCGAATTGGGGATGCGGTCCTCACCCGGGGCGACACCGCGGAACCGGGCATGGGTGAGCGCGGCCGAGGCGTCGAGGGTCAACCAGTCTCGCGGGCGCCAGAACAGGGTCGCCTCGGCGCCATAGCGGCTGGTGGCGTCGTTGGGCTCGGTGGTGCCGCCATCGCCGACAAAGACCAGCTCGGAGCCGAGGGTGAGGTGATAGCCGACCAGCGAGGCGGTGAGCCGTGGAAATTCGAGCCGCGCGCCGAGTTCCGCGCCGCGCGCCTTGACCAGCACGTCGACCCGCTCGGCGGGTTCGCCGCTGGCCGGATCGATACGGATGCTGGCGCCGCGCACGTCGTTCGAATGGAAGCTCTCGCCATAATTGGCGTAAAGTTCGAAATGGCGCCCCGCGCGCCAGGCGATGGCAGCCTTCGGGCTGAGCATCGCGTCCGTGCCCTTGCCGGAATTGGCCGGAAGCGTGCGCGCGTCGACGTCATAGCCGTAGACATCGCCGCGCAGGCCGAGCGTCAGCCGGAGGGTGTCGGTGATCGAGGCGGTGGCCTCGGCGTAAAGGGCACCGCTATACTCGTCGACCTTATCCTCGCGGACGGTGTCGCTCATCCGCCCGGCGATGGAGCGATAGAGGCCGATCTTCCCGATATGATCCCAGCGCGCGTCGCTGCCGAGCGTGATCGTCACCGGCAGTCCGGCAAGCGTCATCGCGACGTCGTGGCGGGCCGATCCGCCGAACACGCCGCGCCGGTCGCGCTGCTGGAACTCGTCGCCATTGACCGGATCGTCGAGGAAATAGGTGAAATCCGAGGTTAGCAGGAAGCGATAGTAGGTGGCATAGAGGTGGAGGGTGGTGGCACCGAGGGTGGCGTTGCCGACCAGCCCCAGCCGTGTCGTGCGCCCGCCGAGATCGGGGTCGATGTTGCCGAAGCGGCTGATCAGACCGCTGTCGATGGCGCGCTCTGGCACCTGATCGGTTGCGTTCCAGCTGGCATGATAGCCGGTGAGGCCGAGGCTCCAGCCATGGTCGGCGGTGCCCTGGCTGAGCTTGACGAGGCCGTTCACCTTCCGGAGATCCTCGTCCAGCACCCAGGGGCCGTTCGACAGCGTGCCGTCGAGCGCGAGCAGGAGGTCGCCGGAGCCGACCCGGCCGCTGCCGGCCGCGAGCGCGCGATAATAGCCGAAGCTGCCGGCGGTCGCCTGGACGATCGGGCGGACGAGCCGGTCAGCGGTGCGGAAGCCGACCGTGCCGGCGGCGGAAAAATCGCCGGTGTCCGCGAAATAGGGGCCCTTGCGATAGTCGATCCGCTCGACCAGCTCCGGGATGAGGAAATTGAGGTCGAGATAGCCCTGGCCGTGGCCGTGGGTACGCATGTTGATCGGCACCCCGTCGACGAAGCCGGCAAAGTCGGTGCCATGATCGAGGTTGAAGCCGCGCAGGAAATATTGATTGGCCTTGCCGGTGCCGGAATGCTGGGTGGCGATCATCCCCGGCACATTCTCGACAAGCTCGCCGACGCGGCCGAGCGGCTTGTCCTCGAAATCGCGATAGCCGACCGTCCCTTGCGAGCCCGAGACGGCCGACCCGATCTGCGCCAGCGCCCGCCCATAGACGAGGATATCGGCGGTTTCCGCCTCGTCCGCAGCCCATGCCGTGCCGGCTGCGGCGAACAGCCCCGCCGCGACGAAAAGCCGTCGCGCGATGTGCGCTTCCATCTATGCATTCCCCCAGATCGACTCGTTACGAGTTCTTTCTCGGGAGGCTTCATAACGGCATCTGTCGCCGGCAATCTAGGCGCGGGCGCGCAGATCGTCCTCGGCGATAATCTCGATCGCCATTCCCTCGCGGCGCAGCGCCTCGGCGCGGCGATAGGCGGGGCTGGCATGGACGAAGCGGCCGAAGGGCTGGTCGTTGCTGATCACGAGCATCGTCGTGGTGGTGCCGACCGAGGCCACCACCCGCCCGCCGGCGTCGGCGAGGAACCGGGCCAGCTCGCCATGGCGCGGCGCGCCGAGAATGGCGATGCGCTGCCCCTTGAGCGGCCCTGCCGCCGCCGGCCTGGGCGAGGCGCCGGAGCGCGATGGCGGCGGCGCCAGCCAGCCCTTGAGGTCGATGCCGGTGTGATCAATGGCGCGCACGACGACCATGCCGGCGGCGCGCGCATCGCTCAGCGCGTCGTGATGCTTGTGGCGCACGCCTAGGAAACGGCTCAGGGCGTTGAGCCGGTGGCTGGGAAGATCGGGCCAGGCGCGTCTGGCGACGCGCACGCTGTCCAGCCAGGTGGTGTCGATAGCGGCCCGGTCATGGACCCGACAGGCTGCGGCGAGCGCGCCCTTGTCGAAGAAGGAATGGGCGACGGTGATCCGCCCCGCCAGATGCCCGTCCACCGCCGCGTGGATGTCGGCAAAGGTCGGCTTGCCGAGGACATGGTCGCAGCTGATGCCGTGGATGCGCATGTTGAACGCGGAGAACTCGTCGCACGGGTCGACCAGCGTCTCATATTCGAAGGCCACCACGCCGTCGCGGAAGCCGACAATGCCGATCTGGCAGATGCTGCTGATCCGCGCGCACGCGGTTTCCACGTCGATCACCACGAAATCGGGCATGACGGAATCGGGAATCGGGACGGCGGCCAGGCTCACCGGCGGAACATATCATGTCCGCGCGCGGAGGCCAGCCCGGCAATGCCAGGCGGCATCTTGCCGACGGGGGGCGCCGCACGCCAATAAGAGGTCCGGCCATGCGACGCCGGAAGCCGGGGAGAGAGCGATGGAGACGATCGGGCGCGATCTGAGCGAGATGCAGCGTGTGCCGCTGGCGCCGGCCCATGTCGCGGCGCTGAGGGCGGAGGGCACGATCGTCGATTATCCGGCCGGCACCGTCATCGTTCACCCCGGCCAGCTCGTCGATCGCTTCGTCTATGTCGAGGATGGCGAGATCGAGGTGATGAATCCCTTCACCGGCGAGCGCCATCTGCCCTGGTCGCTGGGGCCGACGCAGTTCATGGGCGAAATCTCGTTCCTCTACGGCGGTAGCTGGACGATGCCGATGCGCGCCGCCCGGGATACGCGCGTCATCGAGGTGCCGCGCCCGGCGATGCTGCGGCTGATGTCCGAAATCCCGGAAATGTCGGACATCATCATCACCGTGCTGGCGGCGCGGCGACGGCGCCAGCTCGACACGCGCGACAGCGTGCTGGTGCTGATCGGGGAGGAGGCGGATCGTGCCGTGCGCGGCATCGCCGAGTTCGCCGGTCGCAATCGCCTGCCCTACAGCTCCTACGCGATGGGCAGCGTCGAGGCGGAGCGGGTGGCGACGAGCTGCGCCATTGCGGCGGATCGGCCGGCGGTGATTTTCGGGCGCGACACCGTCGTCGACGATCCGACACCGGAGAAGGTGGCCCGCCTGCTCGGCATCGCGCGCGACCTCGACGAGGATGAGCCGTTCGACGTGCTGATCGTCGGCGGCGGCCCGGCCGGGGTCGCGGCCGGGGTCTATGCCGGCGCCGAAGGGCTGAGCGCGCTCGTCGTCGAGGACACAGCGCTCGGCGGGCAAGCGGGCACGTCCAGCCGGATCGAGAATTACATGGGCTTTCCGACGGGCATCTCCGGCGCGGACCTGGTGTGGCGGGGGGAGGTGCAGGCGATGAAGTTCGGGACGCGCTTCGTCATGCCTCGGCGGGTGATCAAGCTTGAGGAGCTGGAGGACCGGCAGTTCTGCGCGACCTTCGACAATGGCCAGCGCGTCCGCGCCGGCGCGGTGGTGGTGGCGACGGGCGTCCAGTACCGCCGCCTCCCGATCGATCGGCTGAGCGAGTTCGAGGGGGCCGGCGTCTACTATGCGGCGACGGAGAACGAGGCGCGCTATTGCAACAACGCCGACACGATCGTCATCGGCGGCGGCAATTCGGCGGGGCAGGCGGCGATGTTCCTGTCCCGATCGTCCAGCCATGTCCGCCTGATGGTACGCGGCAGGACGCTGGCCTCGTCCATGTCCAACTATCTGTCGAGCCGGCTGGAGGCCGAACCGCGGATCAGCATCGAATATGGCAGCGAGGTCGCAGCGCTGCACGGCGACGAAAAGCTCCATGAAGTGACGGTGCGCACCGTCGCCGATGGCGCCGAGCGGGTGGTGCCGGCGTGCGCGGTGTTCGTGATGGTCGGCGCGGCGCCCAACACCGACTGGCTGTCGGGGATGGTGGCGCTCGATTCGAAGGGCTTCGTGCTCACCGGCGAGGCGGTTGGGGCGAACTCGCCCTATGCCACGTCGCATCCCGGCATCTTCGCGGTCGGCGATGTGCGCTCCGGCTCGGTCAAGCGGGTGGCGTCCTCGGTCGGTGAGGGGTCGGTGGTGATCTCCCGGGTGTGGGATCATGTCCGGGCAGTGTGAAATCCACGGGCGTTAACCACGAACGTCGCTTGCCCTGTCCAACCGTGCCGTTATGATACAGAAGCTCATTGGCGTTCCCAGTGGTGGGCGGGGTCTGAACAGCGAATTGCTGACCAGTTGTTCAGACACCGTTCCCGCCGGAACGCTGCGAATCGAGTGCGAGGTCGGTGCCGAACGCCAGTTCGAGCATGATGCCGTTCGGATCGCGCAGGACGATCTGCGTGAGCCCGCTGACCAGTGTCTCGCTGCGGCGATAGGCGATGCCGAGCCGCTGCAAGCGCGCCTCCATCTCGTCGGGATCGCGGCCGTCGAAGGCGACGTGATCGATTCGTCCGCGCGCGCCGACATCCGGCACGGCCTCGTCCGCGGCGGGCATGTTGACGTGGATCAGCGCGCGCCCCGCATCATCGTAGAGCCAGGCGTTACGGGACTGGTCCGCCATGGTCCGCGCGGGCCCGCGTCGCATCGCCAGCACCGATTCGTAGAAAGCGAGCGTCTCCTCGAGGATCGGGGTGCGAATGTTGATGTGGCCGATGCGCAGGATCATGCCGCCATTCTGGCATCAGCCGGCGGGCGGGGCCAGATGCCGATGGTGCTGATCGATTTCCTGATCGCCACTGACGAGCTTTAGTCATTTTCGCACGCGCCGCGTCCGGCCTAGCCTCCCCCGGGTCAACGACATGGGAGAGATGGGCGATGGACGCAAAGACAGGCGAAATGGGTTGCCCCGCGGGCAAGCCGACGACGGTGCGCTCCCTGCTCGGCCGCACCAATCGCGACTGGTGGCCGGAGGCGCTGCCGCTGGATATTCTCAATCAGGGCGGCCTCTCCGCCGACCCGATGGGCGATGATTTCGACTATGCCGCCGCGTTCCAGGCGCTCGACTACCAGGCGCTCAAGGCCGACATCAAGGCGCTGATGACCGACAGCCAGCCCTGGTGGCCGGCGGATTACGGCAATTATGGCGGCCTGTTCATCCGCATGGCGTGGCATGCCGCCGGCACCTATCGCACCGCCGACGGGCGCGGCGGCGCCAATAGCGGGCAGCAGCGCTTCGCGCCGCTCAACAGCTGGCCGGACAATGGCAATCTCGACAAGGCGCGGCGCCTCTTGTGGCCGATCAAGCGGAAATACGGCAAGAATATCAGCTGGGCGGACCTCTTCATCCTCACCGGCAACGTCGCCATCGAGTCGATGGGCGGCCCGGTGTTCGGCTTTGGCGGCGGCCGCCGCGACGTGTTCGAGCCGGAGCGCGACATCTATTGGGGCTCGGAGGAGCAGTTCGTCGGCCACCCCGACAACAAGACCCGCATCCTGCCGGAGGAGGAGCTGGAGCTGGAGAACCCGCTGGCGGCAATCCAGATGGGCCTGATCTACGTCAACCCCGAGGGGCCGGGCGGCGTGCCCGATCCGTTGCAGTCGGCGCGCGACATCAAGGTCACCTTCGAGCGCATGGCGATGAACCATGAGGAGACGGTGGCGCTGACCGCGGGCGGCCACACTTTCGGCAAGGCGCACGGCGCCGGCGACCCGAGCCTCGTCGATGCCGCGCCCGAGGCGGCCGACATCGCGTTGCAGGGCCTCGGCTGGGCGAGCGCGCATGAGAGCGGCTTCGGCGAGCATACCATCACCAGCGGCATCGAGGGGGCGTGGGTCAACACGCCGACCGAATGGTCCGAAAATTATTTCCGGCTGCTGCTCGACTATGAATATGAGCTGGTGCGCAGCCCCGCCGGCGCCAAGCAATGGCAGCCGATCGACCAGAAGCCGGAGGACATGGCGCCTGCCGCCCATGATCCGTCGAGGCGCGTGCCGACGATGATGACCACGGCGGACATGGCGCTGAAGGTCGATCCCGAGTTCCGCGCTATCTCCGAACGGTTTCGCCGGGATCACGAGGCTTTCAAGGACGCGTTCGCGCGCGCCTGGTTCAAGCTCACACACCGCGACATGGGGCCGAAGGTCCGCTATCTGGGGCCGGAAGTGCCGGCGGAAGACCTGATCTGGCAGGATCCGGTGCCCGCGGGCAGGGCTGCCGCGGACGGCGATGTCGCCGCGTTCCGTCAGGCGATCCTGGGCGCGGGCTTCACGGTCGGCCAGCTCGTCAAGACGGCATGGGCCTCGGCATCGACCTATCGCCGCACCGATCATCGGGGCGGCGCCAACGGCGCGCGCCTCCGGCTCGCCCCGCAGAAGGACTGGGCCGTCAACGAACCGGCCGAGCTGGCGACGATCCTCGCCAGGATCGAGGAACTGCGCGGCAACCTGTCGATGGCCGACGCGATCGTGCTGGCCGGCACGGCGGCGGTGGAGAAAGCGGCGCGGGACGCCGGCTTCGACATCGCGGTGCCGTTCACCGGCGGCCGCGGCGATGCCACGCAGGACTGGACCGACGCCGAGAGCTTCTCGGTGATGGAGCCCGTCGCCGACGGCTTCCGCAACTATCTGAAAACGCGGCATTCGGTGAAGACGGAGGCGCTGTTGCTCGATCGCGCCTCGCTGCTCGGCCTGTCGGTTCCGGAAATGACGGTGCTGGTCGGCGGCCTGCGGGTGCTCGGCGCCAATCACAAGGATGCACCGGAGGGCGTGTTCACCACCCGCAAGGGGCAGCTGACCAACGACTTCTTCGTCAATCTGCTCGACAACGACACGTTCTGGAAGGTGATCGACGAGAGCGCCGACGAGGAGTTTATCGGCTATGATCGCGGCGGCCGGCAGGAGAAGTGGCGGGCGACACGCACCGACCTGATTTTCGGCGCCAACAGCCAGCTGCGCGCCGTCGCCGAGGTCTATGCCGAGAAGGGCAATGAGGAGAAGTTCGTCCGCGACTTCGTGAGCGCCTGGACCAAGGTGATGAACGCCGACCGCTTCGATCTGCCGCAGAAGCCGGACAGCGTGGAACCGATCGGCATCGCCGAGCCGGCGGGGGCCCGATAAACGGAAGGGCGGGCGGCGGCCGGCTTCCTCCGGCCGCCGTCCCGCTTGTCGGAGGCTCCGATGCATCGCCGCGACGTGGAAGCGCTCGACCCCTGCAAGGCCCATTGGGCGGTGGCGGTGGAGGCGCCGGACCGGGACTGGGTGGCCGCGCCCGGTTGCCGGTCCCATGCCCGCTTCCTCGTCGATGGCGAGACCAAGGCGCCTTCACGCGAGAGCTTCGCGCTGTTCGAGAGCCGGGCCCAATGCCTCGCCTGGATCATGGCCAACCGGCGCGAGCTGAGCGAGCATATGCCGGGCGCCACCATCCATCCGGTGTCGCTGGCGAGCTGGCTGCTCGGGCTCGCCTGATCGTCCCGGGGCCTGCGCGGTCCTTGGGGTAAGAGCGCCAGGGCCGGGGTGGATCAGGCTGAATTGCGACCGGCCGCAGGATAGATCCGATAGTCCGGACGGCGGTTGCTTGACGTTCCTGCGGTTTGCCGACACCGTCCAGGCTCCCGAAACGGGCAGTCTAGGGCGGCGCGTCTCGTCGTGCGCATGGTTGTTTAATTTGCGTGAGGCCAAATCCGGCATGCGTTTTTCCCGCTTTTTCGGTTTTGCCTCACATGACATGGCAATCGATCTCGGCACGGTAAACACCGTCGTCTATGTCCGGGATAAGGGCATAGTGCTCAACGAGCCCTCCGTAGTGGCGATGGAGACGGTCGACGGGGTCGCCCGCGTTCGCGCCATCGGCAGCGACGCCAAGTTGATGATGGGCAAGACGCCCGGCAATGTTGAAACCATCCGCCCGCTGCGCGGCGGCGTGATCGCCGACATCGATATTGCCGAGCAGATGATCAAGCATTTCATCGACAAGGCGCATGGCGGGGCAGGCCGGATGCCGCGCCGGCCGGCCATCGCGATCTGCGTGCCGTCCGGCTCGACCCCGGTCGAGCGGCGCGCCATCCGCCGCGCCGCGAGCAACGCGGGCGCCGCCAAGGTCTGGCTGCTCGAGGAGCCGATGGCGGCCGCGATCGGGGCGGGGATCAGGGTAACCGAGCCGATCGGGGCGATGGTCGTCGATATCGGCGGGGGTACCACCGAAGTGGCGGTGCTGTCGCTGCGCGGGCTGGCCTACAGCACCTCGGTGCGCGTCGGCGGCGACAAGCTTGACGAGGCGATCGCCTCCTATATCCGCCGCAAGCATAATCTGATGATCGGCGAGATGACCGCCGAGCGCATCAAGTTGACCATCGGCATCGCCCGCCTGCCGGAAGGCGGCAGCGGCGAGGTGATGCACGCCAAGGGGCGCGACCTCGTCAAGGGCGTGCCCAAGGAGATCGAGATCAGCCAGACCGAGATCGCCGAGGCCATTACCGAGCCGATCAACCAGATCGTCGAGACCGTGCTGAGCGCGCTCGAGCATACTGCGCCGGAGCTGGCCGCCGACATCGTCGACCAGGGCATCGTCATGACCGGCGGCGGCGCGCTGCTCGACTGCATCGACAAGGTGCTCGCGCAGGCGACCGGCCTGCCGGTGACGATCGCCGACAACGCGCTGATGTGTGTCGCGATCGGCGCCGGGCGGGCGCTGGAGGACGCGAGCTATGACGGCGTGCTGATCGCCGTCTAGGCACGCTCTGGGCATGGCCGCATCGTGCAGGCATAATGGCGTCCGTCATGCCGCGATTCCTCGCCGTCTACACCATTCAGCCGGAGGCGGTCGTCCGCTTCCGGGCGCTGCCCAGGGCAGAGCAGGACGCGATCGACGCAGCCGGGCTGAAGCAATGGGCCGAGTGGGAGGCGAGGCACGCCGCATCCCTGCCCGATCGGGGCGGCATGGTCGGCAAGACGTTGCGGGTGACGCAGGAGGGCGCAGCGCCGGGGGTCAACAGTTTCTGCGGCTATGTCATCGTCGAGGCGGAGACGATCGAGGCTGCGGCACGAATCTTCGAGGGGCATCCGCACTTCGCCACCTTTCCGGGCGACGGCGTCGACATCATGCCGTTTCTGACGGGTCCCGACCCTTCGGCCTGACCGTGCGCCGCCGCCGCGGCTCGTCGGCCAGCTCGACCCAGACCGGGGCGTGATCGCTGGTCTTCTCCCAGCCGCGGACATGGGCGTCGACCTGCGCGTCGACCAGCCGCCCCGCCAGGGCGGGGCTGAGCAGGAGGTGATCAATGCGCAGGCCCGCATTGCGACCATAGGCGTTCCGGAAATAATCCCAGAATGTGTAGATCGTCTCGCCGGGGTGGCGCGCGCGCAGCGCGTCCGTCCAGCCCTGTTCGAGGAGCCGGGCATAGGCGTCGCGGACCTCGGGCGCGAACAGCGCGTCGTCGAGCCAGCGTTCGGGCTTGTAGACGTCGAGATCGGTCGGCATCACATTGAAATCGCCGGCCAACATCACCGGCAGGCCGGAGCCCAGCAACTCGCCGGCATGGGCGATCAGCCGCTCGAACCAGCGTAGCTTGTAATCGAATTTCGGGCCGGGACGCGGGTTGCCATTCGGCAAATAGAGGCCGCCGACGATGATGCCGGCCACCGCCGCCTCGATATAGCGGCTATGGTCGTCCTGCGCGTCGCCGGGCAGGCCGCGGCGGGTTTCGTGGAGCGGGCCGGCGCGGCTCAGGATCGCTACCCCGTTCCAGCTTTTCTGGCCGTGCCAGATCGCGTCATAGCCGAGATCACGGATCGCCTGCTCCGGAAAGCGTTCCTGCGGGGCCTTCAGCTCCTGCAGGCAGACGATGTCCGGCGCTTCCTCCTCCAGCCAGCGCAGCAGCACCGGCAGCCGGCCGTTGACCCCGTTCACATTGTAGGTGGCGACCTTCATCGCTCCGAGACGCGGCGAGGTCGCGCAAGGTTCCGCACGCGCCCCGGCTTGGGCCGCAGAAATCTGCGTGAAAGAGGCTCGAGAACGGAGGATCGCCGGGCATGCCGCGAAAGTGTCGGAATATCTTACAAGCGGCCTCGACGCCTGCATTGCATGCCTCTGCGATTCAATGGTTTTCCGGTTTGGTACGGGACTTGCTTATTAGATAAGCGGGGTGGGTCGAAAACGACTCCTCCCGAAGAATCCGCGCTAATCACGAATGTGGCTGAGGAACGCCGGCCATGCGGAAGCTGATGAGCGTAAAGGTACCTTGTACTAAGGCTGCGAGTATCCGTAGTCGGTCAGCTAGGGAGAAGTAACATGATGACGAACCTCAAGAAATTCGCGGCGAGCGCCGCCGTTGTCGCCATCGCCCTGACGGGCGCGTCGGCGGCTCAGGCCACCACCTTCCCGATCGACTCCAACGGCGATGGCATGTCTTACGACGGCCCGGGCGATAACTTCTTCATCGTCACCGGCACGCCGGCGTCTGACTTCATCACGGCCACTTTCTTCCAGGGCTACGAGACGGCGACGTCGTTCAACGACACCTTCACCTTCCGCCTTCCGCAGGACGGCGTCGGTGGCGGCTCGATCTCCCTGGCGGTGCCGAGCGGTGCGACGATGACCCTCACGGACCTCGTCATCAACGGCGTGTCCTATGCCGCCCAGCTGGCGGCGCTCGGCGGCGACAAGCTGACCGTGTCGGGCATCCCGATCGAGGCGCTGGAGCTGAACACCATCCAGGTGATCGGCAGCGGCCGCGGCACCTATTCGGGCACCGTCGCCTTCCAGGCGTCGGCGGTTCCGGAGCCGGCCGTGTGGGCGATGATGCTGAGCGGCTTCGGCCTGGTTGGCTTCGCGATGCGTCGCCGCCGCGCCAACGTTCAGTTCGCCTGAACCAAACGAAGATGGGGGTGACATCGTCACCCCCATCGATCGGCCTAGCTGCGACCGCGCCGGAAGATATCGGGCCCTGCCTGTTATCTTCCGGCGCGGTTTGCTGTTGAGTGAAGTTCGCCGGGCGTCAAATCGCCAGCAGCCCCACCGCCATGCAGGCCGCGAAGGCCATCGCTCCGACGAGCAGGGGCGCCAATCGTCTCACCACCAACACGGTTCAATCCTCCCCGAGATCATCGGGCAGAAATCCATGGGCCCGCGACAGGTTTCTAATGCGCAGGCCCGTCATCGCGCCTTTATGCCAACCATCCCAAAGTGAGACAGGGCCGAAAGCATCGTGGCGGCCGGCCCCGGCGCCACGATCGCGCCCCCGCCGCGCGCCGGTACGGCTTTTAGGGCAGCCATGGCCAAAACCGGAACGTCGCCGCCCGTCAAGCGCTTAGCCGAGCCAGACGGCGCGAGGATCGTGGTCGATGATGGTGTTGACGAGGCCGGCCACCAGTCCGTGGCGCATGCCGTTGCGGGCGTGGCGCGAGGTGGTGGTCAGCACCTGGAACGAGGCGATGGAGGACAATATCGGCCTCGCCGCCGCGGGCGTGGCTTTCTACGTCTTCCTGGCGATCGTGCCGCTGCTCACCGCGATCGTGCTCACTTACGGCATCTTCGCCGAGCCGGCGACGGTGATCCGGCACATGCGCGCCTTGACCGAGGTGATGCCGGCGGCAGCGGCGCGGAGCGTTGGCGAGCAGCTGATGACGGTGGTGAAGGGATCGGACGGGCGCAAGGGCGCCGGCCTCATTGTCGCCATCGCCGTTGCGCTGTTCGGCGCCCGCAACGGCGCCGGCGCGCTCGTCTCCGCCCTCAATATCGCCTATGACGAGAAGGAGACGCGCAGCTTCCTGCGCATCAACCTCATCGCGCTGACCATCACCGTCGCCGGTGCCGTCGGCGCGATCCTCGCCGCCCTGTCCATTGCCGGGATGACCGCGATCGGCCAGCTCTTCCCGTCCGACAGCCGCGCCTTCGTCATCCTCGGCACGATCATCAGCTATGCCCTGCTGACCCTGGTCGGGGCGGGTGCGGCGGGCGCGCTCTATCGCTACGCGCCATGTCGCGCGCGCGCACGCTGGGTGTGGATCAGCCCCGGATCCATCCTGGCCGGCCTGTTGTGGCTGGGGCTGACCCTCGGTTTCGGGACCTATGTCTCGCACATCGCCCATTATGACGCGAGCTATGGCTCGCTGGGGGCGGCGATCGGTCTGCTGAGCTGGATGTACCTGTCCGGCTATGTGCTGCTGTTCGGCGCGGAGCTCAATTCGGAGCTCGACCAACGCGCCAATCGAGGCGCGGTGTAGAGGCGCCGCCAGTGCGGTCGCGGCGGGACACCGGCATCAGGCGCACGTTGCGATCAAGCCCGGCAAGCCACTTATTGGGCGAGAGATATTGCAGTCAAACTGACATAAACGTTAGGCGGCGCGACTTCGTACGGAGACCACCGATTCGCCCGACCATCAAATGGCTGTGCCTGCTTATGGCGCTGGCACCCTCCGTTCCCGCGCAAGCTGAGGACGACGGGCAGCTGTGGATCGGCGGCAATGCCGTCATGGCGCTGGGTAGAAGATGGCGATTTTCGAATGAGGCGATCGTCCGGTTCAGCGAGAATCGCCACGGCCTCTACGAGGCCGAGATGAACTCGCTGCTCGGTTACCGGGTTTCCGGCAAGGTTACCCTGTGGGCTGGCTATACCCATGACCCCAATTACGATGCGGGCCATTTTTCGGTGATGGAGCACCGCGGGCGCCAGCAGGTCACATTCGACAATGTCGTGAAGATCGGGCGCGGGCAGCTCAGCGCAAGGCTGCGCATGGAGGAACGCTGGCGCGAGGGAGCGAGCGGCACAGCTCTTCGTGTGCGACCCTTTGTAAGATATGCGTTGCCGTTCCGTGCGGGCGGGGCGACGGCACTGGTGCTGACCCACGAGAGCTTCATCGATCTCAACAGGACGAGCTTCCAGCGCGTCGAGGGCGAAGAGCGGATGCGCAACCTCATCGCCGTCGCGGCGCCGCTGGCCAGGAACGTCAACCTCGAGATCGGCTATCTTCACCAGCACGGCTTTCGGCCCGGCACCGACGACAGCAACGATCACGCGGCGTCCATTTCCTTGAGTTCGGTCTTCTAGCGAAGGCGCGAGCAACTCCAGTTGCCCGCATTCTCGGCTATCAGGCGAGCCGCTTGCGCTAAAGGGCGGGAAGTGCCGCGGGCCGCGTCAGGATTATGTGGAGTGATGACATCGTGGCCCCGGTGCCAACGCAATAACGACCGGCCCGAGGTCAAGCCGCTTCGCGCTCGCGCTGCGCGAAGCCGGCCGCCAGCCCATGATAAAGCCGCTCGCGGCAGACCAGGGCGGCGGCGCCCTCCGCGATCAGGGCGGAGGCCAGCAGGGGCAGCATCAGTCCGCGGCTGCCGGTCGTCTCCGACATGATGATCACCGCCGTCAGCGGCGCGCGCACCACGCCCGTGAAATAGGCGACCGTCCCGAGGAGGACGACCGCGCCGAGCGGCTCGGCGGGGAACAGCGCGTGGAGCAGGTTGCCGACGCCGGCACCGGTCGCCAGGCTGGGCGAGAAGATGCCGCCGGGAAGCCCCGCCGCGGCGGTGGCGAGCGTGCTCACGAACTTGGCCGCGCCGAACCAAAGCGGCGCGTGCCCGCCCTCGATGATCGCGCGCGCCGCTTCATAGCCCGTGCCCCAGGTCATGCCGGTCGCGACGCCGAGCCCGGCGACGAGCAGGCCACAGGCGGCGGCGAACAGCAGCGGATGGCCGCCCGAAACCCTTCGCGCGCCGCCACGGGCGAACCACAGCATCAGGTGCGAGAACAGGGCGCCCGCCAGACCGCCGACCACGCCTGCGACCGGCGCCACGATCAGCACGCCCAGCAGCGGCAGGGTCTGACCGACGATCCCGAAATAGACATAGTCCCCGGCAATGCCCTGCGCCGTCATACCGGCGACCAGCACGGCGGCCATGACCAGCAGGGTCATGCGCTGCTCATAGGCGGCAGCCAGTTCCTCGATGGCGAAGGCGACGCCGGCCAGCGGCGTGTTGAACGCGGCCGCGACGCCCGCGGCCGCGCCCGCGATCAGCACCGAGGCGTTCACCGGCACGCGCAGCAATCGATGCGAATAGGCCATGATCGTCGCGCCGAGCTGCACCGTCGGCCCCTCGCGCCCCACCGACCCGCCAACGCCGAGCGCGCCGATCGTCAGCACGGCCTTCAGGGCGGCGGTGCGGGGTGCGGCGAGGTCCGCCAGGGCGCGTTCCGGATCACGCTTCGCCGCGATGATCTGGGGAATGCCGGAGCCGCGCGCGGCAGGGGCCAGCCGGTTGGTCAGCCACAGGATCAGGGCATAGGCGGCCGGCGTCAGCAACAGCGGCAGCCACCAGAAGCGGGTCGACAGGGCCAGAAACCGGACGCTGGCGAGGTCGGCAAGCTTCGCAAAGGCGATCGCGGCGAGGCCCGTCAGGATCGCGCCGCCGATGATCGCGCTCCGCCGCCGCCAGACTGGCGCGGTCGGGCCATGGCGGCGAAGCACGATGCCAGCGGCGCGCACGACCCGGCGCTGATCGGACGAAGCAGATTCGGACATGGCCAACGCTTTAGGCTGTGGATGCCGGCCATGCACCCGGATTGGCGGCGTGCCTCACAATGCCCCGCGATCGCGCGCACTCGACGATCGCGGGCCCGCGCTCACGCTTGCGCGCGTCGACAGCGGCCGGGTTTTTCCGCATCCGCTGATGGGGCGACAGGGAAAGTGTTCGCGCGCGCTCGGGTAGCGCCACAGCGCCAGCGAAGGCGCCGCATGACGAACGCACCGACGCTGACCCGCGCCTCAACCGGCTCTACGACCATCGAAGCCAGCTTGGCGTCGCCATTCAGCGGCACCGCCCTGGTAGCGATAGGGCGCACAAGGAGTGGCGGCACTGCGGAGAGTTCTCGGCGCGCCACACGGGGATGACACCGGGATAGGAATGCGATGTCGCCGCTAAATACTGGCGCACCCGACAGGATTCGAACCTGTGGCCTCTGCCTTCGGAGGGCAGCGCTCTATCCAGCTGAGCTACGGGTGCCTGGGCGTCCGCCTAGCAGAGGCGAGCGGGCATCGCCAGAGCGATTTCCCGTGCTAGGCGCGCGTCGCGCCGCCGGCTGTCCGGTTTTCGGCGGGCGGCGGCGTCTTGGGCCGATAGGCGCACAGGTCGATCACCGGGCAGCGCCAGCATTCCGGCCGCCGCGCCTTGCACACATAGCGGCCGTGCAGGATCAGCCAGTGGTGAGCGTGCAGCCGATAGGCCTTGGGCACCACCTTCTCGAGCCCGTCCTCGACGGCGCGGACATCCTTGCCCGGGGCGAGGCCGGTGCGGTTGGAGACGCGGAAGATGTGGGTGTCCACCGCGATCGTCTCCTCCCCGAAGGCAACGTTCATCACCACGTTCGCGGTCTTGCGGCCGACGCCCGGCAGCCGTTCCAGCGCGGCGCGATCGGCCGGCACCTCGCCGCCATGATCGGCGATCAGCGCCTCGGACAGCGCAATGACGTTCTTCGCCTTCATGTTGAACAGGCCGATGGTCTTGATGTGCGCCTTGAGCCCGTCTTCGCCGAGCGCGACCATCTTCTGCGGTGTATCAACTTCGGCGAACAGGGCGCGCGTCGCCTTGTTGACGCCGGCGTCCGTCGCCTGGGCGGACAGCACCACCGCGACGAGCAGGGTGTAGGTGTTGACCGATTCCAGCTCCGTCTTCGGCTCGGGGTTCGCTTCGGCCAGACGGTGGAAGAATTCGATGACGTCGGCCTTCTTCACAGGCCGAGAACGTCGACCATCTGGTAACGGCCGGCGGGTCGATCCGCGAGCCACAGCGCCGCCTTCACCGCGCCGCGCGCGAAGATGCCGCGATTCTCGGCGCGGTGGCCAAGCTCGATCCGCTCGCCCTCGGCGGCGAAAATGATGTTGTGATCGCCCGCCACCGATCCGCCGCGCAGGCTGGCATAGCCGATCGTGCCCGGCTCGCGGGCATGGGGATGGAGGCTGATGCGGTCAAAGCGGCTCAGTTCCTGCAGCGTCGCGCCGCGCCCCTCGGCGGCGGCGGCGGCGAGCATCAGCGCGGTGCCGGACGGGGCATCCACCTTGTTGCGATGGTGCATTTCGAGGACCTCGATGTCCCAGTCGGACCCGAGCCGCCGCGCCGCCTCCTTCACGAGCGCGCGGAGCAGGTTCACGCCGAGCGAGGTGTTCGCCGATTGCAGCACCGGAATATCGGCGGCGGCAGCGTCGATCAGCGCGTGATGCCCGGGCTGGAGGCCGGTGGTGCCGATGACGATCGGCTTGCCCGCCGCGCGCGCGGCGTCAAGGCTGGCGGGAAGCGCGTCCGGCGTCGAGAAATCGATCAGCACATCCGATGCCGCGGCGAGCGCGGCCGGGCTGGCGTAATCGCCGTGCACGGCGCCTTCGCGGTCGATGCCGCCGGCGATGCTCGCGCCGGCCTCCGCCGCGGCGTTGGCGATCGCCCGCCCCATGCGCCCGCCGGCGCCGATGATCCCGATCCTGATCGTCATGCTACACCTTTCCCACAACGCCCCGAGCCATGGCAAAACCGGCCGGTCGCGACAACGCAGAAAGATTTGCGGGCGCTGCTGGCGGAAGCGGGGGGCTGCTCCTATCTGCGCGCCGCATTTCAGGGAGACGGCGCATGCGCTACAAGCAGCTTGGCAATACGGGCCTGTTCGTGTCGGAGATCTGCCTCGGCGCGATGACCTTCGGCGAAGGCTCCACAGGCGGCATCTGGGACAATATCGCCGGCCTCCAGCAGAAGACGGTGAACGACATCATCGAGCGCTCGATGGCGGCCGGGGTCAATTTCATCGACACCGCCAACGTCTATTCCTTCGGCCAGTCCGAGCGGATGCTGGGTCAGGCGCTGAACGATCTCGGCGTCGCCCGCAAGGATGTGGTGATCGCCACCAAGGCCTTTGGCAGCATGGGCGAGGGGCCGAACGATCGCGGCTCGTCGCGTGCCCATCTCTTCGAGCAGGTGGAGCAGAGCCTCGAACGGATGGGCGTCGATCATATCGACCTCTATCAGCTCCACGGCGTCGACATCGTCACCCCCATCGAGGAGACGCTGCGCGCGCTGGACGATATCGTGGCGAGCGGCATGGTGCGCTATGTCGGCGTGTCGAACTGGCCGGCATGGCGCATGGCCAAGGCGCTCGGCCTGTCCGAGGCGCGGGGCTGGGCGCGTTTCGAGACGGTGCAGGCCTATTATTCGCTGGCCGGCCGTGACCTGGAGCGCGAGATCGTGCCGTTCCTGGAGAGTGAGAAGCTGGGCCTGATGGTGTGGTCGCCGCTCGCCGGCGGGCTGCTCTCGGGCAAATATGGGCCGGGTGCGGCGAGCGAGGGGCGTCGCGCCAATTTCGATTTCCCGCCGGTCAACAAGGATCGCGCCTGGGATTGCGTCGCAGCGCTGCGTGAGGTGGCGGCGAAGCATGACGCCTCGGTGGCGTCGGTGGCGCTGGCGTGGATCCTCGCCAAGCCGTTCGTGATGAGCATCATCATCGGCGCCAAGACGCTCGACCAGCTCGATCAGAACCTCGCCGCCGTGGAGCTTACCCTCGACGCCGAGGATATCGCCCGGCTGGACGCGGTGAGTGCGCTGCCGCCCGAATATCCGGGCTGGATGGTCGAGCGGCAGTCCGCCGGCCGCATCCCGGCACCGTTCACGCCGAAGCGCTGACGGAAGGGCTGGCCGGCGTGGCGCGCCGGCGCCGATGCGGATAGGGAGATGCGATGGCGCGGCCTCGCAATATCGTCATCCTCACCGGCGCCGGCATCTCGGCGGAAAGCGGGCTGGCCACCTTCCGCGGGCCGGGCGGCCTGTGGGAGGCCCACCGCGTGGAGGATGTCTGCACGCCCGAGGCGCTGGCGCGCGACGCGGCGCTGGTGCATCGCTTCTACGACGCCCGCCGCGCCGCCCTGGCCACCGTGCGCCCCAACGCCGCGCATGAGGCGCTGGCCCGGCTCGACCGCGAATGGCCGGGTGAGCTCGCCATCGTCACGCAGAATGTCGATGACCTGCACGAGCGCGCCGGCGCGCGCCGCCTGATCCACATGCACGGCGCACTGCGCTCGGCGCTGTGTGCCGCCTGCGGCGCGCAGCGCGGCTGGGACGGGCCGATGCCCCCCGGCCTCGCCTGCGCTTCGTGCGGGGCGGCGGCGCTCCGGCCTGACATCGTGTTCTTCGGCGAAATGCCGTACGCGATGGAGCGGATCGAGCAGGCGGTGGCCGAGGCGGACCTGTTCGTGTCGATCGGCACCTCCGGCGCGGTCTATCCGGCGGCGGGCTTCGTGCAGCTCGCCAGCCAGTGCGGCGCTGCGACGCTTGAGCTGAACCTCGAACGCAGCGCCGGCAGCCCCTGGTTCGACGATACCCGCCTCGGTCCGGCAAGCGTGCTGGTGCCGGCCTGGGTGGCGGAGATGCTGGCACCGTGAACGGCCGGGCCACCCGGAAATCGTGAGTTTTGACCCATTGGACAGCTTGACGTGGCCGCGGCCACACGGGACATCCGGGCCACGACGGCCCCGGGGCATACCGGGAGCAGGGGGAGAACGGGAACGTGAAGAAACTGGTGACCTTGCTGGCAATGGCCAGCGCTCTGGCCAATGCCACTGCCGCCACCGCGCAGGACTTCTCGCAGTATAGCGATGATAATCTGAAGAAATATGTCGCCGACCACGCCACGATCACCGAGGCGGAGATGGTCAAGATGCGCGACGGCATCGGCCTTTCGACCAACGTCTATCGGCCCAAGGACGCCACTGGGAAGCTGCCGACGATCCTGTGGAAGACGCCTTACAACGAGCATAAGCTGCGCGGCTCGACGCTGCGCTATGCCGCCCAGGCGCTGTCGCGGGGCTATGCCTTCATCGTTCAGAACGAGCGCGGCCATTTCTTCTCCGAAGGCGACTGGGAGATTCTCGGGCGTCCGCAGACGGACGGCTATGACGCGCTGACCTGGATCGCGCAGCAGCCCTGGTCGAACGGCAAGGTTGGCACGCTCGGCTGCTCCTCCTCGGCGGAATGGCAGCTGGCGCTGGCCGGCATGAACCATCCCGCCCATGCCGCGATGGTGCCGATGTCGGCAGGCGCGGGCATCGGGAAGGTGGGCCGTTTCTGGGAGCAGGGCAATTGGTACACCGGCGGCGTGCCGCGCAACCTGTTCTTCGTCTGGCTCTACGGCAATGAGAACCCGCTGCGCGCCCAGCTGCCCAAGGGCCTCGACACCACGACCCGCGCCCGTATCGCCCAGTATAACGATCTCGCCGCCGCCAAGCCGAAGGTCGACTGGGTGAAGCAGATCCAGCATCTGCCGGTCGACCAGATGCTGACCTCGCTCGGCGAGCCGCCGGCGCAGTTCGAGAAGTTCATCCATCGCACCCCGGCCGACCCGGCCTGGTTCCAGGGCGGACTCTACCAGGACACGATGGGCTGGGGCGTCCCGGCCTTGTGGTTCAACACCTGGTATGACGTGTCGATCGGGCCGAACATGGAGCTGTTCAACCACGCGCGCACCGTCAATTCGGACAAGGAGGCGAGCGACAACCAGTACGCGGTGATCGCGCCGATGCCGCATTGCCAATATGCCCGCATGGGGCCGAACACCAAGGTCGGCAATCGCGACATGGGCGACACCAGCTTCGATGTCGACGGCATGATCTTCAAATGGTTCGACAAATGGCTGAAGAGCGACGCCAACGCCTTCCCCGCCTCGACCCCGCACGTCCAATATTATGTGATGGGCGAGAACAAGTGGAAGAAGGACGAGCAATGGCCGCCCAGGGGCGTGCAGACGGTGCGCATGTATCTGCGCAGCGGCGGCAAGGCCAACGGCATCAACGGCGACGGCACGCTCTCGCTGACCGCGCCGAAGAGCGGCGAGAAGGCGGATCGTTATCGCTATGATCCGATGAACCCGGTGCAGACGATCGGCGGCGGCGATTGCTGCAATGGCGGCCTCGTCATCCCCGGCGCCTATGACCAGCGCCCGATCGAGGCACGGGACGACGTGCTCGTCTACACCAGCGAGCCACTGACCGAGCCGATGGAGGTGAGCGGCTATGTCGATGCCGTGCTGAAGGTGTCGTCGAGCGCCAAGGACACGGATTTCGCGGTAAAGCTGGTCGATGTCGCGCCGGACGGCACGGCGTGGATCATCGGCGATACCATCCAGCGCGCCCGCTACCGCGACGGCTATGACAAGCAGGTGATGATGGCGCCGGGTGGCGTCTACACCATCAAGCCGACGCCGATGACGACCAGCCTGCGCTTCGACAAGGGCCATCGCATCCGTGTCGAGGTAACCTCCTCGAATTTCCCGAAGTTCGTGCGCAATCTCAACACCGGCGGTGCCAACGAGAGCGAGACGAACTATGTGGTGGCGGACAACGCCATCCACCACGATGGGCGCAACGCTTCTTATATCGAGCTGCCGGTCGTGAAATAGCGCGCTCCCGACTAAACTTGTAAGCCCCGCCGAGGCGCTTTAAGCGCCGAGGTGGGGCGCACCGTCCCGTCCCGAGGGGGGAGCGAGCTATGGTGAACGTCGGCCAGAACCGGATTGAGGACGGCAGCGCCGCCCGTATCCTGCTTATCCTGCTTCTGGTAGTTGGCTGGGCGATCAGGATATTGAGCCTGACACCGCAGCTGTTGTGGGGGGACGAGGTCTACTCCGCCGCGGTCGCCAACGGTGGCGTCATCGACGTCATCCTCGCCGGGCTTCGCTACGATATCCATCCCCCTCTCTATTATCTTCAGCTGCACTTCTGGGGGCTGCTCGGCCGATCGGACGAATGGCTGGTCGGCAACTCGTTCCTCTGGGGCGCGCTGACCAACATCTCCATTTTCGTCATAGTGCGAAGGCTGACCAATTCACGGCGAGCCCTGCTTGCCGCGGCCCTTTATGCGGTGCTGCCGATCCATATCACCTTCGCGACATTCCTTAGAATGTACACGCTGGCCGCACTCATCGGCGTTTGGATTTTCTACTATATCGAAATGATCAGCCGCTCGACCGAGCAGGCCGGCCGTAACTATATCATCGTCAGCCTGTTGTTCGTCCTGCTGGGCCTGGTCCACGGCTTCGGGTTCTTCGTGGGCGCGTTCCTATTGCTTTACGCGCTCGTCCGGCTCATTCAGACCGGCCTGGTTTCCCGCTATCGCCTGCTGCTGATCCTGCCTGTGGCCGGCTATCTGATCGGCGCGGCCTATGCATTGATCATCGGCTCTATGCGCCAGACGATCGGCGTGGAGACTTTCGATCTCAACCAGATCGGGATTGGCCTGGCCATCACCGTGTTCGGGTTCGACATGCCCTATCCGGCGCTGTTCGGCCTGCTCGGGCTGTCGCTGATCATCCTGTTTGCGATCCTCAACCCGGAGGGCCGAACGATATTGGTCATCCTGTTCATCCTGCCCCTGGCGGGGATGATCGCGGTGACGCTGTTCAAACCGGTCTTCACCTACCGCACCGCCGCTCTGTTCGCCGTGTTCTTGCCGCTCGGGTTTGTCGGCACCGCGATCTCCTCGAAGCCGGATGGAGCGGGCGCGCGGACCGTCGCCTATCGCTGGCTGATGGCGGTGACGCTTGTCGTGATGACCATCTGCAGCCTTCATTCCTTCCTGGTGCCCGAGTTGCAGGATTACCGGATTTTCGCGGAGCGTTGGGACAAGGAAGCGGCTCCGTCCGAAAACCTGTTCATCACCGGGTTCAACAGCGATTATATGGGTTTCGTGCGCTACCTGCCGAATACCCCTCCGCAGGGGGCGATGGATGTCCAGCCGCCGCTCGGCAAGCAATGGGAGGGGATCAAGCGCCGCCTCGGCGAGCCGCTTCTGCGGCGCTTGAACATGGTCGGCCGGCCCGATCATCTCACCCATAGCCGTGGCCGCCATGTCTATATCTGGTTTGACGAGGCGGTTGCCGCGGCGCAGCCGACCTACTGGCTGTTTGGGCCGGATAGCGATCCTGGCTGCGGGCTGCCGGGTTTCACGCCATCGGTCGTGCTGCGCGATCGTCACCAGGCGCTGATCCGGTGCCACCGGACGGGGGCGTGACCTGTCCTACAGGGCCAGCCCCGCCGCCACGCCGCTCGCCCAGGCCCACTGGAAATTATAGCCGCCGAGCCAGCCGGTGACGTCCACCGCCTCGCCGATCGCATAAAGGCCGGGCACGCGCCGCGCCTCCATCGTGCGGGAGGAGAGGGCAGCGGTATCGATGCCGCCGATCGTCACCTCGGCCTTGGCGAAGCCCTCGGTGCCATTGGGGCGGAATTCCCAGCCGCCGAGCCGCCGTCCCACTTCGGCGAGCGCGCGATCGGGGAGATTGGCAAGCTCGCCGGCCAGCGCGACCCGCTCCGCCAGCGTCTCGGCCAGCCGATCCGGCAGGCGCTGCGCCAGCGCCGCGCGGAGTGTTGCGCGCGGCCGGGCGCGCTTGGCGGCGACCAGCCAGTCCGCCGCTTCGTCCGGCAGGAAATTGATCGCGATGGCCTCGCCGTGCCGCCAGTAGGAAGAGATTTGCAGGATCGCCGGGCCGGACAGGCCGCGATGGGTGAACAGGGCGGCCTCGCGGAAGCGGCCCTTGCCGGCGCGTGCTTCCACCTCCGTCGCCACGCCGGATAGCGCGCGGAACAACGCCTCGTCGCCAGCGAGCGTCAGCGGCACCAGCGCCGGACGCGGCTCCACCACCTTGAGGCCGAAGCGGCGGGCAAGATCATAGGCCAGGCCCGTCGCCCCCAGCTTGGGGATAGAGGGGCCGCCGGTGGCGATGACGAGTGCCGGCGCGGTCGCGCCGCCGACCCGGAACAGTCCGTCGGCATGGCCGACCTCGCCGACCGGCCTGCCGAGCGCGAAGGTGACGCCGCCGGCCGTGCATTCGTCGCGCAGCATGGCCACGATCTGCCGCGCCGAGCCATCGCAGAACAGCTGGCCGAGCGTCTTCTCGTGCCAGGCGATGCCGTGACGCTCGACCAGCGCGATGAAATCGGCGGGCGTGTAGCGGCTGAGCGGGGAGGTCGCGAAATGCGGGTTGGCCGACAGATAGCGATCCGGCGCGGTGTCGATATTGGTGAAGTTGCAGCGTCCGCCGCCGGAAATGAGGATCTTCTTCCCCGCCTCGTCGGCGTGATCGACGAGGAGCACGCGCCGGCCGCGCTGGCCGGCAGTGGCCGCACAGAGCATGCCGGCCGCGCCGGCGCCGAGCACGATGGCGTCATGGGTGGCGGCGACGTCGGTGATGATCGTGAGTCCGTTGCTAGGGGAGGGACGGCGGCCCGAGGGGGTGACGGAGCGCGATTCCGCCCTATCTCTATCGGAAAGCTTCGAGAGAGTAGACCCTTGGCAACCAGCTTTCCTCCCGCCGGCGCGGAGCCCACGCGCCACAGCGACATCGCGCTCGGCTTCACCCTGCCGGCGGCGCATGCGCGCGGCCGCATCGTGCGGCTCGGCGCAGCGCTCGACGTGATCCTCGCCAATCACGCCTATCCGCCGGTGATCGCGCAAGTGCTCGGGGAGGCGCTGGTGCTGACGGCGCTGCTCGGCTCGACCCTCAAGGACGAGGGCGGCCAGCTCACCGTGCAGGCGCAGGCGGAGGGCGGCGTGATCGACCTGCTCGTCTGCGATTATCGCGGCGGCGAGATGCGCGGCTATCTGCGCCATGACGCAGAGCGCCTGTCGACGGTGGCGGATGCCCCGTCACTCGGCGAACTGTTCGGCAATGGCTATCTTGCAATCACCTTCGATCAGGCAGCGACCGGCGAGCGCTATCAGGGCATCGTGCCGCTGGAGGGCGCCTCGCTCGCCGAGGCGGCGGAAAGCTATTTCGACCAGTCCGACCAGTTGCCCAGCCTGGTCCGCATCGCCGTCGAGGATCGCGGCGCCGAGGGCCATGTCGCGGGCGGCCTGCTCCTCCAGTATCTGCCGGAAGGCGAGGAGGGGCGGGAGCGCCTGCACGTCCGCGGCCAGCATGAGGAGTGGACCCATGTCGAGACGCTGGGCGCCACCGTCACCCCGAGCGAGCTGACCGACGAGGCGCTGGCCCCGGAGGCGCTCATCTGGCGCCTGTTCCATGATGAGCCCGAAGTGCGGGTGCTGCCGCCCGCGGCCCTTCGCCGTGGCTGCCGGTGCAGCGCTGAACATGTCCGCGACGTGATCGGCCGCTTCCCGGTCGAGGAGCGCGCCGAGATGGCCGACGAGGACGGCATGATCCGCGTCGATTGTCATTTCTGCGCGCGGGTCTTCCCGATCCCGCTGGCCGCGTGATTCGCACTGAAATGATGGTTGATGCCGGCGTTAAGCCGACCTGTTGCCGAAACAGACGCATTTATCGACGAAGATTCGACCAGGCCGTCGCTGTGCACAATGAAGCAACAGAGGTGGGATAGAGAAGGTCATGGCCCGGGCGTAAAAGCCGGCTCGGGAATTTTGACGAGGGAATCGCAGTCGTGAGCGGCGTGGTGTTCAGAACGGCAATCGGCCTTTCGGTGGCCGGCTTCATCGGGCTTACGGCGCTCGGCGCGGGCAGCAGCGCGCCGGCATCGGTGGCCGAGCGCGCCGCGGTGGCGCCGGCCCCGGTGCGGATGGCGGCGATGCGCGCGCCGGTGCTTGACGAGGTTCGGCCGGGCATGTGGTCGGTGCAGGATGATGGGCCGGGCGGGGCGATCCACCGCCTGTGTCTCGACGATGCGGCGAAGCTGGTGCAGGTGCGCCATTCCGACGCCGCGTGCAGCCGCATGCTGATCGCATCGGGGGCGCATGAGGTGACGATCCACTATAGCTGCCCGGGCAATGGCTGGGGCCGCACCTCGTTGCGCATCGACAGCCCGACCAGCGTGCGCATCGATACGCAGGGCATCGCCGACAATGCCCCCTTCGCCTATCAGGCGGTGGCGCGGCGCGAGGGCGATTGTTCGACCGGACTCCGTTAACCTCGCGTATAATATCCTCATGCTATTGGAAGGCTTCAGCGCGGCTTCGCGTTGTCCCCTGAAGGTGGGTCGTCGACCCTCACTGGGCCGCTCGAAAGAGCGGCCCATCTTTTTTCCCGTCCTTGCGCGTTCGCGGGTGCGTCATTAGCTCGCGCGCCATGACTGTGCTCACACCCCAGCCGGGCCGCGCCGCCGTCGTCCTCCTCTCGGGCGGGCTTGATTCGATGACGGTGGCCGCGCTCGCCCGCGAGGCCGGCTATCGCCTGTTGGCCCTCACCATCAACTACAACCAGCGCCATGCGGTCGAGCTCGACGCGGCCCGCCGCATCGCCGCCCATCTCGGCGCCGAGCGGCATGTCGTGCTGCCGATCGATCTCAGCCAGTTCGGCGGATCGGCGCTCACCGCCACCGACATCGCCGTGCCCAAGGCCGGCGTCGCCGAGAGCGGCATCCCGGTCACCTATGTGCCGGCGCGCAACACCGTGTTCCTGTCGCTGTCGCTGGCCTGGGCGGAGGCGGCGGGCGCGTCGGACCTGTTCATCGGCGTCAACGCGCTCGATTATTCCGGCTATCCCGATTGCCGGCCGGAGTTCATCTCCGCCTATGAGGCGATGGCCAATCTCGCCACCCGCGCCGGCGTCGAGGGGGAGCGCTTCCGCATCCATGCCCCGCTCCAGCACATGACCAAGGCGGATATCGCGCGCGAGGCGACGCGCCTCGGCCTCGACGCCGCGATGAGCTGGTCCTGCTACGATCCTCACGATCATCGCCATTGCGGCCTGTGCGACGCCTGCCGGCTGCGGCAGAAGGGCTTTGAGGAAGCGGGCCTGCCCGATCCCACCGACTATGCGGCGAGGGCCTGATGGCGAGCTATGCGGTCAAGGAGATGTTCGTCACCTTGCAGGGCGAGGGGCTGAACGCCGGCCGGCGCGCGCTGTTCATGCGCTTTTCCGGCTGCAACCTCTGGTCCGGCCGGGAGGAGGATCGCGCGGGCGCCGAATGCACTTTCTGCGACACGGACTTCGTCGGCATGAACGGCGATCATGGTGGCCGCTATGCCGGCGCCGATGAGCTGGCGGACAAGGCCTCCGCGCTGTGGTGCGAAGGGCTGGAGGAGGGCGCGCCCTGCGCCTTCGTGGTGCTCACCGGCGGCGAGCCGCTGCTCCAGGTCGATGCCGCGCTGATCGACGCGCTGCACGCCCGCAACTTCGAGATCGCGGTCGAGACCAACGGCACCATTGCCGCGCCGCCGGGGATCGACTGGATATGCGTCAGCCCGAAGGCGGGGACGGAGATCGTCCAGCGCTCGGGCGACGAGCTCAAGCTGGTCTGGCCGCAGCCGGGGGTTGACCCGGATGCGATGGAAAGCTGGGCGTTCCGCCATCACCTCGTCCAGCCGATGGACGGGCCGGGGCAGGTCGACAATCGCAACGCGGCACTGAAGTTCGTTTATCAGCATCCGCGCTGGCGCCTGTCGCTGCAGACGCACAAGCTGATCGGGCTGCCCTAGCCCCTCTCCCCCATGCCTCAGGAGCCGCGGGGCGCACCCGCTGCCGGCGTCGGCTGGGCCAGCGACACGGGATTGGCGGCAGGGGCCGGCGCCGGGGTCGGCTGGGCCAGCGACACGGCGCGCCAGTTGCCGCACGAATATTTGAGGAGGTCGGCCTTGGTCCAGCAGGCGTCGTCCAGCCGTGGCGTCGGGTAGGTCGGCCAGGCGGCCATGTTGAACACCCGCTCATAGGCGGGCACGAGGCTGTTGCGGAACTCGCGCATATGCGCCTTGGCGTAGGTGAGCAGCTGGCCCTTGGGCAGGGTGAGCGCCTCGCGACCGATCTGCGACGCCGTCTGGCAGAAGCCGAGCTGCGCGCGCAGCGTCGAGAAGCCATTATAGGTCTTGGTGTTATATTGATCGAGGGCGAGCTGGCCGGGCTTGCCCTTGCCCTTGGTGCGCAGGAAATATTTGCCGAGCGTGGCGTAGGCGCCGGCAAGCTCCTTGGCGTGATGGGCGATGAGATCGTTATAATTGCGTACCGTGCCCAGCGTCGGCGAGAACTGGCATTGCAGCGCCGCGACGTTCAGGCCGGCGCGCAGGTTCCACAGGAGATGGGCGCTGAGTTCGGCCGGGGTGGCCCCGGGCATGGGCTGGCCCATGCCTTCCTCGCCGCCGTTCACCGGCGCACCCCGAAAGTCGGGCGGGTTCCAGAACAGCTGCGCCTCGGCCGGGGCGGCCGCCAGCGTCCAGCTTGCCAAAAGTCCCGCCAGCGCGCCCCGCTGCGCGCGCGACCGATACGACGCCATCGATCTCTCCATGCCCGTGGCGGCCCCCAAACCCGGCCGTCCGCAAACACCTCCTTACCCCGCAAAAGCGCGCATCGCCAAGCGGATGGATGCATTTGGAGGCCGATATTCGCGGATATGTTGCGTGGCGGACTCAGATTGGCGCTCGCGCACGAAAAAGGCCGCCCGGTCGCCCGGACGGCCTTTCATCGTCGTCGCGGTGGACGCCTGCAGGCGCCCGGGCCGCGAACGCCGATTACTGGGCAGTGTTGCCCTCGGCAGCGGCGGCGCCGTTCTCGGCACCGGCAGCGCCGTTGTCCATGCCCATGGAGTTGTCCATGGCGCCATCGACGGCGGTCATGTCATTGGTGGAGGCCATCGCGTCCGTAGCGTTCAGCTCGGTCGTGGAGGTGGTGTTCTCCGTGGGGGCCGTCTCGCTGCCGCCGCAAGCGGCCAGGGCGAGCGCCGCACCGGCCACGAACGTGCCAGCCATCAGCTTGGTGAAAAGGTTGCGCATCATTGACTCCCTAGGTGAGCGGATTTGGCACGGGGTTATTGCCCCTAATACCCAAATCGCGGTGGACATTAGCAGAAAAGGACGCCTTCTCAAGGGCCGTGCTGCGCCGCCCCAAGGCGTGAAAGAAATGCCGGAAATTCATCGGCCAGGGCGCGGTCCATGGCGGCCATCGACACCTCCTGCCCAAGATCGGCGAGGCTCGTCACCGGATCGGGCAGGCCGCACGGCACGATGCCGCCGAAATGGGAAAGGTCCGGCGCGACGTTGATGGAAAAGCCGTGCAGCGTCACCCAGCGGCGCACACGCACGCCGATCGCGCCGATCTTGGCCTCGCGTCCGTCGGGCAGATCGACCCAGATGCCGACGCGCCCGTCGATGGCCCGGCCCGCCACGCCGAGCCGGGCCAGCGCATTGATCACCCAGCGTTCCAGCGCATGGACGTAGGCGCGCACGTCGCGCCCGCGCTTGTGCAGGTCGAGCATCAGATAGCCGACGCGCTGGCCGGGCCCGTGATAAGTGTATCGCCCGCCGCGTCCCGCCGCATAGACCGGGAAGCGCGCGTCCGGCATCAGCTCCTGCGGCACGGCCGAGGTGCCGGCGGTGTAGAGCGGCGGATGTTCGACCAGCCAGATCAGCTCGGCCGTGCCGTCGTCGCGGATCGCGGCGGCGCGTGCCTCCATCGCCGCCAGCGTTTCGGGATAGGGGAGGAGGGCGTCGGAAACCCGCCATTCAATAGTTTCGTCCATGGCATCGCCCATGTGCGGATGGGCGCGTCGCCATGCAAGCGCCGCGATTGCCACGCCGCGCGCGCCGCGCGATAGGGGACGGCAACGGGAGGATTTTGGTGACCAGGCTGTCGATCAGTGATGCAGCGACATGGGCAGGGCGCTTCCTGCAGCGGGAATGGCCGCTGGCGGGATCGGTCGCGCTTGCTTTCCTGATGCTGCCGGGCTTTGCCATCCAGCTGCTGGTGCCGGCGGTCGGCAATGTCGGGACGGACGGGGCGAAGCTGGCACTGGCGATGCGCTGGATGATGCCGTTGGGGATGATCGCCCTGTTCGGCGGGGCGACGCTGACTGCGATGGCGCTGCTGCCGGGGATGAGCGTGGCCGACGCGCTGCGGCTGGCGGCGCGGCGCTTCTGGGTGGTGCTGGCCGCGCTGCTGATCGTGTCGGCGGCGATGCTGCTCGGGCTGACCGTGCTGTCCTTCGTCGGCACGCTGATGGGCGTGCCCATCGCCCGGCTGCTGGCGTTCGGGGTGACGGCGATGCTGGTCGCGGGTGCGGCGGCGGCGGCGCGGCTGATGCCGCTGGTGCCGGCGGCGATGGTCGGGCAGGCGGGTCCGATCGCGACGCTGCGCTACAGCTGGGCGCTCACTGCCGGGCATTTCTGGCGGCTGCTCGCCACCAGCCTGCTGATGTTCGCCCTCGGCCTGCTGATCCTCACCGTCGCCCGCCAGACGATCGGCGCGCTGGCGCTGGTCATCGGCATGGCCTCGGCGGGGAGCGCGGCGGTGGTGAATGCGGTGGCGACGCTGCTGCTGCTGCTGATCAGCGCGGCGGTGAGCACATGCTGCTATATTTTCATTGCCGGCATCTATCGCCAGCTGGCCGGCCGCTGAGCCCTATTCCCAGATCGCCCGGGGCGGCAGGCTCATCAGGATCGCGTCGATATTGCCGCCGGTCCTGAGGCCGAACAGGGTGCCGCGATCGTAGACGAGGTTGAACTCGGCATAGCGGCCCCGCCAGACCAGCTGCTGCGCGGTATCCGCCGCGGTGAACGGCAGGCGCATGCGTCGGCGGACGATCGTCGGGAAGATGTCGAGAAATGCCTCGCCGACCGCCCGCGTCAGCGCGAAGCGCGCCTCGAAGGCATCGGCGTCGGGGGTTTCGAGATGATCGTAGAAGATGCCGCCGACGCCGCGATGCACCTTGCGGTGAGGGATGTAGAAATAATCGTCCGCCCATTGCCTGAAGCGGTCGTGCTCGCCGGGCGCGGTACGGTCGACGGCGTCCTTCAGCGCGGCGTGGAAATCGGCGGTGTCCTGGTCATAGGGAATCGGCGGATTGAGATCGGCGCCGCCGCCGAACCAGCGCTTGGTGGTGACCAGGAAGCGGGTGTTCATGTGCACCGCCGGCACATGCGGATTGGCCATGTGGGCGACGAGGCTGATGCCGGTGGCGAAGAATCGCGGATCCTCGTCCGCGCCATGGATGGTGCGCGCGAATTCGGGGTTGAAGCTGCCGCCGACCGTCGAAACATTGACGCCGACCTTCTCGAACACCTCGCCCTTCATCACCCCGCGCACGCCGCCGCCGCCATCGGGGTCGCCCTCGCGATCCCATGGCGTATAGGCGAATGCGGCGTCGCTGCCGGCCTCGCGCTCGATGGCCTCGAAGGCCGCGCAGATCCGGTCGCGCAGGCTCTCGAACCAGGCGCGGGCGCGGGTCTGTTCGGCATCGAGCTCGATCACGTTGGAAAACCTCCGGTTTGGCGCAGGGACTCGGCAAGCGCGATGCCGGAGGCGACGGCGACATTCAAGGACCGGAAGCCCGCCGCCATCGGAATCACCACCCGCGCATCGGCGGCGTCATGCACCGCCTGTGGCACGCCGGCGCTCTCCGAACCCATCAACAAGGTATCGCCGGATTCGAACCGGAAATCCGGCAGCCGCGTGCCGCCGGCCGTCGTCAGCAGCACCAGACGGCCGGGCAGCGCGGCATGGAACGCCTCGAAGTCGACGTGGCGGACCATCTCCGCTGCGGCAGCATAATCCATGCCGGCGCGCCTGAGCGCGCGCTCGGAAAAGGCGAACCCGCACGGCTCGACGATGTCCACCGGCACCGCCAGGCAGGCGCCGAGCCTGAGGATCGCGCCGACATTGCCGGCAATTTCCGGCTGATAAAGGGCGAGCCGCATGACCCTGTCCTTAAGCGGAGCAGGCCCTTGCACGCCAGCCCGGCTTATTGCGAACGTCTCGCAACATTATGTTCCTGTAACGAAAGCAGTTGGCAAAACCGAAAATGCGAGGCTATCAGCGCGCAACCGCCGGGTCCGAGCCCGGGCGGGGCGTTCAAGCAGGGGCTGTCTGGCAAAAGGCACGCGACCCCTGCCTTTGGCGTAACCGGGGACTGCGCAAGGGCTTATAGATGGCGACCTTGGAACATACCGACGAACCCAATCCGGCCGAGGTCGGCGAATCCGGCGTGCGCCGGCGCGACTTCATCAACATTGCCGCGGTAAGCTTCGCCGGTGCCGGCGCGGTCGCAGTGGTGTTTCCGCTGGTCAACCAGATGAACCCGTCCGCCGACGTGCTGGCGCTCGCCTCGATCGAGGTCGACGTGTCGAAGATCGCCGAGGGCCAGGCGATCAAGACCTCGTGGCGCAAGCAGCCGGTGTTCATCCGCAACCTGACCGCCAAGGAGATCGCGGAGGCCAACGCCGTCGATCCCGCCTCGCTGCGCGATCCGGCGACGCTCGCCGAGCGCACCAAGGAGGGCAAGCAGAACTGGCTGATCACGCTCGGCGTCTGCACCCATCTCGGCTGCGTGCCGCTGGGCGCGGGCGAGGGCGAGCCGCGCGGCGATTTCGGCGGCTATTTCTGCCCGTGCCACGGTTCGCATTATGATACGGCGGCCCGCATCCGTAAGGGCCCGGCGCCGCTCAACCTCCACGTACCGGACTATAAGTTCGCGTCCGACACCGTCGTCCAGATCGGCTGAGGTAGAAGAAGATGAGCTTTCCCTGGGCTGAGCATTACGCACCCAAGCACCCCTTCATGCGCTGGATGGACGAGAAGCTGCCGCTGCCGCGCCTCGTCTACAACGCGGTGGGCGCCGGCTATCCGGTGCCGCGCAATCTCAACTATTTCTGGAACTTCGGCGTTCTCGCCGGTGCCGCGCTCGGCATCCAGATCCTCACCGGCATCATCCTGGCGATGCACTATGCCGCCAATGCCGGCGTCGCCTTCGACAGCGTCGAGCATATCATGCGCGACGTGAACTCCGGCTGGCTGCTGCGCTACGCGCACGCCAACGGGGCGAGCTTCTTCTTCATCGTCGTCTACCTGCACATCTTCCGCGGCCTGTTCTACGGCTCCTACAAGGCGCCGCGCGAGATGGTGTGGCTGCTCGGCGTGGTGATCTTCCTGCTGATGATGGCCACCGCCTTCATGGGCTATGTCCTTCCCTGGGGCCAGATGAGCTTCTGGGGCGCGCAGGTGATCACCGGCTTCTTCTCCGCCATTCCGGTGGTGGGCGAGCCGATCCGCGTGTGGCTGCTCGGCGGCTTCGCGCCGGACAACGCCGCGCTCAACCGCTTCTTCTCGCTGCACTATCTGCTGCCCTTCGTGATCGCGGCGGTGATCGTGCTGCACATCTGGGCGCTGCACATCCCGGGGTCGAACAACCCGACCGGCGTCGAGGTGAAGGGCCCGCAGGACACCGTGCCGTTCCACCCCTATTACACGGCGAAGGACGGGTTCGGCCTGGGCGTGTTCCTGCTCTGCTTCTCGCTGCTGCTGTTCTTCGCGCCGAACGCGCTTGGCCACCCGGATAACTATATTCCGGCCAACCCGCTCTCGACGCCCGCGCACATCGTGCCGGAATGGTATTTCTGGCCCTTCTACGCGATCCTGCGCGCCTTCACCGTGAACTTCCTGTGGGTGCCGGCGAAGCTGTGGGGCGTGGTGGCGATGTTCGCGGCGATCGCGCTGCTGTTCTTCCTGCCGTGGATCGATCGTTCGCCGGTGCGCTCCGCCAACTATCGTCCGATGTACAAGTGGTTCTTCTGGGTGCTGGTTGCCGACGTGATCCTGCTCGGCTTCATCGGCAAGAGCCCGGCCGAAGAGCCCTATGTCCGCATCGGCCAGTTTGCCGCCGCCTATTATTTCGCGCACTTCCTGATCATCCTGCCGATCATCTCGCGCATCGAGAGGCCGCTCGCGCTGCCTAACTCGATCACGGAATCGGTGCTTCACGGTGAGGCTGAGGAAGCAGCACCGCTGGGCCAGCAGGCCTGAGCTTCGGGGGAAAGAGACAGATCATGCTCCGCTTCTTCGGTCCCTTCATCGCCCCGATCGTCGGCCTGGGCTTCGTGCTCGCGCTGACCGTGGCCTTCTTCATGCCCCGCGAGGCGGCGCAGGTCACCGCCCAGCACGAATTCCATCGCGAGCCGATGGAACTGCACCTGGCGTCGGACGGCCCCTTCGGCCGTTTCGATCGCCAGCAGCTGCAGCGCGGCTTCCAGGTCTACAAGGAAGTCTGCTCGGCCTGTCACTCGCTGAGCCTCGTCGCTTTCCACGATCTGGAGCAGATCGGCTTTACCAAGGCCGAGGTGAAGGCGATCGCCAACCAGTGGGCGACCGAGCAGCCGTCGATCAACCCCGACACCGGCGAGCCCGCCACCCGCAAGAATCTGGCGTCGGACAAGTTCCCGTCGCCCTATGCGAACGAGACTGCGGCGCGTGCCGCCAACAACAATGCGCTGCCGCCGGATCTCTCGCTGATCACCAAGTCGCGTGAGGGCCATGCCGCCTATGTCCACTCGCTGCTGATCGGCTATCAGGACCAGCCGGCGGAGCTTCTCAAGAAGTTCCCCGACGCCAAGACGCCGCCGAGCCTGCACTACAACCCGTATTTCGCGAACCTCAACATCGCGATGCCGCCGCCGCTCGCGGCCGACGGGCAGGTCACCTATGCGGACGGCACCAACGCCACCCGCGACCAGATGGCGCAGGACGTCGCGGCCTTCCTTACCTGGACGGCCGAGCCGAAGCTGGAGAATCGTCATCGCGCCGGTATCGCGGTGGTGCTCTTCCTGCTCGTCACCACCATCCTGGCCTATCTGGCCTACCGGAACATCTGGGCCGACAAGAAGCATTGATCGCCCGGCCTCCGGGCTCGCACACAGGAAAGGGCGTGGCGCCAACGGGTGCCGCGCCCTTTTCCTTTGCCCTTTGCGGCCATCTCCGCTAGAGGCCCGCCCTTCACGTCCGGGGTCATCCCTGGAGGCTCGGGCGTGAATGCAAACGCAACATTTGGAGACACGATATGAGCGATCAGCTCACGCTGTCGGCCGAAGCGCGCGATCGGGCTGGCAAGGGAGCCTCCCGTCATCTGCGCCGTGAAGGTCGCATCCCCGCCGTGATCTACGGCGCCGGCCAGGAGCCGCAGGGCATCCATGTCGAGGAAAGGCTCCTCGCGCGCCAGCTCGGCACCGGCCACTTCATGAATTCCGTGGTGATGATCGAGCTGGACGGCCAGCAGATCCGCACCCTGCCGAAGGACGTGCAGTTCCACCCGGTCACCGACCGGCCGCTGCACGCCGATTTCCTGCGCATCGGCGAGCACACCAAGGTGCACGTCAACGTGCCGGTGCGCTTCGATGATGAAGAAGGCTCGCCCGGCATCAAGCGCGGCGGCGTGCTCAACATCGTCAAGCACGAGATCGAGCTGATCGTCGATGCGGCCGAGATTCCCGATGAGATCATCGTGAAGCTGACCGGTCTCGAGGTCGGCGAATCGGTGCACATCTCCGCCGTGACGCTGCCCCGCGGCGCCACCCCGGCGATCGACGACCGCGATTTCACCATCGCGACGATCGTCGCCCCGTCGGCGCTCAAGTCCTCCGAGGGCGAGGCGCAGACCGAGGTCGAGGGGGAGTAATCCCTCCGCCCGTCAGGGCATAGGGACAGGGCCGGCCCGGTTCACCGGCGCCGGCCCTTTCCATGTCTGGAGGAAGTGAAGCGGATGCAGCTCTGGGTCGGCCTCGGCAATCCGGGCGCGCAATATGCGCTCAATCGCCACAATGTCGGGTTCATGGCGGTGGACGCCATTGCCGAGGTCCATGGCTTCGATCCGTGGCGCAAGCAGTTCCAGGGCTGGTCGGCGCTGGGGCGGATCGGCAATGCCCGCGTGCTGCTGCTCAAGCCAGCGACGTTCATGAACGAAAGCGGCCGGTCGATCGCGGAGGCGGCACGTTTCTACAAGCTCGACGCCGCGGCGCTGACGCTGTTCCACGACGAGCTCGACCTCGCCCCGTTCCGCGTCAAGGTGAAGACCGGCGGCGGCACCGCCGGCCATAACGGCCTGCGCGACACCGATCGCCATTTCGGGCCGGAGTTTCGCCGGGTGCGCATCGGCATCGGCCATCCGGGCCACAAGGACCGCGTCACCGGCCACGTCCTCGGCAACTACGCCAAGGCCGAGATGGATCCGCTTGCCGACATGCTGGGCGCGATCGCCGCCGAGGCGCCGCTGCTCGCGGCCGGCGACGACGCGCGCTTCATGAACGAGGTCGCGCTGAGGCTCGCCGACTGATCATACTCGGCTCCCCGAAGGGGCGGCTAGATCGCCCAGCCGGCGAGGCGGAACACGGCACCGGCAAAATAATACCATTCGGCGCTCCCGATCAGCATCATGCGGATCAGCTGGGAGGCGACGATCAGGCCGGTCGCCCAAAGGGTCACGGGCTGGATGCGCCCGCTCGATTTACGATCCCACAGCATGAGGGCGACCATGAACAGGTCGGGCAAACCGAAGAAGAAGGCCGGGCCGGCCTCGATGCCGAACTGGGCCGGCAGGCGGCCAAGGCCCGGCCCGAGCATGCCGGTCATCGCGGCGTACATCAGCCTTTTGTGGGCGATCGGCCGGCGGCGCTGCCACAGCGCGGCGCCGATCAGCCCGGCGAACACCGGTACGTCGAACAGCGGCACCACCAGCCAGTTCAGCGGCGGGATGCCCGGCGGTGCCGAGTGGCGACCGACGCCGTTGACGGCGGTGGTAAGCGCGATCGCCGCCATCGCCACCACCAGCGGCAGTCCGGCGAGGCCCAGCCGGCGGTGCAGGTCGATGCGGCCACTGCCGGCGAGCAGGGTCTGCGCGAGGTAAAGGAGCAGCCACAGGCTGAACACCAGCCCGTGCAGGTGGACGAGCGGCGTCATCGGCAGCATCGGCACCGCCGCCGGCATCACGCCGCGCAGATAATAGCTCGGCAGGAAGCCCGCGACGATGAGCATGATCATCGCCACTGCGGCGCCGCTGAAGAATATGTGTTCGAAGGCGCGGCCCCTGGCCTGCGCCGCTGCGAGTGTCGCCATGTTTCCCCACCCTCGAAACCTGCGAGCGGTCTAGCGGGGGGAGGCGATCAGGCGCACGGGGAAGGCGACAAGCGCGTCAGTTCCTGCGCCGAACAAGTAAGCCCGGCGGGCGGAGGGCTCGTGCCGCTCCGCCCGCACCGCGGCTCAGATCTTGGAGGTGTCGTAGTCGGCGAGGTTGCCGGCGGATCCGAAATCGGCCTGGCCGCCCTGCGCGCCCATGCCGCCCATATGGGATGCGGCATTGTCGTCGATGGCATTGCCGATGGCGCGGCGACGCAGGCGCACCGCCTCTTCCTCCAACTCGTCGGCGGGAAGCAATGTGCCATCCCGGTCCGGGATTGCGTTGGCCGAGCCCTGCGTGCTGCCGCTGCCGGGCACCGCCAGCGATTCGGCGATCGCGAACTCGTCCTCGGCGTCCTCGTCGAGCACCTTGTTGACGTCGTCAGCCATGATCCATCTCCATCATGATACGCCCGGAGAATGATCTGGCGGCACGCTAGGTTCCACGATGGCTGGTGCTGTCGCGCCTAAGCGTTTATCCGCCGGGGCCAAGACTTCTCCCGAAATGGATCGCGAACACCTATGGGCTTCCGCTGTGGCATTGTCGGCCTGCCGAACGTCGGCAAATCGACCCTTTTCAACGCGCTGACCGAAACCGCGGCGGCGCAGGCCGCCAATTACCCGTTCTGCACGATCGAGCCCAATGTCGGGCAGGTGGCGGTGCCTGACGAGCGGCTGGACAAGCTCGCCGCCATCGCCGGCTCGGCCAAGATCATCGAGACGCAGCTCGGCTTCGTCGACATCGCCGGCCTGGTGCGTGGCGCCAGCAAGGGAGAGGGGCTGGGCAACCAGTTTCTCGCCAATATCCGCGAGGTGGACGCCATCGTCCATGTGCTGCGCTGCTTCGAGGAAGGCGACGTCACCCATGTCGAGGGCCGCGTCGATCCGATCGCGGATGCCGAGACGGTGGAGACGGAGCTGATGCTCTCCGATCTCGATTCGCTCGAGCGGCGGGTGCCCGCCTTCGCCAAGAAGGCGCAACAGGGCGACAAGGAAGCCAGGGCGGCGGCCGCCGTGCTCGGCCGCGCGCTCGACCTGCTGCGGGATGGCAAGCCCGCCCGCCTCGCCGTGCCGGGCGATGACGACGAGGCGCGGATCTTCGCCCAGGCGCAGCTGCTGACGGCCAAGCCGGTGCTCTATGTCTGTAACGTCGACGAGGGCGCCGCCGCCAATGGCAACGCCCACTCCGCCCGCGTGTTCGAGAAGGCCGCCGCCGAGGGCGCGCAGGCGGTGGTCGTCTCCGCGGCGATCGAGGCGGAGATCGTCACGCTGAGCCCCGAGGACCGCGCCGAGTTCCTGTCCGACCTCGGCCTTGCCGAGACCGGCCTCGCCCGTGTCATCCGCGCCGGTTACCGCCTGCTCGACCTTATCACCTTCTTCACGGTCGGCCCCAAGGAGGCCCGTGCCTGGACGATCCCGCAGGGCTCCAGGGCCCCGCAGGCGGCCGGCGCCATCCATTCTGATTTCGAGCGCGGCTTCATCCGCGCCGAGACCATCGCCTATGCCGACTATATCGCGAACAATGGCGAGGCCGGCGCGCGTGAGGCCGGCAAGCTGCGGTCGGAAGGCAAGGACTATGTCGTCCATGATGGCGACGTGCTGCTGTTCCGCTTCAACGTCTGATGCCCTGGTTCGACGATCTCTCGGTCGGGCAGAAGGCGGCGTTCGGCCGCTATGAGGTGACGCGCGAGGAGGTGCTGGCCTTCGCCGCGAAATATGATCCCCAGCCCTTCCACACCAGCGACGAGGGCGCCGCCGCCACCCATTTCGGCCGGCTGGCGGCGAGCGGCTGGCATAGCTGTTCGATGGCGATGGCGATGATCGTCGAGGCGATGGGCGGGGACATGGCCGGCAGCCTCGGCGCGGCAGGCGTCGACGAACTGCGCTGGCTGAAGCCGGTCCACCCCGGCGACGTGCTCCGCTGCGAGACGGAGATACTGGAGCTGCGCCCGTCGCGCTCCAGGCCGATGGGGGTGGTCCGCTATCGGCTGAGCATGTTCAACCAGCATGACGAACTGGTGATGACGTTCATCCCCATCGCCCTGCTGCGCCGACGCGACGGCTGATCGCCTATCCGGCCTTGCGGATGACGAGCCCGGCCGAGGTCGAGACATGGCCGAGCAGCGCCACGCGCAAATGCGGCCGCGGATAGGGCGGGGTATCGACGAAACTGTCCATCACGAAACTGTCCGGCTCCACCCGGAAGGGCATGACGCTGTGCCCTGCCGCCCGCAGCCGCTCCGACACCGCCTCCAGATCGCGGCGGCGGAACAACACCGTCTCGCCGGACTCCACCGTTTCGCGGTTGGACGAGAGGTTTAGTTCCGTGGTGTGGATGGCGACGCCGCCGGGCGCCAGGCATTCCACGCTGTTGACGATGAACTCCAGCCCGAGCGCGATGCTGCCGAGATGCTCGAGCGCGCAGGACGACCAGCAGAGATCATAGCCGCGCAGATCGGGGGCTATGGCGTTCATGTCGCATGGCCGCCATTCCAGGCGCTCCGCTAAGGTGGCGCGGTCCAGCCGGCCGCAGGGCAGCGCGTCCAGACCGGCGGAATGCTGCTCGCCAAGGCTCCAGGCGGCGGCCGCCTCCAGCGTATGCGGCGCGTCCGTGGCGGTGATCCGCATGTTCATTTCCGCGGACAAGGCCGGCAGGCTTTCGCGCCCGACGCCGAACGCCAGCCCGCGCGCGCCGGGCCGCACCACGCTGCTTTGCAGCGCATGATGGATGATGAACACGAATTCCCACAGCTTGCGGTGGAGATGCACGTCAGAGCCGATCAGGTCGCAGAGCCGGCGGAATTCCGGGTGGTAGAAATCGCGCGCCATCGCCGCCGAGCTGGTCATGAACGGCGTATCCGGGTCGAGCCGCAGCACATCGGGCGAGATGGCGTAGGTGGTTTGCAGCCAGTAGGGAAATTGCGCATTGTCGCACTGATTGTCACGCTGGATGCGATGCCGGATCAGCGGCATCATCCTGTCCAGCGCCGCGATCAGGATGCGCGTCGGCAGGGACAGCTTCTTCGTGGGTGCGGCCATGCGGGTGGGATTCCCCTTGGCCCGGCCAAATGTCGCGACGGCGACAAGAGCATCATTGCACGCGCGTTACAACCAGCCCGCGCTGTTCCAGCATCTCCTGCACCGAATCCGGGCCGGCGAGGTGGCCGGCACCGACCGCGACGAGGATCGTGCCGGGGGTGTCGTCCAGTCGCGCCTTGATCTCATTGGCCCAATGGGCGTTGCGCCGTACCAGCAGCGCCTGATGCAGACCGGGCGATTCCTTCAGCTCCTTGTCGAACGTGTCGGCGATGGCGCGCTCGTCGCCGCGGGCCCAGGCGGCGAGCATCGCGGCGAACTCGGCGCGCATGTCGGAAGCCTGCTCGATGAAGCTTTCGAGGAAGGCGCGCTGGTCGGCCTCGGCCAGCCCGTCAATGTAGCCGAGCTGCTCCTCGACCGTCTCCAGTTCGCCGATCGGGCGGCTGTTGGCCTCGAACGCGGCCTTGAGCTTCTCCTCGACGCCCTCGCTGCCGGTGATGCCAAGATCGGCCATCATCGGCTGGACGAGCAGGAACGCCGCCGCCCAGGTCTCCAGCCTGTCCAGCATTGCCACCGGCAGGCCCGAGCGCTTGACGATCTCGGCGAACTCGGCGCGTTTGCCCGCCGGCACGCGATCGAGCAGTGGCGGCAGCGGCGTGGCCGGGGTTCCGAGGCGGAAGAGCAGCGCCCCCATCGCCTGCGGGTCGCCGACGATCGTCTCGATGATCAGACGGTCGGCCCGGGTGAAGGCCTGTTTCAGCGTCGCGTCCTCCCAGGCGTAGCCGGGCGGGAGCGCGTGGAAGGTGCCGAACAGGTAGATGGTGGTGTCTGCGTCTGCCACGCGCCACAGCGCCGGCCTGGCGGCGGGGGGCGGGGATGGGCCGCTAAGCGCGAGCGCAGCGAGAACCGCGAAAAGCCCTCTCCCCCGTCGAAGGAGAGGGGAAAGGGCTTTCCGGGTCATCATGCTCAGTCGAACATCTTCGCGAAGGCGCGCTTCTCGCGGTTGCGCCAGTGGCCGCGATGATAGGCGTCGGAGGCCAGCAGCGGCATCACCGAGGTCGCCTCGGCATAGACCATCTGCTCCATCGCCGTTGACACCTTGCCCCAGCTCGCCGCCTCCTGGAGGGTGGAGGAGGAACACGCGCCGTCGCGGACGTCGGCGACGGTGATCTGCACGGCATACTTATGCACCTCGACATCGTCATGGCCGAGGATCTCGGCGCAGACGACGGTGTCCTGCACGAAGTTCTTCGGCACGCCGCCGCCGATCATCAGCAGGCCGGTGGTGCCCGCCTTGATCTTGATGTCGGTCAGCTCGCGGAAGTCGGCGATGGAGTCGATGGTGAGGTAGGGCTTGCCCGCCTTCATCGAATCCACCTGATGCTTGACCAGGCCGAAGCCGGCCGAGCTGTCCGTGAAGGCCGGGCAGAAGATCGGCACGTCATGCTCATAGGCGAGCTTGACGAGGCTGTTCTCCTTCTTTCCGTTGGCGACGAGGTACTTGCCCATCTCGCGGATGAACGCGCGCGAGCTATAGGCCCTGGGCGGCAGGCTCTCGGCGATCTCGAACACCGTGTGATCGACATTCTGCAGCGCCACCTCGTCGATATAGGTGTCGTAGATGCGGTCGATGTAGAGCGAGCGCAGCGTGTCGTCGTCGGGAATTTCCTTGGCCTGGAAATGCTTGTGGCCAAGCCCTTCGAAGAAATCCATGTCGACGATCGAGGCGCCGGTGGCGACGATGGCGTCGACCATGTTGTTGCGCACCAGCTCCGCATAGAGGTCCATGCAGCCGCCGGCCGACGTCGAGCCGGCGATCACCAGCACCACCGAGCAATCCTTGTCGGCGAGCATCATGTTGTAGATTTCAGTGGCGCGGCCGACGTCGCGGCTGGTGAAGCTCATCTTGCGCATCGCATCGACGATCGGGCGCGCGTCGAAGCTCGTGATGTCGACATGCTCGACGACAGTCGAGAGCAGCTCCGCCTTGCGGGTGTCGTTGATGGGGGTATCGGTCATCGGGCGGCCTCCTGTGTCCGGTCGCGAGTGCATGAAACAAAGCGGGCCGCCATCCGGGCGATGCCGGACGGCGACCCCTCGATTCTTCGATAGTCTTTACAGTTTGACGACGCGCGCCGGAACCTTGGCCGGCATCGGCGCATAGAGCGAGGCCATCGGCTCGTCGTTCATCTCGACCGTCTCTTCCGAGCCGAAGCCGTTGAACTTCGTCCGCATCGCGCAGCCATAGGCACCGAGCATGCCGATCTCGATATAGTCGCCAGCGGCGATATCGGCCGGCAGCGGGAAGGGCCCCGCCATATGGTCCATGTCGTCGCAGGTCGGGCCGTAGAAGGAGAAGTCGATCGGCTTCGCCTCCGAACCACCTTCACGCACCAGCGACACCGGGAAGCGCCAGCCGATATGCGCCGCATCGAACAGCGCGCCATAGGCGCCGTCATTGATGTACAGCTCATCGCCCCGGCGGCGCTCGACGCGCACCAGCAGGCTGGCATATTCCGCGCTCAGCGCACGGCCCGGCTCGCACCACAGTTCGGCCGAATAGCTGACCGGCAGGCTCTCGAACGCCTCGTGGATGGTGCGGAAATAGGCCTCCAGCGGCGGCGGCTCCATGCCCGGATAGGTCGACGGGAAGCCCCCGCCGACATCCACCACGTCCACCGTCACGCCCGCCTCGACGATCGCCGTGCGCACCCGCTCCATCGCGTTGGAATAGGCCTGCGGGCTCATCGCCTGGCTGCCGACATGGAAGCAGATGCCGAGCGCATCGGCCACCTGCCGCGCCGCGACGAGCAGCGGAGCCGCCTCGCGCGGGTCCGCGCCGAATTTGGCGGCGAGGCTCAGCTTCGAATGATCGGACGAGACGCGCAGCCGCACGCACAAGGTCAGATCCTCGGCGCCCTCGGTGGCGCGAACGATCTTGTCCAGCTCCTCCCGCGTGTCGAGGCTGAAGGTACGCACGCCGTGGACCATATAGGCCTCGGCGATCGCCTCCTCGGACTTGACCGGATGCATGAAGCACAGCGTCGCTTCCGGCAGCGTGGCACGCACCAGGCGCACCTCGACGATCGAGGCGACGTCATAATGCGTCACGCCGCCGTCCCACAGGACGCGGAGCAGGTCAGGCGAGGGGTTGGCCTTCACCGCATAGAGCACGCGGCCCGGAAACTTCTGCGTGAAGAAGCGGGCGGCACGCTCGGCGGCATGCGGGCGAACAAGCGTGACCGGAGCATCCGGTCGGAGGGCGGCAGCTAGCCCCAGCGCGCTATGATGCTTGTGCAACTCAAGGGACCTCCAACGAACAGTTTCATCAAAAGCTGCCTTGCGGTTGGAAGTCCCATGGGGCAGCGGAGGGCGCGATATAGAAATGCGAACCCCCGCTGTAAAGAGATTCGTTGTGGCATTTTTTTGTGCGAAAAGGCTTGGCCGAACAATGGCTTGCCCGACCTTCGCGGCCGCCGCGACGGCGGTTGTCCGGAAGGGCTTCTGATGGCTGGAATTTTCCTTTCCGTGGCGATGCTCGGCGTGATCGCGCTGACGATCGGCGGCGGCTGGCTGATCGCCAACGGCCGTGATCGGAGACGCGGAATCCTGATGCTGGTCGCCGCCGCGGTGCTGCTTGGCAATGTGCTGATCCTGACCCTGTGACGCCGCCCGATTGACAGCGCGGCCTGTATACCGCTGAGATGCGATCGGCCGGGATCAACGGCGGGACACAGCAGAAGGCGGGGCGATGTCGAGGAATCTCAAGTCAGTAACAGCGCTTGCAATGATCGCCGCGGTGGCGATCGCCCTGCCCGGCGCGGCCCTTGCCGCCGCCAAGGCGAGACCCGCGCGCTATTCGGTGAAGACCATCGGCGACATCGTGCAGCTGCGCGACAATCAGACCGACTCGACCGTCTCGGTGCTGACCGGCACCAGCAACGCCTATGAGTTCGTCGTCCACGGCAAGAACGTGCTGAGCATGGCGATCCCGTCGACGACGGCGTTGCGCAACAATCCGGGCCTGAACGGCGTGCCTTTCCTCGGCCCGTTCGCCAACCGGCTGGACGAGATGGCCTTCTACGCCAACGGCAAAAAGTATAATTTCGACCCCGAGCTGGGCAATGTCCGTGCGCCGATCCCGCAACAGGGCTTTCTCAGCAACACCCATGACTGGAAGCTCGTCACCGCCAGGGCCGACGCCAATGGCGCCTATGTGGTCAGCAAGCTGGAATTCTACCGCAATCCGGACTGGATGAAGCAATTCCCCTTCGCCCAGACCTACACCATGACCATCCGGCTGAAGGACGGCGTGCTGGAGGTGAACACGCGGATCGACAATCTCAGCAAGGATCCGCTGCCGGTGTCGATCGGCTACCATCCCTATTTCGCGCTGCCCGAGGGCGACCGCAATCACTGGTCGCTGGACTTCGGCGCCCGCACCCACTGGATCGAGACCGACGCCCATCTGCCGACCGGCGAGACGCAGACCGCCGAGCAATTCTTCGGCGGCGATCGCCACAATGTTCCGCTGAGCCGGCTTGCCGACAAGAGGCTGGACGAGGTGTTCAGCGATCTCGACCGTGATGCGCAGGGCCGTGCCAGCGTCGTCATCAAGGGCGAGAAAAGCTCGATCACGGTCACCGCCGGACCGAAGATCAAGACCTTCCTGCTTTATTCCGAAATCCTGCCGCCGCCGGGCACGCCGCCGCGTCCCGCCGGCCCGCCGCGCGCGCCCGCGCCCAACTATCCCTATGACGGGCCGGTCGTGCCGCTGACTGCGCCGAACGACGTGCCGCGCAGCACGCGCGGCTTCATCGCCATCGAGCCGATGGCCGGCATCACCAACTCGATGAACATGGCGCACAAGGGCAGCTACAAGGAGCTGCAATATGTGGCGCCCGGCGGCTCTTGGAACGAGAGCATCTGGATCACGCCCAGGGGCTTCTGATCCCGGCGGGCAAGGGAGGGGCGCGGATCGGCCGCGCCCCGGCCTTCGTCACGCCTTCAGGCGCATGTCCAGATAATCGTCCACCGACTTCATGAGCTGCGGCATCTCATGCTCGAAGAAGTGGTTGGCACCCGGGATGGTGTCGTGGTGGATGGTGATGTGGCGCTGGGTGCGGAGCTTGTCGACGAGCTTCTGCACCGCCCCCGGCGTCACCACCTCGTCCGCCTCGCCCTGGATGATGATCCCCGAGGACGGACAAGGGGCGAGGAAGGTGAAGTCGTAGAGGTTGGCGGGCGGGGCGATCGAGATGAAGCCCTTGATCTCCGGGCGCCGCATCAGCAGCTGCATGCCGATCCACGCGCCGAAGCTGACGCCGGCGATCCACGTCGTCTGCGCCTCGGGATGGATCGACTGCACCCAATCCAGCGCCGACGCCGCATCGGACAGCTCGCCGATGCCGTTGTCGAACACGCCCTGGCTCTTGCCGACGCCGCGGAAGTTGAAGCGCAGCGTCGCGAAGCCGCGTCGCACGAACGTCTGGTACAGCGCCTGCACGATGTGATTGTTCATCGTGCCCCCCGCCTGCGGATGGGGATGGAGGATCATGGCAACGGGCGCGCGGGGGCGCGGCCCCGGCTGGAATCGGCCCTCCAGTCGTCCTTCGGGTCCGGGAAAGATCACTTCGGGCACGGGCACCTGCCTGCTAGTATTTTGGGAATGACGGCCGCCGGTGGATACCGGCGAGAGCGGCGTTCTATATAGAAAGCCGCCCTTGCCGCGCAATCGGAGCGTTCAATCCTGATCGATCGTCTGTATCTCGACCATGCCGCGACCACGCCGATCCTGCCCGAGGCGCAGGCGGCGGTGGCCGACGCGATGCGATTCTGGGCGAATCCTTCCTCGCCACATGCACAGGGCCGGGCGGCCCGCGCCCGCCTTGAAGAGGCGCGCGCGCGCATCGCCGCGGCGCTGGAATGGGACGGCGCGGTGATCCTGACCAGCGGCGCCAGCGAGGCGGCGGCGCTCGCGCTGGGCCGGACGAAGGCGGGGCCGCGCTTCGTCGGGGCGACCGAGCATGACGCGGTTCGCCGGGCGGCCGGGGCGGCGGCATCGCTGCCGGTGTCGCGGCTGGGCGCGGTGGACATGTCCGCCGTGGCCGGGGAGCGGCCGCTGGTCGCGATCCAGTCGGTGAACAGCGAGACGGGGGTGATCCAGTCGCCTTCGCCCCCGGGCTTGTGGCTGGCCGACTGCGCCCAGTCCGCCGGCAAGCTGCCGCTGCCGGATGCAGACCTGATCATCGTCTCGGCGCACAAGCTCGGCGGGCCGCCGGGGATCGGCGCACTGCTGGTCCGCGACCTCGCTTTGCTGGAGGCCTCGGGCGGACAGGAGCAGGGCTATCGTGGCGGCACCGAGAATCTGCCGGGGGCGCTCGGCTTCGCGGCGGCGCTGGAGGCCCCGCGTGACTGGCTGGAGGACGCCGCCCGCTGGCGGCCGATGCTCGACGCCGCGATCATCGATGCCGGCGGCGAGGTGATCGCCGCCTCGGCCCCGCGGCTGGCCACCATCGCCTCCTACCGGATGCCGGGCATGACCTCGGCGGCGCAGCTGATTCGCTTCGATCTTGCCGGCATCGCCGTGTCGGCGGGCAGCGCCTGCTCATCGGGCAGCCTGCGGGCGAGCCCGGTCCTCGCCGCGATGGGCTATGACGAACAGGCCGCCGGCGAGGTGGTCCGCGTCAGCTTCGGCTGGACGACGAGCGAGGCGGATGTCGCCCGCTTCGCCGCCGAATGGGGCAAGATCGCGCGGAGCGCCCGGCGGAGCGCGGCATGATCTATCTCGATTATCAGGCGACCACGCCGCTGGCGCCGGAGGCGCGCGCCGCGATGCTGCCCTATCTCGAGGCGGACTATGGCAATCCGCATTCGCCGCATCGCCTTGGTCGCTCGGCGGCGGCGGCGGTGGAGGCGGCGCGTGTGCGCGTGCTCGCGCATTTCGAAGGGCGGCAGGGGAGGCTGTACTTCACCTCGGGCGCCACCGAGGCGGCGAACTGGGCGCTGAAGGGAGCGATGGCCGCGGCGCCCGCCGGCCGGCGGCGCATCGTCACGCTGGCCACCGAACATGCCTGCGTGCTCGATACGGCGCGGTGGCTGGGTGAGCAGGGCCATGACCTCGTCGTGCTGCCGGTGACCGGCGACGGGCTGGTCGACCTTGCCGCCGCCGCCCGCGCCATCGACGACAGCACCGCCATCGTCGCGGCGATGCTCGTCAACAACGAGATCGGGGTGATCCAGCCGCTGGACGGGCTGGCGGCGCTGGCGCGGGCGGCGGGCGCGCTGTTCTTCTGCGACGCGGTGCAGGGCTTTGGCCGGGTGGCGCTGCCCCAAGCCGACATGATCGCCATCTCGGCGCACAAGGTCCACGGGCCTAAGGGCATCGGCGCGCTGTTCGTGGCCGACGGCGTGGCGCTGGAACCGCTGATGCATGGCGGTGGGCAGGAGGGCGGGGCGCGCTCCGGCACGCTCAGCCCCGCGCTCTGCGCCGGCTTCGGGGCCGCCGCTGCGTTGATGGTGGCGGCCGCCGAGCGTGCTCATTGCGAGGGCTTGCGCGACGCGCTGCTCGGCGGGATCGGGCCGGCGTGGGTCGTCAACGGCGCGCTCGACCGGCGCTGGCCGGGCAATCTCAGCTTGCGCCGGCCCGGCTTCGATGCCGCCCGCTTCATTTCGGAAAATCGGCGCATCGCCGTCTCCGCCGGTTCTGCCTGCGCCAGCGGCTCCGGGCGGCCGAGCCATGTGCTGGAGGCGATCGGCCTGTCCGCCGGCGAAGCGCGTTCGACGCTGCGGATCGGCTTCGGTCGCTATACGACGCTGCACGACATCATCGCCCTTCAGGACGCACTCGCATGATTCGCATCGATTTCCTTTCCCCCGATGGCGAGCCGTCCGGCTCGGTGGAGGCGCCGGCTGGCGCCCGCCTGCTCGACGTGGCGCAGGCCGCCGGCCAGCCGCTGGAGGGCACATGCGAGGGGCAGATGGCCTGCTCCACCTGCCATGTCATCCTGACGGAAGCGGATTTCGCCAGGCTGCCGCCGGCCACGGACATGGAGGACGACCTGCTCGATCTCGCCGCCCACGTCACCCGCCATTCGCGGCTCGCCTGCCAGATCTGGCTGGAGGAGGGATGGGAAACGCTCACCGTGCGTATCCCCGGCGACGCGCATGATATGCAGGGGCGTTGATTAGGCGCGGCATATCGACCATATGGCCGGCCGGGAGTCGGGCGGGCGATGCCGTCGCCAACCTGGTCAGGTCCGGAAGGAAGCAGCCACAACGATTTCGTATCGGGTCGTTCCGGCTCCCACCTTTGCCCGATCCGGGCTAGAGACATCCCTGATGTCCGAATCCACACCCTATCGGGTCCTCGCCCGCAAATACCGGCCACAGCGTTTTTCCGAGCTGATCGGCCAGGATGCGATGGTCCAGACGCTCGGCAACGCGATTCGCCGCGGCCGGCTGGCCCATGCCTTCCTGCTCACCGGCGTTCGCGGGGTCGGCAAGACGTCGACCGCGCGGCTCATCGCCAAGGCACTGAACTGCATCGGCCCCGACGGGCAAGGCGGTCCGACCATCGACCCGTGCGGGGTGTGCGAGCCGTGCGTCGCCATCGCCGAGGGCCGCCACATCGACGTCATCGAGATGGACGCCGCCAGCCATACCGGCGTCGACGACATGCGCGAGATCATCGAGGCTTCACGCCTCGCCGCGTTCAGCGCGCGCTACAAAATCTACATCATCGACGAAGTCCACATGCTGTCGAAGAACGCGTTCAACGCGCTGCTCAAGACGCTCGAGGAGCCGCCGGCGCATGTGAAGTTCCTGCTCGCGACCACCGAGCTGGCCAAGGTGCCGGTGACTGTGCTGTCGCGGTGCCAGCGCTTTGACCTCAGGCGCATTCCGGCCGATCTGCTCGCGGAGCATTTCGCCCATGTCGTGGCGGCCGAGGGCGTGGCGGCGGAGGCTGAGGCACTGGCGCTGATCGCGCGGGCCGCCGAAGGATCGGCACGCGACGGGCTCTCCATCCTCGACCAGGCGATTGCCCATGGCGCGATGGACGGCGGGGCGGCCGAGGGGGTCACCGCGCCGGCCGTACGCGAAATGCTGGGCCTGTCCGATCGCGGCGCGGTGCGGCGGCTGTTCGCGCTGTTGCTGGAGGGTGACGCGGTCGCGGCACTTGCGCGGCTGCGTGAGCAATATGATCTCGGTGTCGAGCCGGCGGCGCTGTTCCGTGGCCTGCTCGAAGTGGTCCACGGCGTCACCCGCGCCAAGTCCGGCGGGGCGGATGATCCGGCCCAGTCCGTCGAGGAGCGCGAGGCGCTGGCCGACTGGGCGAGCCGCATGGGCCATGCCACGCTGCATCGGCTGTGGCAGCTGCTGCTGAAGGGGCTGGAGGAGGTCCAGTCCAGCCCGCTCGTCATCGAGGCGGCGGAGATGGCGCTGCTGCGCCTGATCCATGCCGCGGACATGCCCGATCCGGGCGAGTTGCTGCGCCGTCTCGCCGCCGGACAGCCGGTGGCGCCCGCCGCCGCGCCGGCCACCCCGGTCGCGCCGACGCCCGCCGAGACACCCAGCTATCCGGTCGATTTCCGCGCGCTCCACGATCTGCTCGAGGCGTGCGGGCAACACCGGCTCGCCCTGCTGCTTCACGACAAGACGGAGCTGGTCCGCTATGCGCCGCCGGTGCTGTCGCTCCGGTCCACGGCGCTGCCGGCCGATCTCGCCAAGACGCTCAGGGAGGCCACCGGCCTTGCCTGGGAGGTGCGGTTCGACGAGGGCGGGGAGGCGGTGCCCAGCCTGCTGCGGCAGGAAGAGGCGCTCAAATCCGAGGATCGCGCGCGCGTGCTCGCCGAGCCGGTGGTGGCAGCCGCGCTGGAAGAATTTCCGGACGCCGAATTGTCCGAAGTCAGGAGTGGGTGACGATGAATATCGAGGAGATCATGAAGGCCGCGCAAAATGTGCAGGCCGAGCTGCAGAAGGCGCAGGCCAGTCTCGACACGATCGAGGTCGAGGGCGCCGCCGGCGGCGGCATGGTGAAGGTCAAGGCCAGCGCCAAAGGCCGGATCATCGGCGTGTCGATCGACGACAGCCTGATGCAGCCATCCGAAAAGCAGATGCTGGAAGACCTGATCGCCGCCGCCTTCAACGACGCGCGCGCCAAGGCCGATGCGATCTCCAACCAGGAGATGGGCAAGATGACCGCGGGCCTGCCGCTGCCGCCGGGGTTCAAGCTGCCGTTCTGACGGGCGACCAGCCCGCCATCGACAGGCTCACGACAGGCTTTGTTCAGCGCCCACCCGGCCACAGCCCCCGGCGGGCGTGGCTGGGTGGGCGCCTGAAACACATATAGGGCGGGGGATGTCCGCTCAGCGCTTCTTGCCCTTGGCGCCGCGCTGGACGCACTTGTCCTTCACGGAGCGCGAGCAGGTCGGATAATTGCCGCCGTCGGACGCACCCTGGCCGGCCGAGGCCGACTGGTCCGAGGCGGGCGGGGTGGCCGGGGCATCCTGCGCCAGCGCCAGCGCCGGCGTGGCAAGGCCGAGGGCTGCGGCCGTGAGAATCAGCATCTTCATGACGATCAGCTCCTTGCGGACGAGGGAGGGCGGCGTGCCATTCCCGAAAAGGCGTCCTTGTGGGCTGCAAATGATCCGGCGCGCGAAATGATCCAGGCCGCCTATCTCAGGCACGAATCCAGCCGGCCCCGCGCGACCACTCCGGCGCGCCGCTCGATCGCGCGGCCATAGCGGGCGGTGGCGCCGGTCGGCGCGATGGCGCCGCGCTTCTTCGGCAGGGGGAGGACGGCGGCGATGCGGGAGGCCTCGGTCGTCGACAGGCGGCTGGCGTCATGGTGGAAATAGCGCATCGCCCCGGCATTGGCGCCATAGGTGCCGATGCCGGTCTCGGCGATGTTGAGATAGACTTCCATGATCCGGCGCTTGCCCCAGATCGCCTCGATCAGCACCGTGAACCACGCCTCCAGCCCCTTGCGGATCCAGGAGCGGCCCTGCCACAGAAAGGCGTTCTTGGCGGTCTGCTGGGAGATGGTCGAGCCGCCGCGCAGCCGCCCGCCCTCGGCATTGTGCATCGCCGCCTTGTAGATCGCCCCCGCCTCGAACCCGAAATGCTGGCAGAAACGGGCATCCTCGGCGCCGATCACGGCGCGTGCCATGTCCGGGTCCATGTCCGACAGGCTCATCCAGCTCTTGGTGATGCCGCGCCCGTCGGCGGCGTTGGCGAGCATCGTCATCGTCACTGGCGGCGGCACGAAACGATAGAGCAGCACCCAGGCCGCCGAAAAGCCGACAAAGGCGATGGCGAGCGTCATCAGCCAGCGCAGCGCGCGGCGGGGCAGGGAACCCTTCGCTGCGCCGGGAATTCGCCGGGTCGTGCTGCGTGCCATGCGCGGCCGATTAACCGGATGGAATCTCTTCGCCAAGCACGACGATGGGCTTGCGGCGCGAAAAAAGGGGGCTGGGACGATGCGAACGATGTTGGCGGCGGCGGGAGTGATGTTCGCAGCCTCGATGGCGGGCGCGCAGGCGCCGCAACGGGAATTCTGCGCCGATCGCCCGGGCCTCGATACGCCGCCCTGCACGCTCGCGCCGGGCCGTATCCAGGTCGAAACGGGCGCGCTCGATTTCACCCATGATCGCAATGCCGACGGCACCACCGACACGCTGCTGGCCGGCGACACGCTGGTGCGCATCGGCCTCGGCGAGCATGTCGAAGGGCAGGTGGCGTGGACGCCTTATGGCCATGTCCGCATGCGCGATGCGGCGACCGGCATCGTCTCCAACACCAGCCGGGTCGGCGACGTGACCCTGGCGATGCGCCGCAACCTGCGCAACCCGGACGGTTCGGGCGCCTCGCTGGCGGTGATGCCCTACGTCACCCTGCCGGTCGGCCGCGCGCCGATCGGCGCCGGGGACTGGGGTACCGGCCTGCTCGTGCCGATGGCCTTCGATCTCGGCGGGCCGCTGCATCTCGCCTTGACCCCGGAAGTGGATGCCGCGGTGGATGAGGATGGCCATGGCCGCCACCTCGCCTATGGCAGCATGGCCGGGCTCGGCATCGACCTTACCGACGCGCTCAACCTCACCGTCGAGGCGGAGGCGTTGCGCGATCGCGATCCTTCCGGGCACGGCACCGTCGCCAACGCCGCGGTGTCGCTGGCGTGGCAGCGCGGTGAGAATACGCAGTTCGATATCGGCGCCGTCGCCGGTCTCAACCGCCATTCGCCTGACGGGCAAGTCTATATCGGCGTCGCACGGCGCTTCTGAGCGGCGGCGGGACGTGCCATAGCAGGCCATGGCCTGCTACGACCTGCTGATCATCGGCGGCGGCATCAACGGCGCCGGCATCGCCCGCGACGCGGCGGGGCGCGGCCTGTCCGTGCTGCTCGTCGAGAAGGACGATCTCGCCGCGCATACCTCGTCAGCGAGCACCAAGCTGATCCACGGCGGTCTGCGCTACCTCGAATATTACGAGTTTCGGCTGGTGCGCGAGGCGCTCATCGAGCGGGAGCGGCTGCTCGCCATCGCCCCGCATATCATCCGGCCGCTCACCTTCATCCTGCCGCGGCCGGAGGGCGGGCGGCCGGGCTGGCTGATCCGCATCGGCCTGTTCCTCTACGATCATCTCGGCGGGCGGAAGAGGCTGCCGGGATCGGCGCCGGTGAGGCTGGCGGGCAACGCCTATGGCGCGCCGCTCCGCCCGGAGGTGCGCTACGGCTACAGCTATGCCGATTGCCGGGTCGACGACGCCCGCCTCGTCGTTCTGAACGCGCTCGATGCGCAGGCGCGCGGCGCTGACATCGCCACTCGCACCACGCTCGTCTCCGCGACCCGGCAGGGCGACCGCTGGACGGCGACGCTGCGCGATGCGCACGGGCAGCGGCAGGTGGAGGCGGGCACGCTGGTCAACGCCGCCGGCCCGTGGGTGGCGGACGTGCTCGGCGCGGTCGGGGACGCGCCAGATGCGCCGCGGCTGGTGAAGGGAAGCCACATCGTCGTGCCCCGGCTGTTCGACGGGGATCACGCCTATCTGCTGCAGAATCCTGACGGGCGGATCGTGTTCGCCATCCCCTATCAGCATCGCTTCACGCTGGTCGGCACTACCGACATCCCCTTTAGCGGCGACCGTGACCGGCCGGCGATCGACGATGACGAGGTCGCCTATCTGTGCGACAGCGTGAACCGCTATTTCGCCCGCCCGCTGCAGCCCGAGGACGTGGCGTGGAGCTATTCCGGCATTCGCCCGCTGCATGACGACGGCGCCAGCAACGCCGCGGCGGTGACGCGCGACTATGTGCTGGCGCTGGACGAGGGGCCGGGCGCGCGCATGCTCTCGGTGTTCGGCGGCAAGATCACCACCTATCGCCGGCTCGCCGAGCATGCGCTCGAGAAGCTGGCGCCGCATCTGCCGGCGATGGGCCGCCCCTGGACGGACGAGGCGCCGCTTCCCGGCGGCGACATCGCCGATATCGCGGCCTTCGAGGCGGAGGTACTCGGCCGATGGCCGTGGCTGGGCGCGCCGCTCGCCGCCCGGCTGGCGGGCGCCTATGGCACCCGCCTCGCCGATCTGATCGGCGAGCGGCAGGACATGGCGGCGATGGGCGCGGAGTTCGGCGGCGGGCTGACAGCGCGCGAGGTCGACTGGCTCGTCGCCCATGAATGGGCGCGCACCGCCGAGGATATCCTGTGGCGGCGCACCAAGCTCGGCCTCGCCGTCGACCCCGCCGGGGTGGCGCGGCTGGAGCGCCATCTTCGCCGGGAGGAGGGGTGAATGGCCGGACGGGTGCTGGCAATCGATCAGGGCACGACCTCGACGCGCTGCATCGTCTTCGACGCCGGCGCGCGCGTGCTGGCCACCGCCCAGCGGGAATTTCGCCAGCATTATCCTCATCATGGCTGGGTCGAGCATGATCCCGCCGACATCTGGTGCGATACGCTGGCGACGGCGCGCGCCGTGCTGGCCGAGGCGGGGCCGGTGGCGGCGATCGGCATCACCAACCAGCGCGAAACGGTGGTGGTGTGGGACCGCAATACCGGCGAGCCGATCCACCGCGCCATCGTCTGGCAGGATCGGCGCACCGCCACCGTCTGCCAGACGCTGAGGGATGCCGGCCATGAGCCGCTGGTCAGCGCCCGCACCGGCCTGCTGCTCGATCCCTATTTCTCGGCGACCAAGATCGGCTGGATCCTCGATGCCGTGCCGGGCGCGCGCCGCCGGGCGGAGCGTGGCGACCTCGCTTTCGGCACCATCGACGCCTTCCTGCTCTGGCACCTTACCGGCGGGCGCGTTCACGCCACCGACGCCACCAATGCCAGCCGCACGCTGTTGTTCGACATTCATCGCCAATGCTGGGATGCGGAACTGTGCGCGCTGTTCGGGGTGCCGGAGCCGCTGTTGCCCGAAGTGCGTGACAGCAGCGGGCAATTCGGGGAGACGAGCCTATTCGACGGCGGCGCCATTCCCATCGCCGGCATCGCCGGGGACCAGCAGGCGGCCCTGTTCGGACAGACCTGCTTCGAGCCGGGCGCGGCCAAGGCGACCTATGGCACCGGCTGCTTCATGCTGATGAACACCGGGCGGGCGGCGGTCACCTCGAACAACCGGCTGCTCACCACCACCGCCTATCGCCTCGACGGGGAGGCGAGCTACGCCGTCGAGGGCTCGATCTTCGTCGCCGGCGCCGGCGTGAAATGGCTGCGCGACGGGCTCGGCCTCATCACCCACGCCTCGCAGACCGACGACATGGCGACGCGCGTCGCCGACAATGGCGGCGTGTACATGGTGCCGGCCTTTGTCGGGCTCGGCGCCCCGCACTGGCGGCCGGAGGCGCGCGGATTGATCTCCGGCCTCACGCTCGGCACCACTGCCGCCCATGTCGCGCGTGCCGCGCTGGAGGCGGTGGCCTATCAGACCCGCGATCTCGCCGAGGCGATGGCCGCCGACGGTGCCGGCCGGCCGGAGGCGTTGCGCATCGATGGCGGCATGTCCGCCAACAGCTGGCTGTGCCAGTTCCTCGCCGATATCCTCGAGACACCGGTCGAGCGACCGGCGATGCCGGAGACGACGGCGCTCGGCGCGGCGTTCCTCGCCGGCATGGCGACCGGGGTGTGGGACGGCATCGCCGGCGTGGCGGCGGTCGATCGCCGTGTCGAGCAGTTCACGCCGGACATTGCCGGGGCGGAGCGCGCCGCGCTGATCGCCGGCTGGCGCGGCGCGCTGGCGCGGACGCTGATCTGAACCTCGCCGATTTCATCCGGGCCAACCTGCCGATCATGTCGGTGCCCGGCGTGCCGGAGGTGCGTCTGCACAAGGCCGCACCGTCGAGCGGGCTTGCCCGGCTGGCGGCGGCGGACGAGGCGTTCGGCTCGCCCTATTGGGCCTATTATTGGGGTGGTGGGCTGGCGCTGGCGCGGCATGTGCTGGATCGGCCCGAGGCGGTGCGCGGCCGGGCCGTGCTCGATCTCGGCGCGGGCTCCGGCCTGGTCGGCATCGCCGCCATGCTGGCAGGCGCGCGCCGGGTGCTTGCCGCCGATACCGATCCCTATGCCGCCGCCGTGCTTCCGCTCAATGCCGAGGCGAACGGCGTGGCGCTGGGCGTGCACCTCGGCGACCTCACCGGCGGCGATCCCCCGGCCGGAGTGGACACCGTGCTGGTCGGCGATCTGTTCTACGAGCATCGGCTGGCGGAGCGGGTGGCGGCGTACCTCGGTCGCTGTGTCGAGGCAGGGATGACAGTGCTGGTCGGGGATCCCGGGCGGGCGTTCCTGCCGCGGGGGAGGATCAATCAACTGTCCAGTCATACAGTTGAAGAGCGCGGCGAACCGGCCCATTCATGCGTGTTTGCCTTTACAGGATAATTCCTGTCGCGCAGAGGTAAATTCCTCACCTCCGTCCGTGTGCGCTCCGAAGCTTCTTCGACGCGCGATAATCCCATGCCTGTTGCAGCCAGAAGGCGACCGTCTCGAACGGCGTCGTCCAGCGCACCAGTACGCCCGGCCAGCCGACATAATGGGGCGTCTGGTAGAAATGCGCCGGGTCCGCCTCGACCAGCATCGCCACCGTGTCGAGCGGCAGCATCAGCACGAACGCCTCGTCCGGGTGCCGCCCCGGGGCTGCCAGCGCCTTTCCGCCAAGTTTGGGGACGAGGCTGCCATAATGGCTTTCCATGCGGATCTCGGGAAGCGACAGCGCCTCGGCGACCACGGCGTCCCAATCAAAGCTCATCCGTCGCGCCGCTCCTTGCGGAGCTTGTCCCAATAAGCCAGCCGTTCGGCGATCTTCGCCTCGAAGCCGCGGCCGGTGGGCGTATAGAAATCGACCGGAATCACGTCCTCCGGCCAATAATCATCGCCCGAAAAGGCGTCGGGCGCATCATGATCATAGGCATAGCCCTTGCCGTAGCCGATATCCTTCATCAGCCGGGTGGGCGCGTTGAGGATCGTCTTGGGCGGCATCAGCGATCCCGTCTCCCTGGCGCTGCGCCACGCCGCCTTCTGCGCGGCATAGGCGGCGTTCGATTTGGGCGCGGTGGCGAGGTAGAGGCAGGCCTGCACGATCGCCAGCTCCCCCTCGGGTGAGCCGAGGAAATCATAGCTTTCCTTGGCCATGATGCACTGAACCAGCGCCTGCGGATCGGCGAGCCCGATATCCTCCGAGGCAAAGCGGGTCAGCCGGCGCAGCACGTAGAGCGGTTCCTCCCCGGCCGTCAGCATGCGCGCGAGATAGTAGAGCGCCGCCTGCGGATCGGAGCCGCGCAGCGACTTATGCAGCGCCGAGATGAGGTTGTAATGCCCCTCCCGGTCCTTGTCGTAGACGGCCACCCGGCGGTGGAGAAGGGCGGAGAGGCCGGCGGGATCGAGCGGCTCCGGCACCTCGATCGAGAACAGCGTCTCCGCCTGGTTGAGCAGGAAACGCCCGTCGCCGTCAGCCGAGGCGATCAGCGCATCGCGCGCCGCCGGCAGCAGCGGCAGGGGCCGCCCCTCCATCGCCTCGCCGCGGGTCAGCAACTGGCCGAGCGCGGCCGCGTCCAGCCGGTGCAGGATCAGCACCTGCGCGCGCGACAGCAAGGCGGCATTGAGCTCGAACGACGGATTTTCCGTGGTCGCGCCGATCAGCGTGACGGTGCCGTCCTCGACATAGGGCAGGAAGCCATCCTGCTGGGCGCGGTTGAAGCGGTGGATCTCGTCCACGAACAGCAGGGTGCGCGTGCCGAGTCGGGCATGATCGCGTGCCTCGGCGAACGCTTTTTTGAGGTCGGCGACGCCGGAGAACACTGCCGAGATGGCGGCGAAGCGCAGCCCCACCGCGTCGGCCAGCAGCCGCGCGATGGTCGTCTTGCCGGTACCCGGCGGCCCCCACAGGATCATCGACGACAGCCGGCCCGCGGCGACCATCCGCCCGATCGCGCCCTCCGGCCCGGTGAGATGATCCTGGCCGACCACCTCGTCCAGCCGAGTCGGGCGCAGGCGATCGGCGAGCGGCCCCGGTGGGGCGGCGGCGTCGGGTGAAGGTTCGGGAGCGAAAAGATCGGCCATCGCCCGACATATAGGCGTTCCGCGACCATTCGGAAACTATCGGGGGTTGCATCTTGGAAGGCTCAAGATATATCTCAGATATCGACTCAAGATATATCGGAGATATGACGAATGCGATTCGGACACGGATATGGCGCCTGGACGGCAGGTGGCGGACGCGGCTTCGGCCGTGGCTTTGGCCGCGGGCTGGAGGATATCGCGATGGATCTGGCGCGCGAGGCGATGGGAGGGCGCGGCGGCGGCGGTGGCCGGCGGCGGATGTTCGACGGCGGCGAACTGCGTCTCGTCCTCCTCAAGCTCACCGAGGATCAGCCGCGCCACGGCTATGACCTGATCCGCGCCATCGAGGAGCGCACCGGCGGCGCCTATGCGCCCAGCCCGGGCGTGATCTATCCTACGCTCACCCTACTCGAGGATATGGGCCTGATCGAGGAGCAGAAGGCGGAGGGCGCGCGCAAGCTCTACGCGATCACCGCCGACGGCCGCGCCCATCTCGCCGAGCGGAGCGAGGAGGTCGCCGACCTGTTCGCCCGGCTCGACACGATCGGCGGCCACCAGCGGCGCAGTGACGCCTCCCCGGTGCGGCGCGCGCTGCACAATCTGCGCAACGTGCTGCAACATCGTATGGCCCGCGACGACATCTCGACCGAAACGGCCCATGAGATCGCCGGGCTGATCGACGAGCTCGCTCGCAAGGTCGAACGGCTGTGAGCGCGGTGACCACGGCGCGTGTGCCCACAGCCCATGCCAGCCGCTACCTCCAGCAGCTCAGCAAGCACTGGTCGCACAAGCTGGCGGTGACGTTCACCCCGCACGAGGCGCGGATCGACTTCAATCCGCGCGCGCCGGCGGTGGTGACGATGGCGGCGGCGGCGGACGCGCTCACCGTCCGGCTGGAAACCGAAGACGAGGCGCTGATCGAGCGGATGACCGGCGTGGTCGCCGAGCATCTCGACCGCTTCGCCTTTCGCGAGGCGCCGCTACCGTTCGACTGGCAGCGTCAGGGCTGAGGCGGGGGCGGCAGGTCGATCGGCCGGGCGGCATCGCCGAGCCGGCGGCCGCTCTCCGCCACGGCGGCCGAACCGGCGATGTCGGGTGTTGCAGCCGGTCAGAGCCGGTCGGGCCGGCGCGATCGCACTGGCGGGCGGCCGCCGGCGGCGCGGGCACGGACCACACGCAGATAGGCGGCGATCAGCGCGTCGTTGACCTGATCCCAGCCATAGCGCTCGCTGACCCGCCGGCCGGCCGCGCCGGCGGCGGCGCGCGCCGCCTCGTCCGTGCAATAGGCGGTGAGCGCGTCGGCGAAGCGATCTATGGCGCCGGGGCGGACGAGCCTGCCGGTGACCCCGTCCTGCACCAGATTCTCCGATCCCGTCGCCCGTGCCGCGACCACCGGCACGCCGGCGGCCATCGCCTCCAGCGTGACGTTGCCGAACGTCTCGGTAACGGACGGGTTGAACAACATGTCCATCGAGGCGACCGCCCGGCCGAGGTCGGCGCCCATCTGGAAACCGGCGAAGACCGCCTCCGGCAGGCGCTGCGCGAACCATTCGCGGGCCGGGCCTTCGCCGACAATCAGCACCTGATGCGGCACGCCGCGCGCGGTGACATGGTCGATCGCGTCGGAAAACACGTCGAGCCCCTTCTCCATCACCAGCCGGCCCACAAAGCCGATCACCGGCACATCGTCCCTGAGGCCGAGCGACTGGCGCCATGCCGGGTCGCGCCGGTCGGGGGTGAAGATGTCGCGCTCCACCCCGCGCGACCAGATGCCGACATCGAAGCTCATCCGCTGCTCGCGCAACACCTGCGCCATGGATTCGGAGGGCGCGAAGATCGCGTCGCAGCGCCGGTAGAAACGGCGCAGCAGCGCCTCGACCACCGGCTCGAGGAAGGCGAGGCCGTAATAGCGGGGATAGGTCTCGAAGCGGGTGTGGACCGAGGCGACCACCGGCAGGTTGCGCCTTCGCGCCACCGACAGCGCGGCATGGCCCAATATGTCGGGGCTGGCGACATGGACGATGTTCGGCGCGAAGCGGCGCATGTCGGCGCGCTTGCGTGGGCCGATGCCGAGCGGGAAGCGGTATTCGGCGCGGCCGGGGATCGGCACCGCCGGCACGCCGATGAGGTCGCCGGTCGCCGGGAAGGCCGGCTTGGCAACGGTCGGCGAATAGATGCGCACCGCCGCGCCTCGCGACAACAGCCGCGCGACGAGACGGTTCAACGCCTGATTGGCGCCGTCGCGCACATAATTATAGTTGCCGGTGAAAAGCGCGACGCGAAGGTCAGAGACATCCATCGCCGGGGCTTTAGGGGGCCGGCGGCCGGATCGCAACGGATGCGCGCGCGGGAACGGCCGGCCCGATGACGGGTTGGGCCGGCATCGGAGGAGCAGATGGCGCAGACCTTCAAGCCGACGCAGAAGATGGCCGACAATGCCCGGCGCGGTCTGGAGCTGCGCGCCGAATTCGGTCGCGGCGGCACCGAGGTCGGCGTCGCCCGCGCCCGCCAGCTCGCCGAACGGCGCGACGTGTCGGAGGCGGACGTCAAATCCATGTACAGCTATTTCGCCCGCCACACCGTCGACAAGCGCGCGGATAATTGGGGCAATCCGATCCATCCCTCCGCCGGCTATATCGCCTGGCTGCTGTGGGGCGGGGACGAGGGCCAGGCCTGGGCCACGGCCAAGCGGGCGAGGATCAACGAGGGGGAGTAGTGGCGGGCTGAACGGATGGCGGCGCCCACCTCGCCGACAGCGCGGCCGTGCGCGAACGCGCGGGGGCCGGTGGGCCAGGTTCAGCGTGACGACCGTCCTTCGCATGACAGCGCAACAAAAAGCCCCGCCGGCGTAAACCGGCGGGGCCTTTGCTGTGCCGATGCCTGACGGCGATCAGCTGTTCAGATACTCGCCGGCGTCCTCGTCGGTGCCGTGGCCGGAGGGCGCGACCTCGCCGAGCGGATCATTGCCGGTGCCGGCCGAGTCCCGCGGGCTGCGGGCGAGTTCGGCGGCATGCTCCTCGGCGGCGGAGTTCGGCGCGGCGATGGCCGCGGCGAAGGACCGCTGCGAGGCGCGCAGCGCCGCGTCGCGCGACGATGCGGTGACGCGCAGGCGGTTCATGCCGGCGCCGGTGCCCGCCGGAATCAGGCGGCCGACGATGACATTCTCCTTGAGGCCGGTCAGCGTGTCGATCTTGCCCTGCACCGAGGCCTCGGTCAGCACCCGGGTCGTCTCCTGGAAGGAGGCGGCCGAGATGAAGCTGCGGGTCTGCAGCGACGCCTTGGTGATGCCGAGCAGCACGGGCTTGCCTTCCGCGGGCTGACGGCCTTCCTCGACCAACTTGACGTTGACCTCCTCCATGTCCTCCTTCTCGACCTGCTCGCCGGGAAGGAAGGTGCTGTCGCCGGCGACGGTGATCTCGACCTTGAGCAGCATCTGGCGGACGATCGTCTCGATGTGCTTGTCGTTGATCTTCACGCCCTGGAGACGATAGACCTCCTGGATCTCCGAGACGAGATACTCGGCAAGCGCCTCGATGCCGAGCACTTCCAGGATGTCATGCGGATCGGGCGAACCACCGATGAGGTTGTCGCCGCGCTTCACATAGTCGCCTTCCTGGACGTCGATCACCTTGGACTTGGGCACCAGATAGTCGATCGGATCCGAGCCGTCGTCCGGACGGATGCTGATCTTCCGCTTGGCCTTGTAGTCCTTGCCGAACTCGACGCGGCCGGAGACCTTGGCGATGATCGCGTTCTCCTTCGGCTTGCGCGCCTCGAACAGTTCGGCGACGCGCGGCAGACCGCCGGTGATGTCGCGGGTCTTGGCGGACTCGCGGCTGACGCGGGCCAGCACTTCACCGGCCTGCACCACCTGCCCGTCCTCGACGGAGAGCATCGCGCCCGGCGCCAGCATGTAGCGCGCGGCCTCGCCCGAAGTCTCGTCCAGGAGCGTGATGCGCGGACGCAGATCCTCCTTGGAGCGGCTGGCGCGATACTCCGTCACCACGCGCTGCGCGATGCCGGTCGCCTCGTCCACCTGCTCGGTGAGGGTCTGGTTGTCGATCAGGTCCTGGAACTTCACGGTGCCGCCCGTCTCGGTGATGACCGGCATGGTGAAGGGATCCCACTCGGCGATGCGATCGCCCTTGGACACGACATGGCCGTCGTCGAACAGCAGATGCGCGCCATAGGGGATGCGATGCGTTGCCCGCTCGCGGCCATCCATGTCGACGATCGCCAGCTCGCCGTTGCGCGACAGGGACACGCGGCGGCCGCGTGAATCCCGGATCGTGCGAAGCTCGCGATACTCGATCTTGCCGTCGGACACGGCCTCGAGGTTCGACTGCTCGTTGAGCTGGGCGGCGCCGCCGATGTGGAAGGTGCGCATCGTCAGCTGCGTGCCCGGCTCGCCGATCGACTGCGCCGCGATGACGCCGACCGCCTCGCCGATGTTCACCGGCGTACCGCGGGCGAGATCGCGCCCGTAGCAGGTGCCGCAGACGCCGCCCTTGCTCTCGCAGACCAGCGGGCTGCGGATCTGGACGGACTGGACGCCGATCGCCTCGATCGCCGAGATCGCCGCTTCGTCCAGCAGCACGCCGCGGGCGAAAAGCACCTCGTTGGTCTTGGTGTCGACGATGTCCTCGGCGACGGTGCGGCCCAGCACGCGCTCGCCCAGCGAGGCGATGGTGGCGCCGCCCTGCACGATCGCCTTCATCTCCAGCGAGCGCTCGGTCCCGCAATCCACCTCGACGATGACGCAATCCTGCGACACGTCGACGAGACGACGGGTGAGATAGCCCGAGTTCGCCGTCTTCAACGCCGTGTCCGCGAGGCCCTTGCGGGCGCCGTGGGTGGAGTTGAAATATTCAAGGACGGTCAGGCCTTCCTTGAAGTTCGAGATGATCGGCGTCTCGATGATCTCGCCGCTAGGCTTGGCCATCAGGCCGCGCATACCGGCGAGCTGCTTGATCTGGGCGGCCGAACCGCGGGCACCCGAATGCGCCATCATGTAGATGGCGTTGATCGGCTTCTCGCGACCGGTTTCCTCGTCACGCTTAACGGCCTGGATTTCCTTCATCATCTCGGCCGCCACGCGATCACCGCAGCGCGACCAGGCGTCGATCACCTTGTTGTACTTTTCCTGCTGGGTGATCAGGCCGTCCTGGTACTGCTGCTCGTAATCCTTCACGAGCACGCGGGTCTCCTCGACCAGCGGATCCTTGGCGGCGGGGATGACCATGTCGTCCTTGCCGAAGGAAATGCCGGCCTGGAAGGCGTGGCGGAAGCCCAGCGCCATGATCGCGTCGGCGAACAGCACCGTCTCCTTCTGGCCGGTGTGGCGATAGACCACGTCGATGACGTCGCCGATCTCCTTCTTGGTCAGCAGGCGGTTGATCGTCTCGAACGGCACCTTGTGCGATTTGGGCAGCGTCTCGCCGAGCAGCATGCGGCCCGGCGTGGTCTCCACCCGCTTCATATAGGTGTTGCCCTGCTCGTCCGTCTGGGGGACGCGGCTGGTGATCTTGGTGTGCAGCGTCACCGCGCCGGCGTTGAGCGCCTGGTGCACCTCGATCATGTCAGCGAGCAGCATGTTCTCGCCGGGCTCGCCCTGCTTCTCCATCGACAGATAGTAGAGGCCGAGCACCATGTCCTGCGACGGCACGATGATCGGCTTGCCGTTGGCGGGGCTGAGGATGTTGTTGGTCGACATCATCAGCACGCGCGCCTCGAGCTGGGCTTCCAGCGAGAGGGGGACGTGGACCGCCATCTGGTCGCCGTCGAAGTCGGCGTTGAACGCCGAGCAGACCAGCGGGTGAAGCTGGATCGCCTTGCCCTCGATCAGCACCGGCTCGAACGCCTGGATGCCGAGGCGGTGGAGCGTAGGCGCACGGTTCAGCAGCACGGGATGCTCGCGGATCACCTCGTCCAGGATGTCCCAGACTTCCTTGCGCTCCTTCTCGACCCACTTCTTGGCCTGCTTCAGGGTCATGGACAGACCCTTGGCGTCGAGGCGGGCGTAGATGAACGGCTTGAACAACTCGAGCGCCATCTTCTTCGGCAGGCCGCACTGGTGCAGCTTCAGCTCCGGACCGGTGACGATCACGGAACGGCCCGAATAGTCGACGCGCTTGCCGAGCAGGTTCTGGCGGAAGCGGCCCTGCTTGCCCTTCAGCATGTCGGACAGCGACTTCAGCGGACGCTTGTTGGCGCCGGTGATCGTGCGGCCGCGGCGGCCGTTATCGAACAGCGCGTCAACCGACTCCTGCAGCATGCGCTTTTCGTTGCGGACGATGATGTCCGGCGCGCGCAGCTCCATGAGGCGCTTGAGGCGGTTGTTGCGGTTGATGACGCGGCGATACAGGTCATTGAGGTCCGACGTCGCGAAGCGGCCGCCGTCCAGCGGCACCAGCGGACGCAGCTCCGGCGGGATGACCGGCACGACTTCCAGGATCATCCACTCCGGGCGATTGCCGGATTCGAGGAAGCTCTCGACGACCTTGAGGCGCTTGATGATCTTCTTGGGCTTCAGCTCCGACTTGGTCTCGGCCAGCTCCTTGAGAAGCTCCTCGCGCTCGCCCTCGAGATCGAGATCCTCGAGCATGCGGCGCACGGCCTCGGCGCCGATGCCGGCGGAGAAGGCGTCCTCGCCATATTCGTCCTGCGCGTCGATCAGCTCATCCTCGGTGAGGAGCTGATACTTCTCCAGCGGGGTCAGGCCCGGCTCGATGACGACATAGGATTCGAAATAAAGGATCCGCTCCAGCTGCTTGAGCTGCATGTCGAGCAGCAGGCCGATGCGGCTCGGCAGCGACTTCAGGAACCAGATGTGCGCGACCGGCGCGGCCAGCTCGATATGGCCCATGCGCTCGCGGCGGACCTTGGAGACGGTCACCTCCACGCCGCACTTTTCGCAGACGATGCCCTTGTACTTCATGCGCTTGTACTTGCCGCACAGGCACTCATAGTCCTTGATCGGACCGAAGATGCGCGCGCAGAACAGGCCGTCACGCTCAGGCTTGAACGTGCGATAGTTGATCGTCTCGGGCTTCTTGATCTCGCCGAACGACCAGGAACGGATGCGCTCCGGGGAGGCAATGCCGATCTGGATCTGGTCGAAGGTCTCCGGCTTGGCGACCGGATTGGCGAAGTTGGTCAGTTCGTTCATCTCTTCATCCCTCTAGAGGGCAAATCCTCTGGCGCGGGGGTGGGGGAGGGGGCTGCCCTCCCCGCGACCCTTATTCCGCGGCCGCGGCGAGACCGTCGTCATCCGTCTCAGGCGCGGAGTGCAGCTCCACGTTGAGGCCGAGCGAGCGCATCTCCTTGACGAGCACGTTGAAGCTCTCCGGGATGCCGGCCTCGAACGTGTCGTCACCCTTGACGATCGCCTCGTAGACCTTGGTGCGGCCGACCACGTCGTCGGACTTCACCGTCAGCATCTCCTGCAGCGTGTAGGCGGCGCCATAGGCCTGGAGCGCCCACACCTCCATCTCGCCGAAGCGCTGGCCGCCGAACTGGGCCTTGCCGCCCAGCGGCTGCTGGGTGACGAGGCTGTACGGCCCGATCGAGCGCGCGTGGATCTTGTCGTCCACGAGGTGGTGCAGCTTCAGCATGTAGATGTAGCCGACGGTCACCTTGCGGTCGAACTGCTCGCCGGTACGGCCGTCGAACAGCTCCACCTGGCCCGAGGTATCGAGCCCGGCCAGCGCCAGCATCTCCGACACGTCCGCCTCGCGGGCGCCGTCGAACACCGGCGTCGCCATCGGCACGCCGTTCTTCAGCAGGCCCGCCATCTCCACGATCTCGTCATCGGAGCGCGCGTCGATGTCGGCGACATAATGATCGCCATAGACGATCTTCAGCCGCTCCTTGACCGCTTCCGGCGGGGCGCCGGCGGCGCCGTCCGGATTGGCCTCGCGCCACGCTTCCAGCGCCTCGGTCACCTGCCGGCCCAGGCCGCGTGCGGCCCAGCCGAGATGGGTCTCGAAGATCTGGCCGACATTCATGCGCGACGGCACGCCCAGCGGGTTGAGCACGATGTCCACCGGCGTCCCGTCGGCGAGGAACGGCATGTCCTCGTTCGGCAGGATGCGGCTGATCACGCCCTTGTTGCCGTGGCGGCCGGCCATCTTGTCGCCCGGCTGCAGCTTGCGCTTCACCGCGACGAACACCTTGACCATCTTCAGCACGCCCGGCGGCAGCTCGTCGCCGCGCTGCAGCTTCTCGACACGGTCCTCGAAGCGCCGGGTGATGACGCCGACGGCGTCGTCATACTGCGCCTTCACCGCTTCCAGATCGGCCTGCACGGCATCGTCGGCGACGGCGAACTTCCACCATTCGCGCTTCTCGACCTCGTCGAGCAGCTCGGCGTTGATCTCCGCGCCCTTGCGGATGCCCTTCGGGGCGGCCGTGGCGACCTGGCCGAGCAGCATCTCCTTGAGCCGCGTATAGGTGGCGCGGTTGAGGATGCCGCGCTCGTCCTCGCGATCCTTGGTGAGACGGTCGATCTCCTCGCGCTCGATCGCCATCGCGCGCTCGTCCTTGTCGATGCCGTGACGGTTGAACACGCGCACGTCGACGATCGTGCCGGCGACGCCCGGCGGCAGGCGGAGCGAGGTGTCGCGCACGTCGCTGGCCTTCTCGCCGAAGATGGCGCGGAGGAGCTTCTCCTCCGGCGTCATCGGGCTTTCGCCCTTGGGCGTGATCTTGCCGACCAGGATGTCGCCCGGCTCCACCTCGGCGCCGATATAGACGATGCCGGCCTCGTCGAGGTTGCGCAGCGCCTCCTCGCCGACGTTCGGGATGTCGCGGGTGATGTCCTCCGGCCCGAGCTTGGTGTCGCGGGCCATCACCTCGAACTCGTCGATGTGGATCGACGTGAACACGTCGTCCTTCACGATGCGCTCGGAGATGAGGATGGAGTCCTCGTAATTGTAGCCGTTCCACGGCATGAACGCGACGAGCACGTTGCGGCCGAGCGCCAGCTCGCCGAACTCGGTCGAGGGACCGTCGGCGATGATCTGGCCCTTCTCCACCCGGTCACCCACCTTCACCAGCGGGCGCTGGTTGATGCAGGTCGACTGGTTGGAGCGCTGGAACTTCATCAGCGTGTAGATGTCCACGCCCGACTTGCCGGCCTCGACCTCCTCGGTCGCGCGCACGACGATGCGGGCGGCGTCGACCTGGTCGACGACGCCAGTCCGGCGGGCGGCGATGGCGGCGCCGGAATCGCGGGCTACCGTCTCTTCCATGCCGGTGCCGACGAACGGCGCCTCGGCGCGGACCAGCGGCACCGCCTGACGCTGCATGTTCGAGCCCATCAGCGCGCGGTTGGCGTCGTCATTCTCCAGGAAGGGAATGAGCGAAGCCGCCACCGAGACGAGCTGCTTCGGCGACACGTCCATCAGCGTGATATGCTCGCGCGGCGCGATCAGGAACTCGCCGGCCTCGCGGGAGGAGACGACCTCCTCGACGAAGCTGCCGTCTGCGGTCAGCTCGGCATTGGCCTGGGCGATGGTGTGCTTCGCCTCTTCCATCGCCGAGAGATAGACGACCTCATTGGTCACCTTGCCGTCGACGACCTTGCGGTACGGCGTCTCGATGAAGCCATATTTGTTGACGCGGCTGAACGAGGCGAGCGAGTTGATCAGGCCGATGTTCGGGCCTTCCGGCGTCTCGATCGGGCAGATGCGGCCATAGTGGGTCGGATGGACGTCGCGCACCTCGAAGCCCGCGCGCTCGCGGGTGAGGCCGCCCGGCCCGAGCGCCGAGACGCGACGCTTGTGCGTCACTTCCGACAGCGGGTTGGTCTGGTCCATGAATTGCGACAGCTGCGACGAGCCGAAGAACTCGCGCACCGCGGCGACCGCCGGCTTGGCGTTGATCAGGTCGTTCGGCATCACCGTCGACACGTCGACCGACGACATGCGCTCCTTCACGGCGCGCTCCATGCGGAGCAGGCCGACGCGATACTGGTTCTCGAGCAGCTCGCCCACCGAACGGACGCGGCGGTTGCCGAGATTGTCGATGTCGTCGATCTCGCCCTTGCCGTCCTTCAGGTCGACCAGCGTCTTGACCACGGCGAGGATGTCCTCGGCGCGCAGCGTCGTCACGGTGTCCTCGGCATCGAGGTCGAGACGCATGTTGAGCTTCACGCGGCCCACCGCCGAGAGGTCGTAGCGCTCCGGATCGAAGAACAGGCCGCCGAACAGCGCCTCGGCCGTCTCCTTCGTCGGCGGCTCGCCAGGGCGCATGACGCGATAGATCTCGGACAGCGCGTGATCGCGCTCCTCGACCTTGTCGGCCTTCAGCGTGTTGCGGATCCACGGGCCGGTGGAGACGTGGTCGATGTCCAGCAGCTCGAGATTCTCGATGCCGGCCTTGTCCAGCTTCTCCAGATTGTCCGGGGAAACCTCGTCGCCCGCCTCGATATAGATTTCGCCGGTCGACTCGTTGATCAGGTCGAACGCGGAATAGCGGCCGAAAATCTCCTCGGTCGGGATCAGCAGCGTGGCCAGCCCGTCCTTGCCGGCCTTGTTCGCCGCGCGCGGGGAGATTTTGGTGCCGGCCGGGAACACGACCTCGCCATTCTCGGCGTTGACCACGTCGAACGCCGGCTTCTGGCCGCGCCAATTCTCGGCGACATAGGGGACCTTCCAGCCGCCCTCGCCGCGGACATAGGTCTGCGTCTTGTAGAAATAGTTGAGGATGTCCTCGCCGTTCAGGCCGAGGGCATAGAGCAGCGTCGTCACCGGCAGCTTGCGCTTGCGGTCGATACGGACGTTGACGATGTCCTTGGCGTCGAACTCGAAATCGAGCCACGAGCCACGATAGGGGATGACGCGGGCGGCGAAGAGATACTTGCCGGACGCGTGCGTCTTGCCGCGGTCATGATCGAAGAGGACGCCCGGCGAACGGTGCATCTGGGAGACGATCACGCGCTCGGTGCCGTTGACGATGAACGTGCCGTTCTCCGTCATCAGCGGCATGTCGCCCATGTAGACGTCCTGCTCCTTGATATCGAGCACGGAGCGGGTCTCGGTATCCGGGTCCACCTCGAACACGATCAGGCGCAGCGTCACGCGCATCGGCGCGGCGAAGGTGATGCCGCGCTGGCGGCATTCGTCGATGTCGTACTTCGGGTCTTCCAGCTCGTAGTTCACGAAGTCGAGCTCGGCGGTGCCGGCGAAGTCGCGGATCGGGAAGACGGAGCGCAGCGTCTTCTCCAGGCCGGAGACATAGCCGATCGCCGCGTTCGAGCGCAGGAACTGCTCGTAGCTCTCCCGCTGAACCTCGATCAGGTTCGGCATCTGCACCACTTCGTGGATGTTGCCGAAAACCTTGCGGATGCGCGGCTTCTTCGCCGCTGCGGTCGTCACCGTCGGAACTGCCTTGGTCGCCATTGATTATCCTCGCGAACCGTCAAACCAGCGGCGCCTCGCAGCGCCTTCGCGGCCGGTGCGCCCCTCGACGGGACGCAAAAAAGTGCGGGTCCGGGCCATCGGACACGCACTGCTGCACGCTGAGCCCTGATCCGCCTCCAATTCGTCGCGATCCGTGGCGCAGGGCGGATCGTGTCCCGGAGGCGGGCCGGGGTGGCCGAACGCGCGTGAAGGACTCAGGGGCGCAGCTCGACCGGGAATGATTGGATGTGGGCTATATAGACCCGATTCACGAAATGGAAAGACCCCCTGTGGCGGGGGCCGTCGTCAGGCGGCGCGGATGTCCCGGACGAAGGCGCGCACGCGCTGCCCCAGCCGGCCGGCATCCTCCGCCAGCCGGCCGGCCAGGCCATGCATCTCGCCCGAACTTTCGGCAGCGGCCACCGCGACCTGCCCGATGTGGACGAGATTCTGCCGCACCTCGGCATTGGCCTGAGCCGCCTGCGCGACGTGATCGGAGAGGAGGCGCATCGTCGTCGCCTGGGCGCCGATCGCGGTATCGACCGAACGGGCGACCGCGTCGACCGTCCCGATTACCCGCTCGATCGCCTGGTGGCCGCCGCGCACGCGATCGGCGGCGGTGCCGATCTCGGCGATGCGGGCAGTGATGCGGTCGGTGGCCTCGCGGGTCTGGCCGGCGAAGCTGCGGATCTCGCGGGAGATCACCGCGAAGCCATTGCCGTCGCCGCCGACCCGCGCGGCCTCGATCGCGGCGTTGACGGCGAGCAGCCGGGCGCGCGAGGCGATGGTCCGCATCAGCGCCAGCGTCTCGGCGATCGCGCCGGTGGCGGCGCCGAGTTCGGCGGAACTGCGGTTGCCCGCCTCGACCAGCTCCATCGCTTCGCTGGCGGCGAGCTTGGCCGCGTGCGTCTCCTCGCAAATATGATCGACCGCGTGAGCGAGCGCCCGGCTGGTCGCAGCGAGACCGTCCATGCCGTCGCTGGTCTGGCGGCTGGCAGCGGCGACGGCGCCGGCATGGCCGCTATTGGCGCGCGCCCGCTCGGCGGTGGCCGACGCCGTGCGCGCCACCGTGTCGGCGATCGCGGAGAGCGCCTCGGCCAGCGCGTCCGCCTCGGCCTCGAAGCGGGCGCTGGCCTGCTCCATGCGCTCCAGCCGGGCGGCGCGCTGGCGGACCAGCTCCGTCTCGCGCTCGGCGGCAAGCCGGATCAGGGTGCGGTTGGAGAGCACGCCGCGCAACCGGCCATTGGCGGTGAGGATCATGCCTTCGGTGCCGTTGGCGCGGGCATAGGCGTCGAGCAGCTCGGCAAGCGCGAGGCGGCTGTCGCCGATCGGACAGGGGCGGATCAGCGGCGCGAGCGAACGGCCGAACCCGGGATTGCACAACAGGGCATGGCCGAAGGGATTGAACAGGATCGAGCGGATATTTCGCTCCATCACCGCCCCGATCGGCCGGCCGGCTGCATCCACCACCGGCAGCAGCCTGAGGTCCGGATGATCGCGGAACATGTCCAGCGCCTCGGCGAGCGGCGCGTCGGCCCTGACCGCGCATCGCTCCCCGCCCGGTTCACAGAGCGTGACGATCTCCGGCTCCGACGCGGGAGGCGGCGAGAGGGAGGGGGCGCTGGCCATGGCCCCGCCCTAGGAGGCGGACGGTAAACGCCAGTTCAATTTCTCGTGACATTGGCATGACGCAGTGATGACCAGGGCGGATTTCGGCCGATCCCGAACGGAAAGGGGCGGCCCGTCGCCGGACCGCCCCTTCCTTGCCCTCACGGGCGCTGTCGTGATCGAAGAAAGATCGATTACTTCAGCTCGACGGTGGCGCCAGCCTCTTCGAGCTGCTTCTTGATCTTCTCGGCCTCGTCCTTGTTCACGCCTTCCTTGACGGCCTTCGGCGCGCCCTCGACCAGGGCCTTCGCCTCGGTCAGGCCCAGGCCGGTGATGGCGCGGACTTCCTTGATCACGTTGATCTTCTTGCCGCCGTCGCCGGTCAGCACGACGTCGAACTCGGTCTTCTCTTCGGCGGCCGGGGCACCGGCGCCGCCGCCGGCGGCCGGCGCGGCAACGGCCACGGCGGCAGCGGCGGACACGCCCCACTTCTCTTCGAGCAGCTTCGAGAGCTCGGCGGCCTCGAGGACGGTGAGCGCGGACAGGTCGTCGACGATCTTCTGCAGGTCAGCCATTTAAATCACTCCGATAAAATATTGAATTTGGGTCGAAAAGATAATCAGGCGGCTTCCTGGTCCTTGTCGGCATAAGCCGCAAAGACACGGGCGAGCTGGCCAGCCGGCGCCTGGACGATCTGCACCACCTTGGTCGCGGGCGCCTGGATGAGGCCCACGATCTTGGCGCGCAGCTCGTCGAGCGACGGCATGGTTGCGAGCGCCTTCACGCCGTTCGCGTCGAGGACGGTGGTCCCCATCGCGCCGCCCACGATCTCCAGCTTGTCGTTCGTCTTGGCGAACTCCACCGCCACCTTGGCGGCGGCGACCGGATCGAGAGAGGTCGAAAGCGCGGTCGGCCCGGTCAGCAGATCGCTGATCGAGGCGTAATCCGTGCCTTCGGCGGCAATGCGGGCGAGGCGGTTCTTGGCCACCTTGTAGCTGGCGCCGGCCTCACGCATCTTCACGCGCAGCGCAGTGGACTGCGCGACGGTGAGCCCGAGGTTCCGCGTCACGACGACGACGGCGGCCTCGGTGAAGGTGCGGTTGAGCTCTGCGACCAGCTCGGACTTCTGAGCGCGATCCATGCCCTACTCCACTTCATTCGCGCGCACGGACCATCCGCGCGCGCGGCCACGTTCCGAAGGGGAGGGTCAACGGCCCGGAATGCCCGATATCGAAATCGGAGCGGCGGACCCGAAGGCGTCGTCCCTGCCAGGCAGGCGCGACGCCGGAAACACTTCCCCGCCTAGGCGGGGAATTAAGTGGGGCATATTCCCCACACCCGCTGTCTCGGACGGTAGACGGTGGCGCGCATAGCGGAAGCGGGGCGGGAGGTCAATCCGGCAGCACGGCGCCCATCGCCTTGTCCAGCGAGCTGCCGCGGGTGTTGATGCCCATCCATGCGTCGACGACCGCGCCGATGTCGAGTGCCACGCCGCTCAGCGTGCGGATGCGGTCGCAGTAGATTTTGCCGAGCAACCCGCCGGCGACGATGAACACCGCGCCGGGAAAGGGCACGTGCAGCGTGGCGAGGATGCGGTCATAGACTTCGGGGAAATGCCGGCCACGGTCCGCCGCCTCCCGCGCGCGGCCCAGGCGACTTTCGCCGGGAATGTCGTAGCTGGCGGTGACGGCGATGCCCAATTCCTTCGCCAGCCGTGCGGCCAGCTCCGGATGAGGGCTGATCACGCCGAGAAAGTCGAGCCCGCCGAGCAGGCGGCGCAGGAAGGGATCGGCCTCGTTCAGCGGATAGGTGAACAGGGCCTCGGTGAAATGCGTGGCGCCGTTCTTCCCCAGCAGGTTGGCGACGTGCGTTTCCAGCACCGCGCAATATCCGAAGTGATTGGGATCATTGAGGAATCGCGCAACTGACGCCAGCCCGAGCAGGTCCGCATGGCCGATCGCCGTATCGAGCTGCCGCGCGAGCCCGGCCAGCCGATCCGCGTCGACGGCGGCGATGTCCTGCCCGAACCACATCGACCAGATGCGCCGGACCAGCGTGCGGGCCTCGTCCTCGCCGAGCCCGGCGCGGAGATGGCCGTGCACGTAGAGCAGGAAGCGCGCCTCGCCGTCGCCGAGGCGTATCCACGAGAAAGGCCTCCGCGCCGCGATCCGCTCCGCCAGCAGATCGGACAGGTCGGCGAGGGGCACCCAGCGGCCGGACGCCTCGCGGGCGCGCGGCACGGCGAGCAGCGTTTCGGGATCGAAGGCGGCGGCGAGCCTGGCGTGGGCGGCGAGGCTTGCGACCGCCGCGTCCCGCTCGGCATCGGCCAGCGCAATGCCGCCGCCCGCGGCCAGCGCGGCGAACTCGCCGAGGAACAGGGTGTCGCGCGCGCCGCGCTCATAAGCGGCGGCGAAGGCCGCATAGGCGAAATCCGGTCGCCCCGCCGCCGACAGGCGCCGGCCGGCGGCGATCATCGCGCCCGCGTCGCGACAGGGCAGGGCGATCGCCGCGCGGAGCAACGCCATCGCCGCCGGCTGGTCGCCGGCATCGGCCTCCATCTCGGCGAGCTCCAGCAGCATCGCCTGCGCCCCGTCCGGCATGACGCGGAGCAGCCCGCCGCGATACCAGCGGCGCGCGCCGTCGCGGTCGCCCAGCGCCCGCAGCCGCCGCGCATAGGCGAACTGAAGCGGCGCGATCGGCGCGTCGGGGGCCAGCCCACCGGCGAGCAGATCGCGCGCCTCGGCCTCCATGCCCCAGCTGGCGAGCAACTCGCCGGCGCGGACCAGCAGATGCGGGTTGCCATGCGCGTCACGGATGGCCTCAGCGATGCGCGCGCGTGTTGCTGGCCCGCCGCGCTCTGCCTCGGCCAGCGTGCGCCATGCCGCGCCGATCGCGAGCAGGGCGCGCGGAAAATCGCTCAACGCCACCATCGCCGCCGGGGGGAGGGAGGGGAGGCCGGCGGCTGCCCGGGCTGCGAGAAGATCGCCGCGCGCGCTGAGGCTTCGCCCAGATCGTGCCAGTCATCCGTCCGCGTGGCGAGACGGGCGACGGCGGCATCGTCGCGAAACGCGAAATAGATGCCGCGCTGTCTGAAGTTCGCGCCGGCGGGATCGCCATTGTGCGGATGATCGCGGTAGAAGACCCGGCCGAAGCCGCATTCCCGCAGCAGCCACCACATGCAATGCGGGTTCGGGCCCCACCAGTTGGTGGCGTCCTGATTGAGCGTGTCTGCCGGGTAGAAGATCATCGCCGGGCGCGTCACGTCGAGCGCGTCATGGTGGGTCTCGACGATCATCAGGTCGCGCGCGCAGCCCGCAATCTGGCGGGTGAGCGTCGGCGCATCGAACAGGTGATAGAAGACGCCGAGGAACAGCACCACGTCGAAGCGGCCGACGCTATCCGGCGTGATGAGCGGCACGTCGATCTGCCGCCCCTCAACCCGCGAGCCGAGCAGGCGATGGGCGAGATCGAACGGGCGGCGGCCATGTGTCCAGTCCAGGCTCCAGACATGATGATCCGTGGCCACGACCCGCGCCGCGCCGCGCCGTTCGGCGTCGAACGCCATATAGCCGTTCCACGTGCCGATATCGAGCACGTCGCGCCCGGCGAGCGACAAGGGCGCGAAATAGGCGTCCGCCTCGGCGGTCACGACCGCTGGGGTCTTGACCCCCTTCGCCGCGAGGCCGCCGCCGAAATCGAAGCTGTGCCACCAATGGAGCGCGTCCAGTTCGGCCTGGCGTTCGGCGAGATTGGGAGGGGCTTGCATGCGCGGCCAATTCCTTTCTCCCCGGCCGAGCCGCCCTCTTGTGCCGGACAAGCGCCGAAACGAAAAGGGGCGGCAGGCCATCGGCCCGCCGCCCCCGTTTCCGTGGCGATGGAAGCGCGCGCTTACGCGCCCGCCACCGTCGTCGTGTCGATCTTCAGACCCGGGCCCATGGTGGAGGAAACCGCCACCTTCTTGACGTACTTGCCCTTGGCGCCCGACGGCTTGGCCTTGACCAGCGCATCGAGCAGCGCGTCGAAATTGGCGCGCAGGTCCTCGGCCGGGAAGCTCGCCTTGCCGATGCCGGAATGGATGATGCCGGCCTTCTCGACGCGATACTCGACCTGACCGCCCTTGGCCGCCTTCACGGCCTCGCCGACGTTCATCGTCACCGTGCCGAGCTTCGGGTTCGGCATCAGGCCCTTGGGGCCCAGCACCTTGCCGAGGCGGCCGACCAGGCCCATCATGTCGGGCGTGGCGATGCAGCGATCGAAGTCGATGGTGCCGCCCTGCACGGCTTCCAGCAGATCCTCGGCGCCAACCACCTCGGCGCCGGCCGCGCGGGCCTCGTCGGCCTTGGCGCCACGGGCGAACACGCCGACGCGGACGTCCTTGCCAGTGCCCTTGGGCAGCGTCACGACGCCGCGGACCATCTGGTCGGCGTGGCGCGGATCGACGCCCAGGTTGACGGCGACCTCGATCGTCTCGTCGAACTTGGAGGTGGCGTTCTGCTTGGCCAGCGCGATCGCCTCATCCACCGCATAAAGCTTCTGGGTGTCGACGGAGGCCTGGGCCTTCTGCTTCTTCGTGAGAGTCCTCGGCTTCAGCATTGGATCAGCCCTCCACCACTTCGAGGCCCATCGCGCGGGCGGAGCCTTCGATCGTCTTCGTCGCCGCGTCGATATCCGCCGCGTTCAGGTCGGCCATCTTCGCCTGGGCGATCTCGGCGAGCTGCGAGCGGGTGATCTTGCCGGCCGAATCCTTGCCCGGCGCCTTGGAGCCGGACTTGAGGCCGGCGGCCTTCTTCAGCAGGAAAGAGGCGGGCGGCGTCTTGGTGATGAACGAGAAGCTGCGATCGGCATAGACGGTGATCACCGTCGGGATCGGCATGCCCTTCTCGAGTTCCTGCGTCTGGGCGTTGAACGCCTTGCAGAACTCCATGATGTTGACGCCACGCTGACCGAGCGCGGGGCCGATCGGCGGGGACGGCGTGGCGGAGCCAGCCTTCACCTGCAACTTGATGTAACCCGTAATCTTCTTCGCCATTGTCTACTCCATTGGCTTAGCGGTGCTGGCGGCGGGGCCGAGGCCCTGCCTCCCGCGGATATCCCGGCCTGGGGCCGGAATTACTTGACGCGCTCGACCTGCTCGAACTCCAGTTCGACAGGGGTGGCGCGGCCGAAGATCGAGACGGCGACCTTCACGCGGCTGCGATCGAAGTCCAGCTCCTCGACCAGCCCGGAGAAGCTGGCGAAGGGGCCTTCGAGCACGCGGACATTGTCGCCGATCTCGTAATCGACCTTGACCTTCTGCTTGGGCGCGGCGGCCGCGGCCTCATCCTTGGTGTTGAGGATGCGGGCGGCTTCGGCCTCGCTGATCGGCTGCGGCTTGCCGGAGGAGCCGAGGAAGCCGGTCACCTTGGGGGTGTTCTTCACCAGGTGGTAGACGTCGTCGTTCATCGCCAGCTTCGCCAGCACATAGCCGGGGAAGAATTTGCGATCCGACGTCACCTTCTTGCCGCGACGGACCTCGGTGACCTTCTCGGTCGGCACCTCGACGGCTTCGACGAGCTGTTCGAGGCCGAGGCGCTGGGCGTCGGCGAGGATCTGCTCGCGCACCTTGTTCTCGAAGCCGGAATAGGCGTGGATGATGTACCAGCGCGACATGGGGGAACCCTTAGACGAGGAGCGCGAAGATGGCCTCGCGCACCTTGCTGAACAGAAGGTCGATACCGAAGAAGAACACGCCGAGCATGGTCGTCATGATGAGCACCATCACGGCCGTCATCATCGTCTCCTTGCGCGTCGGCCAGGCGACCTTCTTGGTCTCGGCCTTGACCTGCAAGACAAACTCGCCGGGTGAAGTCTTCGCCACGTAGCACCTTCCTCAACGAGGCATCAGCCTCAAACAGGCAATAGGCCGCGAGCGGCATCCGGTCCATCCCGGCGCCGCTCCGGCCTGGTCGCCCACTATCCTTGTCCCTGGCAGGCCACCCCCTTGGCAGGGAGTGGCAGGAGTGGAGGGATTCGAACCCCCGGCCCTCGGTTTTGGAGACCGATGCTCTACCAGCTGAGCTACACTCCTCCGGGGTCCGGAGAGGGGCGCACATAGCGAGCGCCGCGCCGGATGGCAAGCGGGTGGGCACGACGGCGTCCACCCCCTATGTGCAGCCGCACAGATGCGGCGCGGAGGTGGAAAATGGCGGATTCGACGGGAATGACGGAGCGGGCGGGGCTGAAGCTGGCCGAGGCGCTGGCCGATTTCATCGAGGCGAAGGCGCTGCCCGGCACCGGGATCGCGCCTGACGCCTTCTGGTCCGGCATGGCCGCCATCTATGCCCGCTTCGTGCCCGAGAATCGCGCCCTGCTCGCCACGCGCGATGCCATCCAGGCCAGGATCGACGCCTGGCACGAGGCCCGGGCCGGCCAGCCGATCGACATGACCGCCTACCAGGCGTTCCTGCGCGAGATCGGCTATCTGGTCGATCCGCCCGCGCCATTCGCGATCACCTCCGAAGATATCGACGACGAGGTGGCGCGCACCGCCGGGCCGCAGCTGGTCGTGCCGGTGCTCAACGCACGCTTCCTGCTCAACGCCGCCAATGCCCGCTGGGGCAGCCTTTACGACGCGCTCTACGGCACGGATGCGATTCCCGGCGCGGCGGCGGGCGGGGGCTATGATCCCGCCCGCGGCGCCGCGGTGATCGGCTGGGCCAAGGCCTTCCTCGATCGCGCCATACCGCTCGCCGAGGGATCATGGCGGGAGTTCGCCGGCAGCGACGTGCCGGTGCTCGCCGACCCGGCCGGCTTCGTCGGCCGCAACGGCGACAATCTGCTGTTCCGCCACAACGGCCTGCATATCGAGCTGGTTATTGATCGCGCCCATCCGATCGGCGCCACCGACCCGGCCGGCATCGCCGATGTCGTGCTGGAAGCGGCGCTGACCACCATCGTCGACCTCGAGGATTCGGTCGCCGCCGTTGATGCCGAGGACAAGGTGGCGGCCTATGCCAATTGGCTGGGGCTGATGAAGGGCGACCTGGAAGCGCGCTTCAGCAAGGGCGGCCGCGAGCTGACGCGCACCCTTCACGCCGATCGCAGCTACACCACTCCCGACGGCGGCACGCTGATGCTGCCGGGCCGAAGCCTGCTGTTCGTGCGCAATGTCGGCCACCTGATGACCACCCCGGCCGTCCGCCTGCCCGATGGCGAGGAGGCGCCGGAGGGCATCCTCGATGCGATCGTCACCAGCCTGATCGCGCTGCACGATCTCAACCGCACCGGCCGCTTCGCCAACAGCCGCACAGGCTCGATCTACATCGTCAAGCCGAAGATGCATGGGCCGGACGAGGCGGCCTTCTCCAATCGCCTGTTCGATGCCGTCGAGGACATGCTCGGCCTCGCCCGCCACACCATCAAGATCGGGGTGATGGACGAGGAACGGCGCACGTCGGCCAATCTCGCCGCCTGCATCGCGGCCGTGAAGGGGCGACTGATGTTCATCAACACCGGCTTCCTCGATCGCACCGGCGACGAGATGCACACGTCGATGCGCGCCGGCGCCATGGTCCGCAAGGGTGCCATGAAGGCATCGGAGTGGATCGCGGCCTATGAGGACCGCAACGTCCAGATCGGCCTCGCCTGCGGCCTGTCCGGCCGCGCCCAGATCGGCAAGGGCATGTGGGCGGCGCCCGGTCGCATGGCCGACATGCTCGACCAGAAGATCGGCCACCCTCGCTCCGGGGCGAACACTGCCTGGGTCCCGTCACCGACGGCCGCGACATTGCATGCCACCCATTATCACGATGTCGACGTCTTCGCCCGCCAGGCGGAGCGCGCCGCCGAGCCGGTCGCGTCGCTCGACCGGCTGCTCACCGTGCCCCTCGCCGAGGGCCGCAACTGGTCGCCGGACGAGGTGCGTGACGAGCTGGACAACAATGCACAGGGCATATTGGGTTATGTCGTGCGCTGGGTGGATCAGGGTGTCGGCTGCTCCAAGGTGCCGGACATCCACGATGTCGGCCTGATGGAGGATCGCGCGACGCTGCGCATCTCTTCCCAGCACATGGCCAACTGGCTTCTGCATGGCGTGACGACGGCGGACGAGGTGGAGGCGGCGCTGCGCCGCATGGCCGCCAAGGTCGATGCCCAGAATGCCGGCGATCCGCTCTACCGGCCGATGGCCGGGCATGAGGCGGACAGCCTCGCCTTCCAGGCGGCGCGGGCGCTGGTGTTCGAGGGGCTGGAGCAGCCGAACGGCTATACCGAGCCGCTGCTCCACCGCTTCCGGGCAAGGGTGAAGGCGCAGGGCTAGGGGCGGCGAGCCCCTGACCCCTTCACATCGTCACTGTGTATTCTCTCCAGGCTCCAGCCGCCGACTCCGGAACCGGTGGCTGGGTGGATGCCCGACAAGCCGGTCCCTGAACTCGTCGGGGAGCCGGGACGCCTCATCCCGCGGCCAGCGTGAAGGGCCACACATAGGCCATCAGCATCACCACGCAGCCGACCAGCGCGCCCAGCACGAGGCTGTGCACGAACACGTAGCGCAGGATGCGGCTTTCCTGGCCGAACCATTGGGTGGCGGTCGAGGCGACGACGATGCTCTGGGCGTCGATCATCTTGCCCATCACGCCACCAGAGCTGTTCGCCGCCGTCATCAGCGTCGGCGACAGATAGAGCTGTTCCGCCGTCACCTTCTGGAGGCCGCCGAACAGCACGTTGGAGGCGGTGTCCGATCCGGTCACCGCCACCCCCAGCCAGCCGAGCAACGTCCCGAAGAAGGGGTAGAAGAAGCCTGTCGTCGCGAAGGCGAGGCCCATCGTCGCGTCAACGCCGGCATAGCGGGTGAGGTAGCCGAGCGCGAGCATCGCCGCGATCGTCAGCAGCGACGGCATCACCGTCCGGAACGCGCCGGCATAGGTGCGCGCCACCTGCGCCGGCGGCACGCGCAGCAGCGCGCTGGACAGCAGCCCGGCGAGCAGGATCGCCGTGCCGGTGCCGGTGAGGATGTTGAAATTGTAGATGGCGGGCTCGGCGGCGGGCGCCGTCACCACCGGCGGCACCCGCTGCACGAGCTGATCCAGCCCGGAGAAGACGATCTGCGGGCGGAAGATGCCGTCCAGCGCCGCCTTGGTGAAGGGCAGCCCCCACAGGAAGATCAGCACGGTCAGGATCAGCCACGGCGCCCACGCCATGGCGAGCTGGCTGCGTCCAACGGCGGCCGCCGCCGGCCCCTCGACATGCTCGATCTGCTCGACCGGCGGTGCGCGCTCGTCGCCCTTGCTGAGCGGCGCTTCGTTGACGTGCATGATCGTCGCCGGCTGCCAGAAGCGCAGCAGCAAGGTGACCGCGCCGATCGAGACGATCGCCGAGCCCACCGCCGCCAGCCACGGCCCGTGCAGGTTGGAGATGGCGAGCTGGGTGACGGAGAAGGCCACACCCGCCACCAGTGCCGCCGGCCACACCTCCATCGTCCGCCGCAACCCGCAATAGGCGACGAGCAGCCAGAACGGCACGACCAGCGCGAACGGCGTCATCTGACGCCCGATCAGCGCCGACAGGTCCTCCACCGGCAGCGCGGTGACGGCGGCCAGGGTGACGATCGGCGTGCCGAGCGCGCCGAACGCCACCGGCGCGGTGTTGGCGATCAGCGACAGGCCGGACGCCTGCAGCCGCGTGAAGCCGAGCCCGATCAGCATCGCGCCCGTCACCGCGACCGGCGCGCCGAAGCCCGCCGCGCCCTCGAAGAAGGCGCCGAAGCAGAAGGCGATGAGCAGCAGCTGGATGCGGCTGTCTTCGGTCACCCGCGCGATGGAATCGCGCAATATGTCGAACTGGCCGCGCTCGTTGGTGAGCTTGTAGAGGAAGATGATGTTGAGGATGATCCAGCCGATCGGAAACAGGCCGTAGGCGGCGCCGAATGCCGCCGCCCAGCCGGCGAGCTGGACAGGCATGCCGAAGCCGATGATCGCCACCGCCAGCGCCGTCGCCAGCCCGGCCAGGGCCGCGATGTGCGCGCGCATATGGAAGATGCCGATGCCGCTCAGCAGGACCACGATCGGCAGCGCCGCCACCAGGGTCGACGCCGCCTGCCAGTGAAACGGATCATAATCCTGCGACCAGATCATTCGTGTCTTCCCCCCCTGTTGACGGCGATCAGCGCGCGCGCTGCGGCACCAGCCGCTGCACGCGGCGACCCTGCGCCTCGGCGACATAGAGCACGCCTTTGCTGTCCGTGGCCAGCAGGTGCGGCCCGGTGAACTGGCCGGGCGCGGCGCCCTTGCTGCCGAACTTCCCGACGAGCGCCATCGCGGCGCGATCATAGACGAGCAGCTCGTTATTCCCCCAGTCGGCGACATAGAGGTACGTCTGGGCCGGATCGGCGGAGAGCGCGATGCCGGAGGCAGTCTGTGGCGATGCCATGCCGGGATTGACGGCGAACTGGGCGAGATAGTGGCCGTCGCGGGTGAAGACCTGGATTCGCTGGTGGTTGCGATCGGAAACATAGAGCTTGCCGTCGCGCGCCAGTTCGACGCCGTGCACCGCCTCGAAGCTGCCCGGGGCGGGCTGGCCTGCCGGCGGGGCGGCATCGGCGGCGGCGGGCGGCGGTGTCACGCCATAGGCGCCCCACATGCGGCGATAGGCGCCGGTGCTGCCGTCGAGGACGATCACCCGATGGTTGCCATAGCCGTCGGCGATATAGACCTCGCCACCCCGATCGTCGGCGAAGATGTCGGCCGGCGCGTTGAAATTGTCGGTGTCGGTGTCGCCCTTGCTGGCGCCGGCCTTGCCGATCTGGCGGATGAACCGGCCGTCACCGGAAAATTCGAGGACCATGTCGTCGGCGGCCTCGGCCTTGGCGCGGTTGTTGCCGCTGATCCACACATGGCCGGCGGCGTCGACGGCGAGGCTGTGCTCGGTCAGCGGCCAGTCATAGCCGGCGCCCGCCCCGCCGAAGCCCTGCACGAACCGGCCATTGGCGTCGAATTCCATCACCGGGGGGGCGGCATGGCCCTTGTCGGCGTCGGCGAGCGTGCGTGGGCGCTGCAGCACCCAGAGATGATCCTTGCGGTCGACGGCAACGGCGCTGGTCTCGCCGAGGATCCAGCCATTGGGCAATTTCAGCCAGTTGGTGTCCGGGGTGAAGCGCGGCATCGGCGCCGCGGCGTATACCGGCGTGGCGAGCGCGCAGGCCGCGGTGGCAAGCGCGAACTCCACTGCGCGTCGACGCCACGGCGCCGCCTTCGAAAACGTCTTCATGCCATCCCCTCACGCTCTTTTGTTTCGCAACTGTATACGATGAGAACGGATAAAGCCGATAGCGGCAGGCGTCGATCCGCCAGCGCCGGCCGTGCCGTGGCCTCAACTCGGCGCACGCCCGCACGGATTTCCCTTGCAGAGGCGCGCTACATCCCCCTTATTTCCAGTGCGGAATGAACCACCGCACACCGAGGTGAGGAGTATAATATGTCTTGGAAGACCCCGAAGATCGTCGAAGTCGCGCTCGGCGCCGAGATCAATTGCTACGCCTGCGCCGAGCTGACCGCCTAAGCCATTCACAACACCGATGAAAATCGTGGTTCTGGGGGCGGCCGCCGGCGGCGGCTTCCCCCAGTGGAACTCGAACGGGCCGGGTTGCCGCCGCGCACGCGCAGGCGATCCGGCCGCCGAATCGCGCACCCAGGCCAGCATCGCCGTCAGCGCCGAGGGCGAGCGCTGGTTCCTCCTCAACGCTTCGCCTGACCTGCGCCAGCAGATCCAGCGCACGCCTGCCCTTCATCCGCGCGACGGACTGCGCTCAACGCCGATCGCCGGCGTGGTGCTGACCGGCGGGGATGTCGATGTCGTCGCCGGCCTGCTGACGATGCGCGAGCGCCAGCCCTTCTTGCTCCACGCGACGCAGCGCATCCTCGGCGTGCTCGACGACAACCCGATCTTCGAGGTGCTCGCCCGCGACGTGGTCGAGCGGCGCGCCCAAGCGCTCGACCGGCCCTTCGCCCTCGACGATGCGCTCACCGCGACCCTGTTCGCCGTGGCCGGCAAGGTGCCGCTCTATCTTGAGGAAGGTGACGGCATGCCCGTCATCCAGGTCGACGGCACGACGGTCGGGCTGGAGATCGCCGACGCCGCGGGCAAGCGCATGCTGTTCATTCCCGGCTGCGCGGCGTTCACGTCCGAGCTGCTGGCGCGGATCGAAGGCGCGGACCTGCTGTTCTTCGACGGCACCTTGTGGCGCGACGACGAGATGGTCCGGGCCGGCCTCAGCCACAAGACCGGGCGGCGCATGGGTCATCTCAGTCTCGGCGGGCCTGAGGGCACGATCGCGACGCTGGCCGGCACGCCGGTCGGTCGCAAGGTGATCATCCACATGAACAACAGCAACCCGGTGCTGCTCGCCGACTCGCCCGAGCGCGCGGAGGCCGAGGCCGCGGGCTGGATCGTCGGCCATGATGGACTGGAGCTGTCGTTGTGAGCATGGAGCTGCTGTCGCCGGAGGAGCTGGAGGAGGCGCTGCGCCGCATCGGCGCCGAGCGCTATCACAGCAATCACCCGTTCCATCGGTTGCTGCACGACGGCAAGCTGACGCGCGGGCAGGTGCAGGCTTGGGCGCTCAACCGCTATTATTACCAGGCGCAGATCCCGGTGAAGGACGCGAGCCTGCTCGCCCGCCTGCCGACCGCCGAGCTGCGCCGCGAATGGCGCCGCCGCATCGAGGATCATGATGGCGACGGCACCCGGCCCGGCGGCATTGAGCGCTGGCTGAAGCTGGTCGAAGGCGTCGGCCTTGACCCGGCGCGCGCCGTCTCCACCGCCGAGATCTTGCCGGAAACGCGCTTCGCTGTGGACGCCTATGTCCATTTCGTGCGCGACCGGTCGCTGCTGGAAGCGGTCGCCTCGTCGCTCACCGAGCTGTTCTCCCCGACGATCATCGCCGAGCGGGTGTCCGGCATGCTGCGCAATTACGAATGGATCCATGAGGATACGCTGGCTTACTTCACGCCGCGTCTCACCCAGGCGCCGCGCGACAGCGACTTCGCGCTCGCTTATGTGAAGGCGCATGCCGACGCGGTGGAGAAGCAGCAGGCGGTGCTCGCCGCGCTTCGCTTCAAATGCGACGTGCTGTGGAGCCAGCTCGACGGGCTTTATTATGCCTATGTCGCGCCCGGCTTCGTGCCGCCGGGCGCATTCGTGCCGGAGGCGGCGTGACCGAGGAGGCCGCCATCCCCAGCTTCCGCCGCGGCGTGAAGTTCCGCCGCGACGAAGTACGCGACGCCTGGGTGCTGCTCGCCCCCGAGCGGCTGTTCATGCCGGATGAGACGGCGGTGGAAATCCTCAAGCTGGTCGATGGAAAGCGGTCGATCGCGGCGATCATCGACGATCTCGTCGCCCGCTTCGATGCCCCGCGCGAGGTGATCGCGCCTGACGTCATCGCCACCTTCGACGATCTCAAGGCGCGCGGAGCGGTGCAATGCTGAACCCGGGGCCTGTGGCCGCCCCGCCGATGGGGCTGATCGCGGAATTGACGCATCGCTGCCCGCTGCAATGCTTCTACTGTTCCAACCCGCTGGAGCTGGAGCGGGCGAGCGCGGAGCTTTCCACCGACGAATGGCGCGCCGTGCTCGATCAGGCCGCCGCGCTCGGCGTGCTACAGGTGCATTTCTCGGGCGGCGAGCCGATGGCGCGGGCCGACCTCGTCGATCTCGTCGCCCATGCGAGCGCTCGGGGGCTCTACACCAACATCATCACCTCCGGCGTCCAGCTCACCGACGCGGCGCTGGCGCAACTGCTCGATGCCGGCATTGATCATATCCAGCTCAGCTTCCAGGATGCCGAGGTGGAAGGCGCCGATTTCATCGGTGGCTATCGCGGCGGTCATGACAAGAAGCTCGCCGCCGCGCGCCGTATTCGCGAGGCCGGGCTGCCGCTGACCGCCAATTTCGTCGTCCACAAGCAGAATGCCGAACGCGTCGAGGCGATGATCGCGCTGGGCGAGGCATTGCAGGCGGAGCGGATCGAGATCGCGCACGTCCAATATTATGGCTGGGGCCTCGTCAATCGCAACGCGCTGCTGCCGTCTCTGGCCCAGCTCGAACATTGCACGGCCGTCGTCGAGGCGGCGCGTGTCCGGCTGAAGGGCCGCATCATCATCGACTATGTCGTGCCCGATTATTACGCCAGGCGGCCCAAGGCCTGCATGGGCGGCTGGGGCAATCGCTTCATCAACGTGTCGCCCGCCGGCAAGGCCTTGCCCTGCCACGCCGCCGAGACGCTGCCGGGCTTCACCTTCCCCAATGTCCGCGACGAAACGCTGGGCGATATCTGGCAGCATTCGGACGCCTTCGTCCGTTATCGCGGCACGGACTGGATGCCCGATCCCTGCCGCAGCTGCGACCGGCGCGAGCTCGACTGGGGCGGCTGCCGCTGCCAGGCGCTGGCGATCGCCGGCGACGCAGCCGCGGTCGACCCGGCCTGCGCCATGTCTCCGGCCCATCATCTGCTCGCCGATGCGGTCGCGGAGGCGGCGGCGGCGGTGGATGTGCCGCTCGTTCCGCGGCGCATGGGCTCCGCCCGCCGATAGGGTTCAGACCCTGAGTGCGCGGCCGGCGTCGCGGTCCAGCCGGGCAGTGTCGCGCAGCGCCAGCAGGGCCACCAGCGCAAGGCCGAGCAGGGCGAGGCGGAAGTCGGCCGGCTGCGGCGCCCCGCCGGCATCGCCGCGCAATGCCGCGCCGAGGTTGAGCGCGGCCGCACCCGCGACCACGCCCAGGCCGAGGCTCAGCTTGGTGACCATGTTGGCGAGCGTGTTCGCGCCGGCCATCTTGTCCTGCGCCACGTCGGCGAACTGGATGGCGGTGATCGCGGTGAACTGCATCGAGCGGAACCCTCCGCAAGCGAACAGCAGCAGCGCCACCAGCGGTAGCGGCGTGGCCTTCGTCAGCAGCGCACAGGCGGCGATGGAGGCGGCGAGCAGCACGCCATTGACCAGCATCACCCGCCGGAAGCCGAAGCGGCGCAGCACCCGGTTGTTGATCGGCTTCATCGCCAGATCGCCGGCGAACATCCAGAGGAGCAGCGATCCCGCCCGCAGCGCATCCCAGCCGAAGCCGATCTGGAACATCAGCGGCAGCAGGAACGGCGTCGCCCCGATCGCGACGCGCGCCACCGACCCACCATGCATGCCCACCGCGAAGGTGGGAATGCGGAAGGGGGCGAGATCGAGGAGCGGCGTCGGATGCCGCCGGAAATGCCGCACGGCGAGCCAGCCCAGCGCGAAGCCCGCCGCGATCAGGGCGGCCGCCAGCAGGGGCGGATGCCGGCCATGGCCAAGCGCGTCGATGCCGTAGACGAGCAGCGCCAGCGCGAGCCCGCTCAGCACCACCCCCGTCCAGTCCAGCGGCCGTGCCTGCGCCGGGCGGTGATCCGGCACCAGCGCCAGGGTCGCCACGATCGCGGCGAGGCCGATCGGCAGGTTGAGCAGGAAGATCCACGGCCAGCTCCACCGGGTGACGATCCAGCCGCCGACCGGGGGGCCCAGCACCGGTGCCACCAGTCCCGGCCAGACGATCAGCGCCATCGCCTGCATCAGATGGCGCTTGTCGGTGGTGCGCAGCACGATCAGCCGCCCGACCGGCACCATTGCCGCGCCGGCCATGCCCTGCGCCACGCGGGCGACGATGAAGGCGGGGAGGGAGCCGCTTGCCGCGCAGGCCAGCGAAGCGAGGACGAACCCGGCCAGCGCCGTCACGAACACCGCGCGTCCGCCGAAGCGATCCGCGATCCAGCCGCTCACCGGCAGGAACACCGCCAGCGCCAGCAGATAGGCGGTGATGCCGAGGTTGAGCGCCACGGGGCTCGTGCCGAAATCCGCCGCCATCTGCGGCAGCGCCGTGGTGATCACGGTGCCGTCCAGCATCTCCATGAAGAAGGCGGTGGCGACGATCAGTGACACCGCCTGTGCCCGCCGCGGCAGGCCCGCCGCGGCGGCGGCCGGGTGGATCGGAGCGCTCATCTGGCCCAGCGATTAGCAGCCGGCGACATGACAAGGAAAGATGACCATCCGTCCCCCGCGCTTCTCTCGGCTGCGTACGGGCGGATGGCCTCTTTTGGCCTGCGGCTTTGCGGTGGCCTTATGACCTTCACCGCCAGCCCCCGCGCGAACAATCAGCGAGGGGGGCATGAGCCGCAAGTTGCGTTATCGACAGATGTGGTGTCTTTCGTGCACCGCCTCAATTGGCACCAGAGAGGAGCCAGCGCACGCCATTGTCGATCATCGAGACAAGCGCCGGGCTGGTATAGATGCGGTCGCCGTGGCCGTAGTTCAGGTAAAGCATGTGGTAACGCCGGTTACTCCATGCGACGGGTATGTCGCCGCCGTTGAGCATGTTCTTGGCGCCCATCGGAAAGTTGGACTTGTCGAGCGTCAGCAGCACCTTGATGTCCGGGTTGGCGCGCGGGCTGGGCGTCCAGCCGTACCATTCGGTGATCGGCGTGATGAAGCTTTGCGGCACCCCGCGCATCACCGGATGGGCGGCATCGTCGACATTGACGCGGCCCGGCAGCGACGGCCAGTTGCTGCCCGCCAGGGCGCCGCTCGACATCATCGCGCCGCCGAGGAATGCCTTGTGGTACCAGCTCCAGTCATTGGCGCCGAGCGCGGAGATATGGAAGCCGAGCCACGCGCCACCCCTGTCCATGTAGCGCTGGAACGCAGCCTGCTGTTCGGCGGTGCGCGGCAGGCCGTTCAGCCAGACGACCAGCTTCACGTTCTTCAGCCTGGCGTCGTTCAGCTCGTCCCAGTCGCTGGTGGCGACGAAACTGTAGCCCTGCGCCTCGGCGCGGGCGTCGAACTTGCGGATCGCCTCGCGGGCGAACATGTAATGGTCGATCTCGCCGCTCGGATAGAAGAAGGCCAGCACCCTGGGCCGCGCCGGCGCCTGGGCGGCGGCACCGCCGGACAGCGCCAGCATCGCGGCCGCAGGCAGCAGCGCGATGCGCGAAAAAGGGGCGGGCATCCGGAGACCTCCATCAGGGCTGGCTTTGTATTCAGTTTATGCGGTGTAACCCCGGAAAGTCACCTCGAAATCGCGCTGCTACGTGGGTGACGCGGCGGATAAACTGTATATTGTGGTTTGCCGAACGGGGGAGGAGCTACCATGTCGATTGTCCACCGCCGCCGCCGCGTGCTGGCCGCGACGCTGGCCGCGCTGCTCGGCTGCACCGGGCTGCGGGCCGAAGTCGGGGTGACTGATGCGCCCAAGGGCGTCGTCGTCAATCCCCGGAGCGGCAAGGCCTACGCCGTCTTCCCCGATCTCGGCGTGGTCCGGATCATCGATGCCGCAGGCAAGGCGAAAACGCTCGCCACCGGCGCCAATGTGAAGTCGCTGAGCTTCGATCCCCGCAACGGCCGCGTCTATGCGATGAACCGGGGGCCGGGCACCGTCTCGGTGATCGATCCGGACAGCGACGCCGTGGTCGAGACCTTGCCTGCCAGTCGCGGCAGCCTGACCGCGCTCAACCCGGCAACCAACAAGCTCTATGTCTCGGCCAGCACGGGCACCGATCCATCCGTGATCGATCTCGCGACGAAGCAGGTAACGGTCATCAAGGCGGGGACGGAGGGCAATTCGCTGTCGGTCAACGTCAGGCAGAACAAGGTCTATTTCGTCGGCTACGAGGATAATTTCCTGACCATCGTCGACGGCGCCACCAATCAGTCGACACGGCTCGAGGTCCCGGGCTGGCACCAGTGGGAATCCGCCTTCAACGAGAAGACGGACATGCTGTACCTGCCTTCGCCGAATGACAACATGGTAACCGCGATCGACACGCGGACCAACACCGTCTCGACGATCGGCGTCGGCGATGCGCCGATGGCGGCGGCGGTCGACGTCGTCACCAACCGCGTCTATGTCGTCAATTACGGCAGCAGCGACGTGACCGTGATCGACGGCAACACCAACCGCCCGATCGCCACCGTGCCGGTCGGCCTGTGGCCGCAGCAGCTCGCCGTCAATGCGCGCACCAACACCGTCTATGTCGTCAACACCCATGCCGACAGCGTGTCGGTGATCGACGGGCGCACCAACCGGGTGAAGGCGACGCTGCCCACCTCACGCGGACCCTGGGCGATCGCCGTCGATGCCGAGCGCGACAGGGCCTATGTCGCCAATCGCCTGACCGATCGCGTCACGGTGATCGACGGCAAGACGTTGACGGCCACCGAGCGGTAAGGCCGCTCCGCCCGCGCGACCGCGTTCAGCCGCGGAACGCCACCGTACCGACGCGATGATCGGCGTCGATCGGCACCACCGCGTCGGCGCGCGCGGGCAGGGCGGCGAGCATGTGGCGGGTCAGCCGCTCATAATGCATGACGAAGCGCGCGATCGCAGCGTCGCTCATGCCGGCGTCCGGGCCGCGCGCGGCGCGCAGCTTCGCCTCCTGGACCAGCCGCCATTCCAGCACCTGCTCGAACCCCGGCGGGCGCAGCATGGCGAGATAGTCGAGGCGGGCGAACAGCGCCGCATAGGGGCCGGCAAGCGCGGCGCTGACGCCCCGGCGCCAACGTCCATCGCCATCCTCCTCGCCTTCCAGCGCGTTGATCGGGCCGGTCAGCGCCGCCTCGTCCTCAGGGCCGGCGCCGATGCACCAGCCCTCGAACAGCAGCACGTCGAGCGGCGCTTCCACCGCCGGCCACTCAGCCTCCGGCGCGCGATCGTCGATCGCCTTGTCGAAGCGGGGCACGGAAACGGCGCCATGGCCCGACAGCAATGCCGTGATTACCGCCTCGCCGAGTGCGACGTCATGCGTCCCGGGCACGCCACGCGTGGCGAGCAGCGGGTGAACGCCGCGCGCCAGCTCGTGCCGCTCGGCCCGGGTCAGGTAGAGATCGTCGAGGCCGAGTGTGGCGACGCGCAGCCCATGCTGTCCATGCAGCAGCGCCTCCAGGAACAGGCAGGCGGTCGACTTGCCGCTGCCTTGCGGCCCGTTGATGCCGACCAGGATGCCGCGCCCCGCCGCTGCCTGCCGCCGGGCAATGGCCTCGGCGAGCGGCGCCCAGGCATTGTCGATGGCGCGGGCATAGGCGGGCGGCAATCCTTCCTTGACCAGCAGCGTGTCGAGCTCGGGTGCGCGCATCACCAGGCGGTCGGCTTGGGATTGCGCTCGTCAAAGCCCATCTGGTGCCAATAGGGATAAGCGGGATCGCGGCGGCTGGCGGCGTCGAGCCTGGCCACCTGGTCGGGCGTCAGCGTCCATCCGATCGCCCCGAGATTCTGGGTGAGCTGCTCCTCGTTGCGGGCGCCGACCACCACGTTGACGACGGTCGGGCGGGTAAGCAGCCAGTTGAGCGCGACCTGCGGGATCGTCTTGCCGGTCTCCTGGGCGATTTCGTCCAGCGCATCGACGACGGTGTAGAGATGCTCCTCGTCCACCGCCGGGCCGCCGACCTCGCCCCCGGAGGCGATGCGGCCGCTGGTGTTGGGCTGGCCGCGCCGGATCTTGCCGGTCAGCCGCCCCCAGCCGAGCGGGCTCCACACCATCAGCCCCACGCCCTGATCGAGGCCGAGAGGCATCAGCTCCCATTCGTAGTCGCGGCCGACCAGTGAATAATAGCCCTGGTAGGCGACATAGCGGCCGAGGCCGTAGCGCTCGGACGTTGCCAACGATTTCATAAGCTGCCAGCCGGAGAAGTTGGAAGCGCCGATATAGCTGATCTTGCCGGCGCTGATCAGATCGTCCAGCGCGCGCAGCGTCTCCTCCACCGGGGTCAGGGCGTCGAAGCCGTGCATGAAATAAATGTCGATATGATCGGTGCCGAGCCGCTTCAGGCTGGCTTCGACCGAACGCACGATATGGTAGCGCGACGAGCCGACATCATTGGGATCGTCGCCAAAGCGGAACGTGGACTTGGTGGAAATGAGCGCGCGGTCCCGCTTGCCCTTCAAAGCCTGGCCGAGAATCTCCTCGGACGCGCCGCGCGAGTAGATATCGGCGGTGTCGAACAGGTTGACACCCGCATCCAGGCAGAGGTCGATCAGCCGGGTCGCCTCGGCGACATCGACCTGGCCCCACCTCTGGAAGAACTCGTTGCTGCCGCCGAACGTGCCCGTGCCGAAGCTGAGCACCGGCACGCGGAGGCCGGAGCGGCCGAACTGCCGATAGTCCATGAAGATCTCCTATGCTGGGGCGGCACATGGATCACCGCGTCGAGCGCGATGTTCGTGACATCGCAACGATCCGAGGGGTGAGCCATGTCGTAAGGATGGCATGCGGCCTGCCCGATGCAAGATGCGCCGGGCAAAAAAGCGGGCTTTGCGACCCGCCTAGCTCTGGCCGACGAGGCGGATGAAGTTGCTGCTCGTCGAGCCCGGGCTGGTGCGGTGCACCATCCACAGCCGGCTGATCGTGCCTCCTCCCTCCAGCGGGCGATAGACGACGTTCTCGAGCCCGAGCGCGCTGAGCGACCGCGAGATCACCGTGACGCCAAGCCCCGCGCCGACGAGGCCGAGCAGCATCGACAGGCCCCGCGTCTCCTGCACCACGCGCGGGCGGAACCCGGCCGCCTGGCAGAGCAGATCGATATGCTCGTTGAAGCCGGCGCCGAGATCTCGCTCGTAAAGGACGAAGGCGGAATGGGCGAGATCGGCGATCGAGATGGCGCCGTTGCGCTGGGCCAGCGGATCGTCGCGATGCATCGCCACGACCAGCCCCTCCTCCAGCACGGTGACCATCGTCAGATGGTCGGCGATCGGCGGGGGATCGAAGCCGCGCACGAAGCCGACGCACAGCTCGCCCGCCTCGAGCCCGGCGAGCTGCGCGTTGCGCGTCATCTCGGTAAGATCGAGTCGCACTTCCGGATAAGCGTTGCGGAATGCGAACACCGCGTTGACCACTTTGGGCACCAGCGGCACCGATGCGGTGAAGCTCAGCTTGAGCTGGCCGCGCTCGCCATGGGCGGCGCGGCGTACCACTGCGGCGGCGCGATCGGCCTGGTTGAGCAGCCGTTCGGCCTCGGCGAGGAACAGCTGGCCAGCCTCGGTCAGCCGCACGCGGCGACTGGTTCGCTCGAACAGGCGCGCGCCAAGCTCTTCTTCCAGCGCACGAATTTGCTGGCTGAGCGGCGGCTGGGACATGCCGAGCAGATCCGCAGCGCGACCGAAATGCAGCGTTTCCGCCAAAGTCACGAAATAGCGGATGTGGCGCAGTTCCATCGATCCATTCGCCGATGCTATTAATCAAGCCGAATCATGTATTGGACGTGCGATTAGGTGAGTTGCATTGCAACATCAACACTCCATGATATGGGCGGCCCCGCATCGGGGCCGTCGCCATAGTGCAGCCCAACGCATCGGAGCGGTACGCGGGAGTTTATTCCGATGATTGCCCTTGTCCGTATAGCGCTCCAGCGACCCTTGACGTTCATCGTCATGGCGATCTTCATCGCCATCGCGGGCATCCTGTCGGCGGCGCGCATGCCGGTGGACATCTTTCCGGACATCCGGGTGCCGGTGGTCGCGGCGGTGTGGCAATATTCGGGCCTGGCGCCGGACGAGATGGCCGGCCGCATCATCACCCAATATGAGCGCACGCTGACCACCACGGTCAACGACATCGAGCATGTCGAGAGCCAGTCGATGCAGGGCATCGGCGTGGTGAAGATCTATTTCCAGCCGGGCGCCGACATCCGCACCGCCAACGCCCAGGTGACGGCGGTGTCGCAGAGCGTGCTGCGCCAGATGCCGCCGGGCGTGAACCCGCCGCTGATCCTCAACTACAGCGCCGCCACCGTGCCGATCATCCAGCTGGCCTTGTCCGGCAAGGGCTTGAGCGAGTCGGCCCTGTTCGATCTCGGCAACAACCAGATCCGCCCGGCGCTGGTCACGGTCCCGGGCGCGGCGATGCCGTTCCCCTATGGCGGGCGGCAGCGCCAGATCCAGATCGACATCGATCCCGAGGCGTTGCAGTCCAAGGGCCTGTCCGCCCAGGATGTCGGCGCCGCGCTCGCCGCGCAGAACCAGATCAATCCGGTCGGCTTCGTGAAGATTGGCAGCTACCAGTACAGCGTCAAGCTGAACAACGCGCCCGGCTCGATCGCCGAATTGAACAACCTGCCGGTGAAGGTGGTGAACGGCGCCACCATCTACATGCGCGACGTCGCCAATGTCCGCGACGGCAGCGCGCCGCAGACCAATGTCGTCCACGTCAACGGCCAGCGCGCCGCGCTGATGTCGATCCTCAAGAACGGCAGCGCCTCGACCCTCGCCATCGTCCAGGGCGTCAAGGACAAAGTGCCGGACATCGTCGAGGGCCTCGCCAACGGGCTGCAGGTGGCGTTCATCGGCGATCAGTCGCTGTTCGTGAAGGCGGCGGTAGAAGGCGTGGTGAAGGAAGGCGCGATCGCGGCCGCGCTCACCTCGCTGATGATCCTGCTGTTCCTCGGGTCGTGGCGCTCGACGGTGATCATCGCCATCTCGATCCCGCTCGCCATTCTCGCGGCGATCACCGCGCTGTCGGTATTCGGCCAGACGATGAACGTGATGACGCTGGGCGGCCTCGCGCTCGCCGTCGGCATCCTCGTCGATGATGCGACGGTGACGATCGAGAACATCAACTGGCACCTGGAGCATGGCAAGGGCGTGCTGGAGGCGATCATGGACGGTGCCGCGCAGATCGTGGTGCCGGCGTTCGTCTCGCTGCTGTGCATCTGCATCGTGTTCGTGCCGATGTTCTTCCTGCCGGGCGTGGCGGGTTTCCTGTTCGTGCCGATGGCGCTGTCGGTGGTGTTCGCGATGATCGCGTCGTTCATCCTGTCGCGCACGCTGGTGCCGACGATGGCGATGTATCTTCTGAAGCCGCACAAGCCCGGCGAGGACGCCCATGCCGCCGGCAGCACCACGTCGCGCAATCCTCTGGTCCGCTTCCAGCGCGGCTTCGAGGCACGGTTCGAGAAGGTGCGCGCCGGCTATGGCGATCTCCTCACCCGCGCGCTGAGGAGCCGCAAGCCGTTCATGGCCGGCTTCATGGCGGTGGTGCTGCTGTCGTTCCTGCTCGTGCCGTTCCTCGGCAGCAACTTCTTCCCCAACGTCGATGCCGGCCAGATCGCCATCCATGTGCGCGGGCCGATCGGCTCGCGCGTGGAGGAGACGGCGGCGCAGTTCGACCGCATCGACCGCCGCATCCGCCAGATCATCCCGGGCGCCGAACTGTCGACGATCGTCGACAATGTCGGCCTGCCGAACAGCGGCCTCAACACTGCCTACAACAACACCGGCACGATCGGCCCGCAGGACGGCGACATCCTCATCACGCTCAACAAGGAGCACGCGCCGACCGCCGACTATGTCGCGACGCTCCGCCGCGAGCTGCCGAAGAGCTTTCCAGGCTCGACCTTCGCCTTCCTGCCGGCGGACATCGTCAGCCAGATCCTCAACTTCGGCGCGCCGGCCCCGATCGACGTGCAGATCGCCGGCCGCAAGGGCTCGGCCAACCTCGCTTATGCCCAGAAGCTGCTGCGCCGCATCCGCGCCGTGCCGGGGCTTGCCGATGCGCGCATCCAGCAATCGGCGCGCTATCCGCAGCTCAACATCGATGTCGACCGCAGCCGCATCGGCCAATATGGCCTGACCCAGCGCGACGTGACGAACAGCCTCGCCAGCTCGCTTGCGGGCACCTCGCAGACCGCGCCGGTCTTCTATCTGAACCCGGAGAACAACGTCTCCTACGCGCTCGTCGCGCAGACGCCGGAATACCGCATCGGCTCGATCAGCGAGCTGCAGAACGTGCCGGTATCGGGTGCGAACGCGAAGGTGTCGCAGGTGCTCGGGGGCCTCGCCACGGTGCGCCGCACGAACACCAACCCGGTGGTGAGCCATTACGACATCCAGCCGCTGGTCGATATCTACGCCACGCCCCAGGGCCGCGACCTCGGCGCCGTCGCCAATGACGTGCGCCGGATCATCAAGTCGATGGAGAAGGACAAGCCGCAGGGCGTCACGGTGACGCTGCGCGGCCAGTACCAGACGATGACCACCGCTTTCTCCGGCCTGGGCTTCGGCATCGCGGCGGCGATCGTGCTGATCTACCTGCTGATCGTCGTCAACTTCCAGAGCTGGCTCGATCCGTTCGTGATCATCACTGCGCTGCCGGGCGCGCTCGCCGGCATCGTGTGGATGCTGTTCATCACCGGTACCACCCTGTCGGTGCCGGCCTTGACCGGCGCGATCATGTGCATGGGTGTGGCCACCGCCAATTCGATCCTCGTCGTCAGCTTCGCGCGCGAAAGGCTCGCCGAACTCGGCGACTCCTTCCAGGCGGCGCTCGAGGCCGGGACAGTGCGCTTTCGCCCGGTGCTGATGACGGCGCTGGCGATGATGATCGGCATGCTGCCCATGGCCCTCGGCCTCGGCGAGGGGGGCGAGCAGAATGCGCCGCTCGGCCGCGCCGTGATCGGCGGCCTGCTGGTGGCGACCGTCGCGACCTTGTTCTTCGTGCCCGCCGTGTTCAGCTTCGTCCACCGCCATGGCCGCGTAGCGAAAACCCCTGCTCAGGAGCTTGCCCCCACCCATGTCTGACGAGCGGCAATCCCGGAACCTGAAATTCGCCGGCATCGGCGCGGCGGTCTTGGCGATCGCGGTGGTCGCCGCCGGTATCACGGCGCGCAACAGCAATGATCACGCGCTGATCGCCACCGCCGCGGATGCGGCAGTGCCGACCGTCGACATCATCACGCCGAGCCGCAGCAAGACCGGCGAGGGGCTGACGCTGCCGGGCAACGTCCAGGCGTTCAACACCGCCCCGATCTACGCGCGCTCCAACGGCTATGTGCGCCGCTGGCTGGCCGATATCGGCGACAATGTGAAGGCCGGCCAGACGCTTGCCATTCTCGACGCGCCGGAGATCGAGCAGCAGCTCCAGCAGGCCCATGCCGATTACCAGACCGCGCTCGCCGAGCAGCGGCTCGCGCAGACGACGGCGGAACGCTGGAAGACGCTGCGCGCCAAGGATGCAGTGTCGCAGCAGGAAGCCGACGAGAAGGCCGGCGACTATGCCGCCAAGACCGCCGTCGCCAACGCCCAGGCCGCCAATGTGCGCCGGCTGACGGCGCTGACCGGCTTCACCCGGCTGGAGGCCCCGTTCGCCGGCGTCGTCACCAGCCGCTCGGCGCAGATCGGCGCGCTGGTCACCGCGGGCAGCGCCGCCGCCCAGCCCTTGTTCACCGTCTCGGACGTGCATCGCATGCGCACCTATGTCCGCGTGCCGCAGGGCTTCTCGGCGGAGGTGCATACCGGCTTGCAGGCGACGTTGACGCTCCCCGAATATCCGGGTCGCAAATTCGCCGCCGAGGTGACGCGCACCGCCCGCGCCGTCGACCAGCAGTCCGGCACGGTGCTCGTCGAGCTGCAATCCGACAACCGCGACGGCGCCTTGAAGCCGGGCGCCTATGCCCAGGTCCAGTTCCCCTTCTCGAGCGCCGCGGGCACGATGAAGCTGCCGTCGACGGCGCTGATCTTCAAGGACGAGGGGCCGCAGGTGGCGGTGGTCGACGCCAATGGCCGCGTCCAGCTCCGTACCGTGACGGTCGGTCGCGACGAGGGCGCGGAGATCGAGGTGACCTCGGGGCTTGCCGGCAATGAGCGGGTCATCAACTCTCCGCCGGACGCGCTCGACAATGGCGACCAGGTGCGCGTGGGGGGCGGCAGTGCGGCGGCCAAGTAAGGCGATTGCCGGCCTCGTTGCGGGCCTGCTTGCCGGATGCTCGATGGCGCCGACCTATGTGCCGCCGGCAACCGTCGCCGCCACCGCGCCGGCCGCCTTCAAGGAGGCAAGCGGCTGGTCCGCCGCCGCCCCGCAGGATGCCGCGCCACGCGGCGACTGGTGGACGATCTTCAACGACCCGGTGCTCAACGATCTCGAATCCCGGGTCGAGGCGGGCAGCCCGACGCTGGCCGCCGCGCTCGCCCGTTTCGAACAGGCGCGCGCCAATGCGCGGCTGACCGCCGCCGATCTCTATCCGAGCCTGTCGGTGGGCAGCGGCGTGTCGCGGGAGCGCCAGTCGGCGCGGCGGCCCAATGCCAGCGCGGCCAGCACCTTCACCGACGTCACCGTCGGCGGGTCGCTCAGCTACGAGGTCGACCTGTGGGGCCGCATCCGGGATTCGGTGCGCGCCGACCGCGCCGATGCGGAGGCGAGCGCCGCCGACCTCGCCTCGGCACGGCTCAGCCTGCACACCGCGCTGGCCGATGCCTATTACCGGCTGCGCGGCCTCGACGCCCAGGCGACCCTGCTCAACCAGACGGTCGAGGCGTTCGGCCGCGCGCAGGAGCTGACCCGGGCGCGGCACGAGGGCGGGGTTGCGTCCGGACTCGATGTCAGCCGCGCCGACACGGTGCTGGCCGATGCCCGCTCCCAGCTCTCCGCCGTCGCTGCCAGCCGTGCCGCGGTCGAGCATGAGATCGCCGCCTTGATCGGCGCCAACCCGTCGGTGTTCGCGCTGGCGCCGGTCGACCAGCGGCTCGATCCGCCGCCGGTGCCTGCCGGTGCGCCGTCCGAGCTGTTGCAGCGCCGGCCGGACGTCGCCGCCGCCGAGCGCCGGGTGTTCGCCGCCAATGCCCGCATCGGCGCGGCGCGCGCTGCCTTCTTCCCCAATGTGACGCTGGGCGGATCGGGCGGGTTCGAGGCGGTATCCGGCGCCCTGTTTTCGACGCCGGCGACCTATTGGGCGCTCGGCCCGCTGCAGGCGGCGCTGGCGGTGTTCGACGGGGGCGCGCGGCGCGCGCGCCTCGGTATCAGCCGCGGCGAATATGACGAGGCGGCCGCACAATATCGCCAGGCCGTGCTCACCGCCTTTCGCGACGTGGAGGACGGCCTCGCGGCCAGCCGCTACCTCGCCGCCCAGTCCAGCGACCAGCGCGACGCGGTGCTCGCCGCGGAGCGCACTCGCGACCTTGCCATCACCCGCTACCGCGACGGCGCATCCGATTATCTCGACGTGGTGACGGCGCAGACCGCTGCCCTTCAGTCCGCGCAGGACCTGCTCACCGTGCAGACCAGCCGGATGCGCGCGGCGGTGGCGCTGATCCGGGCGCTGGGCGGGGGGTATGGCGCGAATTGAGCCTCGGCGGCGGCGGCATTGGCGGGCTGGCCGGGCGGGCCGCTAATGCCTGCCGGCCAGAACGCCGCGGCGAGCATCACCAGCGCCCAGAACAGCAGTGTATAGGTGTAGGTCGGCAGGGACCTCACGCCCGCGCGGTCGAGGTCGGCGGTCGGGATGACCTCGCGCCTGCCGATGATGAAGAGCCCGAACATTATCGCCACCGTGCAGAACGACCCGAGCAGGACGACGCCGGTGTGATTGGCCAGCCCCGGAAAGGGGAAGCCGCGCATCCGCCCGAAAGCAATGAGGGGCAGCGCGTAGCCGGTGACGTGGAGCGGCAGGGTTATCGCGAAGGCCAGTCGGCTTTTGCGGACATGAACGACCGTCGTGTAGCGTTTGAGCCTGATGAGCGGCGTCACGCCGAAGGTGACGGCGACTTCATCCCTTTCATCCCTTGCCATTTCATCACCATGCCTCCCCCCCGGCGACCGCTTTTTCGCCTCGATAAGGGCGCGCCTTATTGCGTGCGCCGCGCGGTGATGATCTTCACCACCGGGCTCAGCATCTGGCCCTTCATCACGCCTTCGCCCTCGGTCGGCGAGGTCGGCGCGAGCAGGATCTTGCGGATGACGTCCATGCCCTCGGCGACATGGCCGAATGCGGCAAAGCCGAGATTGTCTCCGGGCAGCCTGGGATCGGCGTCCATGGAGGGCGTGTCGCCGACGACAATGAAGAAATCGCCATTGGCCGAGCCCGGCGCGTTGCGTGCCATCGAGATGGTGCCGTCGACATGGGAGAGGCCGGTCTGGGTGGTCGGCTCGTGCGGGATGGACGGCAGCACGCGCTTGGGGTCGAAGCGCACGCCGCCCTGCACCAGCCCGCTTTCCTTCATCCCCTCCGGCAGCGGGTCGGGCGTGGTGCGCACGGCGCGGTAGAAGCTGGTCCCATCGAGGCGCTTCTGGTCGACATAGCGCAGGAAGTTGGCGGTCGTCTTCGGCGCCCGCTCGCTCTCCAGCTCGAGCAGGATCGGGCCCTCGCTGGTCTGCAGCGTCACCTTCACAGTCGCCGGCCTGGGAGCGGCGGCGGGCGCCGGCGCCGGGGCGGGCGCCGGCTCCTGCGCGATGGCGGTTGTGGCGAGGCAGAGCGAGGCAGCAATGGCGAGGATGCGTCGAATCATGATGGCCGTCCGATTGAATTCTCCAGCCAAGCTATCGTGAAGCCTCGGCTTCGCCACCCCCAAGTTTTTCATGTCCCTGCCGCCCCTCCAGATGTGTAGATGCGGCCCAATATGACCGGAACCGTGATGACCTCCACCGCCCTGATCGATGCGCTGATCGCCGCCGCCGCCGAGGCCGGCGCGGTGGTGATGCGGCATCGCGACGCCGGCATCACCGCCGAGCACAAGGCCGATCTGTCCCCGGTCACCGCCGCCGATCGTGAGGCCGAGGCGGTGATCCTGCGCCATCTCGCCACGGCCGCGCCGGGCGTGCCGGTGGTCGCGGAAGAGGCGGCGGCGGCCGGTTTCGTACCCGAGCCCTGCGCCAGTTTCTTCCTCGTCGACCCGCTGGACGGGACGAAGGAATATGTACGCGGCGGCGACGACTTCACCGTCAACATCGCGCTGATCGAGAAGGGCGCGCCGGTCATCGGCGTGGTCTATGCGCCGGCGCGCGGCCGCATCTACTGGGCGGACGTGGCGAGCCGGCTGGCGCGCTCGGCGGCGCTGCCGGCGGCGGGCGTGCTCGGCCCGGCGGCGCCGCTCGGCTGCGGCAAGCCCGCCGGAAGCCCGCGTGCCGTCGCCTCGAAGTCGCATTGCACGCCCGAGACCGACGCTTATCTGGATCATTGCGGCGCGGGCGAGCGGCTGTCGGTCGGCTCGTCGCTCAAGTTCCTGCTGGTGGCGGCAGGCGAGGCGGATCTCTATCCCCGCGCCGGGCCGACCATGGAATGGGATACGGCAGCGGGCGACGCGATCCTGCGCGCCGCCGGCGGCATGACCTTCGACCTGGACGGCGCCGCGCTCGTCTATGGCAAGCCCGGCTATCGCAATCCCGGCTTCGTCGCCACCGGCGGCGCGCCGGCGCCGGCCCTGCGCCAATTCTATACGGACCCCGCAGCATGACCGCAGCATTGACCCATCTCCAGCGGCTCGAGGCCGAGAGCATCCACATCATGCGCGAGGTCGTCGCCGAGGCGGAGCGGCCGGTGATGCTCTATTCGGTGGGCAAGGATTCGGCGGTGATGCTGCATCTGGCGCGCAAGGCTTTCTTCCCGTCGCCGCCGCCCTTTCCGCTGCTGCATGTCGATACGACGTGGAAGTTCCGCGACATGTACGCGCTCCGCGATCGCATGGCCGCCGAGAGCGGCATGGAATTGCTCGTCCATCACAATCCCGAGGCGCAGGCGCGCGGCATCAATCCGTTCGATCACGGCTCGGCGCTGCACACCGACATGTGGAAGACCGAGGGGCTGAAACAGGCACTCGACAAATATGGCTTCGATGCGGCCTTTGGCGGCGCACGCCGCGACGAGGAGAAGAGCCGCGCCAAGGAGCGTGTCTTCTCCTTCCGCTCGGCCAATCACCGCTGGGACCCGAAGAACCAGCGGCCGGAATTGTGGCACCTCTATAATGCCCGCAAGGCCAAGGGCGAAAGCATTCGCGTCTTCCCGATCAGCAACTGGACCGAACTCGACATCTGGCAATATATCCAGCTGGAGAACGTGCCGATCGTGCCGCTCTACTTCGCAGCGAAGCGCCCCACCGTGGAGCGCGACGGACTGATCCTGATGGTCGATGACGATCGCTTTCCGCTGAAGCCGGGGGAGGTGCCGGTGGAACGCTCGATCCGCTTCCGCACCCTCGGCTGCTATCCGCTCACCGGCGCGGTGGAGAGCGAGGCGGCCACCTTGTCCGAGGTTATCCAGGAGATGCTGCTCGCCACCACCTCCGAGCGGCAGGGGAGAGCGATCGATCACGATCAGTCCGCCTCGATGGAAAAGAAGAAGCAGGAGGGCTATTTCTGATGTCGGAGCCGTCCTCCTACCGTCCCGAGGCGCTGATCGCCGAGGATATCGACGCCTATCTCGCGCGGCACCAGCACAAGAGCCTGCTGCGTTTCATCACCTGCGGCTCGGTGGACGACGGCAAGTCGACGCTGATCGGGCGGCTGCTCTACGACAGCAAGATGATCTTCGAGGATCAGCTTGCCGCGCTGGAATCGGATTCGAAGCGCGTCGGCACGCAGGGCCAGGAGATCGACTTCGCGCTGCTCGTCGACGGCCTCGCCGCCGAGCGCGAGCAGGGCATCACCATTGACGTCGCCTATCGCTTCTTCGCTACGGAGAAGCGCAAGTTCATCGTCGCCGACACCCCCGGGCATGAGCAATATACCCGCAACATGGTGACGGGCGCGTCCACCGCCGACCTTGCCGTGATCCTTATCGATGCGCGCAAAGGCGTGCTGACCCAGACCCGGCGACACAGTTATCTCGTCCACCTGCTCGGCATCCGCAACATCGTGCTGGCGGTGAACAAGATGGACCTGGTCGGGTACAGCCAGGACATCTTCGATACGATCGTCGGGGAATATCGCGATTTCGCACGGACGATCGGGATCGACGACTTCATCGCCATGCCGATCTCCGGCTTCAAGGGCGACAACATCACGGGTCCCTCGTCCAACACCCCCTGGTATGGCGGACCCAGCCTCATCGCCCATCTGGAAGATGTGCCACTCGACGAGACTGCGGATCAGGCGCGGCCATTCCGCATGGCCGTGCAATGGGTGAACCGCCCGAACCTCGATTTCCGTGGCTTTTCCGGCCTGATCGCGAGCGGAACGGTGGCGCGCGGCGACCCCGTCCGGGTGCTGCCCTCGGGGCGGACCTCGACCGTGGCGCGTATCGTCACGCTCGACGGCGACCTCGATCGCGCGGTGGCCGGTCAGTCCGTCACCCTCACGCTCAGCGACGAGATCGACTGTTCGCGCGGCGACGTCATCGCCGCAGCGGATTCCCCGCCGCAGGTCGCAGACCAGTTCGAGGCGACGATCATCTGGATGGCCGACGAGGCGATGTTGCCCGGCCGCGCCTATTGGCTGAAGATCGGCGCCCAGACGGTGTCGGCGCAGGTGCAGGCGCCCAAATATCAGGTCAATGTCAACACGCTGGAACATCTCGCGGCGAAGACGCTGGAGCTGAACGCGATCGGCGTCGCCAATCTCTCGGTGGATCGCGGCATCGTGTTCGAGGCCTATGCCGACAATCGCGACCTTGGCGGCTTCATCCTCATCGACCGGCTGACCAACGCCACGGTGGCGGCGGGCATGCTGCACTTCTCGCTTCGCCGTGCGCAGAACGTGCACTGGCAGGCGATGGACGTGACGCGCGAGGCGCATGCCGCGCTCAAGAACCAGAAGCCGGCGGTATTGTGGTTCACCGGCCTGTCCGGCGCCGGCAAGTCCACCATCGCCAATCTTGTCGAGAAGAAGCTGGCGCGGATGAACCGCCACACCTTCCTGCTCGACGGCGACAATGTCCGCCACGGCCTCAACAAGGACCTCGGCTTCACCGATGCCGACCGGGTGGAGAATATCCGCCGGGTCGGCGAGGTGGCGAAACTGATGACCGACGCCGGGCTGATCGTGATCACCGCGTTCATCTCGCCGTTCCGCGCCGAGCGGCAGATGGTGCGCCAGATGATGGCGCCGGGCGAGTTCATCGAGGTCCATATCGACACGCCGCTGGCGGAGGCGGAGAGGCGCGACGTCAAGGGCCTCTATGCCAAGGCGCGGGCGGGCCAGCTCAAGAACTTCACCGGCATCGACAGTCCCTATGAGCCGCCCGAGGAGGCGGAGATACACATCGACACCACCGGGCTGACGCCGGAACAGGCGGCGGACGTGATCGTGGAGCGGCTGCTGGGTTGAACCCGGCGCCGGCCCACAGGATGACGATGTCGGTGTCGCGAACGGTTGCCGCGGACAGATTATAACGCCGGCATTGCCGTCTTTTCGCAGCTCATCTGCCAGCGAATGTGGACGTAGCGCCCATCGTCATAGTCGACATTGACTTCGTGGAGGGCGACGTTGTTCTGGCTGTTATACTCGAAGGCGACGCCGGCTTTGAGCCCGTCCTTGTCGGCGACGCCGTCCAGCTGAACATAGCCGCCGGTGACGTCGATGTTGCAGGACGGCCTGGTCAGGTCACACAGGTCGATCAGCGCCTTGCGCTCGGGAACCAGGCGGGAGACGTGCCTGGCGGTGGTATCAATGACGTAGGTCTGCCAGTCCAGCGCATGCTTGCCGGCGACCACCACGCCGCTGGTCGTATCGTCCGAGAAATCGGTGCCCTTGCAACGCACCGCGAATGTCTGCGCCCCGGCGGCCGTCCCGCAGGCGGCGAGCGCGATCAGCACTATCATTGTTCTTATCATTCAGTCCTCCCCAGAGCGCCGACTATGCCGCGGCGCGCCTGAGCGGACAAGCAATGGCCGGCGATTCCATCGGGAACCGCCGGCCATCCCCCGGTCGCGACGAGGCGCCTCAGCGCATCGTCGTGACCGTGGTCGTGGTCTTTTCCGTCACCGCGGCGCGGGGGCGCGTGGCGGTCTGCGTGCGGCGGACGACCTTCGGCTTGCTCACCGTGGTCGAGGTGCGCGCGACGGGCGTGGTCTTCACCGTCTCGGTGGTCACGGTCGTGACGGGGGGCGGCGCCGGCGGCTGCGGCGCGGTGGCGACGACCACCGGCGGCGTATTGCGCGCGGCCTGCGCGTCGGCTGCGGCGGCTGCGGCGGCCTGCTCGGCCGCCTCGGCGCGGGCGTTGGCGGCATCGGCCTGCTGCTGCGCGCTGGCAACGCTCGCCGCCTGCATCTCGGACTGGCGGCTGGCCTGCTGCTGCGCCTGGCCGAGCGCCGTGTCGGCCATCTGCTGCGATTCGATCGCCGCCTGGATGGCGCGCTGCTCATGGCCGCTCTTCAGCTCCTCCTGCGCGAGGCGGAGCGAAGCCTGGGCGCGAGCGATCACGCCCGGCGAGACGTCGGTGGCCTTCACGCGCTGGGCAGCATCGATCTTGCCCTGCGCCTCGGCGATGGCGGCGCGGGCGCGCTCCTCATCACCGGCAAGAGCCGGGCTCGCCGCCATCACCAGGGCGGAGGCCGCAAGCAGGCCCTGCATCATATAGCCAAGCTTACGCATAACTAATCTCCCTTAAACACCGGCGGAGAAAACGATGATCGTAAATGCAGGTTCCTAGTTATTTGCGCGGGTGATGGTTAACGTGAAACTGAACCGCGGATTAATACGCCGATATATGAGGATGTTGTGAGAAAGGCTGATCTGGTTACGGATGGGAAACAAGCCCCGTGTTCTATGGCTTTCGACAAAATCGGCGATCAAGCCGAATTTGACGTGCGAAGAGCCTCGATCACCCCGCCACCGGCATGGCGCAGCGGTTCTGCATGGGCCGCCCACACCAGCCCGATCGTCCGGCGCGCGGCGAAGCCCGCGAGCTGAGGCCTCGCCACGCCCGCCAGCGCATGCGCTTCCGGCATCACCGTCACTCCGAGCCCGGCGCGGACCAGCTCCAGCGCGCGATCGTCATTGGTGGTCTTGAAGGCGAGGAACGGGCGCACGCCGCGCTCGATGAAATGGCGGCTGGTCTCGGCCAACGCCTCGCAATGACGGCGCACGATCATCGCCTCGCCGGCCAGCGCCTCGGCCGCGATGCTGTCCTCCCCGGCAAGGCGATGGCCGGCGGGAAGCGCGAGGCGGTAGCCCTCGCTCCACAGCGGCTCCTGCGCGAAACGGTCGGCGTCGCCGCGCACCAGGGTCAGCGCGACGTCGATGCGCCCGCGGGCGAGGCGCTGGAGCAGGCTGCGTTCGGTGCCCTCGACCAGTTCCAGCCGGTCGTCGCCGGACGCCTCCGCCAGCGTGGCCAGTGCGACGCTGGGGATGGTGGCGAGCACGCCGAGGCGCAGCACGCGCGCCGGCTCGACCCCGAGCATCGCCGCCTCGGCGAGGTTGAACTCGCTTTCGATGCGGCGGGCATGGGCGGCGAAGCGGGTGCCGGCTTCGGTCAGGTGGACGCGCTGGCTGGTACGCTCGAACAGCTTGGCGCCGAGCAGCCGCTCCAGCTTGGCGATGCCGACCGACAGCGTCGGCTGGGCGACGTTCACCTGCGCCGCCGCGCGCGAGAAGCTGCCGCAGTCGAGCACGGCCAGGAAATAGCGCAGCAGATAGCGGTCGATCATAGATGGGAACTATACCCTGCTTCGCAGACTTTCAATTTTCCGGATGCCGTGCGATCGACTAGTCTCCGGCCGGACAAGGCAAGGAGAGGACGCCGCATGCACGCCACGCCGATGGACTTCGGGCTGGGTGAGACCGCGGACATGATCCGCGACACCACCGCCCGCTTCGCCGCCGACCGCATCGCTCCGCGCGCCGCGGAGGTCGACGAGACCAACCTCTTTCCGCGCGAGCTGTGGCCTGAAATGGGCGATCTCGGCCTGCACGGCATCACCGTGGAGGAGGAGTTCGGCGGGCTCGGCCTCGGCTATCTCGAGCATGTCGTGGCGATGGAGGAAGTGAGCCGGGCCTCGGCGTCCATCGGCCTGTCCTATGGCGCGCACTCCAACCTCTGCGTGAACCAGATCCGGCGCTGGGGCTCGAAGGCGCAGAAGCGCCGCTATCTGCCCAAGCTGATTTCCGGCGAGCATGTCGGCAGCCTCGCCATGTCCGAGGCGGGGGCGGGGTCCGACGTGGTGTCGATGAAGCTGCGTGCCGAGAAGATCGGCAATGACCGCTATCGCCTCAACGGCACGAAGTTCTGGATCACCAACGCGCCGCATGCCGATACTCTCGTCGTCTACGCCAAGACCGATCCCGAAGCCGGATCGCGCGGCATCACCGCCTTCCTGGTCGAGAAGGGGACGCCCGGGTTCTCGGTGTCGAAGAAGCTCGACAAGATGGGCATGCGTGGCTCGGATACCGCCGAGCTGGTGTTCCAGGATTGCGAGATTCCCGCCGAGGCGGTGATGGGCCGGGAAGGCGAGGGGGTGAAGATCCTCATGTCCGGCCTCGATTATGAACGCGCCGTGCTCTCCGCCGGGCCGCTCGGGATCATGCAGGCCTGCCTCGACGTGGTGCTGCCCTATGTTCGCGAGCGGCAGCAGTTCGGGCGGCCGATCGGCGCCTTCCAGCTGATGCAGGCCAAGGTGGCGGACATGTATGTCGCGCTCAATTCGGCGCGCGCCTATGTCTATGCGGTGGCGCGGGCGTGCGATGCCGGCCGCACCACGCGCTTCGACGCGGCGGGCGCGATCCTGCTCGCCTCGGAAAATGCGGTGAAGGTGTCGCTGGAGGCGATCCAGGCGCTGGGTGGGGCGGGCTATACCCGCGAATGGCCGGTCGAGCGGCTGGCGCGCGACGCCAAGCTCTACGATATCGGTGCCGGCACCAACGAGATCAGGCGCTTCCTGATCGGCCGCGAGCTGATCGGCGCGTGACGATCATCCGCTCCCTCGCCGACCCGGCGGACCCGGCGTTCCGGGGCAACGCCGCGCATAATGCGGCGCTGGTGGCGGAGTTGCGCGCGCGCACCGCGGAGGCTGCGCTCGGCGGATCGGCACAGTCGCGCGAGCGGCATGTCGCGCGCGGCAAGCTCCTCCCGCGCGAGCGGGTCAACCGGCTGCTCGATCCGCTGTCGCCGTTCCTCGAAATCGGCGCGCTGGCGGCGGGCGACCTCTACGACGGCGAGGTGCCGGGGGCGGGCGTGATCGCCGGCATCGGCCGTGTATCCGGCCGCGAGTGCATGATCGTCTGCAACGACGCGACGGTGAAGGGCGGCACCTATTATCCGATGACGGTGAAGAAGCATCTCCGCGCGCAGGAGGTCGCCGCCGAAAATCATCTGCCTTGCCTGTATCTCGTCGACAGCGGCGGCGCCAACCTGCCGCATCAGGCCGAGGTGTTTCCCGACCGGGACCATTTCGGCCGCATCTTCTTCAATCAGGCCAACATGTCCGCGCAGGGTATTCCGCAGATCGCCTGCGTGATGGGCAGCTGCACGGCCGGCGGCGCTTATGTGCCGGCCATGTCCGACGAAACGGTGATCGTGCGCAACCAGGGCACGATCTTCCTTGCCGGTCCGCCGCTGGTCAAGGCCGCGACCGGCGAGATCATCTCCGCCGAAGAGCTGGGTGGCGCGGAGACGCACGGCCGCAAGTCGGGCGTCGTCGATCATGTCGCGGAGGACGATGCCCACGCGCTCGCCATCGTGCGCGAAATCGTGTCGACGCTCAACCGGCCGAAGCGCGTCGATCTCGACATCGCCGAGCCGGTCCCGCCGCGCCTCGATCCGGCCGAGCTGGCCGGGATCGTGCCGGTCGACGTGCGCGCGCCCTATGACGTGCGCGAGGTGATCGGCCGCATCGTCGACGGATCGGAACTGCACGAGTTCAAGCCGCTCTACGGCACCACCCTCGTCTGCGGGTTCGCGCGCATCTGGGGCATGCCGGTGGCGATCCTCGCCAATAATGGCGTGCTGTTCTCGGAAAGCGCGCAGAAGGGCGCGCATTTCATCGAGCTGGCCTGCCAGCGCCGCGTGCCCTTGCTGTTCCTCCAGAACATCTCCGGCTTCATGGTCGGCGGCAGATATGAGGCCGAGGGCATCGCCAAACATGGCGCCAAGCTGGTTACCGCCGTCGCCACCGCGCAGGTGCCGAAGATCACGGTGCTGATCGGGGGCAGCTTCGGCGCCGGCAATTACGGCATGTGCGGGCGCGCCTATTCCCCGCGCTTCCTGTTCACCTGGCCCAATGCGCGCATCTCGGTGATGGGCGGCGAGCAGGCGGCGTCGGTGCTGGCGACGGTGCATCGCGACGCGGAGCGCTGGACGCCGCAGGAGGCCGAGGCGTTCAAGGCGCCGATCCGCCAGAAATATGAGGATGAGGGCAACCCCTATCACGCCACCGCCCGCCTGTGGGATGATGGCATCATCGAGCCCGCCGCCACCCGCGACGTGCTCGGCCTCGCTTTCTCCGCCACGCTGAACGCGCCGATCGCTGATCGCGCGCAGTTCGGCATTTTCAGGATGTGACGCCATGCGCATGATCTTGCCTGCCGCGATGCTTCTCGCCGCTGCCCCGGCCCTGGCGGCGCCGGCCGACGACGCCGGCGCACTCGCTGCCGCGAAGGCGATGCTGGCGGCGATGTCGGCTGGCGACGCGGCGGCGTTCACCGCGCTGACCGTGCCCGAGGGCCTCGCCACCGGCACCGGTGTGCGTGACGGCAAGCCCTATGTCAGCACCCGAAGCTGGGCGGCCTTCGCCGCCAATGTGAAGCCGGGCAGCGGCGTCGTCGAGACGATGTCGCGCGCCGAGGTGCGTAGCGACGGAGATATCGCGATGGTGTGGGGCGACTTCACCCTCACTCGCAACGGCGCCTTCGTGCATTGCGGCATCAATCATTTCGACCTCGTCCGCCAGGACGGCAAATGGCGCGTCCTCAACGTCACCTGGACCCAGCGGACGGACGGATGCGCGGGCAGATGATTGAATCGCTGCTCATCGCCAATCGCGGGGAGATCGCGCGGCGGATCCTCCGGACGGCGCGGCGGATGGGCGTACGGACCATCGCCGTGCATTCGGATGTCGATGCCGGCATGCCGTTCGTGCGGGAGGCGGATGCAGCGCTGTGCATCGGCGCCGCGCCGGCACGGGAAAGCTATCTCGATCAGGCGAGCATCCTTGCCGCCGCCCGCGAGACGGGCGCGCAGGCGATCCACCCCGGCTATGGTTTCTTGTCCGAAAATGCCGGTTTCGCGGAGGCGGTGCAGGCCGCCGGGCTGGTGTGGGTCGGCGCGCCCCCGGCGGCCATCCGGGCGATGGGGCTGAAGGACGCCGCCAAGCGGCTGATGCAGGCGGCGGGCGTGCCCGTCACCCCCGGCTATATGGGCGACGACCAGACCGAAGCGCGCCTGTTTGCCGAGGCCGAGGCGACCGGCTGGCCGGTGCTGATCAAGGCGGTCGCCGGCGGCGGCGGCAAGGGGATGCGCCGCGTCGACGATCCCGCCGCCTTCGCCGACGCGCTGGAAAGCTGCCGGCGCGAGGCGGCGGCGGCGTTCGGCGACGATCGCGTGCTGATCGAGAAATATGTGCTGAACCCGCGCCACATCGAGGTGCAGGTATTCGGCGATACCCATGGGCAGGTTGTCCACCTGTTCGAGCGGGATTGCTCGCTCCAGCGCCGTCACCAGAAGGTGATCGAGGAGGCGCCCGCCCCCGGCATGGACGCGGCGACGCGCGCGGCGGTGTGCGAGGCGGCGGTGCGCGCGGCGCGCGCCGTGGATTATGTCGGCGCAGGCACGATCGAGTTCATCGCCGACGGCTCGGATGGCCTGCGCGCCGATCGCATCTGGTTCATGGAGATGAACACCCGCCTTCAGGTCGAGCATCCGGTGACGGAGTCGATCACCGGGCAGGATCTCGTCGAGTGGCAGCTGCGCGTCGCCAGCGGCGAGCCGCTGCCGCGCGCGCAGGACGAACTCGCGATCAGCGGCTGGGCGATGGAGGCGCGGCTCTATGCCGAGAATCCGGCGACCGGCTTCCTGCCGTCCACCGGTCCGCTTGCCCATCTCGTCTTTCCGGCCGGTATCCGCGTCGACAGCGGCGTCGAGCAGGGCGGGGAGGTCACGCCTTATTATGATCCGATGATCGCCAAGCTGATCGTCCACGAGCGCGACCGGCCGACCGCCGCGGCGCGTCTGGCGGCGGCGTGCGGCGCGGTCGAGGTATGGCCGGTGCGCACCAACGCCGCCTTCCTCGCGCGTGCTGCCGCGCATGATGACTTCGTCGCCGGTGATGTCGATACCGGGTTTATCGAACGCCATCAGGACGCGCTGATCCCGCCCGCCCGCCCGTCGGCTGAGCTGGTGGCGGGCGCGGCGGCGGCGCTGGTCCGTGCGGGCGGCGCGGACCCGTGGCAGGCGCTGGCCGGCTTCCGCCTCAACGGGCCGGAGGATCGCCGTGTCGCGCTGGTGATCGGCGGCGAGATGCAGCTGGCCGAGCCCATGGCCGGGGCGGCGCGCAGCGCCGTTGTCGGGACCGAGCGTGTGGCGTTTCTCAATGGCGAGGCGTGGCCCTTCGCCGCGCCCGATGCCAACCGCGCCGGAGGCGGCGCCGCCGCCGGCGACGGAGCAGTACTGGCGCCGATGCCGGGCCGGGTGGTCGCCGTCGAAGTGGCGGCGGGGGAGAGCGTCAAGGCCGGGCAGAAGCTGGTGGTGATCGAGGCGATGAAGATGGAACAGGCGCTTCAGGCCCCGTTCGACGGCGTCGTCGCGGCGCTGCCGGTGGCGGCAGGCTCGCAGGTCAGCGAGGGCGCGCTGCTCGTCCGCATCGAGAAGGAAGGCTGAGCATGGCCGGGCGCTGGTATGATGAGTGGCAGGTCGGCGATCGCATCGTCCACGACATCCGCCGCACCGTCACGGAGACGGACAATCTCCTGTTCTCGACGATGACCCACAATCCCCAGCCTTTGCACATCGATGCCGAGGCGGCGCGGGCGAGCGAGTTCGGCCAGATCCTCGTCAACGGCACCTTCACCTTCGCGCTGATGATCGGCCTGTCGGTGGGCGACACCACGCTCGGCACGCTCGTCGCCAATCTCGGCTATGACAAGCTGGTCATGCCGAGGCCGGTGTTTCTCGGCGACACGCTGCGCGCCGAGACGGGGGTGGAGGCGCTGCGCGAGTCCCGCTCGCGGCCGGACGCGGGCGTCGTCACCTTCCGCCACCGCGCGCTCAACCAGCGCGATGAGCCGGTGTGCGAATGTCTGCGCACCGCCTTGCTCGCACGCAAGCCGGCCTGATCCCTTCTCCCCCGGGCGCGGGGGGATCTATCTGTAGCCCGCCACCGCCAGCACGGAGAGCAGGTCGAGCCGGAGGATGCGCAGCGCCGGCTCCCTGGTGGTGCCGACCCATTCGTCGAGCGAATGGCTGCGGCCGCCCTGGGCCGAGCGGGCGATGGTGATTGCCGGGATGCCAAGGCTCATCGGCACGTTGGAATCGGTGGAGCTGGAGCTGTAGCGCGGGGTGATGCCGGCGGAGGCATAGGCCGCCGTGGTGAAGCCGACGATATCGGCATCGCGCGGCGTGGCGCCTGCCGGGCGATCGCCGACCAGCTTGATGTCGACCTTGACCGGGCCTTCCGCGGTGGAGCGCGCCGCATTTTCGCCGGCGACGGCGCGCCCGACAATGTCGAGGAACTGCCGTTCGAGCCTGGCCAGCTCGGCGGCGCTTTCCGAGCGCATGTCGACTTCGAGCCACGCCTCGCGCGGGATGGCGTTGATCGAGGTGCCGCCGCCGACGACGCTGGCGCTGTAGGTCGTCTTCGGCGAGGCTGGCACCTGCACCTTGTAGAGATCGGTGATGGTCTGGCCGAGCGCCGTCATTGGATTGACCAGCCCAAAGGCGCCGAAACTGTGCCCGCCGGGCCCCGTAAAGGTGAGGCGATAACGCTTGGAGCCGACGCCGCCGATCGTGAATTCATCGGTGGAATTGCCATCCAGCGAGAAGAAGGCGGCGATGCGATCCTTGTAGGCGCCCTGTGTGAACAGGTGGCGCACGCCGCGCAGATCGCCCAGCCCTTCCTCGCCGACCGTGCCGACGAAGAGGATGTCGGATGGCGTGCGGATGTCTGCCGCGTTCATCGCATTGATCAGGCTGAGCTGGGTGGCGAGCCCGGTGGAATCGTCGCCGACGCCGGCCGCGAACAGCTTGTCCCCCTCGCGTCGCACCTTGGTCGGCGTGCCTTCGGGAAAGACGGTATCGAGATGGGCGGAAACGACGATCGCCTTGCCGCCCGGCTGGGTGCCGCGACGCAGGCCGAGGACGTTGCCGACCTCATCGATCGACACCTCCAGGCCAAGCTTGCGGAACATGTCGGCATAGGCCTTGCCCCGCTCGGCCTCCTTGAAGGGCGGGGCGGGAATTTCCGTCAGCGTGACGATGTTCTCGATCCACCGGGGATGTTCGCGATCAAGCTCGGCGAGCGCAGCCTTGAAGGCGGGCCTGACCTCGATGGTGCGGATCACCCGCATCTGGGCCGGCGACTGCGCCTGGGCCACGCCCGTCACCGCGAGCATCGCGGCGGCGATCCCGATCCTTGCCAGCATTGCCGCTCTCCCCTCAGCCAGTGCGGTCACCCTCTTGCCGGGCGGGATCGCGGCTGTCGAGGGCGCCGGCGGCGCGGCGCGGCGGCGCTCAGCTGGCCATTTTCTCGCGCAAGCCCAGCCATTGGCGGGCAGCACGCACCAGATCTGCCGGCGGCTGGCCGGCGTCGAGGGTGATCGCCTGCTCGTCGGGCGCGGGAATCTCGAGCGCCTCGAGCTGGCTGGACAGCAGGCTGACCGGCATGAAGTGACCCGGCCGGTTGCCGAGCCGGCGGACCAGCTCGTCGCGCCCGGCATTGAGCAGGATGAAGGCGATCGGCGTGCCCGCCGCGCGGCATAGCCGCTCGCGATAGCTGCGTTTCAGCGCCGAGCAGGCGGCCACCGCCGCGCCCTCGGCCGAGATGGCGGCGCCGATCGTCTCGCCGAGCCGATCGAGCCACGGCCAGCGATCCTCGTCGACGAGAGGCTGGCCGGAGCGCATCTTCGCGACATTTTCCGCCGAGTGGAAATCATCGGCTTCGAGGAAGCGGCATTTGAGATCCTGGGCGAGCAATGCGCCCAACGTGGATTTGCCGCTGCCGCTGACGCCCATGACGATGACCGCCCGTGGCGGGGCTGCGGCGATATCGGATTGCCGTCGCACCTGACTTCCCTGATTCAAAGGCCCGGGCCGCGGGCGTCCCATGAGGCGGCGCCTCCAGAGGGAGCCGGACTTCGCCGCTGTTATCGAACGAGGGCGGCGGATGGCTATTACGACCTTGGTCTCGGGTGCCGCGTAGGCAAATTCTGCTACAGCGAGGTTAATCAGCAAGAAGCGCACGCGCGCCGCGAATGTGGGAGGATAATATGAGGCATCGCCCCAGGGCAGGGCCAGTCGGCTCGCCGTCGCGCGATGTGCTTTGCCGGTCGTACCGCTCCACTTGCAGCATGCGCTCCGGCTGATTGCGAACATTCGCGCTCGCCGATGGCCCGATCCACGCAATTCGATCTGCTCCATCGGATGCGCCTCGGCGAACTTCTTGAACACCATAGATGAACCGGGTCCGGCCCCGCTGCCGGGACTGTAAAAACGGGGAGTAACATGAATAAAATGAACTTCACCCTGGCGTTGCTGGCTGGCTCCAGCCTCGTCGGCCTGGCCGCGCCCGCCATGGCGCAGGAGCCGGTGGCGGCGCCCGCCGCGGCCGCCGCGCCGGCCGCGCCCGCCGAGGGCGAGATTGTCGTCACCGGCTCGCGCATCACCTCGAGCAGCTTCGCGGCGCCGACGCCGACCCAGATGGTCGATGCCGCCCAGCTGCAGGCCAATGCCCAGCCGAACATCTTCACCACTATCGCCCAGCTGCCTTCGCTGCTCGGCTCGACCGGCGCCACCGTCGGCAACAACAGCACGTCGAGCGGCACGCAGGGCCTCAGCTCCTTCGCGCTGCACGGCCTCGGCACGATCCGCACGCTGACCCTGCTCGACGGCCAGCGCGTCGTCGGCGCCAACGTGACCGGCGTACCGGACATCAGCCTGTTCCCGCAGATCCTCGTCGAGCGCGTCGACGTGGTGACCGGCGGCGCTTCTGCCTCCTACGGTTCGGACGCCGTCGGCGGCGTCGTCAACTTCGTCACCCAGAAGCATTTCGAGGGTGTGAAGGGCAATTTCCAGACCGGCATCAGCACCTATGGCGACAATGCCCAGGGCACCGCGCAGGTCGCGCTTGGCAAGGCGTTCATGGATGGCCGCCTGCATGTCGTGGTCAGCGGCGAGTATGATTATGAGGAGGGCGTGGGCGCCGGCGGCTATGGCGAGGCCGCCCCGGCCGGCCGCGACTGGTATCGCACCTCCACCTTGTTCGACACCGGCAGCACCGCCGCCGGCGGCGGTCCGCAGTATATCCGCGGCGACCATGCCCAGGCCTATCAATATTCGAAATACGGCCTGATCACCGCCGGTCCGCTCCAGGGCACCGCGATCGGCGCCGACGGCAAGCCTTTCACCTTCGTCTATGGCGGCAACGCCAACGGCGTGCAGGGCGTGCCTGCCAAGAATGCGGCGGGCACCGTCAACAATTGCTATAACGGCTTCTGCATGGGCGGCGACCTGTCCGGCAATGTCGGCATCGGCACCACGCTGCAGGCGAGCATCAAGCGCTGGAACACCTATTCCCGCGTCGGCTTCGACATCACGCCCGACACCGAGCTCTATGTCACCGCCAACGTCGCCAAGATCAGCACCCAGACGCAGCCCAACCCGGGTGCCGCCAAGAGCGGCCTGATCATCCAGTGCGCCAATCCGTTCGTGCCGGACCTCGTCCAGCAGGCCTGCGCGGCCAACGGCATCAGCCAGTTCCAATATGGTCTCAGCAACGCCATCCTGCCGAACATCACCGTCAACCCGACGCGCCAGCAATATCGCTTCGTCGGCGGCCTGACGGGCAAGGCCAGCCTGTTCGGCACCGACTGGCGCTACGACACCTATTACGAGCATGGTGAAAGCATCACCGACATCCGTGTCGACAACATCACGCTCAACAATCGCTACAACAACGCCATCCAGGCGACTGTGCTGAACGGGCAGATCGTCTGCTCCAACGCCACGGCGCGGGCCAATGGCTGCGTCCCGCTCAACATCTTCGGCAATGTCGCGCCGTCGGCGGCGACGCTCAACTATATCGAGCCGGGCGCTGGCCCCTTCCAGCACACCCGCCAGACGCAGGACGTCGCCAGCTTCAACGTGTCCGGCGAGCCGGCGCAGCTCTGGGCCGGTCCGCTCTCCGTCGCCACCGGCGTCGAGTGGCGCCGCGAGTGGTACAAGGTGACCGGCGATCCCTACAGCAACGGCAATGGCGCCGCGAATGGCGACCTGGCCTCGCTCTACCCGGTCGACCCGACGCTGAACGCTGCCGGCAACAACTGGTATGCCGGCAACTATCGCAGCGGCGGCGGTTCCTACCATGTGCTGGAGGGCTTCCTCGAGCTCAACCTGCCGGTGATCGATTCCGAGGCGCTGGGCCGCGCCAACCTCAACGGCGGCATCCGCGTGACCGACTACAGCACGTCGGGCACCACCTATGCGTGGAAGATCGGCGGCACCTGGGACACCCCCATCGACGGCATCAAGCTGCGCGCGGTGACCTCGCGTGACGTGCGTGCGCCGAACCTGTCGGAGCTGTTCGCGGCCGGCAGCTCGGTCAACACGCCGAACTTCAACAATCCGTTCGGCGCGCCGGTCAACATCCTGCAGATCACCAGCGGCAACCCCGCGCTGAAGCCGGAAGTCGGCCGCAACACCACCGCCGGCATCGTGCTGTCGCGGCCGAGCTGGGCGCCGGGCCTGAACCTGTCTGTCGACTGGTACAAGGTGAAGGTGTCGGGCGTCATCGCCAGCCTGTCGCCGACGCAGGTCGTCAATTTCTGCTTCGACGGCACGCTCGCCAACTGCAAGAACCTGTCCAACGCCTATTTCGACCTCAGCCATGCCGACGGCGTCGGCAATTTCGTCAACACCCAGCCGTTCAACTTCGCCAAGCTGCTGGCCGAGGGTCTGGACATCGAGGCGACCTACCAGTTCGTCAATCCGCTCGGGCTTGACGGCCGCCTGACGCTGCGCGCGCTGGCCACTCACGTCATCCACAACACCCAGGATTCCGGCATTCCCGGCTCGATCCCAATCGACTCGGCGGGCGTGAACTCCGGCGCGACGCCGAACTGGAAGCTGCTCGGCATGCAGACCTGGGCGACCGACAAGTGGCGCTTCACCCTGCAGGAGCGCTGGTTCTCGGACGGCGTCTACAACAGCACCTACATTGTCTGCCAGACGAACTGCCCGGTCTCGACCAGCAACAACCGGACCATCGACAACAACACGATGAAGGGCGCCTTCTACGTGGACGTGTCGGGATCCTACAGCATCACGAAGAGCATCGAGGCCTATTTCAAGGTCGACAACCTGTTCAACCGCGATCCGGAGCCGAGCCCGGCGACCAACACCGGTATCGATCTCAACCCGCAGCTCTATGATGTGCTGGGCCGGATGTTCCGCCTTGGCGTGCGCGTGAACTTCTAACCTCTCGAACCCCCCTGCACCCCGCCATGGCGGCGCCAGACGGTGCTGTCGTGGCGGGTTTTTTTTGGCCGTCGGGGGCGATCAATGTTGATCGAGAGGCGCGACCAGTTCCGCCACGAAATCGATCAGCGCGCGGACCTTCGCGGGGCGATGGCGGCGCGAGGGACTGACCGCGTGCAGCGGGAACATCTCGTCCGGCCAGTCGGGAAACAGGTCGATCAGCTCACCTCGTGCCAGTTCGCCGCGCGTGCCGAATGCGAGCACCTGGGCAATACCCGCGCCGGCGAGGCAGGCGTCGAGCATCGTGCGCGCGTCGGAGGTGATCAGCCGCGACACCGGCCGCACCGGAAGCACCTCGTCACGGCGGCGGAATTCCCATTCATAGGGGCGACCATGCGCCGCGTCCCAGAAGTCGATCACGTCATGCTGCGGGATGTCGGACGGATGCGCCGGACGCCCGCGCCGCGCCACATAAGCCGGCGCCGCGACCGTCACCACCCGCGTTTCGAACAGCCGGCGCGCGACGAAATTCCCGCCCGGCAACGGCCCGAAGCGCAGCGCCAGATCGAAGCCGTCGGCGACGAGATCGCCGATCCGGTCCCGCATGATCAGCTCAAGCGCCAGCTCCGGATGACGGGCGACGAAATCCGCGACACGGCCGGCCAGCACCACTTGCGAGAAAAAGGGATCGACATTGACGCGCAGCCGCCCGCGCACCCGCGCCGCGGCGCCCGATGCCTCCGCCGCCGCTTCCTCTATGCCGTCGAGAAGCGGGCCGACGCGATCGTGGAACAGGCGGCCCTCGTCGGTCAGGCGCATCACCCTGGTCGTGCGATCGAGCAGCCGAACCCCGATCCGCGCCTCAAGCCGCGCGATCGCGCGGCCGACGCCGGAAGGGGTGAGGCCGAGCGCCTCGGCCGCGCGGGTCATCGAGCCGGCTTCGACCACGGCCATCAGCACCGTCACGCCGGAGAGCAGGCGACCATCATGGAGCATCGTCACAATTCCGGATTGTCAATCCATAATGATGTGACATATCGGCGCTCTGATCAATCTTCCGTCGCGGCTATTCCGTTGCTGTCCGAATTTCACAGGGAAGACCGCGACGTCATGTACGCAATCACTGCAATCACCGGCCGCGTCGGCGGCGCATTGGCCCGAACCCTGATCGATCGCGGCCATGCCGTGCGCGCCGTCGTGCGCGACGCGGCGAAGGGCGAGGCGTGGGCGGCACGCGGCTGCGCGGTGGCCCATGCCGATGCGTCGGACGCCGATGCGCTGGCCGCCGCCTTCACCGACGTCGCCGGCGCCTTCCTGTTGCTGCGGCCGATGTTCGACCCGGCGCCGGATTTCGCCGAGGCGCGTGGGGCGATCGCCGCGTTCCGGGAGGCGGTGGTGCGCGCCCGTCCCGCCAGGCTGGTGGTGCTGTCGACGATCGGGGCCGACGCCGAGCGGCCCAATCTGCTCAACGCGCTGCGTTTCCTCGAACAGGGGCTGGCCGCCGTTCCGGTGCCGGTCACCTTCCTCCGCGCCGCCTGGTTCATGGAGAATGCCGAATGGGACGTCGCCCCGGCCCGTGACGAGGGGGTGATCCGATCCTGCCTTCAGCCGCTGGATCGCAAGGTGGCGATGGTTTCGGCCGGCGACGTCGGGCGGGTCGCGGCGGACCTGCTGCTCGAGGATTGGCAGGGGGAGCGCATCGTCGAGCTGGAAGCCGCCGCGCGTGTCTCGCCGCATGACATCGCCGCCGCCTTTGCACGCGCGCTTGGCCGGCCCGTCCGCGCGGAGGCGGTGCCGCGCGAACAATGGGAGGCGATGTTCCGCGCTCAGGGCATGCGCAACCCGGGCCCGCGCATGCAGATGCTCGACGGCTTCAACCAGGGGTGGATAGACTTCACCGGGGCCAATGAGGATCACCGCAAGGGCCGCACCACGATCGACGAGGCGATCGCCGCCCTCGTCCGGCCCTAGAAGGCGCGTTCGCCGATCACATTGCCGCCCTCCGCATAGCGGCAGGTGAGGAACTGGTCATAGCGCCCGGTGACGACGGCGCAGCCGACCGTCTGCGTCGAGCGCCACACGATCTGCGTGTAATGGCCGACATCCTCAAGCTCGCCGGTGCGGCTGACATAGGGGAAGGTGCCGTCGACATAATTGCGCTTTTCGCTCAGCCACAGCCCGACCATCTGCTCGGGCGAGTAATAGCCCTTGGTGCCGGCCCACAGATTCTCGCCCTGCGGATCGCGATCGCGCGGGTCGCTCGGCGAGTGGACGAGATAGCCGACGCGCGCGAGGTGCTGGCTCCATTTCGCGGCATCGACGGCGAGCGCCGGGTCCCAGGTCAGCGGGCCGAGGCCGAGCTGGCGCCGGGCGACATTGTGAGCGAGCAACAGCCGTGCCTCGACGCTCGGCGGTTCGACGATCGCAGCGGTGAGGAAGGGGAGCGCCATCGCCGACAACAAGACCGCCGATATTCCCCGGCGGGTGACGGAATGAAGGCGCGAAAGTCCATCAAAGACGGTCCGCATGGTCAGCCCTATTCGGTAACCCCGCTACCTCGACACTGCCGAGACCGGAGGCTTTGCGTCCCGCCATCGCTGGCGGTTTGCCGTTATCGAAGGGCGAGCACGGCCGGCTTGAATGCCGGCAGGGCCGCCTTTCACCACGCATGGCCCGAAAAAGCGGGCAATGCGCGATTGGGAACGCCTAATACAGGATCGGGTTCCCGGAAGAAACCCCCGCGCGGAATTTTTTCCGCGCGGGGGGGATGGGTCACTTGCCCGGCGTCACGCGGAACAGACCGCCCGGATTGGCATCCTCGACGACCCACACCGCGCCATCTGGCGCCACCGCGACGTCACGGATGCGGTGGCCGACATCCCAGCGCTCGGCTGGCCGGGCGCCGCCCTTGCCGTCGAAGACGACGCGGCTGAGCGTCTTGCTGGCCATGCCGCCGATCAGCGCCGAGCCCTGCCACGCCTTGAACATCCCGCCCTTGTAGAAGGTGAGGTTGCCCGGGGCGATCACCGGCCGCCAATAGATGACCGGCTTGGTCAGGTCGGGCCGGGTGTCGGGGCTCGGGATCGGCACGTCGTCATAATTGACGGCGTAGGACACCAGCGGCCAGCCGTAATTCTTGCCGGGCTCGATCAGGTTCAGCTCGTCGCCGCCCTTGGGCCCATGCTCCAGCTCCCACAGGCGGCCGTCGGGCGCGAAGGCGAGGCCGTAGGGGGTGCGATGGCCGGAGGACCACACTTCCGACGGCGTCACATTCGGGCCGGGGAAGTTGTAGGTGCTCACCACCGGCGCGGTCTTGGCGGCTTCGGTGTCCTTCGGCGGATCGATCAACGTCACCTTCCCGGCGCCGGTCTTGCCGGCGCCCGGATTGCCCGGCGCGGGCTTGCCGTCCAGCGTCAGGCGCAGGATCTTGCCCAGTTCCTGGTTGGGATCCTGGGCCGGCGTCATGCGCTGGCGGTCGCCGACCGTCAGGAACAGATATTTGCCGTCCGGGGAGAAGGCGATCGCCGCGCCGAACTGGCCGCCCTTGCCCTTGGGCATCTGCCGCCAGATCACCTGCAGCCCCTCGAGGCTGGCCGTACCCTGGCCGATCGCCAGCCGCGCCCGCGCCAGGGCCAGGCTCGAGCCGCCCTCGCCGGGCTCGGAATAGGTGAGGTAGACATTATGGTCGGTCGCGTAATGCGGCGACAGATAGATGCCGAGCATGCCCCCCTGGCCGCCATAGGCCACCGCCGGCACGTTGGTGATCTGCACCTTCTGGCCCTGCTGCGTGACCAGATAGACCGGGCCGACCTTCTCGGTGACGAGCATGCGGCCGTCCGGCAGGAAGGCGATGCGCCACGGCAGATTGAATGTCGCGACCTGCGTCATGGTGAAGGGAAGGCTGGCTTCCGGCTTCTGCTCGCCCGCATTCACCTGCGCATTGGCCTGAGCCGAGGCGGCCAGCGCCAGCAGGAGGGCGGCCTTCGTCAACTTCATGATAATCTCCCCTGATCCGCAATCGGATGCAGTCCATGTTATCGTGATCATTACGCCCGCCGACAAGCCCGGCCTTGTGCAACCGAGACCCAGAAACAAGGTGACATAGTCGAGGGAGCACTTGCGATAAAATCGCACGCGATATATATTCGACCCGTGAAACGCAAATCTCCTGATGCCGATGCGCTGGGCGGCCACCTCTGCTTCGCGGTCTATTCGACGGGGCTGGCCTTCAACCGCGTCTACAAGCCGATCCTGGATCGGCTCGGCCTCACCTATCCGCAATATCTCGCCATGGTCATCCTGCGCGGCGAGGACGGGCAGACGGTGGGCGAGCTTGGCGATCAGCTGTTTCTGGATTCGAGCACGCTTACTCCGCTAATCAAGCGGCTGGAGGCTGCGGGGTTGGTCACCCGCCGTCGCGACAGCGAGGATGAGCGCGTCGTCCGCGTCACCCTGACCGACAAGGGGAGGGCGGTTGCCGAGGAGGCGAAATGCGTGCCGGGCGAAGTGCTCGCCGCCACCGGCCGCACGCCGGAGCAGCTCGGGGTACTGGAGCGCGCCATCGTGCAATTGCGCGACACGCTGCGCGCCAACGCCGCCTGACCGCGGGACGCCCGGACCGCGCGGCCCGGGCGCCCTTCGGTTCAGCCTTGAATGAAGGCGAGCAGCTCCGGGTTCACGACATCGGCATGGGTAGTGCACATGCCGTGCGGCAGCCCCTCATAGGATTTGAGCGTGCCGTTCTTCAGCAGCTTCACGGCGAGCGGCGCCGAGTCCGCATAGGGCACGATCTGATCATCGGTGCCGTGCATCACCAGCACCGGGACCTCGATCGCCTGTAGATCGGCGGTGAAGTCGGTCTCGGAAAAGGCCTTGATGCAATCATAATGGGCCTTGGTCCCGCCCATCATGCCCTGCCGCCACCAGTTCCGGATGACACCCTGGTCCACCTTCGCGCCCGGCCTGTTGTAGCCATAGAACGGACCCGACGGCACATCGAGGTAGAATTGCGCCCGATTGTCGGCCAGCGCCTTGCGAAACCCGTCGAACACCTCCAGCGGCAGCCCGCCGGGGTTGCTTTCCGACTTGACCATCACCGGTGGCACGGCGCCGATCAGCACCGCCTTGGACACCCGGCCGGGCTTGGCGCGCGCGACATAGCGGGTCACCTCGCCGCCCCCGGTGGAATGGCCGATATGGACGGCGTCCCTCAGGTCCAGCGCTTCGGCGAGCGCTGAGACGTCGGCGGCATAGGTGTCCATCTCGTTGCCGGTATCGGTCTGGCTGGACCGGCCATGGCCGCGCCGGTCATGGGCGATGACGCGAAAGCCCTTGCCGAGGAAATAGAGCATCTGGTTGTCCCAGTCGTCCGCGCTCAGCGGCCAACCATGATGGAACACGATCGGCTGCGCGTCCCTGGCGCCCCAGTCCTTGTAGAAGATCTCGGTCCCGTCTTCGGTGGTGATCGTCGTCATGACAATGCTCCTACAGCTGAGCGCCAGACAGGAAGCGGATGGGGCCACCCCGGCGCCTCGCGCCCCATCCCCAAGCAGAAGCCGATCGCACCCATTCGCAGGTCATGCTGGCCAAGACTATGCCCGCGCGGAGCGACGGGCAATCGTCGGTCAGGCGAAACGGAGCGCGTTGGTGAGATCGCCCGGGGCGGGGCCACCGGCGGCGACCATCGCCCGCTCGCGCTCGATCAGGCCGGGCAGCCGTTCGAGGCCGAACCGGCGGGTGATGAAACGGGCGATCGACCCGGTGTCATAAATGCTGTGATCGACCTCGCCATGCCGCGCATGGGGCGAGATGACGATCGCCGGGACGCGCGTGCCGGGCCCCCAGCGGTCGCCCTTTGGCGGCGCGACATGATCCCACCAGCCGCCATTCTCATCGAAGGTGACGACGATCAGCATCTTGTCCCATTGCGGGCTCTTGCGCAGCGCGTCGACGACGCCGGCGATATGCCGGTCACCGGCATCCACGTCGGAATAGCCGGCGTGCATGTTGAGATTGCCCTGCGGCTTGTAGAAAGTGACCGGCGGCAGCTTGCCGGCCTCGACATCGGCGAGGAACAGGTTGGTCCGCGCCGTCTCGCCGACGCCGCCGTCGCGCAGATGGCGATCGCGCGCCGCCGTGCCGGGGGCGAGGCTCGCGAAGTAATTGAGCGGCTGGTGGTGATACTGGAAATTCGGCCGGGCGGGGAAGGCGCGCTCGGTGTTCAGGCCTTTCAGCGTCTCGCCCCACCCGCCGGCATACCAGGCCCAGTCGACGCCGCGCGCGCTCAACACGTCGCCGATCATCTTGTGCCGCTGCGGCGGCACGGTGACCGGGCTGGTCGCATCCGCATGGTCCGGGCGCGCCGGATCGAGCTTCGGTGCCGGCGCATAGGGCGGCATCATCGTGTTCACCGCCCAGAAATCGGGGGTGATCGAGTTCGGGACGAAGGCCGGCGGGCCGTCCATCGCGCTGGCCGGGCTGTCCTTGTGCAGCTTCGGGCGGATGCCGCGCGGGCTCGCATCGTCCAGCTGAGTGACGCGGTCGCGCGCAGGGCTCCTGTCGGCATTCGGATAATAAGGCGGCTGGGCGGCAACGAGATATTGGTGGTTGAGGAAGGAGCCGCCGAACGCGCCCATGAAGAAATTGTCGCACAGCGTGAATTCGCGGGCGAGCTGCCACAGGCGGAGGTTGGCCGAGCAATCCCCATAATGGCCCATCACCAGCGCGCCGCTGTCCCCCCAGGCGACGAACCCGTCATTGCGGCCGCCATTGATCTGCAGCTGGTTGTTGTAGAAGGCGTGGATGAGGTCGCGGGTCACCACGCCATGGGGCAGGGGATCGCCCTCGGGCGTGCTGAGCGCGAAGGGCGCGTTGGGCAGCGGCGCGAGATCGTCCGGCCCGATGCGGAAGGTGCGGTGCTCCACCACCTGCTCCTGCGGCACCAGCCCTTCCCAGATCTTCGGCAGCTTATCCAGCACCCGCCCGTCGCGGTCGCGCTGGAGGAAGCGCTCGGGCGGCACCGCCGACAAGGGCTGCTCCAGCCCCGGAAAGCCGGCGAAAAGATTATTGAAGCTGCGATTCTCGGCGAAGATCACGACGACCGTGTCGATATGCGCGCGCAGCACCGCATCGGTGACAGGCTTCCCGGGTCCGGTCTGGCGGGGCGGGGCCTTGGCCTCGCTGCCGCTCGCCACGGCAGCGGCAACGCCGGCCGCCGCCAGCCCGCCCAGCAACAGCCGGCGGTCCGGATCCTGCGGTCGCTCATCCTCAGGCCGGCCGTCACGCGTGTCGCTCATCGCATTACCCCAACTTGCTCGCCCGTGCGGTAAAGAGGATAGCGGCCCGGGCGCAAGCACCTTGTTGCTTGCAGAAATTGGTCAGGCCGGTCAATCTACTGGTCTGACCAAAGAGGAGCGGGAATGAACGGCAAGGCCGAAGGTGGGCGACTCTACGAACGGGTATCGCGCGATATCGCCGAGGCGATCGCCGCCGGACATTACGAGATCGGCCAGCGCCTGCCCGCCGAGCGCAACCTCGCGCTCCACTATGCCGTGTCGCGGCCGACCGTGCGCGAGGCGATCATCGCCCTCGAGCTGGACGGGCTGGTCGAGGTGCGTATCGGCTCGGGCGTCTATGTGGTCGCATGCCAGCCGCGCGGCGGCAAGGCCGCGCCCACCGATGTCGGTCCGTTCGAACTCACCGAGGCGCGGCGCGCGATCGAGAGCGAGACCTGCGCGCTTGCCGCCCAGCGCATCAGCCAGGAGACGCTGGACGATCTGGCCGGTGTCGTTGCCGAGATGCAGGCCGAGAATGAGCGCGACGTGGTGATGTCGGAGGATGCCGACCGGCGCTTTCACCTGCTCGTTGCCGGCGCCTCGGAGAATAGCGCCCTCGTCGCCGCGGTCAGGATGCTGTGGGACACGCGCGCCCGCTCGCCGCAATATCAGTTGCTTGCCGCCAAGGCTCATGCCGCCGGCGTCCGCCCGCGCATCGAGGAACATGCCGTGATCCTCGAGGCATTGCGCACCGGCGATCCCGATCGGGCTCGCGCGGCGATGCAGGATCACATGAACCATGTGCTCGAATCGCTCTTCGAGGCGACCGAGGTGCACGAAATGGAACAGGCCCGCGCGCGGGTAGCCGAGCAGCGGGCGCGTTATTCCGGCGGGTGATGCCGGCGCCTTCGTCAGCTGATGACGCGATTGCCCGCGTGATAGGCGCGTTGCCGGCCGATCGCCGCCGTCGCCATCATCGTCGATGCGAATACCGCGACCCAGGCCAGATGGGCCAGATCGGGCCGCATCACGGCCGTACCAATTCCGAGCGTCGCAAACAGGCTCGCAAGCTTGGCCATCCGGGACCTCCCTCAGGTTCTCGTCAGTGCCTGGGCGGGTCTATAGTCGGATTCTACCGCAATGCGGCATGCAATGCGCGCAACGGAAATTGCAGAAAAATCAGCCAAAGGGGCGGGAACTCTAGAGCCGCGGCAACGTTACGCCACGTTGCCCCATATATTTGCCGGCCCGGTCGGCGTAGCTCACCTCGCACGGCTCATTGCCCTGTAGGAAGAGGAATTGGCACGCCCCTTCATTGGCATAGACCTTGGCGGGCAGCGGCGTGGTATTCGAAAATTCGAGCGTGACGTGGCCTTCCCAGCCGGGTTCCAGCGGCGTCACGTTCACGATGATGCCGCAGCGCGCATAGGTGGATTTGCCGAGGCAGATCACCAGCACGTCGCGCGGCACCCGGAAATATTCGACGGTGCGCGCCAACGCGAAACTGTTCGGGGGAATGATGCAGACCTCGGTCTTGCGGTCGACGAAGCTGTTCGCGGCGAAATTCTTCGGGTCCACCGTCGCCGAATCGACATTGGTGAAGATCTTGAACTCGTCGGCCACACGCGCGTCATAGCCGTAGGAGGAAAGGCCGTAGCTGATGCAGCCGTCGCGCCGCTGGCTCTCAACGAAGGGCTCGATCATGCCATGCGCCTCGGCCTGGGCACGGATCCAGCGGTCGGACATGATCGACATTGACGGGCTTCCTCCTGGGGGCACGGCCTAGCCGCTCCCTGCGCCGATTGGCAATCAGCCGATGCCGAGGTCGCCGGGGCCGAACGCCATCGGCAGCAGTTCCGACAGGCGATGGTGGGAGATCGCGTCGCCCTGCGCCGCGCCGCAATGGACGGCGATGTCGCGCCCGCCGAGCTGCGCCGCCTCGTTGAGCACTTGCCGACAGCGTCCGCACGGGCGCACCACCACGTCGCCGCCCATCCGCCCGCCGGCGTCCATGAGCCCGCCGACCACGCCCACCGCCACCACATCGCGCAGCCGGCCCCGGGCATTGGCCGTCGCCAGCGCCACCGTCTCGGCGCAGAGGGACAGGCCATAGCTGGCATTCTCGAAATTGGTGCCGGTGATGATCTCCCCGTCCGTCATCAACAGCGCCGCGCCGACCGCGAACCGGGAATAAGGGGCGTGGGCGTGGCGGGCCGCCTCGCGCGCGGCATCGATCAGCACCCGGGCTGCGACGTCCTCGATCGGTATCTCCATATCAGCCGCGTATATGCAGCACGCAGATGAGAGTGAAGAGTCGCCGCGCCGTGTCGAAATCGACGGCGATCTTGCCCGCCAGGCACTCGCGCAGCAGCTCCGCCGCGCTGTTGTGGACACCGCGCCGGGCCATGTCGATCGTCTCGATCTGCTGGGTCGATGCCTGCCGCACGGCGCGGAAATAGCTGTCGCAGATCGCGAAATAATCTTTGATCAGCCGGCGGAACCGGGTCAGCGACAGCACCAGCGTCTCCAGTGGCGCGCCGTCCCGCGCGGCGACGTCGATCGCCAGCCGCCCCTCGGCCACGCTCAGGGCTACCCGGAACGGTCCATCATAGCCTTGCGGATAGGCGCGCTCGGGCGCGAAATAATTCGCGGCGAGCAGATCGGTCACGGCAACGCGCCGTTCCTGCTCCACCTCGTCGCTGCGCCACATGATCGTGTCGGCGTCCAGCTCGATGTCGATGATACGCGGATCACCCATCCGGCGCCTTTTATATGCTGCGAGTGCGAAAGGCAAAACGCGCCGGGCCGCGGGTGGCTCCGCCCCGGTTTGGCGGGCGCCGGCCGCAGCGCGGGGTGGCGGGCGGGGGGCGGCTGTGCCAAACCCTGCGCCATGGCCGAACCGATGCGACTCATGTCCGCGCCCCACGCGGAAGCGACCTCCATTCCCGCCAATGTCGAGGCCGAGGCGGCGCTGCTCGGCGCGCTTCTCATCGACAATCGCGTCGTCGAGGACGTGCAGGTCAAGCTCAAGGTCGATCATTTCCACGAGCCGCTGCACGGCCGCATCTACGAGGCGATCCTCCGGCTGGTCGACAAGAACATGGTCGCCAACCCGGTGACGCTGAAGCCGATGTTCGAGGCGGACGAAGCGCTGAAGACGCTCGGCGGCCCGGCCTATCTGGCGCAGCTCACCGGTTCTGGCGCGGCGCTGATCGGCGCGCGCGATTTCGCCCAGCAGATCTACGATCTCGCCTTGCTCCGCGCCCTCATCGGCGTCGGGCGGCAGATGGTCGAGAATGCCACCGACACCTCCGAATCCGTCGATCCCAAGACCCAGATCGAGGCCGCCGAGGTGGCGCTCTATCAGGTCGCCGAGCAGGGCGGCGAGAGCGGCGGAACCAAGAGCTTCGGCATCGCCACCCGTCTCGCCCTGGAAATGGCCGAGAAGGCGCTCAACTCCGGCGGCCATCTTTCTGGCGTCACCACCGGGCTGGAGGGGCTCAATGCCAAGATCGGCGGCCTGCATCACTCCGATCTGCTGATCCTCGCCGGCCGTCCCGGCATGGGCAAGACCAGCCTTGCCACCAACATCGCCTTCAACGCGGCGCGCCGCTATCTCCGCGACAAGGAGGACGGCATCGAGGAGAAGCGGTCGGTGGGCGCGGCGGTCGCCTTTTTCAGCCTCGAAATGTCAGCCGATCAGCTCGCCACCCGCATCCTTTCCGAACAATCGGGGATCAGCTCCGAAAACCTGCGCATGGGCAAGATCAGCCAGCAGGAGTTTCGCAACCTCGCCCGTGCCGCCGCGGAGCTGGAGGAGCTGCCGCTCTATATCGACGACACCCCCGGCCTGACCATCGCTGCGCTGCGCACCCGCGCCCGCCGGCTGAAGCGGCAGCGCGGCATCGGCTTCATCGTCATCGACTATCTTCAGCTGCTGTCGGGCTCGGGCAAATCGTCCGAATCCAATCGCGTGCAGGAAATCTCGGAGATCAGCCGCGGCCTCAAGCAGCTCGCCAAGGAGCTGAACGTGCCGGTGCTGGCGCTGTCCCAGCTCAGCCGTGCGGTCGAGCAGCGCGAGGACAAGAAGCCGCAGCTGTCGGACCTGCGCGAATCCGGCTCAATCGAGCAGGACGCCGATATCGTGCTGTTCGTCTATCGCGAGGATTATTACGTCGCCGCCCGCGAGCCCAAGCGCCCGATGCCGGAAGACGACGCCAAGGTCCACGACGCCTATGACGAATGGGGCCGGGACATGCAGCGCGTGTCGGGCATGGCCGAAGTGATCGTCGCCAAGCAGCGCCATGGCGCCACCGGCAAGGTCAAGCTTCGCTTCGACAGCCGAATCACCAAGTTCAGCGACTTCGCGGACGACGTCTATCAGCCAGAGCGGTTTCAGTAGGGCGGGCCCCGGTCCGGCGGGCCGCCGGGGCGCGTCACTGGCATTTGACGATCTTGTCGTCTCCCAGCATCGCTGCCTTCGGCCCCAGCCAGCGGACCTTATGTTGCACGACCTGCGGCGTGGGAAGGCGCACCGGGGCGCCTTCGTCGGTTTCGATGACTTCGCGGATCGTCAGCGTGACGACGTCGCCGCGCAGGCTCCAGCTTCCATGGCCGTCGACATCCTGCACCTTGCCGTCCGCCGCAAAGGCCACGCCCTGATCATTCTCGCACCCGCCCTCATAGCTCCACCCGCCCGTCAGCCACGCCCGGGTGATCCGGGGATCGGGCCGCGCGGCCGATGGCGCCGCTGCGGGGGCAAGGCTTCCGCCCCCCATCGCCACCGCCAGGATGATGGCGCCCACCAATGGTCGCATGTTCGGCATAGTCATTCCCTCAGAATCTGGTCCGGTCAGAATGGACAGATATCATCGGGCGTATCGTGAAACCTTTGATCTTGAACAAGATTCGAGGCCATTGTTAACGCGGGGCAAACGCGATCCGGTCCAGCGCGCCCTGATCCGCCGGCAGGGGCTGCGCGCCCGCCGGCATCCCGTTCGCCTTGAGCAGATAGGCGACGATGCGGGCATTGTCCTCCGGCGTCAGTGACCCCGGCGCCATTTGCGGCATCGCTCGGCCGATATAATCGAACAGCGTGCCCACCGATCCGTTCGACCAGTTGCGCAGGAAACGGCCGGTAAGGGCGGGGATCTCATAGGTGCCCGCCAGCGTCTCGCCATGGCAGGCCGCGCAGGCGTCCTTGTAGAGCATCGCGCCCTGCGCCGCCTGCGCTTCGCTATAGACGCCGGTCGCGGTGCTGGCGGCGGGCCGCTGGCCGGGCGCGGCGACGGCGAGCGCCAGCGCCGGCGGCAGGCAGACGAGGGCGACAAGGCGGCTCACGCCCGGCCTCCCGCCATGCGCGCGAACAGCGGCGCGACGATCGCCAGTCCCGCCTCGATATTGCTGCGGTCGGGCAGCTCCATGCTGTTGCCGACCCCTTCCATGTCACCGAGCGTGCTGTCGGTGTGCATCACCATCACCCCGTCGCTCTTCGACAGCAGCGACACGCCGCCATAGCCGAGCCCGTAATGCGCCTCGGGCTGGGGGATCAGCCAGCCGGTCTGGCCGCGCACCGGAATGATCGTCTGGTCGCGCCACAGGTCGCGCGCGGCATAGCCGGGGCAGTTGATCACCACCTTCTCCGGCAGTGCGGCGATATCCGCCGGCGAATGGAAATCGCGGTTCTGAAATTTCCCGCCCATCGCGAAGAACTCGCTCAGCAGCATATGGCCATAGCCGGTGAAGTTGAAATGCATCTGGCTTCGCCGCCTGGCATAGGCCGTGCCGAACGGGTTCTCGCCGGCCGCAAGGTTGGTCGAGGAGGGGACGATATCCCTGACCAGCGAATCATATTCGGCGAACTCGCCTTCGCTCTGCGGCACGCCGGTGGCAGCGAAGCTGCTCGTCGCCGGTGCGTGCTCCCGATTGCGGGGCGGCGTGTCCGAGAGGCTGTAGCTGTCGATGAACTCGACCGGCTGCCCCGGCAGGCCGAGACAGGCACGGAAATAGCGCCAGGAAATGCGCGCCATCTGCTCCCACAGGGCGGCGAAGGCCGGCCCGGCCGGCTCGGTGAGCGCGATGCGCGACGACGGCGTCCACGCGCCAAACGCCCGCACCGATCGCGTGCGGGAGAACATCTCGCGTGCGTAGATGGTGACGTTGAGCCCTGCGCGCTGCGCGACTACCGCTGCGGTCAACCCGACGATGCCGCAGCCGACCACGGCGATATCCCTCGGCAGGACCGACATCGCCTTGCCGACCGCGATCTCCGCCGATCCCCAAGACAGCGACCAGCCGCTGCCGCCATGGCCGTAATTATGGATGACCAGCGTGTCGCCGAGCTGCTCGGCGTCCAGCCGGCAGCCCTGCGCGCGGAATGGCCGGATGCAGCATTTCACGTCGACCAACTCGTTCGGCGAGACGCGCATCGGGGCGAGCATCGGCCCAGACGGCGTACGACCGGGCCCGCTTCTCGCAAGCCCGGTCGTGCATCCGGCGAGGCTCAGCCCGCTGAGGGCTATCGAGCCTGTGAGCAGTTGTCTGCGCGCAAGCCCGATGTCCTCCGACATTACACCCCCTTAAAACTTGAAGCCGACCCTGGCATAATAATAGCCGCCATTATAACCATAGGGCGAACCGTTCTGGTAGGGGCCGGTGAGGTTGCTACCGTTGCCGATCCGCTCCTTCACCTCCTGGTTATACTGCCAGCTCACCCCGTTCGGATAATGATTGAACAGGTTGTTCGCGCCAATCGTCAGCCTGAGGAAGTCGGTGAGCTGATAGCTGATGTCGAGGTCGGCAAGGAAGGCAGCGTTGATGCGCTGCTTGTAGATCAGGGGCGCGACACAGGTCGAGCAACTTCCAACAACGCTGCCGTCGTCGTTGATCGAACCGGTGGACTGCGTCGCGGATGACCAGGTGGAGCCATAATAGCTGCCACGCAGCCCCACGCTAAGCTTGTTCCATGTCGCGTTGGCGCCCGCCGTTATGCGAATGTGCGGGCTGTCATGCTCAGTCGGATAACTGTCGAAGCCGGTATCCGTCGCGTAAAGCGTGGTCAGGTTCGGCTGGATCTCCGAAATATAGAAGCCATCCGGAAGCGGATTCACCTTGGTGATCTTGTTCTTGTTATAGTTCATCGACAGGTTCCAGTTGACGCGCACCGGACCGAAGTCGCTGCGGTAGTTGGCCTGAATGTCGATGCCCTTGGTACGCACGGAGAGAGCGTTTGCGAACGACTGTACCGACAGGTAGCCGCCGCTAAGTTCGCGGCCATTGGCGGGGTCTGCGTTCAGATAGAGCACCGCAGCCGGAATATCGCTCACGACCGAGGTCATGACGTCATAGATCGGCTTCTGGTTGTTGATGAAATAATTGTCGTCGGTGACCTGCTGCGAGGTGTAGGTGCCAATGGCCGCCGCGACGTTGCAGGACAGGGTGGTCGGCGACGTCGGGGTGCTCCCCAGTGTCCGTGCATCATTGGGATTGCTGTTCTGGACGACATTCGCTGGCGGGCAATAATTGCCCCGATATCCGTAGAAGGTCGGCGTCATCATGATGCGATCACGCAGCTTGATCATGTAGGCGTCGACCGTGATCGACAAACGATCGATCGGCTTCAGCACCAGGCCAAGGCTGAAATTCGTTGATTTCTCCGGCTTCAGGTTGCCGAAGCCCAGGTTCGAAATAATGTCGCCATTGGCGGGGAATATGCCTGCCAGATAATTGGTGCTGACGTTGATGCCGGAATAATATTCCTCGGCCAATGTGGGCGCACGGAAGCCAGTGGAAACCGTGCCACGGACGGCAATCGCATCGGAGAAATCATAGCGGCTGGTCAGCTTGAACACGGTGGTGTTGCCGAAGTCGCTATAATGTTCATGGCGAATTGCGCCGTCGACGATCCACTTGTCGGTCGGCTTGACGCTGATATCGAGATATTGGGAGAAGTTATTGCGCTTGCCATGGCCCGATGCCGCGCTGTCCGGAGTCCAGCCGTAGAAGGATTGTGCCCCGCCGCCATAATAGGACATCGGATCGCCCGCGCCGATGGCGTAGGTCTCGTGGCGATATTCCATACCGAAGGCGATGGTTACCGGGTTGACGAGGCCGATGTCGAATTCATGGGTCAGATCGAGCGTGGTGCTCCACTGACTGGCCTTCAGATTGCCGATGTAGATGTTTGTCGGCGTGGCGCCGGTATTGGCATAGAGCGTGCCATTGGCCGAATTCGCCACGCTCAGATCATAGCGGTCGCGGCCATAGGTAGTGGCGAGGTCGAAGTGCGTGTCGCCGAACGCGCCGCTGAAGCCGCCGGTAAAGGCGTAGTCGGTCTCGGAGGTAACCTGCTCCGGCTCGAAGCCCTGCGGGGCGAACAGCATTCGCGTCCGGCCGGAGACGATGGCGGCGCCGCTTGCCGGGCCAGCCGGATAGGTGACGCCGTCGACGGTCACCGCGCCGGTGTTCATATAGTAACCGCCCTCGACATCGCCCGCGCAGCCGGCGGAACTGCCGACGACGCAATAGATGTTGGCCGGAGGACGGGCCACCTGCAGCGTCCGGGCGTTCTTGTGCCCGTAGCTGCCGAAACTGTAGATCTCGAAATCGCCGAATTCATAGCCGGCATTATAGGCCACGTTGGCGAGATCCATTTCCGGATCGCCCTGACGTTGATCCACATAGGGATAATCAGGATTGTTGAGATAATCCGGATACAGGGCGAGGTTGCCGGCAGCGGTCGTATTGGCCGGGCCGGTCTGGTAATATTGGGCGTTGTAGTGGGTGCGAACGCTCCGACCCTTGTGCCGCCGCTCCGCAGACAAATTCAGATAGGCGCCTTCAAACGGCTCGATGCCGATATTCCCGCTGATGCTCCAGGACTTTCCGCCTGTCTGCATGCAATGATCGACGAGGCCGCCGGGGCAGGAACCATCCTTGCTCTGATCGAAATACTGGCCGCCGTCGACGGTGAACGAGCCGCCGTGATTGGCCTTCTTCTGAATGATGTTGATGACGCCGGCGATGGCGTCTGTGCCGTACTGCGCCGCGGCTCCGTCCTGCAGCACTTCCACATGATCAATTGAAACGGAAGGCACGAAGCTCATGTCGGGCGCGGCGGCACCGCCGAAGACGCCACCAGCAACCGAGACGTTTGCCGTGCCGTGGCGGCGCTTGCCGTTCACGAGGACCAGGGTGTGGTTCGGGCTAAGGCCGCGCAAGCGGAAGGACAGGTTCACCTGCTGCAGGTCGGTGCCGAAGGACTGGGCCTGCACGGATGGCAGGTTCTGCGCAAGTGTCTGCACCAGATCCGGCTGGGCTGTGCGGGCCAGGAGATCGCCACCGAGCAGCTGGATCGGCGCCGGGCTGTCCGCGGCACCCATGCCGGTGGTGCGCGTACCGGTGACGATGATGTCCTGCTGCGGTTCGACGTCGGCTGCTTGTTGGGCGCGCGCGGCCGTGCCAGCTGCCAGCATGGCAACAGCGATCGCCATGCGCGAAGAGAGCGCAAAAGATTTCATGATATCCCCCCAGATCGTGGAGTGCACCAAGTACGTCCGTCACCGGATCGCCTTGGGCTTATCCCCTTTGACCGTGCTTGTTGTTTCGCGACATGCTGCGGAACTGCAGCGGTATCGTTGCAATGACGATAAACGTTACGGAAACCATTTGGCCCGACTGTGTCGCAGGGGAATAGCTAACCCAACGCGGAAGAGTCCGCAATATGCAAAAACGGAACTTGCCCGATTGTGACCTGATTGCATCACGATGCAAATCGATCGGAAATGTGGCGACAAAGAGGGGCGCCGACCGGCGCCCCGTCGTGTCAGAACGCCGGCTCTTCGCCCGGCTTCGGGGTCACATGGATGCCGCACTCGACCTTGTCCCAGCCCCGCCAGCGGCCGGCGCGCGGGTCTTCGCCGGGCAGCACTTTTGACGTGCAGGGCGCGCAGCCGATCGAGGGGTAGCCTTCGGCCTCCAGCGGGTGGCGGGGCAGCTTGTGCGCCTCGAAATAGCCTTCGAGCGCGGTCTTGTCCCAGCCGGCGAGCGGATTGAGCTTGAGCCGGCCCTCGTCCATCTCGAACAGCGGCAGCGCCTTGCGGGTGTTCGCCTGAAAGCCCTTGCGGCCGGAAATCCACGCATCGAACGGCACCAGCGCCCGGCGCAGCGGCTCCACCTTGCGGATCTCGCAGCAGCCGTCCGGATCATAGGACCAGCGCAGTCCCTTGTCGTCCCTGGCCGCAAGGATGCGCGGATCGGGGCGATAGACGCGCAGGTCCGTGAAGCCCAGCCGTTCGGCGAGCTCGTCGCGATAGGCCAGCGTCTCGCCGAACATCTTCTGGGTGTTGGTGAAGATCACGGGCACGTCGCGATCGACGCTCGCGATCATGTGCAGCAACACCGCCGATTCCGAGCCGAAGGACGACACCGCGGCCACCCGGTCCTTGAGCGGCCCGGCGAGCAGCTCCGCCAGCATGTCTTCCGTCGGCATGCCGGTATAGCGCGCGTTGAAGGCGTCCGCATCGGCCTGGGTGAAGGCCGGCGTGACGTCGATCATGTCGAGGGTGCGGGCGGGCTCAGCCACGGCGGCGCGCCCAGATCGGGGCCGTGCCGTCGGCGGCGGGCTGGTAGCGGGCGGGATAACGGGTCAACGCCCGCTCCACCGCCGCCATGTCGAGCGGCGCCTCGGGCGCGAAGCTGTCGAAGCCGCAGCGGCGCATATGGGCGATCTGATCGACCAGCACATCGCCCTGCGCGCGAAGCTCGCCCTTGTAGCCGGCCTCGCGCAGGATGCTCGCCGCGGAATAGCCGCGCCCGTCGCGGAACGTCGGGAACGCCACCTCGACCAGCGCCAGCCGGTCCAGATAGGGCAGCAGCAGGCGCGCGTCCTCGTCCGATTCGAGGCGGACGGCGGTGGCATTGGACTGGCCGAGGAAGCTGTCGAGCGTGACGGCCGGCTCCTCATGCGGCTCGTCGTCGCGAAAACGCAGGGCGTCACCCATAAATGGCTTCCTTGAAAGGCTGGAGGCCGACCCGGCGATAGGTGTCGAGGAAGCGCTCGCCCGGATCGCGCAGCGCCTGATAGGTCTCCACCGCCTTCTCGACGGCATCTACCACCCCGTCCTCGGAGAAGCCGGGACCGATGATCTTGGCGACGCTGGCATCTTCCGCGCCCGACCCGCCGAACGAGAGCTGGTAATTCTCCTCGCCTTTCTTGTCGACGCCGAGGATGCCGATATGGCCGGCATGATGATGGCCGCAGGCGTTGATGCAGCCGGAAATCTTGAGCTTCAATTCGCCGACGTCGCGCTGCCGCTCGAGGCTGGAGAAACGCTCGGCGATCTTCTGGGCCACCGGGATCGAGCGGGCATTGGCCAGCGCGCAATAATCGAGGCCGGGGCACGCGATGATGTCGCTGATCAGATCGAGATTGGGCGTGGCGAGGCCGGCCGCGTCTAGCGCCTGCCAGATCGTGTAGAGATCGCGCTTGGCGACATGCGGCAGGACGAGGTTCTGCGCATGGGTGACGCGCAGCTCGTCATGGCTGTAGCGCTCGGCGAGGTCGGCGATCAGGTCCATCTGGTCGGCCGAGCAATCGCCGGGAATGCCGCCGATCGGCTTCAGGCTGATCGTGACGATGGCATGGCCCTTCGCCTTGTGGGCGACGATGTTCTGATCGACCCAGACGCGAAAATCCGGATCGCCAAGGTCCAGTTCGTCCGGCGCCTCCGGGTCGAGGGGCGGGGGGGCGAACTGCACGGCGATGCGCTCGAATTCCTCTGCCGGCGGATCGAGGCCGAGCGTCTTCACATGCGCCCATTCCTCTTCCACCTGGCGGGCATATTCCGCCGCGCCGATCTCGTGGACGAGGATCTTGATGCGCGCCTTGAACATGTTGTCGCGCCGGCCATAGCGATTGTAGACGCGCAGGCACGCCTCCAGATAGCTGATGAAATTCGCGGCCGGCAGGAATTCGCGGATCAGCGGCGCGACCATCGGCGTGCGCCCCATGCCGCCGCCCACGAACACCTTGAAGCCGAGTTCGCCGGCCTCGTTGCGGACGATCTCGACGCCGATATCGTGCAGCCGCATGGCCGCCCGATCCTCGGCGCTGGCGATCACCGCGACCTTGAACTTGCGCGGAAGATAGCTGAACTCGGGATGGAAGGTGCTCCACTGGCGGAGCAGTTCCGCCCAGGGGCGCGGGTCCGTCATCTCGTCGGCGGCGGCGCCGGCATATTGATCGGACGTGGTGTTGCGGATGCAATTGCCGCTGGTCTGGATGGAATGCATCTCGACCGAGGCAAGCTCGGCCATGATGTCCGGCGCGTTCTTCAGCTCGATCCAGTTGAACTGGATGTTCTGGCGCGTCGTGAAATGGCCGTAGCCGCGATCATAGGTGCGCGCGATATGGGCCAGCTTGCGCAGCTGCCGTGCGCTCATCGTGCCATAGGGAACGGCGATGCGATACATATAGGCATGGAGCTGCAAATAGAGGCCGTTCATCAGCCGGAGCGGCTTGAACTGGTCCTCGGTCAGCGCGCCGGACAGGCGGCGCTCCACCTGCTCGCGAAACTCGTCGACGCGGGCGGCGACCATGCCGTGGTCGAAATCATCATAACGGTACATCAGATCACCCAGTCGCGGTCGGCCGGATCGGCGGGGGCAAGGGCAAGGTCGGGCCGGACGGTCGGCCCGATGGCGCGGATGCGGTCCTTGATATGATCGGGACGGACATGGCCGCCCTCGCGGGTGGCGTCGATGGCGTAGGCGCCGTTGACGCGCCGCGCCGCCTGCTCGACGGCGAGGATCGCGTCGGCCTTGTCGGCGACGTCGGTCGCCTCGTCGACATGCAGCGACCAGCCCTCGCCGGTCCACCACGTCACCTGCCCGGTGACCAGGTCATTGCCGGTGAGGATCCTCATGCCTGCAAGGCCTCCGCGCGGGCGGCGAGGCTCGCCAGCCGGTTCTCCGCGTCAGACAGCAGCACCACTTCGCCGACGACGATGATCGCCGGGCTCAACACCTTCTCACGCCGCACCATGTCCCCCAGATCGGCCAAAATCGTCCGCATCGCCCGCGCCTCGGGCAGCGTGCCGCGCTCCAGCACGGCGACGGGTAGCGACGGCGCTGCGCCGTCGGCCATCAGCTTGTCGGCGATCGCGGTGGCATTGGCGACGCCCATGTAGATGACGAGCGTGCGGCCCTTGCCGGCAAGGCCGGACCAGTCCTGCTCCGACAGGCCCTTGCACTGGCCCGCGACGAAGCTCACCGCCGACGACCAGTCGCGATGGGTGAGCGGCAGCATCGCCTCGGCCGCGCAGCCGAGCGCTGCCGACACCCCGGGGATCACCTCCACCTTGAGGCCGGCCTCGCGCACTGCCTCGACCTCTTCGCCGCCGCGCCCGAACACGAACGGATCGCCGCCCTTCAGCCGCACGACGATCGAGCCGGCGCGGACATGGGCGACGATCAGCGCGTTGATCGCGTCTTGCGGCAGGGTGTGGCGGGCGCGGGTCTTGGCGACGCTGATGCGCTGCGCCTCGGGCCGGGCGTGATCCAGCACGCGCATGTCGATCAGCCCGTCATGCACGATGATGTCGGCCTCGCGCAGCGCCTCCACGGCACGCAGCGTCAGCAGCCCCGGATCACCGGGGCCGGCACCGACCAGAATGACGCGCCCGCGCGCCTGAGGATCGAGAAGTGTCGCCATGGTCGCGCATTTGGCGTCAGACGCGCCGCTGCGCAACCGAGGGAATTTTTGAGAGGGTACAGAGATACTTTCTCTGGTGGCGGGGTGGGGATTGTGAGCCAGCCGCCCGCCAACAGCCGCCCCTTGGCCGTCACCCCGGACTTGATCCGGGGTCCATCCATCCGCGAACTCCGGAGCTTGTGGCGACATGGCTGCTGAACCGGGTTCAGCATGACGGAGGGGCAGGCGAGGGCGCCTCTAGCGCCCGGCGTCCCGCTCTCGCCGCCGGGCTTCTTTTTCCTCCTTGCGCCGCTCCTTCGCCTCGCGTTCCTCCTGCTTGCGCATTTCGCGGCCGCGATTGCGGTCGGCTTCTTCCTGGCTGGTGGTAGACCAGTCGACCACCTGGCTGCCGGCGCGCACGGGGAAGGTGACGATATTGGCCGCCGTGCGCACGCAGCCGGCAAGGGCCAGCGCGGCGGCGGTGAGAAGCAGGATACGCATAGTCTTACTCCTTCACACTCGGTGCGCTTCACCCATGCGCCGTATCGCCTCGACCTTGGCGTATAGCGGTGCCCAGTCGTCACGTTCGGCGATCGCCGACCAGATCGCCTCCACCTCGTCGATATGCATCGAGCACGGGGCTTCTTCCGCCCAGTAATCGTGATCCGTCGCCCCGGCCACCGGCGCCGCATGGGCCACCGCCAGCCGGAAGCCGGCAAAGGCCGGTGCGTCGTACGCATCCGCCTCGCGGCGCAGGCGCCCGCCCCGCCAGTCGAAGAAGAAGCGGTCGATCCCGACGCCGCCGTCGGTCAGCGCCGCCTGCATCGCCTCGAGCAGCGCGAGCCGGTCCGCCTCCGTCGCCAGCGTCACGCCGAGCCGGGCGAGCATCGCCGCCGCCAGTTCCGCCTCGTAGAATTGCGGAAACTCCTCGAGCACCTCGACCAGCGGGTCGGCCTCGCTCAACAGCCGCAGCGACACCGCCAGCTGCACGACGTCCCAGTGGATCGCCTGCGCCTGCCGACCGAAAGCGTAGAGGCCCTGATGGTCGAAATAGGCGGCGGTAAAGCCGGGCTCCCAGTTCGGCGCGAAGCGCCACGGGCCATAGTCGAAGCTCTCGGCGGTGATCGCGATATTGTCGCTGTTGAGCACGCCATGGACGAAGCCTGCCCCCATGTAGCTCGCCGCCAGCCGCGCCGCGCCGCGCACGACATGGGAGAGGAGCTGCACCTCCGGCACGTCGCCCGGATGTTCGTCATAGAGGGTGCGAAGGCAATAGGCGGTGAGCGCACGCATGCCCTCCGCATCCTTGAACCAGGCCAGCCGCTGGAAGCTGCCGATGCGGATATGCCCATGCGACAGCCGTACCAGCACGGCCGAGCGGGTCGGGGAGGGCTCGTCGTTGCGTTGCAGCCGCTCCCCCGTCTCGATCAGCGAGAAGGTCCGGGAAGTCCGCACGCCGAGCGCCTCCAGCATCTCGGTGGCGAGGATTTCCCGCACGCCGCCCTTCAGCGTCAGCCGACCGTCACCGAAGCGGCTATAGGGGGTCTGCCCCGACCCTTTGGTGCCGAGATCGAGCAGCCGGCCATCCCCGGCGCGAAGTTGCGCGAAGAGAAAGCCCCGCCCATCGCCGATATCCGGATTGTACACCTGGAACTGGTGGCCGTGATAACGCAGCGCCAGCGGCTGCGGCAGGTTGTCGGGAAGCGGCTGGAAGCGGCCGAAATGGGCGATCCACTCCGCATCGCCGAGCCCTGCCAGCCCCACCGTCGCCGCCGCGCGATCGTTGCGGAAGCGCAGCATCGTCTGCGGAAAGTCCGCCGCCGCCACCGGATCGTAAAAGCCGTCGCCGAGCGTGAGGATCGGCGTTGCCGGATTATATTGCGGGGTCTGGGCCATGACGCGATATGGGGGGCAGGGAGGCGGGAGCGCAACCATGACAGCACGGGCGATCGAATGGCACGACGGCTGGTGGTGGTCGCGCGACGGCCTGCGCCTTCACTATCGCGACTATCCGGGCCGGCCGGACCGCCCGCCGATCGTCTGCGTGCCCGGCCTTACCCGCAACGCGCGCGATTTCGAGGGGCTGGCGGCGCGGCTGGCCGGCGACTGGCGGCTGATCTGCGTCGAGCTGCGCGGCCGCGGCGAGAGCGCCTATGCGCGCGATTCCATGACCTATGTGCCGCTCACCTACCTGCAGGATCTGGAAGCGCTAATCACCGAATTGCAGCTCGCGCGCTTCGTCTATTTCGGCACGTCGCTGGGCGGGCTGCTCGGCATGCTGCTCGCCGCCACCGGGCGGAGCAGGTTCGCCGGCGTGCTGCTCAACGATATCGGGCCGGAGCTGGACCCGCGCGGGCTGGAGCGCATTCGCGGCTATGTCGGCAAGCCCGCCGCCTATCCGACCTGGCTCCACGCCGCCCGCGCGCTGGCTGACGGCAATGCCGCGGTCTTCCCTGATTATGCGCTGCAGGATTGGCTGGCCATGGCCAAAAGGCTCTGCCGGCTGAACGCGTCGGGCCGCATCGTCTACGACTATGACATGAAGATCGCCGAGCCGATGCGGCTCCATGCCGATGCTATCGACCTGTGGCCGGCCGCCGAGGCGCTGCGCGACATGCCGGGACTGCTGGTGCGCGGCGCGCTCAGCGACATCCTCTCGGCCGAATCAGCCGAGCGGATGGTCTCCCGCATCGGGCTCGAACTGGTGACGCTGCCCCGCACCGGCCACGCCCCGACGCTGGACGAGCCGCCGGTGGCGGAGGCGATCGACCGGCTGCTGGCGCGAGTGGCCTAGGTGGGGCCGGCAGCATGGCGAAAGTGATCGGGTGAGGCGGGTGGCTCGTCCGCTCTGCTGATGATGCGGGGAACGCTCCGCCCGTTCGGGGCTTTTGGCCTCCGGACAGAGGAGCCCCCCAACATGACCGATCTCGCCGACGCTCACACCGCCAAGCCCGATCTCAGGGGACGCCGCGCCGCCATCACCGGCGGCACCACCGGCATCGGTCGCGCCATCGCCGTGCTGCTGGCGAGCGAGGGGGCGAAAGTGTTCGTATGCGGTCGCACGCCGGAGCATCTCGATGATGCGCTCGCCCGCATCCGCGAGGTGGGCGAGGGCGACGGCATCGCCATCGATCTCGCCGGGGAGGGCGCCTCCGACCGGTTCTTCGCTGCCGCGGAGCAGGCGCTTGGCGGGCTCGACATCGCGGTGATCAACGCCGCCATTCCGGCCAGCGGCCTCACCGAAATGAGCGCCGCCGAATTGCGCTACGCCATCGCTACCGACTTCACCGCCTATCTGATGAGCGCGCACGCCGCCGCGGATCGGCTGGGCGGCGAGGGCGACATCGTGCTGATCGGCTCGATGTCGTCGCACACGCTTCAGCCGGGTTCCACCGTCTATGCCGGTATGAAGGCGGGCATCGCCGGCTTTTCCGAGGCGCTGCGCCGCGAGTTGGGGCCGAAGGGCATCAAGGTTTCGCTGGTCGAGCCGGGCAAGACCGGGGCCGATTTCCAATATCCGGAATTCCCGCCGGAAAAGCAGCGCGAGAAGATCAGGGAGGAGACGATGCTCCGCGCCGAAGATATCGCCGTCGGCGTCCATTATCTCCTCACCCAGCCGCGGCGCGCCGTCGTCCAGCAGCTCGTCATCACCCCGCGCACCGAGGACAAGGAATGAGCGCCCCGATCGACCGCCTGGTCTTCGGCCCTGATGATGTCGATCTGTCCCGCTCCCCGCTCGCCGGCCGGCTCGGCGGGGAGGAGACGTTCGTGCTCGGCGCGTTCAACCCGGCGCTGACGCGGTTGCCCAACGGCAATCTGCTGATGATGGTGCGCATCGCCGAAGCGCTCAGCCATCCGATCCGCGACGGCCATATCCGCGCCATCCGCTGGGACGAGGGCAATTATGTTCTGGATGCGTGGCCGCTCGACCTCGTCGACACGCGCGATCCGCGCAAGTTCCTGGTCCATGGGCCGGGCTGGCGGGTGATGGCGCTGACCTCGCTGTCATGGCTGCTGCCGGTCGAATTGTCGGCGGACGGGCGGGAGGTGGTCGCCGTCGATTATGAGCGGGCCGTCGCACCTGCCGCGTCGTGGCAATGCTATGGCGTCGAGGACGCGCGGATCAGCCGCGTCGACGGCCGCTACATGATGACCAGCTGTTCGGTCAGCCCCGAGCGCCATTCCACCACCCTCTACACCTCCGAGGACGCGCGCGACTGGCGGCTGGAAGGCATCATCCTCGATCATCAGAACAAGGATATGCTGATCTTCGAGGGGCTGGTGGACGGCTTCTACTGGGCCCAGACGCGGCCGCTCGGCGACCTCTATTTCGCATATCCCCCGGGCAGCGAATGGCGCGCCGGCCCGTCGATCAACCTCGCCCGCTCGCCGGACGGGCTTCACTGGAAGCCCTATGAGAAGCCGGGCATCCGCCCCCATTCGGCCACCTTGCATACCGCGCGCATGGGCGGCGGCACCCCGCCGGTGCTCACCGACCAGGGCTGGCTGTCGCTGTGGCATGGCGTCGAGCCCAAGGAGATCGTCGGCATCTACCGCACCTATTGGTCGCTGCTCGACCGCGACGATCCCTCGCGCGTGGTGCGCACCAGCCACCAGCCCATCCTCGAGCCCGCCCCCGAGCTGACCCGGCCGCTGGAGCACCGGATGTATATTCGTGACGTGGTGTTCTCCACCGGCCTGGCCGACGCGGGCGACCATTTTATCGTCGCATCCGGCGAGGCGGACCTCGCCTGCCGCATCACCCATGTGCCCAAGAGCGCGTTCGGACTCGCCTGAGCCTTACATTCCGACACAGTTTTCCGCGCGCAAAATGCCTCGCTTCTGCTATAGGCCGGCGGATTTTTCAGCACGGAGGCGAGATGTTCAAGGGTTTGCGGCCGATCGTCTATGGGGGTCGCGAGGTGTGGCCGCTGGTCGAGGGCGGCAAGGGCGTGGCGGCCACGAACCACGCTTCCTCCGGTGCCTGGGCGGCTGCCGGCGGCATCGGTACCGTTTCCGCCGTCAACGCCGACAGCTATGATCCGGAAGGCCGCATCATTCCCCAGGTCTATCGCGCGCTCACCCGCCGTGATCGCCACGAGGAGCTGATCAATTACGCCATCGACGGCGCCGTCGAGCAGGTGCGCCGCGCCTATGACATCGCCAGCGGTCACGGCGCCATCAACATCAACGTGCTGTGGGAGATGGGCGGCGCCCAGCGCGTCCTGCACGGCGTGCTCGAACGCACCCGCGGCCTGGTCTCCGGCGTCACCTGCGGTGCCGGCATGCCCTACAAGCTGTCCGAGATCGCCGCCTCCTACAATGTCAGCTATCTGCCGATCGTATCCTCGGCGCGCGCCTTCCGCGCGCTGTGGAAGCGTGCCTATTCGAAGGCAGCCGACTGGCTGGCGGCGGTGGTCTACGAGGATCCGTGGAAGGCGGGCGGCCATAACGGCCTGTCCAACGCCGAGGATCCGCTGATCCCCGAGGATCCTTATCCCCGCGTCAAGGCGCTGCGCGAGACGATGCGCGAGGGCGGCATCCCGGACAGCACGCCGATCGTCATGGCCGGCAATGTCTGGTTCCTGCGCGAGTGGAATGACTGGATCGACAATCCCGAACTCGGCACCATCGCCTTCCAGTTCGGCACCCGGCCGCTGCTCACCAGGGAGAGCCCCATCCCGGAGGCATGGAAGCAGCGGCTGATGACGCTCGACGAGGGCGACATCCTGCTCCACCGCTTCTCGCCGACCGGCTTCTATTCGAGCGCGGTGCGCAATCCCTTCCTGCGCAACCTCGAGGCGCGCTCGGAACGGCAGATCGCCTTCTCCACCCAGGCGGCGGGCGACCACCAGTATCAGCTCGACGTCGGCGTCAAGGGCAAGAGCTTCTGGGTCACCCGCAACGACCTGCTGCGCGCCCGCGAATGGTTCGGCCTCGGCTTCACCACGGCGCTGAAGACGCCGGACAACACCCTCGTCTTCGTCACCGATGCGGAGGCGCGCGTCATCCGCAAGGATCAGGCTGATTGCATGGGCTGCCTGTCGGCCTGCGGCTTCTCCTCGTGGATGGATACCGAATCCAATTCCACCGGCCGCCTTGCCGATCCGCGCAGCTTCTGCATCCAGAAGACCCTGCAAGACATCGCCCATGGCGGCGATGTAGACCAGAACCTGATGTTCGCCGGCCATGCCGCTTATCGTTTCCGGCAGGATCCCTTCTATTCGAACGGCTTCGTGCCCAGCGTCGGCCAGCTCGTGGATCGCATCCTCACCGGCAATTGAGGGCGCCCAAGCCTTTCTTGTTCGACCTCCGGCCCGCCGCCGGGCCAGAGGTCGGGCATGAAGAAGGGCCTCATCATCCGCCACGTCCCTTATGAGGGGATCGCCGGCTTCCGTGCGCCTGTCGAGCAGGCCGGCTTCGTGCTGGATCGCATCGACGTCGCCGATCCGGAATTCCACGCCGTCGATTATCTCGCGCCGGACCTGCTGGTGGTGATGGGCGGGCCGATGGGCGTCTATGAACATGCCGACCATCCGTGGATTCCGCGCGAGCTCGATGGCCTTGCCGCCCGCCTTGACGCCGGCCGGCCGACGCTCGGCGTGTGCTTCGGCTCGCAGATGATCGCCGCCGCCCTCGGCAAACGTGTCTATGCCGGGCCGGTCAAGGAGGTCGGCTATGCCCCGCTGCGGCTGACCGCGGCGGGGCTCGCCTCGCCGCTCCGTCACCTTGCCGAGGTGCCGATCCTGCACTGGCATGGCGACACGTTCGAGCTGCCCGACGATGTCGAGCTGCTCGCTTCCACCGAAGCCTATCCGCACCAGGTATTCCGCCGCGGACGCGCGCTGCTGGCGCTGCAATGCCATGCGGAGATGGGCGAGGATCCGCGCTTCGACGCCTGGCTGGAGAATGTCGACTATATTGCCGAGGCCGGCACCGACATCGCGACGCTGCGCGCCGACAACGACCGCCACGGCGCGCACGCAGTGGCGGCCGGTCGCCGGATGATCACGGAGTGGCTGGCGGAGCTGGATTAGTTTCCGTTCGTCCCGGAGCACCCGTCATCCTGACGGGGACAGACGCCGCTCAGCGATAGACGCGCCGCCCGCGCCGATCGAGATAGTAACGCCGCCCGCGGCTGTCCCGGTAATATTTGTGGTTCTTCTTGAGCGCCGTATAGGCGGCGCCGCCGGCCCCGCCGACCAATGCGCCGGTGCCGACCGACATGCCCGGCACGATCGCCCCGACCAGCGCGCCGCCGCCGGCGCCGATAGCGGTGCCTTTCAGCATCTGCTTTGCGCTCTGCGCCGAGGCAGGACCGGCCAGCCCGAGCGAAAGGACGGCCGCCGCGGCGAGGATAGAGTTACGCTTCATCAATGGACCTCCCCGATAGTTACCGCGGTGGAACGAGGTACCTCCCGACAGGTTCCGCAGGGCACCGGCCCGGCGAATATTCCCCGCGCGCCCGCGAACCGCTATGGCGCGGCCATGAAGACTGCCCGCCTCGCTGCCCTCCTCGCCGCCACGCTCCCCGCCGTTGCCCACGCCCAGCCGCCGGAGCGCGCCGTCCCCTATTGGGCGTCGATCTCGGCCGGCGAGGCGCGCATGCGCACCGGCCCGGGCCGGCAATTTCCGGCGATCTGGCTGTATCGCCGCGCCGGCCTGCCGGTGAAGGTGCTGCAGGTTGTGCAGGGCTGGCGCCGCGTTCAGGATCAGGACGGCGCCGTCGGCTGGATGCTCGCCAACCTGCTGAGCGAGACACGGACCGGAGTCATCACCGGCGCCGGCACCGAACCGCTGCGCGCCTCCCCGGAACCGGGCGCGCGCGTGGTGTGGGAAGCCGAGCCCGGCGTCGTCGGCCGCATCGCGAGCTGCGCGGACGGCTGGTGCGCGTTCGACGTGAAGGGGAAGCGGGGGTTCGTGGCGACGGACAGGCTATGGGGCGTCGCGGCGGGGGAAGTGGTGAAGTAGGCCGGGGCCGTCGAAGCGAAGATATGATCGTTCGGGAATGGTCGACCGGCATTCGAGAATTTGACCGGTTCACGTTGGCCGCCGCATCATGCCGATGCGCAGGATGTCACCCCAGAAAAGCGATCATCCTTACCACGGATGCGCTGGCGACCTCACCGACGGGCCATCCGGCCCGAACGGCTTCCACTCGCCCAATATCCGCCCTTCGCGCGCCTTGTAGAAATACTGGCTGCACACCAGCCAGCCCTTGAGCGGGCGCAGCGGCAGGATGCAGGTGGCGAGCAGGAAGGGCAGACTGGTCACCAGATGCACCCACATCGGCGGGTCGACGAAAATCTGCAGCAGCAGCGCGAAGGTGACCGCCGGCACGCAGCCGAAACAGATCACGAAGAAGGCCGGGCCGTCCGCCGGGTCGGCAAAGCCATAGCTGAGCCCGCAGGCCTCGCAGCCCTCGGCCAGCTTCAGATAGCCCTTGAACAAATGCCCCTCGCCGCAGCGCGGGCAGCGGCCGCGCAGCCCCGTCTGCACCGGATCGAGCTTCGGCCATTCCTTTTCGGCGGGGGCGGCGGCGGCTTCCATCGGGACGACTCCAACGATCACTCGGCGTTGCCCGCTATCTAGGATTTATGTATGGTCCTAACAACCATACAAAGGCTCCACTGTTCCCATGCAAAGCTGGCTCCCGCGGCTCGACGACCATGGCGGCCCCAAATATGCGGTCATCGCCACCGCTATCGAGGAGGCGATCCGCGACGGCCGGCTGCGGCCGGGCGAGCGCCTGCCGCCGCAACGCGATCTCGCCCGGACGCTCGCGGTCGACCTGACGACTGTGACCCGCGCCTATACGATCATGCGCGAGGCCGGGCTGATCGAGGGGGCGGGGCGGCTCGGCTCCTATGTCCGCAACGGGGTGGCGCTGTCCGCCTCGGCGGGGGCGGCGGCGGATACTGGCATGAACATGCCGCCGCAGCCGGGCTTCGCGCTGCTCGCCGATGCGATCCGCACGGGTCATGCCGTGCTGCTGCGCGCGGGCGGTCAGTCGCCGATGCTGCAATATCAGCCGGACGGGGGCAGCCTGCACGATCGCCTCGCCGCCGCAGCGGCGTTCACCGCGCGCGGGCTGGAGACCGCCGACGACGAGGTGATCGTCACCGCCGGGGGGCAGAATGCGTTGCACGCCATCTTGGGCGCGACCCTGGCGCGTGGCGATGTGATCTGCACCGGCGCCTATGCCTATCCCGGCATGCTGGCGCTCGCCGCGCGCTTCGGGCTCAGCGTGCGGGCGCTGCCGGGTGACGCCGGCGGCATCGATCCGGATGCGCTGGCGGCGGCAGCGGGCGAGGGGGCACGCGCGCTTTACATCGTGCCGACCAACGACAACCCCACCACCGTGACCCTCGACATGGAGCGCCGCCGCGCGATCGCCGAGGTGGCGCGGCGCCACGGCCTCGCGATCATCGAGGATGATGCCTATGGCCTGCTTCCCGCCGCCCCGCAGACGCCGATCGCCGCGCTCGCGCCGGAGCTGACCTGGCATGTCGCCAGCACGTCGAAGATCATCTCCCCGGCGCTGCGCGTCGCCCATGTCCGGGCGCCCACGCTGCGCGATGCGTGGCGGCTGGCGGCGGACGTGCACGAGACGGCGGTGATGGCGCCACCGCTCAACGCCGCGCTGGTTTCGCTGTGGCTGCGCGACGGGACGTTCGGGCGGCTGATCGCGGCGGTGCGGGAGGAGGCGGTGGCTCGCCAGCGCATCGTCTCGCGCGCGCTGGCGGGGCTCGATTACGCCACCCATCCGGAGGGTTATCACCTCTGGCTGCGCCTCGATGCCGCGCACATGCCGGCGCCGGCCGAGCTGGCGGCGATGCTGCGTCCGGCCGGCCTGTCGGCGGTGTCGGCGCAGGCCTTCGCGGCGCGGCCCGACGAGGCGTCGCCGCCGGCCGTGCGCATCTCGTTCGGCGGAGCGATGGACCATGAACGGCTGCGTCGCGCGCTGCAGCGGCTGGAGGCTTTGCTACACCACGGCCATGCCCGCGCGACGGCGCTGGTCTAGGGCCTGTGCGACCTAATGGCGCGGGCGCCGGCGGCTGGCGGGCGCGAAATAGCGGTAGCGATAGCTCCACCGCGTCTCCTGCCCGGGCGCGGCGCGGATGGCGATGAACGGTTCAAGCGAGATGGTGGTGCGGATCGACCACAGCACGACCCGCTCGATCGGCCGATCTCCCTTCACGGTGAAGCCGGCGCCCGTGCGGAGGTTCTCGACCCGGAAATCATAAGGCCCCTTGCCCTCGACCGGCATGAACACGCGCTCGCCGGGGGTCAGCGGCCGGGTGAAGCCGACACGGTGTCCGGTCACTGTCGCCAGCGCCGCCGATCTGGGCGGGGCGTTGGTGATCGCATAGGGCGCGGTGATCGCGAAATCCGGCCCGGTGTTGAGTCCGGTGACGAGGAAATTGTGGCTGTAGACGTCCGCCGCGATCATCCGTTGCCCCGTATTGCGCAAGACATGCTCGACGCGCAGCTCGGCCTTGCCCGCCACCAGTCGCAGCGTCTTGGTATAGACATAGCCGTAGCCCGATCCCCGATCCCGCAGGGTCTGGGTGAAGCTGACATGGCGGCGATCGGCCGCGACGCTCCACTGGCCGGCATCGGCGACGTCGTAGCTGCGGAACTGGTTATAGGGCTTGTCGTCGGCGCGGCGCAGCAGGCCGACGCCGATCTTCAGGAAGGTCGCGCCGGGGGCGGCCTCGTCATAACCGATTGCGGCGAATTCCTCGGCCGGCCCCATCGCGCTGCTGTTGGTGCCGACGGTGATCGCGTCGGGCGTATCGGTGAAGTCGCGCACCGCCGGGTCGATGCGATCATACCACGGCCCATAGAAACGCTGCCCGCGATACTCCAGCCGCGAGACCAGCCCCGCCCAGTCAAACCGGGTGCCGCGATAATAGCCGGCGGCAGCGTCGGGCAGATAATAGGACAGGCTGATCCGGCCGTTGGACAATTCCCCGGTCGGGGCCGCAGCGGCGAGCAGGAGCGCGAGGGCGACGGTCATGGCCGGCTGTGTGGCATAGCCCCCGGTGGCTCACAAGCTGGCGCGCCGCTCCGGCTGCGGTGGGGGCGGGCCGGCGCTGGTCACCGTCGCGCGACTTTCGGCGCGGTTGCGGCCGAGGCGCTTGGCCTCGTACAGCGCCTGGTCGGCCGCCTTGTAGATGTCGCGGAAAGACGCGCCGGGCGGTCCGGCGGCAACACCGATGCTGGCGGTGACGCCGGGTCCGTCGGCCAGCGCCTCATGCGGGCAGCGGGCGATCGCCTCGCGCACCTGTTCGGCGTGCTGCAACAGCGGTCCGGCGGCGAGCCCGTGCATGCCGAGCACGAATTCCTCGCCGCCCATCCGCCCGGCGAAGCAATGCTCGTCCTCCCATTCGCGCAGGCAGGCGGCGATGCCCTGCAGCACGGCGTCGCCCGCATCATGGCCGAAACTGTCGTTGACCCGCTTGAAGTGGTCGATGTCGATCAGCAGCAGCCCGAGCGCCTCGCTCTCCAGCGTCGCCGTGGCGCGCGCGATGAAGCCGCGCCGGTTGAACAGGCCGGTCAGCGAATCGCGCCGGGAAAGCTCGTCCAGCTCGCGCTGGGCGGTGCGCGCGGCATCGCGCTCGCTGCGCAGGCGGGACAGGCGCAGCGTCACCGCGATCGACAGCCACGCCGTTTGCAGCGCGGAGGCGATCAGCACCGCCACCTGCGATCCGCCGCCCATCAGGCTGGTGTCGAAATCGAAAATCTGGGTCAGCGCCAGGGTGATCATCGCCGGCACCCACGCGAAGGCGAAGTCACGCGCGTCGCGGCTGCCGCGCCGCCATGCGAGCGCGATCGCCGCCGCCACCGCCGCCAGCAAGGACAGCACCAGCACGCTGAGCAGCACGCCGGCCGCCGCGATGCGTCCGTCGGTAAGCGTGGCCGCCCATGTCCCGCATAACGCTACCGCGCCGCCGAGCATCAGCGCCGCCCACCTCAACCAGCGCGGTACGACACCCGCCGGGATCGATTTTATCGCGCAGGCGGTGGCGCAGGCGATGGCGAGGGTCGAGAGGAAGGTGCAGGCCTGCGAAGCTGCTGTACCGGCAATCCCCGGCACGATGGTCAGCGCGGCTTGCGACCAGATCGTCCCCCAGAGGAAGACGCTGCCGGCCCACGCCGCGTGCCAGGCCATGAACGCCTGTCGCGCCGCGACCGCCAGCGACAGGCTGTAGAGCGCGCCGAGCAGCAACAGGCTGAGCCCGCCGCCGACCAGCGCCGAAGCCAGGGACACCTCGCGTCCGGCGGCGTCGGCCGGCAGCAGGCGGATGCGCAGCAGGTCGCTGCTTGCCAGCCCGTCGAAGCGCAGCGTCACCGCCGTCACCGGCACGCGCCGGCCCGGTGCGGCGAACGCGACCTGGCCGTTCAGCCGCCACAGGTCGCCATAATTGCCGGCGAGCACCGTGCCCGTCTCGATATGGACGCCGTCGGCATAATCGAACCAGGTCGTCGCCCGGTCGAAACGGGTCTGGTGGACGAGCAGGCTCATGCCATGTCCGGCCAGCGTCTCGCCGGTCAGCGTCGCGCGCAGCCACAGCGTACCCCGTTGATAACCCTGCGGCGTGCCGGTGCAGCGATAGGCGGCGGCGGCCGGCGGCGGCGCATCGCGGGGGGTGATGGCATGGCAGAGCGGCGCGCCGATGCGCAGTACCACGGGCGTGGCCGCACGACCCGCCACGCCTGCCGAGAAGCTTCCCAGCAGTGCCAGCAATAAGGCCAGCACGGCACGCATCGTGTGTGTCTACCCCTCTCGGGAGCCCGCAGGACCGAGTCCCCCCTATCCCCCCTTTTCCCCATAACGCTTAACAAGTTGTTGGCGAAGCGGAACTCGTCCGGAACAGGGCTGTCAGAGGTCGGGCAGTCTTTGCCGGTGCGTGCCCCAATCCTTGAGCGCAGGCGAGGCGCGGCGGGCGAGCAGCGTCGCGGCATCGCCGATATGGTAGAGCGCGGGCGTCTCGATCTCCTCCAGCTCGGCCCAGGTCACCGGCGCTGCCACCGGCGCCCCGGCCCGCGCGCGGGCGGAATAGGGCATGACGGCGGTGGCGCCGCGCTGGTTGCGCAGCCAGTCGAGGAAGATGCGGTCGGTGCGGGTCGCCTTCTTCATGTTGGCGGTGAAGCGATCGGGATGGGCGGCAGCGGCGGCGCGGGCGAAGCGTTCGGCGAAATCCTTGACCTCTGGCCATTCGCGAGACGGCTCCAGCGGCAGCACCAGATGCACGCCCTTGCCGCCGGTGAGCATCGGATAGCTGACCAGCCCCATCTCGCCCAAAATGTCGCGCAGCTGGAAGGCGGCGCGCTTGACCACGTCGAAGCCGAGCCCGACATCGGGGTCGAGATCGAACACCATCCGGTCCGGCTTCTCGACGTCCTCGCGCCGCGCCCCCCAGCCGTGGAACTCGATCGTACCCATCTGCACGCAGGTCATCAGCCCGCGCGCGTCGTCGACATAGAGATAGGGCTCCTCATGCCCGTCCTTCTCGCGAATCGGGACGTGATGCACGGCATCGCCGAAGCTGCCGGCGTCATGCTTCTGGAAGAAGCATTGCTTGGCGCGCCCCTGCGGGCAGCGCACCAGACTGATCGGGCGATCGCCCATCCAGTCGAGCATGGCCTCGGCCATCGTCCCATAATAGGCCGCGAGATCGGCCTTGGTCAGCTTGCCCTCCGGGAACAGCACCCGGTCGGGATTGCTGATCTTCACGCCGGCAAAGCTGTCGCGCGCGGGGACGTCCGGGGCCGGCACCGGGGTCTCGGCGACCACCGTCTCGGCGGCCTTGTCCTCGCGCAGGCCGATAAAGCTCGGATGGCGCAGCACGCCGTCGTCGGTGAACTCGGTAAAGGCGATCTCGGCGACCAGCTTCGGGGCGATCCACTGCGCCCCGCGCGTCGCGGCGCGCGGCGCCTCGACCGTCGCCGTCTTGCGCGCCAGCGGCCGCATGCGCTCCATCAGCTCCGTCATCATCGCCTGGTCGAAGCCGGTGCCGACCTTGCCGGCATAGCGCAGCCCGTCCGGCCCGTTGAGCCCGAGCAGCAGCGCGCGGAAGCCGCGCCGCGCCTTGTCGCTGGCCGTCCAGCCGACGATCACGAACTCCTGCCGGTGCAGGCATTTGGTCTTCACCCAGCCCTGCGTCCGCCGCCCACGATAGGGAGCGTCGGCGAGCTTGGAGACGACGCCCTCATAGCCTTCGCGGCAGAGCGTCTGCAGCATCTCCTCGCCGCCGCCGGTGATGTGCTCGGCATAATGGATCGGCGGCGCCGCGCCTTCGAGCAGAGCCGCGAGCCGCGCCTTGCGCTCGAGGTTGGAAAGGCCGGTCAGGTCCTCGCCGCCGTCGCGCAGCAGGTCGAACGCGAAATAGTGAAGCTCGCCGCCGGCCGACAGCGCGTCCTTCAACGCCTGGAAGCTCGGGCGCCCCTTGGCGTCGAGCGCGACCACCTCGCCGTCGATCAGCGCGCCGTCGAGGCCAAGCCCGGCCACCGCTTTCACGACCCGTGCGAACTTGTCCGACCAGTCGAGCCCGGTGCGGGTATAGGCCCTGGCCTCGCCGCCGCTGGCCGCGACCAGGCAGCGATAGCCGTCATATTTGACCTCGTGCAGCCACGCCGAGCCGGACGGCACATGATCGACCAGCGTGGCGAGCTGGGGTGGCTGAAAGGCGGGGAGCGGGTGGCGCTTGCCCGCGGCGGACCGCCGCGGCCTGGCCGCCGCCGCCTTCTTCGCCGGCTTCGCGAATTCCGCCTGCGGGTCGGCGCTGGCCTCGGCGCGGTTGGAATGCCAGACCTCCTTGCCCTCCGCGATCTGGATCATCGAGCGCCCCGTCTTGACCGAAGTCAGCGCGGTATCGACGAGCCCGCCCGACGCGCCCGCCTCGGCATCGGCGACCTTGCGCAGCAGCCAGTTCTCGCGCTTCTCCCCCGGTCGCGGCTTGAGGCGGACGAGCAGCCATTCCCCCTTCATCCGCTCGCCGTCGAGGGTGAAGTGAAGATGCCCCTCCTCCAGCGTGCGGCGCGGATCCTTGCCCGGCACCGGCGTCCACGTCCCCTGGTCCCACAGCATCACCGTGCCGCCGCCATATTCGCCCTTGGGGATGATCCCCTCGAATGTCGCATAGGACATCGGGTGATCCTCGGTCCGCACCGCGAGTCGTTTGTCCGCAGGGTCGAGGCTCGGGCCCTTGGTCACCGCCCAGCTCTTCAGCACGCCGTCCAGCTCCAGCCGGAAATCCCAATGGAGGCGGGTAGCGTCATGCTTCTGGACGATGAACAGATTGCCCTCGCCCTGCTTGCGCTCGCCCTTCGGCTCCCTGGTCCGGGAAAAGTCGCGCTTGGCGTTGTAGGTGGCGAGCGGATCGCCCTTGGCGGTGCGGGCCATGTCAGGCGCGCTTGCGGCTGGCGGTGGAACGGCGGGCGGCGGTCTTGCGGGGCGCCGGCGCGTCCTTGGCCGGCGTGGTCTTCACCGCCTTGCTGGTCTTGGCGTCGGGCCGTTCAAGCGATTTCTTGAGCGCCGCCATCAGGTCGACGACGTTGGAGCCGCGCGACTGGGCGGGCGTATCCTCCTCCTCGATGATCTTGCGGCCGCCCTTGGCCTTGCGCTTGCGATCGATCAGGGCGCGCAGCGCGTCGACATAGCGGTCGTGAAACTCGCTGGCGTCGAACTTGCCGGTCTTCTTCTCGATGAGCGTCGTGGCAAGGTCGAGCAGGTCGGCATCCGGATTGTCGTCCGGAATCTCGCGGAAATAGCCGGCCGCCTTGTTGACCTCGTCGGCATAGCGCAGCGTTTCCATCACCAGCCCGCGCCCGCACGGCTTGAGGCTGACGGCATATTCGCGCCCGCGAAGCGCCAGCTGGCCGATGCCGACCTTCTTTGCCCGGCGCAGCGCCTCGCGCAGCACGATGAACGCCTCCTCGGCGAGGTCGTCGGCCGGGACGACATAATAGGGCTTGTCGTAATAGATCGGATCGATGTCCGTATAATCGACGAACTGGGTCAGCTCGAGCGTGCGCTTGGAATCAAGCTTGACCCCCTCGATCTCTTTCTCGTCGAGCAGGACATATTCGCCCTTCTCATATTCGAAGCCCTTGAGGATCTCGTCGCGATCGACCGGGCCGATGCCCGGCACCACCTTCTCATATTTGATCCGCTTGCCGCTCGGCTCGTGGATCTGGTGGAAGCTGATCGAGGCGCCGCTCTTCGTTGCTGAATAGACCTCGACCGGGATGGAAACGAGCGCCAGCCTGATCTGACCCTGCCAATATGCACGCGCCGCCATCTTGCCCGTCTCCGTTTCGCGAACGGAATCAATCCACAGGCGGGGCGATCGTTCCTCCGCTCAGGCGACGAGGATCGGCTGGCCGCAGCTGATGCCGTTCATCCGCACGTCGACTTGTCCGATATGCAGGCCGACAAGCCCCATCACGCTGTTCAGCACCTCGTCGAGCAGCCCGGCGGTCGGAGTCAGCGCGTTCGCCAGCAGGTTGACGATCGCATCGAGGTTGAGCGGAATGCCGAGCAGGTCGGCCGAGATCATGCCCGGATAGCGCACGAGGCTGAGCACGATGCCGCCGGCGAGGTCGAGCGTCGATACCGAGCGCAGCGTCCCCGCATTCACATCGGCGCGGGTGAATGTCAGCTGTTGCGGGGTGTTGCCGCCGAGATCAATGCGGCCATTGGCGTAGAGCTTGACCAGCGCGAGGTCGGCGAGGGTCGCCCGCGATTCGCTGACCGGCCGGGTGAAGTCGGCAAGCGCGGTGGCCGGGTTGGCCACCTTGCGCAGCGCGAGATGGCCGCCGCCGGCCGTCACCGCGAGCCGCGCCTCGGCGGTGGCGCTGGTCGGGCAGGAGATGCTCGACAGCCGCGCTTCGGCCGAGGCCAGCTCGACATAGATCGGCAGGTCGACCGGCGTGCCCAGGCCCAGCGCCTGCAACCCGGCAACGCTGACCCGCGTCGACAGATAGAGGCGGCTTTGCGCGGTGCGCACGACAGCGCTGGTACTGCTCGTCACCGTCAGCCACGGCGATTGCGCCGCCCGCTCGCCGGTCGCGAAATAGAGGTTGGTGTTGAGCAGGCCGCTCAGCCCCGGCAGGGTGCTGACGTTGACGGTGACCTGGCGGGGCCCACCGGCCAGCCCGATCGCCGCCTGGGCGAGATCCCAGGCGGACATGCCGATCTGCACCCCGCCTGCGGTCATCCGCGCGCCATAGGAGCCGAGGCCGATCAGCCGGCTGGTCTGGAGCGGGCGCGCGGCCGCGCTGTTGGCGATCTGGTTGAGCGCCGCCGCCGCCGCGCCCTGGCCGCCCTGGCCCAATGCGTCGGCGATCGAGCGCAGCAGCACCGGCACCGTGACATTCGCGGCCAGCACCTGACCATAGCTCGCGCCGGTCAGGCTCAGCCGGCTGCGCAGCGCATCCAGCGTCGTGAACAGATCGACATTGGCACCGAGCAGCGCGCTGTAGCTCGCCACCGACAGATTGAGCGACCCGCCGATCAGCTGCCCGATCAGCGCATTGGCGACCCCGCCCTGGAGGCTGGCCAGCCTCGTGCCGATCGAGAAGGACGCCTGATTGATCCGCATCGCCGTGGCGCGGCGAGTGATCCGCACGCTGCTCTGGCCGAACAGCGCCCGGGCGAAGCGCAGCGACGCCTCCCCGCTCACGGTGACCCGCGCCGCGTTCGGCTGCGTGTTGCCCGCCGTGAAGCGGGCGGCGAGCGGCACCGCGACGTCGCGCGCATATTGGCCCTGCTGCACCTGCACCGCGGCGCCCCCCCAGCCATTGTCGCGCACCGCCGCCACCGCCGCCGCCTGCGCCGCGGCGGGATTGCCGGCGGCGGCGAGCGCTGCGGCATCGGCGGTGCCTTGCAGGGAACGCGCCTTCAGATAGGCGCCGCCGACATCGACCGCGAGGCCCGTCACGCCGAGCAAGCCCACGATGATGCCGGCCATCAGGATCGTGACGCTGCCGCGCCGGTCCCGGCCGAGGCGGCGGATCATGCCGGCGGCAGGCGGACGGCGGCCGAGGCGCGGATTGTCCGCGGCGGCATCGGAATCAGCCGGAACGCAAAAAATGGGTTGTTCCGAGCATCATAGCGGATGCGAATCACAACCGTTTCGGATGTTTCCTCGACACTGACCGCGGCCTTCGCGGGGTCGAGGTTGCCGGCGGTGGCGAGGTCGGCGAGAACGGTGGCGTTGGCGATGGTCTGGCGTTCGGACGCGGTGAGGCCGGCGAGGGCCGCGCGTGCGCCATCATTGGCCGCCTGTTGCAGATAATGCGCCATCCAGAACCATCCGCCATAGGCGACGATCCCCGCCAGCATGGCGAGCAGCACCGGCGCGACGAGCGCGAACTCGACCGCCGCAGCGCCTTTCTCGTTTCGTTTCAATACCTCACCCATTTGTGTAGAATGGGCGGCGTTGATTAGTGATACACCTACCATGCGAACCGGGCGCTTTGCGGAATTGCCGTTAAAATGGACTCGTCTGGCTTTGCTCAGTTTTCCGCTTCGTGCGTCGATGCGGTGACACGAAAGGAGGCTGGCATGTACCAGGGAAAGACTCCGCGCTTCGTCTCAGCCGCGGAAATCACGCGAAATTTCGGCATGTGGCAGGATCGTGCTGCCCAGGGGCCACTGGTCGTCACCCATCATGGGCGGCCGCGCGTGATGATGCTCGCCGTCGAGCATTATGAGGAGCTGGCCGCCGGCCACGGCCCCGCGGCGGAGGAAGAGGACCTCGAATCCGCCCGCCTCTCGGTGGTGCTCGGTCAGATCGGCAGCGCCTTTGCCGCTTTCGATACGGAGCTGCGCTTCGTGCGGCTCAATGCGGCGGCGGTCGCCCATTTCGGCCAGCCCGAAGAGCGACTGATCGGCCGCACGCCGGAAGAGGTGTTCACCGGACGAGAGGCGATGATCGCCGGCCATCTGCGCGAGGCGCTGCGCACCGGCGAGGAGATGCAGGTGGATCTGCCCGCCGGCCCTAACGGCGAGCGACTGCTGCGCATGCGCCTGTTCCCGTATCCGGGGGGCGTCGGCGTCACGTTCCGCAACGTCGCGGGCCTGCGCAACGCCGAGCGCGCCGAGCAGGAGCATGCCGCGCTGGCGCAGGCGCGGGTGACGCACGGCGGGGTCGGCGTCGGCCGGCTGGGCCCGCGCGCCACCTTCGAGCATGTCGAGGAGCCGCTGGCCCAGATGGCCGGTTTCGCGCCCGAACGGCTGGGCGGGGTGCGCTTCACCGATCTGCTCAGCCTGCCGTCGCGCGCCGCCGCTTCGGACGCGATCGAGGCGGTGCTGACCGGTCAGGGTGCGCGCGCCTTCGACAGCATCATGCTGGTCAATGGCGGTGGCGAGCTGCCGGTGCGCATCGCCCTTGCCGAGTTGCGCGACGGTTTCGCGATCAGCGGCGCCGTGGTGATGGTGTCCCGAGGCTGACTGCGCCCCCAGCTGGCTGGGAGGGTGAGCCCGCGAAGCACGGCGGCGGCGGGCCATGCCCGGCGAATCCGCTCCTCTACCGCTTCCGCGAAAAGCTCGGGGACGAATGAAAAAGGCCGGCGCGGATCGCTCCGGCCGGCCCTTTTCCTTGCGATGATCGGGAAGGATCAGGCCTCTTCGGCCGGAGCCTCCTCGCGATCCGAGGCGATCTCGCCCGGCTCGGCGTTCGGATCGTAATCCTCGGTGAAGCCGGCTTCGTCGCGCTCGAACATCTCGGCCATCACGTCCACGCCCTGGGCCTGGAGTTCGGCTTCCTCGGGGCTGCGGGCGACGTTGACCTTGATCGTCACCGACACTTCCGCGTGCAGCGAGACCTTCACCTCGTAGAGGCCGATCGCCTTGATCGGGCGATCGAGGACGATCTGGCTCTTGGCGACCCTGGCGCCATCGGCCTCGAGCACCTCGGCGAGGTCACGCGCGGAGACCGAGCCGTAGAGCTGGCCGGTGTTCGACGCCTGACGGATCAGGGTGATCGTCTTGCCGTCGATGCCCGTCGATGCCTTCTCGGCGTCGGAACGGCGGGCGGCATTGTCGGCTTCGATCTGGGCGCGGTTGGCCTCGAAGACCTTCTTGTTCGCTTCGTTGGCGCGCAGCGCCTTCTTGCGGGGGAGGAGATAGTTGCGCGCGAAACCGGCCTTCACGGAGACGACGTCCCCGATCTTGCCCAGCTTCTCGACACGCTCCAGCAGGATGACGTCCATCGGATCGGCTCCTTACTTCACGATATAGGGGAGGAGCCCGATATGACGGGCACGCTTGATCGCCTGGGCGAGCTCGCGCTGCTTCTTGGCGGAGACTGCGGTGATCCGCGACGGCACGATCTTGCCGCGCTCGGACACGAAGCCCTGGAGCAGGCGCACGTCCTTATAGTCGATCCGGGGCGCGTCCTTCGCGGAGAAGGGGCAGCTCTTGCGGCGGCGGAAGAATGCACGGGCCATTGTCTGTGTCTCCTGCCTTAAGCCGCGTCACGGTCGTCGCGACGGGGACGGTCGCCGCGGTCGCCGCGGTCGCCACGGTCGCCGCGATCACCACGGTCGCCGCGATCACCACCGGGCGCGCGACGGCTGTCGCGATCGCCGCGCTCGTTGCGGCGCATCATCGCCGACGGGCCCTGCTCATGCTCATCCACGCGGATGGTCATGTAGCGGACGACGTCCTCGTTGATCTGGGTCTGGCGCTCCAGCTCGGCGACCACGGCCGGCGGGCCGTCGATCTCGATCAGGACATAATGCGCCTTGCGATTATTCTGGATGCGGTAGGCGAGATTGCGCAGACCCCAGGTCTCCGTCTTCACCACCTTGCCGCCCTGTTCCTCGACGATCTTCGTCGCGGCTTCCGCCAGCGCATCGACCTGGGCTTGAGCCAGATCCTGACGCGCGAGGAACACATGCTCGTAAAGAGCCATGCTTCTTGCCTCATCCTTGGCCGATCGCTGACGCCCGCCCCATGCGGTGCGCCCCTCCGGCTGTCGTCTCGCTCCGAATATGGAAGCGGCCGGCCTCATAGCGGATTTCGTCGATTAGGCAAGCTTGCCATAAGCGGCGTTGGTTTCTAACCGCGGCCTCCACGAAAGGAACAGGGCATATGCGCGCATTCATCTTTCCGGGCCAGGGCAGCCAGTCCGTCGGCATGGGGCAGGCGCTGTCCTCCGCGAGCGCCGCCGCGCGCGAGATCTTCCAGGAGGTCGACGAGGCGCTCGGCCAGAGCCTGTTCCGACTGATGAGCGAGGGCCCGGAGGACCAGCTCACCCTCACCGAAAATGCCCAGCCGGCGATCATGGCCAACGCCATCGCCACCCTGCGGGTGCTGGAGAAGGAAGCCGGCATCCGCCTCGCCGACAAGGCAGATTTCGTCGCCGGCCACTCGCTCGGCGAATATACCGCACTGTGTGCCGCCGATGCGTTGCGGCTCGCCGACACCGCCCGCCTGCTCAAGCTGCGCGGACAGGCGATGCAGGCTGCCGTGCCGGTGGGCATTGGCGCCATGGCCGCGCTGCTCGGCCTCGACTGGGAGACCGCGTCCGCGGTCGCCGCCGACGCCGCCGAGAACGACGTCTGCGAGGCGGCGAACGACAACGCCCCCGGGCAGGTCGTCGTCTCAGGGCACAAGGCGGCGGTCGAGCGCGCCATCGAGCTTGCCAAGGTGCGCGGCGGGCGGCGCGCGATGCTGCTGCCGGTGTCGGCGCCGTTCCACTGCCGGCTGATGCAGCCCGCCGCCGACGCCATGGCCAAGGCGCTCGCGGGCGCGGAGCTGCGCGCGCCGCTGGTGCCGGTTTATGCCAATGTCACCGCCGAGCCGGTGGCCGATCCGGAGCGCATCCGCACCCTGCTCGTCGAGCAGGTGACGTCGACCGTGCGCTGGCGTGAAAGCGTCCAGGCGATGGCGGCTGCCGGCGTCGACCAGTTCGTCGAGATCGGCGGCAAGGTGCTGGGGCCGATGGTCAAGCGCATCGCGCCTGACGCCACCGCCGTGAGCGTGGTGACGATGGACGATATCGAAGCGCTGCTGAAGACGCTCTGATTTAATATCCCGTCACGAGGAGACACCAGAATGTTCGATCTCACCGGCATGACCGCGCTGGTCACGGGCGCCTCGGGCGGCATCGGCTCCGCGATCGCGCGGGCGCTGGCGGGGCAGGGGGCGCGGCTGGCGCTGTCCGGCTCCAATCAGGCGAAGCTGGAGGCGTTTGCAGCCGAACTCGGCGGCGATCACGTCGTCCTCGTCTGCGACCTCTCCGACGCCGCCGCGGTGGACGGGCTGGTGCCCCGTGCGGTCGAGGCGCTGGGCGGGCGGCTCGACATCCTCGTCAACAATGCCGGCGTGACGCGGGACAATCTCGCCATGCGGATGAAGGACGAGGAATGGGATCAGGTGATCCGCGTCAACCTCGAGGCCGCCTTCCGCCTGATCCGCGCCGCTGCCAAGCCGATGATGAAGCAGCGCTTCGGCCGCGTCGTCTCGATCACCTCGATCGTCGGCGCCACCGGCAATCCGGGCCAGGCCAACTATGCCGCCTCCAAGGCCGGGCTGGTCGGCATGTCCAAGGCGCTGGCGCAGGAGCTTGCCAGCCGCAACATCACCGTCAACTGCGTCGCTCCCGGCTTCATCCGCTCGGCGATGACGGAGGTCCTGCCTGACGCGCAGAAGGAAGCGCTGACCAGCCGCATTCCGGCCGGCAAGCTCGGCGAGGGCGAGGATATCGGCGCGGCGGTGGTCTATCTCGTCAGCCGCGAGGCCGCCTATGTCACCGGCCAGACCCTTCATGTGAACGGCGGCATGGCGATGCTGTGATAATCCCCCCCCCGGAATGCCGGGGGTAGGGCGCGGCTCACCCGCATTCCTCGCACTGCCGCACCTCGACCGAGATGTGGCGCAGCGTGTCGAAGCCTTTCAGGCGGGCGTGATACTCGTCCACCGCCCGGGGCTGTGCGGCGACGAGGTGGATGATCGCGGCCTGTGCGCCGGGGCCTACCTGCCAGACATGGATGTCGCTCACCGTCGCGTCACCGCCCGCCTCCACGGCGCGGCGCACGCGCTCCACCAGTCGCGGGTCGGTGGCGTCGACCAGCACGCGAAAGCTCGAGGCGAGCAGCGACCGGCTCCAAAGTGCGATGACGATGGCGCCGAGGATGCCGACTGCCGCGTCCGCCCACACCCAGCCGAGGAAACGCCCGGCCAGCAGCGCCGCGATCGCCAGCACCGAGGTCAGGGCGTCGGCGACGATATGCAGATAGGCCGAGCGGAAATTCGCATCCTCGTGCTTGTGGCTGGGCCCGGTATTCTGGGCGTGGCCGTGATCATGGGCGTGCCCATGTCCGTGCCCATGCCCATGCCCATGATCATGGCCATGCCCATGGCCGTGGTCATGCCCATGGCCGTGGTCATGCCCATGGCCGTGGCCGTGGTCATGTCCGTGGCCGCCGGCCGCCAGCAGGGCCGCCGTTGCGATATTCACGCCGAGGCCGATCGCCGCCACGACGGTCGCCTCGCGAAAGGCCACGGGATGAGGCTCGATCAGCCGCATCGCCGATTCCCACGCGATCCACAGCGCGACGATGCCGAGGATCAGCGCCGAGGCGAAGCCGGCGACCTCGCCGACCTTGCCGGTACCGAAGGTGAAGCGCGGATCGCCTTGCCGGGTGCGCGCGTAGAAATAGGCCGCCGCCGCGATGCCGAGCGCGCCGGCATGGGTCGCCATGTGCACGCCGTCGGCGAGCAGCGCCATCGAGCCGAACATCCACCCGGCGACGATCTCGCCAGCCATCATCACCAGCGTCAGCGCCACCGCCGCGATGGTCCGCCGCTCCTTGGATTCATGATCGGCGCCCAGGAAGGCATGGGCATGGCCATGATCCGCGATACTGTGCGAGTGATCCGCCATGCCCTTAGCCTCTCGCGTTACGCGCCGGCCGGAGCCGGGATTACACCGCGCCTGATCTGATCCAGTTCGATCGATTCGAACAGGGCTTTGAAATTACCCTCGCCAAAGCCCTGATTGCCCTTGCGCTGGATGATCTCGAAGAAGATCGGGCCGACCATATTCTCGGTGAAGATCTGGAGCAGCAGGCCTTCGCCGGTCTCGGGCGATCCGTCGATGAGGATGCGCCGCTTGCGCATCTCGGCGATCGAGTGGCCGTGGCCGGGCACGCGCTGGTCGATCATGTCGTAATAGGTCTCGGGGCTGTCCTGGAAATGGACGCCGTTGGCGCGCAGCGCGTCGACGGTGGCGAAGATGTCGTCGGTGGCCAGCGCCAGATGCTGAATGCCCTCGCCCTTGTATTCGCGCAGGAATTCCTCGATCTGGCTATGCTCGTCCTGGCTTTCGTTGAGCGGGATGCGGATCTTGTCGTCCGGCGCCGTCATCGCGCGCGAGAGCAGGGCGGTGGCCTGCCCCTCGATGTCGAAATAGCGGATCTCGCGGAAGTTGAAGATGCGCTCGTAAAAGCCGGCCCACACATTCATCCGCCCGCGATGGACGTTGTGGGTGAGGTGATCGAGCGTGTGCAGGCCCACGGAGCGCGAATCGCGCGCCGCGCCGGTGGCGACGAAATCGACGTCGTAAATCTCCTGCGCGCCGTAGCGGTCGACCAGATAGAGGTTCGATCCGCCGATGCCCTCGATCGCCGGGATGTTCAGCTCCATCGGGCCGACCGGGCCGGTGACCGGCTTGGCGCCGCGCGCCACCGCCTGCTCGAAGGCCTGCCGCGCATCATGGACGCGGAACGCCATGGCGTTGGCCGAGGGGCCGTGCGCCGCGCGGAAATCGGCCGCCTGGCCGGACGGCTCCATGTTGAGGATGAAATTGATGTCGCCCTGCTGATAGCGGCGGACATTCTTGGAGCGATGGTTGGCGAGATGGGTGAAGCCCATCGCCTCCATCATCGTCGCCAGCGCCTGCGGGTCGGGGCCGGTGAACTCGACGAACTCGAAGCCGTCGAGGCCGAGCGGGTTGTCGTGGGTTTCGTTCATGGTGTCTGCCTTCAGAGTCTCTCTCATGACGCGAAAGATAGGCCCCCCAATCTTGCGGGGGAATAGCGGGACATCCTATCTCCCACGCGGAACGACATCATTCGAAAGCCATCCATGCCCGCAACCCACTCCACCCGCATGCTGATCCTGGGCTCCGGCCCCGCCGGCCTCACCGCCGCCATCTATGCGGCGCGCGCCGGCATGGCGCCGATCGTGGTGCAGGGCATCCAGCCGGGCGGCCAGCTTACCACCACCACCGATGTCGAGAATTATCCCGGCTTCCGCGATGTCATCCAGGGCCCGTGGCTGATGGAGGAGATGCAGGCGCAGGCCGAGCATGTCGGCGCGCAGATGATGTGGGACACGATCGTCGAGGTCGATCTGTCCCGCCGTCCGTTCCGCCTGATCGGCGACGGCGGCACCGTCTATTCCTGCGACGTGCTGGTCATCGCCACCGGGGCGCAGGCCAAGTGGCTGGGGCTGGAGAGCGAGCAGCGGCTGCGCGGGCAGGGCGTGTCGGCCTGCGCCACCTGCGACGGTTTCTTCTATCGCGGCAAGAAGGTGGCGGTGATCGGCGGCGGCAACACCGCGGTCGAGGAGGCGCTCTACCTCACCAACCACAGCCACGACGTCACCCTGATCCACCGGCGCGACAGCCTGCGTGCCGAGAAGATCCTGCAGAAGCGCCTGTTCGCCCATCCCCAGATCAAGGTGCTGTGGAACAAGGAGGTCGCCGAGTTCGTCCATGGCGACGGCAATCGCGGCCTCGTCGCCCTCGACCTCAAGGATACGCGTAGCGGTGCGGTGGAGCGGATCGACGTCGACGGCGGATTCGTCGCCATCGGCCATCATCCGGCGACCGAGCTGTTCCAGGGCCATGTCGATCTCGATGAGGACGGCTATATCAAGGTGACGCCCGGCACCACCAACACCTCCGTCCCCGGCGTGTTCGCGTGCGGCGACGTGATGGACAAGATCTATCGTCAGGCGGTCACCGCCGCCGGCACCGGCTGCATGGCCGCGCTCGACGCCGAGCGCTTCCTCGCCGAGGCCGACTACGAGGCGCTCGCCGCCGAGTGAGGATTGACGGCCGGCCCCGCCCGGTATCCACTGCCTCCACAATAAAACGAAACTGGGGGCAGGAATGACGAACGAGGAGGGGCTGAGCCGCCGCGAGCTGCTGGGCGCGACCGGGGTGGCGACCGCCGCGATGGCGGCGAGTGGCGCCCGGGCGGCGCCGGCGCCGACAGAGCGCTCCGTGGTGTTCGCCCATGTCGGCGTGCTGGTCGGCGACCGCATCCGCGACGACATGGCGCTGGCCGTGGTCGGCGATCGCATCGCCGCGATCGGCGACACCGACGCGCTGCTCAAGGCCCATCCCGGCGCCGAGACCTATGACGGGCGCGGCAAGGTGCTGCTGCCCGGTCTCGTCAATTGCCACGCCCATCTCTCGGCGACGCTGGAGCGCGGTTTCAACGAGGATTTCGGCTTCCCCAACTCGGCGAAGCTGGCGGTCCGCCCGTCGAGCCTGTTGTCGCCGGAGGAGGCGGTGCTGATGTGCGTCGTCGGCGCGCTGGAGGCGATCCGCACCGGTACCACCACGCTGGTCGAGAATGTCGCCGATATCGCCCCCCACGCCGCCGCGCTCGCCGGCTCCGGCCTGCGCATGGTCTTCGCCGAGGCGGTGCGCGACAGCGACAATGTCGCCGGGCCGATGGCGCCCGCCGGGCTTGCCGCCAGTGTCCGGCCGGTGTTCTCGCAGGCCAGCCGCGAGCAGGGCATGGCGCGTATCGAGGCGCTTCATTCCCGCTGGCATGGCGCCGAGCAGGGGCGGATCAGCGTCTTCCCCGCCGCCGCCCTGTCCGAGACATCCTCGCCGGAGCTGCTCCGCGCCATCCGCGCCTTCGCCGACAAGCACGGCCTCGGCTACACCATCCATCTGTCGCAGAGCGTCGCCGAGGTCGATTTCATGAAGCGCTGGCACGGGATGAGCCCGGTCGCCTTCCTCGATCGCCACGGCTTTCTCGGGCCACGCCTGTTCGCCGCCCATTGCCGCTATGTCGACGCGGGTGACATCGCGCTCCTCGCGAGAACCCGCACGGTCGTCTCGCATCAGGCGAACATGGCGGCCAATCGCGGCGTCATCCCGCCCATCCCGGCGCTGCGCGCGGCGGGCGTCGCCATCGCCAACGGCACCGACAACAATACCAACGACCTGTTCTCGGTGATGCGCACCGCGCTGCTCACCGAACGTGTCCGCCGTGACGATCCTTTTCCCGGCGTGCTGCCCCAGCCGGAGGATGTGCTTCAGGACGCGACGCTGAGCGGGGCCCAGGCGCTCGGCATGCAGGCGCAGATCGGATCGCTCGAGGTCGGCAAGAAGGCGGACCTGATCGTCGTCGACACGATGCGCGCCCACCTCGTCCCTTACGGGCGCTTCCTCTCTGCGCTGATCCACAATGGCCAGCCCTCGGACGTGGAATCGACGATGGTCGACGGTCGCTTCGTGATGCGCGATCGCAAGGTGCTGACGCTGGACGAGGCCGACATCGTCGCCCGCGCCGATGCGATCGGCCGGCGCATCTGGGACAAGGTTCGCGCCGCCGGCCCGATCGCCATCCCCGGCCGGCCGAATGCCGCCGGCTAGTAGCGCGCGCCGGTGAAATAGAGCCCGTCGGGCGGGGCGTTCAGCCCCAGCTCGGCGCGGTCGCGTGCGGCCAGCGCCCGGCCGATATCGTCCGGCGTCCACCGTCCCCGCCCGACGAGCACCAGACAGCCGACCATCGAGCGCACCTGATGATGCAGGAAGGCGCGCGCCTCGACCAGAAACGAGATTTGCTCGCCATCGGCCTCGACATCGAGGCGGTCGAGCGTGCGCACCGGATTGTCCGCCTGGCAGTGCGCCGAACGGAAGGTGGTGAAGTCGTGCCGCCCGATCAGCCGGGCCGCCCCTTCGCGCATCGCATCCGCGTCCAGCACCGCCGGCACCCGCCACGCGCGGCCGGCATCCAGCGCCAGCGGCGCCCGGCGGTTGATCACCCGATATTCGTAGGAACGCCCGGTGCAGGAGAAGCGCGCATGCCAGTCGTCGGCCACCGCCTCGCACGCCAGCACCGCCACCGGTGCCGGCCGCAGCCGCGCGTTCAGCGCTTCCATCAGGCGGAACGGCGTGAACGCCTTGGCGAGATCGAGATGAGCGACCATGGCGGTGGCGTGGACACCGGCGTCGGTCCGCCCGGCGGCATGCACCGCGATATCCTCGCCGGTCACTGCATGAGCGGCCTCTTCCAGCGCCTGCTGCACGCTCGGCCCGTGATTCTGGCGCTGCCAGCCCATGAATGGCCGCCCGTCATATTCCAGCGTCAGGCGGAAGCGGGTCATGAGAGCCGCGTGCCGGTCGGTATCGCGAACCCGCGCAGCAGCTCGGCCGGCGTCATTGCCCCGCGCCCGGCGCGCTGGACGCTGAGCGGCCGGATCGCGCCGACGCCGCAGGCGATGGTCAGCCGGTCGTCGAGCACCATGCCGGGCTCGCCCGTTTCCGCGAGAATCTCGGCCGTGAGCACGCGCACCCGCTCGTCGCCGAGCATGAAGAACGCCCCCGGCGCCGGATTGAACGCCAGCACCTGCCGCGCGACGGCCTCGGCCGGGGCGGTGAAATCCAGCCGCGCCTCGGCCTTGTCGATCTTGGCGGCATAGGTCGCCCCCTCGTCGGGCTGGGCGACGGGCGGGTGGGCGGCGGGGTCGGCGAGCACCGAGACCATCAGCGCCGCGCCCTTGTCCGCCAGTTCGGCGGTCAGCGCACCGGCGGTCTTGCCGGCCACCGGCGTCTCGACGGTGGCGAGCATCGGCCCGGTATCGAGCCCGCGCTCCATCTGCATGATCGTGACCCCGGTCGTCGCATCGCCGGCGAGGATGGCGCGCTGCACCGGCGCCGCCCCCCGCCAACGCGGCAGCAGCGAGGCATGGACGTTGAGGCAGCCATGGCGCGGCGCGTCGAGCACCGGCTGCGGCAGGATCAGCCCATAGGCCGCGACCACGGCCACATCCGCATCCAGCGCGGCGAAGCTGGCCTGCTCGTTTGCGTCGCGCAGGGTCAGCGGATGGCGCACCGGAAGGTCCAGCGCCTCGGCGCGCCGCTGGACCGGCGTCGGCGCGAGTGCCTTGCCGCGCCCGGAAGGCCGGGGCGGCTGACAATAGACCGCCGCGATGTCGTGCCCCGCGGCGAGCAGCGCGTCCAGCGTCGGCACCGCGAAGTCCGGCGTTCCCATGAAGATGATCCGCATGGGCGTGCTATTGGACCGGCGGGCGGGGCGGGGAAAGAGCAATGTCGCGGTGGCCACGGGCCGCCCCGCCGATCCGCCACGTCGGCGTGATGGCGGCATGGAGCCGCACCAGAGCCTGCCTTTTCCTCGTGGCAGGGTTGCGGAACGACGGAGACGACAGACGACTTTGCACCCGCCTCGCCGATCTCCTATCTAACGGCCAATGGCTTCCCCCGAGATCGAGGCGCTCACCCAGGCGCTGGCCCGCCTGCCGGGGCTTGGCCCGCGTTCCGCGCGGCGCGCCGTGCTGCATCTGCTCAAGCGGCGGGACTCCGCGCTCGGGCCGCTGCTCGAGGCGCTGGCCCGCGTCAATGAGCGGCTGGTGACGTGCGGGCTGTGCGGGAATGTCGACACCGCCAATCCCTGCGCCGTGTGCAGCGATGCGCGCCGCGATCCGCGCCTGCTCTGCGTGGTGGAGGAGGTGGCCGACCTGTGGGCGCTGGATCGCTCGCGGCTGTTCCCAGGCCGCTTCCACGTGCTGGGCGGCCGGCTGTCCGCCCTGGAGGGGGTGCGGCCCGAGGATCTGTCGATCGATCGCCTGCTCGCGCGTATCGGCGGCGGCGGCATCGACGAGGTGGTGCTGGCGATGAACGCGACGCTGGAAGGGCAGACCACCGCCCATTATCTCGCCGAGCGGCTGGAGACGCTGCCGGTGCGCGTCACCCAGCTCGCCCATGGCCTGCCGGTTGGTGGCGAGCTTGACTATCTCGACGAGGGCACGCTGGCCCAGGCGCTGCGCGCGCGACGGCCCGTTTCGTAAGCCTCGATCAGCCTTATCGATAGCGTTCGCTTGACGTTACGGGGCGGTTTTCCTAGCTGATAGGGATGGCCATACTTCCCATTCTTGAGGCGCCGGACCCCCGGCTGCGCGTCGTCTCCAAGCCGGTCGAGACGGTGGACGAGGCGCTGCGCACGCTGATCGACGACATGTTCGAGACGATGTACGACGCGCCCGGCATCGGCCTTGCCGCGATCCAGGTCGGCGTGCCCAAGCGCGTGCTGGTCATCGATCTCGGCGATGGCGAGGGCGCGACCGACGAGACGCCGGTGCGCAATCCGCGCGTGTTCATCAATCCCGAGCTGTTCGAGCCGTCCGAGGAGCAGAATCTCTACAACGAAGGCTGCCTGTCGGTGCCGGATCAATATGCCGAGGTCGAGCGGCCCGCAGTGATCCATGCCCGCTGGCTGGACCGCGACGGCGCGAAGCACGAGGCGAGGCTCGACGGGCTGCTCGCCACCTGCCTCCAGCATGAGATGGATCATCTGGAGGGGATCCTGTTCATCGATCACCTCTCCCGCCTGAAGCGCGAGATGATCCTGAAGAAGCTGGACAAGGCCCGGAAGACGAGGCGCGCGGCCTAGGGCAGGGGCCTCAGGTCCGGCTCGACATATCCCCGCCGCGCCTCGACGGAGAACAGCCGTTCCCGGCTGTAGAAGCGCAATGGCCAGTCCCGTCGCCCCGCCTCGGATTCGAGCAGCGCATTCACGCGGTCTGCCAGCGTGCCGCCCAGCGCCAGCATGGCGTGCGCCCGCACGCCGGCCAGGAAGCAGCGGGTGATCGTGTCGTGATAGCCGTTGGCGTCGTCGTTCACGCCGCCGGTGGCGACGTTGTAGCCGGAGATGATCTCGGCGATCTCTGCGTCCACGTCGATGTCCGGCCGCTCCGCCACCAGCCAGAAGCTTGCCGCGATATGGGCCTCGTGCGTCCATTCGGCCTTGGGCAGGCTATGGTCGAGCAGCCCTTCGCCGATGCGGCGGACGGATTCATCGTTTTCGAACAGTCGGGGCGCGTGCATCACCACCGATTGCCCGAAGTGGACGGCTTGGGCTAGTCAGGGCGCTGGAGGACGAGCACAGCATGACCGCGATGATCGCGCTCGTCGATGACGATCGCAATATTCTGACCTCCGTTTCGATCGCGCTCCAGTCGGAGGGGTTCGGCGTCCGCCTCTACACGGACGGCGAGGCGGCCCTGAAGGCGCTGGTCGAGACGCCGGCGGATCTCGCCGTGCTCGATATCAAGATGCCGCGCATGGACGGCATGGAACTGCTCCGGCGCCTCCGCGAGAAGACGGCGATGCCGGTGATCTTCCTAACCAGCAAGGATGACGAGCTGGACGAGGCGCTCGGCCTCGCCATGGGCGCCGATGATTATATCGCCAAGCCGTTCAGCCAGCGCCTGCTGATCGCGCGCATCCGCGCCATCCTGCGCCGCACCGAGAATCGCGCCGGGCCGCTCGGCACCAGCGAGGAGCAGGCCGCCGAGCGCATCGTCCGCGGCCGGCTGGAGATGGACCCCGCCCGCCACCGCGTCACCTGGAACGGGCATGACGTGACGCTCACCGTCACCGAATTCATGATCCTGGAGGCGCTCGCCCAGCGCCCCGGCTTCGTGAAGAACCGCGATCAGCTGATGACCGCCGCCTATCAGGACGACGTCTACGTCGACGACCGCACGATAGACAGCCATATCAAGCGCTTGCGCCGCAAATTCCGTCAGGTCGATCCGGCCTTCAAGGGCATCGAGACATTATATGGCGTCGGCTACCGCTTCTCAGAAGACTGAGACGCCGGCGGCGTCCTCTTCCGTCGCGACCTGCGAGGAGCGGGATCTCGCCGTGCGCTGGACGGGGCGCATGTCGCTGACGGCGCGCATCCTCGCCGTGAACGTGTTCGCGCTGGCGATGCTGGCTGGCAGCTTCGTCTATCTCGATTCCTATCGCTGGCGGCTGTCCGACGATCGGGTCGCCCAGTTCGAGACGGACAGCCAGATCATCGCCGTCGCCATTACCGCCGTACCCGGGCCGATGCGCGCGGCGCTGTCGGTGCGGCTTGGGCAGGTCGGCGACGTGCGGCTGCGTGCCTATGGCCCGGACGGGACCAAGCTGCATGACAGCTGGGCCGTCGGGCCGCCCACCTACGAGCTGCGCGATCCGCGCACCGAGCCGTGGCAGAAGCATGTCGCCCGCTTCCTTGATCGCGGTTTCGATCGCATCGTCGGGGCGCCCAATTTCGCGCCCTTCGTCGAACCCGAGGTCGATCGCGCCGGCGCCTGGGATGAGGTCAGCCGCGTCATCGCCGGCAGCAAGGTGGAAAGCCGCATCCGCGAGGCGCCCGACCGCACCCCGGTGATCTCCACCGCGCTGCCCATTCCCGGCCGCCCGGGCGAGGTGCTGCTCGTCACCGGCAGTGCCCGCGACATCACCCGCGGCGTGCGTGCCGAACGTTCGATGCTGGCGCTGGTGGTGGCCGGCGTGGTGCTGTGCTCGGTGCTGCTGTCGCTGTTCCTGGCGCGCACCATCGCCCGGCCGCTGCGCCGCTTGGCGCGCGCCGCGGTGCGCGTGCGGCTCGGCCGCGCCCGTGACGTGGTGATGCCGCGCCTGCCCGGTCGCCGCGACGAGATCGGCATGCTCGCGCGCGCACTCGCCGACATGAGCCAGGCATTGAGCCGCCGCATCGACGCCGTCGAGGCGTTCGCTGCCGACGTCACCCACGAGCTGAAGAACCCGCTCGCATCGCTGCGCTCGGCCGTCGACAGCCTGGAGCGCGTCAAGGATCCGGTGCTGCAGGATCGGCTGATCCACGTCATCCGCGACGATGTCGTGCGGCTGGATCGCCTGATCACCGACGTCGCCGATATCTCCCGTCTCGATGGCGAGCTTGGCCGCGCGCGCTTCGAGCGCATTGATCTCGGCCCGCTTATCGAGGGGCTGCTCGAGGCGCGCGAGACGCGCGGCGCCAATGGCGATGTCCGCGTCGCCTTCGCCCGCCCCTATGTGGAGACGGCGGTGGTGATGGGCGACGGCTCGCGGCTGGCGCGGATGATCGCCAATCTCGTCGATAATGCGGTGTCCTTCTCGCCCCCGGGCGGCCTCGTGAAGGTCGGCGCCGTCCGTGTCGGGCCTGAGGAGGGTGAGGGCGACGTGCGTATCACCGTGGACGATGAGGGGCCGGGCGTGCCCCCCGCCCAGCGTGAGGCGATCTTCCGCCGCTTTTATTCCAGCCGCGCCGATGATGACAGTTTCGGCCGTCATTCCGGTCTCGGCCTCGCCATCGCGCGCGCCGTCGCCGAGGGCCATGACGGCCGCATCGAGGTGAGCGAGCGCGGGCAGGGGCGCCCCGGCGCGCGCTTCGTCGTCACCCTGCCCGCCGCACCGCGCCTCGCCGGGGAGCCGGCATGAGCGGCACGATCCACGCCAGCTGCGTTGCGATCGGCGGCTGGGGCGTTCTGCTCGCCGGCGAATCGGGGCGGGGCAAGTCCGACCTTGCGCTTCGCCTCATCGATCGCGGTGCGGAGCTGGTGAGCGACGATTATACGCTGATCGCCGCCGAGGGTGACCGGCTGGTGGCGCGCGCACCGCGGACGATCGCCGGGCGGATCGAGGTGCGCGGACTGGGCATCATCGCGATGCCGTCGCGCCCTGAGGCGGCGGTGGCGCTGCTCGTCGACCTCGGCGAGGCGCCGGTGCGCATGCCGGACGAAGGCGAGACCCGGCTGCTTGCCGGCATCGCCGTGCCGCTGGTGCGGCTCGCCGCGCTGGAGGCTTCCGCGCCGCTCAAGGTCGAGCTGGCGCTGGCTCATCTGGGCAGGCACGGCGCATGAGCGAGGTCGTGCCGCAGCGCGTGATGATCGTCACCGGCCTCTGCGGCGCCGGCAAGACCACCGCGCTCAAGACATTCGAGGATCTCGGCTGGGAGGTGGTCGATAACATCCCGGTGCGGTTGTTCGACCGCCTGCTCGGCGTCGCCCCCGCCGCCCATGCGCCCGAGGAGCGCCCGCTCGCCATCGGCCTGGGCAGCGCCACGCGCGGCTTTGACGGCGGCCGCATCGTCGCCGAGCTGGCGCGCAGCGGACATGACGTCGAGATCGTGTTCCTCGATTGCGCCGATGCCGAGCTGGAGCATCGCTTTTCCGCGACCCGCCACCGCCACCCGCTGGCGCTGGATCGCCCCGCCGCGCTCGGCATTGCCGAGGATCGTCGCCAGATGGCCCCGCTGCGCGCCCGCGCCGATCACCTCATCGACACCACCGGCCTCACCAGCAACGCCCTCCAGGCGGAACTCCGCCAGCGCTTCGGCAGCGCCGGAGGGCAGGGGACGATGACGCTCGCCATCCTCTCCTTCGCCTTCTCGCGCGGCTTGCCGCGTGCCGCCGATCTGGTGTTCGACATGCGCTATCTGCGCAATCCGCATTGGGACGTCGCGCTCCGCCCGCTGACCGGCCGGGATCCCGCCGTCGCCGACTATATCGCGGGCGACCCGGCCTATGAGGAGTCGCTGGAGCGGATCGAAGGGCTGCTGAATCTGTTGCTTCCCCGCTACGCCGGGGAGGGAAAGTCCTATGTTACAGTGGCTTTCGGGTGTACCGGAGGGAAACACCGGTCGGTTCACGCGGCGGAGCGTGTGGCGGCGCTGTTGCGCTGCAGCGGTTTTTCGCTCACGGTCCAGCACAGGGACCTCGCGCACGCCGCCATCACACAAGAGCGGCCAGCCGGGGAGCATGGCGCGGGTGGGATTGAATGATTGGTTTGGTGCTGGTGACGCACGGACGACTCGCTACCGAGTTCGTCAATGCGATGGAGCATGTGGTCGGGCCGCAGGAGGCGATCGCCGCGATCTGCATTGGCCCCGAGGACGACATGGAAGCCCGGCGCGAGGAGATCGCCGCCGCCGTCGGTCGTGTCGATGACGGCAGCGGGGTGATCCTGCTCACCGATCTGTTCGGGGGTACGCCCTCCAACCTCGCCATCAGCCTGATGAAGAGCGAGCGGGTGGAGGTTATCGCCGGCGTCAATCTGCCGATGCTTATCCGTCTGGACGGGGCGCGAAAGACGATGCAGGTTAAGGCTGCCGCCGCCGCCGCCCGAGAGGCGGGCAGGAAATATATATCGGTGGCGTCCGAAATTCTCGGAGAGGCTGCTGCATGACCCCAGTCCGACGGACGGTCCAGATCACCAACAAGCGCGGTCTTCACGCGCGCGCATCCGCGAAATTCGTCACGCTCGCCAGCCGGCAGCCGGCGAATGTCGAAGTGGAGAAGGACGGCTCCAGCGTCGCCGGCACATCGATCATGGGTCTGATGATGCTCGGCGCCGCGATGGGCGACAGCGTCACGATCAGTGCCGCCGGCGACGGCGCCGAGGTCGCGGTGCTGGCGCTCGCCGAACTGGTCGAGGCCAAGTTCGGCGAGGACTAGCGCTATCGCACGCCGGCCGCGCCCCGCGCGCGCCGGCCGAGATAGGCGGCGACGCCAAGCCCGGTGCCCACGACCAGCCACGTCGCCAGGATCAGGAACAGGATCGCGGCGAGCGGGGCGGTGATCGCGCGTACCGCCGCGCCGGTGGCCCTGCGCATCACGATGGCGGAGCGGCGTGGCGGCGCGACGATTCGCATCGCGCCGAAGTCGCGTGACTGCATCAACATATGGTTCTTCCCCCCGGGGCGGGTGCTTCCCGCGCGGCCACGGCATTTCCATGTTTCTGGTTTCGTTTCGGTTAAGTCTGTTCCTCCACCAGGGCATCGGCTAACCCGCCAGCATGCCGCGCGTCATCACCGCCTTCTCCAATCCGCTGGTCAAGCGCGTACGCGCGCTTCGCGATAAGAAGCATCGCCGCGACGAAGGCATGTTCCTTGCCGAGGGGCTCCGCATTCTCGCCGAGGCGGAAGCGGCCGGTCGCCTGCCGCGCTACATCTTCCACACCGCCGACACCGCCGGCCATCCGCTCGTCCGGCGCCTCTCTGCGGCCGCCGAAACCGCTGGCGGTGAGGCGATCGAGACCGATCGGGACATTCTGCACAAGCTGTCGGGCAAGGATAATCCGCAGACGGTGCTCGGCGTCTATGACGAGTTCGCCACCGATCTTGGCGCCGTCGATCGCAGCCGGGCCGATATCTGGCTGGTCGCTCAGTCGCTGCGCGATCCGGGAAATCTCGGCACCATCCTGCGCACCGGCGACGCGGTCGGCGCGGGCGGGCTGATCCTGATCGACGATTGCGTCGACCCCTTCTCGGTCGAGGCGGTGCGCGCCAGCATGGGTGCGCTGTTCACCCAGCAGGTGGCCCGCGCGCGCTGGCCGGATTTCCTGTCGTGGCTAAGGGCAGGGGAAGGGCTGCTCGTCGGCCTCAGCCTCGACACGTCGGAGGATTATCAGGCGCCGCGCTATCCGCGCCCGACCTTCCTCCTCGTCGGCAACGAGGCGCAGGGCCTGCCTGCCGACTATGCGGCGGCCTGCGACGTGCGCGTCAAGATTCCGATGCAGGGCGCCGCCGACAGCCTCAACGCCGCGGTGGCGACGGCGGTGATGGCCTATGAGGTGCTCAACCAGCATCGGCGGGGGTGAGCATGGAGCTTTACTACGCGCCGACCTCCCCCTTCGCGCGCAAGGTGCGGATCGCCGCGCATGAACTCGGGCTCACCGGGCGCCTCGTGTTGCGGCGGGTCGATCCGTGGACGGACGCCGGCCTCCGCGCGCTCAATCCGCTCGCCAAGGTGCCGACGCTGGTCACGGATGAGGGGGGCGTCCTCTATGAGTCCGCTGTCATCTGCGACTGGCTGGACAGTCTCGGCCCGATCCGCCGGCTGATCCCGGCGGAGGGCGCGGCGCGGTGGCGGGCGCTTCTTCTGCAAGGGCTCGCCGACGGCGCCTGCACTGCGGCAGGGCGCCTGTTCGCTGACGAACGGCGCCCGGCCGGACAGCAAGTGCCGGCGATGATCGCCCGATTCCATGAGGCGCGCGATGCCGCGCTGGACAGGCTGGAAATCACCGGGCTCGCTGACGAGGCGTGGACGATCGGCGAAATCGCCGTGGCGGCATTGCTCGGCTATCTCGATTTCCGCTGGCCGGAACGGGACTGGCGCGCACATCGCCCCTCGCTGGCGGCGTGGTGGCTGGCGATGCGCGGCCGGCCTTCCCTGATCGAGACGGCGCATTCCGTCGCCTGATCGACGGGGCGCCGGGTCGCCTACTCCGCGGCCTCCGCCGTGCCGTCGGCCAAGGCGGACAGCTTGGTCGAGCCGATCGCCGTCGCGTCGATCAGTGACACCGGCTCGATCGCCTTGCCGGAGGTGTCGACCTTGAGCGCCTCGAAGCGGCGCGCGCTGGTCAGGACGTTGCGGTCGAGGCTCGAGACGAAGGCGTTGTAGGCTCCCGTCGCCTGATTGAGGTTACGGCCCAGCTTGGCGACGTGGTCCCCCATCACCGCCAGGCGGGCATAAAGCTCCTTGCCGAGCGCGCCGATCGCCTCGGCCTGCTCGGCAAGCTTCTCCTGCCGCCACATGCCCGCCATGACCTTGGCCAGCGCCAGCATGTTGATCGTGGACGCGATGATCACGCCGGATCGGAACGCGGTCTCGATCAGGTCCGGGGCGCGCTCGGCGGCGGCGGCGAGGAAATGCTCGCCCGGGATGAACATGATCACGAAATCGGGCGATAGCTCGAATTGCCGCCAATAGCCCTTGCGCCCGAGATCGGCGGCATAGCTGCGCATCGCATTGGCATGGGCGAGCAACAGCGCGGCGCGGCGCTCCTCATCCTCTTCGTCGAAAGCCTGTTCGAAGGCGACCAGCGGACATTTCACGTCGATGACGATGCAGCGCCCGCCCGGCAGGTGGATCACGCAGTCCGGCCGCAACAGCCGCTCGCCGTCATTCACCGCGCCTTGCAGCGAGAAGTCGACATTCTCCGACAGCCCGGCCGATTCCAGCACGGTCCGCAACTGCTCCTCACCCCAGCGGCCGCGATGCTTCGGGCTGGAGCGCAGCACATTGGCGAGCCGCGCCGTCTCGCGCCGCACCACGTCATTGCCCTGGGCGAGCTGGGTAACCGTCTGGCGCAGTTCCGCGTAGGAATCGACGCGCTCCTTCTCGACGCGCGACAGGCCTTCCTCATAGCGTTTGAGCGTATCCTGCACCGGCGAGAGCAGGGCCTTGAGCTTGGTCTCGCTGTCCTTGCCGGCCTCGGCGAAGCGCTGGTCGGCGCGCTCGAGGAAATTGCGCTGTGCCTCGGCGAGCAGCTTGGTGCCGACCTCCCCGAATTGCGCGGCCAGAGCCTCGCGCGCCTCGTTGAGCTGGGCGATCTGCGCGGCATGAGCGGCGGCGCGCTCCTCCGCCTGAGCGCGTGCCGCGCCAAGCGCCGTCTCGGCGGCGACGGCGCGTGCCTCCGCCGCGGCGCGCTCCGCCTTCAGCGGCTCAACCTGCTTCGCTTCCGTCGCGGCGGCGGCGAGCTCGGTGATGGCGCGGTTGAAATCACGACGAACCTCGTCGCGTTCGCCGCGCGCGGCGGCGAGGCCCTGCCGCCCGAGCAGCCAGCCGGCGCCGAGGCCGGCAAGCAGCGCTACGATCAGGCCGATGACAAGCGCGGGATCCACGAGGCCTCCACTGGAACGGAAGGCGAACTTTTAGCGATTCCCGCGCCCTTGTCCACTCCGCCTGCGGCGCGTCACGATCAGGCAGCCATTCTCCACCGCGACGACGCGCACCTTGTCGCCGGGGCGCGCCGGGTCGCCGCGTGCCGGCCATGTGCCATCGGCGACCCGCACCCGGCCGTGATCGGCATTCACCGTCTCCTCGACGATGACGATGCTGTCGATCAGGCGCGCGGCAGGGTCGTTGAGCATCAGCGTCTCGTCCGGCAGCACTTCCGTCGTCCAGCGCCGGGCCACCAGCACGGAAAGGACCGTCACCACCGCGAACAGGCCGAGCTGCGGCACCAGCGCCACCCCGGAAGCGAGCGTCAGCGTGCCGGTGACCAATGCCGCCAGCCCGATCCAGATCAGGAAATAGCCCGGCAGCAGGATTTCCGCCGCGGCCAGCGCGAGGCCGGCGCTGATCCACGCCCAGGCCGGATCGATCCCGTCCACGCCGCTCAGCCCTCCCGGCTGGTGACACGCGGCACGCCGCCGGCCGGCGGGGCGGGCGGCGTGCCCGCCTTGCCGGGCGCCAGCGCCTCGCGCGCAATCTCGCCGATGCCGCCCAGCGTGCCGATCAGCTGCGTCGCCTCGACCGGGAACAGGATGGTCTTGGCATTGGGTGACGAGGCGAACTGGGCCACCGCCTCGACATATTTCTGCGCCACGAAATAGTTTATCGCCTTGGCATCGCCGCCGGCGATCGCTTCGGAGACGAGGCGGGTGGCGGTGGCCTCGGCCTCGGCGGCGCGCTCGCGCGCCTCGGCGTCGCGGAAAGCGGATTCGCGCCGTCCCTCGGCCTGGAGAATCTGGCTTTGCTTGGCACCTTCGGCGCGCAGGATCTCGGAGGCGCGCGCGCCCTCCGCCTCGAGGATGCTGGCGCGCTTCTCGCGCTCGGCCTTCATCTGCCGGGCCATGGCGTTGACGATGTCCGCCGGCGGACGGATGTCCTTCACCTCGACGCGGGTGATCTTCACCCCCCACGCCACGGTCGCGTGATCGACCACGGAGAGCAGGCGGGCGTTGATCTCGTCGCGCTTGGACAGGGTCTCGTCGAGGTCCATCGACCCCATCACGGTGCGCAGGTTGGTCGTCACCAGGTTGAGGATGGCGTTGTAGAGGTCGGACACCTCATAGGCCGCCTTGGCGGCGTCCAGCACCTGGAAGAATACGACGCCGTCGGTGGAGATCATCGCATTGTCGCGGGTGATGATCTCCTGCCCGGGGATATCAAGCACTTGCTCCATCACGTTCACACGCCGTCCGACCCGATCGGCGAACGGCACGATGAAAGTGAAGCCCGGCCGCGCCACCTGGGTGAAGCGGCCGAACCGCTCGATCGTGTATTGATAGCCCTGGCGGACCACGGTCACGCCGGCGAAGACGAACATCACCGCAAGCAGGGCGAGGAGAGCAAGGGCGAACAGCAAGGGATCATCCTTCCGCGGCGGTCATGATTGCGGATGTTATGCGCCGTTCGCGGATGTCCGCCAATATGCGCGCGGCGCAATGGCCGGCGCAGCGCCCTGATGCATGGCAACGGGACCGGCGTCGTGCGCGATATCGACGAGGTGGAGCGCCGGGCGCGCCGGGCAGCGCCGGCCGGCGATGCGGACGCGATCGCGCTGGTCCGCCGATGGACGAGCGATCGGCGACATCAGGCGGAAAAACGACCCGGCGGTCCGAAGGCGGGGGGCGGGCTTGACATGGTTGCCCTTCATGCGGCGTTCGTGGCGCCAGGCCAGACAAGGAGGGCCAGCCGCATGCATCTCTCCCCCGATCGTCCGCGCCGCTCGGCGCTGTTCGTGCCCGGCTCGAACGACCGCGCGCTCGCCAAGGCGGCGGCGCTGCCCTGCGACATGATCATCGTCGATCTCGAGGATTCGGTTCGTGACGACGGCAAGGACGGCGCGCGCGATGCCGCCATCGCGGCGCTGGCCGAGGGTTTCGGCCGGGCCGAGGCGGGCGTCCGCCTCAACCTGCGCGGCACCCCGTGGCACGTCGGCGACGTCACCGCGGTGCGCGCATCGAAGGCGACCTTCGTGGTGCTGCCCAAGGTCGAGGACGCGGTCACCGTCGCCACCGTCGCGCGGGGCGTCGAGCGACCCGTGCTGGCGATGATCGAGACGCCTGCCGGCGTGCTCGCCGCGCCGTCGATCGCGGTGGCGTGCGCCGGGTTGATCGTCGGCACCAACGATCTCGCCGCGACGCTGCAGCTGCCGCCGGGCAGCGGGCGGGGCGGGCTCGGCTTCGCGCTGCAAGCGGTGGTGCTGGCGGCGCGCGCGGCGGGCGTGCCCGTGCTGGACGGGGTGTTCAACCGGCTCGACGATGCCGAGGGCCTCGCCGCCGAATGCGCCGAGGGCCGTGCGTTCGGCTTCGACGGCAAGACCCTGATCCATCCTGCCCAGATCGCCACCGCCAACGCCGCCTTCGGTCCGACGCCGCAGGAAGTGGAGGAGGCCCGCGCGCTCATCGCCGCATTCGGGGGCGGGGCGGAACGCTTCCGTGATCGCATGATCGAGGCGATGCATGTCGCGCAGGCGCGCCGCGTGCTGGCGCTGGCGGGAGAGTAGGAGCGGGGTTGCGCTAAGGCGAAGCTGGTGCCAAGGCCGGATATGCCCCGCTTCTTCGCTGCGACTCTCGCCCTGTTCCTCGCCACGGGGGCCGGTGCTGCCGCTGTTTCGCCAAGGGCGATCCCGGAAACGGTGAGCGTGAAGGAACTGCAGGCGCGCATCGCCACCCTTGCCGACGACAAGTTCCAGGGTCGCCAGCCCGGCACCAGGGGCGGCCTGCGCACCGAGGCCTATGTCGCCAAGGCGTTCGCCCGGGCGAAGCTCGCGCCCGGCGCGGCGGGCGGCGGCTGGCGGCAGACGATCACCCTCGTGCGCCGCACGCCGGTCACCGCCGCATTTCGCCTCGGCCCGGTCGGAATCGGCGCGGACCAGCTTGCCCTGACCGGGCGCGGCGGTTCGGAAGGTCTGGACGGGGCGCCGGTGTTCTTCGTCGGCGCGGCCCTGCCCGAGCAGATCGCCGACACCGATCTTCACGGCGCCATCGTCCTCCTCGCCAGCGAGCTGCCCGGCGGCGGTCATGGCCTCGGCGATCGGGAGGAGGCGTTGCGCGCCGCCGGCGCCGCCGCCATCCTGATCATTCCCGCTGCCGACGCCGATTGGCCGGCCTTCGCCGCCGAGCAGGGCGGCCGCGCCCGCCTGCCCGATTTCGGCGCGAGGATCGAAGGCGCCATCGCCCGGCCAGCCGCGGCGCGGCTCGCCCAGTTCACCGGCCAGAGCTTCGACGCGCTGCTGACCGCCGCCGGCGGCGCCGGGTTCCGGCCCCTCCGTCTGCCGGGCGGCGCCACCCTCAGCGCGGAGACGCGCGTGGCGCCGTTCCAGACCGCAAACATCGTCGGCAAGGTGGCAGGCAGCGATCCCGCGGCTGGCGCCGTGGTGCTGAGCGCGCACTGGGATCATCTCGGCGCCCAATGCCGCCCCGAAGGCGCGCCGGATCGCATCTGCAACGGCGCCGTCGACAATGCCAGCGGCACGGCGATGCTGATCGAGATCGCCCGCCGCGTCGCTGCCGGCCCGCGGCCCCGGCGCGACGTCTATTTCCTCGCCACCACCTCGGAGGAGCTGGGCCTGCTCGGCGCCAGAGCCTTTGCCGACGCGCCGCCGGTGCCGCTCGGCCGCGTCGTCGCCAATCTCAACATCGACACCGCCGCCATCGCGCCGGCCGGCATGCCGGTCGCGATCATGGGCCGCGGCCGCACCCCCGCCCTCGACACCGCCATCGACGCCGCCATCCGCAAGGCCGGCCGCCAGCTCGACAGCGACAATGAGGCCGACATCATGCTCAAACGGCAGGACGGCTGGGCGTTCGGCGAGAAGGGCGTGCCGGCCGTGATGGTGTCCGGCTCGTTCAGCGACATGAACAAGCTGATGGCCTATCTTCGCGCCAATTATCACGGGCCGCTGGACGATGTCGCCCATCTGCCCCCGCTCGACGGGGCCGCCGAGGATGCGACGCTGCACGTCGCACTCGCCCGCGCGCTCGCCGATCCTGCCCTTTATCCCTCCCCCCGACGTTAAGAGACACCAGAGACTCCCATGGAAATCCGCCTCGGCCTCACCTTCGACGATGTCCTCCTCCAGCCCGGCGCCTCCGACGTGCTGCCGAGCCAGGCGGATACCCGCACCCAAGTGACGCGCGATATCGCGCTCAACATCCCGATCCTCTCCGCCGCGATGGATACGGTGACAGAGGCCGACATGGCGATCGTCATGGCGCAACTGGGCGGCCTCGGCGTGCTCCACCGCAATTTGTCGGTGGAGGAGCAGGCCGCCGCCGTCCGCGCCGTCAAGCGCTTCGAGAGCGGCATGGTCGTCAACCCGATCACGATCCTGCCCGATGCCACGCTGGCCGACGCGCAGGCGCTGATGCAGGACAATCGGATCTCCGGCGTGCCGGTGGTCGAGGCGTCCGGCAAGCTGGTCGGCATCCTCACCAATCGCGACGTGCGCTTCGCCGAGAACCCGCGCCAGCCGGTGCGCGAGCTGATGACCTCGCAGAATCTGGCCACCGTCCCGGCCGGTGTCGGCCAGGACGAGGCGCGCCGCCTGCTCCACCAGCGCCGTATCGAGAAGCTGCTGGTGGTGGACGACGCCTATCGCTGCGTCGGCCTGATCACGGTGAAGGACATCGAGAAGGCGGTGAACTATCCCGCCGCCACGAAGGACGGTTCCGGCCGGCTGCGCGTCGCCGCCGCCACCACCGTCGGCGACAAGGGTTATGAGCGCACCGAGGCGCTGGTCGACGCCGAATGCGACCTGATCGTCATCGACACCGCCCATGGTCACAACCGCGACGTCGCCCGCGCCGTCGAGCGGGTGAAGCGGCTGTCCAACTCCGTGCAGGTGGTCGCCGGCAACGTCGCCACCGCCGAGGCGACCCGCGCCCTCATCGATGCCGGCGCGGATGGCGTGAAGGTGGGCATCGGCCCGGGCTCGATCTGCACCACCCGCGTCGTCGCGGGCGTCGGCGTGCCCCAGCTCACCGCGATCATGGACGCGGCCGAGGAAGCGGCCAAGTCCGGCGTGCCGGTGATCGCCGATGGCGGCCTGCGCACCTCCGGCGATCTCGCCAAGGCGCTCGCTGCGGGCGCCGGCACGGTGATGGTCGGCTCGCTGCTCGCCGGCACCGCCGAGGCTCCGGGCGAGACCTTCATCTATCAGGGCCGCGCCTATAAATCCTATCGCGGCATGGGCTCGGTCGGGGCGATGGCGCGCGGCTCCGCCGATCGCTATTTCCAGCAGGACATCAAGGATCAGCTCAAGCTCGTGCCCGAGGGCATCGAGGGCCAGGTGCCGTTCAAGGGCCCGGCGCGCGACGTGATCCACCAGCTGGTTGGCGGTATCAAGGCGGCGATGGGCTATACCGGCGCGCCCACCATCCCGGAACTGAAGGCGCGGGCCCGCTTCGTGCGCATCACCAATGCTGGCCTCCGCGAAAGCCACGTCCACGACGTCTCGATCACCCGCGAGGCGCCCAACTACCCGACGCGCTAGGGAGGCGAATGCTCGCCGGCAATTTGCACCCGTCATGCTGAACCCTGAAACACGTTCAGGGCAGGCCTGTTTCAGCATCCATGTCAGCACCGGCGCCTTCGCTGGTGGAGAGAGATGGACCCCGGATCAAGTCCGGGGTGACGGGTTTGTTTGGCGGCGGCGGCTCGCCCCCCGACGCCGCGCATTTCATTTCATTGCTCCCATCGCCCGCCGGTCCTAAGACCGCGGGCATAAAGTCGTTCAGGGATGGGCCCCAGATGAAGAAATCGCTGATGTTCCTGCCGCTCGCGGCGCTGATGTTCACCGCCGCCATCGCGCAGGATGCGCCCGTCTGGCCGGCGAGCGGCAACGACATTCCGGCGAAGTTCAATCCGCCGATCACCGCCAACGCCGACTATATCAAGCGCGAGGTGGAAATCCCGATGCGCGACGGCGTCAAGCTGCACACCGTCATCGTCATCCCCAGGAACGCCACCAACGCCCCGATCGTGCTCACCCGCACGCCCTATCACGCCGATGCGCGGGCCAAGCGCTCGGACAGCCCGTCGATGCTGTCCACCCTGCCGCTCGCCGACGAGATCTTCGTGCGCAACGGCTATATCCGCGTCTATCAGGACATTCGCGGCAAGTATAAGTCCGAGGGCAATTACATCGTCACCCGCCCGGTGATCGGGGCGCTCAACCCGACCAAGGTCGATCATACCACCGACGCCTATGACACGATCGACTGGCTGGTGAACAAGGCGAACCTGCCCCAGTCCAACGGCCGCGTCGGCATGATCGGCTCCTCTTATGAGGGGTTCACGGTGGTGATGGCGCTGCTCCATCCGCATCCCGCGCTCAAGGTGGCGGCGCCGCAGAGCCCGATGATCGACGGCTGGATGGGCGACGACTGGTTCCACCACGGCGCGTTCCGCCTCGCCAATATCGGCTGGATCGGATCGCAGACCGGCTACAAGGGCGAGGGCAAGGCGCCGCCGTCCGGCGGCTATGACGATTACGACAATTTCCGCGAGGTCGGCTCGGCCAGCGAATGGGCGAAGAAGTCGGGTTATGACCAGCTTCCGGCGTGGGAGCGCATGTCGCAGCACCCCGCCTATGACGAATTCTGGTCCGGCCAGGCGCTCGACAAGCTGCTCGCCAAGTCCCCCTCCGACGTGCCCACCCTCTGGGAACAGGGGCTGTGGGATCAGGAGGATATGTACGGCGCCATCCACAGCTATGAATCGCTGGTCAAGGCCGGCAAGACCGCCAACAACTTCATCGTCATGGGGCCGTGGCGGCACAGCCAGATCAATCGCGTCGGCTATGAACTCGGGCCGTTCAAGTGGAACGGCGACACCGCCGCACAATATCGCGAAGACATGGTCCTGCCCTTCTTCAATCATTATCTGAAGGACGGCCCGGCCTTCACGCCGGCGCCGGCGGCGATCTACAACACGTCCGAGAATCATTGGGATTATTTCAAGTCCTGGCCGGCGGCATGCGAGGCCGGCTGCGAAACCCCGCTGCGTCCGATCTACATGCAGGACGATGACGGGCTCGGCTTCGGCAAGGGCGGGGCAGGGGGCGATTCCTACGTCTCCGATCCGGCCAAGCCGGTCCCGCACCTGCCGCGGCCGGTCAATTTCGGCGACGGCCGCTGGGGCGACTGGCTGGTGCAGGACCAGCGCAGCTATGATGGCCGGCCGGATGTGCTGTCCTATTCGACGCCGGTGCTGACCGCGCCGGTGCGCGTGTCCGGCGTGCCGATGGCCGACATCTTCGCAAAGACCACCGGCACCGACGGGGATTTCATCGTCAAGGTGATCGATGTGTTCCCGGCGGAGGATGCGACCGATCCGAAGATGGGTGGCTATCAGCTGGCGATCAGCCAGGACATCTTCCGCGGCCGCTACCGCAACAGCTTCGCCAAGCCGACCGCGATCCCCGCCAATCAGGTGCAGGAATACAAGTTCCGGCTGCCGGCCGTGAACCATGTCTTCGAGCCGGGCCACCGCATCATGATCCAGATCCAGTCGACCCAGTTCCCGGTCTATGATCGCAATCCGCAGAAGTTCGTTCCCAACATCTTCTACGCGAAAAAGGCGGACTATCAGAAGGCGACGATCACGGTGATGCGCGGCGGGGCGAATGCCAGCGCGGTGCTGCTGCCGGTGGTGCCGGAGGCGCCCGCCGGGCTGGTGCGGCGATAAGGCGCGGTCACCCGCTTCCGCCAACGACAACCGTTATCCGAACTTGTTTCAGCATGACGCATGAGCGTGGCGAGCCGCCGCAGCAGCAGGCTCGTCACCCTGAACCCTTCGACAGGCTCAGGCAGGCGTGATTCAGGGGGCCACTGCGCCACAGGCTCCGGCGTTTGTGGATGAGTGGATGCTGAAACAAGTTCGGCATGACGGGGAGGGGCGCGGCAGCCGCTTTCCTCGGCGTCACCGTTCCATTAACGTTCCGGCGATGCGCGCCTCCTCCCCCACCATTCCCATGCTCAGCCGATGACCCCGCAGGCCCGCGCCCAGGCGGCGATCGAGATATTGGATGCGGTGATCGCCGCCGCCCGCGATGCCGGCCCCGCCGCCGACACGCTCGTCCAGCGCTATTTCAAGGCGCGGCGCTATGCCGGTGCGAAGGACCGTCGGGCGGTGCGCGACCTCGTCTATGCCGCGATCCGTCGCGCCGGCGAGCGGCCCGAAAGCGGTCGGGCCGCGCTCGCCGGCCTCGCCGAGGATGATCCCGCCGTCGCGGCCCTGTTTGACGGCGCACCGCACGGCCCGGCGCCGCTCTCGCCCGGCGAGCCGCGCGCCCCGGCCGGCGTGGCCCCCAAATGGCTCGCCGCCAGGCTGGCTGCCACGCTCGGCGCCGGCGATCTTGCCGCGCTGCTCGAACGCGCGCCGCTCGATCTGCGCGTCAACACCCTCAAGGCGACTCGCAGCCAGATGCGCGCCGCCTTTCCCGACGCCTTCGACACGCCGCACGCGCCTGACGGCCTGCGCTTCCCCGAGCCGTTCGCGGTCGAGGCGAGCGCGCCGTTCCTCGCCGGTCAGGTCGAGGTGCAGGACGAGGGCAGCCAGCTGCTCAGCCTCGCCTGCGGCGCGGCGCCCGGGATGACGGTGGTCGACTTGTGCGCAGGCGCGGGGGGCAAGACGCTGGCGCTGGCCGCGATGATGGCGGGCAAGGGCCGGATCATCGCGTGCGACGCAGACCGCGCCCGCCTCGCGCGACTCGCGCCGCGTGCCGAGCGCGCCGGCGTGTCGATCATCGAGACGCGCCTGCTGGACGGCGGGCGCGAGGCCGAGGCGCTCGCCGATCTTGCCGGCGCGGCGGACATCGTGCTGGTCGACGCGCCCTGTTCCGGCACCGGCACCTGGCGGCGCAATCCCGAGGCGCGCTGGCGGCTGACGGCGGAGCGGCTGACCCGCCTGACGACGCTGCAGGCGCGGCTGTTGGCGGTTGCGGCGCGGCTGGTGCGGCCGGGCGGCGCGCTGGTTTACGGGGTCTGCTCGCTGCTGCCCGAGGAGGGGCCGGCGATCGCCGCCGGGCTCGACTGGCCGGCGGACGAGGTGGAGATCGGCGCCGGTACGCCCGCCCCGCCGGGCATTCGGCTCACCCCGTCACGTGACGGAACTGACGGGTTTTTCTTCGCGCGGATGCGGCGCCCGTGCTAGACGGGCGTTTCGTACCGTCTTCGGAGACGCTTATGCGCTTCACGCCGCCTGTCATCGCGCTCGGCCTCGCCCTGCTCACCGTGTCGAGCCAGGGTGTCGGCCAGAAGCCTGACGACGCCATCAATCCGCGCTCCACGGCGCTCGTCAGGCAGGCCGACGCGCTTCGTACCGCCGGCAATCTCACCGGCGCGCAGGATTTGCTGGAGACGGCGCTGGCGGTCGATCCGCGCAATCGCGACGCCTATATCGCGCTCGGCCGCGTCGCCCAGGCGCAGGCCCTGCCGGGCAAGGCGATCCGCTTCTATCGCGAGGCGCTGGCGCTCAAGCCGGACGACGTCAACGCGCTTTCCGCCCAGGGCGATGCCATGGTCCAGCGCGGCGCGATCGAACGCGCCAAGGCCAATCTCGCCCGCATCCAGAGCCTGTGCAAGACCACGTGCCAGCCCGCCACCACGCTTGCCGCCGCCATCGCCAAGGGTCCGCCGCCTGCGGTGCAGACCGCGCAGGCGAGTGACAAGGTGCCGCCCAAGGGCCAGGAACAGACGACGGTCAAGCCGAACTAGAGCGCTCGCGCGATCGCCACATATTCGGCGACGCTCACTGTCTCTGCCCTCCGCGCCGGGTCGATGCCGAGCTGCTCCAGTGCGCCGAGCGCGCCGGGCAGGGATTTCAGGCTCTGGCGCAGCATCTTGCGCCGCTGTCCGAAGGCTGCGGCCGTCAGCTGGCCGATCCGCGCCGCCGTCACCCCCTCGGGCGCGGCGGCCGGGCGGATATGCACCACCGCCGACATCACCTTGGGGGGCGGCACGAAGGCCGAGCGGTGTACCGTGAAGGCAAGGGACGCGCTGGTCCGCCATTGGGCGAGCACGGCGAGCCGGCCATAGGCGTCGCTGTCCGGCGCGGCGACGATCCGCTCCGCCACCTCCTTCTGGAACATGAGGGTGAGCGACGCCCACCACGGCGCCCATTCCGTGCCGGTCAGCCAACGGACGAGCAAAGCCGTGCCGACATTGTAGGGCAGGTTGGCGACGATGTGCGCGCCGCGCCCCACGGCCGCTTCCTCGTCCATATCCATCGCGTCGCCGGGCACGACGCTGAGCCTTCCCGGCGCCGCCTCCGCCAGTTCGGCAAGGGCGGGAAGGCAGCGATCGTCGCGCTCCACCGCCGTCACGCTGGCGCCGGCGCGCAACAGCGCGCGGGTCAGCCCGCCGGGACCGGGACCGACCTCATAGACGCGTGCGCCATCCAGCGGACCGGGCACGCGGGCGATCCGGTCCAGCAGCTGGCCGTCGAGCAGGAAGTTCTGGCCGAGCGCCTTCGAGGCGGCGAGCCCGTGGCGGGCGATCACCTCGCGCAGCGGCGGCAGGTCGTCGAGCGTCATCCCGCGGTGGCAAGCTCCGCACCGGCGCGCCGCGCGGCGCACTGGCCGGCCAGGGCGATGGCGGCGATCATCGCGCCCGGATCGGCCTCGTTCCGCCCGGCCAGCGCGAAGGCCGTGCCATGGTCGGGCGAGGTGCGCACGATCGGCAGGCCGAGCGTCATGTTCACGCCCTCGTCGAAATGCAGCGTCTTGATCGGGATCAGCGCCTGATCATGGTAGAGGCAGAGCGCCGCGTCATAAGTCGCGCGCGCGCGGGCGTGGAACAGGGTGTCCGACGCGAACGGGCCGCCGACATTGATCCCTTCCGCCGCCAGCCGCTCGATCGCCGGCTGGATCAGGTCGATCTCCTCGGTGCCGAGCGCGCCGCCCTCGCCGGCATGGGGATTGAAGCCGGCGATGACGATGCGCGGATTCTCGATCCCGAAATCGCGGACCAGCCCCCGCCAGGTGATCCGCGCCCGTTGCACGATCAGCTCGACGGACAGCGCGTCGCGCACCTTGACCAGCGGCAAATGGGTCGTCACCGGCACCGTGCGCAGCGTCGGGCCGGCCAGCATCATCACCGCATTCTCGCGCGCGATGCCGCAGCGCTCGGCGACGAACTCGGTCTGCCCGGGATGGGTGAAGCCGATCGCATAGAGCTGGGACTTGGCGACCGGCGCCGTGACCAGCGCCGCCGCCGTCCCCGAGCGGGTGAGGCCGACCGCCAGCTCGAGCGCGTCGAGCGAGCAGCGCGCGCCGGCGAGATCGGGCGCGCCGGGGGTGATCGGGCCGGTGTCCTGCACCTCGATCACCGGCAGCGCGTCGGGGAAGGCGGCCACGGCGTCGGCCGGATCGGACAGCCGGGCGATGGGGCCGGGCCACACGGCCTCAATGCTCAGCCCGTCGCCGACCGCGAAGAATGGCGGCAGCCCCGCCCTGTCGCGCGCATCCCACGCCTTCGCAACGATCTCCGGCCCGATCCCGCTGGGATCGCCGAGCGAGACGGCCAATGGCCTCACGGGGCGGGGGTCAGCGATAATCGACCACCGCATCGCGACGCAGGTCGCGCAGATAGCGGCGGGCGCGCATGTTGACGCGCTCTTCCTCCATCTGCGCCATGATCTGCTCGGGCGAGGGGCCCTTGGCCTGCTCCGGATCGTCGCGCCCGCACAGCACGAGGACCCGCACGCCATCCTCCAGCGAGCCGAACGGCTGGGTCGCCTGACCCACCGAAAGATTGAGGATCATGTCCTGGAGCTGCGGCGGCAGGTCGCCGGCGCGCACACTGTCATTCTGCACCACTTCGGCGCCCGGCAGCCCAGCGACCATCGCGTCGACATTGCCGCAGCCCTGCACCGCCTTGCCGGCGGCGGCGAGCTTCTCGACCAGCGGCGCGGCGCTGGCGCGGCTGGCGCCGGGCGGGAATTTCAGGGACACCTGTTTCAGGCTGAGCATCGCGTCGCGCGGATTGGCAGTGAGCACCTGACGCTGGTCGATCAGCACCAGCACGGAGAAGCCGCCGGGAATCGGGATCGGCTCGGACAGCTCGCCGCTGCGCATGCCCTTGATCGCGTTGCTGAGCGGCTCGGGCAGCTGCTCGGCACGCACCCAGCCGAGATCGCCGCCGACCGCCGCCGTCGAGGCTTCCGAATATTGGCGGGCATAGGCCACGAACGAGGCGCCGCCGCGGATCTGGGTGACGATGCGCTGGGCGTTGGCGAACACCTCGCTGGTGTTCTCCGGCGTGGCCGACAGGAAAATCTCGCCGACGCGATATTCGTTGGTGCCCTTGGCCGCGTTCAGCCGGTTGATGACCGAGCGGACCTCTTCCTCGCCGACATTGACGAAGGGCTCGACGCGCCGGCGCAGCAGGCGCTGCCAGGCAAGTTCGCCCTCGATCTGCCGCCGGATCGAGGCTTCCGAGGAGCCCATCGACTTCAGATACTCGCCGAAATCCTTCGGCGTGCGGCGGAAATTGCCGGCGACACGGTTGAAGGCCTGGGTCAGTTCATCACGGGTGATGGTGATGTCATTGGCCCTCGCTTCCTGGATCTCCAGCGATTCGTCGATCAGGTTGCGCAGCACCTGGAGACGCAGCCGCTCGCGCTCCTCCCCCTCGATCTTGCCGCCATTGGCGGCGAGGAACAGGTTCAGCCGCTGGTCGACATCGGTGTCGGTGATGATCGCGCCGTTCACGATGGCGGTGGCCTTGCGGACATTCGGGTCCGCCTTGCCGAACAGCTCGACCGAGCTCGGCAGTTTCAGATTGTCCGCGCTGTTGACGGGATTATCGGCGGGCGACGCATCCATCTGCGCCACGGCAGGAACGGCGACCGCGATGAGTCCGAGCGGGAGAAAGGCGGCGGCAAGGCGCGGGAAACGAGAGACCAAGGCTGTTACCGTTCCGAACATGCGAGGGTTGAAGCCCGGCGTTGCACAGGCCGGCTGAACCTTTGCTTAGCGGCTGTTCGCCACCGTTGAAAGTGCGCTCGCCAGCCTGTGTCGTCCTGGCTCAGGCGTAAGGCGGGCAATCGAGGCCGGCGGGGCTCCTCGTGAAGATCTCGCAGCCATCCTCGGTGATGCCGACCGAATGCTCGAACTGGGCGGAGAGCGAGCGGTCGCGCGTCACCGCCGTCCAGCCATCGTCGAGCACTTTCACGTCCGGGCGGCCGATGTTGATCATCGGCTCGATCGTGAAGAACATGCCGGGCTTCAGCTCCGGCCCGGTGCCGGGCTTGCCGGCATGCACGACTTCCGGCGCATCGTGGAACAGCCGGCCGAGGCCATGGCCGCAAAAGTCGCGCACCACGCCGTAGCGGAACTGCTCGGCAAAGCTCTGGATGGCGTGGGCGACATCGCCCATGCGGTTCCCGGGCTTCGCCTGGGCAATCCCGCGCATCATCGCCTCATAGGTGACCTCGACCAGCTTGCGCGCCTTCAACGGCACGTCGCCGATCAGGAACATGCGGCTGGTGTCGCCATGCCAGCCGTCCAGGATGACGGTGACGTCGATATTGGCGATGTCGCCTTCCTTGAGCACCCGATCGCTGGGGATGCCATGACAGACGACATGGTTGATCGAGATGCAGCAGCTCTTCGAATAGCCGCGATAATTGAGCGTGGCCGGCAGGCCGCCCTCGCGAAGCATATGCTCGCGCACGAGATCGTCGAGTTCGCCGGTGGTGACGCCCGGCACGACATGGGGGACGAGCGCATCCAGCACTTGGGCGGCAAGCCGGCCCGCGGCGCGCATCCCGGCAAAGCCCTCCGGCCCGTGAAGCTTGATGGCGCCCGTGCGCTCGGCCACGGCGTCGTCGGCGGCGAAGACATAATTGGTCATGACCCTCATATAGCGCCCTCCACCCCGCTTTGCGAGCGGGCTCGCAGGTGTCTATGACAGCGCCATGGCTGAAGATCGTATCTGGACCGCCGCCCTGATCGTCATCGGCGACGAGATTCTGTCCGGCCGCACGCAGGATCGCAACATCGCCCAAATCGCTCTGTGGCTGAACGTGCAGGGCATCCGCCTCGCCGAGGTGCGCGTGGTGCCCGACGTCGCCGAGGCGATCGGCGGGGCCGTGAACGCGCTACGCGCCGCCCATGACTATCTGTTCACCACCGGCGGCATCGGGCCGACCCATGACGACATCACCGTCGACGCGATCGCCGCCGCGCTCGGCGTGCCGGTGATCGTCCATCCGCGGGCGCGCGCGGTGCTGGAGGATTATTATGCGGCGCGCGGCGGGCTCACCGAGGCGCGGCTGCGCATGGCTCGCGTGCCCGAAGGGGCGACGCTGATCGAGAATCGCATGTCGGGCGCGCCGGGTATCCGCATCGGCAACGTCTTCATCCTTGCCGGCGTGCCGCACATCGCCGGCATGATGCTGGAAGCGCTGACCGGCACGCTCGAAGGCGGCCGGCCGCTGATCAGCCGCACCATCGGCTGCTGGGTGGCGGAGAGCGAGGTCGCGGATTTGCTGAGCGAGACGGAGCGCGCCCATCCCGGCTGCCAGATCGGCAGCTATCCCTTCTTCCGCGAGGGGCGGGTGGGGGCGAATTTCGTCGTGAGATCGAGCGACGAAGCGCTGCTCGACGCCTGCGCGGCCGCCCTCGCCCGGGGGCTGGCGGCGGCCGGGTTCGCGCCGGTGACGGACGGGATCTGATGCCTCGGCCTTCTCCCGCTTTGAGGGAGGACGAGGCTACCGGCCGTCATCTCCCTCCTTCACGCCCGGCGCCGCCGCCGCTCCATAGCCGAGCTGGCTGATGATGAAGCCATAGGCTTCCGCCCGCTCCTCCAGCGCCACGTAGCGGCCGGTCTTGCCGCCATGGCCGGCGCCCATATTGATCTTGAGAAGCAGCGGGTTGCGATCCGTCTTGGTGGCACGCAGGCGGGCGGCCCATTTGGCCGGCTCCCAATAGGTCACGCGTGGATCGTTGAGGCCGCCGGTGATCAGCATCGGCGGATAGGCCTGCGCCGTGACATTGTCATAGGGCGAGTAGGAGCGGAGCAGCGCGAAGGCGTCCTTGTCGGTGATCGGATTGCCCCATTCCGGCCATTCGCCCGGGGTCAGCGGCAGGCTCTCGTCCTGCATGGTGTTGAGCACGTCGACGAACGGCACATCGGCGACGATCGCCCCCCACAGCTTGGGATCGGTATTGGCGACGACGCCCATCAGCTCGCCGCCCGCCGATCCGCCCTGGATGCCGATGCGGCCGGCCGAGGTGTAGCCCTCCGCCACCAGCCCTTTCGCCGCGTCGACGAAATCGCGGAACGTGTTCCAGCGGTTCTTCGCGGTGCCGTCGAGATACCAGCCATAGCCCATCTCGTCGCCGCCGCGGATATGGGCGATCGCCACCGCATAGCCGCGATCCGCAAAGCTCAGCCAATTGGCGTTGAAGGTCGGCTGGATGGCGTAGCCATAGGCGCCATAGGCGTAGAGATAGAGCGGCGCCTTGCCGTCCTTCACAAAGCCCTTCCGCATCAGGATCGACACCGGGATGCGCTTGCCGTCGCGCGCCGGCACCATCACCCGCTCGGTGACATATTGGCCGGCGTCATAGCCGGACGGGATTTTCTGCACCTTCAGCGTGGCGAGCTGGCCGGTGGCCGGATCATAATCATAGACCGTCGCCGGCGTGACCATCGAGGTATAGGCGAGGCGATAGGCCGGCGGATCATATTCCGGGTTGCTGGCGAGGCCCGCGGCATAGCTCGCCTCGGCGAAGGGGACGCGCTCTTCCCGTCCTCCGTCATAACTGCGCAGGATGATCTGATCGAGGCCGTCGACCCGCTCGCTGACGACAAGATGTTTCGCGAAGCTGGTGACGCCGGTCAGATAGACATGGTCCGAGCCGGGAATGACGGTGCTCCACTCGCCCGGCCGGGTCGGGTCCGCCTCGGCGAGGCGGAAATTGATGTGCTCGTCATTGGTCAGCACCCACAGCTTCCCGTGGGCGGCGTCGACCGAATATTTGCGCTTCTCCTTGCGCGGGCTGACGATGATCGGCTCGGCCTCGGGCCGGTCGGCCGGGATCAGGCGGACTTCGTCGGAGGAATTGTCCCCGGTGGCGACGATCAGCCATTGCCGATCCTGGGTGCTGCCGACGCCGATCTGGAAGCCGGGGTTCTGCGTCTCCTCGTAAACGACCTTGTCCGCCTTGGCATCGGTGCCGAGGCGGTGGAGGAGGGCGCGGTAGCTGCGCCAATTCTCGTTGACCTCGGTGTAGAGCAGCGCGGTGGAGTCGGCGCTCCACGCCACCGCGCCGTTGGTGACGGCGGACACCGTCTCGATGTCCTGCCCGGTGGCAAGATCGCGGATGCGCAGCGTGAAGCGCTCCGAGCCATTATCGTCGGCCGACCACGCCGCCAGGCGGCCATCGGGGCTGACGGCGAGCGTGCCGAGCTTGAAATACTCCTTGCCCGCCGCCTCTTTGGGTTCGTCGAGCACGATCGCCTCGGTGCCGCCGGCGACGGGCCTGCGATACCAGACGCGATACTGGCCCCCGGCGGCGAACGCCCAGCGATAGATCCAGTCGCCATCCTGTTGCGGCACGCCCGAATCATCTTCCTGGATGCGGCCCTTCATCTCCGCGAACAGGCGATCGACGAGCGGCCGGACCGGCTTCATCGCTGCTTCGAAATAGCCATTCTCGGCCTTCAGATAATCGAGCACCTCGACATCATCGACCTTGGGATAGCCCTGATCCTTCAGCCAGAAATAGGGGTCGGCGATGGTCACGCCATGCGCGGTCGTCTCATGCGGGCGGACGGCGGCGACGGGGGGCGCGGGGAGCTTGGAGATGTCGATCATGGCGGCCTGTGCTGTGGTGGCGAGGAAGGCGAAGGGCAGGATCAGGCGGCGCATGGACTTCCCCTTGTGCCGGCCCCTTGTTGCCGATGGCGGCGGCCGCCTATCTTGGCGCCACATTCCCTGATCGCAAGGCTTGCCCCATGTCCACCTATGAAGATCGCCTCAAGGCATTGCGCGCCGAACTGGCACGGCGCCGCCTCGACGGCTTCGTCGTGCCGCTCACCGACGAGCATATGTCCGAATATGTCGGCGCCTATGCGCAGCGCCTGGCGTGGCTGACCGGGTTCGAGGGCTCGGCCGGCTCGGCGGTGGTGCTGCCCGAGGATGCGGCGATCTTCGTCGATGGACGCTATACCCTCCAGGTGCGAGAGCAGGTCGACAGCCGGCACTGGCAATACCAGTCCGTGCCCGACACCAGCATCGCCAAATGGCTGGAGGCCAATGCTGCCGCCGGCGCGCGCATCGGCTATGACCCGTGGCTGCACACGCGCGGCTGGGTGGAGGCGGCCCGCGCCGCTCTCGCCGGCAAGGGCGCGGAGCTGGTCGCGGTGGAGACCAATCCGATCGACGCCGTCTGGCCGGACCATCCGGCGCCGTCCGACGCCCGCCTGATCGTGCATCCGGACGCGCTCGCCGGCCGCAGCGCCGCCGAGAAGCGGCAGGATATCGCCGAATGGCTGGGCAAGGCCGGCGCCGACGCCACCGTGTTGTCCGCGCTCGATTCGATCGCCTGGGCGTTCAACGTGCGCGGCGCTGATGTCGATCGCACGCCGGTCGCGCTCGCCTATGCCATCGTCCACGCCGACGGGACGGCGGACCTGTTCGTAGATGCCGCCAAGATTGGCGACGATGTTCGCCAGCATCTCGGCAATGCGGTGCGCATCGCCAACCGTGCCGCCTTCCCGGCGGCGCTGGAGGCGCTGGCCGGCAAGACGGTGATGGTCGATCCGGAGCGCGCCGTGGCCGCGATCTTCGAGGCGCTGGCGGCAGGCGGCGCGCAGATCCGCGCCGAGCGCGACCCGACCGTGCTGCCCAAGGCGATCAAGAACCCGGCCGAGATCGCCGGCCACAAGGCAGCGCAGGCCCGCGACGGTGCGGCCCTGGTCCGCTTTCTCCACTGGCTGTCGATCGAGGCGCCGAAGGGCGGGCTGACGGAGCTGTCCGCCGCCGCCAGGCTCCGCGAGCTTCGTGACGAGACGCGGCTGCTGCGCGACCTCAGCTTCGACACCATCTCCGCCGCCGGCCCGCACGCCGCCATCCCGCATTACCGGGTGAGCGAGGCAAGCGACCTGCCGCTCCGGCTGGACGAAATTTATCTCGTCGATTCCGGCGGCCAATATCAGGACGGCACCACCGACGTGACGCGCACGATCATCGTCGGCACGCCCAGCGACGAAATGAAGGACCGCTTCACCCGGGTGCTGAAAGGCCATATCGCCATTGCCACCGCCCGCTTCCCGGCCGGGACGCGCGGCTCGCAGCTGGACAGTCTCGCCCGCCAATATCTGTGGGCGGCGGGGCTTGATTACGCACATGGCACCGGCCACGGCGTCGGCGCCTTCCTGTCCGTACATGAGGGGCCGCAGCGCATTTCGCCGGCCGGCTCAAGCCAATCCGGCGGAGACGAGCCGCTGCGCGCCGGCATGATCCTCTCCAACGAGCCCGGCTATTACAAGGCGGGGGAATATGGCATCCGCATCGAGAATCTGGTGCTGGTGGTGGATCGGCCTGTGGATGGGCAGGAGAAGCCGGTACTCGGGTTTGAAACGCTCACCTTTGCGCCGATCGACCGCGCGCTGATCGCGCCGGGCCTGCTGAACGAGATGGAGCGCGCCTGGCTCGACGATTATCATGCCGACGTCCGGGCGCGCATCGGCCCGCTGCTGCCGGAGGAGACGCGGCAATGGCTGGATGCTGTCACCGCGCCGATCGGCGACTGACCAATTCGCGATCATGCCGAACTGTTGCAGCATCCACACAGCCACGCGCTGCCGAGCCTGGCGCACTGGGCCGGCGACAGGTTCGGGGTGACAGCGGCGCGGCATAGCGCTCAGGTCCGTTCCGGCGGGGGCTCCGGCTTGGGAGGCGGCTCCGCTTCCGCCTCCCGCGCCTGTGCCTTGCGGCGGCGCAGGTTGGCCCGCAGCGCTTCGGCCAGCCTCCGTTCGCGTTCATCCTTCGTCATCGCTTTGCCTTAGCCCAAGCCTTGACGCTCGGCCTATCCTTCTTCATAGCGCCGCCCACCGCGCAATTGCGTGGTCGTCCATGCTGGCGATGCTGCCGTAGCTCAGTGGTAGAGCGCATCCTTGGTAAGGCTGAGGTCGCGAGTTCAATCCTCGCCGGCAGCACCAGCATCCCATCCCCGCCGGAATGATCCGTCGCCCCCTGCGGGGCCGGGGTGAAACCGGCGCAGCGGAGCGCCGCGACGGCGATCAGTGGCCGTCTGCCTAGAACCGGAATGGCGCAATCGGCTGGTCATGCCGACCGGCGAGCGGCGGCGGGATTGCGATAGGTTATTGGCGCTCGGGGTTTCGCCGACTACGAGTGCGCTCGTGGCCAGCACGACCGAGACACCGCAAAGCCTTGCCGAGGCACGTTTCGGCCGCACCGTGCTGTTGCTCATGCTGGCCGGATTCGCGGCGGTGCTGCTCGCGGTCGGCGTCGCGGGCATCGCCATGTCGCGCAGCCAGGAGCGGGCGAACTGGATTTCGCACACCTACCAGGTGGAGCGCGAGCTCGCCGGCATTCGTCTGGCCCTGGAGCAGATGCGCAGCGCGCGCCGCGGCGCGCTGCTCAATCTGTCGCCGACGATGCGCGATCAATATGTCGCCTCCACACGCCTGCTCGATCGCTCGATCCAGCGTGTGGCGCGGCTCACCGCCGATAATCCGGAACAGCAGGCCAACGTCGGCCGGCTGCGTGAAAGCGCGCGCGCGCTTGATGCGCTGATGAGCCTTTCGCTCTCCGCGAGGAGCGATCGCAGCCCCGAGGTCGAAGCGCGCCGGCAGGTCGCATCGGCGGCCGTGGTGCAGATGAGCGACCGGATGCTCGAGGCGGAGCGGCGCCTGCTGGCGACGCGCGAAAGCCAGCGACAGGGCGCGGTCACATGGTTCTACGTCACACTGGTGCTGACAGGGGTGATGTTGGCAGCGGTGGCGGTGGGCTCATTGTGGGTGATCCGGCGCTACACGCTGGCGCTGATGTCGTCGCGCGATCAGCTGCGCAAGCTCAACGAGGGGCTGGAGGATGCCGTGCGCGAGCGCACCGTGGATCTGCAGCGCGCCAATGACGAGATCCAGCGCTTCGCCTATATCGTCAGCCACGACCTGCGATCGCCACTGGTCAACGTGATGGGCTTCACCGCCGAGCTGGAAGCGGCGACGCGCACCATCACCACGCTCATCGAGACGGTCGAGGCGCAGGCCCCGGAGGTGCTCACCGTCGAGGCGCGCGAGGCGGCATGCGAGGAGCTGCCCGAGGCGATCGCCTTCATCCGCACGTCCACCCAGAAGATGGACCGCCTGATCAACGCCATCCTGCGCCTGTCCCGCGAGGGCCGGCGGACGATGACGCCGGAGGCGCTGGACATGACGGCGATGGCCCATGCCATCGCCGGATCGCTCCAGCATCGCGTCTTGGAACTCGGCGCCGAGATCAGGGTCGACGAGCCCTTGCCGCAGATCGTCTGCGATCGGCTGGCGATCGAGCAGATCCTGTCGAACCTTGTCGAGAACGCCGTCAAATATCTCAAACCCGGCCGGCCGGGGCTGATCGAGATCAGGGGCCGGCGCGACGGGCCGCGGGTGACGTTCGAGGTGGCGGATAACGGTCGTGGTGTCGATCCCCGCGATCATGAGCGCATTTTCGATCTTTTCCGGCGTTCCGGTGTGCAGGACCAGCCCGGCGAGGGGATCGGGCTAGCGCATGTGCGCGCTCTGGCTTACCGGATTGGCGGTACGATCGCGATAGACTCGCGTCTGGGGGAAGGCGCGACGTTCCGCGTGAACCTGCCGGCGGTGTTTGCCGGCGAACAAGGAAAGCTTGCATGAACACGCATCAGCCCGTCAGCATCGTCATGATCGAGGACGATGAAGGCCATGCCCGCCTGATCGAGAAGAACATCCGCCGCGCCGGCATCTTCAACGACATTCGTCATTTCACCGACGGCACCTCGGCGCTGGAGTTTCTCTACGAGGATCCGGTTGGCCCCGCGCATAACGGCCCGGCGCTGATCCTGCTCGACCTCAACCTGCCGGACATGAGCGGCACCGACATCCTCGCCCGACTGAAGAGCGACGGCCCGCTTCGGCGCGCGCCAGTGGTGGTGCTGACGACGACCGACGACAAGCTGGAGATCCAGCGTTGCTATGATCTCGGCTGCAACGTCTACATCACCAAGCCGGTGAATTATGAGAGCTTCGCGGACGCTATCCGCCAGCTCGGCCTGTTCCTGTCCGTCATCCAGGTTCCCGACATCGAGGAATGATGACGGACAAGCCCGCAATCCTTTACATTGACGATGATGAAGGCCTGCGCCGGCTGACCCGCCGCGCGCTGGAGCGGCGGGGCTTCCGCGTGGAGCTGGCCGCCAGCGGCGCCGAAGGGGTGGCCAAGGCCGCCGAGACGCGCTTCGACCTCGTCGCGGTCGATCATTACATGCCCGGCCAGGACGGACTGGCGACGCTTGCGGCCCTGCGCGAGCTGCCGGAGACGCCGCCGGTCATCTACGTCACCGGATCGGAGGAGAGCCGCATCGCGGTCGCCGCGCTCAAGGCCGGCGCCATCGACTATGTGGTGAAATCGGTCAGCGACGATTTCTTCGACCTGCTGGCGCGCGCCGTCGAGCAGGGATTGGAGACCGTCCGCCTGCGCAACGAGCGCGACCGCGCGGAAGAGCGGCTGAGGGAGAGCAACGAGCGGCTTCAGTCGCTGCTGCACGAGGTCAACCATCGTGTCGCCAATAGCCTCCAGCTCGCCTCGGCCTTCGTCCATCTCCAGTCGCGCGAGGTGGCCGACGAGGCCGCCCGCGCGGTGCTCGCCGACACGCAGCAGCGCATTCAGGCGATCGCCCAGGTCCACAAGCGGCTCTACACCTCGGATTCGGTCGAGGTGGTGGACATGAAGGACTATCTCGGCTCGCTGATCGACGAGCTCGCCGCGACCTGGTCGACGAGCGCCGCGCCGCGCTCGCTGACCCTCGAGGCCGATCCGATCCGGCTCGCTACCGACAAGGCGGTGGCGGTGGGCATCATCGTCACCGAACTGGTCAGCAACGCCTGCAAATATGCCTATGCGGAGGATTGCTCCGGCGCGGTGAGGATCGAGTTCGCCGCCGACGGGGAGGATCATTTCCGGCTGTGCGTGCAGGATGACGGCCGCGGCATGCAGGACGGCGAGATCAAGGGCACCGGCCTCGGCACGAAGCTGATCGGCAGCATGGCGGCGCAGCTGCGTTCCAGCGTCGACTATGAGCCGCGCGCGGTGGGCGTGAGCGCGGTGCTGCGCGCCGCGCGATAGGGCTGCGCGCCTCTTTCCCGTTTCCCCCCGAGGCTGGTGACGCCTGATCACCCCGCCCGATCGCTTCGAGCCTGTCGGGAAGCAGCCGCCGATACCGGTGCGCATCCAAAGAAAAAGGCGGCACCCCATCGGGATGCCGCCTTTTTCTGTCTCGGCCCGGTTCCTAGAAGGTGAAGCGGGCGCCGACGCGGATCGCGTAGAGCGACTGGTTGCTGTAGATCGTGTCGCTCGGCGTCGCGTTGGGCATGCTGTAGCGATACTGGCCGCACGCCTGCGACGTGTTGGTGGCGACGGTGCCGGGCGTGCCGGTCGCGGCCGGGGTTACCAGGCACTGCACGCGCGCCGCCACCGAGGTATAGGGGAAGGCGTATTCGCGGATCTGGCCCCACTTGCTGTTGAGCAGGTTGGTGAAGTTCTCCACGTCAGCGAACAAGGTGATCCGCGAGCGGCCGAGGAAGGTCGGGACCTCCTGCGCGAAGTGCAGGTCGATGCGCGTGAACCACCTGGAGTTGAAGGCGTTACGCGGCGCGATCCGGCCGCGATATTTGGCAAGACCCGAGGACTTGAAGAACGCATCCAGCGCCGAGGCGGTCGCCGCCGAGTCATAGGACACGCGCGGATCGTCGATGCCGCTCGGCACGTAGATCAGATAGCGCGCCGTCGAGCCGGTGGTGCCGAACAGGGCCGAGCGGCCGCTCGACGTATCCTGGAAGGTGTAGCTGTACGGACGGCCGATGCGCGTTTCGCCGAACAGGGCGATGGTCGTCTTGTAGTCGCCGAAGAAGGCGCGCTCGAAGGTGACGTCGTACTTGAAGTTGTGCCTCACCTCGTCGTTCGACGTGCCGTAGGCGGCGAGATTGCCGTCCAGGAACGCGCCGTTGGCGTAGTTGGAGCCGGCCGTCGACGAGGTCGCCGGGGTCTGGTCCTTGATGTTCTGGTAGGTGTAGCTGACGCCCGCCTCGAGGCCGAAATCCCATGCCTTGCGGATGCGGGCGACGGCGACGTAGCTGCGGCCCTTGCTGGTGTTGGTGAGCAGGATGTCGTTCAGCGTGTCGCTGAACGTGGTCAGCGAGCCGTAGCGGACGCGGCCGTCCGGCGTCGTCGACGCGAGTGGCGTCAGGCGGATGTCCTTGAAGAACACCTGGTTGCGAACCTTGGAGTAGAACAGGTCGCCGCCGATATCCCAGTGATCGCCGAGCGCGCCGAGATTGAGGTCGTAATCCGCCGACAGGGTGCCGCGCCACTGGGACGGCACCTTGAACTTCGGATCGACGGCGTTGGTCGCCGCCGCCGAAACGCCGCCGACGAGATACTGGTTGGCAGTCGCGGGGATCGCCGCGCCGTTGACGTTGGTCAGGATCGCCTGCGGCTGGAAGCCCGCCGGGAAGGTCGAATTGCCGGTGTAGCTGCCGTTATTCTCCTGTCTGATGTCGATGGTATTCGACAGGATGCCGGTGTTGGAGAAGCTGTTCGAGGTGTAGACGTCGGGCATGCCGCCGGAGAAGATGCCGACGCCGCCGCGTACCGACAGGCGACGATCGGGCTTGAACTCGATGCCCAGGCGCGGCTGGAAGATGCCCCGGCCGCTGATGAACTCGTTGTTCGGGAAGCCGTAGCGGCTGGTGAAGGCCGGGTTGATCGCGGCGCGGCTCTTGCTGCCGTAAAGGTCGTAGCGGCCGCCATAGGACACGGTCAGCATGTCGTTGATGCGCCAGGTATCCTGGATGCCGAACACGTAGCTGGCATAGGCGAAGCGGGCCGAGGCATCGTCCGGGTTCGCCGTCGGCACCGCGTTGGTATAGCCGAAGCGCTGGGCGTTGCCGGCCTGGAAGTCGGTGATGGAGTCGAAATAATAGGTGCCGCTGGTGCCGCCACGCGGGTTGGAGCTGCTCAGGAAGGCGTTGAACACCTTCGTGTACTGGAACTCCGTGAACAGGCGGATGTCGTGCTCGGCGACGTTCAGCCGGCCCTGGACCATACCGCCGAAGGTTTCGGTATGGAGCGCGTTGGTCTGGCGTGAGACGTCGGGGCCGAACGCGACCACCGCCGAGCCCGGGGCGCACGTGGTGGACGCGCCGCTGCCGGCCGCGCCGGGATTGTTGCGATCGGAGTCTTGCGCCGTGCAGACGCGCATCTCGGCGAAGCCGCGGCCCATCAGCGGGTCCTGGATGCGGGTATAGTCCTTGTAGAAGCCGCGGACCTCGGTGGAGAAGCTGTCGCTCCACTCGGAATTGACCTGGGCGACGCCGGTGTAGAGCTTGTTGCCCTGCAGATAGGCGTTGGACGCGAGACCCAGCGACGGCGCGCTCGGCGTCGCCACCGTGTTGTTGGTGAGGACGATCGAGTCCTTGGCGTAGGTGAAGGTCAGCGAGGCGCGGTGCTTCTCGGTGAGGTTGGCGTCGATCTTGGCGACCAGCCGGTCGTCTTTGTCGCCATTGCTGCTGACGACGCCGCCGGTGTCATACCCGTACTTCGACTTGGCGATGCCGCTGATCTTGTCGACCTGGGCCTGGGAGAGCGTCGGAATGGCCGTGCCGGCATTGTTGTCGCCGGGACCTTCGGCGATCGGGCGTGGGGCGCGGATGCGTTCGCCGGCGACCATGAAGAACAGCTTGTCCTTGATGATCGGGCCGGACAGCTCGGCGCCGTAATTCTTGATCTCGAAATTCGGCTGGACGACGCGGCCGGTCGGCACGCCCGGACCGGCCTTGGTCTTCTTGCCGGTCAGTTCGTCCGACGAATAGGAGAAGAAGCCGGTGCCCTGGAAATCATTGGTGCCGGAACGGAGCACGACGTTGATCGTGCCGCCCTGGAAATTGCCTTCGCGCACGTCATAGGGCGCGACCTTGGTCTGGAACTGGCCGATGGCGTCGAGCGGGATCGGCGAGCGGCGGCTCGGCAGACCGTCTGGATTGAGGCCGAAATTGTCGGTGATCGGCACGCCGTCCACCGTGAAGCGGTTGAAGCGGGCATTCTGGCCGGCGAAGGAGATGGCGCGGCCGCCCGAGGGGGTGTCGTCGAGACGCGCGAACGGATCGCGGCGCATCAGGTCGCGGATGTCGCGGTTGATCGTGGCGACATTGGCGATGTCGGCCGTGGTGAGGACGGTCTGCGGGCCCTGGCTGACGGTACGCGCGCCGATCGACGAGGCGGTGACGACGATCTCCTGACCGGCGCTGGCGAGCTCCACCGGCAGGCTGAACGGCTGGCCGACGACGGTGAAGATGTCGGTGACGGTGGCGTTGGAATAGCCCGGCGCCGAGATGGCGACAGTGAAGGGGCCGCCGACGCGCAGCGCGGTGACGTTGAACGTACCGGCGGCGTCCGTCGTCGCCGTCGACACCGTGCCCGACGGCGTGTGGGTGACGGTGATCGAAGCGCCGGCGACCGGCGTGCCGGCCGAGTTCACGCTGCCGCGGATGGACGAAGTGGTTTCCTGCGCAGACGCAGGCGACACCACCGCCATGGCGATCGCCATGCCGGCCGTTCCAAGAAGATAGTTACGCATTTCAACCCCCTGGTTGGTTTGGCGAGCCCGATTCTCGCCGATGGAGAGCGCTAATCCGGAGACTGGCCCGCATTGCGCTGCCCTTGGGGCGCGCGTTTGACAGATTGATGACGCAGTTGCAGCAAGTTGGCGAAGAAGCCCGCAATCGCGCCAATATCTGTTGCCGACTGTGGCATTCGGGATACGCCCCGTGGGCCGGCGGGATCAGGCGTCCTGCACCAGCATCGGATTGCCGCGCTCCATGGAGAAACGCGCGCGCCTGGACAACGTGCCCCCCGGCGACGAGACCCGGTCGAGGACCATGAAATCGGTGCTCCAGCGATCCGGCGTCACCTCGCAGACGGTGAAGCCGCGCTGGTCGTTCATGAAGGTCAGGCAGTCATTCTCGGCGAGTATCCTGTCGGTGCCGGAGCGCTTGTCCGATCCATCGCCGCCGGAGCTGATCGAGGTGGAGACGAACTCGACCGCCACCGTCCTGCCCCTTGAATCACGGAGATGGCCCGCGAAATTCTGATGCTCGTCGCCGGTCAGTACCACCACGTCGCCGCGGCCGCCGAGATGATCAAGCACGCGCGCGCGCGGCACCGCATAGCCGGCCCAGGTGTCGATATTGACGATCTTTGACGGTGCGTCGGCGGTGCGACGGTCCAGATCCATCATCATCACCTGCTGGGCGAGCGCCGTCCAGCGCGTCTCGGGCCGGGCCAACGCCTTGGCCAGCGCCTGTTCGGCGGGTCCGCCGATGATCTGCGCGCCCGGGTCGTTGATCCCCGCGCAGACCGGCCGGAAGCCGCCGCCGCACGGCTGGGCGGTGCGGAACTGGCGGGTGTCGAGCAGCCGCAGGTCGAGCAGCGTGCCGATCCGCGCCGACCGGGCCATCTCGATCATTCCGCCATGCGGCATCGAGCGGGCACGCACCGGCATATGCTCGTACCACGCCTGCAATGCGCTGGCGCGCCGAAGCAGGAAGATTTCGGGCGGGGTGCCGGCAGGGCCGTGGTTCGACGTCCAGTCGTTCTGCACCTCGTGATCGTCGAAGGTCGGGAACATCGCGAGGGCGCGATGCGCCGCCTGGAGGTCGGCATCCTGCTTGTAGAGCGTGTAGCGGCGCCGATAATCGTCGAGGCTGAAACACTCCGGCGCGTCGTGGTGACGGACGGCCGGCGCGCGCGCGCGATCGGTGGGCGAGAGATATTCGCGGTTCTCGTAGATATAGTCGCCAAAGTGATAGCAGAAGGCGAGGTCCGGATCGGCAGCCAAGCGCCGCCAGGCGGTGTAGAGGCCGTCCTCATATTGCTGGCAGCCGGCAACCGCGAAGCGTATCCGCCCCACCGCCGCGCCCGGGGCGGGGAGGGTGCGCGCGGCGCCGGTGTCGCTGCGCTCGCCGCCGCAGTGGAAGCGGTAGAAATAGGGCCGGTCCGGCTGCAACCCCGCCACCTCGACATGGACGCTGTGGGCGAGGTCCGGCCAGGCGGTTGCCTCGCCGCTCGCAACGATGCTGGCGAAGGCCTTGTCGGTGGCGACCTCCCAGCTCACCGCGATCGGCGTCATCGGCATGCCGCCGCGCACGTCGGCCGGCTCCGGGCAGAGGCGGGTCCAGAGCACCATGCCGTCGCTGGTCGGATCGCCCGCGGCTACCCCAAGCCGGAACGGCCATGCGGCGAAGCGCATCGGCTGGGCGCGCAGCACGGCCGGCGCGCCCAGCGATACCGCTGCCGTGGCGGCAAGGAACCGGCGGCGCGATAGCATGGCAGCCACTCCCGGGGGCCTCTAGGGGATGAGCAGGCCGGCCAGCGCCGCCGACATCAGGTTGGCGAGACTGCCGGCAACCAGCGCCTTCACGCCCAGCCGGGCGATGGTCGGCCGCTGGGAAGGCGCGAGGCTGCCAGTCACCGCCATCTGGATGGCGATCGAGGAGAAATTCGCGAAGCCGCACAGCGCGAAGGTGACCACGGCGATGGTATGCGCGCTGAGCTGACCGGCGATCTGGCCGAGATGGATGTAGGCGACGAACTCGTTGAGCACGACCTTCTCGCCGAACAGGCCGCCAGCCGCCAGTGCCTCGTTCCACGGCACGTTGAGCAGGTACATCACCGGCGCGAACAGGAAGCCGAGCAGCCGCTGGAAGCTCAGCCCCTCAAGGCCGAACCAGTGGCCGATGCCGCCGAGGATGCCGTTGGCCAGCGCGACCAGCGCGACGAAGGCCAGCACCATCGCGCCAACCGCCACCGCCAGCCTCACGCCGGTCTGCGCGCCGGACGCGGCGGCCATGATGATATTGGCGTCGCGCTCCTCGGGGTGGCCGGGGGAATGCGGCGAATCCGCTACCTCCACCACCCGGTCGAGCGGCAGGTGCGGATCGTCCGGCATGATCATCTTGGCCATCAGCAGGCCGCCCGGCGCGGACATGAACGAGGCCGCCAGCAGATATTCGATGCGGATGCCCATCGAAGCATAGGCCGCGAGGATCGTGCCGGCGACGCCGGCCATGCCGCTGGTCATCACCGCGAACAGCTGCGGTGGGGTGAGGCCCGGCAGATAGGGGCGGATGACCAGCGGGCTTTCCGACTGGCCGACGAAGATGTTTGCCGCGGCGCACAGCGACTCCACCTTGCTGACCCCGATCACCTTCTCGATGCCTCCGCCGATCCACCGGACAACGGCCTGCATGACGCCGAGATAATACAGGATCGAGACAAGGGCCGCGAAGAAGATGATCACCGGCAGCGCCTGAATGGCGAAATTCTTGCCAAGCTCGGAGGTGGCGAAGGCGCCGAACAGGAAATTCGTTCCCTCCTGCGCATAGGAGAGGAGATTGCCGACGCCCGCCGACATCCAGCCGATGATGGCACGTCCGGCCGGCACATAGAGCACCAGCACGGCGATGCCGACCTGAAGCGCGAAAGCGGAGCCGACCACCCGCAGGCGAATATGGCGACGGTTGGCGGACAGCGCAAAGGCGATGCCCAGGATGAGGGCGATGCCGGCGATGCCGATGACGAGCTTGTGCATGAGTGCGGCAGGGAGCTCCGGGCAGGATTGCGCCGGAGAATTGCCACGCGCCGCGAGCCCACGCCAGCCCCTCCCGGCAAACGGCGAGGCCGCCGGGCGGTCAGATTCAATTGCGGCCAGATATAAATACAAAAACACGAAAAATGTGATGCAAATCACAATCGAAATGGATTACAGAATCCTCGGTCCCGGAGTCGCATGGAGCCTCGCGGCTCCGGGACTACTCATTCAGACATAAAAAAGAGGCCGACCCTGAGGCCGACCTCTCTTTTCGTGCAGCAGGATGAGCGGCTTAGACGCGCTGGGCGGCTCGCGCCGAGGTCGGCGACCGTGGCTCGCGACTGGGAAGGCCCTCGCCGGGCACCTGGAACAGGCCGATTGCAGCGGCGCGCTCGCCAAGGTCGCGGCGGGACGTGATCGACGCCACCAGCGGAGCGGCAAGCAGGCCGGCGACTACCGGCGCGATCCACCACAGGTCGGCATTGAGCAAGGCGCTGAGCGCGAGCAGCCCGACGCCGGCGATCATGTGCGGCCGATAGTGGCGCAGCGCGTCGGCAAGCGCGATGCCATTGCTTTCGCGGCTCTGCGGTGCCCAGCCGCTGGCGCGGCCACGCACAATGTCGATCAGCGCCATGGTCTGGGTCAGCATCGTTGCCGGGGCGGTGAGGATGGCAAGCGGGATTTCGACCGCGGTCGACAGGATCAGCCGCTTCGCCCCGCCGAACGCCGCCCGCCGCGCCGGATCCGCCAAAGCGAGGCCGAGGCCCATCAGCTTCGGCCCGAACAACAGCAGCAGCGTGAGGCCGAGGATCCATGGCGACGGCGCCAGCGCGTCGACCCCGGCTGGCGTCAGGTGGCCGGCAGTCGCCGCGAGCAGCAGCAGCAGCCACAGCGGCGAGGTGACATAGGCCGAGGCCCCGATGATCAGCTGAAGTCGGTTCACCCAATGGAAGCCGGCGGCGCCGAACAGGCGGACATGCTGGATATTGCCCTGGCACCAGCGGCGATCGCGGATGGCGTGGTCGACCAGCGTCGGCGGATATTCCTCGAAACTGTCGGCGACCATGATCATGTGCACGCCCCAGCCGTCGCGGCGCAGCAGTGCCGCCTCGACCATGTCGTGGCTCATGATGTGCCCGCCGAATGGCGCCGCGCCGGGCAGCGCGGGCAGGCCGCAGCTCTCCGCGAACGCACGGGTGCGCAGGATCGCATTATGGCCCCAGAAGGTCGCCTCGGAGCCCGACCACCACATCAGGCCGGCCGATGCGATCGGCCCGTAAAGGCGGGTGGCGAATTGCTGCCACCTGGCAAACAGGGTCTGCGCGCCGATGATGTTCGGCGAGGTCTGGATCAGGCCGACGCCGGGCCGTGCGTCCATCGCTGCGGCAAGGCCGGCGATCGTCCGCCCGCCCATCATGCTGTCGGCGTCCAGCACCAGCATGTAATCCCAGTCGGCGCCGTTGTTGCGCACCCAGTCGGCGATATTTCCGGGCTTGCGGGCGTGGTTGATGGCGCGGCGGCGATAATAGACCGGCACCGGGCTGTTGCGGCGCAGGCGCCTCGCCGCCTTGACCTCGGCCTCGCCCTCCGCGGCGCCGGAATCGCTCAGCATGAAGAAGGCGAAGCGATCGGCCGAGCCAGTGGCGGCGATCGAGCTCGCCATGGCGGCGATACGGCGGCTGACCGCGTCGATATCCTCGTTGCGGATCGGCACCAGGATCGCGGTCCGTCCCACCGGCCGGGCCGAGGGCGGCGCCGGCTCGATCATCGTGCGGCGGGTGAGCAGTTGCCAGAAGCCGACCGCCGAGCCGACAAAGCCGAACGCGATCCATGCGAACAGCGGCCAGAACAACAGCAGCAACAGGATGTCGCTCAGCGTCAGCCCATCCTGCGAGAGGGCGACGCGCAGCTCCGTGCCGGCGGCCGCGGCGAGCAACAGCGTGGCAAGCACCAGGATGGTCCGCCGCGCGGTCATATCGTCGCTCAGCGGCTCGGGCATGCGCGCGGTGCCGCCATGGCGTGCGAAATCCTGCTCCCTCATCGCCAGCGGCGCTTCGGGAGGCATCAGCTCATTGGCGGCGGCATGTGACACGGTCGGACCCCTTCTGAGGTCAAGAAACCCGTTGCCCGCCTCCGCGTTCCTGTCTTCGTCGCGCATTCGCGTCAATTTCCCGCAAAGAGTTGGGTAATCAGCGTCTCGCTGATCGCCTTGCCGCCCTGCTGCAGCGTGAGGCGCAGATCGGCGGGTTCGCCGCCGCCGTCGAGCGACAGCTCGAGCATGGCGCGCCAGTGGGATTCGGAGCCCGCCACCGGATAGGGAGTGGCGGAAAGGATGCGGCCGCGCACCATGCTGGCCGCGAAGGTGACGCCGCTGTCCCGGCCCAGCCCCTTGAGCGTCGGGCCGCGGAAATCTGCGACGAGCTTGGTGACGCCGGCCCGCTGCGGCGCGCCGGGAATGCCGCCGGCGCCGGTCCACACGTCGGTCACGCGCGCCAGTGGCGAGGCGGTCGGATCTTCGGAGGTCCAGTCCAGCCGATAGGCGTAGTTGAACTCCTGTCCGCTCTTGGCGATTCCGGCGGGTGACCAATAGGCGACGACATTGTCGTCCGTCTCCGATCGGGTCGGGAAGGCGTAGAGCGCCACGGCGCCCTTGCCCCATTTGCCCTGCGGCGTGATCCACAGGCCCGGCCGGCGATCGTAAAATGCGCCGTCGTCCTGATAATGGTCGAAATGCTGATCGCGCTGGAGCAGGCCGAAGCCGGCCGGACTGTCGTCCGCGAAGGTGTTGATGATCGGCCGGCGCGGATTGGCGAGCGGCCGCCAGACGCGCTCGCCCCGGCCGTTGATGATCGCGAGCCCATCCGAGTCGTGGATTTCGGGTCGCCAGTCGGTGGCGTCACGGCGATTGCCCTCGCCGTACCAGAACATGCTCGTCGCCGGGGCGAAGCCGAGGCGCTGAATGTCGCGGCGGATGCGCAGGAAGCCGGTGACGTCCTGCGTCACGCCCTTCTTGCCCGAGCGGCAGACGAAGCGGAAGGCGCCGGTCAGGCTCTCGCCGTCGAGCAGCGCATAGATGGTGAGCGCGCCGTCCGCCGCGGGCTCCAGCCAGAATTCGGTGAAGCGCGGGAATTCCTCGCGTCCGTCGATGCCGACATTCACGGCTATCGCGCGCGCCGACAGCCCATATTGGTCGCGCTCGCCCGAGGAACGGAAATAGGATGCGCCCATGAAGGCCAGCCAGTCGCTTTCCTTGCCCTCGGTCATGACCCGGAAGCCGGCGAAGCCCGCCGGCACCCGAATGCCGTCGGGCGCCGAAAACCAGTCCCCCGCCGCATCGAGGGGCGTCGCCACCCCGTTCTTGACGATGTTGATCGCGATCGGCAGCTGCGCGGTGGCGATCGGCGGGAACAACCGCACTGGCGTCGCAGTGCCGGCGAACAGGGTGCGTTCCGCGCGAAACCTGATCTTCCACGCAGCGTCGAAATCGACCCCGCTCGCGCCGGGCACCGGCGGCGCGGCCTGATAGGGGCGCCGGGCGAGCTGGGCCGCGCGCCGTTTCAGCAGATCGAAGGAGAAGGGCTCCGCCGCCGCCAGCGCCGCACCGGGCGCCAACAGCAGGGGGGCCATGCCGAGCGTCGCGAGCATGTCCCGGCGGGTCGGTTGGTCCATGATCATGAGATGGTCAGGCTTTCCGTGGAGGGCAAGTGCAACGCATGCGGGCTGGCCTGTATCCCACGCGCTTTGTCGTGGAGCTGAACGGCGGGCCAGGTCGCCGTTCAGACTCCGGCGGATCAGGCGAGCGCTTTGACGATGTCGTCCTCGATCGCCTCGGGCTTGGTCGTCGGCGCATAGCGTTCGATGACGCGGCCGTCGCGGCCGACGAGGAACTTGGTGAAGTTCCACTTGATCCCCTTCGACCCCAGCAAGCCGGGCGCCGCGGATTTCAGCCACTCGTAAAGCGGCTCGGCATCGCGGCCATTGACGTCGATCCTGGCCATCAGGGGGAAGTCGACGTCGTAGGTGAGCGAGCAGAAGCTGGCGATCTCCTCGGCGCTGCCCGGTTCCTGCTCGCCGAACTGGTTGCAGGGGAAACCGATCACCGTCAGCCCCTGGTCCCGATATCGCTTCCACAGCGCCTCAAGCCCAGCATATTGAGGCGTGAAGCCGCATTTCGACGCGGTGTTGACGATCAGCAGCGCGCGGCCGCGATACTGGTCCAGCGGGTGAGGGGCGCCGTCCGCGCCCCTCACGGTGAAGTCGAACGCGCTGGTCATCGTTCAGCGCGCCGGCTTGACGAAGCGCAGGGTCATGCGATCGCTCTCGCCGATCGCGGCATATCTGGCGCGATCCTTGTCCTTCAGCTGGTAGGTCGGGGGCAGGGTCCATACGCCGTCCGGCCAGTCCGCGGTGTCCTTGGGGTTGGCGTTGACCTCGCTTTCGCCGGCGAGGCGGAACCCGGCCTGCTCGGCCAGCCGCACCACCGTGGAGCGCTTGAGATAGCCGCTCTTCTTTTCCAGCGCGCTGTCGCGACCCTCGGGCAGGCGATGGTCGACGACGCCGAGCACGCCGCCGGGCTTCAGCGCGCGGAAGAAAGCAGCGAAGGCGGCGGCCGGGGTCGCGTCCTCACCCATCAGGAAATTGTGGACGTTGCGGAAGGTCAGGACCACGTCCGCCGAGCCGTCCGGGGCGATCGGCACCTTGCCGGGCGCGAACTCGGTCACCGTGACCTTGCCGAACCGCGCCGGATCGGCGGCAGTGAAGCGGCTGAACCCGGCCCGTCCGCCGGCCGGCACCGCGGCGATATAACGACCCTGATCATGGAGCAGGGGGGCCAGTATTTCCGAATACCAGCCGCCGCCGGGCAACACCTCGACCACCGTCTGGTTCGGCTTCACGCCGAAGAAGGCGAGTGTCTCGGCCGGGTGGCGATAGCGGTCGCGGGCGCGGTTCTCCGCCTTGCGGCGCGGATCGGCGACCGCCTTGGCGATGGCGGGGGACGCCGTCTGCGCGAAGGCGGGCGCGATCGGCAGCGACAGGGGGGCCGTCGCGCCCAGCGCGACGGCGGCGAGAAGCAGGTGGCGCATTGTTTCTCCTTGGGCCAGTGGTTGCTGGTCTCTGGCGGCAGGATGTGGGGGGAGGGCCGGCAATGCAAGTTTGGGTTTTGGTGGCGGCGGCCGCGCTCGCTGCCGCCGGCGGCTGCGGCCTCGCCGAGCGTCGCCGCGGGAGGCGCGACGGCATGGACCGCGTCGGCTGGGTGCCGTGGTCCGGGCTGACCGTGCTGGCGCTGTTCGTGTTCGCGGGCGCGGTAGCGCTCGGGATGCACGGCTGAGCGCTCCGACCAAACGAAGTCCACGGCCTTGTCGAGGAAGGGTGGCCCAGACGAGCCCGTTGGCGCCCCGACGCTTCGGCCGGCTCAGCGGCTGATCAGGGCGAGCAGACAGCCGGCCTGTTCGAGCGTTGCTACATGCAGCTTTCGAGAAACGGCCCGTCGAAGCCGAACTGCCGGGCCTTGTCGAGCGTATAGGGGCGGAGGCCGCACGCCTGATATTCGCCGCGGATCTTCCCGTCGGTGCCTTCGTCCTGATAGACGAACTTGAACAGCTCCTGCGTGACGATCACCGGGCCTTCCATGCCCGTCACCTCGGTGATCGAGGTGACCCGGCGGCTGCCGTCGCGCAGGCGCTTGACCTGCACGATCATGTCCACCGAATCCGCGATCTGGCGGCTGATCGCCTCCTTCGGCACCTTGATGTCCGACATCATCACCATATTCTCCATGCGCGCCAGGCATTCGCGCGGGGAATTGGAGTGCAGGGTGCACATCGAGCCGTCATGGCCGGTGTTCATCGCCGCCAGCATGTCGAAACATTCGGCGCCACGCACCTCGCCGAGGATGATGCGATCGGGCCGCATGCGCAGCGCATTGACGACGAGATCGCGAATGGTGACCGCGCCCTGACCCTCGAGATTGGCCGGTCGCGTCTCCAGCGGCAGCCAGTGCGGCTGTTGCAGGCGGAGCTCGGCGGCGTCCTCGATGGTGATCACGCGCTCGCCCGGGTCGATCATCTTCGACATGGCGTTGAGCATCGTCGTCTTGCCCGAGCCGGTGCCCCCCGAAATGACGATATTGAAGCGGCTGGCGCCCGCGATCTTCAGGCAGGTCGCCATCTTCTCCGACATCGAGCCGCCCTTCGACATCATGTCGATGGTGATCGGCTTGGCCGAGAATTTACGGATCGAGATGGCGGTGCCGCGCAGGCTGAGCGGCGGGACGATGACGTTGACGCGGCTGCCGTCGGCGAGGCGCGCATCGGCGAGCGGGGTCGTCTGGTCGACGCGGCGTCCGACCTTGGAGACGATGCGCTGGGCGATCTGGAACAGATGCTCCTCGTCGCGGAACTGGACAGTGGCCTGCTCCAGCCGGCCCTTGCGCTCGACATAGGTCTGGCCGGGACCGTTGACCATGATATCGCTGATGTCGGGATCGGCGAGCAACTCCTCCAGCGGGCCGAGGCCGAGCAGTTCGTCGACCAGCACCTTTTCCAGCGCGAACTGTTCGCGGCGGTTGAGGTGGATCTTCAGTTCGGCCAGCACCTCGCCGATGATCGGGCGAAACTCTTCGGCCAGTTCGTCCTTGGTCAGCGTCGCCGCCGCCTCCGGATCGACGCGCTCGAGCAGCTGCGGCAGCACCTGCTCCTTGATGCGGTGGACCGAGGCCTCGAAGCCCTCGGCCTTGGCCGCGGCTTCGGGCACGAAGGCCGAGCGGCTGTGCAGACGCGCCATCGCGTCATCGCCGCCGCCCGTGTCGGCGGAAAGGCTTTCGATCGGCGGAAACTGGTCGCCCCCGCCGGCCTGAGCGCCGTCAGCGCTCTGCATGGGTCGCGCCACGCCGAAGGCCGGGCGTCCGCTGCCCGGTCCCGCTGCTCCGCCACGTCGTCCGAATGCGCTCATGCGCAACCGACTAAAGGATGAGGTTTGACAATATGCTAACCGCACGGGATTGAGCGCCATGCGGTGGCGGATCAGACGCGCGGACGAACGCGATGCCGATGCGCTGGCCCTGATCGGGTCGGCGACCTTCCTCGATGCCTATGCAGGCCGGATGCCGGGGGCGGGCATCGTCGCCCATGCCGCCGCCAAGAACCAGCCGGCCACCTATGCCCGCTGGGGGACCGCGGCCGATCATGCGCTATGGCTGGTCGAGGCCGACGAGGGCGGGGCGCCGGTCGGCTATCAGGTGGTGGCGCCGCCCGACATGGATGGCTTCACGGCCGCGCCCGGCGACGTCGAGCTGAAGCGCATCTACCTGCTGTCCCGCCTTTACGGCACGGGCGCGGGGCAAGCCCTGATGGACGAGGCGATCCGTTGGGCACGGGAGCAGGGCATGGCGCGTCTGCTGCTTGCGTTGTGGGACGAGAATTTTCGGGCGCTGGCCTTTTATCGCCGCCAGGGTTTCGCGCAGATCGGGCAGCGCCGGTTTCAGGTCGGCGCCCAGGTCTATGACGACCCGGTGCTGGCGCTGGACCTGTAGAGATATTCCTCCCCGGGATTGCTCGGGGAGGGGCCTGTCAAGCCGCCTCGGTCGCCCGTTCAGCGAGCACCGTCAGGCCGCGCTCATTGACCTCGGCGAAGCCGCCCTCGACGTGGATGCGCGCGGTGACGTTGGTCGGGGATGAGTAAATGGCGAGTTCGCCATTGCGAATCACGGACATCAGCGGCGCGTGGCCGGCGAGCACGCCGAAATCGCCCTCGGTGCCGGGCACGACCACCATGTACACATCCTCGGAGCGGATCAGCCGCTCGGGCGTGACGAGTTCGAAATGCAGCTCTGCCATGACTTAATCCTTGTCCGCGATCGCGCGGTCGAATGCGCGGGTCGCCGCTTCGAACTTGTCGCGGCAACCCGGATTGCAGAAGCCCACGACTGCGCCGCGATAGAGCGTCAGGCTGTCGTCCCTGATCGGATCGCCCGACCAGGGACAGACGCTGTTCACCGCATCGACAAGGCGCAGCGCATCCGCCACCTTACGCAGCGGCGGCCAGCTTCTGCGCCTTTTCCACCGCCTCGTCGATCGAGCCGACCATGTAGAAGGCGGCTTCCGGCAGGTGATCATATTCGCCGTCGACCACGGCCTTGAACGAGCGGACCGTATCCTCGATCTGCACGAACTTGCCGGGGATGCCGGTGAACACCTCAGCGACGTGGAAGGGCTGCGACAGGAAGCGCTGGATCTTGCGCGCGCGGCTGACCGTCAGCTTATCCTCTTCGGAAAGCTCGTCCATGCCGAGGATGGCGATGATGTCCTGCAGCGACTTGTACTTCTGCAGTGTCTCCTGGACGGCGCGGGCGGTGTCGTAATGCTGCTGGCCGACGACCGCCGGCGACAGCACGCGGCTGGTCGAGTCGAGCGGATCCACGGCCGGATAGATGCCCAGCTCCGAGATGGCGCGGCTGAGCACCGTCGTCGCGTCGAGGTGGGCGAAGGAGGTGGCCGGCGCCGGATCGGTAAGATCGTCGGCGGGCACGTAGATCGCCTGCACCGAGGTGATCGAGCCCTTGTTGGTCGACGTGATGCGCTCCTGAAGGGCGCCCATGTCGGTCGACAGCGTCGGCTGATAGCCCACGGCCGACGGGATGCGGCCGAGCAGCGCCGACACTTCCGAACCCGCCTGGGTGAAGCGGAAGATGTTGTCGACGAAGAACAGCACGTCCTGGCCTTCCTGGTCGCGGAAATATTCCGCGATGGTCAGGCCCGACAGCGCGACGCGCGCGCGGGCGCCCGGCGGCTCGTTCATCTGGCCGAACACCAGCGCCACCTTGGAGCCTTCCGGCGTCGGGTTGCCGTCGGCGTCCTTCGCGATGACGCCCGCGTCGAGGAACTCGTGATAGAGATCATTGCCCTCGCGGGTGCGCTCGCCGACGCCGGCGAACACCGAAGTGCCGCCATGGCCCTTGGCGATGTTGTTGATCAGCTCCTGGATGAGCACGGTCTTGCCGACGCCGGCGCCGCCGAACAGGCCGATCTTGCCGCCCTTCGCGTAAGGCGCGAGCAGGTCGATCACCTTGATGCCGGTGACGAGGATGCTCGTCTCCGTGGACTGATCGACGAATTCCGGCGCCTTGGCGTGGATCGGGGCGGTGAGATCGGTGCCGACCGGGCCGCGCTCGTCGATCGGCTCGCCGACCACGTTGAGGATGCGGCCGAGCGTCATCGGGCCGACCGGGACGCTGATCTGCGCGCCGGTGTCGGTCACCTCCTGGCCACGGACGAGGCCATCCGTCGCGTCCATGGCGATGGTGCGCACCGTGTTCTCGCCGAGATGCTGGGCGACCTCGAGGACCAGGCGGTTGCCCTGGTTGCGGGTCTCCAGCGCGCTGAGAATGGCGGGCAGCTGGCCGTCGAAGGTCACGTCGACGACGGCGCCGATGACCTGGCTGACGCGGCCGACATTATTGGTGGTCTGTGCCGAACGGGGCGAGGGCTTGAGCATCGGTTATTCCTTGCCTTTATGCCTTAGAGCGCTTCCGCGCCGGAGATGATCTCGACCAGTTCGGTCGTGATCGCCGCCTGGCGGGTGCGGTTATACTGGATGGTGAGGCGATTGATCATGTCGCCGGCGTTGCGGGTGGCGTTGTCCATCGCCGTCATGCGGCTGCCCTGCTCGGATGCGGCATTTTCCAGCATCGCGCGGAACAGCTGCACGGCGATGTTGCGCGGCAGCAGCGCGGCAAGGATTTCCTCCTCGCCCGGCTCATATTCGACGGCGGCGGCGGTGCCCGCGGCGGGCGCGACAGAGCCGGCGGTCGGGATCGACACCGGGATGATCTGCTGCTCGGTCGGGATCTGGACCAGCGCCGACTGGAATTTGGCGTAGAACAGATGCGCCACGTCGAACTCGCCCGCCTCGAAGCGGCGGGTGATGTCCTGCGCGACCTCGAGCGCGTCGCCGAACGACACGTTCTTGATATGGCTCTGATCGACCTGATGCACGATCTTGCCCGGGAAGATGCGCTGGATAACGGCGCGGCCCTTCTTGCCGATCAGGTAGAACTTCACCTGCTTGCCCTGCGCGACCAGCTCCTCGGCCTTCTTGCGGGCGGCGCGGACGATGTTGGTGTTGAAGGCGCCGGCAAGCCCGCGCTCGGACGTGGCGACGACGAGCAGATGCACCCGATCCTCGCCGGTGCCGGCGAGCAGCCTGGGCGATTGCGGCCCCACCGTCACCTTGCCGGCGAGGCTGGACATCACCTCGGCGAGGCGCTCCGCATAGGGACGGCCGGCCTCCGCCGCCTCCTGCGCACGGCGCAGCTTGGCGGCGGCGACCATCTTCATCGCCTTGGTGATCTTCTGCGTCGACTTCACCGAGCCGATGCGAAGCTTGAGAGCCTTGAGGCTAGCCATTTATCCGTTCCGACCGCGCGAGGGCGAGATTATCAGGCGAAGGTCTTGGCGAAGGCGTCGAGCGCCGCCTTCAGACCGGCCTTGAGATCATCCGACAGATCGCGGCTGGTGCGAATCCCTTCCAGCACGGCGGCATGCTCGCTGCGCAGGAAGCTCAGCATCGCCTGCTCGTAGCGGGTGACGTCCGAGACCGGGATGGTGTCGAGATAGCCGTTGGTGCCGGCGAAGATCGACGCCACCTGCTCCTGGAACGGCATCGGCGCGTACTGGGCCTGCTTGAGCAGCTCGGTCAGGCGCGCGCCACGATTCAGCAGGCGCTGGGTCGAGGCATCGAGGTCCGAGCCGAACTGGGCGAAGGCGGCCATTTCGCGATACTGGGCCAGCTCCAGCTTGATCGAGCCCGAGACCTTCTTCATCGCCTTGGTCTGCGCTGCCGAGCCGACGCGGGACACCGACAGGCCGACGTTGATGGCCGGACGGATGCCCTGATAGAACAGGTCCGTCTCGAGGAAGATCTGGCCGTCGGTGATCGAGATCACGTTGGTCGGGATGTAGGCCGACACGTCGCCGGCCTGCGTCTCGATCACCGGCAGCGCCGTCAGCGAGCCATTGCCATTGGCGTCGTTCAGCTTCGCCGCGCGCTCCAGCAGGCGGGAGTGGAGATAGAAGACGTCGCCGGGATAGGCCTCGCGGCCCGGCGGGCGGCGCAGCAGCAGCGACATCTGGCGATAGGCGACGGCCTGCTTGGAAAGGTCGTCATAGACGATCACAGCGTGCATGCCGTTGTCGCGGAAATATTCGCCCATCGTGCAGCCGGTGTACGGCGCGAGGAACTGGAGCGGCGCCGGCTCGGACGCGGTGGCGGCGACGACGATGGAATATTCCATCGCGCCATTCTCCTCCAGCGCGCGCACGATCTGCGCGACGGTCGAGCGCTTCTGGCCGACCGCGACGTAGATGCAGTAGAGCTTCTGGTTCTCGTCCCCGCTGGCGTTGGCGGCCTTCTGGTTGATGAAGGTGTCGAGCGCGACGGCGGTCTTGCCGGTCTGGCGGTCGCCGATGATCAGCTCGCGCTGGCCACGGCCGACCGGAACGAGGGCGTCGAGCGCCTTGAGACCGGTCTGCACCGGCTCGTGCACCGACTTCCTGGGGATGATGCCCGGCGCCTTCACCTCGACGCGCATGCGCTTCTCGGCGACAATCGGGCCCTTGCCGTCGATCGGATTGCCGAGGCCGTCGACGACGCGACCGAGCAGGCCCTTGCCGACCGGCACGTCGACGATGGTACCGGTGCGCTTCACCGTGTCGCCCTCGCGGATCTCGGCGTCCGAGCCGAAGATCACGGCGCCGACATTGTCGGCCTCGAGGTTGAGGGCCATGCCCTTCACGCCATTGGCGAATTCGATCATCTCGCCGGCCTGGACATTGTCCAGCCCGTGGATGCGCGCGATGCCGTCGCCGACCGACAGCACCTGACCGACCTCGGAGACCTCGGCCTCGGTGCCGAAGCCGGCGATCTGGTCCTTGATGACCTTCGAGATTTCTGCGGCGCGGATGTCCATGTTCAGCCTTTCATCGCCTGCGCGAGCGTGTTCAATTTGGTGCGGATGGAGCCGTCGATCTGCGTCGAGCCGGCCCGGACGATCAGCCCGCCGAGGATCGCGGGATCGACCTTCAGGTCCATCGTCACGTCACGGCCGAAACGGGCCTTGAGCTTGGCCTTCAGCGCCTCGGCCTGCTCCGCGTCGAGCGGATGGGCCGAGACGACCTCCGCCGTCGTCTCGCCCTTATGGGCGGCGAGCAGCGTGTTGAAGGCGCGGATGATCGCGGAAAGCTGGAACAGGCGGCCGTTCCGGGCCAGCACGCCAAGGAAATTCTGGGTCAGCCGATCGAGGCCGAGCACCGGCGCCAGCGCCGCCAGGGCCTTGCCCGCGTCCTGGCGCTTGACGAGAGGAGAACTCGTCAACGCCTTGAAATCGGCAGATTCGGCGATCGCCTGCTTCAGCGTGGCGAGGCTCGCGGCGACTGGATCCAGCTGCCTCTCATCCCGCGCCAGCTCGAACAGGGCGATCGCATAGCGACCGCTTAGGCTTGCCTGAATGCCGCCGGAAATCTCCACGCGCCTTGCTTCCCCTGTAAATGCGCTTTGCCCATATAGAAAAGGGGCGGCGGCCAATGGCGCGCCCCCTCGGGTCGCGGGCCGGTTAGCAAAGCGGGCCGGTGGATGCAAGGCGCGCGCTCGGCGAGCCGCTTTGAGCGCAAGGCGCGGGATGCGCACGGAGGCGGGCCGCGCCATATCTGGGGCATGAAACAGGCCGAATCACTTCTGGATCGCGATCGCTGGCAGGCCGTGCTGCGGCGGGATCGCGCCTGGGACGGGCAATTCGTCACCGGCGTGATGACCACGGGCATTTATTGCCGGCCGTCCTGCGCGGCGCGACACCCCAAGCGGCAGAATGTCCGCTTCTTCGTCGGCGGCGGCCAGGCACGGCAGGCCGGCTTGCGGCCCTGCCTGCGCTGCCGTCCGGACGACATCGCCGCCGACGAGGCCGGCCTTGCCCGCGCCTTCGCGCTGATCGAGGCGGCGGAGCAGCCGCCGTCGCTTGCCGCGCTGGCCGAGGCGGCGGGATACAGCCTGTTCCATTTCCACCGACTGTTCCGCCGGGCGACCGGCGTCACGCCCGCCGCCTATGCCCGTGCGCGCCGCGCCGAGCGGGCGGCCAAGGCCCTCAAGGAGAGCGAGACCGTGACCGAGGCCATCTACGATGCCGGCTATGCCGCGCCAGCCCGTTTCTACGCCGATGCCGGGGATCGCCTGGGGATGACGCCGTCGGCATGGCGGAACGGCGGACGGGGCGAGACGATCCGCTGGGCTACCGCCGAGACCGATCTCGGCACATTGTTCGTGGCGGCGACGGCGCGCGGCATCTGCCGGCTGTCCTTCGACGAAGACGCCGAGATGCTGGCCGAGCGCTTCCCCAACGCGACGATCGAACCGGGCGGAGAGGCGCTGGCCGGACTGGTGACGGAGGCCGTGGCCTATGTCGAGGAGCCGGGACGCGCGATGACCCTGCCGCTCGACGTGCGCGGCACCGCCTTTCAGGAAGCGGTGTGGCGGGAACTGGCGCGCATCCCGCCGGGCGAGACGCTGTCCTATGCGGCGCTGGCGGCGCGGGCGGGGCGCCCAGGCGCGGCGCGGGCGGCGGGATCGGCGTGCGGGGCTAATCCGATTGCGCTGCTGATTCCCTGCCACCGCGCGCAACGTGGCGATGGCTCGCTGGGCGGTTATGCCTACGGGCTCGCGATCAAGCGGGCGTTGCTGGCGAGGGAGAGGGCGGGGGATTGATCCCGCCCGGCCCTCACACCTTGTCGGCGTAGATCATCCGCCCCGTGCCGAGGCGGGTGAGCACCTGCTCGAGCTCGGCGGTGGAGACGGCGAGGCAGCCCTGGCTGCGACCGAGCTTGCCATGCTGGCGGACGATGTCCGGCGAGACATACCAGGCGCCATGGACGACGATGGCGCGGCCCAGCGCGTTGCAATTGGTCGGATCGAGCCCGACCAGCCGACGTGAGCGGCCATGCTTGCCGACATAGATGTCGCCGGTGCGGTAGGCGCCAGAGGACGAAGCCTCCGAACCCTCGATATTGGAGAAGCGTTGCAGCATGCCGCTATGCGACGGATCGGACCCCTTGCCGTGCGAGACGAGCAGCGTCGTGGTGCGACCGCTGGCCATGTCGACGAGGTGGAAACGCGGCGTGCCCGAGGCGATGGCGAAATCGGCGATGCCGACCAGATCGCGATTGGGAATGGCGTCGCCATGGCGCTGGAGGGCGGCCATCGCCTTCGCCATCAGCGACGGGCGAACCGCCGCCGGCGTGGCGGCCGCGGCCGGCAGGGCCGCGGCGACGCGGCCTGCGCTAAGGGTGCCGGCGATCCCCAGGGACGTGACCGACAGGAAGCTGCGACGCGAGACCGCGCTCGCGTTGAGAAGATCGTTCAAGACGAAACCTGCTAAACTGCCTACCCGCTTGGTAATGGCCCATTTAGCATAATATCCCGTTAATTGGACCCCATGGCGGCCCCGGTTCCGTCCCTGCTGGCCAAGATCGGCCCACTTGATGCACGCTTCGTCGCGCTGTCCATCATTGCGACAAGTCGTTCATCTCGCCGGTAAATATCCGGCAAGGAGGCGACGCGGCCGTCCTTCGCCTCGGCCGTCATGTAGACGATGTAGACGGGCAGCGGCCGGCTGAGGGCGATGGCGGTGGTGGCGTCGCCGTCGAGCGCAGCGGCGACGGCGCCGTCGTCCTGCAGCGAGGCGGCCAGCTGGGCGATGCCGCGGACGCGGATGCAGCCATGGCTCAGCGCGCGGTCCTTGCGGGCGAAGGCGGCCTTGGCCGGCGTGTCGTGAAGGTAGATGGCCTGCGGGTTGGGCATGTCGATCTTGATCCGGCCGAGCGCGTTCTGCGGGCCGGGGCGCTGGCGGATCATCGTCTCGCCGGAGGCCGCCCGCACCCGCACGAAGCCGCGCGCCGCCGGGTAGCTGCCGCCCTCCGCCAGCACGCTCGGCGGCAATGTCCACCATGGGTTGACGACGACCTGGCCGGCCGGAGCGACGATCGCCGGGGTCGGCGTTTTCGGCGCGCCGACCACCACGTCGTAGCGTGCCTCCTCGACGCCGCCGCGCACCACGCGCAGCGTGTAGGAGGGGACGTTGACCAGAAGATAATCGTCGCCGAGCGTGCGCGGCAGCCAGCGCCACCGCTCCATATTGGCGCGCAGGCGCTCGATCTCGGCCGGGTCATGCGCTGCGGGCAGCGCATCGCGGAGCGCGCGATATTGCGGCGCCTTGGGCAGCAGCCCGGCCAGCCATGCCTCCACATCGCCCGTGGCGACCGCCTTGTGCAGCCCCTCGCCCAGCGCGAACGCCTCGTAGGGCGATCGCTCGATATGCCAGTCGAACGCGGCGCGATCCCGCACCCGGCCGAGGAAATAGTCGCGGGCGATGGCCATGCCGGCGCTGTCGGCGACGCCGTCCAGTCCCGGACCTTCACCGCCGGCGATCGCCTGACGCAGCGCCTCCGGATCATAGTCGGCGGGATTGAGCCCTTCGGCTGCGGAGGCTTCGATCGCCTTGAGCAGGCCGCGGGCCGCGGTGAGGGACCAGCCGGCAGGCGGCGCCGGCTCCTGCGCGCGGACGGCGGGCTGCATGCCCAGCATCAGGATGGAGGCCAGCGCCCCGAAGGACGGGCCGGCGAGGGCGGGGCGGGCAGCAGCGGGAAAAGCAACAGGCATTGCGAGAAACCCCAGGCGGTTTCCCGTAAAACGAACAATGCGGCCGCCCGATCCGCACAATCAGGCGGCGTTGTCAAGTCCTGTCAATATTCGGCCGAACCCTCTGCGTGGCCGGGCATTATCCTGAGCGCCGGATGGCTAATGTCCGGGAGGTTTGCCGCGACGGTGGTGAGCTGGCCCCTGGCCCGCTTTTCAAGCACCGAGAAGCCGGCGTCGAGCAGCGCCGTCAGATCGCGGCTGCGCGCCGCGATGGTCGGTTCGCCCATCACCACCGTGATGAGCCGGCGCCCGCCGCGCACGGCCGACGCCGCCTGCGTATAGCCGGCGTCGTTGGTAAAGCCGGTCTTGATGCCGTCCACGCCGTCCAGCTTGCCGAGCAACGGATTGTGATTGGCGAAGCGCAGCTTGCCAAAGGAAGCGGTGCGCATGCCGAAATAGCTGTAGCGATCCGGATGGGCGGCCAGAATCGACGCCGACAGGATCGCCAGATCCCGCGCCGTGGTGAAATTCGCCACGTCGTTCAGGCCGGAGGCGTTGGAGAAATAGGTCGCCTTCATGCCAAGCATGCGGGCCTTGTTCGTCATCATCCGGGCGAAGGCGGGTTCGGAGCCGGCGATCTTCTCGGCCAGCGCCACGGCGATGTCGTTGGCGGATTTGACGGCGACGACCTCGATCGCCTCCCGCACGCTGATCGAACGGCCCGCGGGCAGCCCCAGCTTGGACGGGCGCTGCGCGGCGGCGTGACGGGAAATCGGCACCTGGTCGTCAAGCTGCAGGCGGCCGGACCGCAGCGCGTCGAAGGTGAGGAACAGCGTCATCACCTTGGTGATCGAGGCGGGGTGGCGGATTTCGTCGGCGGCGTTGGCGTACAGCACTTCGCGCGTCGAGGCGTCCATCACGATCGCCGCATAGCGCGGCTGGATGATCGGTGTGAGACCGGCGGCCGGCGCCATCGCAGGCGTTCCGGCGATGCCCGCAGTCAGCGCGAGCGCAGCAATGATAGCGTGTCGCAACCCCGCAAACCCCTTTCCCCGGCGGGCCTGGTTTTTGCTCCGCCCATGGGGAATTATAGACGACTCGCTGGAATCGAACAAGAATCCTTGATTCGGACGGGCGCGCGGCAGCAACCGCTCGTCGCCCGTCCGTCTCGCATCGGCGCGGCGGGGCTTAGTCCTTCTTGTCGAAGCCGCCCCAGCCGGTCATCGCGCTGCGCCCGAAATTGGCGATCAGCTCGCCGATCTCCTTGGCCTGGGCCATGCTGCGGGCACTCTGTTCCTTCACATAATCGCCTTGCGCCTTCAGCACATCGGCGACGGAGCTGGAGCCGGCGGCAGCGCGCAGTGCCTTGAATGCCTCGCGCACATTCTCCTCGGCGTGATCGAGCACCTTGGCGTTGAGAGACTGCGCCTGGGCCGCGGATTGTTTCGCTGCCTTATTGGGTTCGAGCATGGTTTTCCTCCCGTTTTTCAACGTGACAACGTATAGGCCGGCCCTTCGGGTTCACCAAGGCGCCGACAGCGTCGGCTCAGGACGCGGCCGGCACCCGGTTGGCGACCAGATCGTCGACCACCTTCGGATCGGCGAGCGTCGAGGTGTCGCCCAGCGAGCCGACCTCCCCCTCGGCGATCTTGCGCAGGATGCGGCGCATGATCTTGCCGGAACGGGTCTTCGGCAGGCCGGGCGCGAATTGCACGGCATCGGGCGCGGCGATCGGCCCGATCTCGTGGCGCACCCAGCGGACCAGCTCGGCACGCAGCGCCTCGTCGCCGGTCTCGCCGGCATTCAGCGTGACATAGGCGTAGATACCCTGGCCCTTTACCGCGTGCGGCATGCCGACCACGGCGGCCTCGGCCACCTTGGGGTGGGCGACGAGCGCGCTCTCCACCTCGGCGGTGCCCATGCGGTGGCCGGAAACGTTGATGACGTCGTCGACGCGGCCGGTGATCCAGTAATAGCCGTCGGCGTCGCGACGGCAGCCGTCGCCGGTGAAGTATTTGCCCGGATAGGCCGAGAAATAGGTCTGGAAGAAACGCGCATGATCGCCCCAGACGGTGCGCATCTGGCCGGGCCAGCTCGTCGCGAGGACGAGATTGCCCTCGGCCGCGCCTTCCAGCAGCTTGCCCTCGGCGTCGACCAGCTCGGGCACCACGCCGAAGAAGGGCAGGGTGGCCGAGCCCGGCTTGAGCGCCGTGGCGCCGGGCAGCGGAGTGATCATGTGGCCGCCCGTCTCTGTCTGCCACCAGGTATCGACGATCGGGCAGCGGCCGCCGCCGACCACCTTGTGATACCATTCCCAGGCCTCGGGATTGATCGGCTCCCCTACGGAGCCGAGCAGGCGCAGCGACGAACGTTCGGTGCGCGCGACCCATTGATCGCCCTCGCGCATCAGCGCGCGCAGCATCGTCGGCGCTCCGTAGAAAATGGTGACGCGATGCTTGTCGACGACCTGCCAGACGCGCGAGGCGTCCGGCCAGTTGGGCACACCCTCGAACATCAGGCTGGTCGCGCCATTGGCGAGCGGGCCGTAGACGATGTAGCTGTGGCCGGTGACCCAGCCGACATCGGCGGCGCACCAATAGACCTCCGGCGCGCGATAATCGAACACGATCTCGTGGGTCATCGCCGCCCAGACGAGATAGCCGCCGGAGGTGTGCAGCACGCCCTTCGGCTTGCCGGTCGACCCCGAGGTGTAAAGGATGAACAGCGGGTCCTCCGCCGCCATTTCCTCGGGAGGGCAATCCGGCGAGGCGGCCGCGACCAGCGCGGCGTAGTCATGCTCGCGGCCATCCTCCTTCGGCGCGCCGCCGCCGCCGGTGTGGCGGACAACGATGACATGCTCGACCGAGTTGCAGTGGGTCAGCGCCTCGTCGACATTGGCCCTGAGCGGCACGGTCTTGCCGCCGCGCCGGCCTTCGTCGGCGGTGATGACGATCGTCGAATCGCAATCCTGGATGCGGCCGGCGAGCGCTTCCGGGGAGAAGCCGGCGAACACCACCGAATGGATCGCCCCGATCCGCGCACAGGCGAGCATCGCCACCGTCGTTTCAGGGATCATCGGCATGTAGAGGGTGATGCGGCTGCCCTTGCCCGCGCCCAGTGATTTCAGCGCATTGGCGAAGCGGCAGACCTCGTCATGAAGCGCGCGATAGGTGAGCGAGCGCCCCTCGCCGGCGGGATCGTCGGGCTCCCACAGGATCGCGACCTGCTCGCCACGGGTGGCGAGATGGCGATCGAGGCAATTGGCCGACACGTTGAGCGTGCCGTCCGCGAACCACGCGATGCCGAAATGCTCCGCGTCGAAGGACCAGTCGCCGGTGCGGGTGAAGGGCTTGATCCAGTCGATCCGCCGGCCATGCTCGGTCCAGAAGCCGTGCGGATCCTCCACCGAGCGGCGATACATCTCCCGATAGCCGGCGGCATCGATCTTCGCGTGCGCCCATTCCGCGGGCACCGGATAGACGCCGGCCTTGTCGTCGCTCATCATTCCCCCTCCGCTCGCTCGTCACACGGGCAGGAAGCGCCCGTCGCCAAAGATCAGCGGCCGCACGTCCCCGTGCAGGCGCACCGATTCCACCCGGCCGATCACAATCGTATGTGTACCGTAATCGTGAAGCCCGTCGACGACGCAGAACAGGTTGGACTGGGCATCGGCGAGATAGGGCACCTCGCCATCGCTTCGCTCCCAGCTGCCGACGCTGAAGCGCTGGTCAGCGGCGAGCCCGCCGCCAAAGGCATAGCTCAGCTCGCCATGATCGCAGGTCAGCAGGTTGACGCAGAAGCGGTGTCCCATGGTCAGCGCCTTGTGCATGCTGGCGGCGCGATTGACGCAGATCAGCAGCGCCGGCGGATCCGCCGAGAGCGAGGTGACGGCCGTCGCCGTCATCCCGATCGGATGTCCGTCCGGGGCCCGGGTGGTGGCGATGGTGACGGTCGTGGCGAGGCGGCGCATTGCCCCCTTGAAGGCCCCGGTAAGATCCTGGGGTGCGGAGGGCAGCGGTTCGGTCATCGCCTTCTAGATGGGCGCAAAGCCAGGCCGCTTTCAAGGCGCATCACGTGTCGAGCGCGCGATCGGCAAGCGCGCGGGCGGCGCGGCGCGTCCCTTCCGCCACGACGCCGAAGACGAGATGGGAGGTGAGGCCGAAGGCGTGGGTTTCCGCATCCGTGTCCCACGGCGCCGGGCCGAGGCGGAGCGCCGGGACCGCGCCTTCATCGAGCAAGCCGGCGACGCCGGAGGAAAAGGCGGTGCCGCCGCCCTTGGTCACCTCCGGCGCGAATTCGGCGGCGATGCCATAGGCGATGCCGATGCCGATGCCTGTGGCATAGTGGATGAGGGAGGCGCCGGCCTTGCGGCTTTCCCGGCCGGGAGCGTCTCCGGTCACCGCCTCGCCGATCCGCTCGGCGGCCTTCTCGGTGGCTGGCATGCCCTTGGGGCTGCTGAACAGCCGCTGGAAGCCGTCCATCGCCAGCGAGGCGACGAGGCCGGCGGCGAGTCCGGCCAGCGCTCCCTTGCGGATATCCGGAGTGGATGTGGCCATGGTCTGTCTCCTTCGCGTCTCAGGCTCGCGGCGCCAAGCGCGCGGAGCCCGTGGCCGGTTGCATGGCCGTTGTCGCTGTCCGCTTAGCGTCCTAGATAGCAGCATGCCATGACCCAGCCCGTAGCCGAGCTCTCCGATCGCGCCCGCGCCGTTTTCCGCGTCGTGGTGGAAAGCTATCTCGGCTCGGGCGCGCCGGTGGGCAGCCGCACCATCTCGCGCCTGTCGGGGCTCAACCTGTCGCCGGCGTCGATTCGCAATGTCATGCAGGACCTTGAGGAGCTGGGCCTGCTTGCCGCCCCCCATGTCTCGGCCGGGCGCATGCCGACCGAGACGGGCCTGCGCCTGTTCGTCGACGGCATGATGCAGGCGGCCGAGCCGAGCGCGGAGGAGCGCGCCGCGATCGAGCAGCAGCTCGTCCAGCGCGGCGGCCCGATCGAGGATGCACTGGCCGCGGCGACGGCGGCGCTGTCCGGCCTCTCGGCGTGCGCGGGCATCGTCATGGTGCCCAAGCGCGAGCCGGTGCTGGCCCAGTTCGGCTTCGTGCCGCTGTCGCCGGGCCGCGCGCTGGCGGTGCTCGTCGGCACGGACGGCACCGTCGAGAATCGAGTGGTGGACGTGCCGCCCGGCACATCCTCCTCGACGCTCAATCAGGCGGCGAATTATGTCAGCGCGCGGCTGTCCGGCTACACGCTGGCCGAGGCGCAGGCGCGGCTGCGCGCCGAGCTGAGCCAGGGCCATGCCGCGCTCGACGCGGCCGCCCATGATCTCGTCGAGCGCGGGCTCGCCATCTGGTCCGAGGATGGAGCGAGCCGGCCGGTGCTGATCGTCCGCGGCCAGGCCAATCTGATCGATCAGGCCGCCGCCGCCGATCTGGAGCGCGTCCGCCAGCTGCTCGACGAGCTGGAGGACAAGGAAGAGATCGCCCGCCTGCTCGAAGGCGCCCGCCACGCGCCGGCGACCCGCATCTTCATCGGATCGGAGAACAAGCTTTTTTCGCTGTCCGGCTCGTCGGTGATCGCGGCGCCGTGGCATGATGCGGAGGGCCATGTCGTCGGCGTGATCGGAGTGATCGGGCCGACCCGGTTGAACTATGCGCGCGTGGTCCCCATGGTTGACTTCACCGCAAAGACCCTGTCCAGATTGATGGCATGAGCACAGAGAATTCCGCCAACGAATCCGTGAACGAAGAGCTGCGCGAGGATATCGCCGAGGCCGCCGACTCCGCCCCTGCGGGCGAGGACGGGCTGGCGGCGTTGCGCGCCGAGGTGGAGGATCTCCGCCAGAAGGCGCTCTATGCCGCTGCCGAGACGCAGAATGTCCGCCGCCGGCTGGAGAAGGAAAAGGCGGACGCTGCCGCCTACGCCGCCACCGGCTTCGCCCGCGACATGCTGTCCGTCGCCGACAATCTCGCCCGCGCGCTGGCCGCGATCCCCGAAGAGCTGCGCGCCAACGACAAGCTGAAGGGCCTCGTTTCAGGTCTGGAGGCGACGGGCCGCGAGCTGGACAATGTCTTCTCTCGCCATGGCATCACCCGTGTCGAGGCGCTCGGCCAGCCGCTCGATCCGCATCGCCATCAGGCGATGGTCGAGCTGCCCAGCGACGACGCCCAGCCGGGCACGATCGTCCAGGAGATGCAGGCCGGCTACATGCTGAAGGATCGGCTGCTGCGCCCGGCGCTGGTCGCGGTGGCGAAGGCGGCGGGCTGAGCTAGAAGCTCCGCTCGCCGGTGACGTTGCCGCCTTCCAGATAGCGGCAGACCAGCACCTCGTAATCTTCGCCGGTCCCGATGGCGCAGCCGACCTCGCGGGTGCTGCGCCAGACGACCTGGGTATAATGGGCGACATCCATGTAGTTGCCGGTCGCCGAGACGTTGGGGAACAGGCCGTTCCTGAACGCCCTGCGCTCGCCGAGCCACAGGCCGACCATGTCCTCGGGCGAATAGGCGGCGCGGGTGCCGAGCCAGATATTCTCGCCCTCGATATTGTCGGGGCTCTCCATCAGGACATCGTGCCGCAAGACCGGCACCGGCTGGGCGACGAGCTCGGCGGCGTATCGCGCCGCTTCCGCGGCAAGTCTCGCGTTCCAGCGCAGCGGCGGCACGCCGACCCGGCCACGCTCGCCATTATGGGCGGCGAGCAGCCGTTCGTTGACGCGTCCGGACGGGTCCTGCGCCGTCATCGAGAGGCAGGCCGCACTGCCGACGATCAGGAACAGGACGGAGACTATTCGCCGCACGACCGGACCCTGGCCGGCCTTCATCGCCTTCAACCCTTAACAAAACTGGTTTCGGCGCCGTAACTCGGCCGCGCGGGCTTGCCAAGCCGCTAGGCCGGGAAGGGCAGGAGCGTCTCGTAAACGGACAATTGCGGGCGACCTTCCAATATCCAGCCATTGCGCAGCAGGAAGGCGTGGCGGACGATCTCGGCCTGTTGCTCGATGCCGTAGGCGGCGAAGGGCTTTCCGGGCGTCAGCGCATAGCGATAGCGACAGAAGGGATGCCGCATCAGCGGCAGCCACCATCGGCCGCCGCGTGCCGTTTGCCAGACATGGGTCATCTCATGGATGAACAGCCCCTGCAGCGCCAGCGGCGCGTCGGCGAAATCCTCCTGCCAGAGATCGCCTTCCGGGTGGAACCAGAGGTGCCCGTCCGGCGCCATGCAGTAATGGCGCGGCTGGAACGGCCACCAGCGGCGACGGTGCAGCCTGACGGCGGCGGTGTCGATGGCATCGCCGAACATGGCGCGGACCAGCGCCACCTCGCCCGGCGTGAGGGCGCGGCTCGCGGCCGGCGCGGTGGCGATCAGTGGGCGTCCGTCCCCGCCACGACCTTCGCCTCCGCGGTGACGGGGACGCCCTTTTCGAAGCGGAAGGTGAGGCGGGTGGTGTCGCCCGGCTTCAGCGTCGGGGGGACGCCGAACAGCATGGCGTGGTTGCCGGTGGGCGCGAAGCTGATCTTCTGGCCGGCGGCCAGCGCCACGCCGTCCAGCCGGTGCATCTCCATATGGCCGTTGACGTTGGTGTTGGAATGCAGCTCGATCCGCGTCGCCGCCGGCCCCTCGACGGAGACGAGGCGGGTGGCCTGCCCGCCGGCGGTGACCGTGAAATAGGCAGCGCCCGGGCGGCCCGGCACGACCGGCAAGCGGACCTCGGCGTCGGTGACGCTGACCTCCTTGCCGCCGCCGCCGCCGCATGCGGCCAGCCCGAATGCCGCCATGAGGGTGAGCGTGCGACGGACCATGGCCAACATCCTTTGCGATCGGCAGGAATTCGGCGGCTGCTTAACCGCCAAGGCGTCTTGCAGCAACTGGCCGCACCCCTATATCGCCGGGCGAAATGAACGCACTGGCTCGCCATTCCGCTTCTGCTTGATGAGGGAAGCGGGCGGCGGCTCTATATGTGGGGATGAAAGGACTAACATGGCTAAAGTGATCGGGATCGATCTCGGGACCACCAACAGCTGCGTGGCGGTGATGGAGGGCGGCAAGCCCAAGGTGATCGAGAATTCCGAGGGCGCGCGAACCACCCCGTCGATCGTCGCCTTCGCCAAGGACGGCGAGCGGCTCATCGGCCAGCCGGCCAAGCGCCAGGCGGTGACCAATCCCGATAACACGATCTTTGCGGTGAAGCGCCTCATCGGCCGCCGCTTCGACGATCCCGTGACCAAGCGCGATACCGAGCTGGTGCCGTACCACATCGTGCGCGGCCAGAATGGCGACGCCTGGGTGCAGGCGGGCGGCAAGGATTATTCCCCGTCGCAGATCTCCGCCTTCACGCTGCAGAAGATGAAGGAGACCGCCGAGGCCTATCTCGGCGAGACCGTGACGCAGGCGGTGATCACCGTCCCGGCCTATTTCAACGACGCCCAGCGCCAGGCGACCAAGGACGCCGGCCAGATTGCCGGCCTCGAGGTGCTGCGCATCATCAACGAGCCGACCGCGGCCGCGCTCGCCTATGGCCTCGAGAAGAACGAGAACAAGACGATCGCCGTCTATGACCTTGGCGGCGGCACGTTCGACATCTCGATCCTCGAAGTCGGCGACGGCGTGTTCGAGGTGAAGTCGACCAACGGCGACACCTTCCTCGGCGGCGAGGATTTCGACAGCCGGGTCGTCGAGTTTCTGGCCGACGAGTTCAAGAAGGCCGAGGGCATCGACCTGCGCAACGATCGCCTCGCGCTGCAGCGCCTGAAGGAATCGGCCGAGAAGGCGAAGATCGAGCTGTCCTCCGCGCAGACCACCGAGGTCAACCTGCCCTTCATCACCGCCGATGCGACGGGACCGAAGCACCTCGTCAAGTCGATCAGCCGCACCGACCTCGAGAAGCTGGTCGAGCCGCTGATCCAGCGCTCGATCGAGCCGGTCAAGAAGGCGCTGGCCGACGCCGGCCTCAAGGCGGACCAGATCGACGAGATCGTGCTCGTCGGCGGCATGACGCGCATGCCCAAGGTGCGCGACGTGGTGAAGGCCTATTTCGGCAAGGAGCCGCACACCGGCGTCAATCCGGACGAAGTCGTGGCAATGGGCGCCGCCATCCAGGCCGGCGTGCTGCAGGGCGACGTGAAGGACGTGCTGCTGCTCGACGTGACCCCGCTGTCGCTGGGCATCGAGACGCTGGGCGGCGTGTTCACCCGCATGATCGACCGCAACACCACCATCCCGACCAAGAAGTCGCAGGTCTATTCCACGGCTGACGACAATCAGTCGGCGGTGACGATCCGCGTCTTCCAGGGCGAGCGCGAGATGGCCGCCGACAACAAGCTGCTCGGCCAGTTCGACCTGATCGGCATCCCGCCGGCGCCGCGCGGCGTGCCGCAGATCGAGGTGACGTTCGACATCGACGCCAACGGCCTCGTCAACGTCCACGCCAAGGACAAGGGCACCGGCAAGGAGCAGCAGATTCGCATCCAGGCGTCGGGCGGCCTGTCCGACACCGACATCGAGAAGATGGTCAAGGACGCCGAGGCCTTCGCCGAGGAGGACAAGAAGCGCCGTGCGACCGCCGAGGCGAAGAACCAGGCCGACAGCCTGATCCATTCGACGGAGAGCCAGCTCAAGGAGCATGGCGACAAGGTCGACGCGGGGCTCAAGTCGGAGATCGAGGCGGCGATCGCCGAGGCGAAAGCCGCGGTGGAAGGCGGCGACGCGGACGCCATGAACAGCAAGACCCAGGCGCTCAGCCAGGTGGCGATGAAGCTGGGTCAGGCGATCTACGAGAAGGAGCAGCAGGCCTCGGCCTCGCCCAACGCCGCTGCCGGCGCGGGCACGGGCGCGGGGAATGCGGGCGGCGGCGAGGATGTCGTCGACGCCGAATTCTCCGAAGTGGAAGACGACAAGAAGTGAGGAATGAGCGGGGCCGCCGCACATGCGGCGGCCCCGTCACGCAGGGGTCGTCATGTCCGAGAGTGTGGATTTCTACGAGCTTCTTGAGGTCGAGCGCGGCGCCGACGACAAGACCATCAAGGCCGCCTATCGCCGCCTCGCGTTGCGCTATCATCCCGACAAGAATCCGGGCTGCAAGGATTCAGAGGCGAAATTCAAGTCGATCAGCCACGCCTATGATTGCCTGAAGGACCCGCAGAAGCGCGCGGCCTATGATCGCTTCGGCCATGCCGCCTTCGAGAATGGCGGCCGGGGCGGTGGCGGCGCGCAGGGCTTCGAAGGCTTTTCGGATATCTTCGAGGATATCTTCGGCGAGTTCATGGGGGGCGGCCGCGGGCGCGGGCGCACCAACCAGCGCGGCGCTGACCTGCGCTACGACATGGAGATCACCCTCGAGGATGCGTTTCACGGCAAGGACGCCTCGGTCTCGATCGAGGTCGCTGCGACGTGCGAACAATGCGACGGCAGTGGCGCCAAGCCGGGCACTTCGGCCAGCGCCTGCCGCACCTGCGCGGGCCACGGCAAGGTGCGCGCGCAGCAGGGCTTCTTCGTGGTCGAGCGGGTCTGCCCGTCCTGCCACGGCGCGGGGCAGGTGATCGCCGATCCGTGCCCCGGCTGCCGCGGCGAGGGCCGGGTGGATCGCAGCAAGACACTGTCGGTGAAGATTCCCGCCGGTGTCGACGAGGGCACGCGCATCCGCCTCACCGGCGAAGGCGAGGCCGGCGCACGCGGCGCGCCTCCGGGCGATCTCTACATCTTCCTGCATGTCGCCCGGCATGAACGGTTCGAGCGTGACGGCACCATGTTGCTGACGCGGGTGCCGATCGGCTTCGGAACCGCGGCGCTCGGCGGGGTCATCTCCGTCGAGGGTATTGACGGCCATAACCATGAGATCCGCGTGCCGGCCGGCATCCAGTCCGGCCGCCAGCTGCGCCAGCGCGGCGCCGGCATGCCGGTGCTCAATGGCCGCGGCGCGGGCGACCTCGTCATCCAGGTCGATGTCGAGACGCCGACGAGGCTCGATCCGCGCAGCCGCGAACTGCTCGAGGAACTGCGCTCGATCGAACTGGGCGGCGCGGTGGAGGATCAGCCGGAGGGCTTTTTCTCGCGCCTCAAGGGCCGGTTCGCTGAATAAGGCCGGGACGCGCGTGCGGGTGGCCGAAGCCACCGATGCCGAGGCCCTGTCCCGCCTGAGCGAGGCGACTTTCCGCGAGACGTTCATGGAGGGCGGCTTCGGCATCCCCTATCCGCCTGAGGATGTCGCCGTCTGGGCGCCGAAGACGTTTGGCGCGGATGTGTTCGCTGCCCGCATCGCCGGGCCCGACACGCGGGTATGGATCGGCGAGACGGCGGACGGCGTGGCCCGGGGCTATGCCGTGGCCGGCCCCTGCCAGCTTCCGCACCCCGAAGCCTCAACCGAGGACGGCGAGTTGCGCATGCTTTATGTCGCCAGGGCGGCGCAGGGAACCGGGCTTGGGGCGCGCCTGTTCGATGCGGCGATCGGCTGGCTTGAGCGCTCCGGGCCGCGCCGGCTGTGGCTCGGCGTATGGTCCGGCAACGACAAGGCGCAGCATTTCTATGCGGCGCGAGGCTTCGCCACGGTGGGCGCCTATCAATATGCCGTCGGCAACTGGCGCGACGACGAGTTCATCATGCGGCGGGGGTGATTGGCATCGTCGCGATGTCATGCGGAGTTGTTTCAGCGTCCACCGGCCACAAGCCCCGGAGCTTGTGGCGGAATGGAGCCTGAAACAGGTTCAGGGTGACGGCTTTGGCCGGATCAGGCCCCGAACACGCGGTGGAAGATCGTATCGACGTGCTTGTAATGATAACCGAGGTCGAACTTCTCCTCGATATCTTCCGCCGACAGCGACGCCGTCACGTCGGGGTCCGCCTTGAGCAGCTCCATCAAGGAGAGCTCCCCGTCCGAATCCCACACCTTCATCGCGTTGCGCTGGACGAGCCGATAGGCGTCCTCGCGCGACGCGCCCGCCTGGGTCAGGGCCAGCAGCACGCGCTGGGAGTGGACCAGACCGCCCATCTTGTCGAGATTCTTGCGCATCCGCTCGGGATAGATGACGAGCTTGTCCATCACCCCGGTCAGCCGCGCCAGGGCAAAGTCCAGCGTTACGGTGGCGTCGGGGCCGATGCCGCGCTCGACCGAGGAATGGCTGATGTCGCGCTCATGCCATAGCGCGACATTCTCCATCGCCGGGGTCACTGCCGCGCGGACGAGGCGGGCGAGGCCGGTAAGGTTCTCGGTCAGCACCGGGTTGCGCTTGTGCGGCATCGCCGACGAGCCCTTCTGGCCGGGCGAGAAATATTCCTCTGCCTCGAGCACCTCGGTGCGCTGGAGATGGCGAACCTCGATGGCCAGCCGCTCGATGCAGGAGGCGACGACGCCGAGCACCGCGAAGAACATCGCGTGGCGATCGCGCGGGATGACCTGCGTCGAGACGGGCTCGACCGTCAGGCCCATCTTCTCGGCGACATGCGCTTCCACGCGCGGGTCGATGTTGGCGAAGGTGCCCACCGCTCCGGAGATGGCGCAGGTGGCGATCTCTTCCCGCGCGGCGACGAGGCGGGCGCGGCAGCGATCGAACTCCGCGTAGGCCTGGGCAAGCTTGAGGCCGAAGGTGACCGGTTCGGCATGGATGCCGTGGCTGCGGCCGATCGTCGGCGTGTAGCGATGCTCCTCCGCCCGGCGGCGCAGCACGGCGAGCAGCGCGTCGAGGTCCGCGATCAGCAGGTCGGCGGCGCGCTTCAGCTGCACCGCGAGGCAGGTGTCGAGGACATCCGAACTGGTCATGCCCTGGTGCAGGAAGCGCGCCTCGGGGCCGACATGCTCGGCGACGGAGGTGAGGAAGGCGATGACGTCATGCTTCACCTCGGCCTCGATCTCGTCGATGCGGGCGACGTCGAAGCCCCCCTTGGCCCACACCGCAGCGGCGGCTTCCTTCGGCACGACGCCGAGTTCGGCCATCGCGTCCAGCGCATGCGCCTCGATCTCGAACCAGATCCGGAAACGGCTTTCCGGCGTCCAGATATCGACCATCTGCGGGCGTGCGTAGCGGGGGATCATGGCGCTGTCCTGTCAGGGTTGCCGGGTTAGGAGAAGCGCTCGCAGCATCATGCCGCGTGCGCCCTGTCAACCGCTTTGCGCGACGAACCGACCTTTGTCGTGGCGGCAAGGCCTGCGATTATGGCGGGCAATGAGACCGATCGGAGACTCTCGATGAAGACCTTGCTCATCGCCGCGGCGGCGCTCGCCGGCCCGGCGCTCGCGCAAGCGCCCATGACCGCCATTCCCCAGTCCGCCGCCGTGCCGGCCGGGGCGCTGCCGCCGCTGCCCGATACGCCGCAGGGCCCCGTTCTTCCCTCTCCGTCCGCGGAGTCGCAGGCACAGGCGGCGGCGCTGCCCTCCGGCGTCATCGCCGATGCGGTGCGCGCGCAATGGGGCAAATATGATCGCGAGAACAAGGGTGCGCTGACCCCTCTGGAATTCGGCGCCTGGGTGATGGCCGCCAACGGCCGCAGCGCCGACGGCATGCCGCCGGCGCAGGTGCTGAACGCCACCGCCGGCTTCTTCGGCAAGGCGGATGCGAATGGCGATCATGTCATCACGCCGCAGGAGCTGACGAGCTTTCTGGCGCAATAGGAAAAGGAGCGGGCTTTCACGGTGAGCGCGAAGGCGGGGGGCGCTAGAGCAGCCCCAGCGCGCGCATGCTGCTATGCCCGGCGCCGCCGACGATGACGTGATCGTGGACGGTGATGCCCAGCGGACGGCCGGCGTCGACGACCTCGCGGGTGAGCGCGATGTCCTGCCGGCTGGGCTTCACGTCTCCACTCGGGTGATTGTGGACGAGGATCAGGGCGGAGCTGCCGAGCTGGATGGCGCGCGCGATGACTTCGCGCACATGCAACGCCGCCTGATCCACCGATCCTTCCGCCATCACCTCGTCGCGAAGCAGCCGGTTGCGGCGATCGAGATGCAGCACGCGCACTCGCTCGATGCCGATATGGGCCATGTCGGCGTGGAGATAGTCGAGCAGCGCCTCCCAGCCGGCCAGCACCGGCTGCTCGAGCGTGCGCTGGCGGAGCAGGCGGATGGCGACGCCCTGCGCGATCTTGAAGGCGGCGGCGACCGTCTCGCCGACGCCATCCATCGCCATCAGCGCCTCCGGCGGGGCGGAGATCAGCCGCTCGATATCGCCGAACTCGCGCAGCAGCCGCCGGGCGAGCGGCTTGGTGTCGCGGCGCGGGATGGCGAGCATAAGCAGATATTCGACCAGTTCGACATCGCCGAGCGTCTCCGCGCCATGGCGGAGCAGTCGCTCACGCATGCGCGCGCGATGGCCGGCGGCGTCGGAGGTGGCGATTTCGTTCATGGCCGTGCGGCGAAGGCGCCGCGGCGCTCGGGGCGGAGCAGGGCGAGGATGGCGGCGTCGACGGGAAGGTTCACGTCGTAGCTGCCCTCGGCATAGGGGCCGGCCTCATAGGGCCCGATCAGCACGCGCAGGCTGGTGAAGCGGCCGTTCTTCACGTCCGAGGGGATGACGATCTGCTTGGTGATGTCGGGGCAGGCGACGTCCCAGTCCTCGCCGGTCGTCACCGGCGCGCCGCGCCTGGCGGCGCGCTCGGCGTTGAGGGCCGGGCAGAAGCGCGCCTTGAGTGCGGCGAGCGCGCGGGCGCGATCGGTGAACAGGCTCCATGGCGTGATGTCGCGGCCGGCGGCGCGATCCCACAGGATCGCCTCGAATCCGCTCATGCCATGGGCGCCGCCGGTGAATGTGGCGAATTCGTCGCGCAGGGCGAGCAGGCCGGCCGCCTCGCCCTCCACCGTCCAGGTCTTCTGCATCTCGTGCGCGAAGAAGGGGGCGTCGGCCGGGCGAGCCCGCTTGTCCTCGCGCGCGCCGTTGATGGCATGCTGGCGACTGGTGCGCGCATCGGCGCGGAGCCGCGCATCGAGCGCCGGAATCGCCGCCGCCTCGGCCGGCCATTGATAGCTGAAATTGATGAGCGCGCTCTTGTCGGCGATGACCACCGGCGCCGCAGCGGGCGCGGAGGCGGGGGCGGAGGGAGCAGCCGGAGCAGCCGGAGCGGCCGGCGCCGTCGCCTGCGGCCGGGCGGGCGAGGGGGCGGGGGGCGCCGCTGGCTTGTCGCACGCGGCAAGCAGCATCAGAGCGGACAGGGCAAAGCGCTTCATCATCCGGCCATTAACACGCATTTTCGCGACTTGTCCCCCGGCCATGCATGCGATGCGCAGCCGCGCGGTTGACTCGCAGGAGGCCCGTTCCTAAAGGGGCGGCGCCTTGGCGGGAACGCTCGGCGGCATGACGCGCTTGACCAGAAGGAGGCGGCGACATGACGGCAGGCGATCCCGGGCACGACCCGATCGAAACGGAGGATGCCCGTCTCACCGCGCTCGATGCGCGACTGAAGGCGGCGCACCACGCGGAGAAGGTCAGGACCGACAAGGCACGCGGCAATGCCAACAAGGGATATTCCCAGGGCAATCGCGTGCTGGCGGAGCTGATCGGGGGTCTTGCCGGTGGCGCGCTGGTGGGCTGGGTCATCGATCGGTTCGCGGGCACGTCGCCCTGGTTCCTGCTTGGCTTCCTGTTCCTCGGAATGGTGGTGGCCTTCAGGAACATCATCAGGATTTCCAACGAGCGTCCGGAGTGAATTCGGGCGCTCGACTGACATAGACGACGCACCAAATTTTTGGGGGTATTGACGACCGTGGCCGCCGAACCTGGCAAGATCGATCCGATGCACCAGTTCATGGTGGAGCCGCTGTTCGGTACGGGCGGCCTCCAGGTGGGCGGCTATAACATCGCCTTCACCAATTCCGCGCTGTGGATGGTGCTCTCGCTGTTCGTGCTGTGGGTGTTCATGCTCGGCGGCATGAAGCGGCAGCTGGTGCCCGGCCGCTGGCAGGCGGCCGCTGAGAGCGTCGTCGGCTTCGTCAACTCGATGGTATCGACCAGCATCGGGCCTGAGGGCCGGCGTTTCGTGCCGCTGGTGTTCACGCTGTTCATGTTCATCATCATCGCCAACCTGATGGGCATGGTGCCGATCGGCATCCTGACGCCGGTGTGGCATGGCGCGCACGCTTTCACGGCGACGAGCCACTTCACCGTCACCGGCGTGCTCGCGGTGCTGAGCTTCGCGACGGTGCTGATCGTCGGCTTCTCGCGCCACGGCTTCCACTTCTTCTCGCTGTTCGTGCCGCATGGCACGCCGGTGATCATGATCCCGCTGATGTTCGTGATCGAGCTGTTCTCCTTCCTCGTCCGTCCGTTCAGCCTCGCGCTGCGACTGTTCGTGGCGATGACTGCAGGCCATATCCTGCTGAAGGTGCTCGGCGGCTTCGTGATCAAGGGCATCTCGGCCGGGGTCGGCTATGGCCTGCTGGTCAGCCTGCCGAGCTTCGTGCTGATGATCGGCATCTCGGCGCTGGAACTGCTGGTATGTGCCATCCAGGCTTATGTGTTCGCTCTGTTGACCTCGCTCTATCTCAATGACGCGGTCAATCTTCACTGATCTTTCAATGGTTTGAACAAGGGAGTTTTATCATGGACGCAGAAGCCGCGAAGCTGATCGGCGCCGGTCTGGCCGCGATCGGCGTGGGCCTCGCCGCGCTGGGCGTGGGCAATGTCTTCGGCTCGTTCCTGGAGAGCGCGCTGCGCAATCCGGCCGCCGCCGACGGCCAGCAGGGCCGCCTTTTCATCGGCTTCGCGGCCGCCGAGCTGCTCGGCCTGCTGGCCTTCGTCGTCGCGATGATCCTGCTCTTCGTCGCCTAACAAGATGAGGTCGGGCGGGCGGCGTTCGCGCCGCCCGCGCCAGCTTCTCAGGAATCCTTGATGCCTCAGATCGCGCAGCTCGCCGAAATCTATTCGTCCCAGATCTTCTGGATGCTGGTCGTCTTCGGCCTGATTTACTTCGTCATCGCGAAGTCGATGCTGCCGAAGATCGAGGCGACGATGGACGGCCGCGACAAGCGGGTCCGGGAGGATCTCGTCGCGGCCAGCCGCGCACGGAGCGACGCCGACGAGGCGGAGGCCGGCTATCGTGCCCGCCTCGCCGAGGCTCGCGCCGCCGCGCAGAAGGCCGCTGCCGAGGCCAAGTCGGCCGCCGCCGCCGAAGCCGAGACACGGGTGAAGGCGGCCGATGCCGTCTCCGCCACCAAGCTGGCCGATGCCGAGGCGCGTCTCGCCGTCCAGCGCAACGAGGCGCTGGCCACGATCGAGGGCGTCGCCGCCGAGGCGGCGCAGGACATCGTCCAGCGGCTTTCCGGCGTCGCCGTGGCCCGCGATCGTGCGGACGCGGCGGTGAAGGCCGCGCTGGCGCAGCAGGGCTGAGGATCGACAGATGAGCAACGCAGCCGCCGCCGACGCCACCGTCGCCCACAATCTCGCCAACGCCGACAATTCCATGCCCTTCGCGCCGCACCAGAATGTCGAGGCGACGTTCGTGCAGGGCCATGGCGAGCCCGCCGCCGAGCCGACCGCGCTCGGGCTCGACGCGACCGCCTGGGTCGCGCTCGCCATGATCGTGGTGATCGCGCTGATGCTGGCGAAGAAAGTGCCGGCGGTGATTGGCGCCTCGCTCGACAAGAAGATCGCGGCCATCCGCGCCCAGCTCGACGAGGCCAGCCGGCTGCGCGCCGAGGCCGAGGCGCTGAAGGCGGAATATACCGGCAAGACCGCTGGCGCCGAGGCCGAGGCGGAGGCGATCCGCACCGCCGCCCGGCATGAGGCCGATGCCCTGCTCGCCAAGGCCCGCACCGACGCCGACGCTCTTATCGAGCGCCGCGCCAGGATGGCCGAGGACAAGATCGGCGCCGCCGAGCGTGCCGCTATCGCCGAGGTGCGTGCCAAGGCGGCGTCCGCCGCCGCTGCCGCCGCCGCGACGCTGATCGGCGAGGTGCACGACAAGGCCGCCGACAAGGCGCTGGTCGACGCGGCGATCTCCCGGCTGAACTGATCCGGCAGGCGGCGCCGATGCCGGACGCCGCGGCCGTCTGGTTCGTCTTGCTGTCCGGGCTGTCGAGCCCGGCGCTGGCACTGCCGGCGGTGATCGGCGGCTTCCTGCTGCGGCGTTTCCGCTGGATCGTGCTGATACTGGCGCTGGCCGTGCCGGCGCTGCTCTGGCTGGCCGCCACGCCGGTCCGCTATGATCCGATCGGGCTGGTGATGATCCCCGCCGCAGCGCTGTGGGCCTGGGTGGGGCGAAGCTTTGGACGGTGGTGGGGCGGCAAAGAACGGAAGTGAAACGCAGGGGCTTCAATCCCCCCCTCGCACCCTCTAAATCCCCACCCGTGAACGATACCCCGCCCACCGACCGCTTCAACGAGGAGAAGTCCACCTACACGGTGCGCGGCTCCGACAAGCCGGACCTCGACGCCGGCATTGCGGCGATCCGCAATGTGTTGAAGACCCTGCCGGTCCGGCCTGGCGTCTATCGCATGCAGGATGCGCGCGGCGAGGTGCTGTATGTCGGCAAGGCGCGGGCGCTGAAGAACCGCGTTACCAATTATACCCAGGTCTCCCGCCTGCCGAAGCGGTTGCAGCGCATGGTCGCCCAGACGCGCGGCATGACCATCGTCACCACCAATACCGAGGCCGAGGCGCTGCTGCTCGAGGCGCAGCTGATCAAGCGGTTCCGCCCGCCCTATAATGTGCTGCTGCGCGACGATAAGAGCTTCCCGTTCATCCTGCTGCGCGAGGATCATGAATTTCCACGCGTGCAGCTGCATCGTGGCGCACGGCGCGCCAAGGGGCAGTATTTCGGGCCGTTTGCCGGCGCCGGCGCGGTGCGCAAGACGCTGACCGCGATCCAGAAGCTGTTCCTGCTGCGCTCGTGCACCGACAGTTTCTTCGCCAACCGCACGCGGCCGTGCCTGCTGCATCAGATCAAGCGTTGCTCGGCGCCGTGCGTCGACCGGATCAGCACGGACGATTATGCCGAGCTGGTGCGTGACGCGGAGGATTATCTCTCCGGCCGCTCCACCAAGATGCAGCAGAAGCTCGGCGTCCAGATGCAGGCGGCGGCCGAGGCGATGGACTTCGAACTCGCCGCGGTGCTGCGCGACCGGCTGCGCGCGCTGACCTTCATTCAGGGCAGCCAGTCGATCAACGCCGAGGGCGTGGCCGACGCCGACGTGTTTGCGTTGCACGCCAAGGGCGGCGTCATGTGCATCCAGGCCTTCTTCATCCGCGGCGGCCAGAATTGGGGCCATCGCAGCTTCTTTCCGGCCCATACCGCCGAAGTGCCGGAGGACGAGGTGCTGACCAGCTTTCTCGTCCAGTTCTACGAGGAGGTGCCGCCGGCACGCCTGATCCTGCTCGATCGCGATCTGAGCGAGGCGGCGCTGCTCGCCGAGGCGCTGGCCGATCGCGCCGGCCGCAAGGTCGAGCTGAAGCGGCCGCAGCGCGGCGAGCAGCGCAGGTTGCTCGCCCAGGCCAGCCGCAACGCCGAGGAAGCGCTGGATCGCCACCTCGCCGAATCGACGACGCAGGGGAAGCTGCTCGGCGAGATCGCCAACCTGTTCGAGCTGGGCGAGCCGCCGGGCCGCATCGAGGTCTATGACAACAGCCACATCATGGGCACCAACATGGTCGGCGCGATGATCGTCGCCGGCCCCGAGGGCTTTCGCAAGAGCGCCTATCGCAAGTTCAACATCAAACGGCCCGAGACCGCCCCCGGCGACGATTTCGCGATGATGCGCGAGGTGCTCGAGCGCCGCTTCGCCCGGCTGGAGAAAGAGGATCCCGACCGCAATTCCGGCGAATGGCCCGACCTGCTGCTGATCGACGGCGGCAAGGGCCAGGTGGCGGCGGTGTGCGCCGTGCTCCAGGAGGCGGGCGTCGAGGATGTGCCGGTGGTCGGCATTTCAAAGGGCCCGGATCGCAATGCGGGGCGGGAGCATTTCCACCTGCCCGATGGCCGCGAATCGATGCTGCCGCCAAACTCGCCGGTGCTGTTTTTCCTGCAGCGGCTGCGCGACGAGGCGCATCGCTTCGCCATCGGCACTCATCGCGCCAAGCGGGCGAAGAACTTCACCGCCAGTCCGCTGGACGAGGTGCCGGGCATCGGCCCGGCGCGCAAGCGGGCGCTGCTCATGCATTTCGGCACGGCCCGCGCGGTGCGTGGCGCGGCGCTGGAGGATCTGGAGCGCGCGCCCGGGGTGTCGAAGGCGGTGGCACGCACCATCTACGATCATTTCCACCCGCGCGGCTGAAAAGGTTCGTCGCGTTGGCGAGACGGACCCGCAATGCGCGTCCGCCAATCTAGGGCGGACGACCGGGCTTCACGATCCGGCGCGTGAGGAGACGAGTATGAGCATCATGTTGTTCGCCGCCGCAGCGGCCGTGCACATGCCGGCGACGCTGGATGGGCTGGATCACCGCACCGAGGTGCAGCATCAGGGCGCGGCCGTCGAGCTGGTCTATCGCGGCCGGGCGACGATCCGCAGCAAGCAGGTCGGCGCGGCGAGCTCGACGCGGGTGTCCGCGGTGCGCTGCGCGTGGCGGGTGCATGTCGCTGTCGACCGGACGATGGGGGGCAGCACGCGCACCGTCGCGACGGACGAAATCATGTCGGGAAGCCGGCCCGGCGACTGTCTCGCCAATCGCCGGGCGGTCGGCGAGGACGTGGCAGCGCGGGGCGAGACGGTGCGCGCCCATGTCGCCGCCGTCGCCGGGCGCGATCGGCCGCAGGCGCTGGCCGAGCTGGAGGCGGCCCGCCGCATCGCCTCCCGCGATTGACCGATCGCCCCTTGCCGGCACAGGCGATCCATGTAGGCATGCCGCCCGAGACCGGGCCACTCCATGCCCGGCCGAGAGGAGAGACGGATGCGGGGCCTGTTCTGCCTGACCCTTGCCATTGGCCTGGCCACGACGCCGGCGCTGGCCGCCGACCAGTTTGACCTGCTGTGCAAGGGCCAGCAGAAATTCACGCCGGACGGCGCCGCCACCCCGATCGAGGCGCATTATCGCGTCGACGTGGCGGCCGGCAGCTATTGCCGCGACCAGTGCATCGGCATCGACAAGCTGGCCGGCGCCGCGCCGGGCAAGATCGCGTTCAAGGCCCACGCCAAAGCCAATGAACAGGACGAGCTGGTTGACGAATCCTATGAACCCGCCACCGGCAAATGGGTCGATCTCTATGCCGGCCCCTATCCGCCGGGCGAATATGCCGCCACCGAAGGCAAATGCGAGGCAGCGACGTTCAGCGGCTTCCCGAAGAAATAGGGCCGCGCCGGCGCTGGCCGGCATGATGCTCGCCGCCGCCGCCCCGGGGTGGGCGGCGCCGGACCTTTCATTCGCCGCCGGCATCGCCACCGACGAGCGCCGCAGCGGGTTGAGCTGGAGCGGCGGGCGGGCGGCGGCCTCGACCATGGTCGGGCTCGGGCTGGGCGATCTGCGCCTCGATGCGCGCGCCGTCGCGGCCCGCAACAGCGTGCGCCACGGCGGGGCGGATGCCGTCGTCGATGTGAGCGGCGGCTATGGGCGCAGCTTCGGCGGCTTGCGCGTCGATGGCTGGGTGACGGGACATGTCTTCGCGGGCGGCCGCGAGGCCCTCGATTACATGGAAATCGGCGCGCAGGGCGGGTGGCTGATCGGCCCGGCGCAGCTCGACCTCACCGCCAGCTACGCGCCCGATCAGGCGGCGATCGGCGGCGACAATCTCCGCCTCGGCGCACGCGCGGGCGTCGCCGTGATCGGCACGCCCTTCGCCCTTTCCGCGGCGGCCGGCCATTCCAGCGGCGATACGGACGATCCCCGTCGCGCGGCTCGCCTGCGTCCGGCTGGCGGCTATTGGGACTGGCGGATCGGCGGCAGCTGGACGCGCGGGCCGATCAGCGTCGCGCTCGACTATGTCGGCACGGATATCCGCAGGCGGCGGGCAATCGCCTCGCCATTCGCCGACCCGGGCCATGCCGGTGACGCGGTCGTCGCACGACTGGGCCTGTCCTTCTAGCACCGGGCGACGGCCGCCGACCGGCGCAGGCGGACGATGGCGTGTCAGCCGCCGGCCGTTGAGAAGGAAGGCGATCGCTCCGAACCGCTCGACGAGGCCGTAATGCGCGGTCAGGCAGACGATCAGTGTCACCGCGCAGAAGGCGAAATAGGCCGGCCACCCCCGATAATCCGGGTTCAGCCGGTAGGCGGCCATCTGCATTATCGCCAGCACCACGAAGTGGACGAGGTAGATCGTATAGGCCGCGCGGGAGAGCTGCGGCATCGGCCAGCCGGTCCGGCGAACACGGAGGGCTTGATAGAAAATGCCCAGCGTCACCGACAGCGCCACCGCGCAACGGGCGAGCTGACCGATGGCGCCGCCGACGCTCCGGGGGGAGGCGGGAAGAAACGACGAATGGCTCGACGACAGGACGACCCATCCGACCCACCCGGTATAGGCGGCGATCGCCAGCCACATGTGGCTGCGCCTCGGGGTGATGCTGCCGGCGGCGATGGCATGACCGGCGAGATAGAAGACGGCATAATAGGGCGTGGCCGCGAGGTTGCTGACGAGCAACGGCAGGCGATCCGGTGGCAGCGCCGTCAGCACGACGAGGCCCAGCGACAGCGGCAGCGCGAACGCCACGACCTGCCGCGCCGACGGCGTCATCGGCGGGAGCAATGAGCACAGCATCAGCGCCGGCAGGAACCAGAGGTGGTCGGTTTCCGCCCACCAGTGCGGCGGATTGGTGAACAGGTTCCGGACGATGATTGTCGACACGCCCACAAACGCCAGCGGCACCAGCAAGGTGACGGCGCGCTGCCTGACCCATCCCGGTCGATCATTCTTCAGGCAGGCGAGGAAGCCGGAGATCGCGAAGAAGGTTTCCATCCGGAAGACGTGGATGCCTTCCTTGATGACATATTTGGCCTGCGGGGAGGCGAGCGCGACGGTGCCGTGGAGCGCGATGCCGAGCAAGGCGAGAACCAGGCCCCGCCAGGCGTCGATGCCGTAGATGCGCCGGCCCGGGTCCGGCCGACGGGGTTGAAACCCCTCCGCAGAGGTCATGTGCGCGTCCTTGCGACTCCCCGGCCGGCGCGTCCTCGACGGTGCCTAGCGCATGTTTTACGTAAAATACGCATATTTATTGCTGGAACGGCGCCTTGGCGCTCCGGCCGCGCGGGCGCATGAGGGGCGCGATGCATGTCGCCGCCCACGCCATTGTCTGCGCCATCCGTGTCCATGGCGAGCACGGCGCCATTGCGCGGCTGATGACGCCGGACGACGGGCTGCTCGCCGGCTATGTGCGCGGTGGAAGATCGCGGCGGCTGCGGCCGGTGCTCCAGCCCGGCAATATCGTCGCCGCCGAGTTCCGCGCGCGCACCGAGGACCAGCTTGCCGGTCTCACCGTCGAGCTGGTGCGCAGCCGCGCGGCGCTGCTCGGCGAAGCGCTGGCCACCGCCGCGATCGAATGGCTGACGACGCTCACCGCCGTCGCCTTGCCGGAGGGCCAGCCTTATCCGCGCCTCCACGCCGCCCTCTCCGCGGTGCTGGATGCGGTGGAGGCGGCGCCCAGCGCGCGCGGCTGGGCGGGCGCGGTGGTACGCTATGAATTGCTGCTGTTGGCGGAGCTCGGCTTCGGCCTCGATCTGTCGCGCTGCGTGGCGACCGGGGCCGAGACGCAGTTGCGCTATGTCAGCCCGAAGAGCGCGGGGGCGGTGTCGGCGGGGGCGGGCGCTGCCTATGCCGATCGCCTGCTGCCGCTCCCGGCTTTTCTGGTGGAAGGCGGCGACGCGGATTGGCCGCAGCTGTTCGACGGCTTCCGCCTGACCGGCTGGTTCCTGGAGCGCGACGTGCTGGCGGAGCGACGCGGCGATGCGCTGTCGGCGCGCGAACGGCTTATTTCCCGGCTCAAGCGGCTTGCCTGATCCGCCCCGTCTGGCCATGGACGATCCGATCAGGGAGGATTTGCCGATGTTGGTCGCGCTGTTGCCGGGTGACGGAATTGGGCCGGAGATCATCGCCGAGGCGCGCCGCGTGCTCGAGGCGCTGGATCTCGGCCTCGGTTTCGAGGAAGCGCCGGTCGGTGGCTCGGCGTACAAGGCGCAGGGCCATCCGCTGCCGCCGCGCACGCTCGATCTCGCCCGCCGCGCCGATGCGATCCTGTTCGGCGCAGTCGGCGACCCGGACTGCGACCGGCTGGAGCGGCATCTCCGCCCCGAGCAGGCGATCCTCGGCCTGCGCAAGGAGCTGGGCCTGTTCGCCAATCTCCGCCCGGCGCGGCTGTTCGATGAGCTGCTCGACGCATCGGCGCTGCGCCCGGAGGTGATCCGGGGCACCGACCTCGTCATCGTTCGCGAGCTGAACGGCGACGTCTATTTCGGCGAGAAGGCGATGCGCACCACCGCCGACGGCCTGCGCGAAGGCTATGACGTGATGTCATACAACGAGGCCGAGGTGCGCCGCATCGCCCGCGTCGGCTTCGAGACGGCGCGCGCGCGGGGCGGCCGGCTCTGCTCGGTGGACAAGGCCAATGTGCTGGAGACCTCGCAGCTATGGCGCGACGTCGTCACCGAGGTGGCGGCCGAGTATCCGGACGTTGCGCTAAGCCACATGCTGGTCGACAGCGCGGCGATGCAGCTGGTCCGCGACCCGCGTCAGTTCGACGTCATCGTCACCGGCAATCTGTTCGGCGACATCCTGTCCGATCAGGCGTCGATGTGCGTCGGCTCGATCGGCCTGTTGCCGTCGGCGGCGCTCAACGACGCGCAAAAGGGGCTGTACGAGCCGATCCACGGCTCGGCGCCGGATATCGCCGGGCAGGGCAAGGCCAATCCGCTGGCGACGATCCTGTCGGCGGCGATGATGCTGCGCTATTCGCTGGCGATGCCCGAGCCCGCCGATCGCATCGAGGCGGCGGTGGCCAAGGCCCTGGCCGGCGGCGCGCGCACCGCCGATCTCGGCGGCACGCTGACCGCCGCGCGGATGACGGATGCAGTGCTCGCCGCGCTGTGATTGACGGAAGGCGCGCCCAGCGCGCAAGGGAATGGCATGAAGAAGAAGACCGGACAGGACCGCAGCATCACCCAGGGCTGGCGCCCGGCCACCAAGGCCGTGCGCGGCGGCGTGGCGCGGACGGAATATGGGGAGACGTCCGAGGCGCTCTTCCTGACCTCGGGCTATGCCTATGATTGCGCCGGCGACGCCGCCGCGCGCTTCGCCGGCGAACAGCAGGGGATGACCTATTCGCGCCTGCAGAACCCGACGGTGGAGATGCTGGAGCAGCGCATCGCGCTGATGGAAGGCGCCGAGGCGGCACGCTGCATGGCGTCCGGCATGGCGGCGATGACGGCGGCGCTCCTCTGCCAGCTTTCGGCGGGTGATCATCTCGTCGGGGCGAAGGCGATGTTCGGATCCTGCCGCTGGCTGACCGACACGCTGCTGCCGCGCTTCGGCATCGCCACGACGATCGTCGACGGCACCGATAATGACGCATGGAAGGCGGCGATCCGCCCGGAAACGAAGGCGTTCTTCTTCGAGACGCCGGCCAATCCGACGCTCGACGTGGTCGATATCGCCGCGGTGTGCGGCATCGCCAGGGACGCGGGGATCACCACGGTTTCCGACAACGCCTTCGCCACCGCCTGCCTGCAACGGCCGATGGAATTAGGCGCGGATGTCGTCGCCTATTCCGCCACCAAGATGATGGACGGGCAGGGCCGCGTGCTGGCCGGCGCGGTGTGCGGTACCGAGAAGTTCATCGTCGAGACGCTGCTGCCGTTCACCCGCAACACCGGCCCGACGCTGTCGGCGTTCAACGCCTGGGTGGTGCTGAAGGGGCTGGAGACGCTGGACCTGCGCGTCCGCCGGCAGAGCGAGAACGCGCTGAAGGTGGCGCGATTCCTGGAAAAGCGGGTGCCGCGCGTGCTCTATCCGGCGCTTGCCTCCCATCCGCAGCATGAGCTCGCGATGCGCCAGATGGAGGCGGGCGGCACGATCATGTCGCTCTTCCTCGACGGCGGGCGCGCTCAGGCGCACGGGCTGCTGGACGCGCTGGAGCTGGTCGACATCTCCAACAATGTCGGCGATTCGCGCTCGCTGATGACGCACCCGGCCTCCACCACCCATGCCGGCCTGAAGGAGGAGGTGCGTCTCGACATGGGCATCACCGAGGGCATGCTGCGCCTGTCCATCGGCCTCGAGGATCCGGACGATGTCATCGCCGATTTCGATCAGGCGCTGGGCAAGGCGGGGTTGTGAGGTGAAAGCGCTGTTCCCGCATGCCGAGACGACACGGGGCGTCACGGTGCGGGTGTCGGTAAGCTACCTGCCCGAACAGTCGGAGCCGGCCCGGGGCAAGTGGTTCTGGGCTTATCATATCCGCATCGAAAATGGCGCGACGGAGCCCGTCCAGCTCATCTCCCGCCACTGGCGGATCACCGACGGGCGCGGCGGGCGGCACGATGTGCGGGGAGCCGGCGTCGTCGGCGAACAGCCGGTGATCGGCCCGGGCGAGTCTTACGACTATGTGTCCGGCTGCCCGCTCAATACGCCGACCGGCGCGATGGAGGGCAGCTATCACATGATCGGCGGGGAGGATGGCATGGGTTTCGAGGTTGCCATTCCGCCCTTCGCGCTGGTCAGCCCGGCGCGTGCCGCCGGGTAAGGGGGAAGGGGGCTCCAATGAAGCGTACGCATCTGCCGCTCAACGGCCTGCGCGTGTTCGACGCGGCTGCGCGGCACCTGTCCTTCACCCGCGCCGCCGACGAGCTGGCGGTGACGCCGGCCGCCGTCGGCCAGCAGATTCGCGCGCTTGAGGACACGCTGGGCGTGGTGCTGTTCCGCCGCACCGCCAAGGGGCTCGAGCTGACGGCGGAGGGCGAGGCCGGGCTGGATTCGCTGCGCGCCGGTTTCCTCCAGTTCGAGGAAGCGGTGCGCGCCATGCAGGCCGGCCAATCCTCCAAGACGCTGACCATCGCCGCGCCGCGCGATTTCACCGCGAAATGGCTGGCGAAGCGCCTGTCCGATTACGGTCGCAGCGACCCGGAGCTGCGGTTCGTGCTGATGGCGGCGGAAGGTCCGCTCGATTTCACTCAGGCCAATCTCGACCTGGCCGTGATCCTGGCCGACTCCCCGGGCGAGCATGAGGGCGTGGCGCTGGCCGCACCGGGCTTCGTGACGGTGGGCGTCGACGGCGGCACGGATCGCCCCATCGCCTGGCCGGGATGCCCCTCCGAAGACAAGGGCGCCGGCGGCCTGACCGTGCCGGACGCCGGGCTCGCGCTCGATGCGGCGGCGGAGGGCTTCGGCCGCGCCTGCGTGCCGGCGCTGCTCGCCGCCGCCGACCTCGCCGCCGGCCGGGTGACGGCGGTGGGCGAGACACCGTCCCAGACCGGCTATTGGCTGGTCGCGCCGGTGCCGCAATGGCGCCAGAAGAAGGTCAAGGCGCTGGTGGCGGCGCTGGCGGGCTGAGAACCCGGCGAAGAAGGGCGGGGCTTTTGATCACGCCGCCATCCTCGGCGCCGCGGCGAGCATGCGTTCCCAATTCTCGATCGTCACCGTGGCGAGATATTCGCGCTGCATCTCCGCCGTCAGCACCTCGACGAGCTGGCCGCCCTCGACCCACAGCTCGATGACGCGGAACTTGCCCCCGCGCGTGCAGACCTTGCACGGCCAATCCTCGCGGCGGGCGATGGCGAACACGCGGTCGACGTCCAGCGGCGTGGCGATGGCCATGTGGGTGGCGGTGTAGCGGCGGTGGGCGGCAGTGACGCCGACCGCGTCGTGATCGCCGGGCGCCTCGTGCAGCTCGGTGCCGCGCGGATAGACCTCGATCAGGGTCGAGCGGTCGTCCCCGGCAAACGCCACCCACGATCCGAGGCCGACCGGCGGGAACGGCAGCGCCTTTCCGTCCCACAGCTCGGCGATCACGCTGGCGACGTGCTGGGGGCGATCCGCCTCGATCGAAACATGGAAAAGCATCGCAATACTCCTGGGCTGTGACCCCGGTTGGCGGGGGTGTGAGCGCCTCACTGCGATATGTGCGGCCAATGCCCAGCCGCGCGCGACCGGTGCGCTGCCGGCTGCGACCAGTTTCCGGGGCGTGCGACGAGCGCGCCACGGCGCACGCTCAGGCGTCGATCGCCTCTTCGTCCACCTGGGCGGCGTGATTCTGGATGAAGGCGAAGCGGTGCGACGCCTCGCGGCCCATCAGCCGGTCGACGAGATCGCGCACGGCCGCGCGCTCCTCATATTCCTGCGGCAGGGTGATGCGGATCAGGGTCCGCGTCTTGGGATCCATGGTCGTTTCGCGGAGCTGGCCGGGGTTCATCTCGCCGAGGCCCTTGAAGCGGGCAACGTCGACCTTCTTGCCGCGAAATTCCTTCTTCTCGATCGCGGCGCGATGCGCGTCGTCGCGGGCGTAGAGCGATTTCGCGCCGGCGGTGAGGCGGTAGAGCGGCGGCTGGGCGAGATAGATATGGCCCTGCCGGACCACGTCCGGCATTTCCTGGAAGAAGAAAGTCATCAGCAGGGTGGCGATATGGGCGCCGTCGACATCGGCGTCGGTCATGATCACGATGCGCTCATAGCGCAGCGCCGACGGGTCGCAGTTCTTGCCGGTGCCGCAGCCGAGCGCCTGGATGAGATCGGCGATTTCCTGGTTGGCGCGGATCTTGTCGGCGGAAGCGGATGCGACGTTGAGGATCTTGCCGCGGATCGGCAGGATCGCCTGCGTCTTGCGATCGCGCGCCTGCTTGGCCGAGCCGCCCGCCGAATCGCCCTCCACGATGAACAACTCGGTGCCGGCCGGATCGTCATTGGCGCAATCGGTGAGCTTGCCGGGCAGGCGCAATTTGCGCGACGAGGTCGCCGTCTTGCGCTTCACCTCCCGTTCGGCGCGGCGGCGCAGGCGCTCGTCCATGCGATCCAGCACGAAGCCGAGCAGCGCACGGCCGCGCTCCATATTGTCCGACAGGAAATGATCGAAATGATCGCGCACCGCCCGCTCGACGAGGCCGGCCGCCTCCGGGCTGGTCAGTCGATCCTTGGTCTGGCTCTGGAACTGCGGATTGCGGATGAACACGGAGAGCATGATCTCCGACCCCGTCACCACATCCTCGGCGGTGATGTCCTTGCCCTTCTTCTGGCCGACCAGCTCGGCGAAGGCGCGGATGCCCTTGGTCAACGCCGCGCGCAGGCCCTGCTCGTGGGTGCCGCCGTCAGGCGTCGGGATGGTGTTGCAATAATAGCTGTAGCTGCCCTCCGACCACAGCGGCCAGGCCACCGCCCAGTCCACCGAGCCGGCGCCGTCCGGGAAATTCTGGTGGCCGGTGAAGAAGTCGGCGGTCGCGCATTCGCGACTGCCGACCTGCTCGCGCAGATGGTCGGCGAGGCCGCCCGGGAACTGGAACACCGCTTCGGCGGGCGTGTCGTCGTCGATCAGCGAGGGGTCGCAGCGCCAGCGTATCTCGACGCCGGCGAACAGATAGGCCTTGGACCGCGCGAGGCGGTAGAGCCGGCCGGGGCGGAACTTCGCGCCCTCGCCGAAAATCTCCGGATCGGGCGTGAAGGCGACCTGGGTGCCGCGGCGATTGGGGGCGGCGCCGACCTCCTCCAGGCCGGTCACGGCGAGGCCGCGCGCGAAGGACTGGCGGAACAGCCGCCGGTCGCGTGCCACCTCGATCACCGTCGAGGTCGACAAGGCGTTGACCACCGACACGCCGACGCCGTGCAGGCCGCCCGAGGTGGCATAGGCCTTGTCGGTGAACTTGCCGCCGGAGTGCAGCGTGGTGAGGATCACCTCCAGCGCCGACTTGCCCGGATATTTGGGATGCGGATCGACCGGTATGCCGCGGCCATTGTCGGTGATCGCCAGCCGGTTGTCGGCGCTCAGCGACACCTCGATGCGATTGGCGTGGCCGGCGACGGCCTCGTCCATGGCATTGTCCAGCACCTCGGCGGCGAGATGGTGCAGCGCGCGCTCGTCGGTGCCGCCGATATACATGCCCGGGCGGCGGCGGACGGGCTCCAGCCCCTCCAGCACCTCGATCGCCGAAGCGTCGTAATTTCCGGACGTGGTGGACGGCGCGGACGCGAAGAGATCGGACATGGCCCAAGCGTTAGCGGCTTGCGCGCGCGGAGGCAAAGGGCGGGAAACGGACGGCGGCGGCCTCAGCCTTCCCCGTCACCCTGAACCTGGCTGTCCTTAGCTTGTCGAACGGTTCAGCATGACGAGGGGCCTCGGGTGCGCGCTCAGCGCACGCGCGGACCGCCAAAGGGCAGGGGCGGCGGCGGGCGGCGATCGCGGCGGGGCAGTTGCGCCTGATAGGCGAGGCCGCAATGCTCCACGCAATAAGGGAAACCGGGGTTCACCTGCTGCCCGCAAAAGTGGAAGTCGGGCTCGCCCGGGTGGCCGAGCGGCCATTTGCAGATCTTGTCGTTGAGCTCGAGCAGGCTGGTCTTGCCGGCCATGTCGGCGGACGGGCGGGCCGGCACCATACGGCGCGGCGGCGCCGGCTGGGACGGGGGCTGCTGTTCACCGGGCGACTGGCGCACGAAGCCGCCCGGGCCGACTGAGCGCATCACCGGCTGCGGCGGGGCCGCTGGCGCAGTTGCCGAAGCGGCGGGCTCCGCCGCCGCGGCGGGGGCGGGAGCCGGCGCCGGGGCAGCCGGGCGCGGTGCCGGGCGCGGCGCTTCGGCGCGGGCCTCGATCGTCGGCGGTTCGGGCGTCGGATCGGGTGCGGTGACGAAAGGCGGCGCCTCGACCGGACCGTCGCTGCGCGTCTCCACGGGGGCCACCGTCGGCACCTCATTGGCGCGCACGGGCGATGGCCGCGCCTCGAGACCGAGCCGATGGGCCTTGCCGATCACCGCATTGCGGCTGACGCCGCCGAGCGCCTCGGCGATCTGGCTCGCGGTCATGCCTTGTCCCCAGAGCGTCTTGAGCTGCTCGATGCGCTCGTCGGTCCAGGCCATCAAAAACTCCTTCTTCGGCCATTTGGCCGTGTCGTCGGGCTTGCCCGCATCCGCCGCCGCCGATAGTCGGGGAGACATGCCCGAACAAGCAGCTTCCGAACAAGCATCGGATTGGGTCCGCTCCCCACCTGGCGTGCCCGTGATCCGGCAGGTCAACTGGGGCGGATTGAAGGCCCTCTATATCAAGGAGGTGCGCCGTTTCTTCAAGGTCCACCTCCAGACGGTGTGGGCGCCCGCGATCACGACCTTGCTGTACCTCATCATCTTCACCGTGGCGCTGGGGCGTGGCGGGCAGCGGGTGATGGGCGTGCCGTTCGCCGATTTCATCGCGCCCGGCCTGATCGTGATGGGGATGATCCAGAACGCCTTCGCCAACGCCAGCTTCTCGCTGCTCGTCGGCAAGATGCAGGGCACCATCGTCGATTATCTGATGCCGCCGCTCTCCAATGGCGAGCTGGTCGCCGGCATGGTCGGCGCGGCGGTGACGCGGGCGTTCCTGGTCGGCGGCGCCGTGTGGCTGGCGATGGCCTTGTGGCCGGGCGTGCATGTCACCCCGCATCACCTGTGGGCGGTGCTGTGGTTCGGGCTGATGGGATCGATGCTGCTCGCCTTTCTCGGCCTGATCACCTCGGTCTGGGCGGAGAAGTTCGACCACGCCGCGGCGGTCACCAATTTTGTCGTGCAGCCGCTGGCGCTGCTGTCGGGCACCTTCTACTCGGTCGATCATCTGGCGCCCGCCTTTCAGGCGATCAGCCATGCCAATCCGATCTTCTACGTGATCTCCGGCTTCCGCTACGGCTTCCTCGGCCAGAGCGATTCGCCGGTGCTCCTCGGCTCGCTGCTGCTGCTCGGGCTGAATGTGGTGTTCGGCGTCGCCTGCTACCTGTTGCTCCGCAGCGGCTGGCGCTTGAAGGCGTGAGGTGACGACGCTATAGCGCGACCTCGTGACAGGGCGGCCCGGACGGGCCGCCTTTTCGCGTTTTCACGGTTCTTTCTCAGGAGTGCCCCGCCAATGGCCATCACGCCCCTCATGCCCGTCTATCCGCGGTGCGGGGTGCGTCCGGTGCGAGGCGAGGGCTGCTACCTGATCGGCGAGCAGGGCGAGCGCTATCTCGACTTCGCCTCGGGCATTGCCGTCAACCTGCTGGGCCATGGCCATCCGAAGCTGGTCGGCGCGATCGCCGAGCAGGCGGCGACGCTGATGCACGTCTCCAACCTCTATGGCAGCCCGCAGGGCGAGCATTTCGCGCAGCGGCTGGTGGACGCGACCTTCGCCGACACGGTGTTCTTCACCAACTCCGGCGCCGAGGCAGTGGAATGCGCGATCAAGACGGCGCGCCGCTATCATTATGCCGATGGCCATCCGGAGCGGGTGAAGCTGATCACCTTCAAGAACGCTTTCCACGGCCGCACGCTCGGCACCATCTCGGCCACCGACCAGCCGAAGATGCGCGACGGCTTCGAGCCGCTGCTGCCGGGCTTCGAGGTGCTCCCGTTCGGCGATCTCGCCGCGGTCGAGGCGGCGATCGACGCCACCACCGCCGGCTTCCTGATCGAGCCGATCCAGGGCGAAGGCGGGCTGACGCCGGCAACGCCTGAGTTCCTCCAGGGCCTGCGCCGTCTGGCCGATGAGCACGGGCTGCTGGTGGTGCTGGACGAGGTGCAGTGCGGCTATGCCCGTACCGGCACCTTCTTCGCGCATGAGCAATATGGCATCGTCCCGGACATCATGGCGGTGGCCAAGGGCATCGGCGCGGGCTTCCCGCTCGGCGCCTGTCTCGCCACTGAAAAGGCCGCCAAGGGCATGACCATCGGCACCCACGGCTCCACTTATGGCGGCAATCCGCTGGCCATGGCGGTGGGCGAGGCGGTGCTCGACGTGGTGCTGGAGCCGGGCTTCCTCGAGAATGTCCGGACGATGGGCGCGCGGCTGCGCCAGGCGCTCGAGCAGATGATCCCCAATCACGATCACCTGTTCCAGGAGGTGCGCGGCATGGGCCTGATGCTCGGCCTCAAGCTGAAGACCGACAGCCGCGCCTTCGTCGCCCATCTGCGCGACAATCATGGCCTGCTGACGGTGTCGGCGGGGGATAATGTGGTGCGCGTGCTGCCGCCGCTGATCATCGAGCAGAGCCACATCGACGAGTTCATCGGCAAGCTCTCGGATGCGGCGCGGAGCTATGCGCCGGAGGAGCAGGCGTGATGGGGGCGCGGCATTTCCTCGACCTGTCCGACGCCGGCGGCTTCGCCATGGCGGCGATGATCAATGACGCCATCGAGCGCAAGGCGGCGCGCGCCGGCTGGCCGAAGGGCCGCGTCGATGGCGACGCCCCGCTTGCCGGCCGCACGCTGGCGATGATCTTCGAGAAGAATTCGACGCGCACCCGCGTCTCGTTCGACATGGCGATGCGGCAATTGGGCGGCACGACGATCGTGATGGACGCGGGCTCAATGCAGATCGGTCGCGGCGAGACCATCGCTGACACCGCGCGGGTGCTCTCCCGCTATGTCGACGCGATCATGATCCGCACCGACGATCACGAGAAGCTGGTCGAGATGGCGCGCCACGCCACCGTGCCGGTGATCAACGGCCTCACCGATTTCAGCCACCCGTGCCAGATCATGGCCGACCTGCTGACGGTGATCGAGCATGGCGTGGCCTTGCCCGGCTCGCGCTGGGCGTGGCTGGGCGACGGCAACAACGTCCTCCACTCGATCGTCGAGGCGGCCGGGCTGATGGGCTTCGAGGTGCGCGCCGCCTGCCCGCCGGGCTATGATCCGGACGTGGCGGTGCTCGCCAAGGCGGCTGAACGCGGCGCCAGGGTCGAGATCATCCGCGATCCGGTGCGCGCGGTCGCCGATGCCAATGTCGTCGTCACCGATACCTGGATCTCGATGGGCCAGGCGGATGCGGCCGAGAAGATCGCGGCGATGCAGCCTTATCAGGTGACGCCGGAGCTGATGGCCGGCGCCGATCCGAAAGCGGTGTTTCTCCACTGCCTGCCGGCGCATCGCGGCGAAGAGGTGGTCGACGCGGTGATCGACGGTCCGGCCTCGGCGATCTGGGACGAGGCGGAGAACCGGCTGCATGCGCAGAAGTCGGTGCTGCTCTGGTGTCTGGGGTTGCTCGGGGCCTAGACCTCCCCGGCTACCACTGGTGCCTACCGCTCGGCTGCCGCGCGGCCCAGCCGGTCGTTGATCGCCGCGCCCAGGCCGGTCGCCGGAATGGGCGCGACGGCGATCGGGCGACCGCTGAGATCGGCGCGGTGGAGGGCGTCGAACAGGCGGCAGGCCGCCTCGACGAGGTCGCCGTCCGCCGACAGCGTGTCGTCCCCGGCTACCGCCCCGAAGCCGATCAGCCATTCGCCTTCCCGCCGCGCGGTGGCGTCAAGGCGCACCGCGGCGGCCGGCGCATAGTGGCTGGCGAGCTGGCCGGGCGCCTGAACGCCCGCTGGCGCGCGCACGACCGGCAGGCCGGCCGCCTCTGCCAGCGTGTCGATGGCGACCGGGCCGGGGCGGAGCAGCGCGATCCCGTCGTGCATCACCCGCGCGATCGTCGATTCAAGCCCGAGCGCGCACGGCCCGTCATCAATGATCAGCGGGATGCGCCCGTCGAGCGAGCGCGCGACATGCTCGGCGCGGGTCGGGCTGATCGTGCCGGAGGCGTTGGCCGATGGCGCGGCGAGCGGGCGGCCGCTCGCCGCCAGCAGGCTGCGCATCGCCCGGTGGGCCGGCGCGCGCACCGCCACGGTGGGCAGGCCGGCGCGGGTCAGGGCGGCGACGGGCCCGTCCACGCGCGCCGGCAACACGAGGGTCAGCGGCCCGGGCCAGAAAGCCTCGGCCAACCGCCGCGCCGGGCCGTCCAGCACTGCGATGGCCGATGCCGCCCCGGCGTCGGGGACATGGACGATCAGCGGATTGAAGCTCGGCCGCCCCTTGGCGGCATAGATGGCAGCGACCGCGACGCCATTGGTAGCGTCGGCGGCAAGGCCGTACACCGTCTCGGTCGGCACCGCGACCGGCTGGCCGTCGCGGATCAGCGCGGCGGCGCGGGCGACGGCTTCGTCGGAGAGGGGGACGATCTCGGTCATCGTCCGGGGCTTTAGGGCTTGCGCGCCCGAAGTTAAACCGTTCGCCCTGAGACGAGGCTTCGGCCTGCTCGATGGCTATTCAGGCGAATGCGGCTTCTCACCAGAACTCGTCCTCCTGCGCCACCGCGGGGGCCGGGTCGTGATCGGCGATGGCGAGCGCGCTGGCGATGCGGGCACGCATCGCCTCCAGCGTCACGGCGTCGAGCGCACGGGCCATGTCCCCCTCCATGCGCAGCAGCCGGGCCGCCTGTTCGATGAGCTGAGCGGCGAGATCAAGCTGCTGGAGGGCTTCGCCGTGACGCGCGGTGATCGCCGGATCGCGGCAAAGCTCGGCGCCGAGCGTCTCGATCAGGCGGCGCGCCGTCAGGATTTCGTTGGCGATCACGGACCGCACGGAATGATCGCCGACGACGGTGGAAAAGCCGGAATGAAGCAACTCAGCCACGACAAGGCTCCGAGACTAGACGTTATATTCTCCTGCCGGCCCCACCCCGGGGCCGGCCGGTCAGGCGGCTTCCGCCAGCGAGGCAGACGTCTTGATCTCGGTCGTCAGCTTTTCGAGGTCGAGGACGAGGATCATGCGATCGTCGACCGTCGCCAGTCCTTCGAGGAAGCCCGAAGCCTCGTTGGAGCCGACATCCGGCAGCGGTTGCATATGCTCCTCGCGGATCGTGACGATGTCGTTGACGGCATCGACGATGACACCCTGGAGCTGGTCGCCGATGCGCACGACGATGATGACGTGGCGCGCGCTCGGATCGGTCAGGCCCCAGCCGAGGCGCATCGACAGATCGAGCACCGGCAGCACGACGCCGCGCAGGTTGACGACGCCGCGGACGTGCGCCGGCACGTTGGGCAGCGGGGTCGCCGGCGACCAGGCGCGGATTTCACGGATCGCCATGATATCGACGCCGAGCGACTGTTCGCCCAGTTCGAAGGTGATGAGCTGACGGGACATGGGGTGCGGCTCCTCTCTGGGGCGTTACAGCAGGACGCGGCGGATCGCCGAGGCCAGCTTGTCGGGGTGGAAGGGCTTGACGATCCAGCCGGTGGCGCCGGCGTTGCGGGCGCGCGCCTTCTTCTCGTCGGAGAATTCGGTGGTGAGGACCAGGATCGGCGTGCCGGCATAGGCCGAGCGCCCGCGCAACGCCTCGATCAGGCCGAAGCCATCCATGCGGGGCATGTTGATGTCGGTGATGACGAGATCGGGGGCGGATGCGTCGATCCGCTCCAGCGCGTCGACGCCGTCCTCGGCCTCGGCGACGGTATAGCCCTGGGCAGCGAGCGCATTGCGGAGCAGCGCGCGCATGCTGGGCGAATCATCCACGGTCATGATGGTTCGGGACATTGGTCTGGCTCCGGTATGCGATCAAAAGAGTTCGAGGTCGCCGGACGGGGCGGCGGGGCGGATGGGGGCGACGCGGCGTGGCACCTCGTCGGCGACGGTGTCCTGCACGATGCGGCAGCGGGCGCGGCCGTGGGCAGGCTGGAAATCGACGCGCCGCGCCGCGGTGCCGCCGAGATTCTGCGCCATGAGGGGGATGCCCTCGTCACGCAGGAAACGGATGGCGAACTCGGCATTGCTGGTGCCGATGGCACGCATGCCGGCGTGGAGGTTGGCGCCACCATAGAGATGCCCGCGCAGGCGCCGGCGATCGGCGCCGACCTGCAGCATCTCGTTGATGAGCAGCTCCATCGCATGCACGCCGTAGCGCTGGGCGGCGACGGCATCGACATGCTGGTCCTCGTCCGGCTCGGCGAGGAGGAAGTGGTTCATGCCGCCGATCTTCGCGTCCGGATCGAACAGGCAGGCGGCGACGCAGCTGCCCAGCACGGTGGTGAACATCGTCTGCGGATCGCGCGACACGCCGCGATTGCCCTGGACGATGTTCACATAGCGAAAGCCGTCCTGGCGCAGGCCGCCAAGGGCCGTGCCGGCGGAGGTGCGCGTCATGCCCGACATAGTTCAAGCGCCCTTTCCGCGATCTGGCCGAGAGGAAGCTGCTTTTCGACCGCGCCCATGGCATGGGCGGCGTTGGGCATGCCGTAGACGACGCAGCTCGCCTCATCCTGTCCGATGGTGCGCGCGCCCGCACGGCGCATGTCGAGCAGGCCGGCGGCGCCATCCTGGCCCATGCCGGTGAGGATCACGCCGACCGAACGCATCGGCATCTTCGCCACCGAGCGGAACAGCACATCCACCGACGGGCGATGGCCGCTCACCGGATCACCGGGCAGCGTGCGCAGGCGCGGCGAGGCCGTGCCGATCACCTCGGTATGCTGGGGCCCGCTCGGCGCGATGTAGATATGGCCCTCCATCAGCGTCATGCCGTTCTGCGCCTCCACGACGGTGGGCGCGCAGCTGCGGTCAAGACGCTGGGCGAAGCTGGTCGTGTAGCCGGCCGGGAAATGCTGGACGACCACGGTCGGCGGGCAATTGGCCGGGAAGCCGCGGAACAGCGTCAGCAGCGCCTCGACGCCGCCGGTGGACGAGCCGACCGCGATCATCGTGTTCGCGGCCGGGCGATAATCCTGCGACGGGGTGGCCGCGCGCGCCTGGGACACTGTCGGCAACCGGAGGGAGGCACCGCGTCGGCCGGAGGTGGCGGCGTGGCGGACGATGCTGGCAAGCTTGCCGCCGTCGCTGCCGACGCGCTGCGGCTTGGCATAGCAATCGAAGGCGCCGAGTTCGAGCGCGCGGATCGTCGCCTCGGCGCCGCGCTGGGTGAGGGTAGAGACCATCACCACTGGCATCGGCCTGAGCGTCATGATCTTCTCGAGGAAGTCGATGCCGTTCATGCCCGGCATCTCGATGTCGAGCGTCAGCACGTCGGGATTGAGTTCCTTGATCATCGCGCGCGCCTGCGCCGGTTCGGCGGCGGCGCCGACCACCTCGATGCCCGGATCGAGCGTCAGCAGATGGGCGACCATCGCGCGCATCGTCGGGCTGTCATCGACGATCATGGCCCGGATCGGCTTCATGCGACGCTCCTGTAGATCGTCTGGCCGGCGGGCACGAAGCGATTGGTGGCGGGGCCGACCAGCCGCTCGGAATGGCCGATATAGAGGTAGCCGCCCGGCGCCAGCCGCTCGGCGAAGCGCTCGATCAGGCGCGATTTCACGGCGTCGTCGAAATAGATCATGACATTGCGGCAGAAGATCGCGTCGAACTTCACCTTGATCGGCCATTCGTCGAGCAGGTTGAGCTGGCGGAAGGCGATCAGCGTCATCAGCTCCGGCGCCATCTGCATCGTATCGCCGGATATTCTGGTCCACAGCTTGCGATAGCGATCGGGAATGTCGGAAGCAGCGGTCGCGGGATAGGCGCCGGCGCGTGCCGTCGCCAGCACATGCGGGGCAAGGTCGGTGGCGAGAATGGCGACGTTGCGGTTGATCAGCCGCTGCGCCTCGGCGCGGTCGGACCCGAGCAGGGTCATGCCGAGGCTATAGGGTTCCTCGCCGCTGGAGCAGGCGGACGACCACAGCCGCACCTGCTTGCCGCTTTCCGCAGCCGCCAGGATCGCCGGGCGCATCACCTGTTCGAAATGGGTGAAATGGTGATCCTCGCGGAACAGGCGGGTATGGTTGGTGGTCAGCGCGAAGATCGCGCGCTGACGCTCCTCCTTGTCCTGCTGGATGAGGGCGACATAGTCGTGGAAGTCGCTCATCCCCTTCGCCCGCACGAACTTGGCGAGGCGCGAATAGACCAGCTGCATCTTGCTCTCGTTGAGCGTGATGCCGGCCTGCGAATGCACGATGCGCGCGATCACCGCGAAATCCGCCTTGGAGAAGGCGAAGGACCCGGCAGGCGCGTCGAGAAGGGCGGCGCCGCTCATGCCGCGAGCATCTCGAAATCGCCGCCGATCTGGTTGTGGCGGGCGACGAGGCCCTCGACGTCGAGGATCAGCGCGACGCGGCCGTCACCGAGGATGGTGGCGCCGGTGATGCCGGCGACCGGCTGATAATTCGCCTCGAGGCTCTTCACCACCACCTGGCGCTGGTCCTGAATGTCGTCGACCATCAGCACGGCGCGGCCGGCATCCGTCTCGACCACGACCAGCACGGCCTCGGTCGGCTGGGCGCGGGCGCCGGGAACGCTGAGCAGGCGGCCGATGGTGTGGACCGGCAGGTAGTTGCCGCGCACGTTGAGCACCATCGCGTCCGGGCCGAGATGATGGATGTCGGATGGCTGCGGGCGCAGGCTCTCGACGATATGGGTGAGCGGGATGACATAGGTCTGGCCGCCGACGGTGACGATCATGCCGTCGAGGATGGCGAGGGTCAGCGGCAGGGTGAGGCTGAAGGTCGAGCCCTGGCCGGGCCGGTTGGCGATGAGGATGCGGCCGCCCAGCGCCTGCACATTCTTGCGCACCACGTCCATGCCGACGCCGCGGCCGGAGATGTTGGAGACGGTCGCAGCCGTCGAGAAGCCGGGCGCGAAGATCAGGTTCTCCAGCTCCTCTTCCGACAGCTGCTGATCGGCGGTGATGATGCCGCGCTCGATCGCCTTCTCGCGCACCTTGGCGGTATTGATGCCGCGCCCGTCATCGGTGACGGAGATGACGATGCGACCCGAGCGATGCTCGGCGGCGAGGCGCACCACGCCCTCCGGGTTCTTGCCGGCGGCGACGCGGTCCTCGGGCTTCTCCAGGCCGTGGTCGACGGCATTGCGGATCATGTGGGTGAGCGGCTCGCCAATGCGCTCGACGACGGTCTTGTCGACCTCCGTCATCTCGCCCTCGACCTCGAGGCGGACGCGCTTGCCGGTCTCGGACTCGAGCTCGCGGATGATGCGCGGCACGCGGCTGAACACCGACTTCACCGGCTGCGCGCGGATCGACATGGCGCTGTCCTGCAGCTCGCGCGTGAGGTGATCGAGGTCGGACAGCTCGTCGAGCGTCGGGATGCCACTTTCGGACAGGCGCTGCGCCAGCATCGCCTGGGTGATGACCAGCTCGCCGACGAGATTGACCAGGCGATCGAGCTTGTCGAGTTCGACGCGGATCGTCGGCGACGGGCCGGCGGCGGGCGCGGCCGGGGCGGCTTTCGCAGCCGGCGCAGCCGGCGCGGCCGGCGTGGGCTTCAGCTCTGGCGCAGGCGCGGCGGCGGGGGCCGCGGCGGGGATATCAAAATCGTCGAGCGAGACCGGCGTCACGACGAAGCCCGCCTCGTCAGCCTCCGCCGGCGTGTCGGCGGCGGCTGGCTCGCCCGAGCGCTCGACGATCACCGTCGAGGCCGGCGAAATGAAATCGAACACGCCGAGGATCTCATCGCGATCGAGATCGGCCGGCAGCTCCAGCGTCCAGCCGAGATAGCTCTCGTCGGCGGCGATGGCGTCGAGCGCGGGCAGCGACTCGTGATCGACTGCGATCAGCTTGCCGCCCATCTGGCAAAGCTCGGCGACGAGCAGCGAAGGCTCCTGGCCGTTGTCGAGAGCGCGCTGCTCGGGCCTGAAAACCACCTTCCACGGCGCAGGGCCGCTGTCGGCGGGCTCGTCGAACAGGGCACCGAGATCGACGGCCTGGACGACGAAGCCGTTCTCGTCCGGTTCGGGCGCGGCGGGCGCCGGGGCCGCGGCGTCGTCGGCGGAGGACAGGCGGCCCTCGGCGACGGCGTCGAGCTGCTCCAGCACGCGTGCATCGTCCGGCACGTCGCGCTCGCCCTTGGCGGCGAGGACGTGATCGGTCAGCAGATCGAAGGCGGCGAACAGGATCGCGCGGACCTGCTTGTCGGCGCTGAACTTGTTGTTGCGCAGGCCGTCCAGCACCGTCTCGTAATGGTGGGCGAAGTGCTGCAGCCGCTCATGACCGAAGGCGCCGGCGCCCCCCTTGATCGAGTGGACGGCGCGGAAAATCGTGTTGATCGTCTCGGGATCGCTATCGTCCCGGTCATAGACGGCGAGATGCGTCTCGATGGCGGCAAGGCCCTCGTCGCATTCGAGGAAGAAGATCGCCGCGATTTCGTCGAGTTCCATCGGTCCTGCCCCTTAATTCGCTGCCACGACGGCCGGTTCGCCCTCGGGCCACAGCAGCTCCTGCACCCCCAGCAGCTTGGCGGCGGCGAGCAACGGCGCGCTCACCGGCTCGATGACGAAGCCACGCGCGTCGGCTGCGGCGCTGAGCCGGGCGCTGGCGAGCAGCTGCACGGCAGCCTGGCCAACCCGCTCCACCGCCCCGCCATCGACGCGCACGTCGCCCGGCTCGGCAAAGGACTGGCGCAGGTCCGCGAGCAGCGGGCCGGCGGCCTGGGTGTCGAGAAGGGTGGGCAGGGCGATCATGACGTCTCCTTCGGGGCGCGCGATGTTCGTCATTCAACCTAACTGGTTAAAGTCGGCCTAACTGAGCGTTGGACCGATGGCCTGCGCACCGCCCCTGTTGCCGCAGCGACAGGGGCGGTGCGGGCGCCCTTAGAAGGCGCTCCAGTCGTCCTCGGCGGCAGGGGCAACGGCGAGATTGCCGCGCACCGGCAGAGGGCGAGAGGCCCGCGCGGCCGGCACCGGCAGCGGCGTCGGCGTGACGGCCGCCATACGCTCGGGCCGGGACGCGGCGCCGTTGAGCTGGAACCGGCCGACCAGCCCGGAAAGCTCCCCCGCCTGATCGGCGAGATGACGCGCGGCGGCAGTCGATTCCTCCACCATCGCGGCGTTCTGCTGCGTGGTCTGGTCCATCTCGCCGATCGCGACATTGACCTCGGCGAGGCTGGTCGCTTCCCGGGTGGTGGCGTCGGAGATGTGGTGGATGAGCTTGCTGACCACCGCGACGCGGCTGAGAATGCGTTCCAGCGCCTCGCCGGTCTGGGCGACGAGCCGGGCGCCGTCGCTGACCTGCGCGTTGCTCTGTTCGATCAGCTCCTTGATGTCCTTCGCTGCCTCGGCGGAGCGCTGGGCGAGCGCGCGGACTTCGGAGGCAACCACCGCGAAGCCCTTGCCGGCGTCCCCGGCGCGCGCCGCCTCGACGCCCGCGTTGAGGGCGAGGAGGTTGGTCTGGAAGGCGATGCCGTCGATCACCTGGGTGATCTGGGCGATCTGATCCGCCGAGCGCTCGATGTCGGCCATCGCCGCCACCGCCTCGCGCACCACCGTGCCGCTCGACGTGGCGTCATCCTCGGCCGCGGTGACCGCCTGATTGGCGGCAGCGACCTGGCTCGCCGTCTCGCGCACGCTGCCGGTGATCTCCTGCAGCGCGGCGGCGGTCTGCTCCAGCGCGGCGGCCTGATGCTCGGTGCGACGGGAGAGGTCGTCCGACGCCTGGCTGATCTCGCTCGAACCGGTGTGGATGCTCTCCGCCGCATCGGCGACGCGCAGCATCGCGCCCTCCAGCGCGCGGGTCGCCTGGTTGAAGTCGACCCGCAGCCGCTCATACTCGGCGGGCAGGCCGTCGATGGCGACGCGCAGGTCGCCATTGGCCAGCGCGGCGAGATTGGTGGCGAAGATGTCGATCGTGCCATGCAGGCCGGCATCCGCCTGTTGCTTGGCGAGGCTTACCTCGCGCAGCCGCACGGCGGCGCGGGCGAGGTCGCCCAGCGCGTCCTGGCGCTCCGTGCCGTGCACCTCGAAGTCGAGGTGGCCCCCGGCGATGTTCTTGAGCGCGCCCGAGGCTGCATCCAGACCCTTGTTCACCGCCCGGCCGACGCCGCGCGTGACGAGCAGGAGATAGGCGCCGGCGAGCAGGATGATGACGATCGTCGTCACCGAGATGAGGCGCGCGGTGGCGACCTGGCTGGCCTCGATCGCTCCTTGCATCTCGATCAGCGGCGCGCGGATCGATTCGATGGTGCCGTCGATCTTGTCGCCAGCATCGGCCAGCGCCTTGAGCCCGGCAGCGTCGGGCTGCCCATGGGTGAGCTTGCGGCTGATCGTCAAATAGCTGGTATTGGCAGTCTCGATCTCCGCGATCGGGCCGCGCTGGGCCTCCTCCGCGCCGGCCGTCACCTTGGCGAGGCGATCGAGATAATCCTTGACGTTGCCTTCCATGGCGGCGCGGGCGTCGTCATCCTGACGGGCGATCGCCTTGTAGGTGTCGCGTTCGAGGGAAGCGAAATCCTTCTCGAGCTGAACCGTCTCAGTCACGCGATCGGCGACCGCATGATCCTGTTCCATCAACTTGTAGCTATAGACAGAACCCGCCAGCGTGACGCCAAGCACCACCGCGCAAAGACCTGCGGCGCCACGCATCTGGCGCGCCAGCAACTGCCTGATCGTCAGGCTTTCAAATCCAAACTTACCCATCTTCGTGACCTCTGACCCCAGTGTCTGAGATCAACTGACGCGATCTGCGTTAATTTTTGGCTAGGAATGCCCTTTGAGGGGCCCCTTTTTAGAACAGGAAATGGCGGTAATCTGGCGAATAAATATTTCGCCATGCGGGTCGGACGGCCCTAATGATGCGCCGGTGGGCTCTGAGATCGGGGGATGCAATGACCGCCTATGCCTTCCTGGACATGAGTCAGGCCGCCGCGAGCGGCTTCAAATCCACGGACACATTGGACCTCAGCACCGTGTTTCTGGCCACGTTGAACCCGGTCTATGACGATCTCGGCAATATCCGGCTGACGCCTACGCTCAACATCAGCTGGCACCCCGCCGCCCCCGGTGGCGGTGGTCCCGGCAACAGCCGGAACCTCGTCTTTCCGGCTGATGCGCTGTCGGCGGCGAGCCTGAGCGGCGGTGTCACTGGCGGCGCCGGCTATGCAGCCACGACGCGGGACCTGTTCGGCACGACCAGGGACGACAGCCTCACGGGTGCCGGCGCCGACGACTGGGCCAATGCCGGACCCGGCCATGATGTCGTCTACGGCGGCGGGGGCGGGGATGTCCTGGCGGGGAATGACGGCAACGATCATATCTGGGGGAACGCCAGCACGGCCGTGCAGGGCATGGCGGATGGCGCCGACTCGATCGATGGCGGCGCCGGGAATGACTATATCCACGGCAATGCCGGAGACGACACGATCCAGGGTGGCGCGGGCAACGACCGGATCCGTGGCGGCCAGGGCAATGACCTGCTCTACGGCGGCGCGCCTGACGGCAGCATGGACGGCGACGACACCATCCAGGGCGACAGGGGCGATGACATTCTGCTCGGCGGCGGGGGCCGTGACCTGCTGAGCGGCGGCGAAGGTCGCGACATCTTCCTCTTCGGTCGCATCGATTTCGGCTCTGGCGTGGTGGTTGCCGGCGGCGGCGACGCGCCGGCCGGCACCGAGCGCGTCGAGACGATCACCGACTTCGAGAATGGCGCGGACAGGATCAGCCTCGGCGGAGCCGTCTTCTCATTCGCGGACGGACCCGACCGGGGCTTCCACTATAACGGCCTTCCCGTTTCGGTCCTGACCGGAGATGCGTTCACCACCGCGAAGGCGGCGCTGGACTACGCCCAGTCGCTGCTCGACCGCGCCGCCGATGTCGCCGGCCGGCATGAGGTGGCGGCGATCGCTGTCGGCGGGGACACCTGGCTCTTCTCAGTGGAGGGCGGCGGCGCGACGATCGATACCGCGATCCGGCTGATCGGCATCAACCCGTCGGCGATCGACGCGGCGGACTTCATCTAGGTCCTGGGCATAGCGCACTGCTTTGCATGGACGCGGGCGCCCGCTATCGAGGGGCGGTGAGTTTCCCGGCGAGGAAGGCGTTCCGTGACCCGCAGATATTTCGGCACCGACGGCATTCGTGGCCGCACCAACGAATCCCCGATGACCCCGGAGGTGGCGATGCGGGTCGGGCAGGCGGCGGGCGCGCACTTTCAGCGCGGCGACCATCGCCACCGCGTCGTCATCGGCAAGGACACGCGCCTGTCCGGCTACATGATGGAATCGGCGCTGGTCGCCGGATTCACCTCGGCGGGGATGGACGTGGTGCTGGTCGGCCCGATGCCGACACCGGCGGTGGCGATGCTCACCCGATCGATGCGCGCCGATCTGGGGGTGATGATCTCGGCCAGCCACAACCCCTATTATGACAATGGCATCAAGCTGTTCGGGCCGGACGGCTACAAGCTGTCCGACGCCGACGAGGCCGCGATCGAGGCGGGCATCGACGCCAGCCCGCGCCTCGCGCCGTCCGCCGAGATCGGCCGGGCGCGGCGGGTGGACGATGCCCAGGGCCGCTATATCCACGCCGTCAAGTCTGCCTTTCCCGAGCATCTCCGGCTCGACGGGCTGCGCGTCGTCATCGATTGCGCCAACGGCGCGGCCTACAAGGTCGCGCCCGAGGCGCTGTGGGAACTCGGCGCCGAGGTGATCTCGATCGGCGTCTCGCCCAACGGCACCAATATCAACGACGGCGTCGGCTCCACCGACACCTCCGCCCTTCGCCGCAAGGTGACGGAGGTGCGCGCCGATATCGGCATCGCGCTCGACGGCGATGCCGACCGGTTGATCGTCGTCGACGATCTCGGCCAGGCGGTGGACGGGGACCAGCTGATGGCGTTGCTCGGCCTCGCCTGGGCGCGGCGCGGCACGCTGCACGGCGGTGGCGTGGTGGCGACGGTGATGTCCAACCTCGGGCTGGAGCGGCGCCTTGCCACCGCCGGGCTCGAGCTGGTGCGCACGCCGGTCGGCGATCGCCATGTGCTCGAGGCGATGCGGCGCGGCGGCTACAATGTCGGCGGCGAGCAGAGCGGCCACATCATCCTTTCCGACCACGCCACCACCGGCGACGGGCTGGTCGCCGCTCTCCAGGTGCTGGGCGAGCTGGTCGAGGCCGGTCGTCCCGCGCACGAGTTGCTTCGCCAGTTCGAGCCGCTGCCGCAGCGGCTGAAGAATGTCCGCTTCGCGGGCGGACAGCCGCTGGAGCACGAGGCGGTGAAGGGCGCGATCGCCGCCGCCGAGGCGCGGCTGGCCGGCACCGGGCGGCTGCTGATCCGCAAGTCCGGCACGGAGCCGCTTATCCGCGTCATGGCCGAGGGCGAGGACGCGGCGCTGGTCGAGACCGTGGTCGACGAGGTGTGCGACGCGGTGCGGCGCGCGGCATGACCATCCCGCGCGTGCTGGTCATCGCCGGATCGGATTCCGGCGGCGGGGCGGGGATCCAGGCCGATATCAAGACGATCACCATGCTCGGCGGCCACGCCACCACCGCGATCACGGCAATCACCGCCCAGAACACGCTCGGCGTGACGGACGTGCACGCCGTCCCGACGGCGATGGTGCTGGCCCAGATCGACGCCGTGCTCGACGATATCGGCACCGACGCGGTCAAGATCGGCATGATCGGGTCGGCGCGCACCGCCCATGCGCTTGCCGAGCGACTGGCGGGGCTGGACGTGCCGATCGTGCTCGATCCGGTGATGGTCGCGACCAGCGGCGACATGCTGGCCGACCGGGGCACGATCGACGCCTTTGCCCGATTGCTCGACATCGCCACCATTGCCACCCCCAACGCGCCGGAACTGGCGGCGCTCACCGGCCAGCCGGTCACCACGATGGACGAGGCGGTCGAGGCCGGTAAGCTGCTCGTCGCCCGCCACGGCCATGCCGTGGTGGTCAAGGGCGGGCATATCGAGGCGGAGTTCGCCGGCGTGCCGGTGATCCGCGATGTGCTGATTACGACCGAGGGTGAGCGGGCCTGGTCGTCGGCGCGCATCGACACCGTCCACACTCATGGCACCGGCTGCACGCTGGCAAGCGGCATCGCCGCCGGGCTGGCGGCCGGGCTGGGGGCCGAACGCTCGGTCAGCCGCGCGCGGGCCTATCTCCGCCGCGCGCTGCGGGTGGCGCCGGAGCTGGGGCAGGGATCGGGGCCGATGGGCCACGCGCTGGGCGTCGTTCCGTTCGACGTGATCATGCCGATGGAAGCGCCGGGCCGGGCGGGCTAGGAGGACGCGATGCCGCCGAGTTTCAAGCCCGAACTGGATCATCCCCTGCCGCTCGCCGGCGTCGACGAGGCGGGGCGGGGGCCGCTCGCCGGCCCGGTGGTGGCCGCCGCGGTGATCCTCGATCGCGGAAAATTCCCGCGCGGCATCGACGACTCGAAGAAGCTGACCGCCGAGGATCGCGACAGCCTCTATGTTCGCATCCGGCGCATGGGCGTGGTCGGCGTCGGCATCTGTGACGTCGAGGAGATCGACCGGCTGAACATCTATCATGCGACGATGCTGGCGATGGCTCGCGCCGTCGATGCGCTGGGGGTGGAGCCGGCGATGGTGCTGGTCGACGGCAATCGCCTGCCGAAATGGCGCTGGACGGCAACCGCGATCGTCGAAGGCGACGCCAAGTGCCGCTCGATCGCGGCCGCCTCGGTGATCGCCAAGGTGACGCGCGATCGCATCATGCAGGAGCATCACGCCGACTGGCCCGGCTATAACTGGGCCTCGAACAAGGGCTACGCCACGCCCGACCACCGCGCCGCGCTGGTCCGCCTCGGCCCCTGCCCCCTCCACCGCCGCAGCTTCGCGCCGGTCGCGGCGCTGCTGCCGCCCGTGCCGGCGCTTTTGTGAGACATGTTGGCGGTCGCCGTGCCGCCTCCAACTTACGCACGAGGCGCCGTGAGTCCTTTCGGCCACACCACCACCCGTTGAGTCCGGGCGGGCGGGGCGGACTCAACATGATGTGGGGGACTCTTTGTGTTCCGCCGCTCCCACGACACCTCCGCGAATCAGCCTAAGTCTTTGCACTTGACCGGCGACTCGGCGGGACTCACTTATTGCCGCCACTGACAGGGGGGCTTGGGATGGGCGTTGTGCTACCGGTGAAGACGAGGCGCGCGCGCGTCGGGTCACAAGCGATTGCGGTCGATCGCATCATCCGCGACGATTGCGTGGCGGCGATGCGGGCGCTGCCCGATGCCTGCGTCGACATGATCTTCGCGGATCCGCCCTATAACCTCCAGCTCGGCGGCGATCTGTTCCGGCCGGAGGGCGGCCGCGTCGATGCCGTCACCGACGATTGGGACAGGTTCGACACCTTCGCCGCCTATGATCGCTTCACGCGCGAGTGGCTGGCCGAGGCGCGCCGCATTCTGAAACCGGACGGCACGCTGTGGGTGATCGGCAGCTATCACAATATCTTCCGGGTCGGCTCTGCGCTCCAGGATGAGGGATTCTGGATCCTCAACGACATCGTCTGGCGCAAGGCCAATCCGATGCCGAACTTCAAAGGCACCCGCTTCACCAACGCGCATGAGACGCTGATCTGGGCGAGCCGCGGCGAGGGCTCACGCTATACCTTCAACTATCAGGCGATGAAGGCGCTCAACGACGAGTTGCAGATGCGATCGGACTGGGTCCTGCCGATCTGCGGCGGGCCGGAGCGGCTGAAGATCAACGGTACCAAGGCGCATCCCACCCAGAAGCCCGAGGCATTGCTCTATCGCATCCTGCTGGCGACGACCAAGCCGGGCGACGTGGTGCTCGATCCCTTCTTCGGCACCGGCACCACCGGCGCGGTGGCCCGGCGCCTCGGCCGCCACTGGATCGGCATCGAGCGCGAGAGCAAGTACGTCGCCGTCGCCGAGGAGCGCATCGCCGCCAGCCTGCCGCTCGACGAGAGCGCGATGACGGTGATGGCCTCCAAGCGGACCCAGCCGCGCGTCGCTTTCGGCGCGCTGGTGGAAAGCGGCGCGCTGGCGCCGGGCGCGATCCTGTGCGACGCCAGGCGCCGCTGGACGGCGATCGTGCGCGCCGACGGCTCGCTCGCTGCCGGCACCGAGACGGGCTCGATCCACAAGGTCGGCGCCACGTTGCAGGGCGCGCCTTCGTGCAACGGCTGGACCTTCTGGCATGTCGAGCGGGCCGGCGCGCTCGTCGCCATCGACGTGCTGCGCCAGGATTACCTCCTGCAGCACGGGGATGGCTGAGCCGGTCTATCTTCGGCCGACGGCCTTTCTCGATGCGCCGTTCGGCAGCCTCGGGAAGGCGCTTCGCCTCGCCGGCTCGCTCACCTGGTTCTCCGCCGTCGAGCTGATCGAACGGCGCGGGCCGGCGCGCATCGTGCCGGTCGCCGAGGTCGACGCCGAGCTGGACGGGCCAGGCCGGGCAATCCTCGCGCGCATCACCGCGCCGCGCCCGCCGCTGGTGCTCGGCCCGCGCACGGTGCCGCTCGATACGCCGCAGGTGATGGGCATCCTCAACGTCACCCCAGACAGCTTCTCCGATGCGGGCGCGCACCATGGTGACGCGGCAGCGGCGGCATCGGCCGGCATCGGCATGGCGGCGGCCGGCGCGGCAATCATCGATGTCGGGGGTGAATCCACCCGCCCCGGCGCCAGGCCGATCTGGGAGGGCGACGAGGCGGCCCGCGTCCTGCCGGTGATCGAGCGGCTGGCGGGCGCCGGCACCGCAGTCTCGCTCGACACGCGCAACGCGGCGGTGATGGCGCAAGGGCTGAAGGCGGGCGCGCGCCTGATCAACGATGTCTCCGCCCTGACGCACGATCCGCGCGCGGCCGGTATCGTGGCGGACGCGGGGTGTCCGGTGGTGCTGATGCATCATCAGGGGACGCCCGAGACGATGCAGGACGCGCCGGATTATGAAGACGTGCTGCTCGACGTCTATGACTGGCTGGCCGAGCGCATCGCCGCAGCCGAGGCGGCGGGGATCGAGCGATCGCAAATCATCGTCGATCCGGGCATCGGCTTCGGCAAGACGCTACGCCACAATCTCGCATTGATGAACGGGCTGGCACTGTTCCACGGCCTTGGCTGCCCGCTGATGCTGGGCGCCAGCCGCAAGCGGATGATCGGCGCGCTCGACAATGAGGCTCCGGTGGGCCGTCGGCTCGGCGGATCGCTGGCGCTGGCGCTGGCCGGCGCGATGCAGGGTGCGCACCTGCTTCGCGTTCATGACGTGCCCGAGACGATGCAGTCGATCCGCGTCTGGCGCGGCATGCGCGACGTGGCGCTGACGCTTTAACGTGGCGCTCAGGCGGCGCTGTCCAGGCCCAGTTCGACGAGCTTGCGGTAGAGCGTCGACCGGCCGATGCCGAGTCGGCGGGCGACCTCGCTCATCCGGCCTTCGTAATGGCCGATGGCGAGGCGGATGATGTCGGCTTCGATCGCCTCCAGCCGGCGGATATGCCCGTCGCGCTCGTAAAGCTCGATGCCGCCGGCAATGGCGAGGGGCACCGCCGCGTCCGCGGTCACGGTGGCGGCGCGCGCCACCTGGGGGAAATCGGCGATGGTCAGCACGTCGCCTTCCGCATCCAGCGCCGCGCGGAACAGCGCGTCGTGGAGCTGGCGGACATTGCCCGGCCAGCTGTGCGTGGTGAGCAGGGCCAGCGCCTCGTCGGTGAGGCCGAGGCCGCGCATGCCCGGCTTGCGGCTGATGCGCGAGAGGAGATGGCGGGCCAGCGCCGGCACGTCGCCGGCACGCTGGCGCAGCGAGGGCACGCGGATCTGGATCGTCGCCAGCCGTTCGGCGAGCTCGGGGCGCAGCCGCCCTGCCGCGACCGCCTGCGACAGCGGCCGTTCGGCGAGCGCGATCACGCGAACGTCGACACAGCGCGCATTGCGCCCGCCGACCGGCGTCACCAGCCCGTCCTCGAGCAAGGTCAGCAGCCGCGCCTGGGCGGCGTCGGACAGCGTCGCCGGCTCGCCCAGAATCAGCGTCCCGCCCTCGGCATAGGCGATGCGGCCGGGGCTCGACTGGAAGGCGCCGGCGAAGGCATCCCGCTCATGGCCGAAAATCTCGGATTCGGCGTGCGTCGGGCTCAGCGCCGCGCATTCGACGAGCACGGGCTGGCGCCGCCCGCGGGCCGAGGCGGCGTGGATGGCGCGCGCGATCAGCTCCTTGCCGCTGCCGGCCTCGCCCTCGATCAGCACGGGCAAGCGCGAGCGCGCCGCCTTGGCAGCGACCGCCATCGCGGTGCGGAAAGCGGGGGCGGAACCGACGATCTCGTCGAAGCCCAGCGACTCGATGGTCTTCTCGGCGAGCGGGCGCAATTCGCCTTCGGCCTGATCGGCGAAGGAGGCGCCTTCGAGCGCGGCGAACAGCCGGTCGGGCGCGATCGGCTTGATCAGGAAATCGCTGGCCCCGGCGCGCATCGCCTCGACCGCGAGCGCGATCGACGGCTGCGCGGTGAGCATCACGATCGGCAGCTGCGGCCAGCGCGCGCGGATATCCCGCACCAGCGCCGCGCCGCTTTCCGCCGGCCGCCACACATCGATGAGCACCGCGTCGACAGGTTCGAGCCGATCCGCGATCAACCCGATCGCCTTGCGCCCATCCGGCACCGCGATCGTCCGCCAGCCGGCTCGTGCTGCCATCGCAGTGACAAGACGCACCTGCGCCGGCTCGTCATCGACGAGCAGCAGCGTCCTTGTCCTGATTCCCGCCATCTCGAACATGAAGTCCTTATTGCCGTATTGCGTCGTTCTAGGACAGGGGGTGTAAAGGGACGATAAACGGCGGGGGCTTGAGCGCCCGGTCGTGCGGCGATAAGAGCGCGGCTGTATACCAGCCGGCACATTCATCAGGGGGCGGAAACGCATGGTTGCAGAACATGACAGCGGCTTCGAGCTGAGCGCGCACGAAGGCACCTATTCCGGGTTCACCGCCCTGATGAAGTGGGGCACGATCATCAGCTTCATCTGCGCGGCCGTCGTCGTCCTCATCATCGCCAGCTAAGCCCTGACCATGAAGATTGCGGTCCTCAAGGAGGGCGCGCCCGGCGAGCGCCGCGTCGCTGCCACGCCGGAAACGGTCAAGAAGTTGCGCAGCCTGGGGGCTGAACTGGCCGTGGAGTCGGGCGCCGGTATCGCCGCCTCCATCCCCGATCAGGCCTACGCCGATGCCGGCGCGACGCTGGGCGACCGCGCCGCGACGCTGGCCGGCGCCGGGATCATCCTCGGCGTGCAAGGCCCGGACCCCGCCTCGCTGGGCGGACAGGCGCCCGGCGCCTGGGTGGTGGCGGGCCTCAACCCGTTTGTCGAGCGCGCGCGCGTCGATGCCTATGCGGCGGCCGGGCTGGAGGCGCTGGCCATGGAATTCATGCCGCGCATCACGCGCGCCCAGTCCATGGACATCCTCTCCTCCCAGTCGAACCTCTCCGGCTACCGCGCGGTGATCGACGCGGCGGCGGAATATGATCGCGCCATGCCGATGATGATGACGGCGGCGGGCACGGTGTCGGCCGCCAAGCTGTTCGTGATGGGGGTCGGCGTCGCCGGCCTCCAGGCCATCGCCACCGCGCGGCGCCTCGGCGCGCAGGTTTCGGCGACGGACGTTCGCTCTGCGACCAAGGAGCAGATCCTGTCGCTCGGCGCCAAGCCGATCTTTGTGGAGAGCGTCGCCGGTATCGAGGGCGAGGGCACCGGCGGCTACGCCACCGAGATGTCGGACGAATATAAGGCCGCGCAGGCGGACCTGGTCTCCTCGCACATCGCCAAGCAGGACATCGTCATCACCACCGCGCTGATCCCCGGCCGGCCCGCGCCGCGCCTGATCACGGACGCGCAGATCGCGACGATGCGCCCCGGCTCGATCATCGTCGATCTCGCGGTCGAGGCGGGCGGCAATGTCGAGGGCGCGGTGGCCGGCGAGACGGTGGAGCGGCACGGCGTGCGCATCATCGGCAACCGCAACGTGCCGAGCCGCATCGCCACCGATTCCTCGGCGGTGTTTTCGCGCAACCTCTATAATTTCCTTTCCGCATTCTGGGACAAGGAGGCCAACCGGCCGATCCTGCCCGATGGCGAGGAGATCGGTGACGCGATCCGCCTGACCAGAGACGGCAAGGTGGTGAACCAGCGGCTGCTGGGGAACTAGGCGCTTGCCGGCCCCTTCCTCGCTTGCGAAGCGGGGTGGGGCGGGCGAGATCGAGACCCGAAGTCGGGACGGCGCGGCCATGGTGGCTGCTTCGCGACAGGCTCGAAACGAACGGACGAGCGCAGGGAATAAGGGCGGAAACATGGATTTCGTATCGATCCTGTCGATCTTCGTGATGGCCTGCTTCGTGGGCTATTACGTCGTCTGGTCGGTGACCCCGGCCCTGCACACGCCGCTGATGGCGGTGACCAACGCGATCTCGTCGGTGATCATCGTCGGGGCGCTGGTCGCCTCCGCGGCGGCCGGCTCGGCCACCTCCAAGTGGCTCGGCCTCGCGGCCGTGGTGCTGGCCTCGATCAACATCTTCGGTGGCTTCGCCGTCACCGAGCGCATGCTCGCCATGTACAAGAAAAAGGATCGCAAGGCCTGAGCGGGGCCGGCGATCGTCCGAAGCAGTGAGGGGAACGGGTTAAGATGCACGAAGCTCTAGCAGTGCCGGCCTGGGTGGGCTTCGCCTATCTGATCGCGGGCGTGTGCTTCGTCCTCGCGCTGCGCGGGCTATCGAGCCCGGAAAGCTCGCGCCGCGGCAACCGCTACGGCATGATCGGCATGCTGATCGCGGTGGTGACGACGCTCATCACCCACGAGATCGCCAGCCTGCCCGAGATTCTGATTGCCATCCTGATCGGCGGAAGCGTCGGTTTCGTTATCGCGCGGCGTATCGCGATGACGGCGATGCCGCAGCTTGTCGCGGCCTTCCACTCGCTGGTCGGTCTTGCCGCGGTGCTGGTGGCCGGTGCCGCCTATCTCAACCCGATCCCGTTCGGGATCGCCGACCTGGACGGCGTCATCCACCTCCAGAGCCGGATCGAGATGGGTCTGGGCGTGGCGATCGGCGCGATCACCTTCTCCGGCTCGGTGATCGCCTTCCTGAAGCTCAACGGCAACATGTCGGGCAAGCCGATCATGCTGCCCGGCCGCCATGTCATCAATCTTGGCACGCTGGCGCTGATCCTCGGGCTGATCGCCTATTTCCTGACCGACCAGTCGACCTGGGTGTTCGGCGCTGTCACGGCGCTCTCCTTCCTCATCGGCTTCCTGCTGATCATCCCCATCGGCGGCGCGGACATGCCGGTGGTGGTGTCGATGCTGAACAGCTATTCGGGCTGGGCGGCTGCGGCGATGGGCTTCACGCTGCATAATACGGCGATGATCATCACCGGCGCGCTGGTCGGCTCCTCGGGCGCGATCCTGTCCTACATCATGTGCCGGGCGATGAACCGCAGCTTCATCTCGGTGATCGCCGGCGGCTTCGGCGCCGAGGCCGGCGGCGGCGGCGGCGCGGCCCAGACCGACCGGCCGTGGAAGCGCGGCTCGGCCGAGGACGCCGCCTTCATGATGAAGCAGGCCGAGCAGGTGATCATCGTGCCCGGTTACGGCATGGCGGTGGCGCAGGCCCAGCACGCGCTGCGCGAGATGGCCGACCTGTTGAAGAAGGAAGGCGTCACCGTGAAGTACGCCATCCATCCGGTGGCGGGCCGCATGCCGGGCCACATGAACGTGCTGCTCGCCGAGGCCAACGTGCCTTACGACGAGGTGTTCGAGCTGGAGGACATCAACGGCGAATTCGCCCAGACCGATGTCGCCTTCGTCATCGGCGCCAACGACGTCACCAATCCGGCGGCCAAGACCGACAAGACCTCGCCGATCTACGGCATGCCGGTGCTCGACGTGGAAAAGGCCAAGACGGTGCTTTTCGTGAAACGATCAATGGGCGGCGTTGGTTATGCCGGCGTGGACAATGATGTCTTCTACATGGACAATACCATGATGCTTCTCGCCGATGCGAAGAAGATGGTCGAGGATATCGTGAAGGCAATGGCGCATTGATATGACTGTGAAGACGGACGGAAAGAGTGCCGCGGACGGCAAGGCGCCGGTCGACAAGGGCGAGAAGGGCGAGCGGAATGCCGCCAATGGCAATGTCGCGCGCTGGATCGGCATAGGCGCGGGGATCGGCTCGGCGGCGGTCGCCGCAGCGGTGCTCTACGCCAATCGCGACTGGCTGAAGGCCAAGGCGGCGAAGGCCGAGAAGCATTCGCGCCTCGCCGAGCAGGCCGAGGACTGAATCGGGCCTTTGGCTCCGGGTCGCGCTGACCGTCGGAGGCGATTAACCCGCTTTCAAAGAGTTTTGCGGTTTCCTGTTCAGCATGCCGGTATATTGTGCCGGCGTCCGACCAGGGCTGGACCGCGATGGATCGACTGCAGATCTCCATTCTGGATATGCTGGCACGCGGCGCGCCCGCGCGGCTGATCGGCGACCGTCTCTGCCGGGAGGTCGAGACATCCTCGCCCGGGACCGTGTGTACGGTGATCGGCGTCGACCGCAGCGGGCTCCTGCACCCGCTGTCGGCGCCCAGCCTGCCGGCAAGCTTCGCCGAATCCGTCGACAACTGGATGATCGGGCCTAATGCCGGCGCCTGCGGCACCGCTGCCTATCTGCGCGAGCCGGTGGTCGTCTCCGATATCGAGCATGATCCGCGCTGGGGCGAGTTCGGCCCGGCTGCCCTCGCCCTCGGCCTGCGCGCCTGCTGGTCAACGCCGGTCTTCGACAGCACCGGCGAGGTGATCGGCACCTTCGCCATCTATTATCGCGAGCGGCGCGGCCCTACCGGCGAGGAGCGCTCGCTGGTCGACCTCTGCGCCCGCCTGTGCGCCATTGCCATGGAGCGGCACGAGCGCGCGCTGGCCCGGGAGCGCCGGGCCCGCTTCGACGCGCTGACCGGCCTGCCCGATCATGATTCCTTCCGGGTGGCGATCGCCGGCATGCCGGTCGCCCGGCCGGACGCCTGGGGCCTGCTGCTGATCGACATCGACAATCTCCACCTCATCAACGACACGTTCGGCCGTCATCTCGGCGACCGGGTGCTGCAGGGCGTCGCCGCGCGCATCGCCGCCTCGGCCGCGCCGGACAAGGTGTTTCGCGTCGGCGGCAACGCCTTCGCCGTGCTGGTGCAGGACCCGGCCATGCTCGGTGATTTCCAGGCCGGTGCCGAAGCGATCCTTGCCGCCATCACCGCCCCGCTGGATTGCGACGTCTTCGTGGTGACGCCGCGCGCGACGATCGGCGGCGCCGTTGTCCTGCCCGGTGACGAGAACGCGGAAATGGTCCGGCGCAACGCGGATTTCGCGCTCTATCATGCCAAGGAACTCGGGCGCGGCGGTTTCGTGCGATACTGGCCCGGCATCGGCACGCGGATGACTGACCGGCTTTCGTCGATCCGCAACGTCGAGCAGGCGCTGCGCGACGACCGTATCGTCGCTTACTATCAGCCGATCGTCCGCCTCGACACGGGCGAGATCATCGGCGTGGAGGCGCTGTGCCGGCTGATCCTGCCGGGGGGCGAGATCCTCGCCGCCGGCGCGTTCAGCGACGCGATTACCGATGCCCGCATCGCCGCCAGCCTGACCGATCGCATGCTGGCGCTGGTCGCCGACGACCTGCGGCGCTGGTTCGACATGGGGCTGCCGCTCCAGCATGTCAGCATCAACGCCACCTCCGCAGATTTCCGCGGCGGCAACCTGCGCGAGAAGCTGGTTTCGGCCTTCGACGCGCGCGGCATTCCGCTTCACCACGTCACGCTGGAGGTGACCGAGCAGGTCTATATCGGCGAGCATGACCATGTCGTCGCCGAAGTCAGCCAGGCGCTGCGCTCCTGTGGCCTGCGCGTCGCCCTCGATGATTTCGGCACCGGCTATGCCTCGCTCACTCACCTGCTGTCGGTGCCGGTCGATGCGATCAAGATCGACCGCAGCTTCATCGCCCGGATGGCGCCGGGCGATCCCAGCTTGGCGATCATCGAGGGGCTGCTGGAGATCGCCCGCAAGCTCGGCATCCGCGTCGTTGCGGAAGGGGTCGAGACTGTGGAGCAGGCGGCCGAGCTGGTGCGGCTGGGCGGCCTCTACGCGCAGGGCTTCCTGTTTTCGCGGGCGGTGGATGCGCGCCAGCTCGCCACGCTTCTGCGCCGGCATGGGGAGGGCATGCCCAACGCCGTGGCGATGCCGGTGCTCCGCACGCCGATCGGACACGGCGGCGCCCAGCATGCGCTGACCGCCTGATCCGCCTCAGTCGCAGGCCTTGTGCAGCTTCCAGGCGAGCCACGCCGAGCCGCCGCTGGCCAGCGCCACCATCAGCAGCGTTTCGGCGACGGTATAGCCCATCTGCACCAGCGCGAAGAGCAGCACCGCCGCCAGCACCATCGCGCCTGAGTTGACGATATTGTTCGCCGCCACCGTGCGCGCGGTGTGGTCCTTGCCCACGGTGGTGGTGAGGAAGGCGTAGAGGGGCACCACGAACATGCCGCCGAAGGTGGCGATGCCGAGCAGGTCGATCAGCACCCGATCGGCATGGGGCAGGCGGATGAAATCGCTGAGCAGCATCAGCGGCGCCCCCGCTTCCGGCAGCGGCCAGTGCGAGGTCGCCCAGTAGAGATCGAGCACGAACACGCCCATGATCAGCGCCGAGGCCGGCGCCCAGCGCGCCGATACCGTGCCCTTGAGCAGCCGGTTGATGACGATCGAGCCGATCGCTACGCCGATCGAGAAGATGGCGAGGAACAGCGTCGCCACCTGCTGATCGGCATAGAGCACGTTCTTGACGAGCGGCGGGAACTGCGCGGCGAGAATCGCGCCCATCATCCAGAAGAAGCTGATCGAGGCGATCGCCAGGAACAGGCGCGGGATGTGCATCGTCTCGGAGACGAGATGGATGGAGGAGCGGACGATGTGATAGTCGACACCGGCATGCTTCTCGTCGACGAGCGGTGGGGCAGGGGGCACGAAGCTCGACACGAAGCGGCCGATCACCGCCACGACCAGCGCCAGCACCGCCGCCGCCTCGGCCGAGATGAGGCCGCCGACGATCGTGCCGGCGAGAATCGCGAAATAGGTGCCCGCCTCGACCTGCCCGGTGCCGCCGAGCACGTCCTCGGGCTCGAGATGCTGGGGCAGGATGGCGTATTTGATCGGCCCGAAAAAGGCCGAGTGGCAGCCCATCGCCATCAGCGCCGTCAGCAGCAGCGGGACATTGTGCAGATAGAGCCCGCTCGCGCCGACCAGCATGATGGCGATTTCCAGCGACTTGACGATGCGGATGATGCGCGCCTTGTCGTGGCTGTCCGCGAGCTGCCCGGCCAGCGCCGAGAACAGGAAGAAGGGGAGGATGAAGACACCCCCGGCGACGGCATTGAACGCCGCTTCCTTCGTCTCGTCGGAATAGATGCGATAGGTGACGAGGAGCACCATCGCAGTCTTGAAGAGATTGTCGTTGAAGGCCCCCAGGAACTGGGTCGCGAACAGCGGCAAAAATCGCCGCTGGCCGAGGAGCCGGAAGGAAGGGGTCATGCGGTGGGGATCGGCTCTGTCTATCCTGCGCCGTCCCATAACCGTCTTTGCCGGCCGCGTCCAAGGGCAAGAGGCGGGCGGGGTTCCTTGGTGGCGTGAATCACTCTAGGCTGCGCCCGAATGCTGACGCTGCCCAATCTCCTGACCCTGTCGCGCATCGTCGCCGTGCCGCTGCTGGTGGCGCTGCTCTGGCATCCGCTGCCGTCCCATTACGCGCTGTGCTTCGCGCTCTATGTGCTGATGGGCGTCACCGATTATTTCGACGGCTATCTGGCGCGCGCGCAGGGCGCGGTGTCCAGGCTCGGCATCTTCCTCGATCCGATCGCCGACAAGATCATGGTCGCCGCGGTGATCGTGATGCTGGTGTTCACCCGCGACATCGACGACTGGAACGTCATCGCCGCGATCATCATCCTCGTCCGCGAGATCGCGGTTTCGGGCCTGCGCGAGTTCCTCGCCCAGCTGCAGGTGTCAGTGCCGGTGTCGAAGCTCGCCAAGTGGAAGACGACGTTCCAGCTCGTCTCGCTGGGCGGCATCATCCTCGCCGGCGCGCTGCCGGGGTGGGAGTCGGTCCGCTTCGTCGGGGTGTTCAGCCTGTGGGCGGCCGCGGTGCTGACGGTGATCACCGGCTGGGATTATCTGCGCGTCGGCATCAGGCATATGGACTGAGCAGCCGGCGCCGTCGCCCCTGGGGGCGGGCTTCTCCGGCCCTCGCGCCGCGCTCAGGCCGCCTTGTGCAGCGCCTCGCCGAGCAGGCGGAATTCCTTTTCCCGCGGACTGCCGCGCCGCCAGACCAGCGCGATGCGGCGCACGGGATGCTCGGCATCGAGCGGATGGGCGACGACGCGGGTGCCGTCGAGAATGCCCGCGGTGATCGCCATTTCCGGCAGCAACGTCACGCCAAGGCGATTGTCGACCATCTGCACCAGAGTGTGCAGCGAGGTGCCGAGCATCGCCGCCTCCGCGCGCAGCTCCGGCCGGTTGCAGGCGGCAAGGGCATGGTCCTTCAGGCAATGCCCGTCCTCGAGCAGCAGCAGCTGGGCCGGGTCGATATCCTCGGGGGCGATGACGGTGGTCGGGGCGCGGCCGTCCTCCGGCATGGCGACGAACAGCCGATCCTCGAACAGGTCGAGCGACTCCACCTCGCCGCACGCATAGGGCAGCGCCAGCAACACGCAATCGAGCTGGCCGCGGTGAAGCGATTCACAGGCGGCGGGCGTCGTCTCCTCGCGCAGATAGAGCTTGAGGTCCGGCCATTCGGCGCGCAGCCGCGGCAGCATGCGTGGCAGCAGGAACGGGGCGATGGTCGGGATCACGCCCATGCGCAGCTCGCCCGACAGCGGCTTGCCGGCGGCACGCGCCATGTCGGCCAGCTCCTCCGCCTCGCGCAGCACGCGCATCGCTTTCTCGGCGATGCGCTGGCCGAGCGGGGTGAAGCGCACCACGCGACGCGTGCGCTCGACCAGCGTGATGCCGATCAGCGATTCCAGCTCGCGCAGGCCCGCCGACAGCGTCGACTGGGTGACGAAACAGGCGTCCGCAGCGCGCCCGAAATGCCCCTCGTCCTTCAGCGCGACGAGATATTGCAGCTGCTTCAGGGTCGGCAGATAGGTGGTCACTTATCGTGTCCCTCGATTATCGGCGTTGGAATAATCGATTTGCTAGCGATATGCCAGCTTTCCTATAGGCTGCCCCGGCGCGCTGCTCCCCGTCCGGTGGAGTCGCGCTATCAGGTTTTCCCCAGGGCCCATTGAAAGGACCTCTCCGCATGCTCACCGTTGGCGACAAGTTTCCCGCCCTCACCGTGCCCGTCCAGCAGGGCGTGTCCGCCCTTCCCAATGGCGAGACGATCAACCTCGCCGAGACCGGCGGCAAGTGGAAGGTGGTGTTCTTCTGGCCGAAGGACTTCACCTTCATCTGCCCGACCGAGATCATCGGCTATGGCGAGCTGAAGAATGATCTGGCGGATCGTGATGCCGTGCTGATCGGCGCGTCCACCGACACCGATTTCGTCCACTTCGCCTGGCGCAAGTCCGACGAGCGTCTGGCGAACTGCGATTTCCCGTGGATCGCCGATAACAAGAAGGAGCTGGCGAACGCGCTGGGCATCGTCCACGAGGAAGCCGGCGTCGCCCTGCGCGCCACCTTCATCGTCGACCCGCACAATGTGATCCAGCACATCACGGTCAACGGCCTCAACCAGGGCCGCAACCCGGCCGAGGCGATTCGCGTCCTCGACGCGCTGCAGACCGACGAGCTCTGCCCGTGTAACTGGCAGCAGGGCGAAGAGGTGCTGCGTCCGGCCGCCTGATCACCGCAACGGAAACTGGGGGAGGGGCGCCGGGCTGGTCCCGCGCGCCCCTTCCTTTTGCCCAGAAAACAAGGAACATCCCATGTCCATCAAGGCTCTTTCCGACGCCCTTCCCGACTATGCCAAGGACATCCGCCTGAACGTCAGCTCGCTGCTCGGCGACCAGACGCTGGGCGACCAGCGCAAGTACGGGCTGCTGCTCACCTGCGCCCATGGCTCGGGCTACAAGCCGCTGGTCGTCGCCGCCGAGCAGGAGGCCGAGGGCAAGCTCTCGCCCGAGGCCGCCAATGCCGCGCGCGCGGCCGCGGCGGTGATGGCGATGAACAACGTCTATTATCGCTTCGTCCACCTCGCCTCGAACAAGGAATATGGCCAGCTGCCGGCGAAGCTCAGGATGAACGTCATCGGCAATCCCGGCATCGAGAAGGTCGATTTCGAGCTGTTCAGCCTCGCTGTGTCGGCGATGAACGGCTGCGGCATGTGCATCGACAGCCACGAGAAGGTGCTGCGCACCCACGGCGTGCAGGCCGAGGTCATCCAGACTGCGGCGCGCATCGCTTCGGTGATGAAGGCGGTCGCCACCATCCACGCCACTCTTGACGCGTGATTCGTCCCGCGCCCCGGCGCGCCTGCCGTGAGCGGGCGCGCGGGGCGCAATTTGTAATTGACCTGCGTCAATCGCTGCGCTCAACATCTAAATTGTCACCAATGAGGACATGTATTGGATTCGTGGTAAATTTGCGTAATATCCCTGTTAATATCCGATAAAATGCGGTAACCGTTCGCAGATTGGTTGCCGTAGTGCCGATGGCGGCACGAGTCGGACGCCATGGCAATTTGGTAAGGGGAAGTGGCATGGCTACGGGTTGGACAAAGATGGGTTTGGCGATGGCCGCTGGCGTGGTCGCGCTAACCGGGGCATCGGCTGGGAATGCGGCCGTGGTCGCTTGCCCGACCACATCGACTGCTGATGTTTGCAACAGCTTCGATGTCGGGCAGAACCCGGGCGAAGAGTTCAATTTCTTTGTCACCGTGGGTGGGCCGGTCACCCCGACGTCGACGCCAAGCTTCGTCTCGGCGATTTTCTTCAATGCCTTCAGCACGGACACGTCGTTTCACGACAGTTTCAATTTCACCCTGCCGGTGAACGGGCTCGGCGGCGGCTCGCTGTCCTTGAGTCTGGCGGACTTCGCCAATCCGACGATGACCATCTCGGACATCATCATCAATGGCGATTCCTATGCGGCGCTCCTCGCGTCGAACCTCGTGGCTGCCAACGGCATCCTCCTGTCGGTCAGCAATATTCCGATCACCGCCGGCGTGATGAACACCATCCAGGTGATCGGTAGCGGCGTCGGCTCCTATACGGGCAACATCGCCTTCCAGGCGACCAGCGCCGTTCCCGAGCCCGCCGCCTGGGCGATGATGGTCGCTGGCTTCGGCATCGTCGGCATGGCGGCGCGCCGTCGCCAGCGGGCCGCCCCCAACTTCGCCTGATCGAAGCAACGGTATGACATAGGGGCGCCACCGGCCTTGGCCGATGGCGCCCCTTATGATTCAGCGTCCGTGCCAGGGGTTCATGGGAACGCGCAGCCGCGGGAGACGTCGCGCCCCAACTCATGCGTCTGTGCCAGGGGTTCGCGGAAGCAACTGTGCCAGACTTATGGATCTCGCCGGCGGGTCGGCGCTCCGCTCCGTTCGCGCGATCAGGGCGCTGGCGTTGCTTGCGGCCGAATGGCGGCGTTGCTTGCGAGCACCGCGATCTCGCGGCTATGCCGCGGGCTTGTCGCATAGAGCGGCATGACCGCTTCCGTGGCGGCATGCGCGAGGCGGTTGAAAATGCCGTCCTCATCCTTCGGTGAGAAGAAGAACGGATAGAGCGATCGCGATCCGGGGCTGCCCCGCCCACCGGCAAAGCGATTAATCTGCTCACGGATCGCGGCGACCTTCAGCGCCATGAGCTGGGCCGGCGCTGCCACCTTTTCGTTTAGCTTCAGAGCGCCGACGCGGGTGAAGCCGAGCATCGCCTCGTAGAAACGGACGTGGCGCGGGTTCACCTCGATCAGCAGGTCGGTGCAGCCATGGGTCCGGTGGCCGTAGACGAACACGATGTGGAACAGCGCGGCCATCAGCTCCCTGGACTGGACGGCGGGATCGAAGGCGAACTTGGTCAGCTCGCACAGGCCGCTGCCGGGTACGGCGCGAAATGGGTCGACCTCATCGCGAAAGGCGAGATCGACGGCAAGGCCGCGCGGCGAGTCGACCGCAAGCGTGATCGTGCCAATCACCGCGCCTCCGTCCTCGGCAGTGAAGGTCATGTGGTGGGCGTCGGCGCGGATGTCATGGTCCGATCCGTAGCCCCGCCACGCATAGCGGTGGTTGATCAGGTCGCGCGCAGCGCGGATGCGCTCGCGGCTTTCCACCAGCCGGATAGAGATGCTCTTTTTCTCACCGCGAATGTCCATCTCGCGCAGCGTGATGGAGCGCATCTCCTGCATGGGCCGGCTGCGGCGTCCGTCCCGTCGGAACGACTCCGGCCGGGGAAAATGCGGGTTGATGAACATAATGCACCTGCTTCGTCTGGGGGCACGCGAACGCTCTGAGGACACGTCGCAGATGCCCCCTTTCGGGGAGCTTGTCCGCATTCCTTTAGCAGCTATTATCAATGTCTGTTAGCCGACAACCTGATCGAATGTCGACTGATATTGAATGCGATCTAGCGCAATGCCGTCCATAGATTGACGGCGCTGGTGACCGTGAGGACGACGCCGACCAGCGTCATCAGCCTGGGCGCGGCAATGCGCTTGGCGAGCAGCGCGCCGAGGGGGGCTGCCAGCACCCCGCCGATCAGCAGGCCGACGGTCGCGTTGGTGAAAGCCGCCCAGCCGAGTGTGGAGATGAACGCCGCCGAGACGGTGGCGGTGAGGAAGAATTCGACGGTGTTGACGGTGCCGACGGTCAGTCGCGGGCTGGCGCCCTGCACGAGCAGGTTGGAGGTTACCACCGGCCCCCAGCCGCCGCCGCCTGCCGCATCGAGAAAGCCGCCGACCAGCCCGAGCGGCTCAACCACCTTCGGCTTGCGCTCGACCGGTGCCTTGTGGGTGCCTCGCCAGAGCAGCAGCAGGCCGATGCTGATCAGGTAGACGAGCACGATCGGCTTGACGATCTCCGCGGGGATGCTCGTCACCGCATAGACGCCGAGCATGCCCCCGCCGATGCCGGGAATGACCAGCCGCGCGAACAGTCGCCAATCGACATTGCGGTGCCAGATATGGCTGATGCCCGAGATGCAGGTGGTAAAGGTCTCCACCGTATGCACGCCTGCCGAGGCGGCGGCCGGCGGCACCCCCAAAGTCACCAGCAGCGTGTTGGAGATGATGCCAAACGCCATACCGAGCGCCCCGTCCACCATTTGCGCCAGGAAGCCGACCAGCACGAACGGCGCCAGCGCCTCGATCTGGAGCAAATCGGTCACGCCCGGTCGGCCATCTTACAAAATCGGCGGCGCGGGATTAAGTGAGCCGGAACGGTTGCTGAAGACAACCTGTGGAGTCGCGACATGTTCAACGGCCTGGTCACCTATCTCGATTCCATCAAGTCCCGTGATCCGGCCCCTCGGACGCGGTGGGAGGTTCTGCTCTATCCGGGCGTGCTCGCGCTCGGCCTCCATCGGGTGGCGCATTGGCTGTTCCGGGGCGAACTCTATTTTCTTGCCCGCCTTGTAAACCACCTTTCCCGCTTCCTCACCGCGATAGACATCCATCCCGGCGCCCGGATCGGGGAGAACTTCTTCATCGATCACGGCTTCACCGTGATCGGCGAGACCGCCGTGATCGGCAATAATGTGACGATCTATCAAAATGTTACGCTGGGCGGGACAAACCCGGCGAACGGCATCGCCGGCAAGCGCCACCCGACCATATTGGACGGCGCGATCATCGGTTCCGGGGCGCAGGTGCTCGGCCCGATCACCGTCGGCGAGCGCGCGCGGATCGGCGCCAACGCGGTGGTGACGCGCGATGTGCCGATGGGCGCGACGATGACGGGCATTCCGGCCCGCCCGACGCTGGTCGATGCGACCGACTATCAGAAAAGCTTTGTGCCCTATGGCACGCCCTGCTCCGAGCGGTTCGACCCGGCCACCCAGCAGCTCGAGATGCTCAAGTGCGAGGTGGAGCAGTTGCGCAACAAGCTGGCCCAGCTGATCAAGGAGCGCGAGCAGGGCGACAAGGGGCGTGAACGCGCCTGATGGGAACGGTTACGCCGCTTCCCGTCAAAGCCCCGGTCCAGGTCGGTTTCGATCGCGCGGAGCTGTCACGTATCCTCGATCTCTACGGCCGGATGGTCGCGGCGGGGCATTGGCGGGATTATGCCATTGATCTCGGCCGCGAGGCGGCGGTGTTCAGCTGCTTCCGCCGCGCCGCAGAACGCCCCGAATTCCGCATCGAGAAGCGGCCGGCACTGCGCAGCCGCCAGGGCATGTGGTCGCTGATCGGCGAGGCCGGCGCGGTGCTGAGGCGCGGGCATGAACTGTCGCCGGTGCTGGCCCCCGTCGAGCGGCGATTGCTCAAGCTGGTGGAGGGGTAGGGCGAGGCGCCCGCCTTCAGCTGCCCTTCTGCAACCGCGCCATCACCGCCATGGTGTGTTCCATGCCGTTCTGGGGCACGCGCTCGCCGGTGCGATCGATGATGCGGTCCCAGGCGGCGGCGACCCCTTCGACGGTGCGCTCGTCCGGCGGCAGCAGCACGCCCTCCGTCATCGTCACATAGGCGGCGTGATAAAAGCCCGCGCCGGCGCCGACGATCATGTTGGTCGGCGCGGCTTCCGAGACGAGGTGGAGGGCGGCCGGGGCGACATTTTCCGGGGCCAGCGCCTTGAAAATCTCGGGCGGCAGCAGATCCTCGGTGAGGCGTGTGCCCGCCACCGGCACGATGGTGTTGACGTGGATGTTGTGCTTGGCCCCCTCGATCGCCAGCGTCTTGGTGAGGCCGGCGAGGCCGAGCTTGGCGGCGCCGTAATTCGCCTGGCCGAAATTGCCGTAGAGGCCGGTCGAGGATGCGGTCATCAGGATGCGGCCGTAATTCTGCTCGCGCATCAGCTCCCACACCGCCTTGGTGGCGATGGCCGACCCGTTCAGGTGGACGTCAATGACGAGCTTCCAGTCGGCGAGCTCCATCTTGGCGAAGCTTTTGTCGCGCAGGATGCCGGCATTGTTGATGAGGATGTGGACGCCGCCCCATTTCTCCCGGGCGTGGGCGACCATCGCCTCCATCTGGCCGGCATCGGTGACGGAGCCGCCGTCGGACATCGCCTCGCCGCCCAGCGCGGCGATCTCCTCCACGACCTTCAGCGCGGCGTCGGAATGGCCGGTGCCGTCGCGCGCGCCGCCGAGATCGTTGACGACCACCCTGGCGCCACGCCTTGCCAGCTCCAGCGCATAGGCCCGGCCAAGGCCGCCGCCGGCCCCGGTGACGATCGCGACGCGGCCCTCAAAGCTCACGGTCATGGACGGCTCCTCTCTCGTTGACGTGTACGTCAATTACGACGGCGGGCCGACGAAAGGAAGCTGGCCTGTTCCTCGCCGAGACAGGCGGGAGCGGAATTCAGAGCGCGCCCTCGGCATCCAGCGCATAGCCGGCCGAGCGCACGGTGCGGATGACGTCCGGCCGGCCGCCATGATTGATCGCCTTGCGCAGCCGGCGAATATGGACGTCGACGGTGCGCGGCTCGATGTCCGCCTCGCGGCCCCACACGCTGTCCAGCAGCCGTTCGCGCGAGAAGACGCGGCCGGGATGTTCCAGGAAATGGCGGAGCAGCCGGAACTCGGTGGGGCCGAGCGGCACCGCGCCGCCGCCGCGCCGGACCTTGTGACCGACGGTGTCCATCTCGATGTCGCTATAGGCGAGCTGCTCTCCGGCCAGTGCCGGCCGCACCCTGCGCAGCACCGCGCCGACGCGCGCCACCAGCTCGCGCGGGGAGAATGGCTTGGTGACATAATCGTCGGCGCCCATCTCCAGCCCGCGCACGCGATCCTCCTCCTCGCCGCGCGCCGTCAGCATGATGATCGGCACATTGGCGGTATCGGGCAGGCGGCGCAGGCGGCGGCACACCTCGATGCCGGACAGGCCCTCGACCATCCAGTCGAGCAGCACGATGTCGGGTGGGCTTTCCTGGGCGAGGAGCAGCGCTTCCTCGCCGTCGACGGTGTGCTCGACCTCGAAATCCTCGCGCTTGAAATGCCAGGTGACGAGCTCGGCAAGCGCCAGATCGTCCTCCACCAGCAGAAGCCTGCCGCTCATCGCGTGCCTCCCTTTTCGTCCAGGTCGTCCAATTGTCCGAACGCATCCTCGCCGCGCGGCCGTTCGGCCATCTGGCGGCCGGTCGCGGCGAAATAGACCATCTCCGCGACGTTCGTCGCATGATCGCCGATCCGCTCCAGATTCTTGGCGATGAACAGCAGATGGGTCGACGGCGAGATGTTGTGCGGATTTTCCATCATGTAGGTGAGCAGCGTGCGGAACAGGCTGTTGTAGAAATCATCCACCGCCCGATCCCGCCCGCACACCGCCACCGCCGCTTCCGCGTCGCGCGCGGCGAAGGCGTCGAGCGCGTCGCGCACCATCTCGGCGGCGAGGCGGCCCATCGCCGGCAGGATCGACAGCGGCTCGATCGCCTGTGTCTCCGAGACGATCGGCACGCGCTTGGCGATGTTCTTGGCATAATCGGCGATGCGCTCGATGATGTTGGCGATCTTCAACGCCGCCAGCACGTCGCGCAGATCGTCCGCCATCGGCGCGCGCAGCGCGATCAGGCGCACCACCTGCAATTCGATCTCGGCTTCGATCTCGTCGACTCGCTTGTCCGATTCGACGATGCGCGCGGCGCCGTCGAGGTCGCGGTTGACGAGCGCCTGGAGCGATGCGCTGATCGCCTGCTCGGCCAGCCCGCCCATTTCCGAGACGAGGCCGCGCAGATCGGTCAGATCCTCGTCGAATGCCTTCACCGTATGGCCTGAACTCGCCATCTCATCCTCCTCAGCCGTAGCGGCCGGTAATATAGTCTTTGGTCCGGGTTTCCCGCGGGTTGGTGAACATCTCCGACGTGCTGCCATATTCGACGAGCGTGCCGAGATGGAAAAAGGCGGTACGCTGGCTGACCCGCGCCGCCTGCTGCATGTTGTGGGTGACGATGACGATCGCGTAGCGGCCGCGCAATTCGTGGATAAGCTCCTCGATCCGGGCGGTGGCGATCGGATCGAGTGCGGAGCAGGGCTCGTCCATCAGGATTACCTCCGGGTCGACGGCGATGGCCCGCGCGATGCACAGCCGCTGCTGCTGGCCGCCGGAGAGCGCGGTGCCGCTGTCGTGCAGCCGGTCCTTGACCTCGTCCCACAAACCGGCGCGGCGCAGCGAGCGTTCGACGATCTGATCCATGTCGGCGCGCGCGCTGGCGAGGCCATGGATGCGCGCGCCATAGGCGACATTCTCGTAGATCGACTTCGGGAAGGGGTTCGGCTTCTGGAACACCATGCCGACGCGGGCCCGCAACTGCACCACGTCCATGTCGGGAGCGTAGATATCCTCGCCATCGAGGGTGATGTCGCCCTCCACGCGAGCCGAGGCGACGGTGTCGTTCATGCGGTTCAGCGTGCGCAGGAAGGTGGATTTGCCGCAGCCGGACGGGCCGATGAACGCCGTCACATCCTCCATCGACACGTCGATCGAGACATTCCGGATCGCCTGCTTGGCGCCGTAATAGACGTTGACGCTGCGTGCCGTCATCTTCGGCGCGTCCACCTTGAGGGGTCGGGGCTCGAGCATCACCAGCGTCTCTCAAATTTATTGCGAAGGTAGATGGCGACGCCGTTCATCGCCATCAGGACGGCGAGCAGCACGACGATCGCCGCCGAGGTCTTCTCGATGAAACCGGCGCTGACCTCGTCCGACCACAGGAAGATCTGCACAGGCAGCGCAGAGGACGGATCGGTGAAGCCGCCGGGCGGGGTGGCGACGAAGGCGCGCATGCCGATCATCAGCAGCGGCGCCGTCTCGCCCAGCGCGCGGGCCATGCCGATAATCGTGCCGGTGAGGATTCCGGGGAGCGCGAGCGGCAGGACATGGTGGAACACCACCTGCACGCGACTGGCGCCGATCCCGAGCGCCGCGTCGCGGATCGACGGCGGCACGCCCTTGATCGCGTTGCGCCCGGCGATGACGATCACCGGCATCGTCATCAGCGCGAGGGTGATGCCGCCGACCAGCGGGGCCGAACGCGGCAGATGAAAGGTCTGCAGGAATACGGCGAGGCCGAGCAGGCCAAAGATGATCGAGGGCACTGCCGCGAGATTGTTGATCGACACCTCGATCAGGTCCGTCCAGCGGTTTTTCGGCGCATATTCCTCGAGATAGAGGGCGGAAAGCACGCCGATCGGGAAGGCGAGGAGCAGCGTCACCGCCATCGTCAGCAGCGAGCCCTTGAGCGCGCCCCAGATGCCGACCAGCGTCGGATCGGTGGAGTCCGCCGAGGTCAGGAAATGCCAGGCGAAGACGGTGCGGACGAGGCCCCGGCCGCTGAGCTTCGCATAGGCCGCTTCGGCGGCAGGCTCGCCGGCATCCTTGGCGGCGATATCGATGCTGGTCGCGGCCGGGACCCACAGGGTGATGCTGCGGCCGAGCACATCGGGATCGCGCAGGATCGCGTCGCGTGCCGTCAGCCAGGCGCCGTCGGACAGCAGTCGCGCGCCGCCCGCACCATATTGCCGCTCGGCGGCGTTGGCGACGGCGCCCTCAAGATCGACGCCGATCATCGCCCGCCTGGGCTCTCGCGCAACCGCTTGCGCGGTCAGCGGCAGATGGGCGGCGGGGAAGTCGATGGTCAGGCTGAGCTCGGTCTGGCGGAAGCCGCGCGCGCCTTCGCCGAGCATGGCGACAAGCAGGAAGGCGAGGAAACCGGCCGAGACCAGCACCGCCAGCAGCCCGAGCGCCCGGAAGCGACGCTCGGCAGCGTAGCGACGGGCGATCCGGCGGCGCATGGCCGTACCGCGCCATTCGGTCGGCGCGCGATCGGGAAGGACGACGAGGTCACTCATAGGCTTCACGATATTTCTTCACGACGCGGAGCGCGACGATGTTGAGCAGCAGCGTGACGACGAACAGCACCAGCCCGAGCGCGAAGGCGGCGAGCGTCTTGGCGCTGTCGAACTCCTGATCGCCGGTGAGCAACTGGACGATCTGGGTGGTGACGGTGGTCACGCTGGCGAAGGGGTTGGCGGTGAGGTTGGCGGCGAGACCGGCGGCCATCACCACGATCATCGTCTCGCCGATCGCGCGGCTGACGGCGAGCAGCACGCCGCCGACGATGCCGGGAAGCGCCGCCGGCACCAGCACCTTGCGGATCGTCTCCGACTGGGTGGCGCCCATGGCGAGGCTGCCGTCGCGCATCGACTGGGGCACGGCGGCGAGGCTGTCGTCGGCCATCGACGACACGAACGGGATGATCATCACGCCCATGACGAGGCCGGCGGCCAGCGCGCTTTCGGAGGAGGCGCTCGAAATGCCCATCGCCAGGCCCGCCGTCCGGATCGCCGGCGCGATGGTGAGCGCAGCGAAATAGCCGTACACCACGCTCGGCACGCCGGCGAGCACCTCGAGCAGCGGCTTCACCCATCTGCGCACCGTCGGCGTGGCATATTGGGTGAGGAAGATCGCGCTCATCAGGCCGAGCGGGATGGCGACGATCATCGCGATGATCGCGCCAATGAAGATCGTTCCCCAGAACAGGGGCACGGCGCCGAACGTGCCCGACGCTCCGACCTGATCGGCGCGCATCGCCGTCTGCGGGCTCCAGTGCAGCCCGAAGAGAAATTCGACGATCGACACCTTGGCGAAAAAACGCAGCGACTCAAAGAGAAGCGAGGCGACGATGCCGATCGTGGTGAGGATCGCGATGAGCGAGGCGATGAGCAGCAGTGCCATCACCAGCCGCTCGACCGGGGTCCGCGCCCGGAAATCCGGCCGCACCCGCGAATAGGCATAGGCGCCACCCGCAAGTCCGGCGACGATCGCCAGCGCCAGCCCCATCAGTCCGTAGCGCAGACGCGCCGCCGCATAAGCGGGCGCCAGCACCGGCGCCTGATGGTGGAATGCGGCTGCGACGCGCCCGGTGGCCAGGGCCCGCGTCTCGGCCAGGATCGCGCCGCGCTCCAGCGGATCGGCCGGGATCGAGGCTGCGGCGGGCTCGGCGAGCACGGCGCGGGTGACCAGCGCCGGGCTCGCCACATTCCAGGCCGCCGCGACGATCAGCGCCGGGATCGCCACCCAGAGCGCCGTGTACCAGCCATGCTGGCCCGGCCGCGAGTGGGGGCGCTGGGCGCCGTCGGTGGGCGGGGCGAAGGCGGCCGCGCGGGCTCGCGCCGTGAACCACGCCGCGATGGCGAGGCCGATGATGACGATGAGGAGGAAGGGCGCCGACATGCTATTCCACCGTCGCCGGATCGAGCGGCACGAGCGCGCGCGCCTGGGCAAGCGTCTTGGCGCGGACATCGTCGGGCGACGCGATCAGGCCGCGCCGGTCGAGATAGCCGCCCGGGTTCCAGCTGCCGGCATATTCGGCGACGAATTCGCGCAGCCCGGGCACCGCGTTCAGATGCGCGCCCTTCACATAGATGAACAGCGGCCGCGCGCCCGGATAGCGATAGCTGGCGATGGTCTGATAGGTCGGCGCCACGCCCTGGAGCGGGATGCCGCGCAGCCGGGCGGTATTCTCTTCGAGGAAGCTGTAGCCGAAGATGCCGAGCGCCTGCGGATTGGCGGCGAGCTTCTGGGCGATGAGGTTGTCGTTCTCGCCGGCCTCGATGAACAGGCCGTCCTCGCGGATCTTGGTGCAGATCGCGTGCTGCTTGTCGGCATCGGCCTTCTTCAGCGCCTGCATCGCGGGATCGCTCTCGCAACCCTTGGTCAGGATCAGCTCGGCAAAGGCATCGCGCGTGCCGGAGCTGGGCGGCGGGCCATAGACCTGAATCGGCACCGGCGGCAGCGCCGCGTTCACGTCCCGCCAGGTGCGCGCGCGGTTGGGCCGGCCATAGGGATCGGCGGCGAGTGCCTTGTAGATGTCGGCCTCGCTCAGCGTCGCGAAGTGGGGCCCGTGGACGCTCTCGGCCATGGCGATGCCGTCGATGCCGATCTGGATCTCGACGATTTCTCCGACGCCGTTCTTCCGGCAATCGTCAAATTCGGATTTCTTGATGCGTCGCGACGCATCGGCGATGTCCGGGAAGCGCGCGCCGATGCCGCCACAGAACAGCTTGAGGCCGGCGCCGGTGCCGTTGGACTCGACGATCGGCGCCTTGAAGTCGGGATATTTGCGCGGGAACATCTCCGCCATCGCCGTGGTGAACGGATAGACGGTAGACGAACCAACGGCGAGGATCTGATCGCGCGAGGCGGCGCTGTCCGACATGTCGCAGCCGGAAAGGGCCACGCCGGTGAGGAGCAGCGTGGCCAGCAGGGCCCGCGGGCCTTTCCTCCTCATGCGATCTCCTTGCCGAGACGCCGCCCCCGCGGCTCCGTCCCCCTCCGGCTAGGCGGCGTCAGAGCCTATTTCGATGACATTTTCGTTACGCTTTTGTGACAGCGCCCCCGCTTCGGGCAGCAATACCGTGACAACCGTGCCGACGCCGACCTTGCTGGCGATGTCCAGCCGGCCGCGATGGCGCTCGACGATATGCTTGACGATGGCGAGGCCGAGCCCGGTGCCGCCCATCGTCCGGCTGCGCCCGGTATCGACGCGATAGAAGCGCTCGGTGAGGCGGGGCAGGTGCTCGGGCGAGATGCCTTCACCTTCGTCGCTGACCGAAAGCTTGATGAAGCCGGTGGCGGCGGGCGCGATCCTGACCCGTACCGGCGTGCCCGGCCGTCGATATTTCAATGCGTTGCCGAGCAGATTGTGGAGAAGCTGGGAAAGCTGCGCCTCGTCCCCGGCGACCGGGGGCAGGCCCTCACCGGCCTCGACGACGAAGGTGCCGGCGGCTTCGCCTGCGGCCACCCGCATCGATTCCGCGACGGAGACGGCGAGCGGCGCCAGCGCCAGCGGCGTGTCCGGGGCGCGATGCCGATCGGCCTCCACCCGCGACAGTGAGATCAGGTCGTCGACAAGCTGGCGCATGCGCCGCGCCTCACCGAGCATGATGCCGAGGAAGCGCTGGCGCGTGGCGAGGTCGTCCGGTCCGCCCGGATCGGCGAGCGTCTCGATGAAGCCGAGCAATGTCGCCAGCGGCGTGCGCAGCTCGTGGCTGGCGTTGGCGACGAAATCGACTCGCATCGTCTCCGCGGCATGGGCGGCGGACCGATCGACCAGATGGACCAGCCGCCCCTCGCCGGGCAGCGGCGTGATGCCGAGCTGCCAGCGGCTCTCCCGCCCGCCGAGCCCGCTCAGCGCCACGCCTCGCACCCGCGCCGGCGGCCCGGCGAGGCGGGAGGCGGCGTCGGGGTGGCGGATGGCGATACGGGCGTCCTCGCCGACAATGTGCTGGCCAAGCAGGGTGCGCGCGGCGGCATTGGCATTGGTGACAGTGCGCTTGTGGATGATGAGCAGGGGGTCGTCGATCGCCTCGATGACATCGGCGATCGTCGCCTCGATCTCGACATCCGCCTCGATCGGTGGCGCGGGTGCCGGCGCCTCGCGGGGCGCGGGCAGGACGAGCAGGGTCCCGGCGACGAGCCCGAGCACCAGCGCCGTCAGCGCCGGCAGGCTGGCGCCGGACAAGGCCGTGATCAGCCCCGCGCCGAGCAGGCACAGGGAGGCGATCAGGATACGGAGCGGCGCCGACATGGACAGAGACTAACGGGCTTTTTGTGGCGGCTCCATGACTCACATGGATTTCCGCTGCGGGGGATGCGCTAAAGCTTCGCCAGCGCCGGCAGAAGTTCGTCGAAATGATCGATCAGCGCGTCCGCGCCCAGCTCTGCCGGCGGTCGATCGGAGAAACCGAAGGTCAGGGCGATGCAGGGCACGCCGGCCGCGCGCGCCGCGCCGGTGTCCGCTATGGAATCGCCGACGAACGCCGCCACCCGGCCGCCCGCTCGTGCGATCGTCTCGGTCAGGGCGAGCGGATCGGGTTTGCGCACCGGCAAGGTGTCGCCCCCGACGATCGCCGCGAAGCGCCCGTCCCAGCCGAGCCGGCCGATAAGCTCGCGGGCGAGCGTCTCCGGCTTGTTGGTGCAGATGGCGAGGCGGATGCCGCGCGCGTCGAGGGCCGCCAGCGCCGTCTCCACACCGTCAAAGGGCCGGGTGCCGACGCAGATATTGGCGGCGTAATGGGTGAGGAAGATCGGCAGGCCGCGCTCGACCAGCGCCTCGTCGACGCCGCCGGTCGCGGCGAGGCCGTTCACGATCAGCGCGCGTGCGCCGTGGCCGACGAGATGGCGCAGCATCTCCGCCGGTACGATCGGCCGCCCGAGTGCCATCAGCGTGTGGTTGAGCGAGGCGCACAGATCCGGCGCGGTATCGGCGAGCGTGCCGTCGAGGTCGAAGGCGACGGTGTCGAAGCGGATGGAAAGGTCGGCCATGTCGGCGGCTCTGTGCCGTCGGCGATGGAATTGGCAAGGGGAAGATGGCAGAGGAGGCGCATGACCGAGAGCCGCCCGCCCGTCGCCGCCGTGATCCTTGCCGCCGGCAAGGGGACACGGATGAAATCCGATCGCCACAAGGTGCTGCACGAGGTCGCCGGCCGGCCGATGCTGCTTCACCTTCTCGACGCGCTGGGGCCGCTTGCGCCGCAGCGATCGGTGGTGGTGGTCGGCTCCGGGCGCGCGCAGGTCGAGGCGGCGGTGGCGCCGCTCGGCATCGACGTCGCCACGCAGGAGCCGCAGCTCGGCACCGCCCATGCCGTGCTGCAGGCGGAGAGCGCGCTGGCGGGCTTCTCCGGCGACGTCCTGATCCTTTACGGCGATGTGCCGCTGGTGCGCAGCGAGACGATGCAGGCGATGCTCGACCGGCTGCACGCGCCCGACGCACCGGCCGCCGTCGTGCTCGGCTTCCGGCCGGCGGACACGCTCGCCTATGGGCGGGTGATCGCCGACGCCGATGGTCATATCGCCAGGATGGTCGAGCATAAGGACGCGACCGAGGAGGAACGCGCCTGCGACCTCTGCAATTCCGGGCTGATGGCGGTCCGTGCAGTCGATCTCTGGCCGCTGCTCGCCCGCGTCGGCAACGCCAATGCCGCCGGGGAATATTATCTGCCTGACATCGTCATGCTGGCGCTTGCCGACGGCCGCGCCGCCGCGGTGATCGAGGCCGAGCCATGGGAAGTGGCCGGCATCAACAGCCGCGCCGAACTCGCCGAGGTGGAAGGCGCGTGGCAGGCGCGCCGGCGGCTGAAGGCGATGGCCGAGGGCGCGACGCTTCGCGATCCGGCGACGGTGTGGTTCGCCTGGGACACGGCGATCGGCCGCGACGTGACGATCGGACAGAATGTGGTGTTCGGGCCGGGCGTGACCATCGCCGACGGCGCCGTCATCCACCCCTTCTGCCATATCGAGGGAGCCAATGTCGGTCGGGCGGATATCGGCCCCTATGCCCGGCTGCGCCCCGGCACCGAGATCGCCGATGAGGCCAGGGTCGGCAATTTCGTGGAGACCAAGAAGGCCCGGCTCGGCCGCGGCGCCAAGGCCAATCACCTCACCTATCTCGGCGATGCCGAGGTCGGCGCCGGCAGCAATATCGGCGCCGGCACGATCACCTGCAATTATGACGGCTTCTTCAAATATCGCACCGTGATCGGCGAAGGGGCGTTCATCGGCTCGAACAGCGCGCTGGTGGCGCCCGTCCGGGTTGGCGCCGGCGCGATCGTCGGCGCGGGCTCGGTCATCACCCGTGACGTGCCGGCTGACGCGCTGGCGCTGGCGCGCGGCCGGCAGGAGGAGATTCCGGGCCGTGCCGCGAGCTTCCGCGAGCGCCAGTCCGCGCGCAAGAAGGCGGGGAGCTGACGACCATGACCGACGGCGTGAGCTATGCGCTCCGTGACGCCGTGGCGCTGCTGACGCTCGACGATGCGGCGACGCTCAATGCGGTCACCGAGGCGCGCGCCGACGCGCTGCGCGCCGCGCTCGATCGGGCGGCGACGGAAGCGCGGGCGATCGTCATCACCGGCGCCGGCCGCGCCTTCTCCTCCGGCTATCGCCTGCCCGACGCGGATGGAGAGATCGACGCCGGATGGTTTCTCGAACGGCACGGCAATCCGCTGATGCTGGCGTTGCGCGACAGCCCGCTGCCGATCGTCACGGCGGTGCGCGGCGCGGCGGCGGGCTTCGGCTGCTCGCTGGCGCTGATGGGGGACGTGATCGTCGCCTCGCAGTCAGCCTATTTCCTCCAGGCCTTCCGCGGCGTCGGCCTGGTGCCGGACGGCGCGGCCGCCTTCCTGCTGTCGCGCGCGATCGGGCGGACGCGGGCGATGGAGCTTATGCTGCTCGGCGAAAGGCTGCCGGCGGCGAGGGCGCTCGAATGGGGACTGGTGTCGCGGGTGGTGACGGACGAGACGCTGGAGGCGGTCGCGCTCGACCTCGCGGGCAATTTCGCCGCCGGCCCCGCTTCGCTGGGGCTGATCCGCCGCGCGGCATGGGCCGCACTGGAAACGGATTTCGCGGGTCAGCTCGAGCGCGAGGTTGCCGATCAGCGCGCCGCCGGGCGCACCGCCGATTTCCGCGAGGGCCTCGCGGCCTTCCGCGCCAAGCGCGCGCCCCATTTCACCGGAGACTGACCATGCCCATCGTCGAGGGCGGATGCCATTGCGGGCTGGTTCGCTATGCCGTCACCGTGCCGGACGGGCCGGTCGACGTGCTCGATTGCGACTGCTCGATCTGCGCCATGACCGGTTATCTGCACGTCATCGTGCCCGAGGCGCGCTTCCGCCTGCTCGAAGGGGCAAGGGAGGTGACCAGCTATCGCTTCGGCACCGGCCGCGCGCAGCACGTCTTCTGTAGCCAGTGCGGGATCAAGAGCTGGTACCGCCCGCGGTCGCATCCCGGGCATATCAGCGTCAATCTGCGCTGCCTCGATGAAGGCCATGGCCTGGAGACGCGGATCGTCGCGTTCGATGGCGTCTACCCTGCCTGAACGGGTCGCTCAGCCCTGAAGGTCGGCCGGCACCTTGCCGCCATTCTCGGCAAGCGCGCGCATCACCCCCTTGTGAAGCGCCATGTTCTGCTCCGCCGAGCCGTCGGCGCCGACATGGATATTGAGTTCTCCGGCCAGCTCCTTGCGGGCCGACAGGCTGGAATCGAGGCCGAGCAGCTTGAGCAGATCGACGATCGAATGGCGCCAGTCGAGCGCGTCGGCACCCGGGCGCGCGCCGAGCACTGCCTCAACGTCCACCGGGGCGGCCGGCGGGGGCGGAGCGATCGCGGGCGCGGCTGCGGCGGGCGTGGCGGCGACCTGCGGCTGGGCGGGGGCTGCGGCCGGCTGGGCAGGGGCATCCTTATGGCCGGATAGCTGACCCCCGAGCGGCCCGTTATCGCCGAAGATCGCGTGCTTGATCGCGCTGAAGATGCCCATGGCGTTGCTCCCATCCGCGGCCCTGAGGACCGATTCGCAGGGCAACGGTCGGGGGAGAGGCTGCGTTCCGCGCGCAACATGCGTTCGCGGCAATTTGCGGCCGCCGGATAATGTGGCGCGATTCAAGGGCCGTCATGTCATATAATGGCAGGGTGTCCTCGTCGTTAAGGATTGCGTGCGATCGTGGCAGGCATGGTGATCGACTTCGAGAAACAGGCGGTGGCGACGCTCCGGCGGCGCGTGGCCGAGGTGGAGGAGGCCAATCAGGATCTCATCGCCTTTGCACGCGGCCATTCGGGCGCGGTCTCGTCGATCCATGCCGCTGTGCTCGCCGCGATCGAGGCGGACGGGCTCGACCATCTTCTCCATATCGTCACCCAGGGCTGGCCGGAGACGCTCGGTCTCGACGCGGTGTCGCTGGCGGTGACCGTCGGCGGGCGCGGCATGCGGGCGGATCTGTCCGGCCTCCAGTTCGTCGAGCCGCGCATGATCGATCGCGCCATGCAGGGCGTGAACGGGGTCGTGTTGCGCGGGGTGGAGCAGGGACATCCGCTGTTCGGGCCGGCCGCCTCGCTGATTCGCGCCGAGGCGCTGATCACCCTGTCCGCCACCAACCCGGCGCTCACCGGCCTGCTCGTGCTGGGCCAGCGCGGCGGCCAGCGCTTCGAGACGTTGCACGGATCGGAGCTTCTCGTCTTCCTCGGCGCCACGCTTTCGCGCATGATCGGCAGGTGGCTGCTCCCCTGACACTGGATGATCATCCGGCGCGACAGATCGCGGCGGATTGGGCGCGCCATCTGGAAAGCGGGCGGCTGCGCTCGGCGCATACCGTGCGCGCCTATGTCGCCACCGCGCACCGGCTGATCGCCTTTCTTGGCCGCCATCACGCCGCCCCGGTCGACCAGGCGCTGCTCGCGCGCACCGGCGTGGCGGAGATGCGCGCCTATCTCGCCTATCGCCGGCAGGAGGGGCTGGGCAATAATTCCACGGCGCGCGAATTGTCGGCGGTGCGCGGTTTCCTCCTCTTCGCCGGCGTGGCGCAACCGCGGGTCAAGGGCCCGCGCGTCAAGCGCGGCGTTCCCCGCCCGGTGGCGCCGGCCGACGCGCTCGATATCGCCGAGGATGCCGCCACCGTCGCCGCCCTGCCATGGCTCGCGGCGCGGGACATGGCGGTGCTGCTGCTTCTCTATGGCTCGGGCCTGCGCGTCGGCGAGGCGATGGGGCTGACCGGCGCCGCGCTTCCGCTCGGCGACACGCTGCTCGTCCACGGCAAGGGCGGCAAGACGCGCGTCGTGCCGCTGCTGCCGCGGGTGCGCGCCGCGATCGAGGATTATGTGCGGCTCTGCCCATGGCCGATGGGGCGGGGCGAAGCGCTGTTCCGTGGCGCCAAGGGCGGGCCGCTCAGGGCCGAGCTGGTGCGCCGCGCGGTGCAGGGCGCGCGGACGCGCCTCGGACTGTCCGGGCGCACCACGCCGCATGCGCTGCGCCACAGCTTCGCGACGCACCTGCTGGCGCGCGGCGCCGACCTGCGCTCGCTACAGGAACTGCTCGGCCACGCCAGCCTTAGCTCGACCCAGGTCTATACGGCAGTGGATGCCGCGCATCTGCTCGACGTCTATCGCCACGCCCACCCTAGAGCCGGCGGATGAGCCGCACCACATAGAGCCCGGCGAGCAGCAGCATGACCGCCAGCGAGGCCGGGCCGAGCACCGTCTCGATCCCTGCATAGCGCGCGCGCAGAACATAGCCGGCCGCCGCCAGCGCCCCCGTCCAGCAGGCGGTGCCGATCGTCGAGAAAATCAGGAACGGCACCAGCCGCATGCCGAACAGCCCCGCCGGCACCGACACCAGCGAGCGAAGGTTGGGCGTCACCCGGCCGATGCACACGAACCAGTGGCCGCGCCGCCCGAACATGGCATCCACCCGGTCCAGCTCCTCCACGGTGAGGGTAAAGATGCGGCCGTAGCGTATGACGAGCGGCCGGAATCGCGCCAGCCCCAGCCAGCGCGCGACATAATACCAGACCGTGTTGCCGGCCATCGCGCCGGCAGTGCCGGCAGCGATGACGCCTGCGAGGCTGAGATCGCCCCGCGCCGCCGCGACTCCGGCCAGCGGCATGATCACTTCCGACGGAATGGGCGGAAAGATCGTTTCGAGGAACATCAGGAACAGAATGCCGCCATAGCCGAGCTGGTCGACCAGTCCGTTGACCCATTCGGTCATCGCCGGCGGGCCGCCACCCGGGCATGCGCGGATGCCCCGTCCAACCCCTGTTTCAGGGCCTGCCCCGGATGCGGTCCAGAGGGCCGGTCCACCACGGAGTCCGGCGGCGGTGACGGCGTGGATGCCGACCCGCGTTCCGCATGACGATCGGCGCGGGACGGGTCGCGCGGCTCACCCACGCAGCCGGGCCTCGATCGCCTCCCAGATCAGGGCAGGGGTGTCCGTGCCGTTGAAGCGGTCGATGGCGACGATGCCGGTGGGAGAGGTGACGTTGATCTCGGTGAGATGGCCGGCGATTACGTCGATGCCGACGAACACCAGCCCGCGCCGCGCCAGTTCCGGGCCAAGCGCCTCGCAAATCTCGATCTCGCGGGCGGTCAGTTCCGTGGCGTCGGCGCGTCCTCCGGCAGCGAGGTTCGAGCGGATTTCGCCATCCTTGGGCAGCCGGTTGATCGCCCCGGCGACCTTGCCGTCGACGAGCACGATGCGCTTGTCGCCCTTCGACACGTCCGGCAGGAACGCCTGGACCATGAACGGCTCTCGCCACACCTGGCCGAACAGCTCGGTGAGCGCGGCGAGATTGGCGTCCTTGCGCCCGACATGGAACACCGCCGAGCCGGCATTTCCGTAAAGCGGCTTCACCACCACCTCGCCATGCTCGGCATGGAAGGCGCGCACATCGTCGAGCCGCCGGGTGACCAGCGTCGGCGGCATGAAGCGCGCATAATCGAGCACGAACAGCTTTTCCGGGGCGTTGCGCACCGCGGCCGGATCGTTGACGACGAGCGTCCGGTGCTGGACGCGCTCCAGCAGGTGGGTGGCGGTGATATAGGCGAGGTCGAAGGGCGGATCCTGCCGCATCAGCACCACGTCGACATCCTCGGCGAGGTCCAGCACCTCCGGGTCCCCGAAGCGATGATGGTCCCCGGCGATGCGCTGCACCGTCACCGGCCGCGCCGGTGCGGTCACCCGCCCGTCGCGATAGGAAAGGTCGCCGGCCTCATAATGCCACAGTCGATGCCCGCGCGCCTGGGCGGCAAGCATGATGGCGAAGCTCGAATCGCCGGCGATGTTGATCGTCTCCAGCGGGTCCATCTGGACGGCGACGCGCAGCGACATGTCGGATTCCTTCCTGATCAGGTGTTGTCGCGCCTATATGGCCTCGAGATGATCCACGTCACCCTCGCCATCACCGAGTTCGTGATGCTGATGCTCTCGGCGCTGCTCGGCGCCGTGCTGTCCGTCGGCGGCTGGCTGCTGATCGGCGGAGCGGCGCTGTGGGGATGCTGGCGTCTCGTGCGGCGGAAACGCTAGCGGTCCGGCCCGCGTGCGGGCTACGCCGACCGGTCTCAGCCCAGCCAGACATTCTCGAGATGGCGCGGCGGCACGCCCGGCGCGATCAGGATGGCGTCGATGCGCAGATCGTCGCCGGGGCCGGCATAGCGCGACGCCAGCGCCTCGGCGGCAGCGGCGACGCGCGCCAGCCGCCGTTCGTCGAGCGCAAGGTCGAGCGCGGCAGTGGTGGCTCGCGCCTTCACCTCGACGAAGGCGGTAAGGCCCGGGCGCCGCGCGATCAGGTCCACCTCGCCGGCGGCGGTGCGGACCCGCCGCGCCACCACGCGCCAGCCCCGGCGTTCGAGAAAGGCGGCGGCGGCATCCTCGGCGGCGCGGCCCTGCGCCTCGGCGGCGCGCCTGTCCCTCACGCCTTCTCCCTCACGCCTTCATCGCCAGCGCGCGGGCGTAGAGATCGCGCTTGGCGAGGCCGGTGGCCCTGGCCACCTCGTGCGCGGCCTGAGCAGGCGAAAGGCGGGTCAGCGCTTCGGCCAGCGCCGCATCGGCGTCGATCGCGACGCTCGCTTCCTCGCCGGGCGGGGCGACGACGATGACGATCTCGCCCTTGGGCGGCGCCTCGGCATAGCGCGCGGCGAGCGCGGACAGCCGCTCGGTGACGCATTCCTCGAAGGTCTTCGAGATTTCGCGCGCCACCGCCGCCTCGCGGTCGCCCAGTCCCTCGGCCAGCGCCGCCAGCGTCGCGCCGAGCCGTGGCCCGCTTTCGTAGAAGATCAGCGTGGCGCGGACGCCGGCGACCTCGGCGACGATGTCGGCCCGCGCCTTCTGCCTGGAGGGCAGGAAGCCCATGAACAGGAAGCGATCCGTCGGCAGCCCGGCCAGCGTCAGCGCCGCCACGGCGGCACACGGCCCGGGGATCGTCGTCACCGTCACGCCCGCCGCCCGCGCGTCGCGCACCAGCTTGTAGCCCGGGTCGGAGATCAACGGCGTGCCGGCATCCGACACGAGGGCCACCGATTCGCGGGCCATTCGTTCGATCAGGCCGGGGCGGACGCGATCGGCATTGTGATCGTGATAGGGCAACATCGGCCGCTTGGTGCCGATGCGCTGGAGGAGCTTGGCCGTGACCCGCGAATCCTCGACCGCGATCAGGTCGGCGCGCGCCAGCACCTCCGCGGCGCGCGGTGAGAGGTCGCCCAAGTTGCCGATTGGGGTGGCGACGATGTAGAGCCCTGCCGGGAGAGATTCCTGCATAAGGTTGTGTACATGGCAGAGCGTCCCCCCGTGCGGCAACCGCGCCGCAGTTTCCTGCGAGCGGCCGGGCTGGCGTTGACGCTTGCCGTCGCGGCCTGCGTCGCCCCGCGCGAGCGGCCGGCGCCGCCTCCCGCCGCGCCGCCGCCGCCGGTGCAGACAGCCCCGGTCGGCCCGCTGCCGACGGACGTCGAGCGGCATCGCGTCGCGCTGCTGGTGCCGATGACCGGCAGCAACGCGGGGGTCGGCCAGTCGATCGCCAACGCCGCGAATCTCGCCTTGCTCGACGCCAACGACAAGTCGCTGCGCATCACCACCTATGACACGGCCGGCGCCGGCGGCGCGGCGGCGGCTGCCAGGCGGGCGCTCGCCGAGGGTAACCAGCTGTTCCTCGGGCCGCTGCTCGGCGAGGATGTGCGGGTGGCGACGCCGGTGGCGGTGGCGGCGCATGTGCCGCTGATCGCCTTCTCCAATGATTCGTCGGCGGCGGCGAGCGGCGTCTATCTGCTCGGCTTTACGCCCGGCGGCGCGATCGACCGGGTCGTCGATTATGCCGCCTCGCGGGGCTTGCGCCGCTTCGCCGGGCTGATGCCGAAGGGGGTCTATGGCCGTCGCGCCTCGAATGCGTTCCTCCGCGCCGTGGAGGACGCGAAAGGCAATGTCGTGGCAATGGCCGATTATGATCGCACCCCGGCCTCGCTGAACGCGGCGGTCGCCAAGTTGCAGGCGGCGGGTGGCTATGACGCCCTGCTGATCGCCGACAGCGGACGCATCGTGCTGCAGGCGGTGCCGCTGGCGCGGCGCGGGGGTGGTGCGCAGGCGCGCATCCTCGGCACCGAATTGTGGAATACCGACCCGGCCTTGTCGCGCGATCCGGTGATGGCCGGATCGTGGTTCGCCAGCGTCTCGGACGGGCTCTACAATCAGTTCGCGGCCAAATATCGCGCCCGTTTCGGACGCGGCCCCTATCGCCTGTCCAGCCTGGGCTATGACTCGGTGCTGCTGACGATGCGCATCGCCGCCAACTGGAAGGTCGGCGCGCCGTTTCCGCAGGCGGCGCTGCGCGATGCGGACGGCTTTGCCGGCGTCGACGGGGCCTTCCGCTTCGGCGGCAACGGTATCGCCGAGCGGGCGCTGGAAGTGAAGCAGATCGGGCCGGGCGGCTTGACCACCATCTCGCCGGCGCCGCGCAGCTTCACCGGGAATTGATCGGCCGCCTCCTCGGCCTCGCGCTGCCGGCGTTCGCGCTGGCGGCGTGTGCGAGCTACCGCCCGGTCTCGGACGTGCCCGTCCAGATCGGCCGGCCCTATGCGGTACGTGGGCTCACTTATACGCCCGCCGCTGCCCCCGGCTTCGACGAGGTCGGCTATGCGAGCTGGTACGGCAGTGAATCCGGCAACCGTACCGCCCGCGGCGAGAAGTTCCGGCCCGGGGCGATCACCGCGGCGCACACCACCCTGCCGCTGCCGACCTATGTCGAGGTCACGGCGCTGGACACCGGCCGCACCATCCTGGTCCGCATCAACGATCGCGGGCCGTTCGCGCCTGATCGCCTGATCGACCTTTCGCGCGGCGCGGCAGAACTGCTCGGCATCCGCGCGAAGGGGCGCGCCGCGGTCCGTGTGCGTCGCGTCGAGCCCGGCGAGCGGGACCGCGAGCGGCTGCGTCGCGGCCAGGCGGCGAGCGCGCGGCCGACCCTTGCGGGGCAGGAGCTGGAGCAGCAGCGACGGCGGTTCATCGGCCTACCCTAGAGGTACGGGCAAGTAACGGCCGCCAGAATCCGGGGAAATTGGCCGTTGCCGCAAGGTACTCGGCTCAGGGGTGCTGTCGCGGCCTAGCCAATAGTTTCCCCGTAACCAGCGCTGACTAATCAACGGTTGCGTCGTTTGTTCCCGCGATGCATTCGACATCCACGACTTCATCGGTTCGTCGCGCGTCTGGCTCGATTTGTCGGCTGGCCACTCGGCTGAGGCCAGTGTTCATGTCATAGAAAGATAGATTTGAACACCCAAGGCCGGACGGAGATGGCTAAAGGAGCCGCAAAGATGCGTATAATTTCCAAAAAGCCTGAAGTTCAGTTCCTGGTTGCCATGCTCGCCCTGCCGGCTTCGGCGGCGCTGCATGCACAGCCGCAGTCGGATCAGGTCGTCGTCAATGGCACGCCATTGCCGGCCGGCCCCGAGATCAAGGGCGTAATTTCAGCGCGCAATGCCGACAAGATGAAGGTGACGGGGGCGGACGGCGCCACCACGATCATCGCCATCAACGACAACACCCGGATCAAGGCCGGCAGCGGCCTGTTCGGTGGCAGCCGCAACAAGCTCGGCCCGGATGCGCTGCTCAACGGCCTGCCGGTCACCGTCAAGACCTTGCAGTCGGCCGATGATCCGTCAGGCGCGTCGCTGATCGCGAGCCAGGTCACTTTCCGCAACAACGACCTCAAGACCGCGACGATGATCCGCAATGCCACCGCGCAGCGTTTCGACGAACAGACCGCGGCCACCGAGGCGTTGCGCGGCCGAATGGCCGATATCGACAAATATAACATCAAGAGCACGACCAACGTCCATTTCGACGTCGGCAAGGCCAACCTGTCGGAAGAGGACAAGGCCAATCTGTGCGCCGCGGCAGCTTCGGCCGGATCGACCGAAAACGCCCTGATGCTGGTTGTCGGCTACACGGATTCAACGGGCAGCGACGATTTCAATCAGGAATTGAGCGAGAAGCGCGCGTCGCGCGTCATCAATTATCTCCAGCAGGCATGCGGCTGGAAGCCCTATCGCATGCTGACCCCGACCGGCATGGCCAAGGCGGACCCGCTGGCCAGCAACGACACGCCCGAGGGCAAGGCGCAGAATCGCCGTGTCGCGGTGAATATCCTGGTCAGCAAGAGCGTCGACGGCTTCTGAGCCGAACAGGGAGCCGGGGGCGGCCCATCCGCTCCCGGCCCGAATGCCGGGCTCTATGTGTCCTTAGACCGCGACGACGTCTGACAGGATCCGGTCGAGGACCAGCATCCCGGCCTCGGTGACGCGAAGCCGGTGGCCGTCGCGGGCGAGGAGGCCGTGCCGCGAGAGGCGGGCGACGGCCTCATCGTCGACGAGCCGGGCCACCCCCGTCAGCGCGGCGATGCGCCCGAGATCGACGCCTTCGTCCAGCCTCAGCCCCATCAGCAGCGCCTCGGCGGCGCGTTCCTCGTCGGCAAGGGCCGTTTCGCTTTCCATGCCATGGCCGTTGCGGTGGACGGCGTCGAGCCAGTTCTCCGGCTTCTTCCGCCGGAGCGTGGCCAGGCCGCCGCGCCGACCATGGGCGCCGGGCCCGATCCCGGCATAATTGCCGTAGCGCCAATAAGTCAGGTTGTGCCGGCTTTCCGCGCCGGGCCGGGCGTGATTGCTGATCTCATAAGCCGGCACGCCGGCGGCCGCGGTGGTGGCGCGGGTCGTCTCGAACAGGTGCGCGGCCGTGTCGGCGTCGAGCGCCGGCAGCTGGCCCTTGTCGGCCAGTGCCGCGAAGCGCGTGCCGGGCTCAATGGTCAGCTGATAGAGCGAGATATGCTCGGTCCCGAAGGCGAGCGCGCGGTCCAGCTCCGCCGCCCATGCCGCCTCGCTCTGGTCCGGCCGGGCATAGATGAGGTCGACGCTGACGCGCCCGAAATGGCGCTGCGCCGTGTCGAGCGCGGCGAGGCTTTCGGCGACATTGTGGGCGCGGCCGAGAAAGGCGAGGGCGCTATCGTCCAGCGCCTGCAGGCCGAGGCTGACCCGGTTGACGCCCGCTGCCGCCAGATCGGCGAAGCGCGCCGCCTCCACCGAAGACGGGTTGGCCTCCAGCGTGATCTCGACGTCGCCTGCGAAATCCCAGTGGCGGCCGGCCTCCGCGATCACCCGCGCCACCGTCGCCGGCGCCATCAGCGAGGGGGTGCCGCCGCCGAAGAAGATCGAGCCGAGCCGCCGCCCCGGCAGCCGCGCCGCCTCATGCCGCAGGTCGGCGATCAGCGCGTCGGCATAGGCCGCTTCGTCGATCGAGGCGCGGACATGACTGTTGAAGTCGCAATAGGGGCATTTGGAGACGCAGAACGGCCAGTGGACGTAAAGCGCCAGCGGATCAGAGGAGTGCGGCAACGAGCTTCCTGAACGCGTCGGCGCGGTGGCTGATGGTGTTCTTGGTCGCGTCGTCCATCTCAGCGAAGGTCAGCTTGCCCTCGCCGGGCACGAACATCGGGTCGTAGCCATGGCCTTTGTCGCCCCGCGGCGGCCAGACGAGCGTGCCGTCGACGCGGCCCTCGAACGTCTCGATATGTCCGTCCGGCCAGCACAGCGACAGCGCGCAGACGAAATGCGCGTCGCGGCTCGCCTCCGGCCCGACCTTGGCGAGATTGTCGTTCACCAGCCGCATCGCGAGGCCGAAATCCTTCTCCGGCCCGCCCCAGCGCGCCGAGAAGATGCCCGGCTCGCCACCCAGCGCCTCGACGCACAGCCCGCTGTCGTCGGCAAGGGCGGGCAGCCCGGAAAGGTCGGCGGCGGCGCGCGCCTTCAGCTCGGCATTGGCGGCGAAGGTGGTGCCGGTCTCGTCCGGTTCGGGCAGGTCCAGCTCGGCGGCCGAGACCGGCTCGATGCCATAGGGGCCGAGCAGCTCGCGGATCTCGCGCACCTTGCCCTGATTGTGGCTGGCGATGACCAGCTTGCCGGGGGTGAGCTTGCGGTGGCTCACCGGCCGGTCGCCTTGTCCTGTGTGGCAAAAATCTCCGCGCAGCCGATGCGCGCCAGGCGGAGCAGGCGGAGCAGCGCCTCCTCGTCATAGGTGGCGCCTTCGGCCGTGGCCTGCACCTCGGCGATCTTGCCGTCGCCGATCAGCACGAAATTGGCATCCGCATGGGCATTGGAATCCTCGATATAGTCGAGATCGAGCACCGGCGCCCCTTCATAGATGCCGCAGGAGATCGCCGCCACCTTCTCGCGGATCGGATCGGCGGTGAGCTTGCCGTCGGCGATGAGCCTGTCGACGGCGAGGCGCAGCGCCACCCACGCGCCCGAGATGGACGCGGTGCGCGTGCCGCCGTCCGCCTGGATGACGTCGCAATCGAGCGTGATCTGCCGCTCGCCCAGCGCCGGCAGATCGACCACCGCGCGCAGCGAGCGGCCGATCAGCCGCTGGATTTCCTGGGTGCGGCCGGATTGCTTGCCCTTGGCCGCCTCGCGGCTGCCGCGGGTGTGGGTGGCGCGCGGCAACATGCCATATTCCGCCGTCACCCAGCCCTGGCCCTTGCCGCGCAGCCATGGCGGCGTCTTCTCCTCGATCGAGGCCGTGACCAGCACCTTGGTGTCGCCGAAGCCGATCAGGCACGAGCCTTCGGCATGCACCGTGTAGTTCGGCTGGATGGTGATGACGCGCATCTGGTCCGGCGCGCGGCCCGAGGGACGCATGGGCTGATCCTTTCGTGGTGACAGGAGCGCGCCGATAGGCTTGTCCGGCCCCAAGGCCAAGCCCCGAGGGAGAAAGTTTCGCCCAAGGCCGTTGCGCACTGCTAAGGAGACGCCGTGGTTACCGTTGCAAGCTACAATATCCGCAAGGCGATCGGATCGGACAGGCGCCGCCGTCCGGATCGCGTCATCGAGGTGCTCCACGAGATCGACGCCGACGTGATCGCCTTGCAGGAGGCGGATCGCCGCTTCGGCGACCGGGCGAGCGCCATTCCTTTCCACATGCTGGCCGAGCACAGCCATTACCGGCCGGTGCCCTTCGACGTGCGCGTCGGCTCGATCGGCTGGCACGGCAACACCGTGCTCGTGAGGGAAGGGGTGGAGGTGATTCGCGCCTGCACGCTGGCCATCCCGGCGCTGGAGCCGCGCGGGGCCGTGCTCGCCGATCTCGTCGTCAATGGTCGGCCGGTGCGCGTCGTCGGCATGCATCTCGATCTTTCGGGCCTGTGGCGGCGCAAGCAGGCGCGCGCGATCCTCAATCATCTTCACGCCCAGCCGGAACAGCTGCCGACGGTGATGATGGGCGATCTCAACGAATGGAGCGCGGCCTCCGGGTGCCTGCGCGATTTCGGGCATGATCATCATTTCGCGCCGAGCTTCCCGAGCTTCCCGGCCCGCCGCCCGATCGGCCGGCTCGATCGCATCATGCTGAGCCGCGATATCGCGGTGGAGGACGCCGGCGTGCATCACTCGCCGGTGGCACGGACGGCGTCGGATCACCTGCCGGTGTGGGCGCGGCTGCGGCTCGATCTGGCTTGATCAGCGGGCGGCTGGCGGCGGCCAGAAAGGGCGGCTATCAGTCGTTTATGGCATTGCTCGTCCGGCTGCTGGCACTTCTTCTCGTCCTCAACATTCCGCTGCCGGCGATCGCCCAGCCGGGCGGATGGCTCTATGAAGGCAGCGACACGCCGCCCGATCCGGCGTGGCAGCTGGGCAGCTTCGACAATGGCATGCGCTATGCGATCCGGCGCAACGCATTGCCGGCGGGCAGCGTGTCGGTGCGGCTGCGCATCGATGCCGGCGCGCTGATGGAGCAGCCCGACCAGAAGGGCTATGCGCATTTCATCGAACATATGCTGTTCCGAGGCGCCGAGGGCGTGCCGGACGGAGAGGGCATCCGCATCTGGCAGCGGCTCGGCGCCAGCTTCGGCAGCGACACCAACGCTTTCACCACCCTGACCCAGACCTTCTACGCGCTCGATCTGCCGCGCAATGACAGCGCCTCGCTCGACATCGCGTTCGGCGCGCTGTCCGGCATGATGCGGTCGGCGACGATCGACCCGAAGCTGGTCGATGTCGAGCGCAAGGTCGTGATGGCCGAGCGCGACGCGCGCATGCCCCCGCTCGTCCGCCGCAGCCAGGAGGCGGCGAGGTCCGTCTTCTATGCCGGCCTTCGCGCGCAGCAGGCCGAACTCGCCGGCACCGACGAAACCCTCGGCGCCGCCACCGCCGGCCGGCTCCGCGACTTCTACGAGCGCTGGTATCGGCCGGAGCGCGCCACCATCATCATCGCCGGCGATGCCGATCCCGAGATGTTGCGCGCGCTCGCCGAGAAATGGTTCGCCGGCTGGCGCGGCAAGGGCGATGCGCCGGCCGACCCGGATTTCGGCACGCCCACCCAACCCGACCCGGCCACCGCCATCGTCATCGATCGGCAGGCGTCCAACACCATGACCTTCCTGTGGCCGCGCCCGCATGACGATCGGCCGTGGAGCCAGGAGCGGCAGGCCAACGAGTTCGTGCGCCAGATCGCGGCGCGCATCATCAGCCGGCGGATGACGCAGGCGGCGCGAGGCGGGGCGGCGTTCACCAGCGCGTCGGTGTCGGCGACGATGGCGCGGCATCTCATGGACCAGACGACCATCGCCGTCGCCCATCGCCAGACGATGTGGCAGCCGGCGATGCAGCGCGCCTTCGCCGTGCTCGCCGAGGGGAGCGCGGGCCTGCCGTCCCGTGCGGAGATCGATCGCGAGATCGCGGTGCAGGAAGACAGCCTCGCCCAGCAGATCTCGGCGCGGCCGACGATGCTGTCGCCGGTGATGGCGGGGATGATGCTCGGCGCGGTCGATGCGGGCATGACGCTGACCACGCCCGAGGCGATGCGCGACATGTTCGAGGCGGTAAAGCCGACGCTGACGCCGGCAGTGGTCGGCACGGCGCTCCGCGCGCTGACCGTGGGCGAGCCGCGCGCGCTGTTCACCGCGCCGGTGCCGATCCAGGGCGGCGAGCAGGCCTTCGCCGCAGCCCTTGCCAAGGCGCGCGAGGCCAAGGCCGAGGCGCGTGTCGAGGCCAAGGCGGTGAGCTTCGCCGATCTCGGCAAGCCGCCGGTGCCGGGCCGGATCGTCTCGCGCTCGGAGATACCGGACCTCGGCGTCACGCGGGTGCGCTTCGCGAATGGGGTCGAGCTGGTCGTCAAGCAGACCGATTTCGAGAAGGATCGCGTCCTCGTCGCAGCGACGGTCGGCTACGGGATCGCCGGGATGCCGCCGGATCGCTATGTGCCGCTGTGGACCGCCCGGGCACTGACCCAGGGCGGCATCGGCCCGCTTGACGTCGATGCGATCGAGCGGCTGCTCGCCGGGCGGCGCATCAGCCTGTCCTTCGGCGTCGACGAGAATGGCTTCGACTATGCCGGCGCCACAAATGCCCGCGACCTCGCCGATACGCTGCGCCTCGCCGCGGCGGGCGTCGCCGAGCCGCGTTTCGATGCCGGCGCGTTCGGACGGCTGAAGGGGCAGCTCGGCGGCACCTATGACGCGATCTTCAGCACGCCGGGCGGGGTGTTCGGCACCTTCGCCCCGCAGGCGCTGCATGGCGGGGACGCGCGCTGGTTCTATCCTGGCAAGTCGGAGATCCTGACGCTGGGCATGGACAGCTACCGTAATCTGTGGACGCCGCTGCTCGCCTATGGCCCGCGCCGGTTGCTGATCGTCGGCGATGTCGACGTGCAGGCTGCCATCGACGCTACCGCCGCGACGATCGGCGCGGCAGTGACGCGGCCGGCGCCGGAGCCGGATCGCGCCCAGCTCAATGTCCGCCCGCCAAAGCGCGGTTCACGGCCGCTGCTGCTCAAGCATCGCGGCGATCCGGCGCAGGCGCTCGTCGCCCTCGTCTGGTCGACCGACGGCGCGTTGCGCGACGTGCCGACGGTGCGGGCGCTGAACGTCGCCGCGTCCATCTTCCGCACCCGCCTGTTCGATCGTTTCCGGGAGACCGAGGGCGGCTCCTATTCGCCCTCGGTGGGCAGCAACCAGAGCCAGGTGTTCCCCCGCTACGGCGTGTTCATCGCCACCGCCCAGGTCAGGGCCGACCGCGTCGCCGATTTCGAGCGCGTCGCCCGCGACATCGCCAAAGATCTGGCCAAAGCGGGGCCGAACGATGACGAGGTGACCCGCGCGGTGGCGCCCGTGGTCAGCGCCAACCAGCGCAACAGCCGCACCAACGGCTATTGGCTGGGCGTGCTCGATCGCGACCTCGACGATCCGCGCGTGCTGGACCAGATCCGCAGCGCGATCAGCGGCTATCAGGCGGTGGATGCCGAAGCGGTCCGCAAGGCGGCCCGCAAATGGCTTTCTCGCGCGCCGTCGTTGCGCATTGTCGTGGACAGCGACGCGCGGGCGGCAGCGAAGGCCGACTGATCAGCCGACGAACGCGCGCTCGATCACATAGGCGCCGGGCTTGGCGTTCGATCCTTCCTCGAAGCCGAGCCCCTCGAAGCGGGCGCCGAGCTCCTTGATCATGTCCATGCTGCCGCACATCATTACCCGGTCCGTCTCCGGGTTGAACGCCGGCTCGCCGGGGATACCGGCGGCGAACAGCTCGCCGGAATCGATCAGCGCGCCGATACGGGCGGACCGATGGAACGGCTCGCGCGTCACCGTCGGGATGTAGGTGAACTGGGTCGCGCACTTTTCGTCGACCAGCGGATCATTGGCCCATTTCGCCTCCTGTTCCTCGCGATAGGCAAGGTCGGAGACGCGGCGCACGGAATGGACGACGATGACGTGATCGAACAGATCGTAAATGTCCGGATCGCGCGCCACCGACAGGAACGGCGCAAGGCCGGTGCCGGTCGACAGCAGGAACAGCCGCTTGCCCGGCAGCAGCGCGTCGGCGACGAGCGTACCGGTCGGCTTGCGGCCGAGATAGATCTGGTCGTCCGGCTTGATCAGCTGGAGGCGCGAGGTCAGCGGCCCGTCCTGCACCTTGATCGACAGGAATTCGAGCTCCTCATCCCAGCTTGGCGAGGCCACGGAATAGGCACGGAGCAGCGGCTTGCCATTGTCGCCCTGCAATCCGATCATCACGAACTCGCCCGAGCGGAAGCGGAAGCTCGCCGGGCGGGTGATGCGGAACGAGAAGAGATGCTCGTTCCAGTGGCGCACGGAAACCACCGTCTCGACACTGAGGGCGGCGGTGGCGGAGAGGCCGGATTCGGCCGTGCTGGCGACGGTTTCGGACATGATGTCGGCGGCGTTACGCGGCCCGGCGTCGCGCTTCAACCCTGCTTATCCTGAGGGCCTGCCAAGCATGGCTTCGCCGGCTTTTCTAAACCATAGAACTTTCCATCCGATATTATTCGGCTGTTTCGCAAGGCTGCGCGGCGCGAAACAGCCCCTGTCGGCGACACCATGGTGGTGCCGCCAAGCCAGGGACCAATTTCCATGAGCAGCACCGCCATCTCCGCAGCGCCCTCCGCAGCCTCTCCCCGGACGGGCGGCGCCACCGCCCTCGTCGGCCGTATCGCCATCGCCGCCATCTTCCTGCTGAGCGGCTTCTCCAAGCTCGCGGCGCCGGCCGCCACCATCGGCTATATCCAGTCGGCCGGGCTGCCGGTGCCGCAGATCGCTTTCGCCATCGCTGCCTTTGTCGAGGTGGCCGGCGGACTGGCGCTGATCGCCGGCTATCGCGTCCGCTTCGTTGCCGCCGCGCTCGCCCTGTTCTCGGTGGCAACGGCGCTCGGCTTCCACTCCGCTCTCGGCGACCAGAACCAGTTCATCCACTTCTTCAAGAACATCGCCATGGCCGGCGGCCTGCTTCAGATCGTCGCTTTCGGCGGTGGGCCGCTGAGCCTGGACGCACGGCGCCCGTAACGATGAAACGAATTCGGCCGGCGACAGGCCGCCGGCCGACTCCGGCGGGCTCGCCGGCTTCATGCTATGTTCGGCACGGGGCGGAAAGTCGTGAGGACCGTCGCATGTTCGACCAGATCGACCGGCTCTATTTCGAGATGCGCGCGAAAGAGGAGCGAGAGAAGGAACGTCGCTCGCCGAGCGCGTCGATCGCCCTCACGCACCGCATGCTGGCCCAGGAATATGAACGCAGGGCAGCCGGCGAGACCAACCCGTTCATGCTCAACCCCGTGCCGGGCGCGGAATAACCGGGGGCAGCCGCGCGACGCGCTCAGCTCAGCTTAGCGAGGCGCCGAGCGCGTCGAGCAGGAGCCCGGTGCCATGTTCGCGCCCGCCCGCATCGTCATAGCCGTCGAGAAAGGCGCCTTGTTCGGTGATCTCAAGCCGGGTGCCGCCGCCCTCCGTGGCGTCGAGCTGGATGGTCGCGAGCGAGGCGGAAATCTTCTTGTCGTCGAGATGCATGACGTACGAATAGACGAGCCGCGTCTGCGCGACGACGTCATGATAGATGGCGTCGAAGGTGGAGGTCATCCCGCTCTTCCAGCGGCCCTTGAGCCGCTCGCGGCCGCCCTCGCGGACATCCATCGAGCGCTCGATGAGCTCCCATTCGCCGGGCCTGCCGCCAAACCATTGCTGCTTCGCGGCCGGGTCGGTCAGCGCCTGCCAAACCCGCGCAGGCGGCGCGTCATAGCTACGCTCGAGACTGAAGCTGCCGTGTGCGACGGAGCGCGCGTCGACGCCGACCGAACCGCCGAGCCTGAGCACTAGCGCTTCCAGCTTGTCGAGGGTCATCCGCCAGCCCGTCGCGGCCCCGGCGATCATCCCCATCGCGCGGTCCGGGTCGACCAGCGTGTAGCTCTGCACGACGTCCAGCCGCATGCCGCAGCCGGTGTCGGAGAAATCGACTTCGGTCCGGGCGTTGAAGATCGCCGCGCCGGCCGCATCTGGCACCATCATGTCAATCACCAGCCGGCGATTCGGGATCACCTCGACGAAGGTCCCGCGCGTCCAATGCTGTTGCCCGTCGGGCGCGCGCATGCACACGTTGAACGCCCCGCCGACGCGCATATCGACGTCCGCCTCCGGCACCGTGAAGCCTTCCGGGCAGAACCATGACTTCACATGCTCGGCGCTGCTCCAGGCGCGGAACACCGTCTCGCAACGGGCGCGGAATTCGCGGCTGATGCGCAGCGGCTCGGGCCGAGCGGTCTCATGCGGTGCGGTCATTGGAACCTCCTTCGTCCTCCAGGGTGGCGAGATAGGCGCCGAGGCGGTCGAGCCGCTGCTCCCATTGCTGGCGGCGCGCGTTGATCCATTGCTCGGCCTGGCTGAGCGCGTCCGCCTGGATCGCGCAAGTCCGCACCCGGCCGACCTTCTCCGAACGGACCAGCCCCGCCGCCTCCAGCACGCCGAGATGCTGCATCGCCGACGGCAGCGACATTGGCAGCGGGCGAGCGAGTTCGCTGACCGGGGCGGGGCCGTGGCTCAGCCGGTCGATCATCGCCCGGCGCGCGGGATCCGCAAGGGCGTGGAAAAGACGGTCAAGCTCGGGCGATTGGTTAAGCATCTGCCTAAGTTTGCACAGGGGGAACAGTTAGGCAAGTGCCTTTCTATCCGCGCGGGATGCGGCAACGCCGGCCATGGTTTCCCATGACCGGCGCGACGATGCCGATTGGCAGCAGGATCAGAAGTTGAACCGCACCCCGATACGATAAGCACGGCCGAGCTGATCATAGATGTCGCCACGTACCGCCGTCGAATAATAGGAGGCGGAGTTGTTGTAGCTGGTGGCGATGTTCGGCGGATCCTGGTTGAGCAGATTGTCCACCGCGAAGAAAAGCTGCGCCTTTTCCATGATCTGATAGGAGCCGCGCAGGTCGATATAGAAGATCGCCGGCACGCTGTTGTCGTCGACGTCCTTCTCGCCCCAGGCGTTGACCAGCTTGCCCTTGCCGATGAAACGGCCCTGGATCGTCGCGGAGACGGGACCCTCGGCATAGGTCTCGGTGATCGTCGCGCGCAGCTTCGGGATGCCCTGCACCGGCGAGTCGACGCCAAGGGCGCCGGCATAATCAGTCTTCACACCCAGCGCGTCCTGCGTCTGGGTGAGGATGTAATTGCCGAGGAAGCGGCTGGACAGCGTGCCGCCGAACAACGGCAGCTGGTGATCGACCTGGAAATCGAGGCCGGACGTATCCTGCGAACTCAGGTTGCGCGGGAAGGTGCGGATCTGGCTGAGCGCGCCCTCCGGGCCGTTGAAGTCAAGCTGGCTGCAGAATGCGGTGTCGCCGGCATTGCAGCGCTGCAGCACCTGCGCCGTGCCGATCGAGAAGATCGCATCCTTCAGCTTGATCGAATAATAATCGAGCGAGAGATTAAGCCGTGGCGCCGGGCTCAACACCACGCCGGCGGAGAAGGTGTCGGCCTTCTCGGGATCGAGATCGGCATTGCCCGAAGTCGTCGAGAATACCGACACGTTGCGGCCCGTCTTGGGATCCACCGCCGAACTCTGCACCGCCGTGCCGCTGTTGAACAGCTCGGCGAGGTTGGGCGCGCGGATGTCGCGGGAGACGGTGCCGCGCACGCGGATCAGACTGTTGAGCTGGCTGGTGAGGCCGATCTTCCACGTCTTGACCACGCCGCTGGTGCTGTAGTCGGTGATGCGGCCCGCCGTATTGAGGCTCAGCGAGTCGACGAAACTGTCCTCAAGCAACGGCACTTCGAGTTCGAGGAAGGCTTCCTTCACATTATATTTGCCGGAGAAGGGCGCGAAGTTGGCGAATGAATAGGCGCGCGCGGCGGCACCGGCGTCGGTCTTGATATTGCCCTTTTCCTGGCGCCATTCGCCGCCGAACGCCATCGAGATATTGCCCGCCGGCAGGCCGAAGGGCAGCTTGCCCTGCGCCGACGCCGCCGCGACATCCTGGGTGAGGCTGATCACCTCCCAGTTCTGGCCGGGCGTGACGTTGACGTAGCGGATCGCCTGCGGGCTGGCGACGCCCTCGCCGAACACGTTGAGCGGCACGCAGCCCGCCGCCGCCGGATTGCCCGCCGCGACCGCGCGGCAGACGATGTTGCCGGAGGCGTCGCGCACGGCGTCCACTGCGAAATTATAACGCTGTGTCACCACGTTGGAGAGCGTATCGACCCGCGAGCGGACCTTGCCCTTCTGGTAATAGGCGTTCCACGTCCAGTCCGAGCCGATCTTGCCATCCAGGCTGACGACGCCGCGCAACAGCCGGCGCTTCTGCACGCTGACCGGAATCCCGACCGAATTCTCGACGAAGTTGTCGTAGGAGAAATCGTCGAACGGGACGTTGTTGATGTTGGTCGTGCCGATCTGGATGGCCCTCAGGCCGAGGCTGTCCATCTGTTGCTTGATCGCGGCGGGCAGAAAGGGATTGTCGCTCTGGACGTAGAGATTGCCGAAGCGCGTCGCCGGGGTCGAATTATTCTTGGAACGGCTGAGGCCGTAGTTGAGCTGCACCGAGGCGCGCAGATTGTCGCTCAGGTCGAAATAGGTGTAGCCGAACAGGTTGGTGGTACGGAAAGCGACGGCGAGGTTGTTGGTTGCCGGATAGAAAGCCTCCCCGTCGCCATTGGCCGAAAGCGGCCCCGAGACGATGCCCGGGTTGAACCTGGTCGGCGTGGCATTGGCGCCGACGAAATGGATATTGGCGAGCGACGCCGGCACCGTGCCGGATTGTCCGGTCGGGCAGCTGCCTCCCGACAGTGCCACCCGGCAGACCTGCGCCTGGCCGGTGATCAGGCCGCCATTGGTCGCCTGCGCGAGGCCGACATTGTCGGCGTGGATCAGCCGCGGCTCGCTGTTGGTCGCGGTATAGGCCGGATTGAGGACGAGGTTGCGATACTTGTTCCAGCCGCGCTGGTTGGCGAACACGGCGTCGGGACTGTTCATATGGTTGACGGCGACGATCACCCGGCCGCGGCCGTCGGCGAAGCCGGTACCCGCGGCGGCCTGGAGGCGATAGCTCTTGTGATCCCAGGTGTAGGATTCGCCGCCTTCGATGCTCGCCCGGATGCCGTCGAAATTCTTGTTGAGCACAAGATTGACGACGCCGGCGACAGCGTCCGAGCCCCACGCTGCGGAGGCGCCGCCGGTGACGACGTCGATGCGCTGCACCAGCATCGTCGGCATCGTGCCGAGATCGACGACGCCAGTGATGTTCGATTGCACGACGCGCTGGCCGTCGAGCAGCACCAGCGTGCGGTTGATGCCCAGCTGGCGCAGGTTGACGGTGTCGAGGCCGGTCACGGCGCCGACGATGTTGTTGGCGCCGACGCCGTTATTGGGCGAACCGGAGGTGCCCACCGAGGGCAGCTCGCGGATCGAATCGCCGATGCTGACCTTGGCGTCGCGCTGTAGCGTCGCCTCGCTCACCACCGTCACCGGCGTCGGCTGGCGATAGCCCGAAATGGCGATGCGCGAGCCGGTGACGACGATCTCGCCAGCCGTGGCCGGCGCTGTCGCATCGGCCGCCGGTGCAGGATCGGCCGACTGGGCCAGGGCGCCCGCAGGCGCACAGATTGACAGTGCGAGCACAAGCGCGGACGCGCCGTTAAAACGGTTGGAAAATGCCATTCATCTCACCCCTCTCCTTACCAGCGTGCCGATCTTCCTCCGGTCGGGTCTGTGCCCGTTCCTGATGGAGGCGTCGGCAATCCTGCTGGTCGCAACGATTGCGTGGGCGATGACTATCGAAATTCCGGCATTTGACAAATGCTTTTCGTAGCGAATGATAACTAGGTCGGATGACCTACTTTGTGACGCGATATGAGTTGCTTGACGTTAGTCGCGGCGGCCGGGATCAAAACCCCCGGCCCAGGCCAGCGCAGCGTCGCTTTCTTCCGGCGCGAAGCTCTTCACGGTCACAAACGGGACCAGCGGATCGATGAAGCCGATCGCCGCGCGGACCCATTGCCGATCAGCGATCACCGCCTCGCGCGGGAAGCGGCGCCACTCCATGATCTTGCCGAAGGAATAGGCGATGTCCTTCAGCCCGGCCCGCAGGCCGATATCCTCGAAGGCGGTGACGTCGGCGACGACGCCGATGCGGTCGAAGCGTTTCAGTCGCGCCTCGATATCGTCGATGGTGCGCTCGAGATCATCCTGCGTCAGCGTGCCGCTGAGCCGGAGCGACAGCACGTGGGCGGGGGCGGGCAGTATCTCGATCATCGATGCATCCCTGCTGCGCGGCATAGTCGCCGGCATGTTATGCCTGTTCCCGGCGGCAAGGTGGATTGACGTCCGTCAAAGCGGGGGCGGAAGAACGGGCCCATGGCCGCTTCATGTGGCCATATCATCCCGAATTGCTGGCAGCGCCGGCACCCCGCTACACCAGCTATCCTACCGCCGCCGAATTCGGCGAAATCACCGAGGCTGACGCCGCCGCGGCCCTCGCGGCCGTGGCGCCGGACGAGGCCGTCTCGGTCTATGTCCACATCCCCTTCTGCACGGAGATCTGCTGGTATTGCGGTTGCAACACCGGGGCTGCCAACCGCGACGCCCGCCTGCTCGCCTATCTCGATGCAGTGGAGGAAGAAATTGACCGCGTCGCGTCGCGGCTGCGCGGTCGGGTGGGTCGCATCGCGTTCGGCGGCGGCAGCCCCAATGCCGTGCCGCTGCCTCGCTTCGCCCGGCTGGTCGAGCGGCTGGTGGAGCGGTTCGACGCGGCCGGCGCGATCCTGTCGGTCGAGCTCGATCCGCGCGGTCTCGACCGCGACTGGACGGACATGCTCGGCGCGCTCGGCATACGCCGCGCCAGCCTCGGGGTGCAGACCTTCGCGCCGCACGTTCAGGCGGGGATCGGGCGCATCCAGCCGCGCGAAATGATCGAGGAGGCGGTCGCCGGCCTGCGGCTGGCCGGCATCACCTCGCTCAATTTCGATCTGATGTACGGCCTCCCCAACCAGAGCCTCGCCGATGTCGTCGAGACGGCGGGGATGGCGATTGCGATGGCGCCGGAGCGGATCGCGCTGTTCGGCTATGCCCATCTGCCGCAGCTGCTGCCGCGCCAGCGCCAGATCGACGGCGCCGCGCTGCCTGACGGCGAACTGCGCTTCGGCCAGGCCTGGGCCGGGCAGGAAGCGCTGATCGCCGCGGGCTATCAGGCGATCGGCTTCGATCATTTCGCGTTGCCTGCCGATCCGCTGGCGGAGGCGGCGCGCACCGGCCGGCTGCGTCGCAACTTTCAGGGCTTCACCGACGATCCCTGCGATGTGCTGATCGGGCTGGGCGCCAGCGCGATCAGCAGCTTCCCGACCCTGCTCGCCCAGAATGAGAAACAGGCCGGCGCCTATCGCATGCTCGTTTCGGCTGGCCGGCTGCCGGTACGCCGCGGCATCGCTCGATCGGCCGAGGACCGGCGGCGCGGCGCGGCGATCGAGCGGCTGCTGTGCGACGGTCGCGTCACGCTCGACGACGCGCTCAGGGCGGAAATGAACGCGCCGCTCGCCCCGTTCGTCGACCGCGGGCTCGCCGCGTGGGACGGCCCCACGCTCGGCATCACCGCGGACGGATTTCCCTATGCGCGCGCCATCGCCCGCAATCTCGACGCCTATCGCGCGCAGGGGGTGGGGGCGTTCAGCCGTGCGGTCTAGCATCGCCTTGACGACGGCGGCGGGCATCGTCCTCGCTTCGCTGCCGGCGGGGGGCCAAGGGGCGGTGCTGCGGCTCAGCCTGTGCGGCTCGGGCGCGCCGATCGAGCTGCCCATCGCGCCGGGCGAGCCGCCGGCGCGGCAGGATCATGGCGGCTGCACGCTCGCCTGTCACGCCGACCCCGGCCGCCGCCGCATCCATCCCGGCGGCTGACCGGCAACGGTGGCGCCGGAGCGTCGCGCGGAGACCCGTGCAAGTGACGCCGTCGCCGCCTACACTCTCCGCGCGATGACGTGGAGGACGATATGACGGCGTACCCGATGGACCTTGGCCTGTTCGTCGACGGCGAATGGCTCGGCGCGGCCGGCCGCGACACCGTGCCGGTGCTCGACCCGGCCACTGGCGAGACGCTGGGCGATCTGCCGCTCGCGACGCGAGCGGACCTCGATCGGGCGTTGGCGGCCGCCGATCGCGGTTTCCGGGAATGGCGTGCCACCGCACCCGAGGCGCGGGCCGCCGTCCTGTCGCGCGCCGCAGCGCTGATCCGCGAGCGCATCGACGCCCTCGCCGCGATCGCCACCACCGAGCAGGGCAAGATCATCGCCGAGGCGAAGGGCGAGGCGATGGCCGCAGCCGCGATGCTCGACTTTCAGGCGGGTGAGGCGATGCGCATCTATGGCCGCGTGCTGCAGCGGGCGCCGGGCACCCGCTCTCTGGTGCTGCACCAGCCGATCGGTCCGGTCGCCGCCTTCTGCGCGTGGAATTTCCCGATCCTCAACGTCGTCCGCAAACTGTCTCCGGCGCTGGCCGCGGGTTGCTCGATCATCCTCAAGCCGAGCGAGGAGACGCCCGGCAGCGCCGTGGCCATTCTGCGCATCCTCGCCGAGGCGGGGCTGCCGGGCAATGTCGCGCAGATCGTGTTCGGCGTGCCCGACGAGGTTTCGCGGCACCTGCTCGCCTCGCCGGTGACGCGCAAGCTGAGCTTCACCGGCTCGGTGCCGGTCGGCAAGCACCTCGCCAGGCTCGCCGCCGACACGATGATGCGCACGACGATGGAACTGGGCGGGCACGGCCCGGTGCTGGTGTTCGACGATTGCGACCTCGATCGCACGCTGGACATGCTCGTCACCCACAAGTTCCGCAACGCCGGGCAGGTCTGCGTCGCGCCGACGCGCTTTTATGTGCAGGAGGCGATCTATTCCCGCTTCACCGAGGGCTTCGCCGAGCGCACGCGCCGGTTGCGGCTCGGCAGCGGCTTCGGCGCGGACGTGCAGATGGGGCCGCTCGCCAATCCGCGGCGCTCGGCGGCGATTGCCGAACTGGTCGAGGATGCGCGTGCCGCGGGCGGGCGGGTGCTGGCCGGCGGCGATCGTTCGGCGGGCGACGGCTTCTTCTTCGCGCCGACGCTGATCGCCGACGTGCCCTCGTCTGCGCGGGCGATGAATGAGGAGCCGTTCGGGCCGCTGGCGCTGACCCAGTCCTTCGCCACCGTCGAAGACGCCATCGCCAACGCCAATCGCCTGCCCTTCGGCCTCGCTGCCTATTGCTTCACCGAGAACGCCCGGCGGCAAAATCTCCTCGCCGACGCGATCGAGGCGGGAATGGTCGCGTTCAACGGCACAAGGCTGACCTGGCCCGATGCCCCGTTCGGCGGAATGAAGGACAGCGGCTTCGGGTCGGAGGATGGGCCGGAGGGAGTTGCTGCCCACCTCGTCACCAAATCGGTTCATATCAGCTGAGGCAGGGACCATGGCCAATCCAATGCGGAGCGCGGCGCGCCTGATCGTCGATCAGTTGCGCGTGCAGGGCGTCGAGCGCGCCACCTGCGTGCCCGGCGAAAGCTATCTCGCCGTGCTCGACGCGCTGATCGACAGCGGCATCGACCTGCTCACCTGCCGCGCCGAGGGCGGGGCGGCGATGATGGCGGAAGCCTATGGCAAGCTGACCGGGCGGCCCGGCATCTGCTTCGTGACGCGCGGGCCGGGCGCCACCAATGCCAGCCCCGCGCTGCACATCGCCATGCAGGATTCGACTCCGCTGATCCTGTTCGTCGGCCAGGTGGAGCGCGGCATGCGCCATCGCGAGGCCTTTCAGGAGCTGGATTATCCCGCCACCTTCGGCGCGCTCGCCAAATGGGTGATCGAGATCGACCGCGCCGAGCGCATTCCGGAGCTGATCGCGCGCGCCTTCCGCATCGCCATGCAGGGGAGGCCGGGGCCGGTGGTGATCGCGCTGCCCGAGGACATGCTCGGCGATCACGCCGGGGCGGCCGACGCGCCCCGCGTCGAGCCCGCCGAGAGCGCGCCTCCGCCTGCCGACATGCTGCGCCTCCAGTCGATGCTGTCGGCTGCGCAGCGGCCGTTGCTGATCGTCGGCGGATCGCGCTGGTCGGCGGCGGCGTGCGCGGCGCTACAGCGCGTCGCCGACCGCTTCGACCTTCCCGTCGCCACCACCTTCCGCCGTGCCCATCTCTTCCCCGCCGGCAATGAGCATTATGTCGGCGATCTCGGCATCGCGCCCAATCCGCGGCTGCTGGCGGGGCTGGCCGAGGCCGATCTGGTGGTGATGATCGGCAGCCGCCTCTCGGAGATCGCGTCCTCCTCCTATACGCTGCTCGACATCCCGGTGCCGGCGCAGTCATTGGTGCATGTCCATCCCGATCCGGCGGAGCTAGGCCGCGTCTATCAGCCGGCGCTGGCGATCAACGCTACGCCCGCCGCCTTCCTCGCCGCCTTGGAGGCAATTGGCGATGTCCGCCCGTCATGGGGCGAGGCGCGCGCCACGCTTCGCGCCGCGTATCGCGACTGGTCGGATCGGCCCGCCGCCATCCCCGGCGCCTTCCAGTATGGCGAGGTAATGGCGTGGCTGCGCGATCGGTTGCCGGAAGACGCGATCATCGCCAACGGCGCCGGCAATTTCGCCGGCTGGATCCATCGTTATTACCGCTTCCGCCGCTTCGGCACCCAGCTCGCGCCGACCAGCGGATCGATGGGTTATGGCGTTCCGGCGGGCATCATGGCCAAGCGGCAATGCCCCGAGCGCATCGTCGTCACCATTGCCGGGGACGGCGATTTCCTGATGAACGGGCAGGAATTCGCCACCGCCGTCCATCACGACATCGCGCTGGTCATCGTGATCGTCGACAATGGCATGTACGGCACGATCCGCATGCATCAGGAGCGGCAATTTCCCGGTCGCATTTCGGCGACGCGGCTGACGAGCCCGGATTTTGCCGCCTACGCCCGCGCCTTTGGCGGCCATGGCGAGACGGTGCGCGAGACGGCCGAGTTCTCGCCCGCCTTCGAGCGCGCGCTGGCGGCGGGGAGGCCGGCGATCCTCCACTGCCTGCTCGAACCCGAGGCGATCACGCCTGCCACCACGCTCGGCCAGATCCGAGCCGCGGCGCAGAGGGCCTAACCCCAGTCCGGATCCTCGGCGACATCGCGCTGATGCTCGCCGACACGCGGGGAGGGGGCGGGGTGCATCATCGGCGTGCCGTCGATCGCGATCGGCGTGCGCACGCCTGGGATGATCCCGTCCCTGGCGTGCGGCGCCGGCAGATCGGCATGCATCGCCCGATGCCGCACCTGGGCATCGGCGAACACCTCGCCGATATCGTTGATCGGGCCGGCGGGCACCGTCGCCGCCTCCAGCTGCGCGAGCAGCTCGGCGCGGGTGAGGGCGATCGTCCGCGCCGCGATCGCCGGCACCAGCGTGGCGCGGTGCGCAACGCGGAGCGCGTTGGTGGCATAAAGCTCCGTCGCGCCCAGCGCGGGCACGCCGATCGCCTCGCACAGCCGGCGGAACTGGCCGTCATTGCCGACGGCGATGATCACGTGGCCGTCAGCGGCCGGAAACACCTCATAGGGCACGATATTGGGGTGGGCGTTGCCGCGCCGCGTCGGCACCTCGCCCGACACGAGATAATTGAGCGCCTGGTTGGCGAGGACCGCGACCTGGCTGTCGAGGAGCGCGCAGTCGATCCACGCTCCGCTGCCGGTGATATCGCGGCGGCGCAGTGCGGCGAGGATGCCGATCGTCGCGTACAGCCCGGAAAACAGGTCGGCGACGGCGTAGCCTGTCTTGGTCGGCTGGCCATCGGGATCGCCGGTGACGGACATCGCGCCACCCATCCCCTGGATCAGGAAGTCATAGCCGGCGCGGGCCGCATAAGGACCATCCTGTCCGAAGCCGGTGATGGAGGCATAGACCAGCCGCGGATTGATTTCCGACAGGCTCGCATAGTCGAGCCCGTATCCGGCGAGGCCGCCGACCTTGAAATTCTCGATCAGCACGTCGGCGTTCGCGGCCAGCCGGCGGACCAGCGCGCGTCCCTCCTCGGTCGTGAAATCGGCGACCACGGAGCGCTTGCCTCGATTGCAGGCGTGGAAATAGGCGGCCGACAAATCGCCGCCATCGGCGGCCGGCACGAAGGGCGGCCCCCAGCTACGCGTATCGTCGCCCTCGGGGCTTTCGACCTTGACCACATCGGCACCGAGATCGGCGAGCGTTTGCCCCGCCCACGGCCCGGCGAGGATCCGCGCCAGCTCCAGCACCTTCAGCCCTGCCAATGGTCCCGCCACTCTTTCCTCCCTGGGGCCGTTATCGGCAGGCATCGTCCATTGGGCAATGCGCCTTCCGATGATAGGTCCGACGAGGCGGTACACGCATGACAAAAGCAGCGAACATGGCGGACGAAGTTGAACTGAAGCTCGACCTGACGCCCGCATGTGCGGATGCGGTCGAGGCGTCGAGCCTTCTGGCGGACGCCCCGAGACATGTGCAGCAGCACGCGATCTACTTCGATACGCCGGACCGGAAGCTCGCCAGGGCGGGCTTCTCGCTGCGCATCCGTCGCGCCGACGGTCGGCGGGTGCAGACGATCAAGCGCGCCGGCAAGGGCGCTGCCGGCCTGTTCGCCCGATCCGAATGGGAACGCGAAATCGAGGGCGACACGCCGATCCTCGACGACGCCACGCCGCTGCGCGCCATGTTGGGTGATGCGGTCGAGGCGATCGCGCCGGTCTTCGCGGTCGAGATCGAGCGGCGCATCTGGATGGTCGAGGAGGGCGGGACGACGATCGAACTGGCGATCGACCGTGGCGAAGCAGTAGCCGGCGAGCGGCGGGCGCCGATTTCGGAGATCGAGCTGGAGGTGAAGAGCGGGGGGCCGGCCGCAGCGTTCGCGCTGGCCCGCAAGATCGACGCCATCGCCCCTGCGCGGCTTGGCGTGCGCAGCAAATCGGAGCGGGGCTATGCGCTGCTTGAGGCGAAGGCGCGATCGGTGAAGGCGGAGCCGGTCGCGCTGGCCCGGGGTATGGCGGGGGCGGAGGCTTTCCGCCGGATCGTCGAATCCTGCGTGCGGCAATTCCGGCTCAACGAGGCGCTGCTGATGGCTGGTCGCGATGCGGCGGCGCTGCACCAGGCGCGGGTGGCGCTGCGCCGGCTGCGCTCGGCCTTCGCGCTGTTCAGGCCGATGCTTGGCGAATCCGGCGCGGAGTTGCGCGGGGAGCTGCGCTGGCTGGCCGGAGAATTCGGCGACGCGCGCAACCTCGACGTGCTGCTCGATCAGACACGGCCCGGCCCATTGCGCGATCGACTGTCGGCGGCACGCGAGGCGGCCTATGACCGGGTCGACGAGCTGCTGTCATCACCACGCGCCCGGCGATTGATGCTCGACCTCGTGGAGTGGATCTGGAGTGAGAACTGGCGGCATGCGCCCGGCGCGACGATCGACGGCGACCAATCCGCGCGGACCCTGGCCGCCACCGCGCTCGGCCGCTTCCGCCGCAAGGTGAAGAAAGGCGGGCGCCGTCTCGCCGAGCTGGACGACGATGCCCGGCACGAGGTTCGCAAGGACGCCAAGAAGCTGCGCTACGCGGGGGAGTTTTTCGCAGGCCTGTTCGACCGCGAGGATGAGAGGCGGCGGCACAAGCGTTTCGTCGCCGCGCTGGAAGCATTGCAGGACGCGCTCGGCGCCCTCAACGATCTCGCCACCGCGCCCGAGGTGATGGGCAAGGTCGGGCTCGTCGATCCGCCCGAAGCCGAGGCGCTGCGGCGCGAGCGCAAGACCAGCCTCGTCGCCCGCGCGACCGATGCGCGCGCCGACCTGCTCGACACCCGCCGCTTCTGGTAGGGGCGGCGGCCCGCCTTCAGCCCGCCGCCGCCTGCTCCTCGACAAGCCTTGCCGAGATCGCGCGAAGCTGGCGCACGAACTCCTCCGGCGGCTGGCCACCGGAAATCAGATAACGTCCGCCGACGACGATGGCGGGCACGCTGTTGATGCCGCGCTGCCGCCAGAGCATCTCCTCGGCGCGGACCTGTTCGGCATAGCGATCGGAGTCCAGCACCGCCCGGGCTTCCGCCCCATCCAGCCCGGCGGCCTCGGCGGCGGCGGCGAGCACGTCGCGGTCGCCGACGTCCTTCTGGTCGGTGAAGTAGAGCGTGAACAATTGCCGCTTCATCTCGATCTGGCGGCCCTTTTCTCCCGCCCACGCGATCAGGCGGTGGGCATCGAATGTGTTGTAGGCGCGGCTCGCGTCCGAGCTGTTCATCGTGAAGCCGATCGCGGCGGCGCGATCCCGAATCCGTCCGCGATTCTCGCGCACCTGATCCGGGGACATGCCGTATTTGCGGGCGATATGCTCCAGCCCGTTTTCGCCGCCAGCCGGCATGTCGGGATTGAGCTCGAACGGGTGGAAGGCGATATCCGCCTCGATCTCGCCCCTGAGGCTGTCGAGCGCCTGCTCGAGCCCGCCCAGCCCGATGACGCACCACGGGCAGGCGATGTCGGAGACGAAGTCGATCTTGAGATGCTGGGGCATGGTTTCCGCCGGATGTTGGAAGGGGGCTTGCGGTCAATGGTCGGCGCTGAACTGGCGAATGGCAAGAGCCGGCAAGGGAGGGGCGGTCGGGAAAAACGGCCGTCGGCGAGTGCCTGCAACGAGCGGCGCCGCCCGTCCGACAGCGCGGCGCCCTGCAAGGCCCGGGCGAGTCCGTCCGCAACATGGTGAAGTGCTCTCCGAATTGCCCAGCGCGAAATCGTCTCGGCCGAGGCGCTCTTCCCAATAGCGATAGGACTGCATCCGATAGACGAAGACGGCGCGATGCTCGCCGCCATGGCGGGCAATATCGCCCTGCCCATCGCCCTAGACATTCAGCCGGCCGACCCGGCAGCGTCAGCGCGGCCGATCCCGGATCCTCCGCCACATCCCACATCGGCCCGTGGCCACCGGGACAGAAGGCGGCGTCGAACCCGTCGTGCGACACGGTGTCGAGGCGCACGGTTCTCGCCAGTGCTGCCTGCGCTGCGGGATCGGCCTCGAAGCGATGGGTCAGCTCGGTCTGGAAGTCGGGTTCGCTGCGGCGAACCTATGGATTTGTTTTTCCGATTGGGTATATGTGTCCTGATCAGGACCGAATTTGGTCCCTCGATGAAATATAGATAAAGAGGTTGCCCGTGAAACTCACGTCCGCGCTCCCCTTGTCCCTTGCCTTGCTGGCCGTCCCCGCCATCTCGTTCGCCCAGGGCGCCGCCGCCGACACGCCCGGCAAGACGGCGACCGGCCTCTCTTTCACCCAGCCCCGGGATTGGACGGTGGCCGTCCGCGGACCTTTGACCGTGTTCACGGTGCCGGAGGGCGATCTTTCCGTTGCGGTGGCCGAAGTGGGCGCGGCCGCCAACGCGCAGGATGCGCTGGCGAAGGCGTGGTCGCTCTACCGGCCCGACGCGGGCCGTGTCTCGCGGACGAGCAACCCCGGCCTGCCGGGCGACGGCTGGGACGAGCGGACGAGCTTCTCCTATGAAACCTCACCCAGCGAGCGGGTCAACGTTTCGGCGACGGCGATGCGGGTGGGGGCGGCGTGGACGGTGGTGATCACCGAAGGCTCGGCCGCGACCGCCAACAAACGCGCCGCCGCCATGTCGCTGGTGCAGCGCAGCCTGCGTCCGGCAGGCTACAAGCCGGAGAATTTCGCGGGCGTCACGGCCAAGCGTCTGACCCCGGACAAGGTGCAGGTGCTGCGCGATTTCGTCGCCAAGGCCGCGCAGGAGTTGCAGGTGCCGGGGGTCGGCCTCGCCTTCATTGATCAGGGAAAGGTCGTCTGGCAGGGCGGTGTCGGCACGCGCGAGATCGGCAAGAACGAGCCGGTGGACGCCCACACCAAGTTCATGATTGCTTCCAACACCAAGGGGATGGCAACATTGCTGCTCTCCTTCCTGGCGGACGAGGGCAAGTTGAGCTGGGATGAGAAGGTGGTGGATGTCTATCCCAGCTTCCGCCTCGGTGATGACGCCGTCACCCAGTCAGTACTGATCCGTCATCTCGTCTGTGCGTGCACCGGCCTGCCGCGCAAGGATCTGTCGTTCATCCTCGCCGATGATGGCGCGCCGGCGTCCGATACCTTCGTGCGCCTCGCCCAGACCACGCCGACCAGCAAGTTTGGCGAGCTTTACCAGTATAGCAATCTGATGGCGGCGGCGGCCGGCTATATCGGCGGTGCGCTCGCCTACCCGAAGATGGAACTGGGCGCCGCCTTCGACAAGGCGATGCAGACGCGCATCTTCGATCCCCTCGGGATGAAGGACACGACCTTCGATTTCGCCAAGGGCGAGAGCGGCGACTGGGCTCATCCCCACGGCTTCGACGTCGATGGCAGGATGGTCGAGATGTCGAACGCCTTCAATCATCTCATCCCGCCTTATCGCCCGGCGGGCGGCGCGTGGTCGAGCGCGGCGGACATGGCGCGTTACGTCCTGCTGGAGCTCGGCAAGGGAACGATCGACGGCAAGCGCTATGTCAGCGAGGCCAATATCCTGGAGCGCCGCCGCCGCGGCGTGCCGACCGGGGAGAATAACTGGTATGGCATGGGCCTGATGGAGCATGTCGTCTCCGGCGTGTCCGTGATCACCCATGGCGGCACGTTGCAGGGTTTCCATAGCACCTGGTTCGCATTGCCCGATTCCGGGATCGGGCTGGTCATCCTGACCAACGCCGATACCGGCCCGACCATGTTCGACCCGCTGCTGCGCCGCGTGTTCGAGCTGGTCTATGACGCCAAGCCCCAGGCGGAGCAGCAGCTGGCCGTAGCCGCGGCGCGCACCAAGAGGCAGGCGGGCATGCGTCGCGCGCGGCTGACCCTGCCGCCCGACCCGGCGGTGATGGCCAGCCTCGGCAAGCTTTATCGCAACCCGGCCGACAATGGGACGATCCGCATCAGCGAGCGCAATGGCGCGCCGTGGATCACCGCGGGTTTCGTCGAGGGCCCGATCGCCACGCGCAAGAGCGCGGACGGCACCGTTTCGATCGTCTCGGCCGCGCCCGGCAATATCGGGGTAGAGGCGGTCGTCGGCGAGAAGAACGGCACGCGGACGCTCACCGTTCGCGACAGCCAGACCGACTATGTCTACACGGAGGTGCGCTGACATAGGCGCACCGGGGAGGGGGGCGGGGCCCGCTGAGGCCCCGTCGACGGAGCGTGACGCAGGGCGGCAATCGTCTCCGGCCAAGCACCGGCGAGGAATGTTACGCCCGTCGCAAGCGGAGAGCGACCAGCGGGTCGGGGGGCGTAGCATTATCGTCGATCAGTCCCGGCCCCTGCTCGGGGGATCGCCCATAAAGTCGCGGTGACCGATGCCGCGCCAATGCTGCTCCTCCGAATGCGACGATGCCCGGCGATCGGGGAACGTTGTTTTCGGGCAGTCGCGTGAAGGCCTTGCCGTCACGTCGCAGACCGGCCACGCGCGGTCGGGACGCGGGCCTCGGCCCGAGCATCGCGCCTGGGGTCTCTTAACAGGTGACGATCAACTTCCCCCGTGGCCCCGACGAGTGTCGATGGCCGACCCTTCCGCGGCGTTGCGAGGAAGTTTCCGATCAGGACAGTAGGGCTCCACGGACGGGGCCCACGGCTGGGATGTGCTTGATGCGCCGGGCCGGGCGAGCGCTCTGCGGGCCGACCAAGCGGGAGTCCTGATCGCTCGGGAAAATCGGCATAAATTCTCCAGAATTACCCTTTTCCCGAAGAGGTTTCGGAGGGAAATTGCGGGTTTGACCAGGCCGGTTTCCGGCGCCTATGGTCCAATCAGAAAAACAATCCTGATCACGCCAACAAGAGGGTGAATATGACCGACTCGGACGACGGCGTGCTATCGCCGGGCGTTCGCGTGGCCCGCCGCGTCTTGCTGCCCCGCTGGCAACGCTCGCTGCCCCGATACTGCCGGTCATGGCGCGCCTCATGCGCCCGTAATTCCGCGGAAGGTTGATGCCATGCGAATGACAAGGACTGGAACTTCGATCGCGCTCGCGCTGCTGGCAGGCACGTGGGCTCTGCCGTTCGCGGCGCCCCCGGCCTTTGCGCAGGTGACGCTGGACAATGTGCTCGGCGCGCCGCTTCCGGGCGGACTGACGGCGTCGCCCGCGGACGGGCGCGTCGCCTGGGTGTCCAACGAGCGCGGCGTGCGCAACATCCTCATCGCCGAGCGTGCCGGCGACGGCTGGTCCACGCGCAAGCTGACGAACTTCGCCAAGGATAATGGCTATGAGCTGGATCGCATCGCCTGGGCGGCGAAGGGTTCGGTCCTGCTCTATACTGGCGGTGGCAGCCTCGAAGGCGGCGGCCCGATCAACCCCGAGAGCCTCGTCACCGGGCCGCTTTCCAAGGAGATCTTCGCGCAGAAGCCGGGCGAGGCGGCGCGCAGCTTCGGCGCCGGCGAAGGGCCGACCGCCTCGCCGGTCGATGGACGCTTCGTGTTCACGCGCGGCGGGCAGCTGTGGATCGCCGACGTTAACGCCAGCGGCCCGGCCGTCCAGCTGATCCGCGACCGCGGCAATAGCGGCGGCCCGGTCTGGTCGCCGGACGGCAGCAAGCTTGCATTCCTGAGCCGCCGCCGCGAGGGCCATGTCCTGCTCGGCATCTATGATTTCACCAGCAAGCAGATCAGCTGGGTTTCGCCGAGCACCGACCGCGACGCCTCGCCGCGCTGGTCGCCGGATGGCAAGCGTATCGCCTGGATCCGCACGCCCCCCACCGCATCGCAGCTGATGTATGTCTTCCGAGGCAAACGAGAGGGCACGCCCTGGTCGATCTGGGTCGCCGACGTGGCGAGCGGCAAATCTGCCCCGGTGTGGACCGCGGATGCCGGCGCCGGCAGCGTGTTCCAGCCGGTCGAGGACGGCACGACGCTGTTGTGGACGGCCAATGACCGGCTCGTCTTCCCGTGGGAGAAGACGCGCTGGCTCAGGCTCTATTCGATCCCCGCGCAGGGCGGCCAGCCGGTCGCGCTGACGCCCGACGGGTCCGAACTGTTCGCCGCCGAGCTCGATCGGGCGCGCACCGGCGTTATCTTCTCCTCGAACGCCGCCGATGACGATCACCGGCATTTGTGGGAGGTCGCCGCCGCCGGAGGCACGCCGCGGCCGATCACCCGCGGCGCCAGCATCGAGGACATGCCGGTCGTCGGCGGCGACGGCGCCCTCTATGCGCTGCACGCCACCGCCCGCAATCCGATGCAGCCCGTGCTGGTTTCGCGCGATGGCGCGATGAAGCCGGTCTATGCCGCGTCGGACGCCGCATCGTTCCCGGCCAAGGATTTGGTCGAGCCGCAGCGCGTCGTCTTCCAGAGCAGCGACAATATGCCGGTCCACGGGCAGTTGTTCATGCCCCCGGGCAAGGCGTCCGGCCCGCGCCCGGCGATCCTGTTCTTCCATGGCGGGCCGCCGCGCCAGATGCTGCTCGGCTGGCACCCGATGGGCCCCTATGCCCGCTTCTATGCGATGAACCAGTTTCTCGCCTCGCAGGGCTATGTCGTGCTGTCGGTCAATTTCCGCGGCGGAACCGGCTATGGCATGGATTGGCGCGAGGCGCTCGACTTCGCCGAGGCGGGCGCCAGCGAGGTGCGCGATATCGCCGGCGCGGTCGCCTATCTGAAGGGCCGCGGCGATATCGATCCCAGGCGGATCGGCGCTTATGGCATGAGCTATGGCGGCATCATGACGGCGCTGGCGCTGTCCAAGCTGCCCGGGGATTTCGCGGCCGGCGTTGACATGGCCGGCGTCCATAACTGGACGAGTTTCCTGCCTTATCTCACCGCACCCGGCGCGCCGCCGGAATTGGCGCGCATTGCCACCGCATCCTCAGCCATCAGCAGCGCGAAGGACTGGCGTGCACCGGTGCTGTTCATTCATGGCGACGATGACCGGGCGGTAGTCTTCTCGCAGACCGTGGAGATGATCGGTGCGCTGAACGACGCGGGCGGCAAGGTGCAGGTTGAGCAGTTCGTGCTGCCCGGCGAGGTTCATGATTTCGTCCTGCACAGCAACTGGCTGAAGGCCTATGGCCGCACCCAGGAATTCCTCCAGCGAAAGCTCATGAACGCGAAATAGCCCGGCTGCCTGCCCCGCCGGCAATGTGGCCGGGCGGGGCCGTCCGCCCTTCAACCAAGATGGGGCCGGATTGCATCGGATCGAGATGATATTTAGATTACAATCCTGAATAGGATGTATTGTCCTGTATGGGATAATGTGTAAACCTTCCTCCACAAGGCTAGCTCGATCCAGGAGGGGGAAGCAGAATGCGAGCCATTTCAGGTTTTTCGATCATTGGCATGGCTCGTGGAAGCAGCGCCGCGGCGCTGGCCGTCACCCTGCTGTACGCCGGTGTCGCCCAGGCCCAGGCAGCGCAGGACGATCTCACCCAGGCGGATGAGCAGATCATCGTCACGGGGTCGCGCATCGAGCGCGCCGGCTTTGACGCGCCGACGCCGACCACGGTGATCGGCGCGCTCGAGCTGAACCAGGGCGATCCGCCAAACCTCCAGCAGGTGCTCAATGACTCGCCCGCCTTCCGCCCGAGCAACTCGCCGCAGGTCGGCGTCGGCAATGCCTCCAGCGCCGGCACCGCGGGCACGCCGTCGCTGCGCAACATCGGGTCCTCGCTGACGCTGGTAAACGGCCGCCGCTCGGTGATCAGCAGCAACCTGAACTTCATTCCGATGGGGATTGTCGACCACATCGAGACGGTGACGGGCGGCGCTTCGGCCGCTTATGGCTCCGACGCGACCGCCGGTGTCGTCAACATTCTCTTCAAGCGGAAGGTGCAGGGGCTGACGGTCGGCGCGACCGCGGGCATCTCGTCCCGCGCCGACGGCCAGCGCCTTGGCGCCGATGTCACCTGGGGCACCGGCTTCGCCGAGGACCGCGGCCAGATCATGGTCGCGGCGGACTGGCAGAAGGACAGCTCGATCCCGGATCGCAATTCCCGACCCCGTCTCGCCAGCGCCGGCATCGTTCCGGTCAACCCGAGCGACCCCGCCGATCGCCGCCAGATCATGGTCGCGGATGTGAACTGGGGTAATCAGGTGCCGTCGGGCCTGATCACCAGCGGCGTGCTTGCCGGGCAGATGTTCAACGAGGACGGCACGCTGCGCGCCTTCCGCAGCGGAACGCCCACCGCCACGCCCCGTCCGGGCCAGTTCCCGACCAACGTCGTCGGTGGCGCGGATGCGGTCGGCACCTATGACGGGATCGCGGTGACCACCCCGTCCAACCGCATCGCCACTTATGCCCACGCCACCTATGAAGTGGCCGACGGCGTTACCCTGTGGGCCGATGCAAGCTATGGCCAGGTGAGGTCGAACTACCCGTTCCTGCCGAATATCCTGGCCCCGGTTCCCCTTACGATATCGGCCAACAACGCCTTTCTGTCACAGGACATTCGCGATCAGCTGTCCGCGGCGGGTGAGACGAGCTTCACGCTCGGGAAATATTGGAACGGGCCGTTCATGCTCAATCTCAGCACCCGGCGCCAATCCTATGAAGGCGCGATCGGCTTCGATGCGACGCTGTTCGGCAGCTGGACCGCCCATGGCTATTATAACCACGGCGAAACCAGGTCGCGCGAACGTATCGTCACGCCGATTACGGCGCGGTTCAACGACGCCATCAACGCCGTGCAGGGCGCCAATGGCCCGGTCTGCGCGGTCAATGCCGATGCCAGTTCGGCGAACGACGATGCGGCGTGCGTGCCGGTCAATCTCTTTGGCGTGTGGAATGCCTCGCCAGAGGCCATGACCTATATCAACGGCGTCCAGGGCGGCGATTCCATCAGCAAGATCGACTCTGCCGAGCTGTCTTTTCAGGGTGACTTGTTCAGGCTCTGGGCGAGGCAGCCGATCACTGTGGTGTTCGGTGCCAGCGGCCGCTGGCAAAGCCAGCAGCAGACACCGGCAAGCTCGGATGACATCGCGGGCATTTTCATGCCTTCTCTCTACAGCACCTTTACGGTGGGTGGGAAATATAACGTCAAGGAAGCATTCGCCGAAGTCGGCGTTCCACTTCTGGAGCTCGAGGGTAAGATCAAGCTCGACCTGAACGGGGCGGCACGATACGCGGATTATAGCCGGGCCGGCGGCACCTGGGTATGGAAGGGCGGGGCCACGATCAGGCTGTTCGACCAGATTCTGCTGCGCGGCGTGCGCTCGCGCGACTTCCGCGCGCCCAGCATCTCCAGCCTTTTCTCGGTGGAGACCATCAATGTCCGCCCGATGATCGATCTGGATACTGCGGGCCGTCAGGGCATTGTCGGTTATAATCCGGCGCCAAATTTTGTCGAATATCACACTGGCGGCAATCCGGACCTCAAGTCGGTGATCAGCCACACGACATCGTTTGGCGCGACGTTCTCGCCGAAATTCCTCCCCGGCTTCAACGCCTCGGTAGACTGGTACAAGATCGTCATCAGCAACGAAACCGGGACGCTTTCCGGCCAGAACCTGACGCTGGCCTGCTCCCTCGGCTTCACCGCGGCTTGTGCTCAGGTCGTGCGCGACCCGACGACCCAGACGGTGATCCGGGTTTATGCCAACTCGCAGAACCTCTCCAAGGTGAAAAGCCAGGGCATCGATATGGAGGCCTCCTATCGCCTGCCGCTGTCGCATCTCAGCGCTTCCCTGCCGGGTACGCTCAGCCTGCGGGGCCTGGCCACCTATGTGAAATACACCACGACCGATAACGGCATTTCCGTGACCAACAATATCGGTGAGATCGCCGGCGGCACCAGCGGCGGCGTGCCGCACTGGCGCGCCAATTTCAGCGCCAATTATGCGGGAAAGATCATCGATCTCGGCGCCCGCCTCCGTTATATCGGCAAGGGTATCTATAACCGGACGCTGATCGAAACGCTGGTCAACAATAAGGTGCCGGCATTCACTTATCTGGACATGAACATATCGTTCAAGATCAACGATCGTTTCACGATCGGCGCCAATATGAACAATGTGTTCGACAAGCAGCCGCCGCTCAGCGAGGCGGGGCCGAATTATTATGACGCGATCGGACGCTATATGTCGGTGACGGCGCGCGCGCGGTTCTGATCCGCGCGCCTGCATCTGGTCTGGAGGCCAGGGCCCCGCGTCCAGCCTGCCCCGGCATGGACGCGGCGGCGATGGCCGGTGACGTTGGCGAGGACGGAACCGCGATCCGCGCTAGGGTTGCAAGGCCAATTGTGGTTGCGCCGCGGGTTCCTCCCCGGCGCAGCGCCCGACCGCGAGCGTACCGGCGGGCGCCGGGCCGAGCACGTCCGAGGCGGGTATGGTGTAGTCCAGCCAACGCGCCCAGTCGCGGCGGCCGAGCACCACGACCTGCCGGTGGTGATAGGGCGCGATATCAGGGCCGGGCGTGGTAGTGAGCATCGTGTAGGCCTCGCCGATCTCGGGGTGGGTGCGCCAGATGCCGGCGATGCAGAACCACGGCTCGTTGGCCATGGTGAACTGCCACCTGGTCTTGCGGGCGCCGCGCGGCGCGCCCTTCGGCGGCGCGGTGAATTCATAGAAGGCGTCGGCGACGATCAGGCAGCGGCCGCGGGCGAACTCCCGCCCGTCCGAGCGGAAATTATAGACCGGCTTGCCGCGCTCGTCCGGCCAGCTCCACCGCCGCACCACCAGTTCCGCGCCGCCGCCGGGCGCTGCGCGGATGATCGCGTTCGAATCAGTGATGCCGATGTCCGAGCGAGGCTCGAGATTGGGGATGCCTTCGGGGAAGGAGAGGGACAAATCGAGACTGTCGAACGCCTGCCGCATGACGCTGACCGGAACCTTGTCCGATTGAAGATTGCACATCGCCTCGCTGCTCCTTCGCTGCCTGTCCAACCGCGATCGCGGCGGATTTGATCCACCGTCCGACGCCAGCGGTTGCTTGGCAAAGGGCATCGCGAACAGCCCGGCGCAACCTGCCAGGGCGCGTTCATTCTCGTCGATGATCGCCGTGCGCGGGCGGGATGGACTGGCGCGCTGCCAGGCTGCCGTCGCCCCGCTCGACATCGCCGCCGCGCGGGCGCCGATCCGGCGCACCCCCGCCCGCGACATCCATTGGAGCCGGGCGGTGGAGCATCGCCACATTGCATCGCTCATAGCGCCGGCCGAACTCCTCCATGATCCCGGCATCGTGAACGAAGCCGAGTTTCTCATAAAGATGGATCGCCGCGGCGCTCTTGGCATTGCTGAGCAGATAAAGCCGATCGCATCCCAGCGCATAAGCGCGCGCGATGATCGCCTCGAGCAGGAATTCGCCCGCCTTCCTGCCGCGCGCCTTATCGAGCACCCCCATCTTGGTCAGTTCGAACTGGCGTTCTCCGGTCTTTTGCAGGGCGCAAGTGCCGACGATGCCGAGCGCCGGATCCTCAACGAACAGAATGTCGCCCCCCGGCGCGATGATCCGCTCGCGGGGATTTCTGAGGACGTCGATGTCAGTCTGCTCGAGCCGGTACATGTCATCGATCCACTGGGCATTGATACGGTAGAAATCCTCAGCAAGGGCGTCGCTGAAACGCCTGATCGCGAGCCCGCCGCGGGGGCGCTGGTCCAATGGCTGTTCGGCGAGCGCGCGTTCGGCTGCCTCGATCAGGCGGAGCAGCGCCGGCACGTCGCACACCTCATCGACGGCAGCGCGCAAGCGCGGCCACAGCAATGTCGTCGCCTGCTCCATCGCGTCCCGTCCGGCAGGGCTGAGCGACAGCGTCTTGCTGCGCAGGTCGCGAGCGCCGCGACTGGTCTCGATCAATCCCATTTCGGACAGGCGAGAGAGAATGCGGGTCACGGCCGGCTGGCTGATCCCCAATGCCTGCACGGCGTCGCCGACCGTCATCGGACCATGACGATAGAGCGCGGTGAGCAAAGGCATCTGGCTGGGCTGTGTCGGCAGGCCGCAATCGGCCGCGATCCGCTCGGCACCGGTCTGCAAGCGTTCGGCCAGCCTCTTCAGCCGGCTGCCCAGCATCACCGCCCCTTCGCGGGCCAGCACGTCGTCCATATCACGTCCTCCGGAATAACATAACGCGCTATATAGCACGTTATCTACCCCGCCAAGCCTTTACGGCTCAGACCAGATCCATGGTCGGCTCTTTTTGCGGGGCGGCGAGGATGAGTTGGAGGCGATGAAGCGCCGTCTCGAGTTCCGCGCGCGAGCGGGAGGCGCCGACGCAGAGGCGGACGCCGGTGATCAGCGCCGGGTCGACGATCGGGGCGCTGGCGGGGGTGAGCTGGACACCGGCACGGAGCGCGCGGGCGACCAGCCGCTCGGCGTCCAGCTCGGGCATGGGCAGCCACAGGTGGGGACAGCGCGCACTGTAGATCGGGCCCAGCCGATCGCCCAGCCGATCAACGGCGAGTGCGGTGCGGGCCTCGACCTCGGCGGCGATCTCGGCGGCGATGGCGTCGGCGGTGCCGTCTTCGATCCATTGGGCCGCGACCAGTCCGCCCAGCGTCGGCGGCGCATAGCTCTGGGCGCGGATCGCCGCCACCAGCCGCTCGAACCACGGCCCGTCCGGCGCGACGAGGAAGCCGGTGCGCAGCCCCGGCGCCACCGTCTTCGACAGGCCGCTCAGATAGAAGCTTCGCTCCGGCGCGAAGCCGGTGAGCGGGGGCGGGGCGGCTTCCCCCGCGAAGGAACCGTAGACATCATCCTCGATGATGAACATGTCGCGGCGTCGGGCGATGGCGGCAATATCCTGGCGGCGCGCGGCCGACATGATCCGTCCGGTCGGGTTTTGCAGGGTCGGCACAATGTAGAGGACGCGCGCCCCTCCTGCCGCGGCGCGATCCAGCGCGTCGGGCAGCATCCCTTCATCGTCCATCGCCACGCCGACCAGCCGGTAGCCGGCATGCTGGGCCAGGGTGCGCGCGCCGAAGAAGGTCGCCGCCTCGACAAGCACCGTGTCGCCCGGTGCGCAGAGTGCCTGGAAGGCAAGCGCCATCGCCTGCTGCGCGCCGGCGGTCACGATCAGTCGCTCCGCATCGACGCCGTCCGGGCCGCCGTGGCGCGCCAGCCATTCCGCCGCGGCGCGACGATGCGACGGCAGTCCCGGCGGCGGGGCATAGCCGAGCGCGTCGAGCAGGTCGGGCCGCCGGCGGAGCCGGGCGAGGGTCGCGGCCAGCCGCCGCTGCGACGGCTCCAGCGGCGGGATATTATGCGACAGCATGATCGTCGCATCCTCGCGGGTCGTTGCCGCCGGGCCGGCGACATAGCTGCCGCTGCCCACCCTCGCCTCGATCAGGCCGCGCCGCGCTGCCTCCGCATAGGCGCTGGTTACCGTGCCGATGCCGATGCCCAGGCGCTGGGCGAGATCGCGATGGGTGGGCAATCTGTGCCCGGCATCGAGACGTCCGGCGGCGATGTCGCGCGCCAGCGCCTCGACCAGCCGCCCGGAGAGCGTGGCCGACGCGCCGTCCAGATCAGGTATCCACATGCGTCACCCGGTTTCTTTGTCACTATGACAATAATTGCTTTGACTGATAAAGTCAGTCGCGACAAATCGCCATTGTCATAGTTCCGGGGTGGTGTCGATGAGCCTTGCAATCCTGATTGCGCTCGCCTTCTTCTGCATGGTGGCCAGCGTCACGCCGGGGCCCAACAACATGATGCTGCTGGCGTCCGGCGCCACCTTCGGGCTCAAGCGGACATTGCCGCACATGATCGGCATTTCCGGCGGCTGCGCGCTGATGGTGCTGGTGCTCGGCTGGGGCGTAGCCGGGCTGATCGACCGCGTGCCGTCGCTCTACACCGTGTTGCACGTCCTTTCGACCATCTACCTGTTATGGCTGGCGTGGCGCATCGCCACCGCCAGCGGCCTCCACGAGGCGGGGGCGCGGGGGCGACCGTTCAGCCTGCTCGACGCCGCGGCCTTCCAATGGGTCAACCCCAAGGCTTGGGCGCTGGTGCTCGGCGCGGTGGCGAGCTTCGCCAGGCCGGGCCATATGACCACCGACGTGCCGGTGATCGCCGCCGTGCTGGTCTTTGTCGGCTTTCCCTGCATCGCGCTGTGGGCGGGCGCGGGGTCGGTTCTGAAGCGCTTTCTCAGGGACGAGCGGGCGCTGCGTATCTTCAACGTCTCGATGGCAGCCCTGCTCGTCCTGTCGATAGCCCCCAGCATGCTGCGCGATGCGCAGTCTCTCTGGGCGAGCGGGCAGCTGGATGCGGGGCGTGTCGCGCCATGATCCTCGACGCGACACGCCCCGCCTTTTTCGGTCAGGCGGCAAGCAGCTCGTCGGCCGGTCCGAAGAACTCATAGTGGATGCGGTCTGACGGCACGCCCGAAAGCGACAGCGCCGACACCGCCGCGCGCAGGAACGGGCGCGGCCCGCACAGATAATAGTCCGCCTCGCCGACCGGGGTGTTGGCGAGCAGCCACTCCTCGGTGATCAGACCGGCATGGTCGTAATCCCGGCCGGCGACTTCATCGGGAAGCGGCGTCTGGTGAAAATCGACGATCCGGATGGCCGCGGTCTTCGCGGCCAGCGCGCGGACATGATCGCGCATCGCGTGCGTGTCGCGATCATGGGTGCCGTGGATATAATAGACGGGCGTCGCCAGCCCACGTGCCGCCACCGTTTCCAGCATCGCCACCATCGGGGTGAGGCCGACCCCGCCCGACAGGAGCACCACCGGCCGCTCCGGGTGATCGGCGAGGAAGAATTCGCCGGCCGGCGGCGACACCTTCAGCACCGTGCCCGGCACCGCCGCGGCATGCAGCCAGCCCGAAGCGAGGCCCTGCGGCTCGCGCTTTACGGAGATGCGATAATATTCGCCGTTCGGTGCGTTGGAGATCGAATAGTTGCGTTTCACCGGCGGCTGTCCGGGAATGGCGAGCCAGAAGGTGAGGTACTGGCCGGGCTTGTGGCGGATCACCGCGCCCTCATCGACGGGACGCAGGATGAAGGAACGGATCACGCTGCTTTCCGTCACCACCTCCGCAACGCGGAAATCGCGCCAGCCGCTCCAGCCACCCTCCGCCTCGGCGAGCGCGCCATAGATGCGGCCCTCGCGAGCGATGAGGATATTGGCGAGGAACCAATAGGCTTCGCCCCAGGCGGCGAGGATTTCCTCGGTCGCAGCGTCACCGAGCACCGCCTTGATCGCGCCGAGCAGCGCGTCAGCGACATGAGGATAATGTTCGGGCAGGATCTGCAGGCCGACATGCTTCTGCGCGATCCGCTCGACTGCGGGCGCCAGCGCGCCGAGATTATCGATGTTCGCCGCATAGGCGAGGATCGCCCCGGTCAGCGCGCGCGGCTGGGAGCCGCTGTCGCCGTGATGCGACTGGTTGAACAGGTCGCGAATGTCCGGGTTGCGGAACATCCTCGCATACATTTCGCGCACGATATCGAGGCCATGGGCCTCGAGCGCCGGAACGGTGGCTTTGACGAGCGCGATGGTGCGCTCGCTGAGTGTCTGCGGCATCAGCGTCTCCTTGGCAGTGGGATGAAGAGTAGGGGGTGCAAGCTCAGCCGGGCGGGGCGCCCATACGGAAGAACAGGGCGAGCTGCAGGCTCTCGCCGATGCGCGCCGCCTTGTCCTGAAGCGCGGCGGCGACGTCCGGCGCGAACAATGCCTCGGTGGTTTCGGCCCACAGGCGCAGCCAGCGGGTGAACAGGGCAGGATCGAGGCGGTCGAGATGGCGCAGATGCGCGGGCACCGGCCGGCCGTTGTACCGGCCGGTGCCCAGCATCACCGAGGACCAGAAGTCGGTCAGCGTCTGGAGGTGCTGGGGCCAATCCCCGACGGCATCGTCGAACACCGGCCCGAGCTCGGCGTCGGCGCGGACGCGGGCATAGAAGGCGTTCACGAGCTGCCCGAGAGCCGCTTCATCCACTGTCACGCCACTGCTCACGACTCATGCCCCAATCATGTATCAAGAATGCATCTATATAGAGCGTTTGAAACATGCAACAGGAATGCATATTATCGAGCGCGCCATGAAACTGACGTTGTTCACGGATTATTCGATGCGCGTGCTGATCCATCTGGGTGGGCGGCCGGAGCGCCTGTGCTCGATCGCGGAGATCGCGCGCACCCACGCCATCTCGCAAAATCACCTGATGAAAGTGGTGAACCAGCTGGTCCGCGCCGGTTATGTGGAGAGCGTGCGCGGGCGGTTCGGCGGCATCCGGCTGGGGCGGCCGCCGGAGGAGATCAATATCGGCGCGCTCGTCCGCCACACGGAAGACGGCTTCTGCCTGGTCGACTGCGGCAATTGCGTCATCGCGCCGGCCTGTGGGCTGACCAGCGTGCTCAAGGAAGCGCTCGCCGCCTTCCTTGCCGTGTTCGACCGTTACACCCTGGCCGATCTGCTCACCCGCCGCGACGATATCGCCCGGCTGCTGATGGCATCAGCCCCCGCCTGAGCCGCCGCCGGGAGGGGGGACGGCGGCCAAATCCGCGGTGTCGTCCTCATCTTCCTCGTCATGGACGCCCATGCCGATGCCGATGCCGGCGCCCATGCCGCCCATTCCCATCCCCATGCCCATCCCCATGCCGCCGCCGCCGCCGCCCCCTCCGCCCTGTCCGTTGCGTTCTCCCTTGTCCTTGCCGGCTCCGCCGCTGGCGGGGCGGGCGGGGCCTTGCATCGGGATGGCGAGATCGGTGGGGATGGCATCGAGGTCGAGCGCCTCGCGGATGAACGCGCGCAGCGATACGACCAGATCCTGGGTGTGGACGGGCCGGCCCGCGACGAGTTCGCGCGCCGCGCGCTCGGCCAGCCGGACATGCTCTTCGGTGCCGAGCAGGATGATGTCGGACAGCGCCGCCTCCACCGCGTCGCGGATGCGCCGCGCGCGATCCGAGCTGGCGACGCGGGCCGCGCTGAGATCGAGCGCCGCCACCTCGGCCTGGCGGTCGACGTCGCGCAAATGGGTGGGATCGACGGCGAGATTGCCGGTGAACGAGCCGCCCAGCGTGCGATAGGCGGCGATCAGGGTGCGCAGCCGCTCGTTGATCTGGCGATTCATCCGCTCCCGCCGCTGCTGGATGGCGACCATCGTCACCAGCCGGATGCCGACGCCGATCAGCGTGACCAGCGCGAGGCCGAGCAGGGTGGTGAACAGGCCATGCCACGAGCTGAGATCAAGGTTGCGCACTGCCGTCTCCCCCGGATGACGTGCGACGAACGTCCCACGCCCGCGCCGGTGCCATGGCCGCGGCCCGACGCGCCGGCGGCGCCGCTTGCCTCATCGGCGCCAGGGAACGGAGAGCGTCGCCGTCTCGTGCGTTGTCGCCCCATATCTAGCCGCCAATCGCGAGGAGATGATCGCCATGTCAAATACCGGTATCGCCACGGATGAAACCAGTCGCCTGATCGCGTCGAACAAGGTGGAAGGCACCGCCGTCTACAATAATCAGGGCGAGAAACTGGGGTCCATCCATAACTTCATGGTCGACAAGCTGTCCGGGCGGGTCGAATATGCAGTGCTCTCGTTCGGGGGATTGTTCGGCATGGGCGGAGATTATTATCCGCTGCCGTGGGACGTGCTGACCTATGACACGGGTCAGGGCGGTTATGTCGTCAATCTGGACAGGGCGGTGCTCGAGAAGGCGCCGCGTTACACCAGCCAGAACGAACCGAGCTTCGATCGCGACTATGGTCGCGAGGTACACGGCTATTATGGGGTGGATTACCCCTATTGATCGAGGTCGCGCGGGGCCGCCGCAGTGTCCCCCGCGCGCTCCTCCTCCGATCAGCGGCGCGCCCGCGTTGCGTTCAGGGCGACCGCTGAGCGGATCAAGGCCGCGAATGCATCCTCGTCGAGGGCAACGCCTTCGGGCAGGTCGATCGCGCGCCGCACATTGCCCTCCAGGCTGGCATTGAACAGCCCGGCCGGGTCGGGCAGCGCGGCCCCTTGCGCGAAGGTGAGCTTGACGACCTTCTTATAGGTTTCGCCGGTGCAGATGATGCCGTGATGGGACCACACCGGCACGCCGCGCCATTTCACCTCCTCGACGACATCGGGGTCTGCCTCGTGGATCAGCGCGCGGACTCGCGCCAGCGTCACCCCGCGCCAATCGCCAAGGCTGCGGATCTTCTCGTCGATCATCGCGGACGGGCTGGCTTCACCCGCCGACGCTTCCTCGCTCATCACCCTTCTCCTGGCAGCCGTGCCGCCCGGGATTAGCGGAGCGCTCGCTCTCCCGGAACCCCTGGCCGTTGCCGGGCCGGGCGCGCGCGGAGGCCGGGAAGCGGAGCCGGCAGGGCCCCGGTCGAAGTCGCCCGGGGCAACCGGGGCGCTGTGCCATGTCGGCACAGCGGTGCCGCCATCGTTGAAACCTCATGGCGCGCCTGATTAACACTCCCGGTGTGACGGCCGATCAACCAGAGGTGTCATCCCTCACGCGCCGCGAGCGCGAATGCCTTCAGCTCGTCAGGCGAGGTCTGGAGTCGAAGGAGATCGCCCGCGAGCTGGGTCTCTCCCACCGCACCGTCGACGCCTATATCGACAATGCCAGACGCCGCCTCAAGGCGACCAGCCGCCGCCACGCCGCCGAGCTTCTTGCCGCGTTCGAGGGCGATCAGGCGATACCGTATCGAATACTACCCGAGCCGCAGACCCTTCCCGCCGCCCCCCTGGCCGGCGCAGATGGGGCGTCGTCCACGCAGCGCCAGGGGCTGGAGGATGAGCCAGATGTATCTGACGCGATGCTCCTCAAGGAGCCGAGCGCGGTCTTCCATCACCTGCCCCTGACGCGAGGATTTCCGCTTCCGTTTCGAACGGATCGGCGTCCCGTGAATGATCTCGGCACTGGCGAGCTCCTCGGAGTGACCGCGGTGCTGGCCGGCGGGTTGGCAATGAGCGCTACCCTGTCGGTGATCGCCCTCGTCCTGCTCATGCACTTTCTCGAGCGCATCGTGCTGGTCGGCGGCTGATCCAAACACGGAAAAACTTCCAGGAACCGCGTTTTTGCGGAAGGGGTAGCCATGCGCAAAGAGACTCTCGCTCTTGTTCGTCAGGTTCGCAAAGACATCCACCTCGCCGAAGCCGCCAATGATGCCTCGCTCGGCCATCTCGGCAAGCTCCTCGCCAGCACCTGCCTCGGCAAGGCCGACGCCGAGCTGGAGCTGGAAGTCGGGCGGGAGGCCATCTCCCGCATCATCGCTGCCATCCGGTTGATGGGCCAGGCGCGCGCCGTCACCTTCGACGTCCACAGCTCCCTGACCATGGATGCGAAGAGGATCCTGCCCTTGTCGATCGGCGACTGGGATTCGCCGGGGATCGCCAAGATGCTCGAGGCAAGCGAGACGCCGGATCTGCGCGTCGTCAACGCCGCCTGATTCCATCTTGACGGGGCTCGGTGGCCCGGCCTGAAAGGGAGGATGGGCCACCAGATCTATTTCCTCGCCCTGTTGGCGGTCTGCACGCTCGCCGCGCTCGCCTTTGGCGGCGCGGCGGAGCGGGTGGGGGCGCTGATGCTGCTCGCCAGCGTCGCGGTCAGCGCGCTCGTGCTGTCGCCCGCGGCCAGCCGCTATACGGGGTTCGAAGGCGTCATGTTCGCAGTCGATGCGGCGGTGACAGCTGCGTTTCTCATGCTGTCGCTTCGCACAACCAGGTTCTGGCCATTATGGATGACCGCGATGCTGGCCGTGGAGACGGCGAGTCATCTGGTGGGATTGCTGGATATTCAGGGACGGGCGGCGCGCATTGTCTATGCGATCCTCGTGCAGGTCTGGATCTATCCGCTCTGCCTGTGTTTGCTGCTTGGGACGATCCGGCACCGGATGCGCGTGGCCAGGCTGGGTGCCGATCCTTCCTGGCGCTGATCCTCGAACCGGTCCTCGGCAAGGGGCCGGGCGGGGAGATGGCGGGGCGGCTCATTGATCGTTTCGGATCGCTTCCCGCGACGCTGTCCGCGGCCGGCTGCGGCCGGCTCGGCGGTGTTCCCGAGGCGGTTGCCGCGCATCTCAGATCCGTCCAGCAGGCGATGCTGCACGCGCTGCGCGTCAGGGCGGCGGATCGGCTCATCCTCAACAGCACGGTGGAGGTCGCCGATTACCTCGGCCTCCGGCTGCGCAACGATCGCGCCGAGCAGATGCTGGCGCTGTTCCTCGACACCGGTAACCGGCTGATCCGTGAAGAGATCATGGCCGTGGGCTCGCTGGCCTCGGTCGAATGCCCGAGCCGGGCGATCGTCGCCCGCGCGCTGGAACTGGGCGCGGCGCGGCTGATCATCGCTCATAACCACCCGTCCGGCTGTGCGGCCCCGTCGCCGGAGGATCGGCGGGCGACCGCCGAACTGGTTCGCGCGGCTGCCTTGTTCGACATCAAGCTGCTCGATCATTTCGTCATCGGCGATGGCGAGATTGCGAGCTTCCGACAGCTGGGCCTGCTCTGAGCACGCCCTCCGGGAAACCTTAAATGAACGCAACAGACTATCTTCCGGCGAGCTGGCAGCTTGCCGAATTCAACGCCCGCCTGTCCGACATCGCTCAAGGACCGCCCGCGGCCGCGGCGCACCCCGGCGAGGCGGCGGAGGAGAGGAGGGATTCCCCGGACTGCACGGGCATGTCGCTCGCCGACCTCGCCCGTTCGCTCTACGCGGAGCGGCGTCTGCGCGAGCGGAGCTTCGGCAGTGACATGTTCGGCGAGCCGGCCTGGGACCTGCTCCTCGACGTGTTCGTTCACGGGCTTCAGGGCAAGGAGATGCTGGTGTCCTCGGCGTGCATCGGGGCCGCCTGCCCGCCATCGACGGCGCTGCGCTATATCACCCTGTTGCTCGACGCAGGCTTGTTGCAGAGCCGGCGGGACAGCACCGACAAGCGCCGCCGCCTGCTTAGCCCGACCGCGCGGGCGGTGGATCATATGAGCGCCTATCTGTCCGCGGTCGCGTCGCGGCGCTGCCTCGTGCCCGGCGTGAAGGCGATCAGATGAGCAGCTCGGCGCTGTTCTTCACCTCTTCGAGCACGGGATAGGTCCGCGTCTCGCGCACCCCCGGCATCTCCACCAGCGAATCCGCGAGGAAGGCCCGATAGGCGGCCATGTCGCGGACCCTCACCTTGAGCAGATAGTCGAAGCCGCCTGCGACCATATGGCATTCCAGTATCTCCGGCACCCGTCTGACGGCTTCGGAAAACTGGCTGAACAGATTGCGGGAGGTGCGATCCAGCAGCACCTCGACGAAGATGAGGAGCGGCTGATCGAGCTTTGATGGATCGAGGACGGCGGTGAAGCCCTTGATGTAGCCGGTGTCGCGCAATCTCTTGAAGCGATCGAAGCAGGCCGATGGCGACAGGCCGCAGCGGTTGGCCAGTTCCTGGTTCGTCATCCGTCCGTTCGACTGGATCGTTCTCAGGATTGTCCGGTCGATATTGTCGAGCATGGAGAGATCTGCCGAGGGCCGAAGAAGCCGGAAGCCTATCCTCCGGCCGGACCTCGCAAAGCTGTGAGGTTGGACAGAGGACAGCCCTCGATTATCGCTCTATGCTGTGGCCTGCGCCGGGCGCTGCTTCCCCGGGGGCTCAGTGATTGTCGCGGGGCAGGCCCCTGGTCTGTGCGATCTTCTGGAAGGCTTCGGCGCCCTCGAGGATCGCGCCGCTTTCCATCTGCCCGATCACGGCACGCTGGATCGCCTGCCACGGCGTCTGCGAGGCGGGATAGGCGAAGCCGCCGGCCTCCTGCAGCGCGCGGCGCCGCTCGGCCAGCTCCTCGTCGGGGATCAGCACGTCGGCGCGGCCCTTGCCGAGGTCGATGCGTACCCGGTCGCCGGTGCGGATGAGGGCGAGGCCACCCATTGCCGCCGCCTCTGGGCTGGCATTGAGGATCGAGGGGCTGCCGCTGGTGCCGGACTGGCGCCCGTCGCCGATGCAGGGCAGCGCATGCACGCCTTCGCGGATCAGATAGGCGGGGGGCCGCATGTTGACCACCTCGGCCGCGCCCGGATAGCCGATCGGCCCGGCGCCGCGCATGAACAGCAGCGTCTCCTCGGTGATCCCGGTGGCGGGATCGTCGATGCGGGCGTGGTAATCCTCCGGCCCGTCGAACACCACCGCCGGCCCCTCGAAGGCGTCGGGATCGGCCGGGTTGGAGAGATAGCGCTGGCGGAACTCGTCCGAGATGACGCTGGTCTTCATGATCGCCGAATCAAACAGATTGCCGCGCAGCACGATGAAGCCGGCTTCCTCCTTGAGCGGCTGGGCGAACGGGCGGATCACCCGCTCGTCCTCGATCGCGGCCCCCCGGCAATTGTCGCCGATCGTCCGGCCGTTGGCGGTCATCGCGCCTTCGTGGATCAGCCCCTGGCCGATCAGCTGGGCGATCACCGCCGGCACGCCCCCGGCGCGATAATAATCCTCGCCGAGATATTCGCCCGCAGGCTGGAGATTGACGAGCAAAGGCACCTTGTGGCCACGCTCCTGCCAGGTGTCGATCGGCAGATCGACGCCGACGTGGCGGGCGATGGCGGCGAGGTGGATCGGCGCGTTGGTCGATCCGCCGATCGCGGAATTGACGACGATGGCGTTTTCGAACGCTTCGCGGGTGAGGATATCGGAGGGCTTCAGATCCTCGGCGATCATCTCCACGATGCGCAGGCCGCTGTGGTAGGCGACCTCCTGCCGATCCCGATAAGGCGCCGGGATCGCTGCCGAGCCGGGAAGCGACATGCCCAGCGCCTCGGCGAGCGAATTCATCGTCGTCGCCGTGCCCATCGTATTGCAATAGCCGGTCGACGGCGCCGAACTGGCGACGAGGCGGATGAACTGCTTGTCGTCTATCTCGCCGGCGGCCAGCATCTCGCGCGCCTTCCACACGATCGTGCCCGATCCGGTGCGCTCGCCCTTGTGCCAGCCGTTGAGCATCGGCCCGACCGACAATGCGATCGCCGGAATATTCACCGTCGCCGCCGCCATCAGGCAGGCCGGCGTGGTCTTGTCGCAGCCGATGGTCAGCACCACGCCGTCGATCGGATAACCGTAGAGCAGCTCCACCAGGCCGAGATAGGCGAGGTTGCGATCGAGGCCCGCGGTCGGCCGCTTGCCGGTCTCCTGGATCGGATGGACGGGGAATTCGATGGCGATGCCGCCGGCCTCGCGGATGCCCTCGCGCACCCGCTCGGCAAGGACGAGGTGATGGCGATTGCATGGCGACAGGTCGCTGCCGGTCTGGGCGATGCCGATGATCGGCTTGCCCGACTGCAATTCCTCCAGGCTGATCCCATAGTTGAGATAGCGCTCCAGATAGAGCGCGGTCATGTCGATGTTCGCCGGATTGTCGAACCATGCGCGGGAACGGAGCTTGGGCGGCGTCTTGTCGGTCATGATCAGCGGCCTTGAGTGGTCGACACCCGGAAAACCATCCGGTGATGATAGGGATGCGCCGGATCGACGCGCGCCGATCCGAACGAGGGCTGGTTGGGCGTATCGGGGAATTTCTGCGGCTCCAGCGCGATGCCGTCGCCCATGCGATAGAGATGGCCGGCCTTGCCGACGATCGTGCCGTCGAGGAAATTGCCCGTGTAGATCTGCACGCCCGGCTGATCGGTGAGCACCTCCAGCACCCTGCCGGAGTCCGGATCCTCGAGGCGCGCGGCAAGCTTCGGCTCGGGCGTGGCGCCGGCATCGAGCACGAAATTATGGTCGATGCCGCGGCCGAACAGGATCTGCCGGTCGCGGCCGTCGCGGATGCCGTCCTCGATGGTGCGGGCGCGCGTGAAGTCGAACGGCGTGCCGGCGACCGGCGCCAGCTCGCCGGTCGGGATCAGCGCGGCGTTGACCGGCGTGAACCGGCGCGCCGGCATCATCAGCCGATGGCGAAGGATGCCACCGGGAGCGCCTTCGCCGGCGAGATTGAAGATGGCATGGTTGGTGAGGTTGACGATGGTCGGAGCGTCGCTGGTCGCGTCATAGTCGATCGTCAGATTGCCGGCGTCGTCCAGCGCATAGGTTGCCGTCACCTCCAGCTTGCCGGGATAGCCCTGGTCGCCGGCCGGGCTGGTGAGGGCGAGGGTAACGCTGGCCGCAGCGCCGCTCTTCACCCCGGTGATCCGCCACGGCCTCTTGTCGAAGCCCTGGGTGCCGCCATGCAGCGAATTGGTCTTGTCGTTGAGCGGCAGCTGGTAGCTCTGCCCGTCCAGCGTGAACTTGCCCCCGGCGATGCGATTGGCATAGCGGCCGATGCTCGCGCCCCAGAAATTGGGCCGCGCGACATAGTCGGCGAGCGTGTCGTAGCCGAGCTCGATATCGACCGTCCTGCCGCTCCGGTCCGGCACGTTGAACGCCTGGAGCGTCGCGCCGAACGAGATGATGCGCGCGCTGACCCCGTTGCGGGCGCTCAGCGTCACCGCCTCGATCGCGGTGCCGTCGGCGAGCGTGCCGAACGCCTCGCGCTTCGCCTCTGCGGCGTGGACCCCGGTGGCGGTCATCGCCGCCACCAGTCCCGCCGCACCGAGGCCCGTTTTTCCGAAGAAGCGCATCGACATTCCCCTCCGCCGGCGCCCGTTGACGCCCCGTTTGCCGATATATAGTCTGACAAAAAGAATAAGGGCAAGCCGCGGCTGACGGTCTTGCCGAGGGAAGGATTGCCGATGCCAGCGCCCATGTCCGCCTCTCTCGATCCGTCGCATCATCATGCCGAAGGCGGCAGCTATCGTCCGGCGCTGACGCTGCTGGCGACATTGTTCTTCATGTGGGGTTTCATCACCGTCATCAACAACACGCTGCTGCCGCACCTGCGCAGCGTCTTCGACCTCACCTACACTCAGACAACGCTGATCGAGAGCGTGTGGTTCATCGCTTATTTCGTCGCCTCGATCCCGGCGGCGCGGCTGATCGAGCGGATCGGCTATCGCAAGTCGCTGGTCACCGGCCTGGCGATCATGGCGGCCGGCGCGCTGGTGATGATCCCCGCGGCGCGCATCCCTTCCTACGGCGTCACCCTCGTCGCGCTGTTCGTGATCGCGAGCGGCATCACCCTGCTACAGGTCGCCGCCAATCCTTATGTCGCGGTCGTCGGCCGGCCCGAGACGGCCTCGTCCCGGCTCAATCTCGTCCAGGCGTTCAACTCGCTCGGCACGACGCTGGCGCCGCTGTTCGGCGGCTATCTGATCCTCGGCCGCTCGACCTCGGGCACCAGCATGGCCGGGGCGGCCGCGCTGACCCCTGCCGAGCGGCTGGCCGACGCGCAGGCCGTGCAGCTGCCCTATTTCATCGTCGCGATGGTGCTGATCGTCCTCGCCGTGGTGATCGCGCGCTTCCCGCTGCCGGCGATGGGGGCGTCGGTGCGCCGCGCCGCACGCGAGGAGCGGCGCGGCCACTCGCTGTGGCGTCACCGCAATCTGGTGTTCGGCGTGCCGGCGATCTTCATCTACCTGATCGCCGAGATCGGCGTGTCCAACCTGTTCATCAACTTCGTGTCGCAGCCGCAGATCGGCAACCTGACTCATGAGCAGGCCTCCCATTATCTGTTCCTGCTTTGGGGCGGGATGATGGTCGGCCGCTTCGTCGGCAGTTTCCTGATGCAGCGCATCGCCGCCGAGCATGTGCTGGCGGCGGCGAGCATCCTTGCCTTCGCGGTGATGATGATCGCGACGCTCGCCACCGGCCATCTCGCCATGTGGGCGCTGATCTCGGTGGGGCTGTTCCACTCCATCATGTTCCCCACCATCTTCACTCTCGGCATTCGCGGCCTCGGCCCGCTGACCGAGGAGGGGTCGGGCCTGTTGATCATGGCCATCGCGGGTGGCGCGCTGGTGGTGGTGCAGGGCAAGCTTGCCGACGCCTATGGCCTGCAAATGTCCTTCCTGCTGACCGCGGCGTGCGAGCTCTATGTGCTGTTCTACGCGCTGTGGGGCGCGCGCCCGACACAGGCGCTGCCGGATCAGCAGATCGCCTGAAAGCTCAGGCCATCGAGCTGCGCGTATCCTCCAGCGCCAGCGCGACGAGCTGGCGCATCGCCTCGCTCGCCGCGTCGGCATCGCCCAGCGCGATGGCGTCGTAGACGCGGACATGATCGGGGATCGGGTTGCGGGGGAGCGCGCGGGAGCGCTGCTTGAACTGCGTCGTCCAGTTGACCGCAGCGCCGATGCTGGCGCTCAGCGTGATCAGCGCGTCGTTACGGGTCGCCTGCAGGATCGCGGTGTGGAAATCGCGATCGGCGGTGCGCCCGGCCTCGGTGGCCAGCGAATGCTGGCGCATCGCCCCCAGGGCAGCCTTCATCGCCTTGAGGTCCGCACGGTCGCGCCGCTCGGCGGCGAGGCGCGCCGCGGCCGGCTCGACGATGGCGCGCAGCTCGAACAGGTTGCGGATGAATTCCATGTCCGCCTCGCCGGAGAACGACCAGGCGAGCACGTCGGGATCGAGGAGGTTCCAGCGATTGCGCGGCAGCACGCGGGTGCCGGCCTTGGGACGGCTTTCCACCAGGCCCTTGGCGGTGAGCACCTGCACCGCCTCGCGATAGGCGCTGCGCGAGACGTTGAGCGTCTCGGAAAAGGCGATCTCGCTCTCCAGCCGGTCGCCCGGCTGATATTCGCCCGAGACGATCGCGGCGCCGAGCTTGTGCGCGATTGCTCCGTGCAGGCGGCGCCCGGTGCCGCGTGGTGCGCGGCCGCTGCCGCCTTCTTCGTCCAACGTAATATCGCTCGTCATTTTGCCCCCTCTGCTCGTTCTAACACGAGACATTGCCGATCGCGACCGCCTGAAATATGTCTGAGTAATTGCCAATCGGAGGATGGATATGGGGATGCGCCTGTTGCAGCATCGCGGGGCGGACGGCGCGCGATCGGTGATCGCTGCCAGCAATGATCGCGCCGCGTTCGTGCCCGGCGCCGAAAGCGTGCGGGCGCTGGCGCTCGCCGCCATTGCCGCCGGGCATAGCCTTGCCGACGAGGTGGCGGCGCGCGGAAACGGGGCGACGGTCGACCCCGCCGCAGAGCTCGCGGCCGGCCGGCTTATCGCCCCGATCGACCATCCCGATCCGGCCCATCTGCTGATGACGGGCACGGGCCTCACCCATCTCGGCTCGGCCGAGGGGCGCGACAAGATGCATCGGGAGGCCGCGGCCGCCGAGCAGCAGACCGATTCGATGCGCATGTTCCTGGCCGGCGTGGCCGGCGGCAAGCCCGGGCCGGGCGAGATCGGCCAGCAGCCGGAATGGTTTTACAAGGGCGACGGCTCTCAGCTCGTCGGGCCCGAGGCGCCGCTCGCCATGCCCGCCTTCGCGCAGGACGGCGGCGAGGAGCCGGAGCTTGCCGGCATTTACCTGATCGGTGACGACGGCACGCCGTTCCGCCTCGGCCTGTGCCTCGCCAACGAGTTCAGCGATCACGTCACCGAGCGGCACAATTATCTGTGGCTGGCCCATTCCAAGCTGCGCCAGGCGGCGATCGGCCCCGAACTGCTCCTCGGCGCGGCGCCCGCCGATGTGCGGGGCACCAGCCGCATCGTCCGTGACGGGGCAATGATCTGGGAGAAGCCGTTCCTGTCCGGCGAGGCGAACATGTCCCACAGCCTCGCCAATCTGGAACATCATCACTTCAAATACCCGCTGTTTCGCCGGCCGGGCGATGTTCACGTCCATTTCTTCGGCACGGCGACGCTGTCGTTCAGCGATGCCGTCCGAACCGAGGCCGGCGACATATTCGAGATCGAGGCCGCGCCATTCGCTTTGCCGCTACGCAACACGCTGGTCCGCGCCGCCGAGGATCTGGTCGCGGTGAGGCAGCTCTGATGGCCGGTCCGATCCGCATCGCGGTGATCGGCCTCGGCAAGATCGCGCACGACCAGCATCTGCCGGCCATCGCCGCCAACCCCGCTTTCCAGCTCGCCGCCACCGCCAGCACCCATGGCGAAGGGGTGGGCGGGTTGCCGCGCTTCGCCACGCTCGACGAGATGCTGGCTTCCGGTGTGGCGGTGGACGCGGTCGCGCTCTGCACGCCGCCGCAGGTCCGCTACCAGCTCGCCGCCCAGGCTATCGCGGCGGGCAAGCATGTTTTCCTCGAAAAGCCGCCCGGCGCGACGCTCGGGGAAGTGGCGATCCTCGATGCGCAGCGGCAGGCGGCCGGCGTCACCCTCTTCGCGAGCTGGCATTCGCGCTATGCCGCTGGCGTCGGCCCGGCGCGGGACTGGCTGGCCGAGCGCGAGATAAGAAGCGCCAGCATCGTCTGGCGCGAGGATGTCCGCGTCTGGCATCCGGGACAGGCATGGATCTGGGAGCCGGGCGGGCTGGGCGTGTTCGATCCCGGGATCAACGCGCTGTCGATCGCGACATATATTCTGCCGCACCCCTTTTTCGTCGAGCGGAGCGTGCTGTCGATCCCGGCGAACCGCGCCGCCCCGATCGCCGCCGACCTTTCGTTTCGCGACGTCGCGGGCGCGGCCATTCGCATGGACCTCGACTGGCGCCAGACGGGGCCGCAAAGCTGGGACATCAGCGTCGACACCGATCGCGGCACCCTCAGGCTGGAGAAGGGCGGGACGGTGCTGACCTTGCCCGGCGAGGCGCCGAGGATCGCCGAGGATCGCGAATATCCCGAACTCTACGCCCGCTTCGCCGCGCTGATCGACGCCGGGACGAGCGATGTCGACATCGCCCCGATGCGCCTCGTGGCCGACGCCTTCCTGTGCGGGGATCGCCGGATCGTCGAGGCGTTCAGCGAGCCGTGACGCGGCCCGGCTAGGCCGCCTCGGAAAGCTCCAGCGGCACGTACATGCGGCACACCAGGCCTTCCGGATGGAATTCGACCTCGGTGGGGCGCAGGCCGCTGCCGGCAAGGCCGCGCGCGATCACGGTCTGGCCGAAGCCCATTTTCTCCGGCGCGACGACCGGCGGACCGCCTATTTCCTGCCAGCTGATCTCGACCGTGGTGCCGTCGATCACGGTGCCGATGGCGATGCGGCCGTCCTCCGTGGACAGCGCGCCATATTTGACCGCATTGGTCACCAGCTCGTGCAGGATCAGCCCCAGCGCCACCGCCGTATTCGGTGCGATGCGAACCTTGCCGAGGGCTAGGTGCACGCGATCGCTGCCCAGCGTGACGTATGGGGCCAGCTCCGCGTTGATCAGCTCCTCCAGCGACAGGCCGCTCCAGGTGCCCTCGGCGAGCAGGCTGTGCGTGGCGGCCAGCGCCTCGACCCGGCGCCCGAAGGCGGTGCGGAAATCGGCCATGTCCCTGGCGCCGGCGATGGTGCGATTGGCGATCGACATGACGAGGGTGAGGGTGTTGCGGACGCGATGGGTGAGTTCGCCCATCAGCAGCGCCTGCCGCCGCTCGGCGGCGCGCCGCTCGGTGACGTCGGCGATCGTCACGATGGCGCCACCGATCACGTCGCCCGACTGGCGGAGCGGCCCGGCGCTGAGCAGCAGGTCGCGGGTGCGATCGTCCTGCTTCAAGGTCGCCTCGATGCCGCGCACCGCCGTGCCGGCCAGCGCCACGCCGATCAGATCGCCGCCACCCATCAGGCCGGAGCTGAGCCCGAAGCCAAAGTGGAAAGCCCGATCGAACGACTTCCCGATGCTGCTGCCCTCGTGAAACTGGCGCACGCCGGCATTGGCATGGGTGATCACGCCGTCGCGATTGACGACCACCACGGCCTCGTTGGAGGAAGCCATGATCGAGCGGCCGATGCGGTCGCTCTCATGGGCTGCCTCGGTCTCGATCCGCTCGGTGACGTCGGTGAAGGTGATGGCATGGCCCCGCCCGAAGCCGAGCGACAGCGGCGCCGCCGCCACCTCGACGTGGCAATAGCCGCCGGCGCAGGGCAGGGCGACCTGGCGGCTGCGGCGGTTATTCTCCGCATCGCGGATCAGTGCCCGCACGATCCGCGCGGCATCGTCGCCCAGCGCGGCGAAGATGCCGTCGCGTTGCAGATCCTTGGCGCTGCGACCGAGCAGCGAGCACAGCGCGGCATTGGCGTAGATCAGCTTGCCGTCGGCATCGAGCGCCGTGGCGCCGATGTCCATCGCCTCCATGAAGGCGCGATAGCTGTCCTGCCCGCCCAGCGCGAAGACCTCGTCCTGCTGCGGCCCGCGCACGACAAGCGCATCGACCTCCCCCTCACGGATGGCACGGATCGTATCCTCGGCCTCGGCGAGGCGGCGGCGGAGCTCGGCCTCGCGCTCGCCGCCTTGCGCGGCTCCGAGGCTGGCCATCAATTCTCGACCTTAAGATGGACGAGAACCCGCTCCTGATCGGAAAGGTCGCCGATGATCTTCTGCACCGGCACCGGCAGCGAGCGGACCAGGGTCGGGATTGCGACGATATTATGTTCCCGGGCCAGATGCGGGTGCTGGCGCAGGTCGATCACCTCGATCTCATATTGGCCCGCCAGCTCCTCGGCGATGCGCTCCAGATTACGGATCGCGGCCACCGATTTCGGCGTCTGTCCTGCAACATAGAGGGTGAGCTTGCGCGGCTTGTTGTCTGCCTCTGCCATTGCCTCGTCCTCACCCACGTTTGGCGTTTCCGCGTGCCATTGCCATATTCGCCGCATCCTGTTGCGCCTGGTCCAGATAGGCGGTTTCCTGGGCGACGAGGCCGCTCAGCTCAATCTCGTCGGCCTCCAGCTCCGCTTCCAGTGCCTCGATCTGGGCCTGGGTGCGTCGGCGGCGCTGGGTGATCTTGTCCTGAAGCCGCGCCGCGTCCGCCCGCCGCACCGCTTCAAGCCGCCGGCTGCGCGCTTCCTCGAAACGGCGCGCGGAGCCGGTAAGGGCGCCATTCTCGCCGAGATAGGGCTCGACCAGTCGCATGCCGTTCTCGCTCATCACGAATTCGCGCACCTGGTTGGAGTGGGCGATACCGCGCGCCTTGAGGAGATAGAGCTCGCGGTTGAACTCGCCGCTCACCTCGCGATTGAGCAGCATGATCCAGGCATCCATCAGCGACGAGAGGCCGGCGTCGGTCTGCGCCTCGTTCTGGACATGGGCGAGGTGGGTGAACACGCCGGTGATGCCCAGGCTCTTCAGATAGTCGATCACCCGCAGGAGCATCGACTGCACTTCCTGCTTGTCGCCGGAATCGAGGAAAGCGGAGATCGGGTCCATCGCCACCAGCGTCGGCTGGAAGCGCTGGATCTCGCGCAGCATGATCGCGAGGTGCATCTCAAGGCTGTAGAAGGTCGGTCGCGAGGCGTTGCACGCGAGCAGGCCGGCGTCGATGCAAGGCTGCAGGTCGAGCCCGATCGAGCGCATGTTGCGCACCGTCTGCTGGGCCGATTCCTCGAACGAGAAGTAAAGCGCCCGCTCGCCGCGCGCGCAGGCGGCGGCGCAGAAGGCGGCGGCGATCGAGCTCTTTCCCGATCCGGCCACGCCGCTCAGCAGGATGCTGCTGCCGCGATGGAAGCCGCCGCCCGACAGCATCGCGTCGAGATCGGGGACGCCGGACGAGATGCGCTCGTCATGCACCTGGTGGCCGAGCCCGAGCGAGCTAACCGGAAGCACCGAGAAGCCGTCCTCGCCGATCAGGAACGGATATTCGTTGGTGCCATGGGCGGTGCCGCGATATTTGACGATGCGCAGCCGCCGCGTTGACACCTGATTGAGAACGCGGTGATCGAGCAGGATCACGCAATCGGAAACATATTCCTCCAGGCCCTGGCGGGTCAGCGTGCCGTCGCCGCGCTCGCCGGTGATGACCGCGGTGAGGCCCTTTTCCTTCAGCCAATCGAACAGGCGACGGATTTCCGCGCGGAGGATGGCGGGGTTCTGGAAGGCGGAGAACAGGCTCTCGATGGTGTCGAGCACGATCCGCTTGGCGCCGATCTCCTCCACCGCCAGCTCGAGCCGCAGGAACAGCGCCTCGAGATCATAGTCTCCGACCTCGGCAAGCTCGGAGGGGTCGATGGCGATGTGCTCGATATGGATTTTCTTCGCCGCGATCAGTTCGCCCAGGCCGAAGCCGAGCGAGGCGACATTGTCTACGATGTCGACCGGCCGCTCCTCGAAGGTGACGAAGATGCCGGGCTCGTCCTCGTCGCGGACGCCGTTGATCAGGAAAGTCGAAGCGAACAGCGTCTTGCCGCAGCCCGCCGAGCCGCAGACCAGTGTCGGGCGCCCACGCGGCAGTCCGCCGAGAGTCAGGTCATCGAACCCATCAATCCCCGTGCGCGCCTTCGCGATCCCGTCCGTCACTGAGCTTTCGTCCCCTGGCCAACCGGTCCACATAGAACAATGTTACGGGCTCGCGCTATCATGTGGATCAATCGCCCGGCGCAGGCGGGCGGTGATCGGGGGCGGCACGTCGCATCACGGAAATGTCGCGGGCGATCGGCAGATAAATATTTACCGCAGAACTTTGCCGCCGATAGAGCATTCATTACCGCGAAACGGGGTGAGACACGCGAGCATGCCTGCATGAAGGAGGACAATTCCGCGGCGGCATCGCGGAGGAGCGAGGAACGGTTCCGGGCGTTCGTCACAGCCAGTACCGACGCGGTCTACCGGGTGAGCCCGGACTGGTCGGAGTTGCGCGAGCTTGATGGCCGCGGTTTCCTCCACGACACGCAGGCCCCGCGCAGCAATTGGCTGGACGATTATGTCGAGACGGAGGATCAGCCGCGGGTGAAGGCGGCGATCGCAGAGGCGATCCGCTCCCGCGGCGTCTTCGAGCTGGAGCATCGCGTGCGGCGGGTCGATGGCACGCTCGGCTGGACACTGTCCCGCGCCGTGCCGATCCTCGATGACGACGGCGAGGTTGTCGAATGGCTCGGCGCCGCCAGCGACGTCACCGCCCGCCGCGAGGCGCAGGAGGAGCTGGCCCGCGTCACCGCCGAATCGGAGCGTCAGAAGCATTTCTACGAGGCGCTGATCTCCAGCACCCCCGATCTCATCTACGCCTTCGACCGCGACTATCGCTTCATTTTCGCCAATCAGGCGCTGCTCGGCATGTGGAACCGGACGCTGCCGGACTCGATCGGGCGGACCCTGCTCGAAGTCGGTTATGAGCCGTGGCACGCCGAGATGCACGAGCGCGAGATCGACGAGGTGGCCGCCACCGGCAAGCCGGTTCGCGGGGAGGTCGGCTTTCCGCACGCCACGCTCGGCTGGCGAATCTACGACTATATCCTGACGCCGATCATGAATGCGGCCGGAGGCGTCGAATCGATCGGGGGCACCACTCGCGACATCACCGACATCAAGCGCGCCGAGGAGCATCTCAAGCTGCTCATCAACGAGCTGAACCATCGGGTGAAGAACACGCTGGCGACGGTGCTGTCGATCGCCAGCCAGACATTCCGTGGTGGTGCCGCCGAGCCCCGCGCACGCGCCGCGTTCGAGGCGCGACTGATCGCGCTGTCCGATGCGCACACCATCCTCACCCGCAGCAATTGGGAAGGGGCGAGCCTGCGGGCCATCGCCGTCCAGGCTCTCGCGCCGTTCCATGGGGACGGCACCGATCCCGATCGCATCAGCGTGGACGGCGCGGACATCCAGTTGCGGCCGCAGATGGCGGTGGCGCTGGCCATGGCCCTCCACGAGCTGGCGACGAACGCGGTCGATCACGGCGCGCTATCCGGCGATGCCGGGCGGGTGTCGCTGAGCTGGACGTGCGACGGGCAAATGCTGAGCATCAGCTGGCGGGAGGTCGGCGGGCCGGCCGTCGCGCCGCCGAGCCGTCGTGGCTTCGGCGCTCGGCTGGTCGAGCAGGGCCTGCCGCGCGAATTGAACGGCAGCGTGCAGCTCGATTATCAGCCCGCCGGCGTCATATGCACGATCAAAGTACCGATTTCGGAAAAGGACCAGGAATGAGCAGCGGGAATTGGGTGGGGCGACGGATCCTCGTTGTGGAGGACGAGGCGGTCGTCGCGATGCTGCTTGAGGATATGCTCATAGACCTTGGCTGCGAGATTGTCGGGCCGGTCGCCAATGTCGAGCAGGCGCTCGCCGTGCTCGACGCCGAGACGGTCGACGCCGCGGTGCTCGACGTCAACCTGAACGGCCAGCCGAGCTATCGCATTGCCGACGCGCTGGCCGACCGCGGCCGGCCGTTCCTGTTCATCACCGGCTATGGCGAAGCCGGCCTCGATGACGGCTATCGGCAAAGACCGGTCGTCCAGAAGCCGTTCACGCGCGAGCGGCTTGCTCAGGCGCTCGGCGGCCTGGACCTCTGATCCGCCGCTCTATTGCGCTGATATCTTTACCTTCACCATTCCCCGGGCCGCATAGGCGATGATGCTCGCCGGCTTCGGCCTTGCCGGCTTCGCCATGGGTCAGCGTCGCGCCAATGTGAAGCTCGCCTCAGCTGCCGCCATGGAGGGCGCCCGAACGGTCGGGCGCCCTCCTGTCGGGCTCAGACCCTAGGCCGCAGCCTCGATCGGATACCCCTTGGCGAAAGTTGATTTCAGCGATGGGGCATCGACGATGTGCACGCCCGGAATGGGTGCGATCTCCACCTCGTCATAAGTGTCATTGGCATGTGGTTGCGGGATGGCGCGGGTGAGGCGCTGATAGATGCCGTTCTCCTCGGCGGGCGAGAAGAAGAAGGGGTAGAGCGAGCGGGAGCTCGGTCGATCCTGAGTGGCGGCATGGCAGTTGATCTGCTCGCGGATGGCGGCGACCTTGAGCCACATCAGCTGGGCGGGTGCGTCGACGCCCTCGTTGGTGCGCACCGCGCCGAGCCGCTGGAAGCCGAGCATCGCCTCGTAGAAACGGACGTGGCGCGGATTGACCTCGATCAGCAGGTCGGTGCAGCCATGGGTGCGGTGGCCGTAGACGAACACGATGTGGAACAGCGCGGCCATCAGCTCCCGGGACTGGACGGCGGGATCGAAGGCGAACTTGGTCAGCTCGCACAGCTTGACGCCGGGCAGATCGCGGAACGCGTCCAGCTCATCCTTGAAGGCGCGGTCGGCAGCCAGCCCTTGCGCGGAGTCGACGGCGAGCGTGATCGTGCCGACCACCTCCTCTTCGACTTCGGCGGTGAAGGTCATGTGGTTGGCGTCTTCGGGAATGTGGTGGCTCGATCCATAGCCGCGCCACGCATAACGATCGTTGATGAGGTCGCACGCCGCCTGAATTTTCTCGGTGGATTCAACAAGGCGGATGGCGATCTCCTTTTCCTCCCCGCAGATTTGCATTTTGCGCAGCCGGATCGATCGAACCGCCTGCAAGGACCGCATAGGATCGTCGCATCTTGGAGCACGTAGCTCCTCTTGCCAGCTCATGTTAAACGACATGGTTAACCCCCCGGTCACGCGAGATTGCACAGCACAACATTGCTGTACGAAGCTCGCACTGAATCCTTTCGCCAATCTTAGCGGCCATTCCAAAAACACCGTTCACCACGGGTTTCGGGGCAGACCACGCGGCCCGCGCCGCAATCATCGGGGCCGCGATCAGACTAAATATTCATGGTTAACGCAGCGGTCTACATGCCCAAGTCGCTATGGAGACTAAACGTTCTGCGCGTGAGACAAGTTATTCGCGCAGACTCTTCCTGTGTTGATTAAGCTGGCTTGTTTCGGTGCCGAAACGGATCGAATTCCGGTTGTCAAGCGCTGACATGAGCGTCGCGAGTGCCGACTCGGCGTCCGCGAAAGGGTGCAGGGGCGGGGTGGCGCTGCATCGATCCGGGTGATGGCGGGGAGGGGGACGAGGCGGCGTCCGCCGCGCTGTCTGGACGGATGGCTCCCCGGGTAGGATTCGAACCTACGACCTGCCGATTAACAGTCGGATGCTCTACCGCTGAGCTACCAGGGAATGGCCGTCCCGCGCCGGTGTTGCCGGGCGAGGCGCGCCCTATGCAACGCCCCGAGGGGGATTGCAAGGGGCCGTTTCAGACCGCGAACTGCTCCATCGTGATCCGGTCATCCAGGGCGTGTTCCGGATCGAACAACAGCGTCAGCGTGGTGGCGCGGTCGATCGCAACCTTCACCGTCGACACGTCGCGCACTTCACGCTGATCGGCGACGGCGGAGACCGGGCGCTTCACCGGATCGAGCACGCGGAACGACAGGCGTGCCGTGTCGGGCAGGATCGCGCCGCGCCACCGGCGCGGGCGGAACGGGCTGATCGGGGTCAGCGCCATCATCGCCGAGCCCAGCGGCAGGATCGGGCCCTGCGCCGAAAGATTATAGGCGGTGGAGCCGGCCGGCGTCGCCGCCAGCACCCCGTCGCAGACCAGTTCGGGCAGCACGACGCGCTCATTGACCATCACTTCCAGCCATGCCGTCTGGCGCGTTTCGCGCAGCAGCGAGACCTCGTTGATCGCCGGCATCACATAGCTCTCGCCATCGACGGTGATCGCTTCCATGCGCAGCGGCATCACGCCGAACGGGCGGGCGCGCTCCAGCCGCTCCTCCAGCGTGTCGACGCGCCACTCGTTCATCAGGAAGCCGACGGTGCCGAGATTCATCCCGAACACTGCCGCATTGATGCGATCGTCGAGCATCTGATGCAGGGTTTGCAGCATGAAGCCGTCGCCGCCGAGCGCGATCACTGTCTCAGCGCGGGACAGCGGCACGAAGTCATAACGGTCGCGCAATTCCCTCGCGGCGAGCTGGGCCGGCGGCGCGGGAGACGCGAGCAGGGCCAGCCGGGCGCCCGTCATCGGCCGCAATCGCTGCCACACCGCCGGTGCAGCATCCTCTCACCTTGCGCATACATGAACGACAGCTAGGATGGAGCAACATGAAGAGCAAGGGCGACCGGGGGAAGGTGGCCCCCGGGCCCTTCGTCGTGCGCGGGGTAAGGAGGATGCCGATGATTGCCGATGCGGCACCCGTCTTCCTTCTCTCCTTCCATCGTCGAGACGAGCTGGCCGCGCTGACCGAGCGTTGCGGGTGGCTGGCGGTCGGCGCCCGGCGCGTCGCGGCGGCGGAGCGACGCTTCGTCACCTCCGGCGCGACGGTGGCGGTGGTCGATGCGCGCGATGCCTTTGCCGAAGGGCTGGCGGCGATGCGCTGCCTCGCTGATGCAGTTGAGGCCAATGGCGCGGCGCTGCTCGCCATCCTTTCCGAAACCGACCTCGACCGCCTCGGCGAGGTCTATGCCGCCGGTGCCACCCATTATCTCGCCGAGCCGTTCGCGACCTGCGAATACGCCCAGGCGCTGCGCTTTGCCGAGCGCCTCGCCGAACGCATCAATGGCGGCCACCCGACTGCGCGGCGACCCAAGCCGGCGGCGATCGATGCGCTCGGCTGGCAATGGCAGCAGGGCGCGCCCCGCGTGCGGCTGAGCAGCGCGCTGGCCCGCGCGATCGGCGCGCGCACGCTGGAGCCGCGCGTCACCAGCATCGCCCGGCGCCTCGGCCGCCAGGGGCTGCGCTCGCTGCGCGGTGCGCTCGCCACGCTGCTCGATACTGGCGAATCGACGGCCTTCTCGCATGACGGCGACGGCGGGCGGCTGGTCCATCGGCTGCGGCTCGATGACGACATCGTCATCGCCCGCGTCGAGGAACTGGATGAGGCCGGCGGCCACGTCGCCGCGGGCAGCCGCGACCTGCTCACCGGCCTGCAGGACGCCAAGGCGGCCCGGCGCTGGCTGGAGGCCGCGATCCGCGCCGAGGGCGACGGGGCCGGTGGCGTCGCGGTGCTGCTGGTTTCGGTCAGTCGGTTCGAGATCATCACCGCCGCATTCGGCGTCGATGTCGGTGACGCGCTGTTGCGTATCGTCGCGCGGCGGATCGAGCGGCTGGCGCTGCGCGGCCGGCGGATGATCGCGCGCATGGCCGGGGCGGAATTCCTCGTCGGTCTGCCGGCGCCGGTGACGGCCGAGGAAGCCGGCTTTCTCGGGCGCGCGCTCGCCGACGCGGTGCGGCGGCCGTTCGTCGCCGGCGAGCATGTCATAAACCTCGCCTCGCATGTCGGCATCGCCGTCGCCGAGCCCAACGATGACGCCGCCGCGCTCCTGCGCCGCGCCTCGGGCGCGCTGGCCGATGCCAAGACCGGGGAGGGCGGGCCGGTCCGCCTGCTGAGCGCGCCCGATGTCGACGCCGCCGTCGCCCAGAACCAGCTCGAGATCGACCTGCGCTCGGCGCTGGCCCAAGGCGAGATCGAGCTGCTTTACCAGCCTCAGATCGCCGTCACCACCGGCCAGGTGGTCGGCGTCGAGGCGTTGGCGCGCTGGCGGCATCCGCGTCTCGGCGAGCTTGGCGCCGAGACGTTGTTCGCCGCTGCCGAGCGCTCGGACTATCTCGTCCAGCTCTCCCAGCACGTGCAGCGGCAGGTCGTGGCCGAGGTCACCGCCTGGCCGGCCGTGCTCCAGCGCCTGCGTGTGGCGATCAACGTCACCGCCGCCGAGATGCTGTTGCCGCGCTTCGCCGAGGATTTCATCGCGATGATCGACGCCGGCGGGCTCGACCGCCGCCGCGTCACCGTCGAGGTGACCGAGGGCGGGTTGATCGACGATCTCAACATCGCCGCCGATCTGCTCGCCGCGTTGCGGGCCGGCGGCCTGCGCGTCGCCATCGACGATTTCGGCACGGGCTATTCCAGCCTCGCCTATCTGAAGGCGCTGCCGCTGGATTATCTGAAAATCGACAAGCATCTCTCGCAGGACATCGTCGGCAGCCCGCGCGATCGCGTCGTGGTGCGTGGCGTCATCGACATGGCGCGATCGCTGGGGCTGGCGGTGATCGCCGAGGGTGTGGAGACGGCCGAGCAATTGAGCCTGCTCGCCCAGGAAGGCTGCAATTTCTACCAGGGCTTCCTGTCCGCGCCGCCGCTCGACTTGCCGGCGCTGGAGGCGATGGTACGAAGATAGCATGCTGACCTTGCTTCCCCTGCTGCTCCTCGCGCCGTCGCCCGCACCGGCGGCGGCAGCCCCCGTCAAATATCCGCGCACCTTTCTGGCCTCGGTGGTCGACCTTCCTCTGCAAAAGGGCGAGAGCGTCGCGGGCTTCACGTTCTCGATGTGGAATGTCGAGGTGTGGGCGGTTTGCCGGTTGCCGACCGGCTGGAAGATCAAGGCCGGGGGCGACACCTCGCCCGACCGCGAGCTGTCCGGCGAAGGCAGCCAGACGAGCAACTGGCTGACGCAGAAGAACCCGCCGCAGCTGGCCAACCTCGTCCTCGTCCGCCTCCGCGGCCCCGTCGAGCGTGCCGAGACCCGCAAGGGCCCTGCGACTTTCAAGGGCATCGCCGTAATCTCGACCGGCGATGGCGAGCGCCGGGCGGCGCTCGGCTATCGCAACATTTCGCTGAAGCCAGCGACGGGCTGTCCCTCGTTCGGACGTTGAAGAGCGGCCGTGGATTTGAGCTTTGTGGAAGGCTGCCATGCCGGATGATGCAAATCTACGAACCGGACAGTGCCATTGTGGCGCGGTGCGCTTCGAGGTGCGCCTGAGCGACGGCTTCAATACCATTCGCCGTTGCAACTGCTCCTATTGCCGGATGCGGGGCGCGATTGCCGTCTCGGTGAAGATGGGCGGGATCACCTTCAATCAAGGTGAGGAGGCATTGGCGAGTTACCGCTTCAACACTGGCTCAGCGCAGCACTTTTTCTGCTCGCGCTGCGGCATCTACACGCATCATCAGCGCCGATCCAACCAGAAGGAATTTGGCGTCAACCTCGCCTGCCTGGATGGCGTGAGCCCGTTCGACTTTCTGGAAGTGCCGGTGATGGACGGCATAAACCATCCCAACGACACGGGTGGGGAGGCGCGCCTCGCCGGCACGCTTCGCTACATAGCTGCGCAGTAGCGCGTCGTCATGCTGAACCAGGCTCAGCATGACGACGCGAGAGGCGTTACTTGCCCGGTCGTAGCGTCAGCTTCTGCAGCCGCCAGTTGAGCAGTTCCCCGACATAAAGCTCGTTCTCCGACGGGCAGGCCATTTCGTGGATCCAGCCGAACTGCTTGAGCTGCTTGCCCGAACCGCCCAGCCAGCCCAGCACCTTGCCGTCGAGCGTCAGCTTGTAGATGCGCCCCGGATACGCATCGGACACGTAGAGGAATTGCCCGTTCGGCCCCTTTGGCGTGATGCAAAGCGACCAGGGCGCGCCGGGCTGCATCGTGCCGTTGCCCGCGGCGGCGCTGCCGTCCGGGTTGAGCCTGGGGCGGTTGCCGATCGCGGCGGGCGCGTTCGCGGGCGCCGGCACGTTGATGGTGATGGTGTCGAGCAGCTTGCCCTCGGTGTCGAACACCTGGATGCGCCGGTTGCCGCGATCGGCGACATAGATGCGATCCGAGGCATCGCTGGCGATCGAATGGAGCGTGTTGAACTGGCCGGGCTCGCTGCCGAAGCTGCCCCAGCTTTTCAGCCAATGGCCGTCCGGGCCGATCTTGGCGACGCGCGAATTGATATAGCCGTCGCTGATATAGCCATTGCCCTTGCTGTCCCAGGCGATGTCCGTCACCTGGCGGAACTGGCCGTCGACGGCGGGACGCGGCGGATTCGGGTGCTCCAGCGGATGCGCATTCTCGTCGCTGGCTTCCGGTTTGCGGCCGAACACCATCGCCACGCGACCGGCCGGCGTGAACTTGATGACCATGTCCGAGCCCTTGTCCATGGCCCAGATATTGCCTTGCGGGTCGACGCGGACGGCATGGGCGTAGGACCAGGCATAGAGACCCTTGCCGATCTCGCGCACATAGCGGCCGGCCTGGTCGAATTCGAGCAGTTGCGCCGCCGCGGCGCCATAGGCCGGCCCGCTGGTGTTGCCGCGCTGGTAGACGAAGACATGGCCCTGCGCGTTGACGGCCACGCCGGCGATCTCGCCGAGATGCATGTCGGCTGGCGGCTTCAGGAAATCCACCGCGTCGAACGGGATCTCGCCCTGCGCCCGTGCGGCGGCGGCCGGCAATGTCGTGGCGCATAACGCGCCCAGCATCAGTCCAAGCCCGCGGAAGCCGGTCCCCATATCCATCCCCTCTGTTCAGCCCGCCCTTGATGAGCGGTGCCCGGGCATGGTGCCGTTACGCGGCGACCTTGGCCAGCCCCTTCGACAGTTGCAGCGCGCCGTTGAGGCGGCTCTTCGCGTCCGGCCAGCTGCGGGTGATCACCAGCTTGCTGTCGGGCCGCAGTTTCGCCGTTCCGGACAGCCGCTCCACATAGGCGAGCAGGCCCGGCACATTGGGAAAGCCATCCGGGTGGAAGGTGACGAGCGCGCCCTTCGGCCCGACATCCAGCTTGGCGATGCACGCCACCCGGCAGTTGAGCTTGGTCTCGATGACGCTGAGCAGATTCTGCGTCGCCTCCGGCAGCGGGCCAAAGCGGTCGATCAGTTCGGCCGCGAAGGCTTCGATGCTGCCGCCATCCTCCAGCTCGTTGAGGCGGCGATAGAGCCCCATGCGCAGGTCGAGATCGGGGACATAATCCTCCGGCAGCATGATCGGCGCGTCGATGGTGATCTGCGGCGAGAAATCCTCGCGGCGCACCGGCGCCATCGCCCCGCCGCCGGCCTTGGCGTCGAGGATCGCCTCCTCCAGCATCTGCTGATAGAGTTCGAAGCCGACTTCCTTGATGTGGCCGGATTGCTCGTCGCCGAGCAGGTTGCCGGCGCCGCGAATGTCGAGGTCGTGGCTGGCGAGCTGGAAGCCGGCGCCAAGCGTATCGAGATTTGTCAGCACCTGCAGGCGCTTCTCGGCGGTCTCGGTGATCTGGCGGCTGGGCGCGGTCGTCATATAGGCATAAGCGCGCGTCTTGGAGCGGCCGACCCGACCCCTGATCTGATACAGCTGGGCGAGGCCGAAGCGATCCGCCCGATGCACGATCATGGTGTTGGCGGACGGGATATCGAGCCCGCTCTCGACGATCGTCGTCGACAACAGCACGTCATATTTGCGGTCATAGAAAGCGGACATCCGCTCCTCGACCTCGGTCGGCGCCATCTGGCCATGGGCGACGACGTAGCGGATCTCCGGCACGTCATCGCGCAGGAACTTCTCGATGTCCGGCAGGTCGGCGATGCGGGGGACCACGAAATAGGTCTGGCCGCCGCGATAATGTTCGCGCAGCAATGCCTCGCGCAGCACCACCGGATCCCATGGCATGACATAGGTGCGCACCGCGAGCCGGTCGACCGGCGGCGTCTGGATCACAGACAGCTCGCGCAGGCCCGACATCGCCATCTGCAGCGTGCGCGGGATCGGCGTGGCGGTCAGCGTCAGCATGTGGACGTCGGTCTTCAGCGCCTTCAGCCGCTCCTTGTGAGTGACGCCGAAGCGCTGCTCCTCGTCGACGATGACGAGGCCGAGCCGCTTGAACTCGACACCTTTGGCGAGGATCGCGTGGGTGCCGATGACGACGTCGATCGTGCCTTCGGCCAGCCCCTCCTTGGTCTTCTTCGCCTCGGCGGCGGGAACGAGGCGGGAGAGGCGCCCGATATTAAGCGGGAAGCCGGCGAACCGCTCGACGAAGCTGGTGAAATGCTGGCGGGCGAGAAGCGTGGTCGGGCACACCACCGCCACCTGCATGCCGGCCATCGCCGCCACGAACGCGGCTCGCAGCGCTACCTCGGTCTTGCCGAAGCCGACATCGCCGCAGATCAGCCGGTCCATCGGCCGGCCGGCGCCGAGATCGGAGATGACGTCGGCGATGGCGCGCTCCTGATCGTCCGTCTCGGAATAGGGGAAGCGATCGACGAATGCCGGATAGCCGCCGGCATCCGGCTCGGCGATGTCGGCGGGCCTCAGCGCGCGGGCGGCGGCGGTGGCCATCAGCTCGCCGGCGATCTCGCGGATGCGCTCCTTCATCCGCGCCTTGCGCGCCTGCCAGGCGACGCCGCCCAGCTTGTCCAGCGTCACGCCCTCATTCTCGGCGCCGTAGCGGGAGAGGACGTCGATATTCTCGACCGGGACATAGAGCTTGTCGCCGCCGGCATATTCCAGCGCGACGCAATCGTGCGGGCTCTGGCCGACCGGTATCTGGGTCAACCCGTCATAGCGGCCGATGCCGTGATCGGCGTGAACGACGAGATCGCCGGGCGATAGCGTCGCCAGTTCCTGCAGGAAGGCATCGGTGGATTTCTTGCGCTTGGCACGGCGGACGAGCCGGTCGCCGAGCATATCCTGCTCGGTGAGGAGCGCCACTTCCGGCGCGGTAAAGCCGTGGTCGAGCGGCACCACCGCCAGTGCCACGCCGGTGACGCCGAGCGCCTCCTGCCAGCTGTCGACGAGGTGGATCGGCTTTACGCCATGATCGGCGAGCAATCCGGACAGCCGCTCGCGTGCCCCGCGCGAGTAGCTGGCGAGCACCGACTTGCGCTTGTCGCGGGCGAGCTTGCGCAGGTGGGCGGCGACCGCTTCATAGACATTCTCGTTGGCGGCGCGCTCCGCTCCGAAATCGCGCGGGCCTTCGACGTCGAAATCGAGGACGGTCGGCGATTCCGGCTCGCGGAACGGGGTCGCGAGGTGGAGCGGGCGATCGGCGACGATCGCGTCCCATTCGGCCTTGTCGAGGTAGAGGCTGGCCGGCTCCAGCGGGCGATAGCTGCCCGGGTCGCTGGATTGGGCGCGCAGGCGATTGGCGTGATAGTCGCTGATCGCCTCGAAGCGGGCGTCGGCCGCGCCAGCATCGCCGGCGTCGCGAACAATCACGTCATCGTCGGCGAGGTGATCGAACAGGCTCGCCAGCCGCTCCTCGAACAGCGGCAGCCAATGTTCCATGCCGGCCAGCCGGCGGCCGTCGCTGATCGCTTGATAGAGCGGATCGCCGGTGGCGGTGGCGCCGAACCTGGCGCGATAACCGGAGCGAAAGCGCTTGATCGACTCCTCGTCGAGCAGCGCCTCGGAGGCGGGGAGCAGGGTGAATCCCTCCTCCAGCCGGCCGGTGGTGCGCTGGTCGCCGGGGTCGAACTGGCGGACGCTCTCGATCTCGTCACCGAAGAAGTCGAGGCGCAGCGCCTGCTCCTCGCCGCTCGGGAACAGGTCGACGAGCCCGCCGCGCACCGCGAATTCGCCGGCATCATGCACCGTGTCGGTGCGCACATAGCCGTTGGCCTGGAGCAGCAGGGCCAGCCTGTCCCGGTCGATCCGCTCGCCCGGCGCGAGACGGGCGACGAGCTGGCGGATGCGGAACGGCGTAAGCGTGCGCTGGGTGACGGCGTTGATGGTGGTGACGATCAGCTCGGGGCCGCGAGCCTTGCGCTGCATGCGATGCAGTGCCGCGAGCCGCTCGGACGAGGCGCGCAATGACGGCGATGAACGGTCATAGGGCAGGCAATCCCACGCCGGAAAGGCGATCACCGTCAGCTCCGGCGCGAAATAGGCGGCGGCGTCGGCGAGGCCGCGCATCGTCACGTCGTCCGGCGCGACATAGACCGCACGCGCCCCTTTCACCGCCGCTGCGCGGGCGAGATCGGCCATCAGCCACGGCATGAAGCCTTGCGGCGCGGCGGAAAGGGTGAGCGGCCGCTCGGCCTTGAGGATACGCTGGAGGTCGGTCACGTCGAGGTGGTTCCCGCTTCTGTGTTCCGTCATGCTGAACCTGGTCAGCATCCACGCCTCCACGCGCTCGGTAGCCGGTGGCGGGGTGGACCCTGAACAGGTTCAGGGTGACAAGGGATGGTGCATGAGCCGAAGCCCTCTCACTTCGCGATCGGGATGTAATCGAGCCGGGCCATCGCCTGTTGCTGCGGCCCGAGATAATGCGCCGGCCATGGCGCTGTGCCGATCGCCCAGGCCATGATCTCCACATCCTCCTCTTCAAGGAGTCGCTCGAACCAGTCGATCTCGGCATCGTTCCACGCCGCCGAGGCCGCGTCGAAATAGCCTCCGATCAGCAGGTCGGCTTCCTTGGTGCCGCGATGCCAGGCGCGAAAGCCCAGTCGGCGGAGACGATGTGCGCGGTCCATGGGGCTCCATAGGCGATTGGCCGGCGGGCGCTGGCGGCGCCTGTCGGCTGCGTGTTAGACGGGCCGTATCTAGTGATGCGGCCCGAAATCCTCAATCCACTCTTCGCCGAGACAGAGGCGCTGAAAGGCGTCGGCGCGGCGCTGGCCAGGCCGCTCGGCCGGCTCGGCCTGACGCGCGTCGTCGATCTGCTGTTCGACATGCCGGTGTCATGGGTTGACCGGGTGGCGGTGGACAGCCTCTCCGAAGCGCAGGCGGGGCGGGTGATCGTGCTCACCGTGACGCCCGTCGGCTATCGTTCCTCGTCCTCGCCGCGCGGGCCGTTCCGGGTGCAGGCCGTGGACGGGGCGGGCGAGGCGCTGAGCCTCGTCTTCTTCGGCGGCAATTCGGGCTGGGCGCGCAAGCTGTTCCCCTTGAACGAGCCCAGACGGATCACCGGCCGCCTCGACACTTACGGCACCGAATTTCAGATCGTCCATCCGGACGTGCTTGAGCCGGACGAGGAAGTCCGCCCGCGCGAGGCCGTCTATGCGCTGTCCGAGGGGCTCACCAACAAGAGGCTGGCCGCTCTCGTCGAGCAGGCGATCGCCCGCGCCCCCGCGCTCGCCGAATGGATCGAGCCGAGCCTGCTTGCCCGGCGCGGCTGGCCGGACTGGCACGAGGCGATCGTGCGCGCCCATGCCGACCCGCAGGACGCCATGGCCCGCGAGCGGCTCGCCTATGACGAAGTGTTCGCCAACCAGCTCGCCCTGATGCTGGTCCGCCGCTCGACGCGCAGCCGCAAGGGCGAGCCGCTCGCCGGAGACGGCCATCTGCGCGCCGCCCTTGGCCTGCCCTACGCGCCCACCGGCGCCCAGACCCGCGCGTCTGCTGAGATCGCCGGCGACATGGCGCAGGGCACGCCGATGGTTCGGCTGCTTCAGGGCGATGTCGGGGCCGGCAAGACCCTGGTGGCGACGATGGCCCTGCTCAATGCTGTCGAGGCCGGCGCGCAGGGGGCGATGCTGGCGCCGACCGAAATTCTCGCCCGCCAGCATTATGAGACGCTGCGCCGCCATCTCGGCCATCTCCCGGTCAATGTCGCGATCCTCACCGGGCGCGAGAAGGGGCGCGCCCGCGAGGCGACGTTGATGGGGCTGGCGGACGGCTCGATCCACATCCTCGTCGGGACCCACGCCATTTTCCAGCAGGCGGTGGCGTACAAGCGGCTGGGGCTGGTGGTGGTCGACGAGCAGCATCGCTTCGGCGTCGCCCAGCGCATGATGCTCACCGCCAAGGCCGAACGCCCGCCGCACCTGCTGGTGATGACGGCGACCCCGATCCCGCGCACGCTGACGCTCACTCAATATGGCGAGATGGACGTCAGCCGGCTGGACGAGATGCCGCCCGGCCGCCAGCCGATCCAGACCAGCGTCGTCTCGCTGGAGCGGATCGACGAGGTTGTCGACGCGCTCGGCCGCCATATCGGCGAGGGGCGGCAGGCCTATTGGGTCTGCCCGCTGGTCGAGGAGAGCGAGGTGTCCGACATGGCCGCGGCCGAGGCACGCGCGGCGGCGCTCAAGGCGCGCTTCGGCGATGCCATCGGCCTCGTCCATGGCCGAATGAAGGGTCCGGACAAGGATGCCGTGATGGCCGATTTCGCAGCCGGCCGCATCGCCGTGCTGGTCGCCACCACGGTGATCGAGGTCGGCGTCGACGTGCCCAACGCCACGCTGATCGTCATCGAGGGCGCAGAGCGCTTTGGCCTCGCCCAGCTCCATCAGCTGCGCGGCCGCGTCGGGCGCGGCGACCAGCGTTCGGTCTGCCTGCTGTTGCGCGGCGCCGCGCTCAGCGAGACGGCGCGCGCCCGCCTTGCCCTGATGCGCGAGACCAATGACGGCTTCCGCATCGCCGAGGAGGATCTGCGGCTGCGCGGCGGCGGCGAGATCCTCGGCACGCGCCAGTCGGGCGAGGCGGCGTTCCGGCTCGCCGACGCGGAGCAGGTGACGGCGCTGGTGCCGGTGGCCACCGACGACGCCCGCCTGCTGGTCGATCGCGACGGCGGGCTGGAGGGCGCGCGTGGGCAGGCGGCGCGCACCTGCCTCTATCTGTTCGAGCGCGACGCGGTGGTGGGGTTGCTCCGCTCAGGATGAAGGCGGTACCGCGTCGCAGTGGCTCGCTGGTGCTTGCCGGGGTAGTGCCGGTGCGGCGCGGCTGAGGCGGTTCAGAAGGGGATGGCGATCGTCGCCATCGCCCGATTGCTGGTGAAGCCGCCCACGCCCTTCTGCTCCCCCGAGATTTTCAGACGGCTCTGCCCGAACAGGCGGAAATCCGCCTTCGGCAGGCTTTTCTCCTCATTGGCGACGTCCTGGGCACCGATGCGGAAACCTTCCCGCCGATGCGCGCAGACAATGATGTCGCCTTCAGCGCCCGGGCCCGCGGGACAATCCGCCTGCGCCTTCGCGCGCGGCGCCGGCTCCGGGCGAGGAGGCCCCGCCACCGCCTGGAACAGCATCACCGACAGCAGCATGCGGGTCGCCTCCTCCCGATGCGTCGAATGTCTCGCGAGATTGAGGCCTTGTTGTGGCACGGCCGGCGTGACGCCTGGATCAGGCCGCCGGCCCCCCTCCGTCTATTTCGGCAGCAGATCCGCCGGCACCGTCGGCTCGGAAATCACCGCCTCGAACCGCGCCCACCGCGCCGCCGGCGACGGTCCGGCGCGCTCGACATAGGCCTGCGCCATGTCCTTGCCGGTCGCATAGTTGATCACGTAGCTGCGATATTGCTCGGTGAAGCCGAGGCCATGCTCGGCGCGTGTCCGCGAGAGCAGCTGGTATTTCTGACTGAGCGCGATCGCCTGTTCGCGGTCGATCTTGCCGTCGAGATACATCTCCGCGATCGTCAGCCGCGCGCCGGCCAGCTCGTCCATCGCGTCGCGGAGCGCGGCAAGGCGCGGCGCTTCCCCGGGGTCGAGCCCGGCGAGCGGGAACAGCGTCTTCGCCTCGAACGCCTCCAGTTCCTCGCCCGGGAAGGCGAGGTGGACGCCGTAATTTGCGGTGCCCTCGGCAATGGTGCCCTGCGGGCCGAACAGCGGGTTGATCGTGAACTCGACCCAGCCGCGCCCGCGCGCCAGCTTCCGCTCCAGCAGCATGTTCAGCACATGATGGCCGGGATAGCCCTCATGGCAGCCGATCTCGGCGGCGCGGCCGATGCGCACCGGCAGGTCGGTGTTGATCTCGATGAGGCTGTGGGCGTTGCCCTTGTACCAGTTATAGCCCGACCAGCTCTTGCCGGTGACGAGGCCGAGGTCGAAGCGCTCGTCGGAAGGGAGCGCGATGTGCCGCATCGTCCGCGCCCGGCATTCGGCAATGGCCGCGCGCATTACCGGCTCGACCTTGTCCGCAGGCACGATATAGCGATCGAGCAGCGCATCCACGCGATCGGCGAGCGCTCCCGGCCCCGGCACCAGCCGATCGATACGCGCCAGCACCGGATCATAGGCAGCAAGCGGCTTCAGCTGCGGGCGCACGCCGAACAGCCCGTCCGCCTCGTCCTGGAAGGGGAATTTCTCGCCCATGTCCATCGACAGCCGCGTCGTCGCCGCCTTCACCTGCGCTTGCAGATAGGCGCGGCGGCGGACGGACATGGCGTCCAGCGTCCGCGGGTCGATTGCCGCCAGTGCCCTGGCGAGCGCCTGCGCCTCGCCGCGCAGATCGGCGAAGCTGCGTGGCGCCTTCCTTGCGGCCTCCGCCCATTCGGGCGGGCCGTAATAGCTGTCGACATAGCCCGGTTCGCGCTCGCCCGCCTCCAGCGACATCTTCACGTAGCGCTGGGCAATGTCGTCGAGCGGGGCGGCCGGCGCCGTGGATGCGGCGAGCAGCGCGACGGCAGCGGCGATCAATCGGCGGATCATCGCGTCAGCAGCCCGTGACGCTTCTTGCCGAGGCTGATCTTCACCGGCTCCTCCTGATCCAGCACGACCTCATATTTGTCGTCGCGGACAACGATGTCGTTGAGGCGCACGGCGCCCTCGGCGATCTTGCGCCGCGCCTCGCCATTGGATGCGGCAAGCGCGAGGCTGGTCAGCGCCACCACGATCGGGATGCGTCCGTCCGCCACCTGGAGCTTCGGCAACGCCTCGCCCGCGCCGCCCTCCTCGAAGGTGGCCCGCGCGGTGGCGGCGGCGACGGCGGCGGCGCCACGCCCTCGGCACATCGCCGTCGCCTCATCGGCGAGGATCTTCTTCGCCTCGTTGATCTCGGCGCCTTGGAGCGCCTCCAGCCGGGTGATTTCGTCGAGCGGAAGATCCGTGAACAGCCGCAGGAAGCGGCCGACATCGGCGTCATGCGTGTTGCGCCAGAACTGCCAGTAATCGAAATGCGGCAGCTGATCCTCATGCAGCCAAACGGCGCCGGCCATGGTCTTGCCCATCTTGCCGCCGTCGGCGGTGGTAATCAGCGGGGTGGTGACGCCATAGACTTCGGTGCCGTCCATGCGGCGGGCGAGCTCGATGCCGTTGACGATATTGCCCCATTGATCCGAGCCGCCCATCTGCAGCCGGCAGCCGACGCGGCGCGACAGCTCCAGGAAATCATAGGCCTGGAGGATCATGTAGTTGAATTCGAGGAAGCTCAGCGACTGTTCGCGGTCGAGCCGAAGCTTCACCGAATCGAAGCTGAGCATGCGGTTGATCGAGAAATGCTGGCCGACGTCGCGCAGGAAGGGGATATATTCCAGCCGATCCAGCCATTCGGCATTGTCGACCATGATCGCGTCGGTCGGCCCGTCGCCGAAGGTCAGGAAACGCTCGAAGATGCGCCGGATCGAGGCGACATTTTCGGCAATGATATCGCCGGTCAGCAGGCGCCGCGCCTCGTCCTTGAAGCTCGGGTCGCCGATCTTGCCGGTGCCGCCGCCCATGACGACGATCGGCTTGTGGCCGGCCTGCTGCATGCGCCGCAGCAGCATGATCTGGACGAGGCTGCCGACATGCAGCGACGGCGCCGTCGGATCGAAGCCGATATAGCCCGGCACGACCTGTTTTTGCGCCAGCGCGTCGAGCGCGGCCGCATCGGTGACTTGATGGATATAGCCCCGCGAAGAGAGGAGGCGTAGCAGGTCTGATCGGAATTCAGTCATGGCGGATGTCGCCTAGCAGGGGGAGAAAGCCTTGGGTAGCGTGCTTGCCGTGGGCCTCATGTCCGGAACCTCGCTCGACGGCATCGACGCCGCGCTGATCGAGACGGACGGGGAGGGGGCGGTCAGGCCCGTCGCCTTTCTCACCGAGCCCTATCCCGACGAGGAGCGCGCCGCCATCCGCGAGGCGACCGCCATGGCGCTCAGCTTCAGCCGCCCGCGTCACGATCTGGTGATCGACGCCGCCGCCGCGATGCTCACGGACCGGCACATGGATCTCGTCCGCCGCCTGCTCGCGCATGCCGGCGTCGAGGCCTCCGGGGTGGCGGTGATCGGCTTCCACGGCCAGACCATCGCCCACCGGCCCGACCGCGGCTGGACATGGCAGATCGGCGAGGGCGATCGCATGGCGAAGATGCTCGGCATCCCCGTCGTCGACGATTTCCGCTCGGCCGATGTCATCGCCGGCGGTCAGGGGGCGCCGCTGATCCCGGTCTATCACCGCGCGCTGACCGCCGATGGCGCGCCGCCGCTCGCCGTGCTGAACCTCGGAGGCGTCGGCAACGTCACCTTCATCGGCGCCGACGGCGCGCTGATCGCCTTCGATACCGGCCCCGCCAACGCCCTGATCGACGACTGGGTGCTGGCCGAAACGGGCGCGCGCTACGACGCAGGCGGTGCGCTCGCCGCCGCCGGCCGGGTGGACGAGGCGGTGCTGGCGACGATGCTCGATAATGGCTGGTTCGATCGCCCGCCGCCCAAGTCGCTCGACCGCGCGGACTTCGGACTGGCGGCGGTGCGTGGCCTCAGTGCCGCCGACGGCGCCGCGACGCTCACCGCCTTCACCGCCGAGACGATCGCGCGCGCCTTCCGTCACTGCCCCGAGCAGCCGCGCCGGCTGATCGTCGCCGGTGGCGGCCGCCACAATGCGACGCTGATGGAGATGATCGCGCGCCGCTGCAATGTCGCAGCGGAGCCGATCGAGGCGCTCGGCTGGAACGGGGACGCCACCGAGGCGGAGGGCTTCGCCTATATGGCGGTCCGTACGTTGAAGGGGCTGGAGATCAGCTTTCCGGGCACCACCGGCGTGCGGCGGCCAATGCCGGGCGGCGTGCTGCACCGGCCCTGACGGAGACATTGATGCGCATCGTCCTTGCCTGCCTGTTGTTCGCCGCCGCCGCGCCGACCGTCGCCTCCAGCCCGGCTGCGTGGGCCGAGAACGAGCGGGCCGGGCGCGCCGCCTGCCTGCGCGCCTCCGGGCTCAGGGCGGCAAGGGTGCTGCCCAACCGGGTCGGCTTCCCTGACGGCAGCGGCGTCGACGCGATGCTGGTCCGCGGCGCCTGGCCGCAGCGGCATATGAAGGGGGCCAAGGGGACGATGCTGTGCCTCTACACCCGCGCCACCAGGCAGGCCGTGGCGCAAGAGGCCAAGGGCTGGAGCGCCGTTGTCCCCTAGGCGACAGGCGCCGGCTGGCACGCCACCTGCGGCAGGTCGGCATCGATGCAGGCCCAGCTCGGCGCGGCGCTCGTCCAGATCGTCGCCTGTGGGGCGATCAGCTCGGGATCGTCGAGCGCGCCGGCGCGGATGAAGGTGAGGTGCGGGCGCGACAGCGCATTGCTGAACAGGGGCGTGCCGCATTCAGGGCAGAATCCGCGCCGCATCACCGTCCCGCTGTCGGCGACCCATTCATGCCATTGCACCGCCCCGCTGGCCGTCACCGCCTCGGCCGGAAAGCAGACATTGACGGTGTTCGCCCCGGCGCCGAGATACTGACACACCCGGCACCAGCAGGCGCGCGCCGCCAGCGGCTCCGCTTCGATGGTGATGCGTACCGCGCCGCACAGGCATCGTGCTTGATGGGTCATCGCTACCTCCCTGACACCCGAAATTAGTGATGGCGCGCCCGGTTACTGCTTGTCCACGCAGTTTGCAGAGAAAAATTTCGACACATCTGCGCGCAACCGCGTTTTTCCGCGGCGCCCTAATATAATGGATGAGAAGGCTGCGGCTCTTTCTCATCGTCGGGGGCAGGGGGAATATCCGGCAGGGTTGGACCATGGCGGCGGCAGTGCGCGGACGCGCGAACGGCCGGCGCGCGTGATGGCGCGGCCGGCCGTAAGGGAGGATGCGGAAGAGAGAAAAGATGAATCAGGAATTGCGGCGGGCGATCTCGCGCGCCTCGAGCAGGCTCCACATGCCGCGCTGCTGAAACAGGAATTGCTGGGCGCCGAAGGCGATGGCGCGCTCCACCGCGGGGGTCTCGGCGAGGAGGGCGGCGATGGCCAGCGTCTCGGCGGGAACCGGCAACAGACAGGCGGGGACGTCGACGCCGAGTCGATGTGCGGCCAGATCGAGCAAAGCGCGAACCTCATGCCAGTCGACGAGCAGGGCGGCGGCCGCGCCGAAGGCGGTGCCGTGGCGATCGGAGCGGGCGAGCATCGCCAGCGCATGATTATGGCCAAGTACGGCGCCCTGGCTGTCGGCCTGCCCGGGCGTGCTGGGCTGGGGGCCGGCGGCGACGGCGAGCTGGGCGAGATAGAGCCGTTCCGCGGCGAAGGCATCGGCCGCCTCGGCCAGGAAATGGCCCGCCTGCGTCGCTGGATGACGCAGCGAGGCGAGGTCGATCATGTCCGGCTGGCGCCCGTAAAGGACGCAGAGATAGTGCAGCGCATCGGCGATGTTCCGGCTGGCGTCGGGTCCCTGCGCGAGGCTGCGCGAGGCACAATAGCCATGGCTGGCCGTGCCCTCCGCGATAACGAGCGCGGAGACGGTTTCGGCCACCTGACCGTGATTCAGCGGAAGAAAATTAGTCGCGATCATCGCATTTCCTCGATGAGGCGCGGCAAGCCACGCGGTACACGACGGATGGGATAGCCCCCGTCAGTAAAGACGAGGTTACGAGCCCAAAATGATCAGCGCCGGCGTCCTTGCGGACACCGGCGCTGATTGCGTGTGGCTGGCTGTCCGGCGGGGCGGCCCCACCGGTCGGCCGCTATTGGTCGAGGAAGCTGCGCATCTTGCGGCTGCGCGACGGGTGTTTCAGCTTGCGCAGCGCCTTGGCCTCGATCTGGCGGATGCGCTCGCGCGTCACGCTGAACTGCTGGCCCACCTCCTCCAGCGTGTGATCCGTGTTCATGCCAATGCCGAAGCGCATGCGCAGCACGCGCTCCTCGCGCGGCGTCAGGCTGGCCAGCACGCGCGTCACCGTTTCCTTCAAGTTCGCCTGGATCGCGGCGTCGACCGGGATGACAGCGTTCTTGTCCTCGATGAAATCGCCGAGATGGCTGTCCTCCTCGTCGCCGATCGGCGTTTCGAGGGAGATCGGCTCCTTGGCGATCTTCATTACCTTGCGCACTTTCTCCAGCGGCATGGACAGTCGCTCGGCCAGCTCCTCCGGCGTCGGCTCGCGGCCGATCTCGTGCAGGATCTGGCGGCTGGTGCGGACCAGCTTGTTGATCGTCTCGATCATGTGGACCGGGATGCGGATGGTGCGCGCCTGATCGGCGATCGAGCGGGTGATCGCCTGGCGGATCCACCAGGTCGCGTAGGTCGAGAATTTGTAGCCGCGGCGATATTCGAACTTATCCACGGCCTTCATCAGGCCGATATTGCCCTCCTGGATCAGGTCGAGGAACTGCAGGCCGCGATTGGTGTATTTCTTGGCGATGGAGATGACGAGGCGCAGATTGGCCTCGACCATCTCCTTCTTGGCGATGCGCGCCTCGCGCTCGCCCTTCTGGACCATGTTGACGATGCGGCGGAACTCGGCCAGCGCCATGCCGGTGGCCTGGGCGATCTCGCCGATCTCCGTGCGGATGCGATCGACCGGCGCACGCTCGGCCGCCGCGAAGGCGGCCCACTTCTTGTCGAGGCCGCCGACCCGATCGAGCCAGCCCTCTTCCATCTCGTGATCGACATAGGCGTCAAGGAATGCCTTGCGAGGCACCTTGTGACGCTCGGCAAGGCGCAGCATCTGGCCGCCCAGCGCCGTCAGGCGCCGGTTAAAGCTGTAGAGCTGGTCGACGAGATATTCGATCTTGGCGCCGTGGAACTGCACGCTTTCGACCTCGGCGGTGAGGTCCTCGCGCAGCTTCTGGTAGCGATTTTCCTCGGCCGCGGGGAAGTCGTCGCCGACGCCGAGGGCGGCAAGCCGCGCATTCTGCACCTTGGCGAAGCTCTTGTAGAGCTCGGTGATGGCCGCGAACTTCTCAAGCGCCTGCGGCTTGAGCTGCTCCTCCATCTGGGCGAGGCTCAGCGTATTGTCGTCCTCATCCTCCTCGGACGGACGCGGGGCGCGACGCTCGGTCAGCGACTCCTCGTCCTCGTCGGGAGCCGTCTCCTCCTCCGGCTCATCCTCGTCCTTGAAGGAAGGGCCGGCGGTCTTCTCGCTGATCTCTCCGCCGTCCTCGTCGCCTTCCACCTGCTCGGCGGTCGGGCCCTTGTGGAGCATGGCGTCGAGGTCGAGGATCTCGCGCAGCTGGATCGTGCCCTCGTTCAGCGCGGTCGACCATTCGATGATCGCGTTGAAGGTGATCGGGCTTTCACACAGGCCGAGGATCATCGTGTCGCGGCCGGCCTCGATGCGCTTGGCGATGGCGATCTCGCCCTCACGCGACAGCAGCTCCACCGCGCCCATCTCGCGCAGGTACATGCGCACGGGGTCGTCCGTGCGATCGATGGTTTCCTTCTTGGCGGTGGCGGTGAGGACCTGGGATGGCTCGCCGTCCTCGGCGCCGACGATCTCCTCGTCGGCATCGTCCTGGGGCTGCTCGTCCTCGCCGGCATCGTCATTCTCGACGATGTTGACGCCCATCTCGTTCAGCGCGGACATCACGTCCTCGAGCTGATCGGAGGACATCTGGTCCTGCGGCAGGGCTTCGTTGAGCTGATCATAGGTGATGTAGCCGCGCTTCTTGGCGCGCGTGATCAGCTTCTTGAGCGAGGCCTCGTTGAGGTCGATCAGCGGCGCGTCGCCGGCCTCCGTCTTGTCCTGCGGCTCGCTCACGTTCGTCTTCGCCATTTAGTTTCCGCCACCTGCTGCCATGATCGACGGGCTCGCGCCTGCCATCATTGTCTCAACCGTTCCCAGCTCAAAACTCCGTTCGCGGAGCATGAGTTTCCGTTCCCTGATCTGTTGCCTAGCCGCTTCGATCGACTCGTAACGGCCGAGGCCGCTATCCGCTATCGCCCGGGCGTTCAACCGCGCCATTTCATCATCTAGGTCGCGTTCTTCATTTAGCAACTCGATCATCGCGATCAGCCGCTCGACGGCATGGCCGGTTTCGGCCTGCCGCATCGAGAAGGGAAAGCGCAGATCGTAACGAAGGTCGAACGCTGCAACCTCCGTCAGCCGTTCCGCGGCGAGGATCGCGGCGATGCCGTCGTCCGACAGGCTCGGCCGGTTGACGCCGATATCGACCAGGGTGTCGCGCCACCGGCGGAAATCGTCATGATCGATGTGCAGGCCGGCGATCGCCTCCAGCCGGCCCGCCGCGACCCCCGGAAAGCGGGTGAGGCCGTAAAGGATCGAGCGCACGAACGTCGTGGAGAGCACCGGCATGGCGCCGGGGGCGGTGCGCAGCACGGACTGCTGGACGTCTGAGCGCTCGCGCTTCTTCCACCCGAAATCCTCGAAGAAGAGATTGTTGAACGAGCGGCGATATTCCTCGGCGAGCAGCTTGTCCGTCGCAGTGGCGGCGAGCGCGTCCAGCGCGCCGCGCAGCCGCGCCCGGTCGTCGGGCGATGATGCGTCCACATCCGCCCGCTCGGCGCGATAGAGCAGCGAGACCAGCGATTCGGGATGGGCGATGGCCGCCTCGAAGCCCGGCTTGCCGCCGTCGCGCACCAGATCGTCCGGATCCTTGCCGGCCGGCAGCGAGGCGAAGCACAGCGACTTGCCGAGCGGCATCACCGGCAGCGCGCGCGTGGCGGCGCGCACCGCCGCCTTGGCACCGGCCTTGTCCCCGTCGAAGCACAGGATCGGCGTGTCGGTGATCCGCCACAGCAGGCCCATTTGCTGCTCGGTCAGGGCGGTGCCGAGCGGCGCCACCGCCTCGCCGATGCCGGCCCGCGCCAGCCCGATCACGTCCAGATAGCCCTCGACGACGAGCATTCGCCCGGCCTTCCGCGCGGCGGGCGCGGCGCGATCGAGATTGTAGAGGGTGCGCCCCTTGTCGAAGAGCGGCGTTTCCGGCGAGTTCAGATATTTGGGCTCGCCCTCGCCGATGATGCGACCGCCGAACGCGATCGTCCGTCCGCGCGGATCGCGGATCGGGATCATCAGCCGGCCGCGGAAACGGTCGTACCGCTCCTTGCCTTCGACTTCGATCAACAGGCCGCCGGCGACCAGCGCCTCCTCGCCGCAATCGGCGAGCGCGCCCTTCAGCCTGGATCGGGAATCGGGCGCGAAGCCGAGGCCGAAGGCGGCCGCCATCTCCGCGTCGATGCCGCGCTTGGCCAGATAGGCCCGCGCCTCGCCGCCGCCGATGCCGGCCAGCTGCTCGGTGAACCAGCGCTCGGCGCGCAGCATCACGTCATGCAGGCCGGCGGCCCGCTCGGCCTTTTCGCGCTGGATCGGGTCGGGGGCGGGCAGCGCCATGCCGGCCGCCTCCGCCAGCTCCTTCACCGCGTCCATGAACGACAGGCCCTGCGCCTCGGTCAGCCAGCGAATGGCATCGCCATGCGCCGAGCAGCCGAAGCAATGGTAGAAGCCTTTCTCGTCATTGACCCAGAAGCTGGGCGTCTTTTCCTGATGGAAGGGGCAGCAGGCCTTGAACTCGCGGCCGGCGCGGACGAGCTTCACGCTGCGCTGGATCAGCGCGGACAATGTCGTGCGCGCACGGATTTCATCGAGAAACTGGGGGGACAGCAGCATGGCGGTCCTCCCCTCCTGGTGGCTGCGACTCGGACGCCGCGATTATATCAATTCCGCTCTGTACTCGGGGGCGGGGCGCGGCGCAACGCCTCCCGCCCACGGCCCTCAGGCAGCGGGAGCGCTGTGTCGGGACGGCGGCGCGTGCCGTCAGGCGGTGAGCCGCGCCTTCACCAGCCCGCTCGCGCGGGACATGTCGATCTGGCTGCCATGACGTTCCTTCAAGAGCGCGATGACCCGGCCCATGTCCTTCGGGCCGGTGGCGCCCAGCTCGGTGGCGATGGCGTCGATCACGGCCGCCTGCGCGGCCTCGTCCATCTGCGCGGGGAGGAAGCCCTCGATCACCGCCAGCTCGGCGCGCTCGGCATCGGCCAGTTCGGCGCGCCCGCCCTTGTCGTACATCTCGATCGATTCGCGGCGCTGCTTGGCCATCTTGCGCAGCACGTCGGTGACGAGCTGATCGTCGTCGGCCGGCGCGCCGCCGGTGCGCGCCTCGATGTCGCGGTTCTTGATGGCCGCCTGGATCAGGCGGAGGGCGGCGGTCTTGTCCGTCTCGCGCGCCTTCATGGCGGTGACCAGCGCCACCTTGATATCGTCTCGGATCATGGGTCCTCGGGTTTCCGGGAAAGGACCATATATAACGAGCTCGATCAGATTTCGACAGGAGTTGACCCGCGGCGGTACGGGCCCTACCTCGCCGGCCGTTTACCCGCCACATGGCCAACCAAGAAGGACTCGCCACCACGATGGCCGACACCCCTGCGCGCGCTCCTGAAGGGGCTACCGGCGTCCTCGTTCTCGCCGACGGTTCGGCGATATGGGGGCGGGGATTCGGCGCCGAGGGCGAGGCTGTTGGCGAGGTGTGCTTCAACACCGCGATGACCGGCTATCAGGAGGTGATGACCGATCCCTCCTATGCCGGGCAGATCGTCAACTTCACCTTCCCGCACATCGGCAATGTCGGCGCCAACCCCGAGGATGTGGAGGCGACCAACCCCTTCGCGCTCGGCTGCGTCGTCCGCGAGGATGTGACGGATCCGTCCAATTTCCGCGCCACCGGTCGCTTCGACGCCTGGCTCAAGGCCAACGGACGCATCGGCCTCGCCGGCGTCGACACGCGGGCGCTGACCCGGGCGATCCGCATCCATGGCGCGCCGAACGGCGTCATCGCCCATAATGCGAAGGGCGAGTTCGACGTCGTTGGCCTCGCCGCGAAGGCGCGGGCGTGGCCGGGCCTGGAGGGCATGGACCTCGCCAGGGAGGTATCGACCCTCCAGACCTACAAGTGGGACGACGGGCTGTGGACGATGGGCGAGGGCTATGCCACCCACGCCGCCAATCCGGACGGGCCCCATGTCGTCGCCATCGACTATGGTCTGAAGCGCAACATCCTGCGCAACCTCGTCGCTGCCGGCGCGCATGTCACCGTCGTGCCCGCCACCGCGACCTTTGAGGAGGTGATGGCGCATCAGCCCGACGGCGTGTTCCTCTCCAACGGGCCCGGCGATCCGGCGGCGACCGGCGCCTATGCCGTGCCGGTGATCCGGCACCTTCTCGACGTCGGCAAGCCGATCTTCGGCATCTGCCTCGGCCACCAGCTGCTCGGCCTCGCCATCGGCGGCAAGACGTCGAAGATGCACCAGGGCCATCGCGGCGCCAACCATCCGGTGAAGCGCACCGACGACGGCCGGGTGGAGATCACCAGCATGAATCACGGCTTTGCGGTGGAGGCCGACAGCCTGCCCGCCAATGCCGAGGCGACGCACGTGTCGTTGTTCGACGGCTCGCTCGCCGGCCTCAGGCTCAAGGACAGGCCGGCGTTCAGCGTCCAATATCATCCGGAGGCCAGCCCCGGACCGCAGGACAGCCATTACCTGTTCGAGCAGTTCGTCTCTCAACTCCGGCCCGGCACCTGATGGCCGCGTCCCCCCTGAATCCAGCGCGAGTCTGACATGCCCAAGCGTACCGACATCTCCTCCATCCTCATCATCGGCGCCGGCCCGATCGTCATCGGTCAGGCGTGCGAGTTCGATTATTCGGGCACGCAGGCGGTGAAGGCGCTGAAGGAGGAGGGCTATCGCATCGTCCTCGTCAACTCCAACCCCGCCACGATCATGACCGATCCGGACATGGCCGACGCCACCTATGTCGAGCCGATCACGCCCGAAATCGTCGCCAAGATCATCGAGAAGGAGCGGCCCGACGCGGTGCTGCCGACGATGGGCGGGCAGACGGCGCTGAACACCGCGCTGGCGCTGTTCCGCGACGGCACGCTGGAGAAATATGGCGTGCAGATGATCGGGGCCGACGCCGAGGCGATCGACAAGGCCGAGGATCGCCAGAAATTCCGCGAGGCGATGGACAAGATCGGCCTGGAAAGCCCGCGCTCCGCGATCGCCCATACCGTGGACGAGGCGCTGGCGGCGCTCGAACATGTCGGCCTGCCGTCGATCATCCGGCCGAGCTTCACGATGGGCGGGCAGGGCGGTGGCATCGCCTACAACAAGTCCGATTTCATCGCCATCGTCACCAACGGCCTCGATCTTTCGCCGACCACCGAGGTGCTGGTCGAGGAATCGGTCCTCGGCTGGAAGGAATATGAGATGGAGGTGGTGCGCGATCGCAACGACAACGCCATCATCATCTGCTCGATCGAGAATGTCGATCCGATGGGCGTCCATACCGGCGATTCCATCACCGTCGCGCCGGCGCTGACGCTGACCGACAAGGAATATCAGATCATGCGCAACGCCTCGATTGCGGTGCTGCGCGAGATCGGCGTGGAGACGGGCGGCTCCAACGTCCAGTTCGCGGTCAATCCCAAGGATGGCCGGCTGGTCGTCATCGAGATGAACCCGCGCGTGTCGCGTTCCTCGGCGCTGGCCTCCAAGGCGACCGGTTTCCCGATCGCCAAGGTCGCGGCCAAGCTGGCGGTGGGCTACACGCTCGACGAGATCGACAACGACATCACCGGCGCGACGCCCGCCAGCTTCGAGCCGACGATCGACTATGTCGTCACCAAGGTGCCGCGCTTCGCCTTCGAGAAGTTCAAGGGCGCCGACGACCAGCTGACCACGGCGATGAAGTCGGTCGGCGAGGTGATGGCGATCGGCCGCAACATTCACGAAAGCCTGCAAAAGGCGCTGCGCGGCCTGGAGACGGGCCTGTCCGGCCTCAACATCGTCGATCGTCTGGCCGGCGCTGGCCGTACCGAGATCGAGGCGGCGCTGTCCAAGGCGACGCCCGACCGGCTGCTCGTCGCCGCCCAGGCTTTGCGCGAAGGCTTCACGGTCGACGAGATCCACCGGCTCGCCGGCTATGATCCGTGGTTCCTGGAGCGGCTGCGCGAGATCGTGCAGGCCGAAGAGCGGGTCTGCCGCGACGGGTTGCCGAACGACGCCGCCGGCCTGCGCAAGCTGAAGGCGATGGGCTTTTCCGACAGGCGCCTCGCCTGGCTGGCGCTGCAATCCGCCAACCTCGCCGGCATGGACCGCGCCCAGGCGCGCGGGTCCGGCATCGTCCATGACACTGTGAAAGCGCTGACCGGCGGCGTCACCGAGAAGGAGGTGCGCGCGCTCCGCCATCGTCTCGGCGTGCGTCCGGTGTTTAAACGTATCGACACCTGCGCGGCCGAGTTCGAGGCGAAGACGCCATACATGTACTCGACCTATGAGGCGCCGGTGTTCGGCGAGCCTGAAAACGAATCCCAGCCGAGCGATCGGAAGAAGATCGTCATCCTCGGCGGCGGCCCGAACCGGATCGGGCAGGGCATCGAGTTCGACTATTGCTGCTGTCACGCCTGCTTCGCGCTGGCGGACGCGGGCTATGAGACGATCATGGTCAACTGCAACCCGGAAACGGTGAGCACCGATTATGACACCTCCGATCGTCTTTATTTCGAGCCGCTGACGGTCGAGGACGTGCTCGAAATCCTGCATGTCGAGCAGCAGAACGGGACTCTGGTCGGGGTGATCGTGCAGTTCGGCGGGCAGACGCCGCTGAAGCTCGCCCAGGAGCTTGAGTCGGCCGGCATCCCGATCCTCGGCACCAGCCCCGACGCGATCGACCTCGCCGAGGATCGCGAACGCTTCGCGGATCTCGTTACCCGCCTTGGCCTGCTCCAGCCGCGCAACGGCATCGCGCGCAGCCGCGAGGAGGCGCTGCGCGTCGCCGAGCGGGTCGGCTATCCGGTGCTGATGCGGCCGTCCTACGTGCTGGGTGGCCGCGCGATGGAGGTGGTCGACGGGCCGGCGCAGCTCGAACATTATATCCAGACCGCCGTGCAAGTGTCTGGCGACTCACCGGTTTTGATCGACCAGTATCTGCGCGACGCAATCGAGGTGGATGTGGACGCGATCTGTGACGGCAAGGACACCATCGTCGCCGGCGTCATGCAGCATATCGAGGAGGCCGGCGTGCACTCGGGGGACAGCGCCTGCTCGCTGCCGCCCTACAGCCTGTCCGACGAGATCATCGCCGAGATCGAGCGGCAGACGCGCGCGCTCGCCGATGCGCTGAAGGTTCGCGGGCTGATGAACATCCAGTATGCGGTCAAGGACGGCAAAGTCTATCTGATCGAGGTCAATCCGCGCGCCAGCCGCACCGTGCCGTTCGTCGCCAAGGCGATCGGCCAGCCGGTCGCCAAGATCGCGGCGCGGGTGATGGCCGGCGAGATGCTGGCCACACTTCCGGCGATCGACCGCAGCGTCGATCATGTCGCGGTGAAGGAGGCGGTGTTCCCCTGGGCGCGCTTCCCGGGCGTCGATCCAGTGTTGTCACCGGAAATGAAATCGACCGGCGAAGTGATGGGAATCGATACGGATTTCGCGACTGCCTTCGCCAAGGCCCAGCTCGGTGCGAGCACCATACTGCCCGATGGCGGCACCGTGTTCATTTCCGTCAAGGACAGCGACAAGCCGGTGATCCTGCCCGCCGCGCGCGAGATGGAGAGCCTCGGCTTCACCATCCTCGCCACCGGCGGCACCGCGGAATATCTCGAGGCCGAGGGGGTGCGTGTCGAGCGCGTCAACAAGGTCGCCCAGGGCCGGCCCCATATCGTCGACCGCATCAAGGACGGCGAGGTGGCGATCATCTTCAATACGACGGAGGGTTGGCAGTCGTTGCAGGACAGCCGCGCGATCCGCATTTCGGCGCTCGGCCAGCGCATTCCCTACTTCACGACCGCGGCGGCGAGCGTCGCTACGGCACGGGCCATCGCCGCAATGCGGCGCAGGCCCCTTGAAGTGCGTGCGCTGCAGGAATATTATCGCTCCCCGCGTAATTGACCCCCAACATGCGCTGAATGGACGGGGCGGCCGCGACACCGGCCGTCCGCGTCCTGTTTTTTAACGAAAGGTTGTTTGGAGATGGCGACCGTCGAGAAGATGCCGATGTTGGCCGAGGGCCATCGGATGCTGACGGAGGAGCTGCACCGCCTCAAGACCATCGAACGCCCGGAGGTGATTGATGCGATCGAGGAAGCGCGCGCCCATGGTGACCTTTCCGAGAATGCGGAATATCACGCCGCCAAGGAACGGCAGGGCCAGATCGAGGCGACCATCGCCGACATCGAGGACAAGCTGAGCCGCGCGACGATCATCGACCCGCGCGACCTGTCCGGCGACAAGGTGGTGTTCGGCGCGACCGTCACCCTGCTCGACGAGGACGACAAGGAAGTCGTCTACCAGATCGTCGGTCAGACCGAGGCGGACGCCAAGAAGGGCCGCATCTCCTATAATTCGCCGCTCGGCCGCGGCCTGATCGGCCGCAAGGTTGACGACGATGTCGAAGTGACGGTGCCGTCGGGCGACCGTTACTATTCGATCGCCAAGATCGAGTTCATCTGACGCCCGCTCTTCCCCACCGCAGGGATGTGACGCGATGAGGATGCCGCCGCCGCGCGCCACGGTGTGGCTGGTCGCCGTCACCGCGGCGGCGTATCTCGTCGCGTCCGTGTCGCGCCTGATCGATCATGCCGCGCTGTATGCGGGCTTCGTGCCGGCGCGCTTCGGGGCGATCGAGTGGCTGCCCTATGCGGTGCCGGCGCTGCTCACCCCGCTGACGGCGACGTTGGTCCACGCCAATCTGCTGCACATCGCCTTCAACATGATGATGCTGGGCTTTTGCGGCCGCTATGTGGAGGCGCCGCTGGGCTCGCGGGGGCTGCTCGTCCTGTACGGCGTCGGCGCCTATGGCGCGGCGCTGGCGCAATGGGCGGTCGATCCTGCATCGACCGAGCCGATGGTCGGCGCGAGCGGCGCCGTGTCGGCGATCGTCGGCGCTTATTCGCTGCTGTTCGGCCAGCGCAAGGTGCAGGATTTCGGGCCAATCCCCGGCAAGCTGCTCCACGTCCTGTGGCTGGCGGCGGCGTGGATCGGCCTTCAGCTGCTGTTCGGCATCGCCAATATCGGCGGCGCGCCCGGTGGTATCGCCATCGCCGCCCATATCGGCGGCTTCCTCGCCGGCCTCGCGCTGGCCCGCCCGCTGCTGCTCTGGCGCTACCGGGGGGCGTGAGCCGCCTTTTCTGCTACGCCGACGGCAGATCCAGCGGCGGCTCGAGCATGCGGTGGAGGTGGACCACCACATATTTCATCTCGGCATCGTCGACGGTGCGCTGGGCAGCCGCGCGCCACGCATTCTCGGCGCTCGCATAATCCGGGAAGATGCCGACGACCTCGACGGTGTTCGTGTCGAAATCGAGCGTCTGCGGGTCTTTCACCCGGCCGCCAAAGACGAGATGGAGCTTGCTCATGAATGGCAATCCTGCGCTTGAAAGGTCAGCCGGAGATGGCCTGACACTGTCATTATAGGCAGCGGACCGACGCGGGAAGCCTCTCCCCGCGCCGCGTTCCGTCAGCCGCGCGACTTCATGAAGGCGATCAGCTTGTCGATCCCGTTGCGCTGGATATAGCTGTCGAAATCCGCCGCCTGGGTGACGGCGAGGTTGATGCCGGCCACCGTCAGGTTGCTGACCTGATAACCGCTGCCCATGCGGTCCACCGTCCACAGCGCCGTGATCGGCGCGGCACCGGGCTGGATGACCTGGCTCATTACCACTGCGCTGTTGCCGCGCGGCACGACACGGACCACTTTCACATCCGACTTGCCATATTCGTATAGCCGGTCGGAATAGGTGCCGATCAGGAAGCCCGGAAATGCCGCCTTGTAGGCGCTGTACTGGGCCGGGGTGATCTGGGCGCGCCATTTGCCGAGCAGCCGGTCCCCGATCTGGTCGATCGCGAAATATTGCGAGAGCAGCGTGCGGAACTGGCCGCGCGCGGCATCGCGGCTGTTGCTGCGGAGCACGCGAAAACCTTCGTCGGTCAGCGTCTCGATGAACTTGCCCGGCTCAGCCGTGTCGACCGCCGCTGCCGCCGCCGGCGCGACGAAGGCCGGCAGAACGAGGCCGGAGGCCGAGAGAAGGGCTGCACCAAGCAGGGAACGGAAGGAATGCATTTACGGTCTCACTGAAAAGGGGGCCGCCCTCGGCAAGAAGGCGGCCGACCGGGTATCGTCTAGGGCCGGCGGACTGAACCGCGGCTGAGCGTCAGCCGGCGTCCTTGCCGGTGCGCACCGCGGTAGCGGCGGCGGTGCCGGCATGGGTGGCCGCCTTGGCGACGTCGGCAAAGAGCTTGCTCACCGCGTCCTGGGCGCGATCCGGCGTCAGGCCGAGCTCATCGAGCTTGTCGCGTCCGGCCTGTTTGGCGGCATCGGCGGCGCTGCGCGCGGCGTCATTGAGCCGGCCACCGATCGCCCCGAGGGCCGCGACCTCGCGCTCCGTGCGCGGCAGCACCGCGGCGACGAGCGCGCCCAGGGCGAGGCCGCCGACGAGCGCGGCAACAGGATGCTCCTGAATGCTGTCCCCGGTCTTGCGGGCGAGGTCGGCCGAGCGGTCGCGGGCATCGCCATAGACGTCGCCGAGCCGTTCGCGCGCACCTTCGAGCGCGCTGCCGACCTTGTCGCGGGCGGTGGAATAGGCATCGCCGGTGGCGTTGCGCGCGGCCTCGATCCGGCCGGGCGCTTCGGTGTCCTGCGAATCGACGGCGTTTCCGGAAGCGTCAATCCTCGTCGTCATGCTAGCGGTCCTTCCTGTCCATGCGGCGCAAGGCCGGCAGTGTCGCGATTATAAACCGTCCGAGCGGCGAGCGGTTGCGCCAGGCGACCCGGCCCAGCGCGAAGCCCCACCGGCGCAGCCCCGGCACCGCCACCGAAAGGCCGACCGCCGCCGCGCTGGCCACGACCGCGGCCGGGCGCAGCCAGACATGCTCGGCCATCTCGCGCGCGGCATCCCCGGCCAGCTTCGCGGGCTGGGCACGCTGGCGCAGCAGCTCGACGTCGTCCTTCAAACGCAGCCGGGCGCGCCGTGCCGTCTCTCGCGCCTGGGAGATGCGGGTGAGGCCGTCGCTCATGCGGCGGGATCCTCAGGCGGCAGGGGGGCGAAGAGGGTGCGCAGCTGGCGCGTGCCGATCCAGACGAGCAGGCCGATCAGCACCAGCCCGGCGATGCCCATGATCAGCACCGCAAGCCCCGCGCCGACCAGCGGCGCGAGCGCGATGACCACACCGATGAACAGGGCCGTCACCAGCGCCTGCAGGACGAACAGCGCGACGAGCAGCAGCGGCAACCCGAGCTTGAGCCCGCTCAGCCGCCACGCCGCGATCGCCTTCCAGACATTGATCTCCGCCTCGACCGCGGTGCGGCCGTCCTCGACGAGCTGGTGGGCCAGATCGCCGAGGGACGGCCGCAAATCATCCTTCCCCCTTTCGTCCAAGGGATCAGCCTTTCCTGCGGTCGGTCTCGGTGTCGGCCGTTGCGGTCTCGTCCTGGCCGGTGCCCGACTTGATCAGCCGGACGAGCGCGAACCCGACCACGGCGGCGGCGCCGATCGCGATCGCCGGGCTCTTCTTGACGAGGTCGCGGGCGTCGTCGAACAGGGCGTCCACGTCCTTGTCGCGCAGCGTCGTGGCGAGGCCCTCGATCGCCGCCTGCGCGCGGCGGGCATAATCGCCATATTCCCGGCCGACCTTCTCGTCGACCTGGCCGGCGGCCTCGCCGATCATGCGGGATACGCCCTCGAGCGCGGTGGTGGCACGCTCCTTGCCCTGCTCGGCAAAGGCGCGCGCCCTGTCGCCCGCCTGACCGCGCAGGTCGGCGGTGCGCTCGGTGGCTTGCTCACGCAAGGATGCGGTGGCGGACGAGAGCCGGTCGCGCAGGCCGGCGGACTCGCCTTCGCCTTCGTCGCGGCCGGTCATCGGTATGGCCGGGGTGAAATCATCATCGGTGGCAGACGCGCCGGCGATGATGCTGTCGGTGCCCTCGGGAAGCTCGTTGTTGCGGTTCGGCATGATCGCGGTCTCCGGTGGTTTCAGCCTCGCACGAAGGACGCGCGGAGCTTGCCTCAAGTTCCTTGAGACGCCCGGCGCCGCGCGCGAATTGCCTCGCGCGCCATCGCTCGATAGAGGCTTGCGCGACTTCCAGCCACAAGGGAATTCTCCATGACCGCGATCGTCGATGTCCATGCCCGCCAGATCATCGACAGCCGGGGCAACCCGACCGTCGAGGTGGATGTGACGCTCGAGGATGGCAGCTTCGGCCGCGCCGCCGTACCCTCGGGCGCGTCGACCGGCGCGCACGAGGCGGTGGAGAAGCGCGACGGCGACAAGAGCCGCTGGCTGGGCAAGGGCGTGTCCGACGCGGTCGACGCCGTCAACGGCGAGATCGCGGGCGAGGTGGTCGGCCTCGATGCCGAGGATCAGGCTGCGCTCGACGCGGTGATGATCGAGCTGGACGGTACCGCCAACAAGGGTCGTCTCGGCGCCAACGGCATTCTCGGCGTCAGCCTCGCGGCGGCCAAGGCGGCGGCTGACGCACGCGGCCTGCCGCTCTATCGCTATGTCGGCGGTGTCGGCGCGCATGTCCTGCCGGTGCCGATGATGAACATCATCAACGGCGGCGCCCATGCCGACAATCCGATCGACTTCCAGGAATTCATGATCATGCCGATCGGCGCGGACAGCCTGTTCGAGGCGGTGCGCTGTGGCTCGGAGATCTTCCACACGCTCAAGAAGTCGCTGCACGACAAGGGGCTGGCGACGGCCGTCGGCGACGAGGGCGGGTTCGCGCCGAACCTCGCTTCGGCGCCGGACGCGCTCGATTTCATCATGCAGTCGATCGAAAAGGCCGGCTACACGCCCGGCGACGACGTGGTGCTGGCGCTCGATTGCGCGGCCACCGAGTTCTTCCGCGACGGCGCCTATCATCTGGACGGCGAGGGCCGCGTGCTCTCCCCGGAGGAAATGGCCGAATATCTCGCCGACCTCGCCGCACGCTATCCGATCATGTCGATCGAGGACGGCATGAGCGAAGATGACTTCGTCGGCTGGAAGGCGCTCACCGACCGCATCGGCGGCTCCGTCCAGCTCGTTGGTGACGATCTGTTCGTGACCAATCCGGCGCGCCTGCGCAGGGGCATCGCCGATGGCCTCGCCAATTCCTTGCTGGTGAAGGTGAACCAGATCGGTACGCTGAGCGAGACGCTGGAGGCGGTGACCACTGCCCAGCGCGCCGGCTACACCGCGGTCATGTCGCATCGCTCGGGCGAGACGGAGGACGCGACCATCGCCGATCTCGCCGTCGCTACCAATTGCGGGCAGATCAAGACGGGCAGCCTGGCGCGTTCCGACCGGTTGGCAAAATATAACCAGCTCATTCGTATCGAGGAGGAGTTGGGGATGATGGCGCGCTATGCCGGCCGTGAGATTTTCGCCCGAACGAGTCGGTAAAGCGCCGAAGCGAATCACTATTACCTTGAGTCGCCGAGAGGATTCTGGTTTGATTCGCGGATGAGCCGCACTCGTCAGTCTCCACGTTCGTTGATCATGGCGGCGCTGTGGCCGGCGCTGGCGCTGCTCATCATCGGCAATTTCGCCGGCTATGCTCTGCTGGGCGCGAACGGATTGTTCGCACTCGGCGATTATCGTCAGCAACTGGGCCGCCGCGCCGTGGAGCTGAAACAGCTCGAGGCGCAGCGCGCCCAGCTCGCTCATCGCGTCGCATTGCTGGATCCGCGGCGTGCCGATCCGGATATGGCGGACGAGCTGGTGCGCAAGGATCTCGGCCTGGCGCGTCCGGACGAAGTGATCCTGGACATCAAGTAAAGCATTTCGCGCTCTCCGGCCCGTTGCCGAGGCCGCTTTTCCCCGCCTATAGGGAATGCACGACGTGCAACCCACCCGAGGAAGGCGATCCGCTTGGCCCGAGCAACCCGACCCACCAGCCGCCAGCCGGCAGCTAGAAAATCCCCCGCCCGCAGCAATGCGCCCGCCGCCGCTGCCGCCGCTGCTGCCGAACCGGCCATTCCCAACCGCGAACGCCCTGCCCAGCCGGAGCGCTACGAGGCGTCGAAGGAGGAGCTGCTCGGCTTCTACCAGCAGATGCTGCTCATCCGCCGCTTCGAGGAGCGCGCAGGGCAGCTCTACGGGCTCGGCCTGATCGGCGGCTTCTGCCATCTGTATATCGGTCAGGAGGCGGTCGCCGTCGGCCTGCAGTCCGCGCTGGAAGCCGGCAAGGATTCGGTGATCACCGGCTATCGCGATCATGGTCACATGCTCGCCTATGGCATTGATCCGAAGGTGATCATGGCCGAACTCACGGGGCGCCAGGCCGGCATCTCGAAGGGCAAGGGCGGCTCGATGCACATGTTCAGCGTCGAGCATAAATTCTACGGCGGCCACGGCATCGTCGGCGCCCAGGTCAGCCTCGGCACCGGCCTCGCCTTCAAGCACAAATACGAAGGCGATGGCGGCGTGTGCATGGCCTATTTCGGCGATGGCGCCGCGAATCAGGGCCAGGTGTACGAGAGCCTGAACATGGCCGAGCTGTGGAAGCTGCCGATCATCTACGTGATCGAGAACAACCAATATGCGATGGGCACCAGCGTCGCCCGCTCGTCCGCCGAGGACCAGCTCTATCGCCGTGGCGAGAGTTTCCGCGTTCCCGGTATACAGGTGGACGGCATGGACGTGCTGGCCGTGCGCGGCGCCGCCGAGGAGGCGCTGGCCTGGGTGCGCGCCGGCAAGGGTCCGATCGTGCTCGAGCTCAAGACCTACCGTTATCGCGGCCACTCTATGTCCGACCCGGCGAAATATCGCACGCGCGAGGAGGTGCAGTCCGTCCGCGATAATTCCGATCCCATCGAGCATGCCAAGAAGGAGCTCGAGGCGATGGGCGTCACCGAGGATGCGCTGAAGGAGATCGAGAAGGAAATCCGGGCGCGGGTGGCCGAGGCGGCCGACTTCGCCGAGCAGTCGCCGGAGCCTGAGGGTGGCGAGCTGTATACCGATGTGCTGGTGGGGCAGTATTGAGATGTCGATCGAATTGAAGATGCCCGCGCTTTCCCCGACGATGGAGGAAGGCACGCTCGCCAAGTGGCTGGTGAAGGAAGGCGACACCGTCAAATCCGGCGACATCCTCGCCGAGATCGAGACCGACAAGGCGACCATGGAGTTCGAGGCCGTCGATGAGGGCACGATCACCAGGATCCTCGTCGCCGAAGGTACGGACGGGGTGAAGGTCGGCACCGTCATCGCCACCATCGCCGGCGAGGGCGAGGACACCGCCACCGCGCCTGCCGAGGCCGCCAAGGCTGCTGAGTCCGCGCCGCCCGCCGCCGCCCCTGCTGCCGAGGCCGCCGCGCCGAAGAAGGCGGAGTCCGGGACCAGCAAGCTCGCCAGCGACAAGGCCGCCGTCACCGCCGATCCGGCGATCCCGGCCGGCACCGAGATGGTCAAGACGACCGTCCGCGAGGCGCTGCGCGATGCCATGGCCGAGGAGATGCGTGCCGACGGCCGCGTCTTCGTGATGGGCGAGGAGGTTGCCCAGTATCAGGGCGCCTACAAGGTCACCCAGGGCCTGCTCGACGAATTCGGCGACAAGCGCGTCATTGATACGCCGATCACCGAATATGGCTTTGCCGGCGTCGGCACCGGCGCCGCGATGGGCGGGCTGAAGCCGATCGTCGAGTTCATGACGTTCAACTTCGCCATGCAGGCGATTGATCACATCATCAATTCGGCCGCCAAGACGAATTACATGTCGGGCGGCCAGATGCGCTGCCCGGTGGTGTTCCGCGGCCCCAACGGCGCCGCCTCCCGCGTGGGCGCGCAGCATTCCCAGAATTACGGCCCCTGGTATGCCGCCGTGCCCGGCCTGATCGTCATCGCGCCTTATGACGCGGCCGACGCCAAGGGCCTGCTCAAGGCCGCGATCCGCACCGACGATCCGGTCGTTTTCCTTGAGAACGAGCTGCTCTACGGCCGCAGCTTCGAGGTGCCCAAGATCGACGATTTCGTGCTGCCGATCGGCAAGGCGCGCATCGTCCGCGAGGGCAAGGATGTGACGATCGTGTCCTATTCGATCGGCGTCGGCCTGGCGCTGGAGGCCGCCGAAACGCTGGCCGGCGAGGGGATCGAGGCCGAGGTGATCGACCTGCGCACGCTGCGCCCGCTCGATCGCGAGACGGTGCTGCGTTCACTGGCGAAGACCAACCGCATGGTCGTCGTCGAGGAAGGCTGGCCCGTCTGTTCCATCTCGTCCGAGATCATGGCCATCGCCATGGAGGAAGGGTTCGACGATCTCGACGCGCCGGTGCTGCGCGTCACCAATGAAGACGTGCCGCTGCCCTATGCGGCCAATCTGGAGAAGCTGGCGCTGGTCGATGCCGACCGCGTCGTGAAGGCGGCGCGTCAGGTCTGCTACAAATAGCCGATCCTGAGCGCCGCCTGGCGCTCGCCTATGTGCCCGCCGGCGTCAGGCCGGCGGTCACGGCGCTTTGGGCGCTCGACGAGCAGTTCGCGCGGATCATCGCCTCCACCCACGAGGCGGTTATCGGGCAGATGCGGCTGGTCTGGTGGCGCGATGCGCTCGCCGCGCTGGATGATGGGCCGCCGCCCGCCCAGCCCCTGCTCCGGGCGATCGCGCAGGACGTGCTGCCCGCGGGTATCTCGGGAGCCGAGATGGCAGACATGGAAGAAGGCTGGGAGGTGCTGCTCCCCGCCGATGCTGTCGGCCCCGAGGAGCGGGCGGTCCATGCCGCCGCGCGCGGCGAAGGGCTGTTCAGGCTGACCGCCCGCCTGCTCGGCGGCGTCGCGCCGGAGGGCGCGGGCGCGGCGTGGGCGCTGGTCGATCTCGCGCGGGGCGGGGACAGGGCGGCGCTGGCAGAGGCGGTGCCGGTGCGGGCGCGCTGGCCGCGTGGCGTGCGCCCGCTCGGCCTGCTTTCCGCGCTCGCCCTGCGCGACATCGCTGCCGGCGCGGCGGAACGGCAGGGATCGCCGGCCCGCCTATTGGCCATATTGCGGCACCGCCTTACCGGGAGCTAGACCGTAGCGGTCGAGCGGTGGAGAATGGTTGATGTGGCGGTATCTCGCAGGCGGAGTGGCAGCGCTGCTGCTGGTCGCGGCTGGCTTGTTCTGGTGGCAGAATCAGGACGACGGCCATGGCGGCCAACTCGGCCCGGCGCCGTTCGCCGCGCAGGCAAAGGATGACGATCGCGATATCCCGCTGCCGCCGCCGGCCGCGTCCGAGGCGACCCGCGAGGAGAAGCGCTTTGCGCGCAACGACAAGAACAAGGACGGCCGCGTCAGCCGCGACGAGTTCCTGATCGGCCGCCATCGCGCCTTCGAGCGGCTGGATGCCAATGGCGACGGCCGCCTCAGCTTCGAGGAATATGCCGCCAGCTCGATCAAGCGTTTCGACACCGCCGACAAGCAGAAGGATGGCGCGCTGACCGCTGCCGAGTTCGCCACCACGCGACAGGTGCGCAAGCCCGCCAGCAACACGCCGCGCTGCGATTGCAGCGCGGCGGTCGAAGCGGCGCTCGCCAGCCGCGACGATAATTGACCTCGGCTCAGGCGAGCGAGCGACGGGCGCCCTGACGCCGCCGGGAGGCGACGCCGACCGCGCCGAAGCCGAGGATCATCATCGCCCAGCTGGCCGGTTCGGGCACGGCCGAGGGATGCGGGATCGGGTCGCCATTGATCTCGGCGATCTCGGCGGCGCTGAGCACGCCGTCATAGAAGCTCAGCGCGGCGATGCTGGCCGGCGCCCATTCCGATCCGTCGTCCAGGAACAGGTTGAGGATGCCGCTCATGGAAATATCCATGACGCTCGTCATGAGGCCGAGCGATGCGCCGCCGTCGATATAGGCGCTGACCTGGCTGAGAGCGCCGGGCGTCGCGCCGGGTTTAACGGTGAGGACGATGTTGCGATAGTCGCCGGCGAGGAAATCGGTATCGGCGCCTCGTCCCGGATAGACTTCAAGGTCGTTCTGCGGATTGACGTAGAGACCGCCGTCGAAGCCGCGATTGCTGGTGTCGAGGATGCGTCGCCAACGCCCGTTGCTGCTGGCGTCGTTGAATTTCAGCGTCATCGCCACCGAATATTCGGTCGGCGACAACAGGCCGCCGCTATTGAAGCTGAGGCCGCCCTGCTGGCTTTTCGAGGCGGTGCCGCCGGTCCTGAACACGCTGCGCGTCTCGCCGTGTACGGTATCGGTGACGAAGGCGTTGGCGCCCATCGGGTCGACATTGACAAGGTCCGGCGCCCCGGCAACGCTCGACGCGAGGCTGTTCTGGAACAGATATTGGGCCTTCAGCACGGCCGCCGCATCGGCGGCCCCGGCGAAGGCGAGTAGCGCGGCGAAGCCGCCCCATTGGAACATACGCATGTCGGAATTTCCCCCTGTTGGTCACAATACCCGATGAGCCTGAGCCTTCCCCGGCGGGCTTTGGGGGCAATCGGGCAGGCAGGGGGTGGCCGCGCGGACGGGGTGCCGTCGAGCCGGCCTCGATGAACGGCGATCCGGCGTCGACGAAGCTCAGGGACTCAGGCTGCGATCAGGAGCGGGCGGCCTCGATCGCGCGCAAGAGCTCGTGCGGCGCCTGCGAGCCGACGGAAACCTTCTCCCCGCTCTTCAGTCGCAAGGTGACGGCCCGGTCGCCGCGCAGATTATAGAGAACGCCGCCGCGGGCGAAGCGAACGCCCCAGCCGCCATAATCGCCCAGCGGGCTGAATTCCTCGACATCCGCCTCGGCGACGTTTCGCAGGTCGATCGTGCGGTTGATCAGCGCGGGCATGCGCACCGACAGCATCTCCCCGTCGACGCGGGTCGTCATCGGATAGAACACCAGCAGGGCAGCGAAGGCCACGAGAACGGCCATAAGGAGGAGCGCGACCAATAGCTTATAGGACGGCATGCCCGCGGTCACGACGCGGACCACGACGAACACACCGGAGCCGAGGAGCGCGACGGCGATCGGCACCGACAGCGACGGGGAAAAATGCTGCGTTTCGATGAAACTGCTCATGATTCACTCCCCCATGGCGCCCGTTTGTCATCCGCGCCCATGGGTTGGCTGCTGTCTTCGTGGCCAGCCGTCTGGCGCGTCAGTCCGCCATCCACGCCGCAAGCGCGTCACGGGCGCGGGCGGCCATCATTCCCTTGCGCTCGGCCTTGCGGGTGCGGCCGGGAATTGGCGGGAACAGGCCGAAATTGACGTTCATCGGCTGATAGGTGTCGGCCTCCGCGCCGCCGGTGATATGGCCGAGGAGGGCACCGAGCGCGGTCTCGGCCGGCGGCGGCACGATCGCCCGCCCGGCCAGTTCGGCGGCGGTGAAACGCCCGGCGATGAGGCCGATGGCGGCGCTCTCGACATAGCCCTCGCAGCCGGTGATCTGGCCGGCGAAACGGATGTGCGGAGCCGATTTCAGCCTCAGCGCGGCGTCCAGCAGCCGCGGCGAATTGAGGAAGGTGTTACGATGCAGCCCGCCAAGCCGCGCGAACTCGGCCTTCTCCAGCCCCGGGATAGTGCGGAACAGGCGCACCTGCTCGGCATGCTTGAGCTTGGTCTGGAAGCCGACGATGTTCCACAGCGTGCCCAGCGCATTGTCCTGACGCAGCTGCACCACCGCATAGGGCCAGCGCCCGGTGCGCGGATCATCGAGGCCCACCGGCTTCATCGGCCCATAACGCATCGTGTCGACGCCGCGCTCGGCCATCACCTCGATCGGTATGCAGCCGTCGAAATAGGGCGTGTCGCGCTCCCACTCGCGGAACTCGGTCTTTTCGGCGGCGAGCAGCGCGGCGTGAAAGGCAAGATACTGCTCCTTGTCGAGCGGGCAGTTGATGTAATCCTTGCCCTCGCCCTTGTTCCAGCGACTCTGGAACCAGGCCACGTCCATGTCGATCGTGTCGCGATGGACGATCGGGGCGATCGCGTCGAAGAAGGCCAGTTCGGTCTCGCCGGTGGCGGCGCCGATCGAGCCTGCGAGGGCGGCGGCGGTGAGCGGGCCGGTGGCGACGATGGTCGGCCCGTCTGCCGGCAGCGCGTCGACCCGCTCGCGGACAAGCTCGATCAGCGGATGCGCCTCGATCGCGGCGGTGACGCCGGCGGAGAAGCCGTCGCGGTCGACGGCCAGCGCCGATCCGGCCGGCACGCGATGCGCGTCCGCCTGCGCCAGGATCAGCGATCCCATCGCCCGCATCTCGGCATGGAGCAGGCCGACGGCGTTGTTCTCGGCATCGTCGGAGCGAAAGCTGTTGGAGCAGACCAGCTCGGCGAGGTCGCTGGTATGATGCGCGGGCGTCGCCTCGACGCCGCGCATTTCCGACAGCCGCACCGCTATGCCGGCCTGGGCGAGCTGCCAGGCGGCTTCCGATCCGGCCAGCCCGCCACCGATGATATGCACCTTATCCGTCATGATTCGTTGCCCGTTAGCGGAATGGGGAAGGAGAGGCCAATGCTGTCGCGCGCCGGGACGATCTTCACGATCGGCTATGAGGGGACCACCCAGCCCGAGCTGATCGCAGCCCTGAAAACGGCCGGCGTCGCCCGGGTCATCGACGTGCGCGCAGTGCCGCTGTCCCGCAAGCCGGGCTTCTCGAAGAATGTGCTCGCCGCCGGCCTGAGCGAAGCGGGCATCGGCTACATCAACCTGAGGGCGCTGGGTACGCCGCCGGCCGGACGCGAGGCGGCGCGCAAGGGGCGGCGCGCCGAGCTGGCCGCAATCTATGCCGGCCAGCTCGCCACCACCGAGGCCGCGGCGCAGATCGAGCAGATGCGCGATCTGGCTGCCGAACAGCCCTCCGCGCTGCTCTGCTTCGAGCGCGATCCTGCCGCCTGCCACCGGTCGCTGCTCGTCGCGCATGCGATGCCCGATGCAAAGGTGATCGATCTCTTTGCCTGAACGTTGACGGTCAGGCCCCCCACGCATACCTGCCGGTCATGGCGCTCACCGCACTCGATATCGTCGTGCTCATCCTCGTGGGTGGCGCCGCGCTGCTGGGGGTGATGCGCGGCTTCGTCACCGAGATCCTGTCGTTGTTCGCGTGGGTGGCGGCGATCGTCGCCCTGAAGCTGCTGTTCACCACCGTGTCGCATTGGCTGATCGGGCCGGTGGGAACGGAGACCGGCGCGGCGATACTCGCCTTCGTCGCCATATTCGGCATCACATTCTTCGGCGGGCGGATGGTCGCCCGCTCGGTCGGCGCGCGCACCCGGCAGTCGGTGCTCGGGCCGCTCGACCGGCTGCTCGGCTTGGGTTTCGGGGCGCTGAAAGGGCTGCTCGGTGCCACCGTGCTGTTCCTGCTCGTCTCCCTGGTCTATGATTCGATCTGGGGCTCGCGATCGGCGCGGCCCGACTGGATGCGCGCCTCGCATACCTATCCCCTGCTCCACGCCTCGGGCGGGGCAGTGGTCGACTGGGTGGCGGCGCGCCGCGCGGGGACCGGCGGATGAGCGCGCCACTTTACACTGCCGCGATCCTGCGCCTCGCCACCGCCATCCCCCACCACGTACGGCTGGCCGCGCCACAGGCGACGGCCGAGCGGCGTTCGCCGGTCTGTGGCAGCCGGGTGACCGTCGACGTGTCGATCGGCGATGACGGCCGTGTCGCCGAGCTGGGGCAGGCGGTGAACGCGTGCGCGCTGGGCCAGGCCTCGGCGGCGCTGATGGGCGCGCATGCCATCGGCCGCTCGCCGGACGAACTTGCCGCCGCCCGCGACGCGCTCGCCGCTTTCCTCGCCGGCCGGCGCGACGATCCGGGCGACTGGCCCGGCCTCGACATCTTCCGCGCCGCCTTGCCGCACAGCGCGCGCCACCCGTCGATCCGCCTCGCTTTCGAAGCGGTCGCCGAGGCGGCGGCGCAGGCGCATCAGGGGCGGGCAGCGGCATGAGCGCGCCCGGCCCTGTCACCGGCGACCTGCTCGCCGACGGCTTCATCCTGCTCGGTGCCGGGCTGGTCTCGGTGCTGCTGTTCCGCAAGCTCGGCCTCGGCGCCGTGCTCGGCTATCTCGTCGCGGGGGCCGCGATCGGGCCGCAGGGCCTGCGGCTGATCACGGCGCCGGAAAGCGCCGCCGCCGTCGGCGAGATCGGCATCGTGCTGCTGTTGTTCCTCGTCGGGCTGGAGCTTAATCCCGCCCGGCTATGGCAGCTGAGGCGCGACATATTCGGCCTCGGGCTATTGCAGGTCGTGCTGGCGGGGCTGGCGCTGGCGGGCGTCATCTATTTCTTCACTCCATTCAGCAGCGCGGCGGCGCTGGCCCTCGGCCTGCCGCTGGCCTTGTCGTCGACCGCACAGGTGCTGCCGTTGCTGCGCTCGGCGGGGCGCATGAACACGCCGTTCGGCGAACGCGCCTTTTCCGTCCTGCTGTTCCAGGATCTGTCGATCGTGCCGCTGATCACGGTGATCGCGGCGCTGAGCCGGGCGCCGGCCGACCCCGCTGCGCCGCCGGGGTGGCTGATGGCGGTCTATACGGTGGCGGCGGTGGCCGGCCTGGTGCTTGCCGGCCGCTTCGTCATCTCGCCCATCTTCCGCCTCATCGGCCGGCTGGGCGAGCGCGAGATGTTCGTGACTGCCGGCCTCGTCACCGTGCTGGCGTCGGCGGCGCTGATGGAAACGCTGCACCTCTCCACCGCGCTCGGCGCCTTCGTGGCCGGGGTGATGCTCGCCGATTCGCCCTATCGCCATGAGCTGGAGGCCGATGTCGAGCCGTTCCGCTCAATCCTCCTGGGCCTGTTCTTCCTCTCGGTCGGCATGATGCTCGACCTGCATACGGTGGCGATGCGGCCGGCCTTCGTGTTCGGCATGGCGGCGGTGCTGATCATCGTGAAGACCGCGGTGCTGTTCGGGCTCTGCCGCCTGTTCGGGATGGCGAACCGGCCGGCGCTGGCCATGGGCCTGCTGCTCAGCCAGGGCGGCGAATTCGGCTTCGTGCTGTTCACCCAGGCCCAGGAAGCGCTGCTCATCCTTCCCGGCGCGGCGAGCCTGTTCGGCGCGATCGTCACCCTCTCGATGGCGACCACGCCGTTCCTGATGACGCTGTCGCGGCGCTTCGGCGGCGAGGCGGCGGGCGCGCGGCTGATCCATGTGCCGGGGCCGGAAGAAGCCGAGCAGTCCAGCGCGATCATCGTCGGCTATGGCCGTTTCGGCCAGACGGTGGCGCAGATGCTGCTCGCGCAGGGGGTGTCGATCACCGTCGTCGATACCGATGTGGAGATGATCGAGACCGCAGCCGGCTTCGGCATGAAGGTCTGGTACGGGGACGGCACGCGCATCGACCTGCTCCGTCAGGCCGGCGCCGAGGAGGCGGAACTCATCGCCTTCTGCATCGACGGCGAGGGGCTTGGCGGCGCGCAGCTCGAGCCGATCGCGGCCGCATTCCCCGATGCCCGCCTGCTCGTCCGCGTGTTCGATCGCCGGCACATGCTGCGCATCGCCGGCGTGCCGATCGCGGGCTGCGTGCGCGAGGTATTCGAGAGCGCCGTCGCCATGGGCAAGCAGGCGCTGACGCTGGTCGGCGCCGACGCGGACGAGGTCGTCACCGCCGAAGCCGATTACCGCCGCCGCGACGACGAACGCTTCGCCCTGCAGCGTGAGCATAACGACGTCGCCGCGGCACGCGACATGATCCTCACCGAGCCCGAATTCCGCCGGCCGCGCGGCACATGAAGCGGGATGCGCTGGCCCTGCTGGCGGGCCTCTCCGGCGCGCTGGCGGTCGCGGCGGGCGCCTTCGCCGCGCACGGCGCCGGCGCGGATGCCGCCGCCCTGCTGCGCACCGGCGGCACCTATCAGCTGGTCCATGCCGTCGCCACGCTGGCCGCGATCGCGCTGCGCGAACGGCGGGCAGGGTGGCTGTTCACGGCCGGCGGCGCGGTGTTCGGCGGCTCGCTCTACGCGCTGGCATTCGGCGCGCCGAAGGTGATGGGCGCGATCACGCCGCTGGGCGGGGTGGCGATGATCCTCGGCTGGCTCCTCATCGCGTGGCGCGGAACGCGGTGACTGGCCGATCGGCCTCTTTCACGCGGGCGCCTCACTCTGCTTGATGGCGGCATGTGAAGGGGCGAACCATGTCCGTGCGTTTCTTTTCACGGTTGATCATCCTCGGCCTCGTCGCCGGTGTTGCCGCCGGCGCCATCGGGGCCCTGCTGCACGACTGGCTCGGCCTGGCGTTGAACGGACCAATGTTCACCGGCATTGTCGGCGGGCTCACCGGGATCATCGCGGCGATCGGCCTGGGGGATTTCCGCCGCGCGCGCTGACCCTCACATTGTTCGGGAAATTCAGCCCCGCTCGCTGTCCAGAAACGCGGCCACATCCTCGAGTTCGACATCCTTCGCAACGAAGGTCTGGCCGATGCCGCGCGCGAGCAGGAACGGCAGGCGGCCGCCGGCCATCTTCTTGTCATGCGCCATATGGGCAACCAGGGTCGCGCCGGCGGCGGTGACATGTGCCTCGGCGGCCGAGGTCGGCAGGCCAACGGCGGCGAGGTGGCGCGACACCCGCTCCGCGTCGTCCGGCGCGCACAGGCCGCGCGCCGCCGAATAGCGGAAGGCAAGCGCCATGCCCGCCGCCACCGCCTCGCCATGCAGCAGGCGTTCCGAAAAGCCGGTCTCCGCCTCCAGCGCATGGCCGAATGTGTGGCCGAGATTGAGCAGCGCGCGGCGGTCCCTGGTCTCGCGCTCATCCTCGCCGACGATGCGCGCCTTGGCCTCGACGCTGCGCGCGATGGCGTGCCGCCGCGCGGCGCCGTCTCCGGCCAGCAGCGCCCCGGCATTGTCCTCGCACCAGTCGAAGAAATCCGGATCGTCGATCAGCCCGTATTTCACCACCTCCGCATAGCCGGCGCGGGTCTCGCGCGAGCCCAGCGTGTCGAGCACATCGGGGTCGATCAGCACATGGGCCGGCTGGTGAAAGGCGCCGATCAGGTTCTTGCCGGCGCGGGCGTTGATCGCGGTCTTGCCGCCTACCGAGCTGTCGACCTGGGCGAGCAGCGTCGTCGGCACCTGCACGAAATTGCAGCCGCGCTTGACGATCGCCGAGGCGAACCCGACGAGATCGCCGATCACCCCGCCGCCGAGCGCCACGACATGGTCGCCGCGCTCCACGCCCCAATCGAGCATGCGATCGGTGAGCGCCTCCAGCTGCGCCCAGCTCTTGCTGCTTTCGCCGGCCGGCAGGATCACCGCCTCGATCTCGATCCCCGCGCAGCCCGCGCGGAAGCGGTCGAGCTGGGCTGCCGCCACATTCACGTCCGTCACCAGGAACAGCCGATTGGCCCGGGCCAGCGGCGCCAGCACCGCGCCGGCACGATCGAGCAGGCCGTTCTCGATATCCACCGGATAGCTGCGCGCGCCGAGCGCCACCGTGATCCGCGTCATCATTTCCCGAGCGCCTTGAGGATCGCCTCCACCGCCGCCTCGTGCGGCAGAGGCTGGGAGAGGATGTGGATCGGGGCGAGCCGGTAGATCGGCTCGCGCACCTTGGCGAGTTCGGCGAGGACGACGCGCGGGTCCTTGCCCTTGAGCAGCGGCCGCCCGTCGCGCCGGCCGACGCGATCGGCGAGCACGTCGATATCCGCGCGCAGCCAGATGGCGGTGGTTTTCTCCAGGATCAGGGCGCGCGTCTCGGGATGCATGAAGGCGCCGCCGCCGGTAGCGATGACCTTGGGCGCGCCTTCGATCAGCCGGGCGATCACCCGCCGCTCGCCGTCGCGGAACTCCGCCTCGCCGAGACGATCGAAAATCTCCTGCACGGTGAGGCCGGCGGCGCGCTCGATCTCGTGATCGGCATCGACGAACGGCAGGCGCAGGCGGGCGGCGAGGCGGCGGCCAACGGTGGACTTGCCGGAGCCCATCATTCCCACCAGCACGATCGTGCGCGACCGTGGGGCGGGGGCGGCTTCGGTGTCGGCGGTGAGGGAAGGGCTTTGCGACATCGCGGCGCGGGCTATACAGGGTGCTGTCCCGGCGTCAAAGCGCCAGCTTGTTGCCAGAATTCACGGAAACCTTCCTCATGTCGCGTCCCCTGCTTATCCTGATCCTGCTCATCGTGATCGTCATTGGCGGCGCCATTGCACTCGCCAGCCGCAATCATGAGGTGCCGCAGACCCGGGTCGAGAAGGACGTGCTGAACGATGCGGCCGCGAAATAGGGCGATCGCGCTCGCGGCGCTGGCCGGCGCGGCGGCGATCGCGCTGCCGGTGCTGGCGCAGGACAGTCGCCCCGAATCCCTGCTGCCGCCCGGCTTTGGCGAGCCGGCGCCGGCGCCGGCGGCGGGCGCCGCCCCTGCCGCCCCCACGCCGGCGGCACCCGCCGCCCCCGCCCCGGTGACGGCGCTGCCCGCCGCCGAAGGGCAGCAGATCGTCACCGTTGCCGCGCCGCCGCCGCCCTCGCCGGACGAGCTTGCCGCCGCCGAGGAAGCCAAACAGGCTGATGAGCTGCCCCCGCAGGCTCGCCGTCCGATCGACCGGGTCGGGCCGCTGGCGGTGGCGCGCGGCGGCTTCGCGCCCGATGCCTTCGGGCGCGCGGACGGGCGTTTCCTGGTCGGGCTGATGACCCGGCTGGATGCGCCGGTCGCGTCCCGCTGGGCATCGATGCTGCTGCGGCGCGCGCTGCTCAGCCCGATCCCGGCGCCGGCCAGGGTCCAGCCGGCCGATTGGGTGGCCGAGCGGGCTGCGCTGCTGCTGCGCATGGGCGAGGCGGACGCGGCGCGGCTGCTGGTCCAGTCGGTCGACGGCGATCGCTATACCGCGCGGCTTTACGCGGTGGCGCTGGCGACGGCCGAGGCGACATCCGATCCGGTGGCGCTGTGCGGCATCGCCGATCGCGGCGCTGCCGCCAACAAGGCGCCGGAGTGGCAGCTCGCCCGCGCCATATGTGCCGGCCTGTCGGGCGATTCGGCGACCTCCGGCGAGATCCTTGACAAAGCCCGCGCCGACCGCACCGCCGGCGGCATCGACCTGCTGCTTGCCGAAAAGCTGGCGGCGGCCGGCACCAATGATCGCCGTGCGATCACGATCAGCTGGCGCAGCGTCAACAAGCTCACGCCCTGGCGCTTCGGCATGGGCAACGCCGCGTTCGTGCCGCTGACCCCGCAACTTCTCGAAGGCGGCGGCCCGGCGATGACCGCCTGGGCGGCGCGCACGCCGGCCATCCCCTATTCGGCGCGGATCGATCCGGCGCGCACCGCCGCGGTGCTCGGCGTGTTCTCGAACAGCGCGCTGGTCGATCTCTATTCGACGCTCGGCGACGATGCCGACCCCACCGCCGAGGACAATAGCGTCACCGGCCGCCTGCGCCTCGCCTATGCCGCGCCCGAACAGTCCGACCGGGTGGCGGCGCTGCGCAAGATCTGGGCCGATCCGCCGACCGCGGCCGACCGCTACGCCAACGCCATCCTGACGGCGCGCGCCGCAGCGCTGATCCAGCCCAAGGACGATTTCGCGTCGGATGCCGGCGATCTGATCGCCGCGATGCTGTCCGCCGGCTTTGATCGCCGCGCCGCGCAATGGGCGCCGCTGCTGCCGAGCGGCTCCTCGGGCGAGCTGGGGTGGAGCCTGCTCGCCGTCGCCGCGCCGCGACCGGTGATCACGATCGACGCCAAGCGCATCGCTGGCATGGGCCAGACCCGCCGCGCCCAGCTGCTCGTCGCCGGCCTCGCCGGTCTCGGCCGCCTGCCGGCTGACGCGCTGGGCGAGCTCGACGGGGCGACTGCCGCCGGCCTCGGCCATCAGGACGCCTGGACCCGCGCCATCGACGGCGCCGCCGCGCGCGGCCAGTCCGGCATGGTCGCGCTGCTCGCCGCGATCGGGTTGCAAAGCCCGGCCTGGGACGGCGTGCCGCCTGCCTATCTGCGCCACATCGTCGCCGCGCTCGCCGCCACCGGCCACGAGGCCGAGGCGCGGATGATCGCTGCGGAAGCGATCAGCCGATCGGCATGAGCGGGGCGGGCGATCGGGAGCTCATCGCCCGCTTCCTCGAAATGATGGCTGCGGAGGCGGGCTCGGCGCGCAACACGCTGCTCGCCTATCGCGCCGACCTGGAGGGCGCGTCCGCGGGCCTGCCGGGCGGGCTGGCGCGAGCGGACGAGGCGGCGCTGGCGACGCTCGCCGAAAGCTGGATGACGCTGGCGCCGGCGACGATCGCGCGGCGCGGCACGGCATTGCGCCGCTTCTTCGCCTTTCTCCGCGACGAGGGATTCCGCGAGGACGACCCGGGCGAGGCGCTGCCGCGCGGCCGTGCCCGCCGCACCCTGCCGAAGACGCTGGGCACGGCCGACATCGACCGCCTGTTCGCCGCGCTCGCCGAACGTGCCCCGACGCCGCTGACGCTGCGCCTCACCGCGCTGATCGAGCTGCTTTATGGCTCGGGCCTGCGCGCCACGGAACTGGTGTCGCTGCCGCGCCGCGCCATCCGCCCCGGTCAGCCCTTCGCGATCCTCCGCGGCAAGGGCGGCAAGGAGCGGCTGGTGCCGATCTCCGAACGCGCGCTGGAGGCGGTGGCGAAATGGTCGGCGACGCTGCCGCCGGGCGGCGACTGGCTGTTCCCCTCGGGCAAGCGCCATCTCAGCCGCATCCGCCTCTACCAGCTCGTCAAGGAACTGGCGGCGGAGGCGGGGCTCGATCCGGCGCGGATCAGCCCGCACGTCCTGCGCCACGCCTTCGCCACCCATTTGCTCGAAGGCGGGGCCGACCTGCGCGCGCTCCAGGCGATGCTCGGCCATGCCGACATCGCCACCACCCAGATCTACACCCATGTCGATTCGCGGCGTCTGGTGGAACTGGTGAACGCGCGCCATCCCCTGGCGGATGTCCCGGCCGCCTGAGCCATTCCGTCGTCATTCCGGACAGGGTCGAGAGCGGGGGGAATGCTCCGATACCCCGGACGACATTGACCGCGCCGCCCCAGCCGCCTAACCCGCGCCGCCATGGTCGCCTATCTGGATTTCGAGAAGCCCGTCGCGGAGCTGCAGGCCAAGGTGGCGGAGCTGCGCGCCGCCAATGGCAGCGGTGCCGTCGACATCGACGCCGAGATCGCCAAGATCGAGGCCAAGGCCGACAAGCTGCTGCGTGACTGCTACACGAGGCTGACGCCCTGGCAGAAAACACAGGTCGCCCGCCATCCGGAGCGGCCGCATTTCAAGGATTACGTCGCCGGCGTGGTCGAAGGGTTCGTGCCGCTGGCCGGGGACCGCGCCTTCGCCGACGACAAGGCGATCATCGGCGGCTTCGGCCGCATCGCCGGTCGGCGGGTGATGGTCATCGGCCACGAGAAGGGCGACGATACCGCCAGCCGCATCCGCCACAATTTCGGCATGGCCAAGCCCGAAGGCTATCGCAAGGCGATCCGCCTGATGGAGCTGGCCGATCGCTTCGGCCTGCCGGTGGTGACCCTGGTCGATACCTCCGGCGCCTTTCCCGGCGTGCAGGCCGAAGAGCGCGGCCAGGCCGAGGCGATCGCGCGCTCCACCGAGACCTGTCTGTCGCTCGGCGTGCCGCTGATCGCGGCAGTGGTCGGCGAGGGCGGCTCGGGCGGCGCGGTGGCGCTGGCCGCGGCCAACCGCGTGCTGATGTTCGAGCATGCCGTCTATTCGGTGATCTCGCCGGAAGGCTGCGCCTCGATCCTGTGGCGCACCGCCGAGAAGGCTGCCGACGCTGCCGAGGCGATGAAGGTCACGGCACAGGATCTGCGCCGGCTGGGCGTGGTCGATCGCGTCATCCCCGAGCCGGTCGGCGGCGCGCACCGCCATCGCGACGAGGCGATCAATGCCCTCGGCGCGGCGCTGTCCGAGGAACTGGCCTCGCTGGCCGGCGAGACGCCCGAAGCGCTGCGCTCCGCCCGCCGCGATAAATTCCTGGCGATCGGCTAGGCACGAGAAAGGCGGCAGGCCCAAGGACCCGCCGCCTCTTCATTCCCCCGCCCGGAAAAGCGATCAGGAAGCGTTGTTCAGCTGCTCGCTGACGCTGTTGAAGGTGGTGTTCAGGCTGGTGCCGAGGCCACGCATCGCGCCAATGGCGGCGACGGCGATGAGCGCTGCGATCAGGCCGTATTCGATAGCGGTCGCGCCCTTCTGGTTGCGGACGAGCTTGGCGATGAACTTCATGGCAATCTCCTTGGCGATGGTCCCGGCCGCCCCGCGATGAGGCGAATGCAGGGGAAATACACCGAATGTGGTTGCAAAAGACTTAAGGTAGATGCGCGAAAAGCCCCGAAACAACGGCGTCATCCGCTGATACGGACCTCCTGATCCACCCGCTGCCAGAAACCGAGGACATTGCCGCCGACCGCGCTGAGGCCGCCGACGATGGCCAGCGCGATGAGGGCGACGATCAGGCCATATTCGATCGCCGACGCGCCGCGGCTGTCGCGGGCGAGCGCGTCCAGGCCCTTGCGCAACATTTTCCGCATCGTCATTCCCCAAATGGGCGGCAAGCCGCGGCCTGCGCCTAGATCATCGAAGTGAAGGAAGAGTAACGATGGCAGCGGAGCTTCTGCTGGTGACGGCGGCCGCACTGGTCGATCGCGACGGGCGCGTGCTGGTGCAGCAGCGTCCCGACGGCAAGCCGATGGCCGGCCTCTGGGAATTCCCCGGCGGCAAGGTCGAGCCCGGCGAGACGCCCGAGGCGGCGCTGATCCGCGAATTGCACGAGGAGCTCGGCATCGACGTCAACGCCGCCTGCCTCGCCCCGGCGACCTTCGCCAGCGAGGCGCTGGGCGAGCGGCATCTTCTGCTCATGCTCTATGCCTGCCGCAAATGGGCGGGTACGCCCGAGCCGCGCCACGCCACCGCGCTGAAATGGGTGCGCCCGGTGGCGCTGCACGCGCTCGACATGCCGCCCGCGGACCGGCCGCTGATCGGCCTGATCGAGGCGCTGTTGTGACAGGCCGTGCCTGTCGACAAGCCCTGTCATCCTGAACTGGCTTTCGGGAGGCGCGCCTCGCCGGGCCTGAGTGCCTGTCGCGGCGCCGACTTCGGACCGGTGATGTCGGGGAAATGCCGGCCCTGCCTCGCCCCCAAACTCTCAGCCGCGACCCTTCAGCTCGTCCGCCAGCGAGCGCACCGCGCTGCCCCGCCGGGCCGGCTTGGGCTGGCTCTCGTCCGGCGCCCAGCCGAGGCAGTAGATCAGCTCCAGCCGCTCGCGCACGCGCCCGTCGGGCTCGGCCTCGTCCTGAAAGGCGGCGAAGGCGGCGCCGGCCTGGAGCCGTGTCAGCGCGCGCCGGCTGCGCTGGATGAGCGCGTTGGCGGCGCCGGCAGCGCGGATGTCGGCGACCAGCCCGGCCAGCGAGCGATAGCGCACGTCGAGCGACTCGCCGTCCGCCACCGGCAGCGCGAAGCCAGCCCGCTGGAGTAGGTCCCCCATCGCGCGCACATCGATCTGCGGATGGAGGCGGGGGCTGGCGGCGCCACCGGGCCCGGCCATGTCGGCGGCGTGCATGGCGGCGCGCAGCCGCGGCAGGCTCCCCGCGCCGACCAGCCCGGCGATGAACAGCCCGTCGGGTCGCAGCACGCGCCGGATCTGGATCAGCGCGCCGGGCAGATCGTTGACCTGATCCATGCCGCCAGCCCACACGACGAGGTCAAAACTCGCCTCCGCGAGCGGCATGCAGTCCTCGTCCCAGGGCTGACCGCCGCCGCGCGCGGCGTTGACGGGGCCGGCGTCGGCGCGGGTCACCTCGATGCCGCGCGCGGCAAGCGGGGCGGCGATGCTGTCGTCGCTGCTGCCGAGATCGAGCGCCCGGGTGAACGCGCGCTTCACCAGCTCCAGCCGCTCAATCAGCTCGGCGGCGATATGGGCGCGCACGAAATCCTCGGCCGGCATGCGGGCGGCGCGATCGCGGCGGAGGCGGCGAAGCGCGCGGTCGAATATCTCGGGGCTGCTGCTCATCGCCGGGCTTGTGCGCGCGGTGCGGCGAGGTGACAAGCGGCCATGCCCGCTCTCGCCGCGCTCGGCGGCCGCCTGCTCGATTTCGCCTTGCCGGCGCGCTGTCCGGGGTGCGGCGTCGTGGTCGACGCGCCGCATCTCTTCTGCCTCGATTGCTGGCAGGGGCTCGACTTTCTCGGCGGGCCGGCCTGTGCGCACTGTGGCCAGCCCTTCGCGCACGATATGGGCGAGGGTGCGCTGTGCGCGCCGTGCCTCGCCGATCCGCCGCCCTATGACGGGGTGGCCGCTGCCGTTGCCTATGGGGAGACGGCGCGGGTGCTGGCGCTGCGCCTCAAATATGGCGGGCGGCCCGGCCTCGCCGGTACGGTCGCGCGGCAGATGCGCCGGCGGATCGAGAGGGAGGAGGGGGCGGTGCTGGTGCCGGTGCCGCTGCATCGCTGGCGGCTGTGGCGGCGCGGCTATAATCAGGCCGCGCTCATCGCCCGCGCGCTGTCGCGACAGACCGGGCTGCCGCTTGACGTCGACATGCTGGTGCGCACCCGCGCCACGCCGGTGCTGCGCGGGATGGGTCCGAAGGCGCGGGCCGAAGCCGTCGCCGCCGCCTTCCGCGCCGCGCCGCGCGCCGCAGGCCGGCGCATCCTCCTCGTCGATGACGTGTTTACCACGGGCGCCACCGCCGCCGCCTGCGCCCGCGCGCTCAAGCGGGCCGGGGCGGTGGAGGTGCGGCTGCTCTGCTGGGCGCGGGTGGTGACCGGTGACGAGCCATGTTGACAGGGCGGCGATGCGACCACAACTGAAGGCGCCCCGGAAAGGACGGATAATGGCCAAGGTCGAGATCTACACGAAAATGTTCTGCCCCTATTGCACGCGGGCCAAGCAGCTCCTCGCCAGCAAGGGCGTCGATTTCGCGGAGACCGACATCACCATGGGCGGGGACGGCCGCAGGGAGATGCTGAGCCGCGCCAACGGGCAGACCACAGTCCCGCAGATCTTCATCAACGGCGATCATGTCGGCGGGTCGGACGATCTCGCCGCGCTGGACCGGGCAGGCAAGCTCGACGCTCTGCTCGCGGCCTGACGAGGATGCGCGTCGCGCTCTTCCAGTCGACCACCGGCATCGACCCCGCCGCCAACGCCGCCGCGCTCGCCGATGCGGTGGCCGCGGCGGCGGCGGGCGGGGCGGCGATGCTGTTCACTCCCGAGATGGGCAACCTCGTCGATCGGGATCGCGCGCGCGCCGCCGCCCATATCCATAGCGAGGCCGATGATTCGGTGCTCGCCGCCGTCCGCGAGGCAGCGGCGGAGGCCGGCATCTGGGTGCATCTCGGCTCGCTGGCGCTGGCCGGCGGGGAGGGCGGCCGGTTCGCCAATCGCGGTTTCGTGATCGGTCCGGACGGCACGATCCGCGCGCGTTATGACAAGATCCATCTGTTCGACGTGGATCTGCCGACCGGCGAGAGCTGGCGCGAATCGGCGGCCTATGCGCCGGGCGCTGGCGCCGTCGTCGCCGACACCCCGCTCGGGCCGATGGGCCTGTCGATCTGTTACGACATGCGCTTCCCCGATCTCTATCGCACGATGAGCGACGCCGGCGCCGTCGCCTTCGCCGTGCCCGCCGCCTTCACCGTGCCAACCGGCCGCGCGCATTGGCACGTGCTGCTCCGCGCCCGCGCCATCGAGGCCGGCGTGTTCGTGATCGCTGCCGCCCAGACCGGCCATCACGAGGATGGACGCGACACCTACGGCCATTCGCTGGTCATCGATCCATGGGGCGAGGTGATCCTCGACATGGGCGAGGCGCCCGGCCTCGGCTTTGCCGAGGTCGATCCGCACGCGGTGGCCGCCGTCCGCGCCCGCGTGCCGGCGATCGCCCATCGCCGCCCGATCGCGCTCCTGTGATCGTCTTTGATCTCAAATGCGGCGCCGCCCATGTGTTCGAGGCGTGGTTCGGCTCGTCGGCGGATTATGAGCAGCAGAAGGCGCGCGGCCTGCTCTCCTGCCCGATGTGCGGCGACCCCGGCATCGACAAGGCGGTGATGGCGCCGGCGGTAGCGGCCAAGGGCAATCGCGCCGCGCCGGCCATGCCGATGGCAACCGGCGCCGACGCCGAGTGCAAGGCGATGCTCGCCGCCCTCGCCAGGGCGCAGAAGCAGATGCTGGAGGGCTCCGACTGGGTCGGCAGCGCCTTCGCCGCAGAAGTCCGCGACATGCACAATGGCGACCGGCCGCAGCGCGCCATTCATGGCGAGGCGACGCCGGACGAGGCCCGCGCTCTGATCGAGGATGGTCTGCCGGTGGCGCCGCTGCCCTTCCCGGTCACTCCGCCGGGCCGCGAGAACTAGGCGCCCGGCAAGCCCAGCGCCTTCGCCGCTTCGCCGAGCCGGGCGAGATTGGCCTGATCCCCGGCGAGCGCCGCGCGTCCCTCCGCGAGCGCCCGACTGGCGCCGGCCCGATCGTTGAGTACCGCGCGCGCCTGCATCAAGCGGACCCACCCTTCGCCATCCCGGGGGCTGGCCTTGAGCCGCGCGGCGAGCCGGTCGACCATCTGGCGGATCATCGCCTGCTGCTGCTCGGGCGTCATCTGGGCTGCGGCCTGCACCTGTTCCTGTGACGGGCCGGAGGAGGGCGGGGGCGGCGGCAGCCGACCGGCGATGTCGACCCCGTTCTTCGCCGCCACATCCTGGACGAGCTGGCGCACGTCGCGCGCCCAGGGGGCGTTGGCGGGCCCGTCCTTCAGCATCGCGATCCAGTCGTCGATGGCGCCCTTGTGATCCCCGCCGAGATCTTTCTTCATGGCCAGGAAATAGCGGGCGCGCGCATCCTTCGGATCGACTTGCAGCGCCTTGCGGAAGGCGAGCTCGGCACGCGGCGAGACCCCGACCTTCTCCGCCATCACCGTCGCCTCGCCCAGCGCCGACCAATAGTCCGCCCTCGCCGGGTCGATCGACGTCGCCTTGGCATAGGCGTCGGCGCTCTGCTGATAGCGCCCGGTCTCGAAATTGGCCCAGCCGAGCAGGCGCCAGCCATTGGCGTCGGTGGTGTTGCCGCGCAGCCTTTCCTCCAGCTGCGGGATCATGGCGGCGACGTCCGGTGCCTGTCCCGGCGCGCCGGCGGCCGACGGTGGCGGCGGCGCGGGCGGCGCCTCCGGCCCGCCGCGCAGCGTGGCGACGCCGATCGCGGCGACGGCGATCAGGGCTGAGGCGCCCAACGCGATGCGGGACGGCGTGAGTGTCTTGTCGGCCATAGCCCAGCTCTCTAGCGACCGGCGGGCAAGCTGGTAAAGCGATAGTCGGAAAAGCGGGGGGCGACGGCATGCGGAAGCGGTTGGCGGCAGGTCTGGCGGCGGCAGCCGCACTGGCGGGCGCGGCTCCGGCGCAGGGGCCGGCGACGCCCGGCGGGCGCGAGGCGCTGGCGATCCTGCAAAAGGCGGTGGCGGTGCCCACTGTCGCCGGGCGCGGGCAGGTGCCGGTGCTGGCGCGCTGGATCGGCGAACGGCTGGTCGCCGGCGGCTTCGCGGCCGGCGACATCGCCTTCACCCCCGTCGGCGAGACCGGCTATCTCACTGTCCGCTATCCGGGGCGCGATCGCAGCGCCAGGCCGATCGTCCTGCTCGGCCATATCGACGTCGTCGAGGCGAAGCGCGAGGATTGGCAGCGCGATCCGTTCGTGCCGGTGATCGAGGGCGGCTATGTCTATGGGCGCGGCGCGCTCGACGACAAGGGCGACGTCTCGATCCTGCTTGCCGCGCTTCTCCAGCTGAAGGCGGCCGGCTGGGTGCCGGGCCGCGACCTGGTGCTCGCGCTGACCGGCGATGAGGAGACCAGCATGGCGAGCACCCGGGCCGCCGCCAGCGCGCTCCGCAACGCCGAGCTGGTGCTGAACGCGGACGCCGGCGGCGGCCTGCTCGACAAGGACGGCAAGCCGATCGCCTATCGGCTGCAGGCCGCCGAGAAGACCTATGCCGAATATGTGCTGACCGTCACCGATCCCGGAGGGCATTCCAGCCGTCCGGGCAAGGTTAACGCCATCTACCGGCTCGGCGCCGGGCTCGCCAGGCTGGCCTCCTTCCAGTTCCCGCCCGAGCTCAGCCCGGTGACCAGGGCCTATTTCGAGGCCAGCGCGCCGCGCACGCCCGGCCCGCTCGGGGCGGCGATGAAGGCCTTCGCCGCCAATCCGCGCGACGCCGCCGCCGCCGCGACGCTGTCCGATGATCCCGAATATGTCGGCCTTGTCCGCACCACGTGCGTGGCGACGATGATCGACGGCGGCCACGCCCCCAACGCGCTGCCGCAGCGCGCCGAGGCGGTGATCAATTGCCGCATCTTTCCCGGCACCTCGATCGCCGCGATCGAAGCGCAGCTGAAGCAGATCGTCGCGGATCCCGGCATCGCCGTCGCCTATCGCGACGCGGGTACGCTGGCGGCGCCGGAATCGCCGCTCCGCGCCGATGTGGTGAAGGCGGTGACGGACGCGGTGCACGCCCGCGCGCCCGGTCTGCCGATCCTGCCGGCGATGGAGGCTGGCGCCACCGATTCGATGCATTTCCGCGCTCTGGGGGTGCCGGCCTATGGCGTCGCCAGCATCTTCATGAAATCCGAGGATGATCGCGCCCACGGCCTCGACGAACGGCTGCCGCTGGCCACGCTGGATGCCGGGGTCGCGCAATGGCAGGCAGTGCTCAAGGCGCTGGCCAGATAAGCACGCCCGCGTGCCGCGCTTACGCGCTGGCCGGCCCGGGCCATTGTCGTTAAAGCCGGAAATCGGGGAAAAGAATTTCAGGAAACGGGACTGGCCGGGGCGATGACTCTCGCGCAGATGGCGATGCTGGCAGCAGGCGGCGTGCTCGTCGTCATGTCGTTCATCAAGGATGTTCGCGCGATCCGCGCCGGGCTGGCGATCGCCGGCGCGCTCGGCCTTTATGCGGCGATCGCCACGCATCGGCCGATCGCTTCAGGCGTGGCGACGCTGCTCGTCATCGTCAATCTGATCCAGCTCCTGTTGCTGTTCGTCCGGCGCGACCGCGTCCGCATGACCGCGGAGGAGGGCCATTTCGCCGAGACGGCGCTGTCCCGGATGAGCCGCACCGCCGCCTGGCAGCTGCTCGGCCAGGGGCTGTGGATCGACGGTCTGGCCGGCGAGACCCTGATCAAGGAGGGGGAGCGCGCGCCGCATCTCTTCTACCTCAGCGAAGGCGAGGCGACGGTGCTGAGCGGCGACCAGCCGGTCGCGACCTGCGGCGCTGGCCATTTCCTCGGCGAGATCACCGCGCTTGCCGGCACCCCGGCCACCGCCACTGTGCGCCTCGCCACCAAATCCCGTTTCTGGTGCATCGAGGCCGAGGCGCTGAACCGCTTCCTCGCCGCCAATCCCGATCTTCGCCCGGCGCTGGAGAGCGCCTTCGTCGGCGACATCGCCGAGAAGCTCCGCCTCGCCAACCAGCGGCTGGCCGAGCAGCTTCAGCACTGATCGCCGCCCCTCCGGGGTACTGCCGAGGCGCCGCTTCAGGCGAGGTCGACGCGCCAGTCCCAGCCGAGCGGATCGCCGTCCATGATCTCGACGCCGGCGGCGTTGAGTTCATCCCTTATCGCATCGGATCGGGCGAAGTCCTTGGCGGCGCGCGCTTCCTTGCGCCCGGCGAGCCTCTCCTCGATCGCGGCTGCATCCAGCGCCGCCTGCCCTGGCCGGACGCGCAACGCGGCGCGGGTGACATGCATCAGGTCGAGGCCGAGGGCGAGGTCCATCGCCGCGACGAGCCGCAGGCGCGTGCCGGCGGGGATCGTCCTGTCGCTGGCCACTTCCTCCACCAAGGGCAGGGCGCGGGGCAGGTTGAGGTCGGCGGCGATCGCGTCGTCGAAGGCGGCGAGGGGGGCGGGCGGCAACTCGCCGAGCGCTTCCAGCTGCCACCGATAGGAGGCGCCCTTGCCGTCCCTGGCCTGGTCGAGCACCGCCATCCAGGGCTGCGGCCCGACCTCGGCGCGAAGCTTCTCCACCTGTCCGACGAGGCGCTTGAGCCGGGTCAACGCCGCGCCGAGGCTGTCGGCGGAGAAATCCAGTTCCGATCGATAATGCGCAGAGAGGCACAGCAGGCGATAGGCGAGCGGATGCACGCCGCGCTCGACGATGCTTGCCAACGTCGAGAAGCCACCCGAGGACTTGGACATCTTGGCGCCACGATCGACGAGGAAATTATTGTGCATCCAGATATTTGCACCAGTTTCCTGACAGCCGGTGAAAGCCTGGTTCTGGGCGATCTCGTTGGGATGGTGGATCTCGCGATGATCAATGCCGCCGGTGTGGATATCGAATTGCTGGCCGAGATACTTCATGCTCATCACCGAGCATTCGAGATGCCAGCCGGGCGCACCGGGCCCCCACGGGGACTCCCACTCCATCTGCCGCGTCTCTCCGGCCGGCGACTTGCGCCATACCGCGAAGTCGGCGGGGTGGCGCTTGCCTTCCACTTCGGCGATGCGGCCCACCGTCTCATCGGTGGCGCTGCCGGCCAGACGGCCGTAATCGGGTACCGATGTCGTGTCGAAATACAGGCCGGATTCAAGTGGATAGGTATGTTTCTCGATAGCCTGTGTGAAGGCGATCATATCCTGCACATGATCCGTCGCGGTCGACCAGATGGTCGGCTCGCGGATGTTGAGCGCCTTGAGATCGGCCTTGAACGCGGCGGTGAAAAAGGCGGCGATGTCCCAGATCGTCTTGCCGGCGGCCGATGCCGCGCGCTCCATCTTGTCCTCGCCGGCGTCGGCGTCCGAGGTCAGATGGCCGACGTCGGTGATGTTGATGACATGGGTGACCGCGTAGCCCTTCCAGTTCAGGACCCGGCGCAGCGTGTCGGTAAACACATAGGCGCGCAGATTGCCGAGATGGGCGAAATTGTAGACGGTCGGCCCGCAGGAATAGAGGCGCACCATCTTCGGATCGATGGGGGTGAAGACCTCGAGCGATCGGGTCAGGCTGTTGAACAGGGTGAGGGGCGCGGACATGCGCCCTCATTCGGTAAGCGGCGGGCGCAGGTCAACCCTGTGACCGGTGGAGATCAGGTGCCCGCCGAACTGCGCGCCGCCAATCCTTCGGGTGCCAGCCCCTTGCCGAGCAGCACCGTCGCGACCTTGCCGAGCGCGGTAAACGCCGCGTCCAGCTCCGCCCGATCGGTCCCGCCGCTTTCGCGGCACAGCATCAGCGACAATGTGGCGCGGGCGCAGTGGGGACGGCTCAGCGCGTCGGCCCAGAGCTGCAACAGCACTGCCTCGATATCGTCGATGCGCGGTGCGCCGGGGGGCGGCAGCATCAGCCGCTCCAGCTCGCCGCCCTCCAGAAGCAGCATCAGCCGGTGTAGATCGGGCAGCGCGGCGATCACCCCGCAATGGAGAAATGCAGGGGCGATGGCGCCAGGCGGGCAGGTGCCCGAAGCGCGGGCCTGCGCCCAGCCGCGCATGGCCCAGAGAAGAAGGCGGCTGCCCGGTCCGATGGCATTCACCGGCTGATCGATAAGCTCGTACATGGCCCGTTCCTACATGCAAATGACTTGCAATAGCAGAAGAGCGCGGCGCGGTGTCTGGGTCAAGCCTTTTTGCGAACGTATCGCAAAAACGTCAGGCTGACGGCGTCGGAGCCACCGGGAAGCAGGCCGAGGCGGTGAGGCCATGCCCCGCCACCGGCAGGATATGCCCGATGCGGCTTGCGAACGGGCTGGTGATGGCGACGCCGTTCATGCCCGGCTGATTCTGGCAGAGCGGGTTGTTGCTGGCGGCGTTGCTCTCGATGTGCACCGCCCCGGCGGCGATGCGCACGCCCGAGGCGCGGGCCCTCGTCACCGCCCATGCCGGCATCGCGCTGACATCGGTGCAATCGCTTGATTTCAGGGCCATGCAGCGCGCGGCGGCGAAGGCGGTTTCCTGGAGCACCTGTTGCGTCCAGATCATCCGCCCGCCTTCCAGCAGCAGGAAGATCATCGCCAGCATCGCGGGCGCGACAAGGGCGAACTCCACTGCGGTGGCGCCGCGCCGGTCACGGAAGAGGTGGCGGATCATTGCAGCGGGATCGTCGCGGAATCGGCCATGGTGCCGCCGAACACCGCGTTCCGGGGCAGCACGACCGGCCGATAGGGATAGCTGGCGCGGATCGTCAGATAATAGCCGGCCGGCGCCGAGTGCGCGCATGGGCTGCCGCAGCTGGCGGGCGCATAGCTGGTGACGCCGTTGAGGGTGCTGATGCAGGCGCAGGTGCGGGCCGTGTCGCCCTTGGCGGCGCAGGCGAGGTCCCCGCCGCCATTGCACGTCACATTCACCTGCACCGCGCCGGGCAGGCGGGCGGCGGCCTGCACATAGGCGCGAATGCTCGTCGCAGTGGCGGCGCCGGCGGCATCACGCGCGTTGAACGCCATCATCGCCCCCTGCTCGACGGCGACATGCAGGCGGAGCTGGTAGGTGCGCCACAGCGCGAAATCGAGCCCGCCGAGCGCGGTCAGGAAGAAGCAGGTCGACCACAGCGCGAATTCGAGCGCCGCGACGCCGCGCCGGTCGTCGGCCAGCCGGCGGAGAAAGGCGAGCAACCGCATCATCGGATCAGCGAAAGGGTCGCCGGGCCGCCGGTCTGGCCGCTGCCCGTCGCCGGGCAGCCGATGCCGCTGATCGCGCCGCCTTCCCTGAGCGTCACCGTGTCGGCGACCAGCGTGAAGCAGCGGCTGCCCGACCGGAAGCTGGTGCCGCCGTCCATCACGAACGCCGAATAGGGGGACCACCACACTCCGGACAGCAGCATGTTGGCGCCGTGGCTGAGGGAGGTGGGCTGCCTGGTGCGCGTCGCGAACAGGATATCCGGCAGTGCCTCGCCGACCGCCGCCTGCGGCGCGCGCATGTCCACGCCGCTGCCGCCGCCGAGCGACACCCGGCCGGACATGAAGAAGCTGACGTCCGTGCCGGTCATCGCGCCGCCGGTGCCGTTGGTGAAGTCGCCGTTGATCGTATAGGCGCCGCTGCCGAAGCTGGCGCTGCCGGCGAGGTTCATCGTCCCCTTGATAAAATGGTTGGCGGCGGCGCCGAAGATCAGGTTCGTGCCGCCTGCCGTGGTGATGCCGCCGCTGGTGACGAAGCTCTTCGAGGCGCCGAATTTCAGCGTCGAGCCGCCGTCCACGAAGATCGACGTGCCGCCTGTGTCGCCGATGGCGATCCTGCTGGTCGGGCCGCCGGCGATGTTGAGGACGGTGCCGCCGGTGACCTTGAGCTGGCCGGGCGAGATGAAATCGCCCTCGCCGACGTTGAGCGTGCCGCTGACGTTCAGCCCGCGAAAGGCATGGGTGCCCGCGCCGATCGAGATCGTGCTCCAGGTGAAGTTGGCGGTGGCGTTAACGATGAGATTGCCATTGCCGATCGAGAAATTGTTGAAGCGCACATTGCCCTGGCCAATGGCGAGGCTGGAATTGCCCATGGCCATGCCGCCGCTGCCGGTGTCGATCCCGCCATTCACCTTCCAGTCGCTGCCGTCGCCGATGGTGAGGGGATTGCTGCCGTTGACGAGGCCGTTGTTGATCGTGACGGTGGACGCCCCTTGAAAGGTGACGCGCACGCCGCCGTCCACGGTCAGCTTCCTGATCCGGTAGGTCTGTCCCGCTGCCGGTGGCGGCACCACATAGACGCCGCCCTCCACGAGGTAGGGCTTCACGGTGTTGCTGGATCCGTTCCAGTCGAAATACCAGTCCTTGCCGCCATTGGGCGTGTCCGGATCGGTGATGCTGGCGGACGGGATAAAGAATGAGGGATCGTCCGCCTTGTCGAGCGCGGCCTTCAGCGCGGCGCTGGCGGCGAGCGGATCCCTGGCCGCGCCGGGCACGTTGGCCGAGATCTTGTTGTCCTCGGGCGTGGTCTTGATCCAGCTGCCGCCGTTGCGGGTCACCGCACCGCCGGAAATCACCTGCCTCGCGGTGATGTTGCCGCCTTCGTTCAGCGTGATCGGGGCGTTGGCGACGACCACGCAGCCGTCCGCGACGATGCCGGTGCCGCCGGACAGCGCCACGCCATTCTGCGCGGTGGACGACAGGGCGATGATGCAGCCGCCGCTGCCCTTGTCGCCAGGCGCCGTGTCCGACACCGCCGCAACCCCCTTGGCGCTGACGCCGTAGCTGAGCGCCGGCGTCAGCACGCGGGTGAGGCGGAGCGGCACGCTGGTGGTGACAGTGACGCTGATCAGCTTGCGCGTCGGCCCGTCGGCGGTGGGGCCGGCCAGCGACACCCCGGATGGCGCCACGCCATTGGCGGCCGCGATCGCCTGCGCGGTGTCGGACAGCGTCCTGGCGAGGTTCGGGTCGGTGCGATTGGCGTTATAGGCCATCGCAGCGGCCAGGGCGGCGGCGTCCGCGATGCGCTGGTTGGAGACTTTTTCGGCATAGCCCTGGCTCGCCTCGACAGCGAGGCCGGACATGCCGATCGTCGCCGTTACCGAGAGTGCGCCGATCACGCTCACGCCGCCGCGCGTCGCCCGGCACAGGTGACGGAGTCCGGACATTGCGGAGAAAAACACGGGAGCCATGCGGCCTTATCGCGCATGATCCTTGCCCCGCGGTGTTCGCGCAGGGTTAAATCCCGCTAACCATGTGCAATTTATGCCTTATCGCGGGGACTGGCCGCGCAGCCAGCCGGTCAGCTCCGGATAGGGGATGACCTGGTTGAAGGCGATGCCGGCCTGGCCGTCGCTGCACCAGCGCACGACGCCGGCGACCGCGCGGAACCCCTCCATCGTGATCACCGCATCGGCACCGATCGCGACCGGCTTGTCGACCGCCAGCTTCACGCCGCCCTGCGAAATGTCGACGACGGTGACGCGGTGATAGTCCGCGCCGAGGCGCATCGTGGCGCGACAGCGGTGGGAGAGGCGCGGCGGGCGCGGGTGGCGGCCGTCGACGAACTCCTCGCGATCGGCGAGGAGCGCGGCAACGTCGATCGGCTCGTCGAACTGGATGCCGGCGGCGTCGTCCCTGGTCCAGCGGATCTCGCCGGCCAGCCGACGCTCGGCGCGCAGCTCGATGACGACATGCTCGCCGACCTGGACGGGGCGATAGAGCTTCGCCATCAGTCCGCCTGCCGAGATGTTGCGGATCAGGCAGAAATCCTCGCCGCGCGGCGTGCGCATCTTGCCGACGCGCAGGATCGACATGTGGCGCTGTCCGGAGCGGCGCTCCTGCGCCGACATCGGCGTGGCCGGGGGCGCGCCGGCGACAGCGGAGCGCGTTTCATCGCTCTTTTCGTCGTTGAACATCGGTTCTCGCCGCCCTTGACCATTGTCTGATTCGCGCGAGCCATGTCGCGCTTCAGCCACGTAGGCTACGCAGACTTCCTTTCCGAAACCTTTGCGTTGCGCCGGAACGGGTTCGGAAATGGAGGCCCGAGCCGGAATCGAACCGGCGTGCAAGGATTTGCAGTCCTCTGCGTAACCACTCCGCCATCGGGCCCCGATGTGGAAGCGGGGCAGATGCGAGGCTTTGCCCGGCCTGTCAACCGGCATGGGACACGCTCGTACCGTAAACGCTTTGCAAACCATATTCGTGGCAAGCGGCCGCCGACGCTTGGCGCGCGCGCACGCTGGCGATACAGACAAAGGCAGTTTGACTGTATTGCGTGTATAACACACTTGTGCGACAGGAGTGCTCATGACCGAACCGGCGACAGATCAGGACTTCGCGGCCGCCCGCAAGGCGATGGTGGCGAGCCAGTTGCGCACCAACGCCGTCACCGACGCCGGCGTGCTGGCCGCGATGGGCCGCGTGCCCCGCGAGGCGTTCGTCGGCCCCGGGCAGCAGCCCGTGGCCTATATCGACCGCGCCCTGCCGCTCGGCGGCGGGCGGCAGCTCAACCCGATCCTCGCCACCGCGCGGCTGCTCGACGCGGCGCGCCCGCGCCCGGGCGAGCGCGCGCTCGTCATCGGCGCGGCGACGGGCTATTCGGTCGCGGTGCTCGCCGATATCGGCCTGGCGGTGACCGCGGTGGAGTCCGACCCGGCGCTCGTCGCGCAGGCCCGCGGCGCGCTTCATCATGCCGCGACCGCGGTGGACGAGGGCCCCCTCGCCGAGGGCCATGCCGGCGGCGGCCCCTATGATCTGATCCTGATCGACGGAGCGGTGGAAGAAGTGCCGCAGGCGATCGTCGACCAGCTCGTCGATGGCGGGCGGCTCGCCACCGGCATCGTCGAACGCGGCGTCACCCGTCTCGCGCTGGGGCGCAAGTCGGGCTCGGCGTTCGGTCTCTTCCCCTTTGCCGATTCGGAGGCGGTGGTGCTGCCCGGTTTCGCCAAGGTGAGGGCGTTCAGCTTCTAAGAACAGAAATGAGAAGGGGGAGAGGGGATGGTGTTGCATAAGCGGGGTGCCTTGATCGCGGGGACGGCGATCCTGGCGGCCATGGCCGGGGTGGCAGAGGCGACGACGCTGCGCGATGCCCTGATCCAGTCGTACAACACCAATCCGACCATCACCGGCGCGCGTGCCCAGTTGCGCGCCGTGGACGAGAATGTCGCCATCGCCAAGGCGAACGGCCGTCCGGCCTTCAGCGGGCAGGTCGGCTTCACCCAGAATTTCGACGGCATCGGCACCTTCGCATCCCGCGGTCGCCAGCTTCAGGCGACGAGCACGCTGAGCGTGCCAGTGTTCCAGGGCGGCGCCGTGCGCTCGGCGATCAAGGCGGCCGATGCGCGCGTCGAGGCCGGCCGGGCGGACCTGCGCGGCGTCGAGGCCGACCTCTTCACCGAGGCCGTCGGCGCCTATATGGACGTGATCCGCGATCAGTCGATCGTCCAGCTCAACGAGAATCAGGTGAAGGTGCTGGAGACCAATCTCCAGGCCTCGCGCGATCGCTTCGAGGTTGGCGACCTCACCCGCACCGATGTCGCCCAGTCGGAAGCGCGTCTGTCGGGTGCGCGCAGCCAGCTGGCGGTCGCGCAGGGCAACCTCGTTTCCAGCCAGGAGAATTTCCGCCGGGTGACGGGCCTCGAGCCGGTCAACCTCGAGCCGCCGCCGCCGCTGCCGATCCTGCCCGACAGTCCGGATCGCGCCACCGAGGTGGCGATCGAGAATAATCCGCAGCTTGCCTCGATCGCCGCCACTGCGCGCGCCAACGGTTTCGACGTGGGCACGGCGCGCGCCGGCCTGCTGCCCAGCATGCAGATCTTTGCGGGAACATCCTATCTCAATTATCTCAACACCTTGCAGCAGGCGTCGGGCCTGCCCGGGGTCGCCGGCAACCAGGTGGTGACGACGTCGAACGTCGGCGTGCGTCTCAACGTGCCGCTCTATCAGGGCGGCCTCGTCGCCGCCCGGGTACGTCAGGCGCGGGCACTGCAGTCGCAGGCGTTCGAGCAGACCGTGCTGGTCGAGCGATCGGTGGTCGCCCGGGCGCGCTCCAGCTTTGCCAGCTTCCGCGCCTCGAATGAGGCGATCACCGCGAATCAGGTGGCGGTGTCGGCCAACCAGCTGGCGCTGGAGGGCGCGCGCGCCGAGAACAGCGTCGGCACCCGCACCGTCATCGAGGTGCTGAACGCCGAGCAGGAGCTGCTCAACAGCCGCGTCGCGCTGGTCAGCGCGGAGCGCGACCGCTACGTCGCCGGCTTCGCGCTGCTCAATGCGATGGGACAGGCCGAGATCAGGAATCTCAACCTGGAAAATCCCGGGCCGCTCTATGATCCGGCGGTGAACTACAACCGGGTTACGCGCAGCATCTCGGATTTCGCGCTCGGTTCCCCGCCGACGACCCAGGCGACGCGCACGGTCGGCCCGACCACCGTCTCCGGGCCGCAACAGCCGAGGTGACAGCGCGGCATGGCTGAGCGATAACGCACATCATGGGACCGGACGAACAATCCATCGAGGACATCCTGGCCTCGATCCGGCGCGTCATCACCGAGGAGGAGGTGGCGCCCGAGGCCGAGCCGGACGACGAACTGGAGCTGACGGAGCCGCTGGACATCACCGCCGCGCCGCAGCCTCAAGCTGCGACGGCGCCAGCGCCGCGGCCGGCCCCGGCCCTGGTATCGCCCGGCGCCGCCGACGCCAGCCGGCAGGCGCTCACCTACCTCTCCAGCCTCAAGCTCAGGAGCGGCGATCCGGCCGACGACACTCTCCACGGCCTCGTTCGCGAGTTGCTGAAGCCGATGCTCAAGGCGTGGCTGGACGCGGAGCTGCCGACCCTGGTCGAGCGGCTGGTCGTGCAGGAAATCGCCAGGCTGACGGCGGACCGGAGCTGACTTTTCCCCGTCGGTTCGCGTCCGCCGGGGAGCCATCCATCCGCCTGTCTGCCCCGGAACACCTTTCAGCCGAACGCAAACCGGCTAGAATATAGCCATGAAAATGCGCTCCATCGCGGCCCTTGCCGCAGCTTCTGCGGCCCTGTTGGCCACCACAGCCAATTCCCGCCCGTTCACGCCGAAGGACCTCGCCTCGCTCCGCCGCCTGTCCGCGCCGGTCGCGTCGCCCGATGGGCGCACCCTTGTCTGGCAACAGCGCGAAACCGACTGGACCGGCAACAAGGGCCATTTCGATCTCTGGTCGCTGAATCTCTCGGTGAAGGGCGCGAGGCCGGTCAAGCTCGCCCCCGATCCGACGCACAACGCCACCGATCCCTATTACACCGACGACGGCACCCTCTGGTTCCTCTCCGACCGTACCGGCGAAGGACAGGTGTTCGCGATCGCACCCGGTGGCGATCTGCGCCAGGTGACGCGCTTCCCGGCCGGCGTCGATGGTTTCCTGCCCAGCCCCGACGGCGCCAGCCTGGTCGTGTGGGCGGCGCGGCGCCCGGGCGTGGCGAACCTTGCCGAGCCGGTGCCGCCGAAATCGCCGGAAGCCGGCTCGGCGCGCACCTATGACCGGCTGTTCATCCGACACTGGGACACATGGGCGGATGATACGCGCAACATGCTGTTCGTGCTGCCGCTCGCCAATGGCGTCGGGCAGGGGCGGGCGATCTCGATCGAGCGGCTCGACGGCGACGCGCCCTCCCGGCCCTATGGCGGTCGTGAGGAGCTGAACTGGAGCCCGGACAGCAAGACGGTCTATTTCACGCTCCGCGAGGCCGGCCGGATCGAGCCGCTGTCCACCAATCTCGATATCTGGTCGGTGCCCGCGGACGGTTCGGCCGAGCCGACCAACCTCACCGCCGCCAACAAGGCGATGGACACCCAGCCGGCCGTCTCGCCGGACGGCAAGTGGCTGGCCTATGCGGCAATGGCGCGGCCCGGTTATGAATCGGATCGGCTCGTGCTCCAGTTGCGCGAGCTCGCCACCGGCAAGGTGCGCGCGCTCACCCGGGACTGGGATCGCTCGGTCGGCTCCATCCAATGGGCGAAGGACGGCAAAAGCCTGCTGGTCACCGCCGAGGACGAATTCGACGTGCCGGCGTTTCGCGTCGACATCCCGACTGGAAAGGTCACCCGCCTGAGCGCCGCCGGCACAGTCAGCGCGATGGTGCCATTGACGGATGGCGGCGTGATCGTCGCGCGCGATACCATGCTCGCGCCGGCGGATCTGTACCGGCTGCCGCCAGCGGGTGGCGGCGGAACGCAGCTGACGGCGATCAACGCCGACCTCCTCGCCGGCGTCGACATGCCGACCGCGGAGAAGTTCAGCTTCAAGGGCGCCGGCGGCGACACGGTGTGGGGCTGGGCGGTGAAGCCGGCCGGGGTGCCGGCGGGCACCAGGCTGCCGATCGCTTTCCTTATCCATGGCGGGCCGCAGGGCAGCTTCGGCAATGGCTGGTCGTATCGCTGGAACCCGGCGGTGATGGCCGAGGCGGGATTCGGCGTGGTGACGATCGATTTCCATGGTTCGACCGGCCATGGCCAGGCCTTCACGGACGCGATCAACCAGGATTGGGGCGGCAAGCCGCTCGAGGATCTCAGGCTCGGCCTCGCCGCCGCCACCGCGCGTTATGGCTGGCTGGACGAAAGCCGCGCCTGCGCGCTGGGCGGCTCTTATGGCGGCTTCATGACCAACTGGATCGCCGGCAACTGGCCGGACCGCTTCAAATGCCTCGTCACCCACGCCGGCGTGTTCGACGCGCGCGGCATGGCCTATCAGACCGAGGAATTGTGGTTCGACGAATGGGAGCATGGCGGCCGTCCCTATTATGAAGCGCCGGCCGATTATGAGCGCTGGAACCCGGTCAACATGGTCGATCGCTGGCAGACGCCGATGCTCGTCATCCATGGCGAGAAGGATTTCCGCATTCCCTATACCCAGGGGATCGGCGCCTTCACCGCGCTCCAGCGGCGCAATATCCCGTCGCGGCTCGTTGTCTTTCCGGACGAGAATCATTGGGTGCTGAAGCCGCGCAACAGCCTGCAATGGCATGAGGAAGTGCTGGGCTGGCTGAAGAGGTGGACCGCGCGATAGTCTGCCGCCGGCGGTTCGAGGGGCAGTCAGCTGTCTTGAACGCCATCCACCACCCCGCTACCGCCGCTGCATGACCGATCTGCCCAAGACCTTCGACCCCGCCGACATCGAGGCGCGCTGGTATGCCCATTGGGAAGGGGAGGGGCGGTTCCGCCCGTCCCGCCCTGCTGCCGAGCCGTTCACCATCGTCATGCCGCCGCCGAATGTCACCGGCTCGCTGCATATCGGCCATGCGCTCGACAACACGCTGCAGGATATCCTGACCCGCCATGCCCGCCTAAAGGGCAAGGACGCGCTGTGGGTCGTCGGCACCGATCACGCCGGCATCGCCACCCAGATGGTGGTGGAGCGCAAGCTTGAGGCCGAGGGCCGCAAGCGCACCGAGCTCGGCCGCGAGGCTTTTGTCGAGCATGTCTGGGCGTGGAAGGCGGAATCGGGCGGGGCGATCACCCGTCAGCTGCGCCGGCTGGGCGCATCCTGCGACTGGGCGAACGAGCGCTTCACCATGGACGAGGGCTTTTCGAAGGCCGTCGTCCATGTCTTCGTGGAGCTGCACCGGCGCGGGCTGCTTTATCGCGACAAGCGCCTCGTCAACTGGGACCCGCGCTTCCAGACCGCCATCTCCGATCTGGAAGTGGAGACGAAGGAAGTCGCCGGCAAATTCTGGCATCTCAGCTATCCGCTCGCCGACGGCTCCGGCGCGCTCTCCGTCGCCACGACGCGGCCGGAGACGATGCTGGCCGACATGGCGGTGGCGGTGAATCCGGAGGACGAGCGCTACCGGCATCTCGTCGGCAAAGAGGTGCGCCTGCCGATCACCGGTCGCCTGATCCCGATCGTCGCCGACGAACATGCCGATCCGGAGCTGGGCTCGGGCGCGGTGAAGATCACGCCGGGCCACGATTTCAACGATTTCGAGGTTGGCCGCCGCGCCGGCATCCGCCCCGCCGACATGCTCAACATGCTCGATGCCGCGGCGCGCATCGCCCAGACCGCGGACGGGCTGATCCCGGCCGAGCTGATCGGGCTGGATCGGTTCGCGGCGAGGCTGGCGATCGTCGCCCGGCTGGAGGCGGAGGGCCTGCTGGAGAAGGTCGAGGATCGCACCATCGCCACGCCCTATGGCGATCGTTCCGGCGTCGTCATCGAGCCGTGGCTGACCGACCAATGGTATGTCGATGCCGAAACGCTCGCCAAGCCGGCGCTGGAGGCGGTGCGGTCCGGCGCGATCAAGGTCGTGCCGGAGACGTGGAAGAAGACCTATTATAACTGGCTGGAGAATATCCAGCCCTGGTGTGTCAGCCGCCAGCTCTGGTGGGGGCACCAGATCCCCGCCTGGTATGGCCCGGACGGCACGGCCTATGTCGCCGAGACCGAGGCGGACGCGCAGGCGCAGGCCGGCGAGGGCGTGGCGCTGCGCCGCGATCCGGACGTGCTCGACACCTGGTTCTCGTCTGCGCTGTGGCCGTTCGGCACGATCGGCTGGCCGACGCAGAGCGAGGAGCTGTCGCGCCATTATCCGAACGACGTGCTGATCTCCGGCTTCGACATCCTGTTCTTCTGGGATGCGCGGATGATCATGCAGGGCATCGAATTCATGAAGGAGGTGCCGTTCCGCACGCTCTACCTTCATGGCCTCGTGCGCGACGCGCAGGGCCAGAAGATGTCCAAGTCGAAGGGCAACACCGTCGATCCGCTCGGCCTGATCGATCGCTATGGGGCCGACGCGCTGCGCTTCACGCTGGCAGCGATGGAGAGCCAGGGCCGCGACATCAAGCTCGATGAGAAGCGGGTCGAGGGCTATCGCAACTTCGCGACCAAGCTGTGGAACGCCGCCCGTTTCGCGCAGGCCAATGGCATCGGCGGCTCAAACACGCTGGAGCCGCCGGTCGCCGATCTGCCGGTCAATCGCTGGATCATCGCCGAGACGGTGCGCACCGTGCAGGCGCTGGACCTCGCGCTCGCCGACCTGCGCTTCGACGAGGCGGCGAACACCGTCTACCAGTTCGTCTGGGCGAGCTTCTGCGACTGGTATCTGGAGCTGATCAAGCCTGTTTCGAGCGACGTCGAAAAAGGCGGGATCGCCGACGAGACGAAGGCGGTGGCGGGCTGGGTGCTGGACCAGATCCTGGTCATGCTCCATCCGTTCATGCCGTTCATCACCGAGGAATTGTGGCACGCGCTCGGCGAGCGGGAGAGCGACCTGATCGTCGCCCGCTGGCCGATGGCGGACGCGCGCGCGCTCGATGCCGATGCCGCCGCGGAGATCGACTGGCTGATTCGCCTCGTCAGCGAGGTGCGGGCGGCACGCAGCAGCCTCAACGTGCCGCCGGGCGCGCGCATCCCCGCTCATATCCGGGATGCCGGCCCCTCGACACTGGCCCGGCTGGAGCGCAACGCCGCGGCCATCGCCCGCCTTGCCCGCATCCAGCCCGAGCTCGGCGACGCGCCGGCCGGCGGCTCCGCGCAGGTGCCGGTGGACGAGGCGACCTTCGTGCTGCCGCTGGAAGGGGTGATCGACATCGCCGCCGAGAAGGCGCGCCTCGCCAAGGCCGCCGAGGGTGCCGAGAAGGAGCGGGATGCGCTTGCCGGCCGGCTCGGCAATCCCGGCTTCGTCGAGCGCGCCAAGCCCGAGGCGGTGGACAAGGCCCGCGCCGATCATGCCGAGCGTTCCGCCGAGGCGGAACGGCTGCGGGCGGCCCTCGCCCGGCTGGGATGAGCCTGTCGATCGCGGACCTGACGCCCGAGGCGCCCGCCGCCGTTGCCCTGTGGCAGGCGGCGGGCCTCACCCGGCCGTGGAACGATCCCGCCGCCGACATCAACGCGGCGCTGGCCTGCGCCTCGTCAACGGTGCTCGCCGGCCATGACGAGGGCGGCCGGCTGATCGCGACGGTAATGGCGGGCTATGACGGCCATCGCGGCTGGCTCTATTACCTCGCCGTCGCCGGGGACCGGCAGGGCGAGGGGCTGGGCCGGCAAATGGTCGCAGCGGCGGAAGGCTGGCTTGCCGGGCAGGGCGCCCCGGTCGTCCGACTCATGGTCCGTACCGACAACGCTCCGGTCGCGGCCTTTTACGAACGTCTCGGCTACGAGCCGAGCGAGGTGCGGGTGTTGGGGCGTCGGCTGTCATGATCGTGCTGGCTCCGTAACGATTCTGCTGTTACGGGAGGATCTGCCTCGGGGGCCGGGGAGTCGTCCTGCCCGTCAAAGCCGGCACGTCCATAGTCCGCCGGGCCGAGGTCAGGAATCCGGCGCCGGTAGAGCCGCCGTCCGGCATAGAAGGTCGCGGCGAGATGTCTGGCCTTTCCGGAGTTCGCCCTGAGCCCGGGGGAAAACCGTCCCGGCTATCAGCGCTGGCACGTGCGACGTCCGCCACGCCGGGGCGCGCCGGGGTATCCCGACCTATCCGTGCGTACTGAGTTGAGGCTGAGCCTGTCGAAAGTCGCATTGAAGGGCGGGCGAGACGCGACGACCCTTCGGTACGGCATTTCGACAAGCTCGATGCCTCAGGGCGACGGTATCGGGGGACAATGCGCGTGCTCCGGGACAGCCCTGCCACTCGCCTCCCGTTTAACGAGACGGGAGGCATCGCGCCATCGCGCGCCTCCCCGCAAACGCGACTGGACAGCCGTCCTCCGTCGCTCCATCCCGGCGCACCGGATTCGCGGGAGGGGGATGGCGGCATGCGCGGCAATGCAGGAGCAAACCTCACCACCGGGCCGATCACCCGCACCCTGCTCGCCTTCGCCGTGCCGACCCTGCTGTCGAACGTGCTGCAATCGCTGAACGGGTCGATCAACGCCGTGTGGGTCGGCCGTTTCCTCGGCGAGGATGCGCTCGCCGCCACCTCGAATGCCAACATCATCATGTTCCTGATGTTCGCCACCATCTTCGGTTTCGGCATGGCCGCGACGATCATCGTCGGCCAGAATTGGGGCCGGGGGGATCGCGACATGGCCCGCCGTGCCATCGGCACGGCGGTCGGCACATTGTTCATGCTGTCGCTGGTGGTGGCGGTGGCCGGCTGGCTGGCGACGCCGACCTTGCTGTCGCTGATGGCGACCCCGGGCCACGCCATGCCGCTCGCCGCCGCCTATATGCGGGTGATCTTCGCCGTAATGCCGGCCAGCTTCGTCAGCGTCGTGCTGATGATGGGCCTGCGCGGAACCGGCGATTCACTCACCCCTCTCTGGTTCATGGGGCTGAGCGCGGTGCTGGATGCAGGCCTCAACCCCGTCTTCATTCTCGGTCTCGGCCCGGCGCCGCGCCTCGGCATCGCCGGTTCGGCGGTGGCGACGGCGATCGCCGGCTATGCGAGCCTCGCCGCCCTCCTCACCTATGTCTACTCGCGCGACCTGCCGCTGCGGCTGCGTGGGCGCGAGCTTCGTTATCTGGTCCCCGACCCGGCGCTGCTCCGCATCATCCTCGCCAAGGGGCTGCCGATGGGGTTGCAGATGATCGTCGTCTCGCTGTCCCAGATCTCGGTGATCGGCATCGTCAACCGCCAGGGCGTGGTGACCACGGCCGCCTATGCCGTCACCACCCAGCTATGGACCTATGTGCAGATGCCGGCGCTGGCGCTGGGTGCGGCGGTCAGCGCCATGGCGGCGCAGAATATCGGCGCCGGCCGCTGGGACCGGGTGCAGCGCGTCACCCGCTCGGGCGTGTGGTGCAACGTGGTGATGACGGGCGTGCTGGTGACCGTGCTGACCGTGATCGACGCCCACGCCCTCGGCCTGTTCCTCGGCGCCAACAGCCCGTCGCTGCCGATCGCCCAGCATATTCAGCGGGTGGCGAGCTGGGGTTTCGTGCTGTTCGGCGTCACGTTCGTGCTGTTCGGCACGGTGCGCGCCAACGGCGCCGTCTATGGGCCGCTGGTGATTCTGTTCATCGCCCTGTTCCCGGTGCGGCTGGGACTGATGGTGTCGCTGCTGCCTTATTATGGCGCCGAGGCGATCTGGTGGACGATCCCGATCAGTTCGCTGACCTCGATGCTGCTGTCTCTTGCCTATTATCGCTGGGGCAAATGGCGCGGAGGGCCGCTGCTTACCGTCACCGACCCCGACGAGGCGAGCGAGCAATCCGAGGGCGATGCCGAGCCCGCCGGGAGAATGAAGCCCGCCGGCTGATCAATCGGCCGGCGCTGCCACCTCGATCACGCCTGCCGCGATGCGGGCGGTGACGGGGGTGCGCGCCAGCACCTCGCCGTCGATCGACAGCGGCAGGCGGGGTTCGGTGGCGATGCGCAGGCTCGCCCCGCGGAACTCCCGCACCGTTTGCTTGCGGCTGCGCAGTCGCAGCAGGCTGGCAAGCCAGCTCCAGATCAGCCGGTGACGCGAGCGGCCCTCGACCGCCTGGACCACGATCTCCCCGGAGGCGACATCGGCGCCCTCCACCATCTCCGTGCCGCCGTGAAAGGGGCCGTTGGCGATGCGCACCTCCAGCGCGTCCATGGTCACCGCCGCGGCGCCCTCGCCGATGGTCAGGCGGAAGGGCCGAAAGCGCGCCATCTTCCACGCTCCCCAGGCGAGATAGCCCGGCCGGCCGAGCCAGCGCTTGAGGCCGTGGGGCACGGTGTCTGCGACCAGCGGCGGCACGCCCAGCGTCGCGCAATTGGCGAAATAGTCCTTGTCGATCATGCCGAGGTCGATGCGCCGCCGGCGCCCCCCGGCGATCACCGCCACTGCCCCGTCGAGATCAATCGGAATGCCCAAGGTCCGCGCGAAGCTGTTCGCGGTGCCGAGCGGCAGCAGCGCGAAGACCGTATCCGTGCCGGCGACATGATCCACCGTAGCCGACAATGAGCCGTCGCCGCCGCCGACGATGACCATCGGCGCGCCCTCTGCCACGGCGTCGCGCACCAGCTCGGGCAGCCGGCGCGGATCGCGAACCGAATGGCTTGCGATCAGCGTGATGCCGGCGTGCTCCAGCTTTTCCCTCGCCGAGCGGAACAGCTTCTCCCCCTTGCGGGACCGGGTGTTGACGATGAGCACCGCGGAGCGGGGAAGGGGGCTGGCCATTGCGCTCATAACGCGGCCGTGCCGCTCCGGGTCCAACGGAACCGGTCCGTCATTGTTCACGTTCTTGTCCCGCAACGATGCGAAGGAGACCGCCCCGTGAAAGGCATTATGTTGTGGCTGATCGGCATTCCGATCCCCATCATCATCCTTCTTTACCTGTTCGTTTTCCGCTGACCTGAGCCGGACGGAGCGCTACAGGGCGGGGATGACCAGCTATCCCGCCCTCCGCCTCCGCCGGACCCGCATCGCCCCGTGGAGCCGCGCGCTCGTCGCCGAGACGGTGCTGACGCCCTCCGACCTCATCTGGCCGCTGTTCGTCACGGATGGTTCCGGCGTCGAGGATCCGATCGCAACACTGCCCGGCGTGTCGCGCTGGTCGGTCGATCGCGCGGTGGAGCGGGCAAGGGAAGCGCGGGAGCTGGGCATTCCGTGCCTCGCCCTGTTCCCCAATACGCCGCGGGACCTGCGCACGGAGGATGGGCGGGAGGCGCTCAATCCGGACAATCTGATGTGCCGCGCCATCCGCGCCATCAAGGACGCAGTGCCGGAGGTGGGCGTGCTCACCGATGTCGCGCTCGATCCCTATACCAGCCATGGCCATGACGGTCTGGTCGACGCCGCCGGCCGCGTCCTCAACGACGAGACGATGGCCGTGCTCGTCGATCAGGCGCGCGTCCAGGCCGAGGCCGGCGCCGACATCGTTGCCCCGTCGGACATGATGGACGGCCGCGTTGGCGCCATCCGTCAGGCGCTGGAGGCGGACGGGCGGCAGGACGTCCAGATCATGGCCTATTCCGCCAAATATGCCTCCGCCTTCTACGGCCCGTTCCGCGACGCGGTCGGCTCGCGCGGCCTGCTCAAGGGCGACAAGCGCGGCTACCAGATGGATCACGCCAACAGTGACGAGGCACTACGCGAGGTGGCGCTCGATCTCGCCGAGGGCGCGGACACGGTGATGGTGAAGCCGGGCCTGCCCTATCTCGACATCATCCGCCGTGTGAAGGATCGGTTCGAGGTGCCGGTGTTCGCCTACCAGGTGTCCGGCGAATATGCGATGATCGAGGCCGCCGCCGCTGCCGGCGCGGGGGACCGCGACGCGCTCGTGTTGGAAACGCTGATGGCGTTCAAGCGGGCGGGGTGCTCCGGCGTGCTCACCTATCACGCCGCCCATGCGGCGCGGCTCCTCGGCGCCTAGCGCGCCGCGAAGAGCGCGTTCATCGCCGCATATTTTTCGGCCTGCGCCGCCTCCAGCGCGGCGGCGCGCGCATAGGCGCTTTCCAGCGCAGGATCAGGCGCCGCATAGCCGCGTGCCATGCGCTGGTCATCCAGCGTCTGCAGCGCGTCCGAGGTCGCCAGCCGCGCCGCCTGTAGCCGCGACAGAGCCTGTTGCGCGTCGAGCCAGGGCTCGCTGCCGGCCTCCCGCGCGGCACCCGCGCGGATCACCGGCGCGACCGTGTCCAACAATTCGGTGAACGCCCGGTCGCCCGCCTCTGCGGCAGCAAGGGCGGTGCGCGCGGCCGAATCGGCGGCGGGATCGGTAGCGGCCGGTGGCGGCGCCTCGGTCTGCGGCGCGGAGGCGACGTCCAGCTTCTCGATCGGGCGCGGCGACAGAGATGGAAAGGGCTCCGAAGAACCGGCGCAACCCGCCAGCGCCACGGCGGCAAGGAGAAGGACGGGGCGGAGCGCGCTCATGGCCACGGCTTTGGCGATGAGGAAAGATTATTGCAACGGGGTTGCGCTCCGTCGAAGGCGCGGCTAGTGCCCCTCCCACAGCGCGCCCGTAGCTCAGCTGGATAGAGCATCAGACTACGAATCTGAGGGTCGGACGTTCGAATCGTTCCGGGCGCGCCAAGATTTCATGACGACGTGGGTAGCGGCTTGAGGGTTCGACCTCGCCGCGCTCACTTTGCCGGAAATACGTCGGATCTGCCTGAGCCTGTCTGTCCGCCGGTCAGCTGATCGCAGCCGTGCCCGCCTGGTCTTTGCGCAGGGAAATGCCGACCGCGGCAAAGCCGATGATGAGCAACATCCACAATGCCGGCTCGGGCACGGCCGAACTGAAGTTCAGTTCGATGACGGTGTCGCTGTTGTAAGTCAGCCCGCCCCAGTCGAGCCTCAGTTCATTACCAGACAAGGTCACCCGGCTGGCGTCAAATCCGGACAGATTCGTCATGCCGCTGATCGTCACGCCGTTGAATTGGGCAAACGCGGCGCTGGTGAATACCAGCCCGTTAAAAGGCTGGACGCCGAAGGTCGGGTTGTCGAGGCTGGTCGTGAAGTCCAGGTCGAGCGCTGCCGCGGAGAAGTCCACGCCGATAGACGTCACGTTTTCGATCCAGACGACCGATTCCTGGCCCGCGCCAACCGTGAAGGACTGCGGGATATAGCTGGCCTGCGCATAGGGCGTTGCGAGATCGGGATAATAATATTGCTCGCTTATCGTCCCGCCGATGAATGTCGCCGCCGAAGCGGGAAGGCTGATCATGATCAGCGAGGTCGTAGCCAAGCTACGCGTAAGATACGTCATAAAGTCCCCCGTATCTATCTATGCATACTATTTAACCCATTTCTTGGCGTCATCAAAATACCGAGGATTGCGGCGGCTGGTCGTAGGGCGACTCGCCGAAGCCCGGCCGCGCTGGCTTTTTTCGCGCAGCCCAAACTGCATTCGTTCGTTGGAGCCGCGAGAGGAGACGAGATCATGGCGACAACCCCGGAAAACGCAAATACCGACACCGAGCAGCAACCGACCGAGGACGAGGAGAGCGGCGCACTCGAAGAGGCGCAGGAAGAGGCCGCCGAAGAGCGCAAGGAGGGCGGCTATCAATAGACCGCCTGGGGGTCGCCACCCGCGACCCCCGCTTCATCAATTGCTAACCGTCTGGGGCGATACAGGGGCGAGTCAGGATTTCGACATGCGCCAGATCGTCTACATCAGCACAGCATCGCGCGCGCTCGCGCCGGCCGAGGTCGATCGCATCCTGACGGTCTCGCAGGCGAACAACCGCCGCGACGGCATTACCGGGCTGCTCTATTTCGACGGCCGGCGCTTCCTGCAGGCGATCGAGGGCGACGGGCCGATGCTCGACCGGGTGCTGATGCGCATCCGCGCCGATGATCGGCATCGCGCCGTCGTCCTCCTGTCGGACCGGAGCGTTGCGTCGCGGGAGTTCGGATCGTGGGCGATGGCCAGCCGCCACAGCCATGACGACGCCGAGGCCTTTCTCGCCCAGGTGTCGCGCCTGGTGGCGACCGCCTCCCCGAATGTGCGCGGCACGTTCGAGGGGCTGGCCGCCGCCCGCCGCGCCGCCTGAGCGCAACTAGCGCGCGGCGCGCGGCTTCGCCATCGGCGGGCCCCCCGGCCACCCCGGGCGCTTCTCGTTCGGATTGCGATAGGAAATATAGAGCCAGATTTCCGGGTTGCTCGTCAGGTTCATCGACGAGTGGACGGTGATGCCGTTCGGCGGCGCGAGGAAGGCGCCGGTGCCGTCGATCTTGCGGATCTCGCTGCCGAGGATCGCATAGCCGGTGTCCGCGCCGACCTTGACCCAGATCTCCTCGACCCCTTCCGAATGGGCGTGCGGGCCAGCATAGGTGCCGGGCGGGATGAGGATCGGCGAGATGGTAATGTTGACGCCGTCGCTCAACCCGAACATTGGCTTGCCCGAATGCACCCAATGGGCGCGGCGCTCGTTCAGCGGCGATTTGTCGCTGTCGATCACCTTGATCGGCTGGGCCACCTTCAGCCCGTCATTCTTCGACCAGCTTAGCATGATCATGCTCAACTTGCCGTCGCCGGTGTTGACGAAATGCTGCGCGGTGCCGGGGGCGAGAAGAATGCCGACGCCTTTATGAAGATCATAGGCCTGGGTACCCGGGCCGGTATCGACCCTGCCGACGCCGTCCTGCACATAATAGAACATGACCTTTGAGGACGCTTCGGTCCCGGTCTCGTAATGCGGCTCCAGCGTGGCGAGCGAAAGGTCGTCACGATATTCGAGCACCGCACCGGCGGGGCCGGGCTTATAGGGGTCGCCCGCGCGCAACATCGACTGCGTCATCAGCCCGTTGAAGATCCTGGCGAACGCGGTTTGCGGATAGCCGATGAACTGATCGATATCGACGCCGCTCTCCTGGTTGCTCGGAAGCTCGGTGATCGAGGTATAGTAGGAGTGATCTGCCTTGAGGCGCGGCGCGTCATCCGCCAGCGCAGGGTGGAGCGGCAGCGCCGCAATCGTTGTCATCATCACTACGACGAACTTGCGGCATCCCATCTCGTATCCCCGATTGCTGAAGGGCGGCACGACCTCCCCAGGCCCATCTGATCGGCGCGAACGGTGATTTGCGCAAGGCCGGCGACGAACGCGGCACGGCATATTGGCGAGGGCGGTCATCTCGATGGCGTTCGCGCCGCATGTCAATTTACCTTGCCTTAGGAACTGATCCCGCACCCTGCCCCGGTCGCAATCCGGGGTGAGACAGGGAGGAGCGACATGAGTGTGGTGAAGCCGGGGCGCCGGGGATCGCGGCGCAAAAGGGTGCTCAGCGAAGAGGACCGGGTGCTGCTGCGCCTCGGTCTTGTCCGATGCTACTGGATGGGGGCGCTGTGCGTCGGGCTCGGCTGGTTTTTCTTCGCCCGGCTTCCCGGATTCGGCGGCCTCGTCACCGGGATGATCGCGCTGATCCTTGCGGTCGTCTTCTGCTTCGGGCCGCGAAGGAGCGGCGGCTAGCCGAAGCGCCGGCGCAGCATCTCCCACACCGCCATCAGGCCAAGCGCCTCGCCGCCGCGCGGGCGGCCCGGCCTGGCGGCGGGCATCCAGGCGAACGTGTCGAGGTGCGCCCATGGCGTGCCGTCGGGCACAAAACGGTTGAGGAACAGCGCCGCCGTGACGGCGCCGGCGAACGGCCCGTCGGCCGCATTGCCGATGTCCGCCAGGTCGGATTTCAGCATTTCGGCATAGGGTTGCCACAGCGGCAGTCGCCATAACGGGTCGCCAGAGGCGTCGGCGGCGGCGAGCAGGTCGGCGGCGAGGCTGTCGTCATTGGAGAAAAGCGCCGGCAGGTCCGGGCCGAGCGCGACCCGCGCCGCACCGGTGAGGGTCGCGAAGTCGACGATCAAATCCGGCTCGCCCTCCAGCGCCCTAGTCAGCGCGTCGGCAAGGATCAGCCGGCCCTCGGCGTCGGTGTTGCCGATCTCGACGGTGACGCCGTTGCGGCTGGCCAATATGTCGCCGGGACGGAAGGACGCCGCCGACACTGCATTCTCCACGGCTGGCACCAGCATGTGCAGCCGCACCGGCAAGCGCGCCTCCATCACCAGCCGTGCGAGGGCGATGGCGTGCGCCGCCCCGCCCATATCCTTCTTCATCAGGCGCATGCCCGAGGACGGCTTGATATCGAGCCCGCCCGAATCGAAGCATACGCCCTTGCCGATGATGGCGAGGCGCGGGTGATCGGGATTGCCCCAGTCGAGTTCGATCAGCCGCGGCGCGCGATCCGCGGTCGCGGCGCGTCCGACGGCGTGGATCATCGGATAGCCCTCGGCGAGCGCCTTGCCGTCGGTGACGGTCAGTTCCGCCCCGCACCCCGCCGCCGCCTGCTGCGCCGCCGCCACGAGATCGGCAGGCCCCATGTCCGAGGCCGGGGTGTCGACGAGATCGCGGACCAGCGCCACCGCCTGCGCGAGACGCACCGTCTCCTCGATGCGCGCGACATCGGTGACGATCAGCACGCGCTCGGGCTGTGGATCGGGCGACAGGCGATAACGTTCGAAACGATGCTGGGCGAGCAGCCAGCCGAGCCCGGCCAGCGGCGCGATGGCCGGCGCGGCGCGATAGGTGCCGGCGGGCAGCTTGGCCACTGCCGGCGCGATATCCCAGGGGCCGGGCTTGGCCGGCAGGCCGAGCGCCGCCTCCCAATCATCGGCGCCATCGCCCGGCAGCATCGCGAACTCCCCCGGCTTTGCCTCGAAGCGCTGGGCGGCAACAGCGGCGCGCACCCGCTCCGGCTGCCCGCGCAGCCAGCCGTCCAGATCATCCTTGCGCAGCAAATGGAGACGGTGGGCAGGCTGGCCGAGGTCGGGCTGGAGGAGGGCGGCGAAGTCGGTCATCGGCGGCTCGGTCGGATCGGAGGGAAGGGGTTTCGCTTATGTGGGCGATCGCGCGCCATTGATCCAGCCCATGTCCGCCCGCGGAGCGGAAACGGCGGCTGCGCAGTGACGGGCGACAGATCAAGTACAAAAAATCGAAACCGATGTATCGAAATCATACACGCAATGCATCGTAATCTGCGTTGATAAGAATGCGTAAAATCCTCATATGAATCGTCCGTCACGGAACGGGGATTTTGGAGTGCGCCGGCTCCGCCTCCATGCGATGCGAGAGGGGAGTGAGAATGCGTAATCGGATTTTGCTGACGTCGGCGGCCGCCATGGCGCTGCTGGGTGCGTCCGCGGCGCCGGCGGCGCTGCCGGCGGGATGGCAGGTGACCATCGAGGCGCCGAAGGCGACGACTGGCCCGGCCGCAAAATATTTCGATTCCTACGGCAGCGAGACGTTTGACGGGTGGGCGACGGACAGTTCGGTCGGCGTGACCACTTATTATGCGGAGAGGGCGACGGACTTTGGTGGCAGCGCCATCAACGGCACCTATCATGACGTCTACGCCCATAATGCCGATCAGTTCGGTGGCGCGGGCGGCAGCGACTACGTCGTCGCTGGATTGTCGAGCGGCCAGACATCCTATTCGTTGAGCCTGAATGACACACAGTCGGACAATGGCAACGTCAATTATTTTGGCTTCTGGCTGTCCGCGCTGGACCAGTATAACACCCTGATATTCCGGGACGGCGGCGTTACCGTCGCGACGTTCGCGCAGGCCGATGTGCTCGCGCTGGTCAGCACGATGCCGGATTATTACGGCAATCCGTACACCGGGCTGAATGCCGGCGAGCCTTATGTCTTCCTCAATTTCCTCGATCTGGCCGGCGCCGGGTTTGACGAGATCATATTCTCCGAGCCGACCTCCACCGCGGGCTATGAATCCGATAATCACACGGTTGGCTGGTTCAACACCAAGGAGAACCCGGGCGGCCTTATCGATCCCGAGCTTTGCGAGAGCGGCGACAGCTCGTGCATCGTCGTCCCGCCGTCGGCGGTGCCGGAGCCGGCGACCTGGGCAATGCTCATCCTCGGTTTCGGGGTGGTCGGCACGGGGATGCGTCGCCGCCGACTGACGCCTCGCCTCGCCTGACACGGGGCGGCCGAACCGGCCCAGCGTGGCGAGGAGGATGGGGAGACCGGGCGACCATTCCCTTCCTCTCGTCATGCTGAACGCGATTCTAGCATCCACGGCTCCACAGGCGCCGGCGAGCGCGGCTGAATGGACCCTGAATCAAGTTCAGGGTGACGGATCGGGCGGAGGCGACCGGGCGTCCATGGCGTCCCGCCCGTCATGCTGAACTTGATTCAGCATCCACGGCCCCACAGGCGCCGGCGGGCGTGGCTGGATGGACCCTGAATCAAGTTCAGGGTGACGGATCGGGCGGAGGCGACCGGGCGTCCATGGCGTCCCGCCCGTCATGCTGAACGCGATTCCAGCATCCACGGCTCCACAGGCGCCGGCGAGCGTGGCTGGATGGACCCTGAATCAAGTTCAGGGTGACGGGTGGGCGGAGGCGACCGGACGTCCATTCCGTCCCTCCCGTCATGCCAGCATTCCGCCACAGGCGCCGGCGTGCGCGGCGGAGTGGATCCTGATGCCAAGGCTGAGGGGTGCGGCCGAGCGTCCCATCACCACCGGTCAGCCCGGCCTCGTCTCAGCGCGCGGCGGGCACTCCGTAGAGATCATGTTCGTCCGCATCCTCGATCGTCACCGGGATGATATCGCCCGGCGCGACATCGCCGACATCGCGGAGATAGACCGCGCCGTCGATCTCCGGCGCGTCGGCCTGCGAGCGGCCGGTTGCGCCGCGCGCGCCGTCCTCGTCCGGCTCGCCCACCTCGTCGATGATCACGTCCAGAACGCGGCCGACCCTGGCGGCCAGCTTGGCCGCGGAAATGGCGGCGGTCTTCGCCATCAGTCGCTGATAGCGTTCCTCCTTCACTGACTCAGGCACCGGGTCCGGCAGGCTGTTGGCGGCAGCGCCGGCGACCGGCTCGAACCGGAACGCGCCGACGCGGTCGAGCTGGGCTTCGTCCAGCCAATCCAGCAGATACTGGAAATCCGCCTCGGTCTCGCCGGGGAAGCCGACCACGAAGGTCGAGCGGATGGCGATGTCCGGGCAGATGGCGCGCCAGCTCCTCAGCCGCTCCAGCACCCTGGCCTCGTTGGCCGGGCGCTTCATCGCCCGCAGCACATTCGGCGCGGCGTGCTGAAACGGGATGTCGAGATAAGGCAGCACCAGCCCCTCGGCCATCAGCGGGATCACCCGGTCGACATGCGGATAGGGATAGACATAATGGAGCCGCACCCACGCGCCGAGCTTGCCCAGCTCGCGCGCGAGATCGGTCATGTGCGCGCGTACCGGCGCGCCCTTCCACGGCCACTCGGCATGCTTCAGGTCGAGGCCGTAGGCGGAGGTGTCCTGGCTGATCACCAGCAACTCGCGCGTGCCTGCGGCGACCAGCTTTTCCGCCTCGCGCAGGATCGCATCCGGGCGGCGGCTGACGAGATCGCCGCGCAGCGCCGGAATGATGCAGAAGCTGCACCGGTGATTGCAGCCTTCGGAGATCTTCAGATAGCTGTAATGGCGCGGTGTCAGCTTGAGGTCGCGATCCGGCACCAGGTTGAGATAGGGCGAGGCCGGCATCGGCGCGGCTTCGTGCACGGCGCCGACCACCTGCTCATATTGATGTGCGCCGGTAACGGCGAGCACCTGCGGGAAGCGGGCGCGGATCGTCTCCGCCTCCTGACCCATGCAGCCGGTGACGATGACGCGGCCATTTTCGGCGATCGCCTCGCCGATCGCCTCCAGGCTCTCTTCCTTCGCGCTGTCGAGAAAGCCGCAGGTGTTGACGAGCACCACGTCGGCACCGGCATAGTCTGGCGACATGGCATAGCCGTCCGAGCGGAGCTTGGTGAGGATACGCTCGCTGTCGACGAGATTCTTCGGGCAGCCGAGCGAGACCATGCCGACTTTGGGCGCGGGGGGCAGAGTGATTTCCATGAGAAGGCGCGCATATAGTCGAAGACGCGGCGCATTTCGAGGGGGCGCGCGTGCCGAAACCGGGGCGGGTGCGCGGCGTGGCTGACGAGGGCGGACAATGGCGGCGGCGACTCGGCGCTGGGCCATCCCGGCGAGCTGGAGATGCGCCGTCGCTTTCCGGGGCGCATCCACTGGGATGCGTTCAGGCTCGGGGGGACGGGGCGATCCGTGGTCGGGCCGGGGCGGGCGCGATTCATCCGCCCCATCTGGCCGTTGGCGCAGGCGGTCCTCGCCGTCATGGTCGAGCAGGCGTGTGGCAATTGCCCGGCCCCGCATCCCGCGCATGACGATGGCGTCCGAAAGCGGCGCGCCTTATTGACGTTCGGCCGTCGAAAGCGGCCGCCATCCGTGCGCCGCTCTCGTTCGCCGTACGCCGAGCTTGGCCGGTCCAGCGTCCATGCCGCCACAGCCTGTCGAAGCCGTGTCGGCGGGTGTCGTCAGGCTTCGAAACGGGCCGCCAGCGCCGCCAGCGACGGTTCGTGAGTGAGGTCGAGATGGAGCGGCGTCACGGCGACATAGCCTTCGGCCACGGCGGCAAGGTCGCTCTCCGGGACGGTCGTATCCTCGAGAATGCCGAGGCCGAACCAGTAATAGTCATAGCCGCGCGGGTCGGTGCCGCGCACGATGCGCAGCCGGCCATAGTCGCGCATGCCCTGCCGGCAGACCCGGATGCCGCGCACCTGTTCGGCGGGCAGCGCCGGGAAGTTGACGTTGACCAGCGTGTGGCGCGGCATGGGCTCGGCGATGAGCGGCCGCAGCACCCGCTCGCCCCATCGGGCGGCGGCGTCGAACGGCACGCGATCGCCCATGCCCTCCTGCGAATAGACCTGGCTGAGCGCGATCGAGGGCACGCCGGCCAGCGCGCCTTCCATCGCCGCCGAGACGGTGCCCGAATAGGTGACGTCCTCGGCGAGGTTGGCGCCGCGATTGACGCCGGACAGGATCAGGTCCGGCGGATTGTCCTTCATGATCAGGCCCAGGCCCATCATCACCGCGTCCGTCGGCGTCCCGGTGACGGCGAAGCGCCGCGCGCCGCGTTCGCGCAGCCGCAGCGGGCGGGTGAGGGTGAGCGAGTGGCCGGCGCCGGAATTCTCCTCGGCGGGCGCGACCACAGTGACATCATCGGAGAGCGTCGCGGCGATCGCCTCCAGCACCTTGAGGCCCGGCGCCTCGATGCCATCGTCATTGGTGAGCAGGATGCGCATCAGGGCCGCAGCGCTTCGAGCCCGCCCATATAGGGTCGCAGCACCTCGGGCACGCGCACCGATCCGTCCGCCTGCTGGTAATTCTCCAGCACGGCGACGAGCGTGCGGCCGACGGCCAGCCCCGAGCCATTCAGCGTGTGGACGAAGCGCGTCGCCTTCTCGTTCGGCGTGCGGAAGCGGGCGGCCATGCGCCGCGCCTGGAAGTCGCCGCAATTCGAGATGCTGGAAATCTCGCGCCAGCGCTGCTGGCCGGGCAGCCATACTTCGAGATCGAAGGTCTTGCGCGCGGAGAAACCCATGTCGCCGGTGCACAGCAGCATGCGGCGATAGGGCAGCTCCAGCCGCTCGAGGATGGTCTCGGCGGCGCGTGTCATCTCCTCATGCACCATGTCCGAGCGATCGGGATGGGCGATCGCCACCAGCTCCACCTTGTCGAACTGGTGCTGACGGATCAGCCCGCGCGTATCGCGGCCGGCCGCACCCGCCTCGGAGCGGAAGCACGGCGTCAGCGCGGTGAAGCGCAGCGGCAGCGCCGCCTCGTCGAGGATCTGCTCGCGCACGAGGTTGGTCAGCGATACCTCGGCGGTGGGGATCAGCCAGCGGCCGTCGGTGGTGTGGAACAGGTCTTCGGCGAATTTGGGAAGCTGGCCCGTGCCGAACATCGCCTCGTCGCGCACCAGCAGCGGCGGCGCCACCTCGGTGAAGCCATGCTCCCCGGTCTGCACATCAAGCATGAACTGGCCGAGCGCCCGCTGCAGCCGCGCCATCGCCCCGCGCAGCACCGCGAAGCGCGCGCCGGACATCGCCGCCGCCCCTTCGAAATCCAGGCCGAGGGGTGCGCCGACATCGAAATGCTCGCGCGCGGGGAAGCCGAAGTCGCGCGGCTCGCCGACCTGTTTCTCCACGGCATTGTCGTTTTCGTCGGCGCCCTGCGGCACGTCGGCGGCGGGCAGGTTGGGAATGGCGGCCAGCGCCTCGTCCAGCGCGGTCTCGGCCGCCCTGGTGTCGGCCTCGATCTCGGGCAGCCGCTCCTTCAGCGCCGAAACCTCGGCCATCAGCGCCTCGGCGGCGGCGTGGTCCCCGCTGGCCTTGGCCTGGCCGATCAGCCTGGAGGCTTCGTTGCGGCGGGTCTGGGCGGCCTGAGCATCGGCGACGGCGCCGCGGCGGCGCTCGTCCAGCGCCAGCAGAGCGTCGGCGGCAGGGGCCAGTCCGCGCCGGGCCAGCGCGGCGTCGAAGGCGGCGGGATCGTCCCGGATGGCGCGTATGTCGTGCATCGCCGCGCTATGGCCGCGCCGGCGGGGCGAAGCAACCGCAAGCGACGCTCCCACGTTGATGGCAGGCAACATCGTTGGACAAGGAGCAGTTCGGTGCAGCTTTCCCATGACAGCGTCGTGCTGGTGGCCGACGGGCGCAAGATGCTGTTCTTCCGCAACGAGGGCGACGCGGATTATCCGACGCTGTCCCTCATCCGCGAGAAAAGCCAGCATAACCCGGATCATAACGAGCAGGCCACAGATCTCGCCGGGCGCGGCGCAGGCACGCCGCAACATCGCGGCGGTTCGATGGAGGAAGTCGACTTCCACCAGCAGGAAGAGGATCGCTTCGCCGCACAAGCCGCTGAAATGCTGAAGAAACGCGCGATGGCGGGCGAATATCAGAGCCTGATCGTGGTCGCCCCGCCGCGGACGCTCGGTGCGCTGCGTAAACACTATCATCCCGAAGTGACCCAGCGCCTTGTCGGCGAGGTCGCCAAGGATCTGACGGGCCATCCCGTGCAGGAGATCGAGAGGCTGTTGACGTCGGAATGATCGTCGGACGCGGCGGATTCCGCCGTGCTTTCGGCTCGACTCGTCGCGCGACGATCATCAACCACGATTCGTCGCTTATATTGAACGCAAATCTTGGAAAGGAGTTGAAATGCGAGGCTTTTTCTATTCGACCGCGGCGATCGTCGGAGCACTGACCGCCACCGCAACGGTGGCGCAGCAGCCTGCGGCGCCGGCCGCCGCCGCTCCGAACGTGACGCAGGGCGCCTCCGTCTTTGACGTGCAGGGCGGCACTGTCGGCACCATCGAATCCGTGGAAGGCACCAACGCCGTCCTTGCCACCACGAAGAGCAAGGTCAAGATTCCGGTGAGCGCATTCGCGCAGGGCGACAAGGGCCTGTTGCTCGGGATGACCGCCGAGCAGGTTGACGCCGCCGCCGGCGCCGCCGCGCCGCAGGCGAGCGCCGCGCCCGGCCCGGCCAAGCTCGAAAAGGGCATGGCCGTGAACGACGCCAAGGGCCAGCCGGTCGGCACGATCGAGGAGGTCGAATCCGACTTCGCCGTCGTCGCCACCCAGAAGAACAAGGTTCGGCTGCCGCTCACCGCGTTCGCGGATGCGGGCAATGGCCCGATCATCGGCATGAGCGCCGCCGAACTGGACGCCGCCGCCGAGGCGGCCAAGCCGAAGACCGGTGCCAACTAACCGCACCGCAGCAAAATACTAAGCATCTGCAATACAATGATGGGCCGCGGCGGGACAAACCGCCGCGGCCCTTTTTCTCACCCGGATGACGTCTTGTATGGCTCGTGCGCGGTGGCTATAGGGCGCGCCACGGGGCATCGGGTGTGGGCTGAACTGGCCTGCGAATCCCGCGGGTGCGGAGAGCGTGATGGCGACGACGACCGACGTTATGGGTCACGATCCCGAGGAGGGCGACGGCGTCGAACATTGGCCTGGCGAGGGTTATCGCCCCGCCGCCGACGAGCCGTTCATGAATCCCCGCCAGCTCGAATATTTCCGCAACAAGCTTCTCACCTGGAAGGAATCGATCCTCAAGGAAGCGCAGGGCACGCTGGCCCAGCTTCAGGTCGATTCGATGCGCGAGCCTGACATCACCGATCGCGCCTCCAGCGAGACGGACTGGTCGATCGAGCTGCGCACCCGCGATCGCCAGCGCAAGCTCATCTCCAAGATCGATGCGGCGCTCCGCCGGATCGAAGACGGCGAATATGGCTATTGCGAAGTCACCGGCGAACCGATTTCGCTCGGCCGGCTCGAAGCCCGACCGATCGCAACCATGACGGTCGAGGCGCAGGAGCGCCACGAACGCAACGAGAAGGTCTCGCGCGACGAATAGCGCGGCGCCGCCCCTGACATTTCCTTAACATTCATCGTGCATTCCGGCACCTTGTCGCAACAAGGGGTTTTGGAAATGGACGCGCCGGCCGGTTCGGGGGCTGCCCAGGGTCATTCGGAAGGCGGCGACAAGCGCGCCTCCGCACGGGACAGCGTGCTGCGCCTGTGGACGCTCCGCGTCGAGGGCGATGCCGGCGCCGCGCCGATCTCGATCCGTGTCCGCAATATCTCCGCCGGCGGGCTGATGGCCGAGTGCGATCACCTCTTTACCCCGGCCGAACGCGTGGCGCTGGAGGTGAGCGGCGTCGGGCTGGTGCGCGGCATGATCGCCTGGTCGGATGAGGATTGCGTCGGCATCGCTTTCGATCGCGCGATCAATCCGAAGGCGGCGCGCCGGCCGATCGGCGGCGGCATGATGACCTCGACCATCCAGGCGGTGCCGCGCATGGCCCGCCGCCCTCGCATGCCGCGGGTGAATTCCTAACGGATTCTTAAGCATTTTCGTGCTTCTCTAGCCCCGTGTTGTCAGACACGGGGTGATAGCGATGGAAGACCTGCGTCTTCTTGGGTCCGATGCCGGTGACGGCGGAGGGTCCGAGGTCGTGGATAATGGCGGCGCGCCGGACAAGGGCTGGCAGCGTGCCTCGGTGCGGGAAAGCATGTTGTTGCTGGCGAACCTGCGCGCCGAGGCCGACCCCGGCGCCGCGCCGCTCTCCATCCGCGTCCGCAATCTATCTGCCGGCGGGCTCATGGCCGAATGCGAGCGGTGCTTCGTGCGCGGTGAGCGCGTCGCGGTGGAGCTGCGCGGCATCGGCGCGGTGACGGGGGTGGTCGCCTGGGCCGGCAATGGCCGGATGGGCATCGCCTTCGATCGCGCCGTCGATCCGAAGGCGACGCGGCGCCCGGTCGGGGGCAGCATGATGACGTCGAAGATCGTGGTGGCCCATGACGGGCGGCGGCCGGGGCTTCGCTAGGCGATCCTTGCCCCTTTTGCGGTCGTCCCCGGAGCCGGGTCCAGCCCGGCCCGGCTCCGAAGACAGCGGTCGGCTAGATGCCGAGCAGCATTTCCTTGATCTTTAGCTTCTGCTTCTTGAGCCGGGCGAGCAGCGCTTCATCCGGCGAGGGGCGCTGGCGTTCGGCAGCGATGCGGGCGTCCAAGCCGGCATGCTTCGCGTTGAGGGCGGCCGAATGGGAAGAATCCATGCGTCTATCTCCTCTTGTTGGGGGATGGAGTAACGCATCTTTCCAAGCGCTTGTCGCCTGACAATTTCGTGCGAATCGATGAAGCGTGGCTTTCAGCGCGCGGGGCGATCAACACTTTCGCTCGGCTTCGCAGGCGCCTAGACTCCCCCGGACTGGGCGGTGGACAGGGAGGCGCAAAGGCGTGCTGGACGGAAATGACGCGCGGCGCCGGCTGGCTCATCTTGCTCAGGAACATGGCGATCTCGATGCCGCGATCGCCGCGTTGCAAGGCAGCGCCGTACCCGACCAGCTCCAGATCGCCCGGCTGAAAAAGCGCAAGCTTCGCCTCAAGGACGAGATCACGCTCCTTCAGGACCAGAGCATTCCGGACATCATCGCCTAGGGCGACCGGTCCTTTCCGTCACCCGCTCAACCAACGCGCTCGTCGGAAGGCGTATCGAAGGGTCGCTGCGGCTGACCCTTCGATACCAGGCTTCGACTTCGTCCAGCCTCGTTGCAGGCGGGCGGGGGCAGGACAGCGGCGTTACGCCGCTTCGGCCCGTTCCCCTTCGATCGTCGGCTGCGCCGGGGTGGCCTCGCCGATCTCGATCTTGCGGGGCTTCTTGTGCTCGGGCACCTGCCGCGTCAGCTCGATGTTGAGCAGGCCCGCCTCATAGCCGGCGCCGGTCACCTTGATGGTGTCGGCAAGCTGGAAGCGGCGCTCGAAGGCGCGCTTGGCGATGCCGCGATGCAGGAACTGGCGCGCGGCGTCCTCGCCGGAGGCGTCGGCCCGGCCGGTGATGACGAGCATGTTGTCCTGCACGACGATATCGAGCTCGTCGCGGGTAAAGCCGGCGACGGCCATCGAGATGCGATAGGCGTCCTCGCCCAGCTTCTCGATATTATAAGGGGGATAGGCATCGCCTTCGCCGCGCGTCGCGAAATCGACGAGGCGGTTCAGATTCTCGAAGCCGATCGAGGAGCGCAGCAGCGGCGCGAAATCATAGGCACGCATGTTCTCAATCCCTTTCTGGCGAGTGAGTCCAAATCAGGCCCGCGGGCGTCCCGCCGGGTCGGCCGGTCGCGCCCCGTAGCCGGCAACGCGATCGACGGCGGTGAGATAGGTGTTGCCGCGTGGCCCGCAAGATCGGGAAAGTGGGTTAATGCGCTTCCGCCCGGCGCGCGCTCATGTCATGCCGCGGGAATGAGCAACCTGTTCCAGCGCAGCGCGATGACATCGCGGCTGATCGATTCGCTCTATGTCGAGGCGATGGTGCTCGCGGATGAGGCGCGCGCCTATTTCGACGCGCGCGAGCTTAGCGAGCGCGAGACGCTCTCGCCGGAACTGCGCGTGACCTTCGCCTGCGAGTCGCTGAAGGTGACGACCCGGCTGATGCATGTCGTCGCCTGGTTGCTCACCCGCCGCGCCGAGGCCGCCGGCGAGCTCGATCGCAGCGAGGCAACCTCGCCGGAGCGGCGGCTTGGCTTCGCCGCGCCGAGCGAAGCCGACTCCATCGCTCCGCTTCCCAAGGGCGCCCGCGACACGATCGCGTCGAGCAGCGATCTCTACGCCCGCGTCGCCCGCCTCGATGCCGAGCTCGACGCGGTCGAGCCGGTCAGTCCGGCCCGCGACCTGCTCGGCCGGCTCGAGGTGGCGCGGTTCTAAGTCCCACCGGGCCTATCCGCGCCTATTTCCGGTTGCCTGAGCAGCTATTTCGACAGCCTAGCCCCTATCGCGGCGCTCAGAGGGCGGCACTTGCGCCAAGCCGCGCCCGCGCCGCGTCATACTCCGCCGCCAGCCGCGCCACCCGTTCACCCGCCGGCACGATCGCGTCGACCGCGCCGATGCCCTGTCCCGCGCCCCAGATGTCGCGCCAAGCCTTGGCCTCGTGGGCGCGGGCGAAATCCATCCTGATGTCCTGGTCGCGCGGCAGGTCGTCCGGATCGAGGCCAGCGGCGAGGATCGAGCCGCGAAGGTAGTTGCCGTGGACGCCGGTGAAATAGCTCGAATAGACGATGTCCTCGGCGCGGCCGTCGACGATCGCCTGCTTATAGGCGGCGACAGCGTTGGCCTCGTCGGTGGCGATGAACGGGGAGCCGATATAAGCGAGGTCCGCGCCCATTGCCTCGGCAGCGAGGATCGCGCCGCCGGTGGCGATCGCGCCGGACAGCGCCAGCGGCCCGGCGAACCAGCTGCGGATCTCCTGCACGAGCGCGAAGGGGGACTGGCGCCCGGCGTGGCCGCCCGCGCCGGCAGCGACGGCAATCAGCCCGTCCGCGCCCTTGTCGATCGCCTTGCGGGCATAGCGATCGTCGATGACGTCATGCAGGGTGATGCCGCCCCAGCCATGCACCGCCGCGTTGAGGTCCTCGCGCGCGCCGAGCGAGGTGATGACGATCGGCACGCGATGGCGTCGGCAGGTCTCGACATCCTCGTCCAGCCGGGCGTTGGAGCGATGCACGATCTGGTTGACGGCGAAAGGCGCGGCCGGCCGCTCGGGATGGTCGCGGTCCCAGGCGGCCAGTTCCTCGCGGATGCGGTGCAGCCATTCGTCGAGCAGCGCCGCCGGCCGCGCGTTCAGCGCCGGGAAGGCGCCGACGATCCCCGCCTTGCACTGGGCGATGACCAGCTCCGGCACCGACACGATGAACATCGGCGCGGCGATGACCGGCAGCCGCAACCGCCCCGCCAGCACCGCCGGCAGGCTCATGCCGCGGCGGCTTCGATCGCGGTGGCGAGGTTGATGTCGCGCATCGTCAGCCCGCCGGCGTCATGGGTGGTGAGCAGGATGTCGACGCGGTTGTAGACGTTGGACCATTCCGGGTGATGATCCGCCTTCTCGGCGAGCAGCGCGACCCGCGTCATGAACGCGAAGGCGGTAACGAAATCGCCGAAACTGAAGCTTTTGCGGATGCCGTCGCGACCGGGCTCGTGGCTCCAGCCCGGCAGGTCGGCAAGGAAGCTGTCGCGCTCTTCGGCGTCGAGGCGGCGGATCATGGGCGCGCGACCTCCTGCTCGATCGCGCCGAAGATGGAGTGGCCGGCGGCGTCACGCATCTCGATGCGCACCACGTCGCCATAGGAAAGGAACGGCGTCGCCGCCGCGCCGCCGCGGATCGTTTCCACCGTGCGCAGCTCAGCGAGGCAGCTATAGCCGACCCCGCCCTCGGCCACCGCGCGTCCCGGTCCGCCGTCGGCATCGCGGTTGGAGACGGTGCCCGAGCCGATGATCGTGCCGGCCGCCAGCGGCCGCGTCTTCGCCGCATGGGCGACGAGCGTGCCGAAATCGAAGGTCATGTCGGCACCGGCGTCCGCCCGGCCGAGCGCCGTCCCGTTGCGCGAGACGAGCAGCGCGCCGTGCAGCTTGCCGTCGCGCCATGCCTCGCCGAGCGCCTCCGGCGTCACCGCGACCGGCGAGAAGGCCGAGGCCGGCTTTGACTGGAAGAAGCCGAACCCCTTGGCAAGCTCGCCGGGGATGAGGTTGCGGAGCGACACGTCGTTGACGAGCATCACCAGGCGGACCGCCGCCAGCGCCGTTTCCCGGTCTGCGCCCTGCGGCACTTCGTCGGTGATCACCGCCACCTCCGCCTCGAGGTCGCAGCCCCATTCCGGATCGGCCAGCGGGATCGCATCGCGCGGCCCGAGGAACCGGTCCGAGCCGCCCTGATAGATGAGCGGGTCAGTCCAGAAGCTCTCCGGCATCTCCGCGCCGCGCGCCTGTCGGACCAGCGCGACATGGTTCACATAGGCCGATCCGTCCGCCCACTGAAAGGCGCGCGGCAAAGGCGATTCCGCCATCCGCTCGTGAAAGCGCATCATGGGGATGACTTCGTGGGCGAGATCGGTGGCCAGGGCCTCCAGCCGCGGCGCCGCCTCCGCCCAGTCGTCGAGCGCGGCCTGCAGGGTCGGGGCGATGTGGGCGGCATCCGCGCACCAGGCGAGATCGTCCGAGACGACGACGAGGCGCCCGTCGCGTCCTCCCTTCAGCGAGGCCAGCTTCATTGTCTCTCTCCTTGTCCTCAACCCCTTGCAGAGTGGCCCAGCCCTGCCGGAGGGACAAGCGCCCCGTTCACAGCGGTACCCGCTGCGTCGATTTCACCTCCTCGATGACCGCATAGGTGCGCGTCTCGCGCACGCCGGGAATGGCGACGAGGATATCGCCGAGAAACACGCGGTAAGCGGTCATGTCCGCCACCCGCACCTTGAGCAGATAGTCGAAGCCGCCTGCGACCATATGGCATTCCAGTATGTCGGGGATCTTGGCGGCGTGTTCGGCAAACGCGCTGAACGCGTCCCCGGTGGTGCGGTCGAGAATCACCTCGACGAAGATCGTCATCGCCCGGCCGAGCTTGGCAGGGTCGAGCAGAGCCATGTAGCCGGTGATGATGCCGCGCTCGCGCAACCGCTTCACGCGCTCGAAACAGGCCGCCGGCGACAGGCCGGCGCGACGCGACAGCTCCTGATTGGTGACCCGGCCATCATCTTGCAGAATATTCAGGATGCGGCGGTCAGTTTGATCTACAATTTCTTCGGTCATGACGCCTGAATGACGAAACACCTTTTGAAAATGCGGTGATATACGAAAGGAGACATCATACAAGCGAGACCTGCCATGCCCGATCCGCTGTCGCCCTGGGATGCGATTGATTCTCTCAAATATGCCCCCGAAGGTGATGTCGTGCGCATGTTGCTCGCCGCCCGCCCGCTCGATGGCGATGACCGCGTGGCGGTGGTGAACGAGGCGGCGGCGCTGGTCACGGCGGCCCGCGCGTCGGCGAAGAAGCAGGGCGTCGTCGAGAGCTTCCTTCAGGAATTCTCGCTCGGCACCCGTGAAGGGCTGGCGCTGATGTGCCTTGCCGAGGCGTTGCTGCGCGTGCCCGACAACGACACGCGCGACCGGCTGATCGCGGAGAAGATCGGCTCGGCCGACTGGGCCAGCCATCTCGGCAAATCGGACAGCATGTTCGTCAACGCCTCCACCTGGGGGCTGATGCTCACCGGCCGGCTGGTCGATGTCGATGATGAGGCGAAGCGCGATCTTGGCGGCTTCCTGCGCCGGCTGGCGGGCCGCATCGGTGAGCCGGTGATCCGCCAGGCGGTCGGCGCGGCGGTGCGCATGATGGGCGAACAGTTCGTCCTCGGCCGCACGATCGGCGACGCGCTCGCCCGCGCCCGGCGCGAGAAGATGCTGTGTTCGTTCGACATGCTGGGCGAGGGCGCGCGCACCGCGTCCGATGCCGAGCGTTACGAGCAAATCTATGCCGCCGCGATCGAGGCCGTCGGCAAGGCGGCCGGCGGCGCCGGTCCGGACCGGGGCCACGGCGTTTCGGTCAAGCTCTCCGCGCTCAGCCCGCGCTATGAGGCGGTGCAGGAGGCGCGCGTATGGGAGGAGCTTTATCCGCGCATCCGCCGGCTCGCCGAGGCGGCCGCCGCCTACGACCTCAACTTCGCGATCGACGCCGAGGAGGCGGATCGGCTCACCTTGTCGCTCAAGCTGGTCGAGCGGCTGGTGCGCGAGCCGGCTCTGGCCGGCTGGCAGGGCCTTGGGGTCGTTGTACAGGCTTATCAGAAGCGCGCGCCTCTGGTCATCAACGGGCTGGAACGGCTGGCCCGCGAAAGCGGGCGGCGGATCATGGTCCGCCTCGTCAAGGGCGCCTATTGGGATAGCGAGATCAAGCGCGCCCAGGTCTCCGGCCGCCCCGATTATCCGGTGTTCACCACCAAGGCAGGAACGGACCTTTCCTATCTGGTCTGCGCCCGCGCGCTGATCGACGCCGCCCCGGCGCTTTATCCGCAGTTTGCCACCCACAACGCGCACACGCTCGCCGCGGTGCGGCGCATGGCAGCCGCCGCCGGGGTCGAGATCGAGCATCAGCGGCTGCACGGCATGGGCGAGGGGCTCTATGCCGCCGCCGTCGATCGCTACGGCCCGCTCACCGTGCGCGCCTATGCCCCAGTCGGCGGGCATGAGGAGCTGCTGCCTTACCTGGTCCGCCGCCTGCTCGAAAATGGCGCCAACACCAGCTTCGTCAGCGCACTGCTCGACGAGCGCGTGCCGGCCGCCGATGTGGTGCGCGATCCCATCGCCCTGGTCGAGGCGCAGCCCGGTCGCCATCCCCGCATTCCGGTGCCGCTCGAGCTTTATGGCGCCACCCGCCGCAATCCCGAGGGCCGTGATTACTCTCTGGTGCTGACCCGCGAGAAGGCGGCCAGCGCCCGCGCGCGCGCCGAGGCCGAGCGCTGGCGCGGTGGCGCCATTATCGGCGGCGCGCTGGTCGAAGGCGGTTCCCGGCCGGTGACCAGCCCCTCTGATCGGGCACGCGTCATCGGCGACGTCAGCAGCGCCACGCCGGCCGATATCGATCGCGCCGTGGCGTTGGCGCGCGCCGCCCATCCGGGCTGGGATGCGTCCGGCGGCGCGGGTCGCGCGGCGGTGCTGCGCGCGATGGGCGATGCGCTGGAGGCCGATATGGATCGGCTGGTTGCGCTGTTGTCCCTGGAGGGCGGCAAGACGCTCAACGACGGCGTCGCCGAGGTGCGCGAGGCGGTGGATTTCTGCCGTTATTATGCCCATCTCGCAGAGAAGCAATTCTCCCAGCCGGAGCTGCTGAACGGCCCGGTCGGCGAGACCAATCGGCTGGAGCTGCGCGGACGCGGCGTGTTCGCTTGCATCAGCCCGTGGAATTTCCCGCTCGCCATCTTCACCGGACAGATCGCCGCGGCGCTCGCCGCCGGTAACGCGGTGTTGGCCAAGCCTGCCGAGCAGACGCCCCTGATCGCCGCTGAGGCGGTGCGCCTCTTCCACGGGGCGGGGCTCGATCCGGCGCTGCTCGCGCTGTTGCCGGGCGAGGGCGGCACGGTCGGCGCGGCGCTGGTCGGGCATCCCGGCATCGACGGCGTCGCCTTCACCGGCGGCACCGACACCGCTCGCGCCATCAACCGCGCGCTCGCCGGGCGCGACGGGCCGATCCTGCCGTTCATCGCCGAGACCGGGGGCCTGAACGGCATGTTCGTGGACACGACGGCGCTTCGCGAGCAGGTCGTCGACGACGTGCTCCTGTCCGCGGTCGGCTCGGCGGGCCAGCGTTGCTCGGCACTGCGCGTGCTGTTCCTGCCCAGGGACAGCGCCGATGCGCTGATCGAGACGCTGGCCGGCGCGCTGGACACGCTGGTCGTCGGCGACCCGGCGGACCCGGCCACCGATATCGGCCCGGTCATCGACGCCGAGGCGCGCGCCGCGTTGGAAGCGCATGCGCAGAAACTGGAGCAAGAAGGGCGCGTCATCGCCCGCCGCGACATCGGCGCCTTGGCCGAGCGGGGCGATTTCTTCGCGCCGGTGATCGCCGAGGTGCCCGAGCCCGATTATCTGGAGCGGGAGGTGTTCGGCCCGATCCTCCACGTCTACCGCTATGATCCGGCCGACCTGCCCAGGGTCGCGGGCCGGCTGGCGGCGCGGGGCTATGGCCTGACGCTCGGCGTGCATAGCCGCATCGAGCGCTTCGCCGAGGAGGTGCGAGCGCTGGTGCCGGCGGGCAACCTCTATGTGAACCGCTCGATGATCGGCGCGGTAGTCGGCGTCCAGCCCTTCGGCGGCGAGGGCCTGTCCGGCACCGGCCCGAAGGCCGGCGGCCCGCACGCGCTGCTTCGCTACGCGGTGGAGCGCGCGGTATCGATCAACATCACCGCCCAGGGCGGCGACCCGGCGCTGCTGAACCTCTGAACCGGCGCCCCCCTTTCGCGCGTTCGGGGGCGTGAGGGGCGATGGATGCCGCACAGGTCGAGCATGAGCCGGCCCATACCCTCGCCGTCTATGCAGACCTCGCCTCCGCGAATCACCCCATATCCTAGCTTGCCGCCGCCCCGGACTCGCGACACACTCGCTCCGGCTAAAGGGGGGAGAGGCCAATGATCTACGCGCTTGCCTTGCTCATCGGGATCGTCGCCGGCCTCAGGGCGATGACGGCGCCCGCGGCGGTCAGCTGGGCCGCGGCGGGCGGCTTGCTGCCGCTGGAAGGCAGCTGGCTCGCCTTTCTCGGCTATCGCTGGACGCCGTGGGTGTTCACCCTGCTTGCGATCGCAGAACTGATCACGGATCAGCTGCCCGCCACGCCGAGCCGCAAGGTGGCGGCGCAGTTCGGCACGCGCGTCCTCGTCGGCGGGCTATGCGGTGCGGCGATCGGCATGCGGGCGGGGGCGTGGCTGCCGGGGCTGGTGCTCGGGGCAATCGGCGCGGTGATCGGCACGCTGGGCGGCGCGTCGGCGCGCGCCCGGATGGCGGCGCTGTTCGGGCGCGATCGTCCGGCGGCGCTGATCGAGGATGCGGCCGCCATCCTCGCCGCGATCCTCATCGTCGAGGCGCTGTGATGCGGCAGTTCGATGCGATTATCATCGGCGCCGGACAGGCGGGGCCGTCGCTAGCCGGCCGGCTCACCGAAGCGGGAATGAAGGTCGCGCTGATCGAGCGGCATCTCGTCGGCGGCACTTGCGTCAACACGGGCTGCATGCCGACCAAGGCACTGGTCGCCAGCGCCTATGCCGCGCACCTCGCCCGGCGCCACGGCGATTTCGGGGTCACGATCGGCGGCGACATCGGGGTCGACATGAAAGCCGTCGCCGCCCGCGCCGGACAGGTGACGCTGACGGCGCGCGGCAATAACGAGCGCTGGCTGGAAGGGATGGCCGGGCTCGACTTCATCCGCGGCCACGCGCGCTTCACCGGGCCGGATCGCATCGCCGTCAACGGCGAGGAGCTGCGGGCGCCGCGCATCTTCCTCAATGTCGGGGGACGGGCCAGCGTGCCCGACATGCCGGGCGTCAATGACATCGCCTTCCTGACCAACACCGGCATCGTCGCGCTCGATGACCTGCCGCGGCATCTGGTGGTAGTCGGCGGCTCCTATATCGGGCTGGAATTCGCCCAGATGTACCGCCGCTTCGGCGCGGAGGTGACCGTGGTCGAGATGGGCCCGCGGCTGGTGGGCCGAGAGGATGAGGATATCTCGGCGGCGGTGCGCGGCATCGTCGAGGCGGAAGGCATCGCGGTGCGCACCAATGCGAAGTGCATCGCCTTCCGCAAGCTGGACGATGGCGGCGTCGCCGTCGGCGTCGATTGCGAAGAGGGCGCGCCGGAGGTCGTCGGCAGCCATGTCCTGCTCGCTGTCGGGCGGCGGCCCAATACCGACGACCTTGGCCTCGACGTGGCCGGCGTCGCCACGGACGCGCGCGGCTATATCCAGGTCGACGACCGGCTGCAGACCAGCGTGCCCGGCGTCTTCGCGCTCGGTGACTGCAACGGTCGCGGCGCCTTCACCCACACCGCCTATAACGACTTCGAGATCGTCGCCGCCAATCTGCTGGATGGGGAAGACCGCCGCCTGTCGCAGCGCATCCCGGGCTACGCGCTCTACATTGATCCGCCGCTCGGCCGTGTCGGCATGTCAGAGGCGGAGGCGCGCAAGGCCGGCCGCAATGTCTGGGTTTCCACCCGGCCGATGACGAGGGTCGGCCGCGCCGTCGAGAAGGGCGAGACTCAGGGATTCATGAAGATCGTCGCCGACGCCGACACCCAGCGCATCCTCGGCGCCGCGATCCTCGGCACCGGCGGCGACGAGGCGATCCACGGCATACTCGACATGATGAACGCCGATCAGCTGGTGTCGGCGCTGCGCTGGGCGGTGCCGATTCACCCGACCGTGTCGGAGCTGATCCCGACGGTGTTGCTCGGGCTCAAATCCTGATCGGCGAATTGCCCCAATGCTGTTCCATCCGGCCGGGTGCTCCTGTAGGCTGGTCGCAGACAGAGCTCGAGGACGGGACAGGCGCCGATCAAACCGAAGGAAGCACATGATGCGCGGGCGCTGCCGCCGGTCGCCTCGATCCGCGCTTTCGAAGCGGTCGGGCGGCTCGGCGGAATAAGGCGGGCGGCGGCGAGCCTCAATCTCGATCATTCCGTGGTCAGCCGGCATCTGCGCCAGCTGGAGGATTGGCTCGGCGTGGCGCTGGTCCAGCGCGTCGCCGGCCATGTCGCGCTGACCGAACTCGGCCGGCGCTATCACGAGCGCATTTCGGCAGCGCTCGCCGAGCTGGCGCTCGCCACCGCCGAGATCCGCGGCGCGGATGATCACAAGCAGCTGCTCGTCTGGTGCGTTCCGGGCTTCGCCGCGCAGTGGGTGACGGAGCGCGTCGCCCTGTTCGAGAAGGAGCGGCCCGGCTACAGCGTCGAGCTGCGCCCCACCGACGCGCGCGCCAATCTCCTTGCCCATGAAGCGGACGTGGACATCCGCTTCTACCTCGACGGCTCGCCGCCCGAGCCGGGTGGCCGCGGTCTCCAGCATGTCGAACTGGCGCGGCCGGAGGTGATGATCGTCGCCAGCCCGGCCCTCGCCGCCCAGCTGGAAGGCGTGATCACCGCCGACAATCTCGTGCATGCGCCGCTGCTGCACGAGGAGCATGACCAGCAATGGCGCTCCTGGCTCGAACGCAACGGCGTTGCCACGCCGCCCAAATTGCCCGGGCCCTTGTTGTGGCACGCCCATCTCGCCATCGCCGCCGCGCGCAACAGTCGCGGCCTCGCCCTTGCCAGCGCCTATCTGGTCGATGCGGATCTGAAGAATGGCAGCCTCGTCGAGCTGCGCGTGCCGGGGACGCGGCCGGTGGTGATCGGCGCCTATGCCTATGTCAGCCGCGAGGATCGCTGGTCGGCGGACGCTATCCTGCAATTCCGCCGTTTCCTCCAGGCGGAGGTGGTCCGCTTTGCCACCAGGGGCTGAGCGACGGCCGGCATTTCATGCCCGGTGCAACCAATGCACCGAGCATGACTGTGATCGCAACTTGCCGATCGCCTTCCGGGGCCTGATGGTCGGGCCAAGGCGGCCAGGGGGGTGGAGCGGATGACGGGAGTTGCAGGGCGCATGCCTGCGCCGGAAATAAACCGGGAAGGCGATGCGGACCTGTCCGCCTTCTGGATGCCATTCACGGATAATCGCTCGTTCAAGGCTGCTCCGCGCATGCTCGTCTCGGCGGACGGCATGTATTACCGGACGCCGGACGGTCGCCGGATTCTCGACGGAACTGCGGGCCTGTGGTGCGTCAACGCCGGCCATGGCCGGGAATCCATCGTCCGCGCCATCCAGGACGCCGCGGCAACGCTCGATTTCGCGCCAACATTCCAGCTCGGCCATCCGCTGCCGTTCGTGCTGGCCAACAAGCTGGCGGCGATTATGCCCAAGGGGCTGGACCGCATCTTCTTCACCAATTCCGGATCGGAATCGGCGGATACGGCGCTGAAGATGGCGCTCGCCTATCACCGCGCACGGGGCCAATCCGGGCGCACCCGGCTGATCGGTCGCCAACGCGGCTATCATGGCACCAATTTCGGCGGCATGTCGGTGGGCGGCATCGGCGGCAATCGCCGGGGCTTTTCCGCGCAGCTGTGGGGCGTCGACCATTTGTCCCATACCCATGGCGGCACTGCCCCATTCACGCGCGGCATGGGCACCACCAACCAGGATATCGCCGGTGAGCTGGAAGAGCTCGTCGCCCTGCATGGCGCCGAGACGATCGCGGCGGTGATCGTCGAGCCCGTGGCCGGCTCGACAGGCGTGCTGGTGCCGCCGCGCGGCTATCTGCAACGGCTACGCGAGATCACCAGCGCGCACGGCATATTGCTGATCTTCGACGAGGTGATCACTGCTTTCGGCCGGCTCGGGTCGGCGACGGCGGCGGACTATTTCGGTGTGACCCCCGATATATTGACGGTGGCCAAGGGCCTGACCAACGGCGCGGTGCCGATGGGCGCGGTGGCGGCGAGCCGCGAGGTGCACGACACGGTGGTCGACGGCGCCGGGCCGGGCATCGAATTCTTCCATGGCTACACCTATTCCGGCCACCCGCTGGCCGCTGCCGCCGGCATTGCGACGCTCGACCTTTATGCGGAGGAAGCATTGTTCGATCGCGCCGGCGGGCTCGCCCGCCGCTGGGAGGAGGCGGTGCATGGACTGAGGGGCGCCCGCCATGTCGTCGATATCCGTAATATCGGCATCGTCGCCGGCATCGAGCTGACGTCGCGCGAAGGCGCCGTGGGCGCGCGGGCGATGGAGGCGTTCCACCGCTGCTTCGACGAAGGGCTTTTGATTCGGGTAACGGCGGACATCATCGCCCTGTCGCCGCCATTGATTGTCGAAAACGGACAGATTGATGAGATCGTGTCGCGGATCGCAACCGTCCTTGGACAGATTGACTAGGCGATCAGCCTCTCGCGATGCTTAATTCAGCCAGATCGCGCGGGTGCGCGGTCTAACTGTCGTCACCCTGTACTCGTTCGGGGGGGGGCACGCCCTGAACATGTCAGGGGCCGCTTCTTCACAAGCTCCGTCCTTCACAAGCACAGGTGTGCGTAGCTCAGTGCATGCTGAAACAAGCCCGTTCTGGGCCTGTCGAAGGATTCAACATGATGCAGTCAAATTGGATCACCCGCCCGCCCCGCGCCCGCAGGCGTGGAGCGGGCGATAGTTGATCCGATCAGCTCGACTTGCGCGGACCGCGGCGGCGAGCGGGGGCCTTCGGCGTCTCGACCGGCGCGGCGGCGGCAGCAGCGCGCGGCTTGCGACCGGCCTTCTTGGGCGCCTCAGCCACAGGGGCGGGGGCAGCTTCGGCGGCGCGCTTGCGGCCCAGGCCGATCTTCTTCGCCATGGCGCGGCGGGTTTCCGAATAATTGGCGGAAACCATCGGATAATCGCGCGGCAGGCCGAAAGTGTCGCGGTAGGTTTCCGGCGTATAACCGTGGCCGGAAATGTGGCGGCGCAGCGTCTGATACTTGCGGCCGTCGATCATCGAAATGATGCCGTCCGGCTTGATGCTGGCGCGAATGGAAACGGCGCCCTTCGGCTTCTCCGGCTCGGGAGCGGCGTCCGGCTGGCCAAGTCGGCTGAGCGCATCATGCACGCTGCGGATGAGATCGGGCGTCTCGGCGACACCGACATGATTATGGGCGACGAAGCTCGCCACGATGTCGGCGGTCAGTGTGATGAGTGTTTCATTATCGGCCATGGCACGTTCCTCTGCCGTGAGCATATCTTGAACAAAGCCCAATAGCTCAAATACAGCGGAATGCTAGCGCGATAAATCAAAATCCGCAGGCGCTACCCAAAAAAAGGATCACGGCCAGTCTAGGCGGGGTCTTGGGGGACGGCGCACCGTCCCCCAAGCGAGGAATCAGCCGTTCAGGCGATCCTTGACCGCCTTGGCGGCGGAGAAACCGAGCTTCTTCGAAGCGGCGATCTTCATCGGCTCGCCGGTGGCGGGATTACGGCCATCGCGGGCCGGACTTTCCTTCACCTTGAACTTGCCGAAGCCGTTGATGGAGACCTCCTCGCCCTTCGACGCAGCGTCGGTCAGCGCGGTGAAGACGGCGTCAACAATCTTGCGCGCGTCGGACTTGGAAACGCTGGCGATACCGGCGACGTGGTCTGCGAGGTCATTGCTGTTCATAGGGAGAGCCCTTTGTTGATTGGAGGCGGCAGATAGGCGGGTTTGCATGCCGGCGTCTATCCCGGAATGGCCCTGAAATCGCGCCTTCCCGCCGCTTTGCCTCATTATTTGCCCAACGCGCGGCGAACCAGAGGAAGGATGCCGGTGACAATGCGATCAACGCCGCGTGCATTGGGATGCATTCCGTCGTCGAGCTGCAACGCGCGTTGGCCGATGACCCCGTCGAGGAAAAAGGGGTAGAGCGGCACCCGATATACATGTGCCAGATCGGGATAGATGGCGTCGAACTGGCGGCGATAGACGACTCCAAGATTACCCGACGCGCGCATACCGGCGAGCAGTACCGGAATATTGTGTCGTTTCATGTCGGCAAGAATAGCGTCGAGATTTGAACGAGTCTGCGCGGGCGGCAGGCCGCGCAGCATGTCGTTCGCGCCGAGTTCCAGAATGACGAGATCGGGCTTGCGGCCAAGCGCGGACAATACCCAGTTGAGGCGCGCGCGCCCGGCGGCGCTGGTATCGCCGGAAACGCCGGCATTATGGACCCTGGCGGCGATGCCGGCCTTGCGCAGCGCCGCCTCCAGCCGCGGCGCGAACCCTTCCGTCGGCCCGAGCCGGTAGCCGGCGCTGAGGCTGTCGCCATAAGCGACGACCAGCGGCTGCGCGGTGGCCGCCGGCCGGGGCTGGGCGAGGGCGGGCGCGGCGCCGACAAGAAGAATCGCCAGCGCGAGTTGGACAAGCTGTCGCGCAGCGCCATATGCATTGCCATAACGCCTCACCGAGATCCTCCCATCATGCCGGACGCCGATATCGTCATCGACGCGCACAATGTCACCCTCGCGCTGGGCAGTGGCGGCGCGCGCACCGAGATACTGAAGGGCATCGACCTTGCCGTGCCGCGAGGCATGAGCATCGCCATCCTTGGCCCTTCCGGCTCTGGCAAATCGTCGCTGATGGCGGTGCTGGCGGGGCTGGAACGGGCGGACCGCGGCGTGATCCGCGTCGCCGGCCAGGACTTCGCCGCGCTGGACGAGGACGGCCTCGCCCGCGCCCGCCGGGGCCGCATCGGCATCGTGCTGCAGGCCTTCCATCTGTTGCCGACGATGACTGCGCTCGAAAACGTCGCGGTGCCGCTTGAGCTGGCCGGCGCCCCGGACGCCTTCGCACGCGCCGAGGCCGAGCTGGTGGCCGTCGGGCTCGGCGGGCGTCTCGGCCATTATCCGGCCCAGCTTTCCGGCGGCGAGCAGCAGCGTGTCGCCATCGCCCGCGCCACCGCGCCGGCGCCGGAGCTGATCTTCGCCGACGAGCCGACCGGCAACCTCGATGCCACCACCGGCGCCCAGATCATGGACCTGCTCTTCGCCCGCCAGCGCGAGCGCGGCGCCACGCTGTTCGTCATCACCCATGATCCAGCGCTCGCCGCCCGCTGTGCGCGGGTCGTCGAAATGGGCGACGGGCGCATCATCAGCGACCGTCTCGCCGCGTGAACGCCGCACTGAGGCTGGGTTTGCGCGATCTGCGCGGCGGCATTGGCGGGCTGCGGCTGCTGGCGATCTGCCTGCTGCTCGGCGTCGCCGCGCTGGCCGGGGTCGGAAGCCTGTCGGCCGCGATCCTTTCGGGGCTGGCCGCGGCCGGTCAGGGGATCGTCGGCGGCGATATAGAGATGCGCGTGTCGCAGCGCCGCGCGGCCCCCGACGAGCTGGCCGCCTTCGCCCGTACCGGCCTGGTTTCGGAAACGATCCGCATGCGTGCCATGGCCAGCCGGCTGGATGGGGCGGAGACGGCCCTGGTCGAGCTCAAGGGTGTCGATGCGCGTTACCCGCTTTACGGCAGTTTCCGGCTGGCGCCGGGCGCGCTGCGGGCGCGGCCGGGGCCGGGCGAGGTGGCCGTGGCGCCCGCGCTGGCCGACCGGCTGCGCCTGCGCATCGGCGACAGCGTCAGGATCGGCGATGCCCGTCTGCGGCTGATCGGTTTCGTCGCCGAGGAGCCGGACCGGCTGGGCGAGGGCTTCACCCTCGGTCCGGTGGCGATCGCCGGCATGGACACGCTGCACCAGACCGGCCTGGTCATGCCCGGCAGCCTTTATCAGGCGCGCTACCGCATCAAGCTGCCGCCAGCGATCGCCGATGCGCACGCCACTGCCGAGGCGCTTGAGCGGCGCTTCCCGCTCGGCGGCTGGGAGACGCGCGACCGCACCAACGCCGCGCCGTCGCTGCGCCGCTTCATCACGCGGCTCGGGCAATTCCTGTCGCTGGTCGGGCTGGCGGCGCTGGCCGTGGCCGGAATCGGCGTCGGCAATGGCGTGTCGTCCTGGCTGGACGGCAAGCGCCGCGGCATCGCCGTCCTCAAGGCGCTGGGCGCGGATTCGCGGACCATCTTCCTCGCCTATCTCGCCCAGATCGGCATCGTCGCCGCGATCGGGGTGGCAGCCGGCCTCGTCATCGGGGCGCTGGTGCCGCCGGCCGTGGGCGCGCTTGCCGGAGACGCGCTGCCGGTGCGGCCGGGCTTCGCGCTGCACCCGCTGCCGATGGTGGTGGCGGCGGCCTATGGGCTGCTCGTCGCACTGCTGTTCTCGCTGGCGCCGCTTGCCCGGGCGCGGGCGGTGACGGCGGCCTCGCTGTTTCGCGGCGGGGTCGAGCCGATGGCGGCGCCGGGCGGGCGGGTGCGGCTGCTGCAGGGCGGGCTGGCGCTGGCCATCGCGGCGCTGGCGATTCTCGGTGCCGACGACAGGATGATCGCGGCGGGCTTCATTGCCGGGGTGGCGGGGCTGCTCGCCCTGCTGGCGGGCATCGGCGTCGCGGTCAGGCGGATCGCCGCGGCCTTGCCGCGACCGCGCCGGCCGCTGGCGCGCCTTGCCATCGCCAACCTTCATCGCCCGGGCGCGCCGACCGGCCAACTGGTGGTCGCCCTCGGCCTCGGCCTGACCCTGTTCGCGACGCTGGCGGTGATCGAGACAAGCCTCGGTGCCTCCCTCACCGGTGCCATTCCGGCCCGGGCGCCGAGCTTCTTCGTGCTGGACTTGCCCAAGGATGATGCGGCGCGCTTCCGCGAACTCGTCGCCGCTCGCGCGCCTCGCGCCGAGGTGCGTACCGTGCCGATGCTGCGCGGCGCGGTCGTCGAGATAGGCGGTCGGCGCGTCGAGGAAATGAAGGATATTCCGTCCGACGCCTGGATGCTGCGCGGCGACCGGGGCCTGACCTATGCCGCGAGCTTGCCGGCCGGCAGCCGGGTAGTGGAGGGCAAATGGTGGCCGGGTGATTATCGCGGGCCCCCGCTCGTCTCGATCGACGTGCAGGCCGCGCGCGCCCTCGGCCTGAAGATCGGCGACAGCCTCACCGTGTCGGTGCTTGGCGTCGAGATCCCCGCCCATATCGCCTCGTTCCGCGAGATCGAGTGGGACACGATGGGGTTCAACTTCGCCATCCTGTTCGCGCCCGGCGTGCTGGAGGCGGCGCCGCACACCGTCTCGGCGACGATTGCCGTGGCGCCGAGCGAGGAGCCGGCGATTTCGCGCGCAGTGACGGCGGACTTCCCGTCCGCCTCGCTGATCCGGGTGAAGGATGTGATCGGGCAGGTGGCGACGGTGCTCGGCCAGATGGGCCTTGCCATCCGCGCCGCGGGCTCCGTTGCGGTGCTGGCCGGCATTGCCGTGCTCGTCGGCGCGGTGGCGGCGTCGCGGCGGCAGCGCGTCTATGACGCGGTGCTGCTCAAGCTGCTCGGCGCAACGCGCGCGCAAGTGCTGGCGGCGCAGGCGCTGGAGTTCGCCTTGCTGGCGCTGGCGCTGGCGATATTGGCGCTGGTCTTCGGCGCGGCGGGCGGCTGGTATGTGGTGACGCGGGTGCTGGAACTGGAGTGGGCGCCCGATTGGCGCGTGGTGCTGGCCACGCTGGCGCTTGGCGGCGTCGGCACGCTGGTCATCGGCCTGCTCGCCACGCTGCCGGCGCTCAATGCCAGGCCGGCACGCGCGCTGCGCGATCTGTGAGCGCGGGGCGGCCCCCGCCGCCGTCCCACGCCGGTCCGATCAGTTCTCGCCGGTGACCGCGACCGGAACTGGGCGATCGTCGCTGATCCAGCGATAGACGAAGCCGCCCAAAGCACCGCCGACGAGCGGCGCGACCCAGAACAGCCAGAGCTGCGCCAGCGCCCAGCCGCCGACAAAGATTGCCGGCGCGGTGCTGCGCGCGGGGTTCACCGAGGTGTTGGTGACGGGGATGCTGATCAGATGGATCAGCGTCAGGCACAGGCCGATGGCGATCGGCGCGAAGCCCTTGGGCGCCTGGCCATGGGTGGCGCCCATGATCACGAACAGGAACGCGAAGGTCATCACCACTTCGCAGACCAGCGCCGCCGTCAGCGAATAGCCGCCGGGCGAATGATCGCCATAGCCGTTGGAAGCGAAGCCGCCGGACAGGTCGAAGCCGGCATGGCCGCTGGCGATGATGTAGAGAATGCCGGCGCCCGCGATCCCGCCGAGCACCTGTGCCACGATATAGGGGAGCAGGTCGCCCGCCGGGAACCGCCCGCCGGCCCACAGGCCGACCGACACCGCCGGATTGAGATGGCAGCCGGAGACGTGCCCGATCGCAAAGGCCATGGTCAGCACCGTCAGGCCGAAAGCAAGAGAGACGCCCGCAAAGCCGATGCCCAATTCCGGAAAGGCCGCGGCCAGCACCGCGCTTCCGCAGCCGCCCAGCACCAGCCAGAGCGTGCCGATGAATTCTGCCGCAAGTCGCTTTCCCATTCCTCGCTCCCTTGTCTTGGCCCGGATCCTCTGTCGCAAAAGCTTATGGACGCGAGCGAACAAGGAGAGTGCCGACGTGTCTCGGCCCTTTCCCCGCCGCCCGACGGCAAGGTTATGCCTAATCGAAATCCGCGACAATGCGACGTCGCCGTATTGGATATGAAGCCTTCAACTTCAGTCGCGCGTTGGCCTTTCCATGTGGCGCGAGGTTCACGCTATGTTCAAGCGCGCTATGGTCTTTTCGCTGGAAGGACAGATTGGAAGAGGACGTGACCATTTCTCCCAGACATGGGCTTGCCGCCGCCCTGATCGCGTGCTCCACCATGCTCGGCGGATGCGTGACCGACGGCTATGGCTATGGGCCGAGCGGCTATTATGACAGCTATGCCGGCGGCTATTATGGCGATGACATCGGCTATGGTTATGGCCCCGGCTATGGCTGGTATGGGGATTATTATTATCCCGGCTCCGGCATCTATGTGTTCGATCGCAGCGGCCGCCGCAGCCGCTGGAATGACGACCAGCGCCGCTACTGGAGCGCGCGTCGCGATTATCTCCACGAGCGTCGGGACGACCGCCGCGGCTTTGCCCAGGATCGCCGCCGCGACCGCGCCGCGCTCGACAACGGCACGATCAACCGCGATCAGTTCCGCGAGCAGCGCCGCGACGCGCGGCAGGATTTCCGGCAGGACCGCCGCCAGGATCGGCGCGCCTTCACCAATCAGCAGGGCAGGGGGCCGGGCGTGGCGCCGCGCAACGATATCCGCCCGCCGCGCCCCAATCGTCCGGACGGCAATCCGGGCGTGACCAACCCGGCTGCCGACGCGCAGCCCCGCTTCAATCGTCCGCCCGGCACTTCCGGCGGCAACGGCGGCGGCGGCGCGCCGCGGTCCTGGGGCGGCGGGCCACGTGGCGACCGTGGCGGCCAGCATGGCGGGCGCGACCGCTAGCAGTTCGTTGGCCGGACGTAATCTTATGAACATCGCCTCTCCTCGGCCGTTCTTCGGTTTTCAGGAGAATGACGATGCCCAGACACATGCTGCTGATCGGGGCGGGCCTTATCGCCACCGCGATGTCCGCCCCCGCATTCAGCCAGACCGCGCCGCAAGCGCCGGGCGGAACCACCTATCCGACGCGGCCGGGCGATACATCCATGTCCGGATCGGCCGCGACGAGCGCCGACCAGCCCATGGCGCCCGATACTTCCGGAACGCGCATCACCGCTGACGGCAACCGCAGCCCGGACCCCAACAACGCCAACGGCCCGGTTGCCGCGTCCGATCCGAAGGCGAAGACCGGCAAGTCGAAGCAGAAGCCGCAATAATCCTCCGGCGCGATCGCCCGAGCGGGGTCACAATCCCGGCGAGACGATCGCGCCGCCCTTCATCACCATTCGCACGCGGCGTACCGCCGCGATGTCCTGGGTCGGATCGCCGGCGACAGCGACGAGGTCGGCGAGCAGCCCGGCTTTCACCGCGCCGAGCCGGTCGGACAGGTGCAGCCAGCGCGCATTGCCCCAGGTGGCGGCGGCGAGGACTTGCGCCGGGGTCATTCCGGCGGCGGCCATAAGCTCCATTTCGCGCGCATTCTGGCCGTGGGCAAATACGCCGACATCCCCGCCGACGCACATCGGCACGCCCGCCTTCAGCGCGAGCTGGAAGCTCCTGCGGTTGATCTGCACCGCGGCCGGCGCCGGCTCGCTGCCGTCCCAGCCGCGATAATGCGAGGTGGCATCGGACGCCGCGAGGGTCGGGCATAGCGCAATATTCTTCGCCGCCATCGCCGCGAAAATCTCCGCTGTGCCACCATAGCCATGTTCGATCGTGTCGACGCCGGCGGCGACGGCGCGACGCATGCCCTCGGCGGTCGAGGCGTGGACGGCGACGGGCCGGCCGGCATCGTGAGCGGCGGCGACGGCCGCCTTCATCTCGTCGCTGCTGAGGGTCGGGCGGCTGTCCTCGCCGGGGCGCCAGCGATAATCGGCATAGAGCTTCACCCAATCGGCGCCGGCGGCGATCTGACGGCGCACGGCGGCGACGATGCCGTCGACGCCGGACACTTCCTCGGCGCCCTGCGGAATCGCGACCCCCGGCTCGAAGCCCTTGGGGCCATAGGCGCCGAGCGCGACGATGGCGCGGGTGGCGACGGCCATGCGCGGGCCGGGGACGATGCCCTGGTCGATCGCCTCCTTCAGCCCGACATCGGCATAGCCCGCGCCCTCGGTGCCGAGATCGCGGGCGCTGGTGAAGCCGGCGAGGAGCGTGGCCTTCGCATTGGCGACGGCGCGCGCGGTGCGCAACGCCAGCGGCTCGTGCAGCACCTGATCGTCCCAACTCGTCTCGTTATAGGGATGGAGGAACAGGTGATCATGCCCCTCGATCATGCCGGGGATCAGCGTGTCGCCGGGCAGGTCGATGGTGCGTGTCCCGGCCGGCGCCGACAGCGCCGGCCCGACCGCCGTGATCCTGTCGCCGGTGACGAGCACCTGCCACCCGGCGTGGACCTTGCCGTCGATCCCGTCGAAGACGCCTGCCGGCTTGAGCAACAGCGGCGCGGGCGCAGCGGCGTGCAGCGCGCTGCCCGCGCCCAGCAGCAATGATGTCGCGATCGTCAACCAGCGCATGCCCACCCCTTTTTCCGTGTTCAGACCGCGACCGGCGCCGGTCGGCGGCCATCCTCGCCGAAGATGCGCAGATAGCGCGCGATCTCGGCGGGATCACCCGTCGCCTTGGCCGGATTGTCGGAAAGCTTCACCGCCGGCCGGCCATTTGCCGCGACCACCTTGCAGACAAGCGAGATCGGATCGAGTCCCGCCGTCTCGAACGGCGCGCAGCCGCGGAAATCATTGGTGAGGTTGGTGCCCCAGCCGAAGCTCAGCCGCACGCGCCCGTGGAAATGGCGACAGGTCGCCTCGATCGTGTCGACGTCCATGCCGTCGGAGAAGATCAGCAGCTTGTCGCGCGGATCGCGGCCCTTGTCCTGCCACCAGCGGATGATCTGCTCGCCGCCCGGGATCGGCGGCGCGCTGTCCGGGCGGAAGCCGGTCCAGTCCGCCACCCAGTCGGGGGAGTGGCGGAGGAAGGCGGCGGTGCCGAAGGCATCCGGCAGGGCGATGAGGAGGTTGCCGCCATAATGATCGCGCCAATCCTCCAGCACGCGATAGGGCGCGGCGGCGATGCCGGCGTCGTCGGGCGCGAGCGCCGCCTCGACCATCGGCAATTCGTGCGCGTTGGTGCCGATCGCCTCAAGGTCGGCGTCCATCGCCAGCAGCACATTGGATGTGCCGATGAAGCGATCGCCCAGCCCCTCCTTCAGTGCCTCGACGCACCAGCGTTGCCACAGGAAGCCGTGCCGACGCCGCGTGCCGAAATCGGACAGGACGAGATCGGGCAGGCGCCGCAGCCGCTCCACTTTCTCCCACAGCTTCGCCTTGGCGCGGGCATAGAGCACGTCCAGCGCGAAGCGGCCGCGATCCTTCATCGCGGCGCGAGAGCGCAGCTCGTTGACGATGGCGAGCGCGGGGATTTCCCACATCGTGCTGTGCGTCCACGGGCCGTGGAAGCGGAGCCTGTATTGCCCGTCCTCCTTGCGAAGCTCGTAATCCGGCAGCTGGAAGTCGGCGAGCCAGGCGATGAACCCGGGGCTGAACATCTGCCGCCGCCCGTAGAAGCTGTTGCCGGCCAGCCAGATCAGCTCCTTCTTGGTGAAGCGGATGGTGCGGGCATGATCGAGCTGCGCGCGAAGCTCGGCCTCGTCGATCACCTCGCCGAGGCGCACCGAGCGCGAGCGGTTGATCAGTTCGAACGTCACCGCCACGTCCGGGTGGAGATGGCGGATCATCTGCAACATCAGCAGCTTGTAGAAATCGGTGTCGAGCAGGCTGCGGACGATCGGGTCGAGCCGCCAATTATGATCATAGGGGTGCGGGTGGCGATATCAGTGAGGGCCATGGCGCCCTTCATGCCCGAAGGCGGCGGCCGACACCATGCGGCCGGCGCTGCCTCAGCGCCTGCGCGGCTGGGCTCGCTTATAGGGGACGAAGCGATCGAGGATCACGAACCCGCCGGGGATGCGAGAAAAGCGGTTGGTCAACCTTACCGTGTCCATCCGGCACAGCTGGCTGCCGAAGGTGCGGGTGACGAGGATATCGTCATCATGGAGCAGGTCGGCCGAGGATTGAGGGCGGTTGATATAGAGCGTCCGCCCGGAGCCGTAGACGATGGCGGTGCCCTCGATGATCCGGCTGGAACCGGTCGACGGCAGGCTGATACAGTCGACCGGCTTGCCGGCAACGCGCCCGTCGAGCAGCTTGGCCAGCTCAGCTTCGCCATCGGCCTTGGAGCGCGGCGCGGCGGCTGTGGCCGTGGTCGCCAAGGCCACGCCCGCCAGGCCGGCGATCAGGATGCGGATGATCGGTGCGTTCATATCCGTTAGTTCCGCAGCAATGGCATTGGTTCACGTCGCTGCGCGCGCGGCGGCTGCATCGCAGCCTCGTGCCGGCGCTGTTCCTCGGCAAGCGTCAGGCCGCCAATCGGCATCGGCGGAACATGCTCCACCGCTATGGTCTCGTCCACGGAGATCTGTCCGCCGGAAAAAAGGCCCCATATCGCCATCGTCCGTCTCCCATGCCTGTCGGAACGGATACGCCCAAGCGCCGCCTGGGTTCCAGATGTTATTAAAATCACTGAGAAAAAGGCCGGATGAGATGGCGCCGTGGCCGTGTCGAAAATCGTCTATTCCGGAGCGTCCCCCGCGCGGCTAGACCATCACTCCGTCGACACAAAGGAGCTCCCCCATGTCCCGGCACAAGATCGCGATCGTCGTCGGCAGCCTGCGCAAGGGCAGCGTCAACCGCAGGATCGCGCTGTCGATCCAGTCCTTCGCGAGCACCACGTTGGAATGCGAGATCGTCGAGATCGGCGATCTGCCGCTCTACAATCAGGACCTCGATGGCGAGCCGCCGGCCGCCTATGTCCGCTTCCGGGAGGCGATCGCGGCGGCGGAGGGCGTGCTGTTCGTGACGCCGGAATATAATCGCGGCGTGCCGGGCGCGCTCAAGAACGCCATCGACGTCGGCTCGCGCCCCTACGGCGCCAGCGTCTGGGACAAGAAGCCCGCCGCCATCGTCAGCGCCTCGCCGGGCGGGATCGGCGGCTTCGGCGCCAATCACCAGCTTCGCCAGCTCTGCGTGTTCCTGAACATGCCGACGATGCAGCAGCCCGAAGCCTATCTCGGCAACGTCACCGACGACAAGTTCGACGCGGACGGCTGCCTGAAGGAGGGGCCGCTCAAGGATGTCGTCGTCCGCATTGCGGATGCTTTTGCCGGCTGGGTGGGGCTGATCCTGCGCGGTCGTGCCGTCATCGCCGAGGACGAGGCGCACAGCGCGCCGGCCTGAGCACGGCGCGACATCCTGTTCGGCCGTCGTGCCGAACGCCATCGAACTCTCCCGCTGCCCAAGGAAGAACTGCCCGATGACCGACCTGTCCGCCTTCGAAATCACCCGCCGCTGGCCCGCGCAGCATCCTGATCGCATCCAGCTCTACTCGCTGCCGACCCCCAACGGGGTGAAGGCGTCGATCATGCTGGAGGAGACGGGGATTCCTTATGAATGGCACCTCGTCGATTTCGCCACGGACGATCAGAAGAGCAGCGAATTCCTCTCGCTCAACCCGAACGGCAAGATACCCGCGATGATCGACCCCGACGGCCCGGGCGGCGAGCCGCTGCCGCTGTTCGAATCCGGCGCGATCCTGCTTTATCTGGCCGAGAAGTCGGGCAAGTTCCTGCCCGCCGATGGCGCCGCGCGCTGGCAGGCCATTCAGTGGCTGATGTTCCAGATGGGCGGCGTCGGGCCGATGTTCGGGCAGGTCGGCTTTTTCCACAAGTTCGCCGGCAAGGACTATGACGATAAGCGCCCTCGCGATCGCTATGTCGCCGAGGCGAAGCGGCTGCTCGGCGTCATGGACGGCTGGCTGGCCGGGCGCACCTGGTTCCTGGGCGAGGACTATAGCATCGCCGATATCTCAATGCTGGGCTGGGTGCGCAACCTGATCGGTTTCTACGAGGCGGGCGAGCTCGTCGGCTTCAAGGACTTCGCCCATGTCGGGGCGTGGCTGGATCGCGGGCTGGCGCGGCCGGCCGTTCAGCGCGGCCTCAACATCCCGCCGCGCCCCTGAACGGCAAGTCTGTGAATTAACGTTTTCGCAATCCCGGCCCCGATATTCAGAATATCGGGGGACCGGAGTAATAGATATGGCTAATGCCTCAGTTACTTGCCCGTGTTGCGGGACGACCGAGATGTTCTTTCACGGACTTCCCAATGGAAATGGCAGGGTCAGCCGCAAGTGCGGAAGCTGCCGTAGCAATATCAGCATGGAAATTCGGAGCGGCTTCGTGTTCCGGGTGCATCGCTAAGCACCGTAATCGTAAAGCCCCGGGCTTTCAGCTTCCACGGTGTGGTGGCAGAGCGAGATGCCACCGGATCGCGGCGCCGCGCAACGCGAAGCCCACGGATGCGCTGATCAGCATCGGCCAGGGAGCGGCGAGGCCCAGCCCGGTGAGCCCCACGAACGCGCTCGCCGCCAGCAACGCCGCCGTCACATAAAGCTCGTGCCGCATCAATATCGACGGCACGCCGGCGGTGATGTCGCGGATGACACCGCCGATGCAGGCGGTACACACGCCCGCCGCGACAGCCGGGATCGGCGCGATGCCGAAATGGAGCGCCTTGCCGGCACCATAGACGGCATAGGCGGCGAGCCCCGCCGCATCCAGCCAATCCAGCGCGCGCTCGGGCCACCAGCGCAGCGGCACGATCCAGGCGAGCGCGCTCACCCCGACGCAGAGCATCACGGGCGCGGCGTCGTGCATCCAGAAGATCGGCGCGCCGATCAGCACGTCGCGCAACGTGCCGCCGCCGGTCGCGGTGATCAGCGCGAAGAAGCAGGCGCCGACAAAATCCAGCCGCCTGCGCGCGGCGGCGAGCACCCCCGAGGCCGCAAACACGGTCAGCCCGGCGATGTCCAGCCATGGTAGCAGCGATTGGAGCGGCAGGCTCATGGCCTGTTCTGTGGCGGCAATGGCCGCCCGCCTCAATCGTCAATCGATCGGCGCGATTGGCCGTACCGTGCGATGCGCTTATGATCCTTGCCGAGGAGAAAAGGGATGCGACGCGAGGGGCTGGCTATGCTGATGCTGCTGGCGGCGCTGCTGCCATGGCAATCCACGCAAGCGCAGGGAGGGAATGTCTGTCCTCCGCTGCCCGAGGGGCTTGCCCAGCGCAGGAACGCGGCGCCCCCCTTGCCGCCGCCATCGCCCGCGGAGCGCGAGGCCGCCACCAAGTATATGGATTATATCCGCGTGAACGACTGGGCCTTCCTCTGCCGCTATCAGGACGAGAACCGCGCGCTTACGGGCCGGCCGCGCGTCGTGCTGTTCGGCGACAGCATCACGGAGAATTGGCGCGCCTTCGATCCGGGCTTGTTCACCGGCGGCATCGTCGGGCGCGGCATCAGCGGGCAGACCAGTTCGCAGATGCTGGTGCGCTTCTCGCAGGATGTGATCGCGCTGCGTCCGGCGATCGTCCACATCATGGCCGGTACCAACGACATCGCCGGGAATACCGGGCCAACGACGGACCGGCAGTTTCAGGACAATATCCGTGCCATGACCGCGCTCGCCAAGGCGCATGGCATCCGCGTCATCCTCGCCAGCATCCCGCCGGCCGCGGCCTTTCCGTGGAAGCCGGGCATCCGGCCGGCTGCCCGCATCCGCGCCTGGAATGGCTGGCTTCGCGACCTCGCCCGCGCCGAGGGCCTGGTCTATGTCGATTATCATGCGTCGCTGGCCGACGACCAGGGCGGCATGCGGGCGGGACTGGCCGGTGACGGCGTGCATCCCACGCCGGCCGGCTATCGGCAGATGGATCCGCTGTTCCGGCGGGCGCTCGCCCAGGCCGAGCGCCGCTAGGCTGCCCGGAGACATGGTGCCGGGTGTCGGACTCGAACCGACGACCTACCGCTTACAAGGCGGTTGCTCTACCAGCTGAGCTAACCCGGCACGACGCGCTGCGGACCGGCGCCTCATGCGCCAGCCCGCGGTCGGCGTCCAGCCCGATGGCGAACCCTCGTTTCGTCGCAATGCTGTGGATACGTAACCGAACTGCCACATTTCGGCATTGCCAGAGCCCATTTGGCATGATGTCGTGCCCATCGGGGCGGGAGGAGTTAAGCGGCCGGTAACGACAGGGGGCGCATAACCGATTCCGAAGTTAATGAGCGGGTATCGGGGTTATGGGCCAGAAATCTCGGCCGGCGCACGGCGCGCTGAGCCTCCAGGAAATGAAGGAATTCGCCGCCTTTCCGACGGCGACGCAGCGTTACATCCGCCGGTCGCTCGATGTCGGGCTGGAGCGGGGAGACGCGCTGGCCTGCTGGTCGCGCGACACGATCGAGGCGGCGAGCATCAAGGCGCAGGCGCGGGTCTATGCGCGGCTCGATCATGTCCGCCGCGAGCTTCCAGACGACAGCGGCCTAGACACGATCGAGCCGTTTTTCGCGCCACTGGTGACGATGAGCGCGTTCGACCTCGGCCAGGATCGGCTGAACGGCTTCGCCGCCTATCGCTTCCTCTATGAGCGGCTGGTCGGCGCCGGTGTGCGGCCGTGGTTGCCGGCAGCGTTCTGCGCGGCGGCGGCGTTGCCTCATCTCCACCCGGAGCGGCGGCGCGTGCTGCTACAGTCGATCAGCGAGGCGGCGGCGACGGCGCCCGGCTGGTCCGGCCGCGAGCCGTGCTTCTTTCCGGAATGGGTGGACAAGGTCGACACGCGCATGCCCTCCTGAAAGGGCCGGCGCGGATCAGCTATTCCCGTCGAGCCGGCGGCGGCCCCGCCCCGGCGAGGAATGGACGGACAGGCCAAGGTGATTGGCGCGATTGCGCACGGCTTCGCGCGTGCGGCCGAGTTGCAAAGCGATCTCACCAATAAAGTCGCCGCGCCCTACAAGATTTCGCAGAAGATTGTCGTCTTCTTCGTTCCATGGTCGGCGATGGGACGTCCGCGCGACTGATAGATAACTGTCCATAATTCTCTCCCCGTGACATGCCCGTTTATGTTCGCCCTGCTGAACGTGGACGAAATCAGGCAGTCAGCAACGGGAAAGCATCCTTAACGGCGCGGTTATCGGCAGGCACGCCAGCCCATCGCCCCGCGTATCGCCTGGTCGAGGTGGAGATGATCATGGTGGGCGGCGTTGTAATCGGGTGAGAGGGTGGTTGCGAACAGCGGGCAGGCCCCGTCGCGCACCGCGTGGAGGAAGGCGGCGCGGCGACGGCTTTCCTCGCTCTCGCCCGGCCGCCAATCCCGCGCCACGGTGATGCGGCGCCCGTCCGCGAGCCGGAAGCCGGCGATATCGATCGCGTCGGCGGCGGCGTGCTCGCTCCACGCGCCGCTGTCGCGGCCATAGAGGCGCCGGCAGGAATAGCTGCCGAAATGATCGATGCGCCGCAGCTCCGCGCCGAACATGCGGAGCGCCTCGGGACGCACCACCTCGCGTTCCCACACGAACAGCGCGGCCGCGACCGGGCAGGCGACGCCCGGCGCCGGCGCCGCCAGGGTGACACCCGTGGCGACCCGCACGGCATCGTCATAGCCGCATCGCGCGCCGTCCCGCCGTGGCGGCAATGCCGTGACGCGGGCGCCCGCCGCGGCGAGCAGCGCGCGGCAATGGCCCGGTTCGGCATCGCCGAGCGCCGTCAGCTTGCGGCCGGTGAACAGGCCGATCGGCTGGCGCAGGTCGAGCGCCGTCCACGGCATGTCCTGCGGGCGGGCGCGGGTGAAGGCATAAAAGGCCTGAGCGATCAGGCCGACCACCGCGAGCACCAGCATGGCGCGCAAGACGGACACGAAACGCATCGCCTTGCACGACGTTCGGACGTTAAGAGTGTTTCCTGTTAATGTGTTTCCGGGAGTCGTCGTCGATGCCTGCTGTCCGTCTCGAAACCAAGCGCGTCGAAAAGCCCTGGGGCCGCCGTGACCTGCTGCCCGGCTTCGGGGACGTACCGGAGGACGGCGAGCCGATCGGCGAGATCTGGTTTGAGGTGCCCGGTCAGCCCGATCCGGGGCCGGAGCTGCTCATCAAATATCTGTTCACCAGCGAACGACTGTCGATCCAGGTCCATCCGGACGACGCGGCCGCGCGCGCCGCCGGCTATCCGCGCGGCAAGGACGAGGCGTGGGTGGTGCTCGGCGCAGAGCCGCACGCCTCGATCGCGATCGGCACCTTGCAGGTGATGGACCGCGAGGCGCTGCGCGCCGCGGCGCTGGACGGCTCGATCGAGCAGCTTGTCGACTGGAAGGCGGTGAAGGTCGGCGACGTCTATTATTCGCCGGCCGGCACGGTCCACGCGATCGGTCCCGGCCTCACCCTGGTCGAGGTGCAGCAGAATGTCGACCTCACCTATCGCCTCTATGATTATGGCCGCCCGCGGGAGCTTCATCTCGACGAGGGTATCGCCGTTTCCAATCCCGTGCCCTATGTCGCGACGACCATTGCGCGCGAGCGCCATCGGCCGGGACATCTGATCCTCGCCGACGGCCCCGCCTTCGTGCTGGAGCGCTGGCGCTGGCAGGAGCGCGGCACGCTGGCGCCGGCCGCCGGGCGGCCGGTATGGCTGGTGGCGATCGTCGGACATGGCACGGTGGACGGCGAGGCGCTCGAATCCGGCGGCGCCTGGCTGGTCGACGGCCCGGTCGAACTGGACATGGGCGAGGGGAGCGACCTGCTCATTGCCTATGCCGGTGCTGGCGTGGTCGATGATCTGTGGCAGCCGGGGGCCTGAGCGCACCGGTTATGCTCGGCACGACGAAAGGCGGGCGCAGCCTCAGCTTCGCCGCGCCCGCGCCAGCGGCTCGGCGGTAACGGGATAGCCGAGGTCATCGGGAATGGTCAGCCAGTCGCCATCCGGGCGGCGCTCGACGCGGGGCGTGATCAGGCGCGGCGGATGGCGCCCGGCGTCGGCTACAGCCTCGGCGAAGCTGGCGAATTGCGCCAGCCGCTCGAGATTGCGCCGCGTCGGGAACAGCATCGGGCGGCCGCTCGTCAATATCTCGGCCGCGCTGGCCCAGAAGGCGGCGACGCATTCCGTGCCGTCCGGCTCGGGCAGCGCCGATGTCGTGGTGACGGCGAGATAGAAACGCGCGTCGAAGGCCCGCGTCTCGTGGAAATTCGGCCGCCAGCGCGCGAACGGCACCAGTGCCGCCGGATCGGCGGACAGCCCCTCGGCGGCCAGCAGGGAGGCGAAGGCGCCGCCCCCGCGCAAACCTTCAGCGAGGCGAGCGAGCTGCGGCGGTCCCGGCTCGGGCGTCACGGCGATGGCGAGGCGCGCTTCCTCGATCGTCTCGCGGATCGCGGCGACGCGGGCGGCGGCGTCGCTATCGCGCGGCCCATCCGCCGGCTCGACGCGCCCGCCCGGAAATACCAGGGCGCCTGCCGCGAAGCGCATCGCCGGCGATCGTTCGAGCATCAGCAATTCCGGCGGCCCGCCGACACGTTCGCGCATCACGATCAGCGACGCGGCGGGAATGGGCGCGATCTCGTCCGGCATGGCGGTGCGATGCCCGCCGGCGCCGGCATTGGCAACCGCTCAGGCCTGGCAGCTGTCGACCATCTCCAGCTCGTCCTCCTCGCCATTGGGAGCGGGGCGGCCGATCAGATAGCCCTGCACCTCGGTACAGCCCTCCTCGCGGACGCAGGCATATTGGGCCCGCGTCTCGACGCCCTCGGCAACGGTGGTGACGCCGAGCCGCCGCCCGAGATCGGCGACGGCGCGGACGATGGCCGCGCAATCCGGCCGGCTGGTCGCCTCCTTCACGAAGGAACCGTCGATCTTGATCTTGTCGAACGGGAACAGGCGCAGATGGGCGAGGGAGGAGAAGCCCGTGCCGAAATCGTCCAGCGCCACGCGGACGCCGAGCGCGCGGATGCGACGCAGGTCGCCGATCACGTCGCGGCCCTCGTCGAGCAGCGCCGTCTCGGTGACCTCGACCTCCAGCCGATCGGGCGCGAGTCGCGAATTGACCAGCGCCGACAGGATGTGCTGGGCCACCAGATCGCGGCCGAGCTGGGCGGCCGAGACGTTGACGGCGACGCGCGCGCCATCCTCCCACAAGGCGGCATCGCGGCAGGCCGTCGTCAGCACGAACTCGCCGAGCGCGTCGATCAGGCCGCTCTGCTCGGCGACCGGCACGAATTCGGACGGGGGGATCCAGCCGCGCACCGGATGATACCAGCGCACCAGCGCCTCGCGCGCCGTCACCTGACCGGTCTTGATCGACACGATCGGCTGATAGAAGACGGAAAGACCCTGCCGGTCCTGCAAGGCCTCGCGCAGCTGGCCTTCGAGGAGCACGCGCTCCTGAATGCGCGCCTCCATCTCCGGCGCGAACACCAGCGCCACGCCCTTGCCGGCTGACTTCGCCGCGTAGAGCGCGATATCCGCGCGGGCGAGCAGCAGTTCGCCGGTTTCGCCCTGTTCCGGGGCCAGCGCAATGCCGACCGAGGCGCCGATTCGCACCTGACCGGGGTCAAGATCATAGGGCTCGCTGAGCAGGCCGATGACGCGCACCGCCAGCGCGCGCGCGTCCGCGTCCTCGCTGTGTGGTATCAGCACCGCAAATTCGTCACCGCCGAGCCGGGCGAGGCTGGCGCCCGGCGCCTCGCAGATGCTGCGCAGCCGGTCGGCGACCTGCACGAGCAGCCGGTCGCCGGCGCGATGGCCGCGCGTGTCGTTGACGAGCTTGAAGCCGTCGAGGTCGATGAACAGCAGCGCTGCCGGCAGCCGCGCCTCCAGATGGCGGCGCAGCGCCTCGTGGAAGGTGGAGCGGTTCGCCAGCTGGGTAAGGGCGTCGTAACGCGCGAGATGCCAGATATGCCGCTCCGCCTCGACTTCCTTGGTGACGATCGCCAGCGTCAGCATCAGCCCGATGCGGCTGCCGTCATTGGCGGTTACCGCCGCGAGCTGGAGGTCGACGATCTCGTTGCCGAGTGGCGTGCGGGAATGGAAGGGCAGGCTGGCCGGATCGTCGATGATGCGGCGCTGCCGGTCCGGCACGGCATGGAAGATGTCGGTGGAAGTGCCGACCAGCTCGCTCGCCTTGATCGGCAACAGATGCTCGAGCTGCTCGACGAGCCGGACGGCGGCCTTGTTGGCATAGGTGATGACGAAGCTTGCCGGATCGATGGTCATCGCCGCGATCGGCATGTCGTCGATCATGCGCAACAGCCGGCCCTGTTCCTCGTGCTTCTGCCGCGCCTCGGTGCGGGCGTTGACCATGTGGGTGAAATGCTGGTTCTGGGTGATGACGATGACCACCGCCGCCAGCGTCACCACGAACAGGGTAACCGCCATGCTCTCCAGATTGGCGTTGCCGGTCATCATGAAGAAGATGAAGTTCGCCATTCCGACCAGGGACGCGACGATCAGCGCGGTTGATTGCGCGGCGATCAGGCAGAACATCGAGCTGAGCAGCGTGATCGCCACGAAGAACGCGATGTGCCCCTTGGTGATGTCGTCGGCATAGGGGAAGAGCGTGAAGCACCACACGTTGATCCACGCCGACAGCAGCACGCCGAGCCGATCGGTGCTCCGCAACTCGCGCGTGATGACTTCGGGCGGCGGTACGACGTTTCGCCGCGGCCACCATTGCACCAGCCGCACGCAGCAGACGAGGCTGAGCACGACGGGGATATAGAAGGTCACCAGCGAAGGCGCCTTGCCGATGAACGTCACCGCCAGACCCCAGGTGTTGGCGATGAGGATCGTGTAGAGCAGGGGCACCATCCGCGACAGCGCAATGCGCCGTTCGCGCAGCAGCTCTGGATTGCGGCTTTGCGTCGCGAACAGGGCGGCGACGCTGGCGGCAAGGCGCGCGATCACGGGAGGGCCCACCACGCATCGCCCGTCGTTTCGATCATGATCGCACTCCCCTCAACCTGTCTCCCGTCTAATATATGAATCCATATGAACCGTTAATCGTATTGAGTTCAAACTTTTTCTGTATCAGTAAGCGGAAGAATCGATGAGTATGCGCCGCCGCAGGCGGAGCGCGGAGTATCGGGTTCTGGGGAATGGGGGAGCGCCACGGACTGGCGATCGAAGATTATCCGGCGGGTTTGGTGGAGCTGAGGGGAATCGAACCCCTGACCTCTGCAGTGCGATTGCAGCGCTCTCCCATCTGAGCTACAGCCCCGTACCTGCCGGTGCGCACCCCTTAGCGGGGCTCTCGGCGCGATGCAACGACCGAAAATCTCCCCCCTTCCTTTCTGTGGACGATCCGTCCCCGTGCCGCCACGTCCGGCCCCGCGCGGAGGAACCTGCTCCCCGATTCCCGTGTTTTTGACGGCGTATCTCGGGCCCGCGCCGCGATGATGGCGTGGTCCGGCAGATCACCGCAGAGACGTGGGAGAGAGATGCCATGGGTTATGATGATCGCCGCGGAGGCAATTACGACCGCTACGGGCAGGGCCGAGGGCGCGAGGGCGCCTATCGCGCCGGCCCCGGGCGCGACCGCAGCCCGGATTATGACCGCGGCGGCCGCCCGTCCGACTATGACTATGAGGAGCGCGGGTTCCTCGATCGCGCTGGCGACGAGGTCCGCTCCTGGTTCGGGGACGAGGAGGCCGAGCGTCGCCGCCGCTATGACGAGCGTTACGACGCCCGCTACGGCGACGAAGGCGGTCGCGATCGCGAGCGCGGCTATGGCCGCGATTACGGCGCCCAAAGCCCGGGCCGCGACCGGGGCGGCTACCGCGCCGGCGGCCCCTCAGGCTCCGGAAGCTACGGCGCGAGCTGGAATGATCAGTCGGGCCGCAGCCGGTCCGAAGGGGATCGCGGGCTCGGCGTTTATTCCGCCGGCCGCTCCTCCGGCCGTGGCACCGAGCAGGGTCAGGGCCAGGGTCAGGGTCCGGGCGACGATCATTATCGCTCGTGGCGCGATCGGCAGATGGACGCCTTCGACCGCGACTATGAAGATTATCGCCGGGAGAACCAGTCGCGCTTCGAGAGCGAGTTCTCGAACTATCGCACGCGCCGCCAGTCCCAGCGCCAGCTGCTGGAACAGGTCAAGGAGCATGCCGAGGTGCTCGGCTCCGACGGCCAGCATGTCGGCACTGTCGATCATGTGCGCGGCGACCGCATCAAGCTGACCAAGACCGATCAGTCGGCCGGCGGCCATCACCACAGCATTCCCTCGTCTTGGCTGGAAACGGTCGAGGAAGGGCGGGTGACGATCAGCAAGACCGCCGCCGAGGCCCAACGCCTGTGGCGCGAGGAGCAGGATAATAACGAGCAGCAGCGCCGCGGCGGGCTGTTCGGCGGGAGCGGTGACGATCAGACCAGCCGCGACAATGACAGTGACTGGAGCGGCGGTCGCAATCTCAACCGCAGCTTCTCCGGCACCTATTGACGGGTTGACCGGATCGGCAGGGGTCCGGCGGCGACGCCGGGCCCCCGTGCCGTGTCAGGCGGCCAGGCCTTCGAATTGCAGGCGCGCGAGGCGGGCATAAAGGCCGCCCTGCGCGATCAGTGTGTCGTGACGGCCCTGTTCGACGATCCGGCCGTGATCCATGACGATGATCCGATCCGCCGCCCGCACTGTGGCAAGGCGGTGGGCGATGACCATCGTCGTCCGCCCTTGCATCAGCGACTCCAGAGCGCGCTGCACCAGCCGCTCGCTTTCCGCGTCGAGCGCGGATGTCGCCTCGTCGAGCAGGAGCAGCGGCGCGTCGCGCAGGATCGCGCGGGCGATGGCGATGCGCTGGCGCTGCCCTCCCGACAGGCGCGCGCCGCCCTCTCCGAGATATGTGTCGAGGCCCTCGGGCAAGGCACGCAGGAAATCCACCGCATTGGCGGCGGCGGCGGCGGCCCACAATTCGTCATCCGTCGCCGCCCAGCGGCCATAGCGGAGATTGTCGCGCGCCGAGGCGGCGAAGATCACCGTCTCCTGCGGCACGATGGCGATGCGCGCGCGGATCGCGGCCGGGTCGGCGTCGGGCAGGGCGACGCCGTCCAGCGTCAAGCGGCCGGCCTCCGGATCATAGAAGCGCTGGGCGAGCTGGAAGAGGGTGGACTTGCCCGCGCCGGAGGGGCCAACGACGGCGAGCATCTCGCCGGGCTCCACCGTCAGGCTGAAATTCTCCAGCGCCGACACGTCAGGGCGGGTCGGATAGCGGAAGGTGACGTCCTCGAAGGCGAGCCGGCCCGCCCCGGCCGCGGGCAGCGCCACCGGAGCGGCCGGCGCGCGAATCTCGGCATGGGCGGCAAGCAGCTCGCCAAGGCGGGCGGCGGCGCCGGCGCCGCGCAGCAGATCGCCATAGACCTCGGTCAGCGCGCCGAACGCGCCGGCAACCAGCCCGCCGGTGATGACGAACGCCGCGATCGAGCCGCCGGACAGCCGGCCGCTCGCCACGTCCACCGCGCCTTGCCACATCACCAGCGTGATCGAGCCGAAGATGATCGCGATGACGATCGCCGTCAGCACGGCGCGGAAGCGGATGCGGCGCCGCGCTGTGGCGAAGGCTTCCTCGGCGGCGCCGGCGAAGCGCGCCGCCTCGCGCGGCTCCTGCCCGAATGCCTGCACGATCTTCATCGCGCCGAGCATCTCGGTGGCGATGGTGCCGACGGCGGCGATGCGCGTCTGCGTCTCCTGCGACAGGTGGCGGACCCGCCGGCCGAGCAGGATCAGCGGCACCACCACCACCGGAATGCCGACCACCAGCATGGCGGCGAGCTTCGGCGCCAGCGCGAACAGATAGATCACCCCGCCCACGCCCATCACCAGGTTCCGCAGCGCGATCGACACCGTGGAGCCGATGATCTGCTCGATGATCGCAGTGTCGGCAGTGAGGCGCGAGGCGATTTCCGAGGGGCGGTTTTCCTCGAAGAAGCGCGGCGCCAGCGTCAGCAGATTGGCCTGCACGGCGATGCGCACATCGGCGATCACCCGCTCGCCCAGCCACGACACGAAGTAGAATCGCGCCGCCGTCGCCAGCGCCAATACCGCCACGATCATCAGCAGATAATGGAAATAGGGGGCGACATCGCCGCCATTGGCGATGAAGCCCTTGTCGATCACCCGCTGGAAACCGGACGGGATGGCGAGCGTTGCCGCCGCTGCGACCAGCAATGCGATGCACGCGAGGCTGATCTGGATCGGATAGGCGCGCGCATGATGCCAGACCAGCCGAAGGTCGGAGAGGGAACGACGGGACGTGGCATCGCCCCCGCGACTGGGATTCCGGGCCATCGGCAGGCCCTAGCAGCGGCAGATTTCCCGGGCAATGGCGCGCGCGTCCCGGAACGGGATGGGCAAAAGATGGCTCGATATAATTAGACAGATCGAAAGGATGATGCGTTAAGCCCGTGAACGGCTCTGACGCGGCGGCGGCGGCGCATTAAATGGGTGGCTTGGGGGCCAGACTCGGGACGACGGAATTTCAGATGCTCTATAATGCTTATGATCTGCAGCGTTCATGGCTCGCCGGGGCGAGCATGATGGCGAACCTCGGGTCCGAATGGCTGCAGAGCCCGGTGAACCCGCTCAGCCATGTCGCCATGGGCCCGCTGGTCGCCTCGGGCCTCGATGTGTTCGCCCATGCCGCCGCGGCGCGCGGCAAGCCCGCCTTCGGCTTCACCCATACGACCATCGACGGCCGGGACGTGCCGATCCATGAGGAGATCGTGCTGCGCAAGCCATTCGGCCAGCTCAAGCGCTTTCGCCGGGAAGGGGTGGAGGGCGGCCCGAAGCTGCTGATCGTGGCGCCGATGTCCGGCCATTATGCCACGCTGCTGCGCGGCACCGCCGAGCGGCTGCTGGCGACGCACGACGTCTACATCACCGATTGGCGTGACGCGAAGCTGGTGCCGCTCGAAGACGGCAGCTTCGACCTCAACGACTATATCGACTATCTCGTCGAGTTCCTGGAGAAGATCGGGCCGGGCGCGCACATGCTCGCCGTCTGCCAGCCCTCTGTGCCGGCCTATGCCGCCACGGCTGTGCTGTCGGCGGAGAAGAGCCCCTATCGTCCGCGCTCGCTGACGATGATGGGCGGTCCGATCGACACCCGCAAGGCGCCGACCAGCGTCAACGAGATGGCGATGACCCGCCCGCTGGCCTGGTTCCGCCAGAATGTGCTGGCGACGGTGCCGCTCTACTACCCGGGCGCCGGCCGCCGGGTCTATCCGGGCTTCCTGCAGCTGGCCGGGTTCATGACGATGAACCTCGGCAGCCACCTGATGAGCCATTACGGCATGTTCAAGCACCTCGTCGCGGGCGACGGCGAGAGCGCGGAATCGACCAAGGGTTTTTACGACGAATATCGCTCGGTCTGCGACATGACCGCGGAATTCTACGTGCAGACCATCGATCTCGTCTTCCAGCACCATGCGCTGCCCAAGGGCGAGCTGCTGCATCGCGGCCGCCGCGTCGATCCGGCTGCGATCACCGATGTCGCCATCCTCGCCATCGAGGGCGAGCGCGACGATATCTCCGGCCTCGGCCAGACCAAGGCGGCGCTGGATATCTCGGCCAGCCTCCCCAAGGAGCTGAAGAAATATTACATGGCCAAGGGTGTCGGCCATTACGGCATCTTCAACGGCCGCCGCTGGCGCGAGAAGACCGCGCCGGTGGTCGAAGCCTGGATCGCCGACGCCGAGGCCCGGGCGCGGGATGAGGCCTAAGCCTCTCCTCCTCGCCCTGGCCGCGATCCTCTCCGGCCCAGCGGCCGCAGCCGCCGCACCGATGGAGGTCGCCGCCGCGCTGCAAAAGGCTCAGCTGCTCGCCGCCGACAATGATTGCCCGGCCGCGCTCGCCACGCTCGAACCGCTGCTCGGGGAGACGACCGGGCGGGAGCATGAGGCGGTGCAGGCCGGCCGGCTGCTCTGCCTGCTCCGCGTGGGACGGCTCGACGAGGGTGCCGCCGCCCATCGCGAGCTGCTCGCGGCATCGCCGGACAATCCGGTGGTGCGCAGCTTCGGCCTGCTTCTGGCCGCCGCGCAGGGCCGTTTCGCCGACAGCGCCGACCAGCTCGCCGCCATCGCCACCGACGCGCCGCGCCTGCTCGGCGGCTTCAACAGCCAGCTGTGGACCAGCCTGTCGCGCGAGCTGACCCGCGAGGGCGATTATGCCCGCCGCTATCGCACCGCGCTGGCGCTCGCCCGCGCCAACTGGCAGCCCGCCGACGGCACCGACATCAGCCAGGACCTGTCCGGGGACGCGGTGCGCGCGCTGATCGCGGATGGCAAGGCGGGCGAGGCAGAGCCGTTCCTCGCCGACATCGATCGCCCGGAGGAGCTGCTGCGCATGGCCGGCGAGCGCCGCTACGCGGCCTTGTGGCCGGCGATCGAGGAGCGCCTTGGTCCGCGCGGCGAGAAGGCGATCGGCCGCTTCGCCTCGCGCAGCCTTTCCGCGCTGGCCACCGCCGCCGGCGATCCGCGCACGCGCCGGGAGGCGATCGAGGCGTTCGAAATGCTTAACCGGCACGAGGATGCCGATCTGCTCAGTCGCCAGGTGACGATCGACGAGGCGATGGGGGAGGATGATTTCACGGCCGTTCTCTATGGCGCCGCGGCGCTGGTCGCCTCGGGCAACGCCGATGGCGCGCTCGATCGGCTGCGTGCGCTGGCGAGGCTCGATCCGGACAAGTCGCCGGTCGCCGCCAACGGCCGGCTCTATCTGGCGCGCTGGCTGCAGGATCTTGGCCACAATGACGAGGCGCTTGCCGTCGCCCGCGAGGGGCTGGCCCATCCGCAGCGCTACAACGCGTTCGGGCTGGCCTGGCTGCGCCGCGCCGAGGGCTGCGCACTATACGGCCTCGGCCGGGTGGACGAGGCCGGGGCGAGCATCGCCGCGATCCGCGTCGCCGACAATCCCGGCGCCGCGATCGAGACCATGCTGTGCACCGGGCGCTTCGCCGAGGCGTCGGCCGCCGCGGTTGCCACCTTGTCCGACGCGGAGCAGGCCAGCCGCCTGATCGCCTTTCTCCAGCCCGGCGGCGCGCAGCTCTTCTTCATTCCGACTCCGACTGACGCCGCCTGGGCGAAGCTGGCCGCTGATCCGGCGGTGAAGGCGGCGTTCGCCAGGGTTGGTCGCGCCCTGCCGCGCGATTACTGGCCGGCACCCGGCGAACAGCCGCTGCCGCGGCTGCCGAACCGGGCGAAGACAGTCTAGCCGGCGGCGTCGCGCAGACGGCGTCCGCGCTCGACCGGCGGCGTCGAGAGATTGCCGAGTGCCATGATCTCGGCGCGCTGGGCGGCGCGCTTCTCATGGATCGAGGCGATTACCGGACCCATCGCCACGCCGAGATCGACGAGTACCGCCTCGGACAGCTGCAGGGAGCTTTCCAGCTGCTCCGGCACGGCGTCGGTGGCGCCGGCGCGATAGAGTTCGGCGGCGTGATGCCCGTCACGGGCGCGGGCGACGATGGTCAGCCTCGGAAAGTCCCGCCGGGCGCGGCGCGTCAGCCGTACCTGCTGCACGGGATCGTCCATGGTCAGGACCAGCGCGCTGGCGCTGTCGAGGTGCAGCCGCTCGATCAGCTCCGTGCGCGCCGCATCGCCGAAGATCACCGGCCGCCCCGCGGCGCGCGCCGCCGTCACCGCGTCGATATCGGATTCCACCGCCACCCACGGCCGGCCATGCACGTCAAGCATATCGGCGATGAGCTGGCCGACGCGGCCGAAGCCGATGATGATCGCCCGCGGCGGGCCTTCCTCGGCATGTTCCGGATCGGCGGAGACGGCCTCCCGCCGTTCCACGCGGCGGGCGGCGTCCCGGCCGATGCGGGCCAGCATCGGCGTGATGGTGAGGCCGATCGCCGTCACCGTCTGCCAGAAATTGGCGGTGGAGGGCTGGATGAGCTGGGCGCCGGCGGCGGCGCTGAGCACGATCAGCGTCGTCTCGGACGGCGAGGACATCAACAGACCGGTTTCCGCCGCCATGCCCCGCCGATTGCCGGCCAGCCGCAGCAGCCCGGCGGTGACCAGCGCCTTGATCGTCACCACCGCGACCACCGCCATCGCCAGCTTGTCCCATTCGGCGAGGATCTGGCGCAGGTCGATGCTCATCCCGACGGTGAGCAGGAACACGCCCAGCGCCAGCCCCTTGAACGGCTCGATGATGGTCTCGACCTGGTGGCGATATTCGGTCTCGGCGATGAGCATGCCCGAGAGCAGCGCGCCGACGATCGGCGACAATCCCGCCGCGGTGGTGGCAATGGCCGACATGATCACGACGAGCAGGCTGACCGAAAGGAACAGCTCGGGGCTTTTCGCCCGGGCCGCCTGCGCAAACAGGCGCGGGAGCAGGAAATAGCCGGCGGCGATCAGGCTGACGATCACCGCCGTGCCAACCAGAAACGCGCGCAGGATCGCCTCCCAGCCCGGGTCGGCGGCATAGGGCGCGAGCGTGCCCAGCGTGAAGATGATCGGCACCAGCGCCAGGTCCTCCAGCAGCAGCATCGCGAACGCGGCAGTGCCGACGATGCTGGTGGTGTTGACCATCGGCAGCACCAGGGCGGTGGAGGACAGAGCGAGCGCCAGCCCGAGGCCCAGCGCCCCGGCGGTCGGCTGGCCGAGCAGATAGACGAGCGCGCCGATCGCCGCCGCCGACACCAGCAATTTGGTGACGCCCAGCCCGAGCACCATCCGCCGCATCAGCCATAGTCGCTTGAACGACAGCTCCATCCCGATCGTGAACAGCAACAGCACGATGCCGAACTCGGCATAGGGCTCGATCGCGTGTGTATCGGTGATCGTGAAGAAATAGAGCCAGGGCGCCCGCGGCACCAGCGCGCCCAGGCCGTGCGGGCCGACGAGGATGCCGACGAGGATGAAGCCGATCACCGGGCTCACCCGCACTCGCGTGAAAATCGGAATGACGATGCCCGCGGTACCCAGGATCAGCACGGCATCGCTGAAATGCGCGGAGTTGAGGGGAAACGCCATGCCGGCATCTTTGCGGCATTGGCTGGGGATTTCTACCCTTTGGTAGATAAAAGCAGGCGATCCAACAAAAAATCGGCCGGCATCAGTTTGATGCCGGCCGATCCTGTCGCTGTTTCTCAGGTCAGTTCCAGGCGCCCATCGCCTTTTCGAGATTGGCGCGAACCGCCTCGAAGAATTGCTCGGTGGTCATCCACGCCTGATCCGGGCCGATGAGGATGGCGAGATCCTTCGTCATCTGGCCGGCCTCGACCGTCTCGATGCAGACCCGCTCAAGCGTCTCGGCGAAGCGCACCACATCGGGCGTGTCGTCAAACTTGCCGCGGAACTTGAGACCGCCGGTCCACGCGAAGATCGACGCGATCGGATTGGTGGAGGTCGCCTTGCCCTGCTGGTGCATGCGATAATGGCGGGTGACGGTGCCGTGCGCCGCCTCGGCCTCGATCGTCTTGCCGTCCGGGCTCATCAGCACCGAGGTCATCAGGCCGAGCGAGCCGAAGCCCTGGGCCACCTGGTCCGACTGGACATCGCCATCGTAATTCTTGCAGGCCCAGACGAACTTGCCGCTCCACTTGAGCGCGGAGGCGACCATGTCGTCGATCAGGCGATGTTCGTAGACGATGCCGGCGGCAGCGAACTTGTCCTTGAACTCGGCGTCGAACACCTCGGCGAACAGATCCTTGAAGCGCCCGTCATAGGCCTTGAGGATGGTGTTCTTGGTGGAGAGGTAGAGAGGCCACTTGCGGTCCAGCGCGTAGTTCATGCTGGCGCGGGCGAAATCGCGGATCGATTCGTCCAGATTGTACATGCCCATGGCGACGCCGCTGGACGGGAAGTCGAACACCTCCTCCTCGATCTGCTGGCCGTCGGTGCCGGTCCACACCATCTTAAGCTTGCCGGGGCCGGGCACGCGGAAATCGGTGGCGCGATACTGGTCGCCGAATGCGTGGCGGCCGACGACGATCGGGTCCGTCCAGCCCGGAATCAGCCGGGGGACGTTCTGGATCACGATCGGTTCGCGAAAGACGACGCCGCCGAGGATGTTGCGGATCGTGCCGTTGGGCGACTTCCACATCTTCTTGAGGCCGAATTCCTCGACGCGGGCCTCGTCCGGGGTGATCGTGGCGCACTTCACGCCGACGCCATATTGTTTGATGGCATTGGCGCTGTCGATGGTGATCCGGTCGTTGGTCTCGTCGCGCTTCTCGATGCCGAGATCATAATAGAGCAGGTCGATGTCGAGATAGGGCTTGATCAGGCGTTCGCGAATCCATTCCCAGATGATGCGGGTCATCTCGTCGCCGTCGATCTCGACGACCGGGGTCTTCACCTTGATCTTTGCCATATCGGCTCCACCGTGCTGGAGGTTGGAAAACCCCGCCCGCTTAGGGGTTGCAAGCGTCGTGATCAACGGGCCATGCGATTGACCCACGCAATTGTCAGCCGCCCGACAGGCGCTTAGGGTGCCGCCCCATGACCTCCCTTCCAAAGCCGGATCTCGGCACCCCGACGGTGCGCTATCGCGCGCCCGCCGTTCACCCGGACGGCCGCAAATATGTCGTGATCGCCGCCGCCCTCACGCTGTTCTTCGCGCTGATGGCGTGGGAAACGCTCGCCTGGCCGATGGCCGGCATCACCTTGTGGGTGGCGTCCTTCTTCCGCGATCCGGTGCGTGTCACGCCGCGCGGGCCGGGGTTCATCGTGGCGCCGGCCGACGGGCTGGTGACAATGATCACGCGCGTTCCAGTGCCGCGCGAGCTGGAAGGGCCGGACGGGCTCGGCCAGGAACCGCTGACGCGTGTCTCCATCTTCATGTCGGTGTTCGACGTGCATATCAATCGCGCGCCGATCGGCGGCACGATCCGGCGTGTCATCTATGTCTCCGGAAAATTCCTGAATGCCGACCTCGACAAGGCGAGCGAGGAAAATGAGCGGCAATATATCCTCGTCGAGGACGGGCAGGGGCTGCGCATTGGGTTCACCCAGATCGCCGGTCTCGTCGCCCGCCGCATCGTGCCGTTCGTCAAGGGCGGGGACATGGTCGCGGCCGGCCAGCGCATCGGGCTGATCCGCTTCGGCAGCCGCGTCGACGTGTTCCTGCCCGCCGACACCGCGCCGCAGGTGATCGTCGGCCAGCGCACCATCGCCGGCGAAACGATCCTTGGTGTCGCCGGAATACCCGACGCGCCCGAGGGGATCGCCCAGTGAGCGAGCCGGACCCCGAGGCGCGCACGCGCTGGCGGGACCGGGCGGCGCGCGGCATCCCGTTGCGCGCCGTCGCGCCCAACGCGGTCACCGCGCTGGCGCTCTGCTTCGGCCTGTCCGGCATCCGGTTTGCGGTGGCGGGGGAGTGGGAGAGGGCGGTGGCGACGATGATCGTCGCCGGCGTGCTCGACGGCGTCGACGGCCGCATCGCCCGCCTGCTCAAAGGCGAGAGCCGGTTCGGTGCCGAGCTCGATTCGCTGTCGGACGTGATCGCTTTCGGCGTCGCGCCTTCGGTGGTGATCTATCTCTGGTCGCTACAGGCGCTGCCCCGCTACGGGTGGCTGTTCGCGCTCGCCCATGCGCTGTGCTGCGCGCTCCGGCTGGCGCGGTTCAACGCCCAGATCGAGGCCTCGCAAAAGCCGCACAAGGCGGCCGGCTTCCTCACCGGGGTTCCTGCGCCGGCTGGGGCGGGCGTCCTGTTCCTGCCGATCTATCTGTGGCTCGCCACCGGCATGGACGTGTTCCGCGAAATCTGGGTGGTGGCGCCATGGACGGCGCTCACTGCCTTCCTCCTGGCGTCTTCGCTGCCGACCTATAGCTGGGGCTCGCTCCGCTTGCGCCGCGGCGTGCGTTTCGGCGCGCTGGTGGTCATCGCGATGATCGGCGCTGCGCTGATCAGCGCGCCGTGGGAGACGCTGACGCTGTTGACGATTGCCTATGTCCTCGCCGTCCCGTTCAGCGTGCGCAGCTATGCGCGGTTCAGGCGGTTGCGCGCCGCGCGGCCGATCTGACCGCCGCCGGCCGGGCGATGCCGACCAGCCGCACCCGCGACGGCCAGGGCCGCGGCGCCGGGCGCGGCGGCATCATCGCCAGCGCGTCGAGAATCTTCCCGGCCTCGGCGCGCAGCATCCGCACGATCAGCGTGCCGACGCCAGCGAGCACAGCGGCGAAAAACAGCGTCGAAAACAATTGGGCCATGCCCGGTCTCCGTCCGATCCAACGGAATTTCCGTGGAATTTATCTGGAACGCCAACCCCCTGCCGGCGCCATGCGTTCCTTATGTTCCCTTTTTGTTCTTATGACAAGGCTTGATTTAAGTCGCGGCCGCCAGTAAGGGGCCCGTCCATCCCGCATGCGGAGCGCCATAACCCGGTGCCGATCTCGGTCGGTCACTGCTCCGCAGAGGTTCAACCGGAAGGAGATTATCCTATGGCGGTTCCCACCGTCTCCATGCAGGCGCTGCTCGACGCCGGCGCCCACTTCGGCCACCAGACCCATCGCTGGAATCCGAAGATGAAGCCGTATATTTTCGGCGACCGCAACGGCATCCACATCATCGACCTGTCGCAGACCGTGCCGCTGTTCGCGCGCGCTCTCGATTTCGTGTCGCAGACGGTCGCGGCCGGCGGCAAGGTGCTGTTCGTCGGTACCAAGCGCCAGGCGCAGGAGCCGATTGCCGACGCCGCGCGCCGTTCGGGCCAGCATTTCGTCAACCATCGCTGGCTGGGCGGCATGCTCACCAACTGGAAGACGATCTCCAACTCGATCAAGCGCTTCAAGAGCCTCGAGGAGCAGCTTTCGGGCGATACCCAGGGCTTCACCAAGAAGGAAGTCCTCCAGCTCACCCGTGAGCGCGACAAGCTCGAGCTGTCGCTCGGCGGCATCCGCGACATGGGCGGCGTGCCGGACGTGATGTTCGTCATCGACGCCAACAAGGAAGAGCTGGCGATCAAGGAAGCCAACACGCTGGGTATCCCGGTGGTCGCGATCCTCGATTCCAACGTGTCGCCCGACGGCATCGCCTTCCCGATCCCGGCGAACGACGACGCCAGCCGCGCCATCCGTCTTTACTGCGAGGCGATCGCCGAGGCCGCCACCCGCGGCAACCAGGGCAACCGCGCGTCGCGCGGCGAGGATCTGGGCGCGATGGACGAGCCGCCCGCGGAAGCCGCTCTCGCGTAACAGATCGGCGATAGCCGGATTTCATCGCGGGGCGGCTGGCACAGTCGCCCCGCGTCATTTCAAGCCCGAAAGGATTTCGCCATGGCGGAGATCACCGCTGCCACCGTCAAGGAACTGCGCGAGCGCACCGGCGCCGGCATGATGGATTGCAAGAAGGCGCTCGCCGAAGTCTCCGGCGACATGGAAGCCGCGATCGACTGGCTGCGCACCAAGGGCCTCGCCGCCGCCGCCAAGAAGGCCGGCCGTCAGGCCGCCGAGGGCCTGGTCGGCGTCGCCGTCGCCGGCACCACGGGCGCTGCCGTCGAGGTCAATTCCGAGACCGACTTCGTTGCCAAGAACGACCAGTTCCAGCAGTTCGTCCGTGACGTGACCCAGGTCGCGCTGGCGACGGGCGACAATATCGAGGCGCTGGCCGCGGCCGCCTATCCGGGCGGCGGCACGGTTCAGGAGAAGCTGACCGCCAATATCGCCACCATCGGCGAGAATCAGGCGCTCCGCCGCGCGCAGATCATCTCGGTCACCGAGGGCGTGATCGTGCCCTATGTGCACAATGCTGTGGCCCCCGGCCTCGGCAAGATCGGCGTGCTGGTCGCGCTCGAATCCGCTGCGTCGGCCGACAAGCTGGAGGCGCTGGGCAAGCAGCTCGCCATGCACATCGCCGCCGCCAACCCGCAGGCGCTCCATGCCGAGGGTCTCGATCCGGTGATGATCGAGCGCGAGCGCGTCGTCGCCGCCGAGAAGGCGAACGAGAGCGGCAAGCCCGCCAACATCATCGAGAAGATGGTCGAGGGCGCGATCGCCAAGTTCAAGAAGGAAGCGGCGCTGCTCAGCCAGCTGTTCGTCATGGACAACAAGACGCCGGTGCAGGACGTGGTCAGTGCCGCCGCGAAGGAAGCCGGCACGCCGATCACGCTGAAGGGCTATGTCCGCTTCCAGCTGGGCGAGGGCATCGAGAAGCAGCAGTCGGATTTCGCCGCCGAGGTCGCCGCCGCCGCTGGCGTCTGAGCTATCGTCGAACCGGAAGGGGCGCCGGTCGCAGCGATGCGATCGGCGCCCTTTTGCCGTCCGGCCACCCTTTGCTTTCCGGCAACGGCGCCTCTAAGGTGCCGCCCGCCCCAACCCCCCTTCATGCTGCAGATCGGACGCCTCCATCCATGTCTCGCCCGCGCTTCAACCGGATCCTGCTGAAGCTCTCCGGGGAGGTGCTGATGGGCGACGGGCGGGTGTCGATCGATCCCGAGACCACCGCCCGCGTCGCCCAGGAAATCGCGGATGCCCGCGCCATGGGCCATGAGCTGTGCGTGGTTGTCGGCGGGGGCAATATCTTCCGCGGCCTGGCCGCCGCCGCCAAGGGCATCGAGCGGACCACCGCCGATTATATGGGCATGCTGGCGACGGTGATGAATGCCCTCGCGGTGCAGAACGCGCTCGAGCAGATCGGCGTCGATACCCGCGTCCAGTCCGCCATCCCGATGGCCTCGGTGTGCGAGCCCTATATCCGCAGGCGAGCCGAACGGCATCTGGAGAAGGGGCGGATCGTGATCTTCGCGGCGGGCGTCGGCAGCCCCTTCTTCACCACCGACACCGGCGCCGCGCTCCGCGCCGCCGAGATGAAGTGCGACGCGCTGTTCAAGGGCACCTCGGTCGATGGCGTCTATGATGCCGATCCCAAGAAGGTACCGGGCGCGCGCCGCTATGATCAGGTCAGCTTCAACACCGTGCTGGCGGATGATCTGAAGGTGATGGACGCCTCGGCGGTGGCGCTGTGTCGCGACAATGATATCCCGATCGTGGTGTTCAACATCCGCGAGCAGGGCAATCTCGCCCGGGTGCTGGCCGGCGAAGGCGTGGCCACGGTCGTCGGCAATCTGAAGCAGGATGAGGGGCTCGAACATCGCCGGCGCAGTTCAGACGCGATGGTTGAGATCGAGCCCAAGACATTGACGGAACAGGAGTAAGACATGGCCGGACCAACCTATGACAAGGCCGATCTCGATCGCCGCATGGCCGGCGCCGTCGAATCGCTGAAGCATGATCTCCAGGGCCTGCGCACCGGCCGCGCGTCGGTGTCGCTGCTCGATCCGGTGACGGTCGAGGTTTATGGCGCGCACATGCCGATCAGCCAGCTGGCGACCGTCTCCGCGCCTGAGCCGCGGCTGCTTTCGGTGCAGGTGTGGGACAAGAGCAATGTCGGCCCCGTCGACAAGGCGATCCGTTCGGCCGGGCTCGGCCTCAACCCGATCGTCGATGGCCAGACGCTGCGCCTGCCCATCCCCGATCTGACCGAGGAGCGCCGCAAGGAGCTTGCCAAGCTCGCCGGCCAATATGCCGAGAAGGCCAAGATCGCGGTGCGCAACGTGCGTCGCGACGGCATGGACAACCTCAAGACCGACGAGAAGAAGCACGGCCTCTCCGAGGACGAGCGCAAGCGCCACGAGACCGACGTGCAGAAGGCGACCGACGCCACCATCGCCGATATCGATGCCGCGTTCGCCGCCAAGGAAAAGGAAATCCTCGGAAAGTGACGGCGGCGACTGCCCTTTCCGTGCGGGGTGACGGGGGCGGGGGCAGGGCCGTGCCCCGCCATGTCGCCATCATCATGGACGGCAATGGCCGTTGGGCGAAGGCGCGCTTCCTGCCGCGCATCGCCGGCCATCGCCAGGGCGCCGAGGCGGTGCGCCGCACCGTCCGCGCCGCCGGCGAAATCGGCATCGAGGTGCTCACCCTCTACGCCTTTTCGTCCGAGAACTGGCGGCGGCCGGTCGAGGAGGTCAGCGACCTGATGGGCTTGCTACGCCACTTCCTCAAGGCGGAGGTGGCAGAGCTGGTCGCGAATGGCGCGCGGCTGCGGGTGATCGGCGATCTGGCGCGACTGGATGCCGATGTCCGCGCGCTGATCGACGAGGCGATCGCGCGCACCGCCTCCGGCACGCGGCTGACGCTGGTGCTGGCGCTGAACTATGGCGCCCAGGACGAGCTGGTCCGCGCCGCGCGCGCCCTCGCGGAGGAGGCGCGCGCCGGCACGCTCGTGCCGGAAGCAATCGATGTCGAGGAGATCGAGGCGCGGCTGGATACCGCCGGCCTGCCGCCGGTGGACCTGCTGATCCGCACCTCAGGCGAGGTGCGCCTTTCCAATTTCCTGCTGTGGCAGGCGGCCTATGCGGAGCTGATGTTCGTCGACACGCTGTGGCCGGATTTCGACGCTGCGGCGCTGGCCGAGGCGGTCACCCGCTTCGGCGCACGCGAGCGGCGCTTCGGGGGCCTGTGAGCGAGGGGGCCGCCCCCGCCGGCCGCCGCCGCTCCGATCTGCCGGTGCGGGCGGCCTCGGGCGTGGTGATGATCATCATCGCCGTCGCCGCCATCGGCTACGGCTCGATCGCCTTCACCGGCCTGCTCAGCGCGGCGGCGGTGGCCATCGCGGTGGAATGGGCCGGGCTGATGGGGGCCGGCCGGGTGGCGACCCGCCTGCTCGTTGCCGCGACGGCGCTGCCGCTGATTCTGTTGATCCTGCTCGGCTCGGATGTGCCGCGTGAGGCTATCCTCGCCGCCGCCGTCGCCGCAGCGCTCGCCGTGGCGCTGCTGTCGCGCAGCGTCTGGAACGGTGCGGGCGTGCTCTATGCGCTGCTGCCGATCCTGTCGCTCATCTACCTGCGCGATCAATATGACGGGATCACGCTGACCTTGTGGACGCTGGTCATCGTATGGGCGACCGACATCGGCGCCTATTTCGCCGGCCGCGCCATCGGCGGGCCGAAGCTGGCGCCGCGGCTCAGCCCGAACAAGACCTGGGCGGGGCTGATCGGCGGCATGGTGGCAGCGCTGGTCATCGGCGTGGCACTGGCCTTTCCGTTCAACATCTCGTTCCGGCTCGCCGGTACCGCCGCGCTGCTCGCCGCCGCCGCGCAGGGCGGCGATCTGTTCGAGAGCTGGCTGAAACGGCGCGCGGGCGTCAAGGATAGCGGCCACCTCCTGCCCGGACATGGCGGGGTGATGGACCGGGTGGACGGCGTGGTGCCGGTGGCGGTGATCGTCGCCGGACTGGTGATGGTGGGATATCCGTGAAGCGTAGCGTTTCAGTGCTTGGCGCCACCGGCTCGGTCGGCACCTCGACGCTCGACCTGATCGAGCGCGCCCCCGACGACTATCGCGTCGTCGCCCTTACCGCGCATCGCGATGTCGCCGGCCTGGCAGACGCGGCGCGGCGCCTGGGGGCGGAGGTCGCGGTGATCGGCGAGCCGGGGCTTTACGCGGCTCTGCGCGACGCGCTGGAAGGCTCCGGCATCGAGGCAGCCGCCGGCGGAGACGCGATCGTCGAGGCGGCGGCGCGGCCGGCGGACTGGACGATGGCCGCGATCGTCGGCTGCGCCGGGCTGCCGCCGGTGATGGCGGCGCTGGAGCGCGGCGGCACGGTCGCCCTGGCCAACAAGGAGGCGCTGGTTTCCGCCGGCGCGCTGATGATTGCGGCGGTGGAGCGCAACGGCGCGACGCTGCTGCCGGTCGATTCCGAGCACAACGCCATCTTTCAATGCCTGGACCGCACCGACCTGAGCCGCGTCCGCCGCATCGTGCTGACGGCGAGCGGTGGCCCGTTCCGCACCTGGTCGCCCGAGCAGATGCGGGGCGTCACCCCGGCCGAGGCGGTGAAGCACCCGAACTGGTCGATGGGCGCCAAGATCTCCGTCGATTCCGCCACGATGATGAACAAGGGGCTGGAGCTGATCGAGGCGCACCACCTGTTCCCGGTGGGACCCGAGCGGCTCGATATCCTCGTCCATCCGCAATCGGTAATCCATTCGATGGTCGATTATGTCGACGGGTCGACGCTCGCCCAGCTCGGCTCGCCGGATATGCGCGTGCCGATCGCCCACGCGCTTGCCTGGCCACGGCGGATGGAGACGCCGTGTCGGCCGCTCGACCTCGCCGCGATCGGCACGCTGACCTTCGAGGCGCCCGATCCGGCGCGGTTCCCGGCGCTGGCGCTGGCGCGCGCCGCGCTGGCGGCGGGTGGGGCGCGGCCGGCCGTGCTCAACGCGGCGAATGAACGGGCCGTCGCGGCATTTCTGGAACGACGCGCCGGCTTCCTCGATATCGCCGCAATCGTCGATCAAGCTCTTTGCGCCTATGATCCGCCCGCGCCCGCCTCGCTCGACGACGTATTCGCTATCGATGCCGAGGCGCGGGCCTATGCCGACAGGGCGCTGGAGACCGTGATCGCGTGACTGAGACCCCCGGCATCATCATGACCGTGTTGAGCTTCCTGCTCGTCATCGGTCCCCTGATCTTCATCCACGAGATGGGGCATTATCTCGCCGGCCGCGCCTGCGGGGTGAAGGCCGACGTGTTCTCGATCGGCTTCGGCCGCGAGCTGTTCGGCTGGACGGATCGCCGCGGCACGCGCTGGAAAGTCGGCTGGATGCCGATCGGCGGCTATGTGAAGTTCGCCGGCGACATGAATCCGGCGTCCACGCCGACCACGGAATGGCTGGCGCTGCCCGCCGCCGAGCGCGCGCGCACTTTCCAGGCCAAGTCGGTATGGCAGCGTTTCCTGATCGTGCTGGCCGGGCCGGCGACCAATTTCCTGTTCGCGATCCTCGTTTTCTGCGCCGTATTCGCGACGCTGGGCGAGCCGACCACCCCGCCCGTGATCGCCGGCGTCCAGCCGGGCTCCCCGGCCGCCGCCGCCGGCCTGCGCGCGGGCGATCGCATCACCAGCGTGTCCGGCCGCGCCATCGGGCGCTTCGAGCAGATTCAGGACATCGTTCAGATCCGCCCCGGCGAGCGCATGACGCTGGCCGTCGAGCGCGATGGCCGGACGATGTCGCTGCCAATCGTCACGGGCTCCCAGCTGCTGCGCGATCGCTTCGGCAACGAGATGCGCATCGGCCGCCTCGGCATCCTCGCCGGGCGCGGCGAGATGCGCAAGCTCGGGCCGACCGAAGTGGTCGGCGCGTCGCTGCGCTACACCGTCAACGCCGTCGGCATGATGATCGAGACCACCGCCCAGATCATTCGCGGCCAGCGTGCCGCCAGCGAGATGGGCGGTCCGCTCAAGATCGCCCAGGTCTCCGGCCAGCAGGCGAGCATGGGCTGGTTCGAGTTCATCTGGTTCATGACGATGATCTCCATCAATCTGGGGTTCATCAATCTGCTGCCAGTTCCTTTGCTGGACGGCGGGCACCTGTTCTTCTACGCGATCGAGGCGGTTCGCCGCCGGCCGCTGGAGCCCAGGGTGCAGGAATGGGCGTTCCGGTCGGGTCTGGCGATGCTCCTGTCGTTGATGCTGTTCGTGACGTTCAACGATCTGGGTTCTTTCGGCTTATGGCGGACGCTTGCCGGCTTGATCGGTTGAGCCGCTTGGGGCAGGGCGGCGGGCTAGCTAACAGGGCTCAAGGGACGGGCGTTTCGCGCGTTCCAGCGGGTGAAGGCGGGGATTGGTGAGTCAAAAGGGTTACGGCGATCGCCGCACGACGGTTTCCGCACTCCGCTTCGGTACGGCACTCGGCGGCGGGCTGATGTTGTGTGTGGCCAGCGCGCAGGCGCAGGCCCCGGCACAGGGCCCCGGTGCGGGTGCAGCGCCGCCGCCGGTGGCGTTCCCGAACGCATCGGCGCCGGCGCCGATGACGGGCGGCGTCATCAAATCGATCTCGGTGGTCGGCAACCAGCGGCTCGAGGCGGACACCGTCCGCTCCTATATCAAGCTCAAGGCGGGTGACGCCTATACCCGCGAATCGCTCGATCAGGCGCTGAAGGATCTTTACGCCACCGAGCTGTTCGCCGACGTCTCGATCAACCAGGCGACCGACGACATCGTCATCACCGTGCGCGAGAATCCGGTGATCAACCGCATTGTGCTGGAGGGCAACAAGCGCCTGAAGGAAGACAAGATCCGGCCGGAGATCAAGCTCGCCCCGCGCCAGATCTTCACCCGCTCCAAGGTCCGCGCCGACGTGGCGCGCATCATCGAGCTTTATCGCCGTCAGGGCCGCTTCGCCGCCACCGTCGAGCCGAAGATGGTCCAGCTCGACCAGAACCGCGTCGATGTCGTGTTCGAGATCAGCGAGGGGGCGAAATCCAAGGTCCGGCGCATCAACATCATCGGCAACGAGAAATTCTCGGACGGCCGCCTGCGTGGCGAGATGGCCACCAAGGAAAGCTCGATCACCCACATCTTCTCGTCCGGCACCAGCTATGATCCGGATCGGCTGGCTTACGACCAGCAGAAGATGCGCCAGTTCTATCTGACCGAGGGCTATGCCGATTTCCGCGTCGTCTCGGCGGTCGCCGAGCTGACCCCGGACAAGAAGGACTTCATCATCACCTATGTGGTGGAGGAGGGCGAACGCTACAAATTCGGCGACGTGAAGATCGAAAGCGACATCCGCGATCTCCGGCCCGAGATGCTCCAGTACCTCATCCGCATGAAGAAGGATGACTGGTACAACGCCAAGATGATCGAGGACACTGTCGATCAGATGACGGAGACGGCCGGTCTGCTCGGCTATGCCTTCGCGGACGTCAGCCCGGATTTCCGGCGCGACAAGGACAAGCTGCAGATGAACGTCACCTTCAAGGTGGCGGACGCTCCGCGTGTCTATGTCGAGCGCATCAACATCAACGGCAACACCGTCACCCGCGACAAGGTGATCCGCCGCGAGTTCCGCCTCGGGGAGGGCGACGCCTTCAACGGCTTCCAGGTGAAGCGTTCGCGCGATCGCATCCGCAGCCTCGGTTATTTCCAGGACAAGCTGGAGATCGAGCAGAAGCAGGGCTCGGCGCCGGATCGCGTCGTGCTCGAGGCGAATGTCGAGGAAAAGGCCACTGGCGAGCTGCAGGTCTCGGCCGGCTTCTCCAGCCTCGAGCGGTTCATCGTCAACCTGTCGGTCACCCAGCGCAACTTCATGGGCAAGGGCCAGGAACTGCGCGCCAGCGTCGACTATTCGACCTATTCCAAGTCGATCGAGCTGGGCTTCACCGAGCCCTATCTGTTCGATCGCAACATCGCCGTCGGCGGCGACGTGTTCAGGCGCGACTATAACTCGTTCAACTATCTGAACGACGATCGCCAGACCACCTATCATCAGGTGTCGACCGGCTTCCAGATCCGCTCCGGCGTGCCGCTCACCGAATATACCCAGCTGGCGCTGCGCTACGGCCTGACTTTCGACAATGTCACGCTCGACAAGGGCACCTTCTATACCAACGGCGTCTGCGACCCGCTGCTTGCCGGGCGCTATCTCTGCGACGCCGTCGGCAACCGGCTGACCTCGTCGGTGGGCTACAGCTTCGTCTTCGACAATCTGAACAACCGCCTCCGCCCGTCGGCGGGCCAGCGCGTCGTGTTCAGCCAGGACGTGGCGGGCCTGGGCGGCGACGTGAAATATCTGCGCAGCCGCCTCGAGGGCACCAAATACTGGAACGTGTTCGGCGGCTTCATCTTCTCGGTGGGCGGCGAGGGCGGCGCCATCCTGCCATTCCAGAAGGGGCGCAACGGCTCCGACGCGGTTCGCCTGACCGATCGCTTCATGCTCGGTTCGCCGCAGATGCGCGGCTTCGACATTCGCGGCATCGGCCCGCGCGTGAAGCGCACCCCCTATGACACGAGCACCGATGATCCCAACGATCTGGTCACCGACAAGAACCAGATCCAGGACGACGCCATCGGCGGCCGCTATTATTATCATGCTCGCGCCGAGCTGGAGATCCCGCTTTCGGCCGGTGCGCGCGAAATGGGCCTGCGCCCGTCCATCTATGTCGATGCCGGCGCGTTGTGGGGCGTGAAGAAGCCGAGCTATGCCGACGGCACGCTGATCGACCAGAAGCAGGTCGTGGTGCGCGACATCCTCGACAAGAACGGCAATCTCCAGTGCCTCGACGGCAATGGCCTGATCTCCGGCACGGTGCCGGTCGGCTCGGTCTGCCCGAACGGGACGACCAAATACACCAACACCATCAACCCCTTCCGCGAGGAATTCCTGGGCGATTCGCCCCGGCCGCGCATCGCGGTGGGCTTCGGCGTGAACTGGAACTCGCCGTTCGGCCCGCTGCGCCTCGACATCGCCAAGGCCCTTGTCACCGTGAAGGGCGACGATCCGAAATTGTTCACTTTCAACGTAGGGACCCAGTTCTGATGAAGACGATGATCAAGAGCGCGGCGCTTGGCCTCGCCATCTTCGCCGCCGTGCCGGCCGCCGCCCAGACCGGCGGCATCGTCACGGTCGACCTCAACCGCCTGTTCTCCGAGAGCCTCGCGGCCAAGAACGGCGCCACCCAGATCCAGACCAAGTATCAGGGCACCGCGACCAGCCAGCAGAATGCGTTCAACGCGGCGGCGACCGCCTACAACACCCAGGTCGAGGCCGCCCGCAAGCTGGTGAAGCCGGACGGCTCGGGCCTTCCCGACGCAAACCGCGCCGCCCTCGCCGATGCCCAGCAGAAGCTGCAGGCCGCCGACGAGGCGCTCAACCGCACCCAGCAGGAAGCGAACGCGGTCGGCAATTTCGTGCGCGACCAGATCCTGCGCGCCGCGGTGCCGATCGCCGAGCAGATCCGCGCCGAGCGCAAGGTTGCGGCGGTGATTCCGCGCAACGAGGCACTGGCCGCAGATCCCGCCGCCGACGTGACGACGACGCTGATGCAGCGCCTCGACACGCAGCTCAAGACGGTGAGCATCCAGCTGCCGCAGCAGGGCGCCCCCGCCGCCGGCGCCGCGCCGGCTCCGGCCGCCGCTGCTCCGGCCGCTCCTGCCGCCGCGCCGGGCCGCTGAGGCGAACGCGATGAGCGACGCCGCCACCAATCTGGGGCCGCTTGACGTCCGCCGGGTGATGGCGGCGCTGCCGCATCGCTACCCGATGCTGCTGGTCGACCGGGTCGAAGAGCTCGTCGTCGACCAGCGCATCGTCGCGGTGAAGGCGGTGACGGTCAACGAGGGCTTCTTCGCCGGCCACTTTCCTGGCCGGCCGATCATGCCCGGCGTGCTGATCGTCGAGGCGCTGGCGCAGGCCGCCGGCGTGCTGGCTGTCGAGAGCCTCGGTCTCGCCGGCTCGGGCAAGCTCGTCTATTTCATGTCGATCGACGAGGTGAAGTTCCGCCAGCCGGTCGAGCCCGGCTGCCTGCTCCGCCTCGAGGTGGAGTTCGTCCAGAAGCGCGCCACCGTCTGCAAGTTCGCCGGCAGGGCGATGCTTGACGGCAAGGTGGCGGCGCAGGCCAACTTCACGGCGATGATTGCTGATCCGCCAGCCGAGTAGGCGGGGGGGCGGCGAGCTTGTGTTTTCGGGGCGGTGCCGCTATGGCGCCGCCTTCTTTTCAGGCTGGTCGGAACCAGCCGCCATGGAGATTGCGCGGTGAAGAAGGATATCCATCCCAACTATCACATGATCAAGGTGCAGATGACCGACGGCACGGTCTACGAGACGCGCTCGACCTGGGGGTCCGAGGGCGACACGCTGCAGCTCGACATCGACCCGACCGTCCACCCGGCGTGGACCGGCGGCAACGCGCGCCTTCTCGACCAGGGCGGCCAGGTCGCGCGCTTCAACAAGCGCTTCGGCGGGCTCAGCCTCACCAAGAAGTAAGTTCGTCCGATCGGACGGCGGGACGGGCGGCCATCGGCCGCCCGTTTGCGTTTCAGCGGCAGACCGGCAGCTTGAGGCTGGCCAGGTCCGCGCAGGGCCGCGCCTGGACCGATTGATCGGCACCGACGAACACCGCGAAGCGGCCGCCCGGGTTGCAGGTCGCCGTCCACATCATCAGATTCTTGTAGGGCTGCTGGAAATCCGCCTTCTCGACGCGACCGCATCGGTTGCCGTTGTTGGTGATCGCCTGCCGCATCGCAGCCTTCTGCTGATCGGGGGACAGCTTGCGCAGTCGGTCATTGAAGGCGTTGGCGCTGGGCTGGGCGAGCGCCGCGCTCGCGCCGAACAGCGTCACGACGAGGACGAGCAGGGGGCGGGGCATCACGAAACTCCTCCGAAAAACGATGGGCGACTCATGGTGACAGGATAGCGCCCTTTCCTCCTCGGCGGGGAGAGGATAAGCGCATCCGGCCAGCAGGATGGGTGGCCGAGTGGTTTAAGGCAGCGGTCTTGAAAACCGCCGTGGGTTCACGCCCACCGTGGGTTCGAATCCCACCCCATCCGCCAGATATTGCGCGCCGGCCTGATGCTCTTCCCGATCCTTCGCCGGGGACGGACGGTCGCGCCGGCAGCGGCAGGAGCTAGTGTGCCGGGCACGGGCGTCGCTGGGGATGGCGGCGCCGTCAGGGCGGTGTAAAGCAGTGGCATGGGCGGGTGGGGCAGCACTTTATCGGACCGGCAGGCGATCTGGGCGTTCGTGCTCGGCTGCGTCGCCGTCACCGCGGGCGTCTGCGCGCATCTGCCGATGTTCGCGATGGCGCGGACGATGCATTATCAGCTCGCCGGCATGCCGATGGATCGGCTGATGATCGCCGGCATGGGCGCGATCGTCGCGGGCATGCTCGTCGCCGCCTATGGGCTGCTGCCGCGCAATGTCACTGCCCACTATGCCGCGAGCGCGGACATCGTCGTCGCCGCGCCCGAGGATGCGCCACTCGGCCTTGCCCATTGGGGGCTGATGCTGGTGCTGGTTGTCGCGCTCGTCATCGACGTGATGAAGCCGGCGTCGCTGGGCTTCACCGTGCCCGGCATGATCAGCGAATATCGGGTGGCCAAGGCGACGGTGTCGCTGGTGCCGTTCGCGGCGCTGGCGGGCACGGTCGCCGGATCGGTGCTGTGGGGAGTCATCGCCGACGTCTACGGGCGCAAGGCGTCAATCCTGCTGTCGGCGGTGATGTTCGTCGGCACGTCGATCTGCGGCGCGATGCCCAGTCTCGCCTGGAATATCGCGATGTGCTTCATGATGGGGGCGGCAGCGGGCGGGATGCTGCCGGTTACCTATGCCCTGCTCGCGGAGATGATGCCGAACCGCCACCGTGGCTGGAGCCTGGTGCTGGTCGGCGGGTTGGGCGCCGTCGGCGGTTATTTCGCGGCGAGCGGCCTTTCCGCAATCCTGCAGCCGATTTTCGGCTGGCGCATCCTGTGGCTGGCCAATCTGCCGACCGGGCTGACATTGGTGCTGCTCGGCGCATTCATCCCGGAATCGGCCAAGTTCCTGCTGGCGCGCGGCCGCGTGGCGGAAGCGGAGGCGGTGATGCGCCGTTTCGGGTCGAAGGCGCGAAAGGTGCCGCCAATGGCCTCCGCCCCGGCCGCCGGGTCGCACGCGCTGACCGGCCTCAGCCTCTACGGCAAGCTCGCCGCGCTCAGCGTCTGCGCGCTGTCCTGGGGATTGATCAATTTCGGGCTGCTGCTGTGGCTTCCCGCCGATCTTGTCGCCAAGGGTTATTCGGTCGGCGTGTCGAGCCGGCTGCTCGCCGAAAGCGCCCTGATCGCCTTTCCCACGGTATTCCTCGCAGCGCTGCTCTACAGCCGATGGAGCACCAAATGGTCGTTGGTGGCGATGGTCGCGCTGACGCTCGCCGGGCTGGCGCTGGTGTTGCGGCTCGAACTCGCCGGCGTCGGCAGCCCGGTGTTGCCGGTGGCGCTGCTGATCGTGGGGACGAATGGCATCATCGCCATCGTTCTGCCCTATGCCGCCGAAAGCTTTCCGCTCCGCGTACGCGGTCGGGCCACCGGCTGGGTGGCGGCATGCACCAAGGCGGGCGGGCTGTTCGCGCAGGCGCTGACGATCAGTGGCATCGCTCTGTCGATGGGGCTGGCCGCGGCGCTGATCATGCTGCCGACGATCGTCGCGCTGATCCTCGTCGCCTGGTTCGGCCGCGAGACGCGCGGGCGCGACCTGCGCCAGCTCGACCTGGCCTGACGACCGACCTCAGAAACGCCGCGCCAGCGTCAGCGTGATGGTTCGCGGCGGGACCGAATAGACCTGGTTGGACAGGAAGGTGTTGGACAGCGCCCGGCCCGCGCCGGCCTTGTCGAAAAGATTCTGCACCGCGATCGCGGCCTCCCAGCCGCGATGCTCCACCCCTGCCTGGACATCCGTCAGCACATAGGCGGGCGAGCGGTCATAATAGGTGATCGAGGGATTGAACTGCGTGCCCGAGGCGCCGACGGCGGTGACGTCCGCCCGCGCAAAGCCCGTCAGCGCGCGGGCCAGTTGGACCGATTTGCTGAGCGAGGCGGAGGCCGCGAGGTGGGCGACGTTGGGCAGCCTGTCCCCCTTCCGGCCGAGGCCGCGCGGGTTGTTGCTCGTCTGATCGGCGGCAAGGCGCGCATTCACATAGCTGATCCGCAACACCAGCTCGCCGCCGGGCGCCCAAATGGTGCTGATCTCGGCCTCGGCGCCGTCGATGTTCACCGGTCCGATATTGGTGTTGTAGGCGAAGGCACCATTGGCGCTCGCCGTTGCGTAGATCATGTCCGACCAGTCGATGTGGAAGGCGGCGAGGCTGGCCCCGACAGCGCCGTTGAGGAGCCGGGTGCGCCCGCCCAGCTCGTAGCTCCACAGCCGGTCCGCATGATAGCTGCGCTCCTCCTCGGTGAGGTTCGGCGTGATGTTGACGCCGCCGGGCCGGAAGCCTTCGGCCGCCTGGGCATAGACGATCGCGTCGTGGCCCGGATGCCAGGCGAGCTGGGCCTTCAGATTGGCGCCGCCTTCGCGGGTATGGAAGGGGCCGGCGGCGAGATCGGCGGTGCCGGTGAGGATGTTGGGCTGGGAGACATCGCCCGTCGCCGAACGGCGATACCGGAAATAGCGGCCACCACCGGTGAGCGAGAAGCGCGAGGTGATCGGCTGGGTAAGCTCGCCGAACAGCGCCTGCTGGCTGAGCGTCGTCCAGATCGTGCGCAGGCCGGTGACGTCGTAAGGCGTGATCACGATGCCGGTGCGCGGATCGGCGCGCAGCACGATGCTGTCGACCCGATCGCGACGATGCTCGACGAAGCCGCCTACCGTCCAGATCGTCGTCGCGCCCGCCGGGGAGGCAAGCCGAACCTCGCCGCTCTGGCTGCGCACCAGCATCGGCTGATAGAGGATGCCCGGGAGGCGGCTGTCGGCATAGGCGGCGAAGCTGGCGAACTGTGCGGGCGTGCAGGCGCCGTCGTCGGGAAGCTTGTTGTAGTCCCGGCAGCTCGTCGCGTTGGTGCGCTGGCGGGCGAGCACGCTGGTATAGTCATTGTCGCGCGTCACCAGCCAGCGATAGGCGGACGCGGTTGCCGTCAGCGTGGCGAACGCCGCGTCCCAGCGCGCCGTGCCGCTGAGCAGCTTGAGCGTGTTGAACGTCGGCGTGCGGGTCGGCTGATCGTTCCGATAGGGGCCGAGGCGGGTTGACCAATAGGTCGCGTCGTCGGCGCTGCCGCGGTGGACCAGCCCGGATAGCGAGACATGCACGGCGGGCTCCGGCGTCCATGCCAACGCGATCCGCGCGCCCTTGCGGGTGATGCCGCCGGTATCGCTGAGGCCGAGGTTCGGCCGGTCGATATAGCCGCCCAGCGTGCGCCGATAGACGACGACGCGCGCGGCGAGACGATCGGCGACGATCGGCGCGTTGAGGACGGCGGAGAAATTGGCGCCGGTATTGCCGCGCGTCACGAAATCGAGCCCGCCGCGCACGTCGCCATGCCAGCCGCTGGCGTCGGGCTGGTTGAACAGGACGCGCAGCGTGCCGCCCATCGAGCTCGCGCCGTAGAGCGTGCCCTGCGGGCCGCGCAGCAATTCGACGCGGTTGACGTCGACCAGTTCGACGTCCGGCGCCACCTGCCCGGGATCGAAGGTGGTGCCGCTCGGACCGCTGATCGGGGTCTCGTCATAATAGACACCGACCGTGGCCTCGCCGGTGGCGAACACGCCGCGGATCGCCAGGCGTTGCTGGCCGCTGCCGGTGTCGATCGTCGCGAAGCCCGGCACGCTGCGCATCATCCGGCGCAGATCGTAGATGTTGCGCCCGCTGATATCGCGCCCGGTCAGCACGTCCATGCTGACCGCGGTCTCCGCCAGCAGCGTCTCGCGTTTGAGCGCGGTCACCACGATCTCCTCTGGCGGCGGATCGGGCGGGGCCGGCGAGGGCGGGCGCGGTGGCGCGGCAGGAAGCGGCGCCGGCCGGACCTCGATGATCAGCACCTCGCCCCGCAGCCGCCGCGCGACGAGGCCGCTGCCGGCGAGCAACGCGCTCAGCCCGCGATCGGCATCGACAAGGCCGGTGACCGCATTGCCCCGTTTGCCGGCGACGAGACCCGGCGCGAACAGGATCTGGCGGCCGGTCTGCACGGCATAGCTGGTCAGCCCCTGATCAAGCGGGCCGGCCGGGATCGCCAGATCATAGGCGCGCGCCAGTGCCCCCGAGGAGATAGCTGCGATGAACGGCGCCAGCGCGCGCATCGGGCGGGCCGGGTGGCACGCGAATATGCGGCGCCGGCCGGGAATGGCGATGCCCAGCCTCGTCCTTTCTGTGTCGTGCCGGGCACACTCAGCAGGCCGCTTCTGCGACGGCTCCACCGTAACAGTTTCCACGCTTGACGGCAGCGAAGCAACATAGTCGGTTACAAAAATAATAAATCCCCGCAGGATCGGAACAGACAGGGGGACAAAAGGGGTATGTTCACGTCCAGCCGCGCCGAAATTCCGCTTGATCGGAAGCCGGCCAGCGACGTCGTCCATTATCTCGGCGGGCTGCGCGCTTTCTTCGTCAAGCGCGTGGCGCCGTGCGATGTGGACGACATGGTGCAGGAAGTCGTGCTGCGCATGCAGGTGCGCCGCAGCGAGATGGGTATCGGCAATTTCGAGGGCTATCTGTTCCAGGTCGCGCACAGCGTGCTCACCGATCGCGGGCGGCGCGATCAGGTGCGCCGGCGCTCCCAGCACAGCCCGCTGGAGGAACCCGATCATCCGGTCGAGGAAATCTCGCCGGCCCGGGTGCTCGAGGGCAAGCAACAGCTCGCCCTCCTGATCGCGGCCCTGAAGGAGCTGCCCGACCGCACGCGGCAGATATTTGTTCTTCATCGCTTCGAAGAGATGAGTTACGGCGGGATCGCCCGTCATTTGGGGATCTCTGTGAGTGCCGTCGAAAAGCATATCATGAAGGCGATCCGCCATCTCGCAGCGCGCGCAGGCGAATGACCGACATCAAGGCGAACAAGGACGCCGATGCCGAGGCAGCGGCGTGGTATGCCCGCCTCCATGCGGACGATGCCGGGCTGGCGGCGCGGGACGACTTCGCCCGCTGGCACGCGGCCGCGCCGGAACATCGCCGCGCCTGGGATGCGCTGACCACGATCGCCGACAGGCTGGATGCCGCGGCCGACGATGCCGAGCTTCGCGCGATGCGGGCGGAGGCGCTGGCCATGGCGGCGCCGGCGCGTGAGACGAACTTCAACTGGATGGCGATGGCAGCGGCGATCGCCCTGCTTGCGCTGGTTGTCGGCGGCGCGTTCTTCGCGGTACGCCGCCCGTCGCCGCAACCGGACCGCACCCTGGTTGCCGCGGCAAAGGAATATCGCACCGCGGTGGGCGAGCGGCTGACCGTGAAGCTCGCCGATGGATCGCGCGTCACCCTCAACACCGCAAGCCTCGTCCGCCTGCCGCAATGGGGCGCCGAGCGCCGCGTCGAGCTGGTGCGGGGCGAGGCCTTTTTCCGGGTCGCCAAGGATCGCGCCCATCCGTTCATCGTCTCGGGCGCCGGCAACCGGGTGATGGCGCTGGGCACCGCATTTTCGGTGCGGCTGGCGCCGCAGCGCTTTCGCGTCGCGCTCACCGAGGGCACCGTGAAGGTGGACACCCCGGCCGCGCGCCGGTCCACCATCCTGCACCGCGGCGCGACGCTGGAGGCGGATGCGACGGGTGTGCGGGTGACGGCCGATCACGCCGAGGATGCGATGGGCTGGCTGGAGGGCCGGATCAGCTTCAATGCCGAGCCGCTGGGCAAGGTGGTGGCGGAGATGAACCGCTATTCCGCGCGGCAGATCGTGCTTCGGGACGCGACGCTCGCCAACGTGCCGTTCAGCGGGGTGCTCAATACGACGGACGGCGACGCGCTGGCCTCGGCGCTGGAGAGCTATCGCATTGCCCGCATCGCGCATCAGGATGACCACGAACTGGTGCTCGCCCAATATTGAAGCGGCTCCGGCCGCCCCCCGGAGCGTCGAGGGGGCGGCCGGACCACCAGGCGCGGGGGACTATTCCACGCTGGTGGATTTGCGATAGTCGAGCGGCGGCTTGCGGTCGCCGACCAGCGACTTGTACTGGAAGCCCGCGCCGCGCCGCCTGGCAAACTCGGCCTTGGCCGCGCTGATCTCCTCCGGGCTGCGAAACAGCTCGGCGGCCGTCAGCGACAGGGTCTTGGCCGCGAGAATGGCGCCCTTAACGCCGATGCTCATCCCCGCCGCCGCCGCATTCTGCCAGCTATGGCCGGCCGAGCCGGGGACGAAGGTGGCGGTGGAAAGCCCGACGGTCGGCACCACCCAGCTCACATCGGCGACGTCGGTGGATGCGGCCCCCTCGCTGCCGATCACGGCCGGCTGGATTTCGCCGACGCTGGAGAGAGGCGGCGCCTGGCCGGTGAAGCTCTTCTGAATCTCCGCGCCGAATGCCTGCTCCTCCGGCGTCCAGCTGATGCCGCCGACGCGATGGAGATTGCGGTCCATGACATGCATCAGCGCTTCGTTGGGAAGCAGGCTGTAGACGCCGCCGGTCTGTTCGAAATCGACCTTGGTCTGGGTGCCCATGGCCGCGCCGGCAGCGGCCTGCTTCACCCAGTCCATCACCGAAATGACGATCTGCGGATCGGTCTGCCGTACATAGTAATATACCTCGGCCTCGTCGGGCACGACGTTGGGAGCCTTGCCGCCGTTGGTGATGACGTAATGGATGCGGGTTCGATCCGGAATATGCTCCCGCATCAGATTGACCATCGCGTCCATCGCCTCGACGGCGTCGAGTGCGGAGCGGCCCTTGTCCGGCGCCGCCGCGGCGTGTGAGGATTTGCCGTGGAACCGGAACTTGCCGCTGATATTGGCCATGCTCGGGCCTTGCGCGGCCGAGTTGGCATTGCCGGGATGCCAGTGCAGCGCGATGTCGACATCGTTGAACAGCCCGTCGCGCGCCATGTAGGCCTTGCCCGATCCGCCTTCCTCCGCGGGCGTGCCATAGAGGCGAATTTCGCCCTTGATATTGTTGCGGATCATCCATTCCTTGACGGCGATGGCCGCGTAGGTGGACGCTGATCCGAACAGGTTATGGCCGCAGCCATGGCCGGCCGCCTGGTTCAGCGGCTGGCGCGTCGGCACCGCCGCCTGGGCGAGGCCCGGCAGCGCATCGAACTCCGCCAGCACGGCAATCACCGGGCCGCCACTGCCGTTGCGATAGCTGGCGAGGAAGGCGGTGGGCTCGCCGGCGATGCCGGTCTTCATCTGGAAGCCGGCCTCCTTCAGCCGGCTTTGCAGCAAGGCGGAACTCTGCGTTTCGAGATAGCCGAGCTCGGCGAACTTCCAGATTTGCAGGGCAGTGTCGCCGAGTACCGCGGAATCGCGGTCGATCGTGCCGAGCAGCTGCGTCTGGTCGGGCGGCGTCAATTCCCTGGCCCAGCCGGGGCTGGCCGCGACGAGGGTCGCGGCCAGCCCGAATGTGAAGGCGTTATGCATGATCGTCCTCCGCCGGTGGTCAGAAGCGCTGGCTGATGCCGAAGGAGAAATAACGCCCGATCGTGTCGTAATTCTGGGAGTCGAAATTGCCGGCTTCGTCACCATTCTGGGGCGGGGTCTTGTTGAACAGATTGGTGATGGCCAGGCGCAGCTCGCCATTCCACGGCAGGTCGAGGCGGGCGTTGAGGTCGAACACGTTATAGGCGTTGATACCGCGCAGCGTACTGGTCGCCGAGGTGACCGACTGGTTCGACTTCATCTTGTCGATGAAGCGCCAGCGGAAGCCGAGCGTCGCGGGGCCCTTCGACCAGGACAGGGCCGTGATCGACTTCCAGCGCGGATGGGCGATGCCGCCGGCCGTATCGATGCTGAATCCGATCGTCCCGGCATAATCATAGGTCGGGGCGCCGGGCAGCGCCTGCGATGCAAACTTGTCGAGATAGCTGACGGCGGTGTTGAGCGAGAGCTTGCCGGCATTGCCGAGACCGAGGTCATCGAGATCGACCTGCCAGTCGAACTGCACGTCGACGCCGCTGACGTCGAACTTGCCGAGGTTGAGCAGCGGCTGGCTGGGATTGACCGGCACGCCGGTCGACGGATTACGCCGCCCGACGAGGCCGCAATAATAATTGTTCGGATCATAGGTCGGGTTGCTGCCGTCGGCGTTGAAGCAGAACTGGAAGGCCTGAGAGATCGACAACGGGCCGATCGCGCCCTTGACCTTGATCTTGTACCAGTCGACCGACAGCGACATGCGGCGGAACAATGGCGAGCTGAACGGGGATGTGATCACGGCTCCGGCCGAGAAGGTGTCGGCCGTCTCTTCCTCAAGCTCCGGGTTGCCGCCGGTCAGCGCGAACACCTGCGAGGTGCCGAGCGCATAGGTGCCGACCAGCGAGGCGGGCATGCCCTGCGCCAGGCAGATCGCCTGCACCTTGGCGCTGTTCGCGCCCTGCCGATAGGAGGAGCGGGTGTCGCAGGGATCGCCGCTATTGTTGCTGCGGTTCGGCGCGCCGATGCCGACGCTGCCGGTGGATACGGGCGCGTACAGCTCGCCCACGCTCGGCGTGCGGATGGCGCGGTTATAGCCGCCGCGCAGCCGCAGCGGCTCGAACACCCGCCAGTCGAGATCGGCCTTGTAGGTGGCGACGCCGCCGACCGAGCTGTAATCCGAATAGCGCGCGCCAAGGTCGAGGTTGAGTTCCTGGACCAGCGGCAGGTCCTTCGCCACGGGGAACAGCAGCTCGCCGTAGATTTCCTTGGTGCTGACCTTGCCCCGGGCGGCCAGCAGCACGCTGTAGCCGACGATGTCGCTGGTCCCGTTCGGCAGCGAGAAGGCGGAGTCCGGTTGGAAGCCGTAGCTGTTGTAGCGATAATCGGCGCCCACCGCAAAGCGGACCGGGCCCGCCCAGCCCTTGAACAGCTCGCCCTGGATGTTGCCTTCCACCGTGCGCTGCCGCAGCTCGTTGGTGTTGAGCGTGCGACGGGAAATATAGTCGACGCAGGCCTGCGAGGGCGTCCGGTCGCCGAACGGGTTGAAGCCGCCCGCGCACAGGCTTGTGCCGCCATTGGGGCTGTAGAGCAGGTCGTGCAGCGCCTGGAAGCTGGCGCCGCCGGTCTGCCAGTTCTCGAACTTCGCCTGGCTGACGCTGCCGTACAGGTCCCAGGTCCAGTCCTTCACGCCGATGTCGCCGGAGGCGCCGGTGGTGATCTGGTAGACGTTGTACTCATAGCCCTGATAGCGCGGCCCGAGCAGGTTGAACGCCTTGTAGAAGCTGAAGTCTGCGTTCGGATCGGCGCGCGACGCGAGGATCGGCCTGAAGTCGGCCGGGATGAAGGGATTGGTCACCGGCACGGACAGGCCGTAGACGTTGGACGCCAGCGTCGGATTGGAAAGTCCGACCGAGCTGTAGCTGGTATAGGTGACCTGAGCGAAGACCTTCAGGTGATCGCTGAGCTCATACTCCGTCTTGCCGAAGATATTGTAGCGCTTCAGGTTCGACTGGATGGAGCTGCCGGTGAAGCCGAAATTGATCTGCTGGCTGCCCGGGCTGCTGGTCACGATGTAGGCCAGGTCCGATTCCGGATCACGGAAATTGAGCACGGGCACGTTGACGGTGCTGAACAGCGAGCCGTCCGTGTTGAAACCGAGCTGCGCGGTGTAGCGGCCGGCGGCGCTGCCGGGCAGGGCGGCGGTGCCATATTTGCCCTGGAAGAGCGCGTTGACGGACGCCAGCGTCGGGGTGTTGCCGCCGAACAGCGCCGTGCCCTGGGGGAGGGTGGCGGTGCCGGGAACGTTGCTGCGCGCAAGGTAGTAAGGCCGCTTCTTCTGATAGGCCCGACCGCGATCGGTATAGTCCACGGACAGCACGGCGCTGCCCTTGCCATCCGCGAACTCGCCGCCGACCGTGCCGGTGATGCGGAACGACTGGCCGTCGCCATAGTCGCTGACGCCATATTGGCTGTTCAGCTCGACGCCGTCGAACTTGCGCTTGAGGCGGAAATTGACGACGCCGGCGGTCGCGTCGGAGCCATAGGTGGTCGAGGCGCCGCCGGTGATCACCTCGACATTCTCAATCAGCGCCTCCGGGATGATGTTGAGATCGACCGAGCCATCCGGGTTGGACGGCTGCAGCCGGCGGCCGTCGAGCAGCAGCAGCGTGCGCTTGGGGCCGAGGCCGCGCAGCGACGCGTAGGACTGACCGCCGTTGAGGCCGGTCGAGGTGCTGCCGCCGTTGGACTGGCCGAAGGACCCGGAGAATTGCGGCATCTGGGTCAGCGACCGCTCGATGGTGATCTGGCCGGAATTCTGGATCGCCTCCGAGCCGACCGAAACGATCGGGCTGTTCGAGACATAGTCGGGCCGCGCGATGCGCGAGCCGGTGACCACGATCTCCTCGCGGCCGGCCGGCGGCGCCTCGGGCGCGACCTCGCCGGCGGTCTGGGCCTGTGCCATGCCGCTGGCGAGCGCGCTGCAGGCGCAGCTCCCGACCAGCAGCCAGTGAATTGCGGAGCGCGTCGCCATTGTCTGTCCCCCTGTTGAGATCGGCCGTCCTTGGCGGACGGGCTCGACAGGAAAGACGCGCGCCTGCGCCACCCCCTCACGACGCAGCGCAAAAAAAAGAGCCGGGATGTCACCATCCCGGCCCCTGGGGGGAACTTTATTGGTACAGAGGCTTAACGAGCGGCGGCCTCGGCCGGGCCGTAGAGCAGGCCGTTGAACAGGAATTTGAAGGTGACATAGGGCTGGGCGCGCTGCGTCACCTCCGGGCCGACCACGAACAGCTTGCCCTTGCCGAGATCGACATCGACGATCGCGGTCGTTCCCTGCAACTTTTCCTGACCCATCGCCCAGCCGCTGCGCAGCGGCTTCGCGTCCGAATACCAGGACACGCGCTTCGCCGTCGGGCTGCCGGCGGCGATGTTGAACGACTGGCTGTGGTCGAAGAACATGTCGACCTTGTCCGGCACGCCATAGGCGAGCGGCTGGTTCGGATCGACATCCGCCCGGATCAGCGCGCCAGGAATATAGAATTCCTTGGTGTCGAGCGGCGCCGGCTTGCCGTTCACCATGCGCACGAGCGCCGGCTGCACCGGCGCGCCGAGCAGCGGCCCGAGCCGATTGGCGCTGCCGATCGTCACGATCGTGCCGCCCGCCTTGGCGAAGGCGGAGAGCTGCGGCACCGTCCTGGCGTCGCTGATAACGCCGAGCCACGACCGGAACTCGGCCGGGATATCCTCCGGCTTGGGCTGGTTCGGGGTGCGGCCGCGATAGGGGCTATCGTTGGACGGCGGCACCGTTTCGTCGGCGAAGACGAGCACGTCATATTTGGCGTTGAGCTTCCCGGCGTCGAGTTCCTGCGGATAGACGACCTTGAACGGGAACTCATATTGCTCGAGCAGCCAGCGGATCCAGCCGGACGGGATCACGCCGCCATATTGATCGACCAGCCCGACGCGGACCGGCTTGAGCGGCATCGCCGCGCCGCTCGGCCTGGCGGCGACGGCATAGGCGTCGACGCCAAGCTGTTGCGTGCTGGTGGCGATGATCTTCTGCGCGGCGGCCGAAGCCGGCACCCATACCGCGCCGGCGCCGAACTGCTTGCCCTCGGCGCTGGTCGGCTCCTTCAGCCACGCCACCTTCACGCCGGCCTTCAGCAGGCGATTGGTGAGGATGAAGTTGTTGTTTGCCTCGTGGCGGAGCAGCCATCCGGCCTTGCCGGTGCCGATGACATGGCCGGCCGGCGCCGTCAGCAGATCGGGCACCTTCTCGAACTGGCCGTCGAATCCCTCGAGAATGCGATCATAGCCGATGCCCATCTGGTAGGAGAGGTTGTAGCCGGTGATGTCGTAGGGCGCCTTGGGCGGGCCGCCGGGATATTCGAGATTGTTCGGGTGGTTCTGCGGCTCGAACATGTCGAGGACGTGCGGACGATAGGCCTGTGCCGTCTTCACCACGAAGGAGCCGGCCGGATAGGTCTTGCCGCCTGCCGTGAAGGGCTGGGTGGCGCGCAGCACGTCGACGCCGGTCTTGATCAGGGTGTTGAGGAAGGTGATCGTGGTCGGCAGGTCGCGCTGGGCGTCGAGCGGGATGACATAGCCGCGCGGATCGCGCTTGGCGGGATCGTGCAGCACGGTCTCGTAGAGCGCGGGGTCGACGGCGTTGCGCTGGCGCGGATCATAGCTCGGCTCCGAGGCCGCGGACGGAGCCTGGCGAGCCTTGGCGGCTTCCTTCAGCGCATCGATGTCGTTGGGCTCGATCGTCCAGCTGTCGCGATTGCCGCGGGCGATGCCGTTGGCGCCCATGCGATAGATGTTGAACAGCAGCCGTTCGCGGTTGCGCGCCGCATAATCGAGCACCGCGCGATCCATCGACCATTGATATTCCAGGCTCTGGCTCTGATGCCACGCGCCGGGTGCCACCGGCATCGGCTCGTCGCCCTTGGGCAGCTGCGTGTCGGGGATGAGCGGGATCTTCTGCGGCGTCGGCCCGCCGATGATCTCGGTCAACAGGCCGATCGAATTGTGGAAATAGGAGATGGAGCGTTCCATCCCGTTATGCCAGGTGGAGTAGTTGGCGGCGCTGCGCATGCCGGAGCCGGGCTTGCCCTCGCCGATCAGGCGGCTGTGGATCGTCGCGCCGACTTCGTCCAGCTCGGTGACGAGCAGAGGATCATAGTTGTAGTTGAACGGATCGCGGAACGGCGGAACGAACACCACCATGCCCGCCGGGCCGGTCTGGTGCTGGTTGAAGATGATCTGCGGATACCAGACACGGAACAGCTGCCTGTTGACGTTCTCCGTCTCCGGCATCTGCGCCATGAATGAGTCACGGTTGTTATCGTGGCCGATATACTTCTGATACAGGCGCGGGATGTAGTTGTATTCGCGCTTCTTCTCGTCCGCCTTCTGCATGTACCAGTCGGCGACAAGCTGCATGCCGTCCGGATTGTCATGCCCGAACAGGATGATGACATTGTCGAGGATGCGCTTCGTCTCGGCATCGTTGTAGGTCAGCATGCGGTAGAGGACGTGGATCTGGCTCTGCGCCGTGATCACCTCGGTGGCGTGCAGGCCGGCGTCGATCCACACCACTGCCTTGCCTTCGTTGGCGAGCTGGTGGGCCTGTTCGTCGGTCAGCCCCTCGGCCTTGGCCAGTCGCTGGGCGATGCCGCGATACTGGTCCATCTTGGCGAGGTTTTCGGGCGAGGAGACGATCGCCATCCACTGCGTCCGCCCCTCGGCGCTCTTGCCGATGTCGACCAGCTTCATGCGGTCGGACTGGGTGGCGATCTTCTTCAGATAGGCTTCATAGGCGCTGTAATTGGCGAGATAGTAATCGCTGCCCGGCTCTACCGGGAAAGCTTCGCGCGGGCTGGTGACGCCCGCATTGTTGGGCGGCGAAATGCTCGTCTGCGCAACCGCCTGGGCCCCACCGAACAGCGCGATCGCCGCCGCACCGAGCAACATCTCTCTTTTCACTCTCAGCCCCCTTTGCTCGCCCTGCGCCAGCCGCGCCGAACGCACCACGTTCATGGGTTAGACGCAACGCCAGCGCCATCCCTCACCGGGCCGCGCGGCGGTCGCGAAGTTTTTTTGGGGAAACGCTCAGGCCGGCACGATGTCGAACGCCACCGTCAGGCGCGGCTGGCCACCGGTGAAGGGCTCGGTGCCATGCCAGAAATAGGAGGGGAACAGCACCAGCATCCCCGGCTCCGGGCGCACGAAGCGCGTCGGTGCCAACGGCGGCCGCGTCGGGATGCCGGGACGGCCGAACGCCAGCCAGCCCTCGTGCCCGCGCTCCACCGCTTCCGGCAGGGCGATATAGAAGGCCGATGACAGCCACCCTTGCGGATGGACATGGTCGACATGGAAGCCGCCCGGCCGGAGCAGCACCGACCATGCCCCGACGATGCGATAGTCCCCCGTCGCCCGCGCCCGTACCGGATCGGTCCCCTTGCCGAGCGCGGCGATGTGCGCCCGGATCAGCGGGTCGAGCGCCACGAACAGCGCGCGGATCGCCGGATCATCCGATCGGGTCAGGTCCTCCTGCGTCTGGCTGCCGTGGCGAAGCGATTGCTCGAGCGGATGCGTCCGCCACGCGTGGCGGGCGCGCAGCGCATTGGCGAGATCGGCGAGATAGGCTTCGCGATCCGGCCAGCCGGGCGGGGTGGCAATCGTCGCCGTCGAGACGAGGCGCGCATCGTCGCACAGCGCGGCATGGCGCGGATCGCCCATCAGCCGCCACGCCGTGCCGAGCAGCGCCAGCACTGCCTGATCGAGCGGGGTCGCCGCCTGCACGCGCAATGCCAGCTGCTCTGCCTCGGCCGCCCGCCCGGCATGGAGCAGCGCCTCCACCGCCGCGCGCGCAGCGTCGGTCGAGGCCGGGGTGAGGCGCAGCGCGGCGGTGGCATGGCGGAGCTGGGCGTCGGCATCGCCGGCGCGCGCAGCAAGCTCCGCCGCCGCGAGGTGAAGCGGCGCATGTCCCGGCTGACGGGCCAGCGCGTGGGCGAGGAGGGCGCCGGCCGCCGTCTCCTCGCCGGCACAGCCGAGCACGCGCGCCTTGAGCAACAACAGTTCCACCGTGTCCGGGGCCGTGGCCAGCGCCTGGTCGATCGCGGCGGTCGCGGTGGCGGCATCGGCCGATCGCATCCAGCGTAGCTGGGCGAGATCCCGCTGGGCGTCGAGATAGAGCGCTCGGCGCGCGATGGCCGCGGCGAACGCTGCTTCGGCCTCGTCGAGCCGGCCGAGCCCTTGCAGCGCGCGGGCGCGGACCAGCCATGTCTCTGGCGCATCGACGCCCTTGGCGGCGGCGCGCGATGCGGCTTCCTCCGCCTCGGCGAAGCGGGACAGGTCGCCCAGCGTGGCGGCGAGATTATGCTCGGCAATGCCGCTCGCCGGGTCGGCCGCGACGGCGCGGCGATTGACCTCCAGCGCCTCGTCCAGCCGCCCGGCTGCCTTCAGCGCGCGCGCCTCGGCGAGCAGCGCCTTCGCCGCCTGGCGTCGGTCCGGAGGGGATTTCGCGGGCGCCCTGATGTGCATGGCGCGCAGCCTATGCGCAGCCGGCGCCCCCTGTCCATGAGGCCAGTTGTGGTTCCCGGCATCGTCTCATCATGCAGCCTGCCCCGGAACAACAGGCGAGAATCATGACCAGCATCGACGAGAAGCTCCAGCCGATCCTCGCCAAGGTGATCGAGCGCAATGCCGGGGAGCCGGAATTCCATCAGGCTGTGCACGAGGTACTGGAAAGCCTCGGTCGCGTCGCCGCCAAGCATCCGCACTTCCTCGACGACGCCCTGATCGAGCGGATCTGCGAGCCGGAGCGCCAGATCATCTTCCGCATCCCATGGGTCGACGATCGCGGACAGGTGCAGATCAATCGCGGCTTCCGCGTCCAGTTCAATTCGGCGCTCGGGCCGTATAAGGGCGGCATGCGCTTCCACCCGTCGGTGAACGTCGGCATCATCAAGTTTCTCGGCTTCGAGCAGACCTTCAAGAATGCGCTCACCGGCCTGCCGATCGGCGGCGGCAAGGGCGGCTCGGATTTCGATCCGAAGGGCAAGTCGGATGGCGAGATCATGCGCTTCTGCCAGTCGCTGATGACGGAGCTGCACCGCCATCTCGGCGAATATACCGACGTCCCGGCCGGCGATATCGGCGTTGGCGGGCGCGAGATCGGCTATATGTTCGGCCAGTTCAAGCGGCTGACCAACCGCTACGAGGCCGGCGTCATCACCGGCAAGGCTCTGGTCTATGGCGGCTCGCGCGCCCGCACCGAGGCAACCGGTTACGGCAACAGCTATTTCGTGCAGGCGATGCTGGAAACGAAGGGCACCAGCTTCGACGGGAAGAAGGTCGTCGTCTCGGGTTCCGGCAACGTCGCCATCTATACCGTCGAGAAGGTTCAGTCGTTCGGCGCCAAGGTGATCGCCTGCTCGGATTCCAGCGGCTATGTGCTGGACGAGAACGGCATCGACGTCGCGCTGCTCAAGGACGTCAAGGACGCCCGGCGCGAGCGGATCCGCGAATATGCCGAGCGGCGCGGCGAGGGCGCGCATTTCGTGCCGCTCGAAAAAGGCTCGATCTGGAATGTGCCCTGCGATGTCGCCATGCCGTCTGCCACCCAGAACGAGCTGTCCGGCAGGGACGCGACGGCGCTGGTCAGGAACGGCGTGATCGCGGTTGGCGAGGGGGCGAACATGCCGTCCACGCCCGACGCCATCCGCATCTTCCGCGAGGCCGGCGTGCTGTTCGGCCCGGGCAAGGCCGCCAACGCCGGCGGGGTTGCCACCTCCGCGCTGGAAATGCAGCAAAATGCCAGCCGTGACAGCTGGAGCTTCGAACAGACCGAGGCGCGGCTCAACGTGATCATGCGCAACATCCACGATACCTGCTACGAAACCGCGGAGGATTATGGCGCGCCGGGCGATTACGTGCTCGGCGCGAACATCGCCGGCTTCACCCGTGTGGCCGAGGCGATGCGCATGCTCGGGGTGATCTGAGAGCGCCGCCGCCAACAGTTTGCGATCCCTCGGTTAGCTCCCCGTTAGGACAATGTGATTAGGCCGTTCGGCGGATGGTAGGCCGGGGGGCACGTCGTTTGCGCAGCCAGAGGGCTCCGCATGCCGCATGGACCTTGTCGCCCGTCCCGATATGGGTTTCGATAAGGTGGGATGGTGAACGAGAACAAGCATGGGCTCGCCCGGCGCACGCGCGCCGCGGCGATGGGCTGGGGAATGGTCATGGCGGCGGCGGGGTTTTCGCCGGCGGTGGCGGCCGATTCGAATCCGCTGCATGAATGGGTCGACGCGCCGGACAATCTCACCCTCAAGCTGAATTTCCGCACCCGCGTCGAAGGCATCGACGGGCAGCTTCGCCCCAACATCGCCAGGCGCGACCTGCTCACCACCTTCCGCACCACCTTGCTCGCCGACTATGATACCGGTCCGGTGCACATCGTCGGCGAGCTGCGCGACGCGCGCGGCTATGCCGAGAAGGACAATTCGTCCGCCGGCATCAACGAGGTCAACGCGCTCGAGCCGCTACAGGCCTATCTGCGGTTCGATCTCGACGGCATGACCGGCAAGGGTTCGCGGGGCGCCCTCACTGCGGGTCGCTTCACGCTCGACATCGGCGCGGGGCGCCTCGCCGCGCGGCCGGATTTCTCGGACAGCGTCAACAGCTTCACCGGCGTCTCGTTCGATTGGACGGGGCAGGGGAAGGACCATCTTCTGCTGTTCTGGACGATGCCGAGCACGCGCTTGCCGAGCGATCCGGACGCGATCCACCACAACAGGGTCGAGCTGGACCGCGCCCGCACCGGCCTGCAGTTCTTCGGCGGCGACTATACCCGGCCGCTGATCGCGGGCGTCACCGGCGAAGCCTATGTCTTTCGCCTCGCCGAGCGGGATGCCTCCTATCAGGCAACGAGGAACCGGCATCTGGTGACCTATGGTGGCCGCCTGTTCCGCAAGCCGCAGACGAACAGCTTCGACTTCGAGGTGGAAGGCATCGGCCAGACCGGACATGCCCGCGCCTCGACCGCCGCCACCGATCGCAAGGATGTCGACGTGTCGGCGTGGCTGATCCATGGCGAGGTCGGGCGGAAGTTTGGCGGGCCGTGGGCACCGCGTATCTCATTTCACGGTGACAAGATCACCGGCGAGGACAGCGACCCGAGCAAGATCACCCGATTCGACAGCCTTTACGGCGCGGCGCGCACCGATTTCGGCCCGTCCAGCCTCTATGGCATGGTCTCCCGGGCCAATCTGCGCTCGGTTGGCGTCAGGCTGGAAGCGGCGCCGAGCAAGAAGCTCGACGGCTTCGTCATGGTCCGCGGCCTGTGGCTCGATTCGAAGACCGACAGCTTCGGCTCGACCGGTGTGCGCGATGCGCGCGGCCGGTCCGGCGATCATGCCGGCACCCAGGTCGAGGGCCGCGTGCGCTACTGGTTCGTGCCCAAGATCTTCCGGGTCGAGGCCGGCGGCGCGGTGCTGGCGCGGGGCCGTTTCCTGAAGGATGCGCCCAACGCCCCCGACAATGGCGACGCGCATTATTTCTTCCTCGATTTCGTCACCGATTTCTGAGCCCGCGGGCGACGGGGGTTCATGATCCCCGCCGCCTGTGGCAGGGAGGGCGAATGTCCTTCCTGCCCGGTATCCGTTCGCTTCTCCTCGTTGCCGCCTGTTGCGGGTCGATCGCCGCCCATGCCCAGGTGCAGGAAGAGGATGCCGATCCCGAGCCGCTTCCGCCGGCCGCCGCCGCGCCGCCGGAGGAAGCCGGCTTCTCCGCCTTCGTCGTCGGGCTGCGCCAGCGCGCCCTCGCCGAGGGAGTGACCGCCGCGACGTTCGACGCGGTGATCCCGACGCTCAGCTATGATCCGCGGGTGGTGACGCTCGATCGCCGCCAGCCGGGCACGCCGAGCGCGGCGCCGCCGGCCTTCGCGCCCTATCGCGCCCGCCATGTCGATGCCGCGCGCATCGGGCGTGGCCAGCGCGCCTGGCTGAACGCGCGCCCCTCGCTCGCCCGCATCGAGACGGAGACCGGCGTGCCGGAGGCGATCATGGTCGCCATCTGGGGGCATGAGACGGATTATGGCGGCTATACCGGCAATTTCGATCTGCCCCGCTCGCTGGCCACGCTCGCCTTCGAGGGGCGGCGTCGCGAGCTGTTCACCACCGAGTTCATCGACACGCTGAAGATGATCGATCGCGGCGTGAGGCGCGATCAGCTCAAGGGGAGCTGGGCCGGCGCCACCGGCTATCCGCAATTCCTGCCGTCCGTCTATCTGCGCCTCGCCCGCGACGGCAATGGCGACGGCAAGGTCGATATCTGGAACAACGCCGACGACGCGCTTGCCTCGATCGGCAATTATCTCGTCAACGCCGGTTGGAAGCCCGATGTCCGCTGGGGCACGGCGGTGATGGTGCCGCCCGATTTCGATCGCGGCGCCGTGGCGACCAGGCTGGTGAGCCCGCGCTGCCCGCGCGTCTTTGCGCGGCATAGCCGTTGGCTGACCGTCGCCGAGTGGAAGGCGAAGGGCCTGACCCAGGCCGGCGGGCCGTGGCCGGCGGACGAGGAGATGGCGACCCTGATCGAGCCCGACGGCCCGGGGCAGACCGCCTATCTTCTCACCACCAACTATCGGGCCATCCTCGATTACAACTGCTCCAACTATTACGCCTTGTCGGTCGGCCTGCTCGCCGATGCAGTGGTGAACTGAGCTTGAGACGGGGCCTCGCCCCGCGCTAACCTGAATCGCATCACATTCCTCACATGACTGGTCCCGGACGCATGAAGCCCGCTTATCTCGTTGCTTTGCTCAGCCTTTCGGCCCCCGCCATCGCGGCCGCCCCGCCCTTCGATACGACCGCCAAGGTCGCCTATCTCAAGGACCTGTCCTCGGGCGCGGTGCTCTATGACAAGGCCGGCGACTTGCGCATGCCGCCCGCCTCGATGGCGAAGATGATGACGGTCTACGTCGCCTTCGATCTTCTCAAGAAGGGCGAGCTGAAGCTGGACCAGAAGTTCCAGGTGCGGCCCGAGACGTGGAAGCAGTGGCACGGCCCGGCTGCCGGCTCGACGATGTTCCTCTCGCCCGGCGAGGAAGTGTCGGTGGCGGACCTCCTTGCCGGCATCGTCACGCTCTCGGGCAATGACGCCTGCGTGGTGCTCGCCGAGGGCATTTCGGGCACCGAGCCTGCCTTCGTAAGCCTGATGAACGAGCAGGCGCGCAAGCTCGGCCTCACCAATTCGCATTTCGGCACGTCCAATGGCTGGCCGGACAATGGCGTCACCTATGTCACGGCGCGCGATCTGGCGCGGCTGGCCGAGGCGACGATCCGCGACCATCCCAAGCTCTACAAGGATTTCTACTCCAGGCTCGATTTCACCTGGGGCAAGACGATGGGCTCGGGCCAGGACATCACCCAGGCCAATCGCGATCCGCTGCTCGGCCGCGTCGCCGGCGCCGACGGGCTGAAGACCGGCCATACCGAAGAAGCCGGTTATGGCTTCACCGGCTCGGCGGAGCAGAATGGCCGGCGGCTGGTGATGGTGATGGCCGGCCTCTCCTCGTCGAACGAGCGCATCGCCCAGTCGGTCAGCTTCATGAACTGGGGTTTCCGTGCATGGCGCGCCCGCCCGCTCTTCGCCAAGGGCAAGCAGGTGCAGACCGCCGAGGTGCAGTTGGGCAATGCCCGCGAAGTGGGGCTGATCGCCCCGCGCGACCTCACCGTCACCGTGCCGGCGGGTGCTGCGTCCGACATGACGATGAAGGTTGTCTATCAGGGGCCGCTCAAGGCGCCGATCAAGGCCGGCGACCATGTCGCCGATCTGGTGGTGACCTCGGCCGACGCCGGCCAGCAGCTGCTGCCGCTCGTCGCCGCCAGCGATGTCGGCCCGGCCGGGTTCTTCGATCGGCTGTGGGCGGGGCTCCGGGCGCTGTTCGGTCTCGCCTGAGTGTCGCAAGGCCGGTTCATCAGCCTTGAGGGCGGGGAGGGGGTCGGCAAATCCACCCAGCTCCGCCTGCTTGCCGAGGCGCTTCGTGCACGCGGCCACGACGTCGTCACCACCCGCGAGCCGGGTGGCAGCGCGGGCGCGGAGGCAATCCGCGCCCTGCTGTTCGAGGGTGACGGCGAGCGCTGGTCGCCGGCGGCCGAGGCGCTGTTGTTCGCGGCCGCCCGCGCGGACCATGTCGAACGGGTGATCCGCCCGGCCGTCGCCGCCGGCCAATGGGTGGTGTGCGATCGCTTCCTCGACAGCTCGCGCGCCTATCAGGGCGATGCGCGCGGGCTTGGCGACGCGGACGTGCTGGCGCTGCACCGCATCGGCAGCGGCGGGCTGTTGCCGGATCGTACGCTGGTGCTGTCCCTGCCGCCGGGCGAGGCGGAGGCGCGGGAGTTGGCGCGGGACGGCGCTGCCGACCGCTTCCGCCGCCGGGGCGACGCCTATCACGCGCGGGTCCGCGCCTTCTTCGAGCGCATCGCCGTCGAGGAGCCGGAGCGGGTGCGCCTGATCGATGCCACCGGTGAGGAGGGCGAGGTGACCGCCCGCTTGCTCGCCGCGCTGGACGCCATCGCATGACCCATCTTTACGGCCACGCCGCCGCGGTGGATGCCTTCCTCTCGGCGCGCGCATCCGGGCGGCTGCATCATGCCTGGCTGCTCGCCGGGCCACAGGGCGTGGGCAAGGCGCGCTTCGCCGACATGGCGGCGCGGCGACTGCTCGCCGAGGCGGCCGGACCGCCGGTGCTGGCGCCGGGACTGGAGCTGCCCGGCGACCACCCCATCGCGCATCTCTTCGAGGCAGGCAGTCACCCGGATTTCGCCCGGCTGGAGCGGCTGGTCCGCGACAGGTCGGACCAGCTCGCCCGCAACATCAGCGTCGATCAGGTGCGCGGCTTGCAGCGGCTGCTGTCGACCACGCCGTCGCTGTCGGAGTGGCGCGCGATCGTGGTCGATTCGATCGACGATATGGAGCGCTCGGCGGCCAATGCGCTTCTCAAGAATCTCGAGGAACCACCTGCGAACACGGTGTTTCTTCTCGTCAGTCACGCGCCGGGCCGGCTGTTGCCGACGATCCGCTCGCGTTGCCGCCTGCTCCGCTTCGGCCGGCTGGATGACGCCGACATGACCGCCGCGCTTCGTGATGCCATGCCCGAGGCGGACGCGGCCGAGATCGCCTCGCTGGCCGCGCTCGGCGCGGGCGCTCCCGGCTCGGCGCTGCGCTTCGCGGGGCTGGATATCGAGGCGCTGGATCAGGCCATGGCGGCGCTCGTGACCGAGGGGGATCCGCTCAACCAGCGCCGCGCCGCGCTCGCCCGCCAGCTCGCGCTCAAGGCCGCCCAGCCGCGCTACGAGATGTTCCTGGAGCGTGCGCCGTCGGCGATCGCCGAAGAGGCGCGGCGGCGCTCCGGAGCCGCGCTTGCCGAGGCGATCGCCCTGTGGGAGAAGGCGCGCGCCCTTGCCGGCAGCGCGGTGCGCCTCTCGCTCGATCCCCAGACCACCGTCTTCGAGTTGGGCAGCATGCTCGCGGCGCTGGCGCCCCAGACACAAGCGAGCCGATGACCGAATCCTTCTACATCACCACCGCCATCAGCTATCCCAATGGCCGCCCGCATATCGGCCATGCCTATGAGGCGATCGCGACGGACGTCATCGCCCGCTATCAACGGCAGCTCGGCCGCACCGTCCGCTTCCTCACCGGCACCGACGAGCACGGCCTGAAGATGGCCCAGACGGCGCGCGGCCGGGGCCTGACGGCGCGCCAGCTTGCCGACGAGATGTCGTCGTATTTCAAGGCGATGGATGACAAGCTTTCCATCTCCTATGATCGCTTCATCCGCACCACCGACGCTGATCATTATGCCGCCAGCCAGGCGATCTGGCAGGCAATGGCGGCCAATGGCGATCTTTATCTCGATCGCTATGAAGGCTGGTACTCGGTTCGCGACGAGGCCTTTTACGACGAGAAGGAGCTGGTTGCCGGGGAGGACGGGGCCAGGCTGTCGCCGCAAGGCACGCCGGTTGAATGGACAGTGGAGGAAAGCTGGTTCTTCCGTCTGTCCGCCTATCAGGATCGGCTGCTCGCTCATTATGAAGCGAACCCCGATTTCGTCGGCCCGGACGGGCGCCGCAACGAGGTGGTGTCATTCGTCAGGGGCGGCCTTGCGGACTTGTCCGTATCGCGGACCAGCTTCGACTGGGGCGTGCCGGTGCCGGGCAGCCCGGGCCATGTCATGTATGTGTGGGTCGACGCGCTGACCAATTACCTGACCGGTGCCGGCTATCCGGGCGATGCCTCCGCATGGTGGCCGGCTGATGTGCATATCATCGGCAAGGACATCGTCCGTTTCCATGCCGTCTATTGGCCCGCCTTCCTGATGTCGGCCGGTTTGCCGCTGCCCAAGCGGGTATTCGGCCACGGCTTCCTGCTCAATCGCGGCGAGAAGATGTCGAAGTCTGTCGGCAACGTCGTCGATCCGATTGAAATGGCAGAGATTTACGGAGTCGATGCGCTGCGCTACTTCCTCCTGCGCGAAGTCAGCTTCGGTCAGGACGGCAGCTATAGCCACGAAGCGATCGTCACCCGCGTCAATGCCGATCTTGCCAACAATGTCGGCAACCTCGCCCAGCGCAGCCTGTCGATGATCGCCAAGAATTGCGATGGGCTGGTGCCCGCGCCAGGCCCGGACAGCGATGCGGACGCCGCGCTCGCCGCCCAGTTTGCGGATCTGGTGCCGGCCTATCACGGGGCGATGGCCGATCTCGCCCTCCATCGCGCCGCCGAGCACGCTTTGGCGCTCGCCAGCCACCTCAACAATTATGTCGCGAGCGAACAGCCCTGGGCGCTGAAGAAGACCGACCCGGCCCGCATGGGCGGCGTGCTCTATCGCGCCGCCGACGGCCTGCGCCGCGTCGCGCTGATGCTGCGCCCGTTCATCCCGGCGAGCGCCGACCGGCTGCTCGATCAACTCGGCGTCGCGACAGACGCGCGCAGCTTCGCCACCCTCGACACCGGCCTCGCCCCGGGGAACGCGCTGCCGCCGCCGGAGGGCGTCTTCCCGCGCCTCGACATCTGAGCCAAGCTTTCGACTGGCGCGGCGCGGGCAGGGTGCCTATCTGGCGGCCATGTTTGTCGATAGTCATTGCCACCTCAATTATCCCGGCCTGGTCGAGCGTCAGCCGGAAGTGCTGGATCGCGCCCGCGCCTCGGGCGTCGGCACGATGCTCAACATTTCGACCCGCGCGCGGGAATGGGACGAGGTCATCGCCACCGCGGATCGCGAGGCGGACGTGTGGGCCTCGGTCGGCATCCATCCACATGAGGCCGACCAGCATGCCGATATCGACACGGCGCGGCTGGTCGATGCTGCCGCCCATCCGCGGGTCGTCGGCATCGGCGAGAGCGGGCTCGATTATTATTACGACAAATCCGATCGCGCGCAGCAGCAGACGAGTTTCCGGGCCCATATCGCCGCCGCCCGCGAAACGGGGCTGCCGCTGATCGTCCACACCCGCGACGCCGAGGCCGACACCATCGCCATCCTGCGCGACGAGATGGGAAAGGGGGCCTATCCGGCGCTTATCCACTGCTTCACGGCGAGCGCCGATTTCGCCCGGGCGGCCCTCGATCTCGGGCTCTATATCTCCATTTCCGGCATCGTCACCTTCAAGAATGCCAAGGACTTGCAGGACATCGCTGCAACCCTTCCGGAAGATCGCCTGTTGATCGAGACCGACGCGCCGTTCCTCGCGCCGGTGCCCCATCGCGGCAAGCCGGGCGAGCCGGCGTTCGTCGCCGACACGGCCCGCTTCCTTGGCGGGCTGCGCGGCGAGGAGGTCGCCGTGCTGGCCGATCGGACCGCGGACAATTTCTTCGCGCTCTTCGCGAAGGCGCGCCGCGCATGAGGGTCCGGCTGCTCGGCACCGGCACCTCCTCGGGCGTGCCGCGCATCGGCAATGACTGGGGCAAATGCGATCCCGCCGAGCCGAAGAACCGTCGCCGCCGCGCCTCGATCTTGGTGCGGACGGAGACCACCACCATCCTCGTCGACACCTCGCCGGACATGCGCGAACAGCTCCTCGATGCCGATTGCGGGGCGGTGGACGCGGTCATCTGGACGCATGATCATGCCGATCACACCCACGGCATCGACGATCTGCGCCAGCTCTGGTTCGCCAAGCGCGGCGCGATCGACTGCTACGCCCGTCCGGAGACCATGGCCTCGATGCGGGCGCGCTTCGGCTATGCCTTCCAGGGCAAGGATCAATATCCGCCGACCGTGGTCGGCCATGATCTGCCCGATGATTTCACGATCGGCGACATCCGTATCCGCGTCGTCGACCAGCCGCACGGCGCGATCACCTCGGCCGGGCTGCGCTTCGACTGGGAGGGCTATTCGGCCGGCTATTCGACCGATTTCAATGCGCTTACCGATGAGATGGCGGCGCTGTTCCGGGGCGTCGAAGTGTGGGTGCTGGACGCGCTGCGCGTCACCCCGCATCCGACCCATCCCAATCTCGAAAAGGCGCTGGGCTGGATCCAGCGCCTCAAACCGGGCTGGGCGGTGCTGATGCACATGGACAACAGCATGGATTATCGCACCTTGCTTCGCATCCTGCCGGACGGCGTCGAGCCTGGCTATGACGGCATGGAACTGGAGTTCGGCTGATGGACGCGGATCGCGCCGTCGATGTGCTGCTGATCCTCGGCATGCTCGTGCTGGTCGGCGGCAGCATCGCCGTCCGCCGCCTGCCGGCGCGCTCGATGGCGCTGATGGCGATCGCCTGGATCGCGGTGTTTGCGCTCGGCGTATTGCTGATCCGCATGTTCGGCGGCGACTGATCGGCTCAAAGCCCGCCGATCAATTGCGTCAGCAGCGGCCGGATGCGGCGCAGTTCCTCGCGGTGGACGCGTGAGAGGGAGGCAAGCACCGCCCGGCCGTCCTCGGTGAGCGCGACGGACACCTGCCGGCGATCCGCCGTGCCGGGCTTGCGGCTGACCAGCCCCAGCTTCGCCAGCCGGTCGACATGCTCGCTGGCGCTGTGCGGCTTCAGCAGCAGAAACTCGGCGAGCGCGCCGACCAGCATCTCGCCGCCGGCCGCGCGGATGGCGAGCAACGCCTGATGCTGCTGCGGAGTCACCCCGGCGGCGGCGGCTGCCTCCTCGCTGAAATGGAGGAAGTGGCGCAGCTCGTAGCGGATCCTCGCCAGCGCCACATAATGCTCGTCGGTCAGATCATCCATTCATGCCCCCGGGGGCCACGCGGCGGTCAGGCGGTGCGGGTATATTGGTTGAACCATTCGATCGTCCGGTTCCACGCCTGCGGCGCCGTCACCTTGTTGTAACGCTCGGGCGTGGCATCGTTGAAGAAGCCGTGGACGGAGTTCGGCCAGACATGGCCTTCGTGGCGGATATTATGCTGTTTCAGCGCCGCCTCCTGGGCCGGATAGCCTTCGGCGAGCCGGGTATCGAGCGCGCCGTGGTGGATGAGGATCGCCGCCTTGATCCGGGGCACCTCGGCCGCCGGGGTCGGCGCGCCGTAGAAGGGCGCGGCGGCCGACAGCTCGTCGCCAAGTATCGCCGCCAGCGCGTTGGAGGCGCCGCCGCCGTAGCAGAAGCCGGTTGCCGCGATCCTGCCATTGCATCCGGGATGCGCCTTCAGCCAGCGCGCGGCCGCGACGAGATCCTCGGTCATCTTGTCCCGATCGATCTTCGCGAACATCTGGCCGCCCTTATAATCATCGCCCGGATAGCCGCCGAGCGAGGTCGTCGTGTCGGGCGCGAAGGCGATGAAATTCTCCAGCGCGAAGCGCCGTGCGACATCCTCGGTATGCGGGTTGAGACCGCGATTCTCGTGGATGACGAGGACGCCCGGCAGCTTTGTCGAGGTCGCCTCCCGGGATTCGGCGCTGAACGGCCGCACCAGATAGCCGCGGATCGAACCATTGCCCTTCGGCGACGCCACCGTCTCATAGCCGGCGCGGATACGCTCGTCGTCGCGGCGGATCTGCTGGGCCAGTGCGTAGTTCGGCATCAGGGCAGCGATGATCCCGCCGGCGGTCATGCCGGCGCCAGCGCACCGGCTGATACCGGCGGTGAAGGCCCGGCGGCTGATCTCCCCGTGAACGAAACGGGTATAGAGGTCCACCGCCTCGGCCGGGATCTTCCCCTGTCCGCTCTCCATGTTCCTTCCCCTCGTCGACATGTGCGCGGTCCAGCCTGCATCGGCCTTCCATGCGGGGCAAGTGCTGCGTTGGGCGGTTGCGTTGTAGTGAGAAAAGGGGAAGGGCGCCCGGCCGTCTGGCCGGACGCCCTGTTTGCCTCGGACGCCGTCGTCGATCAGGCGTTGGCGAGGACGGGCTGGCGGCGGCGCGCCATCATGCCCACCGCGCCGAAGCCGATCAGCATCATCGCCCAGGTCGCCGGCTCCGGCACGGCGAAGATGCGCAGCACCTGGCCGACGCCTGGCGCGGAGCTGTTCTGGGTGACGTAGAAGGAGCCGTCGCGGCCGATCTCCAATCCGGTCGAGGCGAACAGGCCGCCATAGACCAGGCTGTGCGTGCCATCGGCGTTGAGCTTCTGGATCGAGCCGAACGGCCCGTTCTGCAGGCCGTTGTCGGCGATCTGCAGCACATAGAGGCTGCCGTCCGCGCCCCAGGCGATGTCGGTGATGTTGGTAAAGCCGGTGGCGTAGATCGACTGGATGCCGGTCAACGGATCGATGCGGAAGATATCCGCGCCGCCGACCGGGAAGGGAAAGCCGGTAAGCTGCCCGACATAGAAGGCCCCGTCCGGCCCGACCGACACACCCGTCGGCACCGCGTCATAACCGACGTCGGCGAAAGTGCCGGCGGTAGACACCGCGCCGCCAGCGGTGACGTTGAGCAGCGAATTGCCGCCGGCATCGGTGACCAGCAGGCCGTTGGCGCCGGCGGTCAGGTGATAGGGGTTGCTGTCGATCTGGTCGCCGGTCGGGTTCTCCGAAGCCTCGTAGCCGGCGAGGTCGGCAATCTTGGTGACGGTGGCGCCGGTGAAGGAGTAGAGCGAGCCGAGGTTGGCCGCCCCGGGCGCGGAGCCCAGTTCATTGGTGCGCACGGCCGGATTGGCGCCGAGGCCGACGACGAAATAGCCGACGCCGTTATAGAAGGCGATGTCCTGCGGGCCGGATGCCGAGCCGGTGTTGATATTGGTGAACGAGGGCAGATCGCTGATGATGCGGGTCTGCACGCCATTGTCGACCCTGGAGATCGCGCCGGTGGTGCCATAGGCTGCGGGGCCTTCGCCGGATGGGCCGACCGGGCCATTGTTGAACGTGCCACCCTCGGCGATGTAGAGCGCGCCGTCCAACCCGAAGGCGAGGCCGCGCGGATTGTCGAGCCCGGATGCGATGATCGAGCTCTGGTAGACGACGGCCTCGGCCGGCGCCGCGGCGATGGTGACGGCGGCGAGCGCCACCGAGGCGAGCGCGCCTATTCTTCCTGCAAGTCTCATGATCGATCCTCCCTGTGATGAATTCGAATGTGCATCCGCCCGCACGAGGAACGCTGGGGTACCCAAGACGATTTTCTAATAAATCGAGTATGATAGGACAAAGGCACGGCTAAGACCAAGGACATCGCAATGAATGTTCTTGTTCTTTCCGCGGCACGCCGAACCGGATCGTCAGCTGAAGAGGGCTCTCCGAACTCGAATCGGCAGAAACCGCCGATTCCTCTATATATTTAGTTAACGATACATAGGTTCTTCATGCCCGGCAAGAAATATGACCTCGATTTCCAGCAATATGGAGCGGTGGATTGCCGCCCGGCTGGGGGAGGCGTATGATCCGCGAGCGGGGATCAAAGGAGCGCGTCATGGCAATTGCCCATGTCGAAGGCATCGATCGACCTGTCGAAAGCTACGAGGTTCGCACCATCGAGACGGCGGACCTGCGGAGAGCGCTCAGCGAGGGCTGGGCCGATTTCATGGAACGGCGCGGTGACTTGCTCTTCGCCGGCATCATCTATCCGGTGATTGGCTTTGTCGCGGCGATCGTGGCGTTGCAGGGTTCGCTGGTCCATCTGCTCTTCCCGTTGCTCGCCGGTATCGGGCTACTCGGCCCGGCGGTGGCGATCGGCTTCTACGAACTGGCCCGCCGCCGCGAACAGGGCCTGCCGTCCGACTGGTCACATTTTTTCGACGTGGCGAAGCGCCCGGCTTTCGACGCGATCGTCATCGTCGGCGGGCTGTTGCTGGTGGTGTTCTTCGCCTGGATGGCGGTGGCGGCCGGACTCTATCTGTGGCTGATCGGGCCGGTGCCGGAGACGGTGAACGGCTTCCTGACGCGCTTGTTCACCACGCCCGAAGGCTGGGCGCTGATCGTGCTCGGCAACGCCGCCGGGCTATTCTTCTCGGCGCTGGCGCTGACGGTTAGCGTGGTGTCGATGCCGATGCTGGTCGACAAGCCGGTTGATGCCCGGACCGCAATTGATACCTCCGTGCGCGCTGTCGCGGCGAACAAGGGCGTCATGCTGCGCTGGGGCCTGATGGTCGGCGCGCTGCTCGTCCTTGGTGCCATTCCGGCGCTGATCGGCCTGGCGGTGGTGCTGCCGGTGCTCGGCTATGCGACGTGGCATCTCTACACGCGGCTGGTCGTGCGCTGATCCGGCACGGCGGGGGGAGTGTCGGTGGCGGGAGATAGCCGGATTCCACGACCGTGCAGGCTGCCAGAAGACGAGTGGACAATTTAGGGGCGCGCCCGGGCGCTGTTCGGCGTGCCTCGCTTATCACGACCGGCGCCGGCCACCGCCTCGCGCATGCAGCCCTTGACCGCCCCCGTCCGGTAAAAATCATCGTCGTGAGGCCGACCTTCTCGACCATGTGTAACCGCGCCCGGCGATGGCCCGTAGGAAGCGTGCTTCACAGTTTCAGGGAGGCCCTATGCGCCAGTCTTCTTTCGCGGTTTTGGCGGCTCTTGCTGCCGGAGTTCCGACGGTCGTCGCCGTTTCGCCCGCCGCCGCCGCGGCTCCCGCGGTACAGCCATTCAATCAAGCTGCGTTCGATGATGCGCAGAAGGCGGGCAAGCCGATCATCGTGTGGGTTCATGCGCCCTGGTGCCCGGTCTGCCGCGAGCAGGCCAAGACCATCGCCCGGGTGACCGCAGAGCCCGCATATCGCGACATGCAGGTGTTCCGTATCGACTACGACACGCAGAAGCCACTCTGGCAGAAGTTCGGCGCCACGATGCAGTCGACGGTGATCGCCTTCCACGGCAAGCGCGAGACGGCCCGGATCGCCCACGAAACCGATGACGGCAAGGTCACCGCGGTGATCCACAGCGCGATCGCCTGACGCCGAGGATGGCGTCCGCTCTCAATCCCGCGCTCGCCTATGCGGCGGGCGCGCTCACCATCCTGTCGCCCTGTGTGCTGCCGCTGGTGCCGATCGTGCTCTCGTCGGCGGCGCAGCGGCACCGCTATGCTCCGCTGGCGCTGGCGGCAGGGCTGGTGGCCGCATTCACCGCGACGGGCTTCATCGTGGCCGCGTTCGGGCAAGCGCTCGGGATCGACACGCTCGTCGTGCGCGCGGCCGGGGCGGCTATCCTGTGCGCGGCCGGCGTAATCCTGCTCCTGCCGAAGCTGCAGGACGTGCTCACCCGTATCGCTACCCCGCTTGCCGCGTGGGCGAGCGAGCGCCAGTCCTCGCTGGACGGCAGGGCGGGATTGTGGGGGCAGGGGCTGGTCGGGGCGCTCCTCGGCATCGTCTGGGCGCCTTGCGTGGGTCCGACACTGGGCGCCGCGGTCGCACTTGCGGCCGAAGGCAAGGACCTGGGCGAGGTGGCCCTCGTTATGGTTGCCTTCGGGCTCGGCATCTCGACCGTGCTGCTGGTCATCGCATTCGCGGCTCGCGGGGCGCTCGCCCGGTGGCGTGGGCGGATGATGGCGGCCGGCGGACGCGGGAAAGCGGTGCTGGGCGTGCTTCTCCTCCTGGTCGGCGTCTTCATCCTGACCGGCTTCGACCGGAAGGTCGAAGCGTTCGCGCTTGATCATTTCCCGGACTGGATGACCGAGTGGTCGACCCAGTTCTGACCCTTCCAGTCCAACGGCCGTGGCGGGGCGGGCGGCCGGCAATCGCCTTGGGACGAAGCCGGTGAGGTGATCGGCCCGATGGGACAGGACCGCCTTGAGGTCATGCGCCATCGGGCCGCGATGTGCGCAACGCTTGATTCACCTCCTGGCCACGCCTCCCGGGGACGGTGCAGGTGCGGCCGGAAATGCCGGGAGCGGCGCGAAGTGCATCGCGTCGCCGTTCATGCAGTAGCGAAGGCCGGTCGGCTTGGGCCCGTCGTCGAACACATGGCCGAGATGCCCGTCGCAGCGTGCGCAGCGCACTTCGGTCCGCTCCATGAACAGGCTGGTATCGCTCTTCGTGGCGATCGCATCGGGGAGATACGTCCAGAAGCTCGGCCAGCCCGTGCCGCTGTCGAACTTGGTGCGCGCGGCGAATAGCGGCAGCGCGCAGCCGGCGCAGAGGAAGGTGCCGTTGCGGTGCTCGGCGTTGAGCGGGCTCGAGAACGGGCGCTCGGTCGCGGCCTGCCGGAGCACGGCATAGGCTTGCGGCGAGAGGCGCCGGCGCCACTCAGCGTCGCTCAGGCGCAACGGGCGGGGCGCGGCCGCAAGCGCCGGCAGGCTGGCGGTGGCCATGGCGGCGCCGGCGAGCGCCAGGGCGCTGGTGGTGAGGAAGGCTCGGCGATCGGATGGGTGGGTCATGATTGGTGATACGTCCGATCGGCCGCCGAGGTTACGCGTAACGCCACGACAGGGATCTGCGTATGTCAGGGTAGTCAAAGGAGTTTTCCGGCCATGCGTTCAGTTTCCTACCTCGGTTTCGGCGGCGTCCTTGTGCTGGCCATGGTGGCGGCATCCTCCGCTGTTGGCGCGTCCGCGGAAGCATTTGTCGACGCACCGCAGCCCAGCGTCACCGCCCCTGTATCCGGCAAGACCGAGACCGCGGTCTTCGCCGGCGGATGCTTTTGGGGCGTGGAGGGCGTGTTCGACCATGTGAAGGGCGTCGCCTCGGCGACGTCGGGCTATGCCGGCGGGCGGGCCGGCGCCGCGACCTATGAGGAGGTGTCGACCGGCACCACCGGACACGCCGAGGCGGTTCGGGTCATATTCGACCCCGCCAGGGTCAGCTATGCCGACCTGCTGCGCGTCTATTTCTCCGTCGTGGCGGACCCGACGACGTTGAATGCGCAGGGGCCTGATCATGGCTCCCAGTATCGCACCGCGCTGTTCCCGCAGTCGGCCGCGCAGGAGCGGGTCGCGCGTGCCTACCTCCAGCAGCTCACGGCGTCGCATATCTTTTCCCGCCCGATCGTCACGCGGATCGAGCATGCAGATCACTTCTATCCGGCCGAAGGCTATCATCAGAACTTCATGGCGAAGAACCCGACCTACCCGTACATCGTCATCAACGACGCGCCGAAAGTGGACGCGCTACGCCGCATGATGCCGCGCCTCTATCGGTCGTAGGATCGCTCGTGCCGCCGGAGATCCCAGGAACGTCGGCAGCAGCTTTGCAACTGATCGCGGCCAACCGACATAGGCCCGGGTTGAGGACGGCAACGAGCGAAGCCCAGCTCAAGTCGAGGCGATCCTCGCGGCCGAAGGTTTCGAGGATGCCACCAAAGGCTGCTCATGATGAACAACGATCAGCTCATTCAGGCGCTGAGCCGAGATGTTCGATCCGTGCCGCGCCACGCCGTCGTTACGCGGATCGGCCTGGGCATCGCCGCCGGCTGCGTCGCGGCCATGCTGCTGGTGACGGTGACGCTCGGCGTCCGTCCGGACCTGCGCGTCGCGATGCACGGCTTCTCCTTCTGGATGAAATGGACCTACACGATTTCGCTCGGGCTCGGCGCGGTATACGGGATCTCGCGTCTGGCGCGACCTGCGCCGGGATCGCTCGGCGGACTCTGGTTTCTGGCGGCGCCTGTGTTGATCCTGGCAGGTGTCGGGGTCGGCGAGCTCGCCCGGACGCCCTCATCGCACTGGCTCGCGATGTGGCTCGGACGCAGCTGGATGGCATGTCCGTGGCTGGTTGTGGCGCTCGCCGCGCCGATCTTCGCCGGGCTGCTCTGGTCGTTCCGCAAGCTTGCGCCGACCGCCTTCGCGCCGCCGGCGCGGTGGCGGGGCTGGGGGCGGGCGCCTGGGCGGCCACGATCTATTGCCTCCACTGTCCGGAAGTCTCCGCGATCTTTGTGCTCACCTGGTACAGTCTTGGAATAGCGCTTGCAGCGGGGGTCGGCGCGTTGCTGGGGCCACGGCTGCTTCGCTGGTGACTGCGGCCCGTCCACGCTTCGCCGCATCCGCGCCCGGGACTGTAACGGCGGTCTCACGGTCGACGTACTGCCGAACGCAGGCATCCCGTCTGCTCAAGGGAGAATGCGTCGTGAAGCAGATCGCGAGAATGGCAATTCCGGCCGTCCTTGTCGCCGCAGCCGTGGCCCAGCCGGCCTTTGCTCAGCGCAAGGTCACGGTCACCGTGCAGAACATCGCGCCGCCGACAAGCGTCGGTGTCGCGCCGCTCAACGTCGGCTTCAGCGGCGGCACCTTCGATGCCTTCGATCAGGGCGGCCCTGCCGCCATGCCGATCGTCACGGCGGCCGAACTCGGCTCTGGCACGGACTGGCTATCGGCCTTTGCCGCGGCAGATCCGGCTGCGGTCCTCGGCACGGTGGGTGGCGCCCCGATGCCCCCGGGCGAGGTGGCGAGCGCGACCTTTACGGTCGACCCGGCGACCAACCCCTTCTTTTCATTTGCGGCGATGGTCGTGCCCAGCAACGATTCCTTCATCGGCAATGATGATCCGCACGCCTATCGCCTGTTCGATGCAGCGGGCAATCTGCTGATAAGCTCCATCACGCAGACCGCCGGCGATATCTGGGACGCCGGCTCGGAGCTCTTCAATCCGGCAAATGCCGCCTACATCGCCGGTGCCGACGCGACGCTGCGTGATCCGGAGAACGGCACGGTCTCGCGCAGCTTCGCCGACTTCAGCAAGTTCAACGGGCTCACCACGGCGCCGGGCTATAGTTTCAACAGCGGGCTTTCCGCCGAGACGCCATTTTACCGCATCACCTTTTCCGCCGCCGCCGTTCCGGAGCCGGCAACCTGGGCGATGATGATGCTCGGCTTCGGCCTCATCGGGGCGGTGGTGCGCAAGGACACGAGGTTCGCCGGTGCGGCGACGGCATGATCAGGCCCGGCGATTGTCCACGCCACGTCCCTGATTGACGGCCGAAGGCTGGGGAGGAGCGGATCGGGACGACCCGCTCCTCCCGTTCATCCGTCCCACAGTCGGTGGCCGGCGACGAGGATTTCGTCATTCGGTCAGCTCTGTAACCCCCGCCCCGGCCGGCACGTAGGTCCTCATGCTGACGGCGCGCGACGGGCAACGTCCGACCCGGCCAGAGCATCCACCTTCGAACGACGACGAGGAACGCGACATGCACGACATGGGTAAGCTGAAGAAACTGAAGAGCCTGGATGCGGGCGCGCCCGACGCGATGTCGGCCTTCTGGGAGTTCGACAAGGCCGTGTTCAGGGACGGCGAGATCTCCGCGCTCAACAAGCAGCTCATTGCCGTTGCCGTCGCGCTCACGACGCAGTGCGTCTATTGCATCGAGATCCATACCAGGCAGGCGCGAGAAGCCGGCGCAACCGATGCGCAGCTCGCGGAAGCGACCACCGTCGCTGCGGCGATCCGCGCCGGCGGTGCGATCACCCACGGCACGCACCTGTTCTGAGCCGATTCATGATTTGGCCGGTCCGCTTTATCGGGCCGGCCTATGGTCGTTCAGGCGCCTGCCGGGGTCTAACGGGCGCGGCCGAGGGCAGGCCCAGATCCACGGAACCAGTCGAGGAGCATCACGATGAAGAGCCAACATTGGATCGCTGCGACTCTCGCGCTGGCGGCTGCTGGCGCTGTTGGCGTCTCCGCAGCATCCGTTTCGCCGCCGCCTGCCGCCGGCTCGCCGGTATTGGTGGAGCTGTTTCAGAGCCAGGGCTGCTCCTCCTGTCCGCCGGCCAATGCGAACCTCAATGCGATCGCCGATCGCCCGGACGTCATCCCGCTGTCGTTCGCGGTGACCTATTGGGACCAGCTCGGCTGGAAGGACACTTTCGCCACACCCCGGTTCACGGCACGGCAGTGGGACTACGCCCATAGCGCCGGGCGCGGCGAAGTCGCGACGCCGCAGATGGTCATAAACGGCGGAAAGCAGACGATCGTCGGTAACGATCGCCAGCAGCTTGAAGCGGCGATCACCGCGGCACCGCGACATTCTGGTCCGCAGATCCGGCTGACTGGCGACAAACTGTTTATCGGCGCAGCGCGCGGCGCGCCAACGTCGACGATATGGGTCGTCCGCTATGACCCGCGCGTCAATAATGTGCCGATCCGCGCCGGTGAGAATGGCGGGCGCACGCTGCCTCACCGTAATATCGTCCGCCAGCTGACGGCGATCGGCACCTGGTCGGGCGCCGCATCGAGCTTCGCATTGCCGCCGAACCCCAACCCTGTCTACCGCACGGCGGTCCTCGTGCAGTCCGGCAAGGGTGGCCCAATCGTCGCAGCAGCGCGATCGTGATGATCCCGTCCGGCGCGTCCACGAGATCGGCATGGTCGGGCCTCACGGGCTCTCGCGCGCCGCGCTCGTGACCACACCCATTATCCTGATTGACTGGAGCTTCCCCATGAATGCGAGGGGGGGGCAGAGGAATATGGTGCCAGGACATGCCCGGAGCGACTCTTCCTTCCGCCATCAACACAAAATCGCAGCGTTGCTCGCCCTGAATGCCAGCCTGCGGCAATGGGCTCCGGCATTCTCTGGGGCTACGTAACTTGCGATGCCCGCTGGCGGACACCGGGATCATCATCCTCCGGGATGGGGCTGATGCAATCACACTCGCCTTGGAGGGGAGGCTGGATGCCATGGCGATCGCGGCATGGACGATCGCATTGCCGCGCGACCGCCCCGACGGGACGTCGCTCAGTCCGATAATATATATTATGTAAAATCGGACCCGGGCAACGGCGGGGTTCACCGCCGTCGCCTCTGCGGTCCGCGGCCTACATCACGTCGTCGAACCAGTCGCTCTCGCTGCTGCCGATCGGCATGCCCGGCGGAATGGCCGGCGCTGCGGGGCGTTTGGCGAGTTCGCGGGTCAGCGCCCCGTCATTGGACAGGATCTGCGCGACGCTGCGCGCCCAGGCGCCATCCTCGCCGGTGCCTGCCGCCTTCAGCCGGTCGGCCAATCCACGCAGCCGATCATTGATGAGCGCGGCCACATCGACGGAAGTATCGTTGTCGCGCGCCGTGCGCGCCATCGTTAGGATCGTGCGAAACGCGATGCGCCGTCCGACCGCATCCTTCCGCGCGTCCACCGTCGCCGCGAGCAGCCTGTCGAGCAGCCGGTCCACGCCGAGATAGGCCGGATCGCGGCGATGCTGCTCATAGACGCGGGTCAGTCGCGCCGGCGCCAGCAGCGAGTCCAGCGTCATCTGCGCCGCCGCGTCGGCCGCGACCAGCGGATCGAACGCCGAGGCCGAGGCATTCTGGAACACCTCCAGATTATATTGCAGGTCGCGCCCGCCGTTCACCGCGGCGGACAGCGGCATCACCAGCCGGTCAGGCACGGTCAGGGCATCGGCGGACAGCGTTGCGAGCAGCGCATCCAGCGCCGCCATCTGCCTCGCGGCGGGCACCGGCTGGGCCGGCGGATGATTGTCGCCATTGACGGCGTAGCGATAATCGATGCCGCCGATCAGCTTGCCGGTAGCGTCGATATTGTAGCGATGCAGCAGCCACACCGGCACGAACTTGCGGCGCAAGTTCGAAAGAGCCTCGTTCGGTTGCAGCACGGCCGTGCCGAAATTGGCGAGCGCGACCTTGCGCACCGCCATCATATGGCCGAGCGCGTCGACCGGATCGGCGCCGTCGTCCCACATGCTGCCCCACGGGCTCGGCGTGTCCGGCGCCCGTCCGTCGACGTCCGTGATGAACAGCAGGTCCTTGGCCGCCAGCGCCTTGCGACGCGCCGCTACATCCGGATCCTCGCCCGGCTTTGGCTGGCCGTAGAGCCAGTCGACGGTGAAATCGTCCCACGGCCCGCCGCCCTTGGCATAGGCGTCCGACAGGTCGATCTTGCCGTTGGTCAGCTTGATGCGCGGCGGCGGATAATCCATCACCGTGGTGCGGTCCTGGATGCTGCCGGCGAAATTATGCATGAAGCCGAGCGCATGGCCGACCTCGTGCGCGCCGAGCTGGCGGATGCGGTCCAGCGAGACGCGCACCGGATCGTTCGGCCCGCCCTTATTGTCCTGATCGGCGCCGACAAGGCCTTCGAAGATGATCATGTCCTGGCGCACGCGCAGCGCGCCGATGACGACATTGCCCTTGATGATCTCGCCGGTGCGCGGATCGGTGATGCCCCCGCCATAGGACCATCCGCGCGTCAGCCGGTTGCTCCAGTTGACCATGGAATAGCGCACGTCGAGCGGATCGGCGCCCTCAGGGAGGATGCGTGCCTCGAAGGCGTCGATCAGGCCGGCCTTGTCGAATGCCGTCCGCCAGTAATTGACGCCCTCCATCAGCGCGGTGCGGATCGGCTCGGGCGCGGCACGATCGATGTAGAAGATGATCGGCTTCTTCACCCGCGAGCGCGCGGCCGACGGATCGACCTTCTCCAGGCGGAAATGATTGGCGAGCTGCTCGACCACGGGCTCTCCGAGCGGCGTGCCATAATCATAATGCTGGGTGACGAAGCTGCCGGCGCGGACATCGAACTTGCGGGTCTGGAAGCCCGGCCCCGGCAGCCGGATGAAGCTGTGGTGGACGATGAAGCTGACCTGCTTGGGCTCGGATGCGATCGCCGAGACGTCCCGGCCCGGCGCGTCGGAGGTGTAGGTTTGCAGCGCCTCCATCTCGACATTGTCCGGGAAGATTTTCACCGACGACGGATCCGCCGCGCTCAGCGTCTCGGCGAGGCGGAACCCCTTCCCGCCCTGGTTCAGCGTGTCCGCGATGCCGACGAGGTCGCGCGTCAGGAACGGCGCGATATCCACCGTCGTCGTGCCGTCCGGCCCCGTGCCGGCGATATCGAGCATGACGATGGTGCTGAACGGGAAGCTGTCGCGGCCGCCCGCCTGGACGCCGGCGTCGCCGCTCGCCTTGAAGCGCGGGTTCTCGAAGGTGACGGCGATCTTCTTGCCGATGCGGCGGAAGGCGAGAATCTGCTCACCGCCCAGCATGCCGCGATCGAGCCTGAGATCCGCCGAGCCGAGGCCCGTGCGCAGCGCGCTGGCATAGAGATAGCGGCCCGACACCCCGTCCCTGTCGGGCGGCGGCAGCGTCATCAGGATGCGTCCCTCGGCAGCGACGACGCGCACCGGCATCAGCGCTCCGCCGCCGCCGGCCGGCTGCTGGGCGACGGCCGGAGCTGCGGCGAGCGCGAGCAAGGCGCAGCCAGTACCGATCAGGATCTTCCGCTTCATGAAATCATCCCCTTGTTTCGCGCACGCCGGACGGCGCCACGGGAGCGATCCGCAAATATCTGCTGCCCCGCCCCTCCCCGGACAGCCTTAGGCTAGCATGGCCTTGATTGCATTTTCTGTCATTTCTTCGCCACCCGTCTTGAGGCCATGACGCTTTCGGTCGTGCAGGCGGGTATCGTGCGCCGAATCCGGCGCGCTCGTCGCCCCGAGCGCCGATTTCCGAATCTCCTGCGGCCCTCCCTGCGCTTGCACCGGGATCGGATGTCGCGAACCGAAACCCGGCGAGCAGTTTCCGGCGTCGATTACCGATGTCGCGCCGGAATCTGCAATCACCTCTCTGATTGCGTCCGGATAATTGTGGGAACCGCAATCACCATTCTGATAACGTTTAAGGATAGGGGCAGCTGGCAAATTAGCTCCAATAGGTATGGCAGGCGCTCGGACGACGGGCGTGTTTATGTCTGAATATGAGCAGGTTGTTATTGCAGTTATACAATATAGTCGCCCCGCCAAGGCGACGAAAAAGCATAAGAAAAATGGAGAGGATTGCCCGAAATCATAAAATCGGGGGCAATCATGACGATACTACCGGGTTTCATCGCATCCGACGCACGTAGCAGCTGGCGTTCCCTCAGGCATCGCAGCCTGGCGACGGCAGGCATGATGGCTCTCTGCGTTGGCGCTCAGGCTCAGGCTCAGGATGCCGCGCCGGTGATGGCCGCTGCCGATGCAGCCGCGCCGACCGTCGATGATATCACCGTCACCGGATCGCGCATCGTTCGCGACGGCTATAGCGCGCCCACCCCGGTCAGCGTGATCAGCACCAAGGAGTTGCAGGCCGAGGCGCCGGCGAGCATCGCCGACTTCGCGGCCACCCTCCCCGCCATCCGCGGCAGCCAGAACGGCGCGACCAATTCCGGCCGCCTCTCGGCGGGTGAGGCGGGCATCTCCGCGCTCAACCTGCGCAATCTCGGCGCCGTGCGCACGCTGGTGCTGTTCGACGGTCAGCGCTCGGTTGCGTCCTCGGCCACCGGGCTCGTCGACACCAACACCTTCCCGCAGGCGCTGGTCGAGCGGGTCGAGGTGGTGACCGGCGGCGCCTCGTCGGCCTATGGCTCGGATGCGGTGGCCGGCGTCGTCAACTTCATCCTCGACCGCAAATATACCGGCGTGAAGGGCAGCTACGAATATGGCGTCACCACCTATGGCGACGTGCCCAACCACAAGGTGACGCTGACCGCCGGCATGCCGTTCGGCGGCGGCAAGGGCCATATTCTCGTCAGCGGCGAATATTTCAACCAGCAGGGCAAGAGCACGATCGATCGGAAGTGGAACAGCAAGGGCCACTTCATGATGGTCAACCCGGCCTGGACGGCGACCAACGGTCAGCCCTATTATCTCGTGTCGGACGGCATCGGCGTGCGCAGCATGACGCCGGGCGGCCTCGTCACCAACGGCCCGGCCGGCATCCAGGACACTTATTTCGGCACGATCGATCCCGCCACCGGGCGCGCGACGACCGGCCAGTTCGCCGCCGGCGCGCCGGTCGCCCGGACCAGCGGGCAATGGATGCTCGGCGGCGACTGGCAATATAGCCTGGACGGCTTCGTCGGCACCAACTCGCTGATGCCGGATGAGGAACGCTACAGCGGCTTCGGGCGGGTCAGCTGGGAATTCTCGCCGGCGCTGCAGGTCTATGCCCAGATGGCCTACAGCCATTATAACGGGCTGAGCTATTACCAGCAGACGCCGAGCACCGGCGTCTCGATCCAGCTCGACAATGCCTTCCTGCCAGCCGCCTTCCTGAGCCGCGTCAACGCCTATAACGCGACGGTGCCTGCCGCCCAGCAGCTCCGCTCGATCACCATCGGCACCACCAATTCCGGCATCCCGGCGGCGGGCAGCGACAACACCCGCCAGGTCTATCGCTACGTGCTCGGCGCCGAGGGCGGGTTTGAGGCGCTGTCGCGGGAATGGAAATGGGATGCCTATTATCAGAAGGGCATCGCCAAGACGAACGAGAGCCTGATCAACACCTGGAACACCGCCCGCATGGCGCTGGCCCAGGACGCCGTCTTCGCGCCGGCCGGCAACAGCGCGGGCATCGCCGCCGGCACCATCGTCTGCCGCTCGACGCTCGCCAGCCCGAACAATGGCTGCGTGCCGATCAACCGCATCGGCGTCGGCGGCGCCAGCCCGGCGGCGATCGACTATATCTTCAACAATGGCGACCAGCCGCTGCGCAAGCAGACGCTGAAGCAGGACGTCGCTGCGTTCAACCTCTCCACCGCGGACCTCTTCGAGACCTGGGCCGGCCCCGTCTCGATCGCGTTCGGCGGCGAATGGCGCAAGGAGCAGGTGAACGGCAGCGTCGATCCCCAATTCGCGTCGGGCTGGCTCTACGGCAATTATCTGGTCACCAAGGGCTCCTACAATGTGAAGGAGGCCTATCTCGAGACGGTGGTGCCGCTGTTGCGCGGCATGGACCTGAACGGCGCGGTGCGCGTCACCGACTATTCGACTTCGGGCACGGTCAGTACCTGGAAGCTCGGCCTCACCTATCAGGTGATCGACGACATCAAGCTGCGCGGCACTGTCTCCCGCGATATCCGTGCGCCCAATCTCAACGAGCTGTTCGCCCCCGGCATCCGGCGGACCAATACGGTGCAGGTGCTCCAGCCCAACGGCACGGTGCGCAGCGACGAGATCCTCGAGCAGGTGATGGGCAATCCCGGCCTCAAGCCAGAAGTGGCCAAGACCTACGGCGTCGGCGTGGTGCTCACGCCGCGCTTCCTTCCGGGCTTCGCCATGTCGGTGGATTATTACGCGATCCGCATGACGGGTGCGATCGGCAGCCTGAGCGCAGCCAACATCACCGATCTCTGCTTCCGCCAGAACATCGCCTCTGCCTGCGCCAACATCGTCACCGCCGACGGCGGCGCGCTGACGCCGGCGTCGGACATCTCGATCGTCAATTCGACGTCGCTCAACTATTCGGAGACCAAGTCGCGCGGCATCGATTTCGAGGCAAGCTACCGCCGGCCGGTGCTGGCAGGCAATGTCACCGTGCGCGCGCTGGCGACGCGCTATATCAGCGTCTACACCAATAATGGCATCGGCGTGCCCAGCCAGGCGGCCGGCCAGAACAGCGGCAGCACGCCCGACTGGAGCTATCGCCTGTCGGCGGGCTATGATCAGGGGCCGTTTTCGATCAGCGTCGTCGGCCGTGGCGTGAGCGGCGGTGTCTACAACACCCAATATGTCGATTGCGAAGCGTCCTGTCCGGCCAGGACCCAGGCGCAGATGGCCGCCGACAACGGCTACAGCATCAACAACAACCGTATCCCCGGCGCCTTCTACGTCGATCTCAACACCAGTTACGGTTTCGAGATCGGCAACAGCAAGGCGGAAGCGTTCCTGTCGATCAAGAACATCTTCAACCGGGATCCGGTGCTGGTCGCCGGCGATATCACCGCCAACAACACCCCGTCCGCCGCCCAGACCAACCGCCAGCTCTATGATGTGCTCGGCCGGGTGTTCAGGCTCGGCGTGCGCTTCTCTTACTAAGATCCTGTTTGCATCCGGGGAGATGGATATGAAGTTCGCCCGCACGTTGATGACGGCGCTGATGACAGGCGCGATGCTGATGCCGGGTATGGCGGGGGCGGCGGCGGGGCCGGGGAGGCTGTCGCCGCTGAAGACGGAGGCGATGGCCAATGTCGATGCGCATG